>CBDDIF010000002.1:0-3951459 GCA_965228785.1 Hoeflea sp.
CCGCCAACGACAACTTTCGGGCGATCGCTCGTGGCTCGGGTGCCGCCTCGAGGGGAATTGCGGGAATGGCCAGGGCGGCCACCGCAGCGATCGCTGTATTCGCGGGGTTTGCCACCGCGACGTTTTCTCTGCGCAAGTTCATCGACAACACGAGAACTGCCCAGGCCGTTCAGCAGCAGCTTGCCGCAACCATTCAGTCGACGGGTGGCGCCGCCGGACAAACCCTGTCCAGCCTCAATGCGCACGCGGCCTCGCTGCAAAGGATCACGACCATCGGCGACGAGGTGACCAATGGGGCGCAGGCCCTGTTGCTCACCTTCACGAAGATCCAGGGCGATACCTTTCCGCAAGCGACCAAGGCTGTTCTGGATCTATCGGTCGCCTTGAAGAAGGACCTGGGACAAGTCGCTCTTTCGGTTGGACGAGCGCTGAACGATCCGGTGCGTGGTGTGACCCAACTGCGCGAATCCGGAATTTCGTTCACGACAGCCCAGACTGAAATGATCAAGCAGATGGTCGCGGCGAACGATGTTGCCGGGGCTCAGAGTTTGATTCTTGCAGAACTTGAGCGGCAGTTCGGTGGCTCAGCAGAAGCCGCACGCGGTGTCTTCGGCGGCGCACTCGAAGCATTGGGCAATTCCTGGGGCGATGTTTTCGAATTGTCGAAAGGCGCGACAGAGACCTTTCGTCTGTCCATTGAGGATCTGATCAAGGCGATCGAGAGCCCGGCGTTTGTCGGATTTGTGCAGACCATCGGCACTGGTCTTGTGGGTGCATTCCGATTGGCGGTCAGCGGGATCACGATCCTCGTCGACAATTTCGACACGCTTGCCAGGGTCGCAACTGTTGTTGGTGCATCGCTGCTGGCGGCCTTCGGTCCCTCGATCCTTTTGGCGATTGCCGGCGGTTTTGTATCGCTCGCCCGGGTCGTCGTCGCATCGATGAACGTCATTCGACTTGCGATGCTCACCAATCCCGTCGGGGCCCTCCTGGTTGCGTTGACGGCGGCCGGTACAGCGGCGTTCGTCTTCCGAGATCAGATCCAAGAGGCAATCGGGGTCGATGTCATCGGCACGATGAAGGATGTGGCGAATAAGATCGTCGGATCGTTCGTCGGAGCCTACCAGTCGATCATCGCAGTTTGGGGTCAGCTCCCGGCCGCCTTAGGTGACCTTGCGTTTCAGGCCGCGAACACCGTCATTGATGCGATCGAGAGCATGATCAACGGTGCGATCGCAAGGATCAACACACTGATCGGATCGCTTCAGAACCTTCCGTTCGTGGGGGAGAATTTTCAGGGCGTCGGCATCGGCGACGTCAACCTGGGTGATGTCGGGAACCCATTCGAAGGTTCGGCGGCAGGTGTCGGACAAACCATCGGCTCGACTTTCCAGCGCACCTTGAACACCGATTACATCGGTCGGCTCGGCGAAATACTCAGCGGCACAAAGTCGGCGACTGACGCCACCGTTGAAATGAACAATGCCATTCGTGCAGCCAGGGAGTCCGCGGACGATCTCGGCACAGCTTCGACGGGTGCCGGAAGTGCTGCGGCCGGAGGCGCAAAGAAGGCCAAGGACGCATGGAACGGGCTTCAGGGTGCGACGGATGCGGCCCGCGAGTCAATGAACTTTGTCCGTGATGTCGCAGGAGGATTCTTCCGCGATCTCCAAAGCGGCCTACGGAACGGCGAGAGCTTCTGGGAATCGTTTCGGAACGCAGCGGTCAATGCGATCGACAAGGTCACTGATCGCCTGCTCGACGGCCTGCTGAACGCGATCTTTCGTGTGAACAATGCCGGCGGTGGTGGCGGCGGCGGTGGGTTCTTTTCAAGCCTGCTGGGCGGCCTGTTCGGTGGCGGTGGTGGTTTTGATCCCTGGGCGGGACTGCGCTTTGCCGATGGAGCAGCGTTTCGTGGCGGCAACGTCATCCCGTTTGCACGCGGCGGTGTCGTCAACCGACCCACTGTGTTTCCGATGGCCAAAGGAATGGGCCTGATGGGCGAGGCCGGACCGGAGGCCGTCATGCCACTCCATCGCGGATCGGATGGCTCCCTCGGCGTTCGTGCCGCGAACAACAACGGGCGCACCGTTGCCCAGAACGTGAACATCAACGTCAATGTCGAAGGCGCTTCGGGCGATCCGCACGTCATAGACCTGGTCAACCAGGGCGTGGCCAGAGGCCTTCAGGATTACGACCGTGGAACGACCGAGCGCGTTGCCGGCGCCGTTTACGAGGGTCGTTCGCGAGCTTTCATCAGGAGATAACGCATGGCACCTGTCTTCCCGCTTGCCATGCCAACACATCCGATCAAGGCGGTTGAGTTCAAACCCGTCTTCGGAGTGTCGATCAACCAGTACCTGGGCAACGCGACGCAGATTGTCGAGAAGACCGATCCGAGGTGGATGTGCACCTTCACGACTGATCCGCTTTCGACCACCGACACTCAAGAGCGAATTGAGATCGCTGCTTGGATGGCGTTCTGGGCGAACCTCGAAGGCTACAGAACCTTCCTGGCGCACGATCCGGCGCAGGCCTATCCGGCAAACTATCCGGAGGGCCAGGGTCTTTCTGGCTGGAATGGGATCGGCGGCTTTTCCGTCACGTCGGTCTACACCTGCACGTTTACGTCACTCTCGCCCAGCACGATCCAGTTGAAGGCGGGGGACATGGTCTCGCTGGTGCAATCGGGACGATACTCGCTGCATGTCCTGTCTGAGGATCGGACAGCATCGAGCGGAACGATTAGCACCTGCTACGTGCGGCCGGCGATCGATACGTCACGGTTCTCATCTGGTTCTGCTTACTGGATCCGGCCAGAGGTCGAGATGCTTCCAATACCGGGAAGCTTCAAAGCGCCAAAGGATGTTGCGCCTCAGTCCATCAGTTTCCAGGGCATTCAAAAGCCATGGTAGAGACCCTTGGGGCAACCACACGTGCCCAGATGCAGACCAACGGGATTGGTCACCGGCTCTTCACCCATTTCGAGCTTCCGGAAGGCAACTTCGGATTTCACACGGGTCTCGGAACCATCAACTGGAGCGGTGTTGAATTCGTTGGCGCCGGAAGCCTGCTTCAAATCGACAAGATCACTTCGCAGTCGGACGGCACCGCCGTTGGTGTGAAGATTGAGCTGACGTCCATTCCCAACACCGAACTGACGCCCGACGTGCTCGGGAACATCTTCGACTACTCCTACTTCGGTGCACCGGTGACCCTCTATTCCCGGTTCATCAATCTCGAAACCCGTTCGCCAATCGAAACGCTCACGCAGTGGGGCGGCTACATCGACAAGATCGAGGAAGCCTGGATCGTCGGCGGTGAAGCCCGTCTTCGTGCCTTTCTTGAGGGGCGGTCACGTGGGTTCACGCGGGAAGGCTACCGCAAACACAACGACGCAGATCAGCGAGAGATCGATCCAGATGACGGCAGTCTCCGGCACCAAATCGTCACGGCACGTGAGCCCATCTACTGGGGGAGAAATCCGCCGGAGAAGGCGAGCTGATGGCTGGGAAGGTCGCCTCACCGCGACCGATCAAAAACTTCGGGAAATGTCGTTCGATTGGGCATTCCACAACTGTGGCCATGCCATTTCGATGATCGAAGAAGCGCTGGTTGGTGGTGATCATCAATCGGTCGTTCGCGAGTATTGCAGAGGTTCCCGTGGACAGCCCTTGAAGACCGAGCGCGGCATCATGCTTCGTGTCAGAAAGGCCGGTTTCAAAACGCTCGGTGACGCACTTGCGGGGCACTATTCGGAGATCCCTGTGTCGCTCGCTCAAAGGGGCGATTTTGTCGTGGTTCCCGTCAACGATGACGGTGAGCCAGACAAGAGTGGGCGCGAGATCATGGGTTACGTGATCGACGGGCGGGTTCGAGCGCGAACGCTGGATGGTTCTCGCTTGATCCTGCTTGAGCACGCAACGCGGGCCTTCGCGGTCTGACCAATGGGCCTCATCGTTGCCGCCGTAACGGCGATCGCGGGAGTTGTCTCGTCCGCGGGCGCCGCCGTGACTACGTTTGCCGGGACAGCACTCGGCGGTCTGGTGGTGAAGGCTGTCGCCTATGTTGGATTGAACCTTCTGTCTGGCCTTCTGGCCAAGCGGCAAGGTGACGATGAACCGACCGGTGTCCAACTCAATCTTCAGCTGGGCGCTGATGAATATCGATCGGTAACCTTTGGTGAGGTCGCGCGTGCCGGTCATCTGACGTTTTTCAACAGCTACGGAGACAATCGAAAATATCTTCAGCTCGTCTTCGATCTGAGCTCG
Source organism: Hoeflea sp. (assembly GCA_965228785.1). Taxonomy (GTDB): domain Bacteria; phylum Pseudomonadota; class Alphaproteobacteria; order Rhizobiales; family Rhizobiaceae; genus Hoeflea_A. Next base: position 4,272 of record CBDDIF010000002.1, read on the forward strand.
TCGCACTGCCAGGGATTGAACTCGGTCATCGTCGACGGCCAGGAGAAAAGCCTAACTAGCATCGCGACGGTCTCGAATGAAGACGCCCGGTATCACGTCGCGGATTTCAGCGACAAGATCAAAATCGCTTTCTATTCCGGCGCCAACGGACAGGGCATCAACCAGGAACTGGTCGATAACTCGGGTGGCCGTTGGAGTTCCACCGACAAGAAGACGGGCGTTTGCTATGTCTATGTGCTTCTCGAATGGGACGATGACTATTTCGAGCGGCGGCCGGAGTTCATCTTCGTCTTCAACGGGACGCTCTGCTACGACTGGCGCAAGGACAGCACCAACGGCGGGTCGGGCTCGCATCGGGTGCGGGCATCCTGTTCGGTGGCCGTTTCACTCATTCGAGCTGTGAATATTCGATCCCGAATGTCTGACTTGAAGTAGCCAACACGTTCGACCGGATCCTCCGATCCTTCGCAGCCGGCAACTGCCAGCAGCATCAACACAATCATAAAGCGCATGCGCGTCACCCCGACCCACAACCTGGAGCGGAGTATACGCGCGACAATGGATAGGGCAACACCGTGGCAAAACTGTCCATCAAGATTGATCCTCGGCAGGCTGGTCGTGAGGCCCAGAGGATCAAGCGTGATTTGCGGGAAATCGGTGACGAGGCGCGTCGTACCGAACAACGGACTGATCGTCTCGGGCGGTCCGCCAACGACAACTTTCGGGCGATCGCTCGTGGCTCGGGTGCCGCCTCGAGGGGAATTGCGGGAATGGCCAGGGCGGCCACCGCAGCGATCGCTGTATTCGCGGGGTTTGCCACCGCGACGTTTTCTCTGCGCAAGTTCATCGACAACACGAGAACTGCCCAGGCCGTTCAGCAGCAGCTTGCCGCAACCATTCAGTCGACGGGTGGCGCCGCCGGACAAACCCTGTCCAGCCTCAATGCGCACGCGGCCTCGCTGCAAAGGATCACGACCATCGGCGACGAGGTGACCAATGGGGCGCAGGCCCTGTTGCTCACCTTCACGAAGATCCAGGGCGATACCTTTCCGCAAGCGACCAAGGCTGTTCTGGATCTATCGGTCGCCTTGAAGAAGGACCTGGGACAAGTCGCTCTTTCGGTTGGACGAGCGCTGAACGATCCGGTGCGTGGTGTGACCCAACTGCGCGAATCCGGAATTTCGTTCACGACAGCCCAGACTGAAATGATCAAGCAGATGGTCGCGGCGAACGATGTTGCCGGGGCTCAGAGTTTGATTCTTGCAGAACTTGAGCGGCAGTTCGGTGGCTCAGCAGAAGCCGCACGCGGTGTCTTCGGCGGCGCACTCGAAGCATTGGGCAATTCCTGGGGCGATGTTTTCGAATTGTCGAAAGGCGCGACAGAGACCTTTCGTCTGTCCATTGAGGATCTGATCAAGGCGATCGAGAGCCCGGCGTTTGTCGGATTTGTGCAGACCATCGGCACTGGTCTTGTGGGTGCATTCCGATTGGCGGTCAGCGGGATCACGATCCTCGTCGACAATTTCGACACGCTTGCCAGGGTCGCAACTGTTGTTGGTGCATCGCTGCTGGCGGCCTTCGGTCCCTCGATCCTTTTGGCGATTGCCGGCGGTTTTGTATCGCTCGCCCGGGTCGTCGTCGCATCGATGAACGTCATTCGACTTGCGATGCTCACCAATCCCGTCGGGGCCCTCCTGGTTGCGTTGACGGCGGCCGGTACAGCGGCGTTCGTCTTCCGAGATCAGATCCAAGAGGCAATCGGGGTCGATGTCATCGGCACGATGAAGGATGTGGCGAATAAGATCGTCGGATCGTTCGTCGGAGCCTACCAGTCGATCATCGCAGTTTGGGGTCAGCTCCCGGCCGCCTTAGGTGACCTTGCGTTTCAGGCCGCGAACACCGTCATTGATGCGATCGAGAGCATGATCAACGGTGCGATCGCAAGGATCAACACACTGATCGGATCGCTTCAGAACCTTCCGTTCGTGGGGGAGAATTTTCAGGGCGTCGGCATCGGCGACGTCAACCTGGGTGATGTCGGGAACCCATTCGAAGGTTCGGCGGCAGGTGTCGGACAAACCATCGGCTCGACTTTCCAGCGCACCTTGAACACCGATTACATCGGTCGGCTCGGCGAAATACTCAGCGGCACAAAGTCGGCGACTGACGCCACCGTTGAAATGAACAATGCCATTCGTGCAGCCAGGGAGTCCGCGGACGATCTCGGCACAGCTTCGACGGGTGCCGGAAGTGCTGCGGCCGGAGGCGCAAAGAAGGCCAAGGACGCATGGAACGGGCTTCAGGGTGCGACGGATGCGGCCCGCGAGTCAATGAACTTTGTCCGTGATGTCGCAGGAGGATTCTTCCGCGATCTCCAAAGCGGCCTACGGAACGGCGAGAGCTTCTGGGAATCGTTTCGGAACGCAGCGGTCAATGCGATCGACAAGGTCACTGATCGCCTGCTCGACGGCCTGCTGAACGCGATCTTTCGTGTGAACAATGCCGGCGGTGGTGGCGGCGGCGGTGGGTTCTTTTCAAGCCTGCTGGGCGGCCTGTTCGGTGGCGGTGGTGGTTTTGATCCCTGGGCGGGACTGCGCTTTGCCGATGGAGCAGCGTTTCGTGGCGGCAACGTCATCCCGTTTGCACGCGGCGGTGTCGTCAACCGACCCACTGTGTTTCCGATGGCCAAAGGAATGGGCCTGATGGGCGAGGCCGGACCGGAGGCCGTCATGCCACTCCATCGCGGATCGGATGGCTCCCTCGGCGTTCGTGCCGCGAACAACAACGGGCGCACCGTTGCCCAGAACGTGAACATCAACGTCAATGTCGAAGGCGCTTCGGGCGATCCGCACGTCATAGACCTGGTCAACCAGGGCGTGGCCAGAGGCCTTCAGGATTACGACCGTGGAACGACCGAGCGCGTTGCCGGCGCCGTTTACGAGGGTCGTTCGCGAGCTTTCATCAGGAGATAACGCATGGCACCTGTCTTCCCGCTTGCCATGCCAACACATCCGATCAAGGCGGTTGAGTTCAAACCCGTCTTCGGAGTGTCGATCAACCAGTACCTGGGCAACGCGACGCAGATTGTCGAGAAGACCGATCCGAGGTGGATGTGCACCTTCACGACTGATCCGCTTTCGACCACCGACACTCAAGAGCGAATTGAGATCGCTGCTTGGATGGCGTTCTGGGCGAACCTCGAAGGCTACAGAACCTTCCTGGCGCACGATCCGGCGCAGGCCTATCCGGCAAACTATCCGGAGGGCCAGGGTCTTTCTGGCTGGAATGGGATCGGCGGCTTTTCCGTCACGTCGGTCTACACCTGCACGTTTACGTCACTCTCGCCCAGCACGATCCAGTTGAAGGCGGGGGACATGGTCTCGCTGGTGCAATCGGGACGATACTCGCTGCATGTCCTGTCTGAGGATCGGACAGCATCGAGCGGAACGATTAGCACCTGCTACGTGCGGCCGGCGATCGATACGTCACGGTTCTCATCTGGTTCTGCTTACTGGATCCGGCCAGAGGTCGAGATGCTTCCAATACCGGGAAGCTTCAAAGCGCCAAAGGATGTTGCGCCTCAGTCCATCAGTTTCCAGGGCATTCAAAAGCCATGGTAGAGACCCTTGGGGCAACCACACGTGCCCAGATGCAGACCAACGGGATTGGTCACCGGCTCTTCACCCATTTCGAGCTTCCGGAAGGCAACTTCGGATTTCACACGGGTCTCGGAACCATCAACTGGAGCGGTGTTGAATTCGTTGGCGCCGGAAGCCTGCTTCAAATCGACAAGATCACTTCGCAGTCGGACGGCACCGCCGTTGGTGTGAAGATTGAGCTGACGTCCATTCCCAACACCGAACTGACGCCCGACGTGCTCGGGAACATCTTCGACTACTCCTACTTCGGTGCACCGGTGACCCTCTATTCCCGGTTCATCAATCTCGAAACCCGTTCGCCAATCGAAACGCTCACGCAGTGGGGCGGCTACATCGACAAGATCGAGGAAGCCTGGATCGTCGGCGGTGAAGCCCGTCTTCGTGCCTTTCTTGAGGGGCGGTCACGTGGGTTCACGCGGGAAGGCTACCGCAAACACAACGACGCAGATCAGCGAGAGATCGATCCAGATGACGGCAGTCTCCGGCACCAAATCGTCACGGCACGTGAGCCCATCTACTGGGGGAGAAATCCGCCGGAGAAGGCGAGCTGATGGCTGGGAAGGTCGCCTCACCGCGACCGATCAAAAACTTCGGGAAATGTCGTTCGATTGGGCATTCCACAACTGTGGCCATGCCATTTCGATGATCGAAGAAGCGCTGGTTGGTGGTGATCATCAATCGGTCGTTCGCGAGTATTGCAGAGGTTCCCGTGGACAGCCCTTGAAGACCGAGCGCGGCATCATGCTTCGTGTCAGAAAGGCCGGTTTCAAAACGCTCGGTGACGCACTTGCGGGGCACTATTCGGAGATCCCTGTGTCGCTCGCTCAAAGGGGCGATTTTGTCGTGGTTCCCGTCAACGATGACGGTGAGCCAGACAAGAGTGGGCGCGAGATCATGGGTTACGTGATCGACGGGCGGGTTCGAGCGCGAACGCTGGATGGTTCTCGCTTGATCCTGCTTGAGCACGCAACGCGGGCCTTCGCGGTCTGACCAATGGGCCTCATCGTTGCCGCCGTAACGGCGATCGCGGGAGTTGTCTCGTCCGCGGGCGCCGCCGTGACTACGTTTGCCGGGACAGCACTCGGCGGTCTGGTGGTGAAGGCTGTCGCCTATGTTGGATTGAACCTTCTGTCTGGCCTTCTGGCCAAGCGGCAAGGTGACGATGAACCGACCGGTGTCCAACTCAATCTTCAGCTGGGCGCTGATGAATATCGATCGGTAACCTTTGGTGAGGTCGCGCGTGCCGGTCATCTGACGTTTTTCAACAGCTACGGAGACAATCGAAAATATCTTCAGCTCGTCTTCGATCTGAGCTCGTCGCACTGCCAGGGATTGAACTCGGTCATCGTCGACGGCCAGGAGAAAAGCCTAACTAGCATCGCGACGGTCTCGAATGAAGACGCCCGGTATCACGTCGCGGATTTCAGCGACAAGATCAAAATCGCTTTCTATTCCGGCGCCAACGGACAGGGCATCAACCAGGAACTGGTCGATAACTCGGGTGGCCGTTGGAGTTCCACCGACAAGAAGACGGGCGTTTGCTATGTCTATGTGCTTCTCGAATGGGACGATGACTATTTCGAGCGGCGGCCGGAGTTCATCTTCGTCTTCAACGGGACGCTCTGCTACGACTGGCGCAAGGACAGCACCAACGGCGGGTCGGGCTCGCATCGGTGGGGCGATCCGTCGACATACGAGTTCACAGAGAACCCGTACGTGCATCTCTACAACGCCTGGCGCGGGGTCTACACGGGCGGCGCGACTGCAACAGATCAGGGCACGCATATTGTCGGTCTGAACTTCGTTGCCGCTGACATTCATCACACCTACTTCACCACAGCCGCAAACATCTGCGACGAAAGCGTGAACCTGGACGCCGGTGGAACCGAGCCCCGCTACCGTGGATCTTTCATCCTCTATGACGGTGATCTGGACAGCTTCAATCTGGCCGTCATGAAGGCAACCGCCGGTCACATGGTCGAGGTTGTCGGAAAACTCGGCGTGGTTGCCGGCGCTGCTCAAAGTACAGTGAAAACGATCACCGATGCCGACCTGGTCAACGGCAAGGAAGTCGTCTTCTCGGAATACATCGAGCTCGATCGTCGGGTGAACGGCGTCTACGGCTCCTTTGTTGATCGCGAGAACCTTTGGGAGCCGAATTCCTATCAGTCGCTGACGTCGACGACCTACGAGACGGAAGACGGCGAGAAGCTGTCTCGAAGGCTCGATTTGCTGGGTGTGTCCTATCACACGCAGGCAAGACGTCTGGCAAAGGCCCGGCTGCTCGAAACACGCTATCAAGCTCACGGAACAATTCCGCTGGGCTACGAGCACATCGATCTCAAAGCCGGTCAGTGGATCAGCTGGCAGTCGGACCATTATGGCTGGACCAAGACCTTTCGGATCGTTCGCAGCGATATCGATCCGGAGGAATTGCTTGTCGAGGCACAGATCGACGAGATTTCGTCGGTGGTGTTCGCGTGGACGACATCGGAGGAAGGAACGCTACCAGCTTCCGGGACGGTCGGCGGTTTTGGCGACTGGAACGGCGCGATCAACAATTTCACGGTTACGCGTGTCCATCCCGGCAACAAGCTTCGGTTCGCCTATGATGCGATCGATGATCCGACGGTAGTTCGCATCGATTTTCAGATCCGGGAGAAAAACACCGTCCAGCCGATGGGATACTCGGACCCTGATCCGTCCGATGGCGAAACAGTTTGGTTTGGGGCCGAGCCAGGGCAGGCCTATGAGGTTCGGGCGAAGATCGCTACAGACCCAGTCAGGGCAACGTCCTGGACCGCATGGACGGAAGTGATCGTCGATGATCCGGTCATCGTTCCGAACTGGCTCAAGAACGGCAAGTTCAAGACGGGAACTGCCGAGCTTATCGACAGCAACGACAAGGAGATCATTCCTCACTGGTACTTCGAGAGCGGATGGGCGACGGGTGGACTGTCAACCAAGGTTCTGCAGGCCACCAATCTCGAAATCGTCGGAATCGGCGGCACCGTCCCGCCAGGCAACGACTATGTCATCAGGATCGAGAAAGCCGCTGGTGATCGCGAGACGATCATGTGGTCCGAATACGATCCGGACCTGGCGGCCGCCGAAGGGCGCGGAATGCCGGTCGAGCCGGAGGATCAGGTCACAACCCACGCATACTGGGTTTCAGATAGTGGTGTTCGGACCATCCGGTACGAGCTTTGGGTAGTGCCTGAGGGTGGCGGAACCGCTGTCGCTCAAGAGAACAAGCTGACCGGAGCGACGTTCGCCGAGTTCAACATCCTCGACGGTGATTGGAACGACGCGATCGGGACCTTCTCGACCGTCAGGTGGCGCATCAGCACGAAAGGCACCGCGTTCTGGCGCATTTCGGCAAACACCAACGGCTATTCCTACGGCTGTGACTTCGAGATGATCCGCCAGCAGGGACATCGGCTTATCGGCGAACAACAGATTGTCGAACCGGCCTATGTGTTCACCGCTGCCGGGGCCGACGATGTCACATTCACCGGCCTGTCGAATTATTCGGTTGTGGAGAGCGTTTCCATTACCGCAACGCTCCCGGACCAAGAGAAGTTCATCGGCAAAGCGACCGCGAACATGGTCCTGGTTATCGGTGCCAGTGAAACCGTCGATATCCGGATCGATATCGGCGGGCAGGCGGGATATTCGGCAGATGAGACGGGTAACCCTCGCATCACTCGAAATGGCTTCATCGAGCTGACCGGCACAGGTGAGGAAGAAACCTACACCGCCGAACTGCGCATGTCCGGGGACAACGGTGTCGATCTCACACAACGGGATCTCGCGCTGGAGATCATCAAGAAATGACCGGACGGGGCAAGGCTCAACATTTTGCCCTGGTGCGGCGTTCCGATGGCTGGGTGCTGCGATTCCTCTCGGGCTCCATGCGGGCCTGGTTCAAGCAGAACGAGACTGATGAGACGTCCGACATCCACCCGGTTCCCGATGATTTCGACAAGTTCAAGACCTATCGACTTGTGGACGGGGTGTTCGTTCAAGAGGATCCGCCGGTTGAACCTCGGCACATTCTTGGCGCTCGCAAGGAAGAGTTTCGGTATCGGATCAACGAGCGCACATCGGGCGGGCGCGTGTTGGATCGGGAGTGGGCCGAGTATTACCGCAAGCTCCGCGATATCACCGAGGACGGGAAGGGCGGCAAAGATCGATCTGCCGCGGGGATGATCAAACGATTCCCGAAACGCCCCGATGGTACCGACGCAATCGCAAAACTGAGGAATAGGTGATGGCCGACTATCCGACAGTCGAGTTGGTGCCAGGTGATTTCTGGCGCGAACTTGTCCAGGTCCGAAACGCCGACGGCAGCGCACCTGACTACTCAGCTTTTACGGCGAAGGAAGCAAAGATCGTCTATCCGGGCGGTGACTTCGATATCAGTGTCGACCTGTCTGATGCGGCGAATGGCAACTTTACGCTCACGGCCGCAGAGACCGATACGCCGGTCGTTCCCATCGGTTCGGTCTCGTCTGTGTACCTCCAGCTCGAAAGTGCGAGCGGAGAAGATGAGACCCCCTTCTGGGCGCACGTGAAGGGCGTCAAAACCCGCTCTGTAACCGAAGTGACCGTGTATACGCTGGGCGCTCCCGGCTTCCCAACCAATGTCACCGTTTCGACCAGTTCGCCAACTGGCGGGTCCGACGGTGAGCTTTGGTTTCAAGTCCCATCATCCTGATCAGGAAGGAAACCAAAATGGCACTTAAGATCGAAACCGTTCGCGATGCGACCCAGCATGATGCGCTGATCTATCTCAATGATCGGACCATCGCCATTGAACGCGGGCCGCTTCGGAAGACCGAAAAAGCGTCGAAGGCGCTGCTGAGCGATAAGGTTACAGCCAAACACTACAAAGAGGGCGGCCGCGACGCGATCGGAAACACGATCAAAATTGGCCAGCCGATGACCTATGTCGATTGGCGGAACCGCAAGATCGAAACAGCCTTCTATGTCTATCAGAAGGAGACCGTGAAGGAGCTCGATAAGCACGGGGTCGAGATCGATGTGGTTCGGTTCATGCCGCGTGGCAATTTTGAGACATTCGACGAGGCGTTGAGCCACGCGTCGGGGCTCGATTCGTAATCCAGCGTATCCAACCAATTTTCACTTCCCCGAACCTCTGAAGGATCAATCACATGACCTTTCTCCACGATGACGTCCTGGACGGTGCGCTCAATGTGCTGAACGACAATGCGGATCGTCTCGATGTTTGCTCGCAGGAGCCGGCGACGTTTACTGAGGCTACGTCAACCTACACCCTCGGGAACAAGGATACAGGCGGTGCCGGTTCTCTGTTCGGCGATCCCGAGGATGGTGACACTTCCGGTCGCAAGGTTGCCTCGGTCGCGATTACCGATGGCAGTATCACCGGATCCAGCACGGCCACGCATTGGGGCGCATCCGATACGGCAAATTCCAAGCTCCTGGCAGCCAATTCGTTGAATGCTTCCCAAAGTGTGACGTCCGGCAACGATTTCGCGACGCCGAGTTTCGACGTTGAGATGCCTGATCCGTAATGCTCGGTTTCGGATCCATCGCCGAAACGGCGATCGCGGAAGCGCCAAAGGTTGTATTCTGGCTGGTGCCTGATGGCATTGTCGCCGGAACGCCGGTTCTGGATAGTCCGACGATCTCGCAGGTGCATTCGCTGAATGCTGCTGATCTCGTTGCCGCCCAGGCGATTGTCGATCAGCCAAGCTTGACCGTTATCGTCAACCTGGTTGCGAACGACATTGTCGCGGGAGCACCGGTCTTAGACACACCAGTGCTCTCGCAGACCCATGCGCTGGTTGCGTCGGATTTGACGGCGGCGGCGGCTGTAATCGATCAGCCTGCCCTCTCACAGGTTCATTCGCTTGTTGCGAACGATATCGTTGGATCGTCAGCGGCAATTGATCAACCTGTCTTGTCGCAAGTCCATCAGCTGATCGCCAATGATCTGATTGCCGGCCAGGCTAATCTCGACACGCCGGCATTGTCCCAAGTGCACAATCTGGTGGCCTCTGATTTGGTCGCTGCGCCAATCGTGATCGATCAGCCGGCCCTGTCTCAGGTTCATATGATCACGGCGAACGACTTGATCGCTGCAGCGCCCGTGCTCGATACCCCGGAACTGAGTTTGCCGATCATTCTTGTCGCGAACGATCTTGTCGCTGCGCAACCGGTGATCGATCAACCCTCGTTGTCTCAGCTCCATTCCTTGGTTGCAAACGATCTTGTCGCCGGCGTTCCAGTTCTTGGACAGCCGGTTCTCACTCCGGTTCATGTGCTCACAGCGGACGATATCGTTGGTGGTGTGCCGCAGATCGACACTCCGACAATCAGTCAGGTCCATGTGCTCCTGGCAGACGATCTCGAGGCGGCACCGGCCATCCTGGAAAGTGCGACGCTGGAAGTCGCAACAGCACTTGTCGCCAACGACATCGTTGCAGCTCCGGCGATTCTTGGAAGTCCGACGATTGTGTCGGCAGCTGGGCTGTTCGGCAAGTTGACGACCTGGCAGCAGGGCACCCTCTACGTCAAGCACGAGGGCTCATGGAAGGCCGTGAAAGCGGCCTGGTACTACCACAACGGACGATGGGACGCGATCTATGCTGCATAAGATCCGAGGTTTGCTGACGGCTTTGCGAGCCTGGGTCAGCCCAGAAATGGACATGGGGTCGGTGGGGCGGCTTTGGATAAAGACCCCGGACGGGTGGCGCCAGCCAGACTGGGTCAAAACGCCCAGCGGTTGGGTAAAGCTCCGGGAGCCTTATCATGGCGCGTGAATTCGGCAATCGCATCGCCGTCCTGACCACGACGACCGGTCTCGGCAGCGTAACGCTCGGTCAGGTCCTTTCGAATGCCTTTCAGACATTTGCCGAGGCGGGGATTACCGACGGCGCCGAGCTCACCTATCTCATCACCGAAGGCAACGACTTTGAAGTGGGGGTTGGCACCTATAACAGCTCCGGTCCGACACTCGATCGGGATACAGTCGTTCGCTCCAAGATTGGGGGGACTGCCGGCACAACGAAGATGACGCTTGCCGGCAATGCCACTGTGCGTCTGGACGTGCTTGCCTCCGATATTCAGAAGCTGGCCTATCTCACGGTCACCCAGGATGTGGATCTCGACGCCATCGAGACACGGGTCAACCAGCTTGATGCGGCTATCGTCCTGCAGGGCACATGGGATGCGAGCTCCGGTTCCTTTCCCGGTTCAGGAACAGCCCAGGCGGGCGACAGCTGGATCGTATCGACAGGCGGCACTGTTGATGGCGTCGCGTTCGCCGCTGATGATCGCATCATAGCCATCGCAGACAATGCCTCGACATCGACCTACGCCAGCAATTGGCACAAGGCCGATTACACCGACCTGGTGGCCTCGGTTGCCGGAAAGACTGGCGCCGTCACTCTGGTCAAGGCGGACATCACGGATCTCGGAAATGCAACGTCATCAGCTGCAGGGCTGATGGAAGCAGCGACGGCCACCGAGTTTCGCTCGGACAATCAGGACGAATACAAGGCGCTGACGCCTCGGTATGTTTGGGACGCAGCGGACGAAGAATTCCTGACCGATGCTTCAACCATCGCTGTGGATTTTTCATCAGGCATCAATTTCACGGTCACTCTTGGGGCCAATCGGACGATGGGAAATCCGACCAACGTCAAGGTCGGGCAGACCGGATACATACGGGTCGTTCAAGATGGTACTGGCTCCAGAACGCTATCCTGGTCGTCTAACTGGGAATTCGCCGCCAAAACGGCCCCGACGCTGACCACAGCAGCCAGTTCAGAGGATCTACTGCCTTACATTGCAATTTCTGCCACGCGGATCCTCGTGGCAGCTGCGCTGGATATCGGCTGATGCCTCTGGTGGGACTCGCCGCCCCAGCGCTGGTTGGCCTAACAGGACAAGAGCCGGGTTTCGGGATCAAGTCCAGCGCACATGGCTCGTTTTTTCCGTCATCTGGGTCATCGCCAAACTACTACCTGTCAATGAACACCTTGGACGCCGGGCCCAACGACGTGCAAGTCATCATCGTTGGTCTTCAAGATTCAGCGGCTAGCGCATCGCTCTACAACACTGGGCAAACATTGCCGGCCGGATGGACGTTGCAGGCTGAAGCAGAGCATCCGTCGCAATATACGTCCATCAATGTGTTCTCAAAGGTGGGTTCGAACACCGCTTCGAGCGAAGATCTCTACGTGGTTGGAGGCTCTGGGACAACGACCGCGGAAGTCGGCTACCAGGTTGCTCTTGTGTTCAGTGGTGCGGACACTGGAAGCCCATTTGACATTTCGCCGACCATACTGACCGGTCTCACCTCAAACTACGATCCGGCCTCGGTAACCGTGCCGAACGTTGGTTCGATCATGATTCAGTATTCAATCTTGGGAGACAGATCTTCGACTTCCCCTGCTGTGTCGTCTGGATATGACACCATCGCTGCGGTGAGATCCTTCCAAGCTAACGACTACTCCTGCATCTGCGGAAGCAAGGTCACCGACGCATCGCCCGAAAACGCGGGTGCGCTAACGCATGGCAATCTCTTCTATGCGTTCACACAATTCGCGATCAAGGAGGCCGCTTAGTCCATGACGGCTTACAGAGAAATCTCGCCTGAAAACTTTCAGCCATGGAACGGCGAGCCCATAAACGGCGTCATGCACCCGATCAATATCGTTGAATTGTGGAGTGCAGCGGAGCTTGAAGCCATCGGTCTTTACATACCGAAGCCGGCGACCATCCCGGCGGGCACCAATGAAATCGGGAGATCGGTGCAGCGTGTCGAAGGTGTGGTGAAGTTCGTCCTGGATACAGTAGATAAACCGCTCGATGAGGTGAAGGCCGATCTGATCGGACTAGCGCATCAGCACGTCGAAGCCGTCGGTCGTGCGTTTGTCGAGAGTTATCCCGAGATTGAGCAGCAGTCCTTCGATAAAAAGGAAGCACAGGCACGTGCAATCGTTGGGGGCGAGTCGGACCCAACCAAGTTCCCGTTAATCGCAGAAGAGATTTCGCTGAGCGGAAAGACGGCGGCTGAAGCAGCCACGCGCATCGTAGGGAACGCGGCCGTTCTCGAACGGATTTCCGGCGCACTGTCGGGATTTCGGCAGCGCGCCGAGGATGACATTAACGCGTCTGGCGATTTTGCTTCCGCCACTGCCGCGCTCGATGCCGCAAAGGCCAGCCTAGCGATCAGTATCGCCGCTATAACCAGCTGATGCGTCCAGACCTACAGTGCACATCCTGGCCGGACGGAATACCGACCTGGCTGGGTGGCAGTGGCGACGAATGGCTGCACTGCTGTGTGGCCCATGACCTGTCAAATTTGCCAATGCTCGCCAGCGATCTGGAGCTGTACCGGTGCGTTGCCGATGCCGGCTACTGGTGGGTGGCCATCGTCATGTTGATTGGCTTGGCGACAGTCGGTCTTGCGGTGAGGGCCTATTGGAGGCTCTCCCGACGAAATCGAACGAATTGATACCCGCCTCCGTTCGTCAAAATCCAAGAGGACAAACTGATGTATTCAACACGCGACGTGCAACGTCGGCTGAAGCAGCTCGGCTTTGATCCCGGAGAGGTCGACGGGATTCGCGGGCGAAAGACCATTGCGGCAATCCGCGCCTTTCAGCTCGCCCGTCAGATCAAGGCCGACGGGATCGTCGGGCCTGTCACCCTTGGTAAGCTGTTCTCGGACAGGACCGGGCATCCGCCGATTGGGACGATCGCTTCCTCGCCGGACGTTGCGCCGTGGTTGGACATCGCCAAACGCAAGAAAGGGCTGCACGAGACGCGCCACCGCCGGCGGCTGATGGATTTCCTGAAGTTGGGGAAGGGGACAATAGGGGACCCGGCATTGATCCCGTGGTGCGGCGACTTCGTCGAGACGTGCGTTGCGGTCGCGCTCCCGGATGAACCGATTCCGGACAATCCCTATGCGGCGATCAACTGGCTCAAGTTCGGCAAAACGACGACGCCGAAGCCCGGCGCAATTCTGGTCTTCTGGCGGGGCTCGCCGAAGAGCTGGAAGGGGCATGTCGGGTTCTATGTCGGCGAGGACGCAACGCACTATCACGTGCTGGGTGGCAATCAATCCAACGCCGTCACCGTTTCGCGCATCAGCAAGAAACGACTGCGCGATGATGGTGTGCGCTGGCCGCTGACCGCCATGGAGAGCAACGCCGAAAGGGTGCACCGGAACCGGAACGACCTCTCCGTCACCACAAACGAGGCCTGATGATGGCCGGAGTCAAAACCGAGCCGGTCACGGCGGTCCTGGTCGACAGCGTATTCGACAAAGCCGCGCCGGCCGGTTCGATCAAGTTCTACCGGTCCGGCGGCGAGACTGCCGGCTTCAATTTCAGGTGCCCATGCGGCTGTGAGCTGCGCGGCACGGTAAACGTCACGCCGGGCGGATGGGATTGGAACGGGTCGCGCTTTCAACCGACAGTGCGGCCTTCTGTGCTCTTAAAGGATGGCGACGGTCCGCATTGGCATGGCTGGCTGAGCGACGGCGTCTGGGAGTCCTGCTGATGATCCCTGATCTTCTTTTCCGCCTCGGGGTCAACCCGAAGGGGAACGGCAAAACCGGAAAGCGCGAGGCGGCGTGGACACTCATGCTGATCGCGCTGGCCCTGACGGCCGTCTATATCGTCGTGGTCTGGTTCAAGCCAGGGATATGGAGCGGCCTGCGGGACGTCGTCATGCTGGCGTGGGGTGCGGCTGTGGGCGCCGTCATGTACGCCTACAAGATGGAGAATGACAACAAACGTCTTTCTCTCGACCAGACGGCGCCGCCGGCAGGAAACAGCGATGCGCCCGAGGCTCCTCCAGGAGCGGCGGGATGATCGCCTTTCTCCTTTCGCGGCTCTCTCTGCCGATGATCGCGGCGATCGCGGTGATTGTCATCTACGAAGGCGTTCCGATCATCAACGCCATACCGTTTGTCGACCGAATTCCTGTGATCGGCGAACTGGCTGTCGGCCGGGTAGGGCGGGCTCGCCAGGAGGGCGTCATTCGTGAGCGGGTGACATGGCAAGAGCGAATGCGTCGGGCAGAAGTCAAACAGCGAGAAAAGCGTCTCGAAACGCAGGCCACGCTCGATGCCATCGAGCTGAAGTATCTGCAGAGCCAGGCGCTGATCACGGCACTCCAGGCATCAAACGAGGGCATCACCGATGCGGATTATCTTTGCAGTGGTCCTGCTATTTCTGAGCGGCTGTCAGAGCGTATCGATCGCGCCGGCCGTTGAGCCGGAGGTCGCAAGCATCTCTCCGACACTCAAGGCCGAATGCGCGCCGCTGACAAACGTTCCCAAGCAGCCGACAGCGAAACAGATGGCCGATGGATGGATCATCGATCGGGTGAACTTCGGCGACTGCCGGCGCAAACACAAAGCTCTCGCCAATGCGGCGACGGCTCTCGAGAACCAATTCGGCGGGCCGAAATGAGAACCGAGGATATGGCGCTGTTGGTTATCGGTGCCGCGATAATCCTCGGCATTCTCTGGTTCGTGTCCGGCAATCCGAGCTGGTACAGCCTGCCATGATCTGGCGGACACGTCGCCAAGCCTTGGCGTTCGCGATCTACGTCGCAACATTGGTTGCGATGGCGACCGCTGTTAGTGGCTGGTTCTCCGCAAAAGCCTTTGGCGCTGAGAAAATCTGCCCGGAGGTTGAGGCCGTGATGCCCATACTTGAGGTTCTCGGGTTCGAGCTGAAGCATCTCGCCTATGACCCCGGACGAACCCTGTCGGACGGGATCTTTATCAACAAGTCAGACCATCGGCGCCTATTCGTGTCCTGTCTCGATGGCAGTGCCGAGCTCTTCAGAAAGGCCGGCGAATGATCTTCCTTGGGCACGAGTTGCGGTTCTGGATCGCAATCGGGATCGCGACACTGTTGAAAGTGCTGACGTCGAAATTTCACTCACCAGTGCGGATCATGATCACCGTCATTGCGGCGCTGTTCGCAGCGATATTCTTCACCGAGCCCGTGCTTCATCTGATGCAGTGGGAGCCAGACACCTACAAAGTGCCAACAGCGGCATTGCTGGCTTTGACGGGTGAGGGGCTGATGCGGTCCCTGGTGACGATCACCTTCGACAAGTTGGTCAAGCATTGGAAGGACCTTCGAAAGTGACCCGGATCTACTCCTGGCGTGAGGGAATCTGGGCGGTGATCATCGCTTGTGGCTGGTTGTGGCTCCACGGCCCAGGCAATCTCGAAGGGCGGTTCTACCCGGCCGCTGCGCCGATGACGCTTGATCGTGCCGCGCAGGGTGAACAGGAGTCTTCAACCGTCTTTTGGGGCGCCTCTTTCCGTCTGCGAATGGAATGCAACTATCGAGACATCAAGTGGTTCATGGGAAGTCGAGGCAGTCGCAATGTGCCCTTGGTAGTAGATGTCGGGCCGCCGGAAGTTAGGCCGGACGGGGAGTTTCGGTTCGGACCTTGGACGGTCAATGTCAGTCCCGACTATTTCGAGAGCTTCACCTATGCGGACGTCTTTCACCGATGCTCGATCTTTGGCATCCAGCTTCCCTGGCTAACGAGATCACGCTTCTGGAACTGATCTGACGGCCAGAATTCATCCCCGACGGTGGCCGCTCTCTGGGGCGGCCTTTTTTTGTTCACAGTGACAAAACTTGGCGTTACAGATTCACCTTCTGGTTTTGGAGGGTGCTTCGATGCACGGTTTCGTACAAGATGCGGTTCGGCTGACTGTCATGCAGATTGCCCAGGTGAACCAGATGACGGTGCTGGATCTTCGCGACAGTGCTCATTCCCGATTTGCGAATACCGTGGTCCTGGTCGACACGGATTCGTACGCTGAGGGCGCCGTGGGTGAGGCGCTCATGGCGATCGATGCGATCTGCGACCATTTTCGCGCCGAGGTCTTTCCGATGACGCCAGCGCTGGACAAATTGAAAGCGGACGCGGTCGCGAAGGTGGAAGCCGCAGGCCGGAGCCTCAATGATCTGCCGGCGAGCGAGCGAGCCAAAGCTTTGAGGATCAACTGACCTTTATCAGGGACGTTTGAACGCCGGCATATCCGACAATCACAAGCAAACTTAATGTTGTGTGCTGGACGTGTTCCCTTTTGGTTCGCTATCCTCTCGACGGGGCAACCGAGCAGGCCGGGAGAGAGTTGATGCAGTATGTCCAAGGGTCGACGCAGCCCCTACAAGCTTGACGATGTCCTCGAACAGCTAGAAGCGGGCAGGGCCGGCGCCATTCGTGTAATGGCGGGTTCTCAGCCGTACAAGGACCGGTTTAACAAGGCCAAAGCGGTTTCAGCGGCCATTGACGACCTGGCCGAGGATTTGACAGGCGAGCGGGAACGTTTCTGGGCGAAGCCGCATGGGTAGATCGAATCGATGGCCCGCTATTGCCATTTCATCCACTCGCCGGACTCAGCGTTCTTGCGAAAGGTCTCAACGAGGTTATTTCCATCTTCGCCATAGTAGATATCGATGGCCACATCTGCATTTGGATCTGCGGCGATGTGCTCGTCAGCAAGACTTTTTGCTCCTTCGAACGTTTCAAATCCAGGTGGGATCAGTGCACCGTTCAAGGTTACAAAACACTTAATACTTCGCCTCCTATAACCGGCTTCGCCGCTATGAACCCTTTCCCCAAAGGCAAATAACCCCCTTGGTGTCGGTCGCGAAGACATCTCGATATTTTGAAGCCGTAGCTTAATCTCATCCATTTCGGCTCGGAGTTCGTCCTGAGCGGGCAACTCGCTCGGCTTGACGTTGCGAAACATGGGTGGAGTTGAGTTTACTGGGTCACTGATCGCTGCTTTCAACGCCTCGGCCACCCGATTTTGGACGATCGTTCCCCAAAGCGGATCTTCGAGTTCAAAGAAAATCGTTCGAATCGATTGAATATCAAACGGTAGTTCCTGACCCTCCCTCATGACCAGGATAACGGGTTTGCCAGATGCGTGAGCGAGACCAAGTTCGTAGATTACGTTAGGTCTAAGATTCGACAAATCGCAAACCAGTACGCTCGCCTCTTTGATGTTACGCCATACGTAATCCATTATGTCGCTCGGCGCGTGGGATGAGTCCCCGCGAAGGGGCTTCAAACCAACGTGTTGGATTGCTGGGCGGTAGACGTTTTCGTAAATCTTGTCGAACAAGCCGCCGAAGGGCTGGATTACAAAACAGCTTTCGCTTGTCGAAGCCGGCCGTTGATCAGTCACAGTGAAGTCACTCCTACTGATTGCTTGTCGGGATTTTCCGACCATCGGTAATCGTCAGGGTCGATATAGATCGCCGTAAATTGCCAATGATCATCATCGGTCAACACCGGGTGCGTCATGACCTGCATTGTTCGGCCGTCGTCACGTGTGAAGAACGACCCCTTCCAAAGTCCGGACGGATCCCGGACAGTCAAACTGATCTCCCTGGACACGGCCAGCGCTCCTACTGTTATACCAACACTTCCTTGCAGGGAGACGGCTCAACCCACTCCCGAGGACGCTCGCCGTACTCATGCCACAGCTCCCGATCGTTGGCGGACAGTTCATCGACCGGCTTTTCGAAAATGTAGCACTCGATGTAGTTGAACCGCCCCTCATGGGTGCATGTCCATTCGTGGAACAGGTCGCCATAATGCCAGGCCTTACGAGCGCAGTTCACGTAGATTGTTGCGGTTGCTGTCATCGCCTCGGCTCCTACTATTTGCTGTCGGTTTTCTCTACAAGCTCGCCAACTGCGTCAGTCGCTGCCTGATCGTGGGTTTCGGGCCACGGTCTAAATCAACGTCACCGGCGTCAATCACCGTTTCGAGCAGGTCCAGCAGATCATCGGCCATTGTTTGATTGCGGACGGCCGACACGTGTAGCGCCTGTTCTTCGGATTGGGTTTCACTAATTTGTTTGTACCGATGCAACCTAGAGTGCCCGGCTTTTGCGGTAAGTAAGCACAGATATTCGCCGCCGATCTCAGGGCGGCCGATGACTGCAAGGTTCTCGAAAATCACTGGCCTCGGCTCCTACTGTTTCGGTTCATTTTGCTTCGAAATCCAGTCACGAACCAGCCAGAATTTCAGGCTTCCAGGCCTCATATCCATGATTTCCTCAACCTGCTTCAACCGGTGTGCTCGGGTAACGCCCTCGGTGTTCCACACCATTCGGATCATCTTTGCCTGCGCTGGTGTTGGATTGAACTTTGGCGGCCGTCCGCGAGGACGTTTCGGATCGCGATAGGGCCTATCGGCGCGGGAGTGGATCAGCTCGTCACGCAGTTCCTTAGTGTTGCACAAGACCGGCTCATGGCCGGCGATCTGCACCTTCACATTCCAGCCAGCCAAACATTTCAGCAGGTGCGTCGGACGCGGCCCCAGATCCGTTATCGATATAAGCAGCAGCGTGTCACCGGGCCGTAGGGTGATGCCCATGCTTCTGCGGATCTCTTTTTGAAAGAATTTCTCGTCGTCGGTGTCGATCAGGATGCGGTTTGCACCGGCATCGACAAGCCGCCGCTTCTGTCGTCGATAGCCGTAGCCAAGAACAATGGAACTGTCCGTCATGGGCACCTTTTATCCGCAATTCTCTACACTGTCAAACAATTGTCTTCTTGACGGAAGAAAAATAACAACCTATATGTAGAAAAATAGGACATAAATAGAAGGGACGAAGGCTATGGGTAAGGTCATCCCGACAGAGAAACCGGGCAAGGGTGACTTGGTGAAAGGTCACCGTGTTTGGGTGTTCAGTGCTGATGATGCGCCAGCAATTCCGGGCAAGGTCGTTGAAGTTTCGCCGTCCGGCCATCGCGTAAAAATCGACTTCGGTGCGTTTGCGGCTTTTGGTTTGAGCAAGCGGGATTTCACATGGCGCAGATCGGTCGGCGCATATCAGGACTGCAAGGATCGAACTCGCGAGGGATACGGCGTGGCTCTCGATCGTCGACCAGCACATGCGGGCTAAAGACCAATGCAAAACATGGCTTTGGATGATCTGCTGGAGATCCTCGCTCAATGGGGATCGTTGAGCCTTGCCAGAAACAGGTTTCCGAGTGCCGGCTCGCCGCATCTAAAGGGCACGCCGGTGCTTTGGAGGTGTGAATTAAGGGTGCCGGGATACACTAATTCTGACCTTGGACACGCGAATCCTAGCTTCCTCGGCGAGGGAGCGGCTCCCCGAGCTGCCGCCGAGTGCTGTTTCGCTCAAGCGGAAACGTATTTTGCGAGTGAGAGATCAAGGCAGGATCGGCAGCTCTATGTCACGGATCAACGCCCCGCCGTAATCCGGGACTTAGGTGAAATTCTACCAGATGTGAACGGCACGGAAGCGCCCGGGTTATCTGACGAGCGGATGAGGTAAACGAAAGGGACGAAGGCGATGATCGGATGCAAAAAGTGCGGTCACCTTGCATGCGTCTGCGGCATTCAAAAACAGCACGAACGCAACTGCAAATTCCGTGGAGCGGCAACATGTTCTGTCGGTATCGAATGTGAACATGGCCGCGATGTCTGTCCGATCTGCGATCCCTGCACCTGCGACGAAATCCGCGCTCGCGGAGCTCGGAAATCAGCCAAGCCAGAAACTGTGTAACGAAAGGGACGAAGGCCATGCAGACAGCGCACGTCATCAACTACGCAGACCCTGCCTGCAAAGACGCCGGGGCTGTCAGAGCGAGATTGTTCGATTTGTCCGCGGCATCCGCCGTCCTCGGGAAACCGCTGTGACAGCCCGCCAAATCTGCAAGTGGTTGCGGGTAACGCCGGAAGAATTCGTTCGGGAGCAGATCGACGCCGCGTGCATCGCCGGTCGAATTCGCATTCGGCAGAAGTCTCTATCCAGCGGTCGCCGTTTCAACGGTGCGTACACCTACGAGGTGGCCTGATGCACTGCATGTTCTTCTTCACAGAGCGGCCACCGCGAAGCGCCACGAAGTCACGTTTGATGTGGGATGAGCTAGCCAAGGTTCATGGGCGCGAACCCACGCAGCTTGGTCTTTACGTTTCTGAGGGCGGGTTTCGAGACTGGCATATAGAAATCGGCGACGATCACTTCGATTTTGAGGACGCCTTAGTCGGGAAGCCCTCGATCGTCGATCCAGTGATCGCCGCGCTTTCAACGGCGACATAAACAGAAGGGACGAACGGTCATGAGCGTTGGCGGAACGATAATCGAAAAGCGGCCCTGTGCGGTCACAGACCACGGCAAAGCTGTTCAGTATTGGGTAGTGGATCGCCAGGGTGACGAAACGGCTGTGCGAGCTAAACCGGCCGATATTGAACCACAGGTCGGTGACGAAATCTGGTGGCAGTCTGGCCGCATCTACTTCGATGGAGACCGCCAGTCGCTGGAGAAGATCGCGAACTCGTTCACGCCGAAAACGCCACGCGAAAGGTTGATGAACCTCGCCGATAATCTGGTCGATGACATCCTTGAAATGAACGCGGACGACCTTCGGGCAGAGATGATTGCCGACGGAATTTCACCAAACGAAGTGTCGGCAGAATTCAAGCGAATAACTGATCGCGCGATCCGCGACGCGGAAGCGCGTCGGATCAGCAAATAGAAGGGACGGAAAGCGCATTGACCGCCTGTGTCGACGCGCATGCGACCGGCCGTTTCGAGCCGATGCAGATTGCTATCGAAAGTGCTCAGAATGCGTTGGAAAATGAAGAAAAACGCAAGATGGGGCGAGGGTGAATATTTTGAGTCGAGTCGCGGTTCTGATTGGTTGTGGATCGCCTCGGGATCAATCCCTCTCCCTTGCCTCTGCCGGTATCCAAAGCGAAAGTACACGAAAGAACACGGCTGTCAGCAGGCCTAGCAACAGATAACCAGTGACGGCTTCTGCTGATGATATGAAGCGGCAAGCGCCTACTGGTGTTATGTCTCCATACCCCAAGGTAGTGAAGGTTGTATACGAAAAGTAGATTGGGTCCCACTTCTCTGAGACAATGCCAGCTAAACAGCTATCTTGTTGCATTATCCTTTTGTAGGAAATCGCAAAAACAAAGGGCATGGTTACCGCAAAAGTGAAAATTAGTACGGCCAATGTTTCAAATATATTCGGCTTGACTACCTTTCTCAGATATTGAATCGCAAAAATCAAATAAGATAATGCCGCAACAAACCAAATCCCAATTTCATTCAATTGACTTGAGTACGTAGTCCAACTTCTGACATTGGAGAAATATATAAATATTGGTAAAGAAAGCCCGAGAATCAGGAAAAGTCGAACTACAATATCTAGACCTCTTTCGCTTAATCTGGGCATCTTGGACGGACTCCATTTTTGCATTTAGGCCGACGGAAGGCAGGTCTTTTGACTTGTTCGTTCATCGCCCCCAGATCGGCGCGCGCCATCCGGCGTCCAGCGCCTCGCGCTCCGAACAGAACCAACGCTCGCCTTTGTTAATCGATATCTTTGTCCGAGAATACCAGGGCGACCAGGGCGCGTGATAGATCCTGCCGTTCTTTGAGATGTTACCCTTGATCGGGCATCCGTCTGGAGCTTCCTGCGCCTCGACCTGCCACCGTCGCGCCCGATAGTCCCACGGCGACTGCGTTGGCGCCTGCCATACGCCTTTGCCGACTGCTCGTGCCTGGCTCTCCTCGTTGACATAATCGGTCGAGAACTTCACGAAAGCCCACGCCATGCCCTCAGCGACCATCGTGCGGTTGAGCTCGACCCCGCCTGCCTGGCAGACCGCAATCAGCCGGTCGTAGTCATCTTCCTCTCGATCATCACAGACCACCTGGTGGCCTTCGACAAGCTGCCGCAGCCGGGCGGTTGCCTGGTTCCCACAAGGCCATTCCTTCCCGCCGACGGCGCTCTTGCACTTCTGGCCGGCTTCTGGGGCGTCGATGCCATGCAGTCGATAGGTGATGCTGCCGATCTTGAGTGTGTCACCATCAACCACCACGACATCGGCGGCCAGCGCGGGTGAATGCAGGGCTGCCACGAGCAGACTGATTCGAATGAAATGGGCTCCGATCACCGAACAATCCTCGAACAGTTTTTCAGAACGCGAAAAGGAAAGTTTTTCAGAATGCACCTCTTGCGTGATGTTGGATTTCATTCTAAGTGCGAGCGGCTATTCAGCAAATCGCTGTTTTGGGGCCTCGTGGCGGAATGGTTACGCAGAGGACTGCAAATCCTTCTATCCCGGTTCGATTCCGGGCGAGGCCTCCATCTCCAACTATTGCGAACGGCGTACCACATACGGATCGACTGTTTCGCAACTTCCCCAAAATGTGTTCATCGTTCGCTTGAACATCACCAGCGCCGGCTTTAAAGACCTAGCCTTATAACTGATCCCGTCCAGATCACCGGAGAGGCCGATGGGCACTGATTTCGAACAGGCGCGCACAAAGATGGTCGACAACCAGATCCGCACGACGGATGTGACGTCCCATGTTGTGATCGACGCGTTTCTAGCTGTAGCGCGTGAGGATTTCGTTCCCGCCGACTATCGGGCGCTGGCCTATATCGACGACGATATTCCGATTTCCAGGGGCGATGGCGGCCAAAGTGTTCGCTACGTCATGGAGCCTTCACCTCTTGGCAAATTGTTGCAGCTGGCCGATGTGGGGAAGGACGATGTCGTGCTGGAGATCGGCTGCGGTACTGGATACGTCTCGGCTTTGCTATCACTGCTGGCAAGTTCGGTGGTTGCATTGGAGAGCGATGAAACCTTGGCGGCTCAGGCAACCGAGACGCTTTCTCGGCTTGGCTACGACAACGTTGCGGTTGTAACCGGCGACCTGGCAGCGGGGTACAAGCCTGAAGCGCCCTATGACGTGATATTCCTGAATGGATCCGTGGAGGAGTTGCCGAGAGACCTGTTCGACCAATTGCGTGACGGCGGTCGGCTGGTCGCCGTGGAAGGGATTGGCAACGCTTCGCGGGCAAGCCTTTACGTTCGAGAAGGCGGATATACCGCGCCGCGTCATGGCTTTAACACGTCTGTCAAACCCTTGCCGGGGTTTGAAAAGGCGGCTGTGTTTGAATTTTGAATTAAGACTGCATAAACGACATTGTGCTTTCTTGGTAACAGCATCAGCTAATGTGATCGTGTGTTGGACAGTGCCATTGTAACGGCCAGCGTACGGAATATTATCATAGGCTGTGGTATCGGCGGCGGGCTGGTTATCGCGAAAGCCAAGACCGGTAGTGGGGATGTACACCTTGTCCAGCGTGCGTAAAACTCTGTTGCTCACTGCAGCTTTGTCGATTGCGGCCATGATGCCTGCAACGGTTTCGGCTGAAACAATCTTTGGCGCTATGTCCAAAGCCTACGATAACAACCCGGATCTGAACGCGGCCAGGGCGGGCCTGCGGGCGACCGACGAAGGGGTCGCAATTGCCAAATCTGGCAACAGACCGCAGGTTTCGGCGTCAGCAAGCGTTACGGCGACCCAGACCAATCGAACCACCTTTACCGGCGCTTCTGCCGACTCGGTTGACAGTTCGGTGGGTGTGACCTTTACGCAGTCCCTGTTTGACGGATTTCAGACACGCAACAATGTCCGCGCAGCCCAGGCCAATGTCTATGGTGGGCGTCAGGATCTGTTGAACCAGGAAATGACGACCCTGTTGGCTGCAGCGCAGATTTACGCCAACGTTGTGCGCGATGCCCAAATCGTGCGGGTTCGGCAGCAGAACCTGCAGTTCCTGATCGAGCAGCGGAACGCATCCCAGGCCAGATTCGACGTTGGCGAGGGAACCCGAACGGACATAGCTCTGGCACAGGCGCAGCTGGAATCAGCACGTGCGCAGTTGCTTGCGGCCCAGGCTCAATACCAGTCCAGCGTGGCCGTCTACATTCAGATCATCGGTGCCGCGCCTAAAAACCTGAAGAAACCGACAGCTTTGCGCAGGCAACTGCCTTCCTCGTCCAGCCAGGCCGTGCATATCGGACTGCGCGAGCACCCGAGCATCCTCAGCGCTCAATATACCGTTGATGCCGCCTCGTTCACCGTGAAAGCCCAGGAGGGAACATTCCTCCCGAGCGTAACGCTTCAGGGATCCGTGAGTCACGCGGATGGTGGCGCCAATACCGGTACACTTTCGGCCAACGTTGCGGTCCCGATCTACCAGGGTGGATTAGCGTCAGCGCAGGTCCGCCAGGCGAAAGAAACGCTGGGACAGGCTCGAATTCTTGTCGATTCGGCCCGGCGCCAGGTCGAACAGAACATTGTCACGTTCTGGGCGCAGTTGGCGGCATCGAATGCCTCAATCGCTGCAAACCGGGCACAGGTTTCGGCTGCACAGCTTGCTCTGCAGGGTGTGATTGAAGAGCGCAACGTTGGTCAGAGCACAACGTTGGACGTCCTTGAAACCCAGTCCAACGTGTTGAGTGCCCAGGAATCCTTGGCGCAGTCGGAGCGCGATGCAGTGGTTAACAGCTACAGTCTGATGAGTGCCATCGGCCGGCTTCGCGTGCCGCGTCTTAAACTGAAGGTCAGCCAGTACCGTCCCGAAAAGCACTACAAGGCCGTCAAGGACAAGTGGTACGGGCTGCGAACTGTAGACGGTCGGTAACAACCGTTTCTCCGGCCGTCCCGTCCTTTAACTGTGCACCGTGGCGGCCATTTTCCCGCTTGGGATTCTCACGCGCATTTCAATAGCATAGACTAAGCATGTGATTCGGTTGCAGATTGCGGTTCTGCGACCGGAGATTTGATGCGGCAAATTTCGAGGAATGGCATGGCACAGGCAAATGTGGCACGCGAGCCAAGCATGGAAGAGATTTTGGCTTCCATTCGCAAAATCATCGAGAGCAACGACCCTGCGGAGGAGCAGGGCGCGCCATCTGAACAGACCGCGGCGGCGGGATCACATCATTCACAACAAGAGGCGGTCGACCCGACTCTTTCGCTGTTGAATGGTCTGTCGGAGGCAGTGGGAGACGAGGGACCCACTGAGCAATCGGGACTGTCGGCGGGGGACGATATGAGCAAAGAGCCAACATTGCACCCGGGGACTCCATTTTTTGCGACTCCGTTGCGGACCGGGTCGGCTGACGATCAGACTACCAAGGAACCTGACCGAGAAACTTCGGTACCCGAGACATCAATTTCGGACGGAACGCCGGACCGGCCGGTTTCGTTGGCTCGATTGGCCGCCGAGGTCGCGGAGGAACGGGTCGAGAGGGGCTTTTCGGATGCTGCACCAAACGGGGGCGCCAGCGATGTCGTTGTCTTGCCGGCAGCTAACGACCGGCCCGAACCACGGGACGAGTTTCCATCGTTTGATACCAAGTTTCCGCGCACCTCGGAACCATCAACCGAAATCCATCCGGCGGAAGAGCCGCGAGCGCTGATGTCGTCGGATGCCGGTTCGCAGGTAGCGACTTCATTCGGAAACCTGAATCATGCGGTGTCGAACGGACCCACTCGATCGTTCGATGAAATCGCCGAAGATATGCTGCGCCCGATGCTGCAGGAGTGGCTCGACGACAACTTGCCAACCCTGGTTGAGCGGTTGGTGCGGGAAGAAATCGAACGCGTCGCTCGGGGCGGTTAAGGCCGACTCCTCCCGCATGTCTGGTCCAGATTTGGGGCTCTGCAGAAGGCGGACCGAACGTGATCCGGCAGATCAGTGCGCTGCCGGACACCATGAATGCTTGCAATTGGCTTGATCGCTTGGCGCAGTGCGTTTACACGGCAGTGCACAATTCCGATATCAATGGCCAGGCGGATGCTCGAAAAAACCTACAACGCTGCCCAAAGCGAACCCAAAATCGCAAAACGCTGGGAAGAGGCCGGTGCTTTCAAGGCCGGTGCCGGGTCTAAACCCGGTGCCGAGACGTTCAGCATCGCTATTCCGCCTCCCAATGTGACGGGCTCGCTGCACATGGGGCACGCCCTCAACAACACGTTGCAGGACATTCTGATTCGCTTCGAACGCATGCGCGGCAAGAACGTTCTATGGCAACCCGGCATGGATCATGCCGGGATCGCGACACAGATGGTGGTCGAACGCCAGTTGATGGAACGTCAGCAGCACAGGCGCGAACTGGGCCGCGAAAAATTCATCGAGAAGGTCTGGGAGTGGAAAAACGAATCAGGTGGCCTGATTTTCAATCAGCTGCGCCGGCTGGGTGCCTCCTGCGATTGGTCGCGTGAGCGATTTACCATGGACGAGGGCCTTTCTAAGGCGGTCCTCGAGGTTTTCGTCACCCTCTACAAGGAAGGTCTGATCTACAAGGACAAGCGGCTGGTCAATTGGGATCCGAAGCTGCACACGGCCATTTCCGATCTTGAAGTCGAGCAGATCGAAACCAAAGGCCATCTCTGGCACTTCCGTTATCCTTTGGAAGACGGGGTCACTTACGAGTATCCGATCGCATTCGACGATGACGGCAAGCCGACGGAGTGGGAGACCCGCGACTATCTCGTTGTTGCGACAACACGACCCGAAACCATGCTCGGTGATACCGGGGTGGCGGTCCATCCGGACGATGTGCGCTACAAGGATATCGTCGGCAAGCATGCGATTTTGCCGCTGGTCGGCCGACGCTTGCCGATTGTTGCTGATGAGTATCCCGATCCCGAGGCGGGAACCGGGGCCGTCAAAATGACGCCGGCGCATGATTTTAATGACTTCGATGTCGGTAAGCGTACCGGTCTGCGCGCCGTCAACATCATGACACGTGACGGCCATATCACCCTGAAGGGCAACGAAGAGTTCCTTGAGGGCGTGCCGTCCTCGGATGCGCTTGATACCACTCTTGATGCCTATGACAAGGTCGAACGCTTTGCCGCTCGCAAGGCCATCGTCGCCCGGATGGAGGAACTCGGCCTCCTCGACAAGGTGGAAGACCACAAGCACACGGTTCCACATGGCGATCGCGGTGGCGTTCCGATCGAGCCCTACTTGACGGATCAATGGTACGTCAACGCTGAGGTTCTGGCACAGCCTGCAATGCAGTCTGTCCGCGAAGGCAGGACCAACTTTGTGCCCAAGAACTGGGACAAAACGTATTTCGAGTGGATGGAAAACATCCAGCCTTGGTGTATTTCACGGCAACTGTGGTGGGGGCACCAAATCCCGGCCTGGTACGGTCCAGATGACACCGTTTTCGTCGAAAGGTCCGAGCAGGAGGCACTCGAGGCCGCGAAAATGCATTACGGCAAGGAGGTTGAGCTCCAGCGCGACGAGGATGTTCTCGACACGTGGTTCTCCTCGGCCCTGTGGCCATTCTCGACGTTGGGATGGCCGGACGAGACACCGGAACTCGAAACCTACTACCCGACCAGCGTGCTGGTCACCGGCTTCGACATCATCTTCTTCTGGGTGGCCAGGATGATGATGATGGGCCTGCATTCCATGAAGGACGCCGACGGAAAGCCCGTTGAGCCCTTCCACACCGTTTATGTTCACGCGCTCGTTCGCGATAAGCACGGCGCGAAGATGTCGAAGTCCAAGGGCAATGTCATCGATCCGCTTGAACTGATTGATGAGTATGGAGCGGATGCGCTGCGCTTTACGCTGGCAATCATGGCGGCCCAGGGCAGGGATGTGAAACTCGATCCGCAGCGGGTTGCCGGCTATCGCAATTTTGGCACCAAGCTGTGGAATGCCAGCCGGTTTGCCGAAATGAACGGTGTGGCGCCACGCGCCGGTTTCGATCCAGCGAGCGTCGAGTTGACGATCGACCGGTGGATTCTAACCGAGTTGTCCCGAACCGTCCGGACCGTGACGGAGGCAATTGAAGCATATCGCTTCAACGACGCCTCGGCAGCGGCATATCGGTTCGTCTGGAACACTTTCTGTGACTGGTATCTGGAGTTGCTCAAACCGGTCATGAATGGCGAGGACGAGCCGGCCAAGGAAGAGGCCCGTGCGTGTGCGGCCTATGTGCTCGACGAGATCTACAAGCTGTTGCACCCCTTCATGCCGTTCATGACGGAGGATCTTTGGGACCATCGCGCTGACCGCGATAGCATGCTGTGCCACGCGGACTGGCCACAGCCGGGTTATGAGAACGCCGAGGCCGCCGACGAGATCAACTGGTTGGTCGAGTTGGTCTCCGGTCTTCGCTCAGTGCGCGCCGAGATGAACATTCCGCCTTCAGCAACGGCGCCCATGGTGGTGGTTGGCGCCAACAAACAGACCGCTGGTTGGTTGCTGCGTCATGATCCCGCGGTCAAGCGATTGGGACGTGTCGATGACATCGTCCTTGAGCAAATCGTTCCCAAAGGCGCGGCGCAGATTGTTGTCCGCGAAACCACCTGCTGTCTGCCGCTCGGGTCGTTGATCGACCTCGATGCGGAGAAGGCACGCCTGCAGAAATCTCTCGGCAAGATCGACGGCGATATCGGCAAGATCGACAAAAAACTTCAGAACGAGAAGTTTGTGGCCAACGCGCGGCCGGACGTGGTCGAGGGGGAACGCCAGAAAATGGCTGACCTTCAGGCCCAACGCCAAAAGTTGGCTGCTGCGCTCCTGCACGTGGAAGAAGCTCAGTAATATTCAACCAGATGGCGAGAGTTGCGTGGACTGCCTTCTTGGCGTGCATTGCGCTGTTCACATTTAATGTGAAGACCGTTCAGGTATGCAGTTTGTGGCCGTTTCGCAACACTTTTTTCGGAAAGGTCTGCTAAGACCGCACGTGGCCGATAACGCCCATTTGCCGCCACAAAACCGGAGCATGGAGATCCGGATGGCACCGGCGATTGGTTTGTTAGTCTGCCGATGCCATTGAGGACGTAATGAACGCCAGAACCTTCGATAAATCTCTGCTAACCGGTCGCTCTGCGATCTGGGGCTTGAATGCATACAGTGGCGTCGCCACCTGTGTAGAACGGGTCCAACAGCCAGGGGACGTTACCGTGGGCAGGCTTCCGGGCGGGGCGAAAGAAAAACAACGTTATGCAGATGTCTAGTTTCAGGTCCGGACGCGCACTGGCTTGCGTGGTTGCCCTGTCCCTTGGGATTGCTGGGCCCGCGTTTGCCTTCGATCCGGATTCGGGTGTTAATGAAAAATCCGGTCCCCGTGTTCTCTTCAAGTTCGGGTTCTCTGCTTATAAGCGTGGCAAGAAAGACGACGCTGTTGAAGCCTACCGCCATGCGGCCGAGAAAGGCCACCCTGGCGCGCGTTGGGCACTGGCAAACATGTATGCTGATGGCGATGGAGTCGTTGAAGACGACTACGAGGCTTTCAAAATTTATGACCAGATCGCTCGGCAGGGGGTTGAACCCGGTTCCCGCGACACCGGTTATTTTGTCCACGCGCTTGTTTCGCTAGGTGGCTATTACCGTTTGGGAATTCCGAACAGTCCGGTAAGGCCGGATCTTGCGCAGGCGCGGCAACTCTATTTTCATGCTGCCTCGGCCTTTGGCGTTCCTGAAGCGCAATTCCAACTGGGTCGTATGATCATGTTGGGCGAGGGCGGCAAGAACGATCTTCGTCAGGCCAAGAAATGGCTCAATCGAGCGCGCAAGACTGGCCATCCCGGTGCCTCCGCGCTGCTTGGAAATGCGATCTTCCAGGAAGGCCACACGGTCCGCGGACTGGCCTTCATGACGGTGGCGCTTGAACGGGCCAGCCCTTCGGATCGTGAGTGGATCCAGTCAATTCAGGAGCAGGCATTCTCTGTTGCTGATGAAGCCGACCGCCGGACGGCGATGGCCTTGGCACACGACATGCTCGCCAAGGGCGTGAACTGACTTAAAGTTCCAAAGCACCGATTTGTTCCAGTAACCATTGTCGAAAGATCCGTGCTGCTGGACGGAGCGACGCGCCATTCTGGTAGATCAGGTGATAGTGGTCCGCGCCGTTGAGCTTGGCGTCCATCAGGCACGGCTGCAAGCCGAAGGATTTCTCCAACACTTCACTTACCGGAGCTCGCGACAGGGCAATTCCTGCGCCGTGGGCTGCTGCCGCGAAACTCATGACCGTGCTGTCTGCAAAAACCAGGTCTGCGCCGATGGGGCTGGCTTTTTGTTCTTCCAGAAAGCCCACCCAGCCGGTCCGATGTGTCGCGACCTCAAGGAGGGGATGTTGCAACAAGTCCTCGGAGCACTTGATCGTCGCGCACACGGCCGGAAGGGCGACAGGATAAATCTGTTCACCAAGCAGGCGGTCTCCCTGGCGGCCATAGGTGGCCGGATCTCCGAAGATGATCTGCAGGTCGGAAAATCCACGACCGAAATCCTCGACACTGTTGCCCGTCGTGAGTTGGAGGTTGATCTCCGGATGCGCTTTGCGGAAGGCCGCCAGGCGCGGTGACAAAAAGCCCATTGCGAAGATTAGGACGCTTTGTACGTAAAGTGTTTCCTGACGCACTTGTCCGAACAAGCCATCGGCGGTGGATTCGACCGACAGAATGGCATGCTGAACGCTGGGCAGAAAGGCCCGTCCCGCGGGCGTCAGTGAAACCGAATGCGCACTGCGAACGAACAGCGCTGCATCGAGATACCCTTCCAGGGCCTTGATCTGCTGGCTGACGGCAGGAGCGCTGATGTTGAGTTGCTCGGCAGCTTTGGCGAAACTCTCCGTGCGGGCCGCAGCTTCGAAGACCCGTAACCAGTTTAGCGATGGAATGCGGCCGCCGATCATGATCCAGCATAAGTTTTTCTTGGTCTGAGACGCAATCGAATCCATGCTGCGGATCGGCCAATCTCGGATAGGCTGCCAATCAAAGTGGAGGAGATCATGCTGAAATCTGATCAGGTCGACGCCTATTGGCGAGATGGATATCTGTTCCCCATCCAGGTCATGTCGGAACAAGAGGCGGGCGCCTGTCGCAAAGACCTCGAAGACATGGAAGCGCAATGGCTGAACGCCGACCTGCCCAAGCCGCTTAACCTCTATAAGCGAGTCAACGCCCATTGCACGATGCCTTTTGCGGCGCGTTTGGCCCTGCACCCAGCCGTCCTGGATGCAGTCGAATCGATCCTTGGATCCGATGTGTTCATTTGGGGGGCCGAATACTTCATCAAAGACCCGCAGACCGAGCACATTGTTTCGATGCATCAGGATCTGACGTACTGGGGCTTGGGAGCGACGTCGGATCAGGTGACTGCCTGGATCGCGCTTTCGCCTTCGACAGTTGAATCAGGTTGCATGGATTTCGTGAAAGGCAGCCATGAAAATCCAATTCTGCCACACAACGATACGTTCTCTGAAAAAAACCTGCTCTCCCGTGGCCAGGAGATCGCCGTCGATATCGCCGAGGAAGACAGGACCCGCATTGAGTTGCGGCCGGGAGAAATGTCGCTGCACCACGGCCTGACCATCCACGGTTCCGGCCCCAACCAGTCGGACGACAGGCGTATCGGCTTCGCCATCCGTTACGTCAATCCGAATGTCCGGCAGGAGGTTGCAGAACGTGATTATGCGATGCTCGCGCGCGGTGTCGACCGCCATGGACAGTTCGTCAACTTTGCGCCGCCTGGAGGTTTGTTTTCCCCTGCCAGCCTGGAACTTCACGAGCAGATTCGCGTCGACCAGGCAAAGGCATTAGCGGCCGGCGCGTCCGAAGCCGTCGGACTGTATCAGTAGTTGGGAGTCATCCATGGAGCGTGTGAACTTCACCCAGATGCGAGATGGAACACGGGAAGAGTATGAATTCCTGACCAAGCACGAAATCGCCTACACCAAGGGGACCGCGGATCGGCTTTTAGGCGCGCTGAGAGATCTGGACGAGAGCCTTTCCGGCTATCAGGTGACGCGGCTTGGACATTCGGTTCAGTCAGCCACGCGGGCTTGGCGTGACGGGGCGGATATCGATTGGGTTGTTTCCGCGCTGTTGCATGACATTGGCGACATATTCGCGCCGTACAACCACGATGAATATGCTGCCACGATCCTCAAGCCTTTCGTCAGGGAACAGTGTCGTTGGGTGGTCGAGAAGCACGGCGATTTTCAGATGCTCTACTACGGTCACCATGTTGGCGGCGACCAGCACAAACGCGATCGGCATCGGGGTAATCCCTATTTCGACGATTGCGCGACCTTCTGCGAACGCTGGGATCAGTCCAGTTTCGATCCGGACTACGACAGCTTGCCGCTTGATTTCTTTGCACCGATGGTCAGAGAAGTGTTCGCGCGTGACCCCTACGACCCCAAGGTGTTGACCGCCGCCGAGCAACCGCTCGTCGATGACGAAGTTGCCCGTCTGAGACTAACGGATGGCTAGGGGACCCGACCAGCGCCCAAATCGATGTTCAGGCGCTGACGAATCCAAGTTCAGCAGTAACGGGCACGTGATCGGACGGTTTTTCCCAGGCACGCACGTGCTTTTCCACGTTGGTTGAAACCAGTCGATCCGCGGCTTCCGGAGACATGAGCAGATGGTCGATGCGGATGCCGTTGTTCTTTTGCCAGGCGCCGGCCTGATAATCCCAGAATGTGTAGGTTTTGGCCTTGTCGGTGCTGTTGCGCACTGCCTCGGTAAACCCGAGGTTCTGTAACCGCCGGAAAGCAGATCGGCTTTCTTCCCGGTAGAGCGCATCACCTTCCCAGTCCGCAGGGTTGTAGCAATCCAGCGGATCGGGGATGACATTGTAATCGCCGGCCAGGATCAGGGGTTCCTCCAGGCGAAGCCGATCAGCGGCCCAGGCCTCGAGTCGTTCCATCCAGCCGATTTTGTATGGAAACTTCTCGGTATCGACCGGGTTTCCGTTCGGGAGGTAAAGCGAAACGGCGCGAAACACACCACCTTTGACGCTGAAGACCCCTTCAATGAAGCGCGCCTGTTCGTCCGGCTCATCCGTCTCATGAAGCAGTGGCAATCCGCGATTGACTTCGTCCGGCTTCATTCGCGAAAGCAAGGCCACGCCGTTGAAGCCCTTCTGGCCATGGGTTTCGATGTGATAACCGAGCGCCTCGATTGCCTCCCGCGGGAAGTTCTCGTCAACCGACTTGATTTCCTGAAGACAGGCGATGTCCGGCTGGCTTTCCTTCAGCCAGGTCAGCAGATTATCGATGCGTGCCTTGATGCCGTTGATGTTCCAGCTGGCAATTTTCATGAAGCGGCCTTCAGATCGTGAAGCTGGTGCCGCAGCCGCAAGAAGCCACCGCGTTCGGATTGTTGATCTGGAAGGATTGTCCCATCAGATTGTCGACGAAATCGATCTCCGAACCACCCATATAGACGAGTGACAGCGAATCGATCAGCACCCGTGCGTCGCCCTTTTCGAGCACCAGATCGTCATCCCCCGCACCCTCGGCGAGGTCGAATTTGTAAGAGAACCCGGAGCATCCGCCGCCTTCGACGGACACTCGCAACGCGTCTTTGCCGTCTTCGGTGGCGAGAATAGTAGCGATGCGCCGTGCTGCCGCGTCCGACAGCGTAACTTGAGTGTTTGCCATATGTATCTCCTGACCGGCTTCAAGGACCGGCGAGATTTTGATTGATCGCGATTGCCTTATAGGTATGAACATCGGCAGGCCGCGTCAACGGGGAAGGCGACGCCATGCAATTGGATGATGACATGCTCGGATTTGGGACCGTGTCGCGCGCGGCCTGGGCGAGCGACCCGGCCGAAAGCCGCGGCAGACGGTATCCGGAGCCAAGCAGTCGTACACGCTCCGATTTTCAGCGCGACCGTGACCGGGTTATTCACAGCACCGCTTTTCGGCGTCTCAAGCACAAGACGCAAGTTTTCGTGGCCCATGAAGGCGATCATTTTCGAACGCGGCTTACCCATACGATCGAAGTGGCACAGATTGCCCGCGCCCTGGCCCGGGCGCTACGGCTTGACGAGGACCTGGCTGAAGCGGTCGCGCTTGCACACGATTTCGGTCATACGCCCTTTGGTCATACCGGTGAGGATGAGCTGGATGACCTTTTGTCCGGGGAGGGTGGTTTCGACCACAATGCGCAGTCCCTGCGAATCGTTACGCAGCTCGAACGCCGATATCCGACATTCGACGGGCTGAACCTGACCTGGGAATGCCTCGAAGGGCTGGTGAAACACAATGGCCCACTGACGGATCACAACGGAGATGGCATCAACGAACCTGTGCCGCGCCCCATTGCCGACTACAGCGCCGACCACGATCTTGAATTGTCGTGCTTTGCCAGCCTCGAGGCGCAAGTGGCGGCGATTGCTGACGACATTGCCTATAACACCCATGACATCGACGATGGATTGCGAAGCGGCCTCCTGAGCCTCGAGATGCTTGAAGATGTGCCATTTCTTGCCGAACTCATAAGGTCGGTACGCGCGCGTTACCCGGATTTGGAAGAATCCCGTGTCATTCATGAGATCATGCGGCGGCAGATCACCATCATGGTCGAGGATGTAATTGCAACCGCGCAAACCGCCTTGCGTGAAAGCCAGCCGCAAAGCTCCGATGAGGTGCGCAATGCCGGACGAACGATGGCTCACTTTTCGCCTAAGATGGAAATAGCCGATCGGAACCTGAAGTCGTTTCTCTACTCAAACCTCTACCGCCACCCTGAAGTTATGCGCGTGCGCGAAAGGGCGGCTGGGATCGTCAGGGACCTTTTTGCAGCTTATGTCGACCGCCCGGTGTTAATGGGTACCCAATGGTCGCGCGGGACGAGCGATATGGATCCGGCGGGGCTCCGACGACGGGTTGCCGACTATCTTGCCGGAATGACGGACAATTTCGCCGTCGACCAGCACCGCACCCTGTTTGACCGCACACCCGAATTGCGATAGTCAGCCTCAACTTCTGCCGAGCCCATGGTGACCGATGCTGGGCGGGCGGCTCTCCCGGATGGAACAAATGAACCTTTTCAAAGACTTCGAAGGGCGAGTTATCAGCGCTCTTCAATCGCTCGATAATGTCGCACGCAGTGAAAAAGAGATCAGCTTCGCCCGAGTCGGCGTTGAACCGCCGCGCGATCCCAGCCACGGCGATGTGGCGACCAATGCGGCGATGGTACTGGCCAAGCCGCTGGGAGCCAATCCACGAGCGCTGGCCGAGCAAATCGCCGAATGTCTGAGGGCCGACGCTGATGTCGAAAGCGTGTCTGTTGCCGGGCCAGGGTTCATTAATCTGAAGCTCTCGCCAAGCTATTGGCAACGCACACTTTCGGGGATCATCGCCTCTGGAGAAGACTTTGGCCGCAGCACTTTGGGCGATGGGCTTAAGATCAACGTGGAATACGTGTCGGCTAATCCGACCGGACCAATGCATGTCGGGCACTGCCGGGGCGCAGTGGTTGGTGACTCACTGGCCAATCTGCTGTCAGTCGTAGGTTATGACGTCACCCGCGAATACTACACCAACGATGCCGGTTCGCAGATCGATGTTCTGGCCAGATCCACCTTCCTGCGGTACCGAGAGGCGTTGGGAGAGGACGTTGGTGCGATACCCGAAGGCCTTTATCCGGGCGATTACCTGGTATCCGTTGGTAAAGCTCTGACTGAGGAGTTTGGTTCGGAGCTGCTGGCGATGGAGGAATCGCAGTGGATGCCGCTCATCAAGGAACGGGTCATCCAGGCGATGATGACAATGATCCGCGATGATCTCGCAGCTCTCAACATCCGATTTGACGTGTTCTTTTCGGAGCGAACACTGCACGAACACGGTGGCAAGGCCATTCGCGAAGCGATCAACGATCTGACATTCAAGGGTCATGTCTACAAAGGAAAGCTCCCACCGCCGAAAGGCCAGCTTCCGGAGGATTGGGAAGACCGGGAGCAGACGCTCTTCAAATCGACCGAGGTTGGTGACGATCAGGACCGCCCGTTGATCAAATCCGACGGGTCCTACACTTATTTCGCAGCCGATGTGGCTTATTTCCGCGACAAGTTCGAGCGCGGCTTCAAAGAGATGATCTATGTGCTCGGTGCTGATCACGGCGGCTACGTCAAACGCCTGGAGGCGGTCGCCCGGGCAGTATCCGGTGGTGAGGCGAAACTGACTGTATTGCTGTGTCAGCTTGTAAAGCTGCTCCGCGACGGTCAGCCCGTGCGCATGTCGAAACGAGCCGGAGATTTCGTGACCTTGCGCGACGTGGTCGATGAGGTCGGGTGCGACCCGGTTCGATTCATGATGCTCTACCGCAAGAACAGCGAGATGCTTGATTTCGACTTCGCCAAGGTGACGGAGCAGTCCAAGGACAATCCGGTGTTCTATGTGCAGTATGCACACGCCCGCTGTCACTCGGTGTTCAGGCAGGCGCGAGAGGCCTTTCCGGACAGGGATATTGATTCGCTGGATTTGGCCGAATTGGTGGTCGATCGCATCGCCGATCCCAGCGAATTGCAGCTGGTTGCAAAGCTTGCTGAATATCCACGAGTACTAGAAGCAGCCGCGATCTCGCAGGAGCCCCACAGGGTCGCATTCTACCTTTATGACGTCGCCAGTGCATTCCACGTGCATTGGAATAAAGGTAAGGATTACGAGGAATTACGGTTTGTTAACCATAAAAACCCAGAATTGAGCATGGCCAGACTCGGGTTGGTAAAGGCTGTTGCATCGGTCTTGAAGTCAGGGTTGGCCATTACGGGTACGGACGCACCGCTAGAGATGCGGTAAACGTCACCTTTTGCCCACAATGTAGTGGCATGTTTTAATGCTGCACGCACACGAGTGGACTGTATGGCAGACGATCAAATCAAAGACCCTCGCCACAAGGACGACGATCCGTTCGCCGAGCTCGCCCGCATCGTTGGTTTCGATGAGGGCGAGAAGAAGGCGACGGAAGAGGCTGAGCCGGCACCGGCCGTCGAGCCTGTGGCCGTGCCGCCGGTCGCACCTTTGCCTGTATCGCCGACCGAGCCCGTGAGCGTGCCACCGCCAACGGTCAATATTCCGAGCCCCGGCGCTTACCGAGCGCCAACTCCAACGGTGAGCGTAGCCTCTCCCAATCCCGGTGTGGAAGCTGCGCCCGTGGCAGCGCCTGCTCCGCCGGCTGTGCCTGCCGCCGAACCGTTGGCGCCATCCTTGGGGTCGTCTCCTTCGGGAATGCCTACCGCGGGAGCGCCCGTATCGCCGCCGGTGCAAGCCGAAGCCGTTGATCCGGTGCGGCCTACTGAGCCATCCTGGTTGAATCCAGTTGCCGACCCTGATCCAACACCGGATCAGGAAGATGATGGCGGGCTCGATCTCGAAGCCGAATTGTTGCGTGAGCTCGAAATCGGTGTAGCAGACCACAATGCGGAAGAGGCGCGATTGGCACAGGCCGAAGCACCTGTCGTCCGGCCACAGCAAGATAGTGGTCCCAGTTTTTTCGATCCTCCCGCACCACCTGTAGCCGAGGCTGAGCCGCCGGTGACGGAGCCGGTATCTCCGATTGCTGAGCCTAAGGCACAGGTAGCCGAGTTGGTTGAGCCAGCGGTACCGGTGGTGGAGTCGGCCGAGCCTCCAATCGAGGCCGCGATGCCCGCGACCGATCCCTTGGCATCGGTGACTGAACCGGTTGCGCCGGCCGTTGATCCTGTCGATCCGATATCCGAAGCGACACCAGCCGAAGCGCCGAAGCCAGCGGGCATATCAGCTGCCGAAGAAGACCGCTTAAATGCGCTCTTGGGAGAAGCGCTTGGACCTGTGCCTCCGGCGGAGGAGAAATCTCAGGGCTCGACAGCAACTGGTGGTGGCGTGCCACTTCAGGGCGGCGACTGGCCCTCGGCGGAACCAACTCCGGAGCCGGCAGTATCCAGCCTGGAGGCGGAGCTCGAGGCCGCTTTTACAGCGCTCGAAGACAGCGGGCCGGAAACCGAGAAGACCAATGCAGATGCCGTGACCGCCGAGATTGCAGCGGTCGTGCCGCCCGGCGAGACAGTCGCCGAGAGCCAGGAGTTGGCATCTGCTTATCGCAAATTCGAGGAGGATGTTCAGGCGGCCATGCCGAAGGCGACGCCGCTTCCTGAAGCCTCCGAAAGCGATGTCACAGACAGCCTGAATGATGCCCTGCTTGCAGAAATGGCTGACGTCGAGGCCGAAGCGGCTGCTGCCGCTGCGCCTCCACCGGCGCCTGACGTGCCGTTTGACCACGCGAGCATTAACGAATCCGACGACGTGCCGGAAGCAATGGCCGAGTTGGATGTGCCAACGATAGATCCCCAGGAAACCGTTCCGGCTCCTTCGGCCGAGGCCGATTTCGGGCTGCCTCTGGAAGAAGAACTTGAAGCTCTTGCCTCCGAAGCAGCGGAGGCGACAAAGGATGCCGAGCCGCCGACCGATCCCGTCGACGAAATCCCGCTTGGCCCGGAAATAGACGTTTCCGCCGCTCCAGGACCCGAGGCACCCGTTTCGGACGAACTGATGGGCGGTGACCCGGCCCATGCGGCTGCTCTAACGCCGGAAGAGTTCGCTGAGCAAGGTGCCGATCTGGGCGAGGACGACGGATTCCAAATCGATGAGGATCTCCTCGTTCCGGAATTTGATAATGTCGCTGAAGCTGAACAATCCGGTTCCGGGCGCAGGGGGCTTGTTGCGGCCATGGTGGTTCTTGGTGTTGCGGTAGTCGGTGGAGGCGGCTTCTACCTCTGGAACAGCAATCTCGGGGGCGATTCAGCGTCTACCGTCACGCCTGTTATCACAGCCGACAACGAGCCTGTTAAGGTCAAGCCGGAGAATCCAGGTGGCAAGACGGTCCCCAATCAGGACCTCGCCGTTTATGATCGGGTTTCCGGTAACGAAACCCAATCAGCGCAGGAACAGAACCTCGTAACCACGACCGAAGAGCCGGTCGATGTGGTGCAGAGGACGCTTCAACCTGGATTGTTGCCGCTTGAGGGGCGGGAGGACGCCGCTGATCCGCTGGTCAAATCCGAGGAGCGCCTTTCGGCATCAAATACCAGCGATGACGGTTCGAATTCCACCGAGGAGACGGTCGCCGTGGCGCCGCGCAAAGTGCGAACTCTTGTGGTCAAGCCGGACGGCACGATTGTAGCCAGGGAACTTCCTGCTGCCACAGAGACTCCGGTGACCGGTGCTACGGACAGCGGCTCGTCTGAGTCAAACCAGCCGACGGTCGTTTCGACCCAGCAGGACAGTGCAGCAAGTGCCAGCGCGCCCAGCAATGAGGTAACGGCATCCAACAACGCCGACACGACGAGCAGCGCCGGAAACGGCCAGCCGCGGCAAATCTCGTTGACGCCGACCCAGGACACAACTGCCGACAGTTCGACAAATTCGGGTGATACGGCTGCGACAACCGGTACCCCAACCGACACCGCGTCTTCAACCGATGCGACGCGAAACGCGTCTGCCTCCGACAGCAATGCCGGCCCACCTCCTATCGATGAGAATTTGCGTGACACGGGACAACTGCCGATTCCGGTAAACAACCCGAGCAGGACAGAATCCTCAACCGAGGTTGCTGCCGTCACCACTTCGAGCGGAACTGCTAACAGCAACGCCAACGCACCGGTACCCTCGGCCCGGCCTGCTGAACAACCCGTCACGATCGTGGAAGCCGTCAATCAGCGTGGCAATCTGGTCGACAGTCAAGCTGCGGCCCCGGGTGCCTATTCGATGCAGATTTCGTCGCAGCCGTCCGAGGCTGGCGCCCGCGAATCGTACCAGAACCTGTCTCGGCGCTATACTTCGATCATCGGGGGAAGGGGCGTGAACATTCAGCGTGCGGATATCCCGAACAAAGGTGTGTTCTATCGGGTTCGCATTCCCGTCGGATCGAAGAACGATGCCACGGCTCTGTGCAATCAATACAAGGCCGCCGGCGGTAGCTGTTTCGTTGCGCGCTGATCAAAATTCAAGTCGGAGATCGGGTTCCGTATTTCGACGTAATCCGTGACAATCGGTCCGGCTTGATCGCTCGTCTCGATTAGCCCGATCTGCCCTATCCATTTGAATCCATACGTGTATGATTCGTCTATGAGCGAATCAAAAGCGATGATCCTTGGATGCGGCGGATTGACGCTTTCGGATGACGAGCGGGCCTTTTTCAGGGATGAAAGCCCATGGGGCTTTATCCTTTTCGCACGCAACGTCGGCGAGGCGAGCCAGCTCTCCGATCTGGTCGAGGACCTATGCGACTGCATTGGAACAGCCGATACTCCTATCCTGATCGACCAGGAAGGCGGCCGCGTTCAGCGCATCAAACCGCCCCTGGTGCCGGCATATCCGCCGGCTGCAGCAATTGGTTCCCTTTTCGAACATGACGCGGACGCCGGCCTGCGCGCGGCATGGCTGATGGCTCGGCTTCATGCGGCGGACCTCGCTCGGTACGGCATCAATGTCGATTGCCTGCCGGTTCTCGATGTGGCCGGTGAGGGCCTTCATGATGCCATCGGCAACCGGGCGTTTTCGTCGAATGTGCAGGAGGTTACTGTTCTTGGCGAACAGACGGCTGCCGGGTTGATGGCAGGTGGGGTGCTTCCTGTGATGAAACACATTCCCGGGCATGGTCGAGCCCAGGTGGATTCCCACTTGGAGTTGCCCGTGGTCGATGCCCCGCGAGAGGATCTCGAAGCCAGCGATTTTGAACCGTTTCGGAAACTGGCGGGTCTGCCGATGGCGATGACGGCACATATCGTCTATTCGCAGATCGATCCGGGCAATCCCGCGACGACTTCCCGCAGCGTCATCGAGGAGATTATCCGGAAATCAATCGGATTCGACGGATTGCTCATGTCAGATGACACGTCGATGAAAGCTCTTTCTGGGGATTTCACGACAAAGGCCAGTGCAATTTTCGGCGCCGGATGCGATGTGATGCTTCACTGCAATGGCGACATGGCTGAAATGCGGGAGGTGGCCGCAAATACGCCGGCATTGAGCGGTAAATCTTTAGATCGGGCGCTATTCGCGCAATCCTTGTTGGGCAATGGGGAAGGCTGTGACGAGGGGACGTTGCGCGCGGAGTTCGATGAATTGCTAGGCGCACACGCCTAGAGGTCTCGGGGGGCCATGTAAGTGGCAGGTGCGGCAAAAAAGTTGTCCGATGCGGCGACCGGCGCGCAAGCGCCGATGGAACAGTTGTGGGACGATGGCGAGCGTAGCGAGCGCGGCTTGAGCGAACCCGCGCTGGTGGTTGACATCGACGGTTTCGAGGGCCCTCTCGATCTGCTTCTTCACTTGGCACGCACGCAGAAGGTCGATCTGGCGCGGATTTCGGTGCTGGCGCTTGCCGAACAGTATCTGGCCTTTGTCGATAATGCCCGGCGGCTGAGATTGGAACTGGCGGCCGATTACCTGGTAATGGCCGCCTGGTTGGCCTTTCTGAAGTCGAAGTTGTTGATTCCCAAGAAAGACGAGGGCGACGAGCCGACCGGCGAGGAAATGGCGGCGCAATTGGCCTTCCGGCTCAAACGGCTCGAGGCGATGCGCGATGCCGCAACACGGCTGATCAACCGCAATCGATTGGGACGCGAGATTTTCCCACGGGGCGACCCGGAACCGGTCGTCATTCAGCGGAAGTCGGAATTTACCGCCAACCTCTATGATCTGCTCAACAGCTATGCGTCGCTGCGCCAGAGGCAGGCGACAACACAGGTAACTATTTCCAAACGTCTTGTGTGGTCTCTTGGTGATGCTCGCGTGATTCTTCAGCGCATGATTGGCGAATTGAAGGAATGGACGGCGCTGGATCATTTCCTTGTGCGTTACCTCGCCGATCCCGAAGAACGAGCCACTGCGATCGCCAGCTCATTTGCCGCCTCGCTGGAGCTGGTACGGGAAGGGCGGCTTGAAATTCGCCAGGAACTGCCTTTCGCACCGATTTACCTGAGGCGTGGGAAAAACGCGTCCAATCAGGATGTTGAACAGGAGATTACACACAATGACTGAGGGTTCGCAGGCGCAAATCGTGCCATTCAGCAGCGAAGACACCGAAACCGTCATTGACGTGACCGATGCTGTCGGTGCCAATCGCTCTTTCAAGGAAGCTGAGCGGGTCGCGGAGGCTCTGGTGTTTGCCTCATCCGAGCCTGTCGCCGAAAAGGATATCGCGGAAAAACTGCCTGACGGGATAGATGTGGGCGCCGTTATGAAGAGCCTTGCCAGCTACTACAGTCTGCGAGGCGTCAATCTGCAGAAAGTCAGTGACC
Source organism: Hoeflea sp. (assembly GCA_965228785.1). GTDB lineage: Bacteria > Pseudomonadota > Alphaproteobacteria > Rhizobiales > Rhizobiaceae > Hoeflea_A. The sequence continues at coordinate 46,885 of CBDDIF010000002.1, forward strand.
ACTGGGCTTTCCGGACTGCCGAAGATCTTTCCTTCCTGATCCATCGTGACCAGACGGACACCCGGAAACTGTCGAGGGCCGCCCTGGAGGTGCTGGCGATCATCTCCTACCACCAACCGGTCACGCGCGCCGAAATCGAAGAGATTCGCGGTGTTGCAACCTCACGCGGCACTCTGGACGTGTTGTTGGAGACCGGCTGGGTCAAGATGCGCGGCCGCCGCCGCACACCTGGCCGTCCGGTGACATACGGTACCACGCTCGAGTTTCTTGATCATTTCGGCCTTGAAGAGCTCCGTGATCTTCCCGGAATGGAGGAACTGAAGGGCGCTGGATTGCTGTCGTCACGGGTGCCGGCCAATTTCCAGGTGCCGGTACCGCCGGCAAATGACGATCTTGTCGACGACGAAGATCCGATTACCCAAATGGATCTCGAAGAACTAGGCCTCTTGACACCGATGGGTGAAGGGGACGAGTAGTAGCCCGAAATTTGATCGGGTTACTGTAAAGGCGACATTTGGGTTCCGCCACGCAAGAAAGCACGACATCTGTCGATCCGCAGCGAAGCGCGGGCGTTTCTTTCGCCGCACAGCTGACTTTCGAAGATATCAGGCATGACTATCACGGGCAGACGACGCTTGACGGCCTGACGCTAACCGCTGAGCCGGGTGAGGTGCTTTGTCTCCTCGGGCCGTCAGGATCGGGTAAAACAACCCTGTTGCGCCTGGCAGCCGGTCTGGAGGCTCCAAGACAGGGCCGCATCCTGTTGAACGAGCAGGTGATCTCGGGACCTGATCTATTCGTGCCGCCGGAGCGCCGCGGTGTCGGGCTGATGTTCCAGGATTTCGCGCTTTTTCCGCATATGAATGTGATTGAGAACGTTCGGTTTGGATTGACGGCGTTGTCAGACTCAGAAGCCGAGAAAGAAGCCATGGCTGCCCTGCAACGGGTTGGTCTGACTCACTATGCCCGCCAGTATCCGCACGCGCTATCTGGTGGAGAGCAGCAGCGCGTGGCGCTGGCCCGCGCCCTGGCACCGCGCCCATCCGTATTATTGATGGACGAACCCTTTTCCGGGCTCGATTCGCGGCTCAAGGACCGGGTTCGTGACGAAACGCTTGCCATCTTGCGGGAAACCCGTGCGACGGCTCTGGTCGTTACCCATGACGCCGAGGAGGCCATGCGACTAGGTGACCGCATTGCGCTTTTGCGCGAAGGTCGGCTGGTTCAACTTGGAACGGCAGAGGAGCTTTACTATCAGCCGCAGGATCTGTTTGCGGCGGCTTTCTTTTCCGAACTCAACGTTTTTGACTGTGTTGCCGGCTCTGGGCGCCTGGAAACGCCACTTGGCAGTTTTGCCGCAAGTGAAGAGATGGAAGGCAAGGCTTGTTCCGTCGCCATTCGTTTGCCCAGCGTCGAAGTGATGGAAACCGGAGGCGACATCCCGGCGAGGATCATGTTCCGCCGTTTTCTGGGAGTTGCGGAGCATTTCGGACTGGCTATTCCGGGCACCGAACAGCTCATTCAGGCGCGGATGAAGGCGGGTCGACTGAAGTCTGGATTGCACGACGTGACGCTTTGCGTTAACGAGCAGGACATATTGGTGTTTGAAAGGGTGTAGAAAAAACCTACATCAAAAGAAATCCCGAGGGAGACGAGTATGGGTAGTTTTAGCATATGGCACTGGCTGATCGTTCTGGTCGTCGTGCTGCTGCTGTTTGGCCGTGGCAAAATTCCGGAACTGATGGGCGACGTCGCCAAAGGCATCAAGAATTTCCGCAAGGGAATGGGCGAAGAAGAAGAGCCGGAAAAGGCAAAGACGGTCGAGCATAACCCGGACGAGAACACCGGGAAAAAAACCTGACCGTTGCCGGAATTTTCAAGCATCTGTCGGGTAACCGATGGATGCTTGCGCGGAGTCGCCTAAATGCTCGATCTTGGCTGGCCGGAACTTCTGGTCGTTGCGCTTGTGCTGATCATCGTCGTCGGGCCGAAAGACCTGCCGGCGATGCTGCGCACGTTTGGGCGCACGACGCGCAAGCTGCGCAGCATGGCAGGGGAATTCCGCAGCCAGTTTGACGAAGCGCTCAAGGAAGCTGAACTGGACGATGTCCGGTCGGTCATCAATGAGGCGCAGTCGCTCAATCCGAAGAACATCCTGAAGGATGTGGTCGATCCGATTGCCGAAGTCGGCAACGAAATCAAGTCGGATCTCAACAAGACCAAGGCGGACATCGACAAGTCGATGAAGGAAGCCACTGCGCCTGCGTCGAGCGACGCAATAGCGGACCAACCAGACGGCAAGGCTGTCGAAGAGAGCAAAGCCAAGGCAAAACCCGCCACCGCGAAGAAACAGGCAAAGACCACCCCCAACGGTGCGTCCAAGGCCAAATCGGCCACATCAACGCGTAGTCGCAGGACACCCGCGAAGGCTCCGACATCCAAGGCCGCCACCAAGGCTGCTGCTCCCAAAGCGGCCGCAAAGGCTGCAGCGCCAAAGTCTGCGACCAAACCAAAAACAACCAGGCCAGCCAGCAAGGTGGCGGGGACTAAGACTGCAGCCAAGACGGGGGCGGCGCCCAAGAAACCGGCTGCTTCCACCACCCGCAGGAAACCGGCGGCTGCCAAATCCGCAAAATCCAGCGGAGATGCCGCGTGACAAAAGAAGAACAGCTGGACGACACTCCGCAGCCGTTGCTCTCTCACCTGATTGAGCTGCGCCAACGCCTTCTATGGGCTGTGGTCGGGTTCTTTGTGGCTTTTCTGTTTTGCTTCTTCTTTGCCAAACAGATCTTCAACATGTTGGTGGTGCCGTTCACCTGGGCTGTCGATTTGGCTGGCCTCGAGGGTCGCCAGATCGAATTGATCTACACCGCGCCTCAGGAGTTCTTTTTCACCCAGATCAAGATTGGGATGTTTGGCGGGCTAGTTATAGCCTTTCCGGTTATCGCCGCGCAGATCTACAAGTTCGTTGCTCCGGGCCTTTACAAGAACGAGAAGGCGGCTTTCGTGCCGTTCCTGGTCGCATCGCCACTGCTGTTTCTTTTGGGTGGGGCGCTAGTCTACTTGTTCTTCACCCCAATGGTGCTGTGGTTCTTCCTGGCCATGGAACAACCAGCCAGCAACGGGCAGGTGGCGATTGAACTGCTGCCCAAGGTCTCCGAATATCTCGACCTTATCATGACGCTGATCTTCGCGTTCGGTCTCGTCTTTCAGCTGCCCGTCGTGACCACGTTGCTTGCGCGCGTTGGCCTTGTCACGGCAGATGGCCTGGCATCGAAACGAAAATATGCGATCGTGGCGGCATTTGTTGCCGCCGCGATCCTTACGCCACCGGACCCGGCGAGCCAGATCGGCCTTGCACTTCCGACCATCCTTCTCTACGAAATCGCCATCTACGCAGCCCGACTCGTGGAACGAAGCCGCGCGGAGAGAGAGAACGCTGACGAAGCCGATGAGGCTTCAGAGGATGAGACGACCACTCCGGACGCATCGACCTCCTAGAGCAGGACTACCTCAATCCGCACCGGAGTCCTGTCACGCCGCGGCTGCCTGTGTGAGTTCGAACAGGCCTGACGTCAATGCTTGATATCAAATGGATTCGAGAGAATGCCGCTGCACTCGATGCGGCGCTCGAAGCGCGTGGCGGCGAACCGGCAGCCGCCGGGATCGTTGCTTTGGACGAAAATCGCCGTGAGATGGTCCAAACTCTGCAGGACATGCAGTCGCGACGCAATTCCGCATCCAAGGAGATCGGCGCTGCGATGGGACGCAAGGATCTCGAGGCCGCCGAAAAACTCAAATCCGAGGTCGCCAACCTGAAAGGTGCGCTGCAGACCGCCGAAGAAGAGGTGCGGGAGCTCGATTCCCGGTTGGAGCAAACGCTTGCCGCACTTCCCAATGTGCCGCTGAGTGATGTCCCGGTGGGTGCAGACGAAGCCGACAATGTCGAGGTTCGCCGTGTCGGCAATCGCCCCGGCTGGAATCATCCGGCCCTGGAGCATTTCGAGATCGGCGAAGCGCTGGGCGATATGGATTTCGAAGCTGCAGCCCGTCTTGCCGGCAGCCGCTTCGTGGTGCTTCGTGGTCAACTTGCCCGATTGGAACGGGCACTCGGCCAATTCATGCTCGACTTGCATACGACCGAACACGGATACCAGGAAGTCGTGCCGCCGCTGTTGGTCCGTGACGAGGTCGTCTATGGAACCGGCCAATTGCCGAAATTTGCCGAAGACCTGTTTCAGACCACTGACGGGCGTTGGATGATACCGACGGCTGAGGTTCCGCTGACCAATCTCGCACGCGAGTCGGTGTTGGAGCAGGAAGAACTGCCGCTTCGATTCACCGCCCTGACACCTTGTTTTCGTTCGGAAGCCGGATCGGCCGGACGGGACACGCGCGGCATGCTTCGCCAGCATCAGTTCAACAAAGTGGAACTGGTTTCGATCACCGATGCGGACAGTTCGCTTGATGAGCATGAACGCATGACGGCCTGTGCGGAGGAAGTCTTGAAACGCCTGGATCTGCACTATCGGGTCGTCAATCTGTGCACCGGCGATATCGGCTTTGGAGCCCGCAAGACCTATGACCTCGAGGTATGGTTGCCGGGACAGGGCACCTATCGGGAGATATCGTCCTGCTCGGTTTGCGGCGATTTCCAAGCGCGTCGAATGGCTGCCCGTTACCGTTCGGCTGGCGAAAAGGGCCTTCGGTTCGTGCATACTCTCAACGGCTCGGGCGTCGCCATCGGTCGGGCGCTGATTGCCGTCATGGAAAATTATCTCAACGAAGACGGTTCAATCTCCGTTCCGGATGTTCTTCAGCCCTATATGAATGGCGTAACTCGGATTGAACGGATCTCTTGACTGAAGCTCAACAGAGGAAGCGGCCATGCGCCTGCTGCTGACCAACGACGATGGGATTCACGCCGAGGGCCTTGCGGTCCTTGAGCGCATCGCACGCACCCTTTCAGACGACATCTGGGTTGTAGCTCCGGAGACCGATCAAAGCGGATTGGCCCACTCACTGACCCTGTCGGAGCCACTGAGGCTGCGTGAGATTGCGCCCCAGCGCTTTGCGCTGCGCGGTACGCCCACGGATTGTGTCATCATGGGCGTGCGCAAATTGATGGACCAACCGCCTGACCTCGTGCTTTCCGGGGTCAATGCCGGGCAGAACATATCCGACGACGTGACCTACTCAGGGACCGTGGCTGGTGCGATCGAAGGAACGCTGCTCGGAATTCGTTCGATCGCACTCAGTCAGGCTTACAACTGGCACGAGGGACGCGTTCTGCCCTGGGAGACGTCAGAGGTGCACGGGCCGGATCTTTTGCGTAGGTTGATCTCAATCGATTTGCCCCAGGGAACGTTCCTCAATGTCAACTTTCCGCATTGCGGACCGGATGAGATCGAGGGGACAAACGTAACATCCCAGGGCAGGCTGACCCATGGAATTGAGATCGAAGGGCGCGAGGACGGCCGCGGGCTTCCCTACTATTGGCTGCGATTCAAGCGACGGTTTGAGGAACAGAAAGCCGACAGCGACTTTTCGACCCTTGGCAAAAACCGGATATCTGTCACGCCGCTGAAACTCGATCTGACGGACTACGAGGTTCAACAGCGCCTTGCGGAGGAACTGAGTTGAACATCCGTATGTCTGACAAGGAGGGTTTCGCAGCCTTGCTTCTGCGGATGCGTGCGGAAGGGATCTCCAACCCTGAATTGCTGGCGGCCGTGGAAAAGACACCTCGCGGTCTGTTTGCGCCTCCCGAATTTGCCGATGCGGCCTATTCGACCCGATCGCTGCCGATTGAATGCGGCGAGGTTATGGAAGGCGTCGACCTCAGCCTTCAATTGCTCTATCTGCTGGACTTGAAGCCCGGACAAAGAGTTCTGGAAATTGGTACCGGATCAGGCTTCACAGCGGCGGTTATGGCACATCTGGTTGATCGAGTAGTCACCGTTGACCGCTTCAGGACCCTGTCGCAACTCGCCGGACAGCGCATGGCGCATCTGGGTTTGCAAAACGTCGTCGTTGCGACGGGTGACGGCCGAAGCTGGAAGGACGAAGAGGGTACCTTCGATCGCATTCTTGTGACGGCGGCATTTGACGACATGCCAAGGTCCTTTGTCGAGCGGCTGGTTTCCGGCGGCCGAATGATCACGGCGATCGGCGCGGCGGACCAGCCCCAAATGCTAGTGCGGTTGACCAAAATCGGCAGCCGGTTCGAACGGGAAGATCTTTTCACGGTTCGCTTCCAGCCTTTGCAAGAAGGCAAAGCGGCCGTTTTGTAAAGGGCGAGGCAGCTTGCAAACTCGCCTTTCGGCCTTAACCACGCAGTAACCTTAACGTTGTTAAATAAGCTCATCCAGTTTTGCGTAATGGGCTTGTTCAATGCATATCAGGCGTCCTGCTGTTTCTGCTAAGACAACCGTTCGGCTTGCCAGTGCCGTGTGCCTGGCGGCACTTGCTGCAGGGTGCAGCTCGGGGGTGTCGCGTTTCGATGAGGGGCTGTTTACCGGCACAGTTCCCGAAGGCGTTCCCAACACGGTGCCACCTTCGCCGGTGAGCCAGCCATATCCGGGTGATCGGAGTGCCCAAACGGGGTCATATGATCGAACCCAGACCGGATCTGTTCCATCATCCACACGCCTTGCGCCGCCGACAAATGCCCGGCCGACGTATCAGCGCCCCACAGGCACTGGATACCAGCAACAGGCACCGGGTTACCGAACTCAGCCGGTTTCGGCGCCACAAACCGTCCAGCGTCAGCCGTTGCGCAGTGCGCCCGCCGTCGAACCTCCGGTCAAGCAGGTTCGCCTGGCGCCGGTTCCTGATGCGACGGCAACCGCCAGGCAGCCTCAGACGGCACCGGTGAGTGCGCCCCAGAGCGTTCCAACGCCGAAGACAGCTAGCAGGAATGCACCCACGGCCACAAAGGTGGCCCAACCAGCCGCGACCCCGACGAACGTTGATCCGATGATCACCGGAACAAATCCGGCCAAAAATGCTGCCGTGCGTCCGAATGGCAATGCCAATGGCTGGACAGCAGCCGGCGGTACGCGCGTCACCATTGCCGAGGGTGAGACTATCTACAATCTGTCTCGCCGTTATGGCGTTCCGGCACGTGAAATCCTCAAAGCGAACGGGATCAGCGATGCTTCACGCATCAAGACCGGTCAGGTCGTGACCATCCCGACCTACGTCTACTCCCGCAAAGCACCGGTTTCTGCGCCCGACAACCATCCGCAAACGCGGGCAGCGCGGTCGAGCACCGGTTATGAAGGGCAGGCGAATCCCAACAATGTCCCCGTGCCGACTCCGGCGCCGAGCCGTCAGTTCGCGGTATTGCCGAGCGCTCCGGCGACGCGGCAGGCTGTTTCGCAGCCTAAGCCGACCAATGTCGCGGCTGCGACCGTAGCACCGGTGACCAAGGAACCGGCCAGGCAGCCCGTCAAGCAAGCTGCACCGAAGCAAACCGCTTCCGCCGGGTCGATCTATACGGTTGAGTCAGGAGATACGTTGAGCCGCATTGCATCCCGGTCCGGTGTATCCGTTTCGGCTCTCAAGAAGGCAAATGGCCTCGACAAATCCGTTATTCGTATTGGCCAGAAACTCTCCATTCCTGCTGGCGGCGCCGGTGTGGACACAGTGAAAACCGCCAGCGTGCCGAAAAAGACAACACCGACGAAGCCTTCCGTCCAGCCGCAAAGAAACGCAAGCGTGGCTGAAAAGTCCAAGGTTGAGGCCAATGCGCCGAAGGCCACGGGCATCAGCAAACTGCGCTGGCCGGCAAAAGGGCAGGTGATGAACCAATTTGGTTCCGCCAATGACGGCATAGATATATCATTGCCCAACGGAACGCCCGTCAAAGCGGCAGAAAACGGCGTGGTTATCTACTCCGGTGACGGCTTGAAGGAATACGGCAACACCGTGCTGGTGCGTCACGACAACGGCCTGGTCAGTGTCTACGGCCATGCCAGCGAACTGGTCGTAAAGCGCGGCGACAACGTATCGCGCGGCCAGGTGGTCGCTCTTTCAGGCATGAGTGGTCAGGCAAACCGTCCGAAACTGCACTTCGAAATCCGCAAGGACGCAAAGCCCGTCGATCCGCTCGGCTATCTCGAATAGAGACCCTCCGGTCTCCACCGACAAAACCGGGTTCGTTCGTTCCCTCGAGCCCGGTTTTGTTGGTTTTGGACCAGCGTTAAAACTCAATCAGCAAGCGGTTTTCCGAGCCGGCCGGCCAGATCCTGAATGAACTGCCAAGCAACGCGACCGGAGCGGGCGCCTCGTGTGGTCGACCATTCCAGTGCTTCTGCACGCATTGTGTCGGGATCGGCTTTCAGGCCGAAGTAGTCGGCATAAGCACCGACCATTTCCAGATACTCGTCCTGGCTGCACTTGTGAAACCCGAGCCACAGGCCGAAGCGGTCCGAAAGTGAGACCTTTTCCTCGACGGCTTCAGAGGGATTTATGGCGGTCGACCGCTCGTTTTCCATCATGTCACGAGGCAGCAGGTGCCTCCTGTTCGAGGTCGCATAAAAGACGACATTGGCGGCGCGCCCCTCAAGCCCGCCCTCCAGCGCTGCTTTCAGTGATTTGTAGCTGGTGTCGTCGTGATCGAACGAGAGATCGTCACAGAACAGGATGAAACGCTCGTTGCGGTCGCGAAGCAACCCCATGAGCCGCGGCAGGCTTTCAATGTCTTCGCGATGGATTTCAACCAGCTTCAAGGGGCGCGCGGAGTCAGTGGCCTCAGACAAAACCGCGGCATGCGTCGCTTTGACCAGCGATGATTTTCCCATGCCGCGGGCGCCCCACAAAAGCACGTTGTTGGCCGGCAGTCCGTCGGCGAAGCGCGATGTATTGTCGTGCAGAATGTCACGGACTCGGTCAACACCTCGGATCAGCCCGATGTCGATCCGGTTGGGCTTGGGCACCGGCTGCAAATACTGCGTGGCGGGATCCCAGATAAAACACTCGGCGCATTCGAAATCATTGTTTTTGGTCTTTTCCGGGGCCAGCGCTTCAACAGCGCTGGTCAGCTGCCTGATTTCCTCCAACAGGGTCTTCAACAGGGCGTCCTGCAAGGCTTACACTCCTACGTTCCGGCTTGCCGTGCGGTAGCACGCTGCCGGGCGAACGAAAAGGCTTGGCACACGGCCTCTTTTGTTGCATTACCCGCCTCGACTACTATATTCCGCTCACCGAAAGGCCGGTTTTCCGGGCTGACGGTTAGGTGACGATTTTCTGGAAGGAGCCCATACATGTTTGTAACCCCGGCATATGCCCAGGCCGCCGGCGGTGGTGGTGGTGATATTCTGATCCAGATCATGCCCTTCGTGCTGATTTTTGTGATCATGTATTTCCTGATCATCAGACCGCAGCGCCAGCAAGTGAAGAAGCGGCAGGAAATGCTGAACAATGTCCGCCGGGGCGATCAGGTCGTAACCGGGGGAGGAATCACCGGGAAAGTCACAAAAGTGATCGATGACGCCGAATTGGAAGTCGAAATCGCGGATGGATTGCGCGTGCGCGTCATGCGCTCCTTGCTCGCGGACGTCAAAGTGAAGGGCGAACCGGTCAAGGAAGCGGCCAACAGCAAGTAGGCGCCATAGGGCGTAGTCTGCGGATTTATCGCCAAACTGCCGAAAAACCGCCCTTGGCGGTCATGCCTGAAGAACTGGGACCTCTATGCTCTATTTTTCCCGCTGGAAGACAACGCTCATTTGGCTTGCCGTGCTTGCCGGCGTGATCTTTGCGGCACCCAACCTCTTCACCAAGCAACAACTGGCCGAACTGCCTGACTGGTTTCCGCACCGGCAACTGACCCTGGGACTGGACCTTCAAGGTGGCTCCCACATCCTCCTGCGGGTCGAGCGGGCTGATATCGAAGAGGAACGGCTGGAAACAGTTGTCGACGATATGCGTCGGCTGCTGCGAGAGGGGGGTATCGGCTATACCGGTCTGTCCGGCAACGATCTGACGGCTCAGGTTCGAATCCGCGATTCGGCAAATGTCGAACGTGCCACAGAGGCGCTTGCGGAGCTGACTCAACCGGTTGCAGGAGGCTTGCTGGGCGGCGGCATTATCCGAGAAGCCGAGATCGATGAGCCGCAACCGGGTTTGTTGCAGATCACGCTGACTGAGGAGGGGATCAATCACCGAATATCCTCCGCCGTCACACAATCGATCGAGGTTGTACGCAGGCGTGTCGATGAACTGGGAACGACCGAGCCGGTTATCCAGCGTCAGGGCGATGACCGGATTCTTGTTCAGGTGCCTGGATTCGATGATCCGGAGCGCCTGAAGAGCATATTGAACCAGGTTGCCAAGCTTTCGTTCCGGTTGGTGGACCGGACGATGCCGGTCGAGGAGGCGCTCAACGGCCGGCCGCCGCCCACCGCCGAAATCCTGTATTCCACCGACGATCCTCCGATTCCGTATCTGATCCAGAGACGCGAGCTGGTATCGGGTGAAAATCTCGTGGATGCGCAGGCCGGATTCGACCAGCGCACCAACGAACCGATCGTGACGTTCCGCTTCGATACCAAGGGCGCCCAACGCTTCGGCCAGGTGACCCAGCAAAATGTAGGGTTTCCGTTTGCCATTGTCCTCGACGATCAGGTTATTTCGGCGCCGGTGATCAATGAGCCCATTCTGGGTGGATCGGGGCAGATCTCGGGCAACTTCACGGTCGAGAGCGCTAACGATCTTGCAGTACTCCTTAGAGCGGGCGCACTGCCGGCGACCATGACCGTGATCGAAGAACGGACTGTGGGTCCGGGCCTTGGTGCCGACTCGATCGCGGCTGGTGAAACGGCCGGCATTATCGGCGCCATCCTTGTCGTCGCGTTCATCTTCGTCGCCTATGGATTCCTCGGGCTGATCGCCAATCTGGCGTTGATCTTCAACGTCATCATGATCATCGCGTTGTTGTCGGTGTTGGGAGCAACGCTGACATTGCCTGGTATTGCCGGTATCGTGCTCACCGTCGGCATGGCAGTGGACTCCAACGTCCTCATCTACGAGCGCATCAAGGAAGAAAGGCGAGGAGGGCGATCGCTGATTCAGGCGATCGACGCCGGATTCCAACGCGCGTTCGGGACCATCCTCGACGCCAACATCACGACCCTCATCGCAGCGGTTATTCTGTTCTATCTCGGTTCCGGACCGGTGCGCGGATTTGCCGTAACGCTTGCCATCGGTATCATCACCACCGTGTTTACGGCGTTCACCGTCACCCGCTGGATGATTGCCGAATGGGTGCGTCGCAAACGACCGAAGGCTCTGCCGAGGGGGTTGATGTCGGAACTGTTCACCAAGGCCCGCTACAAATTCATGTGGCTGAGGCGGGTGACGTTCCTGTTCTCCGCAGTTGCTGCCATTGCTTCACTGGCGCTCTTTGCGACCGTCGGCATGAACTACGGCATCGACTTCAAGGGCGGATCGATCATTGAGGTCCAGGCCAAGCAGGGTGACGCCGATATCGCGAACATCCGATCACGTTTGTCAGACCTCAATCTCGGCGATGTTCAGGTTCAGGAATTCGGGTCTCCGCAAGAGGTGCTGATACGAGTCCAGGCGCAGGGTGGCGGCGACAACGCCGAGCAATCGGTTATTGCAAAAGTTCGTAGTGACCTTGAAAGCGACTACACGATTCGCCGTGTCGAGGTGGTTGGACCGACCGTGTCCGGCGAACTGGCGCGCGCCGGGACCATAGCGGTCCTTGCCTCGTTGTTTGCCATCCTGATCTACATCTGGTTCCGCTTCGAGTGGCAGTTTGCAGTTGGAGCGATCATAGCGACAGTCAACGACGTGGTGCTGACGATCGGGATGTTTGTCATAACCCAGGTGGAGTTCAACCTGTCGAGTATCGCGGCGGTGCTGACCATTGTCGGTTATTCATTGAATGATACGGTCGTTGTGTATGACCGAGTGCGCGAGAACTTGCGACGATACAAGAAGATGCCACTGACAGAACTGCTCGATCTGTCGATCAATCAGATGCTGTCGCGTACCGTGCTGACATCGGTGACCACGTTGCTGGCCTTGTTGTCGCTGTTCATCTTCGGCGGAGAGGTGATCCGGTCATTCACCTTTGCCATGATATTCGGCGTCATCGTCGGCACATATTCGTCGATCTTTATCGCTGCGCCCGTCTTGATCCTCTTCAAGCTGCGCGGTGAGACCTTCCGCGCCGGTATCGAAAAGACTGATGACGACGAGAAGGAAGACACGGGGCAGGCGCCCGGGGTGGCATAGACGATGCGCCGGGGCATCGAAATCCGTGATGCGCACTTTCCCGGCCGGGCACCGATCGATGCCTACGGCGATGGCGGATTTCGCTTCGCCGACATGTCGCATCGCGGCTCGTTGTTGTGCCTGCCATCCGGCATTCACGGTTGGGACAATGTTGAAGGTGATCCGATAGACGAAAACTCGCTTCAGCGGGTTCTCGATGAGGCTGGAACGATCGACGTCCTGCTGATTGGAACGGGTCAAGATATCCGACCGATGCTGCCGGATCTCAAGGCAAAGCTCCGCGATGCCAACATCATTTCAGACCCCATGAGCACGGGCGCGGCCGTGCGGACCTATAATGTCATGCTGGCTGAGTCGCGCGCGGTCGCAGCCGCATTGATAGCCGTCTGACCGGTCCCATGGATAGCAACCAGCAGGCCTGCCTGTCGTTGCTTCGGGAAGGTGACCGCGACCGCTATCTTTGCGCCCTGCTTGCGCCCGACCAAGCCCGCGGCTCGCTGGCCTCCCTGTACGCCTTCAATCTCGAGTTGGCGCGCGTTCGGGAGTTGGTGAGCGAGCCAATGTTGGGCGAAATCCGCATGCAATGGTGGAAAGATCTCCTCGATGGAGAAGCTCACGGTGATGGATCCGGGCACCCGGTTGCGGCGGCGTTGCTGCAGAGCATGGAAAAATATGAATTGTCGCGCCCGGCACTCATCAACATGATCGAAGCACGACGCTTTGATCTCTATGACGATCCGATGCCGGATCGAAACACGTTTGAAGGCTATGCCGGTGAAACGGCATCGACGTTGATTCAGCTCTCAACGCAGGTTCTCGATGGATCGGACAATGCCGATACGGCAACCGCCGCGGGGCACGCCGGTGTCGCGCAGCTCGTTGCGGGTGTCTTGCAGCTGATGCCGCTTCATCGAAGCCGCGGCCAAGTCTATGTCCCGGGCGATATCCTTTCTGCCACAGGCCTGGATCGAGAGGGGTTCCTGTCGAACAAGGACAGCTCCAAGCTCGAACAAGTACTGTCAGCCTTTGTCGCACTGGGACGCGAGCATCTGGGTCGTGCCCGCAACAGCATGACAACGGTCTCAGCAAGCAACTTCGCCGCTTTTCTGCCGGTCACGACCGCTTCGATGATTTTCGACCGGGCTGAGGCATCCGGGACATCATTGCTGGAGAATCCGCTGCGTGTTCCGCAATGGCGCAGGCAGATTCGGTTCTGGAGTGCTGCTCGCCGGAGACGGCTCTAGCCCGCATTTCTCACCCTCTCTGTCGTCTGCGTTGCCTTTCGGCGAGGCAGATACGGTTCCAGGCGACGAAAAGCGTATCGGGCCATACGGTTGAGGCGCATGGGACCGTAGATGTCCGCCGAAATGCAACCCTTCGGGCCGGCTGAAGCGCGCGACAGCGTGCGTCGAAGCGCTTGACCGTACGCTCGGTACGCTCTGCGCACTTCTCCTACGCTGACGCGCGCCTGAGCCGGCGCAGACCACAGAGAGGGTGAGAAATGCGGGCTAGCCCGAGCGGATCTGAGGAGTCATAGTAGGCGGACCGCCAGCATCGATCGGGGGTACCCATGACATTTGGATTTTGGCTGTTGGCTCTGACGGTTTTGGCTGGCGTCGGCATTTACGGGTATCTGCGGCAGATGCGTGAGAGGTCGGACGAGATTGCCGACAACGAGGATACCGGATCTCTTCTGGTCGCCTTCTCGAATGCCTATCCGGGTCGGCCGATACGCGAAATCCTGCATACAGAGGACCGGTCCGGTGCCTTTCTGAGAATTGCCGACGGCACTGTGGGTCTGGTGCAGGTGACGCCATACCATACTTCCGCACTCCTGCTGGAGCCTGGAGATCTGTTGGTAGACGCCGCCGACAATGATCGGTCGATACATCTGCATATCTCCGGTGACAGGGCGCAGGAGCAGACCTTTACGTTCGCAACGGTATCGGAGGCAGCGGAGGTTTCGCTGTGGCTGTGCGGCAATTTTTTGCCGCCTGAAAAAGAGTGATGACCATCAATTTCGCCGGCCCAAAGACGACGATGCCACGGCGATGATGACAATCGCGCCGATCAACATTTCCCGGACATAGGAATCGACTTTCATCTGGGTCAGGCCATTGTCGAGTATTCCCAGAATGAGAACCCCGACGAGAGTTGCATGCACTCTCGGTTCGCCTTCCTTGCCCATGGTCATGCCGAGAAAGACGGCGGCGATGGCATCCAGCATCAAACCCGATCCCTGGGTGGGGTTGGCGGAGGCGACGCGACTGGCATACATCAGGCCGGCGACGGCAGCTCCAAGACCCGTCACCGCAAAAGCGCTTAGCCGAAGGAGCCGAACTCGTATCCCGGCAAGACGCGCCGCCTCGATGTTTCCTCCAATGGCATAGAGGCGACGGCCGTAGGTGGTCTGCTCAAGCGTGATCCACACAAGAACGAGCACGATCAGCGCCGTCAGGGACAAAGCCGGGAACTTCAGCGCCTCCAGACCGATCGCGTCGAGCGGGATGCCAGACCGGGCAAAGCCCGAAAACTCGGCCGGGATGTCACGGCCGAATATGGTTCTGCCGCCGCTGATAAAAAAAGCGAGGCCGCTGAAAATCGTCAAGGTGCCGAGCGTGGCGACAAAAGGGAGAATTCCAATCACCGCGACGAGGAAACCGTTGAAAACGCCACCTGCCACACCAATTGCCAGCGCCGCCACGACGCCGACATAGACCGGGTAATCTGCCGCAAACAGGACGGCCGCTACAACGCCGGCGAGGCTCGCCATCGAACCGACAGACAGGTCAAAGTCGTTCATCACCATGACCACCGTCATGGCAAAAGCGACCACGGCCAACATCGATATCTGCTGCGATATGTTGAGGAGGTTGCGTGCCGTCAGAAAGGTTTCGGGCAGTTGAACCGTGAAGAACAGGATGATCAGGCAAAGTCCGATCAGGGTACCGAGTTGGCGCAGCTGAGCTGTCATGCAGACCTCGCAGATGGAGGCGCATAGAAAGCGCTTAGCAGATCGCTTGTATGCAGTTTGTTAGGGTCGAGAATGTCGGCCTGCTTTCCGTCATGGAGCACAAGGATACGGTCACACATGCCCAGAAGTTCGGGCAGATCGCTGGAAGCCATGATCATGCCGCAACCACCAGCGCTGAGTTGACGCATCAAGCCGTAGATCTCGAATTTCGCGCCTATATCGACGCCGCGGGTGGGTTCGTCCAGAAGCAACAGTCGCGGTGTTTCGGCCAAAGCCCGGGCAAACACTACCTTTTGCTGGTTTCCGCCGGACAGCTGCCATACTGATTGTTCGGTATTCTCGTACTTCAGACCAACTCTCTGGGCGAGGTTCCGGGTCATTGCCCGTTCGCGTCTCAATCTGGCCAGCAGGCCTTTCAAGTGAGGAAGCAGCGTATTGGGCCTGACACCCATCGTCATCATCAATCCCTGAGAGCGCCGCTCCTGCGGAACACAGGCGACGCCGCGACGCCAGGCTTCAGCCGGCGAACCCGGGAGCGGTTTGCCATCGAGTTGCGCGCTTCCCAGGAGCTGTCGATCACCACCCAAAAACAGGCTCAGGACATCGGTTTGCCCTGCGCCGGCGAGGCCGGCTACCCCAAGGATTTCGCCCTCGCGCAACGTAAAGTCGACTCCGGTCAACGTTCGGGTTGCCACTCGCTCCATCCGGCACAATACGGTGTTTCCGATATCCGCTTTGCGATTCGGGTAAGCTTGGCCGATATCCCTGCCAGTCATGTCCAGGATGATCCCGTCACGGCTCGTATCTGACACAGCCGCGGTACTGATCTTTTTGCCGTTTCGGAGCACAGTGACGTCGTCACAAATCTGCATGATCTCACTCATGCGGTGCGATACGTAAAGGACAGCCGCGCCTTCGGCCCTGAGGCGTTGGACTACGGCGAAGAGTTTTTCGACCTCGTTGTCGTTGAGAGCCGCTGTCGGTTCGTCCAGCACGTAGAGGCAGGGGCGGGATTCGCCTGGGTGTGACACCAAAGCCGAGGCGAGCTTGATCAGCATTCGGTCACCGGTGCCAAGGGCACCGGCGTGAACTTTGACATCGATGTGATCAATGCCGAGTTCGGAGAGTGCAGATCGTGCCCGGTGAGCCATCTCGCGCCAGTTGACCAACAGGCCCATTCGATTCGGGATAGCGTGCCCAAGCAGGATGTTTTCCGCCACCGACAGTGACGGAACGATATTGAGCTCCTGGTGGATAAAGCGAAATCCGGCTCGAGCGGCATCGTTACTCGATCCGATTGCAATTTGCCGGCCCTCCTTTCGGACCGTCATCGCGTCGGGGGGCACGACACCGGCAATCAACTTGATCAATGTCGATTTGCCGGCACCATTTTCGCCCATCAGCGCGTGAACCCGCCCTGACTGTAGTTCCAACGTTACATCCTGCAGCACCGTTGCCGAGCCGTAGCGCTTCGTCAGGCCTTCGAGCTGCAAAAAGGCGGGCATCGTATGCTGTTCGTCGAGGCTGGGATCAATCCTTGACGTTCGCGCTGGTGATGAGCTTCGTCGGAACGTAGATCACACCCTGCCGGCTCTCTTCACCGGCAATCGCCCGCGCGGCAGCATCTGCAACCGCAGAGCCGATGCCGACGAAATCCTGCGCCATGGAGGCTTCGAAGTTGCCACCTGCGGCAATGGCGTCGCGGGCCTGCGGGTTGGCGTCCATACCGACGATGACAATGCCTTCATCGGCTCGTCCCGCATCCTCGATCGCCTGCAAAGCTCCGAGTGCCGGCTGGTCCCAGGCGGCCCACACTGCTGCGACACTGCCCGGATCAGGGTTTGCTGCCAAGACTGCTTCCATTTTTGCCCGGCTGTCGGCGATGCCGCCGTCCTGCACATCTGGCGTAATACGGTCCATAACCGTTATGTCGGGGTAGTTGCCGAAGACCGCATCGGCAATGACACCGCGGATCTGGACCGGCGGAAAGGCGTCGAAGACGAACATTACGACATTGCCCTTGCCTTCGATCTGGTTCGCGACATAGACGGCCGTTTCGGCGGCCATGGCATAACCGTTTGAGGTGACATTGGTGTAGAGAAGCGGGTCGGTTCCGGAATCCATGCCGATCACTGGAATGCCTGCTTCCGAAGCCACTTGAAGACCCGCTATGATCTGGGCCGGATCGACGTTGATGATAATGGCATCGACCTTCTGGGTGACCGCGTCCTCGATACGGGAGATCACCGCTGCTACGTCACCAGCCGTGTCGATGACATTGACGTTCCAGCCCAACTCACCGGCGCGGGCTTCAAAACCCTCCAGATACATTTGTGTGCCCGGCTGAGCGAGATAAGGGGTGACGACCGTGACGTCCTGTGCGAGCGCCGCAGTTGCGGACAGGACAGTCAGTCCGGCGGCAAATAACGCTGATTTCATGTAAACCTCCCATTTTGTCGGTTAATTCGCAGTATTCCTGCGTCATGGCTGTGATGCATAGGCCGAACCACCACATTTTTGCAGAATCCGGATAGGCGTCGGTCTAACGGGCATGATGCACACCGGCGATATCTCCTGAGATCCGAGCATTGGTCTCAATTGCGTCCTTGTAGATCTCGAACAGGGCATCGTAGAGGTCGCGGTTCTTCGGATCAGGTTCCCATTCACGATCGTAGCGGGCAAAGGACCTGTGCGCATCAGCCAGGGTCGCATGACTTCCATGGGCGACCGCGGCAATGCAGACTGATCCGACAATGCCCGGTTCATTCACGCCCAACCGCATGAGTCGCTTGCCCAGAATGTCGGCGCGAATCTGAGCCCATGCATCCGAGCGAAAACCTCCACCGCCGCATCTCAAGGTATCGCTGTAGACGTCGGCAGACGGCGATAGCGCATCCAGGACGTGGCGTGCTGAGAAGGCGACGCCTTCATAGACGCCGCGGGCGAAATCTGCCGTTGTCATTCCGGCATCCAGCGCCAAAAAAGCCCCGCGAAGATCCGGGTTCCAAAGCGGCGCGCGTTCGCCCGCGAGCTGCGGCAGAAAAAGCGGTGTCGGCGCGCGGCGCGGTGTGGAGGCGACCAAATTGGACATCTCTTCGATGTCCAAATGAGCCACGTCGCAAAACCATGATTGCGAAGCGGCTCCTGATTGGGTCGGTCCGGTATGGATCCTGATTCCCTCTGCTTCGGCAAAGACAATGATGCCGGGTTGATTGGTCACGGTGTGTGACGCGATGCCGAGGATTTCACTGGTGCCACTCAGATAGACACTTTCTCCTTCTGTCGTTGCTCCGGCACCCATCAAGCCTACCCAGCCGTCCATGGTCGCGTTGGCCATCGGGATGCCGGGAAGGGCGGTGGACGTTCCGGTTGTTCCGACCGTCTCCGTCACGCCAGCGAGAGGCGCCATCCGTTCTGCAGCTCCAGGGACGAGGTCGAGAATCCGACCGGCATAGCGCAGATCCTCGCCGACCAGACCGATATTGGACAGGGGATCGGTGACAATGTTTCCGGTCAACTTCAAAAACGCGTAGTCCTTGGGCAGCAGGACATGCGTGGTTTTTTCCCAGATTTCCGGAAGGTGGCGTTGCACCCAGAGAATCCGAGCCAGCGGATGCGACGCGTCGATCGGGATCGGGGCGCCGAGGATCTCGATCTTCTCCGCCTCGCTCAGTCTGGCATCCAGTTCAGCGGCCTCCCGTGTGGCCCGTGTGTCCTGCCAGACGATTGCCGGAAGCAACGGATGGCCCGAGCGATCGACAAAAACGTGGGTATTGACCTGACTGGTCAGTGCACCCTGGCTTATTCTTGGACCCAAGCCTTTCGCAGAAAAGGAAGTCAAACACCGGTCGATCAGATCCATCCAGTGTGCTGGGTCCTGTTCAGCCAGTCCGGCGCCGGGTCTGGCCATCGGATGGCTTTCAGAGAAACTCGCGATACACTTTCCTGCCTGATCAAGAACGGCGGCCTTGACCGACGTCGTCCCGAGATCAATTCCGAGAAACAAATCAGCCATTGTCGAGCGTCTCTCTCATCTCCCAGAGATAGTCTTCAAGCGCGCTGATCCCCATTTCGGCCATTTGCACAGCCTTCGAGCCAACGACGATGCCGCCTGCCCCCTGGTCCATAGCATCGCGCACCTGGTCGGTGTCGGATATGCCGACTCCCGCGATGATCGGCACGGCGATGCCGGCCTCCCGCAATGAGGACAGCCGAGACTTCAGCCTCGGATCTCGATCTTGACGGAGTCCCGTCTTGCCCGAGGTGTACTGCAGCATCACGTAGGAGCTGGCGGTGCGTGCTCGGTCGATTTCTGCATCGCCGAATTCATACGGAAGCATCTCGACTGTGCGGGAGTGTCTTTGTCGCACCAGAGACGCGACTTGTTTCTGTGCCACATGGTCGGTTTCCAGGCAAAGCACGGCGTCGAACTCCGACCATTCCGTATCCGCTTGAAGGACCTGAGGTTCGGGATAGCATATCAGCACACCGGGAATAGGGCGTTTCAACGCTCGAAGCCGCCGAGCTGTTGGAACAGCATCGCTGACATGTCCGCACCCAGTCGCGCGTTGCATTGAAGCACTGACGATCGCTCCATCCATCTTGGGGTTTTGCGCCTTCAAGCCCAACTCGATCACATCGACACCAGCTCGTTCATAAGCTGTCAGTCGGTCTTCCGGCACCAGCGGATCCTGAACCGGATAGTAGGCAATGAGGAGGGGGCGATTTGCCGCCAGTATAGTGGGGGCGAGAGCTGTCCATGATCGTGGCGTCATGGGCGCAGACAGCACAGCGGAGTTGCGAACGGCTAGGGTTTTGATTGCACATCGAGGGGCCGTACGCCATTTGTTTCAGGATCGGGATAATAGCAGCGGCTTTCGGATAGGGTCTGAGAGGGCGTTTCGCCGTAGGCTTTACGGTAACGCAGCGAAAACCGACCCATGTGGCGGAACCCAGCCCGCCTGGCAATTTCGGCAACGCCACTCTTGCCCGCAAGCAGCTCTCCGCGGGCACGTTCGAGCCGCTTGATTTCCAGATAGCGCATCGGGGTTATGTTGAGAAATTCGTCGAACTGATTGAAAAGGCTCCGTTCGCTGACACCGCTGACGCATACCAGGTCCGCCATGCGGATGTTGTCGGACAGATGGGCGCGAAGATAGAGCACCGACCTTCGCAAGGCTGCGGGCAACGGGACCTTGCCTTCCGGATCGATGTGCGGCCCATGACGCACCCGGACATATTCGAGAACCGAGTCGATCACCGCTGCCGAAAGAGGGGATTTGGTCAACGCCGGCTGGTTGAACTGCGCGCTCCTTTCGAATTCACGGCACAGCAGCATCATCGACTGCTGAACGCGCCAGCCTTCGGCGCTTTCGAAGGAAATCACGGGCGAAAGAGACGGCAATCGGGCAAGCGGATCGCGCACCAGTTCACGCCATCGCTTCTGAACCTGTCGGGCTTCAAGCTTGAGCATGAATTGCAGCGTGCCCGTCCGCCAACAAGACGATAGCGGCGTATGGGGTGGAAGAAACAGGGCGCAGTCCTGCGAAGAGGAACAGCTCTTGCCGGCGTTCATGGTTATGTCCGCTCCGCCGGCCAGCGGCATCTCCAGCATGTAGAAATCCGCGAACGGTTCCGGAGCAATGTCGACCTTGCTTCCGTAGCGCAGGAGATTGGCCGTTCCCTCCCGGATCGGCGCTGAAACGTGAAGGAAATTGAAATCCGAGATACCGGAGGCGTAGGTCAGCTCATGCGGAGAATAATGCGTATTCAGCCATTCGCGGGCGATTCCCGCGTCCGGTGTCGCTTTTATCTCGTAGGCGGATTCTTGAAGAAGTGCGTTGCGCCCCGCGGATTGCTCGAACATCTGGCTCCCTCCATCTGCCAGAATGGCGCGGACCGGGCGTCGAAAGCAAGAACCGATCGCTGATGTGTTGAGGGAGACCGTTTCCGGTGGGAGGCGGGGATACTAAATCGCCAGAGATTCGTCCGACAGCAAATCGGCGAAGACGGCCTGTTTCTTGGCCATTGTCGCCGAGACTGCACGTGTCAGGTCGTCGCCTCTCAGCATGCCCGCATTCCAGGTTGCTATATAGTCGAGGCCGTCTGCGACACCGTGGTCACGGCTGTAGGCCAGATTGCGTTTGATTCCGGCGATCGCCAGGGGTGACTTGCCGGCAATGTCCGTGGCGATCGTCATCGCGCCCTGGAATAGCGATTCACGCGTCTGCGATAGACGGCTTACCAATCCGATCTGCTGCGCTTCCTGCGCATTGAAGCGGCGTCCGGTATAGGCGAGTTCGGCAGCGACTGACGGGGCGATCAGTTTCGGCAGGCGTTGGAGCGTACCGACATCCGCGGTCATTCCGATATTTATTTCCTCAATCGAGAAAAACGCATCCTCGCTCGCGATCCGAATGTCACAGGCGGTGATCATGTCGATGCCGCCACCAATGCAGGCGCCATGAATGGCCGCAATGACCGGAAAACGGGCGCGTTCGATGGCGGTGAAGGCGCTTTGCAGCTTCAGGATCTTGTCGCGAAGCGCATAGGCGGCGCGAGCTGCTTCCTGTTGAAACAAAGCTGCGATGGAGCCGAACGCAGCCAGATCCATACCGCCCGTAAAGTGTTTGCCTTCGCCGGTGATGATGGCGCACCTCACCGTTTCGTCACGCTCGAGCAATTCAATCAGGCGTGGCAGCTCGGTCCAGAAATCCGGCGTCATGCCGTTGGCCTTGTCAGGGCGGTTCATCGAGATTCGGGCTACCGGTCCGTCACGCGTTACCAGGAAGAAACTCGATTCGATATCGGACATCGCTTGTCTCCTATTGCGCAGCGTCGACGGTTTCAGCCAGTCCAAGCCACGAACGGCAGTCGGAGAGGGCGCGGTCCGCAACGGCGCGTTTCTTGGCGATGGCCTTGTCCTTGCCGCGGAAGCGCTTGACGCCCTCGGGTTTGACGATTTCTACCGGCGGAAACAGCCCGAAATTGACGTTCATTGGCTGGAACGAGCGTTTGCCAGGTTCATCATTGGAACTGAGGTGTCCGCCCGTTATGTGCCCGAGAAGCGCACCGAATGCGGTTGTTTCCGGTGGGAGCGATAGGGACCGGCCCAACCTTTCGGCGGCAGCAAAGCGACCGGTCAGCAACCCGATCGCGGCCGATTCCACATAGCCTTCGCAGCCGGTAATCTGGCCGGCGAACCGCAAACCGGGGCGGCTCTTCAACTGTGCCGTTGGATCGAGCAGTTGCGGTGAGTTGATATAGGTGTTGCGATGCAGGCCGCCGAGACGCGCGAACTCTGCGTTTTCAAGTCCCGGAATCAGATGAAAAATCTCTTTTTGCGCACCATATTTCAGTTTCGTCTGAAAACCGACCATGTTGTAAAGCGTGCCCAGTGCGTTGTCCTGGCGAAGCTGCACGACCGCGTAGGCCTTGACGTCGGGATTGTGTTCGTTGGTCAGTCCCATCGGTTTCATCGGACCGTGGCGCAGAGTCTCCCGACCCCTGGCGGCCATAACCTCGATCGGCAAGCAACCGTCGAAATAGGGCGTGCCTTCCCATTCCTTGAACTCTGTCATCTCCCCGTCGAGCAGCGCATCGATAAAGGCGTTGTACTGAGCTTCATCCATCGGGCAGTTGATGTAGTCCTTGCCCGTGCCGCCAGGTCCGATCTTGTCGTAGCGCGACTGAAACCAGCAGACATCCATGTCGACGCTGTCGAAGTAGAGTATGGGAGCAATCGCATCGAAGAAGGCCAATGATTCAGCGCCCGTTTCCAGACTGATCGCGGCAGCCAGGTCCGGCGCGGTGAGGGGACCGGTGGCGATAATCGTCTGGTCCCAATCAGCCGGCGGAAGGCCTCCAACTTCCTCACGGTGAATGGTAATCAAAGGATGCTGTTCGAGTGCTTCGGTGACGGCATCGGAAAATCCATCGCGGTCGACCGCCAGGGCGCTGCCCGCCGGTACCTGGTTGCGATCGGCCGCTAACATGATCAACGAATCAGCCAGGCGCATTTCCTGGTGCAGGACACCGACAGCATTGCTTTGCCAATCGTCCGAACGGAATGAATTCGAACAGACCAGTTCGGCCAGACCGTCGGTCTTGTGGGCGTCTGTTCCGCGCACCGGGCGCATTTCGTGTAGGTGCACCGGGACACCCAGATTTGCAGCCTGCCAGGCGGCTTCCGAGCCGGCAAGGCCACCTCCAATGACATGGATAGGATCGTCTGTCTTTTTCATGGAGACGTTTTAGTCAATTTGCCTGCCGAAGGGAATTGAATCCGCGGCTTCTGGCGGCCAGAATCACGACGGCGCCGGATCCGGCCGTATTGATTGGCTTATGCCAACGGTCCGGATCCGACGCCGCCTCTGGCGACAGGTTCATGGTTCAATTCCCGGCAACCCGACGTGCATAGGCGTCAATGGCGCCGCGTTCCACGCCGATATCCCTCAGCGTGCTGTCTGGCAGGTTGCGCAGTTCCTGAACGGTACGGCGGTAAGAACGCCAGTTACGGTAGTCTTTGATAATGCTCATTTTATGCTCCTTTTTCCGGTGTGTATCGATGCAACCGGACTGAGGTATGTAGGTGAGTGCAGTCAGTGTTTTGAGAGCGATTTCGTCAACGCTGCTATGCGTTTTCCGCATCGCTTGCATTGCGACCAACCAACGGAAAAACGCCCACTGGGGGAGGAGATCCAGTGGGCGTTTTCACTTGGCCAATTGCCCGGGAGGAGGTGGACAATCGGCCTATTTCCCGGACCTTGGGAGGAGGAATAGTCCGGTCAATGAACTCGCTAGTTGACGGCGCGCCTTGCGACGAACGGAATATCGCCACGGGAGATGCCGATATCGTTCAGTTCGCGGTCCGACATCTGGTGCAGTTCGTTGCAGGTTTTGCGATAGCTGCGCCAGTTCTGGTATGACTGTTTCAGAGTGGGCATGGTTGTGATCCTTCACAAGGTATGTTGTTTCGCAATCGCTTGCTGAACCCCATATAGGGGCTGACAATTGCATTGTGCAGTGCAATAATTGAAGACTTGCTATGCGTTTTTGCAAAGCTCTTAGGTTGGTTGGATGCTGAATTCTCTGACCAGGTTGGGTCCGAATTCGCCCCGAAAAGAAAAGAAAGCCCAGAAAAAGATAACGCCCGCTGAGGGAGGAGGTTCAGCGGGCGTCACTTTACGCGGTTGACACACGGGAGGAGGATATGTGCCAACCAGATCGCTGAAACATTGGGAGGAGGATAATGTCCCAGCGAAACTTTGTGCTAACGGGTGTCAATCAAACCGATTTAACCGCCGGCTGTTCCGGCTCCGTCATCAACATGATCCAAATATAGGATCGCTCACTGCGATTGTGCAGCGCAATATACGCATGGGAGATATGCTCTGAGCGCATAGCTCTTCCGCGACACCTTTCAGGTCTTGTGACCATTCGCCGTTGACCTGCTTTGCCTGGCTGATGTAGACACGCGCCCTTGATACGGTTTGCATCGAACCGGTTCAATCGATGTATGCGGGTGTGGCGGAATTGGCAGACGCACCAGATTTAGGTTCTGGCGCCGCAAGGCGTGGGGGTTCAAGTCCCTCCACCCGCACCAAAAAACCTATTGACCAATAGCGAAAAGCCGTTTTGGCTCAGATCCTCCCAATGAAGTCGCTTTTACATTGCGGCCCGGCGGGCAATTTGCTATTGCGCGCGCAACGCCTGTTGGCGGCAGCCGCGATGATGGGATGGCAGGGCTATCCGCAAGCGGAAAAAGTCAATGATTACAAGGGCGCAGTGCCGATATTTGATCCAAAGTGCACCGCGACCGGTCGTTGCCACAATCAGCTGGCATATTTGGCGGTTGCAGCAGTCACGAAAATGACGGCTGCAGTGTCGGAAAATTGAAGGTTTGACAATGCAGGTTACCGAAACGCTGTCCGAGGGGCTGAAGCGCGAGATCAAAGTGGTGATTCCAGCCAAGGACATGGAATCGCAGATGAATGAACGGCTAGTCGATGCCAAGGACAAGGTGCGGCTCAACGGCTTCCGGCCGGGCAAGGTGCCAATCGCACACATGCGCAAGATCTACGGCAAGTCGGTGATGGCCGACATGGTCAACGAATTCATCAACCAGAAACCGACCGAAATCCTGTCGGATCGCGGAGAAAAGTCGGCGACTCGTCCACAGATCACCATGACCGAGGACGAGGCTGAAGCCAACGAGATCCTGGATGCCAAGAAGGATTTCGAATTCTCCATGTCCTACGAGGTGATTCCGGACATCGAGATCGGAGATATCAGCAAGCTTAAGCTCGTTCGGCCGATGGTGGAGATCGACGACAAGGAAGTCGAAGAGCAGGTCGAGCGGGTTGCCGAAAGCGCACGGACCTACGAAACCAAGAAGGGCAAGGCTGCCGATGGCGATCGTGTCACGATGGATTATCTTGGCAAAATCGATGGCGAAGCCTTCGACGGTGGCGCCGACAACGACGCCAACCTGGTGCTTGGTTCCGGCACGTTCATCCCGGGTTTCGAAGATCAACTGGTCGGCACCAAGGTCGGCGACGAAACGCAGGTCAAAGTGACGTTCCCCGAGGACTACCAAGCTGCCCATCTGGCCGGCAAGGAAGCCGTGTTCGACGTCACCGTCAAGGAAGTCGCCGCACCAGGCGAACTCACCATCGACGACGAACTGGCAAAGACCCTTGGCCTGGAATCGGCCGAACGCCTGCGCCAAGTCGTTCGCGAACAGATCGAAAGCCAGTACGGCCAGTTCACCCGCCAGAAAATCAAGCGGCAGATCCTCGATCAGCTCGATGAGGAGTACAAGGTTGAAACACCTGAAAGCCTGCTGGAAGTCGAGTTCAATAACATCTGGGGGCAGATCACCAGCGATCTGGAGCAGGCCGGCAAAACCTTTGAGGACGAAGACACCACTGAGGACGAGGCTAAGGAAGAATATCGCAAGCTGGCCGAACGCCGCGTACGGCTTGGCCTTGTTCTGTCGGAGATCGGAGAAAAGGCCGAGGTCACCGTCACCGACGACGAGATGCAGCGGGCCATCTATGATCAGGTTCGGCAGCATCCCGGCCAGGAACAGCAGATCATGGATTACCTGAAGCAGACGCCGGAAGCGGTTGCGCAGATGCGCGCGCCGCTCTTCGAAGAAAAGGTGATCGACCACATCATCGCTCAAGCCGATGTGACGGACAAGACCGTCAGCAAGGAAGAGCTGATGGCCGATGATGAGGAAGAGGAAGTCAAGAAGCCTGCGAAGAAGAAGGCTGCAAAAAAGATCACGGCCAAGGAAACCAAAGCGGATGCTGCAGAGGAGGGTGCGGAGAAAAAAACCGCTCCCAAGAAAAAGGCTGCACCCAAGAAAGCCGCCAAGGAAGATAAAGCCGAATAGGCCTCGCCAACGACTTTCAAAAAGGGCCGCGACGACGCGGCCTTTTTTGTGCTTATCGTTCGCCGATGCTAACGATTTGCAACGGGGTGGTGCACCTCAAGTTTGCAGTTTCTTAAATTGATGCCGCTTAAGGTTGAGCAATCATGCTAATCCCGAGGCGCAGCCATGAAGATCCCACGCATTTTCGCGGATGACAGCGGCGAATCTTTTCTTGACTGGATCGAGATAGACTTCTTTTAC
This sequence comes from Hoeflea sp., assembly GCA_965228785.1. Lineage (GTDB taxonomy): Bacteria > Pseudomonadota > Alphaproteobacteria > Rhizobiales > Rhizobiaceae > Hoeflea_A. The sequence continues at coordinate 73,767 of CBDDIF010000002.1, forward strand.
GATGAGGGTGCCGATCCAAAGGGACCCCGGTTTCGTTATGGAGACCCCTCCAACCCAATTCCCTTTTCCGACCCCTGGACTACGGGTCAGATGAATTTCTGGCGTTTTCCGGCGAACCTGGAACCGAGCTGGCGCAACCCACCGAGTCGCGTCTTTCTTGTCGTGTTAAGCGGCGCCATCGAGATTGAGGTATCCACTGGCAACAAAACAACCGTTACCAGAGGTGAAATGGCTCTTTTCGAAGATACCTTTGGACGTGGGCATTGCATCGGGCCAGCAGGTGACGAAGGCGCAATTGGTATCGTCCTAACCGTGGACGAGCATTCGCCGGATCGTCACTGACGTTTTTCAGTGCTAGATCAGGGACATTCCCCTGAGGCTGGCATGGCCGTCGCGACCGATGATGATGTGGTCGTGCACGGTGATGGCGAGAGGTTTGCACGCCTCGATCACCTTGTGGGTCATTTCGATGTCGGCCCGTGACGGCGTCGGGTCTCCAGACGGGTGATTGTGCACCAGAATGATGGCTGTGGCCGAGAGCTCGAGGGCGCGTCGAACCACTTCGCGCGGATAGACCGGAGTCTGATCGACCGTGCCGCTCTGTTGCACCTCGTCGGCAACGAGAGCGTTCTTTTTGTCCAGAAACAGGATGCGGAACTGTTCCCGTGGCTCTTCGGCCATTGCTGATTTGCAATAGGCAAGCACTGAGGTCCAGGAATCGAGGACGTTGCGGCCAATCAGATCCGCTTTCTGCATGCGTTGGTTGACGGCTGCGATCACCTGCAGGTCGGCTGCCACCGATGCACCGATCCCGGGAACCTCCCGTAGGAGGTGAGGGGATGCTCCAAGGGTCCGAGACAGTGAGCCAAAGCGTTTGAGCAATGCTTTTGCGATGGGCTTGGTGTCGCGGCGGGGGATGAGACGAAACAACAGAAGTTCGAGCAACTCATAGTCGGCGAGCGCTTCCGGGCCGGCGTTTGCAAAACGCTCGCGTAATCGGTCGCGGTGTCCGTGCGCACTGCTGGAGTCCGCTTTCTTCAGATCGCTGTTGATTGGGCCGCGGTCGCGCATGTGTTTGTCAGCGTCTCAAAGGCAATCCGCGATCAGTGGTCCGCCACCGTCAGCCCAGGTGCAAACAGGCCGGCGTGTGAAAGGGTGAAGATCTCGCAGCCATCGGCCGTCACACCAACGGAGTGCTCGTATTGGGCGGTCAGCGAGCGGTCTCTAGTGACTGCTGTCCAGCCGTCCGAGAGAACTTTCACGTGCGGTTTGCCGAGATTGATCATGGGCTCGATGGTGAAGATCATGCCTTCACGCAATTCGACGCCTTCGTGGGCTCGGCCATAGTGCAAAATGTTCGGTACGTCGTGAAAAATTTGTCCGAGACCGTGACCGCAGAAATCGCGCACCACGGAACAACGCTGCGATTCGGCATAGCTTTGGATCGCTTCGCCAATGGCACCCGTTCTGGCGCCTGGCTTGACTGCAGCGATCCCGCGCATGAGTGACTCGTGGGTCACCTCCATAAGGCGTTGCGCAGCCCGCTTGATTTCGCCTACGGGATACATGCGGCTGGAGTCGCCATGCCAGCCATCGAGCACATAAGTCACGTCGATATTGACGATATCGCCTTCACGAAGCGGTTTGTCGTTCGGAATGCCGTGACAGACGACATGGTTGATCGAGGTGCAACAGGATTTGGTGTAACCGCGATAATTGAGAGTTGCGGCCACTGCGTTGTGGTCCATCCCGAATTCGAAGACAAAACGGTCGATGGCCTCCGTGGTGACGCCCGGTTTGACGATCGAGACCAGTTCATCGAGGCAGCGTGCTGTCAGTGCGCCGGCTTTGTGCATGCCGGCAAAGCCTTCCGGGCCATGCAGCTTGATCTGTCCGGTGTTTTTCTGCGGTGCCGCGACGGCGTCGATATAGCTCACCACGTTGTGTCCTCACAAACCCGGTTCATCAACCGGTATCAGCCTGTCAAAACGGATTTCCTCGGTCGAAATGTGGCAACCAACGGCCAGCGCTTCAACCCCACGGGCAATCGCCCTGTCGAATGCCTTAGCATAGGTGGGGTCGAGATCGCGACAGATTTTCAACGTCTGACAGTCCGGTCGCTGCACCAGGTAAACCATGACGGCGCGATGTCCGGCCTCGACCATGTCCCCCATCTCATCGAGATGCTTGGCACCACGGCTGGTCGGACTGTCTGGAAACTCTGCCAGGCCAGCGTTGCGCATGAAGTGCACGTTCTTGACTTCGACATAGGTGTCGGGCCGGTTCGGGTCGCTCAGCAGAATGTCGATGCGCGAATTCTTGCCGTATTTTTGCTCGCGTTTCATTTGCGCATATCCGGCGAGCGGTTCGATTTGATCGGCGCTGATCGCTTCCTCGACGATCTTGTTGGGCAGGCCAGTGTTGATCCCGACCGCCACACCGTCGGCCTCCACCAGTTCCAGCGCGTACCGGTATTTCCGGGTCTTGCTATTGTGTTCAGACATCCAGATTCGGGATCCCGGATCCGTCAGCCCGAGCATCGAACCGGTGTTCGGGCAGGACCCGGTTATCTCGCTGCCGTCCGCAAGCGTGGCGTCGAACAGAAAGCGTTTGTAGCGGCGGATGAGGGTGGCCGGAATGAGCGGGGAGGGAAACTGCATGAGCGGGCTATAAGCGGCTAACGGCCGTCGGGCAAGTTTGCCGCTTCAGATCCTCTCGCGAACGTAGCTTCCCGGTGCATCCTCAATGGCGTTCAGCTTGCCGCCTCCCGGATCACGGGCGTCGACCATTTCGCTGTCCTGTTTTTCGATCCAGGCGTGCCAGTGCGGCCACCAGGAGCCCGGATGCTCCTTGGCCTTTGCCACCCAGTCTTCAAACTCGCCGTCCGGTTTGCCGTTCGTCCAGTACTGATATTTCTTCTTCTCAGGCGGATTGACGACGCCGGCGATATGGCCGGAGCCGGACATCACGTATGTCACCTTGCCGCCGAAGTGGCGACAACCAACGAAGACGGATTTGGCCGGAGCGATGTGGTCCTCGCGTGTGGCAAGGTTGTATATCGGGATCGTCACGTCGCTGAGCGATAGGCGTTTTCCGTCCAGCACCATACGATCGTTCGACAGATTGTTCTCCAGGTAGCAGTTTCGCAGATAGTAGGAGTGATTGGCCGCCGGCAGGCGCGTGGAGTCGGAGTTCCAGTAGAGCAGGTCGAAGGGCATAGGTTCCTTGCCCTTCAGGTAATTGTTGACGACATAAGGCCAGATCAGTTCCGAGGCTCGCAGCATGTTGAAGGCCGTCGCCATTTTCGAACCATCGAGATAGCCATGCTCCCTCATGGTGTCTTCGATTGAATCAATGTTTTCGGCGTCCGCGAAGACCATGAGATCGCCGGCATTGACGAAATCCACCTGCGTGGTGAAGAACGTCGCCGAGGCGATGCGCTCATCCTCTTCCTGGGCAAACAGGGCGAGCGTGGCTGCGAGCAATGTCCCGCCCACGCAATAGCCGATCGCATTGACCTCCTTTTCACCGGTCACCTTGCCGACGGTATCGAGGGCAAACCCGATGCCTTCGCGCGCATAGGCCTCCCAACCCTTATCGGCGTGCCGTTCGTCCGGGTTCACCCAGGATATGACAAAGACAGTGTGTCCTTGATCGACAGCCCATTTGATGAAGGATTTCTGCGGATTGAGGTCGAGAATGTAGAACTTGTTGATCCACGGAGGGCAGATCAGCAAGGGTCGCTTGAGTACCTTCTCGGTCGTAGGTGCGTATTGGATGACTTGGCAGACATCGCTCTGGGCGACCACCTTGCCGGGGGTCATGGCCAGGTTTTCACCGACCGCGTATTTGCTGTAGTCCGACTGGCGAAGTCGCAGGTCGCCTTTGCCGGCTTCGATATCCTCGGCCAGCATGCGCATGCCGCGCACCAGGTTTTCTCCGCTTTCGGCGATGGTTTCCTTGTAGACCTCGGGGTTGGTCAGGACAAAATTGGTTGGCGACAGGGCGCTGGTCACTTGCTTGATGTAAAACTCGGCCTTGTGTCGGGTATGCGGATCCAGCCCGTCGGCATCCTTGACGAGTTTGTCCGCCCAGTCTGACGTCACCCAAAAGGCCTGTCGCAGGAAACTGAAAAAGGCGTTGTTTTGCCAATCCTCATCGGAAAACCGACGGTCGCCCAAATGGCTTTCGGCCGGATCCGTCGTTTCCTCGCCGGCGAACTTCCGCATTGAATTCGACCAAATGTCGAAATAGCTGGTCAGCAGATGGGTCTGTGCTTCGATCGCCCGTTTTGGGTCGGACAGCCAATATTCGGAAAGTTTGCTGAATGTTTTGACGACGTCGGTGGCCGGGCCGGCCAGGCTATCGGTCTTTTCTCCGGATTCGCGCGGTCCGACCCAGGCGGCGGCGGCTTTGCCCATCTCCTCCACCATGTGCGCCATATTGCGCGCCATGGCTTCCGGGTCTTTGACGACGAAAGGTTCTATGGCCGAGAGCTCGGCCATTTCCTCATAACCGGACTTTTTGTTGTCGGCCGGTTTGTCAGCTGCGGCGTTTGGAGCAGGTTTGTTCTTGTGCGCTTCTGCACCTGCGGAGGCAGTCTTGGCCTTCCCCTGGCCTCGTTTTTTATCCGCCAACTGTTCCTCCCGGTTCTCTTTTGCGGTCTATTGGCCTATTAATCGCCCGCGATCCGTCGGTAACCTCATTATGAAGGGTTTGCGGATCGATACATAGGACGATTTTATTGCGGATTCGTGTTCTTTAGTAGGGTGTGAAATGACACGGCAGACATGCACTCAGGGAAAGTCTGGACGGTTTGTGCCGCTCTCCTGTCTGGCTTTGTGCGTCATTCTGTCGGGATGTGTTTCAGCGTCACTGGAAGATGCCGCACCGACCCAGCCCTCGCAGGATACCAACGCGTCTGCAGCGGAAGAACGCGACAACAGTTTTGTGCAGGAAGGCGCGTTGCGCAACGAGGCCTATCCGACATTCGAGAAGACACCGGTCGCAGCAACCAATCAGCTGAGTCAATCCGACAAGCTGCGTCTGGAAGCTGAAATGGACTCGGTGCGCGCGGCCTATGGGGCGGGGTCGATTTCCGAAGCGCAGTACCGTCAGCGAATTCGGGAACTGGAGCAGTTGGCGAGTACGCACGGGGCGGATACCCAACGGGAAATCGAAAACTGATTCGTCGCCAAATTCCGCGAAAAGACCGCAAATGTGCGATAATGGTCAGGCAAAGACCACAAACCGGAACCGAACAGAGCCATGGAAGAGTTTCACAAAGTCCGCAGACTGCCGCCCTACGTTTTTGAACAGGTCAATCGACTGAAGGCGAGCGCGCGAGCGGATGGCGCGGATATCATCGATCTGGGCATGGGGAATCCGGACCTGCCGACTCCACAGTCGATCGTCGACAAGTTGTGCGATGTGGTTCAGGACCCACGCACCCACCGCTATTCGACGTCCCGCGGCATCCCCGGTCTGCGCAAGGCTCAGGCGAGCTATTACGGCCGTCGGTTCGGCGTCAAGATCGATCCGGATACCCAGGTCGTTGCAACCCTCGGCTCGAAGGAAGGCTTTGCCAATATGGCGCAAGCCATTACCGCGCCGGGTGACGTGGTTCTATGCCCCAATCCGACCTATCCGATCCACGCTTTCGGGTTCATCATGTCGGGCGGCGTCATTCGATCGATGACCGTCGACCCGGATGACAGTTTTTTCTATTCGCTGGAACGGGCGGTGCGCCATTCGATTCCAAAGCCGCTGGCGCTCATTCTCAACTATCCGTCGAATCCGACGGCGTACGTGGCAAGCCTGGATTTCTACAAGGATGTAGTCGCTTTCGCCAAGAAGCATGACATCATCATCCTGTCGGACCTGGCTTACGCGGAAATCTACTACGAGGATGCGCCGCCGCCGTCGGTCCTCCAGGTGCCTGGTGCGGCCGATGTCTCCGTTGAATTCACATCCATGTCGAAGACCTTTTCGATGCCCGGCTGGCGCATGGGATTTGCGGTTGGCAACGAACGCCTGATTGGCGCTTTGTCCCGGGTAAAATCCTATCTGGACTATGGCGCATTCACGCCGATTCAGGTCGCGGCGACCACCGCTCTCAACGGAGACGGCTCCGAAATCGAGATGGTTCGCGGCACCTACAAGCGCCGGCGTGACGTGATGGTCGAATCCTTTGCCAATGCCGGATGGTCAGTACCTGCACCGCAAGCGACCATGTTTGCCTGGGCGCCTCTGCCCGAGCGTTTCCGCGAGCTCGGCTCGCTGGAGTTTTCTAAGCTGCTCATCGAGAAGGCCGACGTAGCGGTCGCACCCGGAGTGGGTTTCGGCGAATATGGTGATGACTACGTTCGCATCGCGCTGGTGGAGAACGAGCACCGGATTCGCCAGGCGGCGCGAAACGTCAAACGCTTTCTTGCGTCCAGCGAAGAAAGCATGCAAAACGTCGTCCGTCTAAATACCAGGCGTTAGCCTCAACACGGCCGCCGACAATTAATGAACGGATAGAAGACGATGGCAGATGCCCTCAAGGTCGGCATTGCGGGACTGGGCACGGTTGGTGCCGCGCTTGCCCGTATCCTGACGCAGCGTCATGACAAGCTGGCTGATATCTGTGGCAAGCCGATCGAGATCACGGCAGTTTGCGCGCGCGACCAAAACAAGGATCGTGGTGTCGATCTATCCTTCGCAGCGTTTTATTCCGATGCGCAGCAGATGGCAGCCGAAGCGAACATCGACGTCTTCGTCGAACTGATCGGTGGTGACGCGGATCCAGCCTATGGCGCTGTTCGCAAGGCGCTCGAGCGCGGCTGCCATGTGGTGACGGCAAACAAGGCGCTGCTGGCTCGCCATGGTGTTGAGTTGGCGGTGATTGCCGAGGCAAATGGCGTTTTGCTTAATTTTGAGGCGGCGGTCGCCGGCGGTATTCCGGTCATCAAGGCGATGCGGGAATCGCTGACGGGCAACTCGATCGACCGGGTGTTCGGTATTCTCAATGGCACCTGCAATTACATCCTGACCGAAATGGAACGGGGAGGGCTATCCTTTGAGGAGTGCCTGAAAGAGGCTCAGCGACTGGGCTATGCTGAGGCGGACCCGACGTTTGACGTCGAGGGACAGGACACAGCGCACAAGCTGGCGCTGCTGACCAGTATCGCTTTCGGTACGCAAATTGCACCGGACGACATCTATCTGGAGGGCATTTCGAACCTTTCCATCGAGGATATCCGCGCAGCCCGCGACCTTGGGTTTCGCATCAAGCTGCTCGGCGTTGCACAAAAGACCGATTCCGGCATCGAACAACGTGTCCATCCCACAATGGTGCCAATCGATTCCGTGATCGCCCAGGTGGACGGCGTCACCAACGCTGTCGCCATCGACGCTGATGTGGTTGGTGAATTGCTGATGTCGGGCCCCGGAGCCGGTGGCGATGCAACCGCGTCGGCCGTGATGGGTGACATTGCCGACATCGCCAAAAGCCGACCTGGCCACCAGCATGGCCCGGTGCTCGGTTGGCCCGCAGCAAGTCTGAAACCCTACCAGCGGGCGCGGATGCGCAGCCACGAAGGTGGTTACTTTATCCGGCTCTCGGTGGAGGATCGGGCCGGCGTTTTCGCCAGCCTGGCCAAGCATATGTCCGACAATGAGATTTCGCTGGAATCCATCGTGCAACGTCCCAATGACGGCGCGACCAACGGCAACGGCGACAGGAAGACCATCATCCTGGTGACCCACGCCACCATGGAAGCTGCCGTTCGGAAAGCCGTCGAAGCCGTCTCGGGTGAGGGATACCTGCTGGATAAGCCTCAAGTCATCCGAATCGAGCGACCGGGAGTTGACTGAACTCCAAGACATTTCGAGGCTGTTCAACAGCTAATCGATTTAGTTGTGATGATTGAAACAGAAGCGTCTTATTAGCCGCTTTTTCCGGTCCGTCGGCGTTGCCATGGGCTGCTTGAGCGCGATATCAGGACGGCAATCGGAGCAAACGGGACCATGACTATGGCGACTAAATCAGAACAAGCCGGCCTCGATCGCATTCTGACGCTGGAGATCGCTCGCGTGACAGAGCGAGCAGCGGTAGCGGCAGCGCGCCTGCGAGGGCGAGGCGATGAAAAGGAAGCCGATCAGGTCGCCGTGGATGCTATGCGGCAAGAGCTCAACAAGTTGCCGATTTCCGGAACGGTGGTCATTGGCGAAGGCGAGCGCGACGAAGCCCCGATGCTCTATATTGGTGAGGAGGTCGGTACCCGCAACGGGCCGGAAGTCGACATTGCCCTCGACCCGTTGGAAGGGACCACGATCTGCGCCAAGAACTTACCCAATTCGCTTGCCGTTATTGCGGTCGCGGAAAAGGGAAGCCTGCTCTACGCGCCCGACGTTTACATGGAGAAGGTGGCGATCGGACCGGGCTTTCCGGCAGGAACGGTCTCGCTCGAAGCATCGCCGACAGACAACATCAGCGCTGTTGCCAAGGCTAAGGGCGTTGGCATCAATGAGGTTACCGCCTGTATTCTTGATCGTCCCCGCCATGCCCGGATGATTGAAGAGGTGCGCGCAACCGGTGCGGCGATACGGCTTATTGGTGACGGGGACGTCGCGGGGGTTATCCATACTACTGATCCGGATGAGACGGGGATCGACATCTACATGGGTATCGGCGGCGCGCCAGAAGGTGTGCTTGCCGCTGCTGCGCTGCGATGCATCGGAGGACAGATGCAGGGGCGCCTGCAGCTCAACACCGATGAAAAGATCGCGCGGGCCCGCAAGATGGGAATCGAAGATCCGATGCGAATCTACGGCATGGAAGAAATGGCGAGCGGCGATGTTGTGTTCTCCGCGACCGGCGTCACCGACGGTAACATGTTGATCGGAGTTCGATTTGCCCGCGATGCCATCATCACCCATACCATCGTCATGAGGTCTTCTTCGCGAACAGTTCGCGAGATCAAGGCAAGGCACCAGGACCTGGGCAAGTTTGACTAACCAGCGCCCATCCATCGACGATCACGGACCGGAAGCGTGACGAGCGGGGCCGACAAAAACTCCTCTACCTTTCTTCATGTCGATGCGTCGCTGTCTGCGCAACGCTGGGTTCATCGTCTTGATTCAGTCGGAGAGAACCGCGCGCTGGCCATTGCCCAGACCCATGGGCTTCCAGATATCGTGGCACGTGTTCTCGCCGGACGCGGTGTGACATCCGAAGGAACCATAGAGTTCCTGGCGCCTACCATCCGAAGCTTGATGCCCGATCCGTCAAGTCTGCGTGACATGGATATTGCGGCGGAGCGGATCGTATCGGCGATATCCAACGGGGAACGGGTTGCGATCTTTGGCGACTACGATGTCGACGGCGCCGCTTCATCTGCCCTGCTGAAACGGTTTCTGGACCATTTCGGAACGGTCTGTGAGATCTATATTCCGGACAGGATTTTCGAGGGTTATGGCCCCAATCCGGATGCCATCGATCAACTCATCGATCGTGGTGCACGATTGATCGTCACTGTGGATTGTGGCTCGACGAGCCGGGAAGCGCTTGAGCACGCTGCCGCGCGCGGCGTCGACGTCGTGGTTCTCGACCACCATCAGCTTGGTTCCGATCTGCCAACCTGTGTTGCTCTCGTCAATCCTAATCGAGAGGACGATTTGTCTGGCCAAGGGCACCTTTGTGCGGCCGGTGTGGTGTTCCTGGCACTGGTTGCCATTTTGCGTTTGTTGCGCGGGCAGGGGGACAGCCGAACCGGTACGCTCGACCTGATGAGCATGCTCGATATCGTGGCTTTGGCGACCGTCTGCGACGTCGTGCCTTTGAAGGCTCTCAACCGGGCCTACGTGGTCCGCGGATTGCAGGTGGCCCGGCAACTGGCCAATCGCGGTTTATCGGCGCTCATGAGGGTTGCCGGCGTCGACGGACCGTTGACGCCGTTTCATTTCGGTTACCTCATTGGGCCTCGCATCAATGCCGGCGGCCGAATCGGCGACGCCGCGCTCGGCAGCCGACTTCTCACGCTCGATGACGATGCGGAGGCCCAGGCCATTGCCGAAACCCTCAACCGGCTGAATCAGGAACGCCAAGCGCTGGAAAAACAGATCCTGGCAGCGGCCGAAGCCGAGGCACTGGCTGAAATCGGTGGCGGAGAAGGCCCGGCTGTGGTGGTGACCGCGGGCGAGGGGTGGCATGCCGGAATTGTCGGGATCATAGCTGCTCGCTTGAAAGAAAAGCTGCACCGCCCGGCATTTGCGATCGCCCTCGATCCTTCCGGCAAGGGCACCGGTTCCGGGCGATCAATCAGCGGGTTCGATATGGGGCGCATGGTGAGGGAGGCGGTCGAGGCAGGGCTTGCCGTCAAGGGCGGCGGACACGCCATGGCGGCCGGTCTCACAGTGGAGCGCGGCCAGTTGGGAGCCCTCCGTGCCTTTTTTGAAGATCATGCCGCCGGGACCGTCAGGCAGTTGACCGCAAACCGGGCGCTGAAGATCGACGGAGCATTGGCTGCAAGCGGTGCGACATTGGAGCTGATGGATCAGTTGGACACCGCGGGTCCTTATGGAGCTGCTCATCCGCAACCGATTTTGGCTATGCCTGCGCATCGACTGATCGATGCACGCATCGTCGGTCAGGATCATGTGCGCCTGCAACTGGCCGACACCACTGGTGCAAAACTCTCAGCGATTGCCTTTCGTGCAGCAGGTACGACCATGGGCTCGGCACTCCTCGACGGACGCGGACGCCAATTCCATTTTGCGGGAACCTTGTCGGTCGACCACTGGCAGGGCAATCGGCGCATACAGATGCGGGTTCTGGACGCGTCCAATACCTGAACGCAAACGCCCAAACAGGGTCTGAAGCAATCGACAATTTTTGTGAAGTCGTGTGGCACGCCCTAGGGGAATCGAACCCCTCTTTCCAGGTTGAAAACCTGGCGTCCTAACCGATAGACGAAGGGCGCGTGGTGACGGTTATATAGTCAGGCTTATGAAATTGGGCAAGCGGGAAAATGCCGTTCTTGAAAAAAATATGAAGGCCCGTCTGGCCTTTGTTTTCCGGGCTTATCGCCTGCGGCAGCGCCAGTTCCAGTCTCTCTTGCTTCCGACGTCAATATGCACGGATTTGGTGTGGCAATAGGTGCCGACACCGCCACGTCCCCGCATTGTTCTCAGGTACTTTGCGAGCTGCCATTTGCTGATGCCGGGGACCTGGATGTCCGCCGCTTCACACGTCGTGTGTCGGGATCCGCGAGCCCCTCCGGCTCGGCGGTTATTTTTGGGCGAGCGATAACCGGAGGTGACGATGATATCCTGACGGTAGTGTTTCCGTACCCTCTGGAGCAGTCGCACCAGCTCCGGCTTGAAACAGGCCATCTGCACACTGTCGTGTTGAGCTCTGAGGCCATTCGGCGCCAGCCGGGCCAGTCCGGCTGCAGATGCGACCCGAACAGGTTCATCGGTGGAACCGGCCGTCGCCGACTTTATGCCGAACAGCGAGCCAAGCCGAACACCTGGAAGGGCGGATTGGCCAGATTGAGGTTTCTTGATTGTGGAACGGGGTTTTGTCGATGTTGCACCCCGGCTTGGCTTTGCGGTCTTGCCGCCGCCAGCAACATGAACGATCTCTGCCGGCGGGCGTGGCTGACCGAAAGAGAAGATGCGCGCGAGCCGCGGTCGCTTGGCCGAAGGTTTGTCGGACGTTTTTGAGTTTGTCGGAACTTGCGTGGTCGCTGCAGTTGCTATCGCCGCGGTGTTGACGGCATCCAACGCCTCGCTGGTGTTGGATTCAGGCGCAACCGCCAGAGCGAGCTCAGGCTTCTTGTTCGATGAAGCGCCGGGCGGTGTCGTTGATGAGTTGGCGTAGGTGACCGTCTCAGCTTTACCGCCGTCAAAACTCATTTCTACCGCGACTGGATTGGTCGATCCTGATGTTCCGCCATCGACATAAGAGGGAGTGGCTGCCGGGGTCTGAGGTGCCAATCCGAAGTTCGGTTCGCTTGAGGTGGTGCACGCGGAGAGGAATGTGGCGATCAGCACAGCTCCAACGATGGCCGATGACCGACCGGTCGTGGTTCCGTTGCGTCCGATTGTCCCCACTGTCAATGTCCCCGCTTGCCCCGTGCACTCCGTCGAGACCATCGACGGGCTGAACTTTTTGGTCAGCCAAAAGCTCAGCTTAGCCGGCAAATGCAAATGACCCAAATGGTAATTGCGATCAAAATGCGGCAGAAGCATGATCGGACATCATGCTTGTGCCAAACTTGCCGTAATTTTGATTGTGAGGCCTGCGGTTTCTACCAACTGCCTGTGTTCTCCATGGACACCCAGGGTTCTTGCGGCGCCAAAGCGTCGCCACTTTGCAGAAGTTCTATTGAAATTCCATCCGGAGAGCGTACGAACGCCATGTGGCCATCGCGGGGAGGACGATTGATCGTTACACCGGCATCCATCAGCGACTGGCAAAGCTCGTAGATATTGTCGACCGAATAGGCCAGGTGGCCGAAGCTCCGACCACCCTGGTAGTCCTCCGGATCCCAGTTGTAAGTCAGCTCCAGCAGGGGTGCGCGATTGGCCGCGCCGGTCTCCTGATCGTCGCGAGCTGCCAGAAAAACAAGAGTGAAACGTCCAGCCTCGCTCTCCGCGCGCCGGATTTCCACAAGTCCGAGTCTATTGCAATAGAAGTCGAGAGACTGGTCGAGGTCAGTCACCCGAACCATAGTATGAAGATAACGCATTGATCTTTCCTCGGTTTTTGATCACGCCCGGAAATAGGGCGATTACCGGGGTGATGCAAGTGGCCTTTCATTTTGATTCAATTCCAAACAAGGGCTTGCATCACCCAACGCAACCAATGTTATTCTTTGTTAGAGAATCAAGGGGTGATTTTTCGGGTTGCGTTGCTGAAAGGCCGGAGTGAATGGGGGAAAAGACTCCAGACAAGAATGCGGCCACCCAGGCTGCAATGTCGGGTGAAGCGGTCGACCTGATCGAAATCTCCGGCGTGATCAAGTGGTTTGACGTGGCCAAAGGCTTCGGCTTTATCGTGCCCGACAACGGACTCCCTGACGTTCTGCTTCATGTCACTTGCCTGCGTCGCGACGGATACCAGACCGCGCTCGAGGGCACACGTGTCGTGTGCGAAATCCAGAAACGTGATCGCGGCTATCAGGCCTTCCGCATTCTGTCGATGGATCAGTCGACGGCCGTCCATCCTTCACAACTGCCACCGGTGCGCACGCATGTGCAGGTCACACCAACTAGCGGTCTCGAGAGAGCGCTGGTCAAGTGGTTCAACCGGTCAAAAGGATTCGGCTTCCTGACACGCGGCGACGGTACCGAGGACATTTTCATTCACATGGAAACCCTGCGCCGATATGGGCTCACCGAATTGCGGCCTGGCCAGGTGGTACTGGTGCGCTTCGGCAAGGGCGAAAAGGGTCTCATGGCGGCGGAGATCCATCCCGACGTCGATTTGACTTTCCCGAAATCTCACTAACATAGTCCGGTAGTAAGCTGGCCTGGTGGCTGGCGCATGGATCGTAAAAAAACAGGAGCCGCGGCGTGCAATCCTCGCTCGACGTTCTTGGCCGGTACCGGGTTTTCGTCACTCTGCTGCTGGTCACCCAATTTCTGACGACTACGGTCGTTGCAGCAGACCGTTCATCGCTCGACATCGTGACCGAAACGGGAACCCATCGCTACTACGTGGAACTCGCGCTAACTCCGCAACAGCGCTCGGTCGGTCTGATGCATCGTGAGAGCATGGACAAGGATGCTGGTATGCTGTTCCGGTTCGACTGGCCGCAACAGGCCTCCATGTGGATGCGCAATACGTTCATTCCGCTGGACATGGTGTTCATCCGAGCGGATGGAATCGTCGCCGACCTGCACCGCAAGGCCGTTCCTCATTCCGAAGAAATCATCCAGTCGAGCGAACCAGTTCTTTACGTTCTCGAACTCAACGCCGGCGTTGCCGACAAGATCGGGCTCAAACCCGGAAATCGAATCTTGCATTCGATTATCCAGGGAGAGTAGGTGTCGATTTGCGGGCCGGAGCAGCCACCGGCAGCCGACATTTCTCAATCAAGCGCGGCTAAGGTTCGAAAATGCCGGAAATAACGTCAAAAACCATATTGCGGCATCGCAGCGAAGCGTGTATTGCCACCGGCATTGTCGGCGGAGCGTAGCGCAGCCTGGTAGCGCATCTGGTTTGGGACCAGAGGGTCGCAGGTTCGAATCCTGCCGCTCCGACCATTTAACCTTCTGAAAATAGATCTACTTTAGGATCTCGGCGGCGGAGCTATCCGAGCAGATCGTGCTGGAAGGCGTCGAAGTCGACAGCTCCGAGTTTCCACCCGGCACTCACTTGCGAGAAGATGGTTCCATCAACATCCGAGAGTGAGCCATCTGTCTTCGGACCCAGGGAAGTGGGATCGAAGGTGAATAGCTCGTTGCCGGCGGCAAACAGAGGATCGAGATAGAAACCGTTGGTCGTGCTCAGAAGGAGCTTGCCGTCGCCCAACGGGCTCACTGCGTCGACATTTGGCCAATTGCTGGAGTAGCCGAAACCGACGTCGCTGCCGTCGAAATACATCTCGAAGCTTCCCTTCGTTGATGGGCCAAGTGATGTGGGCCTGAACTTCAGGATATCCTCGCCACTGAAGTATCCAACACCGTCCACGAAAGAACGCCCAGTGGTCGACAGGAGCAGGCTGCCGTCATCGAGGAGCGAAAAGCCATCGACATCGTCGTAGGATGAGCAAAGGCCGACATCGCTGCCGTCAAAGTACATCTCGAAGCTACCTGCTGTGCTTTCACCGAGTGACGTGGCCTTGAACAGCACAATGTCGGAGTCGTCGACGCACCCCAAACCGTGAACGAAGGTCGGCTCCGAGAAAGAAAGCAATATTTCATCCGAAGAGATCACATCGAGGCCATCGATTTGGGCCCAGGGAAGCACGTCCGATGTGTCGAAGAAAAGCCTGGCACCATCCTCCGTCTGCCGATAGATGTCCTGTGCGTCCCACCCCCAGTAACGTCCTGCATCTCCATAGGTGCCGCGGGAACCATGCCACCAGGAACCGCCGGCGTCCTGACAATCGTCGCATCCGTCGTGTCCCCATATGCGGCCGGTGTTTCCATAATACTCGTAGGACTGCTGGCCCCATGAACGGCCGGCATCTCCCCAATGGCCGTAAGAGTTATGCGACCAGGAGTTGCCGGAGCCACCGACATAGTAGACGGCGTCCGGCAACGGCCCAATTACTTCGACGGCACCGATATCGACCAGTGGTTCACCCTCGCCATCGCCATCTGAGACACGTTGCGAGCCAGCTATGTCGTTGACCAGTATGCCGTCAACGGTTCCCTGAGGGGCCGTGTTTGTCCCCTCGAGGAGGGAATTGTCGCCAGCGTCAATGACCGGGCTTTCTGGGAGGGGCGTGAGAATTGTCTGCCCATTGTCGGCAACTGTGGCCGCACCCAGCATCGGGTCGATCGGCGCGTCCTGGGTGCCGATGATATTGGTCGATGGATCGATGATGTCCGAGAGACTGTCTGGAATCCCGTCCTGGTTGATGTCGTCGTCATTGGCTTGAATGCCGGCGCCAATCAGACTGTTCTTGATGGCAATGTCATATTTTTCGATGATCGGCGGGAGCTCCGGTTCCGGATCCAGAATCTTGAGGCCGGTCTCCGGATGGAAACGAAAGCCACCGTCCGTCATGAAGTCGATTGCATCGCCCAATCCGAGTTGGAAATGCACGTCACTGGGATCACCCAAATTGGTATTGCCGGCAATGATGGAGTTGTGGATTCGGGTCTCATTGTCGCCGCCGTTAAAAGCGAATCGCTCGTAGGAGACAAAATTCAGCAGCCCACCGGCGGTTCCAAATCCTTCATGCTGTACGATGACGTCAGCCAGGATGTTTTCCCTTACCGGAGTTAAACCGTTGAGATCGGAAATCGGGGCCTCGACAATATGGTTATCGACGACGGTCGAACTGATCAACGATGTCTTGTTCGATGTTCCCTGGTATCCGATAGCGCCGCCACCGTTGCCCGACACATTGCCTGTGAGCGTTGAGTTGACGATTTCAAAGATGTTTGATGTTCCGCCGATGCCGACGGCGCCGCCGCCATTGGCGACATTCTTGTTGCCGATGAGACTGCTGCCCTCGATGTAGACGTCCGCCCCGACCGCGCCGAGGGCGATCGCACCCCCACCAAATCCTGCAAGCCAGTCGCTGCGAGCGATGTTGTTTTCCAACACGGTATTCAGGATCGTGATGTCCTGGTCCGGACTCCCGGTCGCAATTACACCGGCCAGAATGCCTTGGTTGTTGCTGACCACAGAGTCGCTGATCGAAATGCCACCGCCGGGCGCGCCGCTGAAAAATACGCCTGCGCCGGTGACGACAAGAGCGCCCCCGACGTTGGTGTCGACCATGCGATTGTTGGAGATCAGCGAGTCCTCGATGATGAAGTCGCCGCCGGGTACGCCGGTGCCCAGCGTCGCACGCGCAGATATCAGATCGTGGTCGACGATGTGGCTATCCCTGATGGTCACTTCGCCATCGACCGCGGTTATCATGATCCCGGCGGCAAACCCACCGTGATTGGCGGACAGTATGGAGTCCTCCATCGTGAAACGGTGACCGGCGACAATGGCGCCTCCAAAATTGTCGCTGATTTCAGAGTTGGTGACCGAAACCGTCGTTTTGATATTTGTCACCAGATCATCGGAGTCTTCATCCCAGGTGAACGGATATCCGGTGTTGTCGGGCAGATCCCGTGTAATTCCTGATTGAACGTCGGCCTGGAAAATGGCGGCGCCGGAAGATCCATACGAGGGCAGCAGCGGATTGCGTTCAAATTGATAGACCCCAGCGCCGGTGAGCGTCAGGGCGTTGAACGCCGCGTCGGTACCGTCTTCCCGGATCTCGAAGATTCTGAAGTCGCCGAAGGTACCGACCGCCTCCTCGAGTGAAACCTGGCCGGGGCTGGTATAACCGTCAGGTGTGACCAGGATCTGGCTCGCATAGTTCTCGATGGTGGCGGTCGTGATGGTAATGTCATCGTTACGGCCGGAAACCTTGCCGGTCGTATCACCGAGAACGTCTCCGTCGATGCGCAAATCTTCCGCAATGACCAGCGAGCCCAGGGTGAGTGTTATCGTTCCCCCTGTGAGGCCTGATGCGAAGGTGATGATGTCTTCCGTGCCGGCATTGCCGTTGGCGTTTGCGAGTTGAATCGCTTCACGCAGAGACATGCCGTTGGTGTTGCCATTGTCTTCATCGGCAAGTGTGGTAACCAGGAACTCGGCCATTTTTGCCACCGCATTCAATTTCGAACGAATTGGATGGGCCGACACAAATATTCATCGCCCCACGCGGGAAGGCTTCCACACTTCAAATGACGTATGTACTGTCTAAATACGCAGTTGGACGCAAATAAATGAGCAATTTTGTTTTGCGAGTTTGGTCAAAATCCAATTTTCGTCAGCGTCGCGCAAGGCGAAACGCGCAACCAAGCCCGAAATCTCCAGGATAGTATTCCATCGTAAATTCCGGTTGAATATTGCAGCAAAACGCTGGTAAACGGGGCTGAGCGGTTGTGGGCTCGGAGTGCGTTTGACCGGTCGCTGTTCCGCCAGTTTGATCAACAGCCTCCGAAGCAGGCTCAATTGGAAGGGGAACTGTCGGCAATGTCAGCAAAAATATATCGACCGGCGAAGACTGCGATGCAATCCGGCAAAGCCAAAACCCATCGCTGGGTGCTCGAATTCGATCAGGAAAGCCCGCGCACCATTGAGCCGATTATGGGCTACACATCATCGGGTGACATGAATCAGCAGGTACGTCTGTCCTTCGACACGCGCGAAGAAGCGATCGGCTATGCGGAACGCAACCAGATTGCCTATCGGGTCATCGAGCCGCACGACCCAAAACGCCGGCGTGTCGTCTATGCCGACAATTTTCGCTTTGACAGACGCCAACCCTGGACGCATTAAGTGTTTCTGACGCGCTGCGTGCGCGGTCGGGCCCCGTAGCTCAGCTGGATAGAGCACCGGCCTTCTAAGCCGATGGTCGCAGGTTCGAATCCTGCCGGGGTCGCCAATACTTTCAATGGGTTACGCTTCAACATTCTACCCCAAAAATAGAACCGTTAACACCACTTTTTGCAGATTTGGTTCCGCATAGGTTCTATCAATGCACAGATGGCCGCATATGTTCAGATCGCGGTGAGGATTCCGGCCCGGGAGAGCATGGCGTGCAGAAGGACATCGCAACCCGTCGCCAGGTCTTCCGATGACGCAAATTCAGCGACATTGTGGCTGATGCCGTCTTTGCAGGGAACAAAAATCATCGCGGTAGGAGCCAGGGCAGCGACGTTCGACGCGTCATGAAGCGCGCCGCTTGGCAATCGAGTATACGAAAGGCCGAGATCGCGCGCGGCGGTTTCCACCGCTGCGACGCATTCAAGGTCAAATTCAATGGGTGGAACCTCAATCCGCATTGAAATCTGAACGTCGCATCCGTAGCGAAGACCCACTTCGCTGCACGTCGCTTTGCAATTGTCGGAAAGTGCCTTTAGCGTCCGGTGGTCCGGATGCCGAATGTCCACTACGAAATCGGTGCGACCGGCGATTGTGCTGGGCCCATTTGTTTGCGAGCGCAAGGACCCCACGCTCACCCGGGCGTCAGGACAGAAGGATTTTCCCAATTCGGACAATTCAACCAGCATGGCGGATGTAGCCAGAAGTGCGTCCTTACGCGCGTTCATCGGTGTTGTGCCCGCATGAGCGTCGCTTCCGGTGACTGCTACATCGAGCCAGCGCAAACCCTGAACGGACGTTACCACGCCGACTTGCAGGTCAGCTTTTTCGAGTATTGGCCCTTGTTCGATATGCAGTTCAAAGAATGAATCAATCTCTAGGTCGGAAGGTCTGAGATCGCCACGCCATCCAATTCTTTCGGCCTCGCCTGCGAAGCGCAATCCGTCGCTGCTGAGGGTGTTGTCGAGCACGTCATCTTCGATCTGTCCCCGGAACCAGCTCGACCCCAGGAGACCAGGGCTGAAACGCACGCCTTCCTCGTTGGTCCAGTTCACCAGCATTATGGGCGCTTCGGTTTCGATTCCCGCGTCATTCATCGTTTCAATGACTTCAAGTGCGGCAAGAACACCGGATATTCCATCAAAGCGACCGCCATGGGGCTGTGTGTCGAGATGACTACCGGCAGCGACCGCAGGTCGGGTGGGGTTGCGACCCGGTCGTGTCGCGAACATGTTGCCGGCCCGGTCGGCTTGCACTGACAGTCCGGCGTCGACGCACCACCGTGCCAGGAGGGCACGAGCCTCGGCATCCTCATCTGACAGCGCCAGGCGACAATTTCCTGTGTCGGCGACTCGGCCGATTTTTGCAAGTTCCATATGACGGGCCCAGAGCCGCCTCCCATTGATGCGGAGGTTGCCAATTGGATTTGCGGGTACCGTCGTCATAGGCTCCGCTCTTTACGTCCTGATACCAACTGGGAGACCATCACTGCGACGACGAGCGCACCACCATAAAAGAGGTCCTGTACGAAAGTCCGGAAGCCCAGCACCGACAGTCCGTTGATGCCGGTTACCAGGAAATAGACCGCAATAACCGAGCCTAGCGGATTGAAGCGGCCCGGCGTGATGCTTGTCGCGCCGAGGAACGCTGCTGCGAAAGCCGGCAGCAACAGGAAGGTACCTGAACTCGGATTGGCAGATCCCGTTGTGCCAGTGTAGAGGATGCCGGCGAAGGCACCGTGCAGTCCCGACATCATGAAGGCTGCTAGCCGTGTGCGTCCGACGGAGACACCCGTTAAACGAGCGACCTCGCGCCCGCGACCGGTGAACAGCAGATGTTGGCCGAAAGCGGTATAGTTCAGCATGTACCAGATCAGCATCGCCAAGATAATCGCGTAGTAGAACGCGATCGGGATCCCGAAAAAGCGCTGGATGATGACCCACTCCATCAGCCCCATCGAGACGCCTGATATCGTCTGGGAGTTGCCGATCCAAAGGGTGATGCCATGCAGAAAGGTACCAACCCCAAGGGTCACAATCAGCGAATGTACCCGGAAATAAAGTGTAATCGCACCGTTGATCAGGCCAACCAGCATACCGATAGCAAGGCCGATGGGCAGTGCCACAGCAAGCGGAAGATCCATTCGTGCGTCCATGATCGCCACGCTCATCGAGACCAGCGTCAGAACCTGAGCAATAGAGAGATCGAAATCTCCGGCGGTCAGTGGAATGATCAGGCCGAGTGTGACGATAACGAGCACAGCTTCGGATCCGAATATGGTGGAGAAGTTCGACCAGGTCAGGAACGTGTCAGGCCGCAGGGCCCCAAACAGCGCGATAATTGCCAGCCAGACAAGCACGAGGCCGAAGCGTTCCAGTTGGTAACTCAGGGTATTATGCCGCATCGGTTCTATCCGCCCCATAGCACGCCTCCGCGATCGCGGACTTCGTCACCTGGCCGCCTCTCAGTTCCGCCCTGACGCGTCCCCGGTCGAAAACGAGAACGCGATGCGCAATCAGTTCGAGTTGCTCGAATTCCGAGGTTGCACAGATAGCGGCACCGCCTGATGCGCACACCTCCAGCAGGCGATCGTAGATTTCCTGCCGTGCGCCAACATCAATGCCCTGGGTCGGCTCATCGAGCAGCACAAGTCGCGGCTTCAGCTGCAGCCATTTGCCCAATACGAGCTTTTGCTGGTTGCCACCAGAGAGTTCCGAGGCGGCTTGTGCAGGCGCTTCCGCCTTGATGGCGAAGCGCTGCATGATCTTCTTGGTGGCGTCGTGGAGCCGGGCGTGGCTGAGCGCCAAGCTACGTTCCAGGATTGGAAGTGTCGCGTTCTCAGTCAGCGAAAGGTCGGGTGCAATGCCAGCACGCTGTCGGTCCGCGGGGATCATCACGATGCCGCTCGACATGGCCTCGGCCGGACTCATATCTTCGACCTGCCACCTGTTGTCGGACAGCGTCAGAGTGCCGGAAAGGGCGCTGTGGGCGCCCGACAGGAGTTTGGGGACCTCATCATAGCCCGAGCCGATCAAACCGGTTAGTCCGAGGATTTCGCCGGGCTGCACCGTAAGATCGATATCCTGCAATATGCCGCCAGAAAGTCCGGCGATCCGCGCAACCGGCTCTGCTGCCGGAAGATCGCTCACGCGCCGGTCGACCGACACCTCACGGCCGACGATTGCGCCTACAAGGCTGGCGCGATCGGTTTTGTTCATATCGAATGTACCGATAACCTTGCCGTCTCGCAGGACCGTTGAGCGGTCCGTGATCTCCAGAACTTCGTCGATATCGTGGCTGACGAAGAGGATAGCGACACCGCTCGCCGTCAGCCGCCGCATCAGTTCAAACAGGTCGCGAACATCCTCTTCGGGCAGGAATGGAGTCGGCTCGTCCAGCACGAGGATGCCGGGTGCGCCGTGCTGGCGATGTTCCTTGACACGATCGGCAGCGCGTACGATGGCGAGTTGTGCGCGTTCGACAGGCGTTAGACTATCAACGCGCTGGTCCGGAGATAGCTTGAGATAATGCTCTGCGAACAGGGTTCTGGCGCGATCGGCTTCGCGGCGCCAGTCGATTTGCCAGGGATTGAGCCGCTCATGGTCACCGGCGATCAGGTTTTCCAGCACTGTTGCCTCGCCGAGCAGTCCCAGATTCTGGTGGACAAAAGCAAGCCCGTGCGCCTCGCTCTGGCCAAGCGGCATGGGAAGGGCCACAGACCGTCTCTCGATTTCGAGTGCGCCAGCGTCAGGTGCGTGAAATCCGGACAGGATTTTGATCAGTGTGGACTTGCCCGATCCGTTGATTCCAAGCAGTCCGTGTACTTCGCCGGGCATCACGGTGAGGTCCACGCCGTCCAAGGCGCGAGCCCCACCGAAGGTCTTGGTCAGTCCGCTGAGTTTAAGGCGCGGAAAGGCCTGATCGCTCACTCGCTGATCATCCAGAGCTTGCGGAAGCCGTCCTGATAGGCGTCTCCGTAGCCCTTGGAGGCTTCGGCCGGGTTGCCGACCTCGTCAATGTTGTCAGCCGTGAACACCCGAAGCGGAACCTTGCTGTCTACAATTGTTGGCAGATCGCAAAGCAGGCGCATTTCGGCATCCAGCATCGCGTGAGCAATCCAGTCTAGATTTTCACCGATATCCATCTCAACAGTGCCCTCGCGGATAAGGTCGAGCGCGAAGGGGGTGCCGTTGAAGGTGGCAACCTTGACGCTGTCGCGTTTGCCGGAGATGGCGATCGCCGGTGTTACAAAGGTCGACATGCTGTCGTAGATCGGAATGACGTAGTTGATATTCGGATCCGCCTGCAATTTTCCTTGTACCGTCGGCTGGATACGGGTTGCCCAATCAAGGATCGGCACGTTTACGATTTCGTATTTGCAATCCGGACATTTCTTGAACGCCTCGGTCAGACCGTCGACCAGGCTGTCGGTGGATAACGCTTCGTTGGAGACGATAATCAGCGCGTTCACCTTGGCGTCGGTCTGCACGATGGTCCAGTCAGCCATGAGCTTTCCGGCCTGTTTGTAATCGATGGCGGTGTTGGCGTCGACGCCGGCAGGGGCGTCGAGCTCAAGTCCCGTTAAATGGGAGGTGACGACTTTCAGTCCCTTTTCCTGTGCGGCCTTGACTTGCGGCTCGAAGAAACGCGGGTCGGCGCCCGCCAACAATGAGATCAGGTCAAATTCATTGTTGCCGGCATACTCCATACCCTGGATCCACTGGGTCGGGTTGCCCTGGTTTTCCCATTGTCCGTGCTTGAAGCCCAACTCTTTGGCAAGCTCGTCCTTATGGTCGGCGATCGTTTTGACGAAAGGAATGGCGCTTGAAGAAGGGATCGTCATGATCGATTTGCCCTCCATGCATGCGCGTGCGTCAAATGCTTCACCCGGCGCTACGAAATCCGGAACGACCGAATAGGCTTCGATATTGGCGCGGGCTTTCTCAACTGCATCATCCGCGGCCCAGGCCGAACCGGCGGTTGCCACTAGCAACGCCGCCCCAAATCCCCATTTTGCTATCTTCATGCCCTTGTCCTTCCTCTTTGGTTTCTGCCGCAAATTCACTCATCCGCTAGCGTCGGTGCGTAGCGCCTCGGTTGCTGCCACGTCGACCTCGCCGTCTGCTGCGATTACGACGCCGTAGTCACGGCGCGCAGCTTCAGAATCGAAGAGCCCGTCCAGCACGTCGTCCAATACTGATTTCGGATCCCGCTCAAACGGATCGCCATAGCCACCGCCACATGGACCGTAGGCGGCAATCCGGTCACCTTTCATCAAAAAGCGGTATGGGATCTTCGAGGGCAGGGCTTCCGTTTGCCCGCCTGCGTGGACGAGATCGACATGAGCCGGCGAGCCGTCCGTTCCACCCGCGAATCCCCAGGGCGCAAACCGTTGGCCGTCGCCCTCGATGGAGACCGCACCGTCCTCGAGAAGTTCAAAAGACCGGATCGAACCGATGCCCCCTCGCCATTTGCCAGGGCCTGCGACGTTCTCGCGTAACTCGTAGTTCAAAACACGCAGTGGGAGGTGGCTTTCGATATCCTCGATCGGATTGTTGCGGGTGTTGGCATAGAGCGTGTCGACCGCATCCATCCCATCTTTGCTGAACCTGCCGCCATAGGCACCTTCCATGATCTCCATATGGACCCACGGTCCGGTCTTGGTCTGGCCGGAAAAGGCCATGACACGAAGATTGCCGATACCGGCGCTGACCTGCTCGGGCACGGCCGAAGCGATTGCCTTCATCACGGTATCGGCCACCGCATTGCCAGGGCAGAAGCGAGCGATAACCGGGGCAGGGAAGGTCGGATTGGCGAGGCATCCTTCCGGCGCATGGATTGTAATGGGCCGCGTCAATCCGCTGTTCTGCGGGATTGCACCATATTTGTCACTGTCGAGTAGTATGGAGCGTAGAGTGAGCCATACGGCGCAATCGACGGTTCCCACCAGCGGCATGTTGATCGGCTTGTTCGGAGTTTGTGGCGCTGTCCCGGTCAGGTCGACGAGAATGTTGCTGCCCTCGATGGTCAGCGTTACCTCTATCGGCAATTCCTTCAGAGCCGGATCATCGCTGTCGAGATAGCCGTCTATATGGGTGCGGGCGTTATACCGACCGTCAGGGATCGCCTGAATGGCCTCGCGCATCAGCGTTTCCGAGTAATCCAGGAGATCCTCATACGCACCTGTCACCGTCTCCAGGCCATACTGGTTGAGCAGGGCGGCATAGCGCTCCGCACCGATGCGGGCGGCTGCCACCTGTGCTTCCATGTCGCCGACGACCAGATCGGCGATGCGGATATTCGAACGCAGAATCTGCCAGACCGGCTCGACCTTGCGGCCTTCGTCATAGACCCGCACCGCCTTGAACTGCAGGCCTTCGGCGTAGGCATCGACCGCATCGACGATGCCGCAGCTTCCAGGCGTCAAGGCGCCGATGTCCAGATGATGGGCCGTCGTCACCGAGAAACCTGCGAGGTTTCCATCATGGAAGATCGGAACGGCAAAGCCGACGTCCGGGCCATGAGAAGCGCCTGCGTAGGAATCGTTGTGCATGAAGACATCGCCCGGATGAACGCTGTCGCCGCGACCTTCAAGCTCGCGCATGATGCCCTCGATATAGCCGGGGATCGGGCCGGATTGCAGCGGCGTTGACATCGTGCATTCGCACAGCTGACGGCCAGTGGCGTCAGTCAACGCCGCGCCAAAATCTTCACTTTCGCGGATGATGCTCGAATAGCTCATCCGCATCAGCTTGTGGCCCATCTCGATGGCGATGTTCTCGAGCGCGCCATGGATGACAGCTGCGAGAAACGGATCAACGCGAGTCTTCATTGGTCTTACCCCTCATTCTCATCACGCGTCATCAGAACATTGGCGAAACGGTCGACCTCGAACCGCCAATCGGGCGGAACGACGGTTGTGCTGTCCGTTTGCAGAAGGATCGCGGGTCCATGGAATTCCTGTCCGGCCGGCAACTGGACGCGGTCGTAGTAGGGCGTGTCGAAACTTTCGAGACCTTCGCCAACGCGGAACACGCAGCGTCCCCGCCCAACCGGTTCTGCCGGGCCTGAAGCGGTCGCCGCCGGTGGCGCGCCCAGTTTGTCCACTTCTCCCACACCGCGCACCTTGACGGTGACGATTTCGATCGGGGCGCCTTCGAAGGCATGACCGTATTCGGCACGATGGCGTTCGTGAAAGGCCGTCCAGACGTTCTTCAGCGCCGCCTCATCGAGAGACCCGTTCGGGAATGCAACCTTTAGTTCGTACCCTTGGCCGACATATCGGAGGTCGCCTTCCCGCAGCATCGTCCGTTGTGTGAGCGGCACACCATCGCGGTCGAAAATAGTTGAAAGCTCATCCTCCATGTCGTCGAACAGCCCGGTCAGGCGGGCATGATCAACCGATCCGGAGACCGCGAAAGCGGTCCGCAAGGCGTGGTATTCCAGGTCAGTCGTCAGAAGGCCCATCGCCGAAGTGATGCCCGGATGTGGCGGGATCAGAACCTTGCTGACACCCAGCATACCAGCGACCTCCGCTGCATGGAGTGGTCCTGCACCGCCGAAACCAGACAGGGTGAAATCACGTGGGTCGATACCCTTCTGCACCGTGCGCGAGCGAATTGCATTCGCCATGTTGGAATTGAGCACTGTCAGTGTGCCCTCAGCGGTCTCCTCCGGGGTCTTGCCGATTTCTTCCGAAAGCCTGTTGATTGCGCGCTGAGAGGCCTCGACGTCGAGTGCCATTTCACCGCCGAGAAAGTTTTGCGGCGCCAGGCGTCCGAGCACGAGATTGGCGTCGGTTACTGTGGGCTGATCGCCGCCCTTGCCATAGGCCGCGGGCCCAGGATCGGCGCCGGCGCTTTCAGGGCCAACGCGGAATGCGCCGCCGCGGTCGATATAGGCAATCGAGCCGCCACCGGCTCCGATCGTATGAATGTCGATCATCGGCAGCATGACCGGAAAACCGGCAATCGAAGCGCTTCTTGCGTCCGCTTCGGTCAGCTGTCCATCCACGACGATGCCGATATCGGCGCTGGTGCCGCCTATATCGAGGGTGATGAGGCGCTCGGTGCCCGCATGGCGGCCGACCCAAGCTCCGCCCCGCACTCCTGCCACGAGCCCGGAGAGTAGCGTCGATGCCGGCTTGCGTCCGACCATCTCAGGTGTTGCCACTCCGCCGCTCGACGTCATGACCCGCAACTCGCCTTTCAGGCCCTCACCGGAAAGCCGCGCCTGCAGATCGCCAATGTACTGGTGCACCTTCGGTCCGATAAATGCCGACATCGCGGCTGTAGTGAAGCGCTCGAATTCGCGAAACTGCGGCGCAACCTCTGAAGAGGTGGTGACGAAAACCTCCGGAAGTTCCTCGGCGAGGATCTCGGCAGTGCGGCGCTCGTGTTCCGGATTGACATAAGAAAACAGGAAGCCGACCAGCACCGAAGCGATCCCTTGTTCGGCGAGGGTGCGCGCTGTCTGTCGGATGGCGTCCTCATCCAGCGGAGCCAGCTCGCTGCCCTGAGCATCCATACGGCCGGGAACCGTATGACGGTGCCGGCGGCGTATCAATGGCCGGTTTTGCCAGGGCAGGTCCTGCATAATCGAATAGTGCTGCGGTCGCTGGTGCCGGCCGATATGCAGGATATCGCGAAAGCCCTCATTGGTGACCAATCCCGTCACCGCGCCATCATGTTCCAACATTGCGTTGGTACCGACAGTCGTTCCGTGAAACAGGCTGTCAATCTCGGACGCTGACACACCCGCCTTGCGGCAAATAGCCTGTAGCCCCGCGACAACACCGACAGCCGGATTGGCTGGAGATGACGGTGTCTTGTGAACGGTCAGCGTCTTGCGCTCAAGGTCGGCCAGGATGAGGTCGGTGAAGGTTCCGCCGACATCCACTCCCAATACGATCATCTAGTTTCTCCCGGTATCTGACTCGAGAGTTTGATCCATTTGGATGTATCTGGCAAGATAATTCTGTTTGAATGTCACTTGCCCTGCTGGACAGGGCCTGCAATGCAGTTCATCGAGATGACCATGGATGTAGAGAAAAAACGCGACACCATATTCGCCTCCGACCTTCGCTATCTCATGGTTGTGAGCTATATCGTGTTGGGCAACAACTCGGTCACCAACCGCTTCATTGAGCAGACTTACCGGATGCCCGTACACGCCTGGTCGACGCTTTTTGCAATCGTGATGTTTCCAGGGATCCGGGCAAAGGAAATAAAGTCTCTATTCCCCCGCCCGCAAAATACGATCAGCCGGGCCGCTTCGCTTCTGGAGTCACGTGGGCTGATCCGACAGGAGACATCCTCGCAAGACGGTCGAGAGAAGCGGCTCTATGCGACCGACGATGGCGAAACACTGCTCCACGAAATTCGCGAGATATCGCGTCATCGCCAACAGGAGCTGTTCGATCCGTTAACCGATGAGGAGCGGGAGGTGTTCTTCAGGCTCGCGCGCAAAATTGCCGCCGGACCGGGACTGTTGGAATCGGATGTAATGAAATAGCAGCGGCGGCGAGAGCGCATTTCGGTTTGGAGTCGGATGTTTGGCTCGAAAGCCGCAGGCACCCTGTTTCGGACTTTCCAGACTGGTACGGGTGAACTGCAGTATAGTCCACCCGATATTCGAGCCACCCGGAACGACCGCCGTTGGGCCGTGGATTGGGGCATCAAGGCCGGACATCAGCTCATCGCCGGATGCTCCGTGTGTGATTTGCCTGTGATTGATGGCCAGTCGATTCACTCGAGTGACTTTCGTCACCTGGAATGAGCCGGCTGGGTGGAAATGGCAGCGGTTAGCTGTTTTCCAGCGCTTCAAGGGCAGCGCGCAGTTTCGGCAGCTCAGTTTTGTTCAATGCATGGGCCATGCGACCACCGGCGGGCGTTTCGAAGGTTATGGCGAAGTAGTCCGGTGTATCCATGCTCTCGACGTTCCACCCACTCGACTCCAGCGCGCCGACGTCTGCGCTGACCTCACTTTTGCCTAGTTCGATCATCGCCAGCTCGATGAGTGGCATCAACTGGGGGATAGGCATGGCGATAGACTGTTCTTCCTTCATGATAGTCTTAAAGGTAAACACGGCGACCTTCTTGTCGTCTGAGATGTTGCTATTGACGAGCTCGGTCATTGCGATAGCGGATACTTCTGCCACTGGGGGACTCCCTAGATAAACTGAAAATTCCGCGCGACCCTAGTGGTTGCGCGATACGGTGTCCATGTCTGTTTATTGCGAACGGACAGTTATCCGGAAGCCGGCGGGGCAAGCTCGCAAATGCAATACGACCGCCCTGGGTAGGGCGGTCGCGACGCTCTTTGGCTCTTTGGGGCTGGCGCGTGCGGTCAGGCCGCTCGCGCACCTGTATCGAATGGTATTTCGATATCGACGGCCAGGGTTGAGACTTGGGCTCCGCGCTCCATCTTGACCTGAACCCGGCGGCCTTCAACCTTCACGTGCTTGGAGAGGACCGCCATGATCTCCTTGCGAAGGACCTCGACAAGATCGGAGCCTCCCATCGATGCCCTTTCATGCGCAAGCAACACCTGCAAGCGCTCGCGGGCTGCGGAAGCCGATTTCCGCCTGCCTAGAAAACGAAGTATGTTCATGCAGCTTTCCTTCCGAAGAACCGATCGAAGAAGCGGCGCTTTTCGTCGGGAACGGTAACCGGGATCGTTTCGCCGCAGAGCCGGCGGGCCGCTTCAGTGTAGGCGAGAGCTGTTGGACTGCCGCTGTTGGCCACCGTCACCGGGGCGCCGATGTTGGAGGCGCGCAGCACGTCGGTGCTTTCCGGGATGATACCGAGCAGCGGTATCGACAGGATTTCCAGCATGTCATCGACATTGAGCATGTCGCCGGATGCCGCCCGTCCTGGATCATAACGATTGAGAAGCAGGTGTTTCTCCATGGTTTCACCGCGCTCTGCCTTGACGGTCTTTGCGTCCAGAAGGCCAATGATGCGGTCTGAGTCGCGTACGGATGAAACCTCCGGGTTTGTGACGACCACGGCGGCATCGGCATGACGCATTGCCAATGTGGCACCGCGTTCGATGCCGGCTGGGCTGTCGCAGATCACCCAGTCGAAGGCCTTCTTGAGAGAAGTGATGACTTTCTCGACACCCTCTGGCGTCAGCTTGTCCTTGTCGCGGGTTTGCGATGCCGGAAGCAGATAGAGTCTCTCCAGCCGCTTGTCGCGAATAAGCGCCTGTGACAGCTTTGCTTCGCCCTGGATAACGTTGACCAGGTCAAAAACGACACGCCGTTCGGCGCCCATGACGAGATCGAGATTGCGCAAGCCGACGTCAAAGTCGACGACGACGACCTTCTCGTCACGCTGGGCCAGTGCGGCCCCGATTGCTGCGGTCGAGGTGGTTTTTCCAACGCCGCCCTTACCGGACGTAATTACTATCACTTTGCCCATGTGCTTCTCCTGTTCTAGCCGTCCCCCGGCTCAGCCTAGTGTTTCTGCCAAGATCGAATCGTTCTCGAGCCAAAGCTGCACTGCTTGTCCGCGCAGCTGCTCCTCAAGGTCTTCGGAAGTTTGGTAGTAACCCGCGATGGCAACCAGCTCTGCCTCCAGCTTGCGGCAAAAAATCCGCGCTGCCGTATTGCCCGTCGATCCAGCGGCGATTCGACCGCGGATCGTTCCGTAAACGTGAACTGATCCGCCAGCGATGACCTCGGCACCCGACGCGATCGAACCGACGACAGTCACGTCGCCATCGGTGATGATCGATTGGCCGGAACGAACGGGCCGGGTTACCATCAGTGATGGTGCCGCCTCGGCTGCTGCGTCCTGTGGAGCCGGTTGAGGATCGCTTTCCTCCACTCCCGACGCCGGCAGGCCACCCGTTAGGGAAGGCGGCATATCGTTGCCCAGCAAGGTTGGTTGTGCGCCCTCGATGCCGATGATGCGGATACCGCGCTCGACCAGTTGATCCAGTAATCCGCGCAGTTGTTGGCGGTCGAGGTCGATGCCCTCGACGTCCAGCACCACAGGGCGTCTCAGAAAGAAACCTGCTGAACGCTCGGCCAGATCGTTCAGTCGCGTCAACCAGTGGTCGAAAGGTTGTTCCGGGCTGAGCACGAGCGCCAGAAAGGAGCGTCCTTTGAGGCGGATGGGCTGAGTGTCTGTTAGCAGTTCGGTCATCTTGGTTAATATCCCCTTCACAATGTCTAGCGGCATCATGGTTAACGAAAAGTTACGAAGCGGACCTTGCGGGAAGGTGTCCTTAACTTTTGCGTGGAGGCGATGTTTTACGCGCACGCGGTTAGTGTGGTGAAGTGATGGGCTATTGCGCAGAAATTGGGAGTTTGAACACTCGACAACGGTATCCTTTGCAATGATACCGAATGGACCGCAACAAAACGGTTGCCAGGAAAAGGGAAGGCGGACGATGGACAACGAAGCCATTCACGACATGTTCGAGTCTCTCGGGCCGGTGTCGATTCGGCGCATGTTCGGCGGAAAGGGCATCTACCACCAGGGCAAGATTCTGGCGTTGGAGGTCGATGGAGAAATCCTGTTGAAAGCGGACTCCGATAGCTCACCGCAATTCGCGGCAGCCGGGTCCAGCCAATGGGTCTATGAGGGCAAGAACAAGCCGGTCAAAATGCCGTACTGGTCGATTCCCGATGGCGGTCTGGATGATCCCGACGAATTGGCGCAGTGGGTGAGGCTGGCGTTTGAGGCCGCGCTCAGAGCAAAATAGGAAAACGCAGCCGGTTCGGCGTCAGTGTTTGGCGCCGATCATCATGAATGCGGGGATTTCGTCACCAAACCCGATGGGTGTGGGCAGGTCGTCATTGTCCCGCGAGCGCCTTCCGCGTTTGGTCTTATTGTCGTTGGTGGCGGCTTTTTCTGCCGTCTTCTTGCCAGCACTTGAGGCTCGTTCCCTTTTTTCACCACGCTCCGAAGAGGCGCCACGGCGTGACCGGCCCTTGGGAGGTTCCTGCTCGCCGGCGTCGTCTTCCAGCGATTTCAGGCCTGCGTCCTGCCAGTCGATTTTCTTGTCGATGAGTTTTTCGATCGCTTGCACCGATTTTGTCTCTTTTCGGGTGACAAGGGTAAAGGCGGAGCCAGCGCGTCCGGCCCGGCCGGTTCGGCCGATGCGGTGTACATAATCTTCGGCATGGATCGGCACGTCGAAATTGAACACGTGGCTGACGTCAGGGATGTCGAGACCGCGGGCAGCGACGTCGGACGCGACCAGCAATTGAATCTTGCCGTCGCGGAAACTTTGCAACATGGCCATACGGGCGTGCTGATCCATGTCACCATGCAGAGCACCAACAGAAAACTCGTGACGCTCCAGCGAACGATACAGGTCCGATACATCGCGTTTGCGGTTGCAGAAGATGATGGCGTTCTTGACGTCGTCCTGTCCGCGGATCAGATCCCGCAGCGTTGCCCGTTTTTCGTAGTCCTTGAACGGCGAAGCCACCAGTTTCTGGACGACCGTAATTGCCGTGGTTGACGGTGGAGCGACTTTGATCTGTTCCGGATTTTGCAGGAAGCGGTCGGCAAGGGTCTGGATCTCCGGGGGCATGGTGGCGGAGAAGAACAGCGTCTGGCGAGTGAAAGGAATGAGCTTGGCGATACGTTCGATATCGGGAATGAAACCCATATCCAGCATGCGGTCGGCTTCGTCAATGACGAAGATATCGACACCGGTGAGAAGCAATTTGCCGCGTTCGAAGTGATCGAGAAGACGTCCCGGTGTGGCGATCAGCACATCAGCGCCGCGCCCAAGCTTGCGGTCCTGCTCCTCAAACGACACGCCGCCGATCAGCAGCGCAATGTTGAGCTTATGATACTTGCCGTAGTTGACGAAGTTCTCTTCAACTTGAGCAGCCAGTTCGCGCGTCGGCTCGAGGATCAGTGTGCGTGGCATGCGTGCCCGCGCGCGACCCTTCTCCAGCTTGGTCAGCATAGGCAGCACGAAAGAAGCCGTCTTGCCGGTTCCCGTCTGGGCTATACCGAGCAGGTCGCGACCTGAAAGGGCAGGGGGAATAGCACCTGCCTGAATAGGAGTCGGTGTCGTGTATCCGGCATCTTCTACTGCCGAAAGCACTTTCTGGCTTAAGCCAAGGTCTGTGAATGTTACCAAAGGAAGCTTCGTGTCCGTTTATGGCCGTTTGTATCTGCGGGGCCATTTCTGCCTGGTGATCGTGAGCCCCGACTAGTCCGAACCTTCCGCCAAGTCAAGAAAATCGGGTAATTTCCCCCCGTTCGGCCTCAAATGCGGGCGTTTTAAGGCGAATACGGTTAATTACCAATCGTTAACGATGACACGATCGTATCCCTATCCACGGTAAAAGGACAAGCCATTTGCTCGGGTTGTCGATTGAGAGTTCGAATCGATCGCAGTGCTTGTTCGTAGACACGGTTAAAGCAGCGGCTGCAACTTCTCACCAGCGCGTAGGAACCGCGCAGGGTTCACTGCTTTGCCGTTGTAGCGCACCTCGTAGTGTAAATGTGGTCCTGTCGATCGTCCTGTACTACCGGCTTTGCCGAGTCTCGCGCCAACCTCGACGGTCTGACCGACCTTGACATGAATTCGAGAGAGGTGGGCGTAGCGTGTTTTGAAACCATCGCCATGATCAATCTCGACCATTTTTCCGAAGCCACCTCGGCGTCCTGCCTTGGAGACGGTGCCCGCCCCGGACGAATAAATCGGTTTGCCATACGCAGTCTTGAAATCGATCCCGGCATGGTGCGCCCAACGGCCGAGGAAAGGGTCGCGACGTTTCCCGAAGCGACTGGATATGGCGTGGCCGGGAGCAGGGTGGGCCAAGGGCAATCGGCGTACGCGGTCCCTAGCTTTTTCGAGCCTTTCAAGAGCAGATCCCAGAACATCAAGCGATGTCTCGAACTGCATTGGACTGTCGGTGCTGACGAAGGGGCCGCCGATACCAGATTTTCGCTCGGCCGGAATGCCGGTGCCACGAAGAATGGTGTCAATTGTATCCGCCGTGTGAAACGCATTTGATGTAAGGTTGTGGATGCGCGCCACCTGCTGCTGCTCCATGCTGTGAAGCGAGACCAAAAGGTCTTCAAAGACTTCGTTTGCTGCATTCCCGGCAGTCGCGGCTGCCGGTGCGAAAGCCATCACCGGCTCTGCAGCATCAATTGTAATTGAAGCTTCTCTTTGAGCCGGATCCACCGTTTCAACAACTGCCTTTTGCGCAGGGGCGGCGGGTTGAGACGGCGTTGGCCGGGCGGTCGGAACGGGAATTCGGCTGGGCACAAAATTGACGACATCGGCGTTCTGAAGCAACAGGTCCAGACGACCGTGGCGCGTGTTAAGCAGAGCTTGCTGCTCAAACAACTCGGCCATGCGGCCTTCCATGAGTTGCTGATCGAGGAGCTGGCGACTGGTGATGCGGTCGACTTGGGAGCGCAGGTTGGCGATGCGATCCTCATAGGCATGCTGAACGCGTGCCTGGCGCGCCATCGTCGCGCCGAACAGATCGTCTCGTAAAACCAGGTAGGTCGTTGCCATTAGGTAACCAATGGCAAAGACTGCAACGAAACATGCGGCGACACCAAACACCCAGGGGCGGATGGTCCAGTGCCGGATACTGTCGCCACTGGCCAAGATAATGGTGTGCTGTTTAGTTCGTTGGCCGAAGACCTGACTCACTGAACCTTGCTGCACAACAACCCCCAACCCAAATGCTGAATCACAAGTTGCGTTGATTAAACTCTGTTAAGGTTAACAAAGCTTTGAACCACTGGATTACCGGGGCTTCACGAGGCGTTGGCAGCGGTGATGTTGCGGTAGAAGGAGGGAGTCAGACCCGCTTCTGCCCGGGCGATGTCGTTGAATGGTGCCTTGAGCTGGCCGCGAAAATTTGCGCGGACCAACTGCCGAAAGGAGTCCTCTGGATTGCGCCCCTCACGGTGACACAGGAACCTGAACCACTTTGCACCCACCGCGACATGTTTTTTCTCGTCCGTGTAGATAACATCCAGCACGGCCGCGCTTTCGTCGTCTCCGACCTCACGCATCTTGCGTTGGAGCGATGGGGTCACATCCAGACCGCGTGCCTCGAGGATGAGAGGCACGACGGCCAGTCGCGCCGACAGATCATTGCGCGTGTCATGGGCGGCCTGCCACAGGCCGTCATGAGCCGGCAGATCGCCATAGTCGGCTCCAAGGTTCTGCAATCTCTCGCGAACGAGATTAAAGTGTTTCGCCTCTTCGAAAGCCACCCGCATCCACCCGTCGAAGAATGATCGCGGAACGGCCTCCGAGGCAAATCGAGCAACGATATCGAGTGCAAGATCGATCGCGTTCAGCTCGATATGTGCGATCGCATGCAATAATGCGATACGCCCGGCTACAGTGTTGAGATTGCGTTTGGGCACAAGGCGCGGTGGCAAAAGTTCCGGCCTTTCAGGACGACCCGGCCGTTCGGGCTGGGCCGGGTCCAATGGGGATCGCAAGGACAGCGAACGCGCCCACCATCGACGAGCAGTGTCCTGCGTGAGCCGGGTCTTGTCGTCGAGATCTTGGGCGCTGACTGCAGCAATAGCGCCTGCGCGCAGGGATTGGGAAGGAGAGGTGGGCACCGCGACGGCCGGTCCTGCTATGCGGTGATTTCTTTCAGAACCGCATCGGCGTGGCCCGGCACCTTAACCTTGCGCCAGATTTTTCTGATGGTGCCGGCTTCATCGATCAGGAAGGTGGATCGCTCAACGCCCATGTATTTCCGTCCGTACATGCTCTTTTCCACCCAGACGCCATAGGCTTCGAGGGTGGACTTGTCCTCGTCCGAAGCCAGTGCGACCGCCAGATCGTGCTTGGTGATGAACTTGTCGTGTTTGGCCACGCTGTCGGGCGACATGCCGAGGAGAGCGGCTCCGGCATCTTCGAATTCCAACTTGAGTTCCGTGAACGCCTTCGCCTCGGCGGTGCAGCCCTTTGTGTCGTCTTTTGGGTAGAAAAAGAGCACCAATTTTTTGCCCGCAAATTCGGAAAGCGAGACCGTCCCATCGCCATCCCTTGGCAGGGAGAAATCCGGTGCTTTCATTCCTTCGGCGAGGTCGGTCATGGAGGGTCCTTTCTGTTAGCCAACGCTACAATCAATGCTGGCGTGCTATATATAGGTCAGCTATGAATCGTCTATGGTCAATGCCGAAAAAGCCGGAACAAACCGGCACATGGCGCGGTTTGCGAAGGCCGGGCCGTGGGAGCGGAAATTGTTAGATGACAGCTGACGGCGTCGACAATGGCAGGCTGATGGCCCCTCGTTTCAAGGCGTTGCACTCCCTGCCGTCAGCCAATGCCGAAAATCCAATAATCGTCAACACGCCGCGGCCGGGCAAGTTGCTTCATCATTGTGCAAGGCTATTTGCCACGCTGACGGTTGCCATCCTTGCCTTGATTGTTGCCGCGATGGTCTTGCTGGAGAGCGGTGTGGGGGACGCTCCGCTCGCCGAACGGGCACAACAAATCCTTCAGCATGCGGTTGGCGACAGGTTCATCGCCAAAGTCGAGGGCGCCAGTTTGCGCCTCGCTCAAGGCGGCAGTATCGCCATTGAGGCCAAAGGTGTTCACCTTGAGGACGCCATCAGCAAGCAGGAGGCTGTCAGCGCGCTTTCCGTTCAGATTGCGCTCCAGGCCCGGCCGCTGCTGTCAGGCGAACTCAGGGTGTCACATATCACCATAGATGGGGGCTATGTCGATATCGAAAACTTGACCCGGTCAGGCGGACAATCGCAGCCGGGTACCATGCAGTTTCGGATCGAGAATCTGGGGAGCATGATTGACCGGACGATGGAAGGCCTCACTGCGGCGGCCAATGTTATGGAGGAGCGCAGGACAAGGCGCATTCTGTTGAAGGATGCCGTTGTCACCGGGATTGGCAGGAGCCCTTCAACAGATGGTTCCAGCTCGATTGAACGCGAGATTGACATCGTTTCTGCGGAGATCACCGAAAGCCTGGATGATGGTCTGAAATTCACTGCGAACGTCAAGTTTGCCGAGCAAGCCATTCAGTTGAACGCTCATGCGCAGCCGCCGAAGGATGGCGAGGCCGGGTCCGAACTGACCGGGCATATCAGCGGTCTGAAAATCGGTGACATGATTCGAGAATTCACCGGTAATCCCAAACGGAAGTTCAGGCTCGAAAGCAGCGCGGAGATCGACATCACCGCACGGCAGAGCACGGGGGGAAAGGATCCTGAACTCCAAGCTGATCTGCGCCTGAGCTCCGGCGAACTGTTCATGGACGGTGTTGCTTCCGAACTCAAAGGCAGCTTCATTCAGTTGGCGCTCGACACTCAACGCAAAACGCTTGATTTTAGGCCGTCGGAACTGAACATCGGCGCGTCCACCTACAATTTCAACGGCGCCATAATCGATCTGGAGAACCTTCCGGGGCAGACCGAGAGTGGGTTCGGTCTGGATTTACTTGTTGATAATGCGACGGTTGCGCCGGGCGATTCAAGTGAACCGCCCGTCACCGTCGCCATGAAGGCGCTCGCTCGCTTTGTGCGGTCCGAAAATCGTCTCTACATCGATGATTTCATCGTGTCTGGAAGCAACGGAGCGATGTTTTCCTCGGCAAGTGTGCAATTCTCCGAGACAAGTCCCGAGGTGAGTTTCGTCGCGAATATCGAAAAGATGGATACGGCGACGATCAAGCAACTGTGGCCTTACTGGATCGCCAAACAGGCCCGAAACTGGGTGCACAACAACCTTTTTGGCGGTACTATCGGTGACGGTTCGATCCGCGTATTCATCCCCGAAGGCCGAATGGCCAAGGCGCTTCCGAATTCGCTCAATCTCGATCGCAACCAACTGCAGATCGCCTTCAACGTGACGAATGCGCGCTTCGATGTCGCGGGCGACATTCCGCCTGTTCGCGAGGCTGACGGATTGCTTTCACTCCGCGGACAACGGTTGGAATTACAGATCAAGAAGGGCAATTCCTATTTTTCGACCGGGCGCTCGGTAGGAATATCAAACGGAACGTTCGTCATACCAGATACAACCGCAAGCCCTTTGATGGCGCAGCTCGAAATTGGTGTCTCCGGCGACGCGTCGGCTGTTGCCGAATTGGTCTCCTACAGGCCGATTAACGCACTCAAACGTACACCCTACAAGCCGGAAGATTTTGAAGGACCCGTGACATCGAATCTTGATGTGACCTTCGGGCTTGTCCAGCAGCAAAATCCGCCAGAGCCCGACTGGAATGTCGAACTAGACCTTAACGGCGTCAGCGTCGGCCCACGAATCGACGGGGTCAAGGTCACCGATGCTCATGGAAAGATGCTCGTCGATCCGGAGAAGATCGTGTTTGACACGGATGCATCGCTCGATGGGATTACGGGCCACCTCGATTTCACCGAACCGCTTGACTCGTCAAAGAGCGTCGAAGCGGACCGGGTTGTTCACCTGATCATGGACAACAAGGACCGGGCGCAGATTGCGGCGCAGCTCAATACATTCATAGATGGTACTGCGGATCTGACGGCCCGGCTGCATGGTAACGGGAAGCAGGATGTAACCGCGGATCTGACAAGAGCGAGGCTGATACTGCCGTGGATCGGCTGGTCAAAAGGAAAGGGCATCAAGGCGTCGGCAACTTTTACCCTGACTGCCAAATCGGACGGGCCGCGTAAAACCGAAGACGAAACTGCGCGTCTTCCGGATAATATTTCTGTCGATGATCTCGTTTTGAAAGGAGATGGGTTTTCTGCTCGCGGGAAATTACGTTTCAACAAAGGGGAGTTGGTGTCGGCTGATTTCAGCCAGATCACACTGAATCGAAACGACAATTTTGCGGTGAAGGTTGCGCGTAACGGCTCGACCTACAAGATCAGTGTTGATGGCAAGGAAATCGACTTGAGATCGTCAATCAAGGAGTTTCTCTCAGAAACCAGCGGTGGCGGCGGTGAAACGGTCGATGATCGAGTCGATCTGGAAATTCGCACTAGCCGCGCGCTCGGGTTCGGTGGTGAAGCGCTGCGCGATTTCAGAATGACCTATAGTGGCCGTGGCGGCGCGATCCTGGCGCTTGAGCTGTCGGCGTCGACCGAAAAAGGGTTGCCCGTTGAAGCCAAGAGCAGCGGTGATGGCTCACGAACCGCGCTGGCTCTGACGAGCTCTGACGCGGGCGCCGTAGCGCGCTATCTTGATATCTATGACAACGCTCAGGGCGGCACGATTAATGCCAAGCTGACAAGGGTGGGTCAGGGGCCTTACATAGGAACCGTCGATATCCGTGATTTCGATATTGTCGGCGAAGAACGCCTGCAATCCCTGGTGTCCAGCAGACCGGAAGGCGGCAAGTCACTCAGTCAGGCCGTTCGCCGCGACATCGACGTTGGCCGCGTACATTTCGACCACGCCTACGCAAAAGTCGACAAGGGACCCGGCTATCTGAAATTGAGTGACGGCATTGCACGTGGTCCGCTGGTCGGTTTTGCATATCAAGGTACCGTGTACGATGAAAGGAACGGTATGAACATCGCCGGCACGTTCATGCCGGCCTATGGTCTCAACAGGATTTTCGGTGAGATTCCGGTACTTGGCGCCATTCTAGGCAATGGACGCGACCGAGGTCTGATCGGCATCACCTTCCGGTTATCCGGCAGCTTTGACGACCCCAAACTGGAGATCAATCCGATCTCCATTATTGCTCCTGGCATATTCCGCAATATCTTTCAGTTCAATGCCGGCGACACAGGCGGCCAAACAAACCGAGAGAACAGGCGCCGGTCCGGGACTGTCGAAAACAATCGGTAGCAGTCAGGCCGGCCGAACCAGCACGTGTTTCTTCTTGCCGAGGGACAGTTTGACAACGCCGTCGACAAGATTGCCCTCGCTGATCGCCAGTCGCTCGTCCGTAATCTGCTGATCATTGACACGCACCGCACCACCCTTGACGTGGCGCCGCGCCTCGCCGTTGGAAGCGGCCAGATCGGCCTGGACGAAAAGGGTCAACAGGCCGATTCCGGCCTGCAACTCGGCGGACGAAACCTCGATGGAGGGCAGATTGTCCGCGAGCGCACCTTCTTCGAAGGTCTTGCGGGCCGTTTCGGCCGCTTGCTCCGCGGCCTCATGGCCGTGCAGCATGGCCGTTACTTCCGTCGCCAGGATCTTCTTGACTTCATTGATCTCCGATCCGGCGAGCTTTTCAAGCCGGCCGATTTCGTCCATCGGCATCGCCGTGTAGAGCTTGAGGAAGCGAACGACGTCGGCGTCCTCGGTGTTGCGCCAGTATTGCCAGAAGTCATAGACGCTGAGCAGGTCAGCGTTCAGCCACACCGCACCGCTTGCGGTCTTGCCCATTTTGGCACCCGACGATGTGGTCAGGAGCGGTGAAGTTACCGCATAGAGCTGGTCCGTCTGCATGCGGTGGCCAAGATCGATGCCATTGATGATGTTGCCCCATTGATCCGAGCCACCCATTTGCAGTCGGCAGCCGTAACGCCGGTTCAATTCTACAAAGTCGTAGGCCTGGAGGATCATGTAGTTGAACTCCAGGAACGACAGCGACTGTTCGCGATCAAGGCGCAACTTGACCGAATCGAAGGACAGCATGCGGTTGACCGAGAAATGGCGTCCAACATCGCGCAGGAACTCGACATAACGAATGTCCATCAGCCACTCGGCGTTGTTGGCCATGACCGCGTCGGTATCGCCGTCACCGAATGTGATGTACTTGGCAAAGCATTTGCGAATACCCGCCAGGTTGTCGTTGATTTTTTCCGGCGTCATCAACTGACGGGCTTCATCCTTGAAGCTGGGGTCGCCGATCATACCGGTTCCGCCGCCCATCAATGCGATCGGCCGATGGCCCGTCTTTTGAAACCAGTAAAGCAGCATGATCTGCATCAGTGAGCCGATATGAAGGCTCGAAGCCGTCGGATCAAAGCCGATATAGGCAGTGACCGTTTCCTTGCACAGCAACGCGTCGAGACCGGCATCATCCGAGGTCTGGTGGATGAAGCCACGCTCCTGCAAGGTGTGGAGGAAATCGGACTTGAAGGCAGACATAACTACTCTTTCACTGGATAGGATGTGTCGGCGGGCGTGTAACATCCTTTACCGGAGAATTCACGCCATTTGTTTTGACTGGAACAATCACTGTTGCTGACTTCCGGGATGCTGACCTTATTGGTCTGCCGGACCTTCACGTACCAGACGAAAGCCGACCAGGATATGCTTGATATCGTCGGGTCGCGAGTGACGGGCTGCCGGGCGACAGACGCCGCAGCCGCGGTCGTCCCATGAGCCGCCTTTGACGATATGGCGGCCATCGCCCGCCGAAGTGGCGGTCCATTCGAACACCTGACCCGCAGCGTCGAGCATGCCATAAGGGCTTGCACCTTCGCGAAAGCGACCGACAGGAACTGTCGAGAACGAGCCCGCATCATGGCTGTTTAGTTTGCCCGGATCGAAGGTGTTTCCCCACGGAAACATGCGACCATCCGTGCCCCGGGCTGCTTTCTCCCACTGCGCTTCCGTCGGCAGGCGCCACGTCTCTCCGGTCTCACGGCTGAACCAGTCGGCATAGTCCAGGGCGTCGTGATAGCTCACCATGACCACTGGATGGTCTTCGCGACCCGTCGGCGGTTTCGATGAAGCCCAGATATAGGGTTGGGCTCGGGGATAGGGATGGATCAGCCCATATCCGTCCCAAACCTCCTTGGTCACCATGGGTGGCGGATGACCTGTTTCGGCGAGGAACCGCGCGTAGGAGCGGTTGGTCACCGGTGTTTCCAGTATGCTGAAAGCGCCCAGCTCCACGGTTTTACCGGGCTCTCTTTCGTACCAGCCACGTTCGCGCGTCACGCTGTGGCCGTAGGCGGCCTCGTCAAGGCGGTAAGCCGCCTCCCGTTCGGGTCGTTCCGATCCCATGACAAACGAACCCGCCGGCACGTGGACCGAAGCGGCGGGCTTCGAGGATTGCGACGACGCGGGGAATGCCGCGAAAGCCACCAGGCAGACAGCGGGAGCTGCGGTTCTCCAGTTGGTCCGCATTCCTGTCTCCCTCGCAACAGCGCCTTAGCGAATGCGTTTTGCAACTGGCTCCGGGACAAGCTCTCCAAGGAGCCGCCGATCAAGATAATCGGAGCATTCGCCTATCAGCTCGTCAACCTGGCCAGTAAAGAAGTGATTGGCGTCAGGCATCGTCTTCTGGGTGATCATGATGCCCTTTTGGGCCTTGAGCTTCTCGACCAGTCCCTGCACATCCTTTTCCGGCGCCACGCGGTCGGCATCGCCGTGAATGATCAGGCCCGACGAGGGGCAGGGCGCCAGAAACGCGAAGTCGTAGGTATTTGGCTGCGGCGCGATCGACATGAAGCCCTCGATCTCGGGGCGACGCATCAGCAACTGCATGCCGATCCATGAGCCGAACGAGTAACCTGCCACCCAGCAACTCTTGCTGTCGGGGTGCAAACCCTGGATCCAGTCCAGGGCTGCTGCGGCATCGGACAGCTCTCCGGTTCCATGATCGAAGGCGCCCTGGCTGCGGCCAATGGAGCGGAAGTTGAAACGCAGTGTGGTAAAGCCGCGCTGCTGGAACATGTAGAACAGCTGATAGACGATCTGGTTGTTCATTGTGCCGCCGAACTGCGGATGCGGATGCAGCACGATGGCGATCGGAGCGTTCTTTTCCTTGGCGGGCTGGTAACGGCCTTCCAGGCGTCCGGCGGGGCCGTTAAAAATGACTTCGGGCATCGGGTCTCCGGCGCAAATGCGAGATCGGGTGGCAGGTCCGGATCGCTCGAGGCGAAAATGTTCTCTGCCGCCAACTCAATTGACATTGGTTGATCGTTGTTTTTGCGTATCCTTGCGGATATTCACGCTGTGTCATAAGGCATTGGCATTCGAAATTTCAAGGAAAATAAGGCCGCACACCGCTGGCGGTTTACGATTGGTTATGACCAGATCACGCATCTACCTCGACCATAATGCGACGGCTCCGCTCCTTACCGTTGCCCGAGATGCGATGATCGAGGCGTTGGAGCTGTGCGGTAACCCATCCTCCGTGCACCGCGAAGGACGGGCCGCGCGATCGCTGATCGACCAGGCGCGTCGCCGAGTTGCCGACCTGGTCGGCGCAGACTCCTCTGGCGTGATCTTTACCAGCGGAGCCACGGAAGCGGCGGCCACCGTGCTGACCCCTCGTTTCAAGATGGGCAAGGTTGATCTTGCCGTGGAGCGCCTCTTCACAGGAGCTGCTGATCATCCATGTGTGCTTGCTGGCGGCCGTTTCGGAACAGAGAGAACCACGACTATTCCCGTCAACGCCGATGGTCATGTCGACGTGGACGCCCTCGAAAGGATGTTGGCCGACCATGACCGTGAGACCGGTCTCGCCATGGTCT
Source organism: Hoeflea sp. (assembly GCA_965228785.1). Taxonomy (GTDB): domain Bacteria; phylum Pseudomonadota; class Alphaproteobacteria; order Rhizobiales; family Rhizobiaceae; genus Hoeflea_A. The sequence continues at coordinate 116,181 of CBDDIF010000002.1, forward strand.
GCATGACGCTTGCCAACAACGAAACCGGGATCATTCAGCCGATGGACGGGATTACCGGCGTTGTCAAAGGGCATGGCGGGATTTTGGTGATTGATGCCGTCCAGGCGGCGGGGCGGATGCTGGTTGATATCGAAACGTTGGGCGCCGATTTTCTCATTTTATCCTCGCACAAGATAGGCGGGCCGAAGGGGGCGGGCGCGCTCATCAGTGCCGGCGAAATCATGATGCCGCAGCCGTTGATTCCAGGCGGCGGTCAGGAGAAGGGCCACCGGTCGGGGACCGAAAATCCGGCAGCGGTTGCCGGGTTCGGCGCTGCTGCGGATCATGTGCGTATTGGGCTGGACGATTATCGCGAACCAGCGTCGGCGCTGCGCGATCGCCTTGAGACGGGGCTTGTTGAGATTTGCCCAGAATGCACGGTTTACGGCGCCGCTGTTTCTCGACTCCCTAACACGAGCTTCTTTTCCATACCGGATATGAAAGCGGAAACGGTGCAAATCGCGTTTGATTTGGAGGGCATCGCCGTGTCCGCCGGCTCGGCTTGTTCATCGGGTAAGGTCGGTCCCAGTCATGTGCTTGCTGCCATGGGTTACGATGCGGATACGGGCGGCATCCGTGTGAGCCTCGGCCGGGACACCACGGAGGCTGACATCGACGCGTTTCTCACAACATTCGCGAAGATAGTTCGCAAACGCGTGCCTGCTCCCGAGACCGCCGGTGCGTAACGCACTTATTCGCCGTCCAGGAATTTCAACACGCGATCCGCGAAGCCGCTCGGATCATCCCAGTGCATGGAATGTGCCACGTCCGGAACGATCGTTATCCGGACGTTTTCAATCGACTGGAGCTCCTTCACCGAGTCTTCGTGCGGTAGCAACAAGTCTCGAGATCCCAACAAAGCCAGTGTCGGGGCAATGATCTCCGCGGACCGGTTTCCAAAGTCGAACCGGGCGATAGCGTCACCCTGGCGCCGCATCTCGGCGACACTCTGGCGATAGGGGTAGGTTCGCGCCATTTGGATCGCCTCAGCAACCGTGTCCGGGTTGTCGAAAAATGGGGGCGCCATGAGCCAGTGGAAAAGCGTCTTGAACCACAGATCTTCCGGCACCTCGGCCTCCTGCAAGGCAATCAGCGTGTCGAGGAGAGAATCGGTTCTGGCACTTTGTGTCGGTTGCGAGGCGGCAATGACCAGTCGGCGCAGTCTCTCGGGCCAGCGGGTCGCAATGTGGGCAGCGATCATTCCGCCCATGGAATGACCCAGAATATCGACCTGCTCCACACCGAGCGCGTTGAGTAACTCAATGCAATCGGCCGCCATCAACTCGATGCTGGTTTCCGCGTCACGCGGTTCGGTGCGTCCGACCGACCGGTTGTCGGGCATGATCAACTTGTGACCGCCCGCTAGCAACGGTACCACCGGCGCCCAACTCTGGCTGTCGCTGGCAAACCCTGCGATCAGGAGCAACGGGGGACCGTCTCCGGCAGTCTCGTAATAAAGGTCGACGTCGTTAGTTCGGATGCTTGGCACCGGAAAACTATCGCTATTGCCGGCGCGGCTGTAAAGGCTGTTTTGTCGACGCTCGGCACCGTAGTGGGTCAATCCGATCTAAAATTGACAAAAAAAATCATGAAATGTGAAGTGACAGTCTGGAAATATTCTAAAAAACGGAATACAAGCGCCTTGGACCATGGAAATCAGCCACTTGCGGCACTAAATCCCTGTGTGGTGAAGGCTTCGAGCCAGGGCCGACTAACATATGACGTTGACAACTGCCGGACCTTGAACCCGGCAAGATTGGAGAGCGCCAATGCCTGCAGTGCAGGAGACGATCGATCAGGTTCGCCAGATCGATGTGGACCAGTATAAGTACGGGTTTGAGACCTTCATTGAAATGGACAAGGCCCCCAAGGGCCTGAACGAAGACATCATTCGATTCATCTCGGCCAAAAAAGAAGAGCCGGAGTGGATGCTCGAATGGCGGCTTGACGCATACAAGCGCTGGCAGACGATGCAGGAGCCGAGCTGGGCCCGCGTCGAATACCCTAAGATCGATTTCAACGATATCTACTATTACGCCGCGCCCAAGAATCAAGCGGGTCCGAAGACACTTGACGAAGTCGATCCTGAATTGCTTGCGACCTATGAGAAGCTCGGTATTCCGCTGAGGGAGCAGGAAATTCTCGCTGGCGTGCAGGAATCGAAAATCGCTGTGGACGCGGTCTTCGATTCAGTCTCGGTTGTGACGACCTTCAAGGAGGAACTCGCCAAGGCCGGTGTGATCTTCATGTCGATCTCAGAGGCAATTCGCGAGCATCCCGATTTGGTTCGCAAATACCTGGGTTCGGTTGTACCGGTAACGGACAATTATTACGCCACCCTCAACTCTGCAGTCTTCACCGACGGTTCGTTTGTCTATGTGCCAAAGGGCGTACGCTGCCCGATGGAACTTTCGACCTATTTCCGTATCAACGAGAAGAACACGGGGCAGTTCGAACGCACGCTGATCATCTGCGAGGAAGGGGCCTATGTCTCCTATCTGGAAGGATGCACGGCGCCGCAGCGCGATGAAAACCAGCTTCATGCGGCCGTTGTTGAACTGATTGCTCTCGACGATGCGGAGATCAAATATTCGACGGTCCAGAACTGGTACCCGGGCGACAAGGAAGGCAAGGGCGGGATCTACAATTTCGTCACCAAGCGCGGCGATTGCCGCGGCAAAAATTCCAAAATCTCCTGGACGCAGGTCGAGACCGGATCAGCCATCACCTGGAAATATCCGTCGTGCATTTTGCGTGGCGACAATTCGCGCGGTGAGTTCTACTCGATTGCTGTGTCGAATGGCCGTCAGCAGATCGATAGCGGAACCAAGATGATTCATCTCGGCAAGAACACCTCAAGCCGAATCATCTCCAAGGGAATTGCGGCAGGCCACTCCGACAACACCTATCGCGGCCAGGTCTCGACCCACCGCAAGGCCAGCAATGCGCGCAATTTCACACAGTGCGATTCGCTACTGATTGGCAATAATTGCGGCGCCCACACGGTTCCCTATATCGAAGCGAAGAACTCGACGGCGCAGTTCGAACATGAGGCGACCACCTCGAAGATTTCCGAAGATCAGCTGTTTTATTGCCTGCAGCGCGGGATTCCCGAAGAAGAGGCAATCGCTCTGATCGTCAACGGCTTCGTCAAGGAAGTTATCCAGGAGTTGCCGATGGAATTTGCCGTGGAAGCGCAGAAGCTGATCGGCATCAGTCTGGAAGGCAGCGTCGGATAAATCGACACAATTACGACAGACAGCAGCGCCAGCCAGCCCCATGACAATCAAAGGCCGGGCGGCGCGCTAGGCAAATGAGCTGGAAAAAAGACAAATGCTTGAAATCAAGAACCTTCATGCCCGTATCGCTGAGGACGGAACCGAAATCATCCGCGGCCTCAACCTGACGGTCCGCAACGGCGAGGTCGCAGCCATCATGGGTCCCAACGGCTCCGGCAAATCGACACTTTCCTACGTTCTGACAGGACGGGAGGATTACGAAGTTACCGAAGGCGATATTCTCTACAATGGCGAGAGCATACTGGAGATGGATGTCTCCGAACGTGCGGCCTCGGGTCTCTTCCTGGCCTTTCAGTATCCGGTTGAGATTCCGGGCGTTGCAACGATGCAATTCTTGAAGGTGGCGATGAACGAGCAGCGCAAGGCGCGCGGCGAAGACGAACTGACGACCCCGGATTTCATTCGTCGGGTCAAGGAAGCCGCCGGTGCTCTCAATATCGACATGAACATGCTGAAGCGGCCGCTAAATGTCGGGTTTTCCGGTGGCGAAAAGAAGCGGGCTGAGATCCTCCAGATGTCGCTCCTGGAACCGAAACTGTGTGTCCTCGATGAAACCGATTCCGGTCTCGATATCGATGCTCTCAAAGTCGTGGCTGACGGGGTCAATGCTCTCCGGTCGCCGGATAGGGCGATGGTTGTCATTACCCACTACCAGCGTCTGTTGGAGTACATCGTTCCCGACAGCGTTCACGTACTTTATCAGGGCCGAGTGGTGAAATCAGGCGACAAGTCACTCGCCATGGAGCTTGAAGACAACGGCTACGGCAGCATTATCGAACAGGCGGCTTAGGTTGATATGAATATGCAGAATGCGAAGTTGATCACGGCTGCCGAGCAGGCTCTTGTTGATGGCTTTCTCGACCAGGCAAGCGATCTTCCTGGCGACGAACAGGTCGCGACCCTGCGTCAGAACTTGATCGAGGGAATACGGCAGAACGGTCTGCCGACCCGGCGCGTTGAAGCATGGCACTACACTGATCTTCGGACGTTGCTGAAGTCCGTTCCGCAATCCGATCCGGGCGGCGCTGCGCCCACGACCGAACCGCTAATTGTCGGATCGGCCGTGCTTTCGGTCGTCAACGGGGCTGCGCTTGCCGGTGACGTGCCGAAAGGTGTCAAACAAGCGTATTTCCGCGATGCACTGTCAGCCGGAGAAGCGATTTCAAGACTGACTATCAAGGACCAGGATGACGTCATCGGCCGAATCAACGGCAGCCTTGTCACCGATGGTTTCGACCTTGAAGTCGGCGATGGCGTCAGTCTTGACGAGGTGCTTGAAATTCAAGTCGCACAATCCGGCGGCCAGGTTCACACTCGGTTCCCCGTAAGGATTGGTGCATCGGCGAGCGGAACGTTCGTTGAACGCCATGTTGCGGCCGGCAGCCAGGACTCGTTGGTCTCCTCGATCACCGATTTGCATGTCGGTGAGGGGGCGGAGGTCGTATGGATCGTCAGCCAGGAGCAGGGCCTGTCCGATACGCATTTCGGTCAGATCAACGTCCGCCTCGAGGCCAATGCAAAGTTGATGCTGTTCGTTGCCAATGCCGGCGGTCATCTCGTTCGGCAGGAAATCCACATAGAAGCGACGGGTGAGGGTTCAGAACTCGCACTGCGCGGCGTCAATCTGCTCGGAGGCGAAAGCCACACCGACGTAACCATGACGCTCGATCATCTCGTTCCCAACTGCGTGTCGACGGAAACATTCCGCAACGTTGTCTTCGATCGCGCCCGCGGTGTTTTCCAGGGTCAGATCAGAGTTGCGCAAATCGCCCAGAAAACGGATGCGCAAATGGCGTGCAACACGCTGCTGCTGTCGGATGACGGCGAGTTTTCGTCAAAGCCGGAACTGGAAATCTTCGCCGATGACGTCCTGTGCGGCCACGGCGCGACCGTTGCCGACATCAATGATGACCACCTGTTTTATCTGATGGCGCGCGGCATCACCGAAAAGCGGGCGCGGGCGATGCTCGTTAAGGCCTTCATTGCCGAAATTGTCGAGGAGCTCGAGCACGAGGCACTGATCGAAGCGCTCGAGTCCCGGTTCGAGACCTGGCTGGACAACCATGGCTGATCTGCAGCAGGCCGTGGCGGACCGCAACGTGGCAGGCGGCTACGACGTTGAGGCTATCCGGCGGGATTTTCCGATCATGTCGCGGACGGTCTATGACAAGCCGCTTGTCTACCTGGACAACGGTGCTTCCGCACAGAAACCGCAATCGGTGATCGATACGATTTCGCAGGCCTATTCAAACGAATATGCCAATGTGCACCGTGGACTTCACTATTTGTCCAACGCTGCCACGGATGCTTACGAAGCGGCCCGGGAAAAGGTGCGCCGCTTTCTGAATGCGGAATCTGCCGACCAGATCGTGTTTACCAAATCAACAACTGAGGCAATCAACACCGTTGCCTATGGTTATGGTATGCCCGCGATCGGCGAGGGCGATGAAATCGTGCTCAGCATCATGGAGCACCATTCGAACATCGTTCCGTGGCATTTCATTCGCGAACGACAGGGCGCCGTTCTGAAATGGGTGCCGGTGGACGAAACCGGTGCTTTTGACATCGCCGATTTCGAGGCGCAGCTGACGGAGCGGACCAAGCTAATCGCTTTGACCCACATGTCGAATGTCCTCGGTACAATCGTTCCGGTGAAAGAGGTCTGCCGCATTGCGCGCGAACGCGGTATTCCGGTTTTGATTGATGGCAGCCAGGCGGCGGTTCACATGGCCGTTGACGTGCAGGATATCGATTGTGACTGGTATGTATTTACCGGCCATAAACTCTATGGCCCCTCAGGAATAGGTGTGCTCTACGGCAAGGCCGATATGCTCGACCGTATGAGACCCTTCCAGGGCGGTGGAGAAATGATCCTCGACGTGACCGAGGATGCTGTGACCTACAATGCTCCACCACATCGCTTTGAAGCTGGCACACCGCCGATCGTACAGGCGATCGGGCTTGGCGCTGCTTTGGACTATGTCGAGGGAATCGGCCGCGATGCAATTGCGGCACACGAGGCTGATTTGCGCGGCTACGCGCATGAAAAACTGAGCCAAATCAACTCCCTGCGAATATTTGGTGATGCACCAGGCAAGGGTGCGATCGTGTCCTTCGAGATTGAAGGGATCCACGCACATGATATATCCATGGTTATCGATCGATCCGGTGTAGCCGTTCGCGCCGGAACGCATTGCGCTCAGCCGCTGCTGCAGCGCTATGGCGTGACCTCAACCTGCCGGGCTTCGTTCGGTATGTACAACACACGCGCCGAGGTCGATGCCCTATATGAGGCTCTGGAGAAAGCCAGGGCATTTTTTGCCTGAGCGTGGACGAAGAAGATAACCACCATGACACACGATACCACGACACAAGATGCGAAACATTCCGGAACTTTCGCGGCCTCTGTGATACCCCGCGAAGAACTCGCCCGCCTGACCGACGATATCATTGCCGCCATCAAGACGGTCTATGATCCTGAGATTCCTGCGGACATATACGAACTGGGGCTGATCTATCGCATCGATATCGAAGATGATCGCACGGTGAAGATTGACATGACGCTGACGGCGCCAGGGTGCCCAGTCGCAGGTGAAATGCCGGGCTGGGTCGAAAACGCGGTCAATTCGGTCGAAGGCGTTTCGGGCGTAGACGTCGCAATGACGTTCAACCCGCCCTGGACTCCAGATCGTATGTCTGAGGAAGCCCAGATTGCCGTTGGCTGGTACTGATTGAAATTCTTTGCGTTCTCATTATCTTTACTTTTGGAGTAAAGATTTTCGGGCAAAGCGCGAGAATGATGAAGGCACACAGGATTGCGGAGAACTGACATGGCTGGTTTCGCAGTTATGACGATGACGGAGACCGCTGCACAACGCGTCAAGGAGCTGGTGGCATCTGCTGACGAGCCAGCGCTCGGCCTTCGCATTGGCATCAAGAAGGGCGGCTGTGCCGGCATGGAGTATACCGTCGATCTCGCACAGGATGCGGACAACAAGGACGACATGGTTGAGATGCATGGCGCTCGGGTATATGTGGCCCCTGAGGCGGTGTTGTTCCTTCTTGGCACGGAAATGGACTTTGAAACCACGACATTGCGCTCCGGTTTCGTTTTCAACAATCCAAACCAGACTTCAGCCTGTGGCTGCGGCGAATCGGTTGAGCTGAAGCCGGCTGACCTTAAGAAACTGGCCGAAGAGGGCAATCCGGTCGTTCGCCCGGCATCCTGAATTCGACCTGATCGATTACAGTCCCTGTCGCCAGCTTGGGTCGGCCCGCTGTCCGACGTGGCGTTTGACATCGATAAGGTCCTCATCAAGCTGACGGCTCCACCGGCGCGCCAAAAGACTGGCAGGGACTCCTGACCAGAACCCATTGACCTCAACCGCGATCTGCAATCGGGTTCCGGCATTTTCTTCAACAAGCGTGTAACTCGCCGTCAGAGGTATGCCGAAGCTGCGTCGTTGAATTGACAGCCGGTATGGCGGCGTGAATTCACAGATTTCCAATGGTACTCCTGAATAGCCGCCGAACGATGTACGCTGTTCCAGAAAACGTGTTCCGGCCCCGACCGGCGGGAACGTCTTAAGCTCGGTTCGCCTTACGTTGCGAATGATCTGCGGGCGGTTTTCCAGATCGGACAGGACCGAAAACACCGCCAACAGTGGTGCATCGACATAGAGGCTGGTCGTCTGATCTGCCTTCATCTCAAGACTGCTCTGACTTGCGGAATGCCCCAGTGGCAGCGTGCGCGGGTCATCGCGCTGTTGTTGCCAACGAACCGGTCTTATAGATTGCGGTTTGTCGGCATACAATTGCTGGCAGAGGAAACAGCCGCGACTTTGGTTGAAGGGAAGCGGTCATGATCGAAATTCGCGAAGCAATGCCCGGCGAAGGTCGCTTTCTGGCTGCTGTCGGCATTCGCTCCTGGGAGAGTGCGGTGGTTGGCTGGGGCGAGAACATCGCCGAACTCCGACCGAATGCTCACGCGGCCTACCATGATTTCTGCGCCAGGCAATGGGACCGGATTCTGGTTGCACTGGATCACGGGTCGATTGTCGGGTGGGGTGCGCGCGAAAAGCTGGATCACGTCATATCGGATCTATGGGTCGATCCGGATCGACAGGGCGAGGGCGTTGGTGCCCGTTTGCTCGGGGCTCTGGAAGAGCAGATCCGCGCTGCGGGATTTGAAAGTATCGAGCTTGAAACTCATGCCAACAACGCCCCGGCCATAGCATTCTACGAGCGGTTGGGTTATCGGGTGACGTCCATGTCGGTGAAATACGCACCGAGCCTACAGCAGGATATTCCCAAAGTATCGATGGCGAAGCAGTTGAATCCGCAGGATGACGGGACGGCAATATGACGAAGATGGTGGCCCTGATCGCCCACGATGCATGCAAGGACACCTTGGTTGAATGGGCCGGCAGACACGCATCGCGATTGGCTGGCGTCAATATAGTAGCCACCGGCACAACGGGCGGCCGCATCCTCGATGCCCACCCTGAACTGAATGTGCGAACTGTCAAAAGCGGTCCCCTGGGTGGCGATCAGCAGATCGGTGCGATGATCGCCGAGGAACGGCTTGATGCGCTGGTCTTTTTCGTTGACCCCCTGTCGCCGCTGCCGCACGACGTTGACGTCAAGGCGCTGACCCGGCTGGCAATCGTCTATGACCTCCCGCATGCGACCAATCCAAGCTCGGCCGATGCTGTCCTGGCCCATGTTTGCGACGATCGTGCGTAATGGGCCCGAATGGCGGTGATATCGCTGACTTTTTTGAACCCGGTGATTTTTCTTATGCAACACATGCACTAAAGTCCGCCGCAAAGTTTCGGGTAACGCCATAGGCGTCCTGCCTCAGTCAGGTTTCGGGTCGCATGGAAGAACACAGCACACAATCCGGCGTGGAGGCGACGCAAGGCCCCCCCGACATCTATGACGAGGATGGCGTCATTCGAGCCGACTACGTCGCCCGGATCGGTGCCGCCATCGCGGACCGTGACGTGCTTTTCCTCAAGGAACAGGTCTCCGGACTGCACGAGTCCGAAGTCGGTGACCTGCTGGAATCACTGCAGCAGGAACAGCGCCACGCCCTCGTGAGGCTGCTGGGAGACGACTTCGATTTCACCGCGCTGACAGAGGTCGATGAGGCGATACGTCTGGACATCGTCGAGGATCTGCCGAACGAAAAAGTGGCGGAGGCTCTTGGTGAGCTCGATTCCGACGATGCCGTCTACATCCTCGAGGATATGGACGAGGAAGACCAGCAGGACATCCTCTCCAAGCTGCCCTTCGTGGAGCGAATTCGCCTCAGGCGTTCGCTGAAATATCCGGAGGATACCGCCGGCCGGCGCATGCAGACGGAATTCGTCGCCGTTCCGCCGTTCTGGACCGTTGGCCAGACCATCGACTACATGCGCGAAGATGAGGATCTGCCGGAATCCTTCGCACAGATATTCGTCATCGACCCTACCTTCCACCTTCTCGGAGCCGTTGACCTGGACCGGATTCTGCGCAGCCGGCGCGAAATCAAGATCGAAGAGATCATGCACGAGACGGCGCGCCCGATCCCAGCGACCATGGATCAGGAGGAGGCTGCCCAGCTGATTGGCCAATACGACTTGCTGTCGGCCGCCGTCGTCGACGAAAATGACAGATTGGTGGGCGTGTTGACGATCGACGATGTGGTTGACGTCATTCATGAAGAGGCCGAGGAGGACATCAAGCGACTGGGCGGGGTTGGCGATGAGGAACTGTCGGACGATGTCGTGTCGACGGTTCGGTCCCGATTTCCCTGGCTGGTTGTCAATCTGGCGACTGCGGTGCTGGCCTCCGCGGTCATCGGCATATTCGACGCAACAATCGAGCAAATGGTAGCACTGGCTGTGCTGATGCCGATTGTCGCGTCGATGGGCGGCAATGCAGGCACCCAAACGTTGACGGTCACCGTACGTGCGCTCGCGACCCGGGACCTCGACATCTACAACGCCAGCCGGATCATCCGACGCGAATGCACGGTGGGCTTCATCAACGGATTGATCTTTGCGGTGATCGTCGCCGTGCTTGCCTATCTCTGGTTCGGCAGTCCGCAGCTTGGATTCGTCATCGCCATGGCAATGGTAATCAACATGGTTGCGGCCGGCGTGGCGGGAATTTTGTTGCCGCTGATGCTGGACCGGATCGGTGTCGATCCGGCGATCGCATCAGCGGTTTTTGTGACAACGGTTACCGATGTTGTCGGGTTTTTCGCATTTCTCAGCCTCGCCGGCTGGTGGTTCGGTTTCTACTAACCGACACCTCAACGATCATGCGTCAGACAGTTCCCTGGCGTGGAGCCATTCGGCATGTTTCGGGGCTCGCTTGGTCTTGGACCATTCTTCGAGCATCTCCCATTTCACGTCATTAAGGCGTTCCAGCATTTTTTCTTCCTGCGGATCCGGACAGGCCAGTTCAACCCGGTGTCCACTCGGATCGAAGAAATAGATCGAATGAAAGATCGAGTGGTCGGTGACGCCGAGAACTTCGACACCTTGAGCCTCGAGATGATCCTTGTATTCCAGCAAAGCTTCGCGATCCTTCACCTTGAAGGCAATATGTTGCACCCAGGGCGGAGTGTTTTCGTCGCGGCCCATTTCCGGTTTGGTCGGCAGTTCGAAAAAGGCCAGGACGTTGCCATTGCCGGCATCCAGAAAGATATGCATGTAGGGATCCGGCTCGTGAGTTGACGGAACGTGGTCCTCGGCAATGGCCAGGACAAAGTCCATGTTCAGCATCTTGCCGTACCAATTGACGGTTTCCTTTGCGTCCTTGCAACGATAGGCAACGTGGTGAATTTGTTCGATGTTCATGATGGTCAATCCTTGTTTGTCGTTTTAGTTGCTGCGGCGAGCGCCTTCCGCAGGATCTCGGCGTCGCCGACATGGTTCATCAGGATCAAAATGAGCCTGGCGTTGTAGGCGTCGCTCTCGTCCTTGCCGAGCCGCTCGTGGGCGGCGATCAGTTCGGCATAGATTTCATCGGGCGCGGCGATGTTCGGCCGGGTGATGAGTTCGGTCATATTCAGTTCCTCCCGACCGCGCGATTGATCGCGGCCTGAACTGCGGCAGGCTCATATTCGGGCCAGCGTGCCGCGACGTGCTGGTCGGGTCGAATCAGGTAGACAGCGGTCTCGCCCGAACCGAGATAGCGTTGGGCAAGAGTCCCCGTCGGATCGTCGGAGCCGGCGACGGCGAGGCGCGTTGCCACGATGCCGTCGGCTTCGACCGCCTCCGGGACCTTTGTGTCGATCGCCAGAAGGCAAAACTCGCCTCCAAGCCGGTCGAGGAGAAACCCATCATCCAATGGCGCATCGGGGCAGGGCGCCCCGGGTCGTGACTCCGCTGGTCCTCCTGCAAGCGCGTCGGGGGTGTTCAAAGGAGATCCGTCATAGACGGCAGGCACCGACAGCCGCCCTGAATTGACCAGAGGACGTGCGAATTCAAAACGCTCCGAAAGGTCGAGGACCGCGTTGCGGATAATGCGGCTGGTCTCTGATTTCGGTGTAATGAAATCCGTGGATCGTGAGGAGTTCAGGATATTCTCGTCAGCACCATGGATCCGCTCCACGTCATAGCTGTCTAGAAGGCTTTCCGGTGCCATTCCGTCCATCACCAGGCCAAGTTTCCAGCACAAATTGTCGGTGTCCTGCAGACCGCTGTTCGCGCCACGGGCGCCGAAAGGCGACACCTGATGGGCAGCATCGCCCGCAAAAATCACCCGCCCGTGCCGAAATTTCTCCATGCGGCGACACTGGAACGTGTAGACCGACACCCACTCCAGCTCGAATTCCGCATCCTCGCCGAGCATCGCCCGCAGCCTCGGCACAACATTCTCGTGCTTCATCTCCTCATCACGGTCGATGTTCCAGCCGAGTTGAAGGTCGATGCGCCAGATGTTGTCGGGTTGCTTGTGCAGCAGTGCCGAGAACCCGCGGTTGAAGGGCGGATCGAACCAGAACCAGCGTTCGGTGGGGAAGTCGGCTTTCATTTCGACATCGGCAATCAGGAAGTTGTCCTGGAAAACACGGCCGACGAAGTCGAGACCGAGCCTGTGCCGTATCGGTGAGGTCGCTCCGTCACAGGCAATCAGCCACTCGCATTGGAGAGGATAGATGCCATCAGGAGTCTCCACTTGCAGGCACACTCTGTCTTCATCGGGTTCGACGGACAGGACCCTGTTGCGACCGCGCAACTCGATTGGCGCTCCCTCGTGTTGGAGTTCTCGAACCCGATCGACCAGTGCCTTTTCGAAGTGATACTGCTGCAGATTGATGAAGGCCGGGCGGCGATGGCCGCTCTCCGGCAGCAGATCGAACCGATAGACCTCGCGTTCGTCGAAGAATACCTTGCCGACATTCCAGACGACGCCTTTTTCGACCATTGGAGAACCGCAGCCCAGGCGGTCAAGGATCTCAAGCGGCCGTTTGGCGTAGCAAACCGCACGGCTCCCCCAGCTCACCTTGTCATTGTCGTCGAGAACGATGACATGATGACCGGCCTGCGCAAGGTCGATCGCCGCGCCCAATCCGATCGGACCCGCGCCGACGACCACGACCTTGTGAAAGGCAGGCGTGGCGGCGTCCTGGTCAGCCGAACGCACATAGGGATAAAGCGGTGTTTCAAAAATCTTCTGCATCAAACGCCATCCAGTGGTTCGTTTTCTTTTCGGTTGCGTATGTGACAGTTGATTTTGTAACTATCAAGCGTGATCATGCCGTTCGGTGGTTCCGACTGAATAGTCCGCGTAGCCCCAGGTTTAGGAAGCGTCTCAGGCGTTGTGGATCACGATGTCGAAACCCTCATCCGCGGACGGAGGCACGAAGTAGCTGGTAACGCGATCGAAATCCGCGTCGGTGGCGGAAAAAGGGTGTAGACCTTCAGCATTTCGACGGCGTAATCGCTCCCTGCAGATTTCATCGGAGAGATCCAGATAGTGGAGGCGATGCTTGCAATCGGCCTTGGTGAAAAGTTCGCGCATCCAAACCCGTGTATCAGGCGTGTTCGCGGCAAAATCGAGCACGATCGACACGCCCGACGTCAACAGATCGATGAGATGCGGCTCCAGGGCGGTGCGCAGTCGAGATGAGAGGCGCACATAGTCGGCAAGAGTGTGCATCTCGTCGCCGAAGAGGGCTGAGAGCCATTCATCTTCGCTGACGACCATGGTGTTCGGCGCGCATCCCAGGTCCGCAGCAAGAGTCGATTTGCCGGCCGCTATCTTACCGGAAAGCAGATGGAGGGTTGCAGTACTTTTGGTCATTTTGAATCCTCTTGGCTACCGCAATGCGGAGCCGTAGACATGTCACATGCGAGTTTCCCGGTCCGGGTGTTCAGACCGGGCAGGTAATTCGGGTGCAGCCGATAAAAATCGCGTAGTTTCGTGTCCGAGGCATGCGCAATCCCTAACGCCCATTGTGGACTTGTTCCAGCCCGTGCGAGAATAAATTTGGGCTTTTTGACCGTCGAACAGATTCTCGGAGGCGATGCGCAAAGGTGAGCGATTTTGACCAGGAAGCGCTGGCGGAAGTCTATAATCGGGGACTTGCCGAGGAGAAAGCTGGAAACCGAAATGCTGCCGCCAAAGCCTATCGCCAGGCCCTGAAGCTGGATCCCGATGATCATGGCGGAGTGTCAATCAGGTTGGCGGCAATGGGGTTGGCCGCTTCACCGGAAAAGATGCCTGACGCCTATGTCGCCACGTTGTTCGACCAGCATGCTGACGATTTCGATGATATTCTGGTGGAGCGGCTTCGTTATGATGTGCCACTGCAGCTCCGCCAGTTGCTGCGAGACCAGGGGATCGCCCATCTTGACCGAGGCCTTGATCTCGGTTGCGGGACCGGTCTTGTCGGCCTGGCCCTCAGAGATTGCTTTAGCCACCTGACCGGCGTGGACCTCTCCGAACGCATCGTGGAACTGGCATTCGACCGACAGGTTTATGATGATCTTTACGTGGGAGAAGTTGTATCATTCCTCGAGGAGTTCGAGGGGGAGGCCGACGATGTTTTTGTCCGCTGGGACATGATCGTGGCTGCCGATGTTTTCCCTTACCTTGGACGTGTCGAGCCGATGATTGCGGCTACGGCTGCCAGATTACCGCCTGGTGGGTACTTCGGGTTTTCAACCGAGACGTTTCCTGACGACGTTTCCCGTGATGATCCGTTTGCGGTGGGCGCAGGCAGACGCTTTGCTCATGCTGGTTCCTATATTCGCAACGAACTCGAGAGAGCCGAATTCGAGATCATGGTCATGGACGCAATCACCGTTCGGCTGGAGGAAGGTGAACCGGTTCCCGGACACCTGATCCTGGCTCAGTTAAGGGGGTAACCGAACGAGAAACATAGCTGCAACAATGACATAGACGGGCTGCGCCGCAGCGCGATCAATTGACTTTTACGTAAAAGAAAGAATAAGATTGCGCATGACGAATGCAGGATTCGACGTGCGCAAATACTATACCATAACCGAGTTGACGCGGGAATTTGGCGTATCGACGCGCACCTTGCGGTTTTATGAGGATGAAGGCCTGATACAGCCGGAGCGGCGCGGCAGAACGCGTTTGTTCAAGGCGTCGGACCGGCATCTGATCAAGGAGATCCTGCGCGGTCGGCGACTTGGCTTCACCATCGCGGAGATCCGCGAAATCATAGAGATGTACAAGGGACCGCCAGGTGAAATCGGCCAGCTGGAGCTGATGATGACGCGTGTCGCCGAGAAGCGCGATCAGTTGCACCAGAAGATGAAAGACATCAACGACACGTTAGCTGAGCTCGACAACGTCGATGAGGCCTGCCTTGCGCGCCTGGCCGAATTACGGGTCGGAACCTGATCGTTACCAAGAGCTGACATTGCCGGTCAATTCGCCGGCACTTCCTTGATCACCTGTTCGGTGCAAAGCTGAGCAATCTCCTGAACATCCGGGCGGGTTTGCGCCTCTGCACCTTCTTGCAGGAGTACGTTCAGCAGATCCTGCTCAATCAGGCTATCCACCGCACAAGCACAAAATCTGATGCAGAACTCACTGTCGTTGTTTTGCGAGCATCCGCGTTCGCAACTGACAACAAAGGCCTGCGCCGGATCTGCGGGCGTCGCCGGAACAACGAAGCTTGCGATATAGAGAATTCCGACAAGGATGGGCTGGTGTATCAGATAGACGATCAGGCTGTGGCGCCCGGCAAAGATAAGCCCACGCCCCAGTCTGTCGGACCCGTCGTATGAAGATGCCAGCGCCGGCAGCAGATTTCTGTCGACGGCCAACCTCGCTGCGGCGATCCCCAACAGCACTGGTCCAAACCACGGAAGCAGAGGAACAAAATCGTTGGACAGGACCGGCCGGGTCGATAAGCCCACCCATAGAAGCAATGGCTGGTCAAAGAATGGTGTGTTCAGGCTGGCCGAAAAAAGAATAACGGCAAGGCCGGCCAAAGCGCTGAGAACCGCCGGCATGCGGAGAAACAAGAGGCCGACAACGCTTGAAACTGCGATGCAATGCAGAATGCCAAAGAAGATGTAGCGATCAGGCGTGGCAATACGAGTGGCGATGGTGATGGCCAGTGCCGCAAGGCCCACCTGAGCCAGCCGAATTGCAAAGGACCGCCACCGAATGGTCTTGCCGTGTGCCAGCACAAGACTGAAGCCGACAAGGAACAGGAAACTACCGGCAATCATCCGGGCAAAGATCCGCCAGCCGCCCTCCACGGCCGTTCCCGGCGGAGCGTAACCGAAAAATTCCAGATCCCAGGTGAAGTGGTAGATCGCCATGGCGACCAAAGCGACACCGCGTGCTGCGTCGATGGCGGCGATACGCCTCGGATGCGCTGCGGTCTCCTCTGCGGGTGTCATAGAATTCTCGTCTCCGGAATCAACCGACTATCGGATGCCAGTCAGGCGTTATCAAGACCTTCGAGAACAGCTGAGCGGGCGGCCGAAAAATACTGACGGCGGATGAGGACGAGAATAACGAGAAGTGTCGCCATCAAGAGAATGATGGGCCCCAGAAACCAGCCGATGTATCCGAGCGACATGAAAATTCCGCGCAGGCCGGAATTGAAATGCTTCCCTGCAAGCACATTGATGGCCACCGCGCGTTTGACGGCAAGTTCAGCCTCGCGACGGTCTTCATCGACACGGTCCACCATGGGGATGGCACCGACCAGTATCTGGCAATAGTTGAACAGCCGGTACGACCAGCCGAATTTGAAGAATGAATAGGCGCAGATGGCAATCAGCCCGGCCACCTTGAGCTCGAAGGCGGCACGGTCGACCGAAATGCGAAACGGAATGTCGGCCATGACATCGAGAACCTGGTCGGCGGCGCCCATCAAGGCGACGCAGCCGCCGATGGCGAACAATGCCGTGGAGGCAAAGAAACCGGCACCGTGCTGCAGTCCGGTCAGAATACTGGTGTCAATAATCTTGAGATCGCGACTAAGGCTGTTTTCGAGCCAGCGGGCGCGATGCACGTTCATGATTTGCGACAGGCTAAGCGGCAGAGCTGCTATCTGCCGGTCGGTACACCAGGCGAAAACCACCCAAGCGATCAAGCAGACAAAAACGACGCCGAAGTCCAGAACAGTCATGGGTCTGTGTGTCACGAATCAGCTGCGAGGAAAAGCTGTCGTGCTGATTTGGTCTGTGACAAACCGGTATTTCGCGTCCGTCAAGCGCAAAATTTTTTTTCACATTTTCGTCACCATAAATCTTTGAAATGGCTCGCACCTTTTTTCATAGATTCACTGTCCGGCCGCATTGCTGCCGCAGAGCCGTCAAAATGCTGTTGCGAATGACAGCGCGTTGGATTAGAAGCTCCGCCTACCACTTGGCCAGACCACGCGGCCCGGTGGTGAAGTTGGGGCATTCTAAGTGGAGCCAATATGGAAGATACCGTCCAAAAATCCTGTTGGGGCGTGACCGCCCGTGCAGTGATTGGGTTTGTGGGATTGCTGGCACTGGTTTATCTCTTCGGGGGATTGTAACCGACACTTACTGAAATTGAGTTTTGAAAACGGCGTGGGGTGACCAATCCCGCGCTGTTTTGCGTTTAAGGCCCGGCATTGCCGGTGTAGCGTGTCGCAGGCAAAGCAGCGCATGACGGTCGAAACCTGCTTTCGCTGTGTGTTTCCGTCTACAATTTGCGCACCCAATGACGGTTCTTGCGAGACTGAGATGTTTCTTTCGGTATTTGATGTGTTCAAGGTCGGGATCGGTCCGTCCAGCTCCCACACGATGGGCCCCATGACGGCCGGCGCAAGATTTCTTGACGAGCTGATCAATGGTGACTGGCCGCGACCTTCGGGTGTTGTCGTTGACCAGTTGAAAGTCAGCCTGCACGGGTCTCTCGCCTTCACAGGGGTGGGGCACGGAACGGACAGAGCGATCATCCTCGGGTTGGCTGGCGAACATCCGGAAACGGTCGATCCCGATGCGATGGATGCCATCATCAAGCGGGTCGAAGAAACGGGAGCAGTCACCCCAGCCGGGCACCCATCCTATCGGTTCAATCCGCGCAACGACCTTGTTTTCGACCGCAGCAACCCGTTGCCCGGACATGCCAACGGCATGACGTTTAGCGCGCATGATGCGGACGATCGATTACTTTTGAAAGCCATCTACTATTCGATCGGCGGCGGATTTGTCGTGACGGACCTGGAGTTGGAAGCGCTTCATGCGGCGTCTGAGCCGGTGGTGGAAGCCGGGGTGCCTTTCCCGTTTCACAACTCCGAGGAAATGCTGGCGATGGCGCGGGAATCCGGGCTGAGTATTGCGGCGATGAAACGGGCCAATGAGGAGCTGCATCGTTCGTCTCGAGAACTGGACGACGGGCTCGACGGCATCTGGAACACCATGAGCGCGTGCATCGATCGCGGACTTGGCGGTGAGGGAATCATGCCCGGCGGTCTTAAGGTCAAGCGCCGCGCCAGAGCGATCTACGAAAAGCTTCGGGACGAGTGGAAGACAAACAAATCCAATCCACTGATCGCCAATGACTGGTTGAGCGTCTACGCCATGGCCGTCAATGAAGAGAACGCCTCGGGAGGACGCATCGTGACGGCGCCGACCAACGGTGCTGCCGGCGTGATCCCGGCGACGGTTCGCTACTACCTGCAGTTCCACGATGGGTCTGACGCAAAAGGAATGCACGATTTCCTGCTCACCGCAGCGGCCATTGGCGGCATCATCAAACACAATGCGTCGATCTCGGGAGCCGAAGTTGGCTGCCAGGGCGAGGTGGGATCTGCATCCGCAATGGCGGCGGCAGGTCTTGCAGCAGCACTGGGCGGCACCCCGGAGCAGATTGAAAATGCTGCGGAAATTGCACTCGAGCACCATCTCGGCATGACCTGCGATCCGGTGGCCGGGCTGGTTCAGGTTCCGTGCATCGAGCGCAATGCTCTTGGAGCGGTCAAGGCCGTGACGGCAGCTTCGCTGGCGTTGCGAGGTGATGGCAAACACTTCGTGCCGCTTGACGCTTGTATCGAGACTATGCGCCAGACCGGTCTCGATATGAACGAGCGTTACAAGGAGACCAGCGAAGGCGGACTGGCCGTCAACGTTGTCGAGTGCTGAGGCCGGGGCATTGTGGAAACATGCCGGGAGGTCTTGACCCGCTCCGGTATACCGTTACCTCAGGGGGATGACCCTCAATCTCGTCAAGTTGTGTGTCGGCGTCGATGCCGTTGAAGAACTGCAGGCCCATGTCGACTCCAGCCTTGAACAGAAGCGGGATCGCGGTGAGGAAGTCATTCAATTCCACACGACCCGGATGATTCCGAAACGCGCTGATGAGCTGACTGATGGCGGATCGCTTTACTGGGTCATCAAGGGAAACATTCAAGTTCGCCAGCACATCGAAGAGATCAGGCCGTTCACTGATGTGGCGGGTGTTTCGCGATGCCGCATTGTGCTGGAACCACGCCTTATCATGACGGAATGGCAGCCGCGCCGGGCCTTTCAGGGATGGCGATACCTGCCGTTGAAAGATGCGCCACGCGATTTGACGCGAGGTCGCGGCGGATTGATGGCATTACCGCCGGAATTACGGCGCGAGTTGGCCGATCTTGGACTGCTCTGAAGCCGCAGTTAACTCATCCGTGACAAGCGATGGCGGGTAAGCAGTCAAATTGCTGCTTCAATTCGCGCAATCATGCTCTAAATTCGTAGTGTCGTGGTAGTATTTCGAAAGCGGGATGTGCCGATACCGCGAAATTCGGCCCCATCCTGAAATGGGAGCGGTCTATGCAGAGACGTGACGTCACCGCAAAGCAGGGTTCGCGAGAGGTCGCGGGCGACGGCGATTCGCAATCCTCCAAGAACGATATTGCAGATTTTCTCAATGCGGCTCGTGCAATCGCTCCTCAGGCGGGTGGCGGGTCAGGACGGCTTGTTTTTGCACTCGACGCCACCATGAGCCGACAACCGACGTGGGATGCTGCCTGTCGGTTGCAGGGGGAAATGTTTAACGCTGTCGGTCGTGCAGGGGGTCTGCAGGTGCAGCTTGTCTATTTTCGTGGATTCGGGGAGTGCCGATCCTCAAAGTGGGTCAATGACACAAACCAACTGCGTGACTTGATGACCCAAATCGACTGTCGTGGTGGCCACACCCAGATTGCAAAAGTGCTCAAACACACGCGCGAAGAGACGGTACGCAAGCCGGTGAGCGCGTTGGTGTATATCGGCGATGCCATGGAAGAGAAGATTGACCGGCTTTGCCAACTTGCCGGGGAACTCGGGATGAGAAAGGTACCCTGCTTTATGTTCCAGGAGGGACACGATCCCGCTGCGCAAACGGCTTTCCGCGAAATCGCCCGGTTGTCTTCGGGCGCCTACCTGCGGTTCGACAGCAATGCCGCTGGTGCGTTGCTCAATCTGCTAAAGGCGGTGGCGGTCTATGCATCGGGTGGATTGAAGGCACTGGAAGGGCATCGCAGCCGCGAATCGCGGCTTCTGTTGGAACAGCTTTCAGGACGGTGAGGGCGGCCGCGTCGTGACGTATATGTTCTATATCGTGGTGGCTGCCCTTCTGCTGGCGGGGCTGGCCGCCTTGTTCGTGCGGATGGATGCGCGTCAGCTTGCAATAGTGATGCGCTTCACTGTGCCTGTCCTGCTGACGGCAACCGGTATCGTTCTGACGATCCTCGGACGGGCCAGCGTTGCTTTCGGTTTGTTCGGGCTTGCCGCCATTCTGTTCGCGCGGGCACGAGCTCGTTCCCGCGGCACCCGCTCCCGCAATCAAACATCACACGTACGCACTGCGGCGCTGGAGATGGAACTGGATCTGGATACCGGCGCAATGAACGGCCTGGTTCTGGCAGGCCGTTACGAAGGGCAGAAACTCAACGATTTGGACGAGGAAGATTTGTTGTCGCTTTACCGCGAATTGCAGCAGGATCCGGAAAGCACGCAGGTGTTAGAAGCGTATCTTGACCGTCGAATACCCACCTGGCGCGACGGCTTTGAGACGAATTCGGACGACGGGTTGGGTGCTGCGCCAGCTTCGGGCTCCATGACTAAGGAGGAAGCTTACGAGATCCTTGGTCTTTCTGCTGGTGCGACCGAGGCGGAAATCCGCGAGGCGCATCGCCGCCTGATGAAACGCGTGCACCCCGATACCGGCGGGTCGGTCTTTCTCGCCACCCGCATCAACGAGGCCAAAGATGTTCTCCTGCGTCGTCATTGACTTATCCCCACAACAAAATACCAAATCCGAGGACGCGTCTGCCGCATTTGCTGCAGACCGCGATCATTACTGCTGGGTCGCCCAGCAGCCATAACCTTTTTTCTTCAGAGCCTTGCATGCCCGCCAGGCTTGTGACTTGCCCGAAAAGCCAGCGAAACGAGCTCTATGAAGCTGTTCGCCCTTGCGATGCGTAACCGCCGTGAACGGCTTTGCTTTGGCCACGATCCCGCCGGTTTTTGATTGTGCCTCGGCGAGCATTGCCTGTGCGGCGTCACGGGTGGGCGTCGCCCCGATCTGAACCACCCAGCCAGTGGGCAATCCCGTGCTCGCAGTCACGATGTTATCAATCGGAATTACGCCATCATTCGCGTCGCTGGTTGGACGAGGAGACGGAGCGGCAATAGCGCGCTGTTTCTTCAACCCGTCGATAAGAGC
Source organism: Hoeflea sp. (assembly GCA_965228785.1). GTDB lineage: Bacteria > Pseudomonadota > Alphaproteobacteria > Rhizobiales > Rhizobiaceae > Hoeflea_A. Next base: position 137,669 of record CBDDIF010000002.1, read on the forward strand.
CTTTTTGCCGACCAGCGGCCTGTCAAGCGGAACCGGGAATGATGCCGCCTTTTGGGGACGAGCGTAGGCAAGCGCGACCCGGGAGTCCTTGTAGTCGCGAAAAGTTGGGACCGGCCCGATTTTCGGCAAGGCGACCTTCATCGTAGTTGGCGCGCCGCGTGCAATCAGATTGCCCCTGCCGCGCTTCGACGCCTTCGGCAGATAACGCGCAATCAGTTTCTTCATCTGCGCATTGCGGCTGGCACCGGTCTTGCCACCCATAACCACCGCAACGATGCTGCGGCCGTTTTTGCGGACGGACGTGACAAGGTTGAACCCGGAAGCCCGGATGTATCCGGTCTTGATGCCGTCGACACCTGATACGGTTCCGAGCAGCCGATTGTGATTGCCGTAGCGTGCTTTGCCGTATTTGAAAGTGCGGGTGGAGAAGTAGTGGTAGTGGTGCGGAAAATGTTCCCGCAGAGCCAACCCCAGTCGCGCCATATCGCGAGCCGTGGTCTTTTGCTTGGAATTGGGAAGGCCGTGTGCATTGCGGAAAGTGGTCTTGCTCATCCGCAGAGACCGCGCCTTCCGCGTCATTTGCCGGGCGAAGGCCGATTCGGAACCACCAAGGTGTTCGGCCACCGCGGTCGAGACGTCATTCGCGGATTTCGTGACAAGCGCATAGATGGCCTGTTCGGCAGAAATCGACTGGCCGGCTCGTATACCCAGCTTGGAAGGCTGTTCGGCTGCGGCGTTCCTCGACATGCGAATGCGCGTCTTCTTGCTCATGCGGCCGCTGTCGATTGCCTCAAACATCATGTACAGCGTCATCATCTTGGTGAGCGAAGCCGGGTACCGCGGCGAGTCCGCACTCGAAGAATAGAGCGTCTTGCCGGTTTTGGCGTCGATGACGATGCCGGCATATTTCGAATTGGCTGAGGCCACACCGGTCAGGACGACGATCAGCAATCCAGCCAACACCATGTGGGCGAGCCCGGAAAGGGATGAAAAGAGGCTTTTTTGACGGCGTAGACAGACTTTTGAAGCTGTGTTCACGTTGGAGATTCCATCCATTGACGCTGTTCCAGACGCCGGAATCGAACACACCGCCGGCGACGATCATTTCGAGGCACGGTATGAGCACAGCGTTACCAATCCGTTTATGGTTTCGCATTTCTTGAAGTTTCGCCTTGAATTGAATCAACCGCAGGCGTGACTGTGTTGCGGTGCACAAATTTCATTGACTTTCTGCTGCGGTGCATATATTTTGGGCGCACGGACTGGATCTCCAGGAGCACCCAGCCGTTATCCCGACCCCCCGCGACAATAGGATATCGAGATGTTCTCTTTTGATGACGCCAGCAAATACGGCAAAGATGCCATGGACAACATGCTGAAAAGCTATTCGGCATTCACCCAGGGCATGCAGACCCTGACCACCGAAGCCACGGACTATTCGAAAAAGTCCTACGAAGATAATGCAGCCGTCGTTGAAAAGATGGTCGGTGCGAAATCCTTCGAAAAGGCCTTCGAGATCCAGAGCGACTACGCCAAGTCAGCCTACGAGTCATACGTTGCCCAAGCCACCAAGATGAGCGAAATCTACGCTGATACTGCCCGCAAAGCCTATGAGCCCTATGAGGCCGCTGTTGCTGCAGTGACCCCTGCGCCGGCCGCTGCATCCAAGAAGGCCGCCTGATCCAGCGCCCAGCGCCTTTAATCAGGACGTAATCGTGTACCCGGTGGCCATTTGGTCGCCGGGTTTTTCGTGTTGCACAAGGGCAAACACGGCAAAGTGAGTCGAGGCGACAAACCACACCTGACAACGACAACCCAAGTGTGAAGGCTCTGCTCGCGGCGGCGCCATGAAATGGGGTAGATCGCATGTTCGTCAAGGGCTTAAAATTGCAGAAAAGCGAACTAGATTAGGGTAGACTGCAAACGGTTGGCGATGTCGGCAGGGGACAAAGCCCAAATGGAAGCACGGGACAAAGGATCAGAATGGTTGCTGAGGCAATAAAGGCAACTTCAGACGACGACAACAAGGACGGGGACGGCAATAGCAATGGCAATGGCGTCTCAGTCATCACGCGCACCCAGAAGAAGCTCAAGAAACCGAGCCTCTATCGCGTGCTCCTGTTGAACGACGACTACACACCGATGGAGTTCGTCATTCATGTTCTGGAACGGTTTTTCCAGAAAGACCGGGAGGCGGCGACGCGCATCATGTTGCACGTCCACAATCATGGTGTCGGCGAATGCGGCGTCTTTACCTACGAGGTGGCTGAAACCAAAGTCACCCAGGTGATGGACTTCGCGCGCCAGAATCAACATCCGCTGCAATGCGTGATGGAAAAGAAATGAGGATATAACCGTGCCGACATTTTCCCCAAGTCTTGAAAAGGCGCTGCACCAGGCACTGACATTTGCCAATGATCGCCATCATGAATACGCAACGCTCGAGCACCTGCTTTTGGCGCTGATGGATGATTCCGACGCGGCCGCCGTGATGCGTGCCTGCGGCGTCGATCTCGATGCCCTGCGTTCGACCGTCACGGAATATGTCGACAACGAACTGCACAACCTGGTCACGGGGTATGACGAGGATTCAAAACCGACCTCCGGTTTCCAGCGGGTGATTCAACGCGCGGTCATTCACGTACAGTCATCCGGACGGGACGAAGTGACAGGCGCCAATGTCCTGGTCGCGATATTTGCGGAGCGTGAAAGCCACGCCGCCTATTTCCTGCAGGAACAGGAGATGACCCGGTATGATGCCGTGAACTTCATTTCCCACGGGATCTCGAAGCGTCCTGGTGGGTCGGAAAGCAGGCCCGTGCGCGGTGCTGAAGATTCCGAATCGGAAGGTTCATCAAGCCCGACCGACAGCGAGGAAGGTGGAAAGCCGAAGAACCAGGATGCGCTGAGCGCCTATTGCGTCAATCTCAACAAGAAGGCGCAGGACGGCAAAGTCGATCCCCTGATTGGGCGCGAGAATGAAATCAACCGAACCATTCAGGTGCTCTGCCGACGTTCCAAGAACAACCCGCTCTATGTCGGTGATCCGGGAGTCGGAAAGACCGCGATTGCGGAAGGGCTGGCGCGACGCATCATCAACAGCGAAGTGCCCGAAGTGCTCGAGAATGCAACCATCTTCTCGCTCGACATGGGCTCTCTGCTGGCCGGAACACGCTACCGCGGTGATTTCGAAGAGCGGCTGAAGCAGGTCGTCAAGGAGCTCGAGGAGTTGGAGGGAGCGGTTCTCTTCATCGACGAGATCCACACCGTCATCGGCGCTGGTGCGACTTCGGGCGGGGCCATGGATGCGTCCAACCTGTTGAAGCCGGCGCTGTCGTCGGGCGCGATCCGGTGCATCGGTTCCACTACCTACAAGGAATTTCGCCAGTTCTTCGAAAAGGACCGGGCGCTGGTGCGTCGGTTCCAGAAGATCGATATCAACGAGCCGACCATCGACGACGCGGTGGAAATTCTCAAAGGCCTGAAGCCCTATTACGAGGATTATCACAAGGTCAAATACTCGAACGACGCGATCAAGACCGCGGTGGAGCTGTCGGCACGCTACATCAACGACCGGAAGCTGCCGGACAAGGCCATCGACGTGATCGATGAGACCGGCGCCTCGCAGATGCTGGTCGAGGAAAGCAAACGCCGTAAGACCATCACCGAAAAGGAGATCGAGGCGACGATTGCCTCAATGGCGCGCATTCCACCGAAATCCGTGTCGAAGGACGACAAGCAGGTGCTAGCCAATCTGGACAAGCAGTTGCGCTCCGTTGTCTACGGCCAGGATACGGCAATCAACGCGCTCGCTTCTGCGATCAAGCTGGCGAGGGCCGGTCTGCGGGAACCGGACAAGCCGATCGGTAGTTACCTGTTCTCGGGTCCGACGGGTGTTGGTAAGACCGAGGTGGCGCGGCAACTGGCAAGCGCGCTGGGTGTTGAACTCCTACGCTTTGACATGTCGGAATATATGGAGCGTCACACCGTTTCGAGGCTGCTGGGCGCACCTCCCGGCTATGTCGGCTTCGATCAGGGCGGCTTACTGACCGATGGTGTCGACCAGCATCCCCATTGCGTGTTGCTTCTCGATGAAATCGAAAAGGCGCATCCCGATCTGTTCAACATCCTGTTGCAGGTCATGGATCACGGCAAACTGACCGATCACAATGGCAAACAGATCGACTTCCGCAATGTCATTTTGATCATGACGACCAACGCCGGCGCCGCCGATCTTGCCAAGCCTGCCATTGGCTTCGGGTCTTCCAAGCGTGAAGGCGACGATATGGAAGCGATCAACCGGATGTTCTCGCCGGAGTTCCGCAACCGACTGGACTCGATCATTCCGTTCGGTTCGCTGCCGACCCCCGTTGTGCATCAGGTTGTGCAGAAATTCGTTATGCAGCTTGAGGCGCAATTGGCTGAGCGCGGCGTGACCTTCGATCTTTCTCAGGATGCCGTCGCGTGGCTGGCGGAGAAGGGCTACGACGAACGAATGGGCGCCCGTCCGCTGGCGCGGGTCATTCAGGAGCACATCAAGAAGCAACTGGCTGACGAAGTGCTGTTCGGCAAGCTGAAGAAGGGCGGAACCGTCAAAGTCACGGTATCCAAGGACAAGGATGGCGAATCCAATCTGATGCTCGAAGCGTTGCCGGACAAGGAACCGGCGAAGCCCCAGAAGGAAACGCCGGTCGCGCGAAAGAAGGCGGTTGTTAAGGCAAAGGTCGCAAGCGAAGACAAGCCTGCGCCGAAGCGCAAACCTCGTTCATCGCCGACTCCTCAGGAGGGTGAGCCGGCAACAAAGACCGTTGCTCCGACGAAAACGCGCGGCAGCGCGGTGCCGAAGGTTCCGCGCAAGAAAGAGTGACCGCTTCAGCGACCTGGATGCGCGATCGCCTCGCGGAAGGCGATCGCCGTGTTCCCGCAGCGGCCTCGTCGGTCGCCGATGCTGTCATTGACGACCCGGATCTCGTCGAACCCCTGTTGGAATGTCTTGGCGACAGCGACAGTGTGGTCGTGTCACACGCGGCACATGCAGCCATGCAGGTATCGGCCAGGCAGCCGTCGCTATTCGATGCCCATATCGAAGACCTGATGGCCTTGCTGAAAGCACTCGATCAGTGGGAAATCGGCGAGCAGTTGCCCAAGATCCTTGTTTGCCTGCCATTGAGCCGCGATCAGTCCGAGCGCCTGCACGATATTCTGAATGACAATCTCGATAGCCGCTACAACATCGTTGCGGCTTGTTCGCTTCAAGCTGTTGTCGACTTGGCCAGTGACGGCCTGATCGACCGAGACAGTGCGCGTCGCACGCTCGACACAGCTTTGGCCTCCGATCGAAAGGCGCTTTCTGCACGAGCACGAAGACTTCAGAAGGCCGTAGCCGCCTTTTTGTGAAGCTGCTTTCCTTGTCGTTCTGTTCGGTCTAACACGACGGGATGGACGCCCAATCTTCGTTACGAAAGTGGCCCTATTTCTTCATGGGCATGCGTGGCATCGTTTCCGCGCCGGCCCTGATCCTGATGGCGGCCTTCGTGGGCTTCAGCGGCTTCGCATTCGAATCAGGGGTGCCGCTGGGGCAGGCTCTCTTTATGACCGCGACGATATGGGCGCTGCCAGCAAAGCTGGTTCTGATAGGCGCCATGCTGGCGGGCGCTTCGCTTCCCGCCGCCGCATTGGCGGTCGCGTTGTCTTCCATGCGTCTAATGCCGATGGTTGCGGCACTGGTTCCCGTAATCCGGACGCGCTCGACTCCAACCTGGCTGTTGTTGTTGCTATCGCACTTTGTGGCCGTAACGGCCTGGGTGTTCACGATGCAACGTATTCACTCCGTTCCGCGCGAGGGGCGCATCGCCTTCTTCGCCGGATTCGGCTTGACGCTTTCAGTGGTGAACATTGTGCTTGTTGCCATCACCTACGGCGTTGTCAGCGACCTACCGGAGATGCTGGCGGGCGGATTGTTCTTTCTGACGCCGATTTATTTCCTGACTTCGATCTGGGCCTCGGCACGGCACCCTGAGGTCTACTACGCGATGCTGATCGGATTGGGCCTGGGACCCGTCTTTCATGTCATCAATCCTCAGTTGGGATTGCTGTTTGCAGGAATCGTCGGTGGGACCCTGGCATTCGGCCTGGAGCGCGCCGTTCATGCTCGCGGAAAGCGTCGCAATGCAGCCGATTGAGTTTTTCGGTGCCTGGTGGCCGTATTTCTTCATCGCCGTTGCGGGCTGGCTGGCAACCGATGTGTGGCGTTGGCTTGGTGTGCTTATTGGCAACCGGCTTCTTGATGACTCGCTTGCCCTGATCTGGGTGCGTGCTGTGGCGACGGCTCTGGTCGCGGCCGTGATTGCCCGCCTCATTCTCTTCCCGACTGGTGCACTGGAAGCGACTCCAATGGCTTTGCGGGTCGTGGCCACGATGGTCGGCTTTGGGGCCTTCATTGTGTCCAGACAGCGGGTGGTTGTCGGGATTGTGGCCGCCGAGGCCGTTCTCATTGGCGGCATGGCACTGGGTTCGTCCACCGCTTTCGCCGGTGGGTGAGCATTGCCTAGAGCTTGTCCTGGCTAGATTGAAGCAATTCTGTTTGTGGTCGGCGCGGCGATCCGCGAGGAAGGAGTGCGGAGCGATGCCGGAGGCATCTCTCGAGCATCATGACACTGCGGGCGTCCGCTGCCCACAAACCCGAAGGGCCGGACGCATTTGCGCCAATTCCTTCGCTCAAAGCCTCGGCCGGGCCACCAGCCCGGCCTGCGTTTTGAGCTCGACCTTGACGCAAATGCACCTCGGCAGAATGGTTCAATCTAGCCAGGACAAGCTCTAGAGCAGCACTTGCTGAAGGCGCTTGATATACTCGATCTTCATGGTCGCTTCTTCGTAGCCACGATCGATCGCTTCGCTGGCCCGATGAAATTCGGACAGCCCGATATCTGAGAGGCGAGGCATCATCAGCAGATCCGGTGGATCGCCGGCGAGGCGAGCACGAGACACCCGATCCTGGATGATATTGAACGACTCGACCATGACATTGGTCATGCCGAGGCGAGCTGATTTGCGTTTGTCGATGGCTGAAGGAAGATCTTCGCTCTCATCCGATGGCGTTTCGGATGCCGCGTGCCTGACGACGGCTGAACGACCGTAAAGATCGTAGTGAAGGTTGACGGCGACAACCAGACGTTCTTCCTGTGCGCGGCATACGGATACTGGGACGGGGTTGACCAGCGCGCCGTCGACCAGGACGCGGCCATTACATTCGACGGGTTCGAAAATGCCAGGCAGCGCATAGGAGGCGTGGATGGCGGTTGCCAATGAACCGCTGTGAATCCAGATTTCGTGTCCGGTCGCTATCTCCGTCGCAACAGCGGTGAAGGGGCGATCGAGGTCCTCGATGTCGATATTGGCCAGATGCTCGCGCATCCTCTTGCTGAGCCGCATGCCTCCGAACAGTCCGCTGCCACCGATCGCCAAGTCAAGCAGGGCGACGATACGGCGCATCGTCAGGCTGCGGGCAAACTCCTCCAACTCATCGAGCTTTCCGGCCAGATAACAACCGCCGACGAGGGCTCCGATCGACGTGCCCGCTACCATGCTGACCTTGATGTCGGCTTCGTCAAGCGCCCGCAGCACACCGATATGTGCCCAGCCGCGCGCCGCACCGCCGCCGAGAGCCAGCGCTATTCTGGGCTCCTTGATCTTTTGCAGCACAGCTTCGGCCTCCATGTCGTCGATATCGTCCATAGCCACCCCTAAGATCCGATTGTCGCCAATTTCAGGCGGCTCCGATGGGTGCCTCAGGTTAACACTGGAGGTCTTTATCTATTCTTGACGCCAGTCGCTCGGCTTATGGCCCGTTCCCAAGGTCAGCTGCGAGGATAATGTCCGACCGTGTTCGACACGCCTCTCCTGTTCAATGGCACTAGCTGAGGGAAATGAGCGGGATGGCGCGTGGGGCGCGCCATCCATTTGATCACGATCACATATTGGCATTGACGAGCATCTTCGCCTCTTTGACCATTTCAAGATATTTGCCGGCGTTCTCTGCTTTCCAATCGACATAGTATTGGTAAGACTTAACGCTCACTTCTGCCTGAAGAGATGGGGCAAGCGCCTGATATTCCTGCCAAGACAAATCTGGATTAAGTCCGATTTTGACCCGCTCAAAATTCGCCGTGCACTCCTGCACCTTACTTTTGGGCAGTGTTTGAACGGCGGCCATCTCGTTGCACAAAAGGTGTGCCATTAGCAGTGTGATTAATTCCATTGAATTGCCTCCTGACTATTCGCAGCGCGACCGATCATCGGGCACCCTGCCGCAGGGCAAATCTGCTCCGCTTGACTTGTTTGGTCCTGAAATTGGTGCCGAAATTTTCCGAAAATTCCCGAAATGCCGGTGCTGCTCGCTTTTGTTTTGCGGTCCTCATGCTAATCTTTGGGCATTATGACCGATCCACTGAAAATCACTCTGCAACTTGGCTCGGTTGAATTTGATTTGTCGCGTGGAACGCTGCTCGACAGGGCGGGACTGGATATCGCCTTGCGGCCTCAGTCGCTTGCCGTGCTGAAAATCTTGGCTGAAAAGTCGGGACAATTGGTGGAACGCGACGATCTGATATCTGCAGTTTGGGGTGGTGTCAGCGTTACCGATGACAGCTTGATTCAGTGTATTGCCGATATCCGCAAAGCAATCGGTGATAACCGCCGCGAGATCGTCCAGACAGTTCCCAAAAAGGGATACAAGCTGATACCGAGCTCGCGACAAACATCCGATCCGCATATTTTGAGAAAGCTTGCTCCAGTCATTCTGGCGATGTTCACGGCGTTTTTGATCGCCGGCGCCATCTTCTGGCTGACTGCACGACCCACTCCAATGGCCGATCCGCCTTCCATCGCGGTGCTACCTTTCGATAATCTCAGCGGCGACCAAACCCAAACCAGGTTCGCTCATGCAATGACAAAGGCCATCACCGCCAACATATCGAAATTCGATGGTCTCTTTGTGGTCTCCAGCCATTCCGCATTTCAATATCAAGAGACCGACAAGCCAGTCGTTCAAATCGCCAGCGAATTGGACGTGCGGTATCTGTTTTTAGGAGAGGTTTTGGCGGGTTTGAACCAGTTGAAAGTCAGTGCGCAACTCATCGATGGCGAAACCGGACAGACCGTGTGGGCAGAACAATTCGATGTGCCGAAGGACGATGTGTATCTCGTCCAGGAAGACCTCAGCGCGAAGCTTGCAACGACGCTCGTGGCTCAGGTCGAGATCACAACGGAAAAGCAGTCCTGGCAGCGCGAGCGAACAAACTTAAATGCCTATGAATTGTTGCTCCAGGCGGATTTTCCAAAAGTCGAGCGGCAGTCTTTGAATGAAGGGATCGCATTGCTGCAAAACGTCGTCGAGCTTGATCCAAAATTTGCCAGAGCCCATGCCTTGATAGGACGCTACTATTTGATGTTATGGCGGCATTCGCTTGCGGAGGATCCGGACTTAACGCTTAGTCAGGCTCGCCGGTGGGTCGCGCAAGCCTTATCTCTCGATGACCTGAGTTACGAAGCCTACAAGAACTTGGCCACAATTCAGCTTTATGCAGATGAAGATCACGCAGCAGCTTATGCGTCTCTCTTGCGTGCCCTCCAAATCAATCCAAACCATGCGGACACCATGATACAAATGGCCACGCTGCTTACGTTTATGGATCGGGATGACGAAGCTAACCGGTGGATTGAAAAAGCCTACCTGCATAATCCGCTTTATCCGGCTTGGTACGATTGGAATGCCTCTTTCGTCTTTGTAGTGACCGGCCAATATGAGAGGGGCAACATAGCAGCCAAAAAAGCCTTGGCTGTCTATGACTCAAGCGCTTCACTCCGGCGAATTCTGATTTACGGCTCTGCAATGCTCAATGACTGGGACGCAGCACGCCGGTATGCCAGTGAAATTTTGGATAAAACACCTGATTTCCGACTCAGCACCCATATGCGTAACTCTCCATTTCAAAATCCGGAGAGAAAACAACACATATTTGCAATTTTTGAAAAGGCGGGATTACCCGGTTAAAGCTTCCCGCTGGCACATGGCTACCGCGCTGCTCCAATTTCGACGAGAAGCGAACGGTTCCTTGCTTGCGCAAAGTTCTGGGCGATCTGGCTCCGGCTGCATGTTTTGTGAGTTCAGTGGGAAACAAGTGGCCGCTTCCCTTCGGGCCGGTTTGGGCCGATGAGCGCGCCAGGGTTCACTGAACTCTCGACCTTTGTATAACCCGTTTCCGCACGACGAGCCTCCGACCCTTTCAGTGCAAACGGATCCAAGAGCTACTTGTCACCGGCGTAGACTTCTTCCGGATCGAAAAGCGGCTGGTCTTCGTTCACTACCAGGTTGGCTGGATCACTTCCAAGCTCAATGCGACGGTAGAAGCAGCTTCTGCGGCCGGTGTGGCAGCTTGCATCATGACCCCCGACGCTCACTTTGAGCACCAGGGCGTCCTGATCGCAATCGGTCAGGATCTCGTGCACCGTCTGCAGGTTTCCGGAACTTTCGCCCTTCTTCCAGAGTGCTTTGCGTGAGCGACTGTAGTAGTGGGCTGTTGCGGTCGATATCGTCAGGGCCAGCGCTTCACTGTTCATGTGGGCAACCATGAGAACAGTTCCATCGGTGACATCGGTCACGACCGCGGTGATCAGCCCGTTGGAGTCAAATCTGGGTGTGAGAGCTGTGCCTTCTTCAAGCGCAATCTTGTCCTTCGGTGCTGGCGTGAACCGCTCCGCCGGATCCGGTTTTTCTGCCATTGATCAATCGCGGCTGCGCAGCATCGACATGAAGCGCGCCTGCTCCTGTGGTTCGGTTTTGAACTGGCCGGTGAATGTCGAGGTCAGGGTCGTCGAACCCAGCTTCTGAACGCCCCGCATGGCCATGCACATGTGCTCCGCCTCGATCATGACGGCCACACCGCGCGGTTTCAGCGTCGTATCGATCGCTTCGGCAATTTGTGCCGTCAGTGCTTCCTGGGTCTGGAGGCGTCGGCCGAAAAGCTCAACCACCCGTGCAATTTTGGACAAGCCCAGGACGCGGCCATCGGGAAGGTACCCGACATGGGCCTTGCCAATAATGGGAACCAAGTGATGTTCGCAATGGGAAAAGAACGGAATGTCCTTGACCAGGACCAGTTCATCATAGCCGGACACTTCCTCGAACGTCCGGCCGAGGACCTCCTTGGCGGATTGACCATATCCGGAAAAAAGTTCCAGGAAGGACTTCGTAACACGTGCTGGCGTGTCTTTGAGGCCTTCACGGCTCGGATCTTCGCCAATCCAACGCAACAGAACTTCAACAGCCGCCCTGGTTTCGGCCTCGGTTGGTCGCTGCACCGCTGCGCCTTCCGCTTCGTCTTCCGTTTCTTTCGGAAAACTCTTGATAATGGCGTCCATTGTCACATGTTTCTCCGCGACGACAGGCGTCGTTACTCTAAGGGGTGGACCACTGCACCATCCCGTGCGGCAACACAACCCTTGTAATGATGTTACCGATTGCCAAAATAGGGTATAGACGTCGGAAATGCCAATATATTGGCGACGTTATGGTGTCGGAATCAGGGACCCTGTCGGATCCGACGTGACTGCAAACCGGGGCATGAATGCATGATAGACGAGGTCTACAACGCAAAAATTCTGGAGTTTGCGGGCAATATTCCGCGCATTGGCGTTCTTGAAGACGCGGACGCTTCGGCCCGCGCGCATTCGAAGCTCTGCGGATCGACGGTCAAGGTTTGGCTCAAGCTTGATGGAGATATCGTTGGTGATTTTTCCCACGAGGTAAAAGCCTGCGCGCTGGGGCAGGCCTCGTCGGCAATCATGGCAAACAATATCGTCGGTGCTTCCACGGCCGAATTGCGAAAAGTACGCGAACAGATGATTGCCATGCTCAAACAGGGCGGGCCGCCGCCGGACGGCCGATTTGCGGATCTGAAATTCCTTGAGCCGGTCCGTGAGTATAAGGCCCGGCATGCATCCACATTGCTCACCTTTGACGCCGTCGTCGACGCCATAGACCAGATCGAGAGCAAACGGGCGGATGAAGCGGCTGCCTGACGCCGCGAGCGCCAGCCGAGAACCATGACAGGCAAAGGCCGAAATTACGACGGCCCGTTCCGCAAGACGCCCGGCAGGCTGTTCGGGATGGGTTTCGTTCGGTTCTACCAATTGACGTTGTCGGGTTTCGTAGGAAACCACTGCCGACATTTGCCGACCTGTTCAGAATATTCCTACGAAGCCATCGCCAGGCATGGGCTCTGGTCTGGGGGTTGGCTCTCCTTTTTCCGTGTCATCCGCTGTGGCCCCGGGGGCACGCATGGTTTCGATCCGGTTCCTGAGGTGCTTCCGGACCGCATGAGATGGTATTTGCCATGGCGCTATTTCGTGCGCCACAAATAGCGCGGTCGTTTGCTACTGCGTTGCAATAGGCTGGGAGGCGGGCTAAAAGGCGTCCGCTCGGCCCGGAGGCCGTGACACTACAATCAACCACCCGCGTTCGTTGGCGGGACTGGACAGGAGCATATCTGATGGCTGACGCCGTTTCTCTTCGATTCCCTGATGGATCTGTCAAAGAATTCCCCGCCAGCACGACTGGCCGCGCGGTTGCCGATGGTATTTCGAAATCGCTTGGCAAAAAGGCTGTCGCTATTGCAATCGACGGTCAAGTCGGCGACCTCAGTGACGCTGTTACTGGTGGTGCCGTTGAAATTCTCACCCGTGAAGACCCGCGCGCCCTGGAGCTGATCCGCCACGATACCGCGCATGTGATGGCGGAGGCCGTGCAGGAGTTGTATCCGGGCACCCAGGTAACGATCGGCCCCGTGATCGACAATGGCTTCTATTACGACTTTGCGCGCAACGAGCCTTTTACGTCGGATGATCTGCCCAAGATCGAAAAGAAGATGCGCGAGATCATTGCGCGCAACGAACCATTCACGAAGGAAGTCTGGTCCCGCGACCAGGCCCGCGAAACCTTCGCCGAGATGGGCGAATCCTACAAGGTCGAGCTGGTGGACGCGATCCCTGAAGCGCAGGATCTGAAGATCTACCACCAGGGAAAATGGTTCGATCTTTGCCGTGGACCGCACATGGCGTCGACCGGACAGGTCGGCAATGCCTTCAAGTTGATGTCGGTTGCCGGCGCCTATTGGCGTGGCGATTCCAACAATCCGATGCTGACCCGCATCTATGGAACGGCCTGGGCGGACCAGAAGCAACTCAATGCCTATCTCCACATGCTGGAAGAGGCAGAGAAACGAGACCACCGGCGGCTTGGTCGGGAAATGGACCTTTTCCATTTCCAGGAAGAGGGACCCGGCGTGGTGTTCTGGCATGCCAAAGGCTGGAAGATGTTCCAGAATCTTGTTGGCTACATGCGACGGCGCCTGGACGAGCACGGCTATGACGAGGTCAACGCACCGCAGATCCTCGACAAGACGCTGTGGGAAACATCGGGCCACTGGGGTTGGTATCGCGAAAACATGTTCGCGACCGAGACGGTCGATGATCGTGTGTTTGCCATCAAACCGATGAACTGTCCAGGTCATGTTCAAATATTCAAGCACGGTCTGCGGTCCTACCGTGAACTACCTGTAAAACTTGCCGAATTTGGCAACGTACACCGCTACGAACCATCCGGAGCGTTGCACGGGTTGATGCGGGTGCGCGGCTTTACGCAGGACGACGCCCACGTGTTCTGCACGGAGGAGCAACTGGCCGCCGAATGTCTGCGGATCAACGATCTGATCCTGTCGACCTATTCGGATTTCGGTTTTGACGAAATCACCGTGAAACTGGCGACCCGGCCAGAGAAGCGTGTTGGAACCGATGAGATGTGGGATCACGCGGAGGATGTCCTCTCAACGATCCTGAAACAGATTGAAGCCGATTCAGGTGGTCGTATCAAAACCGGGGTGAATCCGGGTGAGGGCACGTTCTATGGCCCGAAATTCGAATATACGCTGCGCGATGCGATCGGTCGTGAATGGCAATGCGGAACCACCCAGGTCGATTTCAATCTGCCTGAACGTTTCGGTGCGTTCTATATCGACAAGGACTCGGAGAAGAAGCAGCCCGTTATGGTGCACCGGGCGATCTGCGGCTCGATGGAACGCTTCCTGGGTATTCTGATAGAAAACCATGCGGGTAACATGCCGCTATGGTTCGCTCCTGTTCAGGTGGTCGTTGCAACAATCACCTCGGATGCCGACGACTATGCGTTGGAAGTGGCTGCCAAGCTGAAAGGTGCCGGGCTCAAGGTCGAGACGGATTTGCGCAACGAGAAGATCAACTACAAGGTCCGCGAGCACTCGCTGACCAAGGTTCCAGTGATCCTCGTTTGCGGAAAACGCGAGGCTGAGGAGCAGAGCGTCAATAGGCGGCGTCTGGGCAGCCGCGACCAGCAGTCCTTGTCGCTCGATGAAGCCGTTTCGCAATTGACGGATGAAGCGCTGCCGCCGGACCTTCGTCGGCAGCAATAGTGCGGCTTAGAGCAAAGGGCGGTAAGTTTGGATCATTTGATGGCTGCAGATCGGCTCCACTCGGCAAGGCGCGTCGCGCAGCGCGATGTGGTGCATCGGGCAAGCTTCGCAACGCAGCCGATGGGCCGATATGCACCCACCCTTCGGGCCGGGCGCTTTTGGCCCCTGGCGTCGTTGGCTTGCACTTGTGGTGGGATGGCACCACGGCGAGCAATCCGCCTAACCAGAGACCAAAATCGCCACGGTCAAATGGTGCAAACTTATCGCCCTTTGCTCTAGTCGAGGAAGACCTCGACGTCGACGTTTCGGCCTGCAACGACCTTGAAATCGCGTCGAAACAGGCGCTCCTTGTGGTGGGCGATGGCAGTGTAATCGCCCTCCGCAAGCACCAGAGATGGGAAGGCGCCGACGCTTTCACTGATGAGGTCGCCGGCTGAATTGGTGATTGACCATGCGGTGTCGGCGATCGCTTCACCGCCTGCTTCCGCCACCAGTTTCAGGGTCAGCTGGGCAGCACGGTGCTGGATCGTGGCCTCGGTCATCTTGCCGGCTTCGACCCGGATGTCGGACCGTATGACGGCATTGACCGCCCCGTACTCCGATACGACATGGTAGATGCCGTCATTCAGCCGCGTAACCTGGTTGGGTCGGATGTCGGCGATGATCAGCTGGCGCTGGCCGTTGATGTCGCGTTCTTCGGAATAGATCGAAAAGCGCAGTTTGGGGGCCGGAATGCGGCCATCATTGCCTGACACCGCGTTGAGGATCAGCCCACCGGCATTGAGGATGAAGCTCTGGGTGTCGATGGAATCATTTGTCGGAACCGAGACTTTGCGCGTAACGCCGGCCAGTCCGAAGGCAACGTGGACGAAATAGTCACCGGGTTCGAACTCGAAATACGCCTGGCCACCCTCGGATGTTGCGAGCATCGGCAGCTTTCCGGAGTCGTCGGGTATCGGGTGAAATACCCGCCACACCAGACCGTGCTCAAGAGGCTGTCCGCCTTCAACCAGCAAGGCATCCAGACGAACACTGCGGAGCAGGGGAACACTCGATCCTAACGGGCGTTCGGCCTCGGGTGCGACGAACGGTGTCAATGTTGGAAGATCAAGCGTCAGCGGATTTGACGGGTCTGCAAGGTTTTGTGCAGACACGCCCGCCGGCTGCAGACTTGCAGCCAGTACCATGGCCAAACCCAACGCAAAGCACCGCGATGATTCCATACCGTCCCCGATCTTGTGTTTTGTTTGAAACGGATGCATGGCTTTTTCAAGGCCAGAAATGAGTAAAGGTAAAGAGCCAACGATGAATGAAGCGTTGAAATCCTATCTCGAAACCCGGCGTTCGGTCGCTGCGAATTTGCTGACCGAGCCGGGGCCGGATGAGAATACGATCAGATCTATATTGACAGTTGCGTCTCGAGTGCCCGATCACGGCAAACTGGCGCCCTGGCGTTTTATCGTGATCACTGGAGACGCGCGTCATAGCCTGAGTGCTCAATTTGGTGAAATTGCTCTCCGCAACGATCCGGGTATGCCTGAGGAGCGTCGGGAACAGGACCATACCCGACTTAGTCGAGCGCCTGTCGTGATCGCTGTTGTCAGTCGCGCTGGCGAGCATCCGAAAATTCCCGAGTGGGAGCAGGTCCTTTCTGCCGGTGCCGCGTGTACCTGTCTTTACATGGCGGCCAATGCACATGGATTTGCCTGCAACTGGCTCACGGACTGGATAAGTTACGATCGGGAAGCCCTGAAGTTGCTCGATGTAGGCGAGGATGAGCGGCTCGCTGGGTTTCTCCACATCGGGACGTCGGACACGGTTCCCGCTGATCGCCCGCGTCCGGACATAGACGCTATTACCACGTGGATCGCTTAGTCGGGGCCTGACATGTTTTATGAAACCAAAGAGAACCAGCATGGGTTGGCCCATGATCCGTTCAAGGCGATTGTCGCACCGCGTCCTATTGGATGGATCGGGACCAGAGGGCCGGACGGGATCCATAACCTCGCTCCGTACTCGTTTTTCAACGCGATCAGCGATGATCCGAAGATGGTGATGTTTGCCTCGGACGGCAAAAAGGACACCGTATCCAATATCGAAGCCAGCCGGGAGTTCACGGCCAATATGGCCAGTCGCCATCTTGCCGAGGAAATGAACCGCAGCTCAGTCGATGCGCCATCGCATGAGGACGAATTCCTCCATGTCGGACTGACGGCAAAAAAGGGCAGGCTGGTGGACGCACCCTATGTGGGTGAAGCGCTTGCAGCTTTGGAATGCAAAGTGCTGGACATCTTTCGGCCGACCACTCTGGATGGCACGCCGTCCGGTTACATCATGGTGATCGGCCAGGTCGTCGGGATCCATATCGATCCGCAAGTCCTCAAAGACGGGCGTATCGACATGGCTCAGGCTGCGCCCTTGGCGCGACTGGGCTATCGTGACTATTGCCACGGAGCGGAGGTGTTCGAAATGAACCGCCCGCTCTGGAAGGAATAAGCCGGACTATCCCGACGTGAGAACTCCGGCGGCACGGGCGCGGTCGAGTATGCGCCGCGCCTGCTTCAGGTGAGGTCGATCGATCATCTTGCCGTCCAGGCTGAGAACACCCACTTCATCGCCAGCCTCTGCAAACAGATCAACGATGCGAGTGGCATGATCAACAGCCTCAGGTGACGGTGTGAAAACCCGGTTGATGGTCTCGACTTGCGCCGGGTGGATGGCCATCTTTCCGGAAAAGCCGTCGCGGACCGCCGCACGACATTCTGTTTCTAGGCCCTTGGGGTCGCGAAAGTCGACGAAGACCGTATCGATCGCCTCCACACCCGCTGCAGCGGCTCCCAAAAGGGTCACTGTTCGGGCATGGCGGAAGAGATCGGTATAGACGCCATCGGTATCTCGATTGGTCTCGACACCAAGATCGGCTGACAGATCTTCGGCGCCCCACGACAGGCTTCGAAGGCGGGGCGATATACCGACATACGTGGCCGCATTGAGCGTCCCCAGTCCGGACTCGGTCACCAGCGCGTGTATGCCGATCTTGCCCTCATCAAGTCCGGCTTCAGCTTCGTGTACCGCTATCATGGCGGACAGTTGCTGTACGTCGGAGCCATGTTCGCATTTCGGCAGCAAAAGAGCATCCGGACGCCCGGCGATCACGGCCTTGAGGTCATCGTCCGTAAGGCCGGACGAGAGTGGGTTGACGCGAACGACCATTCCCTGGACGCGTGCGGTTGCAGGTTGAGCCGTCAGAAAATCGCGAGCGCTCTCTCTAGCCACATCCTTTTGAGCCAGAGCAACCGAATCTTCCAGATCAATGAGCAGGCAATCGGCACCGCTTGTGAGGGATTTCTCCAGCTTGCGTTCGGAATCGCCTGGTACGAACAGGTAAGATCGCATTGGTTCAATCCGGTCTCTTGCGCATCATCGCCTGCCGACGACAGCGGCCGACAAGAACATCATTCTGGTTGAAACCCCGGTGCTCGAACTCGACGATGCCACGGTCGGGCTTGGATTTCGATTCGCGCACCGAAATGACCTCGGATTCGACCCGAAGCGTATCACCGTGAAAGAGGGGGTGAGGAAAGACCACATCCGTCATTCCGAGATTGCCGATGGTCGTGCCGATCGTCGTATCGTTGACCGAAATGCCGATCATCAGTCCAAGGGTAAACATCGAATTGACCAGCGGTTGGCCCCATTCTGTCTTGGATGCGAAATCGAAATCGATATGCAGCGGTTGCGGGTTCAATGTCATGTTAGAAAACAGCATGTTATCGGCTTCTGTTATGGTCCGCCGTAAACTGTGCTGAAACACGTGACCCGGTTCAAATTCCTGAAGATACAGTCCCGCCATCGATGTCCTCCTTGTGCGCGCAACTTATACAAATGCGGCGCGATATCCAGCCCATTCGAAGGTGTGTCTCGCCGTCGGGCGAGTTGATCATCCTAAGCGGGTGTTAATGGATATGGTGAACCGATCGTAAACCTTTTGGTGGCTATGGTTGTTGCGAGGGATTCGGGGTAGCCGCGGGACAACGCATGATCATTCAGAAATATCTCCAATGGTCGGAAGGTGCTGGTGCGCGAGATCGGGCGAGGGCAGCCAATGCCCTCGGACGTGCCTTTTCACGCTGTGATCTGTCGGCGGAGGAAGCGCGGTCGGCGGAAGCGGCCATGGCGCTGCTGCTTGACGATCCATCGCCCATGGTGCGTTTGGCTTTAGCCGAGGCGATGGCCACCAGCGAGAACGCACCGCGTGCCATTGTTTTGGGGCTGGCGCGAGATCAGCTGGAGGTGGCCGGATTGATTGTCTGTTGTTCGCCACTACTCAGTGATGCCGATCTTGTCGACCTGGCAGCGGACCGCTGCCCGGGAATTCGTCGTGCGATCGCGTTGAGATCGGAGCTCTCACCTTCCGTTTGTGCGGCTTTGGCTGAAATCGGTGAACGCCTGACCGTTCTCGAAATCCTCGACAATCCAACCGCACGGATTGCCGGTTTGACCTTGCGCCGTGTCATGGAGCGTTTCGGAACGGATGGGACCATCAGGGCCAGACTGCTCGACCGGCATGACCTACCGAGTGATACGAGGCATGCGCTGATCGAGGAAGTCGGCAATGCTTTGGCAAAGTCCAATTTCGTTTCCGGTGTGATCGGCCGGAACCGTGTCCTCTCAATCACCAGCGAGGCCTGCCAAATGGCGACGCTGGAGCTAGCAAGCACAGTATCCGGCGATGAAATGCCGGCTCTGGTGGAACATCTGCGCGTTGCCGGCAAACTGACCCCGGCGTTTCTCATGCATTCGTTATGTGTCGGTAACATCGATTTCTTTGCCACAGCCATTGCTTCCATCTGCAGTATCGAACCGCGCCGGGTCCACGGATTGCTGGTCGATGGCAAACGCAATGCCATCCGCGCCCTTTATCAGTCCGGTGGTATCGATTCAGATGTTTGTGACGTTTTCGTCGATGCAACACTGCTCTGGCGAAACGCATCGCGTGCGAAGACCGCACCAAGCGCTTTGCGGATTACTGACGAACTCGTAAGGCGCCACGCGTCTGCCACTAGCAAGGCGACCAGGGAGTTGCTCATGTTGGTCGAGAAACTTAATCTGAACTTCCGCAGACAAGCAGCTCGCGATTTTGCAATGTCGATGACGCGCGCCGCCGCCTGACTTCAAACCGCGCTACCGTTTGGAGAACGGGCGGCGTCGGTTTCAAGCGCGGATTTCGACCAGCACGGGATTATCTTGCCCTGAACAGGGCGCGATCTCATGCAGGACATCAGTTCTCTAAAGCAACTGTTTGAGTTGCTCGCACGGCTCTATGGTGCTGAAGGCAGGCATGGCGGTGACGAAGCAGCAATTGCATTGCACTCGGCGCTTTCATCCTTTCCACGCGTTGTGCCTGAACCGTACAACTACCTCCCTGGGGTCGCTGAAGCGGCGCTTGCGCTCGATCCCCATCCGGACGCTGCAATTGTCGTCAAGGCCTTGACTTCAATTCGTTGGTTCCATGTCGTCGATAGCCTGCAATCAATCGGGTCCGACTTGGGAAACAGAATGCTTGTCTGCGAGTTGCTCGGGCCAAATGGAATGGTGTTTCATGAAAAGGTGCGTGTCGGGCTGTTCGTGCAATGTCCGAACCTGGACTACGTGACTCGCAGCCACAATGCGGAAGAGACATACGTCATCCTTGGCGGCGAGGGATATTGGAGTAAGGGTAAGGACGGATCGGTTTTGAAGAAAGCGGGAGATACCGTCTTCCACCCATCAAGAATTCCGCATTCCAGCAGAACCGCGGACATGCCGACGATTGCTGCCTGGCGCTGGAGCGGCGATATTCGCTACGACACCTATGCATGTGCTGGATAGTGATCGACAGTATCCGAGTTCAAGCGCAGGATCGCCCGTAGCGGTCGTTAGATATCCAGGTCTTCCACAAACTCGGCGCGCTCCTGAATGAATTGAAAGCGGGCTTCGGCCTTCGTTCCCATCAGGCTGTCGACGGTTTTGCGAGTGTCGTCGGCGTTGACCTCGTCAATCTCGACCCGCAGCAGGGTGCGCTTGGAAGGATCCATGGTGGTTTCCTTCAATTGCGCCGGAAGCATTTCACCGAGACCCTTGAAGCGACCAATGTCGATCTTGCCCTTGCCTTTGAATTCCTTCTCAATCAACTCAACCCGGTGTTCGTCATCACGGGCATAAAGCGTCTTGCCACCCTGTGTGATCCGATAGAGCGGCGGCACGGCGAGATAGAGGTGACCTCCATGGATGAGATCCGGCATCTCCTGGAAGAAGAAAGTGATCAGAAGGGATGCGATATGAGCGCCGTCGACGTCCGCGTCCGTCATGATGATAACACGCTCGTAGCGCAGGTCGTCATCGCGGTATTTGGTGCGTGTGCCGCAGCCAAGCGCCTGGACCAGGTCGGCAATCTGCTGGTTGGCACCGAGTTTGTCGCGCCCGGCGCTGGCGACGTTGAGGATCTTGCCGCGCAGGGGCAAAATGGCCTGGTTTGAACGGTTGCGTGCCTGTTTCGCGGAGCCACCGGCCGAGTCGCCTTCGACGATGAACAGTTCGGCGCCGGCAGCAGTACCCTGGGAACAGTCAGCCAGTTTACCGGGCAGCCTCAGCTTGCGGACGGCCGACTTGCGGCTGACCTCTTTCTCCTTGCGTCTGCGGACGCGTTCGTCGGCGCGTTCCAGGACCCACTCGAGCAGCTTGCCGGCTTCCTGGGGGGAGTCAGCGAGATAGTGATCGAAGGAGTCGCGTATGGCGTTCTCGACCATGCGCTGCGCTTCGACGGTTGCCAGTTTGTCCTTGGTTTGGCCGACGAACTCCGGTTCGCGCACAAAGACCGACAACATTCCGGCCGCAGAAATCATCACATCGTCGGTGGTGATCATTGACGCGCGCTTGTTTCCAGTCAGCTCGGCGTAGGCCTTCAGGCCGCGCGCCAGGGCAATGCGAAAACCGGCTTCATGCGTGCCGCCGTCTGGCGTTGGCACTGTGTTGCAATATGAATTGATAAAAGGATCGCCCGTGTACCAGGTTATTGCCCATTCAACCGTTCCATGGCCACCATTCTTGTCGGTGCGCCCGGCAAAGAGGTCGCGTGTAACCTTGTGCTCCGCTCCAGTCGATTCCGTGAGATAGTCCTTCAAGCCGCCAGGGAAATGGAAAACAGCTTTGGCCGGTGTGCCGGATTTCTCGTCTATCAACGAGGGGTCACAGGACCAGCGAATTTCAACACCACCAAACAGGTAAGCTTTTGACCGGGCCATCTTGAACAGCCGGGATGGATCGAAGCGAGCGCCTTTCCCAAAGATTTCTTCATCTGGACGAAATCTTACGCGGGTGCCGCGTCGGTTGTGGACTTCGCCCAGGTCTTCGAGCTTCGTTTGCGGTACTCCGCGAGCGTAGGATTGTCGATAAAGACGGCGATTGAGCGCAACCTCGACCTCAACGAATTCCGAAAGGGCGTTGACCACTGACACACCAACGCCGTGAAGACCCCCAGAGGTCTCGTAGACGTCTGAACTGAATTTTCCCCCAGCGTGGAGGGTGGTCATAATCACCTCGAGCGCCGATATCCCGTTAAGTTCGGGATCCGGATGAGGATCGACTGGGATGCCACGGCCGTTGTCGGAGACACTGAGATAACCGTCGGCCTCCAGTTCTACTTCGATGAAGTTGGCATGTCCGGCAACGGCTTCGTCCATCGAATTGTCGATGACTTCAGCGAACAAGTGATGCATCGCTCCGGCGTCGGTGCCGCCAATATACATGCCTGGCCGCATGCGTACCGCTTCGATGCCCTTGAGAACCTTGATGTTTGCAGCACTGTACGAACCGTCGCCGTTTGGCGCTGGCTTGGCCGCTTTGCCATTCTTGCGCTGTGTTTTCTTTTCCTTGCGAGGCGTTCCATTGCTCGGCGGTGGGGTCGGTTCGGAGTCACCCATACCGGAAAAGAGGTCGTTATTGTCATCCATCAAGCGGGTCGAGCCTCGATCGTTTTTGCGGGCGGCGCCGGTGCGCCCGGTCGCCATTCGCAAGTGATTCGAATCGGTGCAAGTCTGCCAGAATCCGCTGACTCTTGCGAGCCTTAGCGGAATATGGCCGACCTGCGGTCAATAGCCTGAACCCTGTCAAACGCCCATTTTATTGTTGTGCTCTGCCGCTCAGGAGCGGCTGGAGATGGGCACGTAGTCACGTGAGGTCTCACCGGTATAGAGCTGGCGCGGCCGGCCAATCCTCTGGTGGGGATCCTCGATCATCTCTTTCCACTGGGCGATCCAGCCGACAGTGCGGGCCAATGCGAACAGCACCGTGAACATGGTGGTCGGGAAGCCCAGCGCTTTCAGCGTGATGCCTGAATAGAAGTCGATATTCGGATAGAGTTTCTTTTCGATGAAATATTCGTCCGTCAGGGCGATGCGCTCCAGCTCGATCGCGACGTCGAGCAGCGGATCGTCCTTGATGCCCAGTTCGGCCAGCACCTCATGGGTGGTTTTCTGCATGATCTTGGCGCGCGGATCGTAGTTCTTGTAGACTCGGTGGCCGAAGCCCATGAGCCGGAACGGATCGTCATGGTCCTTCGCCTTGGCGATGTATTCGGGAATGCGATCTACGGAGCCGATTTCGGATAGCATGTTGAGGGCTGCCTCGTTGGCACCGCCATGGGCTGGACCCCAAAGACAGGCAATACCGGCTGCGATGCAAGCGAACGGATTAGCGCCCGATGAGCCAGCCAGCCGCACCGTCGACGTCGATGCGTTCTGTTCATGGTCTGCGTGCAGGATGAAAATCCGATCCATTGCACGCGACAGCACCGGATTGACCTCGTACTCCTCACACGGAACCGCAAAACACATGTTGAGGAAGTTCGCTGCGTAATCGAGGTCATTCTTCGGATAGATGAACGGCTGGCCGATGTGGTATTTGTACGCCATGGCCGCAATGGTGGGCATTTTTGCAATCATGCGAAGGCTGGCGACCATCCGTTGATGCGGATCAGTGATGTCGGTGGAGTCATGATAAAATGCCGACAGAGCACCGACGACGCCACACATGATGGCCATCGGGTGCGCATCCCGTCTGAAACCGGTGAAGAACCGTGACATCTGCTCGTGGATCATCGTGTGGCGTGTCACGCGATAATCAAAATCGGCTTTCTGCGTCTTGGTGGGCAGTTCGCCGTACAGCAGAAGATAACAAACCTCCAGAAAGTCCCCGTGCTCAGCCAGTTGTTCGATCGGGTAGCCGCGGTGCAGCAGAATTCCGGCATCGCCGTCGATGTAGGTGATCTTGGATTCGCAGGATGCGGTCGAGGTGAAGCCGGGATCGTAGGTAAAGACACCTGTCTGCTTATAGAGACTTGCAATATCAACGACATGTGGACCAACTGTTCCGTTCAGAATGTTTAGATCGACGTCGTTGCCATCAACAGAGAGCTTCGCCTTCGATTCCGTCATACTGTTTCCTTTCAACATCTGTTGCGGTCTGGATCCGGGTGAAATCCGGATCGGCCGTAAGCTGTTTGCGCCGTTGCTAGCCGATTTAGCGGACGCTGCCAAGATAGGCAAAAGTGTAATGTTGCGCTGCGGCACCAATGCTGGTCCGTGTGAGCGAGCCTGATATGTTTCGTTAGCTAAGCCGCAGAATCCGAAGACGCAGTATTGCTTTTAGATCAGACCGTTAGGAACCGAATCATCATGTCGAATCTGAATGAGCCTCCGGTCCCGCATTACACCCAATTGGCGATCGAAACCCTTCTTACTATGCCGCGCCGCGATTTTCCAGTGCCACCGACAAACCTCAGGCCAACTGGTCCTTTATGCGAGCAATCGACTCTTCCTTGCCGAGCACAGCAAGGATGTCCGCAACACCAGGCGCATTGGTGCGCCCGGTGAGCGCTGCTCTTAACGGCTGGAACACCTTGCCCAACTTGAGGTCGGCTGACTCCGCGTGACTTCGAATGAGCGCTTCCAGAGTTTCGGCCTGCCAATCTGCCACCGATTCCAAGTTCGGAAGGAGCCCAGCAAGAACGTCGCGGCCGCCGTCTGCCAGGATCTTCTCGGCCTTGTCTTCGTTTTGGAGCGGTCGCTGATCGAAAATGAACCGAGCGCCATCGGCCAGTTCTAGTAGCGTACGAGCCCGTTCCTTGAGAGCCGGCAGGGCAGCGATCAGTTTCGAGCGCGCATCGGCTGTAAACCGATCAATGAAAAGCGATCCGTTTTCCATTTCGGGGAACAACGCCGCCAGCGCATCGGCCAGTCTCTCATCATCGCCATTTCGAATGTAGTGGCCATTCAACGCTTCGAGTTTCTTGAGGTCGAACCGTGCGGCACCCTTGTTGACGTCGGCAATGTCGAACCATTCGATCATTTGATCCATTGACATGACTTCGTCGTCGCCATGGCTCCAGCCAAGTCGCGCCAGGTAGTTGCACAGAGCCTCTGGCAAGTATCCCATGGCACGATATGCTTCCGCCCCGAGGGCACCGTGACGCTTTGACAGTTTGCCACCATCCTCGCCATGGATAAGTGGGATGTGTGCCATCCGCGGGACCGGCCAACCCATTGCCTCGTAGACAATCGTCTGTCGGGCTGCATTCGTAAGGTGATCGTCGCCGCGAATGATGTCAGTAACGCTCATATCGTGATCGTCGACCACAACCGCGTGCATGTAGGTTGGATTGCCATCGGAACGCAGGATGATGAAGTCATCGAGATCAGCATTGGGGAACGTAACGTCTCCCTGAACAACATCGGAGACAACGGTGGCGCCATCGCGCGGCGCTTTGATCCGGATAGCA
This sequence comes from Hoeflea sp., assembly GCA_965228785.1. Lineage (GTDB taxonomy): Bacteria > Pseudomonadota > Alphaproteobacteria > Rhizobiales > Rhizobiaceae > Hoeflea_A. The sequence continues at coordinate 162,986 of CBDDIF010000002.1, forward strand.
GGAGCCACACCTTCCGGCGCGTCTGCCGGATCGCGGTCGCGCCAGCGTCCATCGTAGAGCGCGCGTCGACCCTCAGCGCGAGCCTGTTCGCGCATCTGTTCCAGTTCCTCCGGGGTGGCATAGCAACGATAGGCCTTACCGAGTCGGACCAGTTCTTCTGCGACCTCACGGTGTCGATCGGCACGGGCATATTGAGAAATCGGATCGCCGTCCCAGGTCAGTCCCAGCCAACTCAGGCCGTCGAGAATCGCTGCCACGGCCTCCGGCGAATTTCGACTCCGATCCGTGTCTTCGATGCGCAGCAACATCTTGCCGCCGCGGTTTTTGGCGTACAGCCAGTTGAAGAGGGCCGTCCGGGCTCCGCCGATGTGGAGAAAACCGGTCGGGGAGGGGGCGAAACGGGTGACTATGTCTCCGGTCATTGGTGGCCTCAACAGCGGGAATATTGTCGATTGGAAGCGTCCGACAACCCGGAGCTTCGGTGGCGGGTCATGGAACATCGGGCGTTTTTTATCAACCCCGGCGGGCAAAAAGTGCTTTGATACCCTGCCATGAACGATGCACAGGCGTCAGAGAGTCGCGACCGGACGGTGCATGACATGCCGGACACCGATAAACCGGCGAGCGGCGGACGAGCTGGCGGGTTGGCGGGTGCCAAAGCCTCAATCTTATCGGCGCTTGGTCAGGAAGCGCGATATGGACATGGCTTCCTCTGGATACCCGTTGGTCTGGCGATCGGGGCCGCGGTGTGGTTCGACTTGGCGCGCGATCCACCGCTCGTTTGGATCGGGCTGCTATTCACAGCCTTTGCCCTTCTCTTCTTTTTCAGTGCCGGCCATCCCATCCGCCAGTTTGCCAGCCTGCTTGTGTGTGCCGTACTGGCTGGCATGTTGGCGGCAGCTCTTGAAACCTGGCGCCACTCCACGACGCTGCTTGACAGCGGGGTCACGACTCATGTCACCGGCACTGTGCTGTCGCGGGATGTCGATGAGCGAGGCCGCTGGCGCTACACCATTGCCATTGAGGAAACGAACGACCCACAAATCAGGCGACCACCTGAACAAGCCCGAATTCTGGCGCGAGGCAAACATCGGCCGATCAACATCGGGCAGCGCATTTCCGGCCTCGCGCGGTTGCAGCCCCCCTCCGGTCCAGCGCTTCCCACGACATTCGACTTTGCTTTCAATGCCTATTTCAATGGTCTTGGAGCGTTTGGCTTCTTCCTGGGTTCGCCAGCTCCAGAGCCAGCGATCGGTGAGGGTGCCACCGCAGGGCGACATTGGCCTGATATGGCGCTTTGGCTGGCGCAGTTGCGAGAGACCATCGCGCTGCGGATCCGGGCGGTACTGCCGGGTGAAGCGGGTGCGTTTGCCAGTGCGTTGACCGTTGCGGACCGCCGGGCGATGAGCGAGGAGACGGTCGAGGCGCTTCGTGCCAGCGGGCTTGCTCATGTCCTGGCGATTTCCGGATTGCACATGGCCCTGGTCGCCGGCACCGTTTTTATGGCGGTTCGGTTCGGACTTGGGTTGTTTCCTGGATTTGCCCAAGGATTTGCCGTAAAGAAGCTGGCCGCGGTTTTGGCTCTGCTCGTTGCTACAGCCTACCTCTTGATTTCCGGGGGCAGCGTTTCGACCCAGCGAGCCTGGCTGATGCTGGCGATCATGCTGTGCGCCGTGATGATCGATCGGCCGGCCCTGACGTTACGGAATGTCGCCCTGGCGGCGATCTGCATCATTCTCTTAACGCCGTCAGCGGTTGTGGGGCCGGGGTTCCAGATGTCCTTTGCCGCCACCGCTGCGTTGGTCGCCGCCTATGGTTGGTGGCGTCAGGTTCGCACCAGTCGAGCCAAGGAGGAACAGAGCGTCGGCCTCGGCATCGTGGGCAGCGTTCTGGTGTTCTTTCTCGGCCTGGCGGTGACGTCGCTCGTGGCCGGTTTGGCGACCGCACCATTCGCGATCTATCACTTCCACCGCATAGCAGCCTATGGATTGCTGGCCAATCTTGCCGCGATGCCGGTCGTGACACTGGTCGTTATGCCGGCCGGTCTTGTATCTGTCATCTTGATGCCCTTCGGCCTGGAGTATTGGCCACTGCAGGTCATGGGTGGCGGTTTGCAGGCGGTAATCAGTATAGCCAAAACGGTTGAAGACCTCGGTGGCATGATCGTCACAGGACGAATGGCCAATGGCGTCTTCCTCGGCCTGACTGGCGGTCTTCTGATGCTCGTGTTGGCTCGGTCCTGGCTTCGCTATCTCGGGCTGCCCGTGATTGCTCTGGCGCTCGGCGCGCAACTCGCCATGCCGACAACAGGGAGCGCGGACCTGGTAGTTTCGGAGGATGGCCGCACCGTCGCCCTGATGGGGCCCGGATCGCTTGCCAGCAACCGTCCGCGGCCGTCCGCGTTCATTTTCAATCAATGGCAGCGGGCCCTACGAATGCCCAACCATAGAGCGCCCGGCCGCCTCTTGGCGGATCAATGGGATTTCTCCGGCAGCGATGATTCCGGTCAACCGATCTTCCTCTGCCAAAAAAGGGATCTATGCGTGGCAACATCGGGATCAGGCCTTGCAATCGCGGTTGTCGGCGATCTGTCGTTGCTGGGTGCAGCCTGCGACCGCGCAGACATCGTAGTGACCGATCGACCGATTCGCATGACCGCCTGTCGGTCCGGTGCTCTGCTGGTGACCGGCCGGATGCTGCGTCAAACAGGGGCGCTTGAGGTCTTTCAGGATAAAGGCGGCGGCCTCAAGATAGCGACTGCCATCGGATCAAACCGGCGCCCGTGGTCCGTGCATCGGTTTTACGACTGGAGAAGCGGGACTTTTCAATTTGAGCAGCCGCAGTGGGCTGTCGAGAGGAGTGACCCGAGATAGCTAATGATAGCGCCGGATCAGTCCGACCAGCTTGCCTTGAATTTGTACCCGGTCAGGACCGAAAATGCGGGTCTCGTAGGATGGATTTGCGGCTTCCAGCGCAATTGATGCGCCCTTCCGGCGAAATCGTTTGAGGGTGGCTTCTTCATCGTCGACAAGCGCCACCACGATTTCACCCGGATTGGCGGTAGCGGTGTTTTTCACGATCACGGTATCGCCGTCGAAGATGCCGGCCTCGATCATCGAGTCGCCCTTGACCTCCAACGCATAGTGATCGCCGCCGCCCAGCATCTCAGGGGGAACACTGATGTCGTGAGTGTTGTTCTGTATGGCTGAAATCGGCACACCAGCCGCAATGCGGCCCATGACCGGAACGGTGACGGCGGCCACTGCCGCTTCGTTTGCCTGCGAGGGCTGAGGTTCCGGTTTAGGCTTGCCGAGGCTTCCCTCGATGACACTCGGAGAGAAACCTCGTCGTGGTTGCAGGCCGGGTGCGATCGTGTCCGGCATGCGAATCACCTCAAGCGCGCGCGCCCGGTTCGGAAGTCGGCGGATGAAACCCCGTTCCTCAAGAGCGGTGATCAGTCTGTGAATGCCGGACTTCGATGCCAGATCAAGCGCCTCCTTCATCTCGTCAAAGGATGGCGGAATACCGGTCTCTTTCATGCGTTCGTGGATAAAAAGCAGCAGTTCGTGTTGTTTGCGCGTCAGCATGTCCGGCTCCCGACTCAGCAGAAACAAATACAGAACATACACTATATGTTCCAGTTGTGTTCTGCAAGTGTTTGGAAGATGCCCGACAAAGGTGAACGAATGGTAAAGGGGGCTTTAGACCCAACGATCGTTTGTTAACGAAAGCGCAGCCTATCAGTTTGCGTATTCCTGCTATCAGCCCGCAAACCGAGCTATTATCTCCTGATGGGTGAGCAGGTCGGCATATTTCTGCTCCATGTCGAACAGATTGGCCTCATGTGGTGCCAGCGCACGGTCGCCGACGCAGTCTACGGCAACAACGGTCTTGAAGTTGTAGCTCATGGAATCGACCACCGTGGCCCGCACGCATCCGGATGTCGTGCAACCAGCCACGATCACCGTATCGACCGAATTGCCGATGAGCCATGCCGCCAGCCCGGTAGAGAAAAACGCCGACGGTTGGGTCTTGCGGATAATGCAGTCACCGGTACCGGGTGACAACGCGTCCACAATCTGACTGCCTGGTGCGTCTTCGGTAAGTTTGGCCAGGTTGGGCGCCTTGAGGCAAAAGACACCCGTGTCGGCACCGTCATCCGCATAAACCATTCGCGTGTAGGCTATCGGAACGCTGGCAGCCCGGGCAGCGGGCAACAGTTTCGCGGTGTTGTCGATCGCCTCGGCAATGTTTCCCCCGCCAAACTGCTGCGGGTCGGCGAAGCCGTTGACGAAATCGACAACCACCACCGCCGGCTGGCGGCCGAACCCACTCGTGCCGCCATAACCCTGTCGCTTGTAGACCTCGAGGTCGGAAGATGAGTCGGACATTTGCACCCGCCGGTTTTCTGTCTCACTCTCCAGACCGATAATGCAGTGTCAGCACCTCCCAGGCAACACGTGGGCCCTTATGCGGCCTTGTGCCAGCGGACCGCCGCAATTCGAAAGCGGTTGGCGACAAACGCGGCATCGGTGAGGCATGCGTTGCCGGCCGGGTTGGCGCCGGTGACGTGATAGTCGCTGAACGCAGCGCTCTGATTGACGAAGATGCCGGCGGTCAGGTTGCAGGACAAGCCCACGCCGGCAGCTGCAAATGCGTCTGCCGCTGTATTGAGGGTCGCTTCATCGGTGGCGTAGATTGAGGCAGTGATCGCGCCCTTACTTGCCGCCAGAGTTGCCGCGCTTTCAATGCCCTGTGTCACGTCTTTGACCCGTACAACGAAGCTGATCGGGCCGAAACGTTCCTGGTGATGGATCTCGGTCTCGTTGTCATCGACCACCAAAAGCATCGGTGTTGCAGTTCGCGCGTCTGGCAGGCTTTCGATCTTTTGCGACGGGCGCAATACGTTGGCCATGGTGGCGGTTTCAGCCACACGCTCCGTTATGGCGGCATTGGAGATGGCGCCGCAGATACCGGCAGTTCGATCCGGATCAGACAGCAACTTGTCCACGGCAGTCTTGATGCCTTCCGCGACCTCATCAAAACTCTTGTGTCCAACATCCGTTTCGATGCCGGAATTCGGCACATAGATGTTTTGGGGTGCCGTGCACATCTGACCGCTGTACAGCGACAGCGAAAAGGCAATATTCGAACACATCCCGCGGAAATTGTCCGTGGAGGCGACCACGATCGAATTGACGCCGGCCTCTTCGGTGTAGACTTGCGCTCCGGCACCTGCATTGTCGCGGACCCAAGCGCCAAAGGCGTTCGATCCAGTGAAGTCGACGATTTTGACTGCGGGATCTGTGACGAGGTCCTTGGTTATCTCTGCGCCCGGTTCGTCGGCAGCCAGCAAGAGGATGTTGGGGTCGAACCCTGCTTCCTCAAGAACCTTTCGGCCAATCTCAACGGTGAGAGCGAGCGGCAATATGGCGTTGGGATGCGGCTTGACGATCACCGGATTCCCGGTCGCCAGACTGGCAAATATGCCCGGATAGCCATTCCAAGTGGGGAAGGTTGCGCAGCCTATGGTAAGGGCCACGCCACGCGGAACCACGCGGTAGGCCTTTTCCATGACGATCGGATCGTGCTTACCCTGCGGTTTTGTCCAAACCGCTGTTGCCGGTGTTCTGGTCATTTCGGCATAGGCATAGGCGACCGCCTCCAGCCCACGATCCTGGGCGTGCGGTCCACCGGCCTGAAAGGCCATCATGAAGGCCTGACCTGTCGTCTGGGACACCGCGTGCGACATTTCGAAGCTCGCGGCATTCAGGCGGTGCAGGATTTCCATGCAAACACCGATCCGGTCCTCGATGGAGGAAGCAGCCCAATCCGCAGCAGCTGCTGTCGCGGTCTTGATCAATAGGTCGGTTGAGATGCCCGGATATTTGATGTCGAGCGCGGTTCCATAGGGCGATGCCTCAGCGCCCACCGGCGGGCGGTCCGACGGATGGCCGGGCAGGTCGAACGTCTTGCCAAGGCGCGCCTTGAAGGCAGCGATACCATCCTCCTTCGCCGATTCACCGTAGATCTTTCCACTCGCGACCTCGGGATAGGGGGACCAGAAATCGCGCTTGCTGATGGCCTCCAGAGCGTTTTCGAGTGTTGGTTGATGCGTTTGGAAAAATCTGACCATTCCTGCCTCCACAAAGGGTGTTGGATTTGTTGCACTAATAATTGACCAACCGGTCGGTTTATGCAAGAGTCAAATTCGATTGGTGTCATGACCAACGTAAAATGGAGGGAGGGCTGCATGAGTGACGGTGCCGTAATAGTTGAGAATGGCGAAGGTTTCGTCGTCGTAACGCTCAATCGTCCGGACAAACTCAACGCCTTCAACGAAACGCAACATCGCACGCTGATGGCCGCGCTTGAAGCTGCTGAGGCCGACCCCCATTGCAGGGCAGTCATGCTGACCGGGTCGGGGCGTGGATTTTGTGCTGGCCAGGACCTTGGAGATCGGGATCCGTCAGCAGGTACTCCGGACCTCGGCGAAACCATCGGGACGTTTTACAATCCGCTGGTTAGAAAAATCCGATCGATGGACATGCCGATCGTCTGTGCCGTCAACGGCGTCGCCGCCGGGGCAGGGGCCAATGTGGCGCTCGCCTGTGACATCGTGCTCGCGGCGCGGTCAGCTAAGTTCATCCAGGCCTTCAGCAAGATCGGACTGATACCGGATAGCGGCGGAACCTGGACGATCACACACCTGATCGGAGAAGCCCGTGCCAAGGCCATCATGCTGACCGGCGAGCCGGTACCAGCAGAAACGGCAGCAGCATGGGGGCTTATCTGGAAAGCGGTTGCTGATGATGCTCTGGACGAAACGGCACGAGCCCTGACCCTTCAATTTGCAAAGGGGCCGACAGTCGGTCTCGGTCTGACCAAGAAAGTCGTCCAGCAGGCCGCTACAAACACCCTGGACGAACAGCTTGATCTTGAACGCGACACGCAGCGTGAAGCCGGTTGGACACCGGACTATGCCGAGGGGGTCAGCGCATTCCTCGAAAAGCGAGCACCCAAATTCACCGGTCGGAGATAGGTGATGGCAGACACGTCGTCAGAAAGGGAGCTTTCTCCCGACGAGTTGGCCCAAGCATGTGCGGATGCCATGTGGGCAAAGGACAACGCTTCGCAAGCGCTCGGCATGACAATCGATGCGGTCGGTGCCGGCTGGGCGCGGATCAGCATGACAGTGCGCGCCAATATGACGAACGGCCACAAGATCTGCCACGGCGGCTATATCTTCACATTGGCTGACAGCACGTTTGCCTTCGCCTGCAATTCATACAATCAGAACACAGTGGCACAGCACTGTGCCGTGAGTTTTCTGGCGCCCGTTTATGAGGGCGAGCAGCTGACTGCCGAAGCGCGCGAAATCCACAAAAGCGGTCGCAGTGGGATTTATGACATCCGCGTAACGCGGGCTGATGGAGAAACGGTTGCCGAGTTTCGTGGACATTCACGAACGGTCAAGGGAACACATTTGCCGGCATGAGCGCCGGTTACAAATACCAGGGCAGGAGGAGTCTCATGTCGGATCAATCAAACAGCACCCTTAGCACGCCGGGGACAATCAGCTCCGACGGATTTGCCGGCCTGGAACGCATCGAAACAGCGTCGCGTGATGAAATTGCCGGCTTGCAGCTCGAGCGAATGAAGCAATCACTGCAGCATGCCTATGCAAATTCCCCGTTCTACAAAAAGCACTTCGATGCACATGGTGTCCACCCGGACGACCTCGCGGGGCTCGAGGATCTTGCTAAGTTTCCTTTCACGGTGAAAACCGATCTGCGCGACAATTATCCGTTCGGCATGTTTTCCGTACCCAGGGAGAAGCTGGCGCGGCTGCACGCATCGTCGGGAACGACCGGTAAACCGACGGTGGTTGGCTATACGAAATCGGACATTGATGTCTGGGCTCAGGTCGTGGCTCGATCGATCTATGCCAGTGGCGGTCGACCTGGCGACATGATTCACGTCGCCTATGGTTACGGTCTTTTCACCGGTGGCCTGGGTGCCCACTACGGAGCTGAGAAACTCGGATGCACAGTCGTTCCCGTCTCCGGCGGTATGACAGAGCGACAGGTCAACCTGATCAACGATTTCAAACCGCGTATCATCATGGTCACGCCGTCCTACATGCTATCGGTCCTCGATGAGTTCCGCCGCAACGGCCTCGATCCTGCCGAATCGGCATTGGAGGTCGGTATCTTCGGTGCGGAGCCGTGGACGAATTCGATGCGAGAGGAAATCGAGACCGCGTTTGCGATGGATGCCGTTGATATTTACGGCCTGTCAGAGATCATGGGCCCGGGTGTCGCCAACGAGTGTGTGGAGACAAAAGACGGGCTGCACATATGGGAGGACCACTTCTACCCCGAGGTTATCGATCCTGAAACCGGTGCGGTGCTGCCGGACGGGCAGAAGGGTGAGCTGGTCTTTACTTCGCTGACCAAGGAAGCTTTTCCGATCATCCGCTACCGGACCCGCGATCTGACCCGACTGTTGCCGGGTACCGCACGAACCATGCGGCGTATGGAGAAAGTAACGGGTCGGTCCGACGACATGATGATCGTGCGCGGTGTAAACGTCTTCCCGACGCAGATCGAAGAGCTGATCCTGAAATGCGAAGGAATGGCTCCGCACTACCAGATAGAGTTGACGCGGGAAGGGCGCCTCGATCGCATGACCATCATGGTTGAGGCGTCGGAGGATGCTGCCCATGAAGAGGCCCGGGCGGCCAGCAGTGGCGAGCTGGCACATCATGTCAAAAGCGCCATCGGAGTTTCGGCAACCGTAACGGTTTTCGAGCCGGGCGGCGTCGAACGCTCGGCTGGCAAGGCCCGTCGAGTCGTGGACAACAGAACGAAGGACTAGCGCGTGGCCCGCACCAAGGCACTCGACTACGATCTCAAACGCCAGGCGATTCTGGAGTCGGCCGCAAAACTGTTTGCTGAAACGGGTTTCGACCGAGCATCCATGTCGCAACTGGCGGAGGCTTGCGGCGTTTCGAAAGCGCTCCTCTACCACTACTACTCGAGTAAAGATGCGCTGCTCTACGATGTCATTGGCGAGCACCTCAACGAGCTCTGCGGGTTTGTCGAGGCTGCGGACGATCCGAATCGCGAGCCCGAAGCGCGACTCCAGCTTCTTGTAGCTGCGCTGCTTGATGCCTATCGCGAGGCCGACCATCAACATCAGGTGCAGATCAATGCGATGAAATTCCTGCCTGCCGATCAGCAGGAGGAGCTCAAGAATCTCGAGCGTCGCCTCGTGCGGCTTTTCGCCGAGGCGATTTCAGCGGTCGAACCGGCACTGAAAGACGGGCGCGGGTTGCTTAAGCCTGTAACCATGTCGCTCTTCGGCATGCTGAACTGGCACTACATGTGGTTTCGCACAGACGGACCGATTGACCGCGAGGACTACGCGCGCATTGCAAGTCGGCTGGTGATTGATGGCGCCAGAGGTCTCGTCAAAGCTTGATCGGTGCATCGGGTGACGCGATAAAGGGCGCATGTCAAAGTCCTTTGAGCGTGAGCTGGACATCCTGGTCGACGGGTTTCATTCCCAGGAGCGTCTTCGCATCTGGTCCCTTGTCATCACCATCTTCGGTGATTCAGTCCTTCCGCGCGGTGGAGAGTTCTGGCTCGGTTCGCTTCAGGAAGTGATGCAGCGTCTTCGCGTCGAGCCGAACGCCCTGCGGGCCGCGATGTCGCGGCTGACGGCGGACGGCTGGCTGATCCGATCAAAGGTAGGACGAAAGAGCTTCTATCGTCTCGCCGAGGCCGGGGAAGCGGAGTTTGCCGCCGGCACGGAAAAGATTTACACGCCGAAACATCCATCGACATCGAACGAGTGGACGATTGTCGTGCTAACGGGCGAGGCTGGTGGGACAAGGGACGCGCGACGGGCAGAACTGCGCTCTGACGGGTTCGGTACGCTGTCTCCGACGGTCTTCATCCGCTCGGGGCGACCGGCGAACAGCGCCCACAACGCCGCTGCAGGCGATCTATTGTTTTGCTCACAGCTTGCCGATGGAAGCGCGGCGAAGGCGCTGGTTGCCGGCGCCTGGCCACTGGATACCATCGAATCATCCTATGAACGCCTGATCGACCAGTTCGCTCCGCTCGACCGAGCCCTGAAACAGGAGCAGCCAACAGATCCATTATCGGCGATAGCGGCACGCAGCCTCCTCATTCACAACTTCCGACGGGCCGCTTTGCGCGATCCACTTTTTCCTCCTGATCTTCGACCCAATGGCTGGAAGGGAGATGCGGCCCGCCAGCTTGTGTCCCGCATCTACAGTCGGCTTGCGCTGTCGAGCGAGGATTGGCTGGATCGTTGTCCCAATTCTGTCGGAGCCATGCTTGATCGTCCGTCCTTTGATGTCGCCAGACGCTTCGACATACACCTTGATTAGTACAATGCGTTGCAAAAATGTCTTTGACATTCTATGTTTCGTAACATAATATGGCTCTAAACAACGGAGACCATGGCGATGTATTCTCAAGGTTTGATCGGTGCCGAGGGTGCCACCGACGAGGATGAGGCGTTCCTTGAGGCCTTCCAGAAACGGATCGACGCCGAGCAAAAAATCGAGCCGAATGATCCGATGCCTGCGGGTTACCGCAAGACCCTGATCCGCCAGATGTCACAACATGCTCATTCCGAAATCATCGGGATGCAGCCAGAGGGCAATTGGATCACGCGAGCGCCGACGTTGCGCCGAAAAGCGGCCCTGTTGGCCAAAGTGCAGGATGAAGGCGGCCACGGCCTCTACCTTTATTCCGCGACCGAAACGCTCGGGATCAGCCGTGAGGAGCTTTATGATCAGCTGCTGTCGGGCGCGGCGAAATATTCATCAATCTTCAATTATCCGGCTTTGACCTGGGCCGATATCGGTGCGATCGGATGGCTCGTCGACGGTGCCGCGATCATGAACCAGATTGCTCTGTGCCGCTGCTCCTACGGACCCTACGCTCGGGCCATGATCCGCATCTGCAAGGAAGAGAGTTTCCACCAGCGTCAAGGCTACGAGATTATGCTGACGCTGTGCAACGGGACCGCCGAACAGAAAGAGTTGGCCCAGGATGCCCTCAACCGTTTCTGGTGGCCCTCCCTGATGATGTTCGGACCCTCGGACGCCGGTTCGGTGCACTCCGACCAGTCGATTGCCTGGAAAATCAAGCGTTTCTCCAATGACGATCTTCGCGACAAATTCGTCAACGCGACCGTGCCGCAGGCGGAGTTTCTTGGTCTTAGCGTTCCCGATCCGGATCTGAAATGGAACGAGGAGAAACAGGGCTACGACCACGGTGAGATCGACTGGGACGAGTTCTGGCGGGTAGTTAAAGGGCATGGACCCTGTAATCGGAAGCGCATGAAGACCCGTCGCCGCGTCGAGGAAGAGGGCGCCTGGGTTCGTGAGGCCGCACTGGCCTATGCCGACAAGAAGGCCGAACGCGAACGAGCCAGCCGTATCGCCGCCGAATGACACGCGCCCGGTCATCGGGCTTCAATGCAAGGACAGAACCATGACAGAAGCAGCAACGCCGCTTTGGGAAGTCTTCATCCGCGCCCGCAATGGGCTTGCTCACAAACATGCCGGATCGCTCCACGCGGCGGACGCCGAAATGGCGCTGCAGGCCGCGCGCGACGTCTATACGCGGCGCGGTGAGGGGCAGAGTGTCTGGATCGTGCGTTCCAGCGACATAATTGCCTCCGATCCTGTCGACAAGGACATGATGTTCGAGCCGACGGCCACCAAGGTCTATCGGCATCCGACCTTTTACGAGATCCCCGAAGATGTCGGAAACATGTGAGGCAGCCATGAACAATGAGACTGCAAAATTCCAGTACATTCTGCGCCTCGCGGACGATCATCTAATCCTTGGTCAGCGGCTTGGAGAATGGTGCGGCCGGGCGCCAACCCTCGAAGAGGATTTGGCCTTGGCCAATATCGCTCTCGATCTGATCGGCCAGGCGAGGGTTCTTTATACCCATGCCGCCGAGATCGAAGGCAAAGGGCGAGATGAGGACCAGTTGGCTTTCCTGCGCTACGAGCGGGAATACCGAAACGCGCTGATCGTCGAACAGCCCAACGGGGATTTTGCCTCCACAATCGTGCGCCAGTTTTTTGTTGCCGCATTCATGAAACCCTTCTGGGAGGCAATGCAGCATTCCACAGACGCGACCTTGGCTGCGATTGCAGCAAAGGCGCTCAAGGAAGTTTCGTATCACCTGCGCCATGCATCGGAATGGGTCATTCGCCTCGGTGATGGAACACCGGAGAGCCGACAGCGCATGGTCGATGCGCTGGACGATATGGTGATTTACACCGGCGAGTTGTTTGAAATGGACGCGGTCTCAACGGCAATGGCCGAACAGGGTGTCGGTGTCGATGCGGCAGCCTTGGCGGACGAATGGCGCGCCACGGTGGATGTTGTGCTTTCCGAGGCGACCTTGGAATTGCCTGAAGTTCCGCACATGCAAAGCGGTGGCCGCAGCGGCGTTCACACCGAACATCTCGGTCATATTTTGGGCAACCTTCAGTATATGCAGCGCACCTATCCAGGCATGACCTGGTGATAGCGATGAACGCTCGCACCGACATCGCCGAACCGGTCGCGGATCAAATCCGCAGGCGTGCCTGGGACGCTGCATCGGCCGTTCCTGACCCGGAAATTCCGGTGGTGACGGTGTCTGATCTGGGCATCCTTCGATCCGTCGATCTGGACGAAGAAGGACGGGTCGTGGCCAGGGTCACGCCGACCTATTCGGGTTGCCCGGCCACGCAGATGATCGAACAGATGATACTGGAGGCGCTTCAGCAGGCGGGCTTCGATGATGCTCAGGTCGAATCGGTTTTGAGCCCCGCCTGGACCACCGAGTGGATCAGCGATGCCGGGCGAGACAAACTTCGAAGGTATGGCATTGCACCGCCCGAGGATGCTTCAAACTCCAAGCGCGCCCTGTTCGGCGAAACCATTGTGACCTGTCCGCACTGCGGCAGCAGGGACACGGAGCGGGTCAGCGAGTTCGGCTCGACGCCATGCAAGGCGTTGCATCGGTGTCGGTCGTGCCGCGAACCCTTCGACTATTTCAAATGCCTCTGAGGTTTTTTCATGGCCCGATTTCATTCCCTCAAGATCAAGGACGTTCAGCGCGAGACTGACGATGCCGTATCCATCGCATTCGATGTGCCAAGGGAGATGAACGGCACATTCGAATTCGTGCCCGGCCAGTATCTGACCGTTCGCACGCAGATCGACGGTGCGCCGCAGCAGCGCACGTACTCCATTTGCAGCGGTCTCGACGACGAGGAGTTGCGGATAGCGGTCAAGCGGGTGGAAGGGGGCGTCTTCTCCAACTTCGCCAACGACAATCTGGCGGCAGGTATGGAGATCGATGTCATGCCGCCACTTGGCCGCTTCGTCGCGACACCCGGAGAGAATTCGGGTGCCCGCTACGCAGCTTTTGCTGCTGGATCTGGCGTGACGCCGATTTTCTCGATTGTAAAAACGCTGCTCGAACGGGAACCCGACAGCACATTCACCCTTTTCTACGGCAACCGCGATCGCGGTTCGGTGATATTCCGGGAGCAATTGGAAGATCTGAAGGACCGGTTTCTTGAGCGCTTCACGCTTGTCCATGTGCTGAGCCGCGAAGGACAGGATGTCGACCTGCTTCACGGACGGTTGGACGCCGACCGGATCGCGATGTTCGCCCGTGCGGGTCTGTTTGACCCCGAAACCGTGTCGACCTTCTTTCTGTGCGGCCCTGGCACCATGATCGAGACTGGCCGCAAGGCCCTCGAGGATCTTGGTGTGTTGTCCGACCGCATTCGCTACGAGCTGTTCACGACCGGGCGCGAGGGAGCCGACGGAGGCAAACCGATATCTGAACGGGCCAAGGCCGCGGTCAGCGAGGGCGCCAAGATCGAAGCTGTGCTTGATGGTGCGGTGCGCGAGTTTTCTATGGAGCAGGGCGATGCCAACGTCATCGATGCCGCGCACCGACAGGGCATCGAGTTGCCGTTTTCGTGCAAAGGCGGCATGTGCTGCACCTGTCGTGCGAAAGTCAGGGAAGGCGAGGTTGAGATGGCCGCCAATTACTCACTGGAACCGTGGGAACTGGAGGCGGGTTTTGTGCTGACGTGTCAGGCGCGGCCGCTTACGGGCAAGGTTGTGCTCGATTTCGACGAGGTGTAGAGCAAAGGGCGATAAGTTTGCACCATTTGACCGCGGCGATTTTGGTCTCTGGCTAGGCGGATTGCAGGCCGTGGTGCTTTCCCACCACAAGTGCAAGCCAACGACGCCAGGGGCCAAAAGCGTCCGGCCCGAAGGGTGGCTGCATATCGGCCCATCGGCTGCGTTGCGTCGCTTGCCCGATGCACCACATCGCGCTGCGCGACGCGCCTGGCCGAGTGGAGCCGATCTGCTGCCATCAAATGATCCAAACTTATCGCCCTTTGCTCTGGCCAGCGTCCGTCACACTACCTCGCGCAGCACCAGTATCCGACATGGATCTCCCTTAGTTGCGGGTTCCGCAAAGGGCGGTCGAATGATTAGACAGTCGGATTCGGCGAATATCCGCATCATCGATGAATCCTGCTTTTCGAACGCCGTCGCAACCAGCGTTCCGTCCGCCTGCCGGGTCAGCCGGGCTCTGAGATAATCCTGACGTTGATCGTTTGCGCGCAGATCCCCTCCAAGCCGAGCCGGGTGAACCGGCATGTCCTCTTGTGTGCCGGAGAGCGCAGCCAGGAGCGGCCGCAGGAACAGGTGCGAGCAGACGAGGCTTGAAACCGGATTGCCGGGCAATCCAAGCACATGCAGGTCCTCAAGACGTCCATACATCAGCGGCTTGCCGGGCCGCATGGCAATCCGCCAGAAATCCAGAACCATGCCGCGTGCCTGCAGCGTCTCCTGCACCAGGTCATGGTCGCCGACGGATGCGCCGCCCAGCGTCACCAACACATCGACCCGCGCGTTAAGCGCCTCGTTGACTGATGTTTCAATTTCCGACCGGCGGTCTCGAGCGATGCCAAGATCAGTCACCGCGGCTCCCGCCGCCTCGGCAATGGCACGCACCCCAAAACTGTTCGAAGCAATGATCTGATCCGCTGCGGGTTGTGCCCCCGGTGGAACAAGTTCGTCGCCAGTTGCCAGCACAGCCACTCTCGGTAGTCGCAGTACGGGCAGGGAGGCCCGGTTCATGGCGGCCGCAACGGTGATCCTACCGGCATCCAACCGGTCCCCGGCTCTCAGGACCTGGTCGCCCTCGGCAAAATCCAGTCCCAATGGTCGGACATAAGTGCCTTCCGCAACAGGCTTGCCCACGCGCACGCGTCCATGATCAAGTCGCTCGACATCCTCCTGGATTACGATGGTATCGGCACCTTCGGGCACGGGCGCGCCGGTAAATATGCGAACCGCCTGTCCGGTTGAAACCGAGCCTGCATACCCATGACCAGCGGGCGCCTCACCGACAACGTCGAACTCGGCGGGCGTATCGCGGAGATCGGCTGCCCGCACGGCGTATCCGTCCATGGCGGAGGAGGCAAAGGGCGGTTGTGAGCGGCTCGCGGCGATATCATTGGAGAGGACGCGGTTGATGGCTTCCTCCAGCGAAATCTCTTCGATTTCTCTGACCGGCAGAACGCCGTCCAGAATTCTTTTGCGGGCCTCATCAACCGGAAGCAAGGCCATGATCAGGCTCCCGTCGACGGCGGCCGGTTCCAATCGCCCGACTTGCCTCCCGATTTGGAAACAAGCCGGATATCCCGAATCTCCATGGCCTTGTCGACGGCCTTGGCCATGTCATAGATGGTCAGGCAGGTTACGGAGACCGCGGTCAACGCTTCCATCTCTACACCTGTTTTTCCGGTCAGTTTGGCCATTGCCTCCACGCGCAGGCCAGGAAGCCCTTCATCCTCTTCGATGTGAACCGAGACCTTGGTCAGCATCAGCGGGTGGCACAAGGGGATAAGGTTGGATGTCTGTTTCGCCGCCATGATCCCGGCTAGCCGCGCCGTTCCGATGACGTCACCCTTCTTGGCGTCTCCACTGCGGATCATCTGCAACGTCTCAGGCTGCATTCGAACCCAGCCCTCGGCAATCGCAATGCGTTCCGTTTCAGACTTGTCGCCAACATCCACCATGTTGGCAGCACCATCTTCGCCGATGTGGGTCAGACCGTCTTCGCCGGACATCAACCGGCTCTCGCGGGTGCACCGTTCAACAGAAAACGGGCCGCTGCTTCGACATCGTCTTGGCGCATCAGACTTTCGCCGACGAGGAAGGAGCGGATGCCGGACCGTGCCAGCCGCTGACAATCTTCATGAGTGAAAATACCGCTTTCACCCACCAGCAACCGATCGTCCGGTACCATCGTCGCCAAACGCTCGCTTGTCGAAAGGCTGACATCGAAGGTGCGCAGGTTGCGATTGTTGACACCCAGCAGTTTCGACTCAAGACCCAGCGCCCGTTCCATTTCAGCTTCGTCGTGCACCTCGATCAGGGCATCCATTCCGAGATCAAAGGCAGTTTCTTCCAGCGCTTTCGCGTCATCGTCGCTAAGCGAGGCCATGATGATCAGGATCGCGTCTGCACCCCAGGCGCGCGCTTCATAGACCTGATACGGCTCGAACATGAAGTCCTTGCGCAAGGCGGGCAAGGTGGTCGCCGCCCGAGCCGCGGTCAGGAAATCGGGTGCGCCCTGGAATGACGGTGTATCGGTGAGAACAGAAAGACAGGCTGCACCGCCGGCTTCATAGGCCTTGGCCAGAGCCGGTGGGTCGAAGTCTTCTCGGATCAAGCCCTTAGACGGGCTAGCCTTCTTGATCTCGGCAACGAGGCCGAAACGGTTCTGATCCTCTTGTCCGTTAAGAGCGGCATGAAACCCTCTCGGCGCTTCAACATCCGCCAACGCAGCTTTCAATTCGACAATTGGCCTGGCGGATTTTGCCGCAGTGATCTCATCGCGCTTGTAGGCCTCGATCTTTTCAAGGATGTCGGTCATGGCTTTTGCTTTACCTCGCCGTGGGCGTTGGAAACGCGAACCAGAGCTTCGAGAGCGGCAAGCGCCGCCCCATCGTCGATTGACCGGGAAGCCAGTTCCATGCCTTCACGTATGTCTTGAGCAAGGCCGCCGATCACCAGAGAAGCGCCGGTATTGAGAAGGACGATATCTCGGTAAGGGTTTTTGCTTCCCTTAAGCACATCCATCAAAGCATTGGCATTGTGGGTGGCGTCACCGCCCTTCAGCTGGCTGATGCCAACGCGCTCCAGGCCCAGTTCCTCGGGCGTCAGGTCGAATGTTCGGATTTGGCCGTTCTCAAGCGCGGCTACGTGTGTGACCCCCGTCGTGGTCATTTCGTCGAGACCGTCGCCGTGAACCACCCAGACTGTCTCAGATCCCAAATCGCGCATGACGTGGGCAAGCGTTTCGATCCATGATGGGTCGAACACGCCAAGGAGTTGGCGTTTGACGCTAGCAGGGTTCGACAGAGGTCCCAAAAGGTTGAAAATCGTGCGTGTACCAAGTTCGACCCGAGCCGGTCCGACATGGCGCATGGCGGCATGATGTCCGGGTGCAAACATGAAGCCGATTCCGGCTTCATCGATACAGGCGGCAATGCCCTCGGGACCGAGATTGAGGTTGACGCCCAGCGCCACGAGCGTGTCTGCGGCGCCTGACTTGGATGTCAGTGCACGATTGCCGTGCTTTGCCACCGTGAGGCCGGCACCCGTTGCGACAATGGCCGCACAGGTCGACACATTGTACGATCCGGAAGCGTCGCCGCCGGTTCCGACGATATCAACGGCATGATCGGGAGCCGATACCGGCAGCATCTTGTCTCGCATTGTGCTGACGGCGCCGGTGATCTCGGCAACACTTTCACCGCGCACGCGCAAAGCCATGAGGAAGCCGCCGATTTGTGCCGCCGTGGCTTCGCCCGACATCATGATGTTGAAGGCCTCGCGCGCCTGGTCAACCGTCAGATGTTGTCCACTGGCCGCGATGGAGATGTAGTCTTTCAGTTCGGACATCGGTCAGCGTCTTTCGCGTCAGTGACCCTGGCTCAGGGCGAGCTCCGCTGTCGTGGGATTGTAGGAAACACCGAATTCGGTCTGCATCAATCCAACCATCTGATTGAGCAAATCGTCTCCCATTCGACGCGACACGTTGGTGGAAAGCCCTTCCGTCTGGCTGCCGGAAGCGTCAGGCGTCGTCACCTGGTTGACTTTCATCAGGATCTTGGACTGGTTGCCGGCGTCGTTGGCGACAGCAACCAGACCCTCCGGTCCACCGAACGCCGCGTTGACGGCGGCCGACCCAAGAACTGCATCCTGGTCGGTGCGCTTGATGTCGTATTTGGTTTCGGTCGGAATGCCCAGCTCGGCTGCAACGGCCGACAATTCTTCTCCGCCATCCAAACGAGCTTTTAGTTCCGTGGCAAAAGCACCTAGCTTGTCGGCCGTCTGCTCGGCTTTCCAGTCTTCTGTTACCCTGTCCTTGACTTCATCGAGGCTGCGATCGCGATCCGGAATGATGTCGAGGACCTCGAACCACAAAAAGCCTTCGGCGCCGATGTTGATGGGCGCCGACTCGACGCTGATCTCCGTATCAAAAGCTTGAGCAAGAAGTTCCTGCGATTCCGGCAGGTCGCGAAGAATTTCGCCCTCCGGTGTCTGTGCCGTGCGGTCAACCGCTTCGACGACAACTGGTGTGAGCCGTTGCTTCCTGGCAGCTTCCTCAAGCGTGTCGCCGCCCGCCCGGGCATCCTCGTAGGCATCATGGACGTCAAGAAGCACGGTTTCTGCCTCAACGAGAGCCAGTTCGTCGCGGATCTCTTCCTTTACCTCATCGAAGCTTCGGGTGTTTTCCGGTTGGATCTGGGAAACGCGAACGATGACCGGCCCAAAAGTGCCTTCTACGACACCGCTGGTGCCGCCGGCCGACAGGATCCCGAAGGCGGCGTCAGCGATCGCCTTGTCGGGAACCGCATCTTGTTCGAAGGTGCCGAGGCTGACATCGGACATGGTTTTGCCCTCTTCGGCGACCATGTCCTCGAAACTGGTGCCTGCGGCCAGTTTGTCGGCTGCCGATCTGGCAGCGTCGTCGTCGGCAAAACTCAACTGCTCTATCGTGCGTTGTTCGGGAGTAGTGTACCGTTCGATCCGCGACTCATAATCTGCTCGAACCGCCGTATCATCAATCGATTCTGTATCGGTGATGTCGTTGGCGAGCAACCGAACATAGGAAATCTTGCGATACTCCGGCGCCCGATAAACGGCTTTGTTGGCCTCGAAATAGGCTTTCAGTTCTTCGTCGGTTGGATTCGCCACCGCATCCACCACATCCGCATTCAAGACGATGTAGTCGAACGTGCGTGATTCATTGTTGAACTCGTTGATTGCGCGCATAACAGTTTGAGGTGCTTCATAGCCGTCGGCGATGGCCTCGACGATCTGTGACCGAATGGCAGCGCTTTGCTGACTGACTATATAGTCTTCCTCGGTCATTCCGACATTGCGCAACAGGCTGGCAAAGACGTTGCGGTCAAAGCGGCCGTTGATGCCGCGAAAAGCCGGGTCATCCGCAATGATGTTGGCCAACCGGCCTTCCGACAGTCCCAGATTCATGCGCCGCGACTGTTCGTCCAGCGCGGCATTGGAAACCACCTGGCCCAGCACCTGGTTCTGAACGCCAAGTGCTCTGGCCTGTTCCGTCGAAAGGCGCCTGCCGAAACTGCGGGACAGGATGGCAATCTGCCGATCGTAGGCAAGACGATATTCGATCGGCGTGACCCGGGTTTCGCCGACGGATACAACCGTATCACCGACACCCTGGAATATTGTCCCACTGATCCCCCAGACCCCGAACGATAGTACGAGCAGTCCGAGAAGGGCCTTTGCGACCCAGGATTTGGCGCTGTTGCGAAGAGCGTCGAGCATCGGGTTTTGTATCCTTGCGCGGCTCCGCATCGTGGGTCGGAGCATTTATTCCATTTTGGCAGGTGTTTTAAGCATCGATTGCGTCGCCCGCAAGGCTGCAAGCACGCTCACACGATTGATTTATCGTGCGGATTTGTTACAGCGTTGCGCAGCCGAAGGGAGAGCCCATGACACCTGGAATCAAGCCGCTGGTTGCCGGCAACTGGAAAATGAATGGACACCGGTCGTCTTTACAGGAGATATCTGCGATCGCATCTGGCATCGATGAGTCCCTGGGATCGAAAATCGAAGCGCTGATCTGTCCGCCCGCGACGCTGATTTACCTGGCGTCAGCCGCCGTGCAGGATACACATCTCAAGATTGGCGCCCAGGATTGCCATGCGGCCCAATCGGGTGCGCATACGGGCGATGTCTCGGCGGGGATGATGCGTGACGCCGCAGCCTCTCACGTCATTGTAGGTCACTCCGAACGCCGCACCGATCACGGCGAAACCGACGCACTGGTTCGGGCCAAGGCCGAGGCGGTGTACGGCGAAAACCTGGTCGCAATTGTTTGCATCGGCGAAACTGAGGCCGAACGGCAATCGGGAAAGACTCTGGAGGTCCTTGAACGGCAGTTGGCCGGTTCCGTGCCGAATGGCGCCAACGATCAAAACACGGTGATCGCCTATGAGCCGGTTTGGGCGATTGGCACTGGCTTGACGCCAACCGCAGCCGATGTGGAGGAAGCCCACGCTTTCATGCGGCGCAAGCTCGAAGATCGTCTCGGCGCCAGCGGGGCGTCGATGCGTTTGCTGTACGGCGGCTCTGTTAAGCCCGGTAACGCTGCAGAATTGATGGCTATCATCAATGTGGATGGCGCACTTATCGGAGGGGCAAGCTTGAAAGCTGACGACTTCCTCGCCATCTGTGCAACGTATCGATAGCAAATCTAAGCCCGGCGGTTCGTCGCAGCCCGGTTTAATGGGGTTGGAAAGAGCAACGGCCTCGTGTAAACAGCCGCGACTTCTGCAAATTTCGCCTTTCCGGCAGGAACCATTCAATGCAAACGGTTTTAATCGTCATTCATCTCATGATCGTGGTCGCCTTGGTCGGCGTCGTGCTGCTGCAACGCTCCGAAGGCGGCGCCTTGGGCATTGGCGGCGGATCCGGCGGAATGATGTCGGCCAGAGGTGCAGCTGATGCGCTCACACGGACCACCGGTATCCTGGCGGCCGCATTCTTTGCGACCTCTATCGCCCTTGGCGTTCTGGCCCGATATGAAGCTCGCCCGACGGATATTCTCGAGCGCATCGAACAGACGACGCCAAGTCAAGGCGAGTCCATTCTCGATCAGCTTGGCGGATCTTCAAACTCTGGCGAAATCCCGACCCAAGGCTCGGACAGCGCTCCGGCGTCGTCCGGTTCATCGGACGGTTCGCAGGTTCCGACAAGCGAGTAGACATTTCGAAACGACACAACGAGCCGGGGCAGGCGATGGCCCCGGCTTTTTTGTGTCACGCATCCTTTCTGTGAACCAACGAAAAAATTTCAGTATTGGGCTGGGTTTGGGGTGGCGTAATCGGTCACAAGAGAGTAACGGAATAAGCCCATGGCGCGATATGTTTTCATCACTGGCGGCGTGGTTTCCTCTCTCGGAAAAGGCATCGCATCGGCGGCGCTCGGAGCGCTGCTACAAGCTCGCGGGTATCGGGTGCGGCTTCGCAAACTCGACCCCTATTTGAATGTCGATCCGGGGACCATGAGCCCTTACCAGCACGGTGAGGTTTTCGTCACCGACGACGGTGCCGAAACGGACCTTGATCTCGGCCATTACGAGCGGTTTACCGGCCGTTCTGCCGTGATGTCGGACAACATCACCACCGGCCGCATCTATAAGAACATCATCGACAAGGAACGGCGCGGCGACTATCTGGGCGCAACGGTCCAGGTCATCCCCCACGTGACCAACGAAATCAAGGACTTCGTGCTTGATGGAAACGACGAGTACGACTTCGTTCTATGCGAGATCGGCGGCACGGTGGGCGACATTGAAGCCATGCCGTTTTTGGAGGCGATCCGTCAATTGGGCAACGATCTGCCGCGCGGATCGGCCGTCTATATCCATCTGACGCTGATGCCATGGATCCCGGCAGCTGGCGAACTGAAAACCAAACCGACGCAACACTCCGTCAAGGAACTGCAGTCGGTGGGTATTGCACCCGACATTCTGCTGGTACGCGCGGACCGGGCGATCCCGGAAGAGGAGCGCCGCAAACTCTCGCTCTTCTGCAATGTGCGTTCATCCGCGGTCATCCAGGCGCTGGATGTCGACAACATTTACGACGTGCCGATTTCCTACCACCGCGAGGGGCTGGACGACGAGGTTCTGGCAGCCTTCGGGATCGATCCGGCACCGGCGCCCAGGATGGAGGCCTGGGAGCGTGTGGCCGATCGGATAAGGACACCTGAAGGCGAGGTGACCATCGCGGTCGTCGGCAAGTATACCGGCCTCAAGGACGCTTACAAATCGCTGATTGAAGCGCTGCACCATGGCGGTATTGCCAACCGTGTCAAAGTGAATCTGGAATGGATCGAGTCCGAAATCTTTGAGAAGGAAGATCCGGCGCCTTGGTTGGAAAAGGTCAACGGAATTCTGGTTCCGGGTGGCTTCGGTGAACGCGGGGCGGAGGGCAAGATCTTCGCAGCACGCTTTGCGCGTGAACGACAGGTGCCTTATTTCGGCATCTGCTTTGGAATGCAGATGGCGGTGCTCGAGGCGGCGCGATCACTTGCCGGGCTTAAAAAGGCTTCGTCGACGGAATTCGGTGAGACTTCGGAGCCGGTCGTTGGATTGATGACTGAATGGCTCAAGGGAAATATGCTGGAGAAACGCTCGAAGTCAGGCGACCTCGGCGGGACCATGCGGCTTGGCGCCTATACCGCTCTGCTCAAGCCAGAGACCCGCATTGCTAACATCTATGGCACCACGGAAATATCAGAGAGACACCGACACCGCTTCGAGGTTAATCACGAGTACATGGATGCGCTGTCCGAACACGGACTGGTCTTTTCCGGAATGTCACCGGACGGCGTGCTGCCGGAAACCATTGAATACAAAGACCATCCCTGGTTTATTGGTGTGCAATATCATCCTGAATTGAAGTCTCGTCCGCTGGAACCGCACCCGCTTTTTGCGTCCTTCATTGAAGCCGCACTGGAGAGATCCAGGCTGGTGTAATCGGGCGCAGCGCGGCAATGATCGACGGACTTTGGAAAAAACGCGCTTTTGCCGACGTTGCTTGTCGTATCTCGTGGAAGGGAACTTGTCCTTTCCTATGATCAAGCCAGCAATTGATGAAAATTGCCCATCGGTTTCCGATGATTGAGGCCTGAAAAACGCCGATACAAATACTCCATGTCAACGCCGACAAAAGCGCAGATTGGCCGCCCCCGGCCAAACACCCAAAACCTTGCGGCCGCCCCCAGCCGACTCGGTTCTGAGATCTGGAAAAGCTCCATTATTGGATTTCCTCTCCAGATTCTGGCAAAAAGACTAACACCGCTTGTCGCCGAGCGCAACAAACATGAAACCGCTTCATATTCATTTGATCCGCCTATTCTGAAATCTGAATTATTGTAGGATCTGGCTGACAGGCTGGCGCTACCCATTGTCGAGGAAAGTGGAATGAATGCACCCGATACAAGGCGGCGGCCACGGCAAAAGCGGGCAATCCAGAAGGTGGAGAGTATTCTTGACGCCGTGGAAGCGCTGGTGGTTGTACAGGGCTCGGATTCGATCACCACGACCCAAATCGCCGAGCAGACCGGTTTCGCAGTAGGGACCATCTACCAGTACTATTCAAATCGCACTGACCTCTTGATGGCTGCTCATGACCGTATGTTGGAGCGCATGGCTGAGGGTGTGGCTGAAGCTGCCACAAGAGTGGATCCGAAGCGCGAGGATTCTGTGGAGGTGCTCATTCGGCTCTATGTCCAAACGGCAAAGTCGAACTCAGGTTACTTGTCCCTGCTGAAATTTGCCCATGCCAACCAGTCGCTTGAGCACAGCGGCGCGAATATCGACGCGTTTGTCGGCAAGATCATCAGCCATTTCATAACCACCAGGGCGCCGCATGTGAGCGAAGCGGAGGCCAGGATATCGCGCACGATTGCAGTCAATCTCCTGTCGGTGATGACCGATCTTGTTTTGCTGGAGGACGATCCAGACCTTCAGGAGCGGTATTTGACTGAGATGATCGCCCACTGTCGTTTTGCTCTTGAGCGAACGATTGGCCGAAATGCCGAGTGACGGCCGCATAGGCTGCTTGATCTGATGAACGCGCGAGACTCCCGCAGAAAGCCGATGCAGAAGCGCTCCATGGAGCGTTTTGAGCAAATCCTGGATGCCGTCGAGGGTCTTGTGGTCGAGACAGGCACGGATTGCGTGACCACCACGCAGGTTTCCGAAAAAATGGGTATCGCTGTCGGGACCATATACCAGTACTTCGACGATCGCGACGACCTGCTTATCGCAGCGCACGATCGCATGCTGTCAGGGCTGGCCACCGAGTTGACTGCGGAAGTTGCCGAACTGGACCTGTTGGACAGTCGGTCTATCGATCGCATCATCCGCAGCTTCGTACGCAAGGCGCATGAACATCCCGGCTACATTGCATTGCTCAATTTTTCCTATTCGTTCAAAACGACCCGGCATACGGAGGTAAAAACGGAGGACTTCATTGGCCATCTGATCAGACTGTTTCTCTTCACCTGGGTTCCTGACCTCAGTGAGAGTGAAGAGATGGTGGCCCGCACCATCATCGCCAACATTTTGACGGTCATGACGAATGTCCTGTTGCTCGAAACCGATTCGGACGCACAGGAACGGCTATTGGAGGAGCTGGTAGCTCACTGCAGATTTGCCATTGAGCGGGCAGGGGACCGACTGCCGGACCAACCCAGCTTGCAATGACAGCGGAACTCGGGCAAAGCGCCACCATGACTAAAGCACATAAAACATCCATTCGGCGCGTCGACCATCTGGTTTTGCCGACGGCGGAACTGGCGCTCGCTCGCCAGCGATTGTCAGATCTCGGGTTTACAGTGGCTGCGGACGCACAGCATCCGTTCGGGACCAGGAATGCTTGCGTCTTTTTTGCCGATGGCACCTATCTTGAGCCCCTGATGGTTGGCGAGCGCGACAAATATGAAGAAGCTGCGAAGCAGGGCAATGTCTTTGTTCGACGTGATCTTGCTTACCGATTTCGTCGTGGTGACGAGGGAATATCTGCCCTTGTCATGGCGTCGGACGACGCAGAGAACGATCATCGTCTGTTCGATGACGCGGGGGTCAGCGCAGGCGACAACCTGAAATTCTCGCGAAACTATCAAACACCGGATGGCGAGACTGCAGAAGCCCGTTTTGAACTCGCATTTGCGGCCGATCTTCGAGCGCCCGACGTGTTCTTTTTCACCTGTCAGCGACTGCAGGCCCTGAATGTGGATCGCTCTCGACTGGAGACGCACGCCAACGGCGTGACCGGAATTCGACAGATCGTAATGTCGGAAACAAATCCGAGCGATTTCCAATATTTGATGCAGGAAATCGTCCAGCAGCGCGAGGTCAATGCACATTCATTCGGTCTGGATATCAGGTCAGCCAATGCTGATATTGCGGTCCTCAACGCGGCGGGGCTCAAAGGTTTTTTCGGACTTGATGGTGGCACCCATGCGCGGGGGCTGAGATTGCGTGCGATTGTGGTTGCCACCTCGTTGCCTAAATCCCTGCCAGATCTGCTGGAAAACGCAGAGATCGCTTTCGAGCGGATCGGAGAACGTATCGTCGTGCCGGCTGCACCGGGCCAAGGTGCTGCGGTCGCTTTCGAAGCAACCTGATTCTTTAATCTCCCGCAATTTGGGGCAGCGAGGTCATTGCGTTTTGTGCGGTGTTGCCTAAAACAGCCGCAACCCTCCCATTTCTGCACCAAAGGATCGATTGAAATGACCGCTATCGTCGACATTATCGGACGAGAAATCCTGGACAGCCGCGGCAACCCGACCGTCGAGGTTGATGTGATGCTCGAAGACGGCTCCTTCGGCCGGGCTGCCGTCCCATCAGGCGCCTCAACCGGCGCGCACGAAGCCGTGGAACTCAGGGATGGCGGTGAACGCTATCTGGGCAAAGGCGTGCAGCAGGCCGTAGAGGCGGTCAACGGACCGATCCTGGAAGCCCTGGCGGACTTGGATGCCGAGAACCAGATCCTCATCGACAAGACGATGATCGAGCTTGATGGCACCCAGAACAAGGGCAAATTAGGAGCGAACGCCATTCTGGGTGTATCGCTTGCTGTCGCAAAGGCGGCCGCTGATGCTGCCGGCTTGCCGCTTTACCGCTATATCGGTGGACCCAACGCCCACGTCATGCCGGTTCCGATGATGAACATCATCAACGGTGGCGAACACGCCGATAACCCGATTGATTTTCAGGAATTCATGATCATGCCGGTCGGAGCCGATACCATTGGCGAGGCCGTTCGCATGGGATCCGAGGTCTTCCATACGCTGAAGAAAGAACTTGCGGCGGAAGGCCACAATACCAATGTGGGTGACGAGGGCGGCTTTGCGCCCGGTCTGGCCAGCGCACCGGCGGCGCTCGATTTCATCATGCAATCGATGGAGAAAGCGGGCTACAAGCCGGGCGACGATATGTGCCTTGCCCTCGACTGTGCCTCAACGGAGTTTTTCAAAGACGGCAATTATGTCCTGGAAGGTGAGGGGCGTACGCTGGAGCCAGACGCCATGGCCGAATATCTGGCGGAACTGGTCGGAAAGTACCCGATCATCTCGATCGAGGACGGCATGGCAGAGGACGATTGGGATGGCTGGAAAACGCTGACCGATCTGGTCGGGTCCAAATGCCAGCTGGTAGGCGATGATCTGTTTGTCACCAACTCGGCGCGCCTGCGCGATGGCATCAAGATGGGTGTTGCCAATTCCATCCTGGTGAAAGTCAACCAGATCGGCACGTTGAGCGAGACACTGGATGCCGTAGAGACAGCCCACAAGGCAAACTATACCGCGGTCATGTCGCACCGCTCAGGCGAGACTGAAGACGCCACGATCGCCGACCTGGCGGTCGCAACAAATTGCGGGCAGATCAAGACCGGTTCCCTGGCTCGATCTGATCGGTTGGCCAAATACAATCAGCTTATCCGTATCGCCGAGGAACTCGGATCTCAGGCCCAGTATGCGGGCAGGGGAATACTGAAGTCATCGTAGAAAAGTGGCCGGCCTCAGCCAGTGAGGCGCGTACGAGCGGGGTATGTAGCTTGATACAAGAAGGGCCCCGGCGTTCGCCGGGGCCCTCTTTTGCTTCAGTAGATGGTTGAGATCAGAGCGTGAGCCAGATGTCTTCAGGCGTCTTGACCTCGTTGCTGTCCGAGATGCAATCGGCGCCGACGATGTCCTTGAAGGTCAGCTGGGACACGTCGTCCAGACCAACAAGTTCCATCACAGCTTCCGGTGCGGCGTCCGTGCCGTCCTCGTTGTAGTACACACGAAGCCAGCTCTCGCCATCCGCAGCATTCATGATGTCCAGAAGCTGCGATGCATTGCCCCAGACACCGTCGGCAATCCCGCCAGCGCTGTTGTTGGCAATGTTGTCATCGGCCAGATCCGCAATCGCATCGTCGACGATCGACTGGTCAACATCAACACCCCAGATCAGGCCGTGATTGTCGAGAAGCGCATCCTCGAAGCTGCGGGCACTGACGAAGTAGCGCAGGCTGTCATTGGCGTTGAACGCGTTCACCGCATTGGCATCGGAGTCGTCACGGTCAACAGCCTGGTCCTGCTCTTCCTGGTAGTTGAAGGTGGTGCCGCAATCGTCCAGCTCACCGTCCGACTGGCGGAAGGCCAGCTTGTCGCCCTGATACCGGTCGGCATCGGGGCCGAAGACATCCGTCAGTTCATCGTAGAAGCGACCGTCAATCGTCGTGTTGGCGGCTTTGTCGTAGGCTTCGTTGATGTGGTAGGTCGACAGGTCGTCGCCGCCACCGCCCTGGTTGAAGTCCATGACATAGACCACACCGTCGACACCGCTGTCGCCAGCGCCGTCACCGGTGGCAAGACCCGCTGCATCGAGCAGACCTGCGAAGTCGAAGTCCGGACGATGGTCGTTGTCATAGCCGTCATTGGCAAAGGCTGCCATGTCGTTGGAGCGGGCCGAGACAACGAAGACATCCTGATCCGCCTCGGTCTTGTCGTCAACAAAGACGTCAAGATCGAAGTCTACCGGCGGAACGCCATCCGTCTGATCCAGACCGGTCAGCGACTGGGTGTTGTCCTGCGCAGGATCCGTGCCAGGAATGACAACCGGCGCGGCCAGATCGTCGTCACTATGGTCGCTATCCGTGAAGGTATTGACGGTACCGATACCCGTGCCATTGACAGACACATCGATCAGAGTGTCGACGGCCAGAGGACCGCCGGCAACCGGACCATTTGGTGCATGCGGGTTGCCGTTGGCAGCCAGAGGAGAGTTCAGCTCGGACATGAACAGCGCCGAACCAGCCAACTGGACATTCAGATCGTGGTTCGTCGCGATCGTTGCTTTATAGGCGGTCAGGAAGTCCTGCAGGGTGGTTTCAAGATCCGTATTCCAGACGACCGAGTAGTTGATCGCAGGGTTACCATCTGTGCTGACTTCGACGACGATCGAAGCTGGAGGATTGTTCGGAAGATCAAGGCCAGAAACATTTATTACAGCGACTTCCTCGTCCGTAGCGTCGTCCACCACGGTTGTGGTGATGGCCCCGTAGGTAGTGGTTGCGCCTGGAGTGACCGCCGTCAGGATCAGCTTCTCGTCATCGTTCGGATCGATCGTTGCGGTGACCTGGGTGCTTGCCGTGGCATCGGCGTTGATCGCGTCAGCAACCAACTGAGCCATCTTCGACGGCGTCGATCCGTCGATGTCTTCAACTGCGACCTGATAGGGAATGCCGGCAAAATCGACAACGAAGATGTCACCCATGTCCAGGAAGTTGCCACCTGAGCCGAAGTCGATGCAGGTAACTTCCGGCGTGGCCGGGATGTCCGTGGCTGCGCCATCGGCAGCCGAGACGACGACCGTCGGCGTATCGCCCGTCTTGTCGTCAGGGCCGATCAGGCAAAGATCGCCATTGGCGTCCACTTCCATCGTGAAACCGTCGTTCTGGAAGGCCGCGGAAGCGTTGGCGTTGAAGTCAGCCGCAATGTCGGCTGCCAGAGCCTGCAGTTCCGTGATCGTGTCGACAACACCGTCGGCACTCAGCACAGGACCAAGGTTCGGACCAGGTGCCCCGGAGTTGAACGTGTAGGTGTACATCTCGTTGGCATTGCCAGGCCAGCTGACATCCCAGGTGAACTCGTCACCATTGCCGATCTGACCATCCAGTTCCGACTTGTGAACCGCAGGAATGGCTGCGTCCACAGCGGCGCCTTCGACAACAAGCTCGTCACCGACCTTGCAGATCGTCACGACGCCGTTCTCCCAGGAAACATCCCAGCAGGACGGATCAGCAGCGGTGTTGTCGATCCAGTCCTGGATCTGCGCTGCCAGGTCGGCCGCAATGACGTCTTCGTCGGCGGTGACATTGCCGCCACCCAGGAAGAGTGGCTGACCGACTTCCGACGTGAAGGTCGTGTCAACGACACCGTCGCCATCCGTGTCGATGCTGATCGAGAAGATATCGCACTCTTCCAGATCATTATCCGGGATGGTGACATGGGCGTAGCAGGGCTCGCAGCCATAGTCGCCGACTAGCATGTCGGTACCCGAGGCGCCGGCATCCAGGAAGTCGTCGCCTTCGCCGCCGATCAGAAGATCGTCGCCGTCTTCACCATGCAGGGTGTCGTCACCGTCATCGCCGCAGATGGCATCGTTGCCGGTGCTGCCGCGCAGCATGTCGTTGTCGTCGCCACCGAAGATGACATCATCATCGGCACCGCCATCGACATAGTCATTGCCGGAACCACCGAGGATCAGATCGTCGCCTTCATCGCCGAACAGGCAATCGTCGCCCTCTTCACCCTGGATCTCATCGTCACCCGTGCCACCTTCGATCTGATCGTTGCCGCCAGCACCGAACAGGAGGTCGTTGCCGCCATTGCCGCGGATGAAGTCGGCGCGCTCCCGACCTGGACCGCCAATAGGGGTCCGGTTGCCGGTGAAGATGTCATTGCCTTCACCAAGATCAACGACCGCACCGTCATTCGAGACGACGAGTTCATGGTCGATATTGTCCGGATTGCTGGCGATGCCGAGCAGCCCACCGGGACGTGTCGTACCGATGTCATCACCCCAGCTTTCCAGTACCGGCAGGAACTTCAGATCGGCTGCCTGTGGGCCGTCGAACTCGAGGAACTGCTGGTTGCGGCTGTCGCCTGTACCCTTGATCAGGGTTAGCAGCGGAGTGGTGTTATCACCCCCCGGATCGGATGCTGGATCCTGAAGGATCTTCGTTGTATCACCACCAATGTCGCCGCCGCTGTTGCTTGTCAGCAGCAGCGTGCGCAGCTCCTGGTCGGCCGCACCGAGATGCCGTACCTCGAAGAGGCCATCGGAACCGATGTCGCAATCAGTTACGTTAAGATGGTAAGTGTTGATGTCGCTCAGAAGTATTGAGTCGACGGTGACCGTACCGCCTGGACCACCGGGATCAACATTGAAAATCGTTGCGATGCGGGCCGTCGCGTCTCCCTGTGCATCCAGGTGCAAATCGAAATCTAGTGGCAAATCACCAAGCTGGACCGGCGGATTTCCAGGAGCTTCAAAGCAGCATTGATCGATTTCGACCACAAAGCCTTCGATACCGAAATCATCACACAACAGAGCCTGATCGGTCGTCGCGCCCAACGGCGTTAGATTGGGCATGCTACCCACCGACAGGTCGCCTGACACGCCGGCAGAAAAGACGATATGCTTAGTGTCGTCCTTGAACGGGAACAGGTTGACACTGCCGCTGGCCGCGTCGAGGACTTTTATTCGCTCGATGCCCTGAACAACCGGATATGGTGCCCCAAAAGCCAGGTCCGATGTGTAGACTCCCAGTGTGTCATAACCGTCACCGCCATCCAGGAATACGCCTTTGAATCCGCCTTCTTCGAAGAAGAAGAAGCCGCTGCCTGCTCCGTCGACGATCTCAAGCGGGAAACCGTCAGCCGGAGCATCCGAGTTGACGTCATTGGCGGTCTCGTCGAACACCAGGAAGACGTCGCCACCGCCGTTGATGATCACATCTTCCAGACCGGTCAGACCGGCGCCGATGCCATCAACCTGGCCGGCGAAGAAGTCGATCGCAGCCGTGTTGGCCGCTGCCGCGGCAGGACCGACCGCCGATGTCGGGCTCGTGCCCGTCAGGTCCGTCACATCGATATTCAGAGTGTGCGTCGTCGGCGCGAACAGCGGACCAAAGCCGCCCGGCCACTGCGGAAGCAGAGGACCGCCAGGGAAGCCGTTGTTGATGCTGCCGATGACCGAAGGAATACCCGAAGCAACAATGCGGATCGAGCCGACCTGCTCGCTGCGCGGGCCGCCAGGCTCGTTGCCCGAAGCGTTCTCGGTGATGCGAAGCTCGTTGATCAGAACCTCGTCGACCGTGAACACAAGCTCGTCGATTTCCTCGCCGGCAAGTTTCGCCTGCGGGTCACTGTCGACCCACACGAAGTCGCCCGTCACGTCGAAGATGTCGACGATCGGGCCGAAGTCGTTGGCATCAGCACCATCGATCGTCCAGAAGTCGGCCTGAAGATCCCAGATGCCGACAGAGCTCAGGCTCTGGCCGAAAGAAACATGGTCGATATCAGGCGAAAGCGAAGCCTCGAAGATAACCGGATCATCGAAGACCGAAGCCATCACAGGCATGTTGATGCACGGCGTGCACACGTCGTTCAGGATATCAAGCGTCTGAGCCGGAGGAAGCGGGCTCTGGTCGCGGTTGATGATCAGAACGCTTTCAATGTCGTTCAGCGTCACGCCGGATACCAGAACACCGCCGTCGCCGTAGTTGTTGTCCTGCTTGGTCAGCACGAACAGGTCGTCGCCGCCCTCGCCATTGGCGATGTCGCCGGCGTTGGCCGTCTGCTGGAAGCCCGGAACAGGTGCATTCGGGCCGTAACCCGCATTGGCGGTGAACACGTCATCGCCATTCGAGCCGTCGAGAACCTCGACAACCGTGTCCGTGAACGGAATGATCAGGCCGTTCTGGTCGACCGTCACCTTGATCGTGTCGATGAACGTATTGCCGCCATCGTCGGTGATCTCGACCTCGACGTCGAACACAACAAGGCCGTTGATCACGCCGTCTTCATCGACAGGACCGCCATCGACAAGGTTCGTCGAGTTGATCAGTGTCGGATCGGCAAGAACAAGCTTCGTGCCCGTGATGTCGATCGCAAAGGCGCCGCCCGTCGGATCGTTGGTGATCACGAACGTGTGGCTGTCCGGATCGCTCTCAGGATCCTCGGCAATCAGATTGGTCAGCGGCAGGCCGGCAGGCGTCGTTGCCGCAACGTTCAGCGTCTCCGGAAGAACGTTCGTCGGATCCTCGTCGATCAGCGACGTCACATCGATGGTGAACGTCTTGACCTGCGTCAGGCCGCCGGAATCCTCAACCTGGACCTCGACGTCGATGCTCGTCACACCGGCTTCAGAATCGATCACAGAAGGATCGAGAACCTTCAGCTCGTCACCGTCGATCTCGAAGGCGCCGGCAACAGACTGGCTCAGCAGCGTGTAGGTCGCCGTGTCGCCATCATCCACATCGTCGGACGTCAGAACGCCGACAACAAGGCCGCTCAGGCCGGGATTGGAAAGCGAGCCGTCCTGCTCTGCAATCGTCAGGTTCGAAAGGTCCAGATTGAAAGGACCTTCGTTGATGTCGTTGATGTCGATGTCGACATCTTCTTCATAGGTGTTGCCGTCGCTGTCCGTCACACGGATCGTCACCGTCATCACGTCATCGGTCTCGTGGTCAAGACCGCTGGCATCCACAACGACGATCTTCGGCTGCTGGGCATTCGGATCGTCAAGACCGAACGTGCCGGTCGGATCGATCAGTTCCCAGGTGAAGGTCTCGCCACCATCCGGATCAACCGCCGTCAGCTGGCCTTCATTGACCTCATCGCCATCCGAGGCATCTTCATCGATATCCGTGCCGATCAGGATGTCGACAGGAGCTTCGTTGCCGAGCTCGCCCGTATAGGGATCGCCGCCCGGGAATTCGTAGGGAAGATCGTCAACGACCGTGTCGCTGTCGATCGCAGCCGCTGCCTTCAGCAGGCCGTTGGCCTCATCGTCAACATCAGCCTTGAACTCGTCCGATTCGGTGAACTCGACAATCAGCTGCTCACGGCTCATCGCACCCGACTTCAAAACGGCAAGCCAGAAGTTGTAGCCGTCCTGGTCGGCCGGGCGGCCGAGAATGTTGAGGTAGACAAGCGACAGGAAGTCCTCATCCGACAGATTGTCGCCGAAGCGGGCGATGTATTCGTCCGACTCAAGCCACTGAGAGATCGTCTCGATCAGGGCATCGCGGTAGGACAGATCCGGATTGGCTTCCTGGATGTCACGGAAACGGTTGGTCCAGAAGGTCAGGCCGCCGCTGTCGGACATGCGGTCGAACACCGCCTGGTAAAGACGCAGAACCGAACGAACCTCATCGGCCTGCAGGCACAGTGCCTGGGCAAAGTCCGCCAGCGCATCCTCAAGATCGTCGGCCTCGCCCAGAAACGCATCCCACTGGTCAATCTGCGACTGTGTCGGCGTCTGGCGAAGGATCGCTTCATAATAGGCGACAATTGTCTGGAACATGGTGACCCTCTTCTGGCAGGTACAAGCCGGGCAATCCGGTAGCAAATAATCTGTTTGTTTCGATTGGGTACGCGTGCAGAATCGCACACGCACCTCATCCCATCGGCTCAGGCATACAGTAATTGATATACTGCAACAAGCCTATCATCCAAATTTCGGGCTTACGCGGTGGAACCCGGCTCCGCCGTGCAACACAAACGAAGAGGGCCCCGGTTTTCGCCGGGGCCCTCTGTTCGTCCATTGGATGGTTGAGATCAGAGCGTGAGCCAGATGTCTTCCGGCGTCTTGACCTCGTTGCTGTCCGAGATGCAATCGGAGCCGACGATGTCCTTGAAGGTCAGCTGAGACACGTCGTCCAGACCGACAAGTTCCATCACGGCTTCCGGTGCGGCATCCGTACCGGCCTCGTTGTAGTACACACGAAGCCAGCTCTCGCCGTCCGCAGTATTCATGATGTTCAACAGCTGCGATGCGTTGCCCCAGACACCGTCGGCAATGCCGCCGGCGCTGTTGTTGGCAATGTTGTCATCGGCCAGATCCGCAATCGCATCGTCGACGATCGACTGGTCAACATCAACACCCCAGATCAGGCCGTGATTGTCGAGAAGCGCATCCTCGAAGCTGCGGGCACTGACGAAGTAGCGCAGGCTGTCATTGGCGTTGAACGCGTTCACCGCATTGGCATCGGAGTCGTCACGGTCAACAGCCTGGTCCTGCTCTTCCTGGTAGTTGAAGGTGGTGCCGCAATCGTCCAGCTCACCGTCCGACTTGCGGAAGGCCAGCTTGTCGCCCTGATACCGGTCGGCATCGGGGCCGAAGGCATCCGTCAGTTCATCGTAGAAGCGACCGTCAATCGTCGTGTTGTCGGCTTTGCTGTAGGCTTCGTTGATGTGGTAGGTCGACAGGTCGTCTCCGCCACCGCCCTGGTTGAAGTCCATGACATAGACCACACCGTCGACACCGCTGTCGCCAGCGCCGTCACCGGTGGCAAGACCCGCTGCATCGAGCAGGCCCGCAAAGTCGACGTCCGGACGATGGTCGTTGTCGTAGCCGTCATTGGCAAAGGCCGCCATGTCGTTGGAGCGGGCCGAGACAACGAAGACATCCTGATCCGCCTCGGTCTTGTCGTCGAGAACGACGTCGAGATCGAATGGATCCGGAGGCGTACCATCCGTCTGGCCCTGATCGGTCAGCGACTGGGTGTTGTCCTGCGCAGGATCCGTGCCAGGAATGACAACCGGCGCTGCCAGATCGTCGTCACCATGGTCGTTATCCGTGTCGACAATGACAGTACCAACACCGGTACCGTTGACCGACACATCGATCAGCGTGTCACCAGCCAGAGGACCACCGGCAACCGGACCATTTGGTGCATGCGGATTGCCGCTGGAGGCCAGAGGCGAATTCAGCTCGCTGAACTCCAGATTTCCAAAGACGATCTGAGCGTTGAGATCATGATTGGTTGCAATCGTGCTCTCGTACGCAGTCAGGAAGTCCTGCAATGTGGTGGCAAGATCGGTGTTCCAGACGACCGAGTAGTTGATCGCAGGGTTACCATCGGTGCTGATCTCCACAACTATCGATGCCGGAGGATTGTTCGGAAGGTCGAGGGCTGAGATCTCAATTCTTGCGCTCTCATCATCCGTTGCATCGTCCACCACGGTCGTGGTGATCGGGCCGTAACCCGGAGCTGCACCGGGCGTGACTGCCGTCAGGATCAGCTTCGTGTCATCGTTCGGATCGATCGACGCCGTGACGTGGGTGTTTGCCGTTGCATCAGCATTGACCGCATCGGCAACCGCCTGCGCCATCTCAGATGCGGTCGACGAGTTGATGTCTTCAACGGCGACCTCGTACGGAACACCGGTGAGCTGAAGCACGAAGATGTCACCCATGTCCAGGAACGCGTCACCAGTGCTGAAGTCGATGCAGGTGACTTCCGGCGTGGCCGGGATGTCGGTGGCTGCGCCATCGGCTGCCGAAACGACGACCGTCGGCGTATCGCCCGTCTTGTCGTCAGGGCCGATCAGGCAAAGATCGCCATTGGCGTCCACTTCCATCGTGAAACCGTCGTTCTGGAAGGCCGCGGAAGCATTGGCGTTGAAGTCAGCCGCAATGTCGGCTGCCAGAGCCTGCAGTTCCGTGATCGTGTCGACAACACCGTCGGCACTCAGCACAGGACCAAGGTTTGCACCAGGTGCCCCGGAGTTGAACGTGTAGGTGTACATCTCGTTGGCATTGCCAGGCCAGCTGACATCCCAGGTGAACTCGTCACCGTTGCCGATCTGACCATCCAGTTCCGATTTGTGAACCGCAGGAATGGCTGCGTCCACAGCGGCGCCTTCGACAACAAGCTCGTCACCGACCTTGCAGATCGTCACGATGCCGTTCTCCCAGGAAACATCCCAGCAGGACGGATCGGCAGCGGTGTTGTCGATCCAGTCCTGGATCTGCGCTGCCAGGTCGGCCGCAATGACGTCCTCATCAGCAGTGACATTTCCGCCACCCAGGAAGAGCGGATCGCCGACGGTCGACGTGAAGGTCGTGTCGACAACACCGTCGCCATCCGTGTCGATGCTGATCGAGAAGATATCGCACTCTTCCAGATCATTGTCCGGGATGGTGACATGGGCGTAGCAGGGCTCGCAGCCATAGTCGCCGACCAGCATGTCGGTACCCGAGGCACCGGCATCCAGGAAGTCGTCGCCTTCGCCGCCGATCAGAAGATCGTCGCCGTCTTCGCCATGCAGGGTGTCGTCACCGTCATCGCCGCAGATGGCATCGTTGCCGGTGCCGCCGCGCAGCATGTCGTTGTCGTCGCCACCGAAGATGACATCGTCATTGGCACCGCCATCGACATAGTCGTTGCCGGAGCCGCCGAGAATCAGATCGTCGCCTTCATCGCCAAACAGGCAATCGTCGCCCTCTTCACCCTGGATCTCATCGTCACCGGTGCCACCTTCGATCTGGTCGTTGCCAGCCGCACCGAAAGCAAGGTCGTCACCGCCATTGAGGCGAATGAAGTCCTCACCAAGCGAGCCCGGTGTACCGTCAGCGGTGATCCGGTTGCCCGTGATCATGTCGTTGCCTTCACCGAGATCGGCGGTCACGCCGTCATCGGAGACAACCAGCTCGTCCATGATCTTGCCGGCATCGGTCGCGATGCCGAGCTCTCCGTTCGGCCGTGTTGTCGTTGGATTGACGTCAGAACCCCAGGATTCCAGCACCGGCAGGAACTTCAATTCAGCAACCATCGGGCCGTCGAATTCCAGCAGTTCTTGGTTGCGCACGCCATCCGTGCCCTTGATCAGGCTGAGGTTGATCGCAGCACTGTTCGTCGGACCAAACGGGTTGGTTTGGTTGAGGGTGCCGGTCCCGGTGTTTGGGTCGAACCGCCAGTTGTCGTTCAGGATCCGCGTGGTTCCCGCATTGCCGTCATCGGTCAGCAGCAGGGTCCGCAGAACGAAGTCCTGAGACGCAAGGTGGTTGACCTCGAAGTCACCAACAGTGTTCGGATCACAATCCGTAACGTTCAGGTGCAGCGTCTGGATGTCCCTGACATTGAGGTTGTCGACACGCTCGGTGCCACCGGGGCCGCCCGGATCGACCTTGAAGATCACATCCACACGTTCCGCAGAACCTTCGGCATCGAGGAACAGGTCGAAATCATCCGGCAGAGCATCGTTGCAGCAATTGTCGAAGATGATCTGCACACCCGGGTTGCCAAACGTATCACACAGAACTGCCGGATCCTGATCAGCATCAAGGCGAATCGGAATATGGAAAATCCGCACATCGCCATCGACGCCATCGGCGAACACGACTTCCTGAAGGTCATTGTCCTTGACAGCATTGAGATTGATCGTCGTATCCCAAGGCGCACCTGCATCCTCAAGGATCTTGATGCGCTCGACATTGACCACCCAGCCCTGACCAAACTCCAGATCTTCAGGGAAAACGCCAAGCGTGTCGAAGCCGTCTCCGCCGTCGAGGAACACACCAGCAAAACCATCTTCCTCGAAGAAGAAGAAGCCGCTGCCTGCTCCGTCGACGATCTCAAGCGGGAAACCGTCAGCCGGAGCATCCGAGTTGACGTCATTGGCGGTCTCGTCGAACACCAGGAAGACGTCGCCACCGCCGTTGATGATCACATCTTCCAGACCGGTCAGACCGGCGCCGATGCCATCAACCTGGCCGGCGAAGAAGTCGATCGCAGCCGTGTTGGCCGCTGCCGCGGCAGGACCGACCGCCGATGTCGGGCTCGTGCCCGTCAGGTCCGTCACATCGATATTCAGAGTGTGCGTCGTCGGCGCGAACAGCGGACCGAAGCCGCCCGGCCAGCCCGGAAGCAGAGGACCGCCAGGGAAGCCGTTGTTGATGCTGCCGATCACCGAAGGAATACCCGAAGCAACAATGCGGATCGAGCCGACCTGCTCGCTGCGCGGGCCGCCAGGCTCGTTGCCCGAAGCGTTCTCGGTGATGCGAAGCTCGTTGATCAGAACCTCGTCGACCGTGAACACAAGCTCGTCGATTTCCTCGCCGGCAAGTTTCGCCTGCGGGTCACTGTCGACCCACACGAAGTCGCCCGTCACGTCGAAGATGTCGACGATCGGGCCGAAGTCGTTGGCATCAGCACCATCGATCGTCCAGAAGTCGGCCTGAAGATCCCAGATGCCGACAGAGCTCAGGCTCTGGCCGAAAGAAACATGGTCGATATCAGGCGAAAGCGAAGCCTCGAAGATAACCGGATCATCGAAGACCGAAGCCATCACAGGCATGTTGATGCACGGCGTGCACACGTCGTTCAGGATATCAAGCGTCTGAGCCGGAGGAAGCGGGCTCTGGTCGCGGTTGATGATCAGAACGCTTTCAATGTCGTTCAGCGTCACGCCGGATACCAGAACACCGCCGTCGCCGTAGTTGTTGTCCTGCTTGGTCAGCACGAACAGGTCGTCGCCGCCCTCGCCATTGGCGATGTCGCCGGCGTTGGCCGTCTGCTGGAAGCCCGGAACAGGTGCATTCGGGCCGTAACCCGCATTGGCGGTGAACACGTCATCGCCATTCGAGCCGTCGAGAACCTCGACAACCGTGTCCGTGAACGGAATGATCAGGCCGTTCTGGTCGACCGTCACCTTGATCGTGTCGATGAACGTATTGCCGCCATCGTCGGTGATCTCGACCTCGACGTCGAACACAACAAGGCCGTTGATCACGCCGTCTTCATCGACAGGGCCGCCATCGACAAGGTTCGTCGAGTTGATCAGTGTCGGATCGGCAAGAACAAGCTTCGTGCCCGTGATGTCGATCGCAAAGGCGCCGCCCGTCGGATCGTTGGTGATCACGAACGTGTGGCTGTCCGGATCGCTCTCAGGATCCTCGGCAATCAGATTGGTCAGCGGCAGGCCGGCAGGCGTCGTTGCCGCAACGTTCAGCGTCTCCGGAAGAACGTTCGTCGGATCCTCGTCGATCAGCGACGTCACATCGATGGTGAACGTCTTGACCTGCGTCAGGCCGCCGGAATCTTCAACCTGGACCTCGACGTCGATGCTCGTCACACCGGCTTCGGAGTCGATCACCGAAGGATCGAGAACCTTCAGCTCGTCACCGTCGATCTCGAAGGCGCCGGCAACAGACTGGCTCAGCAGCGTGTAGGTCGCCGTGTCGCCATCATCCACATCGTCGGACGTCAGAACGCCGACAACAAAGCCGCTCAGGCCGGGATTGGAAAGCGAGCCGTCCTGCTCTGCAATCGTCAGGTTCGAAAGGTCCAGATTGAAAGGACCTTCGTTGATGTCGTTGATGTCGATGTCGACATCTTCTTCATAGGTGTTGCCGTCGCTGTCCGTCACACGGATCGTCACCGTCATCACGTCATCGGTCTCGTGGTCAAGACCGCTGGCATCCACAACGACGATCTTCGGCTGCTGGGCATTCGGATCGTCAAGACCGAACGTGCCGGTCGGATCGATCAGTTCCCAGGTGAAGGTCTCGCCACCATCCGGATCAACCGCCGTCAGCTGGCCTTCATTGACCTCATCGCCATCCGAGGCATCTTCATCGATATCCGTGCCGATCAGGATGTCGACAGGAGCTTCGTTGCCGAGCTCGCCCGTATAGGGATCGCCGCCCGGGAATTCGTAGGGAAGATCGTCAACGACCGTGTCGCTGTCGATCGCAGCCGCTGCCTTCAGCAGGCCGTTGGCCTCGTCGTCAACATCAGCCTTGAACTCGTCCGATTCGGTGAACTCCACAATCAGCTGCTCACGGCTCATCGCACCCGACTTCAAAACGGCAAGCCAGAAGTTGTAGCCGTCCTGGTCGGCCGGGCGGCCGAGGATGTTGAGATAGACAAGCGACAGGAAGTCCTCATCCGACAGATTGTCGCCGAAGCGGGCGATGTATTCGTCCGACTCAAGCCACTGAGAGATCGTCTCGATCAGGGCATCGCGGTAGGACAGATCCGGATTGGCTTCCTGGATGTCGCGGAAACGGTTGGTCCAGAAGGTCAGGCCGCCGCTGTCGGACATGCGGTCGAACACCGCCTGATAAAGACGCAGAACCGAACGAACCTCATCGGCCTGCAGGCACAGCGCCTGGGCAAAGTCCGCCAGCGCATCCTCAAGATCGTCGGCCTCGCCCAGAAACGCATCCCACTGGTCGATCTGCGACTGTGTCGGCGTCTGGCGAAGGATCGCTTCATAATAGGCGATAATTGTCTGTTCCATGGTGACCCTCTTCTGGCAGGTACAAGCCGGAAAATCCGGCAATTAAATCTCTTGGTTTTGACTAGATACGCACACTTAGACGCAGCACGCACCTCATCCCATCGCATCACGCATACAGTAATGAACATACCTCCGCAAGGCGCATGAGAGAAAATACATGATGGTTGATGGTTCGATCGTTCGGATCCTTTGCCGCCCGATAACCCGTTATTAAACATGTTGCTGCATAAGAGAAATGCTGGCTCGGCCCGTTTCAGGTCGAAGTTGTGTATCGAGTTCCAGGTAGCGTGCGTGTATGTCGACGAGGCAACGAAAAATCCGCAAGACCGGCAGGTTGATCATACCGGTACTCGCTATCGCCTTTATCAGTTATTTTGGGTACCACTCGATCAATGGAGACCGCGGCCTCAATGCCAGGCAGCAGTTTGAGCGCAAAGCTGCTGAACTTGAGGTGCGCCTGGAGTCACTTGTCGCGGAAAGAAAACGTTTGCAACAGCAGGTGATGCTGCTGCCTCAAAACGGCCCGGTGGTCAAAGACATGCTGGATGAACGGGCGAGGGAAGCTCTGAACCTGACCCGCCCCAACGAGATCATCATCTATGACTTCTAATGGCATTAACTGTAATTCAGTTAATATCAATTTTATTGTTTAAATTCAGCACGTTGAAAATCAAGTTAGCTATGCAGCGATGGCCTTGCTAGCGCTTTGCTGTTTCCGTAAGCTTAGCGCAGACCAACTCCTGGGAGGACTATATGGCCCCGCGCAAGCCTGCAGCGTCAACCGGCCGTCGGACCGGTGCATCCAAATCGACGAAAACTTCGAAATCCGCGAAAACTGCCATCGGTAAGGATATCGCCGACTTCAGCAAGGAAGACGAGCTGGAAGTTTATCGTGAAATGCTGCTGATTCGGCGCTTCGAGGAAAAAGCCGGCCAGCTTTATGGCATGGGCTTCATTGGTGGGTTTTGCCACCTTTATATTGGTCAGGAAGCGGTCGTCACCGGTATTCAAATGTCGCTCAATGAAGGTGACCAGATGATCACCGGCTATCGCGACCACGGTCATATGCTGGCGATGGGCATGACCGCACGCGGTGTCATGGCAGAGTTGACCGGGCGCCAGAGCGGTTACTCGCGTGGCAAGGGCGGCTCCATGCACATGTTCTCTCGCGAGAAAAACTTCTACGGCGGCCACGGGATTGTTGGATCGCAGGTGTCGATCGGTACCGGTCTGGGCTTTGCAAACCGGTACCGGGATGATGGCCGAGTGGCTGTGGCGTTCTTTGGTGACGGTGCCGCCAACCAGGGCCAGGTCTATGAAAGCTTCAACATGGCCGAGCTGTGGCGCCTGCCGGTCGTCTATGTGGTCGAGAACAACCGCTACGCCATGGGAACCGCCGTCAGCCGGGCCACGGCACAGTCGGATTTCTCGCAGCGCGGCGCATCCTTCAGCATTCCCGGCTATCAGGTCGACGGAATGGACGTGCGGGCGGTTAAAGCGGCAGCCGAACGAGCACTCGCCTTCGCTCGAGAGGGCAACGGCCCGATCATTCTGGAAATGCTGACCTACCGTTATCGCGGCCATTCCATGTCGGACCCGGCCAAGTACCGCAGCAAGGACGAAGTGCAGAAAATGCGCTCTGAGCATGATCCGATCGAACAGGTCAAGGTGCGCCTGTTGGAGAACGGCTGGGCGACGGAAGACGAACTCAAGGCGATCGACAAGGGTGTGCGTGACATCGTCGCCGACAGCGCAGAGTTTGCCCAGACGGATCCAGAACCGGATCCCTCGGAACTCTACACGGACATTCTGGCTTAGGATTGGGGGGAGAACAGATGCCAATCGATATTCTCATGCCCGCGCTCTCTCCGACCATGGAAGAGGGGACGCTGTCGAAATGGGTTAAGAAGGAAGGCGATTCGGTCGCCTCCGGTGACGTTATCGCTGAAATCGAAACCGACAAGGCGACCATGGAAGTGGAAGCCGTCGACGAGGGCACCATCGGCAAAATCGTTGTCCCGGAAGGCAGCGAAGGCGTCAAGGTCAACTCGGTGATCGCCGTGCTTCTGGCGGACGGCGAGACGGCCGATGCCATCGGCACAGAAACGCCCGCAGCCAAGCCAGCTCCGGCAGCAACCGCAGCCGAAGTGCCGCCCGCGGCTGCGTCAGCCGCTGTAGCGGCGGCTCCCGTAGCTGCCGAAGTGCCCGCCGACCCGGACATTCCAGCCGGCACGGAGATGGTTGAAACAACCGTTCGCGAGGCCCTGCGCGACGCCATGGCCGAGGAAATGCGTGCCGACGGCGATGTCTTCGTCATGGGCGAGGAAGTCGCCGAGTATCAGGGCGCCTACAAAGTGACGCAGGGACTTCTGGATGAGTTCGGTTCCATGCGCGTTGTCGATACGCCGATTACCGAACACGGATTTGCCGGCGTCGGTGTCGCGCCGCCATGGCCGGTCTGAAGCCGATTGTCGAGTTCATGACCTTCAACTTCGCCATGCAGGCGATGGATCACCTGATCAACTCGGCCGCCAAGACGCGCTACATGTCCGGCGGTCAAATGAGCACACCGATCGTGTTTCGCGGTCCCAACGGCGCAGCCGCCCGCGTTGCTGCGCAGCACTCCCAGTGCTACGCATCCTGGTACAGCCACATTCCCGGATTGAAAGTGATCATGCCTTACAGCGCCGCAGACGCCAAAGGCCTTCTCAAGGCAGCGATCCGCGACCCGAACCCGGTCGTGTTCCTGGAAAACGAAATTCTCTACGGCCACAAGTTCGAAGTGCCGAAGCTTGACGATTTCGTCCTGCCAATCGGCAAGGCCCGCATCCATCGTGATGGCAAGGACGTCACCATCGTTTCGTTCGGCATCGGCATGACCTACGCCGACCAAGCGGCAAACGAACTGGCGGGAATGGGCATCGAGGCCGAGGTCATCGACCTGCGGACCCTGCGTCCGATGGACCTGCCGACGGTGATTGAATCGGTCAAGAAGACCGGGCGTCTGGTGACTGTCGAGGAAGGCTTTCCGCAGAGCAGCGTCGGCACCGAGATCGCTACACGCGTCATGCAGGAGGCTTTTGACTATCTCGATGCGCCTATTGCGACGGTCGCCGGCAAGGACGTGCCGATGCCGTATGCCGTCAATCTGGAAAAGCTGGCTCTGCCGAGCGTCGCCGAA
Organism: Hoeflea sp.; assembly: GCA_965228785.1. Lineage (GTDB taxonomy): Bacteria > Pseudomonadota > Alphaproteobacteria > Rhizobiales > Rhizobiaceae > Hoeflea_A. The sequence continues at coordinate 206,687 of CBDDIF010000002.1, forward strand.
GTGGTCGACGCCGTCAAAGCCGTCACCTACACGGCCTGAGGGGAGGCTTGCACCATGCCGATCGATATCACCATGCCTGCGCTTTCCCCCACCATGGAGGAAGGCAATCTGGCCAAGTGGCTGGTCAAGGAAGGCGACAGCGTTGCGCCAGGCGACGTAATCGCTGAAATCGAGACCGACAAGGCCACCATGGAAGTGGAGGCGGTCGACGAGGGTACCGTTGCCAAGATCCTGGTGCCGGAAGGCACCGAGGGGGTCAAGGTGAATGCCCCGATCGCCATTCTTGCCGGAGAGGGTGAGGATGTCGCAGCTGCTGCGGCCGCCGGTGGCGGCGCCCCGGCTGCGGCTCCGACAGCTGCTCCCACGGAGCCGGCGGCTCCAGCGCTGGCACCGGCCCAGCCAGCACCGGCGGCTGCTGCTCCAGCTCCGGCCGCACCGCAACCAATCGCGGCACCGGTCGGAAATCGGATATTCTCGTCGCCCCTGGCGCGGCGTCTGGCTACAAACGCCGGCCTGGATCTGGCGGCACTGACAGGAAGCGGCCCGCACGGTCGGATCATCCGCAGGGATGTGGATGCGGCCATCGCGGCCGGTGTCGGCCAGACCGCCCCGGCGCCTGCCGCCGCCGCACCGGAAGCGGCATCGGCTTCTCCGTCGGACGACCAAACCCTGAAACTGTTCGAGGAAGGCTCCTACGAACTGATTCCGCACGACAATATGCGCAAAACGATCGCCAGGCGGCTGGTCGAATCCAAACAGTCGGTTCCGCATTTCTACCTTACGGTCGACTGCGAACTCGATGCTCTTTTGGCGCTGCGCAAACAGCTCAATGAGGCAGCGCCCGTGCGTGACGACAAGCCCGCCTACAAGCTGTCGGTCAATGATTTCGTCATCAAGGCGATGGCACTTGCTTTGCGCGATGTGCCTGATGCCAACGTCTCCTGGACCGAAGCGAATATGGTGCGGCATTCGCACGCCGATGTCGGTGTCGCGGTGTCGATCCCTGGCGGACTGATCACGCCGATAGTCCGCCGAGCGGAAGAAAAGCCGCTATCCGTCATTTCAAACGAGATGAAGGATCTGGCAGGCAGGGCGCGTGAAAGGAAGTTGCAGCCGACCGAGTACCAGGGTGGAACGACTGCGGTCTCCAATCTGGGCATGTTCGGCGTCAAAGACTTTTCCGCCGTCATCAACCCGCCGCACGCAACGATACTGGCGGTCGGTGCCGGCGAACAGCGGGTCGTGGTCAAGGACGGAGAACCGGCGGTCGCGACGATGATGTCGGTAACCCTGTCAACGGACCATCGCGCGGTGGACGGTGCACTCGGAGCGCAACTGCTGGCGGCCTTCAAGGGATACGTTGAGAATCCAATGGGGATGCTCGTCTAAGGCGGCTAACGGCCCAATCGAGGAGGTGGACGATGGCAAAGCAGATCGAACAAAAAGACATCGATGAGATGATGGAGAAGCTGAAAGCCTCCTGGGGATGGCTGGTCGCTTTCGGGGTGATCTCACTGATCGGCGGATTCCTATGTTTCGCAAATCCGTTGGCGGCGACCATCACGGCCGATTACCTGGCCGGTTTCTTTTTCCTGGTTCTGGGCATTGCGCAGATCATCCAGGCGTTCTCGATCCGTGAGTGGGGCGGGTTTCTCTGGAACGTTGCCGTCGGTCTGCTGACTCTACTGGTCGGCGGTGTCCTCATCGCCAACCCGGTTGCGGGAGCCGCGTCGCTGACAGTTCTGGTCGGTGTGCTGCTGTTCCTCCTCGGTGGTGCGAAGATCGCCTACTCGATGAACCTAAGACCGGTCACAGGTTGGGTTTGGGTGCTGGTCTCCGGCATCTTGTCGGTTGTTCTTGGTGTCATCATCTTTGCCAATTTTCCTTGGTCGGCGGTGACCGTGCTTGGATTGTTCCTCGGGGTGGAACTGACGTTTAACGGTGTGACGCTGCTGATGACGGGATTGTCGCTGCGCAACCAGTAGCGGCAACCGGCGCGACGACGGACGGCACCGCATAAACCCATCCGTCGACTGATTGAGATCCGCCCGGCGCACAACAACGGGAAGTGCGCGGTCGGCGAGAAGCATTGCGGCCGGCTGGCCGCCAGTTGGGGAGACGCAATCGTGTCCAACAATTACGACGTTATCATAATCGGGTCCGGGCCCGGGGGCTATGTCACCGCGATCCGGTCCGCCCAATTGGGCTTCAAAACGGCCATTGTCGAACGCGAACATCTCGGCGGCATCTGCCTGAACTGGGGCTGCATTCCGACCAAGGCGCTGCTGCGCTCTGCAGAGATCCTGCACTTCTCTGAAAACGCCGCCAGTTACGGCCTCAGGCTGGAGGGCAGCGTCTCGGCGGACATCGCCGCGGTGGTCAAGCGCTCACGCGGCGTCTCCGGCCGGCTGAATGCCGGGGTGGGCTTCCTGATGAAGAAGAACAAGGTCGACGTCATCTGGGGCGAGGCAAAGCTCAGCAAGGCGGCCAAGGGCGGTGCTCCCGTCGAAATTGTGGTCGGCAAAAGCAGCAAGGCTGCAATGGAGCCACAGCATCCGGCGCCGAAGAACACCATGGGCGAGGGCACTTACGCCGCCAAGCATGTAATCGTCGCGACAGGCGCACGGCCGCGAGTTCTTCCCGGTATCGAGCCGGACGGCAAGCTCATCTGGACCTATTTCGAAGCCATGGTGCCGCAGAGCCAGCCGAAGTCGATGGTTGTGATGGGTTCCGGCGCGATCGGCATCGAATTTGCCAGCTTTTACCATGCCATGGGTGTCGACGTGACGGTCGTTGAGCTGATGCCAAACATCATGCCGGTTGAGGATTCCGAAATATCGGACCTGGCACGCAAGTTGCTGGAGAAGCAGGGTCTGAAGATCATAACCGAGGCCAAAGTGTCGAAGGTGGAGAAGGCCGCCAACAGCGTGACGGCACACGTGGAAACCAAGGACGGCAAGATCCAGACGATCGCCGCCGACCGATTGATTTCGGCCGTGGGCGTGCAAGGCAATATCGAAAACCTCGGGCTTGAGGCACTGGGTGTCAAAACCGATCGGGGATGTATCGTCATCGATGGCTACGGCAAAACCAATGTGGAGGGCGTGTACGCCATCGGCGATGTCGCCGGTCCGCCGATGTTGGCGCACAAGGCTGAGCATGAGGGCGTCGTCTGTATCGAGAAAATCGCCGGCGTGCCGGGTGTGCATGCGATGGACAAGAATAAGATCCCCGGCTGCACCTACTGTAATCCGCAGGTCGCCAGTGTCGGTTTGACGGAAGCACGCGCCAAGGAAGCAGGCTACGACATCCGCGTCGGGCGGTTCCCGTTCAGCGCCAACGGTAAAGCCATCGCGCTGGGCGAAGACCAAGGCCTGATCAAGACCATTTTTGACAAAAAAACCGGCGAACTGCTTGGAGCCCACATGGTTGGCGCGGAAGTGACGGAACTGATCCAGGGCTTCGTCGTCGCCATGAACCTGGAGACGACCGAAGAAGAGCTCATGCACACCGTATTCCCGCATCCGACGTTGTCCGAGATGATGAAGGAAAGCGTGCTTGACGCCTATGGCCGCGTGCTCAATGCTTGATCGCGTCGGGATGTTCCCTAACTAGAGCGGAGGACGAGTATTGAGCTGGATTGCGTTTCTATTCATTGGCCTGCTGGCAGGATTCATTGCCGAAAAGGTAATGAACCGCAGCCACGGTCTGATCAAGAACCTGGTTGTTGGAGTGATCGGCGCCTATGTCGGCGGCATCATCGCTTCGGCCTTTGGGATCGTATTTTTCGGGTTCGTTGGCCATCTGATCGTGGCAACCGTTGGCGCAATCATTGTGCTGTGGTTGTTCGCACTTCTGGCCGGTCGCTGAATTTTTGAAGGGTTAGGCCCATGGTCACCGTTGTCGATACGGTTTCAGAAAAGAAGAGGGTGCGCCATCCGGAGAAGGCGCACCGTCCGGACAATGAGATCGCGCGCAAGCCTGACTGGATTCGGGTCAAGGCCCCGACCTCCAAGGGCTATCTGGAAACCCGCGACATCGTCAAATCCAACAACCTGGTGACGGTGTGCGAGGAGGCCGGATGTCCTAATATCGGCAGTTGCTGGCAGCAGAAACATGCCAGCTTCATGATCATGGGAGAGATCTGCACGCGAGCCTGCGCTTTCTGCAACGTGGCGACGGGCAGGCCAAACGCACTCGATCCCAACGAGCCGGAAAACGTCGCCCGTGCGGTGAAACAGATGGGTCTCAAACACGTGGTGATCACCTCCGTTGACCGGGACGACCTGGCGGATGGTGGAGCACAGCATTTCGTCGACACGATCACCGCCATCCGAGAGGCTTCGCCGCAAACCACGGTCGAGATCCTGACACCAGACTTCCTGCGCAAGGACGGTGCTTTGGACAAAGTCGTCAGTGCACGCCCGGACGTCTTCAATCACAACCTCGAAACGGTACCGTCGAACTATCTGACGGTGCGGCCAGGCGCTCGCTATTTCCATTCCATTCGCTTGCTGCAGCGGGTCAAGGAACTCGATCCGACGATGTTCACCAAATCAGGTATCATGGTCGGACTGGGCGAGGAGCGGAACGAGGTTCTGCAACTGATGGACGATCTCAGAGTCGCCGATGTCGATTTCCTGACCATCGGCCAGTACCTGCAGCCGACGAAGAAGCACCACCGTGTCGTGAGCTTTGTTACGCCGGAGGAATTCAAGTCCTACGAGACCATCGCCTATGCCAAGGGCTTCCTGATGGTCTCGGCCAGTCCGCTGACACGCTCTTCGCATCACGCCGGCGACGATTTCGCCAAGCTGCAGGCGGCCCGGGCAGCCCGCAACGGCAAGGTCATGTGAGCCGACCCCTCCATGCCCAAATTCGATACGACGCGTACGGTCGCACATACGCCGCGCAACATGTTTGACCTTGTTGCCGACGTGGAGAAATACCCGGATTTTTTGCCGCTTTGCGAAGCGTTGACGGTACGTAATCGCAAAGAGCGAGACGACCGGACGCTGCTCGTCGCCGACATGACGGTTGGCTACAAAGCGATCCGGGAGACATTTACCAGCCAGGTCCTTTTGAAACCTGACGAGCGGATAATCGACGTCAAATACATCGACGGGCCATTTCGTTATCTCGACAATCGCTGGACATTTGCCGAAAGCCCGACCGGAGGATGCAACGTCGGTTTCTCGATCGACTACGCCTTCAAGAGCCGCATGCTGAGCGCTTTGATGGGCTCGATGTTCGATCGCGCCTTCCACAAGTTCTCAGAAGCGTTCGAAAAGCGCGCCGACACCATTTACGGCGTGCAGAAGCGGGCAGCCGAGGGTTGATTCTGCATTTGGCGCCGATGATCCACAGTGGCGGCGCAATGAAAGTTCAAAATTCTGTGCCCTGACGCAACGAGCCGAAGCATTTTGCGCGGGTGCTTGTTAGAATTCGTCCAATTGGTCTGCCGCTATTGTCGTGGTTGCCAGCGCGGCGCATCATATAGGTCAGTATTGTTGTCGTAATAACGGCCGGCGTCCGTTCCCGGTTAGAAAGCGAGACAGATATGGCTGATTACGGACCTCTCTCCTTCCATGTTCCGGAGCCGCCGGTGCGGCCCGGTGATGAGCCGGATTTTTCCGATTTCGAGGTGCCGCGGGCCGGAACCGTTCGCAAACCCGAAATTGACGTCGATGCGCGTGAGGTCAAGGATCTGGCGACAACCATGATCCGGGTCCTCAATCGAGACGGGGAGGCGGTCGGTCCCTGGGCCATGGAGATTGACACGGAAGTGCTTCTGCACGCGCTGCGCTCCATGTTGAAGACGCGGGCTTTCGACGAACGAATGATGACCCTGCAGCGCCAGGGCAAGACATCGTTTTACATGAAGTGCACAGGCGAGGAAGCGATTGCCATCGGCCAGCAACTGGCTTTGTCGCCCGGAGACATGAATTTTCCGACCTATCGCCAGCAAGGCCTTTTGCTCTGTCAGGATTACCCGGTGGTCGACATGATCTGCCAGATTCTGTCAAATGCCCGGGATCCGTTGCTCGGACGCCAGTTGCCGATCCTCTACTCCTCCAAGAAGCACGGCTTTTTCACCATCTCGGGCAATCTTGGCACCCAGTACATTCATGCTGTGGGATGGGCTATGGCATCCGCCATCAAGGGCGACACCAAGATCGCATCGGCCTGGATCGGCGATGGGTCGACGGCGGAAAGCGACTTTCACGCAGCGTTGGTCAACGCCTCTGTCTACAAGCCGCCGGTCGTGCTCAACATCGTCAACAATCAGTGGGCAATTTCATCTTTCCAGGGCATTGCTGGGGGCGATTCGGCGACCTTCGCCGAACGCGCATTGGGGTATGGAATTCCCTCCCTGCGGGCCGATGGCAATGATCTATTGGCGGTTTACGCCGTTTCCAAATGGGCGATCGAAAGGGCGCGGCGAAATCTCGGGCCGACCATGATCGAATGGGTGACTTATCGGGTGGCGCCCCATTCCACGTCGGACGATCCCAGCCGCTACCGGCCCCGCGAGGAATCGGAGGCCTGGCCGCTGGGCGATCCGATCCTGCGGCTGAAAAACCACCTGATTGGCGTCGGGCTCTGGAGCGAGGAACGCCACACCCAGGCGGAGGCCGAGTTCGACGAAGAGATGCGTGTCGCAGCCAAGGAAGCCGAATCCTATGGTGTCATGGGCGGCGGCTCCAGCACCCGCGATATGTTTGAGGACGTATACAAGGAAATGCCACCGCATCTGCACGCGCAACGGCAGAAGGCCGGAGTGTGATCATGGTACAGATGACGATGATCGAGGCGATCCGCAGCGCCATGGACATCTGCATGGATCGCGACGACGACGTGGTCGTGTTCGGCGAGGATGTTGGTTATTTCGGCGGGGTGTTCCGCTGTACTGCCGGGCTGCAAAAGAAATATGGCACGTCGCGGGTCTTTGACAGTCCCATCAACGAAAGCGGCATCGTCGGCGCCGGCATCGGGATGGCGGTCTATGGCTTGCGACCCTGCGTAGAGGTGCAGTTTGCCGACTACATCTATCCGGCCTACGACCAGATCGTCTCGGAGGCAGCGCGCATCCGCTACCGTTCGGCGGGCGATTTCACCGTGCCGATTACCATCCGCAGCCCTTGCGGCGGCGGCATTTTCGGCGGTCAGACACACAGCCAGAGCCCGGAAGCGCTGTTTACCCACGTCTCAGGTCTCAAGACGATCGTTCCGTCGACACCATACGATGCCAAAGGATTGCTGATCGCGGCCATTGAGGACGATGACCCGGTCATTTTCCTGGAGCCAAAACGTCTCTACAACGGCCCTTTCGACGGGTACCACGACCGTCCGGCGCAAAACTGGACGGGGCATCCGCTCGGCGAGGTGCCGGAGGGGCACTACACGCTGCCCATTGGCAAGGCGGCCCTGAGGCGCGAAGGCAGCGAAGTGACCATCGTTACCTATGGAACGATGTGCTTTGTCGCTGAAGCCGCGGTTGCCGAATCCGGCGTTGATGCAGAGATCATCGATCTTCGTACGCTGTTGCCGCTCGATATCGAGACCATCGCCGCATCGGTCAACAAGACCGGCCGTTGCATGATTTTGCATGAGGCGACGCTGACGTCGGGTTTCGGCGCGGAACTTGTGTCTCAAGTGCAGGAACATTGTTTCTATTCGCTGGAAGCTCCGATCGAACGGGTCACCGGCTGGGACACACCCTATCCGCATGCGCAGGAGTGGGACTATTTCCCGGGACCTGCTCGGGTCGGTCGTGCGCTCAAATCATTGATGGAGGCCGTGTGATGGGACTTCTGAAGATCAAGATGCCGGATGTGGGCGAGGGGATCACCGAGGCCGAAGTCGTTGAATGGAATGTCCGTGTCGGCGATCTGGTTCGCGAAGACGAGGTGTTGGGTGCCGTCATGACCGACAAGGCGACGGTTGAGATACCATCACCGGTCGAAGGCAAGATCACCTCGATCGAAGGGGAGATTGGCGCCATGACCGCCGTCGGCGCTACTATCATCACCATTGAAGTTGAGGGGGAGGTTGCCGAGGAACCGGAGCAAGCTCCAGCGTCCGAATCAGTCGTGCCTGCCACATCTTCGGTGCCTGTGCCCGAGGTTGCACATGAGCCTGCTTCCGTTGAACTTTCTGCAATGCCTTCGAACGTTAGTTCTGTCCGACCTGCTCCAGCCGGGCCGCCGCGACCGGAAGGAGAAAAGCCACTTGCCGCACCCAGCGTTCGACGTCGTGCGATGGATGCGGGTGTGCATCTTGCCTATGTCCGCGGCACCGGACCCGCGGGCCGCATCCTGCATGGCGACCTGGACTCCTATCTCAGCGGACATACAGCCCCGGTTGCCGATCAAAAGCGGCCCGACACCAGCGTCTCGGAAACCAAGGTCATCGGCTTGCGGCGAAAAATCGCCGAACGACTGCAGGATGCCAAGCAGCGCATCCCGCATATCACCTATGTGGACGAAGTCGACGTCACGGAGGTCGAAACATTGCGTGGCCGGCTCAATCTCGACCGACGCCAGGACCAGCCGAAGCTGACATTGCTGCCGTTCATCATGCTGGCCATGGTTCGGGCGGTCAAAGCCCATCCGAAAGTCAACGCGCTGTTCGACGATCAGGAAGGCGTAGTGCGCGAGTATGGTGCGGTCCATGTGGGCATGGCGGTGCAAACCGAGGGCGGGCTCGTTGTCGCCGTCGTTCGCCATGCCGAGACACGCGACATCTGGGACCTGGCCGCGGAGGGACAGCGACTGGCGGCGGCCGCACGCGATGGCAGCATTACGCGCGACGAGCTCACCGGTTCGACAATAACTCTCACCAGCCTTGGGCCGCTTGGCGGCATTGTATCGACACCGGTGATCAACAGTCCCGAGGTGGCGATCGTCGGCGTCAACAAGATCGCCGTTCGGCCGGTTTACGAAGGCAACGGTTTCGTGCCACGCAAGGTGATGAACCTGTCTTCGTCGTTCGACCATCGCATTATTGATGGCTGGGATGCTGCTGAATTTATTCAACATATTCGCGCATCGCTGGAAAATCCGGCAACGCTTTTCATGGAGCGGTAGATGGAAAGTCGCAACTACGAGGTTCTTGTCCTGGGCGGCGGCCCCGGCGGTTACGTTGCAGCCATCCGGGCCGGCCAAATGGGCCTAAGCACAGTACTGGTTGAAAAGGATACCGTTGGCGGAACCTGCCTGAACGTCGGCTGCATTCCCTCAAAGGCTGTGATCCACGTGGCCGACACGTTTGATGCAATGGTTCAGGCATCGCGTGGCAAACTTCCTGGCATGTCGGTCAAGGAGCCCACGGTTGACTGGCTCGGTGCCCTTTCCTGGAAGGATGGGATTGTCGGGAAACTCACCGGCGGCGTGGCTTCCCTGCTCAAGAAGGCCGGCGTGACCACCATCACCGGCTCCGGCCGCATGCAGGACGGCAAAAACTGCATCGTCGATACAATGGATGGTCCGGTGGCCATCCGGGCCAGGCATGTCGTGTTGGCGCCGGGGTCCGAACCAGTCGAACTTCCAGCATTGCCCTTCGGCGGACCTGTGATCACGTCGACGGACGCGTTGGCGCTGGAGGCGCTGCCCGAGCGACTTGTGGTCGTTGGCGGCGGGTACATTGGTCTTGAGTTGGGAAGCGCTTTCACCAAGTTGGGTGTCACGGTTACCGTTGTCGAAGCGCTGGACCGGCTTCTACCGCAATATGATGCAGAGCTATCGAGGGTCATTGCCAAGAACCTCAAACAGCTCGGTGTCGAGGTGTTGACGAATTGCCGAGCCCACGGGCTTTCCAATGACGGTGCAGCCCTGCAAGTGGAACAGGCCGACGGATCGACACTGGATCTTCCCGCCGACAAGGTGCTCGTAACCGTCGGCCGAAAAGCCAGACTTCAGGGGTGGGGATTGTCGGAATTGGGTCTGGTCATGGAAGGATCGTTCGTTCGTGTCGATGCCCAATGCCGCACTTCGATGACCGACGTTTACGCAATCGGTGACGTCACAGGGGAGCCGATGTTGGCACACCGCGCCATGGCGCAAGGTGAGGTGGCGGCGGAGGTAATTGCCGGACGGCGCCGGGCTTTTGAGCCGGCCGCGATCCCGGCAATCTGTTTTACAGACCCGGAAATCGTGTCCGTCGGGCTTGATCCCGATCAGGCGCGAGAGGCTGGCCACGACCTCAAAGTCGGCAAATTTCCGCTGGCTGCCAACGGTCGGGCGATGACGCTCGGATCAAACCAGGGTTTCGTGCGGATTGTCGCCCGCAAGGACAATGATCTCGTGCTTGGGATCCAGGCGGTTGGAAGAGACGTTTCGGAATTCGCCTCGTCGTTTGCACTCAGCCTCGAGATGGGCGCACGCCTACAGGACATTGCCGGGACCATTCATGCACATCCGACACAGGGCGAGGGCATCATGGAAGCCGCGCATCTGGCACTCGGACACGGCCTGCACCTCTAAATGGCAGGTCGTGACTTTCACTCCTGGCGCCACCGGCCTATCGTTGGTCGTCGCAATCCCGGAGGAGGCCATCATGCGGTTGATGTACAAATTCACCATACCTGTTGAAAAGGGCAACGAGGCAGCCCGCGACGGTTCGCTGGACAAGGCAATCAAGGCCCTGATGGATGCCGTGAATCCGGAAGCGGCCTATTTTGCACTCGAATGCGGTCAGAGGATGGGTATCCTGATTTTCGAGGAGAACGATCAGGCGAAGATGCCCATGATCAATGAGCCGATGTTTGCTGCACTCAACGCGTCCGTTGAGATCCAGCCGGTGCTGACGGCCGAGGATTTGCAGCGCGGTCTCAGCTCCGCTTCGTAGTTTCCGCCAGCAATATCGTCAGAGCCTCGGTGACAGTAGCTTCGCGCACTGCCGCGCGATCCAGGCCATGAAGGCGCAATTCACGGTGCTCCGTCTCGCCGACCTTCCGCGCCATCGCCATATGAACAAGTCCGACCGGCTTTTCCGCAGACCCGCCGTCGGGCCCGGCTATGCCGGTCACCGACACGGCGTAGGCGGCTCGTGATTGCTGAAGAGCGCCTTCGGCCATCTCAATTGCCGTTTGCTTCGACACGGCTCCGTGAGCTTCGAGTGTGGCGGCGGAAACACCGATCATCTCCTGTTTGGCCTCGTTTGAGTAGGTGACGAAACCCCGGTCGAGCACCGCCGACGAGCCGGCGATGTCAGTGATTGCGGCTGCAATCATGCCGCCGGTACAGGACTCGGCTGTTGCCACCATCCATCCGCGCTGGGAGAATTCGCGCACCAGCTTGCCGGCGAGGTCGGTGTTGTCCGTCATTGGCGGCCTCCGTAAATAACTGATGCCGTAGCGATGGCTGCAATGCCTTCGCGCCGTCCGACAAATCCGATTGTTTCGTTGGTGGTGGCCTTGACCGAGCAGCGCTCAAGGTCAAGGTGCAACAGCTCGGCCAGCTTTCGACGCATGGCTTGACGGTGGGGTCCGATTTTCGGCGCCTCGCAGATCAATGTTACGTCGACATTGAGGATCGATCCGCCGGCTTCCCGGACAATTTCGGCGGCGTGACTGAGGAAAATGCGTGATTCGGCGCCCTTCCACTGAGGATCGGTCGGTGGAAAATGGTCGCCGATGTCACCGGCGCCACAGGTTGCAAGCAGCGCATCCGTCAACGCATGGAGTCCGACATCGGCATCCGAATGGCCTGACAGCGCCCGATCGTGGTCGATCCTGACGCCACAAAGAATGACGAAATCCCCGGCAACGAGGGCGTGGACATCATATCCATTCCCGCTGCGCACGTCAGGCAACGCATGACCCAACTCCCGATCTGCCATTTCGATGTCCCTTGCCACGGTGAGTTTGACATTGCTGGTGTTTCCCGCGATCAGGGTGACGTCGATACCGGCCCATTCCGCAATACTACTGTCGTCAGTGAATGCATGATCTGTTTCCATCGCCGCCCGGCGATGGGCATCGAGGATCTGGTCAAAGGCAAATCCCTGGGGCGTCTGTGCCGCCCTCAGATTGGCTCGGGGAACGGTTTCCCCTACGGTTTCGTTTGCGGTTGCTCGCTTGATCGTGTCGATTAGTGGAACCACCGGAAGGGCTGCTGCAGTGCCTCTTATCAGTGGCTCCAAGACAGCGTCGATTAGCGCCGCGTCGACAAACGGTCGAACGCCATCGTGTATCAGCACAATATCGGGTGCTTCCTGTCTCAGCGCTTCGAGACCGTGGAGGACCGATTGTTGCCTGGTGCTCCCACCATCGACCGCATCAAGCGGTTTTGTCACCTTCAAATCGGCAATGGCGGTCTGATAGAATTCATGATCATCCGGGTGGATCACCACTCTGACAGCGTTCACGGCTGGATGCGATAGAAATTCTCGGAGAGTGCGAGCCAAAACTGCCTGGCCGCCAATCGGCCGATACTGCTTGGGGCCGTCTTCCGGACTTCCGGCGCGCTCGCCTCGACCGGCTGCGACGATAACGGCGGCAATGGACTTCGAATCTGCCATATTGTCCCTGTATTTCGGAACCCGCTGGGTCTCAGGCTGTTGCTCTACCGCCACCGGCCTTACAAAGCCAGTCCCGCAGTGCACAAAAATGACTTGCATTTCCCACGCCATTGCTCAAAATTAGGGCAACATGAAAGCATGCCTCTTTTCAGTGCAGATTGCATGATGATCGACACACCCTTCCACATCGGTCCAGTTCGGATCCGGAACCGAGCGATCCTAGCACCGATGTCCGGCGTCAGCGACTTGCCGTTTCGGCGATTGGCTTGGCGCTACGGTGCGGGTCTGGTCGTTACCGAAATGATAGCCAGCCGCGAGTTGGTCTGCAGCCGCGAGGAATCGCATCTGCGCATCCAGGGTGAGGGCATTCGCCCTCATATGGTGCAGCTTGCCGGACGCGAAGCGCAATGGATGCGCGAGGCCGCCATTATCGCAGAAGCCAATGGCGCGGACATTATCGATATCAATATGGGGTGTCCGGCCAAGAAAGTGACCGGAGGCTACTCCGGATCCGCGCTCATGCGCGACCCGGACCACGCGTTGCAGCTGATTGAAGCGACGGTTGATGCCGTTGCGGTTCCAGTGACACTCAAGATGCGGCTTGGCTGGGATGAAAACAGCATCAATGCCCCTGAGATCGCAAGGCGTGCCCAGGGGGCGGGTGTTCAATTGGTAACGGTGCACGGCCGCACGCGCAGCCAGTTCTACAAGGGCCGGGCGGATTGGCAGGCGATCGCCGCCGTGAGGGCGGAACTTTCGATCCCTCTTGTGGCCAACGGTGATGTCGAGACACCTGACGACCTCGAAGCAATCCGACAGGCCAGCGGAGCAGATGCGGTGATGATTGGTAGAGCGGCGTATGGGCGCCCCTGGCACGTAGGCGCATTGGCCGGAAATGCTGACGTCCCTGTCGGTCCGACCGAGATTGCTGCATTGGTTCACGAACACTATGACATGAACCTCACGCACTATGGGGAACATGTGGGCCTGCGCCACTCCCGTAAACACCTTGGCTGGTATCTGGAACGCTTCGCACCGTCCTGCCCGGGCGAGCTAAAGGCGCGAATCATGACTGGTTTGGAGCCCGAGGCGGTCATCCGTGACGTTGAAACAGCACTGACAGCCTTTGGTGACCCGATGCACGGAAGAGCAGCCGCATGACGGTGGTGGAAAAGACAGGCCCAGGTGACGCTCTGGAAGCTGCAAATGTTGTCCTCAATGCCATCCGCCATCCTGTTATCATGGTCGACGATGAGGGCCTCATCTCGTTCGCAAATTGGGAGGCTGAATCCTTCTTCGGCGCCAGTCGCAACCATCTGTCCAAACGCAATATTGACGCCTACATTCCTTTTGGCAGTCCGCTCTTGGCCCTCATTGAGCAAGTTCGCGAGCGGCGTGCCCCGGTCAACGAATACCGCGTCGATGTGAGTTCACCCAAACTGGGTGGCGATCGGCTTGTTGATCTCTATGTCGCTCCGGTGCCGGATCAGCCCGGCTCCGTCGTGGTGTTGTTCCAGGAACGCTCCATGGCCGACAAGATCGACCGGCAGTTGACGCATCGCGCCGCGGCCCGTTCGGTAACGGGACTGGCGTCCATGCTTGCCCATGAGATAAAAAATCCATTGTCCGGAATCCGTGGTGCAGCGCAGCTTCTCGAGACGTCGGTGAATGATGACGACCGGGCCTTGACGCAATTGATCCGAGATGAAACCGATCGGATTGTTTCGCTTGTCGACCGCATGGAGATCTTCTCCGATGAACGACCAGTCGACCGCGCACCAGTGAACATCCATTCTGTCCTGGATCATGTCAAAGCGGTCTCACAAGCCGGGTTCGCCAGCAAGGTCAAGATCACCGAGAACTACGATCCCTCCCTGCCACCGGTCTACGGCAACCGGGATCAGCTGGTGCAGGTGTTTCTCAACCTGATCAAGAATGCCAGCGAGGCACTCGATAACCAGCCTGGCGGCGAAATCACCCTGAGCACGGCCTACCGACCAGGAATACGGCTGTCGATCCCAGGTGCCCGCGAGCGGGTCTCGTTGCCGCTGGAATTCTGTGTGCAGGATAATGGGCCGGGCGTTCCGGCTGACATTCATGCCCATCTGTTCGATCCGTTCATCACAACCAAAATCAACGGATCGGGTCTCGGCCTTGCGCTCGTTGCCAAGATCGTCGGGGACCATGGCGGCATTGTGGAATGTGACAGCCAAGCCACCAAAACGACGTTCAGAGTGCTTATGCCGGCGTCTAAAGAAACCGACCCGGTTCGCGGAGTAAATCCGACATGAGCAATGCAACCATCCTGGTCGCTGATGACGACGCCGCAATCCGCACGGTCCTCAATCAGGCCCTTTCGCGTGCAGGCTATGACGTTCGCATCACTTCGACTGCCGCGACACTCTGGCGGTGGGTAGCAGCCGGTGAGGGTGATCTGGTTGTGACCGATGTGGTCATGCCTGACGAGAATGCGTTCGATCTGCTGCCGCGCATCAAAAAGGCCCGGCCGGACCTTCCGGTGCTTGTCATGAGCGCCCAGAACACCTTTATGACTGCAATCAAGGCATCTGAACGGGGTGCTTACGAATACCTCCCAAAGCCGTTCGATTTGACCGAACTGATCGCGATCGTCGGTCGGGCGCTGTCGGAACCTAAAAAACCGCTGGCAGAGCCCGATGAGGATCTTGGAGAGGGTATGCCCCTGGTTGGGCGATCCGCCGCCATGCAGGAGATTTACCGCGTTCTGGCGCGGCTGATGCAAACAGATCTGACGCTCATGATCACCGGCGAATCGGGAACCGGAAAGGAACTGGTTGCGAGAGCGCTTCACGACTATGGGAAACGGCGCAACGGTCCGTTCGTGGCCATCAACATGGCTGCTATCCCTAGAGACCTGATCGAATCGGAGCTTTTCGGTCACGAAAAAGGTGCATTTACCGGTGCCCAGACACGCTCGAGCGGCCGCTTCGAGCAAGCCGAGGGTGGTACACTCTTTCTGGATGAGATTGGTGACATGCCCATGGATGCGCAAACCCGTTTGCTGCGAGTGCTGCAACAGGGGGAATACACCACGGTTGGAGGGCGGACACCGATCCGTACCGATGTGCGTATAGTTGCCGCGACCAATAAGGACTTGAAAACCTCCATCAATCAGGGACTTTTCCGCGAGGACCTTTATTACCGCCTCAATGTAGTCCCGCTGCGTCTACCGCCGTTGCGTGACCGGGCAGAGGACATCCCCGATCTGGTACGCCATTTCAGCAACGAAGCGGAGCGGGAGGGGTTGCAGTCAAAACGGTTTGAGGCCGATGCTTTCGACCGTCTGAAGGAATATCCCTGGCCTGGCAACGTGCGCGAACTGGAAAACTTCGTTCGACGACTGACGGCGCTATATCCGCAAGACATGATCACCACGGAGATTGTTGAACAGGAACTGCAGGGTGAAACAGAAGGCGTGGCGGCGTCCCCGGCTGGCAATATCAACAGCTCAACGACGATAGCACAGGCGGTCGAAGACAACATGCGTCGGTATTTTGCCGAGTTTGGCGACGACATGCCGCCACCAGGCCTTTATCACCGGGTCCTGGGGGAAGTTGAACATCCGCTGATCCTTGCCGCTCTGACGGCCACGCACGGTAATCAGATCCGGGCCGCCGAATTGCTCGGCCTGAACCGCAACACCCTGAGGAAGAAGATCCGAGAGCTCGGCGTTTCCGTATATCGTTCACCACGTAGCGCTTGACCGAACGGACATTGCGTTGCAATTTCGCCACAATGCGTTGCACAATGGCAACGCATTCGGGCGCCACTGGTGTTTGAATTTCAAGCGGCAGTTCAAATCGGGGACGCAATGACGGTCGGTGAGGGCTTGACATCGGTTGGGGCAGGAGACATCCGGCCGCTGCCGGACGGCAGCGACCGTCGCCGGCTTTTGGCGCTTCCCGGCGTCATAATCGTCGTTTGCTCTCTGATCTGCGCCATCGTTTCCTTCATCATTCTGATGGGTCTGACTCCGGTGGCGCCACGCAACGAAGTTGTGGTGACAGCGGTTGTCGTCAACCTGGCTTTCGTTCTTGCGCTGATCGGACTGATCGTCAGGGAAATCGCCAACATCCTGGCTGCGCGCCGGCGCGGCCGGGCAGCGTCGCGTCTTCATGTGCGCATTATCGGCCTGTTCAGCGTTGTTGCCATCTTGCCGGCCATACTGGTTGCGATAATCGCCAGCATCACACTCGATGTCGGTCTTGATCGTTGGTTTTCTCTTCGGACAAAGGCAATCGTCAACTCGTCGCTCAGCGTTGCACAGGCCTATGTCAACGAGAATGCGCGCTATCTGCAGGGCCAAACCGTATCGATGGCCAACGACCTCGATCGGGCTCGCACGCTCTACAGCCTCGACCGGACTGGCTTTGGCGTCTTGGTGACCAGACAGGCGATCGGGCGCGGATTGCTCGGCGCCAGCGTTGTGCGCGAGGATGGTACGGTTGTCGTCCGCGCCGAAATACCCACGGAAAATCCGATTCCATCGGTTCCGGAGGAAGCGCTGGCACGGGCGGCCCAGGATGTTCCAACTCTGATACCACCGGGAACGAGCAGCATTGTGGGCGCGGTCTTGAAGCTGCAAAACATTCCCAATGCATTTCTTTACACGATCCGGTCGGTTGACCCGCAGGTTGTCGATTCCATGCGGCTGATGGAGGAAAACACCGCCGAATACCGGTCCTTGGAAGAAGACCGTGGAGTGGTCCAACTGGCCTTTGCCATTCTGTATATCGGATTTGCCCTGATCGTCCTTTTGGCGGCGATCTGGACGGCCATTGCCGTTGCCGACCGAATCGTGCGGCCGATTAGGCAGTTGATTTCCGCTGCCGACAACATAGCAGGTGGCGACCTGAGCGTGAGTGTTCCCGTTAAGGCATCGGATGGTGATGTCGGAAACTTATCAAAAACATTCAATAACATGACCGCCGAACTTCGTGCGCAGCGCGATGAGATTGTCTCAGCCCGCGACGAAATGGATGAGCGACGCCGCTTTACCGAGGCTGTGTTGTCCGGTGTGTCAGCCGGAGTTATCGGCGTTCATGATGACGGGCTCGTCTCGATTGCCAACCGGTCGGCTGAAATCATGCTCGGGCGCGAACCGGGCGGACTTGAAAACAAGCGTCTGCTGGAGATCTCTCCCGAGATTGCCAATGTCCTGACAAGCACGACGCGCTGGCACCGAAGCGAGCATCGAAGCCAGATATCCGTGATGCGGAACGGCGCCGAACGGACGTTGAATGTGAGGGTGACCCTGGAGGGACCCCAGCAAGGGGTGGAATCCTACGTCATCACACTTGATGATATTACCGACCTCGTCCTTGCACAGCGATCGACAGCCTGGGCGGAAGTGGCGCGCCGTATCGCCCACGAGATCAAGAATCCACTGACACCAATCCAACTGTCAGCGGAGCGTATTCGCCGTCGTTACGGCAAGCAGATTGCGGATGATGACCGGGATGTATTCGATCAATGCACTGAAACCATCGTGCGGCAGGTCGGCGATATCGGCCGTATGGTCGATGAGTTTTCCGCCTTTGCGCGCATGCCCAAACCCACCAAACAGAAACACGATCTCCGAGACGTGTTGAAAGACGCTGTCTTTCTTCGAGAAATGGGTCGAAACGACATCGAATTCATTCGGGATTTCGGTGAGACCCCACTCAACGGTTTTTTCGATTCACGAATGCTGGGACAGGCGTTTGGAAACCTGATCAAGAACGCCACAGAAGCGGTGGATGCGGTCACGGCGGACGAACAGCGGCAGGGTCGGAAGGTGATGGTGCGTGCACGCAGCGGCGATCACGACAATTACGTGGTCGACATCATTGACAACGGCAAGGGGCTGCCGGTCGAAAACCGCAACCGTATCTTCGAACCCTACATGACCATGCGGGAAAAGGGCACCGGCCTAGGCTTGGCGATCGTAAAGAAGATTGTCGACGAACATGGCGGGGTTTTGGAATTGCACGATGCACCAACAGATTTCGATCCAAATGGCGGGGCAATGATCCGCGTCTCGCTGCCGACAGGCGAAGCGGCGGCCGAATCCGAGATAGGAGAAAAACAAACAGATGGCGTCTGACATTCTGGTTGTGGACGACGAGGAGGATATCCGGGAGCTTGTTTCGGGGATCCTGTCCGATGAGGGCCATGAAACGCGAACCGCCGGCGACAGCGATAGTGCGCTCCAAGCCATTGCTGAAAGGGTGCCCAGGCTGGTTTTTCTTGATATCTGGCTGCAGGGTAGCAAGCTCGATGGGCTGGCGTTGCTTGATGAGGTGAAAGCCCGGCACCCGCATCTGCCGGTCGTCATGATATCGGGGCATGGCAATATCGAGACCGCCGTCTCGGCTATTCGCCGCGGCGCCTATGATTTCATCGAAAAACCGTTCAAGGCGGATCGCCTCGTTCTGGTCGCGGAGCGGGCACTCGAAACATCGAATCTGAAGCGCGAGGTCGACGAACTCAAACGTCGGTCCGGCGAGCCGGTCGATCTCACTGGCACATCAGTCGCCATATCCCAGTTGCGACAAACTATCGAAAAGGTAGCGCCGACCAACAGTCGCATCATGATCCTCGGCCCCTCAGGCGCCGGAAAGGAACTGGTTGCGCGGCTGATCCACCGGCATTCGACCCGGTCCGATGGTCCCTTTATTGCTCTCAATGCCGCGGCGATCACTCCTGATCGGATGGAAGTTGCGCTGTTCGGTACGGAGGCAGGAAACGGACAGGAGCGTAAGGTCGGTGCCCTGGAGGAAGCGCACGGTGGTATTTTGTACCTCGACGAGGTGGCCGATATGCCCCGCGGCACTCAAAACAAGATCCTCCGGGTTTTGGTTGAACAGCAGTTCGAAAGAGTTGGCGGGAGTAAACGTGTCAGCGTTGATGTACGGGTCATTTCTTCGACGGCGGGCAACCTTGAGCAACTGATCTCGGAAGGGAATTTTCGCGAAGACCTGTATCACCGTCTTGCGGTCGTCCCGGTTCGGGTCCCATCGTTGGCCGAGCGTCGGGAAGACATTCCGTTTCTGGTCGATCAGTTCATGCGTCAGATTGGTGAACAGGCGGGGATCAAGTCGCGCCCCATTGGTGATGACGCCATGGCGGTGCTGCAGGCCCACGACTGGCCCGGCAACATCCGCCAGCTTCGAAACAATATCGAACGCTTGATGATTCTGACCCGGGGCGAAACCGGTGACAGCGTGATCACCGCTGATATGCTGCCCCAGGAAATCGGCGAAATGCTGCCTAGCGTCGGCAACCAAGACCAGAGCCACGTGATGACCTTGCCATTGCGTGAGGCTCGTGAAATGTTTGAGCGCGATTATCTTGTCGCCCAGATCAACCGATTCGGCGGCAATATCTCGAAGACCGCCGAGTTTGTGGGGATGGAACGGTCCGCATTGCACCGGAAGTTGAAGTCGCTCGGTCTTTGACGATTGAATGCTGACCGCCGGCAGGGGACGTTAGCGTATGAAAGTCATTATCTGCGGTGCCGGTCGCGTCGGTTACGGCATCGCCGAACGGCTCTCGACAGAGGACAATGATGTGTCGGTTATCGATACATCACCGCCGCTGATCCACGCTATCCGGGAGACGCTTGACGTACGCGGCTATGTCGGTCACGGGGCACATCCGGACGTGCTGGCGCAGGCAGGCGCCGACCAGGCGGACATGATCATTGCCGTCACACTCTACGACGAGGTCAACATGGTGGCCTGCCAGGTCGCCCATTCGCTTTTCAACGTGCCGACGAAAATCGCTCGCATTCGGGCACAGAGCTATCTGCAGTCGCATTATTCCGACTTGTTCTCGCGCGAACATATGCCAATCGACGTGGTCATTTCGCCCGAGGTCGAAGTCGGCCAGATGGTTTTGCGGCGCATTGCGTTGCCGGGGGCCAACGATGCCGTGCGTTTTGCGGAAGATACAATCGCGATGGTCGCAATCGAATGCCTGGAGGATTGCCCGGTCGTCAACACGCCGCTGGAACAGCTGACGGATCTGTTTCCGGACCTGGTGGCAACGGTTGCCGGTATCTGGCGTGACGGCAAACTGCATGTGCCACACTCAGGTGATCAGCTCGTCACTGGCGACCTGGCCTATGTCATCTGCGACCGGGCGCATGTTCGGCGGACACTTGGCCTATTCGGCCATGAAGAACCCGAGGCCACGCGTATCGTCATCGCCGGTGGCGGCAATATCGGTTATTACGTCGCGCGGACGATCGAGGAACGACAGCCGCGCACGAAGATCAAGATCATTGAATTCGATCGCGACAGGGCCGTCGCGATCGCCGACAATCTCAGCCGGACCGTCGTGCTCAACGGGTCCTCTCTCGATCAACAGATCCTGGTGGAAGCCGATATTCAGGATGCGGACCTTATGGTCTCACTGACCAATGACGATCAGGTCAACATCCTCTCAAGCGTCATGGCCAAGCGCTTGGGGTGCAAGTCCAATCTTGCGCTGATCAACAGCTCCGCGTTTCTGGATTTCACCAAGACCATGGGCATCGATGCCCATGTCAATCCGCGCACGGTGACCATCTCGCGCATTCTCCAGCATGTTCGGCGCGGCCGTATCTTGGCGGTCCACAGCGTTCAGCAGGGTGCTGCAGAAGTGATTGAAGCGCAGGCGCTTGAGACGTCGCCCATCGTTGGCACCATGCTGCGGGATTTCGAAATGCCCCATGGCATTCGTATTGGAGCAATCTACCGCGATGGCAAGGTGCTCAGACCGGACGGGGAGAGCAAGATCAAGACAGGTGACCGGGTCGTGTTGCTGGCAACCGCCGATGCGGTTCGGCATGTCGAGCAACTGTTCCGCGTGAGCCTCGAGTTCTTCTGACCATCATGATCGGGCCGCTGTTCCTGATAACGCTTTCGGCAGCCGGACTGTTCGGCCTGTTCGTGCCAGCCATTCTGGTCGCCATTGCCAATTCGGAATCCGTGTTGGCTATCGAAATGGCCTTGATGGCTTCGATTGGCGCTTTTCTGACCTTGGCCTTCCTGACAGCGATCACCGGGCGTCCGCGCAATACGGAGCGATCCTTTACTTTTCTCGCTCTGGTCAGCGTATGGGTCACGACGCCGCTTTTCGGTGCGGTGTCGTTCATAGTGCTTGCGGACATGGCTTTCATGCCGTCCTGGTTTGAAGCGGTTGGTGCGTTGACCACATCAGGCGCATCGGTGATTCCACGAGAGACGGCGCCGCGGGCTTTGTTGTTCTGGCGGGCCAGCATGGAGTGGTACGGTGGCTTCCTGACCCTTGCGTCGATCGTCCATGTTCTGGCTCCGGCCGGTTTCGGCGGATTGCAGGGGCGCTACACTCGACTGCTGTCGGGCGGGCAGGACGACAGTCTTTACCGGATCGAATCTTATCGGGCTTTGTTGCTGCAATACAGTCTCGTGACCGGTATCATCCTGTTCGGGCTCGTTATTTTCGGAGTGCAGCCACTGGATGCGGCAATGCTGGGGATGGTTTCGGCAGCGACCGGCGGCTTTGTCCCATTTGCAGGTCCTTTGGAAGAGAACATCGGGCCAGGCGCCATTTTCGTAATGGGAGTTGGTCTTTGTGCCGGCACCATGAGTGTCTTCTGGCGACGGCAGATTTTGCGTCGTCCCAATCGCATCTTTCAAAACAATCTGGAAGCGCAGCTGCTGGCGGCTTTCATCGTTGCGCTGAGTGTCATTTATGCAGCGCGAATCGTGCATGTATCAGGTGGCGACATTGCGACCAATCTCGTACCGGCTCTGCGGGAGGGTTTTTTCACCGCATCCTCACTGGTGGCGACAAGCGGAATCGAGACGCGACCCGGTGTCATGGCATTGCTTCCCAATATCGTTGTTCTTGCCGTCATCTTTGTTGGAGCCGGAGTCTATTCCACCTCAGGTGGCGTGAAGATATACCGGATCGGTGCGATGTGGGTTTACGCGATTGCGGAACTCAATCGCCTGATCTACCCCAACAGTGTTGATCGCTTGAAATTCGGTAGCGATGCAATCGACCGTGGTTCGATGCAGGCAATCTGGA
Source organism: Hoeflea sp. (assembly GCA_965228785.1). GTDB lineage: Bacteria > Pseudomonadota > Alphaproteobacteria > Rhizobiales > Rhizobiaceae > Hoeflea_A. Next base: position 229,286 of record CBDDIF010000002.1, read on the forward strand.
CCTTTTTCATCATTGCCGTGCTTGTCATAGGACTTGGGGCGGCCCTGATTGCTCTGACTTCGACCGGTTTCGAAGCGGCAATCGTTCTCGCCGTTGCTCTGTTTTCCAATGCCAGCCCGGTCTATGATGCCCTGCGTCCGGTTACGTCTGACGCCGCTGCTCAGTGGCCGACATTTCAAGCTCTCCCAAGTCAATTGACCTATCTATTCTCGATTATCATCATGACGGTTGGGCGCCTGGAAGTGCTGGTGGTCTTTGCGGTTTTGAACTTGAAATACTGGTACACACGCTGACCCGATTTCACCGGATCAGGCAGTTACATCCGGTCCATCATTGCCTTTTTGGATTGCGGAAGGTGTGGTGATTTGATAACGAAAAGTGGTGCGTACTCAGGAGGTGGCAGGATGCCACTGATGAGATGGTCCGGCGACATCGAGCGGCGAGAGCCGCGCAATAAGAAGAAACCGGCAGGGACAAGGAAGAATAAACGCAATGGCGGAGCGTTCGCAAAATTTGCAGGATCAATTTCTCAACACTGTTAGAAAACAAAAAGTTGCACTCACGATCTTCCTGATCAACGGCGTGAAACTGACGGGAGTCGTGACGTCGTTTGACAATTTCTGTGTGTTGCTGCGCCGCGACGGGCATTCGCAGCTTGTCTATAAACACGCCATCTCCACGATCATGCCCGGGCAGCCTATACAGATGTTCGAAGGCGAAGAAGCAAGCCGTGAAGGCTGACCAGGACAAAAAAAACAAAAAACAGAGAATGCGGGACGTCGGCGTCGACCGGCAGCAGGATGCTGCGCGGGCGCTCGTGCTCGTCCCCCTCCTGAAGAACCAACCCGATGCACCCTCTGCGCCGCACCGCACGCCGGAAACCCGGCTGGACGAGGCAGTTGGACTGGCTGAAGCCATCGATCTCGAAATCGTTCACGCAAGCACGGTAACAGTCAACGCGCCGCGGCCGTCAACGCTGGTGGGCTCAGGCAAGGTCACCGAAATCGCCAATCTGGTCATTGCCCTCGATGCCGGTCTGGTGATCGTCGATCATCCGCTAACGCCAATCCAGCAACGCAATCTTGAGAAAGACTGGCACGTCAAGGTCATCGACAGGACGGGATTGATCCTGGAAATATTCGGCCGAAGAGCGTCCACCAGAGAAGGCGTTCTGCAGGTCGAATTGGCACACCTGAACTATCAGAAGGGTCGTTTGGTTCGCAGTTGGACACACCTGGAGAGGCAACGTGGTGGTGCTGGTTTCATGGGCGGTCCCGGCGAAACCCAGATTGAAGCCGACAGGCGATTGCTGCAGGACAAGATCGTCAAACTTGAAAAGGAACTCGAGCAAGTTCGGCGTACGCGACACCTGCATCGCTCAAAGCGGCAGAAAGTGCCGCATCCGGTCGTCGCTCTGGTCGGCTACACGAATGCCGGCAAATCGACCTTGTTCAATGCTGTTACCGGGTCGGCAGTGGTTGCCGAAGACATGCTGTTCGCGACCCTCGATCCGACGCTGCGTCGGATGAAACTCCCGCATGGCAGAATGGTCATTCTTTCGGACACCGTGGGCTTCATCTCGGACCTGCCGACCCACCTGGTGGCGGCGTTTCGAGCAACACTCGAAGAAGTACTTGAGGCTGATTTGGTCCTGCATGTTCGCGACATTTCGGACCCGGACAATCCGGCGCAGGCCGTGGACGTCCTGCGCATTCTGGACGAGTTGGGTATCAACGATCGCTCCGAAGCCCCGGCCGAGATCATCGAAGTGTGGAACAAGGTGGACCTTTTGCCGGAATCGGCGGTTGAAACACTGCGCGACCAGGCCAATGCCCGAGACGACACAGTTGTCGTTTCCGCGACGACGGGTTCGGGCCTGGACGATCTTTTGACGTTGATCGAGCATGCATTATCCGGCCGCTTGCTCAATCGCGATATCGTGCTGAAAGCCTGCGAATTATCGCATCTCTCGTGGCTCTATGACCATGCCCGGGTCCATCAGCGGGAAGACCGTGAGGACGGCAGCGTGCTGCTCAATGTCGACATAACGGAACACGACATGGCCGGTTTTGAGCGGCGTCTTCACTCAGATAAATAGATTGGTCTTGAGCAAAGGGCGACAAGTTTGGATCATTTGATGGCTGCAGATCGGCTCCACTCGGCCAGGCGCGTCGCGCCGTGCGATGTGGTGCATCGGGCAAGCGGTGCAACGCAGCCGATGGGCCGATATGTAGCCACCCTTTGGGCCGGGCGCTTTTGGCCCCAGGCGTGGTTGGCTTGCGCTTGTGGTAGGATGGTACCACGGCGAGCCGCCTAGCCAGAGACTAAAATCGCCGCGGTCAAATGGTGCAAACTTATCGTTCTTTGCTCTAACCCATCATCCGATGGTGCAGATCGAACATGATCCAGATGCTTCCGCCGACCATGATAAAGATCAGGATCCCGGCAAAGGCCAGAGCGAGCAGGTTTTCGCGTGGCGTGGTGGTGAAATTCAGGTGCAGAAAGTAGTGAAAGTGCACGAACACCTGTATGACCGCTGCAACAATGATGACGACCAGTGTCGTTCCGGCCGGTAACAGACCAGTCCAGACCAATCCAAATGGAATCGCGGTCAAAATGAGCGCAAGGATGAATCCTGTGATGTAGGCCCTGTGGGTGTGCGTGTCGGCGCGATTCATGACAGGACTCCGGGCAGATAGACGACCGAAAAAATGAAGATCCAGACGATGTCGAGGAAGTGCCAGAACAGACCGAGCCGCAGCAGACGCGACGAGACCGCCGGCGTGAGGCCCTTGACCATCAACTGACCGATCATCACCAGGATGCACAGGATCCCGACCGACACGTGCAAACCATGGGTGCCGACCAGCGTGAAGAAAGCCGATAGGAACCCACTGGTGCCCGGTCCGGCGCCGGCACTGATCATGCCGCTGAACTCGACCAGTTCCATGGCGACAAATCCGGCGCCGAGAATCACTGTGACGGCCAACCACTGGATTGCGCGCGACGCTTGCTGATCCAGAGCGGCCAGTGATGCAAATCCGAATGTAATGCTGGAACAAAGCAACAGCAGCGTTTCGCCGGCCGTGTGCGGAAGGCTAAAAAGCTCTTTTGCAGACGGACCGGTGGCAATGTTGTCCCTCATGACGACAAAGGTGGCAAACAGCAGCGCAAAGATGATCGCGTCGGTCATCAGGTAGATCCAGAAGCCAAATTCGCGCTCCTCGAACTCTTCCCGCATCTCATCGCCAGGCGGTGCAGGATTGCCATCCAAAGCCGCCCTACCGTGGGTTTCGTTTTGCTGGGAAACAACGGCTGACATCAGGTGTGCTCCGTCGCGGTTGGAGCCCCGGCAATATCAACCATCGGATCGTTGTCCGTCGGCATCTTTCGCGTCGAATGGAGGCGGTCTCGTTCAATTGCCTCGACTTCAGATGCTGTCATCACGAAATGGGTGTCGTCATTGCTGCTGCGAATGATCAGGGTGACGACCGTTACGACCAGGCACAGCGCAACCAGCCACCAGAGGTACCAGACCATGGCGAAGCCGAACAGAAAACCAACCGCACCAAGGATGGGCCCCATGCCGGTGCTCTTCGGCATGACAATGTCCTCGTAGCGGTCGGGTACCAGACCAACAACACCGCGCCTTTTCATGTCTGCGAAAGCATCAACATCCTCGACTTGAGGCAGGACCGGGAAGTTGTAGGGCGCCGGCGGCGAAGCGGTGGCCCATTCGAGCGTACGACCGTTCCAGGGGTCGCCGGTGGTGTCCATTTCCGAAGCCCGGTCACGAATGGAAACGACAATCTGCACAACGATGCAGGCAATGCCGACGAGAACCGACACGGCACCAAGGGCGGCAACCACCAGATAAGGCTGCCATTCAGCCACGTTGTAGTGCTCCATGCGCCGAGACATCCCCATGAAACCGAGAACATAAAGCGGCATGAAGGCCAGATAGAAGCCGACAATCCAAAACCAGAAAGCGCGAACACCCCACGGTTCGTTGAGCTTGAAGCCGAAGGCCTTGGGAAACCAGTAGTGCAATCCGGCGAAATAGCCGAACAGTGCTCCCGGGATCAGCATATTATGGAAGTGCGCCACCAGAAATGTGGAATTGTGCATCAAATAATCAGCCGGCGGCAATGCCAGAAGCACACCGGAGACGCCGCCGATAACGAAGGTGACGATGAAACCCATCGTCCACAACATGCTCGGGTGGAAGACGATCCGGCCTCGATACATCGTCATCAGCCAGTCGAATATTTTCACGCCGGTCGGTACAGCGATGATCATCGTGGCGATGCCGAAAAAGGCGTTGACGTTGGCGCTCGATCCCATGGTGAAGAAGTGATGCAGCCACACCGAAAATGACAGAATGGCGATACATGCCGTGGCGTAGACCAGCGAGTCGTACCCGAAAAGACGTTTTCCGGAGAAAGTTGCGACGACCTCGGAGTAGATACCGAATGCTGGCAGGATCAGGATGTAGACTTCGGGATGCCCCCAGATCCAAATGAGGTTGGCGAAGTTCATCATGTTGCCGCCGTCTCCATTGGTAAAGAAGTGCATACCGACGTAGCGATCCAGCCCCAGCATGGCACCGACGACGGTCAGGGCGGGAAAGGCGAAGGCGATCAAGACGCTGACGCAAAGCGCCGTCCACGAGAACAGCGGCATGCGCATCAGCAGCATACCAGGCGCGCGTTTCTTGATAATCGTGACGATGAAGTTGATGCCGGTCAGGGTCGATCCGATACCGCTGACCACGATCGACCATAGCCAGTAGTCGACGCCGACACCCGGACTGTATTCAATGCCGGAATAGGGAGGATAGGCGGTCCAGCCTGCCTGCGAGAACTTGCCGATTACAAGTGAAACCATCACCAGAGCCGCGCCCGCTGCCGTCAGCCACAGACTGACCGAGTTCAGGAAGGGAAAGGCGACGTCACGGGCGCCGATCTGTTGCGGCACGACGATGTTGATGAGGCCGGTCAGGAACGGCATCGCCATGAAGAAGATCATGATGGTGCCGTGTGAGCTGAATATCTGTTCAAAGTGCTCCGGCGGGAGGTAACCTTCTGAATCGTAGGCAATGGCCTGCTGTGCGCGCATCATGATGGCGTCGACGAACCCGCGCAGCAGCATGATGAGTGCCAGGATGATGTACATGACGCCGATCCGCTTGTGATCAACGCTGGTGAACCATTCCCGCCAGAGATAGCGCCAAAGGCCAAAATAGGTGATGACCGCCATGACGGTCAGCGTACCCAAAACGGTGATGGCAGCGCCGCCCATGGCGACCCAGCTGTAAAAGGGCAGGGCGTCGACGGTCAGCCTTCCGAACATGCTTCGGCCTCCTAGTGCTGCGTGGTGCCGGCTTGCGGCGGTCGGGCGGCGTATTTGGCCAGAATTCTGTCGAATAAGCCCGGCTCGAAGCCGGAAAAATACTCCACTTGGTGGGCAATGCTTGGCTTCGCCAGTTTTTCATAGGCGGCCGCGTCCAGAGATTGCTGGGAGCGACGGGCCTTGTCAGTCCAGGCGTCAAAATCCTGGTCCGTCATTCCCAGCGCGAGAAAATGCTGGTCCGCAAAACCATCACCGCTGTATTGGGTGTTGCGACCGGCGAACTCGCCCGGCTCGTCGGCGAGCAGGTGCAGCTTTGTTGTCATTCCGGCCATCGCATAAATCTGCCCCCCCAACGACGGAATGAGAAACGAGTTCATCACCGTATCGGAAGTAATTTTCAGCGACAGTTGGCGACTGCTCGGAAACGCCAGTTCATTGACGCTGGCTATGCCGTATTCGGGATATATGAACAGCCATTTCCAGTCCTGCGCGACAACCTGTACTTCCAAAGGATTCTGGGCGGAATTAAGTTGTTTGTAGGGATCAAGTCGGTGGGTGTAGGTCCAGACGAGATATCCGAGAACGACAATTATGGCCGCGGGTACAAGCCAAATAACCGCATCAATCCGTACCGAGTAACTCCAGTCCGGAGTATATTTCCCTTTGCCACCCATCCGATATCGCCACGCGATTACCAGTGCCATGATCCACACCGGTATCACCACGATCATCATGAAGCCGGTCGCCGTCAGCAACAGGTCGCGCTCAATAAGTGCGACAGGTCCTTTCGGATTGAGCACCGGGGCTGTGCCCAGACCACACCCGGCGAGCAGCAAGGCCGGCAACAGCAGCACTGTCATGCGAAGAAGGCGGGAACCAGCAGAATGTTTCAATGGTCACGATCCCTGTTGCCCGAACGCGGCCCGGTGCCGGTCGACGACGGCTTTCCGCGGCACTGCTGGATGGTGAAGTTCATCTTACGATGGAGCGTTCAGTTGACAAGGCGACCGCGTCGCTTTTCCCGGTAAACCTCTCAAAAGGCTAATGAAACCCTTGCAATTTTAGGTGTCGGCGTGGGTTTTTGACACGCCGATTTGAAACAACAGTCGGGCAATCGACAAAAAAGCCCCGAATCGCACGAAGCAATCCGGGGCAACCAGAGCATGCTCTGGAGGGGTACTCTCCCTTGGGGGGAGACCTTCAGAGCGCCTGCTCCAGGTGGCTCGATCCTGACCCATGACAATCAGGTTCGTTGCCGCTTCCTTGCAGGCGCTCCAAACGCGCAAACAACGCCTTGTTCCTGCAGTAATCCGGTGGCTCACCGGCTTCCGTCACCTCACCAAGCCATGTTTCACAAGCCCCAGCACTGCTACAGGACAAACAACGCATATTGGCCCTTCGCAAAACTGCCGGGGCATCGTTCAATCCGTAGATCTTTTGGCGTAACCCCAGCCTGTCAATCATGGCTTCGAACAGATCCGCATGCCGGGTGATTCGATCCAGTATTCCGGTTACTCGCATCACGTTCTCCTCCGCGGGAACAGTGTTGTTTGAGTGTGAGGATAGGAGTTGGCCCGCTGTAGCGATTTGATCTGGATCAATGTTTTTGGCGAATTGGGGACGCTGCGGTCTGCGTTGAATTATCCCGGCGCAAGACGGAAAAACTTGAACCGCACACGTCATTCCGCTAACCGGTAGCCGATAGACAGCTCCCTTGCTTCGTCACCAATTCTTCCTGCTCCGAACCGATATAAAATGACCATAATCGATACGCGCACACCTGATCCAAAACGGCTTATTCCCGGAGCCACAGGCGACTGGGAAGTCGTTATCGGGATGGAAGTTCATGCTCAGGTCTCATCTGAGTCGAAACTGTTTTCCGGCGCTTCGACTTCGTTCGGCAGTGCGCCCAACAACAATGTGTCTCTGGTCGATGCGGCGATGCCCGGAATGCTGCCGGTTATCAACGAGGAGTGCGTACGCCAGGCCGTTCGCACCGGGCTGGGACTCAAAGCCAAAATCAACAAACGGTCTATTTTCGATCGGAAGAACTACTTCTATCCGGATCTGCCGCAAGGCTACCAGATATCTCAGTACAAGGACCCGATTGTCGGAGAGGGCAGCATCATTGTTGAGATAGGACCCGATCAGAAAGGCAATCTGGAAGACATCGAAATCGGCATCGAGCGCCTTCATCTTGAACAAGATGCCGGGAAGTCGCTGCACGATCAGCACCCGTCAATGAGTTACGTGGATTTGAATCGTTCGGGCGTTGCGCTGATGGAGATCGTCTCCAAACCGGATTTGCGTTCCTCCGAGGAGGCAAAGGCATTCCTGACCAAACTGCGGACCATCCTTCGCTACCTGGAGACTTGCGACGGCAACATGGACGAGGGCTCCATGCGGGCCGATGTCAACGTTTCCGTGCGGAGGGCCGGGGAGGACTTCGGCACGCGTTGCGAGATCAAGAACGTCAACTCGATCCGCTTCGTCGGCCAGTCTATCGAATACGAAGCCCGTCGGCAGATTGGTATTCTTGAGGATGGTGGCGAAATCGACCAGGAAACACGCCTCTTCGACCCGTCCAAGGGCGAGACCCGATCCATGAGGACAAAGGAAGACGCCCACGATTATCGCTATTTTCCGGATCCTGATCTCCTACCGCTGGAGTTTGACGATGCTTATGTCGACGAGCTCAGGGTGGGGTTGCCAGAACTCCCGGACGACAAGAAGGAACGCTTGATGGGCGCTCTCGGCCTGTCCGCCTACGATGCGTCCATTCTGGTCTCCGAAAAGCCGATCGCTGACTATTTTGAAAAAGTCGCTGGCGGGCGCGACGGCAAGACGGCCGCCAACTGGGTCATCAACGATTTGCTTGGCGCCCTCAACAAGGCTGGAAAGCAGATTGACGAGACTCCGGTCGACCCAAAGCAGATGGGAGCGATTCTCGACCTCATCAAGGAGGGAACGATATCCGGCAAGATTGCCAAGGATCTGTTCGAAATCGTCTGGTCCGAAGGCGGGGACCCGAAACAGATCGTCGAAGAGCGCGGCATGAAACAGGTGACCGACACCGGTGCCATCGAAGCCGCGGTCGATGCGGTGATCGCTGACAATGCTGACAAAGTCGCGCAGGTGAAAGAGAAGCCGGCAATGGCTGGATGGTTCGTTGGACAGGTCATGAAGGCAACACAGGGCAAGGCCAACCCTCAAGCCGTCAATGCCTTGGTTCGCCAAAAGCTGGGTCTCGAGGACTAGGTCAGCTGCTTCATCATGTGGATTCGAACAGCAAGCGAACGAGACCTTGAGGCGGTTCATCAGCTTCTGGTCGAAACCTGGCACCATACCTATGACCATATTTACGGGGTCGAAAGGGTGATGGAGATCACCTCCGAATGGCATTCAGTCCCGGTTTTGAGAAAACGCCTGTCGCAACCGCAATCCGAATTCGTGCTGGCCGATACGGGCCAGGAGCTTCTCGGTATGGCATTCGCCTCGACCGCGGACGGCAAGGTGGTCAATCTGCATCAGCTTTATATCTTGCCGGCTGCGCAGGGTCGTGGTGCGGGGAGGGCGCTTCTGACCGAAATCGAGCAGTGTTTTCCACAGGCCAAACATGTCCGACTGGAGGTCGAGGCTGCCAACGCAAATGCCATCGGTTTCTACGAGGCTCACGGTTTCAAACAGGTCAGCGAGACGGACAATTGCGGCCAACCCGATTCGGGCATTGCCGCTCTTGTGTACGAAAAGATCATCTGAGCGACATCAGCGATATGCTTGCTATCTGATCTCCTGTGGTCAAAACAAAGCCTTGTTCGGCTGGTGCAACTATTTCTGGACAAGCCGAATGCCGCGCGGCATAAGGCGGTGACAGCAACCATTCGGCCTGAGAGACGTTCATGAACCGGTTCCTTCTGCAAGTGTTCACGTGGTGGAACGGATCGACTTTGGGCACACGTTTTTACACGTGGCGCAAAGGCACCCGCGTGGGTGAGGACGAATTCGGTAACGTCTATTACGAAGGTGACAACGACAGCGAAGGCCGCACGCGGCGGTGGGTGCTCTACAATGGCCTGGCGGAGGCGTCAGCTATTCCGCCTGGTTGGCATGGGTGGATGCACCATCGGACGAATACACCCCCGTCGCAACAGAACTACGTGGCGAAGGAATGGCAGAAGCCTCACGAGCCGAATGCTACCGGTACAGCGGATGCCTACCGGCCCAAGGGCTCCATTCTGACGCCGACGCAACGGCCGACCGTAACTGGCGACTATGACGCCTGGACTCCTGGATCCTGATATCGGTGTTGGAAGCGATGCAGGGCGGAAGCATCTTTAGACTGGTCCAACGTATCGTCATTTGCGCTGTGGCGGTGGGTGCTGGCGTTACCGCGACCACCACATCCGCACAAGAAACCTCACAATCCGATAACGGCGTTGATGTTCAGGAACTGGCGCCTGCCCGCGATTCGCGCGTTGCCAACAGTGTGGCCGTATTTTCCGGCATCGACAAGATTACCGGACGGATCATCACGTTCGATGTCTATATCAACGAGACGGTGCAATTTGGCGCGCTTCAGGTTACGCCGCGTGTTTGCTACAGCCGCGATGAGACCCAGGCGCCGAAAACGACCACGTTCGTGGAAGTCGATGAGATCACGCTCGACCGCAAGATTAGACGTATCTTCACCGGCTGGATGTTTGCCGATTCACCCGGACTGAACGCTGTCGATCACGCGGTTTATGACGTGTGGCTGAAAGACTGCGCCATGGAATCAAAAGTTCCGCCGCCTAACTCATCCGGTTCGTAATCACACAAATCGGGCATCGACCAACAGGGCCTCGTCCAAGAGGCTGTTGTAGGTTTCACGCGGGATATCGACGGCACCGAAACGCTGGAGGTGGTCGGTCGTGAATTGAGTGTCGAGCAAAGCGAATCCCTGACGTTTCAGGCGATCGACGAGGTGGACGAGGCACACCTTGGATGCGTCAGTCCGACGCGAAAACATGCTTTCGCCGAAGAACGCACCTCGCAGCGAGACGCCATACAAGCCGCCCACCAGATGATCCTCCTGCCAGGCTTCGACGCTGTGGGCATGGCCGAGATGATGCAACTGGGCATAGAGCTCTCGGATGGTCCGGTTGATCCACGTCTTGGTCCGACCCGGCGCGGGTTCAGCACAGCCATCCAGAACCGCGCTGAAGGCAGAATTCACGCGGATGTCAAAAGGTCGGCGGCGAATGGTCTTGGCGAGGCTGCGCGGGACGTGAAAATCGTCGAGCGGTATGATGCCGCGATGCTCGGGCTCGACCCAGTAGATTTCGGGATCATCCGCCGAATCGGCCATGGGAAACAGGCCGCAGCTATAGGCTTTGAGAAGGAGCTGGGGGGTCAGGCTCAGCCGTTCGTCGCTCCCTCTCATGGGTCAGACCCTCATCCGGTCGTTAGCGTCAGCCCTGGTTGTTTGTTCTTTCCAGGTACTTTTCCAGCCAGTGAATGTCATAGTCGCCATTCGCAATATCCGGATTGCCTAGCAGATCGACGAACAACGGGATCGTCGTGTTGATGCCATCGATCACATATTCGTCGAGCGCCCGACGCAATCGCATCATGCATTCCACACGCGATCGACCGTGCACAATCAGCTTGCCGATCAGGCTGTCGTAGTAGGGCGGTATCTTGTAGCCCTGATATACACCAGAATCGACACGTACTCCGAGGCCGCCGGGCGGGTGGTAATGGGTGATCAACCCGGGCGATGGCGTAAAGGTTTTGGGATCTTCGGCGTTGATCCGGCATTCAATAGCATGGCCGTTGAAGCGTACTTCGTCCTGTGAGACGGAAAGACCGCCGCCAGAAGCAATCCGGATCTGCTCATTAACCAGATCGATGCCAGTGATCGCTTCCGTCACCGGATGCTCCACTTGCAGCCGGGTGTTCATTTCAATGAAGTAGAATTCACCGTTTTCGTATAGGAATTCGATGGTGCCGGCGCCGCGATAATTGAGCTTTTTCATTGCATTGGCGCAGATCATGCCAATGCTGTTGCGCTGCTTTTCGTTCAACGCGGGCGAATTGGCTTCTTCCCAGACCTTCTGGTGGCGTCGCTGCAGGGAGCAATCGCGCTCGCCGAGATGAACCGCATCGCCGCGTCCATCACCCATTACCTGGATCTCGATATGGCGCGGCTTGCCGAGATATTTCTCGATATAGACGGCTTCGTTGCCGAACGCAGCGCCGGCTTCGGTTTGTGCCGTTGCCAAAGCAAGGGCAAGTTCTTCCTCGTTTTTGGCAACTTTCATGCCGCGGCCACCACCGCCGGCTGTGGCCTTGATGATGACGGGGTAGCCGATTTCCGCCGCTACAAGGGCGGCTTCTCGCTCGTCACTGATCTCGCCCTCAGAGCCGGGGACCACCGGAATGCCCAGTTCTTCAGCAGTCTTCTTGGCGGTGATCTTGTCGCCCATGATCTGGATGTGTTCGGCTGTCGGTCCGATGAACGTGATGCCGTGGGCTTCCAGAATTTCGGCAAATTTGGCATTTTCGGACAGAAATCCGTAGCCGGGGTGAACCGCATCCGCTCCGGTAATTTCGCAGGCGGAGACAATCTGGTGGATGTTGAGGTAGCTCTCCCGTGAAGCGGGGGGGCCGATGCATACGCTCTCGTCGGCGAGCCTGACGTGCATGGCGTCGGCATCGGCCGTCGAGTGGACAGCGACCGTACTGATACCCAACTCTTTGCAGGCACGCAGGACGCGCAGCGCGATCTCGCCGCGATTGGCTATGAGAACCTTGGACAGCATTGCTTGCGCCTATTCGATGATCAGGAGCGGCTCGCCGAACTCGACCGGCTGGGCGTCCTCAACGAGAATCGCCGTTACCGTTCCAGACCGCGGCGCCGGTATCTGGTTCATCGTTTTCATCGCCTCGATGATCAAGACCGGTTGCCCTTCGGTCACCGCCTGTCCGATTTGCACGAAATTGTCGGTATCAGGCGACGGAGCCAGATAGGCAGTGCCGACCATCGGCGATGTTACCGCATTTTTGAGACTTGCGCCGGTATCAGCGGCCGGCTCGGCAGCGACGGCCACCTGCGCAGGTGCAGGTGCTGTGGTGGGCGGTGGCGCAAAAGCCGGGGCTGCTGCCTGAATGAACTGGCCGCCCCGTGATACCCGGATCCGAAGATCGTCCTGCTCGACCTCGATCTCGGTCAGATCCGTCTCCGTCAGGATGTTGGCGAGGTCGCGCACCAGATCCTGATCGATTCGGGATTTCTTTTCTGCCATTGCGTGCGCCCTTTATGAATTGTTTTTGATGATGTCGGCCAGAGCCTGGAGAGCCAACGTATAGCCCGCCGGACCAAACCCAATGATGATACCGGCTGCGACCGGAGCTATCATCGATTCGTGACGGAATGGTTCGCGGGCGTGGATGTTGGAAAGGTGTAACTCGATAACCGGCAGTTTGATCGCGCGAATCGCATCGTGGAGTGCGATGGACCTGTGCCCATATGCACCTGGATTGATCACAACCCCTTCTGCCGCCTCCAATGCCTCATGCAGCCAGTCAACAAGCACACCTTCATGGTTGCTCTGACGAAAATCCACGTCCAGACCGATTTCAGCACCCTTGGATCGGCAATCCGTGGCGATATCATCCAGCGACTTGGCTCCGTAAATCCCCGGTTCGCGCTGGCCGAGCAGATTGAGATTGGGCCCGTTGAGAATGAAGACTTTGCGCGCCATGTCCCGCCTGATGGAAATTGAGTTGATCGACATATAGACGGCACATCGCGGCAGGAAAAGGCCCGCCCCGTCGGTGTCAACCTGTTTCTCGACAAATCTGGCTAACAATTACCGTTAAAGGTCGACACTTCCGGGCTAGCAAGTAGCGCTGGCGCAGGTCCGCATGTTTTCAACCTTGGCAGTCAGGGGCTCAACACCCACGGCGCCGAAAACGGCCTCGTCGCCCACCACATATGACGGTGTGCCGCTGATGCCCAGATTATCAGCGATCCGGTACGTGGCGGTGAACAGTTCCGAGATGCTTTCGTCCTTCATGGCCTCGCGAAGCTTGGCTTCGTCAACTCCAAGTGCGACTGCAACCTCAATGGCGGTTTCTTCTGTGGCGCGACCACGACCACCCAACAGATCCATATGGAAATCGACGGCCTTGTCCGGCGCAATGCGTTGGAGTGCTACGCTCACTCTGTGGGCATCCAATGAGTCATCGCCGAGGATCGGTAGTTCCTTCAATACAAAGCGGATATTGGGATCGGCGTCGATCATCTCCTGCATGTCCCTCATGGCGCGTTTGCAGAAGCCGCAGTTGTAGTCGAAAAACTCGACAATCGTCACGTTGCCCTCCGGGTTTCCGAGCACCAGGTCATGCGGTGACTGGAAGATCTCTTCTTGGGCGCTGGATATCGCAAGCCGCGCCTGGTCACGCTGCTGAGCTTCCTGTTGGGCCGTGTAGGCCTCTTGAACCTCGAAGAGGATCTCGGGATTGGCTATCAGATACTCGCGAATGAACGCGCCGAGCTCTTCCTTTTCAGCAGCGTCAAGAGCGAGAGCTGGAGCAGGCACTGTGCCGATCGCCAGAGCCACGACGGCCGCTTTAGTGTAATTTTTGATGGTAGTGATCATCGGATCCTCTTGGTCGCGGCCCATGCCGCTCTTCTATTTCGATCTGTATTTGACGATATCGTTGGCGCGCTGCCAGCTCGGTGTGCCCTTTTTCATCTTGCGCTGAGCGCGTGCCGCGAAACGCTTGGCCTCTCGGACATTCCCGGCCCGAAAATATCCCTGTGCCTGGGCAAGCTCGGCATTGGCGACATCGCCTGACTGCGCGTAAGCTCTCGAGAGATGGCCGTATGCGTTAAAATTATCGGGGTCTGACTTGATCGCGGCCTGCAGTTCACGAACGGCTTTCTGGGCCTGTGCCGCATCACCAGTCTGAAGATAGGCGAAGCCGAGCCGGCCGCGCAGAACGCCAGATTTCTTTTTGTCCAATTTGACTGCTTTCGCCAAAGATGCAGCCGCTTTCTTCGGTTGCCTGGCGCCGAGCAGGATTTCACCCTTCATCTCATGCAAGTAGGGATTGTTGCGGTCCTGGGCAATCAACTTGTCGATATCGGCCAGGGCCCGGCGTGTATCTCCACGCAGATACGAAGCGATGGCGATGCCGTATCGGTATCCAACGTTCTTCTTGTTGTTGTTAAACACCCGCGCGACGGCTGCAGCACCGCCTGAATACGCCGCAATTTTTCCCCGCGCCATATCGTGTCGACGCTGGCGGGATGCCGGATCCTTCTTGTTGAAATTTTTGTTTTTTCGCGCCAGTTCCTCCATCAGCGCTATGCGGTCTCGGGGCAACGGGTGGCTGGACGTGTATGGATCACGCCCAACTCCGGCAAGGGCCGCCTGTTGCTGAAACCGTTTGAAGGTCGTCAGCATGCCCTTCGACGATTGGCCGGTTGCATTGAGATATTTGATCGCCGCCCGATCGGCGTTAATTTCCTCTGTGCGTTGGTAACTCAGCAGGGATCGCTGGGCGATGCTGGGTGCAGCTGCAGCCAAACCACCGCCAACGCTGCTTGCTCCCGACGATCCCGCAGCACTAGCCGCGGCTGCCGCTCCGATCCCGGCGAGTGTTCCCACCACGGCAAGGATTCTCGCACGGGCTAGCTGTTCGCGTAGGCGTTCCTGATGACCTCCGGCGATGTGCCCCGATTCATGAGCCAACACCCCAATGATTTCATTGGGTGATTCGGCAAGGACGATCGCACCGGTGTTGATAAAGATCCGACGACCGGCGACGAAAGCATTAAACGACAGGTTGTTGAGCAGAATGATATCGATGCCGCGGTTGCTGAGTCCGGCCGCTTTGAAGATCGGACGCGCATAATCCGTCATCAGACCTTCGATTTCCGCATCTCGGACGACTGGAAGGCCTTGAGCCTGCGCCGGTATCAGCGACGTCATGCACATTGCCAAGGCCGCAAAGAGCGCGACCGCTCTGCGCAGCAATGTGCCGTCAATCAGATTCATGGTGGGGTCGTTGCTCCGTCGATGATGCATCGCACATGCTCCTTGGAACGAAGGTACCAAGGAAACGCTTCCCTTGGTATTAACAGTCTATCGGCGCAGAAGCCCACCGCCCGGACTACTTTATCGCGTGAAAGTGATTACAATAGTGCGCTTGTGATCGCCATCGCAATCGGGCATTTGTGTGGCGCTTTTGCGATGTCGCAATGGCTTCGCATCTCCTTCCATCAACCTGTAATCCGGATACCTTTTGTTGATCAAAATCTCCAAACGCAGTGCGGTTGAACCTTTCCACGCTATGGATGTCCTGGCGACTGCCGGCCAGCGCGCCCGCGAAGGCCATCCCGTCATCTCAATGGCTGTCGGCCAGCCGGCCCATCCTGCAGCGGAAGCTGTCCGCAGGGCTGCTTCAGAAGCGCTCGAGGCCGGTCAGATCGGTTATACGGATTCGCTTGGAACCAATGCTCTCAGAACCGCGATATCGCAACATTACAGCCGAAGATACGGTGTCATAGTGGAACCGTCGCGGATCGCGGTGACGACCGGATCCTCCGCAGGCTTCAACTTGGCGTTCCTGACGTTTTTCGATGCCGGCGACCGCGTCGCCATTACACGCCCGGGTTATCCCGCATACCGCAACATACTGGCCGCCCTTGGCCTGGAAGCAGTGGAAATACCAGCCGGAGCACAATCCGGCTTTACCCTGACCCCGGAGGCACTTGAGGCAGCGTCAGCCGATGGCCCGATCGCCGGGGTTCTCCTGGCCAGTCCGGCCAATCCAACAGGCACGGTAACGGGACGTACGGCGCTCAAGGCGGTTATTGATTACTGCGATGCGGCAGGCATCACGTTCCTCTCGGATGAGATTTATCATGGCCTGAGCTATGGCGATGACGAAACCACGGCCTTGTCGATCAGTGACCGCTCCGTGGTGATCAATTCCTTCTCGAAATACTATTGCATGACGGGATGGAGGATCGGCTGGATGGTGCTGCCACACGATTCTGTCCGTCCGCTCGAACGGGTAGCCCAGAGCCTTTACATCAGTGCTCCCGAGCTTTCCCAGATCGCCGCCTGCGCTGCTTTCGGTGCAGCCGAAGAACTCGAAAGGGTCAAGGATACCTATCGCCGCAATGGCGCCTTGCTCAAGAAACGACTTCCGGAAATCGGCTTTACCATCGCGTCGCCCATGGATGGCGCCTTCTACGCGTATGTTGACGCCAGCAGATTTACGAATGATTCCATGGAGTTTTGCAAGAAAATGCTCGCAGAAGTTCATGTTGCGGCCACGCCCGGACATGATTTCGATCCGGTGGACGGGCACAAGACTGTGCGCTTTTCCTATGCGGGATCGACAGCGGACATGGAGGAGGCGCTGGATCGCCTCACTGGCTGGCTCGGGTGAGGCCGATGGCATCATTTCGGCCCGTAAATCTCATTGCAAAACGGGCGGGATTCGCAATGTCTTGGCAAAAAAAGCCGTGCTGGCGGCGGCAACGGTTGCCGGTGTGAGATTTCGCGCTGTAACTAACTGAAATTGTTCATATAATTATGCGGCTTTACAGTCGCACGGAATTGGCTTTTGTAGCGCCGATCGTCTATAAATGTCGGCAACGATTCGACAGCATTCAGCGAGCCTAATTCTTTGTCAGAACACGATAATTCCCTGACACCCCCATCCGATCCGCCTGGCATCGAGCCAATTTCGATCATGGAGGAGATGCAGCGGTCCTATCTCGACTACGCCATGAGCGTAATCGTCAGCCGGGCGCTGCCCGATGTCAGGGACGGATTGAAGCCGGTGCACCGGCGCATCCTGTACGCCATGCATGAAGGCGGCTTCCACTGGAACCGCAAATACGTGAAGTCGTCCCGCATCATCGGTGACGTCATGGGTAAATATCACCCGCATGGCGACCAGGCGATTTACGATGCCATGGTGCGCATGGCCCAGGACTTCTCCATGCGCGTCCCGCTGATCGACGGGCAGGGAAATTTCGGGTCGATCGACGGCGACCCACCGGCTGCCATGCGATACACCGAATCGCGTCTGGCCAAGGTCGCCCACGAACTTCTGGAGGATATCGACAAGGATACCGTCGATTTCCAGGAGAACTACGATGCATCGGCCAGCGAGCCGCGGGTCATTCCGGCGCGCTTCCCCAATCTGCTGGTCAACGGCGCCGGTGGGATTGCCGTTGGCATGGCAACCAACATACCGCCGCACAATCTCGGCGAGGTGATTGATGGCTGTATCGCTCTAATCGATAATCCATCGATCGACCTTTCAGAGCTGATAGATATCATACCGGGCCCGGATTTCCCCACCGGGGGATTGATCCTCGGGCGCGGCGGCATCGCGTCTGCCTACAAGACCGGCCGCGGCTCTGTGGTGATGCGCGGGCGTGTCCATACTGAACAAATCCGTGGCGAGCGCGAGGCGCTGATCGTCACCGAGGTGCCTTATCAGGTCAACAAGGCCTCGATGATCGAGAAGATGGCCGAACTGGTGCGCGACAAGCGTGTCGAGGGCATATCCGACATCCGCGACGAGTCGGACCGGGACGGATATCGAGTGGTCATCGAATTGCGACGCGATGCGGTTGCCGATGTCGTGCTGAACCAGTTGTATCGGTTCACGCCACTGCAGACCTCGTTTGGTTGCAACATGGTTGCACTCAACGGCGGCAAGCCGGAACAGATGACGCTGTTGGACATGCTGAAGGCATTCGTGTCCTTCCGCGAAGAAGTCATCAGCCGGCGGACTAAATTCCTGCTCAACAAAGTTCGGGAACGGGCTCATGTGCTCGTCGGACTGGCGATTGCCGTTGCCAATATCGACGAGGTCATCAGCCTGATCCGCAACGCACCGGATCCTGCCGAGGCGCGTCGCCAGTTGATGGAGCGCCGCTGGCCTGCGAAAGACGTCGAACCCCTTATCGTTCTGATCGACGATCCGCGCCATCGCATCAACGAGGACGGAACCTACAACCTGTCCGAAGAGCAGGCGAGGGCGATCCTGGAACTGCGCCTTGCGCGCCTCACTGCACTTGGTCGCGACGAAATTGCCGACGAATTGAACACGATCGGCACGGAGATCAAGGATTACCTGGAAATCCTGGCATCGCGTATCCGCATCTTTGAAATCGTCAAAAAAGAGCTGATCGACGTTCGCGACGAGTTCGCTACACCGCGCCGCACGGAAATTACCGAAGGCGGTCCGGACATGGAGGACGAGGACCTGATCGCCCGGGAGGACATGGTGGTGACCGTGTCGCATTCCGGCTACATCAAACGTGTGCCCCTGACCACCTATCGCGCCCAGCGGCGCGGCGGTAAGGGGCGGTCCGGCATGTCAACGCGGGACGAGGATTTCGTCACGCGGTTGTTCGTGGCCAATACCCATACGCCGGTTCTGTTCTTTTCCTCGCGTGGCATCGTTTACAAGGAGAAGGTCTGGCGACTGCCGATTGGATCACCACAGGCACGCGGCAAAGCTCTGATTAACATGCTGCCGTTGCAGCAGGGCGAGCGCATCACATCGATCATGCCACTCCCGGAGGACGAAGAGAGCTGGAGCGACCTCGACGTCATGTTCTCCACGACTCGGGGAACGGTGCGGCGCAACAAACTGTCGGACTTCGTCCAGGTCAACCGCAATGGCAAGATCGCCATGAAGCTGGATGACGAAAAGGACGCCATTCTGAATGTTGAAACCTGCAGCGAGCATGATGATGTGCTGCTGACCACGGCGCTGGGGCAATGCATTCGTTTCCCAGTGACTGACGTCAGAGTGTTTGCGGGACGCAACTCCGTTGGCGTGCGAGGGATCAGCCTTGCAGACGGCGACAAGGTCATATCCATGACGATCCTTGCGCACGTCGAGGCGACGCCGGCTGAGCGGGCTGCTTACATCAAATGGAGCCGTGCCGACGACGTGGAACTGGTGGGTGAAGACACCACCGAGCAAGGCGAAGGCGATTTGACCGAAGAGCGGGCACTCGAATTGCAAGCGGTGGAACAATTCGTTCTGACGGTCAGCGAAAAGGGTTACGGCAAACGGTCTTCATCCTACGATTTCCGAGTTTCCGGGCGTGGCGGCAAGGGTATTCGCGCAACGGATACGGCTAAAGTTGATGAAATCGGCCTACTGGTGGCGACCTTCCCAGTGGAAGAAGAAGATCAAATCATGCTGGTGTCAGACGGGGGCCAGTTGATCCGTGTTCCGGTCAATGGCATTCGCATCGCCAGCCGCGCAACGAAAGGCGTGACGATCTTTTCCACCTCGAAGCAGGAACGGGTGGTGTCGGTCGAGCGCATCAACGAACCGGAATCCGATGAGGAAAATGGCGACAACGGAGATGCGGACGGAACCGAAGGACCGGAGACCAATCCTGCACCAGAGTAAGGCGCCGGCTCTTAATGTGTCGAAGGCATGAGCCATGTTCGCTTGAACGAAAACAAAGATCTGCTCTAAAAACGAAAAATCCGGATGGCAGGGGAACCATCCGGATTCTCAGGGGTCTTGATTGGAGGTCAAAGGGATCCCTGATAAACTCAAAATTGGCTAATGGCGGGTTCTGGTCCGCGCCTTTTCGGTCGCTTCGATTTCTTCCCGACGCATGGCAAGCATCGCCGCGCCCATGGTCGCGAGGAACATGGATGCAATGAGAACGGCAAGAATTGTAAGTGCTGTAATCATCTTCGACTCCAGAATTTTACCTTTCGGCAAACCTGACTATTCGTCAGTCCCGAGCAGTTCCGTGTCATTGGGGATATGGTGACTGAATCCAGCACATTCAATGCTGGTCGATGCTGTGTGAACGAAAGTTAATATTTGCGCACGGCATCGTGATCCCCCCAACAGCCCGGACCGCGTCGGCATTGCCTGTCAGTTGCGACGCTCATCCCGCTTCTGCCGTACTGCCTGACGGGATGAGGCCAACAGCAAGGCGGAAGCAATCGTGGTTGTTGCGAAGAGGGTAGCAACAAGGAATAAAACAACCATTGTGAATTCTCCTGCAATTGTTGGAATCACATTAAGAATTCGCGCCTGACGGCTTTCTGAAGCCCGCATTCAGTTACCGTTCATCTTTTTAGATGGTGTTGTTGCCGCAGGTGTCCGTTTGGCTTGCACCCGCCTTCCTGCCGTGACAAAAGGCACTGAATCCGCCGAGCGGTTCAGATGCGCGAGACAGGCATGACGGTTGCTTTCTACCCAGGTTCGTTCGATCCGATCACCAACGGGCATATGGATGTCCTGGTTCAGGCCCTGAATGTGGCTGACCGCATTGTGGTTGGCATCGGGGTTCAGGCTTCGAAGAAACCGCTTTTCAGCTTCGACAAACGTGCTGAGTTGATATCCGCCTCGCTGGCGGGTGTTTTGCCAGGGGAAGAAAACCGGATTTCGGTGGTTTCGTTTGACAATCTCGCTGTCGATGCGGCGAGGCAAAACGGAGCGACGATGCTGATGCGCGGACTGCGTGATGGCAGCGACCTCGACTACGAAATGCAAATGGCTGGAATGAACCGCGAGATGGCCCCGGAGATCCAGACGGTCTTCCTGCCGGCCAGTCCGCTCAACCGGCCCATTACCGCCACATTGGTACGCCAGATCGCGGCGATGGGCGGGGACGTCAGCGCCTTTGTGCCTGGCCCTGTTCTCACGGCACTTGGTGAACGCAATTAGGCATCCGGCCTGCAAACAACTCGAAGCATGGCCGGTGGAAACGGAGACCCAATGAATTTACTTAGAACAATCGCCGTAGCGGCAATGATGGCGTTTGGCCTGATCGTAACCGCTGCAGCAGATGTCAAACCGGATAACAAACTGACAATCACGCTGAAAGACGGTGACGTCGTCATCGAGCTGCTGCCGGACGTTGCGCCCGAACATGTGGCGCGGATCAAAGAACTGGCCAGGGAAGGCCAATATGACAATGTCGCTTTCCACCGCGTGATCGACGGATTCATGGCCCAGACGGGCGACGTTCAATTTGGCGACTTGGAAGCAGGTTTCAGCCCTCGAAGGGTCGGCACAGGCGGTTCCAGCAAACCCAACCTGCCGGCAGAGTTTTCCAGTGTTCCGTTCGATGCCGGTATTGTCGGCATGGCACGTTCGAGCAATCCCAATTCGGCAAACTCGCAGTTTTTCATCATGTTCGATGATGGGCATTTCCTGAACAACCAGTATACGGTGTTCGGTCGCGTCATCGATGGCATGCAGCACGTCAGGAAGATCAAGCGCGGCGACGAAGCGGCAAACGGCGTCGTCGAAGATCCGGACCGGATGATCAAGGTCCGGGTTGGCGGATAAACGAAAATACCAAGGAGAATTCGCATGGCCGAATACAAGGACCCGGAAAACACCATCGTCATCGAAACCAGCAAAGGCAAGGTGGTCATTGAACTGCTGCCTGACCTGGCGCCGAAACACGTGACACGCATCAAGGAGCTGGCACGGGAAAAATTCTACGACGGTGTCGTGTTTCACCGGGTTATCGACGGGTTCATGGCGCAAACCGGAGATCCAACCGGCACCGGTATGGGCGGTTCGGAAAAGCCGGACCTGGAAGCCGAGTTTTCAAATGTCAGCCATGTCCGGGGAACCTGCTCCATGGCGCGTTCGCAGAACCCGAACTCGGCCAACTCTCAGTTCTTCATCTGCTTCGACGATGCTCCCTGGCTGAACAAACAATACAGCGTATGGGGACAGGTCATCGAGGGGATGGACACCATCGACAAGATCAAGCGCGGTGAGCCTGTGAAAGACCCCGACAGCATCGACAGCATGCGTGTTGCCGCCGACCTCTAACCCGATCACTATTTGCGGAAACGGCGCTCGCATCGATGGATGCGGGCGCCGTTTCTTTACCGGCCGAATTTGACCATGCGCGTTGATCTGTTTGATTTTGATCTTCCCGAGGAAGCCATAGCCCTGCGACCAGCGTCGCCGCGCGACAGTGCGCGCTTGTTGCTTGTTGACCCGACTTCTGGAATGTCGGACCACCATGTGCGTGATCTTGTAGATCTGCTGCGGCCCGGTGATGCGCTGGTGTTAAATGATACGAAGGTGATCCCGGCACAGCTTGAGGGGATACGAATCCGCGACAGCGCGGATGGAGAGTTGACGTGCGGCCTTTCGGCCACGCTTCACCAGCGGATCGGCGCGGATCGCTGGAAAGCGTTTCTGCGGCCCGCAAAGCGTGTGAAGGCCGGCGATCGGTTCCGTTTTGGTGCCGCGGCCGATGTATGTCTTGCTGGCGAGCTAGAGGGAACGGTCGAAAGCCGCGGTGCTGACGGCGAGGCCGATTTGCGATTTACCCTTTCAGGAGCAGCGCTCGACGCGGCAATCGCGTCGCAGGGACACATTCCGCTGCCCCCTTACATCGCTTCAAAGCGCGCTGAAGATTCTCGAGACAGGACCGACTACCAGACCATCTATGCGAAGCAGGAAGGCGCCGTTGCGGCGCCGACAGCCGGGCTGCACTTCACTGAGGACCTGTTCGATAGGCTGGATCATGCGGGCATCGAACGGCATCGGGTGACACTTCATGTTGGGGCTGGGACCTTTTTGCCTGTCAAAGCCGACGACACTGACGATCACGTAATGCACTCGGAGACAGGTGAAGTCTCTGCTGAGACTGCCGAAGCACTGAACGAGGTCAAGAAACGCGGAGGGCGCATCGTCGCCATCGGCACCACATCGCTTCGCCTGCTGGAGAGTGCCGCCGATAAGGAAGGGCGATTGCACCCCTGGCGAGGTTCCACGGACATCTTCATCACTCCGGGGTATCGTTTCCGCTTCGTTGATATCCTCATGACGAATTTTCATCTTCCGCGGTCGACGCTTTTCATGCTCGTGTCTGCATTCAGCGGATGCGACATGATGAAAGAGGCCTATACGCATGCGATCGACAACGGTTACCGTTTCTATTCCTACGGCGATTCAAGCCTTTTGATGAGAGCCGATCGGACGAGCGAATGACGACAGAGTTTACGTTTACGGTGCACTGCCGTGATGGAGGCGCCCGGCGGGGTCAGATCAGCATGCCCCGAGGCGAGGTTCGTACTCCGGCCTTTATGCCGGTCGGGACTGCGGCCACCGTCAAAGCTATGTATCTGGATCAGGTGCGGGATCTCGGTTCCGACATCATTCTCGGCAACACGTATCATCTGATGCTGCGCCCGGGTGCTGAACGGATTGCCCGGCTTGGCGGTCTGCACACATTTGCGGGCTGGCAGCATCCCATCCTGACGGATTCGGGCGGATTTCAGGTCATGTCACTGGCAGGCCTTCGCAAGATCACCGAAGAGGGGGTCATATTCCATTCGCACATCGATGGCAGCCGACACGACATGTCGCCGGAGCGATCCATCGAAATCCAGGGCCTGCTCGGCTCCGACATCCAGATGCAGCTTGATGAGTGCGTTAAGTTGCCGGCAGAACCCAAGGCAATCGAAGACGCGATGGAGCTTTCGCTGCGTTGGGCGGAGCGGTGCAAGTCGGCTTTCGGCAACCAGCCGGGGAAGGCGATGTTCGGAATTGTCCAGGGCGGCGATGTACCCGCTTTGCGGGAACGCTCTGCACGAGCGCTCAAGGAAATGGACCTCAAAGGATACGCGATCGGCGGCCTGGCGGTGGGCGAACCGCAGGGAGTCATGCTCGACATGCTCGACATTACCGTTCCAATCCTGCCGGAGGACCGGCCACGCTATCTCATGGGTGTCGGCACCCCGGACGATATCATCTGCTCGGTGGCCCGCGGCGTCGACATGTTCGACTGCGTCATGCCGACCCGGGCAGGACGCCACGGCCAGGCGTTCACCAGCCGTGGCAAGGTGAATTTGCGCAATGCACGTCATGCCGAGGATCCACGCCCTCTGGATGAGGCGTCCGACTGCCCGGCAGCGCGCAACTATTCGCGCGCCTATCTGCATCACCTGGTTCGCGCCAACGAGGCGCTGGGTGGAATGCTGCTGACCTGGAACAATCTGGCCTACTACCAGTCGTTGATGGCGGGGATTCGCCTAGCCATTGATGCCGGCCGGTTCTCGGATTTCATGGCCGAAACCCAGGAACGCTGGGCGCGTGGAGATATTGAGCCTGTCTGATTGCCAGCCCGCTGGCCGCGGACTTGAAGGAAAAACGGCCAGAAGGTCGTGTTGGGCAGCCAAACATCCCCAAGCTGAGACTCAGCTGTCACTGGGTGATGCCGAACGGGTTGCGTTGTCTGGCGGGAGGGTTGTGACCAACCCGGAACATTCGTTCCAGCGGCCGGCGCTACCTATCGTTCGTTTCTTCGCCTATTGTGCTCACGAATAATTGCCTGAGAACAACCATGTCCGAAGAACGCATCCAACGGAGACTTGCCGCTATCCTCGCCGTCGATGCTGTCGGTTATAGCCGCCTTATGGGCGGGGATGAGGCTGGTACGCTCGCATATCTGAAGTCCGTCTTTACTGATCTTATTCGCCCTATGCTCATCAAGCATCAAGGCCGGATCGTCAAGGAAATGGGCGATGGGCTACTGGTTGAGTTTGCGAGCGTGGTTGAGGCTGTTCAATGCGCCGTGGAAACCCAAGGGAAACTGAGCGAAAAGGATGCCGATAAACCCGAGAACCAAAGGCTGAAGTTTCGGATGGGTGTCAATCTCGGGGACATAATTGTTGAGGGTGACGACATATTTGGCGATGGAGTGAACATAGCGGCTCGGCTGGAACGTCTCGCCGAACCGGGTGGTGTTGTCGTATCTGGTGACGCCTATCGGCAGGTAGAAAACAAGTTGGATCTAGCGTTCGAAGACATGGGTGAACGTCAGCTCAAGAACATCGACCAAGCGGTCCGCGTTTATCGATTCAAGGCGTCAACCAGCGCTGAAAAACATGTGTCTGCGGGCGAACTTTTCACCCGACCTGCTTTGGCTGTGCTGCCACTTGTAAACATGAGCGGAGACGCCGATCAGGAGTATTTTGCGGATGGACTCACCGAGGACATCATTACCGCTCTATCCAATTGCCGCTCATTTCCAGTGATCGCTCGAAATTCGATCTTCACCTACAAAGGTCGCTCTGCAGACGTGCGTACTATAGCGGTTGACCTTGGGGCTCGTTACGTCCTTGAGGGCAGTATTCGAAAAGGTGGCGAGAGGATCCGCATAAACGCTCAATTGATAGACGCGAATACGGGCCATCATGTTTGGGCTGAAAAATTTGATCGGACTATTGAGGACATATTCGAACTCCAGGATGAGATAACCCAGAAGATAGCGGCTACCGTAGCGCCTGAGTTGGAGCGTGCGGAAAGAAAACGAGCCGCATCCCACACACCGGATCCGAATGCCTGGGATCATTACCAGCGTGGCATGTCGTTCTTTTATCAGGGAACGAAAGAAGACAATGCGAGGTCGCGCGAATGTTTCCAACGAGCGATCGATGTTGACCCGAGTTACAGCCGAGCCCACGCTGGACTAGCGCTGAGTTATCACGATGAAGTCGGTGTCTGGCAGGTTTCGGAGAGAGACGAGATGTTGGCGGAATCTTTGGCTGCTGCCGAGCGATCTGTGAAACTTGACGAAACAGACTCCTATGCCCACACGATGCTGGGCAATACACACATGCGAATGGGCCAGCATGATCTCGGAATTGCTCACGTCCGACGGGCAATAGCGCTCAACCCCAGCAACGCTCTGGCGTACATAATTCTTGGGAACGCTCTGACATATTCCGGGCAACCGGAAGATGGAATTTCCAGCATAAAGACGGGGCTCAGGTTGAATCCTCTTGAACCGAACTCCCACTTTTACGTTTGCATGTTAGCCCGCGCCCATTTGACAGCCCGAAACAATGAAATAGCCGTGAGGTTCGCGCGAGATGCGATCAATCTGCACTCAAGTTTTCCATTCGCATATTTTGTTCTGGCATCTGCCTTGGGACATCTGGACAGGACGGAGGAGGCCTTGTCGGCCTTAGAAGAGTGCGAAAGATTGCACCCCGGTCGAACGGCGGTCGAATTTAAGGAATTGCCGCGCATGCACCGCAACGTCGATGATGCGGAGTACATTCTTGAGGGTCTAAGAAAAGCCGGTTGGAACAAATGACCGATTGATTTGGTGGCCGGTCAGCTGACATCCGATCTACCGCTGGCAAATAACGTGAGACCTAAAGAGTGCACACTGCAGTCCGCTGATCTTTCTGGCGTCTTGATTTAAAGTGGGGTTCTTTCTGAATCTGTCTCTAGCCTGACTTGCAGATGTCAAAAACGATCGAGGCGGCGGCCATGTTGCCCATGTGGATGGCTGTGTTTGTGTTCTGATGGCCGCCATAGACCAGGTCACCGGCAGCATAGATGCCGGGCATGCCCGTTCTGTATCCCTCATCAATCCTGACATAGCCTTCGTCGGTTAGTGGCAGTCCCAATGATCCGACGAGGTCGCTTTGGACCTGGTGCGGCCAAACCAGGAGGATTTCCCGTTCAATCGATGATCCGTCCGCCATCAGCACGCTCGAAAGATCGGGCCCGTCACCCTTAAGACCGGTCACTGACCCGAAAGCCAGCTTGACACCAAGACTTTCGAGGTATTGCCGGCGATTATCACACGCCTGGATATCGGGGACGATGCACATAACGAGATCGTTGGTCCAGTTGAGGTAGATTTCCGCGGCGTCAAGGATTTCCGGCCGATTCACATAAATGCCCCAGGGTCGGTTGCGGTGCTCAAAACCCTGGCAGAATGGACAGTTGATGACGGATTTTCCCCAACGCTCGTTCAGTCCGTCGATCTCGGGAAACACGTCGATCATGCCGGTGGCCACCAACACCTTTCCGGCCGTTACAACCAAACCGTCACTGGTCTTTATCGAGAATGCCGACGTGTCTTGCCCCGATATGGCTTCGACCGTCGATTTGCGACGTTCGACGAAACCGTATCGGTCGATTTCACCAGCTATTTTTTTCCGGAATTCCTGCGGCGCGATCATGTCGGCGACTGGAAGTGCGCCAATATGCGGGGAGGCGGCGTTGCGAGGTGGCGCCTCTGAGTCGATCAACACGGTTTGGATCATGGAGCGTGACAACGTCAGGGCGGCCGCCAGACCCGAAGGCCCACCGCCTATAACAGCAACCTGGTACTCTGACATCCGATCCTCCCAAACGGTCGATCTCAGGCAAGGCGCGCCGCATGCCAGCGCATGTGATCGTCCATGAAACTGGAAATGAAGAAATAGGAGTGGTCATATCCCTCCTGCATACGAAGGGTCAGCGGGATGCCGGCCTTCTTGCACGCTTCTTCCAGCAGCCATGGTCTCAGACCTGAATCCAGAAAACCGTCCGAGCCTCCCTGATCCACGAGCAGTTCGGGAAACCTCGCACCGTCTTCGATAAGCGCACAGGCGTCGTAGGCGCGCCATGTAGACTGGTCGCTCCCGAGATAGGTGCCGAGGGCACCGGCAGACCAGTCGGCTTTCATCGGGTTCACGATAGGCGCGAAAGCCGAGCAGCTCTTGAACCGTTCTGGGTTCTTTAATGCGATCGTCAGTGCACCATGGCCGCCCATCGAGTGGCCGAATATGGATTGCCGGCTCATGTCTGCCGGGAACTGCTCGGCGATGAGCGAAGACAATTCCTCGGTGATGTAGGTGTACATCTGATAATTGGCGGACCAGGGCGCCTCTGTCGCATTGACGTAGAAGCCGGCGCCGGTGCCCATTTGCCAATTGTCCGGCTCGTCTGCGATCTTGTCGCCGCGCGGACTGGTGTCCGGGCAAATGACGATGAGGCCCAGTTCCTCAGCAAGCCGCCGATATTCGCCCTTTTCCATCACATTGGCGTGGGTGCAGGTCAGGCCGGACAAATACCATAGAACGGGCAGGGACGTGTTTTCGCCGGCCGCGGGTACATAGGCTGCGAAGGTCATGTCGCACCCGCAACTCTGCGACGGGTGGGTGTAGACCCCTTGGGTTCCGCCATGGGATTTGACTTCTGAAACGACAATCATTTCCGCCGATACCTCTTTGTTTTTCATACTTATTTTTTCTTGATTGCTCGTCGGGCCAGGCGGTCCAGAGCCTCCAGAAAGCGGGAACGGTCCTTTTGCGAGAAAGCAGCGTTGTAGCCGCTGATTTCTCCACTTTCACGCAGATGCTGATTCAAATCGCGCACGGCCGTGGCCATTCCGATATTCGTATGGTCGAAAACCCGTCCTGTGGGACCAAGGACGTGAGCGCCTTTGGTGACACAGCGTCCGGCAAGCGGCACGTCTGCGGTGATGACGATATCGGCTTCGCTGACATTGTCAGCGATCCAGTCATCGGCGGCATCCAGCCCGTCACTGACGATGATATTGCGGATCATGGGGTCGCGAGACGGCCGAAGGCCGCCATTTGCAACGAAGGTGACTGGAAAGCTGTAGCGTTCAGCGACGCGGACGACCTCCGGCTTGACCGGGCATGCGTCCGCGTCGACGAAAACCGTTGGCCCTTCGGCCATGCGGCTCTAGTAGACGACGACGGAGCGGATGCTCTCGCCGGCATGCATGAGGTCGAAGCCCTTGTTGATGTCTTCCAGGGCCAGTGTGTGGGTGATCATCGGATCGATCTCGATCTTGCCGTCCATGTACCAGTCGACGATTTTTGGTACATCGGTGCGACCGCGCGCACCACCGAAGGCGGTGCCGCGCCAGACACGGCCGGTCACCAGCTGGAAGGGCCGTGTGGTAATTTCCTGGCCGGACCCGGCAACGCCGATGATGATGGATTCGCCCCAGCCCTTGTGGCAGCACTCCAGCGCATCGCGCATCACGTTGACATTTCCGATGCATTCGAACGAATAGTCGGCGCCACCTTTCGTCAGATCAACAAGGTGGGGAACCAGATCGCCTTCGACTTCCGACGGGTTGACGAAGTGGGTCATCCCGAACTTCTCGCCCCATTCCTTCTTGTCGTTGTTGAGGTCGACGCCGACGATCATCTCGGCACCGATCAGCCGCAAACCCTGGATCACGTTGAGCCCGATGCCGCCGAGGCCAAATACGACAGCCCGGCATCCGGGCTCGGCTTTCGCCGTGTTGATGACGGCGCCGATACCGGTGGTCACACCACAGCCGATGTAGCAGACCTTGTCGAACGGCGCGTCCGGATTGATCTTGGCGAGTGCGATCTCCGGCAGAACGGTGAAATTGGCGAAGGTCGAGGTGCCCATATAGTGGAAGAGCTGCTCGCCGCCCATTGAGAACCGGCTGCTGCCATCCGGCATCAGGCCCTGACCTTGGGTGGCGCGGACGGCCTGACACAGATTGGTCTTCGGATTGAGGCAGTATTCGCACTGGCGGCATTCGGGCGTGTAGAGTGGAATGACATGGTCACCGGGCTTCACCGAGGTAACACCTTCACCGACCTCACGTACGATACCGGCGCCCTCGTGACCCAGTATGGCCGGGAAAATCCCTTCCGGATCTGCACCTGAGAGTGTGAATTCGTCGGTGTGACAAATGCCGGTCGCCATGATTTCGACCAGCACTTCGCCAGCCCTTGGGCCATCCAGTTGAACCGTGGTGATCTCTAGTGGCTTGCCGGCTTCAACGGCAACGGCGGCACGTACATCCATGTGTCCCTCCCAACGTGGTAAGCAAGTTTTGTTTCGCCGGGTACACTGTCAGACCCGGAGCCACGGCTCAAGATGCGAATGCAAGTCTTGCAGGTGTCGGAGGCAAATTACCGAGATAAAGCGCCTGCGATGCGCTCGGCTTCCAGCTCCAGCGTTTCGATGGTCTTCGACATGTCGTCGTGGGAATCCCGAAGCCGCGCTATCTGGGTCATCAGCACACGCAATTCGGAGTGAACCTCTGGTGCTGCGGGTGATTCGCCAATGCCGGTCAAAAGCCAGGTTGGAGAAACGCCGAGCACTCCGGCCAGCATCGTCACCCGATTGGCCCTTGGTTCGGACCGGTCCGTCTCCCAGTCGTTCACGGTATTGGACTTTACGCCGAGCCGGCGCGCCAGTTGAGCCGTTGAGAGGTTCAATCCATCACGGGCGCGCGAAATTCGGCCTCCGAGTGTGTCGAAGTCGGTGTTGCCCGTTTTTGCGCCGGTGGCCCGCTGCATGGGGTGCTCCTATCGCCAATTGCACTGAACCGCGGACATCGATCCGATGCGCGGTCACCTGACGATTGATAATCGCGGCCGTGCAGCATGGTTTTGTTGTTTCCGCCAAAAATGTGCCCGTAGCCGATGCCCGACGCTGATAATGGCCATCACACCCTTTGAAGTCGCTTCCCCAGACTTTATCGGATATCGATTTCCGCTGTTGCACCGCGTGTCGCACGCATGTTTCAATTTTCGGGGTACCACCGATGCTACTCAATCTGCTTCTGGGGACGATCGTCATTTCTCTCACCGTTGTCATTCACACCGGCGGGATGGTGCTGGTCGCCAACATCACCAATCTCATAGCAGAGCGTCATCCCTTGCACGGTTACCGTCGCAAGATGATTGCCATGGTCACCGTGGTGCACGGCCTCTTTCTGCTCCACATGATCGAGATCTGGCTGTGGGCGGTGGTCTATACCTTGGTCGGCGCGATTCCGGATTTTACGGATTCGCTCTATTTCTCAGCCATCACGTTTTCCACATTAGGCTACGGAGACCAATTGCTGCACGACGATTGGCAATTGCTGGCAGGACTGGAGGGAATCAGCGGATTTTTGCTGATCGGCTGGTCCACCGCCTATCTGGTTGCCGCATCGACACGCATCGGCCCATTTCAGCCGGGCAAGCATTTCTGATCACCGAACGGGTTGCGTATCCCACGCAAATCTTACATCAAATGGACATGAAATTGGTTAGACTGTCAGCACGAGCCTATGGGAGTGACTCAATGGAACAGTTCCGCCTTTTTGTGACAGTGCCGTGGACCGTGGCCATCGTTTTGGCTGCCTGGACCGGAATGACGGTTTCTGCCGATGCATCCTGCTCAAGCAGTCCGGGGGATGGGGTGAACTGGTCGGATTGTCGAAAGCGAAACCTCATATTGGAAGGTGCTACATTAACGAACGCAAATCTGACCGGCGCCGACCTGACGTCGACTGACCTGCGGGGCTCGAAGCTCGACGGCGCTGATTTTGAGAAGGCGACCCTCCTGCGCACTTTCATGAGCGATTCGACCATTACCGGCGCAAACTTCACAAAGGCAGTGGGATACCGCACCAATTTCGATGGAGCGGACCTGTCCGACACCGATCTTGAAAAGTCGGAAATGCAGCGCGCCGACTTCGGCAATACCAACCTGACGAACACGAACTTTTCCAAAGCCGAGCTTGGCCGCGCCAACTTCGAGAATGCTGTGGTGGAGAACGTCAATTTCGAGTTTGCCAACCTGGCCAGGGCCGATTTCCGAAACGCCAAACTCTCCGGGCGGAACGATTTCACCGGTTCCTTCCTGTTCCTGACGCGCTTCGATGGTCAGGACATCAGCCAGGCAGTGGGTCTTGTACAATCGCAAATAGACATTGCCTGTGGTGATGAGAAGACAGTGCTGCCTGAGGGATTGGGCCCGTCTGCCCAGTGGCCGTGCGAGGACGAATAGCGTCCTTTAATCGGCGTTGCGAGTAGCTCCAAAAACTGCTTCGAAACTTTGCTGCAATGCCAGATCGGTGTCCGCCATGGTCACTGGCAACCCGAGATCAACGAGGCTGGTGACCCCATGGCCAGTGACCCCACAGGGCACAATTCCTGAGAAGTGCTCGAGATCCGGCTCCACATTGATCGATATGCCGTGAAAGCTCACCCAACGGCGCAGCCGGATACCGATTGCCGCAACTTTGTCCTCGGCCGGCGTGCCGTCGGCCAGGAGAGAGCGCTCCGGTCGAACCACCCACACCCCGACCCGGTCTTCTCGTCGTTCACCTTTAATGTTCATTGAGGCCAGCGTCTCGATGATCCAGGCTTCCAATGCCGAGACAAATGCGCGGACATCACACCGTCGGCGCTTCAGGTCGAGCATGACATAGGCGACCCGCTGGCCGGGACCATGATAGGTGTATTCCCCACCACGGCCGGTATGATGCACCGGGAACCGATCCGGCGCGATCAAGTCAGCCTCTCTGGCGCTGGTGCCCGCCGTATAGAGCGGCGGATGCTCGACGAGCCAGACCAATTCGTCGGCCCTGCCGTCGCGAATTGCTGCGGCGCGTTCCTCCATAAAGGACACAGCCATGTCATAGTCTACAAGGCGCTCTTCAACGCGCCATTCGACCGGCGGTGATCCGGCCGCAGCAAAAAAACCGGCGCTGAACTCGTCGCGTTTCATGAATGGATCGTTTCTGCCTGCGATGCCGGAATATGTGGCGCAGAAGCTGAGGCGATGCAAGGGCTGCCGACCGCTGTCAAGCCCGTCAAAAAAACGCCACGGGCTCTTGTCTGACCCAAATCGATTTGTTACATGCGGCGCGCCGGTGACGGCTTCTACCACGTGCGGTCGTGGCGGAATTGGTAGACGCGCAGCGTTGAGGTCGCTGTGGGGCAACCCGTGGAAGTTCGAGTCTTCTCGACCGCACCATCAACTTCTCACTACTCCTTTTTGTTTGCCCAATCGCGCAACCACCGAGTTGGTGACTGCGCTTTTTTGTTCATTATGGGACGGGCATCGCGTCAACGTAAACTCAATCATCAGCGCATGGAGTGAGTTGTGGTAACGAGAACGGACCTGCTAGAGGAAGGGTTGGCTGCAGCAGAAAAGGACTTGCGGGAAAAGGTCAAGATTTGGGAGCACTACACTGACGAAAAGGCAGATGTTGCCAAGAACCTGATGCGTGGCGTGAAGATTGTTTTGCGGCAAATGTCTTCAGGTCATGCGTTTCGTTCACTCTCAATTGGATCGAGTGAAGAGCCGCAGCTCAAATTGCTTCACGCATTGTCCGACGGCGGGCTTTGGCTTTACGACAAAGATCCCGAGGCATTGAGCGCGGTAGCCCACGTTGTAGAGCGCCACATGCTCAACGAGATTCATCTCGAAGTCGGAGACTATCTCGACGATTTTCGAACGGAAGCTTCTGCAAAGGATACGTTATCCAGAAAATTTGGAGGCGTTCCGTTTGAATTAATTACACTCCACCATTCGCTATACTACTGCGAGCCGGCGATTTGGCCTGAGCTGGTTGGCAATCTGAAAACCCATATCTTAAACAAGCCGGGTGTGCTGCATATTGCGCTGATGTCATCGTCGACGGACCGCCCCCACACGACGACATGGCTGTACAACCTATTTGCAAGAAAATTCTTGGGTGTCTCAAATTCTCAAAACTTGCTCGATTTACCCGCTCAGCTGCAACAGAACGAGCAAGATTTGAGTTTCTCCACACGCAGTAGCGCAACAAGGTTTCGCCCGACCTCTTTTCAGGAATTGATGGCGGTTGTTTGGATGATCATGCTCTATCCGGACGTGCACAATTTTGACTTGGACCAAAGAACCGAAATCGCTGAGTTCGTATTGGATGAATTTTGGTTGCCGCGACGCGATCTCATTCAAATTCAAGACTACCTGACCGCGGTCAAAAAAATTTAGACCAATAGTTTGTCGCTATGTCCGTCTTGCCGACCTACGCAGTATTTGGAATATGCCGCAGTGGTGTCGCCAAAAGTTCAGAGGAAATCAAATGGAACAAAGGCAAGTTGGGAAAACCGGTCTGCTGATCGACACGTTCGGGTTGGGTGGAGCTCCACTGGGCGGTAACTTCGTGGACCTTTCCAGGTTGGAAGCAGCCGAGTTGATCCAAGCCGCCAAGGATGCGGGTATCAGCTATTTCGACACGGCGCCCTGGTACGGCTTTGGACGTTCTCAACGCGTCATGGGTGATCTGATACGCGGCTCTGACTACACACTGTCGGACAAAGTCGGGCGGTTGCTCAAGCCCGGCGCGGTCAAAAATCCAGCCGATTTCGGAATGGTGGACCCGCTCCCGTTCAATGTCGTCTACGACTACAGCTACGACGGGATCATGAGAGCGTTCGAGGATAATCTTCATCGGCTCGGCCTCGACCGCATTGATATCCTGCTCGCCCATGACATCGGTGAAATGACTCATGGTACTGACAGTGGCCAGCACTTTGCGGACCTGAAAGAGGGCGGCTATCACGCCATGGACGAACTTCGCCGCTCGGGCCACGTGAAGGCGATCGGCTTGGGGGTCAACGAAAACCAGGTGTGCAGGGACGCGCTTGGGATCGGCGACTGGGACGTGTTTCTGCTGGCCGGGCGATACACGCTCCTGGAGCAGACACCGCTGGACGAATTGTTCCCTGCTTGCCGCGAGGCTGGAACCTCGATCGTCTGCGGAGGACCATTCAACTCCGGAGTTCTGGTCGGTCGCGAGTCCTGGAACTATGCGAAAGCGCCAGAAGAGGTGATGACCAAGGTGAAGAAACTGGCTGATGTGGCAGATTCTCACTCTGTTCCGCTGGCCGCGGCAGCTCTTCAGTTTCCCTTGGCGAACGACCTGATTACGTCGGTCATTCCCGGCCCGCGCAATAAAGCCGAGTTTCAACAAAACCTCGCTTGGTTCAATGCACCAATTCCGAGCGAGTTCTGGTCTGAGCTGCAAGCAAAAGGGCTGCTGGATGAACGCGCGCCGGTTCCGGCCGGCTAGCAGCCAGAATACTTGGCCTGACGCAACTCGCCTACACCAGGCGTCTGCATGTGATCAGCAAATGTTCCACCGCTGATCTGGCTCTGTCGAAATCGTCAGCCATCGGGCTTCGTTTGGTTGAAAATACCAGCTCGAAGACCGCGTGGAAGGCGCGCTTCACCTGATCCACAGCCTTGTCCATCTGACGGGTGCGGTAGGGGATCTGGGCCAGTAGATTGAAAATGTCAAAAATCGCCACTGTTGCCGTGCGAGACCAAGCCTCGGTCTTTGCCAGCGTGTCCTGCTCTGGGGGTTCTACCACCGAAACATCAGGGAAAAGGTCGAGCATGCCTTGCAGAGAATCGAGGCGTTGGTTCAGGTTTTGCCTGTCGTCATCATTCAGGCTCTTTTGCGGAGCGAGCCCTTCCTGTTCCTGCTGCATTCGATGGCTATCCCTGGCGGGTCGACACAAATCAGATCAATCAACGTCTCACCCATAGGTCGTCCCGGTGGGAGCCACAATACAATTTTGGCGATGTGTTTACCGAAGCGTTGATGGGAAGGATTCAATCGACCGACATTATCGGTGACGTGGGCGAGTTGCTTCGGCTTGG
The DNA here is from genome assembly GCA_965228785.1 of Hoeflea sp. Lineage (GTDB taxonomy): Bacteria > Pseudomonadota > Alphaproteobacteria > Rhizobiales > Rhizobiaceae > Hoeflea_A. Next base: position 264,914 of record CBDDIF010000002.1, read on the forward strand.
CGGTTTCATTCGTCGCGAAGGAGCCTTTTACATTGCAGCAAGCACGTTTGCGTCAACTCTCTAGCGGTATCGAAATCGGCTCGGGTCAGCTCTTGATATTTTCGGTCGACGATGTCGGTCAGGTGATCGAAAGCGCCGACCGCGCTAAGAAACGCAAGGCGGGTCTCGTCACTGCGGTTTTGGATTGGGCCGAGCGTGTCATAAATTCGATAAACGGCGCTTCTTGCCAGGCGGGCCCACTCTTCGAATCTGGCCCAGTGATCGACGCGGCCGGAAAGCTCAACGTTCGGAAATCCCTTGAGGGTGTCTTCCAGCAAGAGCAAGGTACGTTCGATCTGAGCGACCTCTGTCGCGCTGAGGTATCTGTTTTCAACAGACGGTTCTGGTTCGGACATCGCCATGATTTCTCAGCTAAAAGATTGAGTGCAGACTTTCTTCGAGCAGTTTGGTCTTTGTTGAGGCGCTCGCTATCGCCGTTGCACATATCACAATTCCGTTAGTGCGGGTGACAAGGCGCTTGGGATTGTTAACGGGTCTTGACCGCAGCCGATGCCGATGGGACGATCCGGCCAAATCATAAAACCGGGAGACGATAATATGAAGAAACTTGTCAGTATTGCCGCAGTCACTGCGGTGCTTATGGGCGGGGTCGCTCAGGCGGAAACATTCCGCTGGGCATCGACCACCGATCCGCAGACCATGGATCCGCACGCGGTGAACTCCGCGCCTGTCCTCGGATTCCTCAACAATGTCTACGAGGGCCTCGTCCGTCGCGACCAGAATATGGCGGTTGAGGGCGCCCTGGCCGAAAGCTGGGAGCCGATCGACGACAAGGGGTGGCGGTTCAACCTGCGCAAGGGCGTCAAGTTTCACGACGGCTCCGATTTCACGGCGGAAGATGTGCTGTTTTCCTATCAGCGCGCTTCAAGCGAGGCGGCCGACGTCTCGTCGTGGTTCGCTCCGATTTCCGAGGTGATCGTCGTCGATGACCACACAATCGACTTCATGACCAAGGCTCCGAACCCGATTTTTCCGGATTCGATCGCGAATTTCATGATCCTCGACAAAGGCTGGGCTGAATCAAACGGCGCAGCACTGCCATCCAAGGAAGAGGAGAATCACGCCACGCTCAATGCCAACGGCACCGGCGCTTTCAAGCTGGTCGAGCGGCAACCCGGACTGAAGACGGTTCTCGAACCGTTTGACGGCTGGTGGGGCAACAAAGAGCACAACATCACGCGAGCGGAGTTCACGCCGATCCAGAACCCGGCAACGGCCGTCGCGGCGCTGCTGTCCGGCGATGTGGACATGATCAATCCGGTTCCCATCCAGGATGCCGCGCGGCTGAAAGAACGTGACGGCGTTGAGGTGATTGACGGCATCGAAGCGCGCGTCATCATGCTGGGTTTCCCTCATCAGGCGGAATCTCTGAAATACGGCAATGATGCCGGCAAGCCGAACCCGTTCAAGGATGCGCGGGTGAGGGAGGCCGTGGCCAAGGCGATCAACGTCGATGCAATTCTGCAGACGATCATGCGTGGAGCGGCACAGCCGGCGTCGCAGCTGGTCAGCCCAGCCATGCGCGGCTATTCGACAGCCAATGCCGATCGGCCCGCTTACGACCCGGAAGGTGCGAAAAAACTGCTGGAGGATGCCGGCTATGCGGACGGCTTCTCGTTTGGGCTGAAATGTCCCAATGACCGGTATCTCAACGACGAGGCGGTCTGTCAGGGTGTTGTTTCCATGCTGGCGCAGGTCGGCATCGATGCGCAGCTCGATGCAATGCCGGTGCGTAACTATTGGCCGGAACTGAGAGCCGACAATTTCGACATGTACCTCCTCGGCTGGTCGCCTGGCACGTTCGATGCCGAGCACCCGATCCGCTTCCTGGCGTCAACGCCCAACAAGGAGAAGAAGCTGGGTAGCTGGAATTTCGGCGACTACTCGAACACGCGCATCGACGAAATGCTGCCGATGATCCAGTCGGAAATCGATGACGGAAAGCGTCAGGCGATGCTCGACGAAAGCGCCAAGATCATGCAGGACGAAACCGCCTATGTGCCGCTCTACGTCCAGCCGCTGGTCTGGGGCACGGGCGACAACATTGCTTTGACCCAACGGCCGGACAATTTCGTGATCCTGCGCTGGATCAACGTGAATTGAGGCTGACCCAAACCGTGAACAAGGTACCCGGATGGTAGTGCGATCATGTTAGCGTTCGCACTGCGCCGGGTGCTGCAGTCAATTGTCGTTCTGCTCGTCGTCGGACTGGTTGCGTTTTCCATGTTCCGGTTCGTCGGCGACCCGATCGACAATATGCTCGGTCAGGAGCGTACCCAGGCTGATATCGAACGTCTCCGCGGCGAACTCGGCCTCGATCAACCCTTCATCGTCCAGTATTTTCGGTTCCTGGAAGGGGCCGTGCAGGGCAATTTCGGCGTCAGCTACCGGCAGGGACGGCCGGTTTTCAACATCATCATGGAACGGGCGCCGGCGACACTGGAGCTTGCCGGAGTATCCGGACTGCTGGCGATCACGGTCGGTGTTGGGCTCGGCGTTTTCACTGCTATCCGACGAAAGGGGGTGGCCGCCAACGTCATCATGGTGGTTTCGCTGATCGGCGTTTCACTGCCTACCTTCCTGATCGGCATTCTGCTGATCTACCTGTTTTCCGTCGAACTCGACATTCTACCGAGTTTTGGGCGAGGGGAGGTCGTTGATGTTGGTGGCTGGACCACCGGATTCCTGACCGTGTCCGGCCTGAAGGCCTTGATCCTGCCCGCCATCACCTTGGGCCTCTACCAGATGACACTGATCATGCGGCTGGTCCGCTCCGAGATGCTGGAGGTCTTGCGACAGGACTATATCAAGTTCGCTCGGGCGCGCGGTTTAGCGCAGAAAGCGATCAATTTTCGCCATGCGCTCAAGAACACGCTTGTGCCCGTCATCACCATCACGGGACTGCAGCTTGGTTCGATCATCGCCTTCGCAATCGTGACAGAGACAGTGTTCCAGTGGCCGGGGATCGGGTTGCTATTCGTCAACGCCATTCAGTTCGTCGATATTCCGGTTATGGCGGCTTACCTGATGCTGATCTCGGTTGTCTTCGTCGCCATCAATCTGATCGTCGATCTGCTCTACTTCGCGGTCGATCCGAGGATCGGCAGTGAAGATGCCGCGCCGGAGGGAGCGTGATGGAGCGTCTGGCGCGAATGTGGGATACGGATTTCGCCTGGCAGTTCCGCAAGTCGCGGCTGGCGATGATCTCGACGTCCGTGGTGCTGCTGTTGGTCTTCGGTGCTGTTTTCAGCCCATTGCTGGCGCCTTACAACCCCTACGACCTGGCCACCGTGAACCTGATGAACGGCTTTACACCGCCGATGGAAGCGAACGCCTTTACCGGCGATGTTTTTTGGTTGGGTACGGACGGGCAGGGCAGGGACATCCTCTCGACCATACTCTATGGGCTGCGGATCTCGCTGTTCGTCGGCTGCATGGCGGTGCTCTTCGCGCTGGTTCTGGGTGTATCGCTGGGCTTGATTGCCGGCTACGTGGGCGGTTGGGTGAGTGCCACCATCATGCGGATCGCCGATGTCCAGCTCACTTTCCCGGCGCTGCTGGTCGCCATGCTGATATTCGGTATCGCCAAGGGCGTCACGCCGGTCGAAATGCGCGACCAGGTGGCGATCTGGGTGCTGATCCTGGCGATTGGTCTGTCCGACTGGGTGCAGTTTGCAAGGGTCGTTCGCGGCGCAACCCTGGTTGAGAAGAACAAGGAATATGTCCAGGCGGCCCGACTGATCGGCCGAAGCCGACTGTCGATCATGGTGCGTCATATCCTGCCCAATGTGCTGGGTCCGGTGCTGGTCATCGCTACGATAAGTCTGGCGTTGGCCATCATCGCCGAGGCGACACTGTCCTATCTCGGAGTCGGTGCTCCACCCACGCAGCCCTCACTGGGCACGCTGATACGCATCGGGCAGGGTTTCTTGTTCTCCGGCGAATGGTGGATCTTGCTGTTCCCGTCGGCGACCTTGCTGGCGCTGGCTCTGTCGGTAAACCTGCTAGGGGACTGGTTACGTGATGCGCTGAACCCGCGACTACGCTAACCGCTCGTGTCGTGGTTCTTTGCCTCACCCCAAAGCTCTTCCATCCGATCCAGGGTCGCTTGTTTGGTGGTTTCGCCGCCCGCAGCCAACGCTGCCTCAACATAGGCAAAGCGACGGCGGAACTTCGTATTCGTGCCGCGCAACGCCATTTCTGGGTCGGCGCCGACATGCCGTCCCAAATTGACGAGGGCGAACAGAATATCACCGAACTCATCGCGCACACGAGCCTCATCGCTTCCTTGCAGCACGGCACGTAGCTCGCCGATTTCTTCTTCGATCTTGTCGAGAACATGCTCGGCCTCGCTCCAGTCGAAGCCGACGCGCGCCGCCTTTTGCTGAAGCTTGATGGCCTCGGAGAGCGCCGGCAGGGCGCGTGGGATGCCATCGAGCAACCCTTCGCCATTGGGTTCATCAAGCCCACGCGCCGCCCGGCGTTCCGCCCGTTCGGCCTTCTCAATGGCCTTGATCTCGTCCCATTGGACTTTGACACCCTCCGCCGTGTCGGCATTGGACGTTGCAAATACGTGTGGATGCCGGCGGATCATCTTGCGAGTGATCGCCAAGACAACGTCATCGAAGGAAAAGGCGCCGGCTTCCTCTGCCATGCGGGCATGGAAAACCACCTGCAACAGCAGGTCTCCGAGCTCGTCGCTCAGATCGTCAAGGTCTCCGCGCTCGATCGCGTCGGCCACCTCGTAGGCTTCCTCGATCGTATAGGGCTTGATCGATTCGAAATCCTGACGAACGTCCCAGGGACACCCGCTTTGCGGGTCGCGCAGAGCCGCCATGATTTCGATCAGTCGCGAAATGTCTTTGGAGGGTTGCATCAGGATCTTCCGTTTGCATGGGTTCGAGAGACATATGGCGTGGAGCGGCTTTGCACAAGCCGGTTTGGTCGCCCTTACTCAATCGGATCGCGATGGAAGCAGAAGCGGCAACATGGTTACAGTACCGATTACCGAAAGCACCGTGAGAAACCAGGTGAGGGCGCTCCAGCCAAACAGATCCAGGAGGTAACCAGCCAGTGGCGGACCACCGACGGTTCCGAGCCCTCCGGCCTGAGCGATCAAGCCAATGACGATTGCAGCGGAAAGTCGAGCCGAAGCTGTTGTTGGTACCGAGCCAAACACACTCGACACCAGGATGCCGCCCAGAAATGCGAAGCTTGCATAGACCGGAAAACCAATCGGACCGCCGATGCGAAAGAGAAAAAATGAGCACGCCGCCGAAAAAACAAAGGCAGCCACCGCGACCGCCGGAACCAAACGCGCCGGCAACACAATGAACAGAAGTGCCGCCGCCATGTTTCCCGCAGGCACGAAGAACGCGATTGCCGCCGGCGAAAGGAAAGGGGCTTCACTGTCTGCGAAAGCAGGCAGGAAGGTGAAAAAACCCAGTTGAAGCAGCACGTAAATGCCGAATCCGATCGCAAGGAGCACGGCGTTGCGCAAGGCAACAGCCGCCGTCTTTGCGCCAGCCTCATCGGTTTCGCTGGTTGTTTCGTCGACTGTTGGAGATCGCTCGTCATGGACGAGTACAAGTGTCGCTACCGTGAAAATGCCCAAGGGCACCGCAGCACTCGAAAGAAAGGTCGAAGTGCCGAATGCGGACGAGACAAACTCCTCCTGCATGTTGGCCAGCGCATAACCGACAGGCACGAAGCTTCCCCAAAGTGCCAAAACCATGGGACGACGGCGAGGATCGGCATTGGTAGCGAGATAAGCAGGTGCGGCTATGACGAGGAAAACATACCCGACAGCTTCCACTGTCCGGGCTGTCAGATGCAGCGGCAGCGTGTTCACAAGCGCCAGCATGATCGCACCGACGGTCAGGATAACGGCTCCAGCCTTGAGCGACGGTACGGAACCGGTGCGGTCGACCAGTCGCGCAGCGGGCAGGGCTGCGAGGGCCACGAACAGGCCGATCAGCGCCGTCAGCCAACCGATGGTCGTCATGCTGTAGCCGTGGGCCGTTTCGAGGAACCCGACGATGGGAGCGATTTTCCCGAGCTGCATCCCTGCACAAAAGCCCAACAACAGCACCACGACGATGCTCGCCACGGCCCGTGTACTCCTGGATCTGACTCCTACTTCACGAATATCAGCCCCTCCGGATCCGGTCGGCTTTTCAATTGCCGGATTGCGCGATAGAACCGCCACGACCTCGGATGCTGGAATCATTATTCAGCAATCTGGAATCGGTCGCACTGGCATCGGAGATCTGACACGGTGGAGAGCATTTCCGCAATCATATTCGATTGCGACGGGGTTCTGGTTGATTCCGAAAGGATATACCAGGCAGTCGAGCGCGAATTCCTGGCCGAGATAGGCCTCGTCTTTGATCTTGAGGACTACCAGCACCGGTTCATGGGCCTCAAATCAGCCGACTATATGCGTGCGCTGGAGGCGGAAAGCATAAAGCACGGACGTGGCGCGCTGCCCGAGGATTTCGCGAGCCGGCTTCGCGGCGAAGGCCGAAAACGGCTGATGCGCGACTTGGAGGGCATGGACGGTATCGAGATCGTGCTCGAGAACTTCGGAGGCCCGCGCGCCGTGGCTTCGTCCAGTGCTTTGCATCTGTTGCACGACAAATTGCACAAGACCGGCCTGCATCATCACTTCGATCCCCACATCTATTCCGGTGAGAACGTGGAACGCGGAAAGCCGCATCCGGACCTGTTCCTGCACACCGCATCGAAGCTCGACGCGGCACCGGAGGTCTGCCTGGTTGTCGAGGACGCGGTTAACGGCGTCAGGGCAGGGAAGGCTGCCGGCATGCGCGTCTGGGGTTTTGTGGGTGGCGGCCACGCCTCCTCCGGCCTGGAAGCCCAACTGCGTGGCGCTGGCGCCGACCGGGTCTTTTCATCACACGCGGACATTCATGCAGCGCTCAACGGCCTGCCGGATTGATCAAGACCGCTAACTGCTTCGTTACGACAAGCGGTCGGTGACAAAATCAGCGCGTGCTTCGACCGACACTTTCGGCAGCAACTGGATGTCGTATCCCATGTCCTGCAATGCTGCTTGCAAACGTTCGAATTCGTCGACGGCTGCGCTCATATCGTGACGCCGATCTTCATCAGTTTCGAACAACTCCGGCCAAGGCGGCGCCAAAAATACTGTGTCGTCGTATGGTCGAACTGTTCCCATGGTTTCTGCGTACGAGACACCGGCCGCGAACTGCAACGCGACAGCCGCATCAACGAGGCCTCGGTCAAAAAAGACGATGCCAGGCATCTTCACGGCCGACGCCAAATCTGACCCGGCCATTGCAACGGCACGCCGTGCGAAAGCGGCGAGGTCGACCCACGGCAGAGCCGTGCCAGCGCCCGCACGTTCCTCAGCAACAATCCGCCGACCCGGTTCCTCGACCACGGAATGTCCGCGGAGTTTGAGTTCCTGGAGCAGGGTGGACTTTCCACCTCCGGAGCAGCCGGTGATCAAAACGAGTCTGTTCAAGGGATTGCTTCCTTCAGTTTCCGGCCGCAGTTACCACCGACAAAGATCGCATAAGATAGATTATGGAACTTTTTCATATGGGCGAATCCGGGAAAACTCGGCTTTCCGGGTTTTCTGTCACTGCTGGCGTAGCCAGTCCTCGATCCTGCCAAAGACCTCCGGATCCATCACAAGGCTGAAATGATCGGTTCCATCTATCAGCTCAACCGGCTTACCCAACTCCTTGAACAGACTTGGAAAAGCCTCGGCATTCATCGCTTCGTCGTCGCGTCCGACCAGCACCAGTGCCGTTTCCTGCAGCGCTGCGATATCGCTGCGGAAGTCATCATGCAGATTGAAGTTGGTCATCAAGCGCCATGAGTAAGACAGCGTCTCGGACCCATCGCGAAACTCCGGCGGCAGATTGAAGCGTATAGTTGGCAGATGATCCAGCGCGTGGAATCCGACCGTGTTGAGCATCGACAGACCGATGATGCGCGGCAGCGAAATGTGCGCCCAGCCGCCGGCTGTCTCGAGCGCCGTCGGCGCGCGGTGCCCAAGGATCGGTGCGAGACCGAGCGTGTTGACCGCCAAGGCGCCGTGCGGACTTGCAGCGAAGCGTATCGCCAGCGCGCCTCCGGACGAATGACCACCAACCACAAATCGTGCCTGCGGCTCGCTATCGCGGATTTGCTCTAAGAAATCGGCAATGTCGTCCTCCAGCTGGCCGACGTGGTCGATATCGCCACGCGTGGTGCCGGACGCTTCATGGCCACGGATATTGAGCACGTAGACATCGGCCGCGCCGCTCTGTGCAATGTGTCGGGCTAGCGGCGCGAGATACGCGCCGTGGTAGCCGGATCCATGCAACAGGACGAGTTTTGTCGGATTGTCCGAAGGATAATGCGCGTATGACAGCGTGGCGCCGTCGCGGGCGTCCATTCGCTGCAGATCTGCTGCTTTTGGATCCGTTCCACGAAGTCGCTCGAAATTCAGGCTTTCATCGTTGTCGACCTGTGGTGCAAAGGCCGTCAGCGCAAATGCGATGACAAGGTAAATCACCGGAACAAGCAAAACCGGAAGCAGGAATTTCCACGGCATGGCGTCTACCTGCATCTTGGCTCTGGGGATGTCATATTGGCGCGATCACGTTGATAACACGTGGCTTTATCGCCTCGGCCAAGGCCTGCGGGTCGACCTTGAAAACGCTGTCGGGTCTTCCGGCTGCAGCCCAGACATGATCGAAACCGAGCAGCGTCTCGTCCATCAGCACCGTTATGGGGTTAATGTGACCGATTGGTGCGACACCGCCGATCGCAAAACCGGTTTCATCGCGCACACGCCGAGTATCGCAGCGTTTGAGTGAAATTCCATAAGCATCTGACAAGAATGCGATATCGACCTGATTGATACCTGATGTCAGGCACAGAACCAGCTTACCGTCCACCTCATTATCAAATACGAGAGATTTGACGATCTGTGCCACTTCACAACCGCAGGCATCGGCCGCCTCGCCCGCTGTTCTGGTTGATTGGTCCATGCGCTTGACCTCGATGCGGAGTCCAAGATCGTCGGCAGCCTGCGTTACGCGTTCCAAACTCGACAGCCGTGTTCTCTCACTCATGGCGCTATCTCGATCTCTTGGTCGATCGTCATCATATCGTAGCCCGGTTCGACGTGGTCAGGCGTCTCGGCGGCGACGGTTTGGTAATCAAGCGGAATGTGCATGTGGGTCAGGATGGCGCGGGCCGGCTTCAGCCGTTCAATCCACTCCAGAGCTTCACCTAAGGAAAAATGGCTGGGATGCGGACGGTACTGCAGCGCATCGATGATCAACACATCGAGGTCCTGCAGCTGCTCGAGCGTTTCGTCGGGGTAGCCGCTGACGTCGCTGCAGTAGGCGATGCCACCGAGGCGAAAGCCAAGCGATGTGATGTTGCCGTGCAGTTGTTCGAAGGGCAGGAGGGTCAACGGGCCCCCTGCCCCTTCAATCGTGACAGGATGTCCCGGGCCCTCAATGATGTTCGGCACGATGATTGGTGGATATTCGCTGCCGGCCGGCGTTTCGAAGCAGTAGTTGAAGCCCTCCCGCAAGCGCGCCATTGTCGGGTCGTCAGCGTAGATCGGAATGCGCATCCGCTGGGCGATAACATAGCCACGCAGATCATCGATGCCATGGATGTGGTCGGCATGCGGATGGGTATAGACCGCCGCATCGATGCGCTCGACGCCGGCAGTAACCATCTGGTCACGGAAGTCCGGCCCGGTGTCGACTACAACGGTCGTCTGTCCGCCGTCAGGCGCGGTCTGTTCAACCAGCAGCGCGGCACGACGGCGACGATTTTTGGGGTTTAACGGATCGCAGGCGCCCCAGTCACCGTTTATCCGCGGCACTCCGGGAGAAGAACCGCATCCCAACAGCGTGATACGTTGCCGTACCTTGGTCATACGGCGTTACCGACACGAGCGCCGACATCGGCCGGCACCCGGGAAAACAGGCGCAGGAAATTTTCAGTTGTCGCGCTCCAGACTGTTTCGCGGTCCAGCTCGAGGGTTTCGGCGAGCACATCGGCAGTGTGGGTGACGTAGGCCGGTTCGTTGCGGCGCCCGCGATGCGGCATGGGCGCGAGATATGGCGCATCTGTTTCGACCAGCAAACGATCGAGCGGCAGCGAGCGCGCGATGTCGCGAAGCTCATCGGATCGTTTGAAGGTCAATATGCCTGAGAACGACACATAACCGCCCAGCTCGATACCGGTCTTGGCCAATTGTTGCCCAGAAGAAAAGCAATGCAAAACAAAGGGAAAAGCACCTTTTCTCGACTCTTCACGCAGGATTGCATCCATGTCTGTGTCGGCATCACGGGAGTGTATGACAAGCGGTAGTCCGGTTTCCCGTGCCGCGGCGATATGCCGGCGCAGGCCGGTTGCCTGGGCGTCGCGGGGTGCGTTGTCGTAGAAATAGTCGAGCCCCGCCTCGCCGATCGCCACCACTTTGGGATCTTCCGAAATACGGACGAGATCCTGCGTCTGAATGTGCAACTCGCGGTCGGCGTTATGCGGATGAGTGCCCACCGAGCAGAAGACATTGTCGTAACGCTCGGTAATCGCACGGATCTTGTCGAACTTCTCGACCAGCGTGCTTATCGTCACCATGCAGCCCACACCGGCGGCTTGCGCGCGGGCGATCAATTCATCCCGCTCGCCGTCGAAATCCGCGAAGTCCAGATGGCAATGGCTGTCGACCAGCATGTCAGGCGCCCTGCCCGGCCTCTTCCGGCTCCACGTAGCGCGGAAAGACCGGCTGCGGCTTTGCGATTTCCGCGCCCGAGGTCAGCCGTCCTGCAGCGCCAAGCTGATCGAACTGACGAGCCTCCTCGGCAACCGACAGGCCGTCCAGCAACCGCGCCGACGAGTCAGGCATGAACGGCTGGCACAGGATTGCCACCTGGCGAATGATTTCAGCGGTGACGTAGAGCACGGTTCCCATCCGCTCCGGATCCGTCTTCTTTAACGCCCAGGGCTCCTGTGCGGCGAAATATCGATTGGCTTCTGACACCACACCGAACACAGCGGCAAGAGCGGTATGGATGGCCTGTTCCGCCATGGCATCGCGGGCTTTCTGGAGCAAGCCATCCGCGGCTGCGAGGATCGCTTCGTCGGCTTCCGACAGCGCGCCCATGGCCGGAACCACACCGTCACAGTTCTTGGCAATCATCGACAGCGAGCGCTGGGCCAGGTTGCCAAGGTCGTTGGCCAGATCCGAGTTGATGCGGCCCACAATTGCTTCATGGCTGTAATTGCCGTCCTGACCGAACGGTACCTCGCGCAGCAGAAAATAACGCACCTGATCGAGGCCATAATGGTCAACCAATGAAAATGGATCGACCACGTTGCCGACCGATTTCGACATCTTCTCTCCGCGGTTGAACAGGAACCCGTGAGCGAAGACGCGGCGTGGCAGATCGATGCCCGCCGACATCAGGAAAGCCGGCCAATAAACCGAGTGAAATCGGATGATGTCCTTGCCGATGACATGGACATCGGCAGGCCAGAACGGCCATAGCGGATCGTCTACGTCCGGAAAACCGACCCCGGTGATGTAGTTGGTCAGCGCATCGACCCACACATACATGACGTGCTTGTCTTCGCCCGGAACCTTGACGCCCCAGTCGAACGTGGTGCGCGAAACCGACAGATCCTTGAGGCCCGATTTGACGAACGACACAATCTCGTTGCGTCGCGAGTCCGGACCAATGAATTCCGGGTGCCTCTGGTAGTGCTCCAGCAGCTTGTCCTGGTAGGCCGACAGGCGGAAGAAAAAACTCTCCTCCTCGACCCACTCGACCGGACTTCCCTGCGGCCCGTAGCGCACGCCGTCGTCGCGCAGCTCGGTCTCGCTTTCCTGGTAGTAGGCCTCATCGCGAACCGAATACCAGCCGGCATAAGCGTCCTTGTAGATGTCGCCTGCGGCGACCATGCGCTCCCAGATCGCCTGGCTCGACTTTTTGTGGCGCTCCTCGCTGGTGCGTATGAAGTCGTCGTTCGAGGCATTCAATCGCCTTGCCATGTCCTCGAACTGGTCGGAATTGCGCTTGGCCAACTCGGCAACCGGCAGCCCCTCATTGCGAGCCGTCTGAAGCATTTTCTGGCCATGCTCGTCGGTTCCGGTCAGGAAATAGACCTCCTTCCCGTCGAGCCGCTGAAAGCGGGCAAGCGCATCCGTCGCGATCAGCTCATAGGCATGGCCGATATGCGGTGCGCCATTCGGATAGGATATGGCCGTGGTGATGTAGAAGCGTTCTTTATCGCTCATTCCGGATAGTCTCTGATTGGAGGTTCGTGGCGCCGTCTTAAGGCAATTTCGCGAGGTTGGCTATGCCACGGACATTCGAAAAAACGAAGAAAACAGGCTCAGGACCGACTGCTTCCTATCGAGATTGTAGACCCGCGCGGTGGTAAGGCTCTCGGTCTGTTCGGCAGAAAGCCGGGCCCATTGTTCCGATGCACGCAGATCGCCGTGAACGGCGGCCTCGCGAGCGGCCTTGCGGATACGCTCAAGCATGTAGTCGGTGAAGAATTCATAGGCCGTTTCCCGGTCGCGCGCGACCAGGCTGTCGGCTAACTTGTGGACCGCCTGTTTGGAAACCGCCGGTCCGTCCTGAAGGATCTGCTCCGCCGCTTCCGCTATCTCAAGACCACCATAGCGCAGCAATAGGATCGCGTTGGACAAGCTGCCTTCCGATAACCGAACAACTGCCTGGAGCACCTCAGGTGCCTGACCCTCGTCCAGGCTCAAATGGGAGAGGCCCCAGCGCAGGTCTTCATCGCTGAGTGGTGTCAGGCGCAACGGCATGCAGCGAGATCGGATCGTCGGCAGCAACTTGCCCGGTGCGTGGGAAATCATCAGGAACAGCGCCCGCTTTGGAGGCTCCTCGAGGATTTTCAGAATGGCATTGGCGGCAGACCGGTTCATATCGTCGGCCGGATCAACGATGATAATGCGCCAATTGCCCGTGCCGGAGGTCTGGGACAGGAAGTGCCCTGCCCGGCGCACCTCGTCTACGGTGATCGCCATCTTCACCCGTCCGCTTTTTGGATCAACGGGCCTCGTCAGGTGCAGCAGATCGTGCGATGCGCCGCTAGCGATCTGACTCATCAGGCCAGCGTCCGGAACGCTTTCATCGAGCGTATCGGGTGCCGACGCGGGATCAGGATAGCTCAGAATGTGACGGGCAAGTGCAAAGGCAAGCGTCGCCTTGCCGATGCCCTGTGGCCCCTCGAGCAGCAGAGCATGGTGCATGTGACCGGTTCGATAGGCGTTTGTCAGAAATGCACGTGCCTTGTCGTGGCCAAAAAGCCGCGCGTTTTCCGCCGGTGGGATGGCACCATCAAGAGTGCCAACGGATGCGTTCATATCAGCCGCGCCCCGGTGCTGGGCTTTTCGCTGGCGCTGTATCGCTTCAGCAGATCAAACACCAGTTTCTCGACGGTCCGGGCAATGGTGTCGGCTGGCTGGTTGCCGTCGACCACCTTGCAGCGCTCCGGCTCAGACCTGGCCAGTTCGAGAAATGCCTCGCGGCGCTTTTCGTGTACCGCCACGTCTTCCCTTTCGAAGCGGTCGGGCCCCTCGCCGTCTGGGCTGCCGCGTGAGTGGGCGCGGGCCAGCCCTGCCTCAGCCGGTAGATCGAGAATGATCGTCAGATCAGGCATCAGGCCATTGACGGCAATACGCTCCAGTGAACGCAGCAAGTCCGGCTCGAGATTGCCGGTCGCGCCCTGATAGACCCGCGTCGAATCCATGAAGCGATCGCACAGGACGATCTTACCGGCTTCGATCGCGGGACGGATGACTTCTTCGACATGATCGCTTCGGGCGGCGGCAAACAGGATTGCCTCCATGCGCACGCCGAATTCCTCGGCACCCCCCGACAAAAGCACATGGCGCACTGCCTCAGCACCGGGCGATCCGCCCGGCTCCCGCGTGGTGACGGTTTCGTAGCCGTGGGCACGTAACGCTTCATCGAGATATTGAATCTGCGTTGACTTGCCGACGCCCTCGCCGCCCTCGAATGTGATGAACAGTCCTTTCAAGCCGATATGTCCCGTGAAACCCGGCCACCGGTTTTAAGGAGTATTGTTCCGGCCGTCCAGATGCGCTTGTGCGTCCCGGAGAAAGATGGAGACCCTTTTGAGATCAGCTCGGACATCTGGTCCACGATTGAAACCCTAAAGCCAAAACAGAAGCAATTCCTGCAAGGCGTCCAGAGCGCGACTGTGAAGCGGCCCGCGATCGACATTGGCCGCCGCAAAAAGAGGTGTCTGCTGGCTGAGTGTCTCGCCGATCCAGACCTTCAGCGTCGCCACACGGTCGCCTTCGCGGACCGGAGCGTTGAGCGGCCAGTCATAGACGATCCTTGCTTTCAGCCGGTCGGTATTGGTGATGGGTACAAAGATGTCGACGGCATCCTTCGCCTCCAAAGGCACGCCGGATTGGGCCCCGCCGTAGACGCTGACCTCACCGATGATTTCACCTTCGGCGAACAGTTCGCGCTTTTCAAAGGAGCGCAATCCCCATTCGAGCATCTTGCGCGCTTCCTCGGCGCGCTCGCGTACGCTGCCCAAACCGCTCATCGCCAGAAACAAGCGGCGCCCCTCACGCTCGATGGAACTGACGATCGCATAGCCTGATTCTTCCGTGAAGCCGGTCTTCAGGCCATCCACGCCGATATTGAGGCGCAACAGCGGATTTCGATTACGCTGGTTGATTTTGTTCCAGGTGAAGTCCGTCTCCGAGTAGATCGGATAGTACTCCGGATAGGCCTGCTGGATATGGCGGGCCAGCATCACCAGTTCGCGCATCGATACACCGGCATCCGGATGCGGCAACCCCGTGGAGTTGCCGAAGACCGACTTCTCCAAGCCCAGTTCGCGGGCCCGCTCGGTCATCATCTGGGCGAAAACGTCTTCGGAGCCTGCCATGCCCTCGGCGATGATGATGCAGGAGTCGTTGCCGGATTGAACGATCACACCGCGGATCAAGTCGGCCAACGGAACGGAGGAGTTGAGCTCCGCAAACATCGTTGATGTGCCCGATACCGCTCCACCTGTGCGCCAGGCGTTCTCGGAGACATGGAATTCGTCGTCGAGATTCAGGCGGCCTGTCTTCAGGGCGTTGAAGACCACTTCCATGGTCATCAGTTTAGCCAGCGAGGCCGGTGGAACCAGCTTGTCCTCATCCTTTGCGAACAGGACGGTGCCGGTCTCCGCTTCGATCATGTAGGCCTGTTTGGCCTTGGTCTCGAATATCTGAGCAAGAACGCCGCCCGGGAGAGCGAACGAGACGGCCACAACAAGAGCTGCAAGAACAATACGCGTTCGGTACGACATCGATCGGTTTTCCCGTTCCGGAACAAACAGTCCCCAAGCGAGAGTAGGGCCTGCGAAGGCCAATGGGAAGCAATTCTCTGTATTGAAATGCCGCGTTGGTTAGCGGCTGCGCCGTTTCCAGGAAGCGGCGATCATCGTCTCGGTCAGTTCTTTGGAAGATGGTGCCAGCACCGCATCGAAAGGCGAAGACGATTGCTGCTCGATGCGCATGCGCGCATAGGCGGCCGGTTTGATGCCAGCGGTATCAGGTTCGCCGGCGAGTTTGCGGACCAGCGTTGGCCGTTCACGTGGCACCGGTCCAATCTGCGGCAGGAACGGTGTTTCTTCGATGGAGGCGGGCTGGGAGTCGGCGACGATGCGACCGCCCTTCTTTGCCGACGAACCGGCAACGGACGTTTTGGGTACCGAGCCGACGGTTACGGTCGAAGCCGTCTTGGTGCCGCCACCGAAGACCGAATCGATCACGCGTTTCGGCTTGGTCAAAGCGAGCATAACACCCGGCGTCGTGTTGCGCTCTTCCTGTTCAAGCCGATGCGGCTTGCCGTTGCGCTTGTAGGAGGCCGTCAGATACTGCATATCGCGACCGTCCATCTGGGCGGGTCCGAGATACTGCACCCGCACCTTGGCGGTTCCGTGCCTCTTCATCTCCAGCAGATCGGCGGCTTTGCTCGACACATCGATGATGCGTCCGCGTGAATAGGGTCCGCGATCGTTGACACGAATGACCACTGAATGACCGTTCGACAGGTTGGTCACCCGCGCATAACTCGGAAGCGGAAAGGTCGGATGGGCGCCGGACAGGTGGTATTGGTCGAAAACCTCGCCATTGGCGGTCTTGCGGCCGTGGAAGTTAGGCCCGTACCAGGAGGCCATGCCCTTCTTGTCGTAACCCTTTTCCTCTTTCGGATGATACCACTTGCCGCGGATCTTGTACGGCTTGCCGACCTTGTAGGTGCCGCCGCCCTTCTTGACCTTCTTCGAAGTCGTCACGCGCTTGCTGGCGCTGACGCCAAATTCCTTGGAGGTAAACTTGGTCTTATTGTTGATTTCGGCTGGCGTGGATTTGTGGCTGGTGCTGCCGCAGGCACTGACGCCGATGGCAACCAACAAAACGCCGATCAGCCTCGCGGCCGGAATGCGCCTGGCGAATCCCGACGGGCTATCGCTCAATCTGTTTTCCGTTTGGGCCAACCCGTCCCGCATGCGTCGTTTTTTATCCATCCCCGTGGCGCAGCCGCCGTTCAGCCTTCATACAACAACTGTGTCGAATTCCCAAGTCCGCGGCGATAACTTCGCACAATAGTCCGCAACGGTTTGCGAGAAGGTCAATAAACGGCAAGTGACGGTCATTTCCAGACAATTTGATTAAATTGCTAATCTTATGGTTAACACCAGGTGCGCCCCTCGCCTCGCCGGCCAACCCGGGCCAAGAAAAATGGTGATAGGCAGCTTGCAAATCACACAGACTTGGCGCAAAAAAGCGCGTCCGGAGGAGTGGCCGAGTGGTTGAAGGCACCGGTCTTGAAAACCGGCAGGCGGGAGACCGTCTCGTGGGTTCGAATCCCACCTCCTCCGCCACACAATCCACATAAGAAACTGATATTATTGTTATATTTTAGAATTTCCCACTTACGGTCCTGCTTTAAGGAAGCCCATCGTCCTGGTCCAACAATGGGGATTTCCGGGGCACAGGTGTGCCGGGCGCTTTAATGGTCACGTATCGATCGGACTGCTAATCCATGGCCGACCGATTGAGTTTCGAAGAGTCAGGACCCAGATGCGCCATTTTGCCAGGATTTCGTTAGCCTGCGATTGCCCCGACGTAACTGATGTACCTCAATGGCCTTCCCGTCACAGTCAAACGCCCATGGATAACCAGTGCTGCGACCAGGAAATCGATATGCAATGCAATCCTTGCCGGACAGTTTTCGCAGATCTCTTGGAAGAGAGGACGATATCAAAAAGCCGTGCGACGGCGCGGGTGACGGGCGGGAACAGTCCGATACGACGAATGAGCAATCCGCTATCCTGCGTGGCGTTGATCCTGGTGGCAGACATTTCTAACCCGCCGCCCCTGCGCCGTGCGCTACCGACCGTCAGGCCGCCGTTCTGCCTACCCGGTGCTGAAGCGACAGCAAGCCGAGGCCGATGACGGGCAGCAACACATCGGACCAAAACATCACTCCGGCGTTTCCCGGTGCAAAGTTGTGCGCGGTGACCATCTGATAGATGTGGCCTCCAGCCGCCCCCCATAGAAAAAGAGCAGGGCCAAGAATGGCGGCCAGGCGCATGTCGAAGCCACGCCAGGTGGCGAGAAAGCCGACAGCCGCGAAACCCAGGCTGGCAAAGCCGACCTCGTATTGAAACGGACTGTTGGACCAGCCGATAAATGCGGCGGCCATATCCGCAAACATGGTGTGCATAATGGCGTTATAGAGCAAACTGACGCCGACCGAGAAAAACAGGAACCACTTGAGAAGCGCCTCGATTACAACCGGTGCCGCAACCGGGTTTTGGGCCCGCAAGACGGACACCAGCGAAAATACAAGACCGATAACCAGGAAGGTCAACGTGAAGTTGGCCATGACGAAGCCGATAATCTGGTTCATGCCGATCCCCTTTTCAGTGATGCATGCTGATCGTCGTCAGCTCAGCCCCATCGCCAAAGACTACAGTGTTCAGACCATGATACAACGCATCCGAATTGACCGTTGAAGCAAAAGGCATCTCAACCGGAATTGCGCAAAAAAACTGCCTTACCAAGCTATGCAAGCCATGGTCGCATCGCTTTGTTGGGCTCCTTGAATGTCCTCGGTCGCCAGCGCGACTGTGCGTCCTGCCCAAAGTTTAGCCCATCCAAGTCCACCCAGAAGATATTCGGGCTGAGTGCGGATTCGAAGTAGTGCCTGTTCTGCTCATTGTTGGCGACGGTCCGCCAGGTGGTGGAGGTCAGAGCTTGGCTTGCCACAAGAAATCTTTGGCTACCGGCGATCCGACCCACCGGCTTCGCTATTGATTGTACCGGTAGTTGAGCTCTGTAACCCGCTCTTCGATCAGGCCGCAGGTCACCAATCCGGTCGATCAGACCAATTGCTTTGTACGCTTCCGTAAAGCAGGGACAATCTCATCTTCGAACCATGGGTTCGATTTCAGCCATCTGTTATTTCTGGGGCTTGGATGTGGCAAAATCAGTTTCTGCGGCCAGACATCGGCCCAGGACTTAACAGCGGCGGTCACTGTGTGATCGGCGTACTCTGGCAGGTGCCAGTCAATGGCGTAACGGCCGATGAGCAGTGTCAGCTCGATGACTTCCAGCAACTCTAAAACGCTGTCACGCCACGCGGGCGCGCATTCGGCCCGCGGGGGCAAGTCGCCGCCCTTGCCGGTGCCCGGATAACAGAAACCCATCGGCAGAATTGCGATCTTCGAGGCATCATAAAACGTGTCGCGATCAACGCCCAGCCAATCTCTTAACCGGTCTCCGGACGGATCATCGAACGGAATGCCCTTGTCGTGCGCTTTCCGCCCCGGTGCCTGACCAACAATCAAGATTTTTGCAGAAGCATTAACTTGGAGAATTGGGCGAGGCCCAACGGGCAGGTCTTTGCAGATCGTGCAAGCGCGCACGTTCCCCAAAAGTGTCTCAAAAGATGGATGTTCTGCCATATCCTATCCTCTTGGTCACAAGGATCGCTGCAACCAGATGGCCAAAGTTCCAGCTTTGGATACCTTCGTTCATCTTTCTGTTTCGGTGCTAGGCGCTGACTGCAATCTCAGGCTTGGGTGCAAGCCATGCGTTCGGCTGGAACGGAGCATCGAGCGGCGTATGCGAGATGTGATTGGTGTAATTGGACTGGACTTTCAGGCTGGTGCCAAGGATCACATCCAGAATATTCCCTTCTGTGTAGCCAGCTGCAAGGAATGCATCAATATCCGCTTGAGTTGTTTGGCCGCGTGTCTCGTTGATGCGTGCGGTAAACACATGCAACGCCTGCAGTTTCGGGTCAGCGATCTCTCTCCCGCTTCGCAGCGCCGCAATAACATCGGCGGGGACTCTCTGCATTTGCGAAATCGTCGAGTGGGCCGCCATGCAGTAGGTGCAGCCGTTCAGGCGGTTATTGGTCATCAAAACAATCTGCCGTTCCGTCGGCGTAAGTTCAGTTTTTTCGAAGATGCCGGTCAGAACACCATAAGCCTCGACCATCGCGGGCGAACTGGCGAATACGCCAAAGAGGTTCGGGATGAACCCATAGGCCTTTTCCGCTCTTGCCAGGAATGGTTTGCTGGCTTCCGGTGCGGTGTCTTTTGTTTGTACGGGAAGGTGGTTCATTGCTTTGCTCCATCAGGGTCGTCTGTCTGTTTGACATCTATCTATATATATGTAGATTGCAAGCTCAATTTTGAATAATTTCTGACGCGATCGTCAACCGATTGAATTAACTGACGATTTATGACCATTTTGTCGACCCAAGCTTCGGAACAAAGATTGCGGCTGGCACCGAACAAGGGTTGGCTTGAGGTTTCCTGACCGATACATATGTAGACACGCGGGAGAAAATGAATGACCGACACACGCACACGCATCCTAGATTTGGCAGAAGAGCTTACGCAAACCAAAGGCTTCAATGGCTTTAGCTATCTCGACCTTGCAGCTGGCGTTGGGGTCAAAAGCTCCAGCATACATTATCATTTCAAGGCCAAAGCGGACCTTGCGCTTGCACTCGTCGAACGTCTGCGGGAGATGCAACAAGTGGCTACCCAAGATCTTGACACAAACATGGATAGCCCAAACGAGCGGCTTCAAGGACTGATCAGGTATTTCGAGGGTTACGTTCAAAGCGACAAGATTTGCATGTGCGGTATGATGGCAGCTGAGTTTGCATCTGTTAGTCCCGATGTTCATCGCGCGCTGGCATTCTATTTCCGCGAAACCCAAAAATGGCTCGTGCAGCAATTTATTGAATTGGGACATTCAGACCCGCAGCAGTCGGCACTCTCGTTTCTAAGTGCGCTCCAAGGTTCCCATCTGCTGGCGCGTGTCGAAGGCGACCCTGCACTCATTAGTCGAGCGCTAAGGCCATACCTCACAGCGTAAACAGCAGCCGCCACGATCGGATGGGATCAGAGTTGCGGCCGATTAGTCGAAAGGTGACGGGGTTTATCCTGTCGGAGATTTAACGCCTCGCCCGGTTTCGCACACTTTGTTGGTGCACTCGAGGGTCATGGCAAACACCCATTCTTAAACGCGTATTCCTTTGCATACAGCACCGGTGTGTCCTGACTGCGGAGGGCTCTCCCCTTGTCAGCTTTATGGTTTTGAGCGACGCTCAACCATTGAGGGTTTTCTACTTTGGACTTCCCGACCAAATCACACAGTGGCATGCCATGACACTGAAAGCAGTCAGATCGAGCAATGCGTTGGTCATATCCCTGGCGCCCACCAGCGGTTCCGGCTGAAACAACACGTATATTTACTACAGCAGAGACTGGGAAAATATCTCGGGTAACTTCGATGGCTATGACCTGGGAGGCAATCCGAGTGACCAGCGAACCCATGTCGCGCTGGACCCGCGTCTCATCGATCCGAACATAGGCCTTGATGATGCGCAGAGCGTTAGCGGGCCCCTTCTGGTTGTTGTCGATTCCGACGATATTCTGTCGGGCGGCAATGGCGGAGAAGGCATCTTCGTCGCGCAGCGCGACGATATTGTTTCCGGCAACGGAGGACCCGGCGTGATTGTCGGAGGCAATGGCAACGACACGCTCGATGGCGGCGATTCCGATGATAGCCTGTATGGCGACTATTCCAACGTCCCGGATTACATCTACGTTTTCGAGCGAGCGAACCCCGACAGTCCATTGAAGTAACTGGCGATCGTCTCACCGAGGCGGCGGTGAACAAAGCCCTAGACTGTCTTGGAGTGATTTCCGCAGCAATCGCAATACCCCTCGGATTCTCCAGTGGGCTCAATTTCCAATTCTGAAGGTTTCAAAGGCCATCCAGTTCAGTTCGGACGTCCCTATGCCGTCCCATCAAACGCTATTTTGACTCACTGTAAACCTGCGCTCGTTAGCTTACCTGCGGCGATGTCGCACGCAAAGGTGGCAGTTCTGCCGATCACCATGACATTCGATGTCTCTCAACCTGAATACTCTCAACTGCGCCGTAGTAGTGTCTCGATTGCGGAACCCTCCCCCTTGTCACGTCCACGGATTTGCGCGACGCTCGCCCAGTGAGGGATCCCATTTCGAGTTCCCTCCATAGTCACGCGGGGGCAGATCATGACACAGATACCTGTCAGGTCGAGTAATTCGTTGGTCATTTCCTTAGCGCCCACAAGCGGTTCTGGCGGAAACAACACCTATATTTACTATGGACTGGACTGGGACAAGATCTCGGTCAACAATGACGGTTACGACCTGGGCGGCAATTCGAATGATCAGCGAACTCAAGTCGCGCTGCACCCGAACCTGATCAATCCCGACATAAACCTCAGTGATGCCGCGGATGTCATCGGTCCCCTCCTCGTGGTCGTCGACTCGGACGATATCCTGAATGCAGGCCGAAGCGGGGAAAACATTTTCGTCGCGCAGGGAAACGACTTTGTATCGGGCAATGGAGGGCCTGATCTGATCGTCGGAGGTGACGGCAACGATACGCTTGAGGGTGGCGATTCCGATGACAAGCTGTATGGCGATTATGCCAATGTTCCCGACTATATCTACGTTTTCGATCAGAGGCGTGAGGCCTTTTGGAAGTTCCAGCTTCCCTCGGACGAGGACTTGTCTGTCACAGGAGACGACCTGCTGCTGGGCGGCGACGGCGCTGACCAACTCTACGGCGGTCCGGGCAACGACCAACTTGACGGCGGACCTCGCGGTGATGGCAATGCCGACCTGCTGGTCGGTGGCCCGGGAGCCGACATCTTCTATCTGAACTATGATGATGGCGACGATCCGAACGCTTCGTCGTTCTGGTTCGGCTACGTGAATTCGGTGACCGATGCCTTTGCTGAGGATTCGCTCAAGGACCTTTTCAATACGGTCACACGAGATGTGGCGTCGTCAATCTTCGCGGACCCGGGCGCCGGCTTCATCCTTAGCGGAACGGTGGATGTGCTCACGACGACCGTGCAACTCGGCATCGACACGCTTTTCGGTCTCACCGGAGCTCCGAAAAAGCCAAAAACCCCCGATGACGTTATGGTCGTTGCCGATTTCGATCCACGGGAGGATGTTCTTGCCTTGCCTTATGAAACCGGCAAGGCGCTAACATACACAGCAACACAAGGCTTAACCTCCCCGGTGGGCGGATTTGAAGGCGTCATTGGCATTGAATTCAACACAGATGACGGCCTCTTTGCGCAGGTCTTTCTCGATGATGATTTCCTTGCCGAATTTGGACTGACCAACACCGACCTGGCTGTCATCGATTTCATTGACAACATCCTTCAGACCTCGCTGATCATCAAATCGACCGAAAACCCCGACGACCCCGACCAGGGAGGTGTTCAGAACGGCCTTTACCCATTTCCAACCGACGACGATTCCTATGTCGACGGCGAGGCGCCGGACGGAATTGAAGAAAAAGTCGCGACGGCTGCACCGCCCGGCACGACAACTGAGCTGTTCGGGGCTTTTGCGCCGGTGAGCTTGCGCACGCCGGCGAACTTGACAAGCACACCGTTCGTCGCCGGCACAGACATGGGTGATCTCCTGAACGTCAATCCCAGTTCTTTTGCCCCCGAGGATGCAAACATCAGCGCCGTTTCCGATACAGGCTCCTATGTGAGAGGTTTCGGCGGGGCCGACATCATCTTCGGAAACAATGGTCAGGACCTCATTTACGGCGGAGACGGCGACGACGACATCTATGGCATCGGCCAGGGCGACGTGGAGTTTCAGGAACAATTCTACGGCGAAGACGGCAGCGACAAGATCTTCCTCGGATGGTCCTCGACGTGGGCTTTGGCCGACGGTGGCGCCGGGTCAGACTGGGTAGACTTCCTGTACCTGGATCACAAGCTCACGCTCGATCTCACAAAGGCGGAAAACAGCGGCTCCAGCTTCAATCCCAGCAATTTCGTGACAAGCAGATACGATGTGATCAATGTCGAAAACGCCGCCGGTACCAGGCTCGACGACACAATCATCGGCACCAGTGGTAACAACATCCTGCAGGGCAATGACGGCAGCGACATCATCGAGAGCGGTGCCGGGCAAGACACACTGTCGTTTGCGGACAACTCCGGCAAGGTGGACGTCGACCTCAGTCAAACCTCAGCGGATGGAACGCTGACAACCGATGAATACGGTGCAGATGGTGGCGCTGACGCCGACACGGTGGTTTCCAACGACACCGTAACAGGAGGCATCACCAGCCTGATCGGCTCGGACTTCAACGATTCGCTGACCGGCGACATCCGGAACAATTTTATCGATGGCGGCACTGGCGACGATCTGATCCAAGGTGGCGATGGCAACGACATACTGGTGGGCAAATCGGGCAATGACGATATCCGAGGCCAGTCCGGCGCCGATCAGATCGATGGCGGCGCCGGCGACGATACGATTCAGGGCAACAATGATGATGACGCGCTGTTGGGTGGTTCAGGCAACGATGTCGTTCAGGGGGACCATGGCAACGACAGGCTCGAAGGTGGCGATGGCGACGATCAACTGCAGGGTGGTAACGACAATGACAACCTGAGAGGCGATGCCGGCAACGACAGCGTTTTTGGCGGTTCCGGTAACGACTCCATCTTCTGGTTTTCGCAGAACGGTAACGACGATATCAACGGCGGCGCCGACAGTGACACGCTGACCGTTCAAACCACAACAGCTTTCGCAAAAGCAATCCCGATCTCGCTGCCGATCAGGCTATCTGCGTCGGGCAATACGCTAACCATCACACTGCCTCTCATTCCGACGACCGACATCGGCGATGAGGTTTTGACTGTCACAAATGTTGAGACACTCGTTTTCGAACCAAGCGCGAGCGAGGAGACCAATGCTTTCGTCGGAACGATGCCCGATGTTGTCATCGATGGCATGCCGGACACAGTCACCTCTCTGATCTGGACCGGTGACGAGGCGGACAATCTTTTTGACGGCGGCAATGCGACCGCTCAGACGCTGGTTCTCAATGGCGCGGGCGGCGACGATACACTTTCGGGTGGCGAAAGCGCCGATACCATTGACGGAGGCGACGGTGAGGACACGCTCAGTGGCGGAGCCAAAGACGATACCATCAGCGGTGGCGATGGAAACGATATTATTTACGGCAATACTGGTGCAGACATCCTCAACGGCGGCGACGGCGGCGATCAGATCGAAGGCGGAAGCGGCGCGGATGTGATCACGGGCGGAAGCGGCCAAGACATCATAAACGGCGGCAATGGCACGGACAGTTTTATTTGGGCTGTTGGTGATGGTGCTGACTTCATCACCGGAGACGTTGATGACGACACACTGACCCTCGACGCCGACGACGGTGTGGCCGGAACAGGGACCGACATCATCGTGTCGCTCGCCCCGGTGGTTGACCGTTTTGATCCCAGCCAAATTGTTACGGCAGTCCAATTCGAAGTTTTCGCTTCCAGTACCATTGAAGTTTTCCACATGATCGACGTCGAGGACTTCATGATCGAAGCCGATCCGGATGGAACAATGACCAGCGTGTCGGGGGATCTATCGGTCGCCGGCGTTTCGGAAAACACCGTGACGTTCAATGGTGCAGGTGGCGCAGATACGTTCGATGGTTCAGGGATGCTTGGCGCGGTACGGGTTGTCCTCAATGGTGGTGGCGGCGACGACACACTGATCGGAGGAGCCGCCGATGACGAGATTGACGGTGGAACCGGCAGGGACACTGCCGTTTACGATGGGCTTCGTGACGATTTCGATACACTCCTGTTGAACGATGGCCGCATTGTGTTGACTCACTTGCACGGCGAAATTGACAGGCTGGTCAATATCGAGCGTCTGAACTTTGACGACGGCAACCTGGTTTATGATTTCGACAGCTCCAACCTCGGCTTCGTCTACCGACTATATTCGGCCGCCTTTGATCGTACGCCTGACGAGGCGGGCCTGACCTTCTGGCTTGGTGAAGCAGATCTGCTTGACCAGCAGGGTATGAGCGAAATCGACAAACAACTCCACATCGCGGAAATCTTCCAGGAGTCAGCGGAATTCCGGCAGCTCGTTGGCGATGATGCGACCAACTATGAATATGTCGATGCAGTGTATCGGAATACACTCGACCGTCCGCCAGATCAGGAAGGGCATGACTTCTGGGCAATGCGTATGGACCAGGGCACAACGCGCGCTGAAATCCTGGTCCTATTTTCCGAGAGTCTTGAAAACCGGTCGGCCACCCATAACCAATTCGACGAGGGTGTCTGGGTGGTTTAGCGGCAACGGGGGTTGCTGAGCCGCCGGGCGGCGACCATGAGTGACTGTTAGAGCCACAGCAAGCCATCTTGCCCTGACACATTTGGTCTGGAGATTTCAGACCCGTTATCATTTGGGTTTGCGTGTCGAAGCATGCTTGGGAGGGACAGCGGGATGCGGGCTGTTATAATCGGTGGGGGAATGGGCGGGTTGATGACAGCGTTGGCGCTGCGCCAATCCGGAGTGTTCTCGTCAGTCGATGTCTATGAGCAGACGAAGAAGCCCAGCACTGCGGGCGCCGGGTTGAACATTCCGCCCAACGGGGCGCGGCTGTGTCGCTGGCTTGGCGTCGACCTCGATGGCGGGGACCCTAAGGGTCCCGATGGTGCAATTGACGGTGGCCGGGCGGCGGTTCTGGAGACGACGCGGCAGTTCAACGCTGACGGGAGCATGACGGTGAGGCCCCTCGATCACGTCACCGCCGCGGGCGACGGGGCCGGATTTCATCACATGCATCGGCTGGACCTGCTGATGTGTCTCTACAAACGGGTGTTCGAATTTGGTTCCGACAGCGGCAAGCCTTGCCCGATCACCGTACATATGGACAGCAGGCTGACCAAGTTGCGTCAAACTTCGGAGGGGGTGACGGCGACTTTTTCGAATGGGCGCATTGCAACAGGAGATGTTCTCGTGGGCGCCGACGGGATCAATTCAGCCACACTGCAATTGGCATGGCCTGACCTACCTCCCAAGCGTTGGACCGAGGTGACCTGCTTTCGCGGGCTCATACCGCGGGCAGCCGTTGCCTCCCTCACCAAGGCCGACGGCAGCCCGCTGGACAACAATCCCATCCATTCCTTCAGCATGGATCGCCATAAGACGGATCGGAGCGGGGTGACAACCTACTGGGTGCGCGGTGGCGAGTTACTGAATGTATGGATTGCGCGGTATGAACCCGATTCATCCGAATTCGAACGGGAGGAAGGCGATTGGTTTCCCGTGAGCCGGGAGGAGATCGTTCGTGAAGTCAGTGAGGCATTCGCAGAAAGCCCAAACCGAGAGGACCTGATTGCCCTGGCTGGGGCAGTCGTCCGCCCGACCAAATGGGGTCTCTACGATCGTGATGCGCTTGAAACCTGGGTTCAGGGCCGCGTTTGTCTTCTCGGTGACGCGGCGCATCCGATGCTTCCCACTTTCGGCCAGGCTGCAGCTCAAGCCTTCGAGGACGCTGCCGCCCTCGCTAGCGCTTTTGCCCTGCACGGCCGCGACGTGGCGACGGCATTGTTGCACTACGAGCGTGTTCGCCATTACCGCACAACTCGCTTCCAACTGGGTTCCAAATTCGCATTCGATCATCTGCGCGCCAAAGACACCGCTGAGCAAAAGGCGCTACTCGAAGGAGTGGACGAGCGAGTCAGCCCGGCATTTGCCCATGACAAACGCGGTGGAGAGGATGACGCCTGGATCTACGCCTACGACGCCCGAGAAATCGGCAACGAATTGCCTCCCAAACGATTGGGACCGTGGGACTTCCGCGGAACCGACAAGTCCGACCATGCTGCGATAACGCGAAAGCTCTGGATGCCCGAAATCGCGGCAAAGGGAACGCGCCGCGTTACGCGCGAGGAAGTCGCCAAACACAATACCCGGGATGACTGCTGGGTCATTATTTCCGGAAAAGTGTATGACATAACCGATTGGGCTCCCCATCATCCGGGCGGAGCCGGAATCGCTCGAATGTACGCTGGCAAGGATGCTACGGCCGAGTTCGGTGATTATCACAGTTCAGCGGCTGTCGCGCACATGGTTCATTTCTGTGTCGGCGGTCTGATTGAGAAGCAGTAAGCCTCGGGGATCTGTGCATGCCTGGACGTTTCGCCGGAGCGACCCGCTGGAAATGACGCGGGACCGTTGAAAGTCTGAAATTGTGGGTAACAGCACCCTTGACCTTGTTGTGACCTGAACCACAATAGCTGCATGACCGGCACCACAAGTTTCCTCATCACCTTCATTGCCCTGTTCGTCATCATCGCGATCCGCTACTTCGCAATCGCCGGGCTGTTCTACTGGCTACTGTGGGGCCGCGATCCGGAGCATGTGGCGGCGTTGCGCTTGTCCAAGGGATCGCCGGATCGAGCCGTCGTTCTGCACGAAATCAAGTGGTCCATGGTGTCGTCTCTGATTTACGCGTTTCCGGGTGCTGTGGTGATTGAGGCCTGGAAGAACGGTGGTACGGCGCTCTATTCGGATCTCTCCGCCTATGGCTACTGGTACGTGCCGGTGAGCGTCTTTCTCTACCTGTTCCTGCACGATACGTTCTTCTATTGGACGCATCGGCTGATGCATCATCCGCGTCTGTTTGCCACGATGCACAAGACCCACCACATGTCGAACAATCCGACGCCCTGGGCGGCGTTTTCGTTCCACCCTTGGGAATCGATCCTCACCGCGTTCTTCCTGCCCATTCTGGTCTTTGTCATTCCGCTGCACACGGGCGCGGCGCTATTCATCCTGATTCTGATGACGATCGCCAGTGTGCTCAATCACACGGGATGGGAGATTTTTCCGACCGCATGGATTCGTGGCTTCCTGGGCCGCCACGTCATCACGGCGACCCATCACAATCTGCACCACACCAATTACAAGGTGAACTACGGGCTCTATTTCCGCTTCTGGGACAGGCTTATGGGCACCGACGTGATGGAGAGCGTGTACCCGCATCTAAAGCCTGAGGCTAAGCCGGACCGAGCGTAGGTTTGCCGCGACCGGCGTAGGTCCCATCCCTCAGTGCTCCAGGTGTTGTGCCATCAAACGGTCGATTTCCTCGATCAGGAGCTCGAGATCGCTGCGTCGGCTGCGATGGTTGGCGATTGCGCAACGCAGAGCATAGGTTTCACCGACACGCGTATCGGACAGCGCAGCTACTCCGGTTTCCTGCAGGCGCAGCATGACTTCACGGTTCAGGTTGTCGATCGCGTCCTCGTCCAGACCCGACGGACAAATCCGAAAGCAAACAATGTTCAGATCCGGCTCGGCCAACAACTCCATATGCGGTGCAGCACGGATGAGGTCGGCCAGAAACTGTGCCTGGGCGATGTTTTGGTCGATCAGACGCCCCAACTTCGACGCACCGTGCTCTTTAAGGCTCATCCAGACCTTCAACGCGCGAAAGCCCCGCGAAGTCTGGATGCCGTATTCATGCAGCCAGTTGCCCGCGGCCACACCGCGCGGCTTTTCCTCCAGATAGGCCTGGCTAAGGGCAAAAGTCTCTCGGTGCTGTGTCTCGTCCTTGACCAGGCAACAGCCCACGTCGAAGGGTGCATGCAGCCACTTGTGGGGATCCAGCGCTACGGAATCAGCACGATCCAGTCCCGCCAGTTTGCCTCCGTTGCGTGGAGCGATTGCCGCGAGGGCGCCGATACAGCCGTCCACATGAAACCACAGACCTTCAGCGGCTGCGATTTCAGCAATTGCAGGCAAATCGTCGATAGCACCGGTGTTGATGGTTCCGGCATTGGCAATGACGGCGACCGGCTTCACGCCGTCTGCACGGTCCTCGGCAATGCTCTGCCGCAGCAGGTCCAGGTTCAGGCGGTAATCGGACCGCGACGGGATTTCGCGCAATGCGCTGCGACCCAACCCGAGGATCTCCATCGCGCTCAGATGGCAGCCATGCATCTGGTCGGACCCGTAAAACGCCAGTTTCTTGTCTCCGAGCCCATGCTCGCGCACCGTGTCCTGCCCCAGGGCAATATTGCGCGCGATGGTTAGCCCGATGAGATTGGCCACCGAACCGCCGCTGGTCAGCGTGCCGCTGGCATCAGCGGGAAAGCCCATCATGGTCTTGAGCCAATCCACGACCTGGTGGTCCATCAGAGCCGCCGCATGGTTACCACCACCAAGATTGGACCCTTGAACCGCGGCAAGAAAATCACCGAGCGCGCCGGTGAAGTTGCTGGACCCCATGTACCACATCCAGAAGCGCGGATGGACGTTGCCCATGGGATAGGGCATCAGATTGGCACTGATCTCGTCAAGGATGCTGTCGAGCCCCTGCCCTTCCATGGGCAAGGGCGCATTGAAGGCCGCGTGCACGGCTGGCGGCATGTCCTGCCACACGGGGGCATCGCGGATTTTGGAGAGATAGGCGATCGACTCGTCCACCGCCCTATGGGCGGCCGCGCGCGCCGTTTCCCAATCGTCGGGATCGAGCGTCTCTTCGCTGTCCATCAGTCGCCCATCTGCGCCGTAGGCGTTGACAGCGAGATGGCAATTTCCTCTTCCGTCATTTCCGGTTCGATATTCTCAAAGAGCGGCGTTGTCATGTAGCGCTCGGAGGTATCGGGCATCATGGCCAGGAGGACGGACCCTTGCGGAGCGGACTGGGCAACCTTGAGGGCGGCCAACACCGTGCCGCCGCCGGAAATGCCGGTCAGAATGCCTTCTTTGGACGCCAGATCCTGCGCCGTTGCAATCGCATCGGGTCCGGCTACCGGCACTAATTCATCATAGGAGTTATTGTCCAGCGCTTCCTGCAATACGAAGGGAATGAAATCAGGGGTCCATCCCTGAAACGGATGTGGCTCCCAGGCGGGATGTCCCTTGGCCGGGCTGCCATCCGAATTACGTGGCTGTGGTGTGCCACTTCCGATCAATGCTGCGTTGGCGGGCTCGGTCAGGATGATCTTCGTGTCGGGCCGTTCGCGCCTCAGAACCCGCGACACACCGGTCAGCGTGCCGCCCGTCCCGAAGCCCGTCACGAAATGAGTGAGTTTTCGGTCCTTGAAGTCCTCTACAATTTCCGGGCCTGTGGTCTTTTCATGGATCAGCGCATTGGCTTCGGTTTCGAACTGGCGCGCCAGGAACCAGCCGTTCGTCTTTGCGAGCTCCACCGCTTTGTCATACATGCCCATGGCCTTCAGTGCCCGAGGCGTCAAAACAACCTTGGCCCCCAGCATGCGCATCAAGCGCCGCCGCTCGACGGAAAAACTGTCGGCCATGACAACCACGAGCGGGTATCCCCTCGCCGCGCAGACCATGGCCAGCCCGATACCGGTGTTGCCGCTCGTCGCTTCAACCACCGTCTGGCCGGGCTTCAGCACGCCGTTTTTTTCAGCCTCGTCGATGATGCTCATCGCCAGCCGATCTTTCACGGACGCCGCGGGATTAAACGCCTCTGCTTTCACGTAAAGCTCCACATGAGACGGCGCGAGATTGTTGATCCGGATAACCGGAGTCTTGCCAATGGTCTGAATGATGTCTGAGTAAATCACCAAATTATCTCCCTGGGCTCGCCGTGAAAACAGGCTTTGAACTGGACCTGGATGCCGCAGCGTTGCGGCGTGGGCGGTCATGCGTGATACCGGTTAAAGGCCTGATTTTCAAGATGATGAGCCGGCTTGCAATGCTGTCAGTAGTGGACGGTCATGCGTGAAAATCTCATGGCGTATGGTGTCTCAACCAGCGTGACGGGAAAGTGCTGCCGGACCGCTCAACCCTTGGTTTCAGCCAACAATGGTGCGATCGTGCATATGAGCTTGTGCGCAGCCAACGTTACATAATATCGCAGTCACACCCCAGAAGGCGCCCCCCCTTGACCGGTTTCAACGCCCGCTGTGCTCCGCTTTTAATCTGGGAGTCGTCGAAGCTCCAAAGCCCTTGCGACCTCGATTAATGCAACCGTCATTTTTTCAGAGCGCGACCCGCATTTTTGCCAGTACCTCGTCGGGAGTATGGGCCTAACATTTTCGAAATGAAGCGCTTTCAGGAAAATCGGGCAAAAAACCAAAACGATATGCCGATTTCCTTGTTTTCTCCGGTAATTGAAAGGCTGGCAAATGGCGGCGCCCTACAGTTTTTATTACAGCGTAGCGAATGATCGGACGCTCAACTTGCCGTTCCCGACTAACATAGCGGGGGCTGTTGCCGAGATCACGAGAAGGGATGTCGACGATCAGGATGGTTTGGAACCGGGTATCAAAACCACGGTGACCATGGACTATCAGTTCGGTTTCTTGAGAGGCACCTTCCAACTGGAAATCGAAATCATTGCCGTAGGCAATGACGGTTCATTGCTTGTCGAGGCCGGTGATTTGACCGGGTCTTTCGTCAGTCAACTCATCGATCTCCTTCCAGGCGATGGGGAAACTCTGGTTTTGACGAACACTGCCGGTCTGAGCGGATCCAATCTGGACGAACTGGGCGTTTTTGATCTGGAAGACCCATCCATACCGCCCGGCCAGGAGTTCATCTATTCCGAAAACCAGAGCGAGGGGTTTGTCGTCGGCACCGTGGTGGCCAGCGACAATGCGGAAGTATCCGGGTTTAGGATCCTAAGCGGCAATGACGATGGATTCTTCCAGATCAACACCGATGGGCAAATATCACTGACGGCGGTCGGCGTCGCCGCAGCGGCGGCTTCCAACGACTTTGAGACCCAACCCAATGCGTTCAATCTGGAGATTGAGGCCATCGACGCGGCCGGCAACACATACAGCGAGCTTGTGGCCGTGCTCCTTTCTGACGTTGACGATGAGGACCCCGTCCTGTCCCAAGGCCAGAA
This sequence comes from Hoeflea sp., assembly GCA_965228785.1. GTDB lineage: Bacteria > Pseudomonadota > Alphaproteobacteria > Rhizobiales > Rhizobiaceae > Hoeflea_A. Next base: position 297,306 of record CBDDIF010000002.1, read on the forward strand.
CTTTAGCTATGCCGAATCGCAATCCGAAGGGTTTGTGGTCGGTACGGTACTGGCAACCGACAATGTGGCGGTGACCGGCTACAGCATCATCGCGGGCAATGACGACGACTTTTTCGCTATCAGCGCAAACGGCGAAGTCTCGCTCACGGCAGCGGGCGCGGCCTCCGCATCCAACGATTTCGAAACTGGTCCCAATATTTTCAGCCTGACGGTGGAGGCAACCGATGCCGCGGGCAATACAGGGACGGAGATCGTCACCATTTCGGTAACCGACATCTACGAAGCTAAACCGATCATCGGAACGAACTGGTGTGACTTCCTGTTAGGAAGCCGTGCGGGCGAAACGATCGAGGGTCTGCGCGGCAATGATCTCATTTTCGGCTGGAACGGCGACGATGTGATTCTTGGCGGCAGCGGGTGCGATTTCTTAATCGGTGGATGCGGCGCCGACGACATTACGGGCGGATCTGGCCGGGACACCGTCATGGGCGGAAGGGGCGAGGATCTGTTCATCCTTACAGAGGGTTTGGGATGGGATCGTATTCTCGATTTCCGCGCGGGAGAGGATAAATTCGGCCTGAAAGATGAGCTGACCTTCGAAGACCTGTCATTATCCGGCAATCGAATTTTGGCCGGGTCCGATCTGCTCGCCGTGGTGTGCGGTTTTCAGACCTCATCCCTCAGCGAAGACGACTTTCAGATCCTGTAGCGGTCATCGGAAGCTTAGGTATGCCGCTGCGTTCCTGCCTAAACAACAATCGCGAATATTATCACCAGCAGGGCAATGGCGATCACCAGTGACGCGACGATGATCAGCCGTGCCAGGTGGCCGAGGCTTGTGCCCGTGCGGGTGACGGTGACATCGGCGGTCGGCTCGACATGGACGGAAAAGAGCGTATCCCAGACGCCCTTGTGGACTTTGCAGTCTGCCTCGAGGGGCTGGGAGCGCGGCGGCTTGGGGAAAAGCCAGTTGGAACCGCGTATTTCCACCGTTCCGGCAACCTTTTCGCCGGGTGTTTTGGGTTCCACCCGGAAACTATAGGTCATGTCCAGGCTGTTCGAAAATGTAGAAAAGACCTTCGTTTTCTGGCCCTTGAGAGCCGTTTTGGGTTTTGCGCGAAAGAGCACTGTTGCCTGGCCGCCGTGTCGTTATTGCGTTCGCTGACAGCCTCGCACGGGTCATCGGCGAAGACCAGAGTTACTCGTTGCGCCGGGCGATCAGCAGGTGATAGGCGGCAACGCCGCCGATACCGGTGAAGATCATGCCCCACGTGATGGCGCCGGAGGCAAACTCGAACAGGCCCCAACCGACGCAGATGACGACAACAACGATGCGTCGCCAAAGCGGGTCAAAGAACGGATGGTCGAAGTCGAACAGGGCCATTGTCAATTTGCTCTTGAAGATCGAACTATGGTTCGTCTTGTAGCGAGCGGGTGGCCCAGTCCGCAAGGCTTCAATCGGATGCGGGAACCAGTCGGGTCGACGCCGTGAGATGATTGTCCCAACGGTGGGTGGATTGTGTCGACGCGCTGAGTGCCGTTTGCGCCGTGCCCTCAGCCGACGTCATTGCAAACTGCGCTCCGTGCGAAGCCAAGCCGCACACCTTGCGCTGCTCGACGACCGTGGCGTTGGAAGGATCCGATGCCAGGTAATGAACGACCACCCCTCCCCGCGGCGATGAAACCGCCAGCCGGTCGCTGTCAAAGTTGTAGGCGATCGATCCGACATAACCTTTCAGCCTTGCTGTGGCAGCCCGCGGCAGTGGAACAGTGCTCAGTCCGTTTTCATCGTTCCAGATATGAACGAGTGGCACGATCTGGGCGGGGTTGCCTTCGTGCTGACCGGCGATCCACAGTCGACCGCGATCATCGCCGTCCATATGGCGAAGCGAGAGCTTGTTTAGCTCTTGCGGCAGCGTCACCCGATGTTGAACTGTGCCATTCGCTGTGTCGATGAAGGCGAGCGATGGTTCCATGGTCGGAATGTTGAGTTTTGCCCGCCCGTAATCCGGATGGGTCTCGATGCCGCCATTGGCCACTGCCAGTGTGCGGCCGTTCGGCATCAGACGAATATCGTGCGGGCCGATGCCGCCCGTAGGGAATTCACCGATCCGCCGGAAACCGTCGGAGGCATCGTAAAGACCGATCAGGCCGCGCGCGTTTTCAAAATCGTTTTCCGTCGCGAAGAGCAGCTTTCCGTCAGTTGAAAAGGCGCCATGCCCATAGAAATGGCGACCTGCAGGTGAAGAGAAGAACTGCGGTTCGGAGGACCGGTCTGTCGCGAAGGCGCAGGCGAAATTGCCCGGGCGGCGGGCGAAAACAACCGCCTTCACCGATCCCGGCTGGAACACGACATCATGACCGCGAGCGGGAAGCGAAATGCGGCTAACAACGGTCCCCTCCTCCGACAGGACGGCGGCGCCGAAGGTGTTCTGATCGGTCAAGTAAGCCGTCGCGAACAGGACTTCTGATCGCTGGGCCGCATCTGCGGCCCGCTGTGACACGCCTGCCAGCAGCGTTGCGCCGGCAGCTGTCAGAAATGTCCGGCGGTCAGACGGACCGCTGTGCATCGTCAGTCTCCATCCAGCGGCGAAAAGGTGGTCGGCAGGCCCAACGCTTCGGCCGTCTGTTCGCCGATCAGGTTTTGCAGTGAGCGGGTAACGACCACGAGATAACTCAGGTTCGAGGAAATCCCAGGTGCTGTAACGATCGTCTCGACCGACCCTTTCAACTCGGATAACGCATTGAAAGCATTATCGAATTCGAACTCGACAGAGCCGGCGATCCACTGCCGGTCTTGCGGTAGCCCTTGCAGAAGGCCCGAAATCTGGATCAGATCCCGCATCCCCATCAGCGAGGCGGCGATCATCTCCCGGGTCTGGTTGCTACGCCAGAAAAGAGCGCGCTTATACGGTTTCTTCTCGATTCCGAACGGAGCAATGGGCTTCAATTGCTGATCGCGAATGATCTCAAGACCGTTCGAGATCAGGCCGACCAGCGAAGCAATCGCTTCCTTGTCGTTTCGATACAGGTCATTGGTCGGTCCCGGCTCGGACCAGACACCGGCAAACCCCGATGGGTCTTGCCAATCTTCCGAAACCGATTGGGATATGGAAGCGATGTTGCGAGCGACGGCCAAAGCGAATTGGCAACGGTAGCCATCGCCTGAGCCAACAAGGCCATCCGATCCGCTGCCGAAGAGCAGGAACTCCAGGGCTCCAAACCCTTGCAGCGCAACACTCTTTGCATACAGCGCCCCAGGATTGAGCAGAGACTGGTCTTGGGTAGCAAGGGCTCTCTGCACCTGCTTCAATCCGATGGAGCGGCGGTCTGGCCAAAACAAAAGCCGATCGCGGCGGTTTTCGGTTTCAAGCGGCCCGATGCGCAGGAAGTTGATGCGACCAAGACCCTGAACCGCGAAGCGAAATCCATCACGTGCATCCGCTAGCGAGGCCGCAGTGGCCGTTTGGCACAGCCGGTCGATATCGGAGGCAAGAATATTGCTGTTTTCTGCAAACCGCTCGACGTTCGGGACGATGTAGCCGGAGATAGCGTTACGAACGGATGAAGCGTTCGCAGCCGCAGCGCTAGCTCCAAACAGGACCAGGAGAAGCCCGACAAGCAATCCGCGCATGGTTCGACCTTTTTGTCACAAACACCACTGTTCCGGCACTAACGCCTTTGGCGATGTTTCGCAACGCCCGTGCAGGTTTCCAATTGCTCAGTCGGACAGTCAGATTGGGATGTCCGCTTGGTGTTAGCACCTATGGCCGTGTATCATCCGGCACCATAATACTTTGAGTTGCAACCTCAGACGAACCGTGAAGAGGAGACGGCAATGACGCAAGCTCATAAGGACGTCGTTCGGAGAGTCTACTACGAACTCTTCAACAAGGACCGCTTGGAGTTGATCCCGGAGCTTTATTGCGAAGATTGCATTGCGCGAGACCCGGCCAATACCCAAACCATGCAAGGTCATGAACATTTACAAGAGTTGCTCAAGGCCTACCGCGCGGCGCTTCCAAACCATCATTACGAGGTGCTGGATATGGTGGCGGAAGATGACAAGGTTTCCATCCGCTGGATGGTCGACGTCGATACCGAGCGGGATCTGGAGGTCGAAGGGCTTTCGATCGTTCGGTTTCGCGATGGCCGGATTTGTGAAATCTGGCAGCATTGGGACAACCTGGGATTGCTCAAGAAGCTGGGAGCTGTCGATCCGGAGATTTCCGTGGCAAGCGCCATCGCCAACATTTCGGCCGATCAATGAGGCGTTTGTGGGCGAGAGAGCCCCGCGCCCAGGCTAATGTGCGTTCTGTGTCGTTTGACCGTTGATTGAGCTGGCCCTCGGCCTGGGTCTGACGAGCGCACTGAATTGTGCGTGAGGCATTTCCATCTCGTCGTCGTTGACGCCGAAATAGTCGCAAATCTTGCGCATGATCCGTTTGGACGGGCGAGTCTTGCCATTGAGATAGCGGTTGAACTGCAATCTGTTGATGTCCAGATCACGGCACGTTTCGGCGGCAGTTCGATGCCGATCGCACAAGAGGTTCAGGTTCTTCTGCAGGTTTGTAGGCATATTCATCCTAAACCATATGGCGCTGATTCTCCGATAGTCCAGCGCAGTTGAGCCACCCCTTTATCTTCGACTTTATCATCCCGTCAGCCTTGAAACCAGCGTAATGTTTCAAATGGTTACATTATCGTGAACGCGCGTAACTCCGTCAGGGCCCCTCCCACCCTTCAAGAAACATCGTCATTTCCTCATTCCCGCTTATGTCAACCAGCTCGGGGCGCAATTCCGCACCAGCCTCCAAAAGCAGCCGTGCGCAGGTCACGTGATCCCGGTTTTTGGCTTTGGGGCAAAATTCCGCCCCATGAACTACCGTCCCGAGTGCGTCACCTCCGTACGCGTTCCGACGACTCATATCTGCGTCGAGCGTCAAAAATAGGGCGACATGCTCGGGTAACCCTTCCCATCCGGCGATGTGAAGCGGTGACATATCCATATCCTCGGTTGCATTCGGATCGAGACCAGCAGCCACCAAGGCCTTGAGGTGGTCCATATGTCCGGGCCGCCCTGCCAGTTGTGTCAGCAGTTTGCTGTCGCCCGACGACAGATTCTGTTGCCTAAGCGGTGACACCGGCGCTCTGCCTCGGGCGCAATCGGCCAGGATCGTTTCGGTGACGGAGAGCCTAGTCGACGCGTTACGCTGTTCCAGCAACTCGGTAATCTCGTGGTTGCCGTAGATACAGGCCATTGCATAGGCAGTGTGCCGCTCCCACACCAGTCCAGGATCGGCACCGTGGTCGAGAAGCAAAGCGCCAATTTCTGCTGAACAGAACCGTCTTGCTGCCTGATGAAGTGCGGGTATGGAATCAATGGCTTGTCCGCTGGGATGCCCCTCGACGGTTTCATTTGGATCCGCACCGTATTCGAGTAGCAAACGCACTGCTTCTACATCGTCGAAATCCAACGCCCGCGGCAGAGCATTGGTACCGCGGGTCGAGACACCATGCTGCATCAGCAGTTTGAGGCCTTCTGTGTGGCCCAGTTCAGTCGCATGGTAGAGGCTCTCGTCATCATCCGGATTGGCGCCATGTTCCAGCAACCAGCGCGCCAACTGCATGTTTCCGGCGTGCCCGAGGGCACCATAGAGCGCAGAAATACGATGGTCCGACCCCGGCTCCGCAGCATATCCGTCGTTCACGTCGGCTCCATTTTCGACCAGCAAGGCCGAAATGCGCTCGATGTCATCCTGCCGCCCCGGGGCGAACCGAAAATATTGCGAATAGGCAAGATGAAGAATGGGTGAACGGACCCCGACGATCCTGGTGGCGGCGGTCGGATCCTGCTCGACCGTTCGACGCACCGACTCCCAATTATAGGTAGCCACCTGAAGGCCGAAATCGTGCTGCGGTAGCGTTGGATCATTCTTCAGCAGCTTTTTGATGACCCAACCCTGACCGAAATAGAGCGCAAGCTTCAGCCTTTCGGCCCGTTGCCCGCGCGACTGCCCCCTGGTTTCAATGTCGAACTTCAAATCCGGCCAGCTGCTGTGGCCATTTTCGCGAGCAATGACGTGAAGAAAGTCGGCGTGACGCGGCATTTTGGGCGGCGGCACTTCGGCCCGCAACCGCTCAACGGCGTTGTGGTCACCCTGCCAAAACGCTTTTTTGAGGCGTTTTGCGTCGGATCGTAATTTCTGGATAGGCGTAGACATGGCTTTCCCCTGACTTACCCAAGGGTCCGCTGCATTGGGTTTTTGGAGAAAAACCGAAGATACCGGCAAAAGGATTCAAGGTGCGTGAGCGCTTTCCGCGGACCCGGATGCCGCCTTGCCGGCATCCGGATGCTTACCACTGGCCAGGCGGCACATCAAGCGGAGCCTAAAGGCTGCGGAAGATCCCCTGGCAGATGATCATGATGACAACGCTGACGACCCAATATCCGGCATCCGTCACCCGGGCATAGGCACTGTTCTTGCGAAACATGCCGCCGGAGTAGCCGAGCACGGCGAAGGCTATCACCGCCAGGAGAACCGTCAGAAGCGCGTTTGACACCGCGGTTACGCCGACAAACCAGCTTACGAGCAGCAGCCCGATCACCTGGGACACCATGGCACCCACGGGCATCTCACCGGCTGTCCCCATTTCCACTCCGACGCCCTCTGCCCACTTTGGTCCGAAAAGCTTCGGCGAATACCAAAGCCAGCCGGCAAGAAAGGCAACAACCGCACCGACGACGACGCCCACGAAGTTCACACCGTTGAACAACTCACCCATTTTGAACCCCTCCATTTCGGACAATAGTAGAGCAGCTAATTAACATCGATGTTAAATTGCCTACAATACCAAGCCATGAAATTGCCGTGGATACACCACAGCCGAGAATTCATGCTTGTATTCAACCGTCCCGCCCAAAATGCAAAAAGGGCGCTGCCAAACGGCAACGCCCTCAATTCTAAAGTAGTGACTATCGATCAGTTCGGCAGTTGGTCATCGACGCCTTTGACGTAGAAGTTCATGCCGAGCAAGGTGCCGTCATCAGCGGTTTCACCATCTTTCAGCCACGGCGTGCCGTCCTGCTTGGCGACAGGGCCAGTGAAGGGGTGCAGTTCACCGCTGCTGATCTTGGCTTCCGTATCCATGGCCATCGCCTTCACATCATCAGGCATATTGGTGTACGGCGCCATCTGCAGGATCCCGGAATCCAGGCCATCCCAGGTGGACTGCGTAGCCCAGTTGCCATCCATGACCGCCTGTGTGCGCCTGATGTAATACGGGCCCCAGGTGTCGAGGATTGCCGTCAACTGGGTTTTCGGACCCGCTTCGATCATGTCCAGTGCCTGACCAAACGCCATGATACCGCGCTCTTCGGCAACCTGCATCGGTGCCGTCGAATCGGTATGCTGTGTGAGGATATCGACACCCTGGTCGATCAGCGCCTTGGCGGCGTCTGCTTCCTTGCCGGGATCGACCCAGGTGTTGACCCAGACAACCTTGATTTCGAAGTCCGGATTGATGGATTGAGCACCGAGCAAGAAGGCATTTATGCCCATCACGACTTCAGGAATCGGGAAGGAAGCGATGTATCCGGCTACACCGGTTTTCGACATCTTGCCGGCGATCTGGCCCTGGATGTAACGGCCCTGATAGAAGCGCGAGTTGTAGCTCGTCACATTGTCGGCTGTCTTGTAACCAGTGGCGTGCTCAAACTTCACCTTTGGAAACTTCTTGGCGACATCGAGGGTCGGATCCATAAACCCGAATGACGTCGTGAAAATCAGCTCGCAGCCGGAACGGGCGAAGCGTTCAATCGCGCGCTCGGCGTCCGGGCCTTCGGCAACATTTTCAAGGAAGGCCGTTTCGACCTTGTCGCCAAAGTGTTTTTCCAGCTCCTGCCGACCGATGTCGTGGGCTTGGTTCCATCCACCGTCGGCTTTCGGTCCGACATAGACGAAGCAGACCTTGATGGCCGCCTGCGCCGCACCTGCGGCGAGGCTGAAGACTGCGGCAGCGGCAACTGCCAATAGCATTTTTTTCATTGTGTTCACCTCTTTGGTTGGTTGGTTAGTTTATCGATCCGGGACGAAAGACTGGCCCAGCGATGCCGGCGTATTCATCAGGGTCAGACGCCTGTTACGCGAGATCAGAACGAGTACCACGATCGTCGCCAGGTAAGGAAGCGCCGACAGGAACTGCGACGGGATGCCAAAACCGAGCGCCTGCGCATGCAGCTGTCCGATCGTGACGGCGCCGAAAAGGTAGGCTCCAGCGAGCACACGCAGCGGCCGCCAACTTGCAAAAACCACCAAAGCAAGTGCGATCCAGCCTCGGCCGGCAGACATGTTTTCGACCCATTGTGGCGTGTAGACGAGTGACAGCTGTGCGCCAGCGAGACCGGCACAAGCGCCGCCAAATAAAACGGCCAGATAGCGGGTGCGGATTACCGAAATTCCCAGCGCATGGGCTGACCCGTGGCTGTCCCCGATCGCCCGCAGTTGGAGTCCGGCGCGCGTGCGGAACAGGAACCAGCCAACGCCGAAGACACCGAGGATCGAGATGTAGAAGATCAGGTCCTGATTGAACAGCAGTTTGCCGATCAGCGGGATGGACGAGAGCACCGGAATGGTGATCGGCTCCAGTTTGGTGCCCGCCTGACCGACAAAACTCTCCCCGATCATGCCCGAAAGCCCAAGGCCAAGGATGGTCAGGGCGAGGCCCGTCGCAACCTGGTTGGTCACCAGGGTGAGCGTCATGAAGCCGAACAATAGAGCCATGGCGCATCCGGCGATCATCCCGAACAGGGCGCCGATATAGGGAGAACCGGAGAGCTGTGTCGCAGCGAACGCCAGGACCGCGCCCATGACGATCATGCCTTCGACACCCAGATTAAGAACGCCGGAGCGTTCTACAACCAGTTCACCGAGCGCGGCGAGCAGCAGTGGGGTCGCCGCGGTCGTGATTGTAAAGAGAATGGCTTCCGTGAGTTCCATTATGCTCCCTCCGCAACCGGCGTTGCCTGTTGGGGTGCCGCTTGTGCCGCCGTTTTGAAGCGGATCCGGTAGTGGATCAGCGTGTCGCAGGCGAGGACGAAGAACAGCAGCATTCCCTGGAACACGCGGGCGATCTTGTCCGGCAGTCCGATAGAAATTTGAGCCGCCTCGCCGCCCAGATAAGTAAGCGCCAACACCAGCCCCGCGGCGAAAATGCCGATGGGATTGAGACGGCCGAGAAAGGCGACGATGATGGCGGTAAAGCCGTAGCCTGGTGAAATCACCGGCTGCAATTCACCAATCGCGCCTGAGACTTCCGAGATTCCCGCCAAGCCGGCAAGGGCTCCCGAGAAGAGGAAGGCGAAGAACACCATGCGATTGGCGGAGAACCCGGCAAACCGTCCTGCCCTTGCAGACTGGCCAAGCACCGAAACTTCGAAGCCCTTGAGCATGTGCCGCATCATGAACCATGCGAGGATGGTAACGATGATGGCAAAGACGAACCCATAGTGGGCGCGGCCGAATTCCGGCAGAATTTCCGGCAATACGGCGCTGTCATTGAAATCCCGTGTTTCTGGAAAGTTGAACCCTTCGGGATTGCGCCAGGGACCACGGACGAGCCAGTCAAGAAACAGCTGTGCCACATAGACGAGCATCAGGCTGGACAGAATCTCGTTGGTATTGAACCGGGTCTTCAGAAGTGCCGGGACCGCTGCGTAGGCCGCGCCTCCGGCCATCCCCATGATCAGGACGATCGGCAGGACCAGAAACGATTCCCATTGGTAGAAGACCAGCGGAACGATCGAACCGGCAATGGCGCCCATGATGAACTGGCCTTCAGCGCCAATGTTCCAGTTGTTCGACCGAAAGCAGACCGACAGGCCGACGGCAATCAATATAAGCGGCGCAGCCTTGATCGCCAGTTCATGCAGCGACCAGACTTCGATCAGCGGTTCGATGAAAAAGCTGTAAAGCGAGTCGATTGGGTTCTTGCCAAGCGCGGAGAACACGATCGCGCCGGCGATGATGGTCAGCCCCAAGGCGATAAAGGGGGACAGGGCGGAAAAGAGCGCTGAATGCTCGCCTCTGCGTTCCAGCTCAATGCGCATGGGCCACCTCCTTCTCGGACGTCTCTCCGTGGATCCCGCCCATCAACAGTCCAATCTTTTCAAGCGTCATGTTCGCGGTCGGTTCAGCTGCAGACAACATGCCCTCGTTGATCACGGCAATGCTGGTCGCCACCTCGAAGATCTCGTCCAGATCCTGGCTGATCACAACGACCGCGGACCCCTGCTCCGCAAGGTCGATGAGCGCCTGGCGAATACGGCTCGCAGCGCCGGCATCAACACCCCAGGTGGGTTGGTTGACGATCATGACCGACGGTTGGCGGTCGAGTTCGCGACCGACAATGAACTTCTGCAGGTTACCGCCGGACAGCGACTCTGCGTCGGGATCCTCCCCCGACTTGCGTACATCCATGTCCTTGATGATACGCTTCGAGGCATCGAGAACCGCGTCGCGACGAATGATCTTCAAGGGTCCACCGGCAAGAAATGCGCCGGCATCCGACGTGTGGCGCGACAGCACCATGTTGTCCGACAGCGTCATCTCCGAAACCGCTGCGTGACCATGCCGCTCTTCCGGCACGAACCCAGCGCCCATCAAACGGCGAGCGGTAATGTTCTTGCGGCCGGAAGCCTGACCGCAGATCTGCACATCCTCGGCTCGGTCCACAAGCTCTTCACCCGACAACACGTCGAACAGTTCGCTCTGTCCGTTGCCGGCGACACCTGCAATACCAATGATTTCTCCACGGCGTACCGACAGATTGATATCCTTAAGCGCGACCGCGAACGGGGTTCGCGCCGGTGCCGAGAGGTTTCTCGCCTCCAGCAGGATCTCGTCTCCGATTTTGCCGCCGGTATTCGAGACCGCCTTGACATCGGAACCGACCATCATGCGAGCGAGTGAGGCAGGCGTTTCCTGACGCGGATCGCAAGCGCCGGTCACTTTGCCATGGCGCAAGACTGTTGCGCGATCGCAAATGCGCTGAACTTCCTCCAGACGGTGGCTGATATACAGGACCGAACGTCCCTCGGAGCGAATTTTCTCCAGTGTTTCAAACAGCTTGTCCGCTTCTTGCGGAGTCAAAACGGATGTCGGCTCGTCCAGAATGATGAGCTCGGGATTTTGCAGAAGCGTGCGGACGATCTCGATGCGCTGACGCTCACCGACGGACAGATCGGCCACGTGGGCATGGGGATCCAGCGGCAGCCCATATTCGTGGGACAGGACCGAAGCTCGTTCGGATATGCCCTCGATGCTCTCGGCACTGTCCATCGACAGGGCGATGTTTTCAGCGACGGTCAGCGCCTCGAACAGTGAGAAGTGCTGAAACACCATTCCAATGCCGAGACCGCGCGCCTGACCCGGGCTTCGAACCTGAACCGTGTCACCCTTCCAGATGATGTCGCCTGCGGTCGGCTCCAGAGAACCAAAGAGCATCTTCACGAGCGTCGACTTGCCGGCGCCGTTCTCGCCCAGCAAGGCGTGGATCTCACTCGATCGAATTTCCAGATTGATGTTGTCGTTGGCGCGCAGCTCGCCAAATTGCTTGGTGAGGCCGCGCACCTCGAGCAGGCATTCGTTTTGCGTTGGTTTGTCGGTCAACACAATTTCCTCCCCCGCATGATGCGGATCATTGCAAGTGATCCTAGGCGTAGCGGCAGGATCTCGGAAACTACCAACGCCGCGAAAGAGCTTCAAAGAATCGAAGCATAATTGCGCCCTCTTTCAATATTGGCGAGATAATCCGAATTGCGGTTAGGACGTCTCAACAACAGATTTGTGCAATGCACAATTTGCCAAATCGATTGCTGTTGTGCAAGTGAGACGATTTGCTCCTGTCCACAGGCAGGCAGACTGTGCACTATGGCTGCCAAGACAAAGCAGAACGAATGGAACGATGGCCCAATCCTATGACGTGGTAATAGTTGGCGGTGGCCTCGCTGGATATTGTGCGGCGCTCGCCGCCGCCGATGCGGGGCTCCGGTCTGCCATAGTCGCCCCGGTTGGCAAGGAGATTGACGGCCGCACCACAGCGCTAATGACACCTTCGATCGAGTTGCTCGAGCGACTCGGCGTTTGGGAGACCGTGCGCGACGTGGCCGCTCCACTGCGTGCGATGCGCATTATCGATGGCACCAAACGCCTTTTGCGGGCACCTACCGTTACCTTCCACGCCAGCGAACTCAAACTCGATGCCTTCGGCTACAACATTCCCAACGCTCCTCTGCTCGGCGCACTGCGTGACGCTCTTGCCCAGTCACCTGAAGTGGATCACTTCGACCAACCGGTCGAAACGGTGGATATTCGGTCGGAAAGTGTCGTTCTGCATCTGGCTGATGCCACGCAGGTGTCGGCAAGGCTTGTTGCGGCAGCCGATGGGCGCAACTCGACAATGCGAAAAGCGGCAGGCATTGGTGTACGAGATTGGCGATATCCTCAAACGGCCATCGTGCTCAACTTTGCCCACCAGATCAGCCATGGCGATACGTCCAACGAATTTCACACGGAAGACGGGCCGTTTACGCAGGTTCCGCTCCCGGGCAACAGGTCGAGTCTGGTTTGGGCCATGAAGCCATCCGAGGCGACTGCCCGCACCGCCCTTCTCGCCGATGAGCTTGCTTTGGCCATCGAACAGCGAATGGATGCGATGCTCGGCAAGGTTCAGATCGACACTCCGATTCAGCAATTTCCGTTCAGCGGCATGATTGCTCAATCCTTTGCCCGCGACAGGATTTTGCTGATTGGGGAAGCCGGCCATGTGTTTCCGCCGATTGGCGCGCAAGGGCTCAATCTGGGTTTGAGGGATGTTGTCGATTTCGTATCCGTGCTGCGCACATCAGGCGGAACGGATCGTACGGACCAAATCGCGCATCACTATAACCGGTTGAGGCGAAGCGACGTCGCCTCGCGAACGTTCGGCGTTGATCTCCTGAACCGATCCCTGTTGAGCGGGCTTCTACCGGTCCAGTTCATGCGCAGCGCCGGGCTTTCAGCCCTGAACCACATCGGACCGCTGCGGCAACTGGCGATGCGTGAGGGTGTCAGTCCTGGATCGGGCCTACCATCGCTGATGCGGCGTCAGCGCTGAGGAAACAGATCAGCCGGCAGGAGCCCGGTGGTGATGGCATAAAGCAGCGCCGTCACAGACAAGACAGACAGTGCTGTCGTGACCAAAATCGTCCCCGAGGCGCGTTCGACCCAACTTCCATATTGCTGTGCCATAACGAAGACATTCGTGGCGGTTGGCAGTGCAGCAAGCAGAACAGCGGTAAATGTCCAAACCGGATCGAAATCGCCGACCAGACTGAGCGCGAAATACATCAGCAAAGGGTGAATGACGAGTTTGGCAGGAACGATGTATCCCAGTTCAACGGGCACACGCCTGATCGGGCGCAAGGCCAGGGTCACGCCCATCGCAAACAACGCACAGGGTGCGGCGGCTTGCGCCAGATAGTCGATCAGCCTTTGCGGTGCCGCCGGCACCGGCACGTCAATCCAAGCGACCAGCACACCGGCGAATGTGGCAATGATGAAGGGATGAAACACGATGCTGCGGATGATGTTGAGCGCCAAATCCGCAAACTTTCGCCGCTCGCTGCCCGAAACCGCCATAAGGCACGGTGTCAGGCTGAAATGCATGATGTTTTCGAAGCAGAATATCAATGCAACCGGCACTGCGGCTGTCTCACCGAAAGCCAGGATCGCAAGGCTGGGACCCATATAACCGATATTACCATAGGCTCCCGCGAGGCCCTGGATGGTACCCTCTGCAATGGTCACACGGCGAATGACCACGCCAATTGCGAATATCACCGCAAAGATCGCGTATGTGCTCAACAGATTGGCCAGTATGAAATCGAGCCGGCTCAACTGTTCGATCGGTGTCTGCGACAACAGTTTGAAAAACAGTGCCGGCAGCGCCAGATAAACAACGAATATATTGAGCCAACCGAGCGCGTTGACCGGCTGGTCGACCAAGCGGGCTGTCAGATAACCCAGGAAAATGAGCCCGAACAGCGGCAGGATCAAAGCAGCGATGTCAGCCATGGTTTCCGCCGTAATCCAACCTGCAACCATTCGTCCGAACCTGGTTTCCGCGATCGTCGGCGACAGAAGACGCAGGCGCACCAGGCCTTTTTTCCGGAATCATGTGAAAGCCGTTGATTTTTTCTCCGCCTTCCACCAGTTTCTGGGCAAGGAGAACGATTGAAATGCCGATAAGCCGTAACGCGAAATATCAGATCGGGCAAATGGTCAAACACCGAATCTACCCGTTTCGCGGCGTGATTTTCGATGTCGATCCCGAATTCAACAATACCGAAGAATGGTACGAGTCGATTCCAGAGGACGTGCGGCCGCACAAGGAGCAGCCGTTCTATCATCTGTTCGCCGAAAACGAGGAAACTGATTATATCGCCTATGTTTCGGAGCAGAACCTCGTTCCGGACGAAAGCGGTCAACCGGTCCAGCATCCGCAGGTACTGGAGGTATTTGAAGGTCCAGACGACGGCATGTACCGGTTGCGGGGGCCCATAGGGCACTAAAAAAGCGGCCGTGTCCGAGACACGACCGCTGGTTCAATTCGGCGCCGCAGGCGCCGGCACATCTCGTCAGTTCGACGCGTCTTTCGCCTTTTGCTGGGCTTCTTCCAGTTTCTTGCGCGCATCCTGAGCTTTGCGCTGCATTTCCTCTTGCAGAAGGCGTTGGCGCTCCTGCAGTTCGGACTGGGCAACAGGCTCGCCATCAAAGGCACTTGTGAAGCCCTTCAGGGAAACCTTGATCGGGTTTGGTGCACGCTGAAAATTCACTGACGTGAAGACGACCTCGCCACCGCGTTTAAACGACTGGACGATGGCGTCAGACAACGGCACCTGGGCGACGCATTTGTCAGGCATGCAGACTGCATAGGGCAGACGCTGGGACTTGCCACCATCGATCTGCATGTTGATTCCCGGCTGAATATTGCGAGCTGACGGAACCGATACCTGCAGGATCCGGTTGTTGACCTTGCCTTGAACCACGATCAGGCCGACCGCCGTCAACAGTTGCCCGGTGGACGCTGAAACGATGTTCTGGACAACGCAGACATCATTGTCTTCCTGCTTCGTGCACACCTTGAACCAGCCTTGTCCGGGTGCTTGTGCGTGCGAGGCACCCGTCAGCGAGAAGGCGGCCGCGCCGGCGACAGCAGCGGCCAGAACAGTCCGGGCGACTTTGGAGGTTCTGAGAGTCATTGCGTTTTCTATCTCCTGGATGATCTTTCAAACCGTGAAAAGCATTGGGTGGAAACCGCATGCAGCGCACATGACGATTGCGGCTGCTCTCATTCTGTCGTCGGCTTCCCAACTTGCGCGGTTGGCTCTCCTTGTCGTTCAATTGAGGCCATTGCAAGGCTTTTCGACTGTCTAAGCAGAAACGGCCGGCCTGTCACCCCGTTTGCGCAATATGGTCCAAGTTTGGGTTACTTTTTGCGATCAAACCTGCTTTTTCACCCCTTTTGCCCCCTAGAGTTTTCGTCGCCGGGACGTGCTACCGTCCGGGCAGAATCAGTCGAGGACCGATCGGATGCGCTCCATTCTCTTTGCCACCCTTCTCGCCGCAACAGCCGGATGGCTGGTGCAGGCTGAGGCAGCGGAACCCAAGCACGGAATCGCGTCGCATGGCGAACCGGCGCTATCTTCCGATTTCGAGCATCTTCCATATGTCAACGCGGACGCGCCAAAGGGCGGCAAAATCTCCTATGGAGTCGTCGGCACATTCGACAATCTCAATCCCTTTATTCTCAAGAGCATGCGAACAACGGCGCGCGGCATGTGGGACCCGGAATTTGGGCAATTGACGTATGAAGCTCTGATGCGGCGTTCCCGGGACGAGCCGTTTACCCTTTATGGACTGCTGGCTGAAACTGTCGAGTATGATGAGGATCGAACTTACATCCAGTTCAACCTCAATCCGAAGGCACGGTGGTCAGACGGTAAACCGGTGACCGCCGACGATATCATCTTCACTTTCGAGCTACTCGAAGAGAAAGGACGACCACCCTACTCCAACCGACTGGACAAGGTGGCCAAGATGGAAAAGGTTGGCGATCTCAGCGTCCGCTTCGACCTTACAGAGGATGCGGGAAACGAGTTTCCGCTCATTCTTGGATTGATGCCCGTCCTTGCGAAACACGCGACAGATGCGGACACGTTTGACCGATCGACCTTTGAACCGCCCGTTACCAGCGGCCCCTACACAATCAAGGAGGTCAAAGCCGGAGAGCGGATCATCTATGAACGGCGGCAGGATTATTGGGCCGACGGATTGCCGATCACCTTGGGGTTCAACAATTTCGATGAGATCTCAATCGAATATTTTCTGTCGGACAGCACCCAGTTCGAAGCGTTCAAGAAGGGAGTTTTCGACGTCAACGCGGAAGGCAATCCCGTCAGTTGGGATCGAAACTACAACTTTCCTGCGGTGGACAGAGGCGAAGTCACAAAGTCGGTGTTCAAAACAAGCACTCCGGCCGGAATGTACGGATTTGTTTTTAACACACGACGCCCAAAGTTTGAGGACGTCGCCATGCGCAAGGCGCTGGCGATGCTCTTCGATTTCGAGTGGGTCAACCGGACGTTGTTCAACGGAGCCTATGAACGGACGGAGAGTTATTTCGAAAACTCCGTGCTGTCATCAATCGGACACCCTGCAGATGACCGCGAACGGAAACTGCTGGAACCCTTTCTGCAAGACATCGAGCCTGAGGTCCTGGAGGGAACCTACAGAGCGACCGAGACGGACGGATCCGGAAGGGATCGGCGGGTTCAACGGGCTGCTCTCAACCTTCTTAAGGGTGCCGGTTATTCGATCAACCAGGGTAAATTGCTCGATCCGAATGGCTCCCCCGTTGCGTTTGAGGTCATGACGCAGAACGAAGGACAGGAGAAAATCGCCCTGGCCTATCAACGCAACCTTGCGCCGCTGGGTATCGATCTAAGCATTCGAACCGTTGACGATGCGCAATATCAGCAGCGAAGCGAAAACTACGACTACGACATGATCGTAAAACGGTATCCAAGTTCCCTGTCGCCTGGGGCTGAACAGTTGTGGCGCTGGGGAAGCCAGTCACGGGACCTGCCCGGGACATTCAATTACACCGGTGCAGCCGACCCAGCCATCGATGCGATGATCGACGCGATGCTGGCGGCCCGCTCCCAGGAGGATTTCGTGTCGGCCGTGCGGGCCTTCGACCGGGTCTTGATTTCCGGCCACTATGTCGTTCCGCTCTACTATCTGCCTGGCCAGCGTGTCGCTTACCGGTCACGACTTGAACATCCAACCGTGACGCCCATCTACGGATATCAGTTACCCACCTGGTGGGACCGGGACGCGTGGTGACCCCGGCGAAAGGAGAACGTTCATGACGTCCGTCAATATCGATGTCGTATCCGACGTCATGTGCCCCTGGTGTTACATCGGCAAGAAAAAGCTCGATGAAGCCCTGAGTTCGCTGCCGGACGATGTCGATGTCGACATTCGCTGGCGACCTTACCAACTTGACCCGACTCTGCCCAAACTGGGCAAGGATCGGCAGGCTTATCTCTCGGAGAAATTCGGCGGTGAGGATCGGGCACGCGAAATCTACAGCAGGATTGTCGATGCCGGGCGCGAGGAGAACATCCCATTCGAATTCGACCGCATAGCGGTTTCGCCCAACACGCTCGATGCCCACCGGGTCATCCGCTGGGCAGCCTCGGAAGCGCCGGGCGTTCAGGATCGCCTCGTGGAGGCCCTCTTTCGCATGTTCTTCACCGAGGGCAAGAACATCGGCGACAATACTGTCCTTCTGGAGGCTGCCGAGGAAGCCGGTATGGATCGTGCCATAACGGAAGGCCTGCTGACCGGAGACGCGGACCGGACCGAGGTGGAGCAGGAAATCGAAGTTGCCCGTAAGATGGGGGTGACCGGAGTTCCCTGTTTCATCCTTGATAACAAATACGCCGTCATGGGGGCCCAACCGGCCGATGTGCTGGCAAACGCTATTCGTGAAGTAGCAGGCGAGAAGGAAGCTGGCCCAACGGAATAGGCGCCAATCCGTTACGCCGCCTCCGCAATCTCCGCCAGACGCGTCATGATCACGGCGGCCCCGGCAAGCCGTTTCTGGGCGCTTGGCAAGTCGCGGCTGAATACGATGCTCTGATCTGGGCGGATCTTGGCCAGATTGCCAAGCTGACTGAGGTGCCCGACAAGACCGGCCGGATTCGGGAATTCGCCGTTGCGAAACTGGACGACGACGCCCTTCGGTCCGGCATCGAGTTTTTCGACATTCGCCCGGCGGCAGAGCGACTTGACGAAGACAATCTTCAGCAGGTGCTCGACCTCATCCGGCAACGGACCAAAACGGTCGACCAACTCGGCACCGAAGGCGTCGATTTCCTCGGGTCCGGACAATTCGCCGACACGGCGGTAAAGACCGAGGCGGAGGTGAAGATCCGGCACATATTCGTCCGGGATCATAACTGACGTACCGACCGTGATCTGCGGCGACCATCCGGTATCGATGATTTCATCGGCGCCCTTCAGCTCGGCAACGGCCTCTTCCAGCATATGCTGGTATAGCTCGAAGCCAACCTCGTTGATATGGCCCGATTGCTCTTCACCAAGCAGATTGCCGGCACCGCGAATGTCAAGATCGTGGCTGGCGAGGTTGAAACCGGCACCCAACGTGTCGAGCGACTGCAAGACTTTCAGTCGCCTATCGGCGGTGGCCGTCAGCACGCGGTTGACCGGCAGCGTGAACAGAGCGAATGCGCGCACCTTGGACCGGCCGACGCGACCACGGAGTTGGTAGAGTTGGGCGAGCCCGAACATGTCGGATCGATGCACGATCAGCGTATTGGCCGTGGGAACGTCCAAACCGGATTCAACGATCGTGGTCGACAACAGGACATCATACTGACCGTCGTAGAAGGCGTTCATGATGTCATCAAGTGTCCCCGCCGCCATTTGCCCGTGCGCAACGGCGACCTTGAGTTCCGGCACATATGATTCCAGGAAGGCCCTGACATCGTCGAGATCGGAGATGCGGGGACACACGTAGAAACTCTGACCGCCGCGATAGTGCTCACGCAGCAACGTCTCGCGAATGCCCAGCGCATCGAACGGCGAGATGAAGGTACGAACCGCCATACGGTCGATCGGCGGCGTGGTGATCAGCGACAGCTCGCGAACACCGGTCATCGCCAGTTGCAACGTGCGTGGTATCGGCGTTGCCGACAACGTCAGAACATGCACGTCGCTCTTCAGCTCTTTCAAGCGCTCCTTGTGCTTGACGCCGAAATGCTGCTCCTCATCGACCACCAGCATGCCGAGATTGGTAAAGTTGATGCTTTTCCCGAGAAGCGCGTGAGTGCCGATGACGATGTCGGTCTTGCCCTCGGACAGTTCCTTTTTCGTCAGAGCCAACTCTTTCTGGCCGACCAGGCGCGACGCCTGTTGGATCCGGATGGGAAAGCCGTGGAAGCGCTCGGTAAACGTCTTGTAATGCTGGCGCGCCAGCAAGGTTGTCGGAACCACCACAGCGACCTGGACGCCGTTCATGGCGGCAACGAAGGCCGCGCGCAACGCCACTTCCGTTTTGCCGAATCCGACGTCGCCGCAGACCAGGCGATCCATGGGTCGCCCGGCGCCGAGATCATCGAGAACGGCTTCGATGGCGTTCAATTGGTCGTCGGTCTCATCATAGGGGAAGCGCGCTGCGAACTCGTCGTAGAGACCTTCGGGTACATTGAGCTGTGGCGCCTGGCGTGTCTGGCGCTCGGCTGCGATGCGGATGAGGTCCTCCGCCATGTCAAGCAGCCGCTTCTTGAGCTTGGCCTTGCGCGACTGCCAGGCAACCCCACCCAGTTTGTCGAGTATCGCTTCGCTTGCGTCCGAACCGTATCGCGACAACAGCTCGATGTTTTCGACAGGAAGAAACAGCTTTGCCTGGGCGGCGTATTGCAACTCGAGGCACGCATGCGGTGCGCCCGCGGCCTCGATGGTTCGCAGCCCAACGAACTTGCCGATACCGTGTTCGGCATGAACGACAATGTCACCCTCTTCGATTGCTGAGGCTTCGGAGATGAAATCAGCGCCGCGTTTTCGTCGTCGCCCGCGACGAACCAACCGGTCCCCGAGGATGTCCTGTTCGCCAATGACGATCAGGGAGTCGATCTCGAAGCCACTTTCCAGGTGAAGGATGGCCGATGCCGCCTCACCCGGCTGCAATGTCTCCAGATCGGCAAGCGACGTGACATGGCGAACCCGCTCCAACCCATGTTCGCCCAGCACCTGCATCAGCCGGTCCAGAGACCCTTCAGTCCAAGCGGTGATCAAGACCTTGTCGTCGGACGCCCGTTTGTCGGCAATGTGCTTGACGACCTGATCGAAGACATTCACCCGTTCGGCATCACGTTCCGCCTGATCCAGGCTTTTCGCCCATCGGTGGCCAACTCTTGCCTCGAGATTGACGACCCGGCGGGAACCGCTCTCATCTTCCCGGAAGGTCGATAGATTGGCGGCGTTTCGCTTGTCCAGACTGGCTTCAAAAGAATCCGGCGTCGCATAGAGGTGGTCGACGGGAACCGGATTGTAGGGTGTACCGTGGGTCGAACCACCCTCACCCGCAGCCCTGTTGCGCGCGTCGAAGTGATCGCAAATCTGGGCGTACCGCGCCTTTGCCGCTTCCCCGGCGTGACTGTCGGCGTAGAAGGCAAAGTCGGGAAGGTAGTCGAAGACTGTTTCAAGCTGCTCGTAGAACAGCGGCAGCCAGTGTTCCATTCCGGCAAATCGGCGACCTTCACTGATTGCCTGGTACAGCGCATCATCCCGTTGAGCCGCGCCGAACAGCGACAAATAATTCTTGCGAAAGCGGCTCACCGCCGCCTCGTCGAGAGACACCTCGCTCATCGGATTGAGTTCAAGTGTCTTCAATTGACGCGTGGTGCGCTGGCTTTGCTGGTCGAAGCTGCGAATGCTCTCCAGCGTATCGCCAAAGAAATCCAGCCGAACCGGTTCCGGGCTGCCCGGAACGAAAGCATCGAGGATGCCACCGCGTATGGCGAATTCCCCAACTTCACGGACCGTCGGAACCCTTTCGAACCCATTGTCGGCAAGCCGCTGGGCGAGGTCGTCCATGCGGATCTGGTTGCCAGCGCTTGCGTGAAAGCCAAGTTTTCCGATTGCTGAGCGCGGCGGCATCTTCTGAAGAACCGCATTGACCGAAACCAGCACGATCGCCGCATGTGGATTTTCAGCATGGGCGATCAGCGCGTTCATGGCCGAGAGCCGGCGAGCGGCTGCCTCAGAACTTGGCGAAACCCGATCGTAGGGCAGGCAGTCCCAGGCCGGTAGGCTGAGAACCGGAATGTCGGGCGCAACGAAGCCTAGGATCTGCTCCAGGTCGGCCATGCGCTGACCGTCAGAGACGACATAGGCGACCGGTGCGCCCTCGCGAGCGGCCTCGGCGAGTATCAGCGCTTCTGCGCCCGGCGGCACGTTGGCCAGCGTCATTGGCAAACCTGATCGCAGCACCGTATCCGTCAGAAGGCTCTTCAACATTGAGTGTCATCCAGACGATAGGCGCAGATGCGGCGAAACAGCGGTGTGCCGAATTCCGACGGCGTTTCCGTTTCTCCGGTTACCCATTGAAGCAGATCGCGATCGTTCACGCCCAACAATGCCTCAAACACGTCCAGTTCCGCATCGTCGAGCTTGTCGATGTTGCGATCGGCAAACTGGCCGAGGATCAGATCCATTTCTCGAATGCCCCTGTGCCAGGCGCGAAACAGCAGGCGGCGGCGGCGCGGCGCCAGGTCAGCACTTGTGCGTGTCGTACCGGTCATGAATAGTATCGCTGCTTCGTGGAGTCGTGCGCTTCTATAGCGAACGCGATTGCAATTGTCAGCCGAGGCCACGGGGCAAAGGCACGCGATATCGATGTCCGTTGCAGAATTGCCGCGGACCGCGGATATGGCAACCGAATCTCGGCAAAGGCGACGGTGCATGCGACCCAATCTTCTCGACCCGCTCTTCGTTCCTGTGACCAGCCTTTCCGGTATCGGGCAGAAGACTGCGACCCTGATCGGGCGGGTTGTGGGGCGGGAAAGTGACGAGGAAGCCCGTACCATCGACCTTCTGCTTCTTCCGCCGCATCGGCTGATCGACCGGCGAAATCAGCCGGGCATCGCTTTTGCACCGGAAAACGCCATCGTCACTCTCAAACTGCGCGTTGACCGGCACCAGCCGTCGCCGCGCGGCCGGTCAAACGTGCCCTATCGGATTCAGGCGCATGACGACACCGGAGAAATCACCCTCACCTTCTTTCACGCGCGTCAGCAATGGCTTGAGAAAGCCCTGCCTGTCGGCGAAGCAGTTCTGGTGAGCGGCAAAGTGGAGTGGTTTCGCGGCCAGCCGTCGATGGTGCATCCCGACCGCATCGCGCTGGAAAGCGACCTCGAGAGCTTTCCGATGATCGAGCCCGTTTATCCGCTGACGGCCGGCCTTTCACCGAAGGTTCTTCAACGGGCTATCGATCATGCACTCAAATCGCTGCCATCTCTGCCTGAATGGCTGGATGATCCCTTTGTTGCGCGAAACGGGCTTCCCCCTTTCGGTGATGCCGTTGCTGCCTTGCACGCCCCGCGAGACGAGACCGATATGGAACCCGTGGCACCGGCACGGCGCCGACTGGCTTACGACGAGTTGCTCGCCGGACAATTGTCTCTCGGATTGGTACGGCGTCGGGTACGCAAACTCAAAGGGCGCCCAGTTCAAGGTGACGGGTCGCTTCAAAAGAAGATCCTTGCGGCTCTGCCGTTTCGACTGACGGCCAGCCAAAACGATGCGGTTTCCGATATCCTGACCGACATGCGGAGCCCCGAACGCATGCTCCGCCTGCTACAGGGGGATGTCGGATCCGGCAAAACCGCGGTCGCACTGATGGCCATGACGGCATGCGCGGAAGCCGGCGGTCAGGCGGTGCTGATGGCACCGACCGAAATTCTCGCGCGGCAGCACTATGCGACAATTGCACCGCTGGCAGCCGAGGTGGGCGTTTCGGTCGACCTGCTGACCGGCAAGGTCGCGGGCAAGGAGCGATCTCAAATCGTCGCTCGCATCGAATCCGGAGAAGCGCAGCTGATTGTCGGAACCCATGCCCTGTTCCAGGAATCGGTGACCTATAAAGACCTGCTCCTCGCCGTGGTCGATGAACAGCACCGCTTCGGCGTTCACCAGAGATTGAGGCTCACGGCTAAAGGCATGGCACCGCATATGCTGGTCATGACGGCGACGCCAATACCGCGCACGCTGGTTCTGACCGCTTTTGGTGACATGGATGTCTCCCGGCTGACGGAAAAACCGGCGGGCCGTTTGCCGGTGACAACGGCTCTGGTCGACATGGCGCGCATCGGTGATATCGTCGAACGATTGCGGCAGGCGGTATCCGACGGGCGAAAAGCCTACTGGATCTGTCCACTGGTGGAGGATTCCGATCTTTCAGACCTCACCTCGGCCGAGCGGCGAGCCGAACAACTGCAAAGTGAGTTCGGCGCCCTGGTCGGCCTGGTTCATGGTCGCATGACCAGCGCTGAAAAAGACGCGGCCATGGAGGAGTTCCGAACGGGGAAGACACGGATCCTTGTAGCAACAACCGTGATCGAAGTTGGCGTTGATGTCCCGGATGCCTCCATCATGGTGATCGAGCACGCCGAGCGTTTCGGCCTGGCGCAACTGCATCAGCTGCGCGGCCGTGTCGGCAGAGGTCGTGAAGCCTCGAGCTGTATCCTGCTTTACAAGGGACCACTCGGCGAAGTCGCCCGGGCCCGGCTTTCGATCATGCGCGAAACCGAAGATGGCTTCCGCATCGCCGAAGAGGATCTCAAACTGCGCGGTGAAGGCGAGCTGCTGGGCACACGGCAGTCCGGAACACCCGGGTTTCGGCTCGTCGACTTGGAAGCGCATGGCGATCTGCTGGAGGCCGCCCGCGACGATGCCCGCTATATTCTGGAGATGGACGAAGACCTTGCCAGCGACAGAGGTCAGGCCTTGCGCCTCTTGCTTTACATTTGGCGGCGGGATGAGGCCATCCGACTGTTGCGAGCGGGTTAGCTAGTCCGAAGGCACCGTCTCTGGTGGTGGCGGGTTCTTGGCGCGCTCCAATGCCTCATTGGCCAGTTGTTCCGTCTTCTTGTGGTAATCCGGCGCGACGAGGCCGGCCGAAATCACCATCTTGGCGGCTTCCTCCACCGTCATATCAAGCACGATGACCTCCTCGCGGGGAACGAATAGCAAAAAGCCCGAGGTCGGGTTTGGCGTTGTGGGGAGGAAGACTGAGAGCGTGTCCTGCTCGATATCCAGAAGGCGCGAATCCACCTCGCCTTTGGTTTCGGTGGCCAAGAACACGATAGACCAGATGCCCCTGCGTGGGTACTCGATCAGCCCTGCTCGGTTGAACGAGTTCGACTGTTCTGCAAGTACTGTCTGAAATATCTGTTTCAAACCTTTGTAAATACCGCGAATTAGCGGCATCTGATCAAGGATTGACTCGCCATAGGCAATGATGGTCCGACCAATCAGGTTGGCAGTGAGGAACCCGACCGCGGTAATGAAAATCAACGCCGTCAGCAGGCCAAAGCCCGGAATGCTGAACGGGAGGTAATTGTCGGGGTTATAGACAGCCGGCAGGTAGGGTTTGACCCATCCATCGACCCAAATGATGAACGACCACGTCAAATATGCCGTGATCGCCAGAGGCGCACAGATGATCAGTCCGGTCAAAAAGTAGTTTCTGAGCCGCGTGGACGCGGACAGGCGAGTGTGTTTTTCAGACATTCATAGAGCCGGATTGGGGGCCAAGCACAGCAAAAAATATATAGGAGCACCTCGCGAAGGCAACAACCATTATGCGGTTTTGGGCGGCCGCAAGGATTGTGGCGATCGGCGCCGGTGTTAGCTCGTTTGATCCAGGCGCAGTGGGGCGTCAGGTGTTGTGTTTTCGAGTCTGCCGGCGCCGCTTCTCTTCTTCGCTGCGGCGTCTCAGTTTCGGCGCCAGACCGTGCTTGTTTTCCTGACGTGCACGCCCGAAAGCCAGCGCGTCTTCCGGCACATCAGTTGTGATGACGCTGCCGGATGCAACATACGCATTGTCGCCAATCGTCACCGGTGCAACGAGCGAGGAGTTCGAACCGACAAACGACCCAGCGCCGATATTCGTGAAATGCTTGTTCACACCGTCGTAGTTGCAGGTGATCGTTCCCGCTCCGAGATTGGCTTTTGCACCAACTTCCGCATCACCGACATAGGTCAGATGATTGACCTTGGCGCCCTCGCCAATCACCGCCTTCTTGACCTCGCAAAAATTGCCGACTTTTGCGCCCTGAAGCAGATCAGCACCTGGACGGAGCCGGGCGAATGGTCCAACGGAACAATCCGGGCCAATGGTCGCTTCCTCGAGGTGGCTGAATGCATGGATGGTCGCGCCCGAGCGAATGGTCACGCCAGGACCGATCACCACATTGGGTTGAATTAGAACATCGGCTTCTATCAGCGTATCGTGACTGACGAAAACAGTCTCAGGCGCGGTCATGCTAACGCCGGCCATCATATGGTCAAGGCGCCGGTTGCGCTGCCAAATCGCTTCGGCTTCCGCCAACCCGGCGCGCGTGTCGATGCCGATAAGCTCTTCCCAGGGCGCTTCGACGACAACGGAGCGACCGCCCGCCTCCCGCGCGAGCTCGGCGATGTCGGTAAGGTAATATTCGCTCTTTGCGTTGTCGTTGCCAATTCTTCTGAGCAACGTCAGGGCCTTGGCGCCGGAAAACGCCATAAGCCCGCCATTGCAAAGATCTATTTGTCGCTCCTCTTCACTCGCATCGCGATGCTCGCGGATTGCGATCAGTTCGCCGTTCTCCTCGATCAGCCGTCCGTAGCCATCTGGATTGTCGGTTCTGAAGCCGATGACCGCGACATCGGCTCCGTCAGCCAGAGCCGCACGGGCTCTGCGCAATGTTTCCTCGCCGACCAGCGGCGTGTCGCCAAAAATTACCATGACGTCATCAAATCCGCGGTCGATGACGTCCGCGGCCGCCAGCACGGCATTCGCCGTGCCAAGGCGTTCCGTCTGATGGCGAACTGCCAGGTTTTTGGCATGCGAGGCAGCCACGTCTTCCACTGCTTGTGCGTCGCGACCCAACACCAGCGCTACGGTGTCTGCACCTGCCGAGGATGCTGTCTGCATGACGTGGGCCACAATGGGCAGGTTGCCGATCGGATGCAATACCTTGGAGATGGAGGATTTCATTCGGGTGCCCTCACCCGCCGCCAGCACCACCGCGAGACAACTGCGCGCCATGACCTTCTCCATCTTTGCAAACCGTGTTGCGAGGTCTAAAGAATTTGTTCTTTTTCGGAAAGCCCCGACCCTCTATGAGGAACCATGATCCACGCAAGAATCGTCGGCCAACTGCCGTTTGCATACGCCGTCATGGTTCTGACGCCACTGCTTTTCTCGACCAACATCATTTTTGGCCGGGTCACCGTCCACGAGGTTGCACCCTTCACCCTTGCGTTTCTGCGCTGGGGATTTTGCGCTGTTATTCTCGCTCCGTTCGTTATTGGCTCCGCCGGCAAAGTTCGTGTGATTCTACGAGATCGCCTGCCGCTGATCGTGATTCTGGGGTTTCTCGGCATGTGGATGGCCGGTGCGGTGGTCTACCTGTCGCTGCAGGTCACGACCGCCACCAATGGGGCTCTGATTTACACAACGTCACCGCTCTGGATCATCCTGCTCGAGCGAATCTTTGCTGGACGATCGATTCGTCGCCGCGAGATCGCCGGGATCATCCTGGCGTTCATCGGTGTCGCGGCGATTGTTATTCAGGGTCGGCTGACGACGTTTGCGATCAATATGTTGAACCTCGGCGATGTCGGATTTCTCCTGGCCGCCCTTTCCTGGGCCGGATATTCGATCCTTTTCAGGGACCCGCAAATAACCCAACTGCCAATTCTGAGTCTGTTCGGTCTCGCGTGCACAGCCGGAGCGGTGCTGTTGTTTCCGTTCGCCGCTTGGGAATTCCTGTCCGGCGCACGCATGCCGGTCACTGAAACTGCCTGGCTGGGCATCGCCGGCATCGTCGTATTCTCTTCGCTGTTTTCCTTTTCCGGATTTCAATTTGGCATCAGGCGGCTTGGACCATCAATATCCGGAATATTCATCTATCTTGTGCCAGTTTACGGCGTCGTTCTCGCAGTCGTTTTCCTGGGTGAGTCGTTCCAGCTGCACCATTTGATCGGCACACTGCTGGTCCTTGGCGGCGTGATCATCGCCACGGTGCCGCTTGGTCGATCGAATAAGAAGCCCCTTGCCTCAACCGATTTGGGATAGCGCGGGGAAGGTCTCGAGCAGCCAGAAGGCCATCGACTGCATGCCGCCGGTCAGGAACAGGACACCTGTCACCACCAGCAAGCCGCCCATGGCCCTTTCCACCGTACCGAGATGCCGGCGAAACTTGCTCAGGAAACGCATGAACACGCCGGAGAAGGCTGCGGCGATCCAGAACGGAACCGCAAGCCCAAGGGAGTACGCAGCCAAGAGAAAGGCGCCCTGCCCGACGGTATCCTTCGCGCTGGCAACACCCAGGATTGCGCCAAGGACCGGCCCGATACAGGGCGTCCATCCGAAGGCGAAGGCCAGTCCCATGATGTAGGCGCCAGTCAAGGTCGCCGGTGTGCCGCCTCCCTGGAAACGCGCCTCGCGGTTCAAAATACCTATCTTGAACAGGCCGAGGAAATGCAGCCCCATGATGATGATGACGACGCCGGCGATTTGCCCGAGCAAAACGATATGCGAGCGCAAAACGCCGCCAATGGTCGACGCACCAGCACCCAGTGCAATGAACACGGTGGCAAAGCCGAGCGTAAACAGCACCGACGCGGACATTACCGACCGCCGTATGGCAGCATCGCCGTTACCTTCCGCCTGGAAGTCGTCAACGCTGACCCCTGCCATGTAGCACAGATAGGGCGGAACAAGCGGCAGCACGCAGGGCGACAGAAACGACAGGGCGCCAGCGAGAATCGCAGCAAGTACGGAGATATCGGCTATGCTCACGCGTCACACCCTGGTTGCATTCGGCCCCTACATAGGCGGCTTGCCGATCACACGCCAGTCACCTTTTCGCGCGACATACCAGTTAACCGCAAAGAAAGCGTTTGAGACGATAATTTGATATTGACCCGCAGGATCGCCGTGCATATGGTCCGCGCAAATTTTGAGGGGTCAAACAGACTCTCTCGAGAGCCGATAGCTCAGCTGGTAGAGCAACTGACTTTTAATCAGTAGGTCCAGGGTTCGAACCCCTGTCGGCTCACCAATCAACCGCCGGAAATCACTCGGTTTCAAAGCCACCAAGCGTGAATTCAGCGATCGCGGTGTACTGATGTCAAAAGACGAAGCCTGGTTCGTAATCGTAAACTGCCCAAGTGCCGAAGTTGCAGAGGCAATCGGCAAAGGCGCACTCTTGAAAGGTCTGGCCAAAGCTTACAACATTTCAGCCGAAATGCGGACCAGCTATCTCTGGAAGGGTGAAGTGGTCGAGAACCGCGAAGTGCAGCTCATCTTCAAGCTACCCGGCAAGGACCGGGAAGCCCTGTTTGCTTACGCCAAATCCGAGCATCCGTTCGAAATTCCCTCGATCAAAGCCTGGCCGATCGCCGAGGTTGATCCAGATTATTTGCGTTATCTCAGGGGCGAATGATGCGGACACGCATTCAGGAAAGGTAGAGCCGCCAGATTCTTGCGAACTTCTCGTCGACCGCTGGCGACACGCGCAAGATTTCGTTCATGGCCAACCGATCCGTCATGAAGTTCGGAAACTGTTTTCGCATTCTGGCGGCTTCCTTTTCTGCTCTTTCGGAATTGTCGGCCGCATGCGCAATGGACAAAGCATAGGCATGATACCAGTACGCACCCGGCATGGGTGACCTACCAATTTCTACCATTGCATCCTGAAACCTGTCCTGCATGAAAAAGCACGCGGCCCGGAACAGCCGAGGGATGTGGTCCTCCAGTGGATTGAGTTCGGAAGACCGATCCAGAAAATGGAGCGCGCGTTCGATGTGACCGGCCATGTAATAGCAGTATCCGAATTCGGCCAGCGCATCCGACTTGCCGGGGTTGAGAGCGGTCGATTTTTCGACCGAATCGACGAAGGTCTGGAACTCACCCCTATAGAACTGGACCATCGCAATTGCCTGATGGGCAAAGGCATTGTCAGGGTCGAGCGATATCGCATGCCTGGCGTATCTGTGAGCCTCGGTCAGAATTGCTCCACTATCGTGCGCTCTGACGGGAAAGCGGTATTGATCGAGCAATACGACGGCCAGGGCTGCGCAGGCGTCAGAAGAATTCGGGTCCTCCGAGAGTATTTCGCGCAAATCGTCCCGCACGGCGGCATGCTGCTGAGGATCCCGCACTCTGATATATTCGTAGTACTGAACGATGGACCGATAGGTCGGCCAAGTTGCAGGTCGGCTCTGACGATCGGCGCGTGGCGCTGCGTCGTTCAGCAGGTCGCGCCGGTTTGCCACTCGCGCTGCGATCAACAGTGAAATCTTGTCCTGGATATCGAACACATTCTCAAGCGTGCACTCGCGATCAAACTTTTCGACCAGAAGGTGTCCATCCGTAGCGGTGTCGATCAGCTGAAACGTGACGCGAACTCGCGTGTCGGACCTTCTGACGCCGCCCTCGATAGCGAAATCCGCCTCAAGCGTCCGCCGAAGCTCACCAATGGTCACGTTTTGGCGGGCCAGTGCAGCTGTTGTTGAACGGGAAAACACAAACAGATCATGGAACCGGGAGAGGTTCGCGATGACTTCCTCTGTCAACCCGGCTGCAAAGAAATCGTCTTCATTGCCGGTGCCGAAATTTTCAAACGGGAGCACTGCTATGGACGGACGGTTCCTGCGCCCAGGCAACGCCGGTGGATGATCCATCGCTTCAGCCAGCGGAGTCGATCGCGGTGATTTGGTGAGTGCCTTCGAGCTGGCCATGTCCGTCACCGGGGCAATGAAACGGAAACCTCTTCCGTGGACCGTCTGGATCATACGCCGGGTCTTTTTGGTGTCTTCCAGCACTTTTCGGGCGGAACGGATGCGACTGCTGATGGCCGCCTCAGAGACGATCCGCCCGTTCCAGATAGCCTCCATGAGTTCGGATTTTGAAATCAAGCGATCTCTGTTTTCGATGAGAAACTGGATGACGGAAAACACCTGAGGCTCGATGTCGACCTTGTCACCATTCTTGAGAAGTTCGAATGCGTCGGTATCGAGTTCGAAGTCATCAAACCGGAAAATCATGGCCCGCTCCCTCCGAGCCAACGGCGATGGCTGGGTTCGTCCCGTTCGCTGTTCGCCGGGTCTGATGGGGTTCCATTGGCCAGCAAAGGCACCGCTGCATCTCCGCGCATCGTGCATCTAGCGACAGGCCGCATCGCGACGGCGTTCGTTGATCGGCGAGAATCCTCAAAAACTACCCGAATTCTACAGACCGTCTGCAAGCATCCCGGTTCTGACGCCCTTACTTCGGGGCCGAAGCCAATCAGCTTCCATTGAACAGGAAATATCATGAATACCCAGCAACAACCACTAAATCGCGGCGATTGGGGCCCCTGCCCCGCCGAGGATGGACGGACGGATCGGCTTCCAATTGAACGCAGACTGTTCCCAGCATCTTCGGCCCTTCTTCACAACCCAAGAGAGACTTCAATGATCAAGAAACTACTATTGACCACAGCTCTATGTGCGAGCGTTTCAACCGCTAACGCCGACCAGGAAGGCCCGGTGCATGTCGGTGTCCTCCTCGGCTTTACAGGTCCCATCGAGTCGATGGCACCCGTCATAGCCGCTTCTGCGGAACTGGCGTTGAGTGAGGCATCCTCCTCCGGTGTGTTCCTTGGCGGGCGCGACATTGTCCCCGTTCGCGCAGACAGCACCTGCGTCGATGCGCCGATCGCAGTTGCGGCGGCGGAGCGGCTGGTAACCGCGGACAAGGTGACTGCCATCATCGGAGCCGGCTGTTCCGGTGCCGCTGCCGCGGTTTTGGCAAACGTCGCGCTTCCATATGGCGTCTTGTCGATATCTCCGGCCGCCACGTCACCAGGCTTGTCCGACGCAAATGACAACGGGCTCTTTTTTCGCACTGCGCCGTCGGACGCGCGGCAGGGTGAAGTGATCGCGAAACTGCTCATCGAAAAGGGCATTCGCAAAATTGCCGTGACCTACACAGACAACGATTATGGGGTTGGGCTGTCCTCTTCATTCGCCAAAGCATTCGAGCGGCTTGGCGGTGAGGTTCTGGTGACGGCCGCCCATGTGGACGGCAAGGCAGATTACACTGCCGAGGTCGCCGCACTGGCAGCCAGTGATGCCGATATCCTGTTGGTCGCCGGATATTCTGACCAAGGCGGACGTGCCATCATACAAGCGTCTCTTGATACCGGTGCGTTTGACCGGTTTGTTCTGCCCGACGGAATGGTCTCGGACTCACTGGTCGAAGCGTTCGGTCCGGCGCTGGCAGGCTCTATCGGCACCCTTCCCGGAAGCGACGACGACCGCGTGCACCAGTTCGAACGCATGTTGCGAGAGAACAATATCACCGGCCGTACTCCCTTTCGGGCAGAGGCCTATGACGCTGCAGCGGTGCTGACATTGGCCATGCAGGCAGCAGGAACGTCTGACAGCAAAGCAGTCTCAATTGCAATGCCGGGTGTCGCGAACGCGCCGGGTGTCGAAATAGGCCCCGGCGAGATCGAGAAGGGCCTGCGCATTCTCTCAAAGGGTGGTGAGATCGACTATGTCGGTGCAAGTGCTGTCGAATTCACCCCAGAGGGCGACGCGAACGGAACCTATCGCGAGGTCACATTCTCGGAGACTGGCTTTGAAACCGTTCGAATCTGGTAGTCGGAAAGCTGCCACCGTGGCTCCGGCGCCGGTCTGTATCAGACCGGCGACCGAGGCTGACCGCGGCGCCATTGAACGCTTGGCGCGAAGGGCCACGGACGGCTTGCTTGGCCCAGTGCTGTCGGCAGAACAAGCCGCGGCGACATCTGCCTTCACCCCGCTTGATCCGTGGCTGATTGAGGATGGAACCTATTTCGTTCTCGAAATTGACAGCGCGATCAGGGCCTCCGGCGGATGGAGCCGCCGGTCGCCTCTCATTCACGACCCGCAAGCACAATCTTCTCACACCCCTTGTGAAGAGACCCGGTCAGCGCGAATTCGGGCCATGTACACCGATCCTTCCCATGCGCGGATGGGATTGGCTCGGAGCATTCTGTCGGTCTGCGAAGCATCGGCGCGTTTGGCAGGAATGATCCGGTTGGACTTGATCGCGACGCCGGTCGGAGAGTTTTTATACAGCGCTTGCGGCTACGAAGTCGTTGAGAGGATCGATATGAACGCGCCAGGCGGCGCGGTCATTCCGGTCGCGCGAATGCAGAAGCATACTGGAACCAAGGTAGTTGCGGTCCATCCGTCATCGCCCAGCCGATGACGCCTTGGCCAATGCGCGACCCGCCATGCGTCGAGAGCGCTAACACACTTCCTGCTCAATCTTCCAAATAGGGGACCAGCCATATTCTGAGGCATCGGCGACGTCCGTATCTTTCCAGCCATTCGAGGAGATGGATTGCTCGAAAATGTTGGGGACCGCTCGCTGAACAGCAACCAATGTTGTCCATGGTCCGTGGTTGCGTTGGCCTGTCAATGAAGGGAGGATGTGATCAGATGAGCAAGAGCCCTCGTTGACCCGGCGCACCTGCGGTATTCTAACGGGCGAGTGTGTGTCCTCTGCGCAAATCAACCGCTGCAGTAACAGGCAGTGAAGTCCTGTCGATTCAGGTTTGTGATGGCACAGCTGTAGGCGGCGAGCTCGGCGTTAGGAAGCTTTCCGTGCCTGAGTTCAGCCAGTCGGCGGTACGTTACGGCGGCTTCGCCTCCTGTTTCGGCGCGGACTGCGAGTTCGGCAACAGCCTCAGGAGAATAGCGCTCAAAACCATAGGCATCGGAAAAGCGGTATGCGAGGCGCCAGTCGCCTGGAACCGCCATCGACGCGCTTTCCAGATTGGCAAGATAGTACGTTGACAGATCACTCGGCCGTCCGCTTTGCAAGTCGTAGGTCACGATCTCGAAGCCGGGGTTCTGATTGTAAACCGGGCTGACTGCAGGCACGATTTTCTGGGCGATGCTCGGCTGCGCCTTTGAATCGGTTAACAATCGATAACCGTCCGTATGAATGTGGCTTGCGAAACTTGCGCGAATAATCGGTTTGTATTCGCGCATTGTTTCAAGAAGCCGGGCGGAGACGCGTTCCTGGAGAAATGGCACGACCTTGTCCCGGCAGGCCGCCGCGGATGCGTTTGCGGTTGTATGAGGATCGATTCCCCACGGGATATGCTGAACCAGCCAAACCGTGCCACCAACGCTTTTCTGTCGCTCCAGCTGTTCCCGCAACCAGTTCATCATCGCATTCGCCGCGGCCTGGCCATCAGCGCCGCACCGATCGCGGTATCGTTCCGACCAGAGCACGTTGTTGATCAACAGAATTTTCGTTTTCGGCAGCGTGGGATGGCGAACCGCATAATAACCGCCAGCAGCGTAGGACTCGTCGAAATCCTCCGCGAGCAAGTGTGATCCGGCCATGCGGCGAACCATCTCCCTCGTTTGTGCAAGATAGCTTCCCCCGGGTGTAATTTCGTAGTCGCCGCAGCCGGAGTCATTGTTGCCAAGCACGACGAAAATCGGTTTTCCTGGCAAGGCACGAGATATAGCGTCTCCGATAAAAAGAGTCGTCTTCGTTGCGAGCGCGTGGACATCGTTTTGCGATTGAGTCCCGTCCAGTGCGGCCGCGATCTTCGTCGAGAATTTGTGAGACAGAAGATCGCCAAGAACAACTGCGAAGTCCGAGGTCGAGGCTACCTGCGCAAACGACTCAAGGCTGGAAGCCAGCAACGCATAGTTGGTATCACTGCCCCACTTTGACATTTCCTGCTCTTCAAGCCCGTTGAAGATTGCGGGCCAACTCTCCACCGGATTGTTTACCAGATCTTGTGCGAGATTCGGCGGGTCGAACGGATTGAAGTGAATGTCTGTAATCAGCGCCGCATTCCCCGGTCGCTCCTCGGAGAGAGCGGCCGCGGTGGTTGCAATCAGCGCGGAGAAGCCGACCGCAACAATAGTCCTGATCAGTCGATATCGCATAAGCAGTCCCATCTGCGTTCCTTGGCGCTGACCTTACACAATCGAATTCCGATTCGCGCGCTCAGACGTGCATTGGTTTGAGAACAACCGATTTCCCAAAGCCGCGGTTTGGTGTAAAGCCGTGTCAACCGCGAGAAACGGTTTGGTCCCGTCTTCCTGGAGCATATTCATTGTCGACTGAAACAGAACAACGCATTGGGGCGGCGAGAGCGATTGCCCGTGATGCCGGTGAATTGGCTCTCACCTATTTCCGATCCATCGGCGACCTCGTGATAGAGGCCAAAGGCAAGCAGGATCTCGTTTCCAATGCCGATACCGAGGTGGAAATCTTCGTGCGTAACAGGCTTGAAGAATTATTTCCGCAGGATGGCATTGTCGGGGAGGAACATGACGATAAACCGAGTGTTTCCGGCTACACTTGGGTGATCGATCCAATCGATGGAACAGCCAACTTCGTTACCGGTATTCCGTCCTGGTGCGTGGCGATTGCCTGTGTCAGGGGCGACGAGACCCTGATCGGCGTGGTCTTCGAACCGAGCCACAACGAGATGTTCTGGGCAGCCCGCGACGCCGGGGCATTTCTCAACGAGAGCAGCATATCGATTTCCGATACCGATGGGCTGCATAACGGCAGCACCGGCATCGGAATGAATGGCCGAACGGATGCGATCTTTGTCACCCGGCTGATTGAAATGCTGATGGCACGGGGCGGTGTCTTCTATCGCAACGCTTCGGGAGCCCTGATGTTGTCTTATGTGGCGGCGGGCCGGTTGATCGCCTATGCGGAGCCGCACATGAACGCCTGGGACTGTCTGGCCGGACAGTTGCTCATTGCTGAAGCAGGTGGTCGCATCGAAGACCAGTCCGCCAGCGACATGCTTGAACGCGGTGGCAGGGTCGTAGCCGGGGCACCAACGGTGTTCGATGAACTCGTATCCATGGCCGACGAAGCTTTTCGAAAATAGTGGTTTGCACTGCGAACGCGCCCGAACAGTTGTCCGGGCGCGTCGTTTTTCGTCTCAATCAGGCTTCAGCAATTGCCGGCGCGATGCGCACAGGCCATGTTGAGGATCTGAATGAACTCGTTGTTGAGGATCGAGCTGCCCTGTACCTTCGGGCCGGTGTTGATGTACCCGTAGGAGGTGACTCCGACCACTCGGTTGGGCGAATTGAAGCGAGCACCCTGCTGGCCCTGGGCCTTCACGCCGAAGTTTTCGACCCAGCCGCCGCCTGACGAACCGCCACGCATGTCGGAACCGTAGAGGACGGTGTTTTGGGCAGCTCGCTGGTGGCTCTCCGAGTCGACCTGATGCATGATCTCGCCGCGATCATGGTTGCCGGGATAGCCGACCTTCTTGGTGTGGTTCGGGAACAGGGCGTTGGTCCGATAGCCGGCCCAGCCGGTGACGTCCCCGATCTTTCGTGTCTGGTTGCCGAAACGCCGGTCTTCGACTTCGATAATCGCAAAGTCCGCCCGGTTCGGAACGCTGCCATTGGACGACGCCCATGATCCGGTGGTTACGACCCAGCGCCAATTCCAGGCCTGATAAGGGGCCTGGCCGTTGTGATAGGCCGGAACGAACAGGAAACGGTTGTAGAAACCGCCCGAGCCCCCCGAACCACGGTGGACGCAGTGCCCGGCAGTCAGGATCAACCGCGGCTTGATGACCGTGCCCGAGCAAATGAAGTTGCCGCCACCCGGTTTCGAGAAGAACAGCTTGCCGTGGACCCGGTAGGGGTAATGCACACGTGCGGACGTTGGCACCAGTCGAGAGCTCGAGAAGAAGGCACCGGACGTTCCGGCCGCCTCGGGCTGCGAGTCCTCGTCAACCACCGGCGGTCGCGCCTCAGAAAACAGCATGTCGTCCATATCCGGCTCAACCCCGGTATCTTCCGTATACGCACCATTGTCGATCACACTCGGTTCGGTATTGTTGGCCTCTTCAACGTTCTCGGTGATGGATTCATAGGACTCCGTCGGCTCAGGCAATGGCTGCAGCTGAGCGTCGAACAAAGTCTGCGGGGTCCAATGACCCTCCGGATCGCGGGCCGTGACCGGGGCTGCAGTCTGGTTTTCTGTTGCCACAGGCTCCGGTGCCTGGGCGTGTGCCACAGCCAGTGGATTCGCGGCAAAAACCGCAACGGCGATGGTCATCAGGGAAATCTGTTTCAGTCTGGTAGAACAAGTCATTTCGGACTCCTTTGGGTGTATAGATCGGCCTAGTCGGCCGTTGCCGGTCATTCTTCCTGCGGTGCTGACCGGTCAGGTTGTGCCCCACCCGTTTCTTCCAGAATCAGTCGCTAGTGCCCGAGCCTTCGGAACCCGGTTCGCTGACCGAGTCACCGTCTCCGGCTTTCGTTCCTCCTTCTGTTTCGGTTAGGTCCTCGTCATCAACCGCTGGCAACGGCAACGGTTGGGCATTTCTGCGGTCGTCAGGCACCCGAAAGGCCTCCGGGCAATTCTCCGTGTTGACCTCATCGCAATTCTGATCGCCTTCAGCCGGAGTTTTGCCGGATCCGGCTTCACTGCTGACAGGAGGAGGTGTTCCACCTTCTGAAATCGACATGACGTCTCCATCGTTTCCCGGCATGTGTCCGGACCGGCGCAGCCAGTCTGCGAGCGCTCTTGCGTCCACCGCTGTGTTGTGACGACCGGAATCGGGGTCGAGACCGTGACCGATCTTGTGCAAGCCGACGACGCTTCCGTCTGTTGCGACCACCGGAGAACCGGAACTCCCCTGTTCGGTGTCACATCCGTGCTGAAAATCTGCATCTCGCAAATCTGTTCCACCGCTTGGAAGCGTCGAAGCGGAGCAGCCCTCGACCGAGACCATCTTGGGGCTACCACCTGGATGCTGAACCAGTAACAGCGGTTCGTTGAGGGCAACCGGTCGGGCGGCCAGTTCCAGTGGCTTGCGCGCGTCATCCGCCTCGTCGGGACGCTTCGTTAGCACGACGGCTGCTGCATCTATCGTCGTATCCGAGCCGAGATAAGTTCCGCACCGGTACTGATCTCCGAGCGAGATACCGCCGTGAGACAGTTTCTGATAGCCGAAAACGGCAATGGCCGTATCGCAAATCGCCTGGCTGTCGACGCAATGGGCGTTGGTGACCAACTTGGTTGGGTCTACCAGAAATCTGGAACAGGTGAACTTGGAACCGTCCCGGATGTATTCCAATTTGGCAATGGAAGGCGAGACACGCTGGACCTCTTCGGCCAGGGCACCGTCATAGAGTGCCACGTCAGTCAAACCATTGACGTCACCAACCAGTGATTTTTCGGCCACGGCATTGAAGTCGAAAGCGATGGCAGAAAGCCGGAAAGACAGCTTTTCAACCGCTTCGGAACCGCGGACCCGAACAGACAAGCTTCCACCGGGCGCCAGCATGGACCAGATTTGCGAACGACCGTCCAGGTCGCTGAAGTCGAGCGTTTCGATAACGTTGCCGGAGCCATCGGCAATGTCGATGAAATAGTCACCGGGCCCCGGTATGTGGATCTCGTCCACCAGAACGCGTGACCACTGCGGCAGGCTACTGTTGTGAAACGGCAAAGTTCGGTTGAATGCCCATACAATCCGACCGCTGAACAACTCGTCCGGGTTGGACGGAGGAAACGCAACGTCGACTGAAATCACCGGCCCTTCTGCGAACGGCACGGCACGAGCCTGCGCGAATACCGGATGGGACAAGACAACTGATCCGAACACCATGCCGACTGAGATCAGACGGTTCCAAAGTCTGATCATGGTCGAGTCCGCCTGATGAAATCGCGAACGCGATCAAGGGGGATGTTGATGCGCCGTTGTGGTGCCTCGCAGTCTTCCCCGCGACTAACTTCGATCTGGAAACGCAGGATCCGTTTGTCACGCCGCGTGCCGAAATCACCATTGACCCGCCTGAGAATCTCGGAATTGGCCTTGACGTAGAACGCGATGTAGCTGTCGGTCTGCTCGTCGTAATACAGCCGCCGAACCTCTGCCAGGTTGAAGTGGACCGAACCAAGGCTCTCAAAATTCACCGGGTTTTCACTGTCTATCACGAAATCGCCAGGAAGCAGATCGGTGCCATCGTCGAAGCTGAGTTTCTTGGCCTGGCCAAGATAGGCACATCCGTCATCCAGCCAGAGTTGGTCGCGACCGAATTTGAGCGCCGCAGCGACATCCACAATGCCACCGTTGACACCATGCTTCAAAGACGGAACCAACCGCGACGTGTAAATCAGCCGCTGGATGGCTGCCCGTGGCGTCAGCGTCTCTTTTGACATCACCAGCGCCGCCGCCGATGTCGCGATGATCGTCGACTGCGACGTGCCAGATGCTGCGGCCATTTCATGGTGCCCGACAGTCGACCAGATGTTGCGGCCCGGAGCTGCAAGATCGAAGGCCTCCCAACCGATGTTTGTCTCCGTGCCGTCGCCCAGCAGACGAAAACCGGCCCCGTCTTCCGTGCGCTCAACTGCCACGATTCCAGCAACGTTTGGATGCGAGAAACATGCCGGTCGGGTGTTGCAGACGCCGTCATTGGCATTGGTGCCCTCATTACCGGCGGCTGCGAACCAGGCAACGAATTTTCTCGTCTCTTTGATCAGATCGCGGATTTCGTCACGCTGCCCGCCACCATCGACCGGGGTATAGGCCCAACTCAGATTGATGATGGTGGCGCCGTAGTTGAAGATAGCCTCGCGCAGAGACACCGACAATTCGGATACGTAGTTCTCATCTCCACGCAGACGGTCGATATCAATGGGAATGACCTTGAACGTGACATTCTCATAGTGGCTGAGGAGGCCTGCTCCGCCGCGCCGATTGCGCTTGGCTGCAGCAAGGCCCAGAATGTGTGTTCCGTGGAACTCCCGCAGCCAGGGGCTTTCCTGAATTTCGCAATCGTTGCCTTGCGTATCAGCTGTCTCGTTCGCTGGTCCGGAAACCGAGGCAGTTTCGAAAGTTCCCGGTTCGGGCAGCATCTCGATGCGCGCCGCCTCGAAATCGCAATGCGCGATATTGGGTTTGTGATCGACAATGACGATGGTGATCGGCCTTGCATTCTCGTGCGGTTTCGGTTTGCCGTGTCGAGCAACATTGAAGAACTGCTCGAACACGTCACGCTGTCTGTCGAATTTCGGCTCTTCCTCCGGCAGCGACTTGTAGTCGGCAGAAAACCGGCCCTGAATGTTGTTGCCGATGCCGTTCAGCAACCGTTTGTAGCCGGGATCGTTGAAACTGTGTCTTCTTGCCTTGGGCATGCGCGCATAGGAACGTCCCTTAGCCTCGCTTAGGCTCAGGCGCACGGTCAGATACGGTACTAACGCGTATGCATCCTTGGCATCCTTGGAAAAGCTCGGGAGTACCTTCATGACCGAGCGCAACTGGTTTTGCGCCGTGGTTTTGTCTTGAGACGAAACCGAATAATCGGTCACGCAAAACTTGCTGGCCTTGTCGAGACATGCGGGAACGCGGCTGACCTGAGCAGCCGTGACCAACGTGTCCTTGCTGGTTCGGAAGCGCTTGCCATTCTCCTGACGGAATACCTGAACGATCTTGATGTCCGGAATGATGAGGGCGCTGCCCGCAGAAGCCTTCCAGCGGGTGCGGCCTGCGATTCTGTAGCCGGCAATGTGAGTCGTGTCCGACAGCCGTTCGCGGCTATTTGCGTTGCGTTTTGATCTGGAGCAGATTTTCGGATTGAGATCGCAGAGCAAGGCGTCCGCGGCGGCGCTAAGATTGCCGACCCACGCGCCAGAACGGCGCATTGTATCACCTGGGAACTCACCCTTGCCGATGCGGACACGGCGCATTGGCAACCGACCTGTATTGTGGAGCGTCAGGAGCAAAGTCTGCTGAGCAGTCGATGCCTCACTCTGGCTGGCGGCTCTTGCACTCCAGGTGACTTCAGCCGTTTGGGAGGTCAATGCTTCGGCCGGAGTAACTCCACCATTCGCAAGTGCAAGTGCCGCCGCCAGGGCAAGCTTTCCAGGCAGCGACACGTCACATCCGCACGCTGCCGTGGTCGATGAACCTGGAGCTTCTGCTTTCAAGGCCTTCTCTTGGACAGTTGCTCCGCTCTTTCGTCTGTAGTGCGCCAGCCAGCTCCACATGCCGTCCCCTCCTCGGTTCCGATCAATATTGATTGCTGCAAAACACTTTTTTTGATCCCAATATACAATAATTCCTGCCCATTCGGCGGTTAATGAAATCTCAACATGAAAACTAAAATACAATTGCTTGTATTTATTTGACTTTCACCGAGACTGAAAC
The DNA here is from genome assembly GCA_965228785.1 of Hoeflea sp. Classification (GTDB taxonomy): domain Bacteria; phylum Pseudomonadota; class Alphaproteobacteria; order Rhizobiales; family Rhizobiaceae; genus Hoeflea_A. Next base: position 337,912 of record CBDDIF010000002.1, read on the forward strand.
ATTTCGCCGCCATTCGTTCCCGGCATCCCCGGGATTGGTAGCAACGGGTGGCGCAGAACACGTTTTCGGCCCACGCTACCCGTTGCATTCCTTTGTAAACCAGCCCGGTGGGGCTCAGGGCCGGTACGGTCAAAACATAGGTAGCGAGGCCACTTGCCACATCACCCATATGGGTGACCGTCAACTTTTTTTCCGAAACTTTCTTTGTTACGATCAGAAGTATATTCGAGTAACGCATTGGGGCGCGAAATGACACTCGAAGGAGAAACGGTCCGCGACCTGGTTCTCGACATCTACGACACCGCTCTCGATCCAAAGGTGTGGCCTGATGTCCTTGATGAGATTGCGACCTTCATCGGTGCGCGCGGTGCGTTCCTGTTCGAGCTTGAGGGCGAAGAACCGGAACGCTCGATCACGGCTCCCTGTTACAGTAGCAAGTACAAGGCCGAGATGGTGCTGGGATATCTGTCCCGACACAACAGGCAGGAACTGATCGACCAGGACGCCCTTGCCTATCACTCGCGCGTGTCCGACGGTGTCGAACTGATCGGTGAGGAGGTTCTCTACGAGAATCGAGCGGAATACCTGGATCGTCCCAATGTGAAGGAGATGATCAGCAACGGCCTCTATCATCGTGCCGGTGCGCTTCTGAACAAGGACTATATCCGGCACGGACGGTTTGCACTTCAGTTTTCCCAGCAGGATGGTCCGCTGTCGACCGAGAATCGCCGGAAGGCGGCGCTGGTGTTGCCGCATGTCGCGAAGGCTCTGAGTATTTCGCGTCCCACATTGCAGCTGGAGCGCCGGTACAACAACATTCTCGGTAGCCTCGACATGCTTCAAATTGGCGTTTGCGTGCTTTCCAATTCGGGATCCGTCGTCTTCACCAACAGTGAATTCAACCGGCAGGTGGAAGCCTATTCCGTTTTCCGCATGACCAGCGACCGCAAGCTGGAACTCAACGATTGCAATTTGCGCAACGAGCTCATGGAGATGCGTAAGGACGTGTCCAACCACGGACGGTGTGGCGCCCGGCCGCATAAAGAAGCGATCATCACCGATCGCGACGTCAACGCCCGAGCCCTGTGCATTGAACTATGCCCTATTTCGAGCATCGACGAGCTCAACGACCAAATTGAAGGCCACATCATATACAGCCTCGACAGTGCCATGGCGGTCAAGATCGATGCCGGAATGGTGGCAAGGGCCTTCAAGCTGACGCATGCAGAACAGGAAGTGCTCGACTATCTTTCACGCGGTTTGACCAATTCGGAGATTTCAGCGCGTCGGGAGAAGTCCATCGAAACGGTCAATTCGCAGGTCAAGTCGATACTTGCCAAAACGAACTCGGCCAATCGGACCCAATTGTTGAGATTGGTATCCAGCATCAGCACGAATTACGTTCGCGATCCGGACGATGAGCCGGTGGCAAATCACCAATATGGGTGATGTCCACCGGCCGTTCCGCACCGTAGTCGTGGGAATCCGCCGCAATCGGGTGCGGACTGGTGGAACAATGTGCAGGGGAAACTGACATGCTGGCAAATAAGCAGCTGAAATGGCTCGCTCGTGCGGTTGGACGCACCCTGATTCCCATGGCACTTGTAACCGCTTTCCCGCCGCTACCTGCCAGCGCCCAACTTGTCCAAAACAGCATCTGCACGGATGACCTGTTCTGTCTCGATCAAGGATGGACGGACGCTGAGCGCGCCTGGTGGTACACGGTTTCACAGGGGTCTCGTCTGCTGCCGCTGGATTGGGCACTGGCACTCGAGTTGCCGGAATCGCAGGCCAAGTTTTTCGGTGCCGAGAACATGCAGGCGCTGGGTTACCTTGAAAATCCGCCCTCCGATGCCAATCCACTTGGGTTGCCGCTCGGGTTCGCGGTCGATCACGACAGTTCATCCAGCGCAGACCTGATGTGCGATCGTTTCAGCGAAACATGCGACGCCAGGACCATGCGCAAACCGTGGATCGGCCTCAATTGTGCCGCATGCCACACGAGTGAATTGATCCTCGGTGACAAACGCGTCCGCATCGAGGGTGCCCCCGCCCTGGCTGACTTCCAAAGTTTCATCGACGGCGTTCTCTTTTCCTTGCGCGCCACGGATCAGGACGAGGCCAAGTTCAGACGGTTTGCCGACGATGTTCTAACGCCCTCTGCATTGCCGGCCGATCGAGACAGTTTGCGTGAGCAACTGCGCGAACAGATCGCCTGGCGCGAGTTATTGTTTGAGAAAAACCGCACGCCGCTGGTGCACGGTCATGCCCGGCTTGATGCGCAGGGCTACATTCTGAACAAGGTTTCCTCGGTTTCCGGTGCCGAAGAGGACCCCTTCCCGACTCCATCGGACGCTCCCGTTAGCTATCCGTTCGTCTGGAACACGGCTCAGCAAAATCAGATCCAATGGAACGGCATCGCCAAGAACTTTGCTGAGTTCGAGTTGTTCGGCGACAAGACCGACTTTGGCGCGCTGGTGCGTAACACCTCGGAAGTCATCGGTGTTTTCGCTCATATCGAAGCGGACAGGCGACGGGCCTTCAAGGGATACCGTTCCAGTCTGCGACTGCAGAACATGGTCGAACTGGAAAGGCTGCTGGGCAAACTGAAGTCACCAATCTGGCCGGCAGATGTGTTGCCGCCACTTGATGCCGACAGGATCGCACGAGGCCGTGTGTTGTTCGAGGGCAAGGCCGACTGTGCGCGCTGTCACGCGCATCTCGGTCCGCATGATCTCGTGTCACCGGCAAACGATCAGATGACACCGCTGAAGGAGGTGAACACGGACGTCTTCACCGCCTGCAACACCTTTCTGCACCAGTCGCTCGCCGGTAATTTCGAGAACCAGTGGGAATTCGCCTACGCGGGAGATGTCATCGAGCGGGAAGATTTCACTCGCAAGATGTTGGTCAATGCCTCGGTCGGCGCGATCGTCGCCGAGACGCCCAGTATCTTCGGCCTGATCTTCAGCGATGTCTTCAACGGCGCGCGAGCGCGGTTCCTGGGTTTTGCGGAAGGCATGACCGAGTACCTACCCGGCGTGGATGACCCGCAAAAAAAGGAGCAGGCAAAGATTTGCCTGAACCAGACGGATGCCATCCTGGCCTACAAGGCACGGCCTCTCAATGGCGTCTGGGCGACGGCGCCCTATCTGCACAACGGGTCGGTGCCGACGCTCCACGACCTGCTGCTGCCGGCCAATGTTGCCAACACGTCTGATGACGTCGGCTTCGGAACAACGACCGGGAAACACCGGCCAGATAGCTTTGCGGTCGGCCATCGTCAGTTCGATCCGGCTGGCGTCGGATTTGTGCAGAATTCGGACACCGCTCCCTTCGTGTTTTCCGTCCACGACGAAAACGGCCTGCCGATTCCCGGAAACTTCAATTCCGGTCATGACTACGGCAATGCCGACCTTACCGACGAGGAAAGAACCGATCTGGTCGAATACCTGAAATCACTCTGATAGTTCGGCCGGAGAGACGGCTTCGGGCGCTTCCAGGGCTTCGATCAGTTCCGAAATCCGCTCGGTCACGCGGTCCGGGCCATAGTGGGCGATACGGATCAAGCCGTCGAAATGGGTTGTCAGGGCGCGAATGTGCTCGACGGAGTTAACGACCAGGTACATGTCTCCGAGGTAAACAGCAGCGCGCAATGGTCCAAACAAGGTATAGGGCGCGGCATAAGCCTCGCGTTCATCGTACAGGAACAGACGAAATGTCGGATAAAGCTCATCGATCAGTGTGATCATGTGCTCGAGCTGTTGTCGACGCAGCCGCACGGGGAGCCCGGTCCACACACCCTGCCCGCGGCTGAACTGCTCCAGGCGCTGCAACGGCATGCAGACTTCCATATCCGTTTCCGGGCGCCGGGAGTAGACAAGCTGGTCACGGGCCTGCTGCTCCCTTGCCTCTCTCTCTGTGCGGTTTTGCGCATTGAATTCGAAAGCCCTGACCGCTTCCGTCCGCAGCAGGTCCGGCAAGGCTGACGGAACATAGCGGATCTTGTAGCCCATGGCCTCGCGATGCCATTGCGCGATCTTGTTGCTGCTCGTGTCTTCGGTCACCCTTTCGACCTCGAGCATGGGGGCGACATCTTCGTCGAACGTCTCATTGGCGATCAAGCCCATTAGCCAGTCAAGCGACACCCCGCAGGTTCTTGCGATCGAGCAGAGGGTTTCTGCCCGCGGCAGCCGGGTCGATCCGGGCGCGAGAAACTGGCTGAGTGCCGAGCGGTCAATGCCTATCTGCTGGGAGAACCGACTCAGATTGTAACCCTTTTGGGCGATCAGCAACGCCATGCGATCGCGAAAGACTTCGGCAACGTCACGTTTGTCCGTGGATTCCAACTGTTGTGAATTCACATCATTTTTCATATTTCAATACAATTCACATTTTCCAAAACGCAAATTCATTTTTATTCGCGTATTCTCATATTGTCCATCCTTGTGGACCCAAGCATATTGAGCCTCAAATATGAGGCCATAACCTAATGATTCTTAGAGATAAATCTGAATGGCGCACAGTAGCGCTGATTACAGGCTGCTATCTTGCCTGGCTGTTCCTTTTGCTGATCCTGCCGAGTTTTTCACCACTCCTATCCGTATTGCTGCTCATTCCCGTGTTGACGTTGCACTCATCGCTGCAACACGAATGTATCCACGGACACCCCTTCAATCGCCGCGTTTTGAACGACTTGGTGATCGGCCTGCCTCTCGGCCTCTTCATTCCGTTTCTGCGCTTCAAGGACGTGCATCTCGAACATCACCAGAATGCCAGCATCTGCGATCCCTATGACGACCCGGAAAGCTGGTATGTTTCGCAGGCCTTTTGGCAGCATCTGCCGAAGCCGGTGAAAGCTCTGCTGCAGATCAACAATTCGCTGGTTGGGCGCATGCTTCTGGGACCTGCGATATCGATCCTGAGGCTGTTGATCAGCGACGGTCGAGCTGTTGCTTCAGGCGATCGGCGGGTCCTTTTGTCCTGGGCGATCCACGCCATCACAGCGGGCATGGTCATGACGCTGGTCTGGCTTTCCGCGCTGCCGCTCTGGGCCTATCTGGTCGGCTGCTATGGTGGCTTTTCGCTGCTGATGGTGCGTACCTATCTCGAGCACCAGGCAGAAGAAAGCGTTCGCGCGCGCTCCGTTATCATTGAAGACCGCGGCCCATTCAGTCTGCTCTTCCTGAACAACAATCTTCACGCGGTGCACCATGCCTATCCGGCGGTAGCCTGGCATCAGTTGCCTTCGCTCTACCGACGCCACCGGGAGCGATTCCTGGCCATGAACAAGGATTATCGCTTTGCCAGTTACGCTGAAGTCTTTCGACGCTTTGCATTTCGTCGCAAGGAACCGGTGGCCTATCCGCTGCCAGGGAGCCGGTCGCAATGAGTGGACGGGGTCCGGCCGTTGCCGCCCTTCCTATGTATGACTGGCCTGAACTGCGGGATCACACCGATGCCTTTTGGTCTCGGTTGAGGGAGAGCCTCCAGGAGTTCGGTTTCCCCGCTCCACGAAACCTCGACCGGGACAGGGCGGCGAACGATATCTGGCATGATGATCAACTGCTTCTCGGCCAGACCTGCGGCCTGCCGTATGTGCGTGATCTGGCGGTCGAGGTCTCTCTGGTCGGAACACCGGCCTACGAAATTGAATGCGGTGCGGGCAGCTATTACAGCGTCATAGTCGTGAACTCAGATTGCGCGGCGGAAGCGCTTGGTGACCTTCAGGGCCTGCGCTTTGCCTACAACTCCCGCTGCTCACAATCCGGTTATGCAGCGTTCGCCTACGCAATCAGTTCCCAATCGGCCGCGCCTTACTTTGCCTCCAGTCTCGAAACCGGTGCGCATCGCAGTTCGATCCAGGCCGTCGCCGATGGCCTGGCGAATGTCGCGTCCATCGACGCGGTCACTTGGGAAATCGCTCTTCGCCATGAGCCATCGGCGGCGCGACTTCGCGTTCTGGCGACTACGAAGCCGACCCCGGGCCTTCCGTTCATTTGCGCCAAGCGAAAAGACTGGAACGCCGACAGGATCCATATGGCGGTGGTAGAGGCAATGGCGGCACTCGATGAAGGTTGTCGCGAAGCTCTGCTCCTGACCGGCTTTGCCCACACCACTCCTGCGGATTACGACGTCATCCGCAGTCAATTCGAATCGACCAGGAATTTCGCCCTGTAGTCCGCGGATCGCGAGAGGTTTGATTATGGTACGACGATCAGCAGCAGCGCGGCGGAGCCGGCAACAGACCGGGCCTTCAATTACACAGCTCGAATGGCGAGAGATCGAAAACACCTACGGATCCGTCGAGATCCTGTCAGACGATCAGATCGAGGCGATATGCGAGACCGCCTTCCGCATTCTCGAAGAAGTGGGGATGGATATCCTGCACGAAGAAGCGCGTATGATGCTGAAACGCGCCGGTGCGGATGTAGAGCCGAGCGGCGATCGGGTGCGGTTTGACCGAGGTCTCATCACTGATGCGCTGGCCAAAGCTCCGTCCGAATTTACACTCAAGGCACGCAACCCGGCTCGCTCACTCAGGATCGGTGGCAACCGGATCGCCTTCGGATCCGTGGCCAGTGCTCCCAATGCGAGCGACATCTCGGGCGGCAGGCGATCCGGAAATCAATCCGACTTCCGCAATTTTCTTCGCCTCGGTCAGATGCTCAATATCGTGCATTTCTTCGGTGGCTATCCGGTCGAACCGGTCGATCTGCACCCATCGACGCGCCATCTCGATTGCATCCGCGATTTCGTCATGCTGACCGACAAGGTCTATCATGCCTACGCGCTCGGCCGCGAGCGCATCGCCGACGCATTGGAGATCACCCGGCTTGCCCACTCAACCGACGAGTTAGCCGCGGCCACAAGGCTTTTCACGATCATCAACACATCATCGCCGCTGCGGCTCGACGGTGTCATGATCGACGGCGCTTTCGAGATGGCCAGGAACAACCAGCTCTGCGTCATCACTCCGTTCACCCTGTCCGGTGCCATGAGTCCGGTGACACTCGCCGGAGCGCTTGCACAACAGCATGCCGAAGCCATCGCCGGCATGGCTTTGCTCCAGCTTCACACGCCTGGTTGCCCGGTCGCCTATGGCGGGTTTACCTCGAATGTCGACATGAAATCAGGTGCTCCGGCATTCGGCACCCCGGAAAACGCTCGCGCGGCCTTGATCGGCGGCCAGCTCGCCCGAAAGGTCGGCGTTCCCTACCGGTCGTCAAACGTCAATGCTTCCAACTGTGTCGATGCCCAAGCCACTTACGAGAGCCAAATGTCCTTGTGGGCCGCGGTCCAGGGCCACGCCAACCTGTTGATGCACGGCGCCGGGTGGATAGAAGGCGGTCTTTGCGCCTCGTTCGAAAAGATGATTATCGATGCGGAAATGCTGCAAGCGATGGCCGAGTTTTTGCGGCCGCTGACGGTGGACGATGCGTCGCTTGGTTTGGAAGCCATCAAGGATGTCGGTCCTGGAGGGCATTTCTTTGGCACTTCGCACACCCTGGAACGCTACGAATCGGCTTTCTACGCTCCGCTCGTCTCTGACTGGTCCAATTTTGAGAACTGGCGGGACAATGGGTCGAAGGACGCCACGCTCAGGGCACACGAAATATACCAGCGTATGCTTGACGCGTATCAGCCGCCAGCCATCGACGTCGCTGCCGCCGAAGCCATCGACGACTTTGTTGCGCGCCGCAAAAGCGACGGCGGCGTGGTTGAATCATGAAACAGGTCTGAAAGGACGACCATGACGGCTCCCTCCTATGACGCCATCATAATTGGCGCCGGTGTTATCGGTGCCTGCATCGCCTATGAACTCTCGAAGCGAGGCTACAAAACACTGTCGGTCGACAAGCTTCCGGAAGCTGGCTACGGATCGACATCCGGCTCCTGCGCTATCATCCGAACCTACTATTCGGCCTTCGAAACCTGCGCGGTAGCCTATGAGGGTTGGCACTATTGGAAGGACTGGCAGGCTTATATCGGGGGAGATGACGAGCGCGGCCTGATCGAATACCACAACACCGGTTGCTTGGTGATCAAAACCGATCATAACAAGCAGCTCTCCCGCGTGTGCGAGATGATGGATCGCCTCGGTTGTCCGTACGAGCATGTCGAAACCAAAAACATCCCCACTCGGTTGCCGAACGCCGATACGCGGCAATATGCGCCGGCCAAACGCCCGGAGGATGAGGGTTTCGGGTTACCCACCGGCCCGGATGTCCCGGGCGCGGTGTATTTTCCCTGCGGCGGATATGTCAACGACCCCAAGCTGTCGGCACAAAACGCGCAGCGGGCTGCAGAGCGTCACGGGGCAGATTTTGTCTTCAACGCCGAAGTGGCTGAAATCCTCACCGAAAATGGGCGCGCGGCTGGCGTCGTTCTCACCGATGGGAGAACATTCAGAGCCCCGGTAGTGGTCAATGTTGCCGGACCCCATTCGTCAAAAATCAATGCGATGGCCGGTGTGGACCAGTCGATGTCGATAACGACACGGGCACTGCGCCATGAGGTAGCTCATGTTCCGGCGCCCGACGGCGTCGATTTCGAGGCCGACGGTCTGGTCTTTTCCGACAGCGACATTCAAACCTACTGCCGCCCGGAAATCGGCAACCATATCCTCATCGGTTCAGAAGATCCTGAATGCGACGAGAAGGAATGGGTCGACGACCCGGACAACTATAACACCGAATTTTCCGAGCAGTGGAATGTGCTGGCAATGCGAATGGCCCAACGGCTCGAGGGCCTGCGCATACCGTCAAAGGCACAGGGCGTGGTTGCGCTCTATGACGTCACGCAGGACTGGATGCCGATTTACGACCGCAGTGATCTCGACGGTTTCTACATGGCGATTGGCACCAGTGGGAACCAGTTCAAGAATGCGCCGGTGGCAGGCAAGATGATGGCGCGCCTCATTGAGGCTTGCGAGGATGGCCACGATCATGACCGTGATCCGTTGACCTTCCGGCTCGAGCACATCGGCTGCGACATCTCGCTCGGCGCATTTTCGCGCAACCGGGAGATCAATCAGGACTCGAGTTTCTCCGTCATCGGATGAAGCATCAGCATGTTCTCACCGGTATCTCCAGCGAGACGGTATCCAAGCGACTGGAGGTGAGCGACGCAATCCTCCTGCCAATGCTGTCTCAGAACCGTTTCGATGAGTATCGCACCGGGCCATAGCGCCTCATGCTCGGACGTCATCAACGGCATCAAGGCCTGGTCCTCATACCCCTCGATATCGATTTTCAAGAGATCGACGTTGCGGACCAGGTGGCTTTTCAGAGCATCCGCGAGCGGAACGATCTTGATATCCACCTGTTCCTTGTCTCCGGCGGCATCTGGAAGGATCGATGCGGTTCCGATGTTGGTTCCTCCACTGGAATAGAGCTGCGTCTGGCTCCTCGCCGGTCCGACACCCCGATTGATGGTTTCGATCCTCGCAAACCCGTTCGCCTTGGCATTATAGAGCAGCTTGCTGTAGGTACGCGGGTGCGGCTCGAAGGAGACGATGCGCGCACCCTCGCCACAGACCTTGGCCACATAGAGTGTGTAAGTCCCGATGTTCGCACCGATATCGACAAACACCATGCGCGGTTTGAGATAGGGCTTGATCAACGCGCGTTCCGGCAACTCCGGCAAGACACCACGCCCGATCGCAATGCGGTCGCAGTAGTTTTCCATCGGATATGCGCGGATCTTGACACCCTCCGCTTCAACGTCAAACGGTCCCGAATAGCGCCTGGCAAAACGCTTGCGGATGAATTTTCGGATCTTGCGATCAAGGTTTCTGTGAGTCGCCAGTTTCCACGCGAGTCGAGGCGCAAATCCCGGTTTTCTGCTGCCGAAATGCGAAATCAGATCCAGACCGCTGCTTGTTTTCAATTTCGTCCGTCCCAACACCGATTTCAAGACATAACAATCGCAGAAAAAAATGGAACCGGGAATTGGATTTGACCATGCCGGTTTCCGCGCGCCGTTGAGCACCCAAATGACACTTGTCTGGCTCACTTAGCTTCACATTATCGCAAATCTGCCGTGACATAGGTAAAGCAAAGACGTATTTAGCAACGTCAGGACGGCTATGCCGACAAAAAAGGGGAACAGATCGAATCGATACACGCTTGGGGGTCGATCGATCGCATGAAACCAATATAGACGGGAGCCGCTTCGCCTTGGATATCGGGAGCTCAGCCGCAAATCTGCTGCTCTACAGCCACGATACGTTCGGCCTGGGCCACATCCGACGCAATCGGAAAATTGCCCTCGCGCTGGTCGACCGGTTTCCCGGGCTTACCACTACAATCCTGACAGGTTCGGGACTGTCGGATCGATATGCCTCACATCCGAGGATCAGGTTCGTCGAATTGCCGCAGGTTGAAAAGCTTCCTGACGGAACGTACCGCTCGGCCGAACCCGGAAGGAGTTACGAGCAAACGATCGAAACCCGAAGCAGACTCATCCGCGAATGTGCCCAATCAACGCATTTCCAGATATTCGTTGCGGACAAGGAGCCACTCGGCCTCTCCGGTGAACTGAACAGTGCACTCGACCATTTGAAGCAATCCAACACTGAACTCGTCCTAGGCCTGCGTGACGTCCTCGATGATCCAGAAACGGTTCGGGCCGAGTGGCAGGACAAGGGTATCCTGGACGTGATCGAGGGGCTTTATCATCAAATCTGGATCTATGGCTCTCGCGATTTCTACAATCCGTTAAAGGGCATGGGCCTTTCCGATGCGGTCATGGATAGCTGCAGCTACACCGGGTTCCTCTATGACCCGCAGCCTGACCTGTCGGAAGCTCCCGCCCCTGACCTCCCCTCCGACTACGTGCTGGTCACGGCTGGTGGTGGTGGCGATGGTGCCTTCTTAATGAATGCGGTTCTTGCCGCCTACGAATACGACCCCGGCATTCCAGTTCCCGCGATTCTCCTTCTTGGTCCCTATACCCAGCCCGAAAAGGCTGAAACAATCCGCCGACGTGCAAGCGCGGTGGGTGCGATGGTGATCGATTTCGACGCTGAACCGGAAATTCTGATCGATGGGTCCAGAGCCGTCATCGGCATGTGCGGATACAATACCTTTTGCGAGGTCATTGCACGTGGAACGCCGGCGCTTTTCGTCCCCAGGCAGTCGCCGCGCACTGAGCAACTGATACGGGCCGAGCGCGCAAAGGAACTTGGCTATGCGGACGTGATGGTGGTGTCTGAAGCTGCTGACCCAGACCACATGGCGGCAGCTATCAGGCGTCTCACCAACGGAGAGAGCAAACAGTCAATTACTTGCGATTTCGACATCAACGGACTCGCACGTATATGCGACATCGTTGCTGCCACGCTCAAAAGGCGCAACAGCCCTTACCTAAGCGTTGAGCGCGCAAGTCCATGACCGGCACGATCGTTGCCGTATTGAAGGGCTATCCGAGATTGTCGGAGACCTTCATTGCGCAAGAGTTGCTTGAGTTGGAACGGGCCGGCTTTCGCCTGAAAATAGTGTCGCTCCGACACCCGACCGACAAGAAACGCCATCCAATTCACGACGAAATCTCGGCTGAGGTCAACTATTTGCCGGAGTATCTGCACCAGGAACCCATGCGGGTACTCAGAGCCTGGTGGGCCTGCCGAAGGATGGCCGGCTATAGCGCGGCTCTCAGCACATTTTTCAAAGACTTTCGCCGTGACCGTACACGCAATCGCGTCCGTCGCTTCGGGCAGGCTCTGGTGATGGCGCACGAACTGCCGCCGGAAACGGCCTGGCTCTATGCCCATTTCATCCATACTCCGGCTTCGGTGACTTACTACGCCCACATGATGAGCGGCCAAGACTGGAGTTGCTCGGCCCACGCCAAAGATATATGGACTTCGCCCGACTGGGAGCTTCAGGAGAAGCTCGATGACGCACGCTGGACGGTCACCTGTACGGAAAGCGGATTTCGGCATCTTGAGGACCTGGCCAGTCCAATTTCGATCGTCCGCCTTGTCCACCATGGCCTCGATCTGAAGCGTTTTCCAGCATTTCAAAGACCTGCGTCGACGCGGGATGGCAGGGATCCGGGCGATCCGGTGCGCCTGCTCACCGTTGGCCGAGCCGTTGAAAAGAAGGGGTTGGATACGCTGGTGGATGCGCTTGCTGACCTTCCATCCGATATACACTGGACATGGACCCAGATCGGCGGTGGCGTTCTGTCTGACACATTGAAAGCCCAGGCGGAAAACCTCGGCCTTTCGGATCGGGTCGAGTTCGCCGGTTCCCGGTCGCAGGCGGAGATCCTGCAGGCCTACCGGGAAAGCGACCTGTTCATCTTGCCTTGCAGAATTGCCGGCGACGGAGACCGGGACGGTTTGCCCAATGTGCTGGTGGAAGCCCAAAGCCAGGGACTGGCCTGTATATCGTCTCCGATTTCCGGAATCGTTGAACTCATCGAAGACGGCGAGAATGGCTTGCTGACACCACCAAACGAACCTCAGAAACTGCGGGACGCCCTGCTGTCTTTGATTGGCGATCCTGCCAAGCGCCACCGGTTCGGGGCTTCTGGGGCTGCCAAAGTCGTGCGGGAGTTCGACCACCTTTCGGAAATCGGCCAGCTCATAGAACTATTCGAAAACCACGGCGTTGCACCAGACCGGGTCGAAGCCGCGCAATGACCACGACGCGGGTCCTCTATTACGTTCAACACCTGTTGGGTGTCGGGCACGTGTTCAGGGCTGCCCGGATCGTATCAGCGCTGGTTGAGCGCGGATTTTCGGTCGACCTTGTCTATGGCGGCGAGAAACTGCCGGACTTCGACCCGGGCGGTGTGCAGGTTCATTACCTGCCATCGCTGGTGTCCCAAAAAGGAGACTTCTCCGTTCTGATCGGGCAAAACGGCATTCCGGCCGACGATGCCTACAAGGCCGACAGGCGGACCCGCCTGTTGGCGATATTCAACGAAAGCCGACCGGACGTCGTCATTACGGAGGCTTTCCCGTTTGGCCGCCGTCAGATGCATTTCGAGCTGCTGCCTCTGATGGAGGCCGCGACGGCCCTGCCCGATCGACCGCTCATCTTCGCTTCGATCCGCGATATTCTGCAGACCGGCAACAAACCGTCCAAAGACCGGCAAACCGTCGGCCTGGTCAACCGCTTTTTCGATGGCGTTCTCGTGCATGGCGATCCTGACTTGATCCGCATCGACGACACCTTTCCATTCGCGGCGGAAATCGCTCAGAGGATCTGCTACACGGGGATCGTTACGCCTGAGGCGACTGGCTCGGCGCAGGAACACTTCGATGTGGTCGTGTCAGCCGGCGGAGGACTGTTGGGGCGCGAATTGGTCTTGGCCGCCGTCGAAGCCAAGCCGAAAAGCGAATTCAGCAATGCGCGCTGGTGCGTTCTTACTGGCCCCTATCTCGACGATGCGGACTATCAACGGCTTCAACAAACTGCGGGAGACGGAGTAACGATCCGCCGCTTTATTCCATATCTGTGCCAAACCCTCGCCGGTGCGAGCCTGTCAATCTCGTTGGCTGGCTACAACACCGTCGCCGATCTGATGGCTGCCGGATGTCGGGCAATCGTCGCACCACAGTGGAACGACAAGGAGACCGAGCAGTTGCAACGGGCCCAACTATTGGCGAAACGGAAGCTCGTCGAGATGATCGGACATGAGGAAAAGAACCCGGACACAATACTTCAGGCAATGGAGAACGTCATGGCGCGACCGGCGCCTGACTGGACAAGCGTCCGCCAACAGGGCGGGGCCACCACCGGCGAAATACTGCAAAAAGCACTCGCTGGTGGGGACCTGCGCGCCTACAACTGACGGAGCCCAGCAATGACCGGGCAAGTCGCATTCTACGCACCGCTGAAATCACCCAACCACCCGATTCCATCCGGTGACCGGTTGATTGCCCGGCTCATGATGCGGGCATTACACCTAGCCGGTTATGATGTGAATCTGGTCTCGGAAACTATCAGTTACCAGAAGCGTCCGTCACCCGAACTTTACGAAACGAGACACCAGGCTGTTCTGGATGAAAGGCGACGTCTGATTGAGACCTGGGACAATTCAGTCGCAGATCGGCCATCGCTGTGGTTCACCTATCACCCCTATTGCAAATCTCCGGACTGGCTTGGACCGTCGATTTGCCAGCGTTATGGAATTCCATACGTAACCGCAGAGGCCTGCCGCACCCGCCAGAACACAGACGAAGAGTGGCGGGCAGGACGTGATGCGGTGCAATCTGCGGTACGATTGGCTCGGGTGAATTTTGTCCTCAAGGACTCCGATTGGACCTATCTGGAAAGCGTCCTGCCGAGCATGGCAACAGCGGTTCGTATCGCGCCATTCCTTGATGTCGGGTCGCAGCCGGAGACTTCAACGAACTCTGTTGATATCGACTTTGCGGCTGATCGGCCTCTGCTGTTCGTTGCCGGGATGATGCGTCCCGGCCACAAAGCTGAAAGCTACCGGCTCCTTGCCGAAGCACTCAAGCGTGTGGCGGATGAAGACTGGAACCTGGTGATTGCCGGCGAAGGGCCCGAGCGGCCGCACGTCGAATCGAGTTTGAGTTTTCTGGCGCCCGATCGTGTTCGCTTCCTCGGGAGCGTCGAACATGAGGCCATGTTCGGATTGATGGATCGGGCGGATCTTTTCGTTTGGCCCGGCGTTGGAGAAGCCATCGGCATGGCCTATCTCGAAGCCCAGTCGCGGGGGTTGCCGGTGGCTGCTATGCGGACCGCAGGAGTACCGCTGGTGGTTTCCGATGGCGTCGGTGGGCTGCTCAGCCCTTTTGGCGACGTTGACGCATTTGCAACTACCATCGGGCGCCTTCTCGCCGATCCTTTATTGCGCCGGTCACTGGGTTCAGACGGGAGGGAATACGTTATGAAAATCCATGACGTTTCCGCGGTCGCCGAAACGTTCCGCCGAACGCTGAACCCGATCCTGTTGGCCGGCTGACGAGCCTACTCGTAAGGATCTGCCGCGTCGCGCAGTCCGTCGCCCATGAAGTTGAAGGCCAGAATGACCAGGATCACCGGAACAACCGGCAGGATCAGCCACGGGTAGAGTACGATGACGTTGATGTTCTGAGCTTCGTTGAGCAGGACACCCCAACTGGTCACCGGCGGTCTGAGCCCAAGACCCAGAAAGCTTAGGGCCGTCTCACCAAGGATCATGGCCGGAATGGTGATCGTCGCTGATGCAATCAGGTGGCTCATGAAGCCGGGGATCAGATGGCGCATGATGATGCGCCTGGGTTTGGCGCCCATCAACTGCGACGCCAAAACGTAGTCTTCCTCGCGCAGCGAAAAGAGTTTGGAACGAACGGCACGAGCAAGACCCGTCCAGTCAAGCAAACCGAGAATGACGGTTATTCCGAAATAGACCAGAATCGGACTCCAGGTCACCGGCAGAATGGCCGCAAGCGCCATCCAAAGCGGAATGCTCGGTATCGACTGCAGCACCTCAATAATGCGTTGCACTACAATATCGACCCAGCCGCCGTAGTAACCCGCCAAACCACCAATGGTTATGCCCAGGAAGAAACTGACGGCAATTCCGATCAGACCGATCGTGATGGATATGCGCGCGCCGTAAATGATCCGGGAGAACATATCCCGACCCAACTTGTCGGTTCCAAGCAGGAACAGCGTCCCGCCCTTTTCGACGCAGAACAGATGAGTGTTCCCCTCAATCAAGCCCCAGAACCGATAGGGATCGCCTTCGCAGAAGAAGTTGATCGCGTAAGATTTCGATTCATTGACCGCGTATTCGCGCTTCTGCAGATCCATGTTGAGGGTACGTACGCGTTGATAGACCCTCGGTCCGACGAACTTGCCGTCCTCGAAGAAATGAATGCCCTGGGGGGGCGCATAAATAAACTTGATATGCCTGTGGGCCAGATCGTATGGCGCGATGAATTCGGCGAGCGCAATGACAAGATAGCAAAACAGAAGGAAACAGCCCGAAAACAGTGCTAGCTTGTGCCTTTTGAACTTCCACCACATCAGCTGCTTCTGCGAGGCGAAATAGTATTTTTCCTGCGCTGGTGTCAGCTTCTCCGTGGCCAACGGATCGAAGGGCTCGGTCGACACATAGTGCTGTATGGCCTTGCCCTGAGGCGGCAACGGGGAATCGTTCATTTGTAGGCCTTCCCCTGCAACCGGATGCGCGGATCGAGAAAAACCAGGGCAATATCGGAAATCAGTACGCCGATAACGGTCAGGATCGCCAGGAACATCAGAAAGGAGCCGGCCAGATACATATCCTGGCTCTGCAGCGCAGAGATCAGCAGTGGGCCGGTCGTCTCAAGCGACAACACAATAGCCACCACCTCAGCGCCCGACACCACAGCCGGAAGGATATTGCCGATGTCGGCAATGAAGAAGTTCAGCGACATTCGGAACGGATATTTCAGCACCCCGCGTAGAGGCGGCACACCTTTGGCACGCGCTGTAATGACGTATTGCTTCTTCAGTTCATCCAGAAGGTTGGCTCGGATCCGGCGGATCATGGCGGCCGTTCCGGCTGTACCGATAACGATAACCGGAATGACCATGTGCTCCATGATGGAACCGAACTTCGCCCAACTCATGGGTTGGTTGATGTATTCCGGATCCATCAGGCCGCCTATCGACGTGCCGAACCAGGCCTTGGCAAAATACATCATGATCAGGGCAAGCAGGAAATTCGGAGTCGCCAACCCCAGCAGGCCGAACAGCGTAAAGCCGTAATCGCCCATGGAATATTTGTGTGTCGCCGAATAGATGCCGATCGGAAAAGCGATAAGCCAGGTAAAGATGATCGTCACGAAGGACAGCAGCATCGTCAGAAAAAGACGGCTGCCGATCAGTTCCGAAACCGGCCGCTCATATTCGAATGAATAGCCGAAATCGCCGTGGAACATGCCCCAAACCCACGTGAGGTAACGCTGCCACATGGGTTTGTCGAAGCCATATTCCGTCCGCAGATACTCGATCTTCTGAGGGTCCACGGTCTCCCCGGATGCCTGCAGTTCCGCGAGATAGGACTCGAAATAGTCTCCCGGCGGCAGCTCGATGATTGCAAAAATCAGCAGGCTGGCGATGGCCAGCGTCGGGACCATCGCCACAAACCGCAGGAAGATGTATTTCAGCATTCTCCCAGCCTATTCCTCGAACCAGAACGTGTCCGGGCGGTATACTCCGAAGAACGCCGAGGGCGACCACGAGTAGATACCAGTATCGGGCAAATTCCGGAGTTTGGTGTCAACCACAACCGGTTGGATGGTTTCACGAGCGATGCCGATCGAGAAAACCTGATCTGAATAGATCTCCAGCATTTCGGACCAAATTGCTTCGCGTTCCGCGTTGTTGGTCGACTTACGCCAGTCCTGGTAGAGCTGCAACAGACGCTCGACTGACGGCAAGCTGGGCGGTTCACCCGCCTGACCTGCGGTCTGGGTATACTGTCCCCAAACCGGCCAGTTGGGCTGTGCCGGCGAGACGGGCGCCAGTTCCTCGGGATTGAGCTCCGGTGTCGCCAGGCCGATGTTCATGCCCTTCTGGATGCTCATCATGGTCTCGCCAGTGAGGAACCGACGGCGATGGATATCGCGCTGCAACGACCGGGTGAAGGTCTTGATGCCAAGTTCCTCCCAGTGGTAGCGGATCAACTCCAGCGCATCCACTTCCGCTGCAAATTCACCGGCGCTCTCGACGATGATTTCCATCGGTCGACCGTCAGGCAAAAGGCGAACATTGTCGGAGTCACGTTTGTCCAGGCCCAACTCATCGAGCAGCTTGTTGGCCGTTTCCACATCGTGGCTGACCCAGGCTTCCGCGTATTTCTCTTTGAACAGCGGCGAGGTTTCCAGGACAGTATCGCCGCCCACTTTGGCAAGGCCGAAATAGAGTTGTTCGTTCAGTTCATCCCTGTTCAGACCAAGAGACAGAGCACGGCGGAAACGGACATCCTGATTCAACTTCTGCCATTCCGGATCGGCTACGTTGAGGTTTGGATACAGGGAAATCGCCGAGGCAGCCCCGGTGCGCCAAGTCAGCAACCGGTAGTCCTGTTGTTCCTCACCCTGCTTGAGGAAAGTGTAATCATCGAAGCTCAGATAGCGGGCTTGGAGGTCGCTTTCGCCCGCACCAGCTTTGGCTGGAATCAGGTCTGTCGACCCCATGAGAAGCACGACGGTATCGATGTACGGAAGCTGCTGACCACTCGGATCTACCCGATGGTAGTAGGGATTGCGCGTGAACTCGAACCGCTTGGATGGTCCCTCTGTTGTATTACGCCATGGCTGGAGCGTCGGCATTTCCGGATTTTCCGGCCGATACTGACGACCGAGCCGCGTATGAACCGCAGCCCAATTGCGGAAACTGCCCTCCGTGACCATCTTTTCCAGCGTATCCGCATCGGCATAAGACTTGTGATACTGTTTCATGAAATGCGCCGGCTTGTAGATGTAGGCCGGTGACGCACCAGCCAGACCCAGCGGAAAGGCCGGATTGGGATCCTCCCAGGTGTAGCGCACCGTGTGCTCGTCGATGACTTCGAACTTCGGTGGCTTGCCGTTGGACAACAAAACCTGTGGAAGACCAGCACCCGACAGATCCTTGTTGTTCGCTACATCCTCGAAATAGTAGCGAAAATCCTCCGAAGTAAAGGGATGGCCATCGGACCACTTGTGCCCTTTCCGCAGATGCAGCGTGAAAATCCGGCCCTCTTCCGATTCAAACTTTTCAAGGATGTCCGGCACCAGTTCGTAACTGGAATTGAAACCGATCAGCCTGGCATAGCCATAAACCGTCATCATGCGGATGTCCTTGGCCTTACCCATAAGCATCTGCAGTGTCCCGCCGTATCGGCCGATCGTTTTTTCGGAACCGTCGAAATCAACCACTAACGGCGTTTCGGGCAAACGCTGCTCCATTGGTGGTAAATTTCCGGCCTCCACCATCGGAGCTAAATCCGACGGTTCTGTCAGTGCGTTTGCCGCTCCTCCCATGGCCGCGAACATTGCCAATGCTGCGGCAAGCGAAACAATCGATTTCGTTGATTTTATCATGCTACCAACCTTGTTGTTTTATAGCCGGGACGGACCAAAACGAAATGATCCTCCCCGACTTCCTCCATTTCCATCGCTGCCCCCGGTCCTTCGGGCACGAATCTCTGATCCCAGCTTTCGTCTGTGCTGCTTTCAAGGATATCGGTTTTTCCCAACGCCAACGGATGATCTAGGTCGGTCGTCGGAATCGATTGCAGCAGGTTTCGCGTATAGGGATGGACCGGATCCCTGAAGAGCACCTCCCCCGGCGCTATCTCGACGATACGGCCACTGCGCATCACCGCTACGCGATCGGCGACATAATTGACCACTGCCAGGTTGTGGGAGATGAAGATCGTCGTCAAATTCAGTTCGTGCTGAAGACGGGTCAGCAGATTGAGGATCTGCGCCTGCACAGACACGTCCAGCGCCGAAACCGGCTCATCGCAAATCAGCAGGTCCGGGTCCAGCGCCAATGCGCGGGCTATCCCGATCCTCTGACGTTGACCGCCCGAAAAGCTGTGCGGGTAGCGGTTGAGAAAGGTCGGCGACAAGCCGACCATGCTCATCAATTCATGCGCCCTCTCGCGCCGCCATTTGCCGTTTCCGAGACCGTGGATCTCGAGCGGCTCTGCAAGAAGGTTGAGGACCGTCGACCGTGGACTGAGCGAAGAGAAAGGATCCTGAAAAACCATCTGGATCTTGCGGCGCATGGTGAAGAGCGCCTTGGGATCGAGCTTCGCAAGATCGACCTCCCGCTCGCCTTCATTATAGAGAATTTCGCCGGCAGACGGAGTGATCGCCCGCATGATCATTTTGCTAAGCGAGGTCTTGCCGCAACCACTTTCTCCAACCAGGCCGAAGCATTCGCCGTATCGTATCGAAAAGCTGACATTGTCAACTGCGATCACCCGGTTTGAGGCAGAGCTGACCAGCATGCTGCCCTTCTTCGATTCAAAGCTCTTTGTCACATTGCGAAGGGTCAGGAGCCGATCCTCCGGCGAATGCAGACGTTCCTGCGCACGCTCCTTGAATGACTGTGGCAGATCCTGAGTTATCTCTCGCAGGGCAACAAGCTTTTCGTCGGGTTTCATGTCGAGTCTCGGCACCGCTGCCAAGAGTGCTTTCAAGTAAGGATGCTCGGCACGATGAAAGATATCATCTAGCGTTCCTGCCTCCATGAGATTGCCGTGGTAGAGCACGATCACCTCGTCAGCCATATTGGCTACTACGCCAAGGTCATGCGTGATCAACAGCAGCGACATGCCGAGCTTTCGCTGCACGTCCTTCAACACGGCCAGAACCTGGGCCTGAACCGTCACATCGAGTGCCGTTGTCGGTTCGTCCGCGATCAGCAGAGCCGGATTGCACACCAAAGCCATGGCAATCATGGCCCTTTGCCGCAGACCGCCCGACAACTCCATTGAATACATATCGTAGGCGCGCGTCGGGTTGGGGAAACCAACCAGGGCAAGCATTTGCTCAGTGAGTTCGCGGCATTCCTTGCGGGTCACGTCCCGATGCAGATACAACGCCTCGTCAATCTGGTTGCCGACCGTGTGAACCGGTGACAGCGACGTCATCGGCTCCTGAAAGATGATGGAGATGCGGCCGCCTCGCAATTGCCGCATATGCTTGCCATCGCGCGGCAATTTGACAATGTCGATCGGCTTGCCGTCATTGTCAGGATCGAAGAATATGATCGACCCGCCGGTAACCTCCGCGACATCCGGAAGAATGCCCATGATCGACTGTGCTATGATCGATTTGCCTGAGCCGGATTCACCAACCAAAGCAACGGTTTTGCCCTTGGGGATACGGAAACTGACGCCCTTGACGACATCGTCGCGGCTGATTCCCGTTCCGATACCGACCCGCAAATCCTCCACACGCAGCAGATCCGCAACGCTCTCACTCATCGATCAGTCAGTTCCCCCATCGTGCTGAATTGGGCCTTGCATTCATTTTTTTGTATTCGGCCCACAGTTACCCATATTTGCAGCATTTTTACAGCGCTGCCAATCTCCGTTTTGACCAAGCATAGACTTTACCGTGCGATATCGTGCTGACTGGCGCGTTTTGACGGTCGACGACGCCGAGGAGATAGAGGCAAATCTTGATGACGCCTGCATGACACACCAGCACGGTCGGGCGGTCAATCTCCTTCAAAAATCCGGCGACTTCAGGCGTCCGAGCGGCGTAGCTTTCTCCTCCGGGGGCAGAGAAATTCCAGCGATCGGCTTTGCGGGCCCGCCGCAATTCAGGAAAGGCCGATTTCACCTCCTGCGTGGTCATGCCTTCCCAGTCACCGTGGGATATCTCCTTCAACGCGTCGTTGACTTCGACGGCGCTTTCCTGGCGTGAGAGGGCCCTGCAGATTTCAACGGCTGTCTGGCGGGCTCTCGAAAGCGGGGAACTGGTAATGGCGACATCTCTGCCTGCGTCCGAGGAAAGCAAAGACCGGAGCCGCTCGCCCGCCTCGCGTGCCTGCCGCAACCCCACGTCGTTCATCGGCACGTCGGTGTGTCCCTGAAATCGTCCCGCGCGGTTCCAGTCGGTTTCGCCATGGCGAACAAGGAACAACTCTGGTGTGTCGGATATGGCTGCCGTCAACGGTTGCGTCCGTGATAGGCATCGTACCAATGCACGAAGGAAGCCAACCCCTCCTCCAGGGGCGTATCGATGCGAAAATCGAAATCGCGCTCCAGCGCGGTCGTATCCGCGTAGGTCTCGAAAACATCGCCGGGCTGCATGGGAAGAAACTCCTTGGTCGCCGTTTGTCCGAGCAGTTGCTCCAGGGTTTCGATCATCGTCATGAGTTCTACCGGCTGCGAATTGCCAATATTGTAGAGCCGATAATTTGGGGCTGTTTGTCGCCGTTCATCCGCCGAGGCCTCTGCGATGGGGATCGCGGGTGCCAGCAATACATTGACCACGCCCTTGGCAATGTCATCAATGTACGTGAAGTCCCTTCTCATTTGACCATTGTTGAAGACCTTGATCGGCTTCCCTTCTCGGATGGCTTTTGTGAAAAGATAGACCGCCATATCCGGCCTTCCCCACGGTCCATATACGGTGAAAAACCGTAACCCGGTCACCGGAATGTTCCAGATGTGGCTGTAGGCGTGTGCCATCAGCTCATTTGATTTTTTGGTAGCGGCGTAAAGGCTGATCGGGTTGTCGACATTCTGATCGGTGGAATACGGAACGTCCGGGCTGTTGCCGTAGACCGAGCTGGAACTTGCGTAAACCAGATGCTCAATGTTGTTCTCACGACATCCTTCAAGAATATTCAAGAACCCATTGATATTACTGTCGATATAGGCGTGAGGATTCTCCAGCGAATAGCGAACGCCCGGCTGAGCTGCGAGATGCGCGATCCGGGTTGGTCCGACCTGCTTGAAAATCGCCGAAACCGCGCGCGCATCGATGAGGTCAATTTCGTGAAAAAGGAAGCCTGCCTCATCCAACAACTTCTCAAGACGCGCCCGTTTCAAGCCCACATCGTAGTAGGCGTTCATGTTGTCGACACCTACCACGCGAAAGCCGCGATCCAGCAACATGCGCGCGACATGGAAACCGATGAAGCCCGCAGCTCCGGTTACAAGGAACGGAGCAGAAGTGTTTTCTGCCATCAATACAGGCCTTTCGGTGACATTGCCGGGATTCGCATATAAGGTCTGGAATTATTTCGCGCAGGGTTTATACCCACCCAAGACAGCAAAGAAAACGCTGACGCACCGAAGAACGGAAGCGGGCGACAGTCATCCCCCAAAAATTACCTTAAGAGGTTGCCTTGAAGATCACGATCATCGGAACAGGTTATGTCGGGCTGGTAACGGGCGTATGCCTGTCGGAGTTTGGTTTCGACGTCACGTGTGTGGACAATCAGGCTGAGAAGGTCGCGCTTCTCAGAGACGGCGTGAGCCCGATTTATGAACCGGGTCTTGAGCAGTTGATGCACTCGAATGCAAGCGAGGGCCGGCTGCACTTCGAAACAGACGTCTCCAAATGCGTTCCGAGTTCCGATGTGGTGTTCCTGGCCGTTGGCACACCATCGGATGAAAACGGTGAAGCGATTGACCTGAAATATGTATTCGGCGCCGTCGAAGATATAGCGCCGCATTTGGTCGACGGCACCGTCGTGATTGTCAAATGCACCGTGGTGCCAGGTACCAACCAGCAAGTTCAGGACCGAATTACGGAACTTCGTCCTGATCTGGATTTCTCCATAGTCAGCAATCCGGAGTTCCTTCGCGAAGGTACGGCAATCCAGGACTTCATGCGCCCTGACCGGGTCGTGCTCGGAATTCACGACGAGCGC
Organism: Hoeflea sp.; assembly: GCA_965228785.1. Lineage (GTDB taxonomy): Bacteria > Pseudomonadota > Alphaproteobacteria > Rhizobiales > Rhizobiaceae > Hoeflea_A. The sequence continues at coordinate 361,260 of CBDDIF010000002.1, forward strand.
GGGCGTGAGGTTGCCGAGCAACTATACCGACCGCTGAAATTGCAGGATACGCCGATAACGGTGGGATCGCTCGCCGGTGCTGAACTCAGCAAATATGCGGCAAACGCCTTTCTGGCCATGAAGGTGAGTTTCATCAATCAGATTGCCGACCTTTGCGAAAAGGTCGATGCCAACATCATCGAAGTGTCCGAGATCATCGGGCTGGACGAACGGATCGGTGACAAATTTCTGCGCGCCGGACCCGGCTTCGGCGGGTCGTGCTTTCCCAAGGATACCCGTGCACTTGCGGCGTTTGCCCGCAAGGCTGGCGTGCCGCAGGAACTGGTCCAGGCGACGATTTCGGTCAATGAGAACCGGAAAGATGCAATGGCGCAAAGGGTTTTGGACGCAATCGGAGATCCTACCGGAAAGACCGTTGCCGTGCTCGGCGTGGCCTTCAAACCGGATACCGACGACATTCGCGAGTCCCCTGCTCTGCCGGTGCTCGAGGCGCTGCTGGAGAATGGCGTCAAAGTTCGGGCGTTCGATCCCAAAGCGATGGAAGCGGCGGCAGGCCTCTATCCGGAGGTTGTCTGGTCAAATGATCCGTATGAGGCCGTCATCGGTGCCCATGCGGTCGTCCTGATGACCGAATGGAATCTTTTACGTGCGTTGGAACTGGACCGGCTCTGCGCGGCGATGGCAGAACCTCTCATGATCGACTTGCGGAACATCCACCGGCGCCGGGAACCCACCCGTTATGGCTTTTCTTATGTCAGCGTCGGTCGGGATCGCGCGGAACCGACCACAGAGGACGCTACCGCCTGACGTCCACAGCTGTAAGGCAGCCCATCCACCGGAAAACGGGATTGCCTGGCCAACAAATAAGTCGGTGTCATCACTAGAACCCCGGCGACGTCCTCTTTCGGCTTGGCGAGCCTCCCCAGCGGCACTTGGCACACTGCGTGATCAGAACGCGCTTGCCTTCAACTGATCCGTTCATCCGGATTCTTTTTCAATCGATCAGTTTTCGCAGCTGTCGGACACAACTTGCCACTCGGCCGTTGACAACATACCCGGTAGTATGTTCCTTTTTGACGCAACAAATCACCCGGGATTACGTCACTGACGCTACACACCCGGACGCCATTGGCAAGGGGAGGATTCCGGCGCATGACCGCTTCGGCCATCGCCACAGCTGGACGGCCTGTGCAGGCCGATATTCTGGATGCGGCCGCGCGCTGTTTCATGGAGCGGGGATACTCGGCCACAAGCATTGATGATGTGGCACGGAGCCTGGGTGCCACGAAGGGGCGCATTTACCACCACTACCGCTCTAAAGCGGATCTCTTTTTCGACGTTTATCGCACGGGCATGCAGATGAATTTTGATAGCGTCATGCCGCTTGCTGAAGCAGATGCGCCTGCAATCCAGAAGCTTCGCGGAATGGCCAAAACCCACTGCATTGCGATGATAAGAACGCAACCTTATCAGCGTTGCGTTTGGGAGGGCGTCGAAATGCTGCTGCGCGGTTCGACAACCCCTACGCAACGTGAAACACTGGTCGAGCTGCACGCGATGCGAACCCGGTACTCGGACGTCTTTCGAACGGTGATCGAGGAAGCGAAACGGGAGGGCGCCGCCAGCTTCGGCAATTCCAGCATCGCGCTGCAATTGATGTTCATGTCGCTGAACTCGCCGCTGTTCTGGTATCGGCCGCGGCAGGAACAGGACGATGAGGCCGTCGACCGCATCGCCACTCAATGCACACAATTTGCCCTTCGGGGCCTCGGACTTAAGGAGGAAATGACAGCGGATGTCTGACATGAACCTTGGAATCACCGACCGCGTACGCCCTCTGCTTGAGGCCGTCAAAACCATGGTGCGGGACGAGATCATGCCGCTGAGCGAGGAATTCGAGGCAGAGGTCGCCAAGGGTGACCGCTGGACCTACACCGCTCGGCAAACAGAGATTCTCGAAAGCCTCAAGGAAAAAGCCCGCGAGCGCGGCCTGTGGAATTTCTGGTTGACCGCCTCCGACCGCGGATACGGCCTGTCGACAGTTGAATATGCCTATCTGGCCGAGGAAATGGGCAAGACCTCCCTCGGGGCTGAAACGTTCAACTGCTCCGCTCCCGACACCGGCAATATGGAGGTGCTTGAACGGTACGGATCGGAGGCACACAAGGAGCAGTGGTTGACATCGCTGCTCGAGGGCAAAATCCGCTCGGCCTACCTGATGACCGAACCGGACGTGGCTTCGTCGGATGCCACGAACGTCTCGATGAGTTGTGTTCGCGACGGTGACTTCTATGTCCTCAATGGTGAAAAATGGTGGTCGTCGGGCGCCGGAGATCCGCGCTGCGCGATCTACATCACGATGGTTAAAACCGGAGATGAGAATACGCCGAAGCACCAGCGTCATTCGATGATCCTGGTTCCCGCCGATACCCCAGGTGTCGAAAAACTGCGGGCGATGGAGGTCTACGGCCACGACGACGCTCCACACGGCCATCTGCACCTGCGTTTCACGGACGTTCGCGTACCGGCCGAAAACCTCATTCTCGGCGAAGGCCGTGGGTTCGAGATCGCCCAGGGTCGTTTGGGTCCGGGCCGCATCCACCACTGCATGCGTGCCATCGGTCAGGCGGAATATGCGCTTGAACAGATGTGCAAACGGGCGTTGCGACGGGAGGCGTTCGGCAAACCGCTGGCACAGCTCGGGGCGAACTACGACATTATCGCCGAGTGCCGTATGGATATCGAAATGGCGCGGCTGCTTTGCCTGAAGGCAGCCTGGATGATGGATCAGGGAGATCCACGCGCCGCCGCACCATGGATCAGCCAGATCAAGGTCGTGGCTCCACAGGTGGCCCTGCGTGTTACAGACGAAGCAGTTCAGATGTTCGGCGGTCAGGGCGTGTCACAGGATACCACCCTCGCCCGCGCCTGGACGGCTCTTCGGACGCTTCGCCTGGCCGACGGACCGGACGCTGTCCATAGACGCCAGGTCGCACGCACCGAACTGCGCAAATACACTCAGGAGCGCGTCTGACCATGAAGGCTATCGTCTGCAACGATTTCGCACCGCTGAGTGAGCTTCAATACGCTGAAGTCGATGCCCCGAAAGCCGAGGGCAAAACCGTGATCGTCAGATCCGAAGCCATCGGCGTCAATTATCCGGACGGACTGCTGGTCCAGGGCCTGTACCAGATGAAGCCGCCGACGCCCTTTACTCCGGGAATGGAAGTGGCTGGCATTGTCGAGGCGGTTGGCCCTGACGTTCAGGGGGTGAAACCCGGCGACCGTGTCGCCGGTATGGGGCTGCTCGGCGGATACGCGGAACTTGTGGCCCTTCCGGCCAAGGCGGTGTTTCCGTTGCCACCCGGTATGGACGGGGGAGACGCCTGTGCGCTGATGTGTGCCTATGGTACCTCGCATCACGCATTGAAACAGCGAGCGAATTTGCAGGCCGGCGAGACTGTCGGCGTCCTCGGCGCGGCCGGATCGACGGGAATTGCCGCGATCCAGATCGCCAAGGCTATGGGTGCCCGAGTGATCGCTGTTGCTTCAAGTAACAAGAAGCAGGACCTGGCACGGGAGGCCGGCGCCGACGAGGTCATCGGCTACGAAGATCTCAAGGATAACCTGAAGCGGCTGACCGACGGCAAAGGTGTCGACGTGCTCTTCGACCCGGTTGGGGGTGACGCTTTCGATGCAGCATGTCGTGCCATGGCGCGGGGCGGCCGATTGCTGGTCATCGGGTTTGCCTCCGGTCGCATTCCGGAACTTCCGGTGAATTTGACGCTGGTGAAGGAATTTTCCCTTGTTGGTGTGTTTTGGGGGTCTTTCACAAAGCACGAACCAGCGGTTCATGCCCAGAACATGGAGGAACTGATCGGCTGGTACATGCAGGGCAAAGTCAAACCTCATATTGAGGGTCGTTATCCCCTTTCTGATGCCGCCAACGTGCTTGAGCGGGTTCTCGGCCGCGGCGCGACTGGCAAGATTATTCTCGTTCCGGAGGACGTGTAGATGACGGTGCCAAGTGAAATGCTAGCGTTGCTGCAGACGCAGGACGGCTATTCCGGAACCTCCGAGGGGCCACACATAGACAAACTTGAAGACTACGCGGAAGCCGCAGGCATCCCCGTGCCTTCACTGAATGACGGCCAGGTGCTGGTGAGGATGCGGATGGCGTCGATCAATCCGTCAGATCTTCACTTCATCAAGGGTGAATACGGCGTCCCACGAAAGAAAGGAGCACCGGCCGGCTTCGAAGGTGTTGGCGACGTGGTTGCCGGCAGCGGCAGTCAGGCTGAGGCGCTTGTAGGCAAGCGGGTCGCCTTTACGGTTGATCCTGCCGGTTCCGGCTCCTGGGCAGAGTATGCCGTCACTTCAGCGGCGGTTTGCATCCCGGTTCGCGACGACATGCGTGATGAAGACGCTGCCGGTCATGTGGTCAATCCGATGACCGCAATGGCCATGTTTGACATCGTGCGCAAGGCCGACACTGCAAGCTTCATCATGACGGCCGCCAACAGTCAGTTGTGCAAGCTCATGACAGCGCTCGGCCGGGACCACGACATTGCCCCGATTGCCATTGTCCGCCACGACGATCAGGCCGCTCACCTGGAAGAACTCGGCGCCAAACACGTCCTCAACAGCACCTCCGCCGACTTCGAGACACAGCTCAAATCGGTGATCCGTGAAGCAAAGCCACGCGTTATGCTCGATGCCGTTGCCAACCAGGTTTCGGCCGATGTCTTCATGGCCATGCCGAACCATGCGCGTTGGGTCGTATATGGCAAGCTGGATCCGACGCCGCCGCAACTGAATGAAATGGGACAATTCATCTTCATGCAGAAGCAGATTATTGGATTCTGGCTGACCCGCTGGTTCATGACAACACCGCCGGAGGAGCAGATTCGCGTGATCGGCGAAGTGCAGGAACGGTTCGTCAGCGGCAAATGGGAGACCGAGGTCTCCGACCGAATCCGTCTGGCCGATGCAATGGCCGACCTGACAGAGGCGCTCCGTCACCCGAAGGGAAAGGTTATGCTGGTTCCCTGACGTAACAAGTGGGGACGGCCGTATCGAGGCCGTCTGCAAAGAACGAGATCTCCAGGCTTGGGAGGGCCGATCGAGTGGATGTTTTGCAACTGATCGTCAGCGGGCTGGCCAACGGCTGCGTCTATGGCCTGATCGCTATGGGTTTCGTGCTGATTTACAAGGCGACAGAGGCCGTCAACTTCGCCCAGGGCGATTTCATGATGCTGGGCGCCTTTATCACTCTCGGCTTTACCAATGCGCATTATGTCGGGTTGCCATTCTGGATCTCCTGCATTTTTGCGATCGGCATCATGGGCGTGCTGGGCTATCTGCTCGACATGGTGGTGTTGCGTCGCATGTTCGGCCAGTCGCAAGTGGCGGTGGTTATCCTGACGATCGCGTTGGGCTTCGTGATACGGTTCATCGCCGGCGCGATATGGGGTCACGAACCGCAATCGCTTGAATCACCAATCGCAGGGGTGGATGTCAGATTTGGTGGCCTCGTGCTCGGGCTGGATGAGGTCATGGTCATCGCGGTGACCGTGATACTGACGGTGCTCCTCTACTTTTTCTTCGGTCGCACCAAGCTGGGCGTTGCCATGCAGGCGTCATCGCAGAACCAGCTGGCAGCCTACTATATGGGGATACCGGTCAAACGAATTCACTCGATGATCTGGGCGCTTTCCGGCATCGTCGCGGCCATCGCCGGCATTCTCTTCGCCTCCAAGGGATCGATCGACCCGGCGACCGGCCTGCTCGGCATCAAAGCTTTTGCGGCCGCCGTTATCGGCGGGTTTGGCAGCCTTCCCGGCGCACTGCTCGGCGGCATCATCGTCGGTTTGATCGAACCGTTCTCGTCTCGATACATGCCGGCCGGTTACTCGCAGGTCATGCCGTACCTGATCCTCTTCCTGATGCTTGTTTTGCGACCGCACGGCCTTCTGTCTCAGGTCCAGGCCAAGAAGGTGTAGGGTTCGGCCATGCGGTTTGTTTTCAAGACATCCTACGACGCCGACATCCGGTTCTTTCGGCACGGCGCGCAAGCCTTCTGGTATCTGCTGCTGTTTGCCCTGGCGATCGTACTGCCGTTCCTGATCAGCGATTTCCTGATCGGTGAAACGACGCTGGTGCTGATCTGGGCGATCTGTGGCATGGGTCTGATGATCCTCGTCGGACAGACCGGCCAGGCCAGTCTCGGACATGCTGCGTTCATGGCCGTTGGCGCCTATTCAAACGTGATCTACCAGGAGAATCTCTCACTACCCTTTCTGGTGTCCTTTCCGCTGTCCGGCTTGACAGCCGGTCTTGCCGGGGTGCTGATCGCCCTGCCGACAACGAAACTCCATGGCATTTACCTGGCGATCGCAACGCTTGCGGTATCGGTCATGGCTGAGGACCTGATCATCATCCTCGAGCCGATCACGGGCGGCATCGCCGGGCTATTCGCTCCGGACATCGAAATCTTCGGTTACACCTTCAACCGCTACGGCGATCCAAGGGAGCTGTACTGGCTGGTCTTGTTGATCACGTTCTTGGTGATTCTCGTTTATCGCAACCTGCTGCGGTCTCCGACTGGCAGGGCTTTTGCTGCAGTTCGAGATTCGGAAGTCTCAGCCAGGGCGATGGGGGTCAACGTAGCCCGCACGAAGACTCTTGCTTTTGCCATCTCCTGCACCATCACCGGCCTTGGCGGAGCTCTCATGGGACACTTCGCAACGGTGTTCACCCATGAAACCTTCAACCTGATTATTTCCATCACCCTTCTGCTAATGATCGTAATCGGTGGTCTCGGAACCATTCACGGCGCTTTTTTCGGGGCGATCATAATCGTTTTTCTGCCGCTGCTGATTTCGGTAACAAGGGATGGATTGGCTGAGGTGCTGGGGTTGAGTTCAATTACCATTCCGGGCCTCGAGTCCGGCATCTTTGGCGCACTTCTCATCGGTTTCATTTTGTTCGAACCGATGGGAATTTACGGTCGCTGGGTCAAGATCAGGACCTATTTCGAGCTGTTTCCGTTCTATCGGAAAGACATGTTCCGCCGGCAAAAGAGCTATCTCAAGACGGAGCGCACGCGATGAGCCTTTTGGAACTTCACAATGTGACGCTGCGTTTCGGCGGACTGGTCGCCGTCAACGATGTGTCTTTCAATGTTGAAGAAGGCGAAGTCTTTGCACTGGTCGGCCCGAATGGTGCCGGCAAGTCAACAATCTTCAACATGATTTCCCGCTTCTACACGCCAGCCGAGGGTGACATTCTTTATCGAGGACACAGCATTCTCGATCGACCGGCGCACGAGATTCCGCGACTGGGGATTGCCCGGACATTCCAGAATATCGAGCTGTTCGAGCAAGCTTCCGTGCTCCAGAACCTGCTGGTTGGGCGGCATACCCATAGCCGCACGAATTTTCTCATCGAAGCTTTGTTCCTGCCGTCGGTCAGGGAACAGGAAAAGCAACATCGCGAAGCAGTTGAACAGGTCATCGACTTCCTTGACCTGCAAGCCTATCGCGACAAGTTCATCGCCGGACTGCCCTATGGTGTTCGCAAGGTTGTAGAGATGGGGCGTGCGTTGGCCATTCAGCCCATGCTCCTGCTGCTTGATGAGCCGGCGTCCGGCCTGTCAGTCGAGGAGACCCAGGACGTGGCGTTCTGGATCGAGGACATCAAGAAGGTCATGGGAATAACCGTTCTCATGGTCGAGCATGACATGCATCTGGTTAGCGCAGTTTCGGATCGCGTCATGGCCTTGGCGGATGGCCGCATGTTGTCCATCGGCTCACCGCAGGAGGTGCAGAGCGACCCGGCCGTCATCGAGGCCTATCTGGGATCGGATGTTGATACGGAAGGCGGTGAAGCAGCATGACCAGCAACGGCAGCGAACCGCTTCTCAAAGTCGACAATCTGGAGAGCTTCTATGGGCCGATCATGGCCATTCGCGGCGTCAGCCTGTCGGTGAATCCCGGACAGATCGTGACGGTTCTTGGCGCAAACGGTGCCGGCAAGACGACGCTCCTGAAGACCATTTCCGGGGTCATGGACCCGGAAAAAGGAACCGTCACTCTGGAAGGCAATGCCATCCAGGGTGAGGCACCGGACAAAATTGTCCATCAGGGCGTCGTGCATGTGCCGGAGGGACGTGAAATCTTCCCGATCCTGTCGGTTGAGGATAACCTCAAGATGGGTGCCTATACGCGCTCCGATTCAGCGGCAATCGCTTCCGATCTTGAGATGGTCTTCGATTACTTTCCGATCCTGAAGGAACGGCGAACCCAGGAAGCCGGCACACTCTCGGGAGGTCAGCAACAGATGCTGGCCATCGGCCGCGGCCTCATGGCCAAACCGCGCATCATGTTGCTCGACGAGCCCAGCCTCGGATTGAGCCCGCTTCTGGTGCGCGAAATCTTCACCATCATTCGGCGATTGAACGCCGAGCAGAATGTGACAATGATGCTGGTGGAGCAGAACGCCAAGGTTGCGCTTGACGTGGCTCATTTCGGCTACGTGCTGGAACTCGGTCGTATTGTCATGAGCGGCGAGGCGCAGAAGCTGCAGGAGTCAAAGGACATCCAGGAGTTCTATCTGGGCGCACAACAGGAAACGCAGCGCGGTCAAAGACGCTGGAAGCAAAGAAAAACCTGGCGCTAGGGTCAAAAGGGAGGAACGGCAATGGGTAACATGGAGAGGATCCCACCACAGCAGATGATGAACGGCATCAGCGTGAATGCCGACCTTACGAAAGGACCCTACTTTATTGATGGTTGCGACACGCTGGTGAAGCTGTTCCTGCAGCGCTGCAAGGAGCTCGGCAACCGGACGGCGCATCGCGAAAAGGACTATGGAATCTGGCTGTCCTATTCCTGGTGGGATTTCTACGAGCATGCAATGCTCATTGGCCATGGCCTGGCCGCACTCGGGCTGCGTCGCGGCGATGTGGTCTCGATCCTGTCGGAAGACAACAAAGAGTGGGTCTACACCGATCTGGCCGTGCAATGCATCGGCGGCATTACATCCGGCATATACACCACCGATTCAGCCAAACAACTGGCCTATCTCGTCAACGATTCCGAAAGCCGAATCCTGTTCCTTGAAAACGACGAACAACTCGACAAGTTTCTCGAGATTCGGGACGAGATGCCAGGACTTACCAAGGTCATCGTGTTCGAACGGGAGGGCCTGCACGACTATCACGATGATATGGTGATGTTCGTCGAGGAGCTTTACGATCTCGGCCGGGTGCACGAGAAGAAGCACCCCGGATTGTTCGACGCCGAGATTGCCAAATCGAAGCCCGAGGACACCGCTATTCTTGTCTACACATCGGGTACAACCGGATCGCCAAAAGGTGCCATGATCTCGCACCAGAACATTATGTTTTCGCTATCTTCGGGTGGAGCGATGCTTCCGGTCTTCGAAACAGATGAGCAAGTTTGCTTCCTGCCGCTTTGCCACATTCTGGAACGGTTCATCTCTGTTTTTCAGCCGATTGCCGCACGGTCAACGGTCAATTTCGCCGAGAGTCCCGAAACGGTCTTCGACAATGTTCAGGAGGTCAGCCCGCACGTGTTCACCGCGGTTCCGCGGGTTTGGGAGAAGGTCTATTCCCGAATTTCCATCATGGTTGGTGATGCAACTCCGTTCGGCCGTTGGGCCTATAGCAGGGCACTTGCCAGCGGAATGAAAATCGCGACCGACGAAGAGGAGGACCGATCTTCGTCCTTCCTCACCCGTCTGCAATACCGTTTCTGGGATTTTGTGGTTCTGAAGAACATCCGACGCATGATCGGAATCGATCGATTGCGCCGGGGCACGACAGGCGCTGCTCCGATTTCGCCAGACCTACTGCGCTGGTACAGGGCGATCGGTATCTACATTTTCGAAGGCTACGGGATGAGCGAAAGTGCCGGGATCATTTCGCTCAACGCATTCAGCAACAACAAGGTCGGCACAGTCGGCCGTGTCGTTGAGGGCGGTGAGTTGCGGATCGGGGATGGCAATGAAATCCAATACCGCGCGGCCAATGTATTTCAGGGCTATTGGAACAATCCGGAAAAGACCAAAGAAACGATTACGTCCGATGGATGGCTGAAGACCGGCGATGTCGGCATGATCGATAACTCCGGCTATTTAACGATCACAGGCCGCCTCAAAGACATCATCATCACAGCCGGCGGCAAGAACATCACACCCGCAGAAATCGAGAATAGACTGAAGTTCTCGCCCTATATATCGGATGCGGTGATTATCGGCGACAAGCGCAAGTTCCTGTCCTGCCTGATCATGATCGATCAGGAAAATGTTGAGAAGTATGCGCAGGATCGCCGGGTTCCGTTCGGAGATTTCGCTTCGCTTTGCGCGACTTCCGAGGTTCAGGAGCTGATTGAGGATGAAATCGCAACGGTGAATTCGGAATTTGCCCGGGTGGAGCAAATCAAGGCGTTTCGCCTCATTGATGTGCTCCTGACAGCGGAGGACGACGAGCTAACCGCTACCATGAAGCTTAAGCGCAGCTTTGTGGAGCAGAAACACAAAGCGCTGATTGATCAAATGTACGCGTGAGACGTGTGCATCCAATTCAAGGAGGAAGACATGAAGCAATTACTGAAGTCTACGGCCGCCACCCTCGCGTTGTCGGCCGCTCTGCTGACCGGGGTGCAAGCCCAGACGCAGGGCGTATCCGACACTGAAATCGTAATCGGATCCAACAATGATCTGTCCGGGATTTTTGCCGCCTTCGGAGCCCCCGCGGTCGGTGCTGCAAAGCAGTACTTTGACCAGGTCAATGCCGCCGGTGGCGTTCATGGACGGCAGCTGAAACTGATCGCTGAAGACCATGCCTACCAGATGCCAAAGGCCATGCAGAACCTCAACAAGCTTGTGAACTCCGACAAGGTGTTCGTGATGTTGTTGTCGTTGGGCACGCCGATGAACATCGCGAGCTTTCCGCTGCTGGAGCGCAAGGGCGTTGCCAATGTCGGACCGCTGTCGGCCGCCCGCCAAATGAATGAACCATTCGCACCTTACAAGTTTGCCGGGTTCTCATCCTACTACGATCAGATGGTAGCGGGAGTTGAGTTCCTCAATGGCAATCAGGATGCGAAAGCCATCTGCGCCATGTACCTGCCGACCGATTTCGGCAAGGAAATCCAGGAGGGAGCCAAAGCAGGTGCGGAAGCGCTCGGGATCGAGTTCAAGACTGAAACGACCCACAAGCCTGATGAACTTGACTTCATTGGATCGCTGACAAAGCTGAAAGACGCCGGTTGCGATACGATTGCGACGGCACTTGGCATCCGGCAAACGATCACCGTTTTGGGAACGGCCAAAAAGATGGGCTGGGACAGCGTCAACTTCATCGGTTCATCGGCTTCCTTCCATACCGCAGTGGCGAAAGTCCCGGGCGGGGTGACGAATGGTTTCTATGCCGCGTCCGGTTGGCCGGATCTCACGACGCGCATGGACGATCCACATGTCCAGAAATGGGTCAAGGACTACGAAGCCGAGTTTGGTGAGTTCCCTGGTACGGGCGCCCTTCTGGGACGCTCTTCAGCAGAAAACCTGGTAATGGCACTGGAAGCGGCGGGGCCAGACCTTACTTCGGAAAGCTTCATCAAAGCCATGGAAAGCCTGGACTTTGTCGATCCCATCACCGGCGTGAAGATCGACTACAGTGCAACGGACCACCAGGGCGGCGACGCCATCATCATCTCGCAAATCCAGGACGGCAACTGGGCCGTCGTGGGTGAAGTCGTAGAGTGATAAACGAGGAGGCGCCGGTCCGCCGGCGCCTCCGCAGCTTTCTTGCCCCGCGTCCGTTCCACGGCGCCGGATACTTGTGACCATTGGAGTTTTCATGTCCGAAGCAGTGACCTATGAGCGTCTGTCTGATCCGGCCGGCGGAATTGCCGTCATTACCGTCAACAATCCACCAGTGAATGCGGCTAGTCACGCAGTGCGGGAAGGTCTGGTTCGCGCGGCAGACCAATTTGCCGCCGACGCCGATGCAGATGTCGCGGTGCTGGTCGGTGCAGGTCGGACATTCATTGCTGGTGCCGACATCCGGGAATTCGGCAAACCGATGCAGGGACCGATGCTACCGGAAGTGGTCAATCATATCGAAGCCGTCGACAAACCCATAGTCTGCGCCATCCACGGAACGGCGCTGGGCGGGGGGCTCGAAACCGCCCTCTCCTGTCACTACCGTGTCGCGCTTGGATCGGCGCGTGTCGGTCTTCCGGAAGTCCATCTTGGCCTGCTGCCGGGGGCCGGCGGCACACAACGCCTGCCACGGCTGACCGGCATCGAAGCCGCGGCGGAAATGGTGGCTAGCGGCCGGCACGTTGCTGCCAAAGAGGCTTTGGCTCTTGGAATAGTCGATGCCATCGATCCCGGCTCGGATGCGCGCGAGGCAGGAATTGCATTTGCGCGTACAGTTCTCGAGGGCAACAGGGGTGTTCGACGCACCAGCGAGCTGAATGAAAAGGTAGAAGCGGCTCGCGGAAACACCGAGTTGTTCGACCGCATTCGCGCCGATGTGAAGAAGAAGGCAAAGGGTCAACTCTCGCCTTCGCATGGCGCCGAAGCGGTGATTGCGGCAGCGGAACTGCCATTCGCGGAGGGTCTGAAACGCGAACGCGAACTCTACCTCGAAATGATGAACACGCCGCAACGGGAAGCGATGATCCATGTGTTCTTCGCCGACCGCGAGGTGGCCAAAGTGCCCGAGCTAAAAACCGGCACCGCGGGTGCGTTGGATCGGGCGGCCGTGATCGGCGGCGGAACGATGGGATCGGGTATCACCGTCTCCATGCTGTTTGCCGGAATGCCGGTGACGATGATCGAGAGGGACGAAGAAAGTGCCGCACGCGGCCGTGCCAATGTCGAGAAAATCCTGGATGATGGTGTGCGGCGCGGAAAATTCGACCAAGCACATCGCGATAAACTGGCCAACGAGCTTTACAGCGTCAGCGCCAACATTTCGGATGTTTCCACCGCCGATATCGTGATCGAAGCGGCCTTTGAGGACATGGGTGTCAAGAAGGAGCTGTTTGCCGAGATCGACCGACATGCCAAACCGGGGTCCGTGCTCGCCAGCAACACGTCCTATCTGAATGTGAACGAAATCGCCTCCGTGACCGGTCGTCCGGACCGGGTCCTCGGCCTGCACTTCTTTTCACCGGCACACGTCATGCGGCTACTTGAAATCGTCGTCGGCGACAACACGCATCCGGACGTGACCGCCACCGGCTTCGCGCTCGCCAAGAAACTGAAGAAGGTCGGGGTGCGCGCGGGTGTCTGTGACGGCTTCATTGGCAACCGTATCCTCGAACGCTATCTGACCCTGGCGGCTTACCTGGTCGAAGACGGGACCAGCCCATACGACATTGACAAGGCCGTGGTGAATTTCGGCTATCCCATGGGACCCAACCAAATGGGTGACCTGGCCGGTCTCGACATCGGCCTCGCCAACCGCAAACGAAAAAAGGCTGAAGGCTGGAAAGGCCGCTACGCCGCCGACTACATGGACCGGATCGCCGAGCTCGGCCGCTTCGGCCAGAAAACCGGGCGAGGATTTTACATCTATGAGGGTGGCAGCCGCGTCGGCAAGCCAGACCCTGAAGTCCTGGAGATCATCGATCAGGTGCGGGCGGAAAAGGGCATAACGCCGAAGCCTCTAGGCGAAGAGGCAATCATGAAGCGCTACATGGCCGCAATGATCAACGAGGGAGCTCGCGTGGTGGAAGAAGGCATTGCACTGCGGCCGCTCGATGTCGATATCACGATGATCTACGGCTACGGCCACCCGCGTTGGCGCGGCGGGCCGTTGAAATACGCGGACATGCAGGGCCTCAACACAATTCTCGGCGATATCCGTTCGTTTCAAACCGAGGATCCCGAATTTTGGAAACCGGCCCAATTGCTTGTCGACCTGGTCGAACGCGGCGAGAATTTCGACAGCCTGAACAAAAAAGCTCAAGCCTGAGGACAGCACTATGCGCGAAGCCGTTATCGTCTCCACCGCCAGAACCGCCATTACCAAGGCGTTTCGTGGCGGACTCAATATCACCCATGGTGCCGAATTCGGCGGCGCTGCCGCGGCGGCCGCCGTTGAACGATCGGGTGTCGATCCGGACTTGATAGAAGACGCCATAATCGGCTGCGGTCTTCCCGAAGGGGCGACAGGCGGCAACATTGCTCGTCAGATCGCCACACGCGCAGGATTGCCCGTGACGACCACTGGCTTGACCGTCAACCGGTTCTGTTCTTCCGGACTGCAAGCGGTCGCGCTCGCCTCACACGCAATTACCCAACAGGGATCCCCTGCCATGCTGGCGGGTGGTATTGAGTCCATCACGCTCGCTCAGGGGCATGCCAACACCTACATGGCGCAAAGCCCGTGGATCCTTGAAAACAAGCCGGCGATCTATCTGCCGATGATCGATACGGCGGACATCGTTGCCGAGCGCTACGACATCTCGCGGCAGGCACAGGATGAATATGCCTTGTCTTCGCAACAGCGCACAGCCGCGGCCCAGAAGGCGGGCCGGTATTCGGACGAGATCATTCCGTTCGCTACGACCATGGCCGTAAAGGACAAGGAAACCGGCGACATCTCGCAACATGAAGTCACCGTCAACAAGGACGAATGCAATCGCCCGACGACCACGTTGGAAGGGTTGCAGAAACTTGAACCGGTTCGCGGCCCGGACAAATACATCACCGCCGGAAACGCTTCTCAGCTGTCGGATGGCGCGTCAGCCTGCGTTCTGATGGAAGCCGGTGAGGCGGAAAAGCGTAATATCGAGCCGATGGGGGCGTTTCGTGGCTTTGTCGTCGCCGGCTGCGAACCCGATGAAATGGGCATCGGACCGGTGTACGCGGTACCGCGTTTGCTGGAGCGGGTCGGGCTGAAGATGGACGATATCGGCCTTTGGGAGCTCAACGAGGCTTTCGCCAGCCAGGTTCTCTATTGTCGGGACAAGCTCGGCATCCCCGACGAAATTCTCAACGTCAACGGCGGGTCGATTTCAATCGGCCACCCCTACGGCATGACAGGAGCCCGGCAAGTCGGGCACGTCATGTATGAGGCCAAACGGCGAGGCGTCAAACACGCTGTCGTCACGATGTGCGTTGGTGGCGGCCAGGGTGCCGCCGGTCTGTTCGAAATCTTCTAGTCCGGCTAGCGAAGGAGCGGATCATGGATCTCAATTTCAGCGCCGAAGAACGGGCCTTCCGGGACGAAGTCCGTTCGTTTCTCGAAACCGAATTGCCGGCAGCGCTTTCCGCCAAGGTGAAGAGCGGAAAGCGTCTCACCAAGGACGATCTCGAGACCTGGCACGCTATTCTGAACAAACAGGGTTGGCTCGCCGAATCCTGGCCGGTCGAATTCGGCGGCACGGGATGGAACGCCATACAACGACAGATCTTCGAAGACGAATGTTTCGCGGCCGGTGCGCCGAGAACAGTGCCGTTCGGTCTCAAGATGCTGGCGCCCGTCCTGATGAAGTATGGTTCAGATGAACAGAAACGAACCATTCTGCCGCGCATTCTCGATGGTTCCGACTGGTGGTGCCAGGGATATTCCGAGCCGGGGTCCGGTTCCGACCTTGCATCATTGAAAACGAAGGCCGAACGGGATGGTGACCACTACGTCGTCAACGGCCAAAAAACCTGGACCACGCTGGGGCAATACGCCAACAAGATCTTCTGCCTCGTTCGCACGTCGAGCGAAGGCAAACGACAGGAAGGCATTTCGTTTCTGCTGATCGACATGGATACGCCGGGCGTCACAGTTAGGCCGATAATTCTTTTGGAGGGCACCCACGAGGTCAACGAGGTCTTTTTTGACAATGTCCGAGTGCCGGTCTCAAACCTGGTTGGTGAGGAAAACAAGGGCTGGACTTACGCCAAATACCTGTTGACGCATGAGCGTACGAATATCGCCAATGTCGGCGCCAACAAAGAGTCCCTGACCCATCTCAAATATATCGGTGAGCGACAGAAACATCGTGGCAGACCGCTGATGGAAGACCCACTGTTTGCCGCTCGATTGGCCCAGATCGAGATGGATCTCGATGCCATGTCGACCACCAATCTGCGGCTGCTGTCGTCACCCGACAGCGTTGCCAATGCAGGTCCGATGAGTTCGATGCTGAAAATCAAGGGCACGGAAATCCGCCAGGCGATCAATGACCTGACACGTCGAGCCCTCGGTCCTTATGCCATGCCGTTTGTCTCGGAGGCGTTGGATACGGGCTACAACGAAGTGCCTATCGGACCGGACTACGCGGCGCCTGTTTCCCAGGAATATTTCAACAACCGCAAAATTTCGATCTACGGCGGTTCCAACGAAATCCAGCGTGGCATTATCAGCAAAACGATGATGGGACTGTAGGGAAAATGGACTTCAATCACACCGACGACCGCGCCATGCTGAAAGACATGGTTGCTCGGTTTATCGCCGACAACTACGCTCTTGAGGCGCGCCACGCCGCAGCGGAATCGGCGGAGGGTTTTTCACGCGAAATGTGGGGCCGGTTTGCCGAACTTGGTCTGATCGGCGCCCTCTTCTCCGAAGCCGATGGTGGCTTCGGCGGTGGCGGCTTCGACATCAGCGTGCTGTTCGAAGAACTCGGCCGTGGACTGGTGGTGGAACCATTTCTGGCGTCCGCCATCCTGGGCGGCGGAATTATTGCGGACCTCGGCAATGACGAGCAGAAACAGATCCTTGCCGACGTAATAGCAGGCAATTCACTGCTCGCTTTGGCCCATGGCGAACCGGACAGTCGGTACGACCAGTCTTGTGTTGCCACACGCGCCGAACGGTCAGACGGCGGCTGGCAACTCAACGGGCGCAAAGCCGTCGTATTAAACGGTGACAGCGCGGATAATCTGGTGGTGAGCGCACGGACCGCCGGTAATGAGTTTGACGAAAGCGGCATCTCGGCTTTCCTAGTCTCTGCCGGGCAGGATGGCGTTTCCATTCGCGGCTATCCGACAATCGATGGTTTGCATGCAGCGGAAGTCGTCCTCGAAGACGCAATGTTGCCGGCGGGTGCACTGCTCGGAGAAGCAGGTGCCGCCTACCCTGCCATCGAACACGCTGTAGCCCGCGCCAATGTTGCGCTTGCGTCGGAAGCGATCGGTCTGATGGAGGTTTGCCGCGACCTGACGCTGGAATACCTCAGCACCCGAAAGCAGTTCGGTGTTCCAATCGGCAAGTTTCAAGCTCTGCAGCATCGCATGGCGACGGTTCTCATGGAAATCGAACAGGCACGGTCAGCCACGATCAATGCGGCCGGGCGTCTCGATCTGTCGCGCACCGAACGTGAAAAAGCAGTTTCCACTGCCAAAGCACTGGCTGGGCGGGTTGGTCGTCTGGTGGCAGAAGAAGCGATTCAGATG
Source organism: Hoeflea sp. (assembly GCA_965228785.1). Classification (GTDB taxonomy): domain Bacteria; phylum Pseudomonadota; class Alphaproteobacteria; order Rhizobiales; family Rhizobiaceae; genus Hoeflea_A. The sequence goes on from CBDDIF010000002.1 coordinate 378,696, forward strand.
CATGGCGGGATCGGCATGACCTGGGAATACGCGCTCGCGCATTTCGCCAAGCGTCTCATCATGATCGACCACCAGTTTGGCGATGTCGACTACCACACCGAACGGTTTGTCGAGTTGTCGAGGGCAGCCTGAGGCTTCATGCAGGAGATTGCCAACAGCACCGGAGCGCAGTCTACAATCGGCTATGTGGTGCAGATTGAAAACGGTCAAGCTCGGGTGATTCTCGACCTGCGTGAAGGTCACATCAATCGCAATGACGGATTGCACGGCGGCATTGCCGCAACGCTTTTGGACGCTGTGTGCGGCTACACCGCAAGCATTCGCGACGGTGACGATGTGCTGCTTCCGGTGACGACTGTTTCATTGACGGTGAACTACCTGGCACGCGCACAAACCGGTCGTGTCATCGCGACGGCAAGATTAACCGGGGGCGGAAAACGTATCGTCTTTACAGATGCCGTCCTGAGCGCCGAAGACGGCACTACAATCGCGACGGCGACTGGAACGTACAAAATGCTTAGGCAGCGCCCCCTGGAAACTTCCGCCTAAATCACTGTTTTCAAAACGTAATTTAGATCGACATCCACGCGTTTGGTCATTTTGTGACCAAATTGTGACGAATCTGTTATGGTCGATTCGTCTCCAGTCATGAAAACGTGAGACGCAAGTGCACTTCCAGTTTTTCCCTCAGAACCTATCTAAGGGAGTAAGAAAGGAGGATGTATCCATGCGTAGACTCGTAGTATGCCTCTTAGTCGGCTTGTTGATGACCACGTCCTCTTATGCGGAAGACAACCTGGCCACGGCAAGAGCAGTCATTGAGGACCAGATCGTCGCGTTTTTGAACGACGATGTTGATTCAGCCTATTCCCTGGCGGCGCCAGGCATCAAAAAGACCTTTCCGGAACCGCAACGTTTCATCGAAATGGTCAAACGTAGGTACGCGCCGGTTTACAGGCCAGGCAACTACGCATTTGGCCGTGCTTTGAGTGAAACCGACGGGGCCACCATCGCCCAGGAACTTCTGATTACAGGGCCCAAAGGCAAGAACTGGCGGGCAGTCTATGTCCTGGAAAGGCAGGATGACGGCCAGTACCGGATCAACGGCGTTCGGTTGTCGAAACTCAAAGGTTCTTCGATCTGACAACAGATCCATGAGAAACCCAACATAGCCGGGCCTCCGGACGGAACCTGTCCGTGGGCCCGTCGATTACGTTGATTGATAGTTGGCTGTATAGGATGCAATCAGACGGTCGAGAGCATCTCTGGAAACTCTGTTATAGTCGGTGCTGAAGTCCAGCGAAGCCACCATTTTCCAGTGGCCGTACATAACGATTACGATCAGATAACCGAGCTCTCGGCAACCATTCTGATGGAGGTCCGGATAGCTTATCTGGATTTCGTGGGCCAAGGTCATTTGCAGCAGCGTATATTGATCATGCAGATTCTTCCTCACGGCTGGATTTGTTGAAGCCAAGGCAAACATGGCATCGTAGACAACATCGTCCGCCGGTTTCGGCAGTCCCTTGTCCGAAAGAAAGTTGAAATAGAAATCGAGAAATACGCTCAGCCGGCGACTGTCATCGGCTGCAATGATGCCCTTCATCAGGCAGTCCTTGTAGGCTGCCGCCAGAGCATCGCAAAGCGCCACCGCCATGTCATCGCTGCTGGCAAAGTAGTGGCGGATCAACTGGCGGGACATTTCGCCTTCCTTGGCGATCTGGTCATAGCTGGGCAAGCTAATCCCGTCGCGCTCGATTGCCCTGTAAAGTGCTTTCACAATTTCTGGACGACGAATGTCCGCGATCTTCTTTGCCATGAGAACCCCTCGTTCGAATTTCGAGACCCAATTTTCGCCGGCAAATCGCTATGGTCCGACACACTTGAAAACAAAATTGCTGACCTGAAAACACCTAGGTGCTCAAGAATATCACTGGCCATCGTTTTAACCCAAAAACGAGAAGCAAGGCCTCCCGCCCTTTTGCTTATCAAATCAGCAATATAAGACGATCCACCTGCCAGATTTGATATTTTTCATGTCGACCGCTTATTTTCATTTCGACAAAAAATTATTTCTATTGATTATTACTTTAGATATCAGAAAATGCATTTCAAGACGGAATGACATAAAGCGTGATCCGGAAGTCGTCGGGCAGTACACATTCACACAGTTGGTGGCTTCGCATTGTGACGCCTTCCATTCACGCAGACTCCAACTGGTCTAGTCTGGCGAACCGGCACCCGATACCGGCATTGTGGATCGGATCATGTGGTGGGGACCGTGGGCGCGGGTGATGCCATGCGTAACCGAAATACAGTCAATGAAGCCTCCGCTGCAAACCGGCAACGGTCCCTGCTGACCAAAGAGGACCGATTGGCTATCGATCGCACTATTCACGCAATTTACGAATTGCAGGATCTTGACGCCTTTGTCGTCGAGGCCATGCGCGTACTTCCACCTCTGATCCAGGCGGATCTGTCAGCCTACAATGAGGTCAACTATTCCGAGCGGCGCATGATGACAATCATCGATTCACCGACTGCTCAGCGGTGGTATCATGCCAATCAGGTGACGTTCGAAGCGAACATGCACCAGAATCCGCTCATTGAGTACAATTCGCGAACCCGAGCCGGCCCGATAAAAATCAGCGATTTCATTTCGCTCAAGAAATGGCGCGATACCACCATCTACAAGTCGGTCTATAGTGAGATTAGCGGTGAGCACCAGATCGCGGTCGCGCTGCCGGTCGACGAGGAGACCATTGTTGCCTTTGCGTTCAATCGGCAGGAAAGGGACTTTACCGAAAGGCACCGGGAGATACTGGCCGTACTTCAACCGCATCTGACACAGGCATACGAGAACGCTCGCCGCTATGGGCGGCTCAAATTGCGAGCCCGTCGAAGCGAGGAGGTCTTGGAATCTCTGGGCGCAGGATGGTTCGAACTCGATTCCGATTTCATCATCCGAAGGGCTTCGGCACACGCCCTCGCCTGTCTGACCGAGTTCTTTGATTGGCAATCGAGGGAGGGTAATCCAGCACCGGCGCCGTTGGTTACCTGGGTCAAGGACAACATCGACGATGCGTTGATACGGGCTCCCATCGCACCATTGATCGTCAACAACGGGTACGACAGATTGATGCTTAGGCTGCTTTCAGCGGACGATGAAGGGACATGCTGCCTGATGGGAGAACGCATCCTTGCCTACACATCGCATGAGCCACTCCAAGATCTCGGACTGACACGGCGCCAAGCCGAGGTGCTCTATTGGATATTGCAAGGAAAGACCAACTCGGAAATCGCGGTCATGCTCAGGATCAGCGTTCGGACTGTCATTTTTCATGTCTCCCGGATCCTTCAGATCCTGGGAGTTGCGAACAGGACTGAGGCCGCGAACGTCGCCTCATCGCACCTTGTCGTGCAGAGACAGGGTGCTGCATTTGATCCAGGTCGATAAAACAGACTCAATACGGCCGCAAAAGCTAGCCGGCCAAGACGGCCCTTACTGCTTGATCGGCGGCATTCATCTCACCCCAGCGATGGGCCCTTCGCGCCAATGCCTGCTCGTCCGCACCCCATTGGTCGGCATTCCAATCCTCGTCCACATGCGCCGCTTGCCAGGCTTGTTCGGCATTGATCTCCTCCCGCGCGGCGGCCAAAGCCAACAGTGCGGACCCGGTAAGCGTTGTCATGCTGTGCAATCCGGCAAGCACGGTCGGATTGTCATAAGCCGTAAGGTGCGCGCCCAGCGCGGCAATCGTTTCCTTGGGTTGGGCGACATGAACGATACCTTCCGCCATTACAAACCGCGCGTTCAGCGCAATATGGGCCCATTCCAATATCGGGTCCCAACTCTCAGCCTGGCGGAGGACCAGCGCGTCTGGCCCATCCGCGCGGTAACAGAGTAGGTCTGTTCCGGCAAAGCGCAGGATATCTTCCTTGACGGCCTGTGGATCGAGCGCCACACCATCCAGCGCGGTATTGACGATGCGCGTGACCGGCATCGAAACCGGATCGATCTCTTCTTCCTGTGCGTTCCATTCACCCGCGATCAATTCTGCTAGTGCGCGTGTCGGCAACAACAAGCGGTTTCGCGCCGGTGTAAGGATGGACTTGCCGTCGAGTTGAACAGCGAACTCTTCGTCAGTCTCCGCAACGTCCGCGTTCTCGTAAAATCGTTTCGGCAATGGCCGCCGGGATTTGATCTGCGCCCGGCGGACAGGATCTTCATCACTCAGCATGTCGCCGAGGTCATTGAAAATATCACGCATCGCTTTGGTTCCTGTTCAGCACCAGCGGAAGAAGGGCCTGCGGTTCATCAACTACATGATGGGCGCCAGCTTCGAACAGTGCATCAGTGCCGGCGTATCCCCATGATACACCGACAGCGCTCGCACCGGCTGCGCGCGCCATCTGCATATCGTAAATCGCATCGCCGACAACGATTGTTTGCTCTGGACGAACACCCGTTTCCGCGCAGCATTCCAGCACCATCGCCGGATGCGGTTTCGACGGGCACTCGTCAGCGGTTCGACTTGTGATGATGGCCGACTTCAGTCCATGCTTTTCGATCAGATTGTCGAGCGGGCGCCGCGACTTGCCTGTTACCACTCCGAGCAGGATTTCATCCTTGCTCGTCAATGTGCCGACAATTTCGCGAACGCCATCGAAGAACGGTTCATTGACGGTCGGATCGGCCCGCATAATTGCGCTGTGCTGCCTGTAGAGGCCAGCCAGTTCCCTCACCGAATGGTCAATTTCGCGTTCGAGCAACCGTGACAGAGCCGTTTCCAGCGTCAGCCCGATGATAGACTTTGTTCGTGCCAGGTCCGGCGCGGGATGTCCCGCTTCGACAAATGTTCGCTCTATACAGGCATGAATGATCGCTGCGCTGTCGACCAGCGTTCCATCACAATCGAACAGCACAAGCTTCATTGTTCGGGATCCTTGTCGAAACCCAAGAGGTTCCAGCTTTGCACCATGTGCGGTGGCAGAGGTGCTGTGACTTCGATACGGCCACCACCCGGTGCTGGAATGGAGATGTGGCGGGCATGCAGATGCAGACGTTTCTGCATGCCGCCGGGAAAATGCCAGTTGTGATCGGCCTCGAAATATTTGGGGTCGCCCAGGATCGGACAGCCCTTGTGTGCGGCGTGGACTCTCAGCTGATGGGTGCGTCCCGTATAGGGTTCCATTTCCAGCCAGGTCAGATCCTGTCCGGCCTGCTCGACCACCCGGTAATATGAAACCGCGTGGTCAGCGTCCGGCTCGCCGTGTTTGCACACCCGCATGCGGTCACCGTCCGGAATTTGATCCTTTACAAGCCAGGTCGATATACGCCCCTCATGCGGGGTAGGCACACCTTTGACCAGCGCCCAGTAGGTCTTCTTGGTCGTTCGTTCCCTGAATGCAGCCGTCAGCGCCTGAGCTGCCCCCCTGGTTCGGGCAACGACGAGAACTCCGGAGGTTTCGCGGTCAAGCCTGTGAACCAGACGTGGCTTCTCGCCCTTTCTGTTTCGCCAGGCTTCGAGCATCGAATCCATGTGACGGGTAAGACCCGAACCGCCCTGCACCGCCAAGCCGGCGGGTTTGTTGAAGACGAAGACCTTCGGGTCCTCGTAGAGCAACATCTGCGACAACTGCTCCCCGTCGCCGCCGGAATGGCGCGTGGGTGCGACCCCTGCGGGCCCTTGCTTTTCATCGGTGCCAAGTGGCGGGATGCGGATTTTCTGACCGGCCTGAATACGTGTGTCGGATTTGACCCGACCGCCATCCACGCGGATCTGGCCAGAGCGCAGCAGTTTTTGAAGTTTGCCGAAACCAAGCCCCGGAAAATGGGTTTTGAACCAGCGATCGAGGCGCATGCCGGATTCGTCGTCGTCTACGGTTCGCTGCTCTACTCCGGCCATGGTCTTCGCTTTCAAAAAGTGGCCCGGGCAATCGCCAGGCCCGCAAACAGGGCTGCGATTGACAGAACGACGCTGCCCGCGACATAGGCAAAGGTCAACGTGGCTGCTCCCCGATCCCAAAGACCGGCAACGTCCAGGGAGAAGGCGGAAAAGGTTGTGAACCCGCCCAGGAGACCCGTGGCAACGAACAAACGCAATTCCTGACTGCCGCCCATCTTGCGGATCAACATCTCTACGAAAAGACCCATGGCAAACGAGCCGATGACGTTGACCGTTATCGTTCCCCAAGGAAAATTCGGCCCCATAAGGCGCAGGCTTGCCAGATTGACGAGGTGGCGCAACGAAGCGCCGACAGCGCCTCCCAGAGCGACGTAGAGTAGGTGTATCATGGGCAAGCGTTTAGTCGGTTTTGACCACACTTGGAAGCCCAATGCGGCCGAATGCCTGCATCCTATGACGCCTGCACCCGCTTCAACAGGTCTGTCCCGGAAAGCCGCGGCGAACGACCGGCCTCAAAAGCGTTCTTCACCAGCTCAATGACTGTTTCGTTGGTGCGAGCGGATGTACCGACCTGGTTGGCAAGGTCGACGACCGCGCCATTGAGGTAATCTACTTCCGGCTGACGGCCGGCCTGCATGTCCTCCCACATGGAAGAGCGGGCCGTTGGGTCCATTGCCAGCAGGTTGCGGGCAATCAGCGTGAACGCCCAGTTGGGCAGTCGCAATATGTGGGGAATGGCACGGGGGCGTATTCTGCCGATCGGTACGGGTGATATGCGCGCGGTGCGCATGGCCACCAAAGCCTCTTCGACCATTGAAGCGAAGACCCGGCGATACGACCTGTCCGATAGTTGTTCAACCAGCGGAACATCGGAGAGAACGTTCAAGGCATTGTTGAGATTGAGTAGCAGTTTGGTCCACAGCACCGCCTGCATGTCAGAGTGAACCTCTGCGGATATCCCGGAAGCATTCAGGGCATCACGCAACGCACGGGTTGCGATCGTGTCCTTCATGATGACGCCACCTTGGGTGGCCCTGTGGAACCGCCCTTCGCCTCCGACGACGACATTGAACTGAACCATGCCGGCGGCAATCGGTCGAGTCCCGAGGAAGCTGCCAAGAACCCTCGCGTTGGCGACGCCATTTTGAAGGCTGACGATGGTGGTCGCGGGCGAGCAATGCTCAGCGATCTGTCGCGCCGCACGTTCCGTGTCGTGCGATTTCACGCAAACGAGCACCAGATCGCATTGTGCCATGATGGCCGCGTCAGCCGTCGCCTCAAGCTGATCTGAATTGACGGTCCGCTGTGGACCATCGAGTTGCGTCAACGTCAGGCCGTGCTTCTCCAGTGTCTCGACCGCGCCCTGGCGGCCAACGAAGACCACCTGGTTTCCAGCTGCCCGCAGCATTCCACCGACAAAACACCCGATTGCGCCTGCTCCCAGAACCGCGATTGCTCTCATTCGCCACCCGTATCAATCGCCATTGTCGTCACCTTGTCGTTCCGCACGCAGTTTCGACCAATAATCAAGTCGCTTCTTCAGCTCTCGCTCAAACCCGCGTTCGGGAGGCGAGTAGAAGGAGCGCCGACCCATCTTCTCCGGAAAATAATCCTGACCGGAAAACGCGTCAGGCGCGTCGTGATCATACTCATAGCCCTTTCCATACCCTTCGTCCTTCATGAGTCTGGTGGGAGCGTTAAGGATGTGTTTCGGCGGCAGAAGAGAGCCGTTTTCCTTCGCGGCTCTCGATGCCTCTTTGAAAGCGGTGTAGATAGCATTGGATTTGGGGGCGGTTGCCAAGTAGACGCAGGCCTGTGCCAGCGCGAGTTCACCCTCAGGTGAACCAAGGTAGTCATAGGCGTCCTTGGCCGCGTTGGTAATCACCAGCGCCTGCGGGTCGGCGAGCCCGATGTCCTCCGACGCCATGCGCACCAATCGGCGACCCAGATAGAGCGGATCTTCTCCGGCGTCGAACATGCGACAGAGATAATAGAGCGCAGCATCGGGGTCCGAACCGCGTACGGCTTTATGCAGCGCCGAAATGAGATTGTAATGTCCGTCCTGCCCCTTGTCGTAGACCGGTGCCCGGCGCTGAACCAGTTGTTGCAGGGCCTCGGCGTCAAAGACCTCGCCTTCCCTTGCGGCGCGCCAAACCTCCTCGGCGAGCGTCAAAACCGCTCGCCCGTCGCCGTCCGCCATGCGAAAGAGACTTCGGCGCGCCTCGTCGCTCACCGGCAGTGCCCTGCCCTCTAAATCTTCCGCGCGCTGCAACAGAATGCTGAGGCTGTCCTCATCGTGCGGTTTGAAGGTGAGAACCCTGGCGCGGGACAGCAGGGCTGCATTGAGTTCGAAAGACGGATTTTCGGTCGTCGCACCGATAAGAATCACAGTTCCGTCTTCCATGACAGGCAGGAAACTGTCCTGCTGCGCCCGGTTGAAACGGTGGATCTCATCGACGAAGAGAAGCGTCTGGCGCCCTGACATACGCCGGGCACGGGCTGCCTCGAACGCCTTCTTCAGATCGGCGACACCGGAGAAAATCGCCGACAGTTGCTCGAAAGCAAGATCGGTTTCGCCCGCAAGCAGTCGCGCCAGCGTGGTCTTGCCGGTGCCTGGCGGTCCCCAGAATATCATTGAGCCAAGGGTGCCGGTCGCGATCATGCGGCTGATCACACCATCCGGTCCGGTCAGATGCGGTTGTCCGGTGATTTCTGCAAGCGATGTCGGTCGCATCCGGTCGGCCAAAGGACGGGCATTTTCAGCCGCTTCCTCGGCAATGGATGCAAACAGATCGCTCATCGCACGATCTGACGCAAGCGTCGGCCGTTTCGGGCGATCTCAAAGCGCCAGAACCCCGGATCGCCGGCGACCAGATCCATCAACTTGTTGCTCGAAGTGACGGTCTCGCCATTGATGGCCACAATGATGTCGCGGGGGCGCAGCCCATAGCGATTGGCCGGTGAGCCTCGTTGCACATCGAGAACAACGACACCGCGCGCGCGGGTCGGGATGCGCATCTCCTCGGCAAGCTGCGGCCCGAGATCCGTAACGAGCGCACCGGCGAACGGACTGTCGCCCGTGATGCGGATTTCTTCGGCCGGCGTGCGTTTCTTCGGTGGCGCCAGCTTGATGGAGATCGTTCTGACCTTCGACCGCGAAACCACTTCGAACTCTGCAACGGACCCGACAGCGGACGTGGCAAGCCGGTAGCCAAGCGCATCCGGGTGTTGAACCGATTTGCCGTTCATGCGTAATACGATGTCGCCGACCTTGAGTCCCCCGGTGTGAGCAGGTCCGCCATTGACCACCGCCGTCACAATGGCTCCAAATGCCTGTTTCATCCCCAGGGCCTCGGCCATGTCCGACGTGACGGGAGAAAAGCTGGCACCGATATAGGGCCTGGTGAACCGTTCATCGCCGCTCTTGGCGGCATCCACTACAGCCCGCACCATGTTGGCGGGAATAGCGAAGCCGATGCCGTTTGAGCCGCCCGAGCGCGAGAAAATGGCGGTGTTGATACCCACAAGGCGACCGTTCATGTCAACGAGCGCTCCGCCAGAGTTGCCGGGGTTGATGGCAGCATCTGTCTGAATGAAGAACCCGAAGTCGGACACGCCAACTCGATTGCGGGCCAGTGCCGAGACAATACCGCTGGTAACCGTCTGGCCAACACCGAAGGGGTTGCCTATCGCGAGCACAATGTCACCGACCTCGAGGCGGTCGGAGTCGCTGTAGTCCAATGCAGCAAACGGCTCGTCGCCATCAACCTTGAGTATCGCAAGATCGACCCGTTGGTCCTTGAGAATAACGCGACTCTCCAACTCCCGACCGTCGGCGAAGGCTATCTTGATCTCATCGGCGCCGTCGATGACGTGATTGTTGGTGACGATGATACCGGACGGGTCGACGATAACGCCGGAGCCCAGCGACGACTGTTTGCGAGAGCGACCCGGCATCTGCTGGCCGAAGAATCGTTCGAAGAACGGATCACCGCCAAACGGTGAGCGCTGGCGCACCATGCGCTCGGCATAGACATTGACCACCGCTGGCGCAGCGCTCTTGACCAGGGGTGCGAAAGAATATTGCAACTGGGCCTGCGTCTGTGGCGCGGCTCGCCTGATTTCAGGCGCTGTCTGACGTTTGTCGCCGGAGCCCAGGATATCGGAGATGATGCCGCGCATCTGCTCGGTGGGTGAGGCATCCTGCGCCCCCAATGCAGTTACGCTGAACACAATGGCCGCAACAGCCACAATTCCGACAACCAATCGACCGCGCATTCTGATTCTCCGTTCGAATCCGTATTTTATTGCGGAATTGACCTAGCAAAAAGGTCTGGGTAAGGCATCCGCCGCGTTGCCATAAAATAAGGTCCGACCGCGCGTGGTTCAATTGGACCGCCCGCTGGTCGACACTTCGAACCCTAATCCATTCATTTCGGCTCAGTTTGGCGGTTTGGAGCAAATTGTTGGCCAACTGGCGCGCGCTGTGCCGTTGGCCTTTTCCTAGGGTCCCAAACAAGCTCACCTGCAAAGGACTTGAAGTATGCGAACGATCTTCGCGACTGGAACGCCTACAGTTCCGGCCCTAACCTCAGCCTATGACCGCGCCGCAACGACCTGGCACCGAACCATCAGCAAATTCGGATTTCTCGAAGCCTATAGCGATCTGCTGGCGGATGCAGCCGACCGCCTGCCGAAGACCGAACAACCGCTTCGTGTGCTCGATGCCGGATCCGGAACAGCCGGTTTCTCCGTCGCGTTTGCACGACAGATCGGTCACGCAGAATTCGACCTGCTCGATCTTTCCAGCGAGATGCTGGCAAAAGGTGCGCAGACGATGGCTGCAGAAGGCATGGCTTGCAATCAGATCTGTTGCGACGTCGGCAAGTTGACGCAACGCCAGAAACGCTACGATGTCGTACTGAGTGCCCATTTGATCGAACATATCAGTGATGCTGCTTCTGTTCTTGCCGATTTGCGCTCAGTGCTGGCGCCGGGCGGCCTTGTTGTTCTGGCAGTCAGCAAGCCGCATTGGTGCACTGCGCTTGTCAGGCTTCGCTGGAAAAATCGGGCTTATCGACCAGACGAAATGCGCAGCTTGCTCGTTCAGGCAGGGTTCGAAAACACCGAGATTTTTGCATTCTCGTCTGGGCCGCCAAGCCGATTGAGCGCCGGATACATCGCTTCCGCACCGATAGGAGAATTGTCATGAAACTGGTCACCGTAGAGGCGACTTTCGCACCAGAAGATGTTGCCACATCGACGACGCTTTTCGAAGATCAGGCCTCCGGCACGAGAGACATGGACGGTTGCGCCGGCTATGATCTCTACGCCGCGACGGACGGCGGAGGAAAAATCGTGATCGTTCAACGCTGGACTTCAATGGAGGCATTTGACGCATATCGCCAAAGCGAAACATTCGCTCGTCTTGCCGAGGGCCTGAAACCCATCATGACCGCACCTCCTGTTACAACGGTCACCGATGTGAGCCCCTGACCGCAAAACATGCCCCAAGACGACCTTCCCGCATTCTGCTTCTACCAGGAATTCGAGCCGAGCCCGACGGAAGCGCTCAGCTTTGAACGCCACTATCTGATGTATTGCATCAAAGGCGCGATCAGTCTCGAAGTCGCCGGCCGTCGTTGGCTGCTGCCGCCGTCCTACGCGGCATGGATCCCGGCGGGCACCGAGATGGCCGTGACGATCGGACACCCGATGACATGCTGCTCGGTTCTGTTCCGCCCCGACTTCATGGAAGAGCTGCCGAGCGACAGCGTCGTTTTCACCATTACCGCGCTGGCGCGGGACATGATCTATTTCAGCCGACGCTGGGGGCCGCAGTCCGAACACTTCGACGACCATGCCCGACACTTTTTTCAGGCGCTCGCCCTGACTTGCACGGAACTGGCGCGCCAACCCAGCGATGTCTGGATGCCGATGGGACGAAGCGAGGCGATGAAGCGGGCTATTGCATATACCGAGACCCACCTGGGCCGCGATATCTCGCTGGCTGAAGTGGCCAGTGCCGCTCATCTGTCGGAGCGAACGCTCTTGCGGCGCTACGCCGACGAAGTTGGCATGACCTGGAGTCAGTGCCTTCGCCGCCTGCGGATGATCCGCGCGGTCGAACTCCTCAGTAACGAAGAGGAACCCGTCGTTCAGGTCGCACTCCAGGTGGGATACACCTCAAACAGCGCGTTCAACAAAGCTTTCCGCGAATTCAGCGGCCATACGCCAACCGAATTTCGCGCCCGCCGACGCGACGGATTGCGAGGGCTGTAACCGGGTTAAGACCTATTGCAGTTGCGCTGCCTTCCCGTCGCATGCCCCGGCGGATGGGAATGTGCAATTCACCAACGTATCCGACAGATGTTCGCTCAGAAGCGTGACCATCGCCCTCAGCGCAGCCGAGGGATTTCGGCCACTTGGGTAGACCGCGTAGCAAGCATCACCCTGCGGCGCCCACTCCGGCAAGACCTCAACCAGCCGTCCTGACGCAACTTCGAACATGCCCGTCAATTCGGGAAGACGAGTTATTCCAACGCTGGCTACCGCCAATTCGCGCAGAATTCCCCAACTGGCCACCGCCAAGCGCGGCCTGACCGCCACAGAGACGGTGCCTTCCGGTCCTTCCAGGTGCCAAGTGACCGGTTCCTGCTGGCTGGTCATGACCAGACAATCATGCTTGGCCAGATCGCGGGGCGCTTTGGGCGTTCCGTTCAAGTTCAAGTAATCGGGGCTGGCATACAATCGTAATGAACCAAGAACGGACAGCTTCCTGCAGATCAGACTTGAATCATCCAATGGCCCTACGCGAATAGCGAGATCGAAACCTTCCTCGATCAGATTGACCTTGCGGTCGCTCAGATCAACGATCAGGTCGACATCCGGATAGAGCGTTGCGTACTTGGCCAACACGCTGCCAAGAACACATTGCCCCATCTCAACAGGAGCTGACAGGCGCAGCCTCCCGCGTGGTCGATCGTGGATATCGTTCAACTGCCGCTCGGCGTCCATTATGGCCATCAGGGCGGGTTCGACTGCGCGATAGTAGCTTTCGCCGATATCAGTCAGGCGAACGGAACGGGTGGATCGCCAAAAAAGCTGAACTCCAAGCTGATCCTCAAGAGCAGCGACGCGCTGGCTCAAGGTCGACTTCGAAACGCCGAGCGATTTCGCGGCGCCGCGAAAACTTTGTTGCTCTGCCACCCTCAAGAAGGCGGTTATGGCATTGAGATTGATATCTTTCACTGTCCGCATATACGGACAATTAGTCCGATTCTGAGCTATTGTCCATAGTGAACCAATGATTATCTCCTTACGGTATTTCAAAGGAGCACTGCAACATGAACCTGTTTTCGCAACATCAACTCGGTTCCTTGAACCTGAAAAACCGCGTCGTGATGGCACCGATGACGCGCTGCCGGGCGATCGATAACGTGCCGACACCTATTATGGCCGACTACTACTCTCAACGAGCCTCCTCCGGCCTTATTGTGACCGAAGGCACAGCCCCTTCACCAAATGCGCTTGGATATCCCCGCATACCCGGTCTGTTCAGTGCCGAGCAGGTCGAGGGCTGGCGACGCATCACCGATGCCGTGCACGACGCCGGCGGCCGAATTTTCGCGCAACTGATGCATACCGGGCGTATTGGACATCCGGCGAACATGCCAGAAGATGCGGAGATCGTCGCACCCAGCGCTATTGCCGCGGCTGGAGAGATGTTCACCGATGCGCGGGGGATGCAGGCTCATCCGGAACCGCGTGCCATGACTGAAGAAGACATTAGTCAGACGATCGGCGAGTTCGTATCGGCTTCGCGCAATGCCATCGAAGCCGGCTTCGACGGCGTCGAGCTACACGCGGCCAACGGTTACCTGCTGGAACAGTTCATCAATCCGAACGTCAACACGCGGGACGACCCCTATGGCGGATCAATCGAGAAACGCGCGCGTTTCGTTGTGGAGGTGGCCAAAGCCGTGGCTGACGACATCGGTTCCGACCGGGTGGGCATTCGGTTCTCGCCCCACAGCACCTTCAACGACCATGCAGCCTATGACGGTGTCGCCGAGCAGTATGGCTGGCTGGCCCAACAGGTCGAGGCACTCAACCTTGTCTACGTCCATCTGGTGCTAGGCCAGGAAGGCTTGCCGGATGAAACGTTCAATGCGATCCGCGACGGCTATTCGGGTACGCTTATGGTCAACTCCGGGTTCGACAAGGATGGCGCTGAAACGGTCCTCGGCCGTGGCGGCGCGGACCTGGTGTCATTTGGAGTGCCGTTCATCGCCAATCCGGATCTGGTCGAGAGAATGCGCGACAATATCGACTTGGCGAACCCGCAACCAGATCTCTTTTACGCGGCCGGCCCGGAAGGCTATGTGGACTACCCGACCGCAGCCTGACAGCGCATCTGTGAGAGACAAAAAAAGGCCGGGCAAAAACCCGGCCTTTTCGAATTCAGAATTACGGCAGTTCTTACGCTGCTTCCGTTTCTTCGCTTGCCTCGGCTTCGACACGTTCGCGGTCTTTGGCGCCGCGTGCGTCGACGTCGCGGTCAACGAATTCGATTACTGCGAGCGGTGCATTGTCTCCCTTGCGGAATCCGGCACGCATAATCCGCAGATAGCCGCCATTGCGGTCGGCATAACGGGTGGCGATCGTGTCGAACAGCTTGCCGACCATTTCGACATCGCGGACGCGCGAGATCGCCTGACGACGAGCGTGCAGATCCCCGCGCTTGCCCAACGTGACCAGCTTTTCGACGATCGGACGAATTTCCTTCGCCTTCGGCAGGGTCGTGACGATCTGCTCGTGTTCAATCAGGGACGCCGCCATGTTGGCAAACATTGCCTTGCGGTGGCTTGGCGTCCGGTTCAGCTTGCGGCCTGACTTGCGGTGGCGCATGGCTCTCTCCATTCAGCGCGGTGCAGGCTCGCACCGCTGGTTCGGTTAATACTGGTCTTCGTAACGCTTGGCGAGATCTTCGATGTTTTCCGGCGGCCAGGCGGGAACTTCCATTCCCAGGTGCAGGCCCATTGACGCCAGAACTTCCTTGATCTCGTTCAGCGACTTGCGTCCAAAATTCGGCGTTCGCAGCATTTCTGCTTCGGTCTTCTGGATAAGGTCGCCGATATAGACAATGTTGTCGTTCTTCAGGCAGTTGGCCGAGCGAACCGACAATTCGAGCTCGTCGACCTTCTTGAGGAGCGCCGGGTTGAAAGCCAGTTCGGTGGCCTGGACTTCCTCGACCTCTTTCTGCGGCTCATCGAAGTTGATGAACACGCCAAGCTGATCCTGAAGAATACGAGCAGCGAAGGCGATCGCATCTTCACCGGTGACAGAGCCATCGGTCTCCAGGGTCATGATCAGGCGGTCGTAATCGAGAACCTGACCTTCACGGGTGTTCTCAACCTTGTAAGAGACCTTCTTGACCGGCGAATAGAGGCTGTCGACCGGGATCAATCCGATCGGGGCATCTTCGGCGCGGTTGCGATCGGCCGGTACATAGCCCTTGCCGTTTGCAACGGTGAACTCCATTCGGATCTCGGCACCTTCGTCGAGGGTGCAGATCACATGGTCCGGATTGAGGATCTCGATGTCACCAACCGTCTGGATGTCGCCGGCAAGAACTGTGCCCGGGCCCTGTTTGCGCACAACCATGCGCTTGGGCTCGTCGCCTTCCATGCCGATGGCGATTTCTTTGATGTTGAGCACGATATCCGTCACGTCCTCACGGACACCCGGAATCGAAGAGAACTCATGCAGAACGCCGTCGATCTGCACTGCAGTGACCGCTGCACCGCGCAGCGACGACAGAAGCACACGGCGCAAGGCGTTGCCGAGGGTCAGACCGAAGCCGCGCTCAAGCGGTTCAGCGACCAGGGTCGCCTTGGTACGATCTGTGGTCGAGAACTCGATCTTGTTCGGCTTGATCAGTTCCTGCCAGTTTTTTTGAATCATGGTTTGTTACCTTCCGTTCCTTGCCACCATCCAATCGTGGCAACAGAGCTGGAGAACCAAGAGGAGCGGCAAACCGCTCGTAGGTTGTTATACGGCAATCAGACGCGACGCTTTTTACGCGGGCGGCAGCCATTGTGCGGGATCGGCGTCACGTCGCGGATCGACGTGATGGTGAACCCTGCGGCCTGCAGTGCACGAAGAGCCGACTCACGACCGGAACCCGGTCCGCACACTTCGACCTCGAGCGACTTCATGCCGTGTTCCTGTGCCTTCTTGGCACAATCTTCAGCCGCGATCTGCGCGGCAAATGGCGTCGACTTGCGCGACCCCTTGAAACCCTTGGCACCGGCCGAGGACCAGGCAATTGCATTGCCCTGGGCGTCGGTGATGGTGATCATGGTGTTGTTGAACGACGAGTTTACGTGAGCGACGCCCGACGAGATATTCTTGCGTTCCTTGCGGCGAACGCGTGCGGCATCCTTGGCCATGGTATTCCTTTCAATGATCTCGACACCGCCGTAATTCCAGCGGCTCCACCGGATGGGGCGTAAACGCCCCAGCCATTCTTACGCAAAAGGCCGGCTTGCATGCTGCAGCCGACCAGAACCGTCACATGTGCGGTTGCTTACTTCTTTTTGCCTGCAATCGCCTTAGCGGGCCCCTTGCGGGTGCGGGCATTGGTATGGGTACGCTGTCCGCGAACCGGCAGGTTGCGGCGGTGGCGAAGGCCACGGTAGCAGCCCAGGTCCATCAGGCGCTTGATGTTCATCGCGGTTTCGCGACGAAGATCACCCTCGACCTGATATTCGCGGTCGATTGCTTCGCGGATCTGGATGACATCGGCATCCGAAAGCTCGTTCACACGGCGTTCTGCCGGAATGCCGACCTGTTCGGTAATGGACTTGGCGTGCGCCGGTCCAATGCCGTGAATATACTGCAGCGCGATGACAACGCGCTTGTTGGTTGGAATGTTGACGCCAGCGATACGGGCCACGTCCAGTCTCCTTGCCTCTCAGACCTTGCGATCTGACTGCTCATCCTGCAGCACATGCTGCCTGCTTGTTTTAACCGGGACATCAATAAGCGACCAGCCCCGGCCTTCTGAAATTCGAAAGCCGCGCCAATCGCTCGTTTATCACGAATTGGCGGGTTTCTAACGGACTCGATGCCAATAGGTCAACAGCCCGTGGACCAAAAAAGCGACGCAAATGTGCCGATTAATCGAAAAATCGGCTCCTGGTCCTAAAGCGTCGCCAAAAGCTCCTCAATCTGGGCGGTGACCGTGTCGATATCGGCCATGCCGTCTACGCCCTTCAGCAACCCTTTTGCGTAGTAATAACCCAGCAAAGGTGCGGTTTCCTTGTAGTAGGCCTGCAGCCTGGTGCTGACCGTCTCGGCATTGTCATCGGCACGCCGCTTGAACTCCGTCGATCCGCACTTGTCACAGATGCCGTCTTTCTCGGGCTTGAGGTTCGTGTCGTGGTAGCCAGCGCCACAATTGGCGCAGGTATATCGACCGGCAATGCGATCAACCAGAACCTCATCTTCGACTCGGAGCTCGATCACGCAGGACAGGTCCATGTCCTTGGCGGCGAGCATCTTTGTAACAGCATCAGCCTGCGGCAGCGTACGCGGGTAACCATCGAGAATGAAGCCTGCCTGGCAATCCGCCTCGTCAAGCCGTTCCGAGACGATTGCATTGACGATCTCGTCGGAGACGAGCTTGCCCGCATCCATGACAGCCTTGGCACGCAATCCGACTTCCGTGCCGGCACCAACCGCGGCGCGCAACATGTCGCCAGTTGACAGCTGCGGAATGCCGTGGCGCTCGACCAGTCGGTGAGCCTGGGTTCCCTTGCCCGCCCCCGGCGGTCCCAGCAGAATCAATCTCATCGTGCCTTCTTTCCTCCCCGAAGCTTCGATTTCTTGATCAGCCCTTCATATTGCTGGGCGATCAAGTGCCCCTGAACCTGGGCGACCGTGTCAAGCGTCACGCTGACGACGATCAGCAATGACGTGCCGCCGAGATAGAACGGTATGCCGGTCTGTGCAATGAGCACTTCGGGCAATAGGCAGACGAAGACTAGGTAGAGGGCGCCGACCACTGTGATTCTAGTCAGCACGTAGTCGATATATTCGGCGGTCCTTTCACCGGGACGAATCCCGGGAATAAAGCCGCCATGACTCTTCAGGTTGTCGGCCGTGTCCTTGGGATTGAACACCACGGCCGTGTAAAAGAAGGCGAAGAAGCCAATCATCAAGGCGTAGAACAGCATGTAAAGCGGCTGACCATGGCCAAGCGTTGCAAGGACCGTCGTCGCCCAAGCCGGAAGATTGGTGGTGTCGGAGAACCCGGCAAGCGTGGCTGGCAGCAGCAGCAGCGAGGACGCGAAGATCGGCGGGATCACACCGGCGGTGTTCAGCTTGAGCGGGAGGTGGGACGAATCCCCTTGGAACATGCGGTTGCCGACCTGGCGCTTCGGATACTGTATCAAAAGTCGCCGCTGGGCTCGCTCCATGAAGACGATGAATGCAATCACGGCGATGGCGATGACAATCACCATGATGATGAGGCCGGTCGACAAGGCGCCGGTGCGGCCAAGCTCAAGCGTGCCTGCAATGGCACTCGGGAGCGCTGCGACGATGCCGGCGAAAATGATCAACGAGATACCATTGCCGATGCCGCGGGCGGTGATCTGCTCACCGAGCCACATCAGGAACATGGTGCCACCAACCAGCGTGATCACCGTCGACAGGCGGAAGAACCATCCTGGATCAGTGACGATATTGCTGCCCGACTCGAGGCCTACAGATATGCCGTAGGCCTGCAGCGTAGCCAGCAACACGGTGCCGTAGCGGGTATACTGGTTGATGACCTTGCGGCCCTGTTCGCCTTCCTTCTTCAACTGCTCGAGAGTCGGTACCACCGACGTCATCAGCTGCATGATAATCGAGGCGGAAATGTAGGGCATGATGCCCAGCGCGAAGATCGCCATGCGTTCGACGGCGCCACCGGCAAACATATTGAACAGGCCCAGCACACCGCCGGCCTGTTGCTCGAAAGCCTGTGCAAAGGCTTCCGGATTGATGCCTGGAAGCGGAATGTAGGTGCCAAGCCTATACACCAAAAGCGCACCCAGCGTGAACCAGATGCGCTTTTTCAGGTCTTCTGCCTTGGCGAAGGCCGAGAAGTTAAGATTGGCTGCAAGTTGTTCGGCTGCAGATGCCATGCGTATCTCCGAGTGGCGTTGTTCCGATCGATGCGTGCTTTGCTCCGATGACGGAACCGGCCATCTATTGCTGACTCGTCGGCGCCTTCATATCAAAAGCCCCACCCCATTGGTAACCGGTGCCAGTGCAATGACGTTCACAGGTTCGTGTCACCATATGGGGACGCTACAGCCCGATGCCAACACAACGGGCGGTAACCAATCTATCCCGTTTCTTTGGCTTCCTTGGTCTCGGTGGCCTCGTTAGTGCCCGAGAGCAACTTGATCGAACCACCGGCCTTTTCAACCTTTTCGATGGCCGACTTCGAAGCACCGGCCACCTCGAGCGAAAGCTTGGTCTTCAATTCACCGTCGGCGAGGACGCGAACGCCGTCTTTGGCGCGACGCAAAACGCCCGCTTCGACCAGCACCGCAACGTCGATCGGCTTTTTCGCATCGATCTTCTTCGCATCAATGGCAGTCTGGATACGGCCGACCGACACGATGTTGAAGTCCTTGGCAAAAATGTTGGTGAAGCCGCGTTTGGGCAGACGGCGATAGATCGGCATCTGGCCGCCTTCGTAACCCTTAATGGCTACACCCGAGCGGGACTTCTGACCCTTGACACCGCGGCCGCCGGTCTTACCGGTGCCGGAGCCGATGCCGCGCCCGACCCGCTTGCGGGTCTTGGTCGCGCCATCAATATCGCGAAGTTCATTCAGTTTCATAGTTCACTCCCCTCAGGCTTCGTCGACGACGCGCACGAGGTGACGCACCTTGCGGATCATACCGCGCACAGCCGGAGTGTCTTCCAGGGTGCGACGGCGATGCATTTTGTTCAGTCCGAGACCGATCAGCGTTTGGCGCTGGTCGGCGGGACGGCGGATGGGGCTCCCGATCTGCTCGACCGTAACCGTTCCTGTCTTTTTTTCAGCCATGACGATCTGCTTCCCTACTCTTCGGCGCCGACGATCGAGGAACGACGGGCCTGCAAGGTGGAATATTTCATGCCGCGCTGGGCTGCGACGTCCTTCGGATGCATCTGCCTCTGAAGCGCGTCAAACGTGGCGCGAACCATGTTGTAGGGGTTGGACGAGCCGGTCGACTTGGCGACCACGTCCTGCATCCCGAGCGTCTCGAAAACAGCACGCATCGGGCCACCGGCGATAATACCGGTACCGGGTTTCGCCGAGCGCAGGAGAACCTTGCCGGCACCATGGCGACCGTGAACGTCGTGGTGCAGGGTCCTTCCGGACCGGAGCGGCACGAAGATCATGCTGCGCTTGGCAGCTTCGGTTGCCTTGCGGATTGCCTCCGGCACCTCACGAGCCTTGCCGTGACCAAAGCCGACGCGGCCTTTCTGGTCACCGACAACAACGAGGGCCGCAAAGCCGAATCGACGGCCGCCCTTGACGACCTTGGCAACGCGGTTGATGTGGACGAGTTTGTCGACGAATTCGCTATCGCGATCATCATCCCTGCCACGATTGTCGCGGCGCGGTTCTCTTGCCATTGTCCTTGTCCTTTTTCTTTTCCGGGTGCAACGGGCAGTGGTTGAACTAGAAACTCAGGCCGGCTTCACGCGCGGCATCCGCCAACGCCTTGATCCGACCATGGTAGATGAATGCGCCCCGATCGAACACGACCTCGGTCACACCGGCTTTGGTCGCCCGATCTGCAACGAGCTTGCCAACAGCGGCTGCGGCATCGGTATCGGCGCCGGTTTTCAGCGACTTGCGCAGATCGGCATCAAGCGTGGAGGCGGCAGCCAGAGTGTTGCCTGCCGTATCGTCGATGATCTGGGCATAAATGTTCTTCGAGGAACGATGGACCGACAAGCGCGGCCGACCATTGGCGACCTTCTTGACCTGGCGGCGGACACGCGCGGCGCGGCGCGTAAGCGTTTCTTTCCTGCTGGCCATCTGCGTGCTCCTTACTTCTTCTTGCCTTCTTTGCGGACGATCCGCTCTTCGGCATATTTGACACCCTTGCCCTTGTAGGGCTCAGGCTTGCGAAATCTGCGGATTTCCGACGCGACCTGACCGACCTTCTGCTTGTCGATGCCGGTCACGACGATTTCCGTGGGTTTAGGGCACGCAATGCTGATACCATCCGGAGCATCGTAGACGACATCGTGGCTGTAGCCCAATGCCAGCTGCAATTTGCTGCCCTGCACGGATGCGCGATAACCGACGCCATTGATCTCAAGCTTGCGTTCGAAACCGTCCTTAACGCCGGTCATGATGTTTTCGATCATGGTCCGTGTCATGCCCCATTTAGAGCGCGAGTCCTTCGACTGATCAGCCGGCGAGATGACGACGTCGTTTTCTTCCATTTTCACGAGCACTTCGTCATTGACGACGTAGCTCAGCTCACCCTTGGGCCCCTTGGCGGTGACCTTCTGGCCCTCGACGGTCGCATTGACGCCTTCAGGAACCGAAACGGGCTTCTTACCGATACGAGACATTGTATTAACCTGCCTGATCTGTTGGAGATTCTGTCACGTCAGAAGATCTGACAGAGAACCTCGCCACCAACGTTCTGTTCGCGCGCCTCATGATCGGCCATCACACCTTTCGGGGTCGAAAGGATGGAGATGCCGAGGCCGTTCGCGACCTGCGGAATGGACTTGACCGAGACATAAACTCGGCGGCCCGGCTTCGACACACGGGCGATCTCGCGGATCACCGGCGCGCCTTCATAGTATTTCAGCTCGATGTTGATTTCGGACTTGCCGTTATCGTAGCTGACCTCGGAGTAGCCACGGATGTAGCCTTCCGACTGTAGAACATCGAGGACACGGGCGCGCAGCTTGGATGCCGGCGTGGTGACCGTCGACTTGCGCCGGCCGACCGCATTGCGGATGCGGGTGAGCATATCGCCCAGGGGATCTGTCATTGCCATGGGACCTGCTCCTTACCAACTCGACTTGACGACGCCCGGAACGCGACCGAGCGAACCCAGTTCGCGCAGTGCGATACGTGACATTTTAAGCTTGCGATAGTAACCGCGCGGACGACCGGACACCTCGCAACGGTTGCGGATCCGCGTCTTGGATCCATCGCGCGGCATCTCGGCAAGTTTCAGGGTTGCCTTGAAGCGTTCTTCAATCGGTGTGTCCTGATTCCTGATGATTGCCTTGAGCTCTGCGCGCTTGGCTGCTGCCTGCGCGACCCGCTTGCGACGGCGCTTGTTCTTTTCGACGGCACTTACCTTGGCCATATCAATTATCCTTTTTACGCTTGCCGTTACTGACGGAATGGGAAGTTGAATTCCGAGAGCAGAGCCCGGGCTTCGTCATCCGTATTCGCCGTCGTACAAACGATGATGTCCATCCCCCACATTTCATCGACCTTGTCGTAGTCGACTTCCGGGAAGACGATGTGTTCTTTGATGCCCATGGCGAAATTGCCACGGCCGTCAAAGCTCTTTGGATTCAGGCCGCGAAAGTCGCGGACGCGCGGCAAGGCGATATTCACCAGCCGATCCATGAATTCGTACATGCGCTTCTGCCGTAGCGTCACCTTGGCGCCAATCGGCATTTCTTCACGCACCTTGAAGCCGGCGATCGACTTGCGCGCCTTGGTAATTACCGGGCGCTGGCCGGCAATCGCAGCCAGATCCTCTGCCGCAATGGACGGCTTCTTGGAATCAGTCGTTGCTTCGCCGACGCCCATGTTGAGCACGATCTTTTCGACACGCGGGATCTGCATGACGTTCTCGTAGGAGAACTTCTCCTGGAGCAAGCCGCGGATGCGGTCGTTGTAGTCTGTTTTGAGCCGCGGCTCGTAATTTGCCTCAGCCATCGATCACTTCTCCGGAACGCTTGGACACGCGCACCTTGGTGCCGTCCTCGTTGATCTTGAAGCCAACCCGGGTCGGTTTGCCGTCGGCGCCGACAAGCGCCAGGTTCGACAAGTGCACGGAGGCTTCCTTGCTAACAATGCCGGCCTGCTCGGTCTGGGTCTGGCGCTGGTGCCGACGTACCATGTTGACGCCGCGGACCAGAGCACGGTTTTCCTTGGGCATCACCTGCATCACTTCGCCGGTGCGGCCCTTGTCCTTGCCGGTCAGCATGATGACGTTGTCGCCTTTGCGGATCTTCTGCATCATCGTCTCCTTACAGAACTTCCGGCGCCAGCGAGATGATCTTCATGTGGCTCTTGGCGCGGAGTTCGCGCGGAACCGGTCCGAAGATACGGGTGCCGATCGGCTCTTTCTTGTTATCAACCAGCACAGCTGCGTTCTTGTCGAAACGAATGACGCTGCCGTCGGGCCGACGAATGTCCTTGGCGGTGCGAACGACCACCGCTCTCATGATGTCGCCCTTTTTCACACGGCCGCGCGGAATGGCTTCCTTTACCGAGACGACAATAATGTCGCCCACGGAAGCGTATTTCCGCTTCGAGCCGCCCAGCACCTTGATGCACATGACACGACGGGCACCGGAATTGTCGGCGACGTCGAGGTTTGTTTGCATCTGAATCATGTCAGACCGCCTTCTTTCATCTTGCCGGTGAGCCTCGTCTGTCTCTGCCGGCCATTTCCCTTATTGTTTCCTGGCGTTAATCAGGCTTTTTCGCTGATCACAGTCCAGCGCTTGTCCTTCGAGATCGGCGCGCATTCCTGGATCTGGACGGCATCCCCGGTCTTGTACTGGTTGCTTTCATCGTGCGCCTTGTATCTCTTCGAACGACGCACGGTCTTCTTGAACATTGGATGGGCGAAACGGCGTTCGACTTTGACGACGATGGTCTTGTCGCTCTTGTCGCTGACGACGGTGCCCTGGAGAACGCGTTTTGGCATTTTCTTCTGGTCCTCAGGCCTTGGATTCTGCCGCCAACTGGCGGGCTATGGTCTTGACGCGAGCGATGTCGCGACGAACTTCCTTGACGCGCGACGTCTTTTCGAGCTGACCAGTGGCTTTCTGGAAGCGCAGGTTGAACTGCTCCTTCTTAAGCTCGGCAAGCTTGTCAGTTAGCTGGTCGGCGCTCATGGCTCGGATATCTGCGGCTTTCATGACTCTGCCTTCCTAGTCTGCAATGCGCTGTACAAAGCGTGTCTTGACCGACAGTTTGGCGGCGCCGAGGCGCAACGCTTCGCGCGCGACCTCCTCGCTGACGCCGTCGATCTCGAACATGATCCGGCCGGGTTTGACCTTTGCGGCCCAGTATTCGACCGAGCCCTTGCCCTTACCCATGCGGACTTCCGTCGGCTTCTGCGTGACGGGTGTGTCCGGGAAGATCCGGATCCACACCCGGCCAGCACGCTTCATGTGACGGGTGATCGCGCGACGCGCCGCTTCGATCTCGCGGGCGTTGACGCGGTTGGGCTCCTGAGCCTTGATGCCGTAAGAGCCGAAGTTCAGCGTGGTACCGCCCGGTGCGACGCCCCGGATACGACCTTTGTGCTGCTTGCGGTACTTTGTACGCTTTGGCTGCAACATTTCTTAAGTTCTCCGAACTGGTTCGCCGCGTAGGTGACTACGCTTTTTCTCGTTCGCGACGACGGCCGCCGCTTGACTGTGAATCGCTTTCGGTCGCGCGACGCTCCGAAGCCATCGGGTCGTGCTCGAGGATCTCACCTTTGAAAATCCAAACCTTGACGCCACACACACCGTAGGCGGTGTGAGCCTCGGCCGTGCCGTAGTCGATGTCGGCGCGCAGCGTGTGCAGCGGCACACGGCCCTCGCGGTACCATTCGGTACGGGCGATTTCAGCGCCACCGAGCCGGCCGCCACAGGTGATGCGGATACCTTCCGCGCCGAGACGCATGGCCGATTGAACGGCACGCTTCATGGCGCGGCGGAACGCAACGCGACGTTCCAGCTGCTGAGCGATCGACTGGGCAACCAGGGTTGCGTCGATTTCCGGCTTACGCACTTCTACGATGTTGAGATGCGTTTCCGAGTTGGTCATGACCGACAGCTTGCGGCGCAGCTTCTCGATATCGGCGCCCTTCTTGCCGATGATCAGGCCCGGGCGGGCCGAGTGGATCGAGATACGGCACTTCTTGTGCGGACGCTCGATGACCACTTTCGAGATCGCAGCCTGCTTCAACTCGCTGGTCAGGTATTCGCGGATCTTCAGGTCTTCCTGGAGCAGATCGCCGTATTCGCCCTTTTCGGCGAACCAACGCGAATCCCAGGTGCGGTTGATGCCGAGCCGGAAACCGATCGGATTCGTCTTCTGACCCATTACGCGGCCTCCTCTGTTTCCTCAACCTCACGAACGACGATCGTCAGGTGGGAAAATGGTTTTTCGATACGCGACGCACGGCCACGACCGCGGGCACGGAAACGCTTCATGACGACCGACTTGCCGACATAGGCCTCCGCGACGATCAGCGCATCGACGTCGAGATCGTGATTGTTCTCAGCATTGGCGATCGCAGATTCCAACGTCTTCTTGACGGTCTCGGAAATCCGCTTGCGCGAGAACTCCAGGTCCGCGAGAGCGCGCTCGACTTTCTTGCCGCGGATCATCGATGCCACGAGATTCAGCTTCTGCGGGCTGACGCGGAGCGTGCGAGCAACCGCGCGAGCCTCATTGTCCTTGAGCCGGCGCTCGGCCTTGGCCTTGCCCATGCTACTTCCTCCTGGCTTTCTTGTCCGCGCCGTGACCGTAGTAGGTCCGGGTCGGGGAAAATTCACCGAGTTTGTGACCGACCATGTCCTCGGACACGGAAACAGGAATGTGCTTGCTGCCGTTGTAGACGCCGAAGGTCAGGCCGACGAACTGCGGCAGGATAGTGGAGCGACGGCTCCAGGTCTTTATCACTTCGTTGCGGCCGCTTTCGCGAACTTTCTCAGCCTTCTTGAGAATATAGCCGTCAACGAACGGACCTTTCCAAACTGAACGAGCCACTTGAGACTTCCTCTCTTACTTCTTCTTGCGCTGATGGCGCGAGCGCATGATGTATTTGTCGGTCGACTTGTTCGACCGCGTCCGCTTGCCCTTGGTCGGCTTGCCCCACGGAGTGACCGGATGGCGACCACCGGACGAGCGTCCCTCACCACCACCATGCGGGTGATCGATCGGGTTCATGACGACACCGCGAACATGCGGGCGCTTGCCGAGCCAACGAGAGCGACCGGCCTTGCCATCGTTGCGGTTCGAATTGTCCGGGTTGGACACCGCGCCGACCGTGGCCAGGCAGTTTCCTGGAACAAGGCGCTGCTCACCGGAGTTCAGACGCAGGATAGCCATGCCCTGGTCGCGACCGACCAACTGAACATAAGTGCCTGCCGAACGAGCAATCTGACCGCCCTTACCCGGCTTCATCTCCACATTGTGGACGATGGTGCCGACAGGCATGGCTTGCAGAGGCATGGTGTTGCCTGGCTTCACGTCAACGGATGCCTGTGAAGCGATGACCTTGTCGCCCGCTGCGAGGCGCTGCGGCGCCAGGATGTAGGCCTGCTCGCCATCGGTGTAGGTCACCAGCGCAATGAAGGCGGTACGGTTGGGGTCGTATTCGATCCGCTCGACCGTACCTTCGACGTCGTATTTGCGCCGCTTGAAATCGACCTTGCGATAGGTGCGCTTGTGACCACCGCCGCGGTGACGCACGGTCATGCGACCAGTGTTGTTGCGTCCGCCTTTCGACGACAGGCCTTCGGTCAGAGCCTTGACCGGCTTGCCCTTATACAGACCCGAGCGATCGACGATGACCAGCTGGCGCTGGCTCGGCGTCGTCGGATTGAATGTTTTGAGTGCCATTGTCTTGTTCTTTCCTCGGGGCTTGCCTTAAAGACCGGTCGTCACGTCAACGGATTCCCCGTCGACCAGTGTGACGATGGCCTTTTTCACATCGTTCTGGCGACCCAAAATGCCGCGAAAGCGCTTGGTTTTACCCTTGCGCACCAACGTGTTGACGGACTTGACCTTGACGCCAAAGAGCGCTTCGACCGCAGCCTTGATGTCAGACTTGGTGGCCTTTTTGGCAACGTTGAATACGACCTGGTTCTGTTCCGAAACCATTGTCGATTTTTCAGTGATCACCGGAGAGGTGATGACGTCATAGTGGCGGAGATCCGTCATTTGAACCGCTCCTCGAGAGCTTCGACCGCAGCCTTGGAGAGAACCAGCTTTCCACGGCGCAGAATGTCGTAAACATTGATGCCCTGAACCGGCAGCACATCAATATTCGGGATGTTGCGAGCCGCGAGCTGGAAGTTGTTGTCCAGCTCGGATCCGCCGATGAACAGGGCGTTGGAAACACCGAGCTTTTCCAGCGAGCCCTTGAGCTGTTTGGTTTTCGGCTCCGTGGCGGCCAGATCGTCCACGACGATCAGGCTTTCGTCCCGGAGTTTGGCCGAAAGGGCGTGACGCAGCGCAAGCGTACGGACCTTCTTGGGAAGGTCGTGTTCATGGCTGCGCGCGACCGGACCATGGGCCTTACCGCCGCCGCGGAACTGCGGAGCGCGGGCCGATGAGTGACGAGCGCGGCCTGTTCCCTTCTGGCGGAACATCTTGGCGCCGGTCCGATTGATCTCGGAGCGACCCTTGGTTTTGTGGGTGCCCTGCTGCTTGCGGGCCAGTTGCCACCGGACCATGCGCTGCAGGATATCGGCGCGCGGCTCAAGGCCGAAGACCGTATCGGACAGCGAGACTTTGCCGGCGTCCTTGCCCTCGAGGGTTGTGACCTTCAAATCCATTATTCGGCTCCCTCGGTTGCCTGCTCGGCCGGCGCGCTCTCTGCGGCGGCAACGGCTGCACGCAGGCCGGCTGGCATCGGCGCATTGTCCGGGATCCCTGCCTTGATTGCGTCACGTACGATGATCCAGGCACCCTTGGAGCCGGGAACCGCACCCTTGACCAGGATCAGGCCCCGGTCTGCATCGGTGGATACGATTTCCAGATTTTGCGTGGTCACGCGGGTGTTGCCCATGTGACCGGCCATCTTCTTGCCTTTGAATACTTTGCCAGGATCCTGGCACTGGCCGGTTGAACCGTGCGAACGGTGCGAAACCGACACGCCGTGAGTGGCACGCAAACCACCGAAATTGTGGCGCTTCATCGCACCGGCAAAGCCCTTACCGACGCTAGTGCCGGTAACGTCGACCTTCTGGCCGGCGACGAAGTGCTCGGCGGTGATTTCGGCACCGACATCAAGCATGTTATCCTGCGAAACGCGGAACTCGGCCAGCTTGGCTTTCGGCTCGACCTTGGCAGCAGCGAAATGCCCACGCATCGGCTTCGACGTGTTCTTCGCCTTGGCGACACCGACACCGAGCTGGACCGCGGTGTAGCCGTTCTTGTCTTCCGTGCGCTGGGCAACGACCTGGCAGTTCTGGAGACTTAATACAGTCACCGGAACGTGCTCCCCGGCGTCATTATAGACGCGGGTCATTCCCACCTTCTTTGCAATTACACCTGAACGCATTGGTTCGTCCTTGTTCTTGTTGAGCCCGGTCTTGCGCGAAGTTCCGATATCCGTTTTTTCGCAACCGGTCCCAGACAGCCCTTCCCTAGAGCTTGATTTCCACGTCAACACCGGCAGCCAGGTCGAGCTTCATCAGCGCATCGACCGTCTGCGGCGTCGGATCAACGATGTCGAGCAGGCGCTTGTGGGTGCGCATCTCGAACTGTTCGCGACTCTTCTTGTCGATGTGCGGCGAACGGTTGACCGTATACTTTTCAATTCGTGTCGGGAGCGGGACCGGTCCACGCACGCTGGCGCCTGTCCGCTTGGCCGTCGACACGATTTCGCGCGTGGAGGCATCGAGAATCCGATGATCAAACGCCTTGAGGCGGATACGGATGTTCTGGCCGTTCATTCGACTTATCCTCGGGTTTCGAGACCGCTGAGGCGGTCTTCTTCTCGTCTCAAAAAGCCGCACGCGCCGGGAATATCCGGCGCGTGCGATCTGTCTGTCTGGTTTATTCCGTGATGCTTGCGACGATGCCGGCACCGACGGTGCGGCCGCCTTCGCGGATGGCGAAGCGAAGCTTCTCTTCCATCGCGATCGGAACGATCAGCTCAACGTCAACCGTAACGTTGTCGCCTGGCATCACCATCTCGGTGCCTTCAGGAAGCGACACAACACCCGTAACGTCCGTCGTGCGGAAGTAAAACTGCGGACGGTAGTTGGTGAAGAACGGCGTGTGACGGCCACCCTCTTCCTTCGTCAGGATGTAGGCCTCGGCCTTGAACTTCGTGTGCGGCGTAACGGAACCCGGCTTGCAAAGAACCTGGCCGCGCTCGACACCGTCACGGTCAACACCGCGAAGCAGCGCTCCGATGTTGTCGCCAGCCTGGCCCTGGTCCAGAAGCTTGCGGAACATCTCAACACCCGTGCACGTCGTCTTCGACGTATCACGGATACCAACAATCTCGATCTCGTCGCCGACATTGATGATGCCGCGCTCAACACGACCCGTCACAACCGTACCGCGGCCGGAAATCGAGAACACATCCTCAATCGGCATCAGGAACGGCTGGTCTACCGGACGCTCAGGCGTCGGAATGTAGGCATCGACCTCTTTCATCAGAGCCCGAATGGCATCCTCACCGATTTCCTTGTTGGAATCCTCAAGAGCAGCAAGAGCCGAACCCTTGACTACTGGAATGTCGTCGCCCGGGAACTCGTAGGTGTCCAGAAGCTCACGAACTTCCATCTCGACAAGCTCAAGCAGCTCCTCATCGTCGACTTGGTCGACCTTGTTGAGGAAAACGACAATCGCCGGAACGCCAACCTGGCGCGCAAGAAGAATGTGCTCGCGCGTCTGAGGCATCGGACCGTCGGCAGCCGAACAAACCAGGATTGCGCCGTCCATCTGGGCAGCGCCCGTGATCATGTTCTTGACGTAGTCGGCGTGGCCCGGGCAATCGACGTGGGCGTAGTGACGCGCTTCCGTCTCATACTCAACGTGAGCTGTCGAAATGGTGATGCCGCGAGCTCGCTCCTCAGGAGCGCCGTCAATCGAATCATAAGGCGTGTACTCACCAAAGTACTTGGTGATCGCCGCCGTCAGGGACGTCTTGCCGTGGTCAACATGGCCAATCGTGCCAATGTTCACATGCGGCTTGTTACGTTCAAACTTACCTTTCGCCATTTTCGGCTCTCCGTTTCTTATCGCCCGTTCGGGCTCGTTTCGTCAGACTGGTCTCAATCGATCGCGGTCAGGCGTATTTTTCCTGAATTTCCTGGGCCACATTGGACGGCACAGGCGCATAGTGATCGAACTGCATGGTGTACTGGGCACGACCCTGTGACATGGAACGCAGGTTGTCCACGTACTTGAACATGTTCGCGAGTGGCACGTGCGCATTGATGACAACCGCGATGCCGCGGGCTTCCTGCCCCTGGATCTGGCCACGCCGCGAGTTCAGGTCGCCGATGACATCGCCGACATAGTCTTCCGGCGTTACAACTTCGACCTTCATGATCGGCTCAAGCAATTGAGCACCGGCCTTTTGAGCACCCTCGCGGAAAGCAGCGCGGGAGGCAATTTCGAAGGCCAGGACCGAGGAGTCCACGTCGTGGTATGCGCCGTCCATCAGCGTCGCTTTGACGCTGAGCATCGGGAAGCCTGCCAGCGGACCGCTGGACAGAACGCTCTCGATGCCTT
Organism: Hoeflea sp.; assembly: GCA_965228785.1. Lineage (GTDB taxonomy): Bacteria > Pseudomonadota > Alphaproteobacteria > Rhizobiales > Rhizobiaceae > Hoeflea_A. Next base: position 409,356 of record CBDDIF010000002.1, read on the forward strand.
TTTGAACGCCCGGGATGTATTCCTTCGGAACATTACCGCCGACGATCTTGGAGACGAACTCGAACTCTTCACCCTCGGGATTGGGTTCGAAGATGATCTTGACGCGGGCGAACTGACCGGAACCGCCGGACTGCTTCTTGTGGGTGTAATCCACTTCGGCCTGACGAGTGATGGTCTCGCGGTACGCCACCTGTGGTGCGCCAACGTTGGCCTCAACCTTGAATTCGCGCTTCATGCGATCGACCAGAATGTCGAGGTGAAGCTCGCCCATGCCAGCAATGATCGTCTGTCCGGATTCCTCGTCAGATTTGACACGGAAGGACGGATCTTCGGCTGCCAGGCGGTTGAGCGCAATACCCATTTTCTCCTGGTCGCCCTTGGTCTTCGGCTCGATGGCGATCTGAATGACCGGATCCGGGAACTCCATGCGCTCCAGGATGACCGGCTTGATCGGGTCACACAGCGTGTCACCGGTGGTAGTTTCCTTGAGACCAGCGAGAGCGACAATGTCACCGGCGTAAGCGATATCGATGTCTTCGCGGCTGTTGGAGTGCATTTGCAGCATCCGACCGATACGCTCACGCTTCTCCTTAACCGTGTTCATCACGGAGGAGCCCTTCTCGATTTTGCCCGAATAGATGCGGGCAAAGGTCAGCGAACCGACAAACGGGTCGTTCATGACCTTGAAGGCGAGCATCGAAAGCGGCTCTTCATCGGAGGCATCACGGGTGATCTCCGAATCGGTCTTGACGTCGATCCCCTTGATCGCCGGAATGTCGATCGGGCTAGGCAGGTAGTCGACAACGGCGTCGAGCAGCGGCTGCACGCCCTTGTTCTTGAAGGCGCTACCGCAGAACATCGGGAAGAAGTCGACGTTGGTCGTGCCCTGGCGAACCAGTGCGCGGATCTTGTCGTTGGACGGCATGTCACCTTCCAGATAGGCTTCCATGGCTTCTTCGTCGATCTCGACAATTGTCTCGATCAGCTTTTCGCGGTACTCTTCAGCCTGCTCCTTGAGGTCGTCCGGAATTTCCACGACATCCCACTGGGCACCGAGCGACTCGTCACGCCAGATAAGAGCGTTCATTTCCACCAGATCGACAACACCCTTGAAGTCGCTTTCAGCGCCGATCGGCAACTGCATGACCACCGGAATCGCACCGAGGCGCGAGCCGACCATCTCGACCGAGCGGTAGAAATCCGCGCCGATCTTGTCCATTTTGTTGCAGAAGATCATGCGCGGGACATTGTACTTGTCCGCCTGACGCCAGACCGTTTCGGTCTGCGGCTCGACACCGGCATTGGCATCGAGAAGCGCAACCGCACCGTCGAGAACGCGCAACGAACGCTCAACTTCAATGGTGAAGTCGACGTGTCCGGGCGTGTCGATGATGTTGAAGCGGCGGGTGCTTCCGTCGCGGCCCTTCCAGAACGTCGTCGTCGCGGCGGATGTGATCGTAATGCCGCGCTCCTGCTCCTGCTCCATCCAGTCCATCGTTGCAGCGCCGTCGTGGACTTCGCCGATCTTGTGGGACTTGCCGGTGTAGTAGAGGATACGTTCTGTCGTTGTCGTCTTGCCAGCATCGATGTGGGCCATGATGCCGAAGTTACGGTAGTCTTCGATTTTGTATTCGCGGGCCATGACTTGGTGCCTTTTCGATACGTGACCGCTTACCAGCGGTAGTGCGAGAATGCGCGGTTGGCCTCAGCCATCTTGTGCGTATCTTCGCGTTTCTTGACCGCACTGCCGCGGTTGTTCGCTGCATCCATGAGTTCGCCGGAGAGGCGCTCGATCATGGTCGATTCATTGCGTCCACGGGCAGCACTGATGAGCCAGCGGATGGCCAATGCCTGGCGGCGCTCGGGCCGGACGTCTACCGGAACCTGATAGGTCGCGCCACCAACACGGCGGGAGCGAACCTCAACCGACGGCGACACGTTCTCAAGAGCTGCGTGGAAGGTGCCGACCGGCTCCTGCTTGGTTTTGTCTTCGACGATGTCGAAAGCGCCATAAACGATCCGCTCGGCGACTGACTTCTTGCCGTCCAGCATGATCGCGTTCATGAACTTGGTGATGATCAGGTCGCCAAATTTCGGATCCGGGTTGATCTCGCGTTTTTCGGCTCTGTGACGTCGGGACATATTGCTTGTCTCTCAACTGTGCCGGATGCGACCCTTGCTGCCCGCATCCGAACGATTGACTGTTACTTCGGACGCTTGGCACCGTATTTGGAGCGGCGCTGCTTGCGGTCTTTCACACCCTGGGTGTCGAGCACGCCTCGGATGACGTGATAGCGCACGCCGGGAAGGTCCTTGACGCGACCACCGCGGATCATCACGACCGAGTGCTCTTGAAGGTTATGCCCCTCGCCCGGGATATAACCGATAACTTCAAATCCATTGGTCAGCCGGATCTTCGCAACCTTGCGCAAAGCCGAGTTCGGCTTTTTCGGTGTCGTCGTATAGACGCGCGTGCAAACGCCACGCTTCTGAGGATTGGCCTCAAGCGCGGGAACCTTGTTTCGCTTAACCGGCACCTGGCGCGGTTTGCGGATCAGCTGGTTTACGGTAGGCATATAACCTTCCTTTTGAACAAAACCCTGGCATGCCCTCGCGGGCGCTTCATCGACCACACATATGACCATGCGCAAACGGGCAAATCCGCACCTGGCGGCTTGCCCAAAAATTTGCAGAGGACACGATATCACCGTGTCATGCGTGCAGCATTTTTTCACATCATGCAGTCTGAACCGTGTTTGAGGCGAACTTCAGGACGAGTCGTCCCGAACCAGCCAGCCTCACATCGGCTCTGGTGGCCGCTAGATACTGATTTGCCCTTGTGCCGTCAAGGGCCGCGGGCCAAGAATCTGACGCGGAGATCCATAAAGCGCAAAATCGCGTACCCAATGCCGGAAATCAACGAAATCCCGCGTCATATTCTTGCCGAATCAGCCGCCAGAACGCAGGAATGGAAAACCCTCGCCGCGGCATGCAAACGGAGGCCACCATGGGCGCACATGATTCCCCCGACGAAGACGAGTCGATGGTCTTCATCATCATCGGCCGTGCTGCGAAATACAAAGGTGGCAAGCAGGCTGACATCCATATCATGCTAATGGCGCCCGATGACGACACCGCGGTTCGCGAAACATTGAACGCGTTAGCGCGGGAAGGTTATGCGGAAGCCGAACTCGATCAGATCGGGGTGATGGAGGGTATGCCTGACGAGGAACCGCACGCCTCCGCCTATCAAGGTGCTATCGAGGGTGAAGTCGCGATTGTGATGGTCTGATAACTATCTCGTGAATAATACCGCTGCTGAATATCCGCCCAACGGTCCCGATTTACTGAAATAATTCACGCTGCTATCGTATCCGTGGGCAGATGGTATCGGACCAGGAAATTGCAACGCGCAGAAGTTCCAGAGAAACTGCTATCGTTGCTTTATGCAACACAGACGGACAATGCAGCCTGGCAACCTTTTGTCGATGGGCTCAGCGTGCAGTCGACTGTCCCCATCATGATGTTCGGTCACAACTTGCAACGCAATGAGGGGATCGGCCTTATCGCAGCAGGCCTGCGTCCAGATGAGATCACTCGTTACCAATCCGATTTCGCCGACAAGAACCCTTGGATGCACATGAACGTTGTTATGCCGACGGGGACGGTAGGTGTTTCCGATCAGGCACTGGAGCGCCGCGACCTTTTCAAAACCGAATTCTACAATGATTGGCTACGCCGCCAGGAGGATGTCGTCGCAGGCCCCTTCATGATGTGTTACCGGACAGCAGAAACATTCGTTGGGATCGCCGCTGCCTGTCAGCACCGCAATGTGGACACAACCCTTCCGAAGGCCCATACCCTTATCGAAGCGCTGGCACCGCATTTTCTAAGGGCCATCAATTACTCAACGCTGCTTACAAATACAGCGGATCAGGCATTCAGCCACCTGCACGCCACACCCCATGCAGTGTTCCTGTTGACCCGCAGCGGGCGGCTCAGTTTCATGAACCGGTCGGCGGTCGAATTCAAGGCACGCTATTCCATCGTATCCGTTACACCAAAGAATCAGTTGGTATCGAGTGATACGGCGGTTTCGGCATTTCTGACGCGTCTTGCTGGTACTATGGCTTCCGGTCTATCTGGCCAACTGCCCTCACCGCTGCTGTTCCAGCAAGCGGAGGCGCAGCGATTCGTGTTCCACGCCCACCTGTTCCCTGATCAATCTCAGGCAACCTTTCCCACTGCGGCGTGGTGTGATCCGGTTGTCGGTGCAGTGGTCGTCACCGGCGGTCACGCGTTCGGAAACCCTAATGGCGTCAGTCGGCTGGCTCGTTCTTTCAGCGCGACGCCGGCGGAGGCCAAACTAGCACAATCCGTCTACAACGGCATGAATTTGAACGAGTATGCCGATGTGAACGAACTAAGCCGGCATACTGTTCGTAACCAGATGCGCTCATTGATGCATAAATTTGGATGCCGTGGGCAACTTGAACTGCTGCATTACATCTCTAGTCTCTTGTCGCCCTTCTCGATCGACAACTAGGCTCCTTTGTCGGCGGCGACCCGACCTGTCGCGCTGCCGAAATCAGTTCCACTCATACAAAGTTTCCAATTCGTCATGACGCAAATGCGTCATGCGCCTTTCGGAACCTCCGCCCTAACGTCTGCTGTATGGTGCGGACGGTCCTGAGAACGGGTCTTGTGCCGCAGAATGACCATCACTTCTACGCGGTCGCTATGGCGCCGCAGAAAGATATCGCACGGACACCGATGACCAACTCGCAATCACAAGCAATCAATTCAAACGGCATTGTTCGCCTGACGGCGGAGGTACGCGTCAACCAATTCGCCAACAATGATCAACACGATGCCAAACTGTTGCATCTTGCTGACGGGCGCGTCGCCTTCAGCTACACGACGGAAGATAACGAAAACGGAGATTCTGGCGAAAGTATTGCCCTGCGCCTCGGCACGGTCCAGACAGACGGATCAATTTCATTCGGGGACGAAATCCGTGTGAACGAACACACGGATGGATTTCAGCGGTCCTCAACAATGATCCAACTCGCGGACGGACGCCTTCTCTTCACGTTCCGAACGGATTCGACACTCGACGGCGACAACAGCAACGCTGGAATCGCGGCCCGGCTGGGAACTCTCGAAGCCGACGGTTCGGTTACGTTAGGGGACGAGTTCCGGGTCAATGAACACACCTCGGGATTTCAGCAAAACCCGCAGGTAACCCAACTTGCCGACGGGCGTGTGCTGTTCACATTCGCTACCGATGACAGCACGGATGGAGATATCGACTCCAGCGGGATTGCGGGCAGAATCGGAGTTCTTAGTGGCGACGGGACGATCTCGCTGGCTGATGAGTTTCGGGTCAATGCATTAACCGCAGGTGGCCAATATGCACCACAGGTGACCCAAATCGCCGACGGCCGTATCGTATTCGTATTCGACACGACCGACGCCGATGAAGCCGGCATCGGGGCACGTGTCGGGACGGTCAATGCAGATGGAAGCGTCACCTTCAGCGACGAGCTCGGAGTCAATGAACACACGACGAGCGTGCAGTTTCTTCCGCAAATCCTGCGACTTGCGGATGACCGAATCCTGTCCGTGTTCATGACGCTAGATAATAGCGACGGGGATACGAGCGGTTTCGGCATCTCAGCCCGGCTCGGATCGGTGAATGCAGACGGATCGATAACGTTCGGTGACGAATTTCGGGTGAACGAACAGGTGTTCAGCACGCAATCCAACCCCGAGGTTGTACAGTTGCAAGACGGGCGTTTGCTGTTTGTCTTTGTCACGAACCTGCGAGGTATCGACGGCGATATCGACGGTAGAAGCATCTCCGCGCGCATTGGCACCCTGGAGGACGATGGGTCGGTGAGCTTTTCGGCTGAATTCAGGGTCAACGAACACATCGGCGGCAATCAATCCGATCCGGAACTCACTCAGCTTGCTGACGGTCGTGTTTTGATCAGCTTTAGTTCGTTCGACGACACCTTGGGCGACAGTTCCGGGGAAAGCGTCTCCGCCAGGTCGCTTGAGATTGATGGCACCGGGTCCGATCAATCGGAAACGCTGATTGCAATTGAGCCGATTCAATCTCTGAACGGAGGAGACGGAGATGATTTGCTCATCGGGTTCACCACAGACGACACGATCTCCGGAGGTGCGGGAAGCGATACAATTCTCTGGCGGGTCGGTGGAGGCCGTGATGTCATTGACGGCGGCAATGGAGCCGGGGTCGACAGCGTAGAGCTGTTTGGCAGCCAGGCCCTTGACACATTCGTTATCCTTTCCGGCACCGAGGCAGGGATACAACTCGGCTACATCGGAACCGCTGACACGGTCGTTCTCCACAACGGTGCGATTGCCAGCGAGCTAACCGATATTGAGCAACTGAGGTTGCTCGGGCTTGGCGGTAACGACCTGATGTTTGGCGGCGACCGCGACGAGGAGTTCATCTGGAGAGCCGGCGACGGACATTATCAAGTCGACGGCGGCGCTGAAACAACTGGCGACACGATGACCATCCTCGGCGCCAGCGATGACGAGGTGTTCGATATCTACTCCAATGCCGCAGCCGCCTCCGACATCGATTATCAGGGACCGGCTGAGATCATTTTGGCCCGCAACGGTTTCATCAGCGCTGCAATCGATGACATCGAGGAGATTGTCGTTGACGGAGGTGGTGGAGAAAACACCTTCAACATCAAGGGTTCCTTTGCCAACACCAGTCTTTCAACCTCCACAATCACGCTGATCGGATCGTCACAGGACGACGTTGTGAATGCTTCCGAGTTGGCTTCGCCCCATCGATTCATCTTCTTTGCCAATGGCGGCGATGACGAGGTATTCGGCGACAGAAATCAGGATTTGATCGACGTCACAGGAAGAACGGTTTCCAGTGTTGAAGAAATCGGACCAGATCGTTTCCGGGTTGTCCTCGACGACGGTTCTTCTGTCACCTACTCGCTAACAGCGAAGCTGGTCGAGAATGCCGGGACCGATCAGCAGGTTTCCGTCAATCTCGCCCCGTTCGCCGACGACGACGCAGCAGCGACCGACGAGGACACGCCAATCGATGTATCAGCCGGCAATGGCCTGCTTACAAACGATTTTGACCTTGATGGCGATATCCTCGCGATCACCAAGATCGACGGGACAAACGTCGAGTTCGGCGTTGAAAGATCTCTAGCCTCGGGCGCCACGCTGGTCGTCAACGCGGACGGATCCTATCGCTATGATCCGAATGGTCAGTATGAGGCACTGAACGCAGGACAGATTGCCGAAGACACTTTCATATACCTTCTGGAGGACGGCCAAGGCGGAAACGCAATGGCACAAGTCATCATTCAAATTTCCGGTGTCACCGATTCGGGCGGCACCGTCATCCAAGGCACACCTGACAATGATGTTCTTGAAGGTACGGCATCAGACGATACCATACTGGCCCTAGCCGGTGACGATCTCATCATGGGTGGAGCGGGGTTCGATATTATCGACGGAGAAGAAGGTCTAGACAGCGTCGAATATGCGCTGACCCGTGGCGATATCGTTCAGGCTTCCCAAGCTGATGGCAGTTTGCTGCTCGGCAAACCGGGTGGAGGCACAGACACACTGATCAATATTGAGCGGATCGTTCTTGATGATGGCAACCTGCTGTTCGATCTGCAAAGTCAAAACCTCGGCTTCACATACCGTATCTACGCAGCGGCCTACGGGCGAACGCCCGACGAAGGCGGACTTCGATTCTGGACGGGAGTTCTGGACTCTTTCGATGCAAATGATCCTGGTCACAACAAGGAGCTGTTTTTGGCCGAGCAGTTTCTTGCGGCCGACGAATTCATCCAGCTCTATGGTGCCAACCCCAGCAACGAGGAATACATCGAAGCAATGTATTTGAATGTTCTGATGCGGTTGCCCGACCAGGCAGGCTATGATTTCTGGGTCGGTGGAATGGAGGGAGGACTGGGCCGCGACGACATTCTCATCGCATTTGCTCAAAGCGATGAGAACCGCGACAATACCGCGCCTGACATCGATGACGGGATCTGGGTGACCTAGGACGCATCAAGGAGAAGTGGTGTCCGCCGTAGCGGAGCTGCAACAGCATTCTTTGCTATTGCCGCGTCAGCGCGATCCGCCCGGACAATGCCCTTTCGCCTGCTTCCGTGGCCAGGCACTCCAGCCGATCGAAGCCACGGATGTCACAGAACCAGCGTGTGGTGTCGAACACATCGGCGATGTGGATTTGCTTGCCATCGAACGAGACCACACCAACGGCCTCGAAAGTCAATGCGCCCTGGATCTGCTCTGATCCGTGCCAACCCGCAAAAGCGTCGGGTGCAAACTCCTCCGTCATTGTGATGAACAGTGACGGGAAGTAGGTGGTGTCGATCTCCAGCGTGATGACCAGATCTTTTGGAACATCCAGGGTCTGGCGGTTCCAGAACATATATCTGCCGTCAGTGGTCACCCAAGTCCCGTCCAAACTCCGTGCGTCGCGAGAGTGGGCCGAAACGGTCTGAAACAGGATCAGGAAAACAGCGGCACCCAGGAAACCCGCCGACCTCGCCATTCTTCACCTCTCATTCAAGCAGAATAGGAGCGGAGTATGCTAGCTCTCCTTCAATCGTGGCAAGCTGTACAAATTGCCAGTTTTTCTCTCGACAATCCCCTTTCGACCAAGGCTTAACGCAAAAAGCCCCGGCACAATGACCGGGGCTTTCCAACCTGATTTCAGCGGCTTTACTCGCCGGCAGGCGCGCTGGCCGGTTCCTCGCTGAGGTCTGCAAGCATTGGACCAGCATCTTCCAAGCCGGCTGTCTTCTTGCGTTCCTCGAGAATGAGGTCGTCACGCGAGGTGGCGATGCGGCGGATCTGGTTCATGGCGCCACCGGTACCTGCCGGGATCAGGCGGCCGACGATGACGTTTTCCTTCAGACCCTGCAGAGAGTCCATCTTGCCCGCAACGGCAGCTTCTGTCAGCACCTTCGTCGTTTCCTGGAAGGATGCAGCGGAGATGAAGGACGGCGTCTGCAGCGATGCCTTGGTGATGCCAAGCAGCACCGGATCGCCGCCTGCCGGCTTCTTGCCTTCCTCGGCCAAGCGCTCGTTGGCGATTTCCAGTTCGATGCGGTCGACATTGTCGCCGACGATGTAGGCGGAATCACCGGCATCGGTGATTTCGACCTTCTGCAGCATCTGCCGGACAATCACCTCGATGTGCTTGTCATTGATCAGAACGCCCTGAAGCCGGTAGACCTCCTGGATCTCGTTGACGAGATAGGAAGCCAGTGCCTCGACGCCCTTGATGGCAAGGATATCGTGCGGTGCTGGATTGCCGTCGAGGATGTAGTCGCCCTTCTCGATGGCGTCACCGTCCTGCAGGTGGAACGGTTTGCCTTTCGGGATCAGATATTCGACTGCCTCCTCGCCATCTTCGTGCGGCTCGATCATGATGCGGCGCTTGTTCTTGTAGTCGCGCCCGAAGCGGATCGTGCCGTCGATTTCGGCAATGATGGCGTGGTCCTTCGGCCGGCGTGCCTCGAAGAGTTCGGCGACGCGCGGCAGACCACCGGTGATGTCCTTTGTCTTGGCGCTTTCCAACGGGACACGTGCCAGAACATCACCTTCCGAGGCCTTGGAACCCGGTTCCACCGAGAGGATTGCATCCACTGACAGCTGGAAACGTGCCTCACCGCCTCGGCTGAGCTTGGCGACCTTGCCGTCCTTGCCCTTGATCACGATGGCCGGCTTCAGATCAGCACCGCGCGGCGTCGACCGCCAGTCGATGACCTGACGCTTGGTGATGCCGGTCGTTTCGTCGGTGGACTCGGAGACCGAAACGCCATCCACGACATCTTCGAACTCCACAGTACCAGCGACTTCCGTCATCATCGGACGCGTGTACGGGTCCCATTCAGCAAGACGCTGACCGCGCTTGACTTCGTCACCGTCGTCGACGTGGATGCGCGAGCCGTAGGCAACACGCTGCGACGAGCGCTCGACACCCTGTTCGTCGAGGATCTGGACCGACATGCTGCGGCCCATGGCAACCAGGTTGCCTTCCGAGTTACGCAGGATGTTGCGGTTCTTGATCCGCACCTTGCCTTCGTAGGATGCTTCCAGGAAGGACTGGTCAACCACTGTAGCGGTACCGCCAAGGTGGAAGGTGCGCATGGTCAGCTGCGTGCCGGGTTCACCGATGGACTGGGCGGCGATGACACCGACAGCTTCACCAATATTGACCGGCGTACCACGCGCCAGGTCGCGGCCGTAGCACGTGGCGCAGACACCGTTCTGAACTTCGCAGGTCAGCGCCGAGCGGATCTGGACAGACTGGATGTTGGCCGCCTCGATTGCCACCACATCCGACTCTTCGATCATCTTGCCGCCGGCCACCAGCACGTCGCCGGTCTGCGGGTGCACGATGTCTTCGAGCGCCGTGCGACCGAGGATACGCTGACCGATGGAAGCAACAACCTGACCTGCATCGACGATAGCCGTCATGGTCAAGCCGTTTTCGGTGCCGCAATCTGTCTGGGTTACGATACAGTCCTGGGCGACGTCGACCAGGCGACGCGTCAGGTAGCCGGAGTTGGCTGTCTTCAGCGCCGTGTCGGCCAGGCCCTTACGGGCACCGTGGGTCGAGTTGAAGTACTCGTTCACGGTCAGGCCTTCTTTGAAGTTCGACGTGATCGGCATTTCGATGATCTCGCCGGACGGCTTGGCCATCAGGCCACGCATGCCGCCAAGCTGACGCATCTGGTTTGCCGAACCACGGGCACCGGAGTGACTCATCATGTAGATCGAGTTCATCGGCTTCTGGCGGCCGTTGTCGTCAAACTCGATGGCGCGGATGCGACCCATCATCTCGTCAGCGACCTTTTCGGTGGCCTTGCCCCAGGCGTCGACGACCTTGTTGTACTTTTCGCCCTGGGTGATCAGGCCGTCATTGTACTGTTGCTCGTATTCCTTCACGAGCATCTCGGTCTCATTGACGATCTTCGACTTGGCATCCGGGATGACCATGTCGTCCTTGCCGAAGGAAATGCCGGCGCGGCAGGCATGGCCGAAGCCAAGCTGCATGATCCGGTCGCAGAAGATGACCGTCTCTTTCTGGCCGCAGTGGCGGTAGACCGTGTCGATCATCTTTGAGATGTTCTTCTTGGTCATTTCCTGGTTGCAGGTGTCGAACGGCACGTTGACGTTGCGCGGCAGCAACTCGCCGACAATCATGCGCCCAGGCGTAGTCTCGAAGATGGAAGAGACTTCGTTGCCCTCGGCATCGACCGTTTTGAAGCGGCCCTTGATCTTGGCGTGCAGCGTGACGACCTTGTTTTCGAGCGCGTGGTGCAGTTCGCCCATGTCGGCAAAGACCATGCCCTCGCCCGGCTCGTTTTCGTTCATGATCGACAGGTAGTAGAGACCGAGGACCATGTCCTGCGACGGCACGATGATCGGAGCGCCATTGGCCGGGTGCAGGATGTTATTGGTCGACATCATCAGTACACGGGCTTCCAACTGGGCTTCCAGCGGAAGCGGTACGTGCACAGCCATCTGGTCGCCGTCGAAGTCGGCGTTAAAGGCGGTGCAAACAAGCGGGTGCAGCTGAATTGCCTTGCCTTCGACCAGAACCGGCTCGAAGGCCTGGATGCCGAGACGGTGCAATGTAGGCGCACGGTTCAGGAGAACCGGGTGCTCACGGATAACCTCGTCAAGGATGTCCCAGACTTCCGGCTTTTCCTTTTCGACCAGCTTCTTGGCCTGTTTGACGGTGGACGAATAGCCCTTGGCGTCGAGGCGCGCGTAGATGAACGGCTTGAACAGTTCCAAAGCCATCTTCTTGGGCAGGCCGCACTGGTGCAGCTTCAACTCGGGACCGGTCACGATGACCGAGCGGCCGGAATAGTCGACGCGCTTGCCGAGCAGGTTCTGACGGAACCGGCCCTGCTTGCCCTTGAGCATGTCGGAAAGCGACTTCAGCGGACGCTTGTTGGCACCGGTGATCACACGACCACGGCGACCGTTGTCGAACAGCGCGTCGACCGACTCCTGCAGCATGCGCTTTTCGTTGCGGATAATGATGCCCGGCGCACGCAGTTCGATCAGCCGCTTCAGGCGGTTGTTCCGGTTGATAACGCGACGGTAAAGGTCGTTGAGGTCAGAGGTCGCGAAGCGGCCGCCATCCAGCGGCACCAGCGGACGCAGGTCCGGCGGGATCACCGGAATGACCTTCATGATCATCCATTCGGGACGGTTGCCCGATTCAATGAAGTTCTCGACCAGCTTCAGACGCTTCATCAGCTTCTTGGTCTTCAGCTCCGACGACGTCGCAGCCAGTTCGTCACGCAGGTCGACCGCGATCTTTTCCAGATCCATGCCGGCAAGCAGCTCGAAGATGGCCTCGGCGCCGATCATGGACGTGAAGGCGTCTTCACCGAACTCGTCGACGGCCAGCATGAACTCCTCTTCTGAGAGCAGCTGGTTTTCCTTGAGCGACGTCAGACCCGGCTCGGTGACAATGTAGTTCTCGAAATAGAGGACCCGCTCGATATCCTTCAGCGTCATGTCGAGCAGCGTGCCGATGCGGCTCGGTAGTGATTTCAGGAACCAGATATGAGCGACCGGCGCAGCCAGTTCGATGTGGCCCATGCGCTCGCGTCGCACACGGGACAGTGTGACTTCAACACCACATTTTTCGCAGATGATGCCCTTGTACTTCATCCGCTTGTATTTGCCGCAAAGGCACTCATAGTCCTTGATAGGACCGAAAATGCGCGCACAGAAAAGACCATCGCGCTCAGGCTTGAATGTACGGTAGTTGATCGTTTCCGGCTTCTTGATTTCACCGAAAGACCAGGAAAGGATTTTTTCCGGCGAGGCGATCGAAATCCGGATGGAATCGAAGGTCTGCACCGGCGCCTGCGTATTGAAAAGGTTCATGACCTCTTGGTTCATGCCTATCTCCTTCGTGGGGCGCTACCCCTTTATCGACGGTGGGCGAAAGGGGCACGCTCCGCTACCGTCTGAAATCCAAAGTGCCGCTTGTCGCGGTCTTGTCCGGCCGATCGGCAACCGACCGGAACCGGCGCGCTTCATACCCGCAAAGCGCGCCGCAGATACCTATTCGGCTGCGTCAGGCAGCTGATCCACATGCTCGTCATCGGTGTCGACCCGGGTGTTTTCCAGTTCGACATTAAGTCCCAGCGAACGCATTTCCTTTACAAGCACGTTGAAGCTTTCCGGAATGCCGGCTTCGAACGTGTCGTCGCCGCGCACGATGGCTTCGTAGACCTTGGTACGACCGGCCACGTCGTCCGACTTGACGGTCAACATTTCCTGCAGCGTGTAGGCGGCACCGTAGGCTTCCAGAGCCCAGACCTCCATCTCACCGAAACGCTGACCACCGAATTGTGCCTTACCGCCCAGCGGTTGCTGGGTTACGAGCGAATACGGACCAATCGAACGAGCGTGGATCTTGTCGTCCACCAGGTGGTTGAGCTTCAACATGTAGATGTAGCCGACGGTCACCTGACGGTCGAAAGGCTCACCGGTACGACCGTCGAAAAGCGTCGACTGGCCGGATTCGTTCAGACCCGCCTGCTCCAGCATGGCGTTGACGTCCCGTTCGACAGCACCATCAAAGACCGGCGTAGCGATCGACACGCCGCGCTTGGCCTGTTCGGCCAGCTTGACGATCGACTCATCGTCGTACTTCTTGATGGGCTCGCCTTTCGGGCCGGCTCCCATGACTGTGTCGATGGTCGAGCGCAGCGGCTTGATGTCTCCGGAATCCTTGTAGGCCTGAAGCAGGTCACCAATCTGATGACCCATGCCGGCACAAGCCCACCCAAGGTGGGTTTCCAAAATCTGGCCAACATTCATACGCGACGGCACGCCAAGCGGATTGAGCACGATATCGACATGGGTGCCATCGTCGAGGAATGGCATGTCCTCGATCGGCACGATGCGCGAAATCACACCCTTGTTGCCGTGGCGGCCAGCCATCTTGTCGCCAGGCTGAACCTTGCGCTTCACGGCAACGAAGACTTTGACCATCTTCATGACGCCGGGCGGCATCTCGTCGCCGCGCTGGACCTTCTCGACCTTGTCCATGAAGCGCTGTTCAAGGCGCTTCTTGGACTCGTCGTACTGGCCTCGCAGCGCTTCGATTTCGCCCTGCAGTTTTTCGTCGTCAACTGCGAACATCCACCATTGCGAGCGCGGATAATCCTGCATGACCTCTTCGGTGAGCGCGGTGCCCTTCTTAAAGCCCTTTGGACCACCAACGGCCTTCTTGCCCGACACCATGTCGAACAAACGGCCATAGACGTTACGGTCGAGAATAGCCTGCTCGTCGTCGCGGTCCTTGGCCAGGCGCTCGATTTCCTCGCGCTCGATAGCCATGGCGCGCTCGTCCTTCTCGACGCCGTGACGGTTGAAAACCCGCACTTCCACGACGGTACCGAAGGTTCCGGGCGGCATGCGCATGGATGTGTCGCGGACATCCGAAGCCTTTTCGCCGAAGATGGCGCGCAGAAGCTTTTCTTCCGGCGTCATCGGGCTTTCGCCTTTCGGCGTGATCTTGCCGACGAGAATATCGCCCGGAGCGACTTCCGCGCCGATATAGACGATGCCTGCTTCATCGAGGTTCTTCAGAGCCTCTTCAGAAACGTTCGGGATATCGCGGGTGATTTCCTCCGGTCCGAGCTTGGTGTCTCGCGCCATAACTTCGAATTCATCGATATGTATCGAGGTGAACACGTCGTCGCGCACGATGCGTTCAGACAGGAGGATCGAATCCTCGTAGTTGTAGCCGTTCCACGGCATAAAGGCGACGAGCACGTTGCGGCCGAGCGCCAGATCGCCAAGATCCGTCGACGGGCCGTCGGCGATGATGTCACCCTTTTCGATGCGATCACCGACATTGACCAGCGGGCGCTGGTTGATGCAGGTGTTCTGGTTCGACCGTTGGAACTTTTGCAGCGTGTAGATATCAACGCCGGACTTCGACGGATCGAGTTCCTCGGTGGCGCGGATAACGATACGCGTCGCATCAACCTGGTCGACAACACCGGTGCGGAACGCGGCGATGGCGGCCCCGGAGTCGCGAGCTACCACTGGCTCCATGCCAGTGCCGACGAACGGTGCCTCCGCACGCACCAGAGGCACGGCCTGACGCTGCATGTTCGAGCCCATGAGAGCGCGGTTGGCGTCGTCGTTTTCCAGGAACGGAATCAGAGCCGCGGCCACTGACACGAGCTGCTTCGGCGAAACGTCCATCAGATCAATGGAATCGCGCGGCGCCAGCATCACGTCACCGGCATGCCGGCAAACCACGAACTCATCGACGAACGATCCATCCTCGGCAAGAACCGCGTTGGCCTGAGCCACGTGGTACTTGGCCTCCTCCATGGCCGACAGGTACATGACCTCGTTCGTCACCTTGCCATCAACGATTCGGCGGTAAGGGCTTTCGATGAAGCCGTATTTGTTGACGCGTGCGAAGGTTGCCAGCGAGTTGATCAGACCAATGTTCGGGCCTTCCGGCGTTTCGATCGGACAGATGCGACCGTAGTGGGTCGGGTGCACGTCGCGCACCTCGAATCCGGCGCGTTCGCGCGTCAGACCGCCTGGTCCAAGTGCCGAGAGACGGCGCTTGTGGGTGATTTCGGACAGCGGGTTCACCTGGTCCATGAATTGCGACAGCTGCGACGATCCGAAGAATTCGCGCACAGCTGCAGCCGCCGGCTTGGCGTTGATCAGGTCCTGAGGCATCACAGTGTCGATCTCGATCGACGACATGCGTTCCTTGATGGCGCGTTCCATGCGCAGCAGGCCGAGACGGTACTGGTTTTCCATCAGTTCGCCGACCGAACGCACACGGCGATTGCCGAGGTTGTCAATGTCGTCGATTTCGCCCTTGCCGTCGCGCAGTTCGACTAGCGTCTTGACGACCGCAAGAATATCATCCTTGCGCAGCACGCGAACGGAATCCTCAGCATCCAAGTCAAGACGCATGTTCATCTTCACGCGGCCGACCGACGAGAGGTCGTAGCGTTCCGGGTCGAAGAACAGCGAGTTGAACATCGCTTCCGCCGATTCCATTGTCGGCGGCTCGCCCGGGCGCATCACCCGGTAGATGTCGAACAAGGCGTCCTGGCGGTTCTCATTCTTGTCTGCAGACAGTGTGTTGCGGATGTAGCCACCAACATTGATGTGGTCGATGTCGAGGATTGGAAGCTCCTCGAACCCCGCCTCGATCAGAATCGGCAGGTTCTTTTCATCAAGTTCGTCGCCGGCTTCGAGATAGATTTCGCCGGTTTCCATGTTGACGATGTCACGAGCCAAATAGCTGCCGTGGAGATCCTCGTCGGAAGCCTTGAGCGCCTTGACGCCCTTCTCAACGAGTTGCCGCAGGAAGCGCGGTGTCAGCTTCTTTCCGGTTTCTGCGACAACTTCACCACTGTCAGCATCCACCAGATCGGAGAGGGCCTTGCTTCCCTTGAGAGCGTCCGGCTGGAATGGCACGCGCCATCCTTCACCCTCGCGATTAAAAAGGGAGTGTGTGTAGAAGGTGTCGAGAATGTCCTCGGGATCCATTCCCAAAGCCATCAGCAGCGAGGTCGCCGGAATCTTGCGGCGCCGGTCGATACGGGCATGAACGATGTCCTTGGCGTCAAACTCGATGTCGAGCCAGGAACCGCGGTAGGGAATGACCCGTGCGGCAAACAGCAGTTTGCCAGACGAATGGCTCTTGCCCTTGTCGTGGTCGAAGAAGACGCCCGGCGAACGGTGCATCTGCGAAACGATGACACGCTCCGTGCCGTTGACGATGAACGTACCGTTGTCGGTCATCAACGGCATGTCGCCCATATAGACGTTCTGCTCCTTGATGTCCTTGATAGACTTGGCGCCTGTGTCTTCGTCAATGTCGAACACGATCAGACGCAGCGTTACTTTGAGCGGTGCCGCAAAGGTAAGATCGCGCTGCCGGCATTCTTCGACGTCGAATTTCGGAGCTTCGAATTCATAGGACACGAATTCGAGCATCGATGCGCCGGAAAAGTCGGAGATCGGGAAAACAGACTTGAAGACCGCCTGCAGGCCCTCGTCGGGCCGACCGCCTTCGGGCTCGTCAATCATCAGAAACTGGTCGTAAGACGCCTTTTGAACCTCAATCAGGTTCGGCATCTCCGCCACTTCAGGTATTTTGCCAAAAAACTTGCGTACGCGCCTGCGACCATTAAACGAAAGGGTCTGAGCCATCGTCGCTCCTTGTTATCTTGCATCCGGGCCTGCAACTTACGAAGCCACTGGCCAGGGGGCTTCGCAAAATAGGGTCTTTGAGAACCCATTACCCAAGGGCCGGATTCCGGTCCTTGGGTAATCGGTTCGAACGGCAATTTGCGGCGGCAGGGCCCAAATGAAGGCCCTGCCCCGATTCGCACAAACGCTTACTTGAGCTCGACGGTTGCGCCGGCTTCTTCAAGCTTACCTTTGATTTCCTCGGCTTCTGCCTTGGAAACACCTTCCTTGACAGCCTTCGGAGCGCTTTCAACGAGGTCCTTGGCTTCTTTCAGGCCGAGGCCCGTGATGCCGCGAACTTCCTTGATGACGTTGATCTTCTTCTCGCCGGCTCCGGCGAGAACAACATCAAATTCGTCCTTTTCCTCGGCTGCAGCGGCTTCACCGCCACCAGCACCTGCTGCTGCGACCGCAACCGGAGCAGCTGCGGAGACGCCCCATTTTTCTTCGAGCATCTTGGAAAGCTCAGCAGCCTCCAGGACGGTCAGGTTCGAAAGGTCTTCAACGATCTTGCTAAGATCAGCCATGATTTAGTTCCTTAGTGGTTCGGTTCGAACTGGTTCTGAACAGCGAAGTTCCGCCTAGGCGGCTTCGTCCTTCTGGGCATAAGCACCAACAACACGAGCGAGTTGACCCGCCGGTGCGTTGACGACCTGTGCGATGCGGGTTGCCGGCGTCGAAATCATGCCGACAATCTTCGCCCGTAGCTCGTCGATTGACGGCAGAGAGGCGAGTGCCTTCACACCGTCGACGTCGAGCTCGGTCGTTCCCATCGATCCACCGAGCACAACGAGGTTATCGTTGGTCTTGGCAAAGTCGACGGCGACTTTCGGAGCGACAATCGGATCATCGCTGAAAGCAATCATCGTCTGTCCTTGGAAGAGACCTGAGATCCCTTCCGCATCCGTGCCCTTAAGAGCGATTTTGGCCAGGCGGTTCTTCGCGACCTTAACCGTGCCTCCGGCTTCGCGCATCTTCGTCCGAAGATCGTTCATTTGCGCAACCGAAAGGCCGGCATAGTGGGCCACGACAATCGAGCCGGAGGTCTTGAAGACCTCGTTCAATGACGTGACGAATTCGCGTTTTTCCGCTCTTTCCACTGCCACTCTCCAGTTGACAGGACCGCCAAATGCGGACCCTGCCGGGTTTGCCTTGCCGCTCGAGGCCATTTGCGACCCGCAAGCGACGCTTGAGGATCCTGTCCCCTCGAGCCGATCACACAGGAGCGACGCAAGGCAGTGAAGGTTCGAACCGTAAACCGGGCGCCAAGCGCCAAATTTCGGATCTTACCCGTCTCATGCGGGCAAAGTGATTAAGGCTAACCACCCGCAATCTCGGACAGGAGTTCCGGACTTTTGAGGGTCCGGATTTTCCGGCCCTGAGGCCGAAAAACAGTTGAACCGGTCTAGCCGGTAATTCTATGCGATCGTCAGCTTGCCGAAAGGCTCGACGGATCGATTTTCACGCCGGCGCCCATGGTTGATGAAATCGCGACACGACGGACATAGGTGCCCTTCGCGCCACTCGGCTTGGCCTTGAGCACCGCATCGGTAAATGCGCGGATGTTCTCTTCGATCGCCTTCAGATCAAATGACGCCTTGCCGACACCCGCTTGGACGATTCCGGCCTTCTCAACACGGAACTCGACCGCACCGCCCTTGGAAGCTGAAACTGCTTCCTTCAGGTCGTTGGTCACTGTTCCGACTTTCGGGTTTGGCATCAGGCCACGTGGGCCAAGTACCTTACCGAGACGGCCAACCAGCGGCATCATATCAGGCGTGGCGATGCAGCGATCGAATTCAATTTGGCCGCTCTGGACCTGCTCGACGAGGTCTTCTGCGCCAACGATGTCGGCACCGGCCTCTTTCGCCTCTTCCGCTTTCGCGTCTCGTGCGAAGACCGCAACCTTGACCGAGCGGCCTGTGCCGTTGGGCAGATTGACCACACCTCGGACCATCTGATCCGCATGCCGCGGATCGACACCGAGATTCATTGCGACTTCGATTGTTTCATCGAATTTTGCCGTAGCGCGTTCCTTGACCAGCGAAACTGCTTCACCAATCTCATAAAGCTTCGCATTATCAATACCATCACGGACTTTTTGCAGGCGTTTTGTTACCTTGGCCATCATCTTACCCCGTCACTTCCAGGCCCATGGAGCGGGCGGAACCCTCAACCATGGCCATTGCGCCTTCGACGTCAGCCGCATTGAGGTCTTTCATCTTGGCCTCGGCGATCTTGCGCACCTGATCCTTGCTTACCGAACCGGCAACCTCACGACCCGGTTCCTTCGAGCCCGATTTCAGCTTTGCTTCCTTCTTGAGGAAGTAGCTGACCGGCGGTTGCTTCATCGTGAAGGTGAAGGACTTGTCCTGGTAATAGGTGATGATGCACGGAATCGGTGCACTCTTTTCCATTTCCTGCGTGGCGGCATTGAACGCCTTGCAGAATTCCATGATGTTGATGCCGCGCTGACCAAGAGCAGGACCGATCGGCGGTGACGGATTTGCCGCACCTGCCGGGACCTGCAGCTTGAGCTGACCTGCAACTTTTTTAGCCATGCTCTCTCTGCCTTTTCAAGGGGACGCCAAAAGCGATCCCGTTATCGCCGCCCACCAGTTCGGCGGGACGGCATCGATGCCGGTTACCCGGCGGCTGCGGTTGCGTGGTGCGGCCGACGAAGCCGGCTAAGCTCCGCTTTCCTCCCACGCGTTTCGGCAGGCGTAGCCTGCCCGGGGTCAGACCTTTTCGACCTGACTGTATTCCAGTTCCACCGGCGTTGCGCGTCCGAAGATGGAGACTTCCACCTTGAGCCGCGAGCGTTCTTCGTCCACTTCCTGCACAACACCAGAGAAGGATGCGAAGGGTCCGTCGGAAACCCGGATCTGCTCGCCGATTTCGAAAGAAATGGACGGCTTCGGCCGATCCACGCCTTCCTGCACCTGAGTCAATATCTGTTCCGCTTCCGAATCAGGAATTGGAACAGGCTTGTTGTCAGACCCCAGAAAACCCGTCACCTTCGGCGTGTTCTTGATCAGGTGATAGGCTTCGTCAGTCAGATCGGCACGCACCATGACGTAACCGGGAAAAAACTTTCGCTCGGAATCCACCTTGCGACCGCGGCGAACCTCGACGACCTTTTCGGTCGGCACCAGAATCTTCTCGAACAGATGATCAAGCCCTTTAACCCGAGCCTGTTCCTCGATTGACTCGGCCACCTTCTTCTCAAAGTTCGAGTATGCGTGAACGATGTACCAGCGCGCCGCCATTATAGTCTCCAGCCTGCACTAACCAACATTCAGAACCAGCCCGACGAGCCAGCCCAGAAGCTGATCGGCCGCGAAGAAGAACGCCGCTGCCAGAAACACCATGATCAAAACCATCACGGTCGAGATCATCGTCTCGCGCCGCGATGGCCATGTCACTTTCGACGTTTCGGCACGCACTTGCTGCAGAAACGCGAATGGATTTGTTTTGGATGCCATAAGCCGCTCACGCCTTTACGGCGCGTAAAAAGGGCCTCTCAGCCCCACGCGCCGCGTGTCTGTTTTTCTCTTAATAATCATCGACTCCGAAAATCACAAGGGGCAATTGCCGTTTTAGCTGCAATATTCGTACCAGGCCGCATATAGGACTGCTTCGCGTCCAATTCGAGGCAAAGTCACCAGAAAAATTCGGGCCTTTCTAACCAATCCGGGGCCAGGCTGCCGCACCTGTCGGGTGCGAATCGCTCTCATCTAACCTTTGCAGAACGCAAATCAACTTTTCGATTTCGAAATTCAAATGAAATATCCCGGCAAGCCATTTTTACCAACCCGTTGATTTCAAACAAAGTTGTTCTTCGGCACGGCTCTTGCTCCTCCTTTGTCGAAAGCCTGGCGGCGTGGTGCCGCCGGCAAATCGAGGAGACTGTAATGAGCGTAGACACTGATATGAATATCTCGCCGGTTCTCGGCACCAACGGACCGGACGATCTGATTGGGACCGGACGGTCAGAGGTGCTTTCAGGTGCTGGCGGTGACGATAGGATCCAGGCACTCTCCGGTGACGACGAGGTGTTCGGCGGTACCGGCGATGATATCCTGATGGGCCAGGGCGGCAACGACACGCTCTACGGCAATGGCAAACCCGCCTATGTCGACCTGAACAACCTCGTTGTCACAGAAGCCGTCACTGCCAAAGTGACATTCATTGATGAAGGCGCCGGTTTCAGAAATTCGCTTGGCGCCTATGAAATCCAACCCGATGGGACCATTTCCAACGTTCGGATTCTCTTTGCCAACTCGTCCAAACAAGGCAGCGGCGGCGACCTCATCCCCGGTGAGTCGTTTGCCGAGTTCGAAATCGAGGCCGGCACCCAGGTTGGCCTGTTCATCGTGTCGAACGGCTACGGCAAGGGTGTAGAAAACCGAAACGCGCTGTCGGCGACTTCCGGCCACTTCGAGCTCAGAAATGCCTCAGGACAACCTGGTTCCACCCAGGACAACGCCCTCTTCCTCTTTCACGTGGATGACGCGACCGGCACCGAAACGGCTGTTCGCAGCCAGTACGGGTACCACATTTTCCATTCCAACGCCGATGCCGAAAGCGACTATCGCCCCAATCCTGATGCCTTCCCCCATGTCGTCGGCAGGGCAAACGCGGTAGCCGGAGAATTGCTGATTGGCCTGGAGGATCTCTACGGCGGTGGCGACAAGGACTATGACGACAATGTCCTGCGACTGGAGATCGGCCAGAGCAATGTGGTTGCGCTGCTACCACAATCGACGGGACCCAGCACCCCCAAGTCGGACGACGACAAAATCTACGGCGGAGACGGCAACGACGTTCTCTTTGGCATCGGTGGCGATGACCTCCTCGCGGGTGGGCGTGGCGATGATGAGCTGAACGGCAATTCCGGCAACGATGTTCTCTACGGCAACGAAGGCAACGATATCCTTCGCGGCAATTCCGGAACGGACACGCTTCATGGCGGTTCCGGTGAAGACGTGCTGGAGGGAAACTCTGGAGATGACGAACTGTCTGGAGACGGAGACGATGATCTGCTGAAGGGTGGCTCCGGCGACGACAGCCTGTGGGGCGGCTCCGGCGACGATGAATTGCAAGGCGGATCGGGCGCCGACGTTCTCGACGGAGGCAGCGGAAACGATGAGCTTGATGGCAATAGCGGGGACGACATCCTGCGTGGTGATTCCGGTGCCGACACCCTCAATGGCCATTCCGGCGATGATGTATTGTACGGAGGCAGCGGCGTTGACCGACTTGTCGGCGGCGGCGGCAACGATCAGCTTTCCGGCGACGATCACAACGACAGGGTCTATGGCGGCTCGGGCAACGATAGCCTCGCCGGTGGAGCCGGCAACGACTATCTGACCGGCGGCACTGGGAACGACACGCTTAACGGCGGTCTCGGCAACGACAAGCTCATCGGGGGTTCCGGAGCCGACATCTTTGTTCTGGATTTTTCCGAAGGCAGCCTGGGTTACGACAGGATCTACGACTACCGGTCGGAGGACGTCCTGGAGCTTCGAAACTCCCAGTTCGACGCTGTTGAAGACGTCTACGCTCTCGTTGTCGAGGACGGCAACGACCTCGTGTTCGATTTCTCGAACGACAGTGTCGTGACGCTGAAGAACCTCTCTTTGGACGAGTTCGAAATCGACAGCCTTCTTCTGCTGTGACGCCAAGCACGCGAGAGCAATCCACCAATATCACCGAATAGAATGGAGCGAAGAATGGCTTTCTTCCGACAAAAACCCCTGACGATCGAGGCCATGCAAATCGGCATCGACGCCTGGCCCGCCGAGTTCTGGCAGGCGGTTTGCGACCAGAAAATCAGTTTGCACCGATGCACGGACGACAAGCTTTATATACTGGTCGAAGCCCCTGACGGACAAATTCGCGGAAACTTCCGTGACTGGCTCATTCGGGACGTAGACGGAGCCTATCGCGTAGCCGCACCGACATCGTTCGAGATGAGCTACGAAGCTGCGTGATCCCGATGGGAACCGGTGATTGACGCTTCACAGTGCTTGAAATAACTGGCAGGGGCAGAGAGGCTCGAACTCCCGACCTACGGTTTTGGAGACCGTCGCTCTACCAACTGAGCTATACCCCTAGGCCGAGGGCGGTGTAGCGGGAATTGTCCGGCTGTTCAAGCGCCAAATTCGGGTGTAATTGCGATTACGCCGGCGGGAGCCGCCTACCCCAGCCGAAAACGCCGAAACGCGCCGCATCACTGCGGCGCGTTTCGTTTCTCGTTCAGCAAGGACGGTACCGAAACCGTCCAATTTCGCCTATTCCGTAATGCTTGCGACGATGCCGGCACCGACGGTGCGGCCGCCTTCGCGGATGGCGAAGCGAAGCTTCTCTTCCATCGCGATCGGAACGATCAGCTCAACGTCAACCGTAACGTTGTCGCCTGGCATCACCATCTCGGTGCCTTCAGGAAGCGACACAACACCCGTAACGTCCGTCGTGCGGAAGTAAAACTGCGGACGGTAGTTGGTGAAGAACGGCGTGTGACGGCCACCCTCTTCCTTCGTCAGGATGTAGGCCTCGGCCTTGAACTTCGTGTGCGGCGTAACGGAACCCGGCTTGCAAAGAACCTGGCCGCGCTCGACACCGTCACGGTCAACACCGCGAAGCAGCGCTCCGATGTTGTCGCCAGCCTGGCCCTGGTCCAGAAGCTTGCGGAACATCTCTACACCCGTGCACGTCGTCTTCGACGTATCACGGATACCAACAATCTCGATCTCGTCGCCGACATTGATGATGCCGCGCTCAACACGACCCGTCACAACCGTACCGCGGCCGGAAATCGAGAACACATCCTCAATCGGCATCAGGAACGGCTGGTCTACCGGACGCTCAGGCGTCGGAATGTAGGCATCGACCTCTTTCATCAGAGCCCGAATGGCATCCTCACCGATTTCCTTGTTGGAATCCTCAAGAGCAGCAAGAGCCGAACCCTTGACTACTGGAATGTCGTCGCCCGGGAACTCGTAGGTGTCCAGAAGCTCACGAACTTCCATCTCGACAAGCTCAAGCAGCTCCTCATCGTCGACTTGGTCGACCTTGTTGAGGAAAACGACAATCGCCGGAACGCCAACCTGGCGCGCAAGAAGAATGTGCTCGCGCGTCTGAGGCATCGGACCGTCGGCAGCCGAACAAACCAGGATTGCGCCGTCCATCTGGGCAGCGCCCGTGATCATGTTCTTGACGTAGTCGGCGTGGCCCGGGCAATCGACGTGGGCGTAGTGACGCGCTTCCGTCTCATACTCAACGTGAGCTGTCGAAATGGTGATGCCGCGAGCTCGCTCCTCAGGAGCGCCGTCAATCGAATCATAAGGCGTGTACTCACCAAAGTACTTGGTGATCGCCGCCGTCAGGGACGTCTTGCCGTGGTCAACATGGCCAATCGTGCCAATGTTCACATGCGGCTTGTTACGTTCAAACTTACCTTTCGCCATGATAGTCCAGTCCTGTCATACTCAAAGTTTGCGCTATGGCACTCGCCATCGGACGGATCCGGCGAGAGCGCCCGAATGGTTGAAGGCCAAATAAGGCCTTAGGCCCTTCGAAGCAAGACCAAATTGCAGGCAGGCCCTGAGGACTTCGCGATCAACAAAGTGATTGGACCGACTGAGCGGGTTGGATTTTGGAGCGGGTAGCGGGAATCGAACCCGCATATTCAGCTTGGAAGGCTGCTGCTCTACCATTGAGCTATACCCGCAAGCACTGACGATCGGGAAGTGGTGGAGGGGGCTGGATTCGAACCAGCGTAGGCATAGCCAACGGATTTACAGTCCGCCCCTTTTAACCGCTCAGGCACCCCTCCACGTCCGACCGACGGGGTCTTGCACCCGATCCACTAGGTCGAAGAGGACCCGGTGAATCTGCGCCGGGGTTATGCAGGCCGCGCATAGTTCTGTCAACACGCAGAATCAGGAAAAATCTGTCGGTGCGTCCGGCACCCGGTTCATCCGGTCCGGACCGTGATAAATACGCTTTGCGCCAACGTCGGTGACGACTATAACCCCGCCATGAAAAACGACCGAGACAAGCCCCCATCGGCCAAAGACAGCCACTATGCGCGACTGCGGCGCGCGCACCGTGACGCGCAGGCGGCCAAGCAACCCACCCCCCCTGAGGACATTGTTCTTCTTTACGGTCTGCACACCGTGCGAGCGGCAATCGAAAATCCGAACCGCACAATCCATTCCATGAAGGTGACCCGCAACGCCCTCAATCGGCTTGAAATCAAGAATCCAGACGCCTTGCCCTTCGAGCTGGACATGGTCGCACCACAGGTGATCGACAAAATGTTGCCTCCCGACGCCATCCACCAGGGGGTGGTGGTCGAAGCGGCGACGCTCCCTGTTCGACGCATTGATTCCCTGGCCGACAGTCCACTGGTTCTGGTGCTTGATCAGGTGACCGATCCGCACAATGTCGGCGCGATCATGCGATCGGCGGTTGCCTTTGGCGCCGGTGCGATCGTGACGACGCTTCGTCATAGCCCGCAGGAATCGGGCGTCCTGGCAAAGTCCGCTTCCGGAGCGCTTGAACTCATTCCCTATATTCAGATCACCAATCTGGCCGAAGCGATTGAAGCACTGCACGCGCTTGGTTTTCTCAGTGTCGGTCTTGACTCCAAAGGGCCGCACCAATTGGAGGACATGCTGGCCGGCGAACGGATCTGCCTGGTCCTCGGGGCAGAAGGAAAGGGACTTCGCCAGAAAACCAGGGCGACGGTAAAGTCGCTGGCGCGCCTCGATATGCCCGGCGTCATCAAGTCGCTCAATGTCTCAAATGCAGCGGCAATTTCTCTTTATGCAGCTCATCGCTTCCTTCGGGCATGACAATTCCGTTGTCCTGTCGATGACATGCAGGTGAATTGGTTAACCCAACGGTTGGAATCAATGTACAGAATCAGTTCCCGGCTATATCGTGCAGGACAATCAAACAGGGAGCTATGCCACATGTTCAACCGTGCCTTTTCCATTCTCCGCCTCATTACGCTTTCGCTGGGCCTCGCCCTCGCAACCGGCTTTGCGGCTCAAGCCCAGGACGCTCAGATCGCGCTTCATGTCGGCAAAGCCGGCTTCATCGTCGGGGCCACTGGCGGCAATGGAACCCTGACCTACAAGGGCAAGCGCTATCCCTTGAAGGTCGGTGGCATGTCTGTGGGACTGACGATCGGGGCCGCATCAGCAGACATGGTGGGGCAGGTCTACAATCTGAAAAAACTGAGCGATATCAACGGCATATATAGCAGTGCAAGCGCATCGCTTGCGGCCGGCGCCGGCGCGGCCGACATGGTTCTGCAGAACGCACAAGGTGTTCAACTGTTTCTGACCGGAAAGCAGATCGGAATCGAAGCGTCATTGTCTGCAACGGGTTTGCGCATCTCTCTGCAGTAACTCTACAGCCGACACCGGTGCGGGCGCACGCACCCGAGAAGTGGTGCACCCGCACAAACTGGCGGTTCGAAACGAACGGGAAGCAATGCGTTGCCGCGGCCGCCTGCCTGGCATGCAATCATACTAGCGTCGGTATCGGCTTTCCTGAGGTCAGACTCGCCACTCTTTGTACAATCGTATCGGCATCAATTCCGAAGTGCGCGTACAGATCGCCGATTGTGCCGGTTTGGCCAAAGTGCTCGACACCAAGGGGAAGAGTTTTGTGCCCGCACACACTTCCCAACCAGGAGAGCGTTGCCGGGTGACCATCGATGACAGTGACCAATCTGCAATGCGCCGGCAGCGCCTGCATAAGGCTGTCGATATGGCACGTCGCCTGTGTGATGCCGCGAGAGCGCGCTCTCTGTACCGCTGACCAGCCAGCGTTCAAACGATCGGCAGACGTAACCGCCAACACACCGATATCACGCCGGCTTTCCGCGATCATACCGGCCGCTCTGATGGCCTCAGGCGCGACGGCCCCCTGATAGGCAATCACAACGTCGCAATTGGGACCCGGCTTGCGAAGCCAATAGGCCCCATCGATGGCTCCCTGTCGAAACGCATCGTCATTGCGTTTGCCGGGCTGCTCGATGGGATTGGTGGTGAGACGCAGATAGACGGAGCCGCCGGTTTCGTCCCGCAACCATGTTCGCTCGTCCGGGTCGCCTTCCCCGTCCCGCTGCAGGTAGTCGAAGGCCCACTCCATGATCACTGCAAGCTCATCCGCGAATGCCGGCTCGAAAGAGGCCAACCCGTCTTGGGACATGCCAATCAACGGAGAGCCGATGGATTGATGCGCGCCGCCCTCAGGGGCCAACGTGGTGCCAGACGGGGTTCCGACCAGCATGAAGCGGGCATCCTGGTAGCACGCGTAATTCAGGGCATCGAGCCCCCTGGCGACAAAGGGATCGTAGACAGTTCCGATTGGAATCAATCGCTTGCCGAAAAGGCTGTGGCTGAGCCCGGCAGCTCCAAGCAGTAGCATGAGGTTCATTTCCGCGATGCCCAACTCGATATGTTGACCCTTGGGTGTGAACTCCCATTTTGCAGTTGAAGGAATGCGATGTTCAATAAATGCGTCCGACTGTGGTGTGCGCGCGAAGAGCTTGCGGCGATTTACCCATGCGCCAAGGCTGGTCGTGCCCGTCACATCGGGTGAGGTCGTGACAATCCGAGCCGCGAGTTCGCTATCCCCTTTGGAAAGATCGTCGAGGATTTTTCCGAATGCAGTCTGGGTTGAAATCTCGCGATCCGGATTGAGTTCTATTGCCGGTACGGCAAGTGCGGCATCGGAAAAGCGGCGGGGTCCCTGCGCGAAAAAGGAAACCTTCGACAGAAAACTCCGAAGCGCCTCTGGTTCATCAACGGTCGCGAATGGATCCCACTCCTCGCCTTCCGCCACGCCCATATGCCCTTGCCAGGCCGCGAACTGTGTTCTGTTCATCAGTCCGCCATGATTGTCCTTGTGTCCGGCGATCGGCGTGCCCCATCCCTTGATGGTGTAGGCCAGAAAACAGGTAGGCAGATCATGATCGATGGACGCGAATGTCTCGGCCATGGTTTCCACGCAGTTGCCGCCCAGATTTTCCATCAAGGCCGCGAGCTCAACGTCGCTGCGTCGCTCGATCAGTGAAGAGACATCCCCCTGATCACCGAGGTCATCCATCAGGCGTTTGCGCCACACGGCACCACCCATAAATGTCAGTGCTGCATAGTCCTGGTTTGGGCAGTCATCGATCCAGTCGCGCAGCTTGTCCCCGCCTGGTTCCTCAAACGCTGCGCGTTGCAAGACGCCATGCTTGACGCGCACGACATCCCAACCAAAGGCGTCAAAGATCTTTTCGACCCGCTCGAACAGACCTTCTCGCACGATGCCATCGAGCGATTGCCGGTTGTAGTCGACGATCCACCAGGTGTTCCGCAGATCATTTTTCCAACCCTCCTGCAGACACTCATAGACGTTGCCTTCGTCGAGTTCAGCATCGCCGACAAGGGCGACCATCCGTCCCATCGGAGCGCCCTGCCCCCAATCCTTGGCTGCTATGTAGTCCTGGATCAGGGATGCAAAGGAGGTGATTGCAACACCCAATCCAACGGAGCCGGTGGAAAAATCCACGTCATCGACATCTTTTGTGCGGCTCGGATAACTCTGGACACCGCCAAATCCCCGAAAATTCTCCATCCTCTCACGGGTCTGGTTGCCCATCAGGTATTGCATTGCGTGAAAGATTGGGGAGGCATGCGGTTTGACAGCGACTCGATCCTCGGCCCGCAAGGCAGAGAAGTAGAGCGCGGTCATGATCGAAACGATCGACGCAGAAGAAGCTTGGTGCCCGCCAACTTTGATGCCGTCCACCTTTGGTCGAAGGTTATTGGCGTTGTGGATCATCCAGTGAGATAGCCACAAAAGCTGTTTCTCGATGACCTTGAGGTGGTCGATATCACCCATGGCAAAGCTCCCTTGCGACAGAATACAGCGGAACCAACACGATTTTTCAGCGAGAATTTGTGGAATTCATTGTATTGTTGATAATATCAAGCGTTGAACCTCAGCTTTGCGATGGATATTCGCGCCGATGTCAAATTCTTTGGATGATCTTGACCGCAAGATTCTGCGCGAGCTTCAACGCAATGCGCGGCTGTCGCATCAAGAACTGAGCAACCGGGTCGGACTGTCCGCTTCACCTTGCGCCCGCCGTATTCGCCGGCTTGAAACAGACGGCTACATTACCGGTTATATCGCTCAGGTAGACGCCGAAAAGATCGGGTTTGGCTTCAGCGTTTTCGTCAGCGTTCGGCTGGACCGTCAAGTCGACGAGGCGTTGAGTTCTTTTGAACGGGAGATCCTGCTTTGCGACGAGATCGCGGAGTGCTGGCTGATGACCGGCAGCTACGATTATCAGTTGCGGGTGACGGTGCGCGATTTGGCCGAGTTCGAGAGCTTCCTGACGGGTCGCCTTACCAAGGTGCCGGGTGTCGCGTCCATTGAGTCATCCATCCCGATCCGCGCGGTCAAACACCAGCCAACGCGCCTTCGTTAGAAGCACTACCCCGCACAAGGCTTACATTGCACATTGCCGATCGGTCAGACCGTCACCACGGTCTGACCGCGATTGGCCATTGGCGTGGTCACGCCGGACAGCATGGCGTTGAGAAAATCAATGTTCTGGTAGCGTCCATTGACCGAAATGCGAGGCAGCGTGTGAAGATGACCGGCATGGGCTTTCTGGATCATCCCGTGCCGCGTTGTGGCGGCAGAGACAAAACCTGCGTCCCGGGCAATTGCGGCCTCGCGCTCACCGACAGCCTTCTCGAACCCGTAGGGGTAGGCCAGATGCAGCGGCTTTTCTCCAAGTGTCTTTTCCAGAATCGCGGCTGATTCCGCCATTTCCCACAGCGCCTTTTCCGGTGTCAAACGTTTGAGATTGTAGTGATGCACGGTGTGCGCGCCTATCGTACACAGCGGATTGGCGGCGATCGTCCGGATTTCATCCCATGTCATCAGGTGTTGTCCACGATAGTCGGCAGGATCGACACCTGCATCAGCCGCGAGACTGCGCACGGCGGCAACCTGTGCCTCCTCCGCGAGTTCTTCTGAAAGGATGCGGCAGATTTCATCGAATGACGCCGCTTTGGCCGTGTCCGTGGAACAGTCAAAGGATAGATCGCCATCCGGCGTGGCCAGTGTCAGCTTATCGCTGTTGCTGTGTTCAACCGCCGCCTCGACCAAATCCCACCAGGGTTCGACCTCGCCGTCCGTCAATCCAGGCGCAATATAGACGGTGAACGGCGTGCCGTGCTTTTCAAACACGGGCAGCGCTTCGATCAGATTGTCGCGAAAACCGTCGTCCAGGGTGATCGCTGCGAAACGTTCATCATTTGAGGCCGTTCCAATCCGCGATACGGCTTCATCGAGGCTCACAAATTTGAACCCCTGATCCTTCATATCGGCGATCAGATCGTCTAGAAAATCCGGATGGATGAGCAGGTTTTCATTGAAGCCAAACCTGGTTCCCGGTGCTCGTGTCACCCGGTGTAACATCAGGATAGCACCCTGCCCGCCGAGCAACGGCTTGCACAGTTGCGGCAGACGGCTGAGCCTTAAGCCTTTGAAGATCAGCTTCCTGAGCTTTTCCTTGTTGTCGATCATACGCTATTCCCGGGAATCAACCAGAAGCGGAGGCTTGTGGAGATAGTCGGCAACCCGGCGCTTCGACTGAATATCACGCCAGACCCGCTGAACCTGTTCAGAAGTCAAACCAACCGCCCGCGCGACGGCGTCTTCCGAGACGCCCTTGTTCAGGCCATAGAGGCAGAGGTCCATTTGCTGATATGGCAGCGCGAAATAAAACTCTTCCTGCGATTGCGGCAGCGACCATGTATCAGTGGTCGGCGGGCGCCGGCGGATGTCCTCGGGAATCTCGAGATGTTCGGCCAGCTGATAGACTTGGCTCTTGTAGAGATGCGCAATCGGCTTGAAGTCGGCTGCGCCGTCACCGTTCTTGACAAAAAAGCCCTGGTCCAACTCCAGCAGATTTGGCGTGCCCGCAACAGCAAAATTCAGTCGGTCGGCGTGGAAATATTCCAGTTGCTTGCGCGTGCGCTGCTTCATGTTGGCAGCGGCAACGACGCCCTGATATACGTCGAGCGGCATGCGCAGTTTGCGTCGCTCGCCATCTGGAGATTCAACAACGAGCGACGACAGGTTGATCCCTCGTCCCTCGAGCGCATTGGTCAACACGATCTTGCAGCCCCAGCCAGGACCGAATTCGGGCACGATCTTGCGAATAAAGTCATCCCGACGGCGATAGCAACCGGCGGCGGTCAGAATAGGCTCAATGTTCTCGGTCACACATTCGATCCCGAGCTTGTCGGCCACCGTCTGACCAAGGGTAAGGCTCTCGTCCTCGGAGTCCTTTTCCGGCATGAGAATGGCGACAACCTTTTTCGGGCCGAGCGCCTCGACGCAGAGAGCCGCCGTCACACTGCTGTCGATCCCGCCGGACAAGCCGACCACAGCGCCTCGCCGACGCAGCGTCCTCATCACCTGTTCGCGAACCGCATCGCGGATCCTTGCCATTTCCGCAGCCGCATCCAGTTCCAACGCCCCAGCAGAAAACTCTTCGCTGACGTTCTCAGCGATCGTCATGTCTTCGGTTTGCAAAAGTGTCATGGTCATTCCGCCGCTTGTTGCGCCTCCTCGATCAGCCGCCGACTGATTTTCCCGGAATCGGTCTTCGGCAGAGAATCGCGAAACTCGACATGTTTGGGCACCATGAAATCCTCAAGGTGCCGGGAACAGTGGCGCAGCACATCTTTGTCCGACAGTTCTACTCCCGGCGATGCCACTACAATGGCCTTGATTGCGCTTCCGAGAACCGTGTCGGGGGTGGCCAATACCACCGCTTCGCTGATGCCCGGGTGGTCGTAAAGGACGTTTTCCACTTCCTTCGGACTGACCTTCTCGCCGCGCGTCTTGATGATGTCGTCCTTGCGTCCGACAAAGTAGAGGTAACCCTCGCCATCGGCGTAAAACAGGTCGCCTGTGTAAAGCACCTTTTCCCACGGATAGATGCCCGTTTTGAGTGCTTTTGCGGTGGCTTCCGCATCCTGCCAGTAACCCTGCATGACGTGCGGTCCGCGAATGACGAGCTCGCCGACGGTGCCCGACTTCACGTGCTGCCCGCCATCGTCGACGACATAGGCTTCAGTGCCTGGAATGGCGATGCCGACGGAGCCGCTGCGATTATCAAGCTCGGATGGCGGCAACCACGTACAGCGTTTGCATTCCGTCAGCCCGTACATGGAATACACCTGCGTGGACGGAAACAGCCCGCGAATGCGATCAATGACGGCCGGTGCAAAAGCGGCGCCGGTGCTGGAGATATAACGCAGGTGCGGAAACGCCCCGGCTTCCAGGCTTTTCATACGCAGGATCAGTGCCGCCATGGTTGGGACGATGGGAAAGCCGGTCACTTTCTCCTCGGCCAGCCGGTTGAGGATCGCCTGCGGAAACGCAAATGACTTTTCCAGCACCAGCGTGGCTCCCACCTGGAATGCCATCAGGATCTGATAGAGACCGTAATCGAAGGAGATCGGCAAAACGTTCAAGATGACGTCGTCAACGGAGTTTTCCAGATAGGTGGTGATCGATCCGGCGGCGGCGACGACATTCTGGTGAGTCATCATGACGCCCTTCGGAAATCCGGTCGACCCGGACGTATAGACGAGCATCGCCAGATCGATAACGATCCCGGCATGGGGCGTTTCGTGGTCTACCCCGGCAGAAAGAACGCTGTCGAAGCTGGCGTAACCGGCATCTTCGGCGCCGTCTCCAGCTGCAATTCTGAGCCTGACAGAAGACGCCTGTTCGAGAGCTCGATCAGCGGTCTTCGTCAGGCGAGCCAGGGTGAAGATCGCTGTGGCGCCGCTGTTGTTGAGAATGTAGGCGAGCTTGTCTGCCTTTGTTGAGGGGTTTACCGGGGAAACCACCGCACCCGCTTTTAGCACGGCATAGATCGAAACCACGGCTTCCCAGCAGTTGTCCATAAAGACAACGACGCGATCGTGGCGTTCGACGCCCGACGCTCTCAGCGAGGCCGCGAGCCGATCCGACGCTTCATCGAGGTCGCGATAGGTCATCCGAACCGATCCGCCGATGAGCGCAACCTTGTCGCCGCGAAGCCGTGCATTGTCTCTCAGAAACTGCTCTACACGCATGAAATACCCTTGCTTGCCAGTGGCTTAAGCGACTCTCTTGCCAAGCTTGGCGCTGGCGTAGCGGGAGATGTTCTCGATGGAATCGAAATTCTCGGGCACGATTTCCGCGTCCTGGATTTCGATGCCCATGTCATTTTCCAGGAAAGCCACCAATTCGAGCACGCCGGTGGAATCCATCAGACCGTTTTCGAGCAGCGATTCGGAATCGGAAACCGACTCCTGATCCTCCCGGAACAGGAAGTTGTCTACGATGAATTCACGGATGTCTGACCTGATATCGACCTGCATGGTTAATTCTCCTTAAATCACGCGACAGCCCGCGAAACGGTTTCTGTCTGTTCCGTTTGCCGGTCTTCGACAAAGGTGCTGTGCCAGAGCTGCGTCGAAACAATGCCGACGAGGGCCATGTTGTCCCTGGTGCCCATGGTCGGCCGTTTGCGGCACTTGGCGAGCAGTTTTTCCGCCGCGCCCGGATCGAAGTAGCCGGCCGCCTCCACGCTTCGCCGTGACAGGCAATCGTCCACATAGTCCGGGGCATCGGGGCCGACGAAGCTTTGGCTGTCGGGTGCCCGGTAAGGCTGTTTCGGACGGTTTGAGATCGTTTGCGGAAGGAGGTCTTTGACGCTCTCCCGCAGAATGTGCTTCTCGCGCATGGCCCGAAGCTTCATGCGCGGTGGGATGCGAGCTGCAAATTCGACCAGGCGATGATCAAGGAACGGATAGCGCCCTTCGACGGAATGGGCCATCGACATGCGATCGCCCTGCGACGACAGGATATAGCCGGGCAACAAATGCGCCGACTCCAGGTATTGAGCCTGGGACAACTGATGCCAGCGGCCGAAATCGTCAGGCAGATTGTCGCGCAAGTCTTCCAACGCGTCATAGTCGCCAAGTTCCGATTGCAGTTCCCGTGACAGGAACAGCTTGGTCCCCGACGTGGTGCGAAACCGCGGCAGATGGGAATAGAGCGGATCGTCCAGGCTGTTGCCACCGGCGCTGAAAAACGCCGCCAGCGACGATTGTGACTGTGTCTGCAGTTGCGGCAGGTAGGGGTACAGGCGCCGATAAAGCAACGTACGCCTCTGTGATTCAGGCTGACTTGCGCAGAAGCGTCGCAGCTTGGCTTCCTTGAAGATGTCGTATCCGGCAAACACCTCGTCAGCGCCCTCACCAGTCAACACAACCTTGAAGTCGGACCGATGCACCAGGCCAGACAAGGCGAACAGCGGCGCCGGCGCCGTCCGAAGGACTGGCATTTCGGTGTGCCGAATGACATCCGGGAATATTCGGCCAATATCGGCTGCCGTTACCCGCAGTTCCTCGTGGCGTGTACCCAGCGCCACAACCATCTGCTGCTGCTGGTCGCGCTCGTCGAACTCGGCGCTTTCGAACGTCACGGAGAAGGTGCGCAATGCCTCCGGCGTGATAGTCTTGATGGCTGCCGTTATGATTGAGGAGTCCAGCCCACCGCTCAGGTAAGCGCCGACAGGAACGTCAGAGCGCAGTCTGATCCGCGTCGCATCAAATAGCAGTGATCGCAATTCTTCTGCGAGGCTCGCTTCAGTGCGGCCGGTCCAGGCGCCCTCGCCATCTGCTGACGGATAATGAAGCTGCCAATAGCGCTTCACGGACATTCCAGCCGGCGTCGCCGTCAGGATGTTCCCCGGCGGCAGTTCGGAGATGCCTTTGAACGCCGTTCGCGGCGTCAGCGGAAACCACATTGTGAAGATCTGGTCGAGCGCCAAAGGATCGAGTTGCGCTTCGATGTCCGGGGCCTGCAGCAGCGCCTTTACTTCGGATGCAAAATAAAGGCATCCGTCGCGCTGGGTGTAGAAGAGCGGACGCACACCCATGCGATCGCGCGCGATCATCAAACGACGTCTCGGCTCGTCCCAGATTGCAAAGCTGAAATCGCCGTTGAGATCGTCGACGCAGTCGAGCCCCTTGTCTTCGTACAACCGCAGAATGACTTCTGTATCGGAACTCGTATGGAAAACGTGACCCCTTGCCGTCAGCGCCTGCCGAAGCTCGACGTGATTGAAGATTTCGCCGTTGAAGATCAACCAGATCGACCGATCGTCATTCGGCATTGGTTGATTGCCGCCGGCAATGTCGATGATGCTCAAGCGGGCATGCCCGAGACCAATGCCAGGCGCAACGTGGGTCGCCTGAGCGTCTGGACCGCGGTGATGCAGGGCATCCACCATCCGCTCCAGAAATACCTGGCTTGGCTCCCGAGAATTCGGTGT
The DNA here is from genome assembly GCA_965228785.1 of Hoeflea sp. GTDB lineage: Bacteria > Pseudomonadota > Alphaproteobacteria > Rhizobiales > Rhizobiaceae > Hoeflea_A. The sequence continues at coordinate 445,126 of CBDDIF010000002.1, forward strand.
GCCGAAGTATCCGGCTATGCCACACATAGACGCTTCCGTTTCGGGTCTTTACGCATTCGGCTGGCTGACCGCGGCGTGCAACTTCAGCGGTCACCTGAGATATCATCGTGACACAAAAAGGTTGCCAATCAGTTCATTCCGAGGGGAGGATTCAACCTACTCGAACCGGTCGCCGATCAGCCTGACCCAGGATTCACCGGCCAGCCCGGTTATCAGCGCATCGCCGTGCTCAACGGCTTCGCGCAGGGCTCTGTCACGCGTGTGGATGACAGCTGCGGAATTGCAGAAGAAGAAAGCACCTCGCCGCATGAGTGGGGTGACCGTATCGGGCTGGGTCCGCCCGCGAATGGCAACACAGCCGCTTCCGCGGGCGTGATCGAGCAGGCTTGAGACGACGTCGCTGCTCGATTTCGGCCGCGAGAGGACCTGCAGAACCCATGCTACGCCGCCGGGCCGGCCAAAATAGATGTGGCAACCGAGCAGTTTTCCGCCACGAGCCAACACGACATGGCAACGCATCTCGCCGTGCCTTGCCTTTCGGGAAGCATGCCCGAGAAGCCACTCAAGCGTTGCGTCATCCCAATCGGGGCGCAATGCGAATTCGGCAGACAATTCACGGATCGCGGCAATCAGATCTTCACCCTGGACAGCCTCGACACGGTATCTTGCCGGTTTTTCATCAGCGGCATGAGTACCGCCCAAAAACCGACCGACAGCCATGTCTGCTAGCGAGGCAAAGGGCTTCAACACTATCGCGGCGTGACGTTTTTCAGCCAGCGCTGCTGCAGCGAACCGGGCGGGCTGGAATACCCTCACCCACTGCATGCTGTACTGGGATAGCGCCTGATCGCCCATCTGCTCCCACATGCCCATCGACACGTCGTTGGCGGTTTCGCTGACGCAGAGGTCCTGTACACCACCACGAACCGCACGCAAAAGCCGAGCGCCGGCAAGTGGATTGCGTGCCGGGTCAGCAACCATAAGGGATCCGGCAACTGCCGTGCGTACTTGCATACCCTCAAACACCATCCGGGCGGGCAGCACCCCAATGAAGCCGCCGACCTGACCGGCATCGTCAACAAAAATCCTCGATGGTATTTCCGGATCCTGCCACGGATGATTGAGGAACACGTCTTCCAGGTGCGCAGCCAACGAGGCAGGTGCGGGTTCGTTCAATTTTAGCAGGATCTTTTGGTAGAGACCGGCAACAGCCGAGATATCGCCGGTTTCCAACGGTCGGATATTGGATGATCCGGCCGTCGGTGCCGATGAGGCGCTTGCTGCAGCTGAATCAGCGATGTGGTCGACCGTCTGCAAAATCGGAACGCCCTCACGAATGATCAATCAGTGTCCGATTTTTTCAGATCCGCGTTAATTTACAGTTGAATGGCGATTCCCTCCCGACAGCCCATAGGCCCAATATGCTCTATCGACCCAGCCCGACCCGAACTGCCAAGACTCAACAGACGGTTGCCTGGAGCAGTCTTCCGGACAGCGTGTTCGAGGATCTTGGCCTCGACCGATCGGTGCTTGCCGAATTCAACCGGTCAATTCTGGGAAACATCATTCTTCCGGGCGAAGGCATTTACCCGCAGGCGGCCAGCACGTCCTTCCAGGTCAGCTCCAAAAACCCAAAGATCATCGTCTATTGCGACGTCGAGGAGGATGTTCGGCAATGCCTCCTATGGGCCAGTCGTCATGGATGGTGGATCGTGCCGAGGTCGGGCGGTCACAGCACGGCCGGCTATAGCGTCAATGACGGCATGGTCATCGATGTCAGCAGGATCAACAGTGTCTACGTCGATCCCACCGCCAGGACGGCGACCATCGGCGCCGGTGCCCGCTTCGAGACGATCAATGCTGTTCTCAATTCCTACAAGCTGCACCTTCCGGGCGGCATTTGCCCGGATGTGGGCGTCGCCGGATACATGCAGGGCGGCGGATACAGTTACACCTCAAGACAGTTCGGCATGAACTGCGACAGTGTCGTCGGCTTTCGAATGATGCTGAAGGACGGCCGCACCGTGACGGCCAATGCCAATCAAAATGCCGACCTTTTCTGGGCGGTTCGCGGCGGAACCGGCAACAATTTCGGCATTTTGCTGGACATTACCTATCGAGTCTATCCGGTCTGGGAGGTGTGGGCTTTCGGGCTGGCCTGGTCGCGTGAGGACGCGCCGCGCGTGCTCGAGGAGATCCAGTCACGGATAATCCATACCGGGGGCCCGTCGAAACTCGGTTTCATGGGCCTGATTTCCAAGCGCATCGATTTTGGCGACGAACCGATATTCTCCATTCGCGGAATGTACCTTGGAAGTGCTGAAGAAGGGCGCGCCGAACTTCAACCGCTCCTGGATATCGGCGACCCGGTCATCGATGTCGATACAATTCAACCATATATCTCAGCGCTCAACACCATTGACTACGCAGATGTCGTCGATCTGGAATGGAGCAAGGTCAAAGAAGACAAACAAGCCACCTTTCTCGACAAGCCGTTGAGCGAGGCGGATTGGGCTCGCGTCATGGACTATTTCGAGGCCTCACCGCCGGGGACCATCAACCTTGCCTGTTTCGAGCCCATGGGTGGCGCCATCGAGGATCAAGCTCCTGATGCCTGCGCGTTCGTACATCGGAATGCCGACCTGGATTTCTTCGTTGACACGTTCTGGACGGATGATGCCGACGCCAAAGTGGCGGCCGACTGGCTCGATGGCTTCATGGATCTGGTGTCGCCATTCTCAAACGGCAAGGTCTACCAAAACTATCCGCGTCGCACGCTGACGGATACGAACCGGCGTTATTTCGGCGACAACTATGACCGCCTGCTGGCGGTTAAGAATAAGTACGATCCCCTGCCCCGCATGTTCCACTTCGAACAGGGCATCTGCACGCGAGCAGACGATGCAGGCACCTTTCTCAATGGACCGCCACCGGTGAAATTCACTGCCGAGCCCATCGTTTTCGAACCCCACAACGATGCTGAGTGAATAGCTCTAGGCTGCTGAAGATCCCGGCATCTGGGCATCAATCGCGTCGATGACAACTGAGGGACTCATTTCCTGAAGGCATGGTGAGTACTGCCCCGGCTTTTCGCCGCAGAGGTCCGGATTGTCTTTGCAGATGCACTCGCCCTTGCACAAGGTCACGTTGTCGATTGTTCGCGGGCCGCCAGCATGGTCAAAAATTGTCCCGGGTGCGCCGGCCTTGGCCACCGGACCCCATTTGACGTGATTAGTCGGCCCAAAGAGCACGACCATCGGAACACCCGTGGCGGCGGCGATATGGGATGTCACCGTATCGACCCCAACATAGATTTCGCTGTCACGCAGCAATTGCGTGAGCCCTCCGAAACCGAGGCGGCCGGAAACGCTGGTGACGCCGCTTTCGAACCGGGCGGCGAGATCGGAGGCGAACCGGGCGTCGGCGTCGCCCGGGCCACCGGTGAGATAGACATGCAGGCCGCGTTCGATCATGTGCCTGGTCACATCCGCCCAGGACTCCATGGGCCATTCCTTGAAGGTCTGGCGGGGTGTTCCGTGAATGACGGCATACGGTCGTCGGCGGCCCTCAAGCAGTGCGTTTTCTTCCGGAGCGGCGTCGGCGTTGAACTCCGGCAGCAGAAAATCTCCGACCCGCGGTAACCCCATCTGGTCGACGAGGCGCATGTTGAGCTCGGTCACGGGGATCGAATCGTCACGCAGAATCGGCCGGGTTACAGCCCAATGTTTCCACGAGCTCCCGATTTTGAAAGGCGGCACCAAACTGTAACGGCGTCGTGCAGCGCAGATCACAGCCTGCAGAGGACGGTCAGATGCGGAAGTCGAGATCGCCAGGTCATACCGGCGAAACAGCTGGCGATACATCCGCCAATAGCTGCCGACAACGGACCGATAGTCGTATTCGATGACGTTGCGGATGCTTGGGCAATCGGCAAGAAGGCTGGAACAATGCTCCTGCACCAGGAAATCGATCTGCAGACTTGGCTTGCGGGCAAGAAGCGACGACGCGATGGGTGTCGCAAGCAACGTGTCGCCGATGCACGGCACAGCAACAATCAGAACCGTGTTAATTGCATCGAGATCCAGGGCATGGCCGGTCGTTTCGCTCATTGCCCCTCGGGTACAGCATTGGGCTTCAAATCGGCTGAATTCATGGCAGGTTCGCCGGAAAAACGCAATCTCGGCGGACGACCAACATAAGGCTTAGCGCGGATGGTGGAAACCGAATTGGCACGAAGTCCATTTTCCGTTTACACCGATAGAGATCTTGTTGGCGGATGGCAGGTTCGTGCAAAACACCGGCGTACCGAGCCAACGGCACCACGAAATCAAGATTGCCGTTTTGGTAGTCGATCGCAAGGAAAGATGCCGCATGAAGCACGCTGCAAAAATCGCTGTGACCGGTGCCGGCTTGATCGGGCGAAAGCACATAGATGCGGTGACGAAATGCGCGCGGCTTGTTGCAATCATAGACCCTTCTCCGCGTGCACAAGAACTCGCCGCACAACTGAATACAGCCTGGTTTGAAACCCTTGATGAATGCCTCGATCGCAACAGGCCGGATGGCGTCATTCTGGCAACACCGAACCAGCTCCATGCAGAACAGGCGATTGCCTGCATTCAGCGGGGCGTTCCGGTGTTGGTCGAAAAACCGATTGCTGATAGTTCCGCCAACGCCAGTCGGATTGTGGAAGCGGCTCATGACGCAGACATCCCGGTGCTGGTCGGCCATCACCGCCGACACAATCCGATCATTCGTGTTGCAAAAGCAGCCATAGAAAGCGGCAAACTCGGCCGGTTGGTCGCCGTTAACGCACAGTGCTGGCTTTACAAACCGGACGAGTATTTCGAACCGCAATGGCGACGCGAGGCAGGTGGCGGTCCGGTTCTGATCAATCTGATCCACGACCTCGATTTGTTGCGCCATCTGTGTGGCGAGATCGTCCAGGTACAGACCATCAGCTCACACCGGATGAGAGGTTTTGCCGTAGAGGACACCGCAGCGATCCTGCTTGCGTTCGAGAACGGCGCTGTCGGCACGGTTTCCGTTTCCGATACCGCGGTCGCTCCCTGGAGTTGGGAGTTTACCGCCGGGGAAAACCCGGCCTACCCCAATGTTGCTGCTCACACCTACTCAATCTCCGGCACCCAGGGTGCGCTTTCCGTTCCCGATCTGAAATTGTGGAATAATCCGGGTAAACGCGGCTGGTGGGAACCCATTGAGTATGAGCAGTTACCGGCTGCGACGGCTGATCCCTTCATTGATCAGCTCGAGCACTTTCTCAAGGTGATTGCGCGAGAAGAAGAGCCGCTTGTTTCGGCGGAAGATGCGGCCAGAACCCTTCGGGTGATTGAGGAAATCAAGCACGCCGGTGCTGAGAACAGAGGTCGGCGAGTTGACTATGACGGGCCTCGCTATCGTGACTCGGCCGCCCAATAAATGCACTCAAGGTCGTAAAGAGCTGTGCCCGCTAGGAAGGGTTGGAAATCACAGCTTGCGCGGGCGTGAGCGCACCCACCACGCTAGGCCGACGCACCGACCTGGGGAACGGCACCCACACAATATCCCGAGCAGCGCTGCGATCTTGAAGCCGATTGGTCGTACGGACGTTGCCGTTGATCGAGGTTTTTTGATCGCACGCGCATGCGTTTCTGGTGTTAGTTGGGTGTGAACGTGAAACTCAGTGAGTTTTTAGCAACTATCGGGTGCTAGCACCTCGCTTCGCGAGAACTTAAGCACACGGCTGGAAAGCGATGTTGATCTAGAACAGCTACGCTCACCGGGCGGATAGAGGGATGTGATCCAACGATGAATTGGGGTGCAATTGGGCTACTGGTGACCGTTGCAATAGTGGCTGCCTTTATTGCGCGCTATTTGCTGAAGCGAAAACATCAAAAGGCACTGAGATCACTCAAGAAATCCATCGGAAGTTCCAGGGAGGTTTTGTTATCGCACGCGAATAAGGCCGCGGTACCTCTCCTTGACGCGGCGGAATTCGGCTATCAGACGACCTTTCAGGAGAAACTTCTGGCGGTTCAGGAAGACGTAACCCAGATGGAATTCACGGGCAGTGGACTGGTTCGAACCGGTGGCGTTGCCGTTTCGATGCCGGTCGGGGTTGCAGGGCGATACAGGGTTTCGTCCGGAAGCGTTCGCTCGAGGAGAGCTTGGCGGGCAGTGGCAAAGGGGCGCCTGCTGATCACGGACCGGGCAATAGTCTTTGATGGTGACGGAATGCACGAGCGCATCACCTGGGGCAAGGTGTCTGAAGTCGAAACGCGTGTTGACGGGTATGAGGTCATAAAACTTGGCGAGCCACCCCGCACCTACGCGGTTTCCAAGCTAGACACCAATTTCGCCGCGATTCTTGAATTAATGCTCGTCCGAATTGACTGAGCCGCGCAACTCCGGTGGGCAGGATGTCGTGTAGTATGCTCTTTTCTGGTGCCCCCGGAGAGACTTGAACTCCCGACCTACTGATTACAAATCAGTTGCTCTACCAACTGAGCTACAGGGGCAACGGGCTGCAATTAACATAATCGTCGGCACAGTAAAGTAAAATCAGCTCCAAATCCCCACAGGGTTGACTGGACCTTGTCTGATTGGCCGGCCGGGGCCATGTTAGGCGACCACGGCGTTCATCCATGCAGGCTCCTATGACTGGCAACCCTCCTTCCCTGTCCTTTATTTCCAGTGACGCTGAGAGTGCTCAGGAGGCGGCGCGAAAACTGGCGACGCTCTACGGGCAAGCGAGCCCCGAGGAGGCCGACGTGATTGTGGCGTTGGGTGGCGATGGTTTCATGCTGCAGACGCTTCACGACACCATGCGCACAGACAAGGTGATCTTCGGTATGAACCGGGGATCAGTCGGATTCCTGATGAACGAGTACCGGGAGGACGGGCTTCGTGAACGGATCGCTTCGGCCGTCGAGCATGTGATCCGACCCTTGGAAATGACCGCGCTGACCGAAAATGGCGAGACGGTGCACGCATACGCCATCAACGAAGTGTCGCTGCTGCGGCAATCCTACCAGGCGGCGAAACTGCGCGTTCTGGTCGATGAACGCGTCCGTCTGGAGGAGCTTATCTGCGACGGCCTGATGGTCGCGACACCGGTGGGCTCGACCGCCTACAATCTCTCGGCGCATGGCCCGATCCTGCCGCTCGAGGCAACCCTGCTGGCTCTTACACCGGTCAGCCCATTTAGACCGAGGCGCTGGCGTGGCGCCCTTTTGCCAAACCGTGTGACCGTCGATATCGAGGTTCTGGAAACCAGCAAACGACCGGTCAACGCCGTTGCCGACCATACGGAAGTCAAATCGGTTGCCAAGGTGCAAGTCAGGGAAGCGCAACAGGTGCAGGCCCGGATCCTGTCGGACCCGGACCACAGTTGGGACGACCGTATTCTGGCCGAACAGTTTTTGTATTAGTCTGTCGCCAACAGCATCGTAACGGGACGGCAAAATGACATTGCAACGATTGAGACGGTCATTGGCGCTTCTGGGTCTGGGCGCAGCATTCGCACTTTCACTCATCCATATCGCAACGGCGCATGCAACCGAACCGCTCGAGATCGCCCAGGCGCTGCCGGCGCGGGTGCTTTCTGTCGTCAGCGGCGGGTACTGGGAAGACTCGGACCAGAGAGGCTACTATCGGGCAATCGCAGTGCGGTCTGCCGACAACACCTCCCGCCTCTATCTGCAACGCATCCAATTGACGGATTCCGGGCCCTCGCTTGTCGACACGAACGAGATCGAGTCGATGACCGACATGAAAGCGTACATCACCGATATGCGTCCCGAATCATCGACGGGCATTGCCCAGCGGCCGGGTTTTGCTGTCTTCGTCTATCTGAAGCTTGATCCCACAGCCGGCGAACCCGACACCTTTGAGCTTTTCGTCGACGATTTCGGCGACATCGCCTTCACGCCCGCCAGCAACTAAACGCGGAAACCACATGACGGTGTCTTAATCTGTCTAACGGAGCACAGCCCGCTCCTTCGTCAGTCGATGTCTTCGACTTCTGTTTCCGATCCGTGCACCCGATGGGCCAGTGCCGACTCCATGAAAGCGTCGAGGTCACCGTCAAGCACATCCTGCGGACTTGTGCTCTCGACTCCGGTGCGAAGATCCTTCACTAGCTGGTAGGGCTGAAGAACGTAGGATCGGATCTGGTGGCCCCAACCGATCTCCGTCTTGGCTGCTTCCTGTTCGCTGGCCTCGGCCTCACGCTTCTTGAGCTCTTCTTCGTAAAGGCGCGAGCGAAGCATTTCCCAGGCTGTAGCGCGGTTCTTGTGCTGCGAGCGTTCGTTCTGGCATTGAACGACGATGTTGGTGGGGATGTGGGTGATCCGCACAGCCGAATCCGTGGTGTTGACGTGCTGCCCGCCAGCGCCAGAGGCACGGTAAGTATCGATCCGCACCTCCGATTCAGGAATGTCGATCTCGATTGAATCGTCGATGACCGGATAGCTCCACACCGACGAGAAAGAGGTATGGCGGCGCGCCTGGCTATCGAAAGGAGAAATCCGGACCAGCCGATGGACACCGGATTCCGTCTTCAGCCAGCCAAAGGCATTGTGTCCCTTGACGAGCAACGTCACCGATTTGATACCGGCCTCTTCGCCATCGTGAACCTCGAGGACTTCGACCTTCATTTTGCGCTTGTCGGCCCAGCGGGTGTACATGCGCAACAGCATGGCCGCCCAGTCCTGGCTTTCCGTTCCTCCTGCCCCGGAGTGAATTTCCAGATAGGTGTCGTTGCTGTCTGCCTCACCCGATAGCAACATCTCCATCTGACGGCGATCGATGTCGGCCTTCATGCCGCGCAACGCCTCTTCGGCTTCGCGCACGACATCATCGTCGCCCTCCTCCTCGCCCAGTTCGATCAGGCCAACATTGTCTTCCAGCCGGGACTCAAGGTCCCGCAGGCCGTTGATATTGTCCTCCAGTTGCTGGCGCTCACGCATCAGCGCCTGTGCTTCCTGAGGATCGTTCCAGATGTCGGCGTCTTCCGCCTTGACGTTCAGGAATTCCAGTCTTTTGATAGCCTGGTCCCAGTCAAAGATGCCTCCTCAGCAGGCTTATGGCCTGCTTGATTTCGTCGACAATGAGCTGAATTTCCGAACGCATGGTGTGTGCCGTATCCTTCTTCTTCTTGATGGCGGCGAGGCCGCCGCGGACCATAGTCAGCGCACCTGCTCAAGTAAAGCGGATGCCCGGCATTTCACACGAGAATTCAGGTCAGTAGAGGCCGCCAGCCCCCGAGACGATGGCCCGGTTGGCCTGTGGGGAAACGTTGAGGATCTCGTCCCCGGTCGCATATTGGCCGGCACCGATAACGGAGAAGAAATCGGCAGGGCCGGTCCCCGGCTTGAACGCCTCATAGATGACGTCGGCTCCGCCCGGCTTCGCCTCCATACCGGTCTTGCGGTTGATGGCCACCAGCTGCAAGCCTGCCGGCATGCGGAAGTCTGCCAACGGCGCATCCTTCAGCGCTTCGGACATGAAATCGTTGAAGATCGGAGCAGCAAGAGAACCACCGGTCGCGCCGCGACCCATTGGCGTTGGCGTATCGTAACCGAAGAACACACCGGCAACCAAATCGGGCGTGTAACCTACGAACCAGGCGTCCTTTTCATCGTTGGTCGTTCCGGTTTTGCCGGCGGTCGGCTGGTCGAGCTTGATTTTGCCCGCTGCCGTTCCACGGGTCACCACGCCCTCGAGCATCGATGTGATCTGGAAGGCGGTCATCGGATCGAGCACTTGTTTGCGGGTGTCCTGGATCTCGGGTTCTTCCTGATCTTGCCATGTGGATGCGATGCATGCGTCGCACAGACGCTCCTCATGCTTGAAGATCGTCTTGCCGTAGCGATCCTGAATGCGGTCGATCAGCGACGGCTGGATCTGCTTACCGCCATTGGCCAGCACGGCGTAGCCGGAAATCATGCGCAGTACGGTCGTTTCACCGGACCCCAGCGACATGGCCAGCAGCGGCGGCATGTCGTCATATATGCCGAACAGCTCGGCATATTCCGCCACGAGGTTCATCCCCATGTCCTTGGCGAGGCGAACCGTCATCAGGTTACGTGACCGCTCAATACCAAGCCGAAGGGTCGAAGGGCCTGCAGATCCGCCACCGTAGTTCTTCGGCTGCCACAATTCGCCGCCCGAGACCAGCTGGATCGGAGCATCAAGAACCACTGACGCCGGGCTATAGCCATTGTCGAGGGCTGCCGCATAAACAAACGGCTTGAACGAGGAGCCCGGCTGCCGCATGGCCTGGGTCGCCCTGTTGAATTGCGACTGAGCGTAAGAGAACCCGCCAACCATGGCGAGCACCCGACCCGTATGCGGATCCATCGCCGCCAACGCGCCCTGAACTTCGGGAAGCTGCCGAAGGATGAACTTTTCGGAGCCGTCTTCGAGCTTGGTCTGCTGCACATAAACGACGTCGCCGGGCGCCAGAATCTCCGAAATGGTCTTGGCCTTGCTACGCTCACCGTCCCGCTTCATCCGGTAGGCCCATTCCATGTCGGCGCCAGCCAGAGTGACGGTGTCGCGTGCTTCATCAACCTTGCCGGAGGCTGAACGGTTCGGCCGCAATCCGACGGTCGCTGTTTCCTCGCCAGACTCAAGCACGACCGCGAGGCGCCACTCCGGAAGGTCATGAAGCGGTGCCACCTCGACCACGGCCAGGCCCCAGTCGTCACCCAACTGAACGGTTGAAATCGGACCCCGGTAACCCTGCTTGGTGTCGTACTGAATAAGTCCCTTCTGCAAAGCCTCGCGGGCCATGCGTTGAAGGCGCGGGTCGAGCGTTGTTCGGATGGAAAGGCCACCCTCATAAAGGGCATCCTCGCCGAAACGGGCGATGATCTCGCGACGTACTTCTTCGGCAAAATAGTCGGAAGCAAACAGGTAAGAGCCGTAGCGTCTCGGATTGACGCCAAGCGGCTGCTGCTTTGCCTCGCCGGCATCGACCTTCTCGACATAACCGTTGTCGACCATACGGTCGATGACCCAGTTGCGGCGCTCAATCGCCTGGTCGGTCCGGCGGTACGGATGGTAGTTCGACGGCCCCTTCGGCAAGGCCGCCAGGTAAGCCGCCTCCTGCAGGTTCAATTCGTTGACCGACTTATTGAAATAGGTCAGCGCCGCGCTGGCGATACCGTAGGAGTTCAGGCCGTAGAAAATCTCGTTGAGATAAAGCTCGAAGATGCGGTCCTTCGAATAGGCCTGCTCGATGCGGAATGCCAGAACTGCTTCACGGATTTTTCGGTCGAAGGTCCGTTCGGAGCTCAGCAGGAAGTTCTTGGCGACCTGCTGGGTGATCGTCGAAGCACCAACCAGCCGGCGGCCGGACTGATAATTCTCGATATTGGTGATCACCGCCCGGATCAGACCCTTATAGTCGAGGCCGGCGTGATGATAGAAATTCTTGTCCTCGGCCGACAGAAACGCCGCCTTGACGCGATCGGGCACCGCCTGAATTGGAAGATACAGGCGACGCTCGCGGGCGTGTTCCGACATCAGGCTGCCGTCGGCTGCATGAATGCGCGTCATGACAGGCGGTTCGTAGCTGGCCAGAACTTCGTAGTCCGGCAAGTCCTTGGTCACGCCGCCGACATACCAGGCGACACCGAGAGCGACGATCAGGAACATGACCGTGCCGACCCCGAAAAGATATCCGATTATTCTGACCATGTTTTTCTTACCGGACGGCTCCAAAGTTCCGACTGAGTCGAAGTTGTTTCATCATAACCCGAGTAATGGCGGGAATGTGCGCAAAATGCGGTTCCACCGCTTCTATGTAACAATAATCGCGCCCAATTGCATTTCAATGTGACATCAAAGCCACAGCTGCAAGACGTTAGTTGTTGACGCCACGGGTTTTTTGGCGAAACGAGTCGATCGCCGAGGCGAGCAGTTTTGCCGCGTTTTCGCGCCATTTCGGATCCCGCAGGAGCCTTTCATCCTCTCGATTTGAGAGATAGCCGAGCTCAACCAGCACCGAAGGAACGTCGTGGGCCCGCAAAACGCGGAAACCGGCGGAACGCATGGGGTTGTTGATCAGCTTGATGTTGCCGTCAAAGGATTCGATGACTGCCCGAGCCATGCCGATCGAAAACAGCTGAGTTTCGCGCCGGGTAAGGTCAATCAGGATGTCTGCCACACCGTCCTGTTGATCTTCCAGGGACAATCCGGCAATCAGATCGGACCGATTTTCCCTGGTGGCCAACTGTTGCGCCATGCGGTCGGATGCCTTGTCAGATAGCGTATAGACGGTGGCGCCGCGTACACCGCGCAACCGGATGGAGTCCGCATGCAGCGATACCAACAGGTCGGCCTCATGCTGCCGGGCAATTCGAACCCGTTCCGCCAGTGAAACAAACCGGTCATCCGTGCGGGTCATAACAACCCGAATGTCTGCATAATTGTCGAGCACAGACTTCAGCGTTTCCGCCATATCCAGGGTGAGGTTCTTTTCCTGCGAACCTTCGCGACCGCGGGCTCCGGCGTCGATCCCACCATGTCCGGGATCGATTGCAACAGTGAATGGTCTTTCGTCGCGCGGATCGGTGGTCGGAAGGCGCGCGCTCTTGCCCTCGCTTCGTACTTTCTCCGGCCACTCCTGTTTGTGCATCAGCGCAGCGAATTCGCGGTCGGATATCGCCACCAGGTCGAACACCAGCCGATAGCCGTCATCGTTCTCATTCTCAACCACCCGAACGGTCTCAGGTTTGACCGGACCGATCGCCGAAAACACGATGCGCGACCGCCCCGGAGCCATCAAACCGAAACGGACGTCGGAGAGCAGCCCCCTGCCCTGGTTATCCTGATTGTCGAATCCGAAGACGGTCTCAGGCAAATCGACCACCAATCGGTGGGGCGCTCCGAGCAAATGGAAGGAGTAATCCGGTCGTTGTTCAAACTCGATGACGACGCGTGTTCTCGTTTCATCGCCGGCGACCCGCATATCATAGGCAACCAGTTGCCCTGCCTGCTGCGCCTTCGCTTCCTGTGCCGATACTGGGAGCGTCCACACGGGAGCCGGTATCACGTTTGACAGGAACCAGAGCACCAGCAAGCAGCACCCGAAGTAAGCTGCACGTCGGATCGGGCCGACAAAACGGACAGACTGAACAGTCATTCCTGAAAACACTTGCTCCGGGCTCTCCCAAACATCCGCAACAACGGCGTGAGGCTAACTTGAATCAGTTGCGGCAACCCTTACATGAAAACGGCCGTGGGAACGACAGGGCGTCGATCAAATCCTTTTTTGCAAGGCCCGAAAACCAGGTAATAGCCACCTGCGGTGTAGTGTGACGGCTTGGTGTTTAACCAACCGGTGAGTTCTGCGGAAGCGCATATTCGCTTGCCCCTTGCCAGAGTGGTCGCAACATCATAAAAGCGGAAGTGAGGAGTGAACCGCTGACGGGATAGAACCGGTCGACGGGGCAGCCACCCAAATCAGGGAAATATGGCGCCATAGGGTCGTTTCATCTGACGTCAAAGCGTCTCAATACCTCGGAGTAAATCGATCTCGGCCGTTTACGGCAATCGAATCGCGGCATTAGGCCGCCCGCTTCTGTATGGAAGCGAATTCATCGGTCTGAACAAGACCTTACGTTCATATCTTCCTGCCGGGAGTTAAGATGACAGTGTTGAATTCCACAGATCTCCCAACCGGCGTTTCGCCGGTCGCTGTGGGTGCACGCATCGGTACGGCGGGAACGATCAATTTCGGCATGTCGACTCATATTCACCGAAGGGCAAGGTCGCCCGGAGGGCACAATGTGTCGAGAAATGCCGAGGAGCATTTCTTAAATGGCAGACAAGATGCTGATCGACGCGTCCCACGAGGAAGAAACGCGCGTCGTCGTCGTACGTGGGAACCGCATAGAGGAATTTGATTTCGAATCGCAGCACAAGAAGCAGCTGCGCGGTAACATTTATCTGGCGAAAGTAACCCGTGTCGAACCGTCGCTTCAGGCGGCATTCGTGGAATATGGCGGTAACCGCCATGGTTTTCTTGCATTTTCCGAAATCCACCCGGACTACTACCAGATCCCGGTAGCCGATCGGCAGGCTTTGCTTGACGCGGAAGCCGAGGAAGCGCGGGCGGAAGATGACGACAACGAGGCCGAAAAACCGGCCAAAAAGAAGTCACGGACCCGCCGCAGCCGCGGCAAATCCAAAAAAGAAGCCAAACCGGCTATCGCGGAGGCCTCCGATGCCAACGCGCAGGCGAGTGAATCGCAACCCGTTAGCGACGGTAGCGAGCCGGCGGACGAAGCAATCGATGAGGGCACAAAGGCGGCGATAGAAAAAACACCGCCAATCGATGCACCCGAGCCGGAAGCCGAAACACAGTCGCTTCGGGCCGAAGACGCAGATACACTTTCAAACGAGAGTGAAGAGCCACAGATCGACGTCGAGGATACCGATGTCGGCAATGACGAACCGTCGGACGAGCCGACCGATTCCGGGTTGGCAGACGAAGACGAAACAGCAAAGAAAGACCCGCCAGACTCCATTGCCGCTGCTGTCGATACCGATGAGGTTTCGGAAGTGGTTGAAGCGAAGGAGCCTGCAAAGAGAAAGAAGTCGAGCAGGAAGCCACGCGTCGACGAAGACGATGACGAGGATGAAGACGAGGATTCCGTTCCAGTTGAATCGGTCGGCGCTGAAGACGCCCTCGAAGAGGTTCCGGACCGAGCGCGCAAATCGCGCAAACAGTACAGGATCCAAGAAGTCATCAAGCGTCGCCAGATTATACTGGTTCAGGTCGTCAAGGAAGAACGCGGCAACAAGGGAGCTGCTCTCACCACTTACCTGTCGCTGGCAGGACGCTATTCCGTGTTGATGCCCAACACCGCGCGCGGCGGCGGCATCTCGCGCAAGATCACCAACGTCCAGGATCGCAAGCGGCTCAAGGAAATTGCCCGCGGTCTTGAAGTACCGCAGGGCATGGGCGTAATTTTACGTACTGCCGGTGCCAACAGAACGAAAGCGGAGATCAAGCGCGACTTCGAATACCTGATGCGGCTGTGGGAAAATGTCCGCAACCTGACCCTGACATCCACAGCGCCATGCCTCGTATATGAGGAAGGCAGCCTGATCAAACGGTCGATCAGGGACCTCTACAACAAGGACATTGGCGAGGTCATCGTCTCCGGGGACTCCGGATATCGTGAAGCCAAGGACTTCATGAAGATGCTGATGCCCAGCCACGCCAAGGCGGTTCAGCCCTATCGTGAGGTGCAGCCGATCTTCGCGCGCTCTGGGATCGAGGCCCAGCTCGACAAGATGCTGCAGCCTCAGGTGACGCTCAAATCTGGCGGATACATCATCATCAACCAGACCGAAGCGCTGGTTGCGATCGACGTGAACTCCGGTCGCTCCACCAAGGAGCACTCGATCGAGGACACAGCTCTTCGCACCAACCTTGAAGCTGCCGAGGAAGTTGCAAGACAGCTGCGCCTCCGGGACCTTGCGGGCCTTATCGTGATCGACTTCATCGACATGGAGGAGAAACGCAACAACCGTTCGGTGGAGAAAAAGCTCAAAGAGTGCCTGAAAAGCGACCGGGCGCGGATCCAGGTGGGCCGCATTTCTCATTTCGGGTTGCTCGAAATGTCCCGCCAACGGATTCGGGCGAGCGTCCTGGAAAGCACGATGCAGGTTTGCGAGGATTGCGGCGGCACGGGCTATGTACGCTCGGACTCGTCCGTTGCTCTCTATGTTTTGCGAACGACAGAAGAATATCTGCTCCGCAACACCAAGCATAACGTGACCATTCGCACCCTGCCCGATATCGCCCTCTATCTGCTCAATCAGAAACGGGACACGATCATCGAACTGGAGAGCCGCTTCGGTCTGACCATCACGGTGGAGGCAGACGTCGAGATCGGCCAGCAACACATAGCAATCGATCAGGGCGAACCGGTTGCATCGCCTGTGGTTATCGATGCCGCGGTTCAACCGGATCTCGAAGAGGAAACCGAAGACGATATCGCCGAGACGGCATTTGCCGGCGATGACGAAGACGGTGGTCGCAAACGCAAACGACGCCGTCGCCGTCGCGGTCGCGGCAACGGCGATGAGGCCAACGACCAATCCGCTGAAGACGGATCGGATGTCGAGGCTGTTGGCGAGGAAGATGGTGAACAGCGCAAAAAACGCCGCCGCCGGGGCAAGCGAGGCGGCCGTCGCAATCGTGAACAGGACGGTGTAACAGTTGAAACGGATGTCGCGGAACAAACTGATCTCGAGGCTGGCGATGAAGAAACGGCGGTCTCTGATCCAGCTGACAGTCCCGCCGAGGCCGAGATTGTGGTCGCGGAATCAGCCACCGACATAGAAACACAGGCATCGGATCCGATCGAAAGCAGTGTCGCGCCTGAAGCCGAGCAGCCGACCGAAGACGAAAAGCCGAAGCCGAAAAGGCGCCGCAGTCCAAGAAAGAAAAAGGAAGAGCAAGCTAGCGATCAGGCGGATTCGGTGGTCGCCGAGGCTGAAACACCGGAGCCGGAGGCACCGGCCGTTTCTGTCGAAGCAGCATCAGAGACAGTGCTAGTAGCGGAGGCTGATCTGGTGACCGAGGAGAAACCCAAACGGGCAAGCCGGCGCCGCAAAACCTCGGATGACGAAGTCATCGAACCCAAAATCACCTCCTCGACAGGTGAGACTGCCGAAGATACCGAGAATGCCGAGAAGAAGCCGAAAAAGGCTGGCTGGTGGCAGCGCAGGGGTTTCTTCTAAGGCTTCACCGCTGTCCCTCCGCAAGGATGTGGTCGATCAGAACTATCGGGTGCCCTCAGGCCGTCAGCCTGTCGGCGCCCGATTTCATATCATCAGGACAGACTGACGCTCGCCTCTGGCTTGGACCACTACTCAATTTAACGGACGAGCTTCAGTGTCATTTCCTTGCCGCCAAGTTCATGAACCTTGTCATGGCCTCGGATCACGACTTCATCGACATTGTCCGGAACGACGACGCCTGAGAGGCTGCGGGTGAACGGCTGCTCGTTGTCGTGCGGATGCAGAAGGACACGTTCGCCATAGACCGTGCCATCGGGTCCAACGACATCCCAACGATCCGCATAGTGATCCCAGCCGTTGTCATCATGAAGGAGTGTAACCGAAAACCTCCAGGTGCTATCCGATTGCTGCGTTGCCTCGGCTCCGACCACTTCAACTTCTCCGGCCATAGTGACCGGTATGACCGTGACCACCATGAGGGCGGCGAGTGCGTAACGGATTGAACGCATGACCTGCATCGGAACCTCCAAGAATTCTGTTCTATTCCTTGAGACCGAATTCGGTGTTTCAGGTCAAGCGTCGGCCGATCACAGCTTTGAGATGTTCGGCGCGATAAAGCGCCGGTCGACACAGATCGAGCTCGTCGGCAATACGGGTTTTTGTTTCGCCGTCCTCGAGTGACTTGAGGTTGAACGCCACATTGACCATCGACGACTCCAGACCCGCACGGGCCATCGCAGCCGCAACGGCGATGTCCGTGATCACATTCGGGTTCGAGCAGTCGACAATGGCGTCCGCAAACCCGAGGACCTCCACAGCGACATGCGCAAGACGCAAGGGCGGTTCCGCAGCCGCTGCGAAGGCCTGCTGGAGAGCGCGTTTCCGATGCAGTATTTCATCACCGGTCGAACGCGGCATGCGGTATGCCGCCATGACCGCCTCAAACGCCCTGACGTCTTCATCCGCAAATTCCAGTGATTTACGTCTCGCCGTTTCGGCATCACGCAACACTCGGCGCAAGCGATCTTCATTAGCCGAGAATTTTGGATTGCCGATGGTCAGGTTGCAGACCATGCAGATCAACCCGGCGCCCATGGACACCGCAACCGCTGCAGCCGAACCACCGCCTGGCGTCGGCGAGCCGGAAGAAAGCTCCTCAAGCCAGGCGCCAAAGCGATCACCAGTTTCCGTGTTGCTCGTCACGAAAATGACGCAGCGGCATCAGAACGGAATTTCGTCATCCATATCATTGGAGAAGTTGCCGCCGGCGCCGCCGGCGCCGCCGCCCTCCGATGGGCCGGAGGACCCCATATCCGGGCCCGGGTCTCCAAAGTTCCCGCCGGCCGGCGCGTCGGAACGGCCGTCGAGCATGGTCAGCGTCGAGTTGAAACCCTGCAGTACCACTTCAGTGGAATACCGGTCCTGGCCGCTTTGATCCTGCCATTTGCGTGTCTGCAATTGACCTTCAAGATAGATCTTGGAGCCTTTCCGCAGATATTGCTCGGCAATTTTACAAAGCCCTTCGCTGAAAATGACAACGCGATGCCATTCGGTTCGCTCGCGCCTCTCGCCGGAATTGCGGTCACGCCAGCTTTCAGACGTCGCCACCCGCAGATTGGCGATAGGCCGGCCATCCTGAGTGCGGCGAATTTCCGGGTCGGCTCCCAAATTTCCGACCAATATGACTTTGTTGACGCTGCCCGCCATGATCACACCTCGATGTTTCTACACCCGTCCACAGGCAAGGACCGGACTTTCAAATTCGACCGACCTTAGACCATCTGGTCACCTCGTGTCCGATCCGCTACAACTTTCCACAGGAGCTTTTTGTTCACATTATGTTCTATTTTGGTTAGAGTGCCTTGTCAATCGATTCCCAACTTCGAGAATGTGCTGTGGATCGCTCGACAACTGCAGCGCAAAGCCTACATTAGATCGCGGCGCCAAGCCCGGCGGGCCGGCGATTTACAGACAGAGCCAAGGGTTCATGAGAGCAATCGCGTCGATTGCGGACGGAGACGATGAGCGAGCTTAAGACCATTTCCATTCGCGGCGCACGGGAGCACAATCTCAAGGGCGTTGATCTCGACCTGCCGCGTAATACGCTGGTGGTCATGACCGGCCTTTCAGGTTCGGGGAAATCCTCCCTCGCATTCGACACGATCTATGCGGAGGGTCAGCGGCGTTATGTGGAAAGTCTATCGGCGTATGCTCGGCAATTCCTGGAGATGATGCAGAAGCCGGATGTAGACCAGATCGAAGGCCTGTCTCCGGCAATATCCATCGAGCAGAAGACAACGTCGCGCAACCCGCGCTCGACTGTCGGTACCGTCACCGAGATTTATGACTATCTTCGACTGCTTTTTGCCCGTGTCGGCATCCCCTATTCGCCCGAGACAGGTTTGCCCATCGAGAGTCAGACGGTCAGCCAGATGGTCGATCGTGTCATGGCCCTCGATGACGGCACGCGGCTCTACATTCTGGCGCCACTGGTTCGCGGCCGCAAAGGCGAGTACCGCAAGGAACTCGCCGAGCTGATGAAAAAGGGGTTTCAGCGCGTCAAGGTCGATGGCATCTACTACGAAATTGCCGACGTCCCGCCGTTGGACAAGAAGTTCAAGCACGATATCGACGTGGTGGTTGATCGGGTGGTGGTGCGAGACGACCTCGCCGCACGGCTTGCCGACAGTCTTGAGACTTGCCTGCAATTGGCCGACGGTCTCGCCGTAGCGGAATTTGCAGACCGTCCGCTTCCGGAAGATGAGACCTCGGGCGGCAGCGCCAACAAATCGAAGAACGAGACCCATGAGCGTCTGGTCTTCTCGGAAAGGTTCGCTTGCCCGGTTTCCGGCTTCACCATTCCTGAAATCGAGCCACGTCTGTTTTCCTTCAACAACCCCTTCGGCGCCTGCCCGACCTGCGATGGGCTCGGAACCCAGCAGAAAATCGACCCGGACCTGATTATCCCGGAGCCGGGCCGAACGTTGCGCGACGGTGCGATTGCGCCATGGGCGAAGTCGAGCTCCCCCTATTATGGTCAGACGCTGGAAGCGCTGGGACGGCATTTCGACTTCAAACTCGGAGACCGATGGAACGAATTGTCCGAGGAAGCCCAGGAGGTCATCCTGCGCGGAACCGATGAGAAAATCGAATTCCACTATGACGACGGTTTGCGCTCCTACAAGACGACGAAGAATTTCGAGGGCATCATCCCGAACCTGGAGCGCCGTTGGAAAGAAACGGATTCTGCCTGGGCTCGCGAGGAAATCGAGCGCTACATGGCAGCTGCGCCCTGCCCGAGCTGCAACGGCTACCGGTTGAAGCCTGAAGCCATGGCAGTGAAGATTGCCGGCCTGCACGCAGGACAAGTAACTCAGATGTCGATCCGAGACGCCGGCACCTGGTTCGATGGACTTCCGCGGCAATTGACCGACAAGCAAAACGAAATCGCGGGGCGAATCTTCAAGGAAATCTGCGATCGCCTGAAATTTCTCAACGATGTCGGCCTGGACTATCTTACTCTATCACGAAACTCAGGCACGCTGTCCGGCGGCGAAAGTCAGCGAATTCGGCTGGCCTCGCAGATCGGATCTGGTCTCACGGGCGTGCTTTATGTGCTCGATGAGCCCTCGATCGGTCTGCATCAGCGAGACAATGCCCGCCTCCTCGATACACTCAAGCATCTGCGTGACATCGGCAACACAGTGATCGTCGTGGAACACGATGAGGACGCGATCCTGACTGCCGACCACGTGGTCGATATCGGTCCGGCGGCTGGAATCCATGGCGGCGAGATCGTCGCCCAGGGAACGCCGCAGGAGATCATGGCAACGCCACAATCGCTGACCGGCCAATATCTTTCCGGAATTCAGGAAATTGCAGTCCCGGAACAACGCCGGAAATTTTCAAAGAAGCGGCAGATTACTGTTCACGGCGCAAGCGCCAACAATCTCAAAGACATAACGGCGAGCATTCCGCTCGGTGTTTTCACCGCAGTTACCGGCGTTTCCGGTGGCGGAAAATCGACCTTCCTGATCGAAACGCTCTACAAAGCGGCGGCACGGCGGGTCATGGGCGCCCGCGACCATCCGGCTGCGCACGAGCGGATCGATGGGCTGCAACACATCGACAAGGTCATCGACATCGACCAATCACCGATCGGTCGCACGCCACGGTCGAACCCGGCCACTTATACGGGTGCGTTCACGCCGATCCGCGACTGGTTTGCCGGTCTCCCTGAGTCCAAGGCTCGCGGATACTTGCCTGGACGGTTTTCATTCAATGTCAAAGGTGGGCGCTGCGAGGCATGCCAAGGCGATGGTGTCATCAAGATCGAAATGCACTTCCTGCCGGATGTTTACGTCACCTGTGACGTCTGCCATGGACAACGATATAACCGTGAAACGCTGGAAGTCACCTTCAAGGGCAAGTCGATCGCCGACGTTCTGGCGATGACCGTTGAGGAAGGATGCGAATTCTTCGCCGCCGTACCGGCGGTGCGCGACAAGCTCACCACGTTGCGGCGTGTCGGCCTCGGATACATCAAGATCGGTCAACAGGCGACCACGCTGTCGGGCGGCGAGGCGCAACGGGTGAAGCTCGCCAAAGAGCTGTCAAAACGCTCCACCGGCAGAACGCTCTACATTCTCGACGAACCCACTACCGGTCTGCATTTCCACGACGTGGCAAAGTTGTTGGATGTGCTGCACGAGATCGTCAATCAGGGCAATTCGGTCGTTGTGATTGAACACAATCTCGAGGTCATAAAGACAGCCGATTACATCATCGACCTTGGTCCCGAAGGCGGCGACGGTGGCGGCATGGTGGTGGCATGCGGTACGCCAGAGCAGGTGGTCGATGTTAAAGCATCCTACACCGGACAGTATCTGAAAGACCTGTTAAAGAGGCGGCCCGCCAAATCCATCGAGGCAGCTGAATAACCTGAGGGAGGAGCCGGACATGGACAAGTCAGGTGTGATCAGGACGGGTATCGGAGGCTGGACGTTCGCACCCTGGCGCGGCACGTTTTATCCGGACAAACTTGCCCAGAAAAACGAGCTCAACTATGCCAGCCGACAGCTCAACACGATCGAAGTGAACGGCACCTATTACGGCACCCAGAAACCAGCCACATTCGCCAAGTGGGCGGCCGATGTTCCTGACGGATTCATCTTTTCGCTTAAAGGCAATCGCTTCGTGACCAACCGCAAGGTCCTGGCGGAAGCCGGAGAGTCGATGGAGCGTTTTCTGGGGTCAGGTATCACCGAGCTCGGCGACCATCTCGGACCGTTGCTCTGGCAGTTCGCCAAGACCAAAAAATTCGATCCGGACGACTTCGGCGCCTTCTTGTCGCTATTGCCCGACAGCCGCGACGGAATCGCATTGCGCCATGCCATCGAAGTCAGGCACGATTCCTTTGTTTGCCCCGAATTCATCGATCTCGCGACAAGCCACGGTGTGGCGGTGGTTTATGCGGACCATCATACGTATCCAGAAATTGCTGATGTGACCGCGCCATTCGTCTATGCGCGGCTGCAGAAGGGCGAAGACGACATCCCGACCGCCTATAAGGAGGACGCGCTGGATCAGTGGGCCCGGTGCTGCTCAGACTGGGCTGCGGGTTCTGTGACCGATGGGTTGCCCCTGGCGAATTCGGTACACAACCCCGCGACCGAACCACGCGATGTGTTCGTCTATTTCATTCACGAAGGAAAGGTTCGCGCGCCTCAGGCGGCGATGGCTTTGCAGGAGCGGGTTGCCTGATCCGTACCGGATTGCAAACGCCAAACACTGCTAAACTTTGCCCTCCTGGGAAGCATGAATGGCAAGCCAAACGGTTGCTGGCTGGGCTTGAGTCCAAGTAACGCGGTGCCGACAGTGAGCTGGAAGAAACAGCCAATCGCCAGGCGCTAGTTCTCGATCCTGCGCCTCATTCTCTATCCGTAACCCCGCTGCCCCGGACAGGAGTACGACCCACTCATCGTCTTCCTGATCGTACCATTCATCGCTGCTATGGCCCGTCGATACGATACGCTCTATTCGCATGCCGTCGCGCGCGAAAAGGATCTCGAACAATTCCTCTTTCAGCGCGGCCTCGGGCAATTGCGCGAACAGGTTTCCCGCGGTGAGTTCCATGGGGTCAAACTCCGATTTGTCTACTAGGCCTGAAGAAATGAACTCATCGGTGGGAGTGCGGAGGGAATGTCTTCAGCAGTCATCCCCTCGCCCGCGACCTTTGCTGCAAGGCCATGCAAATAAGCGGCGGCGGCCGCCGCCTCAAAGGTCGGCATTCCCCGCGCGATTAGACCACCTGCGATGCCGGCCAAACAGTCTCCAGAACCGGCCGTCGCCAGCCAGGGCGGCGCATTGACATTGATCACAGCTCGACCATCAGGTGCGGCAACGACCGTATCGGCACCCTTGTACAGCACCACTGCACCGGTTCGTTCAGCTGCACGGATCGCTCGATCCACTTTCGACAGCCTGCTGTCCTTCATCAGATCCGGAAATAGCCGTGTGAATTCTCCCTGATGCGGGGTCATGAGAAGTTCGGTCTCTGCTCCGACAGAACACAGGTGCTCAATGTGGTCGCTGAATGACGTCAGCCCGTCCGCGTCGAGCACGATCGCCCGTCGGGCAGTCGCCAATTGGCCGACGAAGCTTCGAGCTCGCTCGCCGACGCCAAAAGCTGGTCCAAGCACGAAGGCATTGAACCGCTCATCATCCAGTAGTATCGAAAGTCCGGCTTCGTCATCGACCTTGCGCAACATCACGGCCGTCAGGTGAGCGGCATTGGCCGCGACCGCAGAGCCCGGCGCAAGTACGGTGACGAGACCCGCGCCAGCCTTCAGGCCGGCCAAAGCCGCCAAACGGGCTGCTCCCGTGCTGGCAAATCCTCCACTGAAAACGCAGAGGTGGCCATGGGTGTATTTGTGATCTCCCTGTTGCGCATGGGGCAGTGAAGCTCGCCATATCGCCGGGTCATTGCGCCACAAGGAAACCTGCAAAGCCTCGATGAAACGACCGGGGATGCCAATGTCGATCACATGTAGAGCGCCACAATGATCAGCGCCCGGCAGCAGGTAGTGGCCCGGCTTCGGCGCGACAAAAGTGACCGTGTGATCCGCCTGTAAAGCGGTCCCGAAGATCTCGCCGGACCGGCCTGAAATTCCCGACGGAAGATCGGCCGCTACAACAGGAACTCCAGCCAAATTTATCGCATTGATAGTTGCCGCTGCATTTCCCTCGATTGCCCGATCCAGACCGCCCCCGAACAATGCGTCGACGACGATAGCCCCCTCGGACAAAGCCATTGCATCGAGCGCTGAGATCGGCCCGGTCCACTCATCCCGGGCCTTGGCGGCGTCGCCAGCAAGCTTTGCCACATCGACGAGAGAATGAACCGATACCGGCAAGCCCGCGGCGCGAAGATGTCGAGCGGCGACATAACCATCGCCACCATTGTTCCCCGGCCCGCACAGCACCACCGCGTTTTGAGCGTCCGGATAATGCCTGAGAATGCAGGCAGCCAGCGCGGCGCCGGCTATCTCCATCAGTCGATATCCATCAATGCCACTGGAAATGGCCGCCTGATCAACCGACGCCATCTCAACAGGACTGACCAGGGGAGTGGCCGATTCACGCATAGCGTATACCTCAATAAGTGCCCCTATTTGCAGCAAAGCCTGTCGGTGGAGCAAGCCAAAATATCGCTTGCTGTCATGCGGATCACCCTCCACAAAGGCAGACTATTTTTTGTGCATTTGCCTAAATTCTAGTCAATCTGAATAGACTAAAAATTAGGCAGACCACTTACGAAACACCGTCTGCCGATGATGGCATAGCACCCGTTTGCAACTTCTGCGCGGCGAGGCAGGGCTTTTCGGCGGTTCAATTGCCGTCACTATCATTTTTTTCCGCTGAGAGCCGCATTTGGCACGGCTTATGCATTTGCGCAGTCAAGTGAGGCAAACCGATGGTCGGACTTCGCTTAGGTGGATTCAGCAACGAGATGTTCTCTGATGAAAAAAATCGAAGCAATTATCAAACCCTTCAAACTCGACGAGGTGAAGGAAGCCCTGCAAGAGGTGGGACTGCAAGGCATAACCGTAACGGAAGCCAAGGGCTTCGGTCGGCAGAAGGGGCACACCGAACTCTATCGGGGCGCTGAATATGTCGTGGACTTTCTGCCCAAGGTGAAAGTCGAAGTGGTCCTCTCCGACGAAACCGTCGACGCCGCCATCGAAGCCATACGCAATGCAGCCCAGACGGGCCGTATCGGCGACGGTAAGATTTTCGTGTCGAACGTCGAGGAAGTTATTCGTATCCGCACCGGGGAAACCGGTAACGACGCAATCTGAGTTTGCGCCGCCTGCGCGGCGCAGAGACAACAAGCAAATCTCAAAACAAGGGAAGAATGAAATGGCGAGTGCCTCCGATATTCTCAAGCAAATCAAGGACAATGACGTCAAGTTCGTCGATCTGCGCTTTACCGATCCGCGCGGCAAGATGCAGCACGTCACCATGGATGCCAGCGTCGTCGACGAAGACATGTTTGCCGATGGTGTCATGTTCGACGGATCGTCCATCGCTGGCTGGAAGGCCATCAACGAATCCGACATGGTTCTGATGCCGGATACGGGGTCTGCTCATACGGATCCGTTCTTTGCCCAGTCTACTTTGGCGATCATGTGCGACATTCTCGACCCAATCTCCGGTGAGCCCTACGGCCGTGACCCGCGGGGAACGTCGAAAAAAGCCGAAGCTTATCTGCAGGCCTCGGGAATCGGCGACACTGTCTTCGTCGGCCCGGAAGCCGAGTTCTTCGTTTTCGACGACGTGCGTTTTTCAACCGATCCGTACAACACCGGCTTCATGCTCGATAGCGGTGAACTGCCTTCGAACACCGATGCCGAGTACGAAGTTGGAAACCTCGGCCATCGGCCGCGCACCAAGGGCGGCTACTTCCCGGTACCGCCGGTTGACAGCGCTCAGGACATGCGTTCAGAAATGCTGACCGTGATGGCAGAGATGGGCGTAACCGTCGAAAAGCACCACCACGAAGTGGCCGCTGCACAGCATGAGCTCGGCATCATGTTCGACTCCATGACGGTCAATGCCGACAAGCTGCAGATCTACAAGTATGTGGTTCATCAGGTTGCCAACGCCTACGGCAAGACGGCCACCTTCATGCCGAAGCCGGTCTACGGCGACAACGGTACGGGCATGCATGTGCACCAGTCGATCTGGAAGGACGGCAAGCCGACCTTCGCTGGCGACGACTATGCCGGTTTGTCCGAGAGTTGCCTGTATTACATCGGCGGCATCATCAAGCACGCCAAAGCGTTGAACGCGTTCACCAACCCGTCGACCAATTCTTACAAGCGCCTGGTCCCAGGCTACGAGGCCCCGGTTCTGCTTGCCTACTCAGCGCGCAACCGCTCTGCTTCATGCAGGATCCCGTTCGGAACTTCCCCGAAGGCGAAACGTGTCGAAGTTCGATTCCCTGACCCGACGTGCAATCCTTATCTCGGGTTCGCCGCCATGCTGATGGCCGGTCTCGACGGCATCAAGAACAAACTGCATCCGGGCGATGCGATGGACAAGGACCTCTATGACCTGCCGCCACAGGAATTGAAGGAAATTCCCACTGTTTCCGCCTCGCTTCGCGAAGCGGTTGAATGCCTTGATGGCGATCGGGAATTCCTGACCGCCGGCGGTGTGTTCCTTGACGATCAGATCGATGCCTATATCGAACTGAAGATGGAGGAGGTCATCCGCTTCGAACACACGCCGCATCCGGTTGAGTTCGATATGTACTACTCCGTCTAATCGGATTGGTTCTCCCTTGCGGCCGTCAAATCGGCCGATCTGGACCCCCGGCATTGTCCGGGGGTTTTTTTGTGCCCGCGAGATATTACTGTCATGAGGGATTGTTGTTGCTCCATCCGGCTTCCTATATTGATCAATAGCGATAATAACCCGGGGAGACATGCCATGACGCGCAGCATCGCCTATTCCATCAGCATTGCCGCTCTTTTTGCCGTTCCGGCAACAGCACAGGAAACCGGCCAGGAGGCATTCGATGCGTGGCTCAAGTCGGACGCCAATCTCGGGATATCCGCAAGCTACGAGACCATTCATGAGTCAGGCGACACGCTGACCGTCAGCGGCCTCGAATACACCTATTCAAAGGTATTCGAGTTCGATGCCGAGAAGACAAGTGATGGATCCGATGGGGACAAGAACAGTGTTTCGGTGAGCATCAGTTTCCTGGTTCCTCAACTCGTGGCTGAAAAGCTCGAAAAAGGTGATGCAGGATTTTCGGTGGTCGGACTGACCCTAGCGGACGGCACCAGCTTCAATGCCGAAATCAGGGGAGACGATGATGACGAGGGGCTGGCGCTGGAAGGCACCATAGACGGCTATTCGGTGACGAACGCTGCCTGGCCGGTGTTTCCGGTCGTGCAAGACGATCCGAAACACCCCGTCGGTCGTTGGCTCCCCGTGCTCAACACCATCAACGACTTCTCAATGGACGAACAACGGATCAAGAAGCTCGACCTGACGATCAAAGAAGTAGATCAGCCCGGTGACGACACGTCCTTTGGATATGTCATGAACGACCTGCTGGTCAAAGACGTGCGTGACGGCGTTATCGGAGAATATTCAACAGGCCTGTTCGAACAGAACCTGACTGGGGTTGAAAGCGAAGGCGAGACCATCGACATGTCGATCCGCATGGCGAGCACCCGCATGGAAGATTACAATTTCGGTGCGGCCGCGGATTTTCTACAGGGTGGTGGCCCACCCGACGGCACGTTCAAAACCTATCTGGGTTCCATGACGATGCTCGGATATCGGATCGAATCCGACTTCTTCAACATGAATATCGACCGGATTTCCTATGAAGATATCGCCTTGCGGCCGCCCCAGACAAACCTGATTGAACTGATCGACAATGCCATTGTCACCGAAGACTTCGACGAGGATGATTTGGCCCATCTTCCGCTGGAGTTTTTCCGCTCCTTTGCAATCGGCCGAACCTCCATCGATGGGCTCAGCGTGGACTTCAGAGATCCCGATGATCCCGACATTAACGGGTCGATGAAGATGGCCCAGTTTCTCATCGATGACCTGAGTCCGGATGGTCTAGGCGAGTTCTCGCTGTCGTCGATCGACGTTAACATTGAACCGGCTGGTGAGGTCAGCCTCGGCAGATTTGCCATCGAAGATGTCGAGTTCCCTCCTTATGCACCGATGAAGCCGTTCATTGAAAAACAGATGATGAGCAATTCCGAGCCGGACCCGTTGGAGGTAGCTCGTCTTTTCACGCCGTGGTCGATTGCCATTTCGGCGGAAGACTTCTTCGCGGACATCCCGGGTGAAGGCACGGCGAGCCTCGGCGGTTTTTTGATGGCGATGCAAACAACTGTGCCGCCGATTCCTACGGATGTTGTCGTTTCTGTCGATGATTTGGAGATTCCCGTAGAGGCGCTGGATGACCGCGAAGCAGAGCAGATCCTCAAAGCGGCCGGCATCACGACGCTGCGTTTGTCCGAAGCGCTTGAAGTGCGGTGGGACGAAGCCAGCGAAGATCTCATCATTGACAATATCGTGGTGGAAGTCGGCGACATTGGTGCCGTCCGCGCAAAAGCACGTCTTGGTGGCCTGCCCAAAACCGTATTGCAGAACCCCATGCAGGCACAGGCGGCAATCGCAACACTCAACTTGAAATCGCTGGAGCTTGAGCTTGTCAACGAGGGCGGTGTTGAGAAGGCTCTGGCGCTTGCATCGGCACAAGCCGGCCTGAGCGAAGACCAGATGTCGCAAGTGCTGCTCGGTCAGTTGGACGGCATGCTGGCGATTGTTGGTAATGAAGCCTTCACGCAACAAGTCTCTCAAGCCGCCAAAGCATTCTTCGAGAATCCGCAAAACCTTTCGGTTGAAGCGAAGCCTTCGAATCCGGTGCCTGTGGTGCAGATCCTCGGCAATGTGCAATTGGCACCGCAGACTCTGCCAGATCTCCTGGGAGTCCAGGTCGAAGCAAACCGTTAAAGTGGGAGCTTGAACCCGAAATGCGCACCTTAGAGCTGCGGGCTCTGAGTGCAAGTAAACCTGCTGTTAGCGCGACAGCATCCAGTTGAGCGTGTCACGCCAGTCTATCATTCGGATTGGCGTGCCATGGCTTCCAGTTTCAAACAAGACGAAACGAACCGGGTAAATATCACTGGCGGAGTATCGGATATCCCGATAGAGCGCCATTTGGTTGCGCCAGTCATAAACAGAATCCGCGCTGCCATGAGCCAACAGAACCGGCACCCGTGCCTGGTAGGCTGCGCTTCTTGAAAAGTTTCCATCGCCGGTGCCGCCAAGGATGACAATCCCTTTCAGGCGAGCGCTGATACCCGGATCGTTAGCCCCTTTCCAGCACAAAATGCTGCCCATCGATCCGCAGGCGAGAATGACCGGAGCCTTGGGTGACGTCCGCCTGATGTAGGTCACAAGGGTTTTCAGGTGATCGAGGCCAGCTTTGTCAAAGCTGGGAATCGTCGGCGCGTAGTAAACACCGCGGTTGCGAACGACCAGATTCTTCAGGCGATTGAAGTTCCCGCCGAACGTCCAATCCTTGACCCCAAGGCGACGATCACCACCACGACCATGAATGAAGATGACCGCAAATCGAGCGCTTTTTGCTTCTCCTGTCTCATACACCTGTACCGCAACGTCCGGCGCCTTGATTGTGAGGGCACGCTGCTTGCGTTTGGGACGCATGTTCACGTATTTGCCCTTGGCCCGGCGCTCTGGGATCTTATCCCGCCCGTGCAAATCCCGTTCCTTGCGATAATCGACTTTCAAAAACGAGCCGTTGTCGCTTTCAGAAAGAATCGCCGGATAGGAAAACAGTTTGTCCTTGTAGGGCTTTATCGGATCCGAGTCGGCCAAAGAAGGACCCGGTGCCAGCAGTAACACTGCTACGAAGCTGACAGCCATCTGGGACAATTTCCGGGACAGCTCTGTCCAGCGCCGATGGTTCTTCATGGTCTAGAGCCTATCATGGTTAGATTGAAGCAATTCTGTTTGTGGTCGGCGCGGCGATCCGCGAGGAAGGAGCGCAGAGCGATGCCGGAGGCATCTCTCGAGCATCATGACACTGCGGGCGTCCGCCGACCGCAAACCCGAAGAGCCGGGCGCATTTGCGCCAATTCCTTCGCTCAAAGCCTCGGCCGGGCCACCAGCCCGGCCTGCGTTTTGACCTCGACCTTGACGCAAATGCACCTCGGCAGAATGGTTCAATCTAACCATGATAGGCTCTAACATGCCCCCACCCGAATCTGACGGTTTCATCGAACAATAGATGACAGCTTCCACTTCTTCCACTAACCTTGTCGTGCCTTGTGGCGCAAAATCAGCGCCACGGATCGCTTGCGGGAGAGCGTGGACGCATCAACGATGCGAAAGCCGCCGAAGGGGAAAAGTGCCCATAATCTCTCAGGCAAACGGACCGTTTGCGATTGGCACTCTGGAAAGTCGGAACAGCCGTTCCGCGCCGAAGGTGTAAGCGCAGCCGTGAGGGTGCGCGAGTCTCTCAGGCTCCTGACAGAGGGGCGCAGACCCGTACAGGTGTACGGGACGCGCAACGATGTCCGGAGACCATGTGGCGAACCAGATCCCATCAATATTTGAGCTGATACGCTCCGGATACGGTGATCAACCGACAGCGGTTTTGATGCCGTGCAATTTCGATCGGTTCTCCAGCCTTTCGCGGTCGGTCACCTCACGTTCGAAGCAACCAGGTCCTTGCACCAGTCTCTTTGCGAATGTGCGAAAGCTGATTTTACACTGCGCCGCCCATCCGCCGCCCTTAGATTGCCGCCAATACCATTGAGGAGCATAAACATGGCCAATACCCAATATACCGACGATCATGAGTGGATTCGTGTCGACGGAGATGAGGCGGTGATGGGGATATCCGATCACGCGCAAGAACAGCTGGGAGATCTCGTCTTTGTCGAATTGCCTGAGGTAGGACGGGAGTTCACCAAAGGAGAGGCGATAATCGTCGTGGAATCCGTAAAGGCGGCTTCCGATGTCTACGCGCCCGCCGACGGCGAAGTGACCGCAGTCAACGATGCCCTTGAAGGTGAACCTGAGTTGGTCAACAAATCAGCGGAAAGCGATGGGTGGCTCATCAAACTGAAACTCAATGATGCCTCCCAATTGCAGGGACTGATGGACGACGCGGCGTACAAGGCGCACCTCGAAAAAGGCGATGGTGGGTGAGCATCTTGACCTATTAGCTACTCACCGATCCAGGAACTGGCTAACTGCGTTAGTGCTTCTTCAATTCAGATAACACCGTGTCGGCGGCAAGGTCGCTCGCCGGCACATCGGTTTCCATGGCCGCCTTCACCCGATCGAA
This sequence comes from Hoeflea sp., assembly GCA_965228785.1. Classification (GTDB taxonomy): domain Bacteria; phylum Pseudomonadota; class Alphaproteobacteria; order Rhizobiales; family Rhizobiaceae; genus Hoeflea_A. The sequence continues at coordinate 476,315 of CBDDIF010000002.1, forward strand.
TGTTTCGATCATCGTTTGCCGTTCCGAGCTGTTTGACATCAGGTTCAACAACCGCCGGGCGAGCAGACCAGGCCGCACGAATTCGTTGATGTATTCATTGATCACCGGATAATCGGCGATGAAATTGGGCAGTGCAGCAGTCCAGGCTGTCACACGATACATCATCATCTTTGAAATCGGATCAAGCTTGTAGATCGAGATACACGGCACTCCTGCCAAAGCAAGTTCAAGCAAAACTGTTCCAGAAGCGGCCAGGGCTGCGTCCGCCTCCCCGAACGCTTTCCACTTCGCCGCCTCCCCGGTAACCACCTCAACCGGCGCATTCCATTGAGCTGTCGCTTCCCTGATGCGCGCCTCGAGCCTCGGCAACGTCGGGATAACAAAGCGGAGCTCCGGATTGCGCCCCCGTAGTTCAGCAACGGTGTCGCGAAATGCCGGAAGCAGCAGCTTGAGTTCGATGTTGCGTGAACCAGGCAATAACAGGCAGCATGCCGGGTCAGGTATTTGCTCCGATTGCAGCGCTTGAATACTCTTCTGCTTTGCGTTTTGTATTTGAGCCGCCGTCTGCAGGCCGTCATCGGACATCAAACGATGCCCTACATAGGTGACCGGCGGACCGCCCAGACTGGCGACGATCTCAGGCTCGAAAGGAAATATCGACAGCACGTGATCGATATATGCGGTCATCTTTGTCGCGCGCTCGGGCTTCCAGGCCCAGACGGTTGGACAGACATAGTCAATAATCGGCACATCAGGCAGTGCTGCTCGAACGCGCCGCGCCACACGGTGGGTAAAGTCCGGGCTGTCGATTATGACAAGGCAATCGGGCTTTGCTGCAATAATCGTACGGGCTGTCTCGCGGATGCGCATGAGCAATTGCGGCAATCGGGCGATCACCGCACCGAAGCCCATGAGCGACAACTCCTGGTAATCGAACAGGGACTCCAATCCCAGCTCGGCCATGGCATCGCCCCCGATTCCAATCAGTTCGATCTGACCAGCATGCTTCTGGCGGATCGCGGCAATCAATCCGGCACCGAGAAGGTCACCGGATCTTTCCCCGGCGATAAACGCTAGTTTCAGCGTCTTGTCATCTGCCATTGCGCTTACGCTGTTCTGCCAGCTCCCCATCCGCATGCCGGCGGGTTATTCCGGTCACGAACATGGAACTCGCGTCCGCATTCGTCACCACCTGGTCACGATCCAGGACAAACGCCCTGCCCGCCTCTAAAGCGATTCCGGACAATCCTGCTTCCTTCGCCCGTGTGACGGTGTCAGGGCCTATGCTGGGAAGGTCGGCACGGAGATCCTGGTGGCGCTTACAGAGCTTTACAAGCACTCCTCCGGGGCGCTTGGTGATGCGCTGGGATTCACGAAGGTCAGCAACCCTTTTCAGCATTTCATCCGTGCCCTCTGGCCCCTCCAACGCAACGATGCGTCCGCCGACCGAGACGGCACCCTGACCGACGTCCAATTCGCCCAGTCTGTCCGCACCATCATAGGCAGCCAGGATGTTGCGCCAGTCTTTTTCGGATGGTTCCAGCGCTGTCAGCGTGCGGTCTTCTGCGAGCAGGTCAGGAACGACTTCCTGTGCGCCCAATACGCGACAGCCAGCCTGTTCGAAAAGGGCTATAACGGCGCGCAGGACCTTGTCGTCACCGCTGCCGCGCAGCGTGCGCAACAGGCCCGGTAGTCGCGGTATGAACCGCAACGGCAGCCGGATGTCTCGGAATTCGGGCCGGCGGTCGATACCGCCAGACATGATCACCCGTTCGATGCCGTATCCAGTGACCAACTCCTGGATGCGAACCGCATCACCAAGAGTGACGTATTCGTGCTCGAGGGTATCTGGAATGGATTCCGCCTGGCCCTTGATGGCAATGACGAATGGTGCGTCACCAGCAACCGTGGCCGCTTCGGCGACATCGAGCGGCAAGCGTCCGCGTCCAGCAATAATGGCCAGCCGCCCCATGGTGTTCGATCGCTCGTTTGATGACGCCGTCAGCATCGAATTCCAACCCGATCCGCCCTACCGCTTCAAGGTGCCATGATGCGTAGCACCTTTGACCGACGGATGGTATCAGGACTTTCGCTCGCGCACCGTGGAGGAGAACCCGCGTTTGGTGTCCGATTGCAAGAAATCGAAAATATCAGTGAGCACCGGCACGTCGCCATACTCGTCTCGGATTTCCGCAACGGATTCACGGATCGTCCCTCGACCATAAAAGATTTTCTTGAACGCCTGACGAGCGAGCCGAATATCGTCTTTACTGATGCCTGAGCGTTGCATGCCAATTACGTTCAGCCCGGTCAGAATACCGGGGCTTCCCACCAGCATGCCGTAGGGAATGAGATCTAATGCGCAACCGCAGAGGCCGCTGAGGAAGGCATGGTGGCCAATACGGCAAAACTGATGGATGGCCGCGCCTCCACCGATAATGACCCGGTCGCCGATGACCACATGGCCACCCAACATGACATTGTTCGAGAGAATGACATCGTCACCGATCTGGCAATCGTGGGCAACGTGAGAATAGGCCAGAAACATTGACCGGTCGCCAATGACGGTCTTTCCACCAGCATCCGGCATGCCGGTGTGCATGGTGACACCTTCGCGGATCGTGCAGCCGGAGCCAATGGAAAGGGTGGTTTCCTCACCCTGGTATCGAATGTTCTGAGGTTCGCCACCCAGAACTGCGCCGGGAAACACACTGGTGTTGCTTCCGATACTCGTTCTGCCGGTCACCGACACGTGGCTCTTCAACACCACTCCTTCCGCCAGCGAGACATCGGACCCTACATGGCAGAACGGTCCGATGGTCACGTTCGCCGCGATTGTTGCACCGTCCTCGACTACCGATGACGGATGAATGTTCAAACTATCCGAGTCCATCAGCTGCCAGCCTCATCCGGAACAAGCATCGCCCCAATATCGGCTTCAGCTACCTTTGTCCCATCCACTTTGGCTTCGCAGTGGAACTTCCAGATGTTTCCGCGCTGCTTGTGCTTGTGAACGTGGTATTCGACGCGATCACCAGGAACCACCGGCTTACGAAAGCGGGCGTTGTCTATGGTCATGAAGTAGACCAGGCTTGATTTCGTTCGGCTGTGGCGTGCACAGATCGCACCCGCCGTTTGGGCCATGCCTTCAATCAGCAACACACCTGGCATGACCGGATTGGTGGGAAAGTGCCCGGTAAATTGCGGTTCGTTTACCGTCACGTTCTTGATACCGATGGCAGAGTTATCGCCATCGATATCGACAATGCGATCGACCAGCAAAAACGGATACCTGTGCGGGAGCAGTTCCATGAGCTCCAGCAACTCGACCGCCTCCAGCGATTCAGCGTCGACTTCACTCATCTGCCTTACCTTTTTTCTTGCCGAATGCCCTTGCGTTCTTGTCTGCCATGTCGCGCAGGTAAGCCCTCACCGGACGCGCTGGAATGCCACCCCATTTCGCCCCGGCCGGGACATCGCCATTGACACCGCTCATGGCGGCGATCTGCGCTCCGTCGCCTATTGTTACATGGTCCTTCACGCCAACATTCCCGGCCAGAACCACACCGTCACCCAATTTGACACTACCTGAAATTCCGACATGGCTGACGACGATACAATGGCGACCAATATGCACGTTGTGTGCGATCTGAACCAGGTTGTCTATCTTCGTGCCCTCACCGATCACCGTGTCGTCCATCGCGCCACGGTCAATCGTTGTGTTGGCTCCGATTTCAACGTTGTCCTGGATGATAACCCGTCCGATTTGGGCAATCTTGATATGACCCATGGGGCTCGGCGTGTAGCCAAACCCATCCTGACCAATGCGAACGCCCGGATGAATTATGACGTTGTCACCAATCAACGCGTGTTGGATCGTGGCACCTGCGGACACCACGCAATCGCGCCCTATCCGGCATCCCTTGCCGATCACTGCACCGGCCAAAATTCTTGTGCGCGCTCCGATTTCAGCCCCGTCACCAACGATTGCACCAGCTTCCACGGTGACCGTATCATCTGCCAACCTCGCACCCGTATGGACAACGGCGCTTGGCGACACACCGGAGCCATCGTCGAATGCACCTGGCTTGAGCGCATCCGGGTAGAGAGCTTGCGTGGCCATTGCAAAGGCAATCTGGGGATATGCGGTCAAAATAACAACGCAATGGCGCGGAACCAGCGGCTGAAGGGCAGCGGTGCACAAAATCGCCGTCGCCTGAAGATCGGTCAGATGCGCGGCGTGCTTCTTTGCGCTGATGAATGTCAGATCGCCTTCGCCGGCTCGGGAAATCGGGGCGACACCTGTAACGACAGTGCCCGAATCATTCGCATCGGCTAGTTGGCCGCCACAGACCTTGGCAAGGTCCGCCACTTTCATACCCGCATGGCGGGGAATAAAGAATCTGTCTTCCATCCTACAAAAATTCAGGGCCCGTCATTCGCGGACGAGCCCTGCCACTTCAGATCAACGCGCAAGCGTCAATCAAATTTCTCTCGGTCAGAACTTACCCGTTGTGCCAAAACGGAATGTCTGGGTTTTATCGAACGATTCCTTGATAACCGGAATACCGACATCGAGACGCAATGGCCCAAATGGCGATGTCCAGATGATGCTGCCGCCAACCGAGGCTCGCCATTCCATATTCAGCCCGTTGACTACGGTGCCGTTCAAATTCAGATCGCTGCCATAAAGTGTTGCGGCGTCGGCGAAAAACGCACCCCTCAAACCGAAGTCACGCGGCACCACCGGCATGGGAAAACCAATCTCGGCTGTGGCGTTGAAATAGGTCGTGCCGCCAAGCGCGTCGCCATTGGTGTCACGCGGACCGATACCCTGGGATTCGAAGCCGCGGATCGTCTCCTGGCCAATGAACAACTGGTCGAATACCCGCAAGTCACCGGACGTCGGAAGTACATGCCCCGCGCCGACGCTCAGCAAACCGATGATGTCTCCATAATCGGAAAGCGTATGATAATAGCTGGCCGTACCGGTGGTTTTGTAGAAATTTGCATCTCCACCAAGGCCGGCAAATTCGCTTGTTATGCGTGCGAAAATGCCTTCGCGTGGGATAATCCTGCTGTCCAGCGTGTCGTAGACAATGGTGTTTGATACGGACGACTTGATCCAGGGACTGTTGTCAATGGCATCCTGGATCGGGAACGACAGCACCGCGGTGGAATTCCTGACATAGTCCTCTGTGCTATAGTTGTAAGCCAGAGTCGTGCTCAAATTGTCCGTAATAGGAGCGGTAACCCGGAACGTCACGCCGGTGGTCTCGATATCGTAGTTCGCCTGCGAGGTGTTCTTGGTGCGGTACACGTCGAAACCGGCGGCCAATCTATATCCGAGGAAATATGGCTCGGTGAACGAGAACGAGTAGTCTCGTGTATTGACACCGCCGCCAACAGAAACCTTGATGAACTGACCGCGACCCAGGAAGTTGCGCTCGGAAATTGACGCCGAGACGGTAGCGCCTTCTGATCCTGTCGAGTAACCCGCACCGATCGCGAATTCACCCGTTGTCTGATCCTGAACATCGACGATAACGACCACACGATCAGGTTCCGATCCCGGCTGCGTGGTGATGTTGACGGCCTTGAAGAATCTCAGAGCCTCAAGCCGTCTCTTCGCACGTCGGATCATAACCTGATTGAAGGCATCGCCTTCGCTCAAATCGAATTCCCGGCGGATAACGTAGTCGGCTGTCCGCGTGTTGCCGCGGATTTCGATGCGTTCGATATAGGCCCTTTGACCCTGATCGATGAGGTAGGTGACCGAAATGGTCCCGTTGACAAAATCGCGATTGCCACGGGGCGTGATCTGAGCGAACGGATATCCATCCGAGGCGGCAGCTTCTGACAGCGCGATGATCGTATCCTCGACCTTCTCCGCGCTATAGACCTGCCCCTGCCTGGTCTCCACCAACCGCTGCAGACGCTCGACATCGAGATTCTCGACCGTGCTGTCAACGCTGATATCGCCAAAGGTATAGCGCTGTCCCTCGTCGATCGTGACAGTGATGACGTAGTTGCCGCTCGCAGGGTCGATATCGGCAGTCGAGGAGATTACGCGAAAATCGGCATAACCGTGATTGTAGTAGAAGCGGCGCAGAAGCTCTTCGTCAGCACGGAGCTTGTCTGGATCATAAACGTCCTTGCGCGAAAGAAACGATAGGAAGCCTGAACGTTTTGTATTGATGACGTCGGCGAGGCGCCCATCCGAATAGGCGTTGTTGCCAACGAAGTTGATCTGATCGATCTTGGTCCGGTCGCCCTCGCTGATTTCGAAGGCAACATTCACCCGTCCGCCCGACAGATTGACCACTTGTGTCGTGACAGTTGCGTCGCCGCGACCGATGCGGTCGTAGGCATCGACAATCGCCTGTACGTCGTATTCGACCGTGGTCTCGTTGTAAGGGCCAAGCGCCCGTGTCTGCACGATCGCTTCGAGCTGTTTGTCCTTGAGCTTTTTGTTCCCGTTGAACACGATTTGATTGACGACGAGGTTTTCGTCGACCACCACAACAAGCCGCCGCCCCTGGCGGGTGATGCGAACATCAGAAAACAGCTCGGTTGCGAAAAGCCGCTTGATCGATTCGTCGATATCTTCGTTGTTGAAATTCTGTCCGGGAACAATGGTGATATTGCCCCGAATCGTGCCGGCATCCACTCGCTGGTTGCCCCGCACCTCAATAACATCGACCACCGCCGCCTGGGCTGCCACCGTAGAAGCAATAAGCGCTCCCCCCGTTGCGCTTGCAGCCACACACACTGACAGTGCAAGCGCCGATATGGCACCCCTCAAATCCCTACCGGCCTTCATTGGCTTTTTGTACCCTTTTTCCCGACGTCCCCAAACGTGAAAAGACAGACGATTCAGCCTCTCCGCCGTTTTACAGTGTTTTATGCCACAAGCAAGGCATTGAGTTAATTTCTGTTTACTTCTCCGCCGGCCGTGGTTGAATTGCCACGCACCTGCTCAGATTATGGCTAACAAACTGTTATCACTACCCTTGCCGGCAACGAACAGTCAAATCAATCAGCGCGGTGATTCTGTCACATTTTCGTTGTCAGAAGCTGCGTGAGACATCGTTCCAGGTGGCGAAAATCATAAGCATTAGGATCAGACTGAGGCCGATTTTGTAGGCAATCTCCTGTGATCGCTCCCCGACCGGTTTTCCGCGCAACATCTCTATCGTGTAGAAGACCAGATGGCCTCCATCGAGGATCGGAATGGGCAGCAAATTCAGGAATCCGATTGAGACCGATAAAACGGCGGTCAATTGCAACAATGCTCCGACCCCGAGCGTGGCCATCTGACCGGACATTTGCGCAACCCGAATCGGTCCGCCGAGCTGATCAGGTTTTTCGCGACCTCTGAAAATATTCGTGATGTACTGGACCGTCCGCGAAACGATGTACCAGCTCTGGCTGGTGCCCTCCACCACCGCCTCGAGCGGACCAAGTTCGACGCGATGGAAATCGCCTGAGTGAACGACGCCAATAAGGCCGACCTCCATTTCATTGCCGAACTGGTCTTCCGTGGTCGTGCGACGCGGCACTAGAGGGACATCCAAGGTTCCATCATCGCGTTTGACGGTGATGGTCACCGGAACCTCCGGACGCGGCGACACATATCTTCGCAACTGCTCAAATGTTGTAACCGGCCGGCCGTCGACGGCGGTAATGATGTCACCGGGTTCGATGCCCGCTTCCTCCGCAGCGCTTCCCGGCTGAATTTTTGCCACCACCGTATCCGATATTGGTTTGCCGTAGATGTTGAACATCACGGCAAATATGGCGATCGCCAGTATGAAGTTGGCAATTGGGCCAGCAGCAACCGTGGCCATGCGTTTCCAGACACTCGCGCCAGCGAATGACCTTGCCTGCTCGTCGGTGCTCATCGCTCGTACCCCGGCCATATCCGGGACACTTGCGGCATTTTCATCACCCAGAAACTTCACATAACCACCCAGCGGGATCGCCGAGAGGCGCCAGCGTGTTCCACGCCGGTCATTGAAGCCAAAGATTTCGGGACCAAATCCAACGGAAAATGTCAGAACTCGAATGCCGCACCAGCGGCCGACGAGGTAGTGACCCATTTCGTGGACGAACACCACCAACGTCAAGACGATGAGAAACGGAATGATGGTTCCAACAATCAAACCGTAAATTGTTCCAAAATAGTCCATCTTTCAGCTCGCTGTGGCCCGAAGCTTCAAGGTCCGAGAAGCCGGAAGGCAATGCTGTTGCCGTCATCCGGCACCTGAGTTGCCCCGGAGACGGCTAACCCAATCAGATACGCCGAAAAAGAGGCGAAAATCAAACTGTCGACTCGATCCATTACGCCGCCGTGGCCCGGAATGATGTTGCCGGAATCCTTGACACCGTAACGCCGTTTGAATGCCGATTCGAACAAATCGCCCAACTGGCCGGCAAGAGACAGGACTACTGCCAGAAAAGCAATCCACAAAATGGATGTGGCTCCAAACAGGGCCGCTGCTATTGTCCCGCCAACAGTTCCCCCCAAAAGACCGCAGAGAAAACCCGACCAGGTTTTCTTGGGGGAAATTGCAGGCGCGAGCCTTGGCCCTCCAATAGCCCTGCCCCCGAAAAAGGCCAGGATATCGGTACTCCAGATTGTGGCGAACAAGACGATCATCAAGGCGAAACCGAAATCATCGCCGTCACGCAGCGCTATGAATGCGGCACCAAAAAAGCCGGCATAGACAAGCCCCAGAGACGGCCAAAGGTCCTGACCTTCGAGCTGGCGCAACAAACCCGTCACGAGGGCACCGGCGAGGGTCAACAGCCAAGCCAAGACATTCCAGCCGACAAGCAAAGCCACCGAAACCGCCGCGATGGTCAATGCACCGGCGATCCACACCGGTCTACTCAGCGCTCGGGTCTGGACGATCCGAAACCACTCATGAAACAGTAGCCCCATGATGAGCACAGTGAGTATTTTGAACGCTATACCGCCCAGCCATGTAATGAGGAGGACCGCAACACCGAGGACGACGGCGGAAATTGTCCGAACCAGAACCTCGCTGCCCATCAGGAGCCTAACGCCAGGTCCTGGTTGTCGACTTTGCCGAAGCGGCGATTGCGGCAGCGGTAGATTTCAAGCGCTTCTTCAAAAGCACGCCGATCGAAGTCAGGCCACATGCAGGGTAGAAAGACGAACTCCGAATAGGCCGTCTGCCAGAGCAGAAAATTCGATACGCGTTGCTCGCCGCTGGTCCGGATCAGAAGGTCTGGATCCGGGATACCAGCAGTATCCAGCGACGCGCCGATTTCTTCTTCGCTGATGTCTTCGGCGTTCAGGTCACCGCGTGAAACCCGAAGAGCCAGTTGGCGTGCCGCCCTGGCAATGTCGTCTCGCCCCCCGTAGTTGAACGCAATGATCAATTCGAGAGCGGTGTTTTCACGGGTCAGTTCCTCCGCTTCGGTCAGAAGCGCCAATATGTCCGGTTTGAGACTGGCGCGATCACCGATTATCCTGACCCGAACATTTTCCTTGTGAAGATCAGCCAGATCGCGCCGCACGAAAAATTTCAGCAGACCCATTAGGTCGTTGACTTCTTGCACGGGGCGTCGCCAGTTCTCCGAGGAGAATGCAAAGAGGGTAAGGTATTTCACGCCCAGTTCGCCGGCTGCCGTCACGGCGGCCCGCACCGCATCAACACCACGCCGATGCCCGGCCGTGCGGGTCTTACCACGGCTTTCGGCCCATCGACCATTGCCGTCCATGATGATGGCGACATGCTGTGGCGTAGTCAAAAACTGTTCTCCATCAGCGAATATGCGAATCCGCGCAGGCGCAGACGCAACTAGACCTGCATGATTTCCGTTTCTTTATCACTGAGCAAGTCGTCAATCAGGGAAATCATCTCATCCGTCAGTTTTTGCACCTGTTCGGCCTGAGTATGGCTCTCATCTTGACCAATCAGGCTATCTTTTTCGGCTTTTTTAAGGTCGTCCATACCGTCTCGCCGAACGTGACGAATCGCTACCCGGCCGTTTTCAGCATACGTGTGAGCAACTTTAACCAGCTCACGTCGCCGCTCTTCGTTGAGTTCAGGTAGCGGAATCCGCAAGTTGGTGCCGTCAACGATGGGATTCAAACCAAGGTTGGATTCGCGGATAGCCTTGTCCACAGCGGACACCATGGACTTGTCCCAGATCGCTACGGAAATCATCCGAGGCTCCGGAACCGAAATATTCGCCAACTGGTTGAGCGGCATCTTCGATCCGTAGGCCTCAACGGAGACTGGATCAAGGACATTGGCCGATGCCCGTCCGGTACGCAGGGCCGAAATGTCGCTCTTGAATGCGGCAATGGCTCCCTCCATCCGGCGTTTCAGGTCGTTGAAATTTGCGCCCTCACTCATGGCGAACACTCCCTTGCATTGGCTGGGCCATCCGCGTTGTCCCAACGGCGACACTCATGCCGGGGAAAGATGGCTCGCAGATAATCTATTTTACCTCAATATTCCCGAAAAAGCCTTGCGCAAAGAAAAATCAGGCCGAGCTCAACTGTCGTTGACCAAGGTTGCACGTCCTCCACCGCTCAAAATGGCGGCAAAGCCGCCCCTTTCGTGAATGGAAAACACAATGATCGGGATAGCGTTTTCACGGGCGAGTGCGACCGCAGCAACATCCATGACCGCCAGCCCCTTCTTAAGCACCTCGTCGTGTGTCAGTCGCTCATAGCGCTCAGCGTTGGTGTCGATTTTCGGATCCGCCGAATAGATCCCGTCGACCTGCGTTCCCTTGAAGATCGCTTCCGCCCCCATTTCGGCGGCACGCAGAGCAGCGGCCGAATCAGTCGTGAAGAAGGGGTTGCCCGTTCCGCCGGCGAAGATCACCACCCTGCCCTTTTCCAGATGATGTAAGGCAGCACGTTGGGAAAACGTCTGACAGATCTCAGGCATGGCGATCGCCGAAAGCACTTCCGTGGAGATACCAAGCTTGCGCAGCGATGTTGCAAGCGCCAAAGCGTTGATGACAGTCGCAAGCATCCCCATGTGGTCACCGGTCACCCGGTCTCCGCCCTTGGACGCGACGGCCACACCGCGAAAGATATTGCCGCCTCCAACGACCACGCCGACTTCCACACCCATGGCCCGGGCCTCGGCGATATCGGACGCGATCCTGTCTGCGACCGCAACGTCGATTCCGAAGCCCTGCTCCCCCATCAACGCCTCACCGGAAGCTTTCAGGAGCACACGTTTATAGATGGGTTGTGAAGACATTCTGGATCCCGCCGTTATTCAGACAGCCGGATACACGAAGGGCACCGCGATGTCACGCGGTGCCCTTGCAATTTTGACGTCAAAACGTGCGATCAAGCGTTTGCAGCTGCGGCAACCTCTGCAGCAAAATCCGCCTCTTCCTTCTCGACACCTTCGCCGAGCTGGATCCGAGCGAATCCGCTTACCTTGATCGGCGCGCCCACAGATGCCTCGGCTTCCTTCAGCGCTGCCTCGACGGTCTGATCCGGGTTGATTACGAAGCTTTGCGACATCAATGCAACTTCTTCAAAGAACTTGCGCATGCGGCCTTCAACCATTTTCTCAATGATGTTTTCCGGCTTGCCGGATTCACGAGCCTGCTCAGAAAAGATCGCCCGTTCACGATCGGCCACATCCGCATCAACGTCCGCCGAGGTGACGGCAAGCGGATTGGTTGCGGCGACGTGCATTGCAACCTGCTTTCCGATGGCACCGAGAGCTGCCGCGTCACCAGTCGACTCCAGGGCAACCAGAACACCGAGCTTGCCGAGCCCATCGGCGACCGAGTTGTGTATGTAGGTGGCTACGACCCCGTTGTCGACGGAAAGCATCGCCGCACGGCGTAGATTCATGTTTTCGCCGATCGTAGCGACAGCATCGGTGATCGAATCGGCAACCGACTTTCCGGTTTGAGGGAATGTGCTGGCGGCGATCGCATCGACCGTCCCATCCGTACCCAATGCAACGTTTGCAACGCCGCGAACAAGGTCCTGAAAGGCTTCGTTGCGCGCTACGAAGTCGGTTTCGGAGTTGATTTCAACCGCGACCGCCCGGCTGCCATCCACCGCGACACCAATCAGTCCTTCTGCCGCAGTCCGTCCGGACTTCTTATCGGCCTTGGCGATGCCCTTGGCACGCAGCCAGTCTACGGCTGCTTCCATGTCACCATTGTTTTCCTGCAGCGCCTTTTTGCAGTCCATCATGCCAGCGCCGGTTTTTTCACGCAGCTCTTTTACCTGCGATGCTGAAATGCTCATCATTGCCTCTTGCAATTGTCGGACGTCCGCTCGATCGGCGTCCAGTTCACGTTTGTTCTGTGTCGGAGTCGCGTGTCACGCAGATGAAACGCGCAACTCCGGCCGACCTCAAGAGGCCGGACTCTCTTCCTTTTCGGTGCTTTCGGCAGCGGCTTCCGCGGTTTCGGGAGCAGCGGCTTCTTCGGCGGGCGCCGCTTCAGCCGGAGCTTCAGCTTCTGCCGGAGCTTTAGCTTCTGCCGGAGCTTCAGCTTCTGCCGGAGCTTCGGCTTCTGCCGGAGCAACCTCGAGAGCCGGTTCTACCGGTGCCTCTGCGGAAGCGCCAATGTCCATTCCGGCAGCACCTTGCTGGCGGGCAATACCGTCAATCGCTGCTTTGGCGATCAGATCGCAATAAAGCGAAATGGCACGGGCCGCATCGTCATTACCTGGGATCGGGTGGTCGATCGGATCGGGGTCACAGTTCGAATCGACAATCGCTACAACCGGAATGCCAAGTCGCTTGGCTTCCTGGATGGCGATGGATTCCTTGTTGGTGTCGATAATGAACATCAGATCGGGCGTTCCGCCCATCTCGCGAATACCACCAAGAGCCCGCTCAAGCTTATCGCGTTCGCGCTCCAGATTGAGACGTTCCTTTTTGGTGAATCCCTGGGCTTGTGAGGCCAGCAATTCGTCCAGCTTGCGCAGCCGCGCAATCGAATGGGAAATCGTCTTCCAGTTTGTCAGCATACCGCCGAGCCAACGTGCATTGACATAATACTGCGCGGAACGCTTGGCGGCGTCAGCGATCAAATCAGATGCCTGACGCTTGGTGCCAACGAACAGGACACGACCGCCGCCGGCGACAGTGTCGCTGACGATTTGGAGCGCCTGCGACAACATCGGAACGGTCTGACTCAGATCGATGATGTGTACGTTGTTGCGATCGCCGAAAATATACGGCTTCATTTTCGGGTTCCAGCGGTGAGTCTGGTGTCCGAAGTGAACACCAGCTTCGAGCAGCTGGCGCATGCTGAAATCAGGCAATGCCATGCCTTTTCTCCTTTTCCGGTTTAACCTCCGCGGGGCGTCAGCAGTCGAGCTGCCACCGGCGGGACCGATCGGATTTCTCCCGACCTTCCCCATGCCCTGCGTGTGGAATGGCGCGTCCGTACAGCGGAAATGAGCCAAAAGCAAGGGATTTGTTGTGCGTCACCGGCCTGCGTCGTTTGACGGTCGATTAGACAACCAGTGACAGCAGCAGGTAGATCGTGGCCGACAACAGAGCCGCTGCCGGCACGGTGATGATCCATGCGGCGACGATGGTCATGAGATGCGAGCGGCGAACCAGCTTGCGGCGGCGCCATTCAGTCCTGTTGGGGACGGATACGCCGGACATCTCCGATCTGCCTTTGTCGACGCTCTTTTTCTTTCGGCGGTTGCTGTCGACATACCATTCGCGAAAGAACCCAACTCCGAAAACCGCGCCGACTGCAATATGGGTCGAACTGACCGGAATCCCAAGGGCCGAAGCGACAATGACTGTTACGGCTGCAGACAGCGCAACACAAAAGGCCCGCATGGGATTAAGACGGGTAATTTCGCGTCCGACCATCCGAATCAGTCTCGGACCAAACAGGAGCAACCCGAACGAAATTCCGAACGCCCCGATGACCATTGTCCAGATAGGGATCGTTACCGAGGCGGCCACCTCGCCGGCTCCAACAGTATGGACGATTGCCGCCAGGGGACCGACAGCGTTGGCAACGTCGTTCGCACCGTGTGCAAACGATAGCAGCGCAGCCGAGCATATCAAAGGTATGACGAAGAGGCGCCGCACTGCCTGGCCATCATTGTTCAGATCTGCTGATTGTCGTGCGATCATCGGCCTCGCGAACCACCAAACCAGTAGAAATACGCTGAGACCGGCAAATAGAGCCGTACCGAGTCGGATCTCGACAATCCTGTTCACTCCTTTGATCGCCAGATATGCGGTGAACACAGCGGCCATGAAGGCGACCAACACCGGAACCCAGAGGCGGGCTGCCGAAAGTCTGTCATCACGATTGAGTATCAATGCCTTGATGAGCGCCAAAAATGCTGCGGCAAAAGCCCCGCCGATGATGGGCGCCGTCATCCAGCTGCCGGCAATTCCGCCAACCGTGTACCAGTTGACGGCACCCAGGCCAGCAGCTGCTGATCCCGCTCCCAGCACGCCTCCCACGATGGAATGGGTTGTTGATACAGGCGCACCGATCAACGTCGCGAGATTGACCCACAGGGCGGAAGCCAGCAGGGCTGACAACATTGCCCAGACAAACCGATGGCTCGATGCAAAGCTGTCCGGGCTGATAATTCCGCTGGCTATTGTCTCGACGACTTCTCCGCCGGCAATCAATGCTCCAGCGCTCTCGAAAACAGCAGCCAGCACCAGTGCCCAGCCCATCGACAACGACTTCGAACCCACCGCCGGCCCGACATTGTTGGCGACGTCATTGGCACCGATGTTGATGGCCATATAGGCGCCGACAATAGTGGCCGCGCCGACGACCGCAATGCCGGACATGCCTGTTATGAAAAAGCCGACAATTGACACCACCAGGGCCGCCAGGACCGCCGCCAGACCAGCCCGGGTGAACCCTCGGGAAAGAAACCGCCCGGCTATCTCGAACCGCGCAATCCCTTCTAGGTCTTTGTCCAGGGTTGGCCTTACCTCACCCCGGGTGGCGTCAGTCACAAATCAATCCCTTCCCTGGGCGACCCCGTTGCCAAAATTCCATGCGGTTGCACCCGATTGACGTCCGGTTCCTCCACGGTGACCCGAGATGACACTCCGGCATGCCTTGAACGCGGCCTTACTTCGATGAAAAGCTGTCTATAATCTCTTGGAGCTCTGGCTCCTGAACACGCGCAATGGCCCCTTTTTTCCCGAACCATTTGCGTTTGCGCTCTTCGACTTCGGGATAGGTCTTCTCCAACCGTTCGACGTGCATGGCATGGACCTGCACGCGACACTCGACAGGAAAACCGCCTGGCATCCATTTGTCGTAGTCAAAGGTTCCAAGCGGCTTGGATTCGATCGGGCCAACGGCGCCGGCCTCTTCGAAGGCCTCCTGGGCAGCGGACTCAGCTTCCGTCTTGTTCTTGATCGCCCAACCCTTGGGGATAATCCAGCGACCGGTATCGCGGCTGGTGATCAGCAGGAATTCCGTGCGTTTTTTGGTCTGCCGATAACACAGCGCCGCAAATTGCAGCGGAGCCGGCCGGTTGACCATCAATCCAACATTTTCCACGAAGCCTTTCCAGCGGTCGCGCGGCTTGTGCACCGTCATGGCAGGTGTCGTCCGTCTTTATTTCTTCTGTTGCCTAATTGTAGTGCCAGCCCGGCCGCAACGAAAGGCTATCGTCCAAATTAGCCTTCAAATTTAGTTGTTTACCGGGCGGCAGCCATTGTTCAATCCACCAAGTCGCGCTTTGTTTCCGCGGGCCTATTTCGATGGTTATACTTTGGATTTATTCGCAGCTTTCAGGCTCGAACAACTCCAGGTCAGCCAAGGTCCCACGCAACGCAAACTCGCCATAATCCATGGTCAAATCGCGGGTGATTCCATTCTCGTAAAGCTTGAAGGATATTCTGTAAATTGGTGTTCCATCAGCATTTTCTGTGTCGTCGAAATACGCGATGGTAACCGGCCAAGTGGGCAATTTTCCGATGTCGCCGGTTACCTTCAATTCGCCGGAACGCTCCTGCGATACCGCCGGACTGCCGACAACGCTGGTCGTCAGCATTACCTTGCGCCCTTCATCCGATCCGTCGAACAATTTTGATTGAAAGAACCGTTCACCCTGTTTCGCCTTTTCGATCAAGGAAATCATCTGAGCGGTCGGAAATTGCGCCTGTTCGAGCGATAAATCAGCCTTTTTCGGGTTCTGGAGTGAAACGGAAATGCCATCTGATTCGGCCTGAGCGCTGCCTCGAACCTCAAGATCGAGCTTTTGATTGACGTAGGATTTGGTCAGGAACTGGAAGACCCCCTGCTCCAGATTTTCGTAGGTCGTTGTCTGCTGGTCAGTCAGCCGCATCACCTGGCCTGTATCCAGTTGCGTTACGAAACGGAAACCAACCGTGTATCCCGAACAGGGTGATCCGTTGAACTCGTAGACCATTCGGCCGTACATCGCTTCGATGCCTGAGCGGTCGGACGAGGTCTCGAGTTCGAGGTCATAGACCGCTCGGTGCGGCGCCAGAGCTTCCGCCACACCGGCCTGAACCGTCGAAGTCAAGATGACCACGAGCCCTGCCGCGCCTGCGACCCTGTATGAAAAACGCACCATGAGCTTCCTTCTCTAATTGCATTGGCCATGTTACACGGCAATTCGGCAATTTGGAGAGGATGAACATTAATTTCTCGCAAAATTTCGCCGCCCCCAATTCGCTCGCTCACAGCCATGCCTCCACGGAGAAGTCCATGACACAGACAATCGAATCCCGCCTTGCCGAGAAGGGAATCGTCTTGCCGCAAGCCGCAGCCCCTGCCGCAAACTACGTGCCCTTTACGAAAGCAGGCAGCCTTCTGTTCATTTCGGGACAATTGCCGATGCGGGACGGGACAGTGGTTTGCAAAGGCCATCTCGGGCGCAATGTGGCGCTTGAAGACGCACAGGACGCTGCTCGGCTTTGCGCGATCAACATCCTTGCACAGGCGAGTTCAGCGCTTGATGGCGACCTGGAACGCATCGTACAGGTGGTCAAAATTCAGGGCTTTGTCGCTTCGACAGCCGACTATTTTGAGCAACATCTGGTCATCAACGGTGCCTCCAACTTTCTGGTCGAAGTGCTCGGGGAGCGTGGGAAACACGCACGTGCGGCCGTCGGGATGGCCTCGCTTCCCATGGATGCCGCTGTCGAAGTCGATGCAATCATTGAAGTCCGATAGGTGTCGAAGGTGCCCAATGCAGATTGGATAAAGGACCGTCCGATCGCCCATCGCGGCTATCACGACTTGAACAATCAAATCTGGGAAAACACGCTCAGCGCATTCGATCGCGCGATTAGCCATGGCTTTGCGATCGAGTGCGATCTTCAATTATCCAGCGACGACCGGCCGGTTGTCTTCCACGACGAGGTCCTCAACCGCCTTTGCGGCCAGGACGGTGATGTCCGACAAACACCAGTCAATCTGCTTGAAAGTCTTGCGGTTGGCGAAACCAATGACACCATCCCGACCTTCGAGCACATGCTGCGCCATGTGAAAGGCAGGAGCGCGTTGGTTGTGGAGTTGAAGAAGCAGGCCGAAGAAGATGCCGAAACGTTCGCCCAGTCGGTGCTGGACGCGCTTAGTGGTTATGAGGGTCACGTCGGCTTGATGTCGTTCGACCACAAAATCGTTGAGGCGTTGTCAGATCTGCAATCCCCCTTTTCGGTCGGATTGACCGCCCATGAGGCAAACGATGAGGGCGTGGAAGCAAACAAGCGGGCGCTCGACATGTCGCTCGATTTCGTTTCCTTTCACGTGTCTGACCTTCCCTCTCCTTTTGTCGAGCAGATTCGCGCCAGGGGTCTGCCGGTTATTACCTGGACAGTGCGAGATCGCGAGGCCATCGAATTGACGACCAAATTTGCTGATCAGATGACATTCGAGGGATTCAATCCGGATGACTTGCAGGTCTGATGTCAACGCCTAGATACTGCCCATGACCACCCAAATTGGAACCGGACGGACGAGCGACATGAAAGCCGATGTTGAGTTTCAGTTGCGCGTTGCAAATTCGTTTTCCGACATAGACCGGGCTTCGTGGGAAAAGCTTTGTGGAACAACACGAAGCGAGACATCGCCGGTCACCTATAACCCTTTTGTTTCGTACGGATATCTTGCGACTCTGGAGGACTCTGGCTGTGCCACATCGTCAAGCGGCTGGTTGGGCCAGCATTTGCTGTTGGAGTCTACGGACGGGCGGCTTCATGGCGCCCTGCCCTGCTATCTGAAGAACCATAGCCAGGGTGAGTATGTTTTCGACCATGGCTGGGCGGATGCCTTTGAGCGTGCCGGTGGGAATTATTATCCGAAACTGCAAAGCTCCATTCCATTTACGCCGGCAACTGGTCCTCGTCTGCTGACGGATGCCGACAAACATAGCGGCGCCGTGCAGGCTGCTTTAGCAAGTGGACTGCAACAACTCTCGGATCGGCACGGGGTTTCCTCGGCTCATGTCACGTTCGTACCCGAGGACGAAATCAGTGTTTTCGAGGATCAGAATTATCTGCATCGTACCGATCAGCAGTTCCATTTCAGCAACCCTGGCTACGGCGATTATTCCGATTTTCTCGGTTCACTGGCATCCCGCAAACGCAAGGCGCTCAAGAAAGAACGGCGCATTGCGCTTGAAAATGACATCACTATCGAATGGCTGACCGGCAAAGACATCACAGAGAGTGTCTGGGATGTTTTCTTCGAGTTTTACATGGACACTGGGTCGCGCAAATGGGGGCGCCCGTATTTGAACCGACGGTTCTTTTCGATGATCGGCGAACGGATGGCTGAAGACGTGCTTCTTGTCATGGCCCGCCGAGGCGAGCGATATGTCGCCGGCGCCATCAACTTCATCGGCGGTGACACGCTATTCGGCCGACATTGGGGTTGCGTCGAAGACCACCCCTATCTCCATTTCGAAGTCTGCTACCACCAGGCCGTCGATTTCGCGATCGCGCACCGCCTTGCGACGGTCGAGGCCGGAGCCCAAGGCCAGCACAAGCTCTCGCGCGGATATCTGCCGGTTACGACCCATTCAGCGCATTACATCACCCATCCGGGACTTCGAAGGGCTGTGGCCGACTATCTCGGACATGAGCGTCAGGATGTTGACCAGATGGGCGAGATACTGCGGCAGCATGGCCCCTTTCGACGCGGTTAGACCAATCAGCGTCCAATGTCCCTATAGCCTGCCTTCTCGAATTCTGCGTCACCTGCACCATGACTTTGAGCCAACGCGTCGCGTGTCGCTTTCAGCGTTTCAACGAAGCGAAGTGAGCGTGCGATCCGGTTCTCTATTTCGACGATCTTCAGGTCGAGAAAGGCACCGGCGTCAAAGTCGGTCTCGGATGCATCCTCCAACTGCCGAATAAACAAGGCCAGGTCGGAGACCGAGAGTCCAGCTGCTTGAGCCTCTCGAATCATTGCCAAGCGCTCGATTACCTCATCATCGTAATCGCGGTAGGAGTTCGTCGACCCCGGCCCGGGTGACGACGCAATCAAACCGTTGCGCTCATAAAACCGGATGGTGTCGCGGCTTAAACCGCTTCGGCGTGAGACTTCACCGATTCTCATGAACGAGACCTTTAAACCATTGACAATGGTCCATGCTTATCATCAATTATAGCTAAAGTGAACCGTCCCAAGACGGTTCGCGCGAACAAGTCGATATGGAGTATGGAAATGAGCGCGAAGTGCCAAAGCTGTGGAATGCCGTTGAACAAAGATGCAAACGGCGGCGGCACAAATGCGGACGGAAGTTTGTGCAGTACCTATTGTTCGCTGTGCTATCGCGACGGAATGTTCCTGCATCCAGATTTTTCGGTAACGGAGATGCAGGATCATTGCGTGGAAGCGCTGTCAAACCAAGGCATGCCCCGCTTCATGGCCTGGATTTTCACCCGCGGCATTCCGAAACTGGATCGCTGGAACAGTCGGTAAGGCAGGCAAACCGGATCCTCCGGCTGACTGTGATTCTCGATCCGGCGTGCGCATTACAACAAGTTAATGCGGGAGAAAGGTCCCCGACACATACCGCTCGCTACGCTCCGATTGATGCCGGGGACCATTTCCCTTGCAAAACCGGATCGGAGAGGATTCATGAACCCAAAACTGGCAACCCTCGCTGGCGCCGTCAGCCTGGCGATCATCACAGTACAGGCCAACGCGGATACCAACCGTGTTCAGATTACTGAACGCGGCAACGAGATCTGCATCACATCGAACGGCGTGCCAAACCATGCCGTGGGGCAATTTCCCAATCGCGGAAATCCGCACACCATGCGGTCTCAGAACATCAAGGTCTGCGTCAACGCCAATCCCAAAAAACGAAATCGGTTTTCCGGAACCGGCCCCGGCGCCATCGGTATCGCCCTCAACGGCGTGTTGATCCGACCAGGAACAGCTGACTATTGGGATCCGAGATCTCGACGCGGCCACAGCCGCAATCGCAGTTCGGGGTGGAACCTCGAAGGTATGGGCGCAGCCGATATGCTTGGGATGGATGGGGCGAACGCCCACGTCGACAAACGGGGTATCTACCACTACCACGGACCGCCAGTTTCAGCGCTCAAGACCAAAGGCGGAACACAGATCGGTTGGGCAAAGGACGGCTTCGAGATCCATTATGTCGGATCCGGTGCCAAATCCGGTTATCGCCTCAAGAGCGGCACGCGCACATCCGGCCCCGGCGGTCGGCATGACGGAACTTACGTCGAGGACTGGATCTATGTCGGCAGCGCGGGAACCCTCGACCAATGCAACGGTGGTATGCTCAACGGCAAGTTCGTCTATTTCGCAACGAATACCTATCCGTATTATCCGAGGTGCCTGTGGGGCCGGCCGAGCGGCAGTTTCAGGGGTATGTAGTCCCCTGAGCGACGCCGGACAGACATGATCCGGCGTCGCCCAACCGTTCCACTCGCCAGATCAGGCCGGGGCACGTTCGAGGCAACGGTAGAAATCCATGAACAGCGCGTCTCGGTTGACGTCATAGGCTTCCCGTATCCAGTGCCGGTCCGGATGGTTTTGCCAGTAGAGGTCTTCGCTCAGAACCGGGGACCGACACAGGGTCGTCGGAACCATGTCAGGGTCGAAGAGCCAGGCCACGTCGATCATGTCCCAGATTACCCAGGTGCGCTCTTCCGGATCTGTAATAGCGTATTTCTCGTGCAGCGGGTTGTTGGTGAACAGATGAAACAGATAGTCGCCGATTGCTCCCTTGCCTCGAACGAACCGCTCCATTTCAGGCAGTGATATGCGCAGCTGCGCGCCAACGTGATAACCCGGCAAATACACGTGTGGGACACCGCAATCGAACATCAGGCGTGAAGCCGCCTGGTCTTGAACCAGATTCAGAGACGCACGATTGCTTTGTGGAACTGAGCTCGGAAAGGCCGAGGTCCAGATGACAACCAGGTTGGCGGCGATGTCCGGCGCCAGGAGGAGCGCGGAGGCTATGTTCGTCACGGCTCCCATGGCGCAAATGTACAGAGGATCATCCGGTTCCGCGCGAGCCCGCTCGATGATGAACTCGGCGGCCGGAGAGACGATTGGCTCCTCGAGTGACGACAAGTATCCGGGCGATCCGCGAAAAACCTTTTCCTCTGATGGAACACCGCATTTCTCGAACACGCGCAGAATCTCGAGGTAGGACAGTTCCTCGCCTTCGTCGGGATGGACGAATTTGATGTCTTCAGCTCGGCGACCGGTGGCGATCAAGCGCTCCGCCCAACCGCGAAAACCGCCCATGAATTCATCTTCCTCCGGCGTGGCAGGTCCGCCGGCGCGCAATATCCGCTCGCTCTCGATGATCCCAGCACGGTGATGCCGGAAGGAATACGGTACGGCCGTCACCCCTTCCAACCGCAATCTCTCCGGTGAGAGCAGAGCCCAGGCCAGAGCAAACTGGTCATCGATTTCGTTTGCGGCGTCAGTGTCGATAATGACCCGAGCCGGTTTGCCGGGATGGCGAAGTTTATCGACCATGTCGTCGTCGGACAGTTTCGGGAAACGCTCCAAAATGTGGTCCGGTGTTAACATCTCCAGCCTTTCCGCCAATTCTGACTTGGCAACCTTGTTTGATTGTAGACTTGCCTGCGGCTCAACTGCCGAAACCCTTCCCAAACGCCTCTTCCTTGAGGAAGCGCTCGGAAATGATCAGCAGGATGATGCCCGGCAGCGATACGATGAGTGTGATGCCGGCGGCCGAAGCGTCCAGCGTTCCTCCGGAAATCTTGGAAAAAAGCAGCGTCGGCAATGTGATCACCTGTCCCTGACCGAGAAAGAAGGTCAGCAGGAAGATGTTGCTCGACACCAGAAACGTGAAAAGAGCACCGGCAATGACGCCCGGCATCAGCATGGGCAGGGTCACCATGGTCAGGACCTGAAAACGATTTGCCCCGAGTATCTCGGCCTGCTCCTCGAACTCTCTTCCGAGGCCCTGATAGACTGCCGTGAGCATGCGAACCATATACGGTATCGTCGGTATCAGATGTGCGATGATGATCCCGATATAGCTGCCCGCGAGACCAAGGTTGATAAAGATCATCAGCAACGCGATGCCAATTGCGGCATCCGGGACGATCAGCGGCATCGTCAGAAAAAATTCGAAACTGCTTTTCCCGGTAAAGCGCTCACGGGCCAGAACCCGCGCAGCCGGCAGGCAGATCACCAGGCAGATTGCCGTGACCGCTAGGCCGATCGAGATCGTGTTGACGGTGGCTTCCCATACCCGAGAATAAGGTGACAGCACATAATCCCAGGCCAGCGGTATCGGGGATTTTCCCCGCTGCTCCAGCCACCAGACAGACGGCAGAAGGTCCGGCCAGGCCCAGCGAAAGGCCAAGCTTTGAACGATCAGTGGGGCAAACGGGCCAACGATCAGAGCACCGATCGCGATCAGGTAGAACCGTTGGAATGGCGACAGCCTGTTGAATGTGTCCCTTACCGGTCCGGCGGCCACGTCAGTTTCTCCCCTGCATACGCTCGTAGCGTCGGTAGGTGGCGAGATAGGCAAAGAGAATGACACCGGAAACGATACCGATCGACACGACGGTAGCCATACCTTGGAGCTGAAAACTGTAGTCAGCGTCGTTGAAGTATCGCCAGGCGACAACCGGCAGCGTGTCGGGATAGCCGCCCCCGAGGATGAACGGTGCTTCGAACGCACCCACATTGAAGGCGAAACAAATGAGCGTGGACGACACGATACCAGGCAAGATCTGTGGCAGTGTCACTTGGAAGAAAACGGTCCGCCGGTCGGCGCCCAGAATGGTCGCGGCTTCTTCGGTTTCCCGGCCAATACCGAGCAGGACGGCATAGATCGCCAGGGTCATGAAAGGCACCTGCTTCCAGACGTAAACGGCGATAATGCCCCAGCCATAATGGGTCTTCAGGATTTGCGGAAACTGGGCGGGATTGTCGATGAATCCGACAAAGGCCAACATCCGTGACAGCACTCCACCATTGCCCAGCATGATAACGGCAAGGGCGATGCCAACCGTATAGGGAATCATGAGTGGCAGTTTGTAGAGATATTTGTAAAAGGTCTTGCCGCGGAACGGCCTGATCAGCGCGAGGCTGAGCGCGATCGCCATTACCAGAGCGATAATGGTGGAAACAAATCCGTAGTAGAGGGTGAGCCCAAGTGAAACCCAGAAAGCCGAGGAGCCCCACAGCTCAGCGAAATAGCGGAAGTCGGGAAACGTGTTGATGCCATACCAGGGTGCAAAGCCAAGGCTTTGCAGGACAGCGAGCACCAGCGCGCCGCCAAAGAGAACAAACAGCACAATAACAATCGGTGCCAGTTCGACAACACGCAAGATCAGCGCGTTGCGGCGGGCTTTCGCCTGCAATGCTTCGGTCCGGCTGCCCATTGAAATATCGGAGGCGCCACCCGGGACGGCGGCGCCTCGATCGGAGCTTATTGCGCAACTCCTTCTGTGGCCTTGGCCACGATGTCCTCGATCGAGGACGACGAGCCACGCTCAATGTATTCAAGCCAGGTGGCCTCGATCACGTCGACAAGGCTGGCATTGGTATCCGGTGCGGTGTTGGCATCCAGTTCGGCTTGGGTCACGCCATAGTGTTTGGGAGCGACCCGTTCCACGGCGGCAGCTTCGTCAGCCGGCAGGCGCCACAGGTCGATGCCGACCGGCATGCCGGCCTTTTCCAGCTTGGAGGCCTGCGAGTCGACAGACGCCATGTAGTTGGCGAAGACCAACGCGCTGGCGGGATTTGGGCTGTTGGCTGGGATGGCAAGATAGTTCTTGTTCTTGATCATCGTCCCTTTCGGGAAAATGAACTCCTCTGCCTTTTCCGGATAGGCGCCCGTGGTCAGTCCAGTGTGCACCGCGTACAAACCGAATTTGCAATTGAAGTAGACCTCCCCGTTAAGGAACAGCCCATCGAGAGCAGCGATGTCCTCCGGATAGCGCGGCTTACCGCCATTGGCATCGAGCAGATGCGATTCGATCGATTTCAGGTATTCCATGCCAGGCTTGATGAGACGAGCCACTTCCGCGGCACCGAGATCCTCAATCGAACTCTGAAAAGGAAGCGCCCCGTTCCCGTCCGGATTGTGTGCATACATCACGGACTGTACGAAGGTGTTGCCGACGTAATGTGGCGGCTTCACGTAGGTGAATTTTCCGGGATTCGCTTCCAGGTAGGACTTTAGCTCGGCGAAGGTTGATGGCGTGTCGTCCTTGCTGACATATTGCCGGTTCACCGCACAAACATATTGCTGACCCGACCACGGAATTTCCTGGGCATCGGTGACGACACCGAAATCGCGCAGGTTCATGAGCGACCGCGGATCGTCCGAGTTCCACTCGTAATTGTCAGAGTTCGGCACCTTGTCCGCAAATGATCCGAACAGAGCCTTTTGTTGTGTCAACGTGTAAAAATTCTCGCCGTTAACCCAGACGGCGTCGACACTGCCCTCACCCAGGCCTTTTCCGGAATTGCGTTCGGCCAAGATGAGATCGATGGCGTCCTTGGTGCCAGTGATACGAACCGGATTGAGCGTGACACCCAACTCGGACAAGGCCGGCCCGACAACACTGTCGACCCAGATGTTGATTACATCGCTACCGCCCCAATAGTAGAAGTTGACCTTGCCCTCTGAAGCCGCTCGTGCCTTGACGTCGTCCCAACTCACGTTTCCTGCCAGGAAATCGGTCCGAAACTGTTCGACATCATCCGCCGCAACAGCCATCGCACCCGTCATGCTCACCATGCCGAACGCAATGAACCCGCTCCGTAGAACGCTTTTCAATCCGACTGTCATTGTCTTCCTCCCGATATTGTGGCGGCACTCCGCCGCCGGTTTCAATTCAGTTCAACTGCTCAGGGATCAACCAGATGCGGTCGCCCGGAATGCTCAGATGCACTTCCTCTCCAGGCGCGACACGATCCGTGGAATGCTCGTCCACATTAAGCACGCTGTCTCCGATGCGGATGCCGTAGGAAAGGACGGCGCCGAAGAAATCCGCGGTTGCAACCGTACCGGCGAGCCGGTTTTCGGCAGCATCGATCGGCTTGCGGCTCAGATCGATTGCTTCGCTTCGCATCATCGCCCTGACCCGGGTTCCAACCGGCATTCCAGCGGTATCGACACCCCGAAATTCGGCAAAGTCTGTGGAGAGCACGCCGTTGTCCGCGATCTTTCCATCCACGATGTTGGAGGCGCCCATGAACTTGGCCACGCTCTGCTTTTGCGGGCGGTGGTAGATGCCGTCCGGTGTGTCGAACTGTTCAAGCCGGCCGTCAAAGAGCACCGCCACGCGATCGGATAGTTCCATCGCTTCGACCTGATCATGGGTCACGAAAATGGTCGTGATGCCGAACCGCTGCTGCAGATCTCGGATGAAGCGACGCATTTCGCCGCGCAGGTTTGTATCCAAATTGGCCAGGGGCTCATCCATCATTAAAACAGACGGTTTTGTAATGAGAGTTCTGGCGATTGCGACACGCTGCATCTGACCACCGGACAGTTGCGCCGGAAATCTGTGTCGGAACGCCGTCAGTTGTACAATGTCCAGGATTTCCTCAAGGCGTTCGCGCACTTCATCTTGCGCTAGCTTGCGTACGCGCAAGCCAAAGGTGATATTTCTCTCGACATTCATGTGGGGAAACAGCGCGTAGCGCTGAAAGACCATGCCGACATTTCTGTCACGCACGGGAACCGCCGACATGTCCTTGCCGTCGAAAAGCACTTCGCCCCGTGTCGGACCGTCGAGACCGGAAATCATCCGCAGGGTGGTTGTCTTGCCGCAACCAGACGGGCCAAGCAGAGCGACCAGTTCACCAGACGCGATTTCAAGGTCGATGTGGTCAATCGCCACGAAAGACCCGAACTGCTTCCGAACGCCCTTGAGGTGCACCTGCGTCACAGCGTCAACACCGCCCGGACACACCGGAAGCCGCTGTTTGCGGTTCAAATTTCGCCTTCATGAATACCCTCCCGACAAAATTTGATATAACAAGTTGAGTAATATCAATTTGTCTACCTGTCAACGCGATCACGTCTTCCGCACCCTCCTCAGATGAGGTGATTTTTCGCCTGAATCGGCTCAAGCAAGCGCAATCCAGCCCAGCGGCCAAACTCGGCCAAAACCTCGTGATGATGCCCGGGTACCAGGATGAAGTGATGCTCAACGCCGTGCCCCATTACGGTCGCAATCACCTCATCGAGCGACGCGGGTTTCCGGGCAAACGAGAAATCTCGCAGCCAACCGCGACACCCGCTGTATCCGGTCGGTTGCCTGCCGACCACCTTGGCTTCCATTTCGAACAGCCCTGTCGCATTGTCGCAGATGCGAAACGCGGTCACCGGACCGTCCCGGAACACCAGATCGCTGATCGTGCCGAAACGGGGCCCCTCTTCAGTACCGCGTCCGATCATCGGGTGATTGATCCAGGAGGCTCCGGCATCGTCGGCGAGATAAAGTGGACCGCCGCCGCCGTGCCACATCAGAAGATCGCCTTCATCAAGATCCGGCTCGGTCATGTCGAGGAGATAACCGACGCGGCCGGTCAGGGTTCGGGCTGCGAGCTGCGTTAGCGCTCCAAGCAAATCGCCCTCGGAAGCGACCGGAATTCCGTCCTTTTCCTCAAGCCACGTGAAAGCGCCACCGGGGTGCGTTCCCGGATCAACCTGCAGCGCAGGCCAGTCTGAAACCGCCAAAACATCGAAATTTCCGCTCTCAGCAATGTCCCGGAGTGCGATCGCCGCCCGGGCATTCAGTTCCATCTGGTGATCCGATACACCATAGACCGATGCCGCAGCGGTCATCTCGGCCAACTCATTGGCAACCCGACCGTTCTCGATCACCGCCAAACGACCGGTCAACTCGGTGATCTCGAAGGCTTCAACGTCAACGCCGAAGCGCCGCTTCAACGTGTTGGCCGACACCTCCATATTGTAAAACGTCGGCGCAAGGCCGCCGATCAGCGCGATGCGGCTGCCGCGCATCCGCTTCAGCATCTTCAATGCTCGCACCGTGTTGGCAAGTCGAGCCTCAACGGCATCGGAACCGGGGGCCCCGAAGTACCATTGCACCGGATTTTCTTCGAGATTTCTGACCTGCCGGGCGATAGACATCGTCATGTTGAGCGAAACAAAATTGTTGAGCTGAATGTCACCCTCAAGTGTGGGTTCCGGGGTCGCCCAGGCGCCCAGTGGAATTGGCAATGAAGCAAGCGTATGGGCCACATCGCCCATGGTAAATCCGCCGTGGACCAGCAGCAGAAAATCGGCTCCGTCCGCCATGCAGGCCTCTGCGGCTACCCGGGCCTCCGTCCCATTCATCGGTCTCTTGGTAGCCGTAACGATCCGCGCCCCTTCCCGATCACAGAGACGTTGAAGCGCCGCATCGCAATCCTCGAAGACCCGGTGATCATCCGGAAAATAGCTTGGCAGCGAGGCGTGGATGACGCCGATGGTCAGCGGAGTATGCATGACGACTACCCTTCCCTATCTCGCCTGCCGGTTGGCGCCAGACAGATTGAAACTGACCTTGCCGACACGAAACACCTGTTCATAGAAGACAACAGACCCTTGCTCGTCAAAGGCGGTACATGCCTGGACCAGCAACGGCGTTCCTGCCTCGAGCTGCAGATACTTTGCGACATCCTTCGGCGCTCCGGCCGGACTGATATCCTCGCAGGCAGCGTTCCATTCGAGCCCGAACCGCTGACGCAAGATCCGTAGAATCGATTGTTCATGACCGGTGTTCGGAAAATCATCCGGCGAGGCGTTTGAAAGCAGTCTCGCGGGCACCCAGGTACGCACAAGCATCTGCGGCTGGTCATCGACCAGGCGAAGGCGCTCGATGCAGGTCAGCCGTTCGCCATGTAACTCTTCGGCAATCTCAACATCGTGGAGTGTACCCGCTTCGATGGTCGAAATCCGGATCAGCCGGGACGATGGCTCACGACCGGCACGCAACATCGCATCGGTGAAGGATGTAAGACACATTGAAGATGGTGGAGACAGCGACACAACGGTGTAACCGCTGCCCTGACGGCGCTCCAGAAATCCTTCATTGACGAGCATGTCCAGGGATCGGCGGATCGTTACGCGACTGACATCGAACGTGCGGGCCAGTTCGTCTTCTGTCGGCAAGCGCCCGCCAATGGGATAACGGCCCGAGCCGATCCGGCTCAACAATGCACCATAGGCGGCCTTGTATTTAGGAGTGGTGGTTTGCGCTTCCAAAAACGTCGCCTCCCTCATTCAGTGCATACCAATTTGTATGATTGAATGAATGCTGTCAATTTTGGCGCCGCGACGTTTTTCATTCGAATTTATCACAGTGCGGCTTTCAACAATTCCACACGCCGGCGCCCCTCTGCCGCCAACCATTGCTCCAAGCCTTCTTGTCCCTTCTCTCCAAACTCAGCCACGGCGTCAGCCCAGATGGCCCGGCCACACATGAAGCCAGCCGCACCGGTCTGCGCCTCGCGGGCAAGTTCAAGCGATTGCCGAAACCACTCGAACGACACACCGGCACTAAGATAGACCAACGGGATATCACCAGCCGCCTCGGCAGCCCATTTGAACGCTTCAAGCGCCCATTGGCGGCTGAACTCGCTTTGCCCGAACCCTTCGACGAACGCCAGATTGACCGGTATCTCGACCTTCAGGACATCAATCTTGAAGTGAGGTTCGGAAAACCGCAGCGTCGCCTCGCGGACGAGATCAGGTTTCAGCCCGGCAAACTCGACAGAGCTGGCGTCCGTAACCACGTCATCATAGACGATCGGTTCGAACAGGAACTCGATGCCGTACCGGTCGCACTCCATACCGATTTGTTTGACGAGCGCGTGCTTCCTGTCATTCGTTTCACCCTCGCTTCTGGGAGCGTAGTAGAGGAAAAACTTGAGGCGGCGAACGCCTAGATCCGGATAGTCCGAAATAGCAAGATTGTCGGGCAGCACGGTTATCTTTTCGGCGGTCTCGATGCGATAGACATCCGCCTCGTAGGCAAGCAGCTTTTCGCAGCCGGGGTCGAAGTATGGAAGCAGGCGACTTCCATATTCGGCGTCAACCAGAACGGCGGAAGCCGATGCGCTCAATTGCTCTACAACGGCCTTTTTGAAATCAAAAAGATCCGTCTCGCAGGCTCGCACGCCTCGGGCCTCAGCTATGGCCGCCCCCAATCCGCTGCCCTGGTCGATGGCAACTCCGTATAACGGTGACAGTGTGGCCGGCTTGGTCAGTGGCATGTCGTCGCTCATAGCCATCACACAGTCGCGATCTTGGGGAAATGCGGCGTGTCCGAAGGCGCGCACCACAGGCGCAACATCTCGTCACTCGGAACAAGCAGGGAAATGGAAAAGCCACCCATTTCCTGCGTCGTCACATATTCGCCCACCATGGGAGCAACTGGGGTGATCTGCCTTGCCTCGAGCTGTTTCACGATCGCTCCGTAAACCGTCAGCAACTCCATCTGAGTGGTGCCGCCCATTCCGTTGACGATAACGCAGGCGCGCTCGCCGGCTGGTATGGACCGGTCTTCAAGCAATGCCTCAATCATCTGTTCGACCAGGCCGTCGACAGGGCCGTATTTGGCGCGTCCAATTCCCGGTTCACCGTGGACGCCCATGCCCAGATAAACTTCGTCGTCTGGTAATGAGAACATCGGCTCTCCGGTTAAAGGCGAAATGCCCGGACTGACAGCGGCGGCGAGGGTCCGCGTGGAGTCGCGCACCGCACACCCCAGCTCATAAAGCGGATCGAGCGCCATTCCCTCCTCGGCGGCAGCTCCCAGGATTTTGTAGATGAACAACGTACCCGGCGCGCCTCGCCGCTCCTCTTCCTGCCCCCGCGGTGCCGATGATATGTCGTCATACATCAGCAGCGGACGCACGGTCAGCCCCTGATCTTCCGCCAACATTGTGGCCGCTCGCCCGTTGATCACGTCACCTTCATGCCGTGATATCAACAGGATAGCTCCAGCTTCACCATGCACCTCGGCAATCCCATCGAGTATGAGGTCAGCGGATGGCGCGGCAAAGACATCGCCGACCACATTGGCGTCAAGCACGCCATGCCCGACGAAGCCCATGGCAATGGGCTCGTGCCCGGAGCCGTTGCCGATGAGCAAGGTGACCTTCTGATCGGCGTTCTTGGGATTGCCGCGGATGACGACCCGTGGGTCGGAGTGGCCGCGTGCAACCTGCGGAAAGGCGGCGACGAATCCATCGATCATGTCATCGACCATGGACTCGGGACTGTTGAGCAGTTTCTTCACGTTTACTCTCCCAACAGAGCCGCGAACATCAGGCAGACCGAGACGGCTCCGGGGTCCATGTGCCCCTCCCCGCCGTTTTCGACGTAGCGCGCCCGCCCGCGCTTGGCTTGCATCGGTACGGTCGCGTCGCGACCCTTCTCTGCTGCCTGCAGAGCGGCTTTTGCGTCGCCGCCTGTCTTCAGCGTTTCCACGGCCGGCGCCAGTGCGTCGATCATGGATTTATCGCCCTGTCGGGCCTGTCCAAGATCGCTGATCCGTTCCAGCGCCTGGGCCAGGTGGTGCTCCAGCGCCCGGCCATCGCCCGCCAGATGCCTTTCGATTTCGATCAGGAGCAAGCCGAAGAGCGTTCCTGACGCACCACCCGAAGCGCGCATGAAGGCCTTTGCTTTCTTTCCATCATCCGCCGCAGCGGCTGCAGTCAGACCACGTTTGATCGTGGTTCCGTGATCGCCATCTCCTATGGCCGCATCCAGCTTGTTCAGACGCGCCTCTTCCGCTCTAAAGACACCAAGCAGTCGATCGAAATAAGCCGATGGCGCGATCAAAACGTGGCCCTCATAAAGTCGAGCGTTCGACGCGCTGCTTCCGTCGCATCCGGCTCAATGGCACGCCATATGTTGAGATCGGCGCTAGTGGGGTGGTTCGGTATGACGAACATTTCGGCGGTGATCCAGCCGTCGTAACCGATATCGCTCAACGCATGGGCTACCGAGGCAAAGTCAAATTGTGCCCCGCCCGGAACACCTCGATCGTTGTCCGAGACGTGGAAATGGAAAAGGCGATCTCCGGAGTGACGGATCGCCGCAGCCGGATCCTTTTCCTCGATGTTCATGTGGAATGTATCGAGAAGGACACCGACCCTTGACGAGTCGCTGGCGCGGGCGAGTGCCACGCCTTCTTCTGATGTGTTGACCAAATCCGTCTCGAAACGGTTGATGGCCTCGATACCAAGTTTGACGTCCTCGCTTTCCAGTATTCCATCAAGGCTACCAAGGAGGTCGGCGGAGCGCTTTGAACGCTCGCCCTTGTTTGCTGGATCGAAAACGCCCCAGGGCGCGAAAATAACGCCTGCCAGTTGCCGCGCACCCAGCGCGGCGGTGGTCCTGATGGCGTTTTCCATCGCCAGTTTGGCTGCTTTTCTAATGTCCGGATCAGCTGATGTGGGGTCTTCGGGTGGGCCCAATCCAGTGGAACAGGTGATCTCCAGCCCGCAGTCACGGGCCGCTGCCTTCAGCTCTTGCGCACGGTCTTGTGTTATGCCCAGCAAAGAAAGTTCGATGCCGTCGTAACCGAGCTCAGCCACAGTGCGCATGATCGGCGGCACATCGTCTGTCCAGCGCGTCATCCAGAGCCCGGAGTGAATGCCAAACTTCATGCTTCTCCCCAAATTTGTTAATACATATTAGTCAAAATCAAATTGAACCGTCAATCGTCTCGGCCAGTCTCAGCGCCTTTCGATTGATCTTTCCTGACGATGTCAGTTCGAACCCATCAACGAATTCGACCTCCCGAGGAGCCTTGTAGGGGGCAAGCCGGTGACGAACGTGGTCTGCCAGTTCTTTCTTCAGGTTTTGCTCGTCCGCTTCGACAAATGATGTCGACCGCCTGACGAATGCCTTGACGATAGCGCCTCGTTCCGGGTCCGGCTTTCCGACAACGGCCGCTTCAGCGACCGCCGGATGAGCAAGAAGACATTCCTCGATTTCTGAAGGCCCGATGCGGAAGCCGGACGATTTGATCAGGTCGTCTGACCGCCCTTTGTACCAGAAATACCCATCTTCATCCCGAACTGCGAGATCATGGGTGCGCATGTAGGGGCCAAGACGCAACTCGGCCTCCCGTTCAGGACTGTTGAGATAACCGAGATATCGTGTCGGAGCGTCGGATCGGGTGACCACTTCACCGATCTCGCCCGGCCCAACGAGTTGTCTCTCCTCGTCAACAAGCAAAACCGTATGGCCGGGATAGGCCAGACCCATGGAACCGGCGCGGCGCCGAAACAGCGCGTCGCAATTGCCGATCAGATGATTGACCTCAGTCATTCCATAGAATTCGTTGCAAACCACGCCCAGCTCGCGTTCGGTCCACTCCAGAACCTCGGCTGCGAGAGCTTCACCTCCGGTGCAGATCACCCGCAGCGACAGATCGAATCTCTCGCGCGGAGCCGATACCTGCGCTAGCCGCCGGATCGCGCTTGGAGCGAGGAAGGTGTGAGTCACCTTGTGACGAGAGATGAATTCAAGAGCGCGTTCCGCTTTGAAACGATCTTCAGACGACACCACCGGGCGCGCCGCCAGCCAGGCGGGAAACAGCATGTCGAGAAGCCCGCCGACCCAGGCCCAGTCGGACGGCGACCAGAAGACCGCATCCTCGTCGTCGAGTGAGAGGTTGAAGAACAGGTTGATGGATGGTCGGTAGGAAGCCAGGACACGGTGGCCGTGGAGGATGCCCTTGGGCATGCCGGTTGAGCCCGACGTGTACATTAACAAAGCCGGGTCGTCCGCGCCGGTCAGCTCGGCGGCAAAATCGTCCGGAGGTTCTGTGCGAATGACCTCTTGCAGGTCAGGTTCGGGACCCGAGCTTTCGACAACCAGAATGTCCGTCAAAAGGGGAAAAAGTGACTGGGCATCTGCTCGCAGCGGAGCCCATGCGGTCTCGGTCGTCAGTAGAACCCGAGCCTGACAATCATTCAGCGCGTGCGCCAGCGTATCGGGTCCGTAGAGCTGCGAAAGCGTGACAGCGACCGCACCGAGTTTGCACACGGCCATGTGCGCGATGGCGGTTTCTGGCCGCATGCCGCAATGAAGGCCGATATAGTCGCCGCGGCGAAAACCACGACTTTGCAGTTCAGCCGCCAATGCGCTTGCTGCCACGTCGACCTGGGCAAAGGTGTAGTCTTCGAGCGACCCATCATCCCGCTCGAAACGCAGCGCCAGGCGGTCAGCTTCCCCGATTGCAAGCGCCCGCCCCACTGTCATGGAGTAGATGTTGCTGTCCGGCGGCACGACAATCGCCCGCTGTTCGTCTTGGCGTTCCAGCCCAATTGCGGCGAGCTCCGCGTTCGTCCAATTATCGAGTGCTTTCAATGAGATCCTCCACAATCATCACGACAATGCCGGGTATTTCCTGCCCGTCCGGCTGGAGAACAAGCGTGCTACCGGAGACTTCCGGATTGGCGATGCGACAGACCGCCCGGTTGTCGGCCCCCTCAAACCTCGCAAGCGCAAAACTGCCATCGGGTCCGTCGGTCCGAAGCTCCAGACGTGCTTTTCCGGATAGCTGTGTCCAACTCGAATCCGAAGCGCCGTC
The DNA here is from genome assembly GCA_965228785.1 of Hoeflea sp. GTDB lineage: Bacteria > Pseudomonadota > Alphaproteobacteria > Rhizobiales > Rhizobiaceae > Hoeflea_A. The sequence goes on from CBDDIF010000002.1 coordinate 510,388, forward strand.
CGTCGCCGGTTCGCCTGGACACCCATGCTCAGGTGGAAATGTCGTGCGTCGGCAGCCGCTGCAATGTTTCGCAATCGCCAGGCCTGTTCTCAACCCTTCAAGGTAGGGGGCGATGGAGAGATCGCCGATTGTGTACTCAAGTTGGAGGCGGCGCTTCACGGGGCTACCCCCTGCAGGACGGTCACGGCACAGACGGTGCCCACTCCACCATGGGTGTCGACGACCGCTAACCTCGGAGTTCGCTGCATCTGCAACCCACGGTGATAGCGTGCTTCCAACTGTTCCGCACAAGCGGCCAATTGTGCAACTCCGGTCGCCCCGACAGGAGCTCCCTGCCCCAGCAGTCCGCCGGACAGATTCACCGGCAGCCGACCTCCCGAGGCAAAGCCTCCGTCTCGGTGTTCTGCAAGAAATTCGTCGGAGAGCCCCAGGGCCTGGATCGCTTGCAACTGAGCGCCCGAATAGGCGTCGTAGACTTCCGCCAATTCGATCTCGCAACCGGGATTGTCCACCCCGGCCATTCGGTAGGCAGATTCCGCGGCTTTCTGCTTTGCGGTAAAAAAACCGGGATTGGGGCGGTCACCAAGCCGCACTCGATCGTTCGCAACACCGATACCGGATATCCGAGGCGCCTTCTTCCGCCCGGACGGAAGAGCCTCGGGCACTGACAGGATGACCACAGCGGCGCCATCGCTGAGCGGTGAGCAATCAAGACGATGATATGGGTCAGAGATAACCGGAGAGTTCCGCACTTCATCGATGGTCAGATCAAGCGGCAGATGGGCGTGCGGGTTGTCTTGGGCGTTGCGGCGGTTCTGCACGGCCACGGAGGCAAAGTCATTGTCTGTTGCCCCGGTCTGTTGCTGGAACGCCTTCGCCGAGAGTGCATATAGTGCGGTCGCCGACACGCCCGTTGGCCCATCAGTCAATGCGTCAAAGGAATGACCGTAAAGCTCCGTTACTGAGCTGGCCTTCAACGCCGAGGCGGCAGCTTCGAACCCCACGACAGCAACATGCCGGGCCAGGCCGGAAAGGATCCACGAGACGCCCGCGTGCACAGCAAGCTGTCCAGTGGCACCGCCGCCCTCTGTCCGTTGCACGCGAACCTGCCGCAGGCCGAGATCGTCAGCAATGACAGAAGCTGGGTTGAGTTGTAGCGAAAAGAAGTCGCTTTCGCTTGCGACAACGAGCGTATCGATGTCACCGGTTTCAAGCTCGGCACTTGCCAATGCGCTGACGAAGGCCTCACGGACCCAATCGCGAAAGCCGCTGCCGTCCTTTCGACGATTGAAGGCTGTCATGCCAGTGCCGGCCACAGCGACCATTGGATCCTCCCAGAGCATTCGAGAAGAACATGCGGCCTCGAAATTTGTCAATACAAATTATTAGAAATGAATAAGGCACGATATCTGTTGGAGCAACGGGAACTCATCGTGCTTCAACGGCACGCAAGATTCGATGCAGCACAGTGGACTGTTGCCCCTGAGTGACTTCGATCGCGCGGAGGCGTTCGCGAATCTCAATGGCCTGATCTTCCGTTCGGGAAAGATCTCTGTCCAATCGCGCAACGCCGGCCTGTTGCCCGGCCAACGCATGCTCGATGACGGTGACCCGCTCTCCAAGTTGGTACCAGGTCCCCGCGGCTGCAAACAGGACTGCCAGAATGGTCAGGATGTTTCCGACCGACAGCCTGGGGTCGAAGACTGAGCGTTCCTTCGTCATCAAACGGGTCTTCCAAAGGACTCCCGGCTACCGAAGCCGCGTGCAATCAGGCAAACGCGCTCTTTTCCAGAAGCGTCCGTCGAATGAAAGAACATTGACCAGACCCCGCTTTTGCCGATGGTCAGCCGAATGTGACCCCTGCCGCTCTCCTCTGTACCGCGCCAGACCTCCCCTTGGCGCAGAGCAACCAGAAGCTGTTTGAAGTCGGCATCGACCGGTCCGCAGACCGGCAGTGATCCTGTTTTCAAAGGATTGGCTGTTGCCGCAGATGCGGTGGTGACAACAATCAGGAAAAGCATCGTCCACAGTTTCATAGGTTGATCCACATCCAATATCGGATGCGCCTCTGTTTCGAGTTTCAGATTTTTGTCGCTACTTCAGTGCCTTCCGAACGGCCCGGTTGAGGGCATCCTTGTCCCTTCGGCACTGACCGAGCGCGGCGCGGTCATGGATGATGACAGTTGCTACTTGCTTCGGCGTGGCACCCGACGGTATTTTTGCCGCCGTTTGGCAGTCTCCCAACAAAGCTTCAGGGATCTGCGGCTGGCTGGTGTTAATCGCGACCAATTTTGTCGAGCTGGCTCCGCAAGCGCTCAGAAAAGACAGGCTTGCCAAGAGGGCAGAGGAAATCTTCATCGCTTTGCTCCACAAGTTGGTGTTGGAGGGCTAAAAGGCGTGCGGCCAGCTTTCTTTCAGTCTGGCTGTGGTTTCGAACGATTGCGTCGATTTCGGCCTGTCGGACGGCAATTTCTCGGTCGTGTTCCTGCTGCGCCTGTTGAGTGGCGAGGACCCAGCGGGCTTTTTCGGCCTCCACGCCCCATCCATACGCCGTCCATCCAGACCAAAGGCTCGAAAGCCCAATGAGAATTCCTCCTACCAGGACGAACCACCCGCGAGGCATCAGCAATCGAGCGAGCATCTAGCGCAGCCCCGAAAGGCAAATGCGCAACTCGTCCTTGCGGCGGTTGACCAAACCTCTGATCCGTTTGCCACCGGCGTTCACCCATTTCGTCAGTTCGTTGCAGGCTCCGCGCAGATCGCCACTATTGGCTTTTCTCACCAGCGTTGAACGGCAGAATGCTCCAATGCCGACGTTGTAGGAGAACGAGAGAAACGCGACATAAGTCTTCTCAGGGATCTTGTGCGGGCTCTTCAGGCAGCGGCGCATGCCCTTCTCAAAGTCTTTCAGCCCGGCGCCCAGCATCGCGTCGCATTCCGCCTTCGAGTATCGATCCCCCATCTTGACGCCGCGGGTTTCGCCATAGCAGACGGTCGGGACACCAACGACATCCCGATAGGCAACGGTCCGTAGTCCCTCCCAGGCGCCGACAAGCGCGATGGCGGCCGCAGCAACCGCACTGCCTCGTTTCAGGCGACTTTTCGACTTAGCTTTCATCGTGAAGCTCCTTCTGTGCAAGAATCCGAGTGACGAACGCCGCTGCCACGGTCAGCCCGGACAAAACAGCGAACGCACCCGGCTTGATGGGCAGAATGTTGCCGGCAAGCGACAAGGCTGCCTCAAACCCCGACAACAGACCGGCAAGCAGCATCAGGCGAACGCTCCACGCCTTGCGCAGAACGTGCCGCCAGTTCGGCACGAGTTTCATTTTGAGTATCCGTTGTTGGTGGAAAGGTCGGCGAAGCCGCCCTTGGTTAGGAGATCAAGCGCTTTGCTTGATCAATTGCGTCCGCTTGACCGCGTGTTAGCCACTCAATCAGCAACGTGAATGGTATCCGGCTTCAGTCCGGCTAGGACGCGCTCATGCGCCACTACATACCCGCTTTCGATGTGCCGGGTGAACGACTCCGAATTGAACAGCGGTTCGGTTTCCCGATTGGCGGCAAGCTTCTCTCTGACAGTTGCCAGTTTTTCTGGGTTTGTCGCCAAATCCAGCGCGAGATGTTCGTAATCTTCGTCGGAATGCGTCACGAGTTCTTCCAGCTTCACCGCTGTCAAAAGGCTCGAGGCAACACGCGCCGCAAACCCCCTGCCCTGTTTTGTGACAAGCGGCAGCCCGGCCCAAAGCGCATCGCTCGCCGTTGTGTGGGCATTATAGTTGAACGTGTCCAGGAACAGATCGGCGAGTCGGTGCCGGGCCAGATGATCGGCGAGCGGAACACGTTCTGCAAAAACCAGGCGAGCCGGGTCGATGCCACGCCTTTCTGCTTCCGCGCGTAAATTGGCCTCTGCCCAGTGGTTGGATTTCAGTAGCCAAAGCACACTGTCGTTGACCTGTCTCAGCAAGCGGGCCCAAATGTCGAATTCCCGAGCAGTGATCTTGTAGTTGTTGTTGAAGCAGCAAAACACAAAACCGTTCTCGGGCAGCCCTAGCTCGGCACGTGTGAATATCCGCTCCGATATAGCCCGTTGATCGTCGTTGGGCTGATAGGCATGCGGAAGATAGAGTACCGCCTCCGAATAGTGGGAGCGCGCCTCGTTCGGAATGACGATCTGATCCGCGACCACATAATCCATGAAACCAGCGCCGGTTGTGCCTGGATATCCGAGCCAAGTCATTTGTATGGGAGCCACGCGGTTGGCAAAAATTCCCAAACGCGTGCCCCCTGTCAGTCCTGACAAATCCACCGCGATATCGATGCCATCATTTCGGGCTACCTCGACGACTTCCTGATCGGTCTTGTCGCGTATGTCCGCAAAGGAATCCATGCCGCTTTCAAGACGCGTTCGCATTTCGTCACGTCTGTCCGGACCATAGGAATAGGCATGGATCGTGAAGCGATTCCGATCGTGCAGTTCGAACACCCGCGCGGCGAGATACATAACCGCATGATTGCGGAAGTCGGCCGAAAAGTAGCCAATTCGGAGCTTGTCGGGACTGCTCTGTGGCTTGGCGAGGTCGGTCGAGGCTGGCTTTAGGGTGTTCGTCGCAACATAGTTCCTCGCCCTTCGAAGATGGTTCTCAGGGCTATCCTCGAAAGCCAACATTCGAAACGGGCTGACGGTTGCTCCCGATGTCCCGAGTTTTGAAATGCCCCTCGGCAGTTCGGCCGTCCAGTCGCAAATATTGGCCCGATAAAAAAGAAGGTGAGACAACGCCTCGGCGTGGTCGGGTCGAACCTCAACCGCCCTGGCGAAGCTTGCCACAGCCTCTTTCAATCGTCCCTTGGATTGCAGTGCGTTCCCATGGCCCAAATAGGCATCAATGAAATCCGGCTTGAGCTTGATTGCCTTCCGATAAAGCTCGATTGCTTCGTCCAAATGCCCCTGCGTCCTGAGAACCGACCCCAGTCGCACGTAGGGTTCCACTGCGCGGGGATTGAGCTCGATGGAACGCCTGTAGGCTGCTTCGGCCTCCTCCAGCCGGCCCAGATCCCGTGCAGTGTGACCGAGATTTACCCATGCGCCAGCAAAATCCGGCCTCAGATTGATCGCCTGCCGGTAGCTCGCAGCCGCCTCTTCCAACCGCCCAAGCCCTTTGAGCGCCGCCCCGAGATTGTTGTGTGCGCCTTCAAAGCCGGGATTGATCTCGATGGCACGACGGTAACTCGCAACCGCCTCCTCCAGCCTGCCAAGGTCTCCCAGCGCAACACCCAAGTTGTTGTGCGCTGCCACCAGTTTCGGATTGAGTGCGATCGCCTGCCGGCTGCTGGCGACGGATTTATCCAGGCGTCCAAGTTCCCTCAGCGTGGAACCGAGATTGCAGTGTGCGTTGGCATCTCGTGGCTCAAACTTCAGTGCACGGCGATAGCTGGACACGGCCTCCCGGAACTGACCCAGCTGTTTCTGCGCATTTCCAAGATTTAAGTAGGTCGCCGCATGTTTTGGCGCGATCTCTGCCGCCCGCCGATAGCTTTGGGCCGCCTCCTGATAACGCCCCAGGCCGCTGTTGGCGGCGCCGAGAATGTTGTGCAGCATGAAATCATCTGGAAACTGTTCGGCTAATACGCTCGCACGCTCAATCACAAGCGGAAACTTGTTCTGCGAGTAAAGCGAAACGAGAGCGTCGATTTCGCTCTTCGTAATGGTCTTCTGGGACAAAAGCCTTCCTGGGTTTCGCTATCTAGTCTTCGGATTGGTCGGGAACATAGAATGTCGTGGGTGCTTTTCCCTCAAAAAATCGTTCATACGCGATGCAGAAAGCTCGCTCAATGTTTCTGGCAAAAAGGTCTGAATCGAACAGCGGGCATTCGCCTAAGTTGACCGACAACTTGGCCCGGAGAGCTGCCATTCTTGACGGATTTGTGGCCAAGTCAATCGCGATTTGCTCGTAATCCTGCTCAGACTCAGCAACTAATTCCGGAAGCCCAACTGCAGTGAGTAGACTGGCGCCAACACGCGCGGGAAATCCTTTGCCAATTTTGGTCAGAACCGGCAAACCTGCCCATAGTGCGTCACTGGCCGTAGTGTGCGCATTGACCGTAAACGTATCAAGAAAAAGGTCGGCGTGTCGATGACGTGCAAGATGCTCGGCTGTCGGTAAGAAACTTGCAAACACAATTCGTTTGGGATCGATACTACGCTTTATAGCCTCTGAGTGTAAGTTCGCTTCAGCCCAAGTATTACTCTTTAGGAGCCACAGCACACTATCCTCCACCCGATCGAGCACCCGAGCCCAGATGTCAAACTCTCGCTTTGAGATTTTGTAGTTGCTGTTGAAGCAGCAAAATACGAAACCAGCTTCCGGCAGTCCCAGCTCGACCCTCGAAAATGATCGCTCAGATATTCTGCGTTTGTCATCATTTACCTGATAGCTATGCGGTAGGTAAATGATGTTCTCAGCGTAGAATTTACGTTCACTTTCAGGAATCAGGACTGGATCCGCGATCAGATAATCAAAAAATTCGGTCCCTAAAGTGCCTGGATAGCCGAGCCAAGTTATCTGGACTGGAGCAACTCGGCTCGAAAAAATTCCGATACGGCTGTCTCTTGTATACCCCTTTAGGTCGACAGCTACATCAACGCCATTACTTTTAGCCAAATCCGCAATTTCACTATCCGAAAGGTCTTTTACATCAAAAAATGAAACAGAGGAATTTCTTAATCGACCTCGCATTTCATCTTTCACATTGGGACCGTATGAATATATATGAAATTCAAAATTCTCTTTGTCATGAATTTCAAATAATCTCGCGGCAAGGTACATGGTGGCGTGATTTTGAAAATCAGCTGAAAAATAACCAACACAAAGCCGGTCTTTCTTGATGCTTGGATTGGAAAAACTACTAATTCGCGATGCGTCGAAGTGACTATCAGCATAGTGCTGTGCTCTTTGAAGATGTCGGCCGGGCTCATCTTCGCAGGAAAGCATTCGAAAGGGTTCAACAGCGTCTGTTTCAATCCCAATTTTTACGACGCGCTCCGGCCCAATTGTTTGTGATCTCCAGTCACAAATATGAGCTCTTTGGTGTAGCAGATGGGACAACGCCACTGCATGATTTGGTTTCAATCGAAGCGCATTCTGAAAACACTCTATCGCTAAATCTATCCTCCCCAATCTCACCAATGTGGAACCGAGCCCAATATGAGCGTCAACGTATTTAGGTCTACTTTGGAGAGCCTTTCGGAAATATTCAACGGCCTCGTCAAAGGAGGCCTGTTGGTGCATTACTGAGGCGAGATTGTTATTGGCTTCCGCATGCGTTGGATTTAGAGCCAAAGCCCGCCTATAGTTAGCTGTGGCAGCAACTAGGTCCCCTCCTTGCCGAAACGCAGTTCCCAAATTTGAGTGCGCGTCGACCATCGTTGGATTGATTGATATTGCATGCTTGTAACACTCGATTGCCTCGGCACTACGACTCAAAGCCTTGAAAGCGTTACCAAGATTGTTGTGAGCAGCTGCATTCTGTTGATCAAAACGGATAGCGTTTGAAAAGCTAGTTACCGCCGCTTCATAATCACCTTTGGCAACATATGCATTGCCTAAGTTATTGTGGCTAGAGGAACTCTCCGGTGATATTTCAAGGGCTCTTTTGTATGCCACAATGGCATCTTCTAGCAGTCCTAAACCCGCGTTTGCTGCGCCAATTAGATTTATCAGTGTGATATCTGTTGTGTGTACCTTGGATAGTGCATTGGCTCGGCTCAGCACTTCCGTAAACTCACCTAGATTGCATAGAGCAATTAGCTCATTTAACTCTTCACCTAACGACTCGGTTTCGCGAACGGAATCTTTGCTCACTGCGGACAATCCTAGCGTAATCAGGTAACGCTGGTTGGGTTATAAACATGGCGACCTACCGTGACCAAACTCAGCGGTTTTGAGGAAAGCTAAAGCACCCGCCTGCTCGACCACCTTCGACCAAACCGACTGCTCAAAGTCAACTATAGCACACGAACGAGCTGTCGCATTGTTGGCGAGCTATGTCATTCCTTTGAACGCAACCGTCATCAAGGTACCACGATCCGAAAACAGGACGGTCGCCTCAAAGGCACCGGGATCATATACACCAACCGTTGCTTCTATGGCATCGAATGCCAGCCAAAGTGCCTGATCGTAGTTGCTGGTTGTCCTATTGTGTAATCCGCTAAACCCTGGAGGATAGGGCGACGCGACCGGGTATATATCATCATCTACAAAAAGTGTGGTCACGACAAGGCGCTTGCCTGCGGTAAGAGTAATGTCCGGAGCAGATGGGTCACTGAAGTCCACGAAGTCCGTCCCCGTTCCCACTTCAGCGGGGCTCAATGAGTCAATACCGCTTACGATGAGCGACACGTTAGTGCAAACATTTGAACTGTAGCCGGTGACTGGTATGCGCAACCATTCAGTGGATAACTGATCTGTTGTCGCTACCTTGTAATAAATCACTGACTGGTGAGTTCGACTTGTGCTGGGGCTGACGTCACTACGATTAACCAGTTTGGTAAATCCGTCGGGAGGATTCAGAGTGTCGATTGTCGCTCCCTGAACGGTATTGCTTGAAACGACGATAAGATCGCCGGCGGAGTGAGGCTTCAACTGCACCGAGGTGTTGTACACCCCACCAGCAAAATGTGTTGAGCTGGCCACATTAACCGTTGTTGAACGTACGCGAATTATCGACCCAGCGACCGCCCGCCCACCCATGCCTGTAATTCCAGGAAGCATTATCCAACATCCGATACGAGAGTGATGAAAACACGGTTGGTCGCGATCACGTGGTAGAACAGAAGGTCTTCCGCGTTGGCAGTCGTTGACAGTTCAGGCGCTGTCTTCTCCGAAAATTCGTAGTATGAGCTGAAGCTCAAGGTCCGCCCGCCGGTGGCGTCCTGCACAACGCGAATGCAACCGGTTTGGCCGGTCTTGGCGTTGGTGGGATTGCCCAGTACCCGGCTGCCCCCTAGCGTAACTGTCGCATTGATGAAATTCGCCATATTGATCGTGATGGTTGTTGAGTCCGACAAGGCTATTTCATCGGCGGCGTTCCAAACGTATTCGGGTGTCAGTGCCTTTGCACCGGACGTCAAACTTCGAAACTCAGCAGCCGTTGCCAATTCGCAAACGCCGGTGGCTGATGTGGTTGCTGTCTGTTTCAGCGCCGATATGCCACATCGAGGCTGTCCGAGGCTCCTCCAGCCTGTCGCTCTCCAACTCTCTGGTTTTGCTAGTTACTTTCGGATCATATCGCGATGATCTGGAGGAGAAGGATTTGAGGAGATGGAAAATCTCATTCTTGTAGGCAAATAACCTCCAATCCGTCGGAAGCCACTTTGTTCGAGTTTCGGACGACCACTACCGCCTGCGCGCTGCGCCCACTTTTTGCTTGTAATGCTTACGGAGAAGCCGCAGATCCGTTTGGTTACGTTCTGGGAGGTGCAATCTCACTTGGAACCTGGCATCTCGAGCCAACGGGATCGACAATCTCGAACACGATCCTTGTCTTGACGAGCTCTCCATCGGTGCCGGTCAATTGCATCGGCAACACCTTTCCCAGAAGCGTTAGAAATGCACTTGGGTGCTTCTCCGCCTGCCGTCTCAAATATTCTACGAGGTCCCCATCTCCCGCACGAATAGCGGCTTGCACCACCGCGTCACGCAACAGCGGTGCCGACAATTCTTCCGCGATTGCCGGTACGTGGAGGCTTGAGTCGTCTCGCTCTCCGGCCAACGGGATCTTGGTCATCTATCGAAATGTCCTTTGAGTTCTACACCCACGAAACAAGCAAACTCCAGCACACGACCACACTGGATCGAATGCTGCCGAAGCTCCGATTGTGGAAAAGCGAATTGAGGAGATGTTTGCTGCGGCAGCGCGCACGGCGCCACACTATCGATACATTTTGAACAATAGGACGTTTTCGGTCAGCATCAAATACTCGACCCCGACTGCGCCACACCGATGCAGGAGTTGGTGCATCAACCCACTGCTTTTGAACATCTAATCCGGATCCAGCCGATCTGCGAATTGTTCGGGTGATCTCTCGGACCGAGACAACAGCTCTGTTACGGGCGGCTGGCTCGCATGTATCGTCTGGCTTCGGAATCCGGCAACGCCTCAACCGCATAGCTGAACGTCCCCTGCTCGCGAACTTCATTGGCGGCGCGTAAAAACCCACCCAGAGCTGCTCGGGCGAATGATCCGCCGACGCTGACACGTTTAACCCCCGCTTCGGCCAGCTGCACAACGGACCATGAGGGACCAGACAATCCCATAACCACATTCACCGGCTTGCCAAGCGAAGCACAGACCGTGCGAATTGCTTCAAGATCCGGAAGGCCAGGAGCATAAAGCACATCGGCTCCGGCCTCCTCGAAAGCCTGTAGCCGTGCGATGGTATCGTCGATGTCGCGGCGACCGTAGAGGTAATTCTCCGCTCTTGCGGTCAGCAGGAAGGGTTTGCCGTTGCAGGCTTCGGCCGTCGCTGCGACCCGTTCGACGGCATGGTTGAAGTCATAGATCGGATGACCGGAAACGCCGCTTGCATCCTCGATCGAGCCTCCGACCAGGCCGATGTCCATTGCCTGTCGAACCGTCTCGGCGCAATCCTCGGGCGCATCGCCGAAACCACCCTCCAGATCAGCCGTAACCGGCAATTCGCAAGCGTCCACAATTTCCCGCGCATTCTCCAATATCTCCTGACGACTGATGGTCAGTTGCGAATCGCGAACACCGATCGAAAAGGCCAGACCGGCAGATGTGGTCGCCAGCGCTTCAAATCCGAGGCTTTGGAGAATCAGTGCAGAGCCGGCGTTCCACGGATTGGGGACCACGAATGCTCCGTCCCTTTCGTGCAAGGCTCTGAATCGCAAAAACTTCTCATTCTGATCAGTCATCACCACGCCCTCCTGGTTGCAACAAGCCTTTAGAACAAACAGCGAACTTATACAATCCTTCCTTGTGGCCGAGACATCGCTTGCGCTCCAGGGCTTAGGTTGTTCCCTAAACCCGGGCGGCATTGTGTTTGTTGCAAAAATGCGCAAGCTTCTGAACAACACCTCCTGCGATATTCAAGACGGTGCAATGGACTGGTCTGAACTGTTTCGGCAGCTAGACACTTTGATCGGCGGAGCCCTCAGCTTCGATCCAGCCGTTTACGACACCTCGCTCATGGACGACCAGAGCCGCCTGGCGTCGATCATCATCGTTTTCGTGGCGGGCATGTCGGTGTTGCTTGGCCAGTGTTTCGCTTTGTTTCTGGTGTCAGCTTCGCCCATTGGCTTTGTGCTCGGACTGGTATTCAGCGGCGTGTCGCTGACCGCACGCCTTGGACTTTGGATTGCCATGTCTGTTCTGGTGGCCCGGTTGCTCTTCGACATGCCAGTTTCTCCGCTGAACTTCATTTCGATCATTTTCATCGCAACCGCACCACTGATTTTCGGTTTCCTCGCGGTCCTCCCAAGTATCGGGATCATCATTCTGTATGGCCTCTACGGCTGGACCAGTCTCAACATGATGTTCGGCATGTTCTATGGCGCCCAGGTTCCGTTTCTGCCGGCAGCAGTCTGTGCCCTGTCCGGGTGGGCACTGGCGCTCTTGCTCGAGAGATTCTTCTTTACACGCAGTCGATCAGCCCGCAGTGGCGGTTTCCTCTATGCCAGCCGCGAGATCTCACGCTTTTCATCGAACCAGATACTCGATTTCGTCAAGCAGAAGGTGAAGAGCCGATGAGCGACCTGCAGCAGCTTTTCTTCGGCGTGCTCCTGGTGCTCGGTGCCACCTTGTTCATATCGCTGTTTACGGCTCCCTTCGAGGCCATGACCTGGTGGTCCCGCTGGACCGCCAACCCGGATGAGGGATCCGAAAACACCGGAAAGCAAGACGGGCAAGCACCGGCACCTACCCCACCAATTGGGAAGGCCGTCCTTTTCTACGTCACCGGAATCGGCACCATGGCCGGCGATGTTCATCCTGAAATGGAGCGCGAGTTTCTGCAGGAGCTCAAACGTGCCCTTCCCGAGGTCACGGTCATCGACAATTTCTTCCCCTATTCACCTGCCGGTATCCCGTTGAACGGTCAGCGGATTTTTGCCCGTTTCTGGCGATTTCTCGGGCGTCATCGGGCTCTGGTCACGAAGACACTGATCCGGCTTCGCAACATGTTTCAGGTACTGGTAGCAGCCGACGGCCGTTACGGCCCCATCTATAGCGCCGGTACCTATGAGACCATGCATGACAAGCTTGTGGCCCGGGGATACGCAGAGGCGGTCCACAAACCGATCATCCTCCTTGGCTACAGCGGTGGTGCGGAGATATCACTGGGCGCCGCACCCTTCCTGCAATCCGCGTTTCGCAGTCGCCTGACACTGATCTCACTGGGAGGCGTTCTGTCTTCCCACGCCGGATTGGCCGCACTTGACCGGCTTGTCCACATCGAAGGCTCCATTGATAAGGTGGCACGCCTTGGCGGAATATTCTTCATTCACCGCTGGCGGCTCTTTGGAAGTTCCTACTGGAATCTCGCTCGCAAACAGGGAAAGTTTCAGAAGATCGCAATGCCGGGCATGGGCCACAACGGACCGGGTGGCTACCTGGATGGCGCTACCCGCTCCGATGGCAACAGTCGCCACAATCTTGACCGCACGATTTCCGTCATCCAGTCAATCGTCAGAGCCGAAATAGCGGAAGAAACGACAGCCCCCTGATAGCCAACCCTGGCGACCAGTGAGACTGGCTTACACTTTTTTGGTTTCCGACGCGGCATCAGGGGATGTCGCTTCCTCGTCGTCGAAAGTTATTCGACCGTCTTGCGACAGCAAGACTGCCAGCGGCTTGGTCGGCTGAAAAGCAGAGAAAACGATAACGGCAGCCGCTGTCATAGGCACGGCAAGGATAGCACCGGCGAGTCCCCAGAGAGCGTACCAGAAGGTCAGCGACACCAGCACGACGAACGGGCTCAGATTCAGTGACCGGCCGAACATCCTCGGCTCCACGAACCCGCCGATGAAAATCTGTGATGCCGTCAGGCTGATCAAAACGATGAGGATTGTATCGATCGAGCCGAACTGCGCAGCCGTCAGCAAAACCGGGAAGGCCACACCGACCATGGAACCAACGTAGGGAATGTAGTTCAGAAAGCCGATCGTCACCGCAAAGAAGCCAGCAAAATCAACCCCGATCACCCGCATGGCGATGTAACTGATCAAGCCAAGCATGATGTTGACCAGGGTTTTGACCGTGAGATACTCGCCGATCCGCTGGTTGATATGACCGACCACTTCCATTGCCCGTTTCGCGTCAGCCTGAGTGCCGGCGGCAACAACAATTTTGCGACTGAAATGGAGACGCTCGGCCATCAGAAAGCTGGCGTAGAGGAACACGACGAACACCTGGCCTCCCAGGAAGGAAACGGACGTCACCGTGGTTCCAACCAGCTTCTGCAAATCGATTTCGCCCAGCACCAGGTTGCGAATCGTGGCCCAGGACGGTTCGTCATCGACACCCAGGAGCGTCGCAATCTCCGTGACAAAGGCGAGAAGCGTTTCCTGGTATCGGGGCGCGAGAGCAATGACCTGCTGGATGTTGGCTGCGAAGAGCAAAACCATGACCACGCAAAACAGCACGAAAACCAGCAGGGCGACGACGTGTCGTAGCCACAGTGGGATGAGCGAACCGATGACTGGAACGCGTCCCAGGCTCGTGGCGGCGGTCGACAGGACGTAGACCGAAATCACTCCGGCCATGACCGGAATGAAGATCGGCTTACCGATGCGCAGGACGTAGCCAACCATGATCGCAAAGGCCAATCCGAAGACGAGATTGCGAAAGCGATTGTTCATGGCGAGCTCCTGCCTGTGAAAACGCACCTGCGTCGGCGGTAGAATAGACCTTTATCGCAAAACTCTGACAAGCCCTTGGTCTCGCCTTGTCGTGGGTTACCGCGCGAAAGCGTTCTTACAGACCGGGCGCAGATCAACTCGCATCAGCGCTTTCACGCTTGCGACCCGGCCTGAACCGGGCCCGGGCCTTTTCGCGCAACGTCTGGAAGAAGGCATACAGGACCGGGATCATGAGCAGACCGACCGTGCTATCGATGATCATTCCGAAAAAGACCGGGTACCCGATGGACATTCGACCGGCTGCGCCTGCCCCGCTCGACAGCACCAGCGGAAGCACTCCGACAATGAAGCACAATCCGGTCATCGTCACCGGGCGAAAGCGCAGTCTGGCCGCGGCTATGGCGGCTTCGTGGATATCGGCCCCGTTTTCGCGAGCCTCCTTCGCAAACTCGACCACCATGATCGCTTTTTTTGCTGCCAGCCCGATCAGCAACACCATGCCGATCTGGGTGTAGATGTTGTTGTCGAGCGTGGCCACAAAGGTCAGCGGGAGCAGCGCTCCGAAAACAGCAAAGATCGTTGATGCCATAACCGACATCGGCAAGGTCCAACTCTCGTATTGGGCCACCATGCAAAGATAGGCGAACAGAACTGCGAGCACCAATATATAGGTGACCAGCGCTCCAGCCTCGACCTCCTGCAACGTGACGCCGGTCCAGGCGATGCCGAAGTCGTCTGGCAGCGTTTGATCGGCGATCGCCTGCATGGCGGCAATCGCCTCACCGGAACTGACCCCATCAGGCAGTTGCCCGCTGATAGACGCAGCTTCAAACAGATTGTAACGCTCAATTGTTTCTGGCCCGAGCGTCGGCTGCCGGCTGATCAGCACACGCAGCGGAAAACTGTCGCCATCGGCATTCTTGACGTAGATGTCCTCGATATTCTCAAGCGAATGGCGGTAATCGGCGTCCGCCGAAATCACCACCCAGTAAACGCGGCCATCCTTGATGAAGTTGTTGACGTAAAGCGAACTCAGATGCGCTTGCAGCGCTGTGAAGATATCACTGATATCGACGCCCAATGTCTCTGCACGATCGCGATCGACCGAGAGAAAGTACTGTGGCGAATTTGCAGAAAAGCTGCTGTTGACCTGGCTAAATTCGGATTGACCGTTCAAGGCTGTCAGAAAGGCGTTCTTGGCAGCCTCCAACTTGTCGACATCATCGCCGGCATAGTTGAGCAACTGCGAGGAAATGCCGCCCGTCGACCCCAGGCCGTGGATTGACGGGATCGGAAACACGAACCCCGTCGCTTCAGGCAACGCGTTGATTCCCGACCTTAGACTAGCGACGATGCTTTGCCATTGCAGTTCGGGGGTATTTCGCTCGTCCCAGGGCTCGAGGCGTAATATCGCCATGCCGCCGTTTGATTGCGACCCGGTGATGACGCTGAAACCGGAAACCGTTGTAACGGTTTCGACCCCCGGGGTGGCCTGCGCGATATCGGTGACCTTTTCCAGCACAGCCTGCGTGCGCCACAGCGATGCGCCGTCAGGCAACTGAATACTGGCTATCAGAACGCCATTGTCTTCAGTTGGTAGAAACCCGGTTGGAATGGTTCGAAACATGTAAACCGTGCCGACGGCGAAGACGAGTACGATCAGCATCGCAAAGGCCATGTGTCGCAGCAGAAATCCAACCACCCTGGCATAAAGATCTCGTACGCTCTCCGTGAGGCGCGGAATCAGGCGCAATGGCCCGGCCGGTCTGCCGGTCGACCCACTAAGCAGGCTGGCACAAAGGGCAGGCCCCAGCGTTAACGCGTTGATGGCTGATAGTGCAAACGCAAAAACAATTGTCAGCGCGAACTCCAGGTAGATCTTCCCCGTGATTCCCGGAAAAAAGCACACCGGCACGAATACCGCTGCCAGAACGAAAGTCGTCGCAATGATTGGCCGCGTCACCTGGTGAAGAGCCTTGCGTGTCGCCTCCCGCGGATCGAGCCCCTCCTCTTCCATGATGCGTTCGGTGTTCTCGATGATCACGATGGCGTCGTCGACCACCAGTGTTATGGCGAGAACAATGGCCAGAAGCGTAATCATGTTGGCGCTGAAGCCGATCAGATAGATCATCGCGACAGCGCCCAAAAGCGACACCGGGATCGCTATAGCAGGAATGAGTATCGCACGAGCACTGAGCAGAAACAGAAAGGTAACGCCGATCACCAGCAATCCGGTCATACCGAGCGTAAAAATTATGTCGTCGATCGAGATCCTGACGGATGTCGTTACGTCATAGGCGATCTCGTAACTGACCCCCGATGGGAACTTCTTGGCCAGTTTCTCCAGTTCGGCAAAGACTTGATCGGCAACTTGAAGGGCGTTGGCTCCGCTTGCCTGGTAGATGGCGACGGCCGCAGTTTCCTGATTGTTGTATTTCGAAGAAGCAGAATAGTTTTCCGCGCCCAGTTCGACCCGGGCGATATCCTTCAAACGGACCAACGATCCATCCGTGTTGGAAGAGACGATGATGTTCTCGAACTCCTCCACGGTGTCCAGAAGCCCCTTTGCTTCCAGTGTGAACTGAAAATCGGGCCGAGTGCTCCCGAAAGGCGGCGCACCGACCTGCCCGGCCGCAGCCTCAACATTCTGGTTTTCTATTGCTGTCGAAAGATCACTTGCGGTGATGCCGAGAGCAGCCATCCTTCGCGGCTGCATCCAGACACGCATGCTGTACTCCAGCGCACCTAACTGACTGACCGTTCCAACCCCGTCTATTCGGCTCAGCGGATCCTGTACAAAGTCGGTAGCGTAGTTGCTCAAGAACAACGCGTCCCGAGATTTGTCGGGCGACAGCAGGTTGATAACCAGCATCATGTCGCCGTACCGCTTCGACGTTTGAACCCCCTGCTGCAAAACGGAGGCGGGAAGAACCGGATTGGCGAGTGCAATGCGGTTTTGCACATTGACAGCAGCAATATCCGGATCTGTGCCTATTTCGAAGGTCACTCTGAGCCCGTAGCTGCCGTCATTGCCGCTTGATGAGGACATGTAGATCATGCCCTCTACGCCATTGATCTGCTCTTCCAGCGGTGTCGCCACCGCCTTTTGAACCAGCGCTGCATTCGCTCCCGGATAGCTCGTCGAAACATAGACTTCGGGTGGCGCGATATCGGGATACTGCGAAACCGAGATGAGTCGTATGGCGATCAGGCCAACAATGACGGTGACTATTGCAATAACAATCGCGAATTTGGGTCGATCGATGAAATAGTCCGAAATCATCCTTGCTTTTGGCCCTCTACCGCATGCGGTTTTACCTGACCGCCCTCATGAACCTTCTGCAGCCCTTCGACAATCACTTGCTCACCAGCCTTTAGGCCCTTCTCGACAATCCAGTTGCCGGCAAGCTGGGTGCCGAGGGTCACGTCGCGCCGCTCAGCAATATCCTTGTCGTCAACGACAAAGACAAAATGTCCATCCTTGTCGAGTTGCAGCGCCGCCTGTGGCACAGTGATGACGGGCTTTGCGTTAGGGTCTTCGAGCTGAATGGTCACGAACTGCCCCGGTATGAGAACAGCGTCCGGATTGGCGAAAGTGGCCCGCAGTTTGATTGTGTCGGTGGCCTGCTGCACGACAATATCGACGTAGCTGACCGTTCCGACTTCTCCGTAGTACTTCCCGTCAGCGAGAGTGATTTTGGCACCCAGTGACGATGTATTGCCGGCTATTAGTCCCTTGCGCTGTTCGTCCAGCAGCTCAATTTCACTGATGAAAAAAACCACGTGGACTGGATCGACGCTGGTGATTGTCGCGAGGACGCCGCTGTCGGGACCGACAACGTTGCCGGTATCGATCACGCTGATTCCAATGCGGCCATCAAGCGGGCTGAAGATGTCGGTATAATTCAGGTCGATCTGCGCCGCCTGCAACTCTGCTTTGGCTTTGGCGGTCGCAGCTTGGTCAACCCCGAGAGCAGCAACTGCCGCATCGACCGTCGACTGCGGTACATCGCCTTGTTTATGAAGCACTTTTTGCCGATCAAGATACAACTCAGCGTTCGTTTGCGTTGCCTCGGCTCCTTCAACATCCGCCTTGGCTTGCGCGACGCTGGCCTGGTAAGGAGCTTTCTCGATCTGATAGAGAAGATCACCCGCCTTGACGAACGAGCCGTCCTCAAAATTTTGCTTCTCCAGAAAACCCGTGACACGGGCTTGAAGGTTCACCGTGGTGATCGCCGAAACACGTGCGACGTAACTCGTGCCGGCCTCCGCGACTTTCTCTTCTACTGTCGCCACCACGACACTAGGAGCGGTCTTCTCTTGCGTCTGCGCGAAGAGTTGAATGGTTCCGCCGAACAGCAAAACAACGCCAGACAACAGTCCGATTGCCGTTCTGGTCATTGCTCCACCTCCTGGGAATCGCCGCGATGTGCAGCCGATTATGTGCAGCTTTCTGGCGGTCAAACAACTGTACCGGAGCATTCGTTGATTTGCCCCCCGATCGAATCCGGTTTCATGACACGGTCGTCAAACGGCCATATTTGACACTATTCATTCCTCGTCTGTGCCGAATTCTCGGCGCAACCCCTTTCTGATGGATCGGGGAAACCATACGGGCGGGATAGGAGCTAACAGGATGCAAACCGGCTTTGCGTCGGTTTTCGTCAGGTGTATCGCTGACTCTGCCCAAAAACGTTGATGTTCGCATTTCCGCATCTGTTGGCCCGCCCAGAGCTGTTTGGTCTGAACCGCGGGCTCATGCCGCTCTGGGCCGGACGTTTCCAACTCTATCAAATAAACCAAGGTAAGATCATGGATTTCATAGGGAATTGCCCACCGCATGGGAAACTATGAAAGCTGAAACAACTGACATCACCGAATTGTGCAAGTCTCGTCGCTTTAAATGAAAATACCGCATACGCATATAATCTGTGAGGACCGGTTGATTCGAACCGGCTTGGAGATTGTTTGTGCGCAAGGAGCGCGGCAATGCAGGTCTCAACGCAAGAAACCCTGAACCAAATACACCGCACAAAGGTCGACCACCCCGAATATCGCGATCACGAGAGGGTCATCTTCGGCAATGATCCGGAAACTGGTCTATCAACCATCATCGCGGTTCATGATACTCGACTCGGCCCTGCCATGGGTGGATGCCGAATGTGGCCCTACGACAGCTTGGAAGATGCTCTGAACGACGCGCTCAGGCTGTCCCATGGCATGACCTACAAGAACGCGGTAGCCGGCCTTGATTTTGGTGGCGGCAAGGCTGTGATTCTCGGCCACCCCGGCAAACACAAAACTCCGGAGTTGTTGGCATCGTTCGGCCGTCACGTCGATCAGCTTGGCGGAAGTTACATCACCGGTGAGGATGTCGGATTGACCCCCGCCGACATGGAAGTCATCGCTCGGGAAACCGAACATGTTCGCGGAACGTCCCAGACGCGGCGGGGCGACCCCTCACCCTACACTGCTTTGGGAGTCTACCACGGAATCGTGGCAGCGCTTGACCATGCTTTCGCCGACGGCGACCCTCGGGGTCGGATTGTTTCGGTTCAAGGGTTGGGCAATGTCGGCTTTGCCCTCGCGCGGCTTCTGCATCAGGCTGGCGCCAAACTCGTTGTTTCAGACATCAATGCCGAAGTGGTAAGGCGCGCGGTGCAAGAGTTCGGAGCCGAAACGGTCGATACCGAATACGCCCATCGTGTCCGAGCCGATGTATTTGCCCCTTGTGCGCTCGGATCGATACTCAATGACGACACTATCGCGGACCTGGAAGCGCCGATTGTCGCCGGGGCTGCCAACAATCAGTTGGCCGAAGTCCGGCACGGTGTGGCCCTCATGGAGCGCAGCATCCTTTATGCACCTGACTATGTGATCAATGCGGGCGGCGTGATCTGCCTGGCGGGAGATCAGGTGAGTGACACCGCTTTGGAAACAAATGTGCGAGGGATAGGCCGAACGCTGGCCACCATCTTTGCTCAAGCCGAAAGCGAAGGCAAAACCACAACAGGCATCGCTGATCGCATAGCCGAGGAGCGATTGGCCTCTGTGGTCGACCGACCCTAAGCCGCTACCAGCCGGCGCCGCGCCAAGCGCTGGAATTCAATACTTGCCGTCAGTTGGGTCGTTTGTGGCCGAGCTTCATCTTTTTGGCCAAGCGGGAACGTTTCTCCGCGTAGGCGGGAGCGACCATCGGATAGCTCGCCGGGAGATCCCACTTTGCTCGATAAGCTTCCGGTGTCAGGCTGTGATAGGTCATCAGATGACGCTTCAATGATTTGAACTTCTGACCACACTCAAGGCAGATGAGCACGTTCTCTTGAACCGATTTGCGTACGCTGACAGCTGGTTTTGCGGCAGGCTCGGTGCTTTCACCCTCGCTCTGTGCGGTGGTTCCGAGAGCGGCATGCACGTTGGCAATCAGTCCTGGCAAATCACCCGTCTGTATCACATTATTGCTGACATAGGCGGCGACAACGTCGGCCGTGAGCTCAACCAGGAGTTCGTCTCTCACTGGGTCCTTACCCAAATTCGCTTTCTCTGTAGACATTCCTATTCATCCTTCCAGGGCAGCGCTTCAGTGTTCATATACATGATGGCGCTCCCAAAACAATGTCTCTCGATCTCGGGTTGACCAATCTATATTTTGAATTTTCACGAAAGTTTACTTATCTGCAGAATACCTTAGCATTTTCATGCATTACTTACCAATAAAATATGGTCACATTGGGATTACAACGCGATCTAAACCCATTCTGAGCAATTTTACCTGAACACTACGGTGATTTGCCGAATTTTTCGACACCTGGGGTAAAAGCTAAGCCCCTATCCACAACAAACTTCTGCGCGGGTTTGAGTTGTTGATCTTCAACGCAAGTCCCCTTGAGGGCCAACAGCAAACGATATTTGCGTGCTCGCCTCGCTGCCGCCTGACAAATTTCGATAGGCCATAGGCGATCAACGCAACCCACGGTGGGGCTTTGCGAACACCATAGGCCTGAAAGCAAAAAAGCCTGCCGCCGGGGCAGGCTCAATTGCATAGCCATTGCATAGTTTATGAATCACATATCGGAAGATTCGGTCCGGTGGGCGTTGAAACCATCGTATGCGCTGGCGAAGGACAGCATCGGCCAAGACCGGTCATGTTCGCTGCCACTGGAGTCCGTGTAGTGAATGCGCATTTCCAGTTCGTGGCCATCATTGTCCGAAAACGCATTCACGAGCGCTTCGGCTGCCGGTCCGGAGAAAGTGCACAGCCCGGACTCCAGACAATCATATTTGCGCAGGTTCCATATCGGGAATCCATCCCGGGCAAGATAGAACTCGCCGTTTTCAAAAGACAGTCCGTCTGCGACGTTGAATTCAACTCGCAACCCGTTCCGTTCGGGAATCACAAATGCCGCAATGGAGCCGTCAAGGTTTCCCGGCTCGGCGACGTCAATGAACTGCATGTAGCACCCAACCCCCGCATAGGGTCCGGAGTGTTCCTGGCCCTCGCAAACCGAAACCCAGTGTCCGAGACCATCAGCCTGCGAAAAGTTGGTCGCATTGAAGCCGATCGTGGACTGGGCTGCGACCGGCTCGTAGTTGGCAGCCGTCAGAACGCCAACCGCTATCGCTCCGGCAGCCAACGCTGCCACCGCAGTTGCCTTAACACCCATTTTCTTGACTCCGCTTTTCTCAAAAAGCCATGCTAAATCATATACTTGGTTACTTTGTTTCAAGACCCAACGCCTGCATGATGACGTGAATTTCATATGGGAACCAAATCCGCCACAACAAGAGCTGATAATAGATTTGTAATTCACATTTTTTGGAGCAGCGTCCACTGAAGCCTATAGCAACCGTGATTTGCCCAGTCTTGGATCGATCCCAGCCTTGGCATCAGGGGCTCGCCAATAGGGCGCGCGGTGCTCAACAGACTTTGGCTCAGTGCTCGCTACATTCTCCGCAACGGCCTCATCGCCCAAATTGGGCTTATGGGCTCTGTTCAGGTCGTTGGCGACCGCCAGGCAGATTCGCGTGATTGCACGCCGCAAGGTTCGGCCGTTGTAATCTTGACGCTTTGCGAGGCCCTTTAACGACCTGCCCCGAGCGCATTTGGTCTTCGCCCAATCATAGAGCAGTTGGCGATCCTGCTCATCCGCCAGAGCATTGACCCAGTCCCAGCACTCTTCCATTCGGTCGATGGCCGCTGCGTCCGGACGCCGAAGGTATCGGACAGTCTGCGCTGCATAGGCATCACGTTGATCCCGCAATGGTTCGGGCATAGAGGATCCGAACTGGCTTGGACCGTTGGCCCTGGGACACAGCATGAGCGTTTCCGCAGCTTCGAGCACACGATGTTCAACCGCCTTCGCGGTCCAGGCCCGAAAGCTAGGATTACCGGTCATTCCATTCTCCACATCTTCGGCAGGGGATAGGAACATACCATGAACATAGTGACTGATCTACAGTCTGATTTGGTCCCTCCAAAACTTACAGGGATTTAATGGAATACTTACTGAGATTTAATCTTCGAGACATTGTTTTCTCCCAATTCGCGCCGATATGAGAAGCAACGGAACAGACAGCAAATCGTTGTTGTAGCGAGAAAGAATTCAGACCGCCGATGGTCTCGTTCGTTTGGTCGAAAGAGCTTCCGGCGCTGACCTGCAACACCGCGTTCAGCGCGATGCCAATGGCACCGGCGCGTGCGGAAACCTGTTCCCCGAAAAGAAAGCCAATTTCATGGCCGCTCTGCGGACATGGGCTTTCTAAGTCCCGCAATGCATCGAGATCCGCCCGTCTGGTGCATTGCGGGGCTTCCTGGATTTTTCCCGACAGACCGGTTTTGGACTAACTCGCGCAGTGTCACGGATGTCTGCGTTTGCGAAAGTGCATCAGGAGATCAATACCGAAGTCGGCAAATTTGAAGACAAAAGAAAAAGGGCAGACCGGTGGCCTGCCCTATACTTTGCTGAACCCTGACTGCGCATTTTCCGTTGGAAGCAACGTAGCGCAGTGATTGTTCGCTGTTATTGCTTGCTTCAAGATCCAGCAGCGACACCAGAGAAACCGACCGGACAACAGCCGTCCGTCTCCCTTGGACCTGGATATGGGGAGGCGATTGCGACCTTACCATGGCCTTTTCATTACGATTACGTAACCTTTCCACGCCGCCGCTGCGCGAAGAGATCCGCCTGTCAGCAATGCTCAGATTCGTTCAACGATCTCGCCATCTCGCATCGCCAGGATCGCTCCTTCCGGAAGAGGTTCCCAGCCTGTGTCGGTCAGCGGCACGCTGGCAACCATGACACCCTTCGTTTCGGCGACCGGCCAGCGTATATCGAGCCCTTGCACGACTTCTCGTGTATCTCCAAGGCAGAGACCTGGCGGATGGGCTGGCCCGAAAACGCCGTTCTGTTCGAACCGCCGCCGGTGGCCGTGAGCGAACAAAGCATCGCCATCGGAGTAAAGGAAATTGGCCGAACCCAGAGCCCGAAGGTCCTGTGCGGTGCGCCCAATGACCTCAAGACGATCGCTTAGAGTTGGCACCTCGCCACCTGCGCTGTGCCAAAGCGCAGCCAATCGCTGGAGCAGCAGGCAGAATGCGTGCTCCGAATCCGTTTCGCCAACCGGACGAAATTCGATGCCCTCGAACGGCAGGAGGTTGTCGATGTCACGGAGGCTGCCGTTGTGCGCGAAGACATGCATCCGGCCACCCAGCTCACGCCGAAACGGATGCGTGTTGACCAGTGTGGGTGCGCCAATGCTTGCGTACCTCACATGAGCGATGGTGCAATGGCTGCGAAGTCCATGTGTTTCCAGGAACTTGATCCAGGGGCTACCAGCCGCCGGCAAAGCCTCACGCACCAACAGAACATCTTTGTCGTCATAGTAGGCAATACCCCAACCCGAGCGGTTGGCATGGGAGCCGCCGCCATGATCGGAGAACTCCTCCAGACTGCAGAAAATCCGAACTGGAATCGACGTGGACACCCCCAAAAGTTCGCACATTTGCCGACCTCCCTGCCCTTCGATGTTGCACGCCTTAACGAGCAGTCACAAGGGTCGCACACTCGTCTCTCCGTCGCAACTGCAGACCACGAAATAAAGCATATATTTCATTGGGTTACCGGATCCTGAGCGATATGGGCGGTCAAATCTCTTGCGGCTCATTTCGAAAAGCCGAAGCTCCAGGTGGAGCTCATTTGCAAAATCATTTCAATGGGTTAAAATTTGTTAACTACGATTCGTTCCGCGTCTTGCTATGCAGGGGTCAATAAGACACCAGCCAACACAGCAACCACTGTGACAGGATCGCATGAAACTGGACAAGCTTTTCGAACTCCCTTTTCCGCCAGGCCATGTCTACGATGCCTGGGTGTGTCCGGATACGGTGATACCGCCGGCAACCCGCACGGATATAAATCCCACGGTCGGTGGCCACTATCGCCTCTACGTCGAAATGGAAGACCGATGCTCACGTGCCGAGGGTGTGTTCTTTGCCGTCGAACCCGAGCGTCGCGTGCGGTACACTTGGGAGTGGGATCGCGATGGAGAGATTACCGAAATAGACATTACTTTTGACGACGGTGCGGAAGGTACGACCCTGCACATTCAGCAATCGGGTTTCCGCAGCGAATCGAGCCGGGACTTGCAGGACAGCAGTTGGGACGACTATGTGGAGCAACTGTCATCGCTCCTGCAGCAACGGGCAGCTCTTCCAATCTCCGCCTGAAAACTAATCCTGTAGAGCCTACCCTGGTTAGGCTCTAAATCGACAAGCGCAGCGCACCTTCGAGTTTGCCAACCAGTTCGTCGATTTGCTCGTCAGATATGATGAACGGCGGCGCCAACAGAATGTGGTCGCCCAGCCGTCCGTCGATCGTGCCACCCATCGGATAGCAGATAAGACCGGCTTCAAAAGCCGCCTTCTTCACGGCCTTATTCACACCGCGTTCGGGTGCAAAAGGTCTCTTTTCCTCACGGTCTTCAACCAGTTCCAAACCACGAAAGAGGCCTCGACCACGGATGTCGCCGACGTGGGGATGCTGTCCAAGGACCTGTTCCAGGGCAGTCTGAAGCTTGTCGCCCTGTTCCTGAACCCGAGCGACAAGGTTGCGCTCGATCAACGCTCGCGTAACCGCCAGACCGGCTGCGCAGGAAACGGGATGACCCATATAGGTGTGACCGTGTTGAAAGAAGCCCGTGCCGTTCTCGATCGCATCGTAGATCTTGGAGCTGCAGAGCATTGCGCCGATCGGCTGGTATCCCGCGCCCAATCCCTTGGCAATCGTCACCATATCGGGCGCGATATTCTCTTGTTCGAAGGCGAACAATGACCCTGTTCTACCCATTCCGCACATGACTTCATCGAGGATCAGCAGAATTCCATGGGCATCGCAGATCTCGCGAATGCGTTTGAAATAGCCGTCCACCGGCGGAACCGCGCCCATCGTGGCACCGACGACCGGTTCGGCCACGAACGCCATGACGGTGTCTGCCCCGAGCCGCTCGATTTCTGCTTCCAGCTCATTGGCCACCCGCTGACCATAGTCGTAATCGGTCTCCCCATCCTCCTTGCCGCGATAGGGATAGCAGGGTGACACATGGGAGGTTTCGATCAGCAGCGGCGAAAACTGCTGGCGCCGCCATTCGTTGCCGCCGGTTGCCAGCGCCCCCAGCGTATTGCCGTGGTAACTCTGCCGTCTGGCGATTACGCGGTGCCGATGCGGCTGACCAATCTCCAAAAAGTACTGGCGCGCGAGTTTGATCGCGGCTTCAACAGCCTCGGAGCCGCCACTGACGAGATAGACCCGATCGAGACCGCCAGGAGCGTATTCAATCAGTAGATCGGCCAAGGCCTCCGCCGGTTCGGACGTAAAGAAACCGGTATGCGCGAAAGCGACCTTGTCCAGTTGCCGTTTTATTGCTTCAGAAACATCCGGGTCACTGTGACCAAGGCAGGAGACAGCGGCGCCACCGGACCCGTCCAAATACCGTTTGCCATCGCGATCGATCAGATAACAGCCCTCGCCGGCCGCCACGGTTGGTATGTTGGCCTTTGTGCTGCGGGGAAATACATGACTCATGTTGGCGTCCAATCAGAGCGCTGTAGCACCGGGTACAGCGCTCATCCGTCAGTCGGTTCCTCTCGAACCGGTCCGTTGCCAATTTGAAACATATGTATCAACCTTTCGCAATAGCAATTTCATACGTTTCAAAAAGAATAGGGAACGTCGGAAGGGACGAATTTGGGTGCCGTCAATTTTCTGGCATAATGTGGCCCTAGAATGGTGGTCGATGCGGGCTTCGCAGCAGCAGTCACCAGCGGAGGCACAGGCCGATGACCGCGGTTGTCGATGCACCTCATGTAGAGCAACTTCGGCGCGTTGCCATGAGCACAAACCTATTGTCTGGACCTAGAATAGAAATCGGCAAAGCGATGTTCATCGCGGGTTTCCGGCAACAGCATTCGCCCGACGAAGCGGACCGCGCGATCCAGCGACAATGGCGTCGCCTGTGGCCCTACTTGGGCAGCCTCCCCAATCAGATCGGAACGGTCACCTACGGATTGCAATACGGCGAGTCGAATGACCACCCATCCGACTATATGTGCGCCGTTGAAGTCGATGGTTTCTCGGGGCTTCCGCCGGAACTCGACCGTGTGCAACTGCCAGAGCAAACCTACGCGGTTTTCGCGCACGATGGGGACGTCACCACACTGCAGCAGACCCGAACAAGCGTCTGGAACGACTGGTATCCGCGGTCAGGTTATAGCGCCGCACAAACGCCAGCCTTTGAACGCTATGGAGAAGCGTTTGACCCAGCTTCCGGGCAAGGCGACATGGAAATCTGGTTTCCGATCAAATCTTGAAGGCGGTGGATTTATCGCCAATCGGTGGCCTTCATTGGTCTTCTTCCTCAGCAAACAATCGCAATTTCATCAATGACGGGCTGGCATAGTTCGGGGCGGCCCCCACAGCAGTCCTCCATGAGGTAGCCCAAAAAACCGCGTATGCCGTCAAAATCTGCAAAGTAACGGATACTTCGCCCCTCTCGCCTGTTCCGGATGATTCCGGCATTCAACATGATGGCGAGGTTGGCGGACATGGTGTTCTGGCGTATGCCCAGTTCCTTGCCAACCTCTCCGGATAGCATGCCTTCCGAACCAGCCGTGACCAGCAGGCGAAACACATCCATCCGTGTCTCCTGGGCAAGGGCGGAAAGCGCCTGCAGTACTTCTTTTTTATCCATACATCATGAATAATGGATATATTTTTCGATTGCAAGCTGATGCACGATATCCCACACCGGCTGGTGAGTGGTCCGATCCCGAAAGGAACGGGCTGACACCCAAAAAGCGACCGATCACATGCAACGGCCTCCGCACTGACCGAGAAGAGGATGCAATTCGTGTACACGCTCTATTTCGCTCCGGACAACGCATCGCTGATCGTCCGGATCGTACTCGAGGAAATCGGTGCAGATTATACTGCCAGGCTGATCGACAGGTCGACACGGGAACAGGAGAGCAAGGCCTATCGCAAGCTCAATCCAAATGGTTTGATTCCTGTTTGCGTCATGGACGGTGAGCCCGTTTTCGAGACCGCTGCAATTGTCCTTTCTCTCGCGGACCGGCATGGCGAACTGGCACCGAGACCGGATGATCCTGCGCGTCCCGGTTTCATGAAATGGCTGTTCTTCCTCAGCAATACGGTTCACACCGACCTGCGAATGCTGTTTTACCCCACCCAATACGTCGGAGCAGACGACGCACCCATGCAGGCTCTGAAATCGCGGGCATGGGACCTGTTGCAGCGTCATCTCACACAACTCGAACATCACTATGCAGAATCGAACGGCGCCTACCTGCTGGGCCCCGATCCGAGCATTGCCGATATCTATCTGGGCCTCTGCCTTCGTTGGCCGCAGCTGTATCCGCCGAGCGATCGAGGCCATTTCAAGATTGAAGAGTTTCCGGCGCTCTCACGAATGGCAGCCGAGTTGCAGCAGCGCCCGGCAGTGGTTCACTCTTTTGAAGCCGAAGGAATACCTGCCCCGTACCTTACGGATGCAAAATATCCGGACGGAAGCAAAGGAGCGCCGACATGAACCCGCGCTTGGGTTGCGGGGCAGCCATTTTTGACGACCGAAACCAACTGCTTCTTGTTTGCCGACGAAGGCAGCCGGAGGCTGGCTGTTGGGGCCTGCCTGGCGGCAAAGTGGACTGGCTGGAGGGAACGGAAGACGCAGTCAGGCGGGAAGTACTGGAGGAACTGGATGTGCAGATACGCTTGACCGGTCTTATCTGCGTTTCCGAGCTTCTTGATGCGGAGGCATCGTTGCATTGGATCGCTCCAGTCTACGGCGCGCAAATCAGTTCCGGCGAACCGCGATTGATGGAACCTCAAGCACTGTCGGCGTTTGACTGGTTCAGCCTGGACAGTCTCCCCGAACCACTGACGATCGCAACCCGGCAAATGTTAGAAACCATCCAACGGCCGGCTCCGTCGATTTCGGACTGATGGGTTTTCGAGCCCGTCAGTCAATCAGAAGTGGCGCGATACTCCGTGACATCTCGCCAACGGCATGCAATGCAATTGATCTGAAACCAGACGCACCTGGATGCCTGTGAATGCGGATACCCGCGGCGACTGCAGCTCTGACATTCGGATTCCTCGCGGCTTTCTTCTGGGGAACGCACAGCGTCATAGTCCGATATCTGGCAAACGACCTGCACGGCCTCACCATAGCTACGCTAAGGCTCTACGTGGCGATTGTCGCATTGTTTGCCATGCTCAAACTGCTGCGGATCAGCATTTCCATCGATCTGCGAGACAGAAACCTCATCATCGCTTCGCTGTCGACCGCCATCAATTATGTTTTCTTCCACGTCGGCCTGGAACATACCGGGGCCGCAAATGCGATGATGCTTGAAAACACTGCACCGCTTTTCGTGCTGCTGTTCATGGTCACCTTTGCCGGCACCCGCATCGGAAAGCTCGAGATCCTGGCTACGGCAATTGCAATTGCAGGTGTTTTCCTGACCATCGGCAGCGACCTTTCCGTTGGTGGCGAACGGCTCCAGGGAGATCTCCTGGAAATCATCGCAGGAGCGAGCTGGGCAGGCTTCATGATTGCCAGCAGCCGGGCGCTGTTGACGACCACCAACACCGGTCAACGACTGAATTTTCTTTTCGGTGTGTTTGTATACTCCGCCGTTCTTCTCACGCCCAGCATGTTCCTTTATCCTATCACTGCAACCGCCGCTGATATCTGGTGGTTGCTGGCATTGGGGATCTTCCCGACTGCACTGGCCTATTACTTTTGGTACGAAGCCGCAGCTAGGATTTCCGCCCTTTCCGCATCGCTCCTCTTTACTCTCTCCGTTGTTTTCACCTTCATCAACGCCGCGGTCTTTCTTGGTGACCCGCTAACCGTCAACGCAGTGCTCGGAGCGTGCATGATCCTGGCGGCGGTGCTCATAACAAATGCTGCAGAGCGCCGCCGCAGCAGGACTGCCGAAGGCGATTGAACCGCTAGACAACTAATGCCCACGTATTCTCGATACGGCCGTCTCGAAGGCCGGCTGTGCGGCAATGACGTCAGCGTAGGCGTGCCCCAATTTCTGACCGGCTGTCACATCCACCGGATAATGCACGCCGGCGATGACGCGACCGAAGCCGACCTGATTGGACAAATCCATGAGAGCTTGTTCATGCTCTGGAAAGATCTCCGCCAACAGACGGCCATAGACAGTTGCCCGGATTGAATGCCCGCTCGGATACGCGGCCACAGGCCTTGCGTCGCCGACCGGCTTCACCCGCTCGTCGACCTGGAACGGACGCGGTTCATCGTATACCGCCTTAACGGCATCGTAGTCCGCACGTACTTGATCAATGATCGCGTCGAACGTCGCTGCAAGGTCCTTGCCGTCAACCGCATACAGCGACTCATTCAGGATTGGTGCGAAACGTTGAATATCCAGTGGCGTCTCCACGAACTCCACCTGTTCCGGTGTGCGTGTTTTCTGAAGCCAAAGAACAATATCCATCTGAGTGGTGTGTTCAGCCGAATCTCGCGCCGGAGGCGGTCCGATCAACGTTACTCCGTCAACGGCATCGTCCGGTAGATAAACAACGTCGGCTGCTCTTAGCGGAGCAGCTGAAACGACAATGATAAAGGCCGCCATCATTGCTCGATGACAAAATCGCTTCCACATATTCGTCGTTCCTCCTGTCGTAAAAGGGCCGCCGATTAAGTGCCGCCCAGGTTTTGTCAGCATGTTGCATGCTGTACCCTTCAGGTGGGGTGTTTCGGAGCGATTTTGTAATTAAATCGCAGTAAGGAATCACCAAACGGCCTAAAGCCGGCGGCGCTTCATCGCGAACAAGAAAACCGAGTGTTTAAATGGACCGAGATGCTTTCGATGCGTATTGCGGTAGCCTGAAAGCAACCAACCATGTCGTTCAATGGGGTGACTCATCAGTCTGGAAGGTTGGCGGCAAGATCTTTGCCATCTGTTCGACCTGGGGTGAAGGCTCGCACAATCGCATAAGCTTCAAATGCAGCGACCTCGGCTACACGATCCTGTGCGAGCAGGACGGCATAGTGCCGGCACCTTACCTTGCCCGGGCAAAATGGGTGCAGATCGAAGATCCAGGGGCCATGAGTGACGACGAATTGAAGCGCTATATCGAAACCGCATATGTCATCGTCATGGGAAAACTGACACGCGCGCAACGCGCTGATCTTGGGCTGGAGTTGCCGCAACGCCTATGACGATACACGATAACCGCTGATGACATCCGGTGGCAGGAGTGCGCCGAATGCGGAAACAACCTGCGCGGAAAGCTGGTGCGCACGCTTGCAAGCCTCGCCGGGAGCGCATCCGCTGACGCGGGCCGCGAGATAGCCTGCGTTGAACGAATCGCCAGCACCTGTTGTGTCGACTAGACTTTCGACAACTTCTGCCGGCACCAATACCGTTTCTGTGTCGGTTTCGACCATGCAAGGGTGTTCGCCATCCTTGACCACAACTTCTTCAACGCCGTAGCCGCGGTACCGAGCGGCCGTCGCCGCGAGATCTGCATCGGCGAACAAATCCGCATCGTCCGGATAGGTCGGGAATGCGCGAGTTGACACCCGGGCCGCCTCCTCCAGCCAATGCTTCATCTCGTCGGCGCCGGCCCACAGTCTCGGGCGAATATTCGGGTCGAACGACACCGAAGCGCCGCGGGCTTTCGCTTCGCCCATGCACTCGACCAGCGTTCTGCGGTCAACTGATGGCAGAATGGCAAGGGTGATGCCGGAAAAGTAGATCTCGTCGGCTCGGGCAAATGTCGCAGACAAAGTCTCGGCATCGGACGCCAACTGCCGGGCAGCTGAATTGTCGCGCCAGTAGCAAAAGCTCCGCTCGGCTCCATCCAGGTCGATCGTATAGAGACCAGGCGATTTATCGGAAATCACCCGTATATCATCCGTGCCGATTCCGCCTTTCGCCATGAATTGGCGCATATCCTCGGAGACCTTGTCATCACCGAGGGCCGTGAAATAGTCCGTTGCCCAATCTTCACCCGAGAGATGTGTGAAATACCAGGCTGTGTTGAAGGTGTCGCCAGCGAAGTTGCGCGTCCAGGCCTGCGAGTTTTCTGTTCGCGCAAACTCGATCATGCACTCCCCAACCGAGAGGAATCGCCGTTTTGTCCCTGACATGCCCGCTTCCTATTGCAAACCGATTTTGCGAAGACGGATAGCAGGTCCCGCGGCCCAGTCAAACTGCCTGCTGTCCCGCGGTATGGCGAAGCAACCCCCAACGCAGGCTGCGGCGCTTATACAGCTGATAGAGCAGCACAAAAGTCAGGACCAGCATCAGGATTTCGGCGATCGGCCCGGCGACCCAGATACCCACTTCTCCCATCACCAGGGGAAGCGCAAACGTCAGCGGCAAACTGAACAGGTAGGTCCTTGAAAGGTTGAGGGCTGCCGAACGGCCGGCATCGCCTGTCGCCTGAAAGTAGGCTGCCAGCATCATACTGGGTCCGAACAGGAAAAACAGCACCACCATGTAGCGCAGGATCCTGCCTGTTTCACCTGCAATCGCGGCGTCATCAACGAATCCGAACCCGATGTCGTCGGCGAAGTACAGGAAGGCGGCCTGCGCAATCACACAATAAACAAACGACACCGCCAGTGCGAGCTTTAGACTGGCGTCCGTGCGTTGCCAGCGCTGGGCGCCGAAATTGTTGCCGACCACGGTCTGAAACGCGATCGAGAGCCCCAACAGCGGCAGATAGAAGAAGGTCATCAGCCTGGTGGTGATCCCGTAGGCACCGACAGTCGCCTCGTAGACGCCACCGGACCACAGTTGAAGATTGTAGATGACCGCGGCGGACGAGAGCGACACGCCGAGGTAGCCAAGACTCGGTGGAACACCCAGCGTGAGATAATCACGCCAGCGATCGAACAAGACTGACAGTTTTAGGGTCGAGAAGCTCAGGGTCGCCGGACTGATGCTGCGGTAGAACAGAACAGCGATCAGCGCAACGGCCTGCGCCGCTATGGTACCGTAAGCAGAACCGGCAACGCCCCAACCCAACTGGGCGATCAGCAGGTAATTGAAAAGCACGTTAAGCAGGATGGTGGACAACGAAACCGCGGTCATAAAAGCCACCCTGCCCTCACACCGCAGCAAGTCGGAAAAGACCATCTGGGCAAACGTGATGGGCGAAAGGAACACCAGGATGGACATGTAGGTGTAGCCCATGCCCGACAACGTCGCGGACCCTCTGGCGACGAGATCGACAACACTCGGCCCGATCAGAGAAAACACAGCCATGAGGGTGGCGCAAAAACAGATTGAAAGCACAAGAGCTCCGGCAAAGGCATTGCCTAGAACCGGAGCCGTTGCTGCGGCGCCCAGCAGACGCGCCATGACGGATGAGAAGCCGTTCGACACGATGGTCGATATCGCAATCAACATCATGAACAGCGGAAACATCAGAGTCACCGCCGTCAACGCCTCAGCTCCAACGTAGACGCCCAGAAACCACGCATCGACTAGATTGAACAGGCCGTTGACGAGCATCACGACGATGATCGGCGCGGCCGTCTTGGCAAAAACGATCGGCAGTGATCCCGTCAGATATGTATTGGACCATTCGCGATCTTCGCCGGTTTCAGCGCGTGTTTCTTCCACCTTGTCGTCCAACACACTCATGGTCTTGTTCCATATCTTCCTCGCACCGAGCCGAAAACGCGATCGGACGGTGAGCTATGGTTTGATCTTTGTCATTCCGCAATCAATCACTCAACGTTATTGCTTCGAACGCAACAACGTAGTCTTGCCGTTTCGACGCGATTGCCGTAGTATGATTGACATTGTCAATTGACATTGTCAACAGTGAGAAAAATCGGAACCTGCATTTGGCCAAACCACTTTCCGCGGAACAAATCGACGAACGTCGCACATCACTCATCGAGGCGGCGTTGGCGATCCTCGAAACAGATGGGGACTCGGGGCTGACGATCCGTCGATTGGCCGAGTCAACCGGGGTCAGCAGGCAGACACCTTATTTGTATTTCAAGGATAAGGCTGCACTTTGCGACGCCATGTGCGTCACCGGAATGCGCAGATTAACGGCATCCATTGCCAATGGCGTTGCGGAGGCTCCCCCTCTCGAACCAATCAAGCAGATGCGGCTGGCCGGCGAGGCCTATGTCCGCTTTGGCTTGGAAAATCCCGCGCTTTATTCCCTGATTTTCAGGCCGGTGCAAAAGTCGGACAACCCATCGGACGAATTTCTCGCCGCCATTGACGAAAACATCGAGGTCACTCGAGTGCTGATGCAGAAGGCTTGGGAGGACGGTCTTCTCGCCCTCCCGCCCGAACGGCTCAACCACGTGTTCTGGGCAACGATGCACGGTTTGATATCGCTGCGAATCGACGGTCTGGTCAGCGAGGATGATGTCTTTCAACAGATGCTCTCAGACATCGAGCTCACTTTGGCAAACGGCTTCATCGCGGACAAGCAATCTCCGTCTGCATCATGAGTCGGCAAGGTACTCGTCGGTGCTGATTACCTTGGCATATCCGAATCCGAGCGAAGCCATGAATGCCGCGTGGACCTGTTGAGCGGATACGTCCATACCGTCAAAGGCAATTGCACGAGCGGCACAGGCATCGTGGACCACTGTGCAGGCAAACCCAAGATCGGCAGCAGCCCGTGTAGTTGCATCAATGCACATCTGGCTCATCGCGCCGCAGATCGTCAGCTGTTCGATATCACCGCGACGAAGGATCGCCTCCAGTTCGGTTTCCTTGAAGCTGTTGGCGGCGTGTTTCAGCACCGTCTCTTCGCCATCGGCCGGCTTGACCGAGCTGTTGATCGCGGCTCCTTCCGTGCCCGGGTTGAAAAACGGCGCATCGGCACCCGATTCGTGATGGACGTGCACCACCGGAACCCCCGCCTCCCGACTTGCTGCCAGGAGCCGCGCGGCGTTTGAGGAAGCGGCCTCGATTCCATCAAGAACCCATTTGCCATTTGGGAAATAATCGTTCTGCAGATCGACGATCACCAGTGCCTTTTTCGACATCATTCACTCCGTTTGTGAGTTTCGTTGGTCGATAAGGTAGCAAAGTCATCAACAAACAGCGCTTGGCAATTCAGACGCTTTTCGGGTTAAAACTGACAAATGGACACGATTGTCGATATTGGAATTCTGAACTACCCGCAAGCCCAGGCCGCAGCGATCCTCGGTCTCAAAGACCTGTTTTTGACCGCAAATCACCTTGTTTCCGATCCTTCAAACCCACAGTTCCGGGTGAGTGAATGGCACATCCCTTCGGTCGGCTCTCCGGTCGAACTGACCGCCTCCTCCGGCGATACTCCGCAGCGCCTAACCTGTTTTATCCTTCCCCCAAGGCTCGCGACGGAAAGCAGCGACAACGTCACGCCGGCGATCACCGAATGGATCCACGGCCACCACAGTCGCGGCGCGGTGGCCTGCTCGGTCTGTGCAGGTGCCTTCCACTTGGGGGAAGCCGGGCTGTTTGCGGGTAGAACCGTAACAACCCATTGGGCGCTTGGTGAGCAGCTTGCCACGAGTTTTCCGGATTGCCTGGTCGACACCGACCGCATGGTGATCGAAAACGGAGATCTGATCACCGCCGGCGGTGTCATGGCCTGGACGGATCTCGGCCTACGGTTGATCAACCGTTTCGCCGGCCCCACCCTTATGCTGGCGGTCTCGCGTTTCTTCCTCGTCGATCCGAGCGGCCGCGAGCAGAGCTTCTACAGCGCATTCGCACCAAGACTCGACCATGGCGACAAAGCGGTTCTGGCTTCGCAGCGTTGGCTGCAGTCCCACTTTGCTGAAGAACTCTCCATCCGGGGCCTTGCCTCGAAAGCCGCTCTCACGGAGCGCACTTTCCTCAGGCGCTTCCAAAGGGCAACGTCCCTCAACCCAACCGCCTACATCCAACTGCTGCGCATCAGCAAAACGCGCGAACTTCTCGAAACGACGGTGCTGTCGTTCAATGAAGTTGCCTGGCAAGTCGGATATTCGGATCCCGCCGCACTGAGAAAGATCTTCCGCCGCCAAGTCGGGCTCAATCCCGCGGAATACCGGAGACGTTTTCGCCTACGGGGTCAATCGGAGTAACCGATACAACCAGGCCTAATGACGCCCGTTGCACTCTCCACTAGAATGACGGGACCGACTCGGACCGTTTGGAGGAGATCCGGATGACCGCGAACCGTTTCCGATGGTTTGTCGTAACGCTGTTGTTTTTCATCACGGTGATCAACTATATCGACCGGTCCGCCATAGCCTTCGCTGCCCACCTGATTCAACAGGAATTTGGTCTGAGTTCTGCCACGATCGGCCTGATCCTGGGAGCATTCGGCATCGGCTATATCATCAGTGCGCTGTTCGGGGGCATGGCTTCCGACCGCTTCGGATCCAAGATCACATACGCACTTATCGTTCTTCTCTGGACGATTGCCATTGGCTGGACAGGTTTGGCTATCGGATTTGTCACGCTTTACGCGGCGCGCATTACACTTGGGCTGGCAGAAGGCCCGAGTTTTCCAGCCATGACAGGTGCGGTTGGAACCTGGTTGACGCCCGCAGAGCGTGCCACTGCTCTTGGTGGAGTCCTGCTGGCGGTGCCGGTAGCGCTGGCGATTGGTTCGCCTTTGGTTTCTTTGCTGATCGACCAGTTCGGCTGGCGGACCATGTTCTTCATCCTGTCGGCATTGGGTTTTCTGTGGCTGCCTTTCTGGCTGCACTATTTTTCCAATCGGCCAAAAGACTCTCGCTTTGTCAGCAGCGAGGAAAGCGAAAAAATTGCTGCCGCCAACCAATTGGATCAATTGCAAGCTTCCGGCAGAGTGGCAAATGCGCGGGACTGGCGGGTGTTGATGACCACGCCGACTTTGCTGTCCAACTACTGGGCCTATTTTGTCTTCGGCTACTACCTATTCTTCTTCATGACCTGGATGCCGGAATATCTGCGCAAAACCTATGACCTTCACCTTACGCGCGTCGGACTGGTCGCGATGTTGCCCTGGGCTGTTTCGGCAATCGCCCTTTACGGATTTGGCCGTTGGTCTGATCGGCTTTTGCGGCAAACATCCCGCCTGAGAGTCGCACGCAGCTACCAGATTGCAGCAACCCAGGTCGTTGCCGCTATCGCCATCGTTCCCGTCGCTCTGTCAGACAACATCTACGTCGCTGTCACGGGGATCACCATTGCGGTGGCCGCATCAATGGCAGGCAATGCGGCATACTATGCCGTTGTCACCGACCTCACCCCCCGCCTGGCCGGTACGGCCATGGGTATCATGACCATCTGGTTCGCGGCCTCTGGATTCCTGGCGCCTGTTGTCACCGGGTATGCGCTGGACCTGACCGGCGACTTCGCCCCGGCCTTCTGGCTGATCTCACTGCTGGCGGCGTCATCGGTTGTCGGGGTTATCCTGTTCCACCATCCCGACCGGGATCGGGATCGCCTGGCGGCATTGGAGCAATGACGATCCGCCAATCGAACTCAATTGTTGCAGTAGTTCTTCACTGCCCAATCGATATTCGTTTTGAGCGTCGCAATACGCTTATTGTAGAGATCGGTCAGACACGAGACGCTTGATCCGCAGGCTGACCTTGATTTCAGAAAGGCCTCGGCTTCGTCCTGGCGATTTCCGCTCATTCCCATGAGCAGCGGCATCGCCTTGTAGCCATACCACAAACCCGCCATCTCCGAATCAAGCGAAGATAGTGCTGGATTTCCGCAAATCGCCTTTTCGTCTGATGTGCTCGCTGCCGAGCAGTCAAAACTCGCGGCATTTGCTCCCGGCACGAAAAACAGTCCGATCAGAGTCAGTGCTAGTGGAAGTTTCATCTTGGTCTCCAACATATCCATGTGGCCATGATGCACCGGATTGAGAGTGTTTTGCGACACTGCCGAAAAAATCGGAGTATTTTCGCCTCTGATTTGTGCTCATCCCTTGGCTGCGTGTGTTGCTTGCATTAAGGTTTGGGGCCTGTGCGGCGAATTGAACTGGTGAACCACCATTTCTGGGGGATGTGGCATGCGTAACGCTCGGACAGGCAAACTCAAATCGACTTCATCACTTGTACACGGGATGGGTTCGCGATCGGCCGATGATCTGGCGGACCGTGGGTTCGTATCCCGCTGGGCCCGCCCGGGGTTGGTCGCCGCGTGCATTGTGGTCGCGACGAGCGCGTGTAGCACACACAAGGTGCTCAAGGTTTCGGAAACTCCGACACCGACGCCAGCCGCTCGAGACGTCCAGGCAAGCGAGGCGCCGGCCGCCACCGTCGTGAGCACCGCAGAGCCTGCAACCAAGACAGAGCAGCCTGTACAACAGGCCGCGGCAGAGCCACCCAAACCGGCGACGGCACCCCGCGACGTAGCAAAACAGACCCCGGTCCCGCAAGAAAAGCCGGAAGCGACAACCGCCGTGGTTGATGTGGTGACCGTGACGGAAAAGCCGGCGGAAACAACCGAAACCGTCGAGGTCGTTGAAACCGATCGGGAGGTTGTTGCAAGCGTCGAAACGACAACGACGAGCGAAACGGTCGTCGACCGGGTCGAGGTCGACCAGGCCAGCGGACGGATCAAGGAAGAAGTCGAGGTTGTTGAGACCACGCAGACAGCCACGGACACGGTGGTAGTCGACAAGGCAACTGGCGACACGATGGAAACGGTGGAGGTTGGCAAACCGCGGCAGCGTGTTGTCAGGTCGTTGCAGGTTGAATTCGTTCCCGGTTCCCCACGCGACCCGCGCCGTCTGTTCGCCGGGCCCGATCAGTTTCCGGCTGACCAATATGCCGCCTATGCCGTCGTTGCCATTCGCGCTGACGCACCGGCATCCGACCGTCGGCGGATCAAGATGATCTGTGATGCGTTCATAGCCTCACAAGCGGCTGAGGCGGACGGTGCAACCCAGAACCCGTCCGATCGGATGGTCACCATATGGCCTGTGTCATCCACCGATCGCGCCACCGACTTGAACCGGGCGCCCCGAAATCAAGTCTGTCAGGAGGCTGTCGACCGCTACGGCTTGGCGATCGGCCACCGCGCTATTCTCGATACGGAAAAGACCGGCTGGATATTGGACAACCCGGGTCCCTATCTTTTGGCCTGGGCTCCCGGATCGGTCAAAGGCAATCTGGATGCCAGCATCCTGCTTCTCGACATGTCCGGCGTCACCGATCCTGGCCAGGCGGTGGAGTTGATGAAAGACTGGTCTGACATCGAACGAGACCGTGACATCTGGACTGACGGCGGGTGGGATGTGGAAGCGCTTCAGAGCCTTGTCGGCCAATGGGAAACGAAGCATGGTCGTCGCCGGCTCATGCTGCTTGGCCCGGTCGTTTCCAGCCAGGAACGTCTCATTCGGACACCGACCCAGGCATCGCTTCGCAAGTCGTAAGGCCGCTCGGCACGTCCAGCCATTCAGGCTTTGAGCGAACGAAAACATACCGCTCCGGCTGGTACCAGAAGGTCGGCTGATCAAAGGTGCCGCCGGCAATACCTCGTTTTCCGGGCAGAAACTCCAGCGTCCACGTGACGGTTGTCCCGCAGCGTTTGCAGAATTCCGTCTCCAACCATCTCCCGGCATCCGAGACGAGCCGATAGGATTCAAAGTCAGATTTGAGAAATTCGATCCTGTCCTGGTCGAAATAGACAGAGATCCCGAATGCGCTGCCGGTTCGTTTGGTGCACCATTCGCAGGAACACATGCTGACCCGGGCCGGCTCGCCGCGAGTTCGATATCGCACCGCGCCACAGACGCATCCGCCCTCGTGAACGTCGCTCATCGTTACCTCCTCTTGATGAACCAGGGCTTGCCCCTCCACCTCATCAGGTGCCGGACGGTCAATCGTCGATAATCAGACGAGACAGCTCGGACGCGGCCTGATGCATTTGGGGTAAAAATCCATGCGCATCGGAAAGGC
Organism: Hoeflea sp.; assembly: GCA_965228785.1. GTDB lineage: Bacteria > Pseudomonadota > Alphaproteobacteria > Rhizobiales > Rhizobiaceae > Hoeflea_A. The sequence goes on from CBDDIF010000002.1 coordinate 549,744, forward strand.
TGAGGCGCTGCGTCGGCGCGTGAAAAGACAGCGTCGAAAGCAATCTTCCATGACCATCGCGAATCGGAACGGCAAGCGCGATCATGCCCTCCATGAACTCTTCATCATCCTGCGAATGACCACGTTCACGCGTTCGGTCAATCTCCGACAACAGCTCGTTCGGATCAGTGATTGTGCGCGGAGTCCTGGCCACCCGCCGTCCGGCATGAACGTAACGTTCGAGATGCGCAGGATTGAGCGAAGCGAGATACATTTTGCCGCTGGCCGTGCAATAGAAGGGCACGTGGGTGCCGATGGGTAACTGAATCCGCAACGGCCACTTCGTCTCCACACGGTCAATATAGACCATCGAATCCCGATCCGGCATCGCGATATTGCAGGTTTCTCCGATCTCTTCGGCAAGCGCGTTCAGCACTGCCAATCGCGCCGTTCTCACCCGCAGCGACGTTAGAACACCGGTGGACAAATCGCGTAAGCGGCGCCCGGGTGAATAAGATCGTCCGTCGATCTCGCGCTGTAGAAACCCTTCCGTTTCCAATGTCGCGAAAAGCCGATGGATGGTTGGTTTGGGCAGACCAAGGCGCTGATTGATTTCCGTCGGGGTTACCGGAACGCCAATCTTCGCGATTTCCTCAAGCAGCAACAACAGACGCAGATTGGTCGGGATCGTTTCGCTGGTCTCGCTATGATCCGCCTTTGTATCCAATCCACTCTCCCGGTTGTCCTATCGTTGCGGCAAAAGCACCGTCGAAAGTTCGGGCACCAGAGCGACGACAAACCACACCGATATGAGTGCCACGAGATAGGGCACGGTATATCTGAGCAGCTTGAAATAGGGAACACCCGTGACACCGCTCGCCACATAGAGGTTCAAGCCGTAGGGCGGAGTTATGAACCCGATGGATGCACCGACCAGGAAGATCACGGCGAACTGAACCGGCTCGACCCCTATGGAATGGGCAATCGGCGCCAGGATCGGTGCCAAAATGATCGTAACTGGCAAACTCTCAAGCACCATGCCGGAGATGAATACGATGATCATTGCCGTAAACAGCACAGCGTAGTATCCGCCCATTCCGGTCACGAAATCGCCGATGACCTGCTGTGCTCCGAGGATCGACAGGATCTGCTGCATGACAACGGATATCGCAATGAGCGGAGCCAGGATCCCGGTGATCTGAGCCGACCGGGCAGTTATTGAAGGGATTTCGGTCAACCGGAACCCTCGAACCACCAGCATGTCAGCGAAGCTCTTTTCCGTATGCGGCCGATCCTCGCTCTTCGAGCCCATGATCTTGTAAAGCGGCAGGCAGATCAGTCCAACGATGACACAGAAACCAACCGTCACGCCGGCGGCCTCTGTCGGTGAGAATTTGCCGGTGTAGATTCCCCACAGCACCAGACCGATGGCAAAAAACCCGAGCCAGGCGCCGAAAGCTGTTTTCAGCACCCTCTGGAATTGCAGCGGAATGAGATGGCCCCAGCCATTGAGACGGCAGATGATCCAGCACGCCAGTTGCATTCCGCACACCATCAGCGTGCCCGGGATGATTCCGGCTACGAATAGATCGGAAATCGGCAGGTTCATCAGGAAGCCGTAGACAATGAAGATGATCGACGGTGGTATGATGATGCCGACCGTGCCGCCGGCCGCCGCCGTTGCGGCCGCAAACCGTTCGTCATAGCCGCCCTTGACCATTTCCGGATGAAGCATTGATCCGATGGTCGCTGTGGTCGCCGAGTTGGAACCGGAAATCGCCGCGAACAGGCCGCAGGCACCGAGACTTGCCATCGCCAAACCGCCCCGAAGCCAGCCAAGGCAGGCATAGGCGAAGTCCGACAGTCGCCGGGCTATTCCCGATCGGTTGATCAGGTCCCCGGTCAGGATGAAGAGCGGCATGGCCAGCAACGCAAAGCCGTCGGTGAAGACGTCCGCCAGGGCGGCGCCGATATTGTCCAGGGGCAGTTGCAATACAAAGCTGCAACCGATCACCCAAAATCCAATGACAAGGAAAACCGGCACGCCGAGCATGAAAAACACGGTAACGCCGATGGAGATGAGCGTGATCCAGGTTCCGTCGGTCATGATCTACTCCCCACCAATGACAGATTGGCTGATCAACTGCGAACCGGAGCGGTAGTTGGCCAGGTCCTCGAAGTAGTTTTCCAGCACTCGGGCGCAAAGCAAGATGAAGGCCACCGGCACGGAGGTCAGGAACCACCACTGCATGACATTGTCCGTCCCCAGCATGATCTGGAAGTTTGCGGCCGAGTTGACGACCACGCGGGTCGAAGTCACCACGACGATCCAGCAGAAGATGAACCAAAGCACCATGTCGAGTGTCAGACACAATATTTGTCCGAAACGCGGCATACTGGTCCGAAACTCGGAGAAGGCCAGGTGGGTTCGCAGGCGGACGTTAAACGCGCAACCGAACCAGGTCATGATCAGGAACAGGAACGGTGGCAAGGTCGTCGACCAGGGCGCCTGTTCGCTGAGAACAAAGCGTCGAAAGACTTCGACAAAGATGATGGCGGAGATGATCAGGTAGGACCAGACCATGACCGATCTCTCCAGATGCCGATCGATGAAAGGGATGCGTCGGTAGATCCAGATCACAAGGAGAGCACCGAGCAAAGTTGCCGCGAACCCAAGTACCCAGGCGCCGTTCCCTCGCAGAGCCTCGCTCAACATCCAGGAGTCGTTCGCCAGCGCCGCCGAGAAGATTTCACTGATATCCGCTAACAAAGAGCCCATCGGCGCCCTCCCCTGCGTCCGTGACCGAGGTCGATTTGATTGGTACCGGCAAAGTCGGCCGGAGACGGTTTACCCGCTCCGGCCAGCCTATCGTCGTATCAGGAAGAGCGCCACCAGCGGCGCGGCTCCACGTTTTCGGGACGCATGTCAGCCGGCACTTCGCGAGCGACCCGATGGATATCGGTGTAGGTGTCGATTCCGCCGGCCCAGTTGTTGAGTCGTTCACGCCATGCAGCCCATGGTTCCGGATTGAACTCGGGCGAACACATCTCCTCGGCCATCTTGATCTGGTCCGCCGGAAGGAATGCCGGACGCACATTGTTCTTCACGAACAAGGTGTCCGGGAGCTGGGGATCGGAGAAGCCGACCGTCTTGACCAGAGCGGCCTCGTTGGCGGCCTGAACCTGAACCTGGGCAAGGTAGGCGGATTCCATAATGGCATCCTGGAGATGCCCATCGAAGGAATCGAAGACCTTGGCCGACATGGACGTATGTTCTGTACCGCAGAAGAATTTCAGATCGACCGACTGAGATACCACCGGCGACATGTTTGCGTAGGCAACCGCCGAAGCCCATGTCTCTGCACCATCGATCAGACCCTGCTTGAGACCGTCGAGCGTTTCTTCCCAAGCCACCGGAACCGGGTTGAGGTTGAGCAATTGCATGGCGATGCGGCCGAGCTGTGTGCCCGTGACGCGGTTCTTGGTCCCGAAGAGTTCTTCGAGTTTGGTGACGGTCGGCTCCTTCTCGTATTTCAGACCGAGCTGGATGCCGCGCAGTTCGCAATGGCTGAACAGGAATTTCAGTCCGTGACGCTTCTCGAGCGGATCGCGCAAGATCCGCTGACTTTCAGGGCTGTAGAGGAAGTAGTACTGCGACGCCCGCCCTGGGAACATGAACGCATAGTCAAGCACGTTGAGATAGGGTGCGCCGCCCGCTGAATTCTGGGTCGACGCTGCATAGATGTCGATGATTCCAAGCTGGGTTTTCTCGACACAGGAAAGCTGACCACAAATCTGGTTATCACCGATGAACTCGATTCGGATTTCCCCGTCGGTGCGCTCCTCTACGTCGCGGGCGAATTGCAGGCAACCAGCGCGCTCGATCAGCAGATTGCGCGCGTTGAACCCGGAAGCGCCGAATTTGAGCGTGTGTTTTGCCGGCTTGGAAAAGCGTTTTTCATAGGTGGATTCAGCCGCCTTCGCCAGCGATACGAGGCTGACGGCACCACCAAGACTACCAGCTGCCAAAAGGGTGGAGCTCAGTCCGAACTGACCGGACAACTTGAACAGATCACGGCGCGAAATTGCGCCGAGCGCGTTAGATACCTTCATTGAATCCTCCCGATACAAATTCAAAAAATGAGACTTGCGGTCTCAAAAATACACACTATGCTTTGTTGGCGCAAGCACGAATTTCCACAATGACCGCATCGGTCATCCAGAGGGCCAGTCTAGAAATGGAGCTTTTGGAAGCTGACTATGTCGTGATCGGGGCCGGATCGGCGGGCTGCGTTCTGGCCAATCGTTTGAGTGCCGATCCAAAGGTACGAGTCGTTCTGCTTGAGGCTGGCGGTCGTGACCTCAGTCCGTGGATTCACATTCCGGTCGGCTATTTCAAAACGATGCACAATCCCAGGCTCGACTGGTGTTACCGAACAGAATCAGACCCTGGTCTGAACGGTCGCTCCCTGGACTGGCCACGCGGCAAGGTGCTCGGCGGATCGTCCTCGCTGAATGGCCTGCTGTACGTCCGCGGGCAACGGGAAGACTACGATCGTTGGCGCCAGATGGGCAACGAAGGTTGGGGTTGGGACGACGTTCTGCCGCTTTTCCGCCGTGCCGAAAATCAGGAACGTGGCGAGGACGACTACCACGGTGTCGGTGGTCCGCTGAACGTCTCGAACATGCGTTTGAAACGGCCAATCTGCGACGCTTGGGTGGCTGCTGCTCAAAATGAGGGCTATCCGTTCAACACCGACTATAACGGTGCCAGCCAGGAAGGCGTCGGTTACTTCCAGTTGACAGCGCGAAACGGGCGCCGCTGCAGCGCTGCCGTCGCCTATCTCAACCCGGTTAAGCATCGGCCGAACTTGAAGATCGTGACCAACGCGCATGTACAGAAAATCTTGTTCGATGGAACCAGGGCAACCGGCCTGATCTATCGTGACCGTGGTGGACGCGAACACACCATTTCTGCGCATAGCGAAATCGTCTTGTCGTCGGGAGCGATCGGCTCACCACACCTTCTCATGCTTTCGGGACTGGGCGACGCCAACGATTTGAAACAGCACGGGATCGAGGTGACCGCGAATCTTCCGGGTGTCGGGAAAAATCTGCAGGACCATTTGCAGGCGCGTCTGGTCTACAAATGCAACGAGCCGACCCTCAATGATGAAGTCCGCAGTCTGACCAATCAGGCACGCATTGCACTGAAATACCTTCTTTTTCGCGCTGGACCGATGACCATGGCCGCGAGCCTGGCAACCGGTTTCCTCAAGACGCGTGAAGAGGTCGAAACACCCGACATCCAGTTTCACATCCAGCCGTGGTCGGCCGACAGTCCTGGTGAAGGCGTGCATCCGTTTTCCGCGTTCACCATGTCGGTTTGTCAGCTTCGACCCGAAAGCCGCGGTGAAATCAGGCTCAACAGCGCAACACCTCAGGACTATCCGGCGATCCATCCGAACTACTTGTCGACGCCTTTGGACTGTCAGACCATCGTCGACGGCGTGAAGATCGCCCGGCGCATTGCCGACCGCAAACCGCTGAGCGGAAAGATCGCCAGCGAATTCCGACCTGGATCGGGCACCGTTAGCGACGACGAAATCCTGGATTGGACCCGCAACGAAGCGACCACGATTTATCACCCCACGGGAACCTGCAAGATGGGCTCCGACCCCATGGCTGTGGTGGATTCGCGATTGCGGGTGCGTGGCTTGCAGGGGCTGCGAGTAGCAGACTGCTCGATCATGCCGGAAATCGTGTCCGGCAACACCAACGCTCCGGCGATCATGATCGGCGAAAAGGCGAGCGACATGATCCTGCAGGACCGAGCCTCAAAGTCCGCTGGTTGAATCGAGGCCGCGCTCCGATCCCACGCATGCGCGAATTGAGCGGCGATTGGGAAGCTGTCAGGTGGCACCATCGCGTCTGACCGGATACTCTGGAGGAAGCCGATTCGGCTGAATTCCAGGAGGTGAAGACGTGAAAAAGCGGGCGATCGTGCCGCCGGACCTGCGCGTGGCGGCGGATGAACTGAAGATGTCTCCTGCCATCCGGTCCGGCAATCATCTGTTCCTCACCGGTTCGACGGGTGGCGATGCGAATGGCGTCATGCCACCTGATGCGGAAACGCAGATGCGCAATGCCTTCGAGAAGATCAGGGTCATATTGGACGAAGCCGGACTGACCATGGACGCCGTGGTCGAAATGACCACCTATCACGTCGGCCTGCGGGACCATTTCGACCTGTTCAACGCCATCCGCCTCGAGTGCTTCAATGCGCCCTTCCCGGCCTGGACCGCAGTGGAGGTTGCCGGCCTGAGGCGTGAAGGTGCAATCATCGAGATCCGGGTGATCGCAACGACGGATCCGTGAGGCTGGCGCAAAGCGTTAGAAATTCACGCGGTCGCCACCTTTGAGGTCCAGCATTTCGCGTGCCTCGTCGGGCGTTGCAACTTCACAGCCGAGTTCCTCGACGATCCGGCGGATCTTGCTGACCTGTTCGGCATTCGAGCTGGCCAGCTTGCCACGGCCAATCATCAGGCTGTCCTCCAGCCCGACGCGGATATTGCCGCCGAGCTGGGTTGCCGTCGTGGCGAACGGCATCTGCGCCCCACCCGCGCCAAGGACCGACCACTGATAATCGTCGCCGAACAGCCGGTCTGCTGTTCGTTTCATGAAGATCAGGTTGTCGAGATCCGGACCGATTCCACCGAGAATTCCAAAGATGAACTGGATGAAGACAGGCGGCTTGAACAAGCCGCTATCCATGCAGAATTTCAAGTTGTAGAGGTGACCGACATCGTAGCATTCATGCTCGAACTTGACGCCATGCCCCTGCCCCAGCTGTTCCGCCACATAGGCAATGTCGGCAAAGGTGTTACGGAAGATGTAGCCGTCGGAATTGCGCAGGTAATCTTCTTCCCAATCAAACTTCCATTCGTCGTATCGGTCGGCAAGCGGATGCATCGAAAAATTCATCGACCCCATGTTGAGCGAACACATTTCAGGTGAAGCCCAGCGCGCCGGTGCAATGCGCTCCTCCATGGTGTTGAGCAGACTGCCGCCGGTCGAAACGTTGATCACTGCATCGGTCGCCTGCTTGATGACCGGCAGAAAGCGCTTGAAGTGCTCCGGATCGATGGACACCGATCCATTATCCGGATTGCGGGCGTGCAGGTGAAGGACCGATGCACCCGCTTCCGCTGCTGCCACCGATTGTTCGGCAATATCTTCAGGGCGGAACGGCAACGCATCCGACATGGTCGGCGTGTGAATGGCACCGGTGATGGCGCAGGTGATGATCGTTTTACGTTGATTGCGGCTCACACTCGGGCTCCTTTGGATGCGTCTGGTGTCGTTGATGATCCCCGCATGACGACCCGACGAGACAGGGCGAACAGATCGAGGCCGGTGCGATCCCGCACATAGCCCCACAAGCCCTTCGGCGCGCGCAGCATGATGATGATGGCGACGAAGCCCAGGATCATCAGATAGACCGAACCTAGATCGGCCAGTGTTTCGCGCAGCAGGAAGAAGACGATGGTTCCGATGATCGGGCCTTCGATGGTGCCGATACCGCCGATCACCACGATAAAGATGACGAAAGCCGTCCAATCGTTGACATTAAAAGCGGCATCCGGCGAGATCCGCAGTTTCTGCAGAAAAATTAACGCACCGACAGAAGCCGTCAACGCAGCGGTCACCACATAGACGACGAATTTGGCTCGCCAGATGTCGATGCCGAGACTTTGCGAAGCCAATTCATTGTCACGGATCGCTGTCAGGGCGAGGCCGCGGCGCGATCGCAGCAGGATGCACACAACGGCGATGACCAGCACGGCGATGCCAAGCGCCATCCAGTACGTCGCCGCCTCCCGCATCGCCCGACTGTCGGCAATTGATTTGACCACCGTCACCGGTAGGCTGGTGCCAGAACCACCGCCGAGCGCGGAAACCTGCGCTGCCAAAAGGCGGAAGACCTCTGCGATCACCCAGGTACCGATGGCAAAGTAAGCGCCGCGAAGCCGGAAGATCAGAAAGGCGACGGGAACGGCGATCAGCGCGCCGCCAATGCCCACCAATGGCACAGCCAGCAGGGGCGGAGTGCCGGCGAACATCGTCAGCGCGAACAAGCAATAGCCACCGAAGCCGACAAAGGCCTGCTGTCCAACCGACACCAGCCCGGCATAACCCGCCAGCAAGTTCCACAGACTGGCAAGCGCCAGATAGAGAAACAATTCGCTCAAGAGCCGCATATCTGCTCGGCCCGCCCACCAAGGTGCGGCGATGAGCCCGAGGATCAGCATGACGGCTAATATGGCGGCCGCACGGCTCGCCGGCGTGAAACGAACGACGCTGTGGGTTTGTATCGCACTCATCCGTCGATCCTCGGAAACAGTCCGCGCGGGCGGACGGCCAGAATTACGAGAAAGGCAATGTGTCCGGCGAGAAGCTGCCAGCCCGGATTGATCTGGGCGCCTATGTTCTGGCTGACGCCGAGGATGATACCGCCGGCAAGCGTTCCCCAGAGATTGCCAAGCCCGCCGATGATCACGGCCTCGAAGCCGAAGATCAGCCGGCCTGGACCGGCCGCCGGATCGAAGCTGGTGCGTATGCCGAGAAAGATACCGGCGACCGCGACGACGACGAGCGACAATGCCATGGCCAGTCCGAAAACGTGACTTTTGTTCAGCCCCATCAGTTGTGCGATGTCCTGGTTATCGGAAGTGGCACGAAACGCCCTGCCCCAGGCCGACCGGTAGAAGATCCATTGCAATGCGGCGATAACGGCCACGGCGGTGATGAACATCAGCAGCGGCAGCACGCCGACGTTGAGACCGCCTGGCAGGCCGAGGCTTGCTGTTTCCACTATTCCAGCGTTCATCTTCTGTGGATCGGCGCTGTAGATCTCCAGCAGTCCGTTCTGGATGATCACCGAAAGTCCGAAGGTCACCAGCAGAGGCGGCAGGATGTCATCCCCGAGCGTTCGGTTCAGGACCACACGCTGGAGGCAATAACCGATCAATCCCATGACCGGCGCGACTATCAAAATCGCCAGCAAAGGATTGATGCCGAGCGTCGTCGTGACGGTGAGGCCGAGGAAAGCCGCGAGAACAATCAAGTCCCCATGGGCGATATTGACCAACCGCATGACGCCGAAGATCAGCGACAAACCGGCTGCGAATAGTGCGTACAGGCCGCCAAGCAACACACCCTGAAGAACCGCGTTAATCCAGTCCATCATTCCACCCCGAAATAGGCTTTGCTGATTGCATCGCGAGAGATTTCGCCGGACCGACCTTCGAGCGAGACCCGGCCCTCCTGCAGGCAATAGACACGGTCAGACATGTTGACAGCCCGCACGGTGTCCTGTTCGACGACCATAGCGCTCATGCCACCGCCGATGATGCCAGGGAGCGCTTCATAGATCGATTTGATGATAATGGGCGCAAGCCCGAGACTGATTTCGTCGAAGAGCAGCATCTCCGGATTGGCCATCAGAGCACGGCCGATGGCAACCATCTGCTGCTGTCCACCCGATAGCGAGGTCGATGCCTGGTTTCGACGCTCTTGGAGCACCGGAAACAGCTCATAGACCTTGGCTAACGACCATGGCCCTGGCCGACCGACCTGCCCACCGATGATCAGGTTCTCTTCAACCGAGAGTGAGGGGAAAAGCTGGCGACCCTCCGGCACCATGGCGATGCCGCGCTCGGCAATCTCGTCGGCGCGCAGATGTCCGATCGGCTCGCCTTTGAACCGCACCATATCAGGCGCATTGGAAAGCAGGCCGGTAATGGAACGCATCAGCGTCGTCTTGCCGGCGCCATTGGCTCCGATGACGGCAACAACCTCGCCCTCATGCACCTGCATGTCGATGCCGTAGAGCGCCTGGAAGTCGCCGTAGAAGCTCTCAAGCCCCTGGATTTGGAGGAACGTCTCAGGCACCGGCTTCAATCCCCAGATAGATTTCCTGGACTTCACGGCTGGCCATGATCGCCTGCGGCTCTCCCTCGGCGATCTTCTTGCCGAAATCGATGACGATCAGCCGGTCAACCACGGCCAGCAGCGCGTGCACCACATGTTCGATCCAGATGATGGAAACGCCGGAGGCACGCACATCGTTGATGGTCTGAATCAGCGACCGGCACTCCTGTTCAGTCAGGCCGCCGGCGATCTCGTCGAGCAGTAGCAGCTTCGGCCGGGCGCCCAATGCTCTTGCCAATTCAAGGCGTTTGCGTTCAAGCAGTGTCAGACCGCCTGCTGGCGTGTTCGCTCGGCCGATGAGACCGGTACTATCCAGCACCTCCAGACACCAGTCATTGGCGCTTTGACCGGTTTCGCCAGCACCCTGGGTGGCGGCGACCAGAACATTTTCGAACACGCTCATCGCACCGAAGGGCTGCGGCACCTGAAATGACCGGGCTATCCCTGCCCGACAGCGCGCGGCAGCCGACAGGCCGGTGATACGCTCACCTTTGAAATGTATATCGCCGGATCCAGCCGGAACCGTTCCGGTGATCAGATTGAACATGGATGTTTTGCCGGCGCCGTTGGGTCCGATAACACCCAGCGCTTCGCCGTCCGAGAGCGCGTAGCTCAGGTTGTCGGCAACCACGACGGCTCCGTAGGCCTTGCACAGGTCGTTCAATTCCAGAATCGGAGACATCGGGACAAGCAGTTCCTGCAGTGCGGTTCATTTGCCTCCCCGGTGGCCTGCGAGCCATCGGGGAGGCAGTGCATTCAGCCGATTCCTTTTACGAAAGCAGCAGCAACTCGCCGCCGACCGGAATTTCCGGTGCCGTCTTGTTGGCAGTAATCACAAGATCAATATTGCCCTCACCGCCTTGCCATTGACCGGCGACAAGCGGTGTCTTGGTGACGTTCTTGACCGGTCCGACGGCCCAGTTGACCGGGCCGACGATGGTCGGCAGATCTGTCGTGCGGATAGCTTCCACGATTGCCAGGTTGTCGTCGAGATCATTGGCCCGCTGAATGACGTTGGCAGTCACTTCGAACAGGGCATGTTTGAAGCCAATCGGTTGGGTCCAAGGACGGCTTGTCGCCTGCGAGTAGCCTTCAGCAAGCTGCTTGGCACTCTGGCCTGTGATGCTTGAAGAAAACGGGTGGTTGGGCGACCACCAGATTTCCGAGGACAAACCATCACCGCGTGCGCCGAGCGACTCGATGACCGACGGGAAGAGCAGCGCCTTACCAATGGTCACGACCTTCGGATTGAAGCCCTGCTGTGCCGCCTGCGACCAGAAGTTGGCAAAGTCCGGTGGGATCATGTTGCCGGTGACGATCTCGCATCCCGCATCCTTGAAGGCCGAGATCTGCGCCGAGAAATCCTCGGTAAGCGGCTGGTAGCGGCCCGGATCGACCAGAGTGTAGCCGGCCTCTTTCAACGGTTTGGGGAAACCAAGTTCCGGATGGCCCCAGGCATTGCCGTCGGCATCGTTGGGAAACAGTCCACCGACGGTCTTTGTCACACCGCTCGAGCCCCACAGATCGAGAAACGCCGCAATGACGTCTTCAAGACCCCAGAAGAAGTGGTAGGTGTACTCGAAACCGGTCGCTGGATTGCCGTTTCGGCCAAAGAAATAGGGCTGCCAGGGGCAGTCGGTGGTGATGCACGGCACCTCGTTGACTTCCGCCTGATCGGCCACGGGGTTTGTCGTATCGGGCGTCGAGGCGGCGACGATGATATCGACCTCGTCGCCGAGGATAAGATCGGCAGCCACTTCGGCCGCTCGGTTCGGGTTGGACTGGGAGTCCTTTGAAATGATCTCGACCGAATAGGACTTGCCGTTGTTCTCAATACCACCGGCGAAGGCGGCGCGAATGCCCTCAAGCACAAAGTCGTCTGCTTCCGCAAAGCCGGCCAACGGACCGGTGCGCGGGCTGACATGTCCGACTTTGATCACCGGATTCTGAGCATAGGCACGCGTATGGTGCAGTATTGCCGGTGCCGCCGTAAGCGCCGCGGCACCCTTCAATACGGATCGGCGTGTCAGGCCTTTTGATTTCAGTTGCATGGTCTTCCTCCCGTTTTTGCCGGCCCATCCGTCGGGCTGGCGGCTAGGTCAAAATTGTTTCGAGTTTGGCGAGGTGCTGGTTTACTTTCTCGCGCAGGGCATCGGCCTCCTCAGCGGTCCAGCTGTGAAAACCCTTGCCAGTTTTCATGCCGAGATCCCCCTGCTCGACAAGCTGCTCCAGGTAAGGCGACGGATCGCGACTGCGCTCCAGATCGCTCAGAACGTTTTGGTGGATCGCCAGGGTCAGATCGGTGCCGACGAGGTCGGCATTGGCCAGTGGCCCGAGAACCGCCAGGCGGCGGCCAAAGCTGCTGTTGATGACAGTATCGACGGCGGCAGCATCGCACACACCATGCTCCACCAGGCTGATCGCCTCTCGCCACAGTGCGTGCTGCAGACGGTTGCCGATGAAACCCGGCACATCCTTTTCGACGCGAACCGGCGTCTTGCCGATGTCCGCAAGGATTTCCATCATCGCCGTGACTGCAGCCTCTGCCGTCCATTCCGTGCGGATCACCTCGACAAGAGGGATCATGTGTGGCGGGTTCCACCAATGGGTCCCCAGCGCGCGCTCGGATGTCTCCAGGTGCTGGACAATCTGGGTGATGGGAATGACCGAGGTGTTCGATGCCAGAATGCAGCTTCGCGGGGCGGCGGCTTCAAGCTCGGCGAATATCTTCTGCTTCAGGTCCAGGTTTTCCGGCGCGGCTTCGGTGACGATTTCGGCTTCTGCCACGCAGGCTTCAAGGCTCGTAGCCGTTCGGATTCGCGCCAGCGCATCTTTCTGATCATCCGCACTGGCGCCCATGGCCGACAGGCTGGCTGCGGCGCGCTGCGGCAATGTTTCCAGGCTCGATTCCTGCGGATCAAAGACCGTAACGTCGTGCCCGGCTCGGGCGAACACCACAGCGATGCCGTGCCCCATGAGGCCGGCACCGATAACCGATATGTTGCGCCTCGCCTGCATCGCCTCAGCCTGCCGTATAGCCGCCGTCGGCATAGAGAATGTGCCCGGTGTAAAAATCCGAGGCGTGAGATGCCAGGAACAGCAATGGTCCCGCCAGATCCTCGGGTTCTCCAAGGCGACCCTTGGGCACACGCGTTAGGAACCCGGAGCGGACGGCTTCTGCTTCGTCGCTCTCTTCGAACATCCATGCCGTCAACGGCGATCGGAAGACGGTCGGAGCGATGGCGTTCACGGTGATACCGGTCGGCCCGAGTTCGCAACCAAGTGCCTTGGTGATCCCATCGATTGCCGCCTTTGAGGCGCAATAGGCCGTATAGCCGTTGGGGTGGCCAAGCAGACCCCGGGCAGAAGACATGAGAATGATCTTGCCTCCCTCGCCCTGCTCTTTCATATGGGCCGTTGCGGCGCGCGCCAGCATCCAGCTGTGGGCCACATTTGCGTCCATCACGGCAACGAAATCATCCATCGACATGTCGTCGATCTTGGCGACCTTGTTCATGCCGGATGCTGCCAGGAGGATGTCGAGCCGACCGAAGGCGGAAACTGCTGCGTCCACCAGGGCCTGGCAGTTTGCCTCGCTGTCAGGACGAATGTTGACGGTCGTCACCTGGGCGCCCATCGCTTCGCATTCGGCTGCGACGGACTGCAATGCATCGACGCTGCCGGCAGCCAGGACCAGCTTGCAACCGGCGCCGGCAAAGGTTTTTGCGGCAACGGCACCGAATGCTCCGGACGCGCCTGCAATCAGCGCAACCTTGTCGGTGACATCGAACAGGGAATAGGGATTTGAAAAGGCGGTCATGGCGCGGCTCCCGGTGGATAGGGCATGGCCACAATCATCGTGACCACGTCGTTGCCGTTGTTGCGGATTTCGCGCTCTTCTCCGCCCGGAATGAAGACCGTGTCCATCGGACCTGCTGTCTCGGTCTTGCCGGCGGCCGTAACCGTCAGCTCCCCGGAGAGGATCACGTAGACCTTCTCGAGTGGCGATGCATCTGGCCCTGCCCCACCTCCCGGAAGGAAATGCGAGCAGCCGACCCAGAAGTTCTCCGGGCCGCTTTCGACAAAGCCGGCCAGCCGCAGCGATGTGCAGTTCTGGTGATTGGGCGCCTCGTAAGGCTCCGCATCGGCAAAGCGCTTGATATCCATCAGAACGACTCGCCTGCCTCAATGCGGTATTGCTGACCGCGGTCGATCATTGCGACCAGACGAATGATGCAGCCGTCGCCGCGGTCCCAGTTCCAGGGGAAGAATGCAAATGTGCAGCGTTTGCCCGTTACGGCGTCGAGATCACCGCCGACATTTTCAATTCCGAGCACGCCGTTCTTGAAGAGCATGTTGTGTACCGGCTCCCACACCGGGAAGTCGTCTTCCCAGTCGCGGCCGCCCGACCATTCCAGGTACTCTTCCTTCAGATGCGGCAGCAGCGGGCCGTTGCGCTGCGGGCCGATAGCCGTCGCCAGCGGGTGGTCGTTCGCCTGAGTGTCGTGTCCGACAACCTTGACGCCCTTCTCGAGCATCCATTCGGCGGCCGAGGAAACAAGCCCGGGGCAGTATGGGAAATAGTCGCCGTCTTCGTAGAGCTTGTGCCAGCCGGTATTGATGATCAGCACGTCGTTCTTGCGGATCGCATGGCCGCAGGCCTTTTCCAAATCGTCAGCTGTGATCTGCTCCCACTTCTTCTTCGGAACCGAAACGACGATGCCCGAACCGAAGAAATGCGGCAGGGGCACTTCGTCGATAAATGGGGTGCCCTGCACCACATGCGCCGGCGCGTCGATGTGGGTGGTGACGTGCATGGTGGTAGTCAGCGTCTGCGAAAGCACGCCGGATTTGGCCATGTAATGCATGCGCTCGATTCGGACGTCGCGGAAGTAAGGCCAGTTGGGGCACTGGTACCCGTAACGGTGCGACAGATTGTAAAACTCCAGGCCCATATCGTTGTTCAGGTTCTCCTGAAAATCGATACCGCGAATGGTCACCGTCATGGATTGTCCTCCCGATGCGTGGTTATCTGTATTGCTATATGATACATATGCACCGTATTGTGGTCAATATACTTTTATGCAAGACTAAGAAATCGGTGATACAAGAGACGGCAAATCACTGCCGTCGCGCCTGACAGTACGGCACGCACAAAGAATTGGACTTGAAGAATGAACGTCGAACTTGTTGAAAAACCACAGTCAAATCAGGGCGTTCAGGTCATATCCCGAGCGGCCGACATTCTCCGCGCACTCAAGGATGAGCATAAGGGACTGAGCCTAGGCCAGATCGCTGACCGGGTCGGCCTGCCCCGATCTACGGTACAGCGGATTGTCAATGCTCTGCAGGCGGAGCGGTTTGTCATGGCCTCCTCGGCGGAGGGGGGTTTTCGTCTTGGACCGGAACTTCAGTCGCTAGCCGAAGCGGGCCGGATCAACATTGCGGAAATGATCCGCCCCCTGCTCTCCACCCTGGCAAAAGAGACCGGCGAGACGGTCGACCTCGCGGTTTTCCGGCAAGACCACATGGTGTTCGTCGACCAGGTGGTCGGCACCCAACGCCTGCGAACAGTGTCGGCGGTTGGAGAGGCATTTCCGCTTTCGACCACAGCCAATGGCAAAGCGACACTCGCCATGCTCGGTGACGACAGTGCGGCCGCTCTGATCGCCCGCGAATTGAAAGAGACGCCGGAGCCTCGTCGCCCGCTTTCGGAGATCATCCGCGAGGTGGAACAGGTCCGGATCGACCGCGTGGCTTTTGACCTCAATGAGCATACTGACGGCATTTCAGCCATCGGCACGGCGTTTCGCGACCCAAACGGTTTGATCTATGCGATTTCGATCCCTGTTCCGACACACCGTTTCGACGGCAAGAAGGACCGGCTGAAGACCGCGCTTGTCAGGACACTGGACGAGGTCTCCGGCACCCTATGATGCGACAGGGCTTTGGCCCTGCTCATCCATGCCCTATATGGCGGCCATGCCGCTTTCGATAGTCCATCATCCGAACTTTCGCATCGACATGGCACGAAACCGGCGGTTTCCCTCCGGCAAGTTCCGACGCATCGCCGAAATCATCGAGGCCGAAAATCTGACCGGCGGATCCAAGTTTCGAGTTCCCGAACCGGTGACTGCCGCCGACATATCGCTGGCTCATCACCCCGACTATGTCGAGCAGGTGCTGGCCTGCAGCGTGCCGGACCGAATTGAACGGGAAATCGGGTTCCCGGTCAGGGAACAGCTGGTCTTGCGCGCGCGCCTCGCATCCGGAGGCACGCTGCTGGCTGCGCGCACTGCCCTCACCGAAGGCATAGCCTGCAATACAGCTGGTGGCGGCCATCACGCTCGGCGACTGCAGGGTGCCGGCTTCTGCGTTTTCAACGACGTCGGAGTGGCGGTTCGCGCGTTGCAAACTGCCGGCGAAATCGAGCGTGCGTTGATTATTGATTGCGACGTGCATCAGGGCGATGGCACGGCTGACTTGTTTGCCGACGACCCAAGGGTATTCACCTTCTCGATCCATGGTGAAAAGAACTATCCCGTTCGCAAGGTTGCTTCGGATCTCGATATCGGATTGCCTGATGGCGCAGGAGACGATGACTATCTTGCGGCGTTGTCGAGCGTCCTTGCGGGGCTGTTCAGAACGCATGACCCGGACATCGTGTTTTTCAACGCCGGCGTCGACCCGCATCGGGAAGACGACTTGGGCCGTCTGAACATGTCCGATGATGGGTTGCGTGAGCGGGAACGGCGGGTCATCGGAACAGCGCGAGACCACGACGCGCCCATAGCCTGTGTGGTTGGGGGTGGTTACTCGAAAGATATCGAAGCGCTCGCCGAGCGCCATGCCGGACTTTACCGGGTCGCAGCCGAATTCGCCTGAGCAGCGCTTATTTCGTGTCTCCCGAGCGCGCTGCACGCGGCGCGGTGCCGAACTCTGCCTTGAACGCTCTGGTCATGGCGCTGGGGTTGGCGTAGCCACAGCGTACGGCGATCTCGGCCACCGGCAACTCTGTTTCCTCAACCAGCCTGCGGACCGCCAACAATCGGATGCGGCGATAGACCGTTCGCGGCGATGCACCGAGTTCGCGCCGAAAGAGCTGCTCCAGTCCGCGCTGTGTTCTACCGGTCCGCCTGGCGATGGCGTCAACCGTAAGGGGATTTTCGAGATTAGCGCGCATCAGTCCAACTGCCCTCTGGACAGTTCCGGACTTCGCCGTTGGCCAGGCCCCGGGCGCATGTCCGACGGTCCCCTCATGCATGAACATGTGATCGACTTCCAGGCGAAGTGCTTCCCCATGGTGCTCGGCGATCAGTCGCGTGACCAGATCGAAGGTCGCCATTGCGCCGCCGCAGGTAATTCGGTCGCCATCAACCACGTAGCGTTCGCGTCGCACCTCGACCTCAGGAAAACGTTCTGAAAACCCATCCAGTTCATGCCAGTGGATGGTCGCGCTTCGCCCCGCAAGCAGCCCTGCCTCGGCCAGAAGCCAACTGCCAGTATCCAGGCCGATAAGCGCCTGATAATGCGGTGCCGCCGCTCGGATCGCCGAGAGGCAGGTCGGCGTCGCCAGTTGCCGAAAACCGTAACTCGGCAACATCAACAAGTAGTCGCCGGATGCGCCGTCGCGCAAAGCCGCTTCCGGCTCGACTGAAAGGCCGCTTGAGGACCGCACCGAGCGCCCATCAAGCGTCAGGTAGCGCCACGCGTAAAGGTTGCCCGGCGCCAGCTCATTGGCCGCCCGCAGCGGCTCGACCGTGTTGGCAAGACAGTGGTTGGAAAACCTGTCGAACAGCAAAATGTCGAACCGACTGATGGCGCGTTGTGTTTTGATCCAATCCTGCATGATTTGACACTAAAACTGCATGATACCTCAAAGCAAGCAGCGTAGTCTTTGCAGTCAAATTGCAAGGAGCTCTTCGATGCCGCTTGAAATCAACAAAGAGGTCTTCATTACCTGCGCTGTTACCGGTTCGGGTGGCACGCAAGATCGCAGTCCGCATGTTCCGCGCAGTCCGCAACAAATCGCTGACAGCGCCATCGCGGCGGCGCGGGCCGGCGCAGCCGTTGTCCATTGTCACGTGCGTGATCCCGAAACCGGGGCACCGTCTCGCAAACTCGAACTCTATCGGGAGGTGACTGACCGGATCCGCGATGCCGACATCGATATGGTGCTGAACCTGACTGCCGGAATGGGCGGTGACATGGTGTTCGGCAAACCGACATCGCCGCTACCGCTGCAGGACGGCACCGATATGGCGAGTGCCGAGGTGCGGCTAGAGCACATTTCCGAGTGCCTGCCCGAAATCTGCACTCTGGACTGCGGCACCATGAATTTTGCCGAAGCCGATTACGTGATGACAAACACACCGGGCATGCTTGAAGCCATGGGCGGCATGATGACGGAACTCGGGGTGAAGCCGGAGATCGAGGCTTTCGACACAGGCCATCTCTGGTTCGCGAAAAAACTCGTCACTGACGGTGTTCTGACGAGTCCGGCCCTGGTCCAGTTGTGCATGGGGGTGCCCTGGGGTGCTCCGGACGATCTCAACACCTTCATGGCGATGGTCAACAACGTCCCCGAGGACTGGCACTGGTCCGCCTTTTCTCTTGGCCGCAATGAAATGCCATTCGTCGCCGCTGCCGTTTTGGCCGGCGGCAATGTACGTGTCGGGCTGGAAGACAATTTGTGGCTGGACAAGGGTGTTCTGGCGACCAACGAAGCTCTGGTCTCACGAGCCGTGACGATCATCGAGGCGATGGGCGCAACGGTTGTCGGGCCGGAGGCCGTCCGTGAACGTCTCTCCCTGCAGAAGCGCGCTCCGCGATGACCGGCCGGGCTGCTATAGTTGGCGGCGGCGTCATCGGTGGCGGTTGGGCAGCTCGCTTTCTGCTCAACGGCTGGGATGTGCATCTGTTTGATCCGGACCCGGAAGCTGACCGCAAGATAGGCGAAGTTCTGGGTAATGCGCGACATGCCCTGCCCCAGCTTTACGATGCCCCTCTGCCAAAAGAGGGATCGCTGCGGATTTGCTCAACTGTAGCAGAGGCCGTCGAAGGGGCAGACTGGATCCAGGAATCGATACCCGAGCGGCTGGAACTCAAGCACGCCATCTACAGCGAGATCCAGCAGCATTGTGCGCCGGGGACGCCGATCGGGTCCTCGACCTCGGGCTTCAAGCCATCTCAACTGCAGCAGAACAGCGTGCGGCCAGAGGAAATCCTCGTTGCCCATCCATTCAACCCCGTCTACCTGCTGCCGCTGGTCGAACTGGTTTCATCGAACGCCAACGCGGATGCGCAGATCGAACGCGCCAAGTCATTGCTGAACAGCCTTGGCATGGTGCCGCTTCACATCCGCAAGGAGATCGACGCCCACATCGCAGACCGCCTTCTGGAGGCCGTCTGGCGGGAAGCGCTGTGGCTGGTCAGGGACGACGTCGCTACAACCCAGGAAATCGATGATGCGATCCGCCTGGGTTTCGGGCTGCGCTGGGCTCAGATGGGTCTGTTCGAAACCTATCGAACAGCCGGTGGTGAAGCTGGAATGCGGCACTTTATCGCTCAGTTTGGCCCCTGCCTTGAATGGCCTTGGACCCGATTGATGGACGTGCCGGAACTGACCGACGACCTGATCGACAAAATTGCAGAACAGTCGGATGCGCATTCCGGATCGATGTCGGTCCGCGAGTTGGAGCGTCACCGCGACCAGAATCTGGTTGGGCTGCTGCGCTCTCTCAAGGACCGCAACAGTGCCGCCGGAGCCCACATCAACGCCCATCAGGCGAAACTCGCCGAAGCCTACACATTCGGTGATAGTGACGGTCGGATGCTGCGGCTCATGGAGTTGCAGGTGCTGCCGTCCTGGATCGACTATAACGGCCACATGACGGAATTCCGCTACCTGCAGGTTTTCGCGGACACGTCCGATGCGCTGCTGCGCCTGATCGGACTCGACATGGACTACGTGGCAGCCGGCTATAGCTACTACACCGTCGAATCCCACATCATGCACCATGGCGAGTGCAAGCTCGGCGAACGGCTTTATGTGACGACACAAATTCTGGCAGCGGATGACAAACGGCTGCACGTCTTCCACTCACTGCATGGCGGCATGGACGATCGCGTCGTCGCTACGGCGGAGCATATGATGCTGCATGTGGACAGTGGTTCCGGCCGCGCCTGCCCGGCCCTTCCGCAAATCCGCGAGAAGCTCGACCCGCTGGTTGCCGCGCATGCGGATCTTCCCAGGCACGAGGTCGTCGGCCGCTTTACCGGCCAAAGGAGGACATCATGAATTTCGGTTTGTCCGACGAACAGGAAATGATCGTTTCGACGGTGCGAAGCTTCGTCGAAAAGGAGATCTATCCGCATGAAGATGAGGTTGAGCGGACCGGTGAAGTGCGCTCGGAAATTGCCGAAGCGATCAAAAGCAAGACGATCAAGTTGGGTTTCTACGCCTGCAATTTTCCCGAAAGTGCGGGCGGCGCTGGGCTTTCGCACCTCGACTTTGCCCTGGTCGAGCGCGAGCTCGGTCGAGGCAGCATGGCGCTGACGCACTTCTTTGGCCGGCCCCAGAACATCCTCATGGCCTGTCGCGGCGATCAGATCGAGCGCTACCTCAAACCGGCAGTCAAGGGCGAGAGGATGGATGCCCTGGCGATGACGGAACCTGATGCCGGTTCCGACATTCGCGGTATGAAATGCTCGGCCACCCGCGACGGCGATGATTGGGTTGTCAACGGCACCAAGCACTTCATATCCGGGGCTGAGCACGCCGATTTCGTTATAGTGTTCGTGGCAACGGGCGAAGATCAGACCGAGAAAGGTCCGAAGAAGCGCATCACCGCCTTCCTGGTCGACCGCGGCACACCGGGCTTTACAATTCGGGAAGGCTACCGCTCGGTTTCGCATCGTGGATATCTCAACATGATCCTCGATTTTGACAATTGCCGCCTGCCCCAGAGCCAGGTGCTCGGTGAGGTCGACGGCGGCTTCGCGGTCATGAACGAATGGCTCTACGCCACCCGCCTCACCGTCGCTGCCATGGCCGTCGGCCGGGCGCGCCGTGCCTTCGATCTGGCCTTGAGCTACGCTGCCGAGCGCCGGCAGTTCGGTCAGCCGATCGGACGCTTCCAGGGCGTCGCCTTTCCGCTCGCCGACATGATCACCGAGATCGACGCTGCCGACTGGCTCACCCTTTCTGCTGCTTGGCGCCTCGATCAGGGGCTTCCGGCCAATCGTGAAATCGCCAGCGCCAAGGTCTATGCGACCGAAATGCTGGCCAGGGTCACGGATGCTGCGATTCAGATTTTCGGCGGCATGGGCCTGATGGATGATCTGCCGCTGGAACGGTTCTGGCGCGATGCGCGGGTCGAGCGCATCTGGGACGGCACCTCTGAAATACAGCGTCATATCATTGGGCGCGACCTTCTACGGCCTCTGGGAGCCTGATCCATGGACGGGCGGCTCAACCGGCTGCTGCGGCCACGCTCTATCGCCGTCGTCGGCGGTGGCGCATGGTGTGAAGCCGTTGTTGAGCAGAACCTCAAGATCGACTTCGACGGGCCGGTTTGGCCGGTCCATCCGACGCGCGATACAGTTGGCGGTGTTGCCGCCCATCCGAAACTTGCTGACCTGCCCCATGCCCCAGACGCCACGTTTGTCGGCGTAAATCGCCACGCAACCATCGACGTGCTCACCGAACTCAATGCAATGGATGCGGGCGGAGCTGTCTGCTTCGCCAGCGGTTTCGGTGAACGCGACGATGGCGTGGAACTGCAATCAGCTCTGCTGAATGCGGCCGGTCCGATGTCGTTTCTCGGACCCAACTGCTACGGTTTCGTCAACTATCTCGACCGGGTGTGCCTGTGGCCGGACCAGCATGGAGGCATTCCGGTCGCAAGCGGTGTAGCTATTGTTACCCAATCCTCGAACGTTGCCATCAACATGACCATGCAGCGACGGGGCCTGCCGCTTGCCTACATGGTCACCAGCGGCAATCAGGCGCAGACCGGGCTTGCCGATACCGGAGCGGCCTTGCTTGAGGATGACAGGGTGACGGCACTGGGCCTCCACATCGAGGGGGTTCACGACCTGCGCGCCTTTGAACGGCTGGCCGGGCTGGCTTCAGCCCGAAACAAACCGGTCGTGGTGCTGAAAGTCGGTGCCTCTGTAGCTGGTCATGCAGCTGCATTGTCCCATACCGCAGCGCTCGCCGGCAGCGAAGCCGGCGCAAAGGCACTGTTCAAACGGTTGGGCTTCATCCAGGTCGGCACGCTGCCTGTATTTCTCGAGACGCTCAAACTGGTGCACGCGACCGGCCAGATGGGCGGGTCGCAGGTTGCTTCCATGAGTTGTTCCGGAGGCGAAGCCGGTCTCGTGGCAGACACGGCCGAGCGCCACGGGTTATCCTTCCCACCGTTGTCAAAGCCTCAACGTGAAAAGCTGCAAACCATTCTCGGTCCACTCGTGACGCCGGCCAATCCACTCGATTACCACACCCACATCTGGGGAGACGAAGCAGCGACCTCCGCGGCCTTCACCACGATGATGGAAACGCCAGTCGATCTGTCGATGGTGATCCTTGATGTCCCACGCGATGACCGGTGCGCTGTCGACGGCTGGGAACCTACCCTGCGTGCCTGTGTCAACGCGCAAAACTCTAGTGACGGCAAACTGGCGGTGGTTTCGACCTTGCCCGAGAGCATGCCGGAGGCAGTATCGGCCAATTTGTTGAAAAACGGCATTGTGCCGCTCGCCGGGTTGGACGAGGCCTGTGCTGCCATCGCAGCAGCCGCTGACTGCGAACCATACAACCCGGACATCCCGATCCTGCTGGCTGACGCGCCGAGCAACTCGATAACGTTGGATGAGGCGACGGCGAAAGCTGCGTTGGCAAGGCATGGCATCGGCATACCCCTTTCCAGAACTGCCAGTTCCGCCGATGCCGCTGCCGAGGCAGCGAGCGAAATCGGCTTTCCGGTTGTGCTGAAGGGGTTCGGTTTTGCCCACAAATCCGAGCACGGAGCCGTTCACCTGGGTCTGACCTCAGCCGATGCGGTTCGCGAGGCGGCCATGGCAATGCCGACAGAGCGCTACCTGGTCGAACAGATGATCGCAGAACCGGTCGCCGAACTGCTTTTGGGTGTCGTCAGGGACGAGGCGCACGGCTTTGTGCTGACGCTGGCCGCGGGCGGCGTATTGACCGAACTTCTCGTCGACCGGCAATCGCTTCTGCTGCCCGTCGACCGGGAGGCCGTCGAACGTGCCCTGGGCGATCTTCGCATCTCCCGGGTCCTTTCAGGCTTCCGCGGTCGTCCGGCCGCCGATTTCAAGGCCATTGTCAATGCGGTGATGGCTGTTCAGGACTATGTAATCCAACAGGCAGACGGCCTGCAGGAAATCGAAATCAATCCACTGCTGTGCGGCACCGATGGTGCAGTCGCGGTGGACGCGCTGATTGTCAGGGAGGCAGGCGATGACTGGTGAACCGATCCGGACCCGGAGAGAGGGCGGAATTTTCGAGGTGACCCTCGACAGACCAAAAGCCAATGCAATCGATCTGGCAACCAGCCGGATCATGGGTGACGTCTTCGCCGAATTTCGCGACGACCCCGATCTGCGGGTGGCAATCCTGACCGCAGCCGGCGAGAAGTTCTTTTGTCCCGGCTGGGACCTGAAGGCCGCTGCAGACGGTGACGAAGTCGACGGTGACTACGGAGTTGGTGGTTTCGGCGGCCTGCAGGAATTGCCCAATCTCAACAAGCCGGTGATCGCCGCAATCAATGGGATCTGTTGCGGCGGCGGGCTCGAGCTTGCACTGTCCTGCGACATGATCCTCGCAGCCGAGCACGCGACGTTCGCCCTCCCGGAAATCCGGTCCGGCACCGTCGCTGATGCGGCGTCGATCAAGTTGCCGAAGCGTATTCCGTATCACATCGCCATGGAAATGCTATTTACCGGGCGTTGGCTGGACGCCGAAGAAGCCCATCGGTGGGGCATGATCAATCAAATCCATCCGGCGGACCGGCTGATGGAAGAAGCCTGGTCGACAGCCCGCTTGCTTGAGAGCGGGCCACCGCTGGTTTTTGCAGCCATCAAGGAGGTGGTTCGGGAGGCCGAGGCCATGCGTTTTCAGGACGCCCTTGACAATATCACCGGGCGTGTCTTCCCGACCGTTGACCATCTCTATGGCTCTGAAGACATGCTTGAAGGGTTCAAGGCATTCGCTGAAAAACGCGATCCGGTCTGGAAGGGAAAATAGCACGCCGACTTTGCGCTGTTGGTTGATTGCGGTAAGGATCAGGTTTCGAAAATCCGACCGGAGTAATATCGGCAATGAACAGGCTGTCGATTGCCGATATTCTGTGTGGCCTCAGCGTCGCCCTCGTGTGGGGCATGGGCGTCGTATTCGCTAAGGCGGCGATCGATCACTTCCCGCCGATCCTGCTGATGGCGTTCCGCTTCCTGGTGACTGCCCTGGCTCTCGTTTGGTTCGTGCGTCCGCCCCTGCATCAGATGAAGATGCTGTTCTGGATCGCATTCATCTCGTCGGCCATCCAATACAGCCTTACCTTTACCGGATTGAAGGGTATTGATGCGTCGGTCGCGGTGCTGGTTGTTCAGTTGGAAGTGCCGTTTCTCGTTCTTCTCGGCGCTCTGTTTCTGGGCGAAAGACCCGGGATGCGAAAAATCCTAGGAATTGCAATCGCCTTTGCCGGCGTCGCCCTGATCGCAGGAGAGCCGAAACTGGGTACTGCTTGGTTCTCCATGGGGTTGGTTGTTGGCGGTGCATTTGTCTGGGCAATCGGCCAGATCATGGTCCGGCGCCTAAAGAGCATTGACGGACTGACCGTCACGGCCTGGGTCGCGGTCTTTGCGACACCGCAGCTCTTCGTGATGTCACTCCTATTCGAACGTGATCACATTGAGGCGATCGAAAGCGCCAACTGGGTGGTCTGGACCTCCATTCTTTATATGGGGCTGGTCATGACTGGCCTCGGATACTCTCTATGGTACTCTCTTGTTCGCAAGCATCCGGTCGGACTGATTGCCCCATTTCTGCTGACCTTGCCTGTGTTTTCCATCCTAGGCGGAGTCGTATTTCTGGGAGAGCGCCTGACGATACAGATTGCCGCCGGTGGAGCCATCGTCGTTTTGGGCGTCGCCTTTATTCTGCTCCAGCGGCCGTCAACAATGGCAACTGCCGAAAAAACGTAAACCGGATGAGTTACCGCTGCGTAATGCGGGTATGGTCTACGTTTCTGTCACGGGGCTGCGACTGAAGTCCCTGGTGTACCTCCCACGGTTCTACTGGCACGCCACCCGCGCCTTTCGCCAGGCCCGCGCCGCTGATGGTCTGCTGCTTGCTGACGCGCGGACAATTGAACATTTTCATCACACGCTCACGGTCTGGCAAGATCGGGTTTCGATGCATTCCTACCTGAGAGCCGACGCACACCGGAAGGCCATGCGAGCCTTCCCCTCCATCGCAACCGGTAGGGTCTATGGCTATGAAAGTGAACAGGTCCCGGATTGGGATGCTGCTCTCGCCGAATGGCGTCAGCACGGTCGCGAGGTTGGCTGACACAGGTGCATCGCCAAAAGCACGCGCATGATGTGCCCGGGCGGCAGACCGCAATTCATCGCCTTTGCCTTCTGTCGCAACGCAGAGAGATCGATGTGATCGAATGAATCGAACAGCGCGGTGCCCTGATCCAACAGGTCAGGACGGTGGCAGATCAGCTCTGAAACGGCCCATAGTGTCTCAGCATAAAGCTCGGTTGCATTGCCATCGGTCTCGACAATGAGCCTCAGCACCAACGCAAGATGCCCCTCACCGTGGGCTCTTCCGATGCGGCGAAGGGTTGCTGGTGAAAAGCACTCCCTCGGTCCACGCATCGACTTGTAAACTCGACCTCCGTCGAACAGCTTTACGCCGCACTGGCGAGCCACCCGATGAATGTCGCAACGCTGTCGTGGTCGGGCAATTTCTTTCCGATCCTGCGCAGGAACTGCCTCATTCGCCGTTTCAGATACCATTCGGTTCTCCAGGTCTGGGGGATATGGCTTCGTTGCTTCAAAGCCTGTTACAAAAGTTGAAGCCGGCTGCCGCCGTTCTCTCCCATTTTCCCGTCACACAAGATCTCTTCGGAAAACAATCCGATACGGGACTGGGTGCATGATGGGAATGTTGGAAAATCGCAAAGGCCAGGCGCTGCGGCTGGGTTACCGCGGCGGCGCGCTGGCGATCCTGGCAACAGTAGCGCAACCGGCCGCTCACGCCGGGCAACATGCCCTGCCTTCGCTGAATACCCTCCTGGAAAAACTTCCGATCGTTGGCCCCCCGGGATTGGCCACCATCGATATCGTTGCCATGTCATTCGCCGTACTGGCGGCCGCCTTGTCTCTGCGTGCAATATCCAACAACCGAGCACCGGCAGCGGCGAAAGTTGAATCCCTGGCTATGGCTGAAACGTCGTCGGACCAACGCCCGTCCCGTTCAAGCCCGCAACAGCTGATCGAGCGGATTCGCAGCGCAGACCGGCCAGATCCAAAAAGTCTGCTCGCCTCCGGAATCAAGCTGCTTTCAGTGCCGGACGCACAGAAACGACTCGTCGGCATCGCCGCCCTGGAAGCGGTTGCGCTCGACAAGGATCCCGATCTCGCCATCACCGCCATGGAATACCTCGCTGATCATATGCAGAAGCATTTTCGTCACAGTCACGAAGGGGCCGAATGCACCGCGACCGCGGAAGCACTCAGTCGGGCCGGCCTGATCGGCCGCACTTGCGAACGGACGCTGACATTTACGGCACGGAAAGAAACCGACAGCGATGGAGATTCAGCGACTGCTGCAGAACCACGCTGGCGTCTGGTCGGCGGCGTCAAACTCAGTCGTTACATCGGTGGATGTATTGAAGGGCAGATCATTCACGCCGGTCCGGGAAACCGCAATTCCGTCTGGTGCAGCGCCGTCAAACTGCTCGACTGCACGGTCACCGATGACGCGTTCGGTTCATCCTGCATGCTCACCAGATGCCGCATCATGAAATACAATCCGGAGCGGCCATTCATCAACGGTTTCATCTATTGCGACTTTTCCGGATGTGTCATCAGCCAGGCCTCGTTCCTCGCCGACCTACGCGATCATGGATGCTGGTACGATCCGGCAGATCCCCCACAAGGCGACCTTCCGGTCAAGTGGACGGCTTTCCTCCATCAGGGCGACCCGGGAGAACAGTCCTCCTGGAAGACGCTAATGGACACCAGTTTGGCCACGCGGCACTGACATCGGCTTCAACTATTTCATCGCGGACGCTTGGCCAGGTGCCTGATCGCTCGACAGCAGACCCAGTTGAAACGCTGCCGCCTGGCAGCTCAATCCGCTGATCAGCAGCTTGGTATAGGCTTGCTCCATATCGCTCGGCAGATGGAAGCCGCGGCGGGCACGTTTGTAGGCTTCTACGTGCTGGTTACGCAACGGGACCGTTCGGGTTTTCGCGCGCGGCACCGGAACATGGGCAGTTTGACCCTTGCGAACACCGTTACGGCTGGCAAGCTTGCGGATGTAGTTTTCCTGAACACCGAAGCGTTCCGCCAGGCTTCGGGTCTCCGCCCCGCCAGCGTAGAGTTCCAAAAGTTGCGTCTGCGCCTCGCGCGATACCGCAAGGCGCCGGTCCATCCGGCCCTTTCGTTCAGACAGATCGATAATGACTGCATGGTTTTTTTGAATTTGAGACATGCGCACTCCTGCCGAAATCAGTCCTTACGGGAATGTCGGGACAACCCCGTTGCACCACCCGGATCATTCAGGTCGTTATCGATGAACGAGACCCGAGAAACTGAAACGCGCTTGTAGCCCCAGGACTCACCGACCCCGGTCGATTTCGGATCGCCGAAATCAACTACGCGGCGCCAAACGCGATCGATCCCCAACTGTCGGGCCATCAGGTTCCCCTTTGCAGATTCATCTCCATTATAATCATTTGTTCCCTTTTTGTTCCAGTGTGAAATGCAAATTAGTTCAGCTTTTTTTGACGTCTCAGGATTGTCGCCACCACTGTTCGTCTTCTCTTTTCCTGAAATAAAAGAAGAGCTTGGCATGTTGGAACACCCCGAGTTTTGATGCTTGATAATGTGGATTTGCCAAGTATGTCACTTTGGTATAAAATGTCAATCGGACTCTATACCGTATCGGCAATTTTATACCAATACGGGATTTCGCCGGGAGGCACGACATATGAGCATGATCCGAACACTGCGCGAGGCGCGAGGAATGACCCAGGCCCAGTTGGCCCGGTTGGCGGCGACATCGCAACCTCAAATTCGCCGCCTCGAAGCCGGGGAACGTCAACTCAGTAAGGACTGGGCCGAGCGTCTTGCACCTCATCTCGGGATCGCCGCTTCGACGCTCATGTTCGGCGATGAGACGGCTCCCCTGCCCGGTTCAGAACCGACGAATTCGCCGTTTGAAACAACGCCGCCCGCCCGTGCCGAAAAGGACGCGACGGTTGCAAACGGAATAACTTTGCAATCAAATGACATCGTGCGGGATCGCAGAGACGACGGGTCTCAAGCCAATGCCCGGGTCGGAGAAGCATTGCCCGATCCGAGCGCAAAAATTCCGGTCTACGGCCAAGCCGTTGGTGGCATTGATGGTGAATTCGTGATGAATGGCGACAGGCTTGAAGACGTGTTCGCACCACCAAGCCTTTCATCTGTCGCGGAAGCCTATGCCGTGTATGTTGCCGGCGAGTCGATGGAACCACGCTATTTCGACGGTGAGATCGTGTTCGTCAATCCGGTCAAGCGCGTGCGGCGCGGTGACTTTGTGGTGGCGCAGATCCAGGCTGAGGAACACGGACCGAAGCTTGCCTATGTCAAAAGGTTCGTCCGCTGGAACTCTCAGGTCCTTGTACTGTCGCAATACAATCCTGAAAAGGAACTGCATTTTGCGGCAGAGCAAGTGGTCTCGGTCCACCTTGTTGTCATGGGCGGCGCCGTCTAAATTGAGGCACTACCGTCCGAGATGCGCGACGTATTCCCCATTGAATCGCGCGTAACCGTTCGCGGTCAGCTTTAGCTCGCCTTTGGTCAGTTGATGAAACTCCGGCAGGCGGTGGAACGGAACAGACGGCAGGGCATGATGCTCAGCGTGATAGGGCATGTTCCAGGCCAGCCTCCGCATCAAAGCATTGGTGAACGTGGTGCGGCTGTTGCGAAACATATCGGTCACGAAGGGGCATCGCCCATGCTCGGCCAAAAGATAGAGCCGCAGAAACGGCTGCCCCACAAGAAGCGGAATGATCCAGACAAGAAGCAGTACTGTGCTGCCCACCGCCACTGACAAAAGAAGAAGAAACGCGTAACCCACAATCATGCCTCTGGCTTCCCTGGCGACTTTCGAACGGGCGGAGGGCGGCACGAAGTCATCGTCGCATTGTCCCGCAGCGTTTCGAATCAGCGTCAGCAGTTGTTGATACCAGACCGGCAAACCGCTCACATGCCAAACATACTGCCATACAGTCTCAGGTTTCTGCCGGGCCAGCTCCGGATCCCTCTCCGGATCCTGGGTGTGACGATGGTGGGCGAAATGAAACAGTCTGAACCACTCGCAAGGCAGGACGAGTATGAAACCGCAGCCTTTGGCGACCCAATCGTTGAGTTGGCGGCTCTGAAAAGCTGTCCTGTGAATGCACTCATGCAAAGCGGTAAAGAGGAAGATCAGCAGGATGCCCTGAAGCAGAACCAGAAGCGGTATCAAAGGCCCGCCGATGACGATGCTAACACCAACCAGCAGAATTGCGCCGACGTGGCCGCCCAAGGCGATCAGGCCGGCTCGATTGGATTTACCCGTCAGAATAATTTTCTTGTTCGGCTCAAGTGCGGCAACAAACGCCCGATGATCCGTCATCGCCGCTTGCCCTCAAGCAAGTCCACTTGCCCCCTCAGAGAGTGAGTCATGTATTCGTTGAAGGCCTTCACTCGAGCGGCGCCGCGCACATCCGGATGGGTCAGGATCCATAGCCCGGTTTGCATCTCCGGGATCGGTTTGCCAACCCGCCGCAATTGGGTTGTCTGATCGCCAAGGCAGCACGGCATTACCGCCAAGCCGGCCCCTGCGGCAGCACAATCCCGAACGGAAACAAAGGTGTCGGCTGTTACGACAATCGCCGAGGCCGGTACATTTTCCTTGAGCCACAAGCCGACGGGCGATCCGGCGAGCGCATCGCCAATTCCCACCCAGTTCAGGTCACCGAAATCATGGCTCCGGGCCTTGGCAGGCAATCCCGCGACCATCTCCGGCGTTCCGTAGACGGCGAAGGCGAGCTCCGCCACTCGCTGACCAACCAGCGCGTCGGGCGGCCGGTTTGTCGCGCGAATGGCAACATCAGCATCATGCCGCGTTAGGTTCAGACGAGTATTTGTCACGGAAACCTCGATCTGAATGCGCGGGTTCCGTCTGGAAAATGCCGAAACGTGAGGCGCCAGAACCGAATTCAAAAGTGAGTCCGTCGTGGTGACCGAGACGCGACCTTCAAGCCTAAGGTCCCGACCCAGAATGTCTCGGCTGATACCGGCGACACTCTGTTCGATCTGACGCGCCGCTTCGACTACCGCCGCGCATTCAACCGTCGGCGAATATCCGGTCTGTCGCCGTTCGAACAGACGGATGCCGTTTTCTTCTTCAAACTTGCCAATCTTGCGGAGTACCGTGCTGGCATTGACGCCGAGACTCTGTGCGGCTGAAACGGCTGACCCTTTGTCCACAACCGCCACGACAAACCGGAAGATGTCCCAGTCGATGTTCTGCATATCTGCAAATTGAATATGCAATTATCGGTGTTGTCGAGCTTTTTTGCATTTTATAGGATTTCCAATGTGCATTGTCCCGATAGGAACCCGGCGCTAGTGTCGGATTCAGTCGATCAGCATGGAGACGTTTTGTAGACCGACAGGCAGGACGAATAGCAGCAGTAATCCGACCCATTAATCGATCAACCGAACGGACCTTTCAGGAGAACACTATGAAAAGAGCAGTCGCATTGGGCTTCATTGTATCGGCATGCCTTGCCGGCACGGCAATAGCTGACGATCCGACCATCGACCGTCAGGCAATGATGAAAAATGTTGGCGCGGCAACCGGCGCTGGTGCCAAATACATGAAGGGTGAAGCCGCTTTTGACCTGGCAGCTGCACAGATGATTTTCAAAACCTGGAATAACGCAGCATTGGGCTTCGGCTACATGTTCCCCGAGGGTTCAGAAAGCGGCAATGAAACGGAAGCCTCAACGGCCATCTGGGAAAACCGGGACGGGTTTAATGCCGCGGTCGCGAAGTTCATCCAGGACACCTCCGTCAACATCACCGACGAGGCAAGTTTCAAGGCGGCATTCGGGGCGGCTGCTGCAAACTGCAAGGCCTGTCACGAGGGCTTTCGCGTCATCAAAAAATAGCCAGCTTGTATGAGGCGTCCGACGTACGGACGATCTCAATCAATGGGCCGCCGATCCGATCGGCGGCCCTTTTGATTCACCGGTCGCCCCTTGCGGCACCCGATTGCGCACGTTATAGCATTACATCAACGTAACGTTATTACATGATTGTCAATCGGAGTGTTGCCATGTTCAGCCATCGATCGGCGTTGCTTGCGACGGCCGCGTGCTTCTTTGCCGGTTCGAGCGCCTTAGCCGACCCGCATGTTGTCGTATCCATCAAACCACTTCATTCCCTTGTTGCGGGTGTGATGGATGGCGTTGCGACACCAAGCGTCATTGTCGACGGAGCCGCATCCCCGCACACTTACAGCCTGCGCCCGTCGAAAGCCCGCGATCTCCAACAGGCGGATGTGATCGTCTGGGTCGGCGCGGGTCTTGAGGCATTTCTCGAGAGACCGGTCGCCAACATCGGCGCTGGAGCCTCGGTCGTCGAACTGGAAGATGCCCACGATCTGGTCAAGCTTTCGGTACGCGAAGGCGCAACATTTGACGCCCACGATCATGGCGACCATGAAGGCCATGCAAATCACGATGATCATGAGAAGCATGACGACCATGCCGATCACGATGATGAAAATCATGACGACCATGCGAAGCATGATGATCATGACGATCACGATCGCGCAAAGCATGATGATCATGACGACCATGATCACGCGAAACACGCCGACCACGATGACGAGAAGCATGACGATCATGCTGGACACGATCACCATGAACACGGATCCTTCGACCCGCATTTCTGGTTAGACCCGCAGAACGCCCGTGTGGTCGTCGCAGAGGTCGCTGAAGCATTGGCAAAAGCCGACCCTGAGAATGCGTCCAAATACAGCGAGAATGCTGCCCAAGTGACGGCCCGTCTTGATGCACTTGAAGTCGACATCATCACAATGGTCGGACCGGTCAAAGACCAGTCCTTCATTGTGTTCCACGATGCCTATCAGTACTTCGAAAACCGCTTCGGGCTGCAGGCTGCCGGTTCCGTGACGGTCAGCCCGGAAGTTGCACCGGGCGCCGAGAGGATTGCGGCGATCCGCGACAAGGTGGCCGATCTCAAAGTGCGTTGCGTCTTCTCAGAGCCTCAGTTCAGCCCAAGCCTCGTGACGGTTGTGACCGAACAGACAAATGCGAATGCCTCGATTCTTGATCCGCTCGGGGCTGATCTCGAGCCTGGCCCCGATCTCTACTTCACGCTGCTGCAGAACCTCGCCAAGAACGTGAGCGAGTGCCTGACGGAAAGCAGCTGAGGCGGATCAGTACCCTCTTCCACGATCAACCACCGGCGGCATTGCGCCGGTGGCAAAGTAGCGACGCAGATTTTCTGCAACGATCCGGGAAGCTGTAACCCGGTTGGTCGGCGCAGATATATGCGGCAGAACGGTCACAGACGGATGCGTCCAATAGCGACTGCTCTCCGGGAGCGGCTCGGTGCTGAATACGTCAAGCACCGCATGGTCGAGACGACCGTCATCAAGTGATTCCAGCAAGGCATCATCGTCCATAACCGGTCCGCGGCTAAAATTGATCAGCGACGCGCCTTTTCGCATCACCGATAGCGCGTCGGCATTCACCAAACCGCGAGTCTGATGCGTCAATGGCAATAGAACGACGACAATGTCGGCTGTCGACAGCAGGTCCCTGAGACCATCGTCACCACTATGCGACCTAACACCATCAACGACTGTGCCGGAGCGGTTCCAACCGCTCACGCTGAAGCCCTGTTCAAGCAGCGTTCGCGCAGACATTCGACCGAGCTGGCCCAGGCCAAGAATGCCGATGGTCCGTTCACTGGGCAGTGGAAGATCGTGCTCGCGCCATACGCGTTCCAGCTGCTGGCGGCGGTAGCGAGGCATATCGCGATGCAGGTAGAGCACCCAGGCCAATACCGCTTCCGCCATGGTTTTTGCCATTTGGGGATCTTCCAACCTGACGATCTCGACTTTGTTTTCTTCCGGTAGCTCTGCCACAAGGCGCTCCACACCTGCCCAGAGGCTCTGGATCCAGCGAAGGCGGGGAAGCCGAAGCAGGTCTTGAGGATCCGGGTTGGCAACGATCGCAACCTCGGCGGCATTGAGCTCTTCGGGCGACAGGGAGGACAACGTTCGAATGGTCATTTCCGGCATCGCTCGTTGCAGTTGTTCAAGCCATTTGTCGGCTGCCGACGGCTCGCTGCGGGATACGAAAGGGACAACGGTGGTCATTGATTGGCTCGCCTCTGATCTACCCAAGGCATGGCAGATGTCGGCGCGCTACGAAAGGGGAGTGTGTCACTTTTCTCTGGCCCTGACCCCGGTCTCCATCTTACCGTGACTCATCGCCCGTCGGTTCCAAGCAAAATGGCGTCATGAACTGGATCATACCTCTTGCCGTCCTGGTGATCTTCGTCGCCGCTGGACCCTTTTTTTGGGCGCGTATCAGCGAAAAGCCCCTGACTGCGGACGTCCGGCGCCGGCTAGCCCCCGGGCAATCGGTGGAGCTTTCGAATGGCACGATCCATTTCCGCATCGAGGGTCCGGAAGAGGGTCCTGTTGTTGTACTGGTTCACGGCTTCAGCGCACCGAATTTTGTGTTTGAACAAACCGCGGCTGGCCTCGCGGAAGCTGGTTTTCGGGTCATTCGTTTCGACCATTTCGGCCGCGGCTGGTCGGATCGTCCGGTCGCGGCTTATGATCCGGAATTCTATGACGGAGAGCTGCTCGACCTTTTCAACGCACTCGACCTGCGGCAACCGGTCGGTCTCGTCGGATATTCCATGGGCGGCGTCATCGCAGCCGAATTTACGGCCCGCTATCCGGAAAGGGTTGCCAGTCTCTTCCTTTTGACGCCGGCTGGTCTGGCACTCAACCTTTTCAATGAGGGCCTGGTTTCCTGGTTAATTGACATTCCACTCCTTGGTGATTGGTATTGGCGTCTGCGAGGTCAATCGCTGCTGGTCGGCGATCCGCAATACGACGACTTGTCGCTGCCCGCGGAACGGCGCTTGCACGGCGACGTGAGAGAGCAAATGGCCTACCGGGGCTATCTGCCGGCAATTTTGTCGTCCTGGCGCCACCTGCCGATGCGGGATCGAGATAGCGTTTTCGCAGAGGCCGCTGCCACAGATGTGCCAATGATGGCCGTTTTCGGTGGCAGGGATCCGGTCATCGGGAGCGACAGTGCTGAAAGGCTTCGCGTAGCGGCACCGCAGGCGCGTATCGAAACCATTGCCGAGGGCGATCATGGTCTCACCTACGAGTTGTTCGACGTGGTCAATCCGATGCTGATCGGCTTCTTTCGTCGTTCGTAGGAGCCCTATTCGACCGGGTACGGACCATCAGCGAATACTCGCTCATGATAACCCTTTGTGCCGACCACCTGTGCAAGCTGACTACCCGCGGCTTCTCCTCGGTCAAGCTGTTCGAGAATATGCCGGAAACTGTACTTCGGATGCCAACCCAGTTCGGCCCTTGCCCGATCGTTCACATAAACCCGATCGATCTGATCGAACATGCGCCAACCGAGACGCTGGTACACACCGGAGAACTCAGGCGCAAGCTTCTGCAGAACGGCTGACGCGTCGCTTCTAATGTCGGTGAGATCCCGAGGTTGGAACGGTGACGTGGCGCTAATGATATACTTCCCAAAACCGATATCGGAGGCTCGTTCCAAAGCGCACACATGGGCAGTCGCTGCATCTTCGATGTCAACTC
Source organism: Hoeflea sp. (assembly GCA_965228785.1). Taxonomy (GTDB): domain Bacteria; phylum Pseudomonadota; class Alphaproteobacteria; order Rhizobiales; family Rhizobiaceae; genus Hoeflea_A. The sequence continues at coordinate 584,911 of CBDDIF010000002.1, forward strand.
GTCTGAACGCAAACTCATTGGCTTTCGTATTGCCATCAGAAAAGGCGTCACGCATCCGGCGGCTGTCGTCTTCCTCGGGAAAGAAGCGTGATGTCCGAAGGACAATACTGTTGAGGCCGTGCTTGCGGTGAAACAAGCTGCACAGATCCTCCGCCGCCAGCTTTGTCAGCCCGTAAATGTTCTTTGGAACCGCGGCGACAGCTTCCGTTATCCAGGCTGCCGGCTCACCTTGCAGAGGAACAAGGGCGTGGCCGAAGGCACTGGTGGTGCTGGTGAAGACAAACGGATCAATCCCCTGCTCAAGCGTTTCTTCAAGCAGGTTCAAGGTGCCGCTGATGTTGGTATCGATGAAGTCCTGCCGGCTGTGCGTAGCAACGTGCGGCTTGTGCAAAGTAGCTGAGTGGATAACGGCCTTCGCGTCTTTCAAGTTCGCAGCAACAAACGCCCGGTCGGTGATCGTGCCGACCGAGTTCGTGTAGGGGCCGGCAACGACGTCGATGCCAACCGGGTCATACCCATTGTCAGGCAGAATGCGCATCAAGGCTTCGCCCAGATGTCCGGAACTGCCGGTGACGACTACTCTCATGGACCGCCGCTTCTATTCGATTCTCTTTGATGGCCAAATTTAGTGTATCCGCCGGCACCGGGAAACCGTTTTCAATCGGACGCTTCCCAATAGAGATCGTTGTCGACGACATTGGTCTTGAAGACCAGATAAACAAAAGGCTTGGAATGCGGATTTTTGGTGTTGTGGACTTCACCGGGTTCGCAGGTCAGCGTATCGCCGACGCCAGGTGCAAAAACCTGTCCGTTGATCTCAAACGTGCCCTGCCCGCTCAGAATGTGAAAAACCTCCGTACAGCTCCGGTGGTGATGGTCGGCCACGGTCGTATGGGGTGGGATTTCAATGATCTGCACCAATGTGCCAGGTGCATTGAGCGCTTCATCCCGCAACAGGATTTTCTTGCGATACCCGTCGCCAGTAGTCCATGGCACATTCTTCTGATCGACAAACTGCATCCGCATTTCTCCCAACAGACGGGCCTTTTACCGCGTTACGCGCCAGACCGAGCCGTTTTCGAGACCGACGAGAAAATCTGCCTCCGGTCCACGTCCATCGACGGCAATCGCCTTGTCGATCCGTCCCGGAAGGTCCACCGATCCGATTTGAACTGGACCGTTCGAAGCAAAGGTGATGATCCGCAGCATCCTTCGGTTGTCGGCGGGAACAGCAATGTCGTTTCGACCATCACCGTCGACATCGGCTACCGCTGAAAGCCGCATCTCGCGTGACCCGATGGCGTGGTTCGAAAACCCGTCGAGGCTGCCGATCCGTTCCAGCTTGCCGTCGCGGTAGCTGTCGAAATTCAGTGTTCCGCCGATATGCGGTGTTCGGACATGAGCGATTTCCAGGCCGGGCTGACCGTCGAAATCAGCTATCCCCGCAATGTTCAGCCAGCGATTGGAGCGGCCGATGAAACCTGTCGTCGCCAGCTGCGCGAGTTCACCCTCAGCAAGACCGTAAACAGTTACAGCCCCGCCTCTAGCGCGGGAGGACCGGATCGTGATCACCTCCACCGACCCGTCGCCGTTAAGATCAGCCAGCCTTGGCGTGCGGTCTTCGAACACCTCGCTGTCAGGAAGCGTCAGCCGCAATTCCGTTCCGTTTTCTGTAAGAACCGCCAAAGTTCCCGCCTCAATCGCATCCCCAAGGATGCCGTGGGCATAGCGTGTTGTCGGCGCTTCGTACCACGCGGCTCGGATATCACCGGATTTCCGTTTCGCAACCAACCCGTCTGGCAGGCCATTCCTGGCCGCTGGACGCGTCTCGGCCGTCAGTTTCGAATGACGTTTCCCGTCAACCTGTTGAGCAGACCATTTGAATTCATCAGCGACGACAAAAGCGGTCCCAGCTAGAAGCAATGCTGCAACGGCTGAAATTGAAACAGCACCGGCTTTGAGTATTCGCACAGATACCCCTCCAGGTCTTTTCCCCTGTTTCGCCCGATTGGCGCACAGGTTCAAGGGGTTGAAGACGCTCGACGCACACCGCCGACTGGGCTTAAATGAACCGATCTTTCTGGCGGAGTTGTTGTGACAGAATGACCGATGGGGAAAAGTGGACAATTCGAAGGGCGCTTCCGGAGGATGCGGTAGCTCTGGGCGAATGCCTGCAGGAGGCCTATGCAGCCCATGCCTCCCGCATCGACGACCTGCCCGATATGGCTTCCGGTTGCGACGCGGATATTGCCCAGAATCTGGTCTGGGTTGCCGAGATCGGAAGCAGGATCGTTGGTGGACTGGTCCTGATCGCCGGGCCCGATCATATGGTCCTGGCCAATGTGGCCATCCGACCGGACAGCCGGGGCAGCGGTCTTGGTCGGGCTTTCATGGAATTGGCCGAACGCAAGGCTTCCGCCCTTGGGTTCAAGGAAATGCGCCTGAACACCCACGCTGCGATGCCGGACAACATCGCCCTCTACCGACACCTCGGCTGGGAGACCTCCGGACAGCAGGGAAATACGGTTTCCATGCGCAAAGCGATCTAGGTCAGGCTGACACCAGACGGTCGATTTCCTCAACGGCAGCGCTTGACAATGGCCCCTTTTGCAATGCTCCGGCGTTGTCTTCAACCTGAGCCACCGTACGAAATCCGGGGATCGGAACGATCCTCGGCGATTTTGCCCAGATCCAGGCAAGCGCGCCCTGCGCCACCGTACGCCCGTCCTCTGTGAGCAACTCCCGGATTGCCTCGATGGTATCGAGCTTCTTCTTGTCAGGAACGCCGCCACGAAAATAGGCTTGCCATTCCGGTCCGCTGGCGCGGATATCCGATGACTGAAAGTCATGTCGCCCCGGTCCGAACTTGCCGCTGAGCAGCCCCATAGCCAATGGCTGCCGTGCCATCGCAAACAAATCGCACTTCTCCAGCACCGGCGGAACATCCGGGGCCGGCACGAACAGGTTCATGTTGTGCTGCACGCAGGTGAAGCCATCGAGAGCGGCGAACCGCTCCATACGAACAGGATCATCGGTGCTCCAGCCGAACGCTGCAACCTTGCCTTCTCGCCTGAGCTCCTGAAGCGTATCGAAAATCACCTCAGAGCCATCGAGCGGATGTTCATTGACATGGAAAAACACCAGATCCAGTCGGTCTCGACGCAACCGCTGCAAGGAGGCTTCGACTGCACCGCGAACACCGGCCGCATCGTCAACGGTGCCACTCATTTGCCGACTTGTCTCATCGAACCGGTTACCGAATTTTGTTGAAACCAGCATGGTTTCGCTGAAAGGGCTCAGGGCTTCGGCAAGCACCTTCTCGGAGTGCCCGCAGCCGTAGACATCCGCTGTATCGAAACAGCGTATGCCCAACTCGACAGCCCGTCGGACCGCGGCGATCGACTCCGCATCGTCGACGTCGCCCCATCCAAGGGGTTGGTCCCCAAACCAGAAGTGCCCGCCGATCGCCCAGCACCCCATGCCAAGCCTGGGTATGGTCGTTCCATTCCAAAGATCGATGTTTGTCATTGTGTCTTTCATTCATGATTTACATTTCAAGAGAGAACACCATGATAATCAGCTTATTGACGGTCATCTTCGGCCGTTTTCGAAACAAGGCTTTCAAAATTGAATGACTCAATGAACTGGAATGACCTGAGACTGTTTATCGCCGTGGCCCGGGCCGAGGGCCTGAGTGGTGCAGCGTTATCGACGGGTGTGAGTTCGCCCACGTTAGGTCGCAGACTGGCGGCCTTCGAGCAGGGTCTGGGTATCCGGCTGTTTGAGCGCAAACAGACCGGCTACAGCCTGACGGATAAGGGACGCGCGTTGTTGGAAAAGGCCGAGGCCGTTGAAACGGCAGTGGCTTCAATAGAGCGATGGCGGGCCGGTGCTGATGCAGCTCGCACGGTCAGCATCGCTGCGGGTACCTGGACGGCCGCCTATCTGGCAAGCCAGGTGACCGAACTCTGCAGCGACACCGACGCCTTTCGGCTGCGCCTGCTCGCCTCAGAAACGCCGGTGGACCTTGGACGACGTGCTGCCGACATCGGGATCCGTAACAGGCGACCGGATGAGCGTTGGCTGGCGCGGCAAAAACTGATGACCGTTGCATTCGCTGCCTATTGCAGCGTTGCGCCGCATCGATCCGGCTGGATTGGCGTCGCAGGCAATGTCACACCGACCGCACAATGGCTCGATCGACACTATCGCACGGAGACAGGATTGTGGGCCGATACTCCAAATGGAGCATTGGAGATGGCGAAGGCCGGTGCGGGGCAGATCCTGCTCCCTTGCTTTGTCGGCGACCGTGAGCCTGGGCTGAAACGCAGTTCGGATTTGATAGACGAGCTGCGCCACGATCAATGGTTAGTGACCCATCACGAGCAACGTCACGACAACGCCGTGCGCGAGGTCATGAGACGCATTGTCGACCGGCTGAAGCAGGACCGGGATTTGTTTTCAGGCGCCCTTGGGGGTTGAGCTTTAAGGAGTTACCGGATTTCGGGCATCCGCCAGGATACGGCCGCCAATGCCTATGAAGCAGACCCCCGCCATCCGTTCAATCCAATGGCGGGTATCCTGGAACCGTCTGACTACCGGGTCCGATGACATGAACAAGCTGACAATCGCGTACCACGTGAACGCACTGACGACGACCAATCCAACCATCACCATCAAAAACCAGCCGGGTGTCGATGCCGTCACTGCCGTCGCGAAAACACTTGCAAACAGAACAATGGCCTTCGGGTTGGTCATTGTCACCAAAAAGCCGAATAGCATCGGGTTGCCACGAGACCGGACCGGTTCTTCAGCAACATCGATGGCCTCCGGACGCGACAGGATCAAACGAATGCCGAGATAGATGAGATAGCTCCCACCAAGAACCCGAACCAACCAAGTCAACCACTGAAACTCCGCGAGGATCGCCGACAGCCCAAGCAGGCTAAGCGTCGCGTATAAACCGAGGCCAAGTGACACGCCACAGGTGGTCAGAAGGCCTGCCGCTGTTCCGCGGGTCATTGAGGAGCGCACCACTGCCACGAAGTCCGGGCCCGGCAGCAAAAGCGCCGGTATGAACACAGCGAAGACGCTGGCGAGGACGAACATCAACTCCACGAAGAACACTCCCGATTTGCGCCCGCCAATTCAGCACGTGCGGAGCGCTGGCGCAATCGGATTTCCGTCAGCCACCTTGTCGCCCATACGCCGCTGAATTAGCATCACGGCAAGAGAGAAAACGCAGCGACAAAAGGGAGACGGTTGCCGTGACAAAGAAGCCCATCGACGCCAATCCCATCATCAACAATGCGCTCAATCTGGATGGAACACCCGAGACTGTCCGGCAGTTCTACGATGAATGGGCCGAAAGCTATGAAAAGGACATGGCGGCGCTCGGTTACTCGGGGCCTCGTTTCATGGCTGAGCTCTTCGACCGGCACGCCGTTCAAACCAGTTTTGACAAATCGTCGGCAACCATCCTCGATGCCGGATGCGGAACAGGTCTTCTCGGTGATGAACTGGTGTCGCTAGGCTATCCTCGCATCGACGGATTCGACCTGTCACCTGAGATGGCGCGCCAGGCAGCCGATCGCTCGGGTTACGCGCGAGTGCTCGGCGATATCGACATCATGTGTGCGGACAATTCCTTTGAGCCCGGCCGGTACGACGCGGTCCTCTGTGCCGGGGTCTTTACATTGGGGCACGTGGCGCCGGACGCGATCAACGTGCTGCTGCGCCTCGCTCGCCCCGAAGGACTGGTTATCGTCTCCACCCGTACCCAATACTATGACACCACCGACTACCGCCAGGTCACCGGCGCGCTGATCGAGGCCGGGCACATGACACTGGCGGAAGCGGTGATGGATTCCTCCTATCTCAACGGCAGCACAAGTCACTTCTGGGTCTATCGAAAATCAGCAGCTTAGCCACGGCGCATCACGCCGGGTTTCCACTCTCACACAAGCGTGATCGTCGGGTGAGGACCGTGCCCTATATGCGTCAACGTCGAAGCCAAACCGCTGAGTTTCGACACCATTTTCAGGGAGACCTCAGATGATCAAAACGACACGACGCGAAATGGTTTTGTCGGCGACCGCTTCTGCCGCGCTTGGCCTTGCTGGTCCCATTGCCTTCATGCCATCGGCTCGGGCCATGGAAGCAAGGGACAAGGGATATTCAAAATTCAACATCGGCGATATCGAGGTCACCTCGATTTACGATGGTATCTGGCAGAAACAGCACGATCCGGGCTTCATCCGCAACGCGTCGGTCGATGATACCAAAGCAGCCCTGACCAAGGCTGGCCTGTCCGCCGATTTCGTGCCCATCGAGTTTGCCCAGACAGCAGTCAAGACCGGCGACAAGACAGTGCTCATCGACGCTGGCACTGGCGGTCAGCTGGCGCCCACCGCCGGGATGACGATGAAACATCTGGCGGCAGCCGGCATCGACCCCGCGGCAATCGACATTGTTCTGATTTCGCATTTTCACCCCGACCACATTTTCGGATTGATGGCCAAAGACACCAATGAGCAGATATTCCCGAACGCGGAAATCGTCGTTCCTGAAGCCGAGTTTGCGTTCTGGACCGACCCCGGTCTGATCGAGAAATTGCCGGAAGGCCGTCGTGGCCTCGCTCAGCGCATTCAGGGCACTCTGCCGAATTGGAGCAATGTGCGTCAGGTCGGCGACGGCGTGGAAGTTGCGCCGGGCATCCGAAGCCTCGCGGCTTACGGTCATACGCCGGGTCACACCGCATTTCATGTTGCTTCGGGCAATGATGAACTGATCGTCGCAGCAGACGCAGCCAATGTCCCTGCCCTGTTTGTCGCCAACCCGACCTGGCAGGCCGTGTTCGACTCGGATCCGCAAATGGCGACCGACACACGCATTGGTCTGTTTGATCGTGCGATCTCCGACAACGCGGTGATTGCCGGCTATCATTTCGGTTTCCCGAATGCCGGTACCCTCACGCGCGACGGCAACGGTTACGTCTTCCAGCCGGCCGGCGGTTAATCCAGTTTGAACGGTCGGTGGCTTCGATCACCTCGAACCCACTGACCGTTCCGGGCTCGTTGTACCGTCAAATCAGGGCGACGAACATGTTTGCCAACCCGCTCACACCCAGGGCAGTGAGCGTGAGCGCCATGCCCAGCGTTCGCGCACCTCTGGTCTCCTGGGCGCCGCCGACACCGAACGCATGAATACAACGTCCGGCGAGTAGCATCAGACCAACGCCTAGAAGCAGCCAGACCGGAGCGTTCTGAAGTTCCAGCATCAAAATGAGCAGGACACCCAGGGGCGCATATTCTGCACAGTTGCTGTGGACCCGCATCAGCCGCAGCAGGTGTGGATCGCCGCCATCGCCCAATCCGATCCGGTTGGTGCGGCGGAACCCGATCACATTCGTGGACAGGTAAATGTAAAGTAGCGTCAGCAATCCTGCGAAAATGGACGTGATCATCGATAAGATCCAGTTGGTCTGCCGCAGCATTACGCTCCAAAATCCCGATCGGATTACCAATGAAGTCCTCAATCTAAGTCGAACGGTTGAGCCAGCGACTAAGAGCGATTTTCGTATCCTCGGAGCCGGCCACGGCCGCGAAAGCCGCCTGCTCCGCTTCAAGACCCGAAGACATCGGGCGATCGAGACCGCTCGTCACAGCCTTGAGAATTGCCGCCACGGTGCCTGGGGCAAACTCCGCTATGCGATTGGCCAGCAGGAGGGCTTCATCAAGCAGCTGTTCATGCTTGACCACACGGTTGATGACGCCAATTTCGCAAGCCATTCGGGCATCGAAGGCCTCACCTGTCAGCAGCCATTGCAAAGCCCGTTTGCGTCCGGCGAGTCGCGGCAATCTCTGCGTACCGCCGAAGGTCGGAGGAATTCCGATCGAGATCTCCGGTTTGGCAAATGTTGCTCGCTCGCTGGCAATTGCCAAGTGCGCCGCTTCGATGATCTCGCAACCTCCCCCATAGGCAATCCCGCCAACGGCCGCGATGACCGGTTTCGAACAGTTTTCCAGGCTGCTGGTCATTGCCTGTCCGCGCTGCACGAATTCTTTGAGCGCCACATCAGGGCCGCTTTCGATGCTTTGCGAAAACTCCGTGATATCGGCGCCGGCGGAGAATGCGCGATCACCAGCTCCGGTCAGGATCACCGCACGCACTGTCGGATCGCTTTCGATCTCAGCCACGTGGCGAATAAGCAGATCGTTGACGGCGAAGTTGAGGGCGTTGAGTTTTTCCGGTCGATTGAGGGTTAGCAGCGCAACCACGCCAATGCGTCGGAATAAAACCGGTGATGTCATGCAGGGTCCTTTCCTTGTCGATTGACGGAAAGCTACGCCCGCTCGACTTGAAAGTACATTCACTGGTTAGTATACATACCCATGCCTCGCGATGGATCGAAAACGAGAGAACGCATTCTGGACGCTGCCAATCGGCTGTTCTATGCCGAGGGTATTCGTGCCGTAAGCGTCGATGCGGTGGCGGAAGGCGCTGGCGTTACCAAACGCACTCTGTACTACCACTTTGCGAGCAAGGACGACCTGGTCACTAACTATTTGGCGTCGCGAGACCAACCCAACCTTGCAGCCTTCAGCAGGTGGTTCGACGAGAGCGACGGAACCGTCGCTGACAAGACACGCGCCATGTTCGAGGGTGTCGCCCGGGCAGCCAGGAAACCGAGCTGGCGCGGTTGCGGGTTTTTGCGGACCGCCGCAGAACTCGCGAACCTGCCGGGCCACCCGGCCGTCCTGGTGGGTGCCGCCCACAAGAAACGCTTCGAAAGCTGGCTGGCATCTGTTTATTCCGAGGCAGGCATTGAGGGGTCGGATGCCCTTGCACGTCAGGTTGTCCTGGTAATGGACGGATCGTTTTCCATCATGCTGGTGCACCGCGATCCGGATTACGCTGAGGCCGCCGGCGCCGCCGCGGCAACTCTGGTCTCGGACGCCCTTCCCACTTAACAGCAGCGTACAACGTTTCTGCCCTCTTGCAGTCGCTTCTTTTCCGCTTTATCGACCGCCTGTCTCCACGCCAGGGAAAGGATCATCATGAGCTCACCGTCCGCGAATGTTGCCCCAGAGGCTTCGACCGACGAGCATTGGTGGCGCGGTGCTGTCATCTATCAGATCTATCCGCGCTCGTTTCAGGACTCGAACGGCGACGGTATCGGCGATCTCCCCGGCATTACCCGGCGGTTGGACTATATTGCGGATCTCGGCGTGGACGCGATCTGGCTCTCGCCGTTCTTCACCTCCCCCATGAAGGATATGGGATACGACGTCTCCGACTATTGCGACGTCGATCCGATTTTCGGGACGCTCGACGATTTCCGCGAGTTGGTCGCGCGAGCCCATGGGTTGGGCCTGAAGGTGATCATTGACCAGGTGCTCTCGCACACATCGGACGCACACCGCTGGTTTGACGAGAGCCGCCGGAACCGCGACAACGCCAAATCGGACTGGTACATCTGGGCTGACCCCAAACCGGACGGCACCCCACCGAACAATTGGCAGTCCATCTTCGGCGGACCGGCGTGGTCCTGGGAAGCGCGGCGACGGCAGTATTACTTTCACAATTTCCTGTCCGACCAACCGGATCTGAATTTCCACAATCCGGCGGTCCAGGATGCCCTGCTCGACGCGGTGCGTTTCTGGCTCGAGCTTGGTGTCGACGGCTTCCGGCTGGATACCGTGAATTACTACTTTCACGACGTCGAGTTGCGCGACAACCCGCCGATGCCGGACGGCAAATCAAACGACATACCGGATATCAATCCGTACGGATTTCAGGACCACATCTACGACAAGACCCGGCCGGAGAACCCGGCGTTTCTGCGTCGCTTCAGGGCGTTGCTCGACGAATATCCGGGAACCGCATCCGTCGGCGAAGTCGGAGACGGCACGCGTTCCTTGCGCACGATGGCGGAATACACGGCGGGCGATGATCTTTTGCACATGTGCTACTCGTTCGACATGCTGGGCCCGGACTTCACCAAGGCGCATTTCGAAGAATGCGTGAACCAGTTCGAAGAGGCATCACAGGAATTCTCCAATGGCACGGCATGGCCATGCTGGGCTTTTTCCAACCACGATGTCGTGCGCCACATGAGCCGCTGGGTTGCCGAGGCTGACGATCACGACCGGTTGGCCAAACTGGCCGGCAGCCTGTTGCTGTCGCTCAAGGGATCCGTATGCGTCTATCAAGGCGAAGAGCTGGGCCTGACGGAAGCGGAACTGGAGTTTGAAGACCTGACCGACCCCTATGGCATCAACTTCTGGCCGGAGTTCAAGGGACGCGACGGCTGCCGTACTCCCATGGTGTGGGAGAGCGGTAAAGACCATGCGGGGTTCTCAACCAGCGACAAAACGTGGCTGCCGGTCACAGATCCTCATCTGGCTGTTGCGGCTGACAACCAGACCGGAGATCCGCAATCCATTCTCGAACATTATCGCCGTTTCCTGCGATTTCGGCGGTCACGCCCCTCTCTGGTAACGGGGGACAGCCGCTTTCTTCCGTTTGACGGCAATGGCATCGCTTTCATTCGCAGCATCAATGGCGAGGCGACGCTTTGCGTGTTCAATCTCTCAAGCCGGTCGCAACACTACCTGGTGCCCGACGGGATGGACTTCACGCCCGTGACCGGCATCGGGTTTGACGTGCCCTGCGACGGCCGCGACGTGGATCTGCCCGGGCATAGCGCATTTTTTGCAGAGATCGTCTGAAGCTGGCGTGGTGGATTTGAAGGTCCTATTCAGATTCTAGCCAAAATGCTTGGCGAGCGGCTGCCAGTAGCGCTGGTCCCAGCCGGAGGCCAGGTGCTCGGTCATCTGGTCCGGACAGCCGGTCTGATCGAGCGTCACTTTTGTCACCTCGCCATCTGCTTCGAGCGTGATACGCAGCATAGTGTAAATCCCGTCATCCCACCCGTTGACGCGCCAGGCCTGGACGATCTTGCGGCCGGGTTCGAGTTCAATGTTGCGGGCAATGATTTGTCCGTCGTGCATTTCAGCGAGACCGCCAACCTGCTGTTCGATCCTGGAGACACCGCCGGTCAGGGCACCGTGCGTCTCTTCGTCCATGAATGCCCGGTAAACCTCTTCGGGACTGGCGTTCAATGTCACTTCCTGGTGGATTTCCGTGGTCATATCTTCCTCCTTGCAATTGGCTAAGCGTCACTTCATAATCGATATTCAACCAAATAGTTGAGAATTGAGCAAGATGAAAAATGAGACAGCTGCCGAGACAGTCCAGGATCCGGAAGAGCGGCTCAACCGGGTTTTCCACGCTCTCGCAGATCCAACGCGGCGGGCGCTGATCAATCGATTGTCGACAGCACCGCAAAAGGTTACGACACTGGCGAAACCCTTCGACATGTCATTAAATGCAATCTCCAAACATCTGAAAACACTGGAGAAAGCTGAGCTCATCGATCGCGATAACCGAGGCCGAACCAGCATCTGTTCCCTACGCTCGCAACCGCTTGACGATGCCCAGACCTGGCTCGATCAATATACCCGCTTCTGGAACGACACTCTCGACGCCCTGTCGGACCACATGGACCGCCAGGCCGGTGCAAGAACCACTGGAAAGGCGGACAATGACGAATGATGAGAACAGTTCGTCACTCTCGCTTCTGGTGCGCCGGACCGTATCAGGTAGCCCGGCGGAGGTATTTCGGGCCTGGACCGACCCCGAGCAGGTCCGCCAATGGTGGGGACCCGGAGACGTGGTTTGCCAGGAGTGCAGCATTGATCTACGCGTTGGCGGCACCTACCGGATCGCCAATCAAATGCCGGACGAATCCGTCCTTTGGATCACCGGAGAATTCCTCAGGCTCGAACCACCCTATCTGATCGAATACACTTGGCGTCGTGGGCTTGAGTCACAGACCATAAACGGCAGCGATGAGCGCGTGTCGGTTCGCTTCTCTGACCTGTCAGGACAAACCGAAGTTCTCGTGGAACACAGTCGCATCCTCAACAGAACCGACTACGAATCCCATGAATATGGCTGGCAAGGTTGTTTGGATGGTCTGGCCGACCACCTCGAGACAGCCAATTAGCGCGACCTTGCGGGATTACCGACAACCCTGGCTCCGGCGGCGACATCGCGTTTCACCACACTGCCGGCCCCCACGATCGCCCCGTCGCCGATCGTGATACCGGGAAGAATGACCGCCGAACCGCCAATCCAGACGTCTCTCCCGATCGTCACGGGCTTGCCGATTTCCAGGCCGGCAGACCGCTCAGCTCGGTCCTGGCTGTGCTCCGCGCAATAGATATGCACTGCTGGTCCGATCAGAGTTCCTGCCCCGATTTCGACACGGGCAGTATCGAGAACCACGCAGCCTGCATTGAGGTAAACTCTGTCGCCTAGGTGCAGGTTCCTCACATAGGCACAGTGAAACAGGCCCTCGATACGAACATCATCACCGACGGAACCAAGGGCCCTGCGAAGCTTCGGTCCGAGCATGCCGCGCTCGCGTGGCGGCAAATGATTGTGCTCATGAACCGCATCCTGAGCCACCATACGCCAATCCTCGAGCTCAGGATCGATGCAGCTGTACCACTCACCGGCCTCCATCTTTTGCCTCTCTGTCTTGGTCATGATGTCTCCTGTCCACGCCTGCTTCGAGGCACCATCGCAATGAAATAAGCGGGTCGCAATCAACGGGCAGCGTTTGAGCAAGGTCAATTGATGTCTGTCTTCGAGCGCTAAACATACAGCTAGATTCTAATGTTGTCTTAGCCAATGAAGAACATCGTCATTATCCAGGGCCATCCCGATCCATCCAGAACGCGCCTCTGTCACGCCCTTGCGGAAGCTTATGCGGAAGGCGCGCGCGAAGCCGGCCATCATGTTGACGTCATCGAACCGGCCCAACTGGATTTTCCCCTATTGCAAACACAGGAAGAGTGGAAATCCGGCATCGATGCCACACCGGAAGGTCTTTGGTCCGCGCAGCAAAGCTGCATCGCGGCTGATCACTTCGTGCTGATCTATCCTCTTTGGCTGGGCACCATGCCCGCCCTGCTCAAGGGATTTCTGGAACAGGTTTTTCGCCCGGGTGTAGCGCTCAGCTACGGCGACGGATTCCCGAAAGCACTTATGAAAGGCAAGTCGGCGCGCGTTGTCGTGACGATGGGAATGCCGGCCTTGGCTTATCGCTTCTATTTCTTTGCCCACAGTCTGAAGAGCCTGCAACGCAATATTCTCGGCTTCGTCGGTATCAAGCCGATCCGCAGCACGCTGCTTGGCATGGTCGAAGCTGCCGAAGATAAGAAACGGCGGCGATGGTTGTCTATGATGACCGAATTCGGCCGACAGGCCAGATAGGATTGGATTTCCGGTGGGCTCCACAACTAGCTCGCCACTACGGGCTTTGGTGGTTTGAGCGAGCGAAAAAGCCGGCTACAGTCGGCCTCCGCAAGTTGAAACCGGACGCGATCTTGACCATCGACAATCATCCAGAAGCCGTGCCGATCAAAGCTCTTGTCCCGCATGGCCACGGCCATCAGTTCGCGCTTTACGGTGACAGCTGCTCCGGAGTCCCTGGCCACTTGCACGAAGCCAACCTCGCAAAGATCAATGATGTGGTGTTGCGTCTGACCCCGGAGCCCGAATTTGTCATCTATCCCGGCGATGAGGTCATCGGCCTGACTGGCAGCGAGGATGAATTGCGCGCCCAATGGGCGCACTGGTGGATGAATGAGATGGCGGGAGTGCGCGATCGAGATATGCCCATCCTCAACAGCACCGGTAACCATACCGTCTACGACACAATGAGCGAGCGGGTCTTCCGAGAGGTTTGCAGGCACCTGCCAATGAACGGGTCAGAAGAAGAGGCAAGTCTGTCCTATTTCATCCGCAGAGACGATCTCCTCCTGGTTTTCGTCAACACGCTGAACAGCGACTTGGGTGGAGAAGGCCATGTCGAGACAACCTGGCTGCAGCAGGTGCTGCAAGACAACCGCGATGCCCGCTGGATCTTCGTGATCGGTCACCACCCCGTATTCCCGGTGAACGGGTATGTAGGCGCCTATCAGCGGACAATTGGGCCCGAGTATCGCGACCGGTTTTGGCGGCTTCTGGTGGACAACAACGTGTTCGCCTATCTCTGCAGCCATATTCTGGCGTTTGACGTTCAAATTCATCGCGGTGTTTTGCAGATTACGACCGCTGGTGCCGGTACAGCTCATCGCATGCCTCCGGACATCGAGTATCTGCATTGTGTGCAGGCCGCCGTCGACGAAAACGGACTGCGATACCAGGTCCTTGATGACGGCGGCCGGTTGCGCGAACGTCTTCAATGGCCACCAATGATCCCGTCTTCACACTCCTGGAACGTCCTGTCCGGGGGTGAGACATGGACAAACGGAGCATTGCACGCCTTTCGGTTTTGCGGATCCCTCCCCGCCTCGGCAAAACCACGGCGCCAGACGCTGCTTTCGTTGCAGGCAGACTCAGGCCGACTCAGCCCCTTGTGGATCGGATTTGGAGGGCCGGACCATCGTCTCTCCGTCAACCTCCAGCCGCAACACGGCCGAAGCCCACACAATTGGCTCGGACCGTCGCTGCCGCCCGGATCGCGGTTCGATATCCAGATCGCGCTTCACCCCGATATGGGCCCCGGCGGCATTCTCTGGCGCGACAACGACCAGAGCCCCTGGACATCGCTGGAAGGCGCCTCTCCCTGGGGGCCCGAGCGGCTCGATTGCCAGGGTCACTGGGTTGTCGGAAGCGCCGCAGGCGGCAATGACATGCGATTTTCAGGCAGCGATCTGACTATCCGCCACTTTGCGTCAAAGAGCACCGGTCAGAATGACGCGACCCAAGGTGCGAAATCCGCCGGTTGAAGATACTCAAGGCCCTGCTCCGGGCCACGCTCAAGCGCGAGGCCCACAAATCCGGGCTCACCCTCCCTGAGAAGAGGTGTCTCCACACCACCTTCCGGAAAATGCTGCAACTCCAATAGCGAATAGGGTCTCTTCCAGAGCCATTCGCGGTTGGCCACAGCCTTTAGATCGTCGACCGGCGGCGTTTCCATAGTCCCCGTAAAAAAATACAGGCTGAATCCATAGTCTGGCACCGTCTGGATGGACACCAGTTGCAGACCCAGTCTTTCGGTACAGTGTGTCAGAGCCCTTTCGAGTTGATTGATACGCAGTGTGATGTGCGCAAGCGTCGCCTGACCGCCGACCGGATGTCCGTCACCGGCATCAGTCTGGTTGCCCTCAAACCCCTGCTGCAGGAGCTCGACGACGAACCCACCGGGGTCGCGCAGGTGGCACAGATAGCCAATATCCGCGAATTGAACCGGGTCGGACACCGGCCAGCCGGATTGCCTGATGAACGCCACGGCATGGTCGAGGTCACGAAGTGTGATGCCGATCTTCCAGTAGAAGTCCCGCCTTGACGGCACCAGGGGCTGGTTTGCGCCGCCGTTGAGTTCGAGCACGGTCTGGTGCGGAACGTAACCGAGAAGCGGCATCGAAGCGTTACCGAAGTTTCGCATGCCCAGAACCTGCTCGTAGAAGGCCGCCACTTCCGCCTGTCGAAAAACACGCAATCGATTTCTGGCAATTCTCGTCACGTCAATTCCCTAACCCAGCCACGACAGCACCACGCCGCAAACGGCCGAAATGGCCAGCACTCGAACCATGTTCCAGTGCAAACGAAGCAAAAGCAATCCGCTCAGCAACGCCGGCAGCAGTACACGCCAATCGAGCGTGCCAAAATCTGGCTGCCAGAGCACCAACGGGCCGGCCCGATTGGCAGTCACTT
Source organism: Hoeflea sp. (assembly GCA_965228785.1). GTDB lineage: Bacteria > Pseudomonadota > Alphaproteobacteria > Rhizobiales > Rhizobiaceae > Hoeflea_A. Next base: position 600,706 of record CBDDIF010000002.1, read on the forward strand.
CGGCAAAGAAGACATGTAGTGCGAACCATATCGAAAGGTTGAGGATCACACCGACGACCGCGGCGGTGATGGCTGCAAGCGCGCCTCTCAGGCGCGGTTGCGATGCGATCCACTCGATATACGGAGCCCCGGCGAATATCCACAGGAAACAGGGAGTGAAGGTGACCCAAAGCGTCACCGCCGCGCCGGCAAGGCCCATCAACAGGCCACCCTCCCCGAAGGCGGACAGAAAGCCGACAAATTGCGTGACAAGGATCAGGGGACCGGGTGTCTTTCCGCCAGACCCAGTCCGTCCATCATCGCTCCAGCGGTCAACCATCCATGAAGCCCGATAACGTCCTGTGCCATGTAAGCCAGCACTGCATAGGCTCCACCAAACGTGACGACGGCCAGTTTCGAAAAGAACCAACCAAGATCTGTCAGGATCTGCGGACCGGACAGCCACGTGAGTGCCAACAAAGGCCCCCACCAAATAGCCAACCAGAGAGCAACCGTTCCTATTGTTCCGGATACGCGGACCGGAATCTCTGGTGGCGGGTCTTCGTTCCCATCGGCTTTCCCAAAAAAGAAGCCGAAAAGAGCGGCACCAAGCACCAGCAGTGGAAACGGTAGTGCCAGAAAAAAGATTCCGACAAAGGCCAGAACGGCAATCACCCAATGCTGCGTTTGGTGCAGCGCCTTTTTCGCAACACGAACAAGCGCCTCAATAACGATGACGAGCACGGCGGCCTTGACCCCGAGAAACAGGGCACTGATGAGCGGCACACCACCGAAATGGGCATAGATGATGCCAAGGGCGAGCATGACCAACGCCCCTGGCAGCACGAACAAAAGCCCGGCCACAAGACCACCCCTTGCTCCGTGCAAGCGCCAGCCGGCATAGGTGGCAAGCTGCATGGCTTCCGGTCCTGGCAGCAGCATGCAAAAACTCAACGCACTGAGAAATTGCTGTTCGCTCAGCCATCGCCGCTCCTCGACGATCATGCGATGCATCAAGGCGATCTGAGCAGCCGGCCCACCGAAGGACAGGAACCCAATCCTTGCCCAGACGGCAGTGGCTACGCGCAGTGATACCAAAGGCTGGTTTGCATCCGTCGAAGCGTCCATCGCCTCAGTTCCTCGCTTGCGCCGGAGGCCAGTCGTGGCCTTCATCGGTGGCATCGCGCGCCCAGCGGTAGAAAGCATCGTAAAGCAGCATTCCGGCGTCGAGCTGTTGAAGATCGTCACGATACATACGCGACAGACCGAGCGAAGCCGCCAGAAGACCGGCCGCCTCCGGTGCCAGATCGTGGCGGTTGGTGTCGGCACCACGCACGATGGTCGCCAGCCGTCCCAGCGGCTCCGTCCCGAGTTGTAATTCCTCCAGCATGGTATCGAACGTGCAACGTTCTTCCCGGTGACTCCAGAAACAGTCTTCGACATCAAATGGAGTCGCATTGAACTTCTCTGCGACGTTCAGAACCTGCGTCGGAGCAACGAACAGGAATTGTGCACGACGATCGACAAAACGGCGAATAAGCCAGGGACACGCAACGCGATCGATTTTGGGCCGGTGGCGAGTGACCCAGACTGACCTGCCTTCGTCGTTACGTTCGGGAATGCGAGCCTCAGGCACCATCGGCAGACCGGCTTCGCGCCAGCCGACGCGGCCGCTTTCAAGCGACTCCGCAGCGATACCGTGATCCCGCAAAATGGCTGCGGCGCCCTGGCCAAGTTTCAGACCGCGATGACAGTAAACGACAACGCGGCTTTCCCGGAGGGCCGGCACAAGTTCGGCCACTGCTGCAAACGGATGGCGGATGGCAGTCGGAATGAGACACGGATCGATGGCGAAGTCGTCGTCCATGCAGACATCGACAATCACCGGAGCGTCCGGAGTTCCTATCAGGCGGGCGAGTTGAGGCACGGTTATTTCGGTTGGCGACGGCATGGCGCATCCTTCCCTTTTATCGATACGGTTGGATGCGAAACTTGGGCTGTCGCCTCACGGGGCGTTCGCAAACCCCATGGTTGTTTTGTTGCAGACAAGACCATCGCAGGTCAAGGCCCGCCACTCGCCACCGATCAATTGTGGTCGGGAGCTTGCCCCGGCACCCTTGTTTGTATAGGTCGCTTATCGCGGCTACCGAAACATGTGCAAATGAGCAATTCAGGTTACCAGTTCACGCCGGTCACAGAGACGGATTTTCCGATGCTGCGCCGTTGGCTGGCATCGCCCGAAGTCCGCAAATGGTGGGGCGATCCAGACGCTGAACTCGGGCTCATCCGTGAAGATCTCGACGAAGACCGCATGATCAATCTGATCGTCAGCCTCGACGGTCACCCGTTCGCTTATGTGCAGCACTATGAGGTGCATAGTTGGCCGCAGGCTCACCTCTCTCACCTGTCTTTCGGCTGTCGTGCAATCGACACGTTTGTCGGGGACCCTAAAATGCTGGGAGCAGGTCATGCGCCGGCCTATCTTCGTCAGTTAGCGTCTGATCTTTTGGCAGCCGGTGCCCCGGAGGTCGTCATCGATCCGGTGGCGGACAATGCCCGTGCAGTACGCGCTTATGAAAAAGCCGGCTTCAGCCGGATTGAACGTCACGAATGTGCCGACGAAACCGTCATGTTGATGTTTTTTGAGCGCAACTCGCAATAATGGCCCCGATCTGCGGTCTACCCGTCACCGCCACGGTCCGTTCACATTTGGATGTTCATTGTCCCGCCATGATCGAAGCAACTCGTAGCACCGGAATCACCGAACGTTTTCGAAAGTCCGTTTCAGCCGCACTGTTGGGCGTCTGCGTCCTGTTGCTGACCGTTGGCGCCTTTGGCGCGGAACGCATCGAAAGGCCCGATCTTGAAAGGACGTTCGATCAGGCCGGCGTAACTGGCACGTTCGTCCTGCTCGACATCGAGACCGATCGGCTAACTGTCGTCAATTCGCAGCGCGCAGAGCAACGTTACTTTCCAGCCTCCACATTCAAGATTGCGAACAGCCTGATCGCTCTTGAAAACGCAGCAGTCGCCGATGAAGACGAGATTATTCCCTTTGGTGGAAAACCGCAGCGCATCAAGGCCTGGGAAAAGGACATGTCGATGCGCCAGGCCATCGCGGTCTCAAACGTTCCGGTCTATCAGGAACTGGCCAGGCGGATTGGATTGGACCCCTACCGGAACTGGTTGGCAAAGCTCGACTACGGCAATCGGACAACCGGGAACAATGTCGAGACCTTCTGGCTCGTCGGACCGCTGGCGATCAGCGCGTTTGAGCAGGTCGAGTTTCTAGCGCGCCTGGCGCGGCAAGAACTGATGGCCGACAGAAACCATCAGCTTGTCGTTCGCGATATCATCCGGGTCGAAACCCACGGTGGCGCGGCCCTGTTCGCCAAATCGGGCTGGACCACAGCGCCCGATCCTGATGTTGTCTGGTTTGTCGGATGGGTGGAAAAGGACGACCGGATCCTGTCGTTTGCAATGAACCTCGATGCCGATACACGCGAGAAGGCTCGGCTCAGAGAGCCGCTCGCAAGAAGCTTCTTGAAAGCGCTGGATATCTGGCCACCGGCCGACTGAACTAATCCGTTCCCAACGTCGTTCGAAAATTGCCGCTCGCGGTGTCCAAGCCCACGGCTGCAGTTTTTGGATGCTTCGCGTCGGTCTGTTCGTACCAAACTCCCTGACCTGGCCAGCTACCGATTAAGGCGCCCTGCCAAAGTCAGTGGGTACTGTATTTGCCACCTGGGTCATTGAACATTTTTTAATGGTCAAGTTGACATCTTTAATATTGCAAACAAAGATGTCATACCTTCCGGAGGTTTAACGCTTTGTACGATCCCGATTCCCCTTTCACATCAGGCGATGGCGAGAAGTCGCTGCGGCCACAGCAGAAAACCGACTTCGCAGAGTCGCGCCTCTATCAGGCGGTCATAAGCTGCGAGTTGAGGCCGGGAACCTCTTCTACCGAGGCGGAGCTTGCGGATCGTTTCGGCATCGGACGCGCCGCCGTTCGCGTGGCACTGGCTCGACTATCGGCGCTGGCGTTGATGGCACCGCAACCGCGCCTGGGCTGGCGCGTGCAGCCGATCAGCGGTGGATTGATCGGGGACGTGATTGAGGCGCGTCAGCGGATCGAGCCGGCACTCGCGGCATCCCGCCCCGGACCGGAAGCGAGAGCGGAGATGCACTCCTATGCCGAGCGGATTGAGGCGATAGCCGGGCAAAGACACCAGGAAGTCGTCGACTCCAGGCGCAGCTACGAACGACGCTTTCGTGATCAACTGGCATCCGGCATCAATCCCCTGCTCTTTGGATTTCTGAAAACCCTCTGGGATCAATCCACCCGGATTACAAATTTTCTCGAAGCTGATGGAGCCGCACACTTGCCGCCTATGAAGGCCTCGGCGCTGCTGCATGCTGTCGATGCGCAAGACAGCGACCGGATTGCGGACATCTTAGCCAAGGAGATCGAAGCTTTCGAACGGTTTGCACGCGATGCGCTACTCTCCAACCGTACTGAGCTGGAATACGCACCGGCGCCGCAAAGTCAGCGAGCTGAAACCGAGGATTTGGCCGTTCGAGGTCAATTCAAAGGGGCCGAAGAGTCCCGCAAAAACTACATGTCCTCCAACACGCAAAAAAGTCAGGGCAACTGATCGGTCTGCCGTGACCTTGAAAACAGGGAGTTCCTACCGTGAAAAACTTACCCATGTTCAAACCCGTCGCTTTGGCGATGATCGCCGCGCTCTGGGTCGCTGGCGCAACGACGACGCTTGCCCTTGCCAAGGACGAACTGGTCATTGACCTCGTCAACGAACCGGCCACCGTGGATCCGCACATGCAGTGGAACCCCGACAGCTATTATGTGTATCGCAATATCTTCGACAACATCGTTACCCGCGACAACGACGGCAAGATTGTTCCGCAGATTGCCGAGAGCTGGCGTTATCTGTCGGATACCGAACTGGAACTGACGATCCGGCCGGATGTGAAGTTTCACGATGGCGAACCATTGACGGCCGAAGATGTGGCGTTTTCGGTCAAGAGGATCACAGATCCCGCGTTCGGCTCGCCGCAACTCGGTCAGTTCAACTCGATCGTGGATTCAAAGGTCACCGACGACAACACCGTTGTTCTGGTCACGAAGTCTGCTTATCCGGCGCTGCTGGCGCAATTGGTGAAGCTTTCGGTCGTCCCGGAACATGTCGCTGGCAAAATGAGCAAGGAACAATTCAACGCTGCACCGCTTGGGTCCGGTCCTTACGTGTTCGACAGCCGGGATCGTGGCGTGCAGGTCAAGCTGACGAAGAACGCGGATTATTGGGGCGAACCCGGACCGTTCGAAACGGTGGTGTTCAAGGCTGTTTCCGACGCCGCGACACGGGTTGCCAACCTGCGGGCCGGGACGACCGACCTGATCGTATCCATCGATAGCGACCTCGCCGCCCAGATCGAAGGCGCTGGGGGCGTTCAGGTTCTGTCGGCTCCGACAGAGCGTGTCGGCTTTCTGGGAATGAACACCACCGTTCCGCCTCTCAATGATCCGGAGTTGCGCCGTGCGGTTGCGCTGGCAGTCGATCGCGAAGGCATTGTGGATGGCATTCTGCGTGGTGGCGAATCCGTAGCCAGTCAGATGGCGACCACGTCACATTTTGGTTTTGTCGACGGAATCGAGCCCTACCCCTTTGACCCGGAAAAAGCTGCTGAAATCGTCGCTTCCAAGGGCGATGCAGCGAAGATGAAAATGACCTTCGGCACGGCACCTGTGTTCGACCAACGGATCGTACAGGCCATTCAACAGATGCTGACTGAAGCTGGATTCGATGTGGACATCTCTCTCACCGACATGGCAACCTATCTGGCAGCAGCACGTAATCCTGAGCAAAAGGAACGTCCCCAGCTCAGCTTCGGACGCTGGTCTTGCGCCTGCCAGGATGTGGATGGCGTCCAGTATCCGCTGTTCAATTCAGGCAGCTCTTGGTCGCGGGTCAACAATGCGGATGTTGACAAGTGGCTCGAGGTTGGTCGCACAACGCTCGATGAAGACGAGCGGCTATCGGCCTATGGCGAGGTCAACAAGATCGTCTACGACGAGACCTTGATCCTGCCGCTCTATCAGGCCGTGGCACTCTATGGTGCTTCCGACAAACTGGAGTTCCAGCCAACCGCTAACGAGAGCATGTTTCTCAATCGCATGAGCTGGTCCGAGTAGCAGGTGCCACTCTTCCTTCTCCGTCGCTTCGGGCAGAGCGCTGTCGCGATATTCGGGGTGATGACGCTGGTATTTTTCCTATCGCGTCTCACCGGCGATCCGACCTATCTGCTGGTACCCGAGACTGCGACGGAGGAGGACATTGCTCAATTGCGCCACACGCTCGGTCTCGATCGGCCGATCCTATTGCAATATGTCGAGTTTTTATGGAACACCCTGCGGCTCGATTTTGGGACATCCTTTATCCAGGCGGCCCCGGTATCCGAAATCATCGGAGCCCGCCTCCCCTTCACGCTGCAACTTGCCGCCGGCGCGCTCATCGTCGCAATTGGCATTGGCGTCCCCGTCGGGCTCTACCTTGCACTGGATCGCAAAAGCATCCTCTCGAATATGTTGATGGGTCTCGTTCTGGCGGCGCAATCCATGCCGACCTTCTGGAGCGGCATCCTCATGATAATGGGTTTCGGGGTATGGCTCGGCTGGTTGCCGCCCTCGGGATCGGGAGGCCTGGAAAACCTGATCATGCCGTCGATCGCACTCGGACTTTTGTCGATGGCGACCTACGCCCGGATCACCCGTTCATCGGTCCTTGATGAGTTGTCGAAAGATTACATCCGTTCGGCCCGCGCACGCGGAACAGCCACTGGGCGTTTGGTCGTGTGGCACTTGATCCGCAATTCCTCGATCCCGGTCATTTCAATCTCGGCTTTGGAAATTTCGCAACTCCTTGCGGGGGCGGTGATCGTGGAAACTGTCTTTGCCTGGCCGGGGCTCGGGCAACTGACAGTCCAGTCCATCACCGCACGGGATTTCCTGGTGGTCCAGGGGGTGGTGTTGCTGGGGGCGATGGTGACCATCGTGATGAACCTGGCTGCTGACATACTGTACAGTGTGGTGGACCCGCGGATCCGGCTTGGATCCAGACGATGAAGCCTGTCCTTTCCTTTCTTTGGCCCGAGGAACGGCGAAGCCGTGTGATCGCGCTGTTCGCTGGGATCTTGCTGGTGCTGGTCATCGTCGCAGTATTGGCGCCGTGGATCGCACCTATCGACCCAAACAAGCAAAACCTGATCGGGCGATTGAAGCCACCGGGATACGAGGCACGTGGCTTCACCTTTCTGCTTGGCTCTGACGAGTTGGGACGGGACCTATTGTCGCGTCTGATCCACGGTGCCCGGATATCGCTGTCAGTGGCGTTTCTGTCGGTTCTGCTGTCTGGGACAGTTGGCACCGCGCTCGGCATGATGGCCGGGTATATGCGTGGCTGGGTTGAAGTCCTGGTCATGCGGATAACCGACATTTTCCTGTCGATTCCCGCGATCCTGCTGGCGATCATCACCGTTGCAGTGCTTGGGCCGGGTTTCATCAACGTGATCCTGGTGCTCGCCCTCACCCGTTGGCCTCGCTATGCGCGGGTCGCCTATGGACAAACGCTGAGCGTCGCGAACATGCCTTATGTCCGGCTGTCCCGCGCCATGGGAGCCAGTACGGCGCGGGTGCTCGCGCTTCATATTCTGCCAAACATCATTGCCGCCATCTCCGTGGTAGCCACGCTCGAATTCGGGTTGATGGTGCTGTTTGAAGCTGGGCTTTCCTTCCTCGGCATGGGCGTGCAGCCGCCGACGGCTTCCTGGGGCGCTATGCTGTCGGTCGGACGCAATTACGTGGGTTCGGCCTGGTGGATCGCGACCTTCCCAGGGGTGTGCCTTTTCTTGCTGGTCCTGTCGGTCAATCTGATCGGCGATCGGCTGGCCGAGACACTCAATCCGAAATCGAGGTAGAGATGAAATTTGGCGACGAATTCAGCGGCAAAGGCGTGGTTGTCACAGGCGCCCTCGGCGTTTTCGGGCGACAGATTACCGAGAGTTTTGCCGAAGCGGGTGCGAAGGTCTGTATCACCGATACCGATGCGGAGCGCTGTTTCGCATTTGCCGCCAAGCTTGCTTCAAAACATAACAGCGATTGCTTCGGACAGGCCGCCGATCTGACATGTGATGAGAGCATGGCCGAGCTGATCTCAGCCGTCGGCTCCCGCTGGGGTGCCGTGGATGTTCTGGTCAACAATGCCGGAATTTATCCCTCCGGTTTCCTGCTCGATATCAGCCACGACGATTGGGACAGGATCATGGATGTCAATCTCCGTGCACCGTTTGTGCTGACCCGCGGCTTTGCCTTGCAGATGATCGGCGCCAATCGTCCCGGTGCGGTGATCAACATCTCATCCGGTGCCGCGCGCAAGATGCGGCGGACAGCGGCACCATATAGCCTGTCCAAGACAGCGCTCGACCGCCTGACCAAGGGGTTTGCGATCGAGCTGGCTGAATTCGGGATCCGGGTGAATGCACTCGAGCCCGGATTTTCGGCCGGAAGCGAAGTCAGCACGCTCACAGACGAACATATCGCACAAGTGACCGAAAACATCCCACTAGGCCGTCCGGCAACAAAGGCCGACGTTGGGCAAGCCGCGCTTTATCTCGCTTCGGATGCGGCGAGCTATGTGACCGGTGCAACCTTGTCGGTTGATGGTGGCAACTCCATCGGTTCGATGCAGGTATTCCAGGAAAAGAAGACCCCGCTATGACCGTGCCTGTATCCGAACCCTATCCTTGGCCCAAGGGCAAAACATCGGCGTTCTGCTTTTCTGTCGATGTGGACGCAACCGCACCCTGGCGATGGACCCATCGGTCCGCGACGCCCGCCTATCTTTCGCACATCGAGCAACGCCGCTATGGCCCACGCGTTGGGCTGCCACGCATCCTCGACATGCTGCAAAGGCTGGGAATCAAGGGGAGCTTCTATGTGCCTGGCATCGTGGCCGAAGAAGACCCCTGGATACTGCCAATACTGGTAGAACGGGGTCACGAGGCGGGCTTGCACGGCTACTTCCACGAATTGGTGAGTGAAGTAACGGATGACGCCTTCACCGAGGCGTTGGAGGCATCGCTGGCGCTGTTCGAGGCGCAAATTGGAGAGCGTCCGAAAGGCTTCCGGTCGCCAGCGTGGGAGATGACGCCGCATATGCTGGCCGAGGTAGCCCGGTTGGGGCTCTACGACAGCTCGCTTATGGGGTCGGACGTACCCTATTCCATAGTCGGTGTGCCAGAAGTTCCAGTGAATTGGTCGACTGACGACGCGATTTTCCTGAAATTTCTTGGCGGCGGAAGTGATATAGGCCCGCCGCTCGGCACTGACCGGTTGGAAGCTGCCTGGTCCGAGGAAAGTGAGGCGGCGCGTCGGTTTGGCACGCTTTTCATGCTGACTGTGCATGACTGGATCTCGGGCCGCGGCGCCCGGATTGCAATGCTTGAGCGGCTAATCGCGCCGCTGACGGCCGATGACAATGTTTGGGTCACCACCGGAGCAGAGTTGGCCGAGCATCACTTGACCATTGGCGGTGGAATGACTGTCGAGATCGAAATGCCGGAGGCTGCGGACCAGCATCCGTTGCGCAAGGGGATATGATGGCTAACTGGACGGTCGAAAAACGCGAAGTGGTCTCCGAGATCGGGCCGGGCAACGGGATCGTTGCGGCGCAACATTTCGAAGCGGCCAAAGCCGGCGCCGCTGTTTTGGCGGGTGGCGGCAATGCCATGGATGCGGCGGTTGTCACCATCCTGTGCCTTTCGGTCTTGGAACCATGGCTAAGCGGAATCGGCGGCGGTGGTCTTTTGGTTCGGGCCGGCAATGACGGAAGCGTCGACACGCTCGATTTCAACGTTCGAGCCAGCCGAAACGCAACGGCGTCGAATTATCCCCTGACCGGCGGCAACGAAGGAAACTGGTTCGATTGGCCCACGGTGCAGGAGGACCGCAACATTGTCGGTCCAATGTCCATCGCGGTCCCGGGTACGATTGCCGGACTGGATGCGGCTTTGGAAAAGTACGGGACCCTTTCCTGGGCAGATGCCTTGTCGCCGGCGATAGAATTTGCCGAGCGCGGGATGATTGTCGACTGGTTCGCCTGTCTGGCCTTTGCCATTGACATCGAGGGGCTGAACCGAGATCCGGCGTCGTCAACGCTTTACACGCCCGGTGGAAAACCGCGCCAGGCCACAAGTGCCAGCGGTTACGACTATCTGCCAATGCCGGCAAAGGCGCGAACTTTGAAACGCCTGGCTGAGGCCGGCGCGCGAGATTTCTATGAAGGCAAAGTGGCGACGAGCCTGGTGGCGGATTTCGAGGAGGCGGGCTGTCCCATTGATGCGGTTGACCTCGCCAATGTCTTGCCCAGATGGGCGCCGCCGAAGACCCACCCCTATCGTGGTCAAGATGTGCATGTGGTACCAGGCCTGACTGGCGGGCCGAGCTTGCTCGAGGCGTTGGAACGCCTCGAAACGCGTCTGCCGGAGGATGTCCTGTCAGCTGAAGCAGGCGCGGCTTATGCATCTGCCATTCGTGAGACCTATGAGCACCGCCTGAAGACCATGGGTCATGCGGCGGGATCCGGCGATTGCACCAGCCACGTATCGGTTGTTGATGGAGCCGGCAACATGGTTTCGTTGACCAACACACTGCTTTCGCGCTTTGGTTCCAAGGTGACGTTGCCCAGCACCGGTATCCTGATGAACAACGGGATGAACTGGTTCGATCCGCGCCCCGGTGTTCCCAACCGGATTGCTCCTGCCGCAAAACCCCTGGCCAATATGTCGCCTGTCATCGTGACGCGCGACGGAAATCCGCACCTGGCGCTGGGCGCGGCTGGGGGGCGCCAGATATTCCCAGCGCTTCTGCAGCTTATGACCTATGTCATCGATGGGGAAATGAGCCTTGAAGCGGCTCAACATGCGCCACGTCTCGATGGCTCGGGCCCGACTGTTGTGATCAATCAGGCAGCCGTGTCGGATCTGGCTGCACAGGTGGCGGAGACCTATCCCGTGCGCCTGGTCGAAAACACGCTACATCCGGTCAATTTCGCCATTCCGTCGATGGTGATGGCCGATGGCGGGCGGCTCACGGGGATGTCGCACCCGATCAGCCCCTGGGCTGCAGCAGTGACCGCAGAAAGTGGAGAAGATGTCTGACCCTCTACTCAAGGTCGATGGATTGGAGATTTCGGTCGGCCCGCATCGCGTTGTCGATGGCGTGTCTTTTGACATTGCCCCGGGTGAGATCATGGCCCTCGTGGGCGAATCGGGATCGGGCAAGAGCCTCACGGCACTTTCGATCATGGGATTGTTGACCGGCAAGGTGAAACAGACGGGCGGAACCATTTCGCTATCCGGATCCGAGTTGCCAACGCGCGACGAGACAGCCATGCGCGTCCGGCGCGGAGCCGATCTCGCAATGATCTTCCAGGAGCCTGTGGCCTCGCTCAATCCGCTGATGGCAACCGGGGCACAGGTGGCCGAGAGCCTCATCAACCATGGGAAGGCCAGTCCTCGCGATGCTCGGGCTGCGGCACTCGAAGCCCTTCGCGACGTCGGCATTCCCGAACCGGGAGCGCGCGCCAGACAGCTTCCCTCTGAACTGTCAGGGGGCATGTGCCAACGGGTGATGATCGCATCCGCGATGATCTCGGAACCGCGCCTGTTGATCGCAGACGAGCCCACCACGGCGCTCGACGTGACGGTGCAGGCCCAGATCCTCGACCTGATGAAGCGGCTCCGGGACCGAACGAAGGCGGCTATCCTGCTGATAACCCACGACCTCGGCGTTGTTGCCACGATCGCCGATCGTGTGTCGGTCATGTATGGCGGAAGGATCGTGGAATCTGCGCCGGTTGACGATCTGTTTGCCGCACCGCGCCATCCCTATACCAAGCTACTGCTCGCCACCCTGCCGAAGCTGACGGACACCCCCAAGGAGCAACTCTATTCGATCCGCGGGCAAGTCCCTGACCTGGCCAACTGGCCGGAAGGATGTCGATTCTCATCGCGCTGCCCCCTGGCCGACGACGCTTGTGGCCAGGTTCCGGTTCTGGCGGGAGATGACCATCGCGCGGCCTGTTGGCACGGGGACCGGGTGGAGACACTGGCATGAGCAGCCAATTGCTCGAGTTGCGCGAGCTGAAAGTGCATTTTGAAGCCGAGCGGGAAAATTTGCTCGGCCAGAAGCGTATGGTCCGGGCGGTGGATGGCGTGACACTCGCCGTCGCGTCCGGAGAGACGCTGGCGCTTGTGGGCGAGTCCGGTTGCGGCAAATCAACGACGGGCAATGCCGTGCTTGGTCTGGCGCCCGTCACGGCCGGAGAAATCTGGTTCCAGGGTCAGAACATGGCTGCCATGACGGCTGCGGAGCGAACCGCCACATGGCGCGAATTGCAAGTGGTGTTCCAGGATCCGCTCTCGGCGCTGAACCCGAAACGGACACTGGCCCAATCCATCGCCGAACCTCTGGCAATTCACGGCCGCAGCCGGGAGAACCGCCGGGCACGGGTGGCCGAGTTGCTGGATTTGGTGGGCCTCAGCGCGGCCCACGGCGCCCGATATCCCAACGAGATTTCCGGCGGTCAAAGGCAAAGGGTGGTTATCGCACGGGCATTGGCGCTCGAGCCAAAGCTGATCATTTGTGACGAGCCGGTTTCGGCCTTGGACGTCTCCATTCAGTCACAAGTCTTGAACCTGTTGATGGAGCTTCAAGCCCGGCTTGGGATTGCCTATCTTTTCATTTCGCATGACCTCTCGGTCGTGCGTCACATAGCCGACCGGGTCGCTGTCATGTACCTGGGGCACATTGTCGAGGAGGGATCGGCAGATCGGATCTTCGCTGCGCCACGCCATCCCTATACGCGCGCATTGCTCTCAGCTATCCCGTTGCCCGATCCGGTAGCGGAGCGACGGCGCCAACGCATTCTGCTCGAAGGCGACCTCCCGTCACCGTTGGATCCGCCCGATGGCTGTCCCTTTGTCACGCGCTGCCCGGTGGCATCGCCGCGCTGTTCAGCCGATCGACCGGAGTTGCAGGAACAGACAACGACGTCGCATCGTTTCGCGTGCTGGCATCCCGACGGCGTTGCATAGACAGCGACGCCCTTCCCAGAACACCCCTACCCGCGCGCGGCCCACAACGCGCCGCGCTCGAATATGGTGCGCATCTGAGGCACCTCGAACTCCTCGGAAACATGCCCCAGCGAACTGTAGAAAACCCGCCCCTCGCCATAACGCCGTTTCCAGACCACTGGGATGACAACACCATCGATCTCATCGAAATGGGAGCCATCGAACCGGGTCGTCGCCAGCACCTCGTTGCTCGGGTCGACATGCATGTAATATTGCTCGGATCGATAGTCGAAGTCGTCAATGCCTTCGACAATGGGATCCTCGGAAGCCGTGATGTTCACGCGGTAGTCGATGATGTCGCCCGGATGCGCGACCCACTGGCCGCCTGTCATGAACTGGTAATCCGGTTCGTTGCGGAACGAGTCGCACATCAAGCCGTGAAAACCGGCAAGGCCGGTTCCGGCACGCACGACTGAGAGCAGGTTCTGTAATTCTTCCTTCTCGATGTGAGACATGGTTATGGCCGGCACAATGAGGTCGTTGGTGCCCAGTTGTGGATCGGCATAGGCCGCTGTGGAACTTTCCAGGGCGACATCAAAGCCCCGTGCCTCCAAAATGTCGCGCACGACCTCGGCGCTGTGTTGCGGCGTATGTCCTTCCCAGCCGCCCCAGACGATCAGCGCTTGCTTTGTTTCCATTGTTGGCGGCCTTCCCTTGTTCGCTACATGTGACGTGACACCTATCGCACCCAGCCGATGTCGGCAATCCAGCCGCTGAAGGTCCAGGTCGGTTGACGAGCACGATCCGCAAGAATTGAAATTCGCCAGCAAAATCGCGATGATCATCTGGACAGATGGAGGATCGCAGCTTGCAACTTCTGCAGCCCCGGCAAATCGATATTCTGGAGATTGCTCGACGAGAAGGACGCGTCGAAGTCGAAAGTCTTGCCGAGCATTTCGGAGTCACGCCACAGACCATCCGCAAGGACCTGAACGAACTTTGCGACCTGGAAAAGCTCCAGCGTGTCCATGGCGGTGCCGTATTTCCATCGAACACAGTCAATCTGGCCTACCAGTCAAGACGCGAACTCGCTTCTGGAGGAAAAGCTCGCATCGCACAGGCCGTGGCCGACTTGGTACCCAACAATTCATCCGTGATCCTGAATATCGGCACCACGACCGAACAGGTGGCTTATGCACTCAGACACCATGAGGGCTTGCTGGCTATCACCAACAATCTCAACGTCGCCTTTATCCTGTCTGAAGCGGAAGGCGCTGAAGTCGTCGTTACCGGCGGGATGGTTCGAAAAAGCGATCGCGGCATCGTAGGCGCGGCAGCAATCGACCTTCTTCGACAGTTCAAGGTCGATTTCGCGATCATCGGTTCATCCGCCATTGATGAACAGGGCGAACTTCTGGACTTCGACTACCGCGAAGTTCGAGTTTCTCAGGTCATTATCGAGCAGGCCCGCAAAACCATCCTGGTCGCCGATACCATGAAATTCCAGCGCCGGGCGCCGGTGCAGATTGGTCGCCTCGAGGATATCGACATTTTCGTAACGGATGCGCCGCCTCCGCGCGGGATTTCCAATATGTGCAGAGATGCCAACGTTCAGTTGATAGTTGCTGACTAACCCAAGTTCGTTTTGCGCCCAACGATTGCAAGTTCATCCTATGTTTACCAAGGATAGCTAAAATGCATCCATATTTTATGGGGCAGATGAGCGTTTGCCTGTTCCTTAGATACTTATTTTAAGCGGTTTTCGGGAGGACCTGAGTTGTGGGTCAATTGCTTTGGTGATGGTCAGCGCTGCTATTCCTGCTGATCGACTGGGGATCAATATCATGCTGGCCGCTCGGGGGCAGTATGGCGGATGCCATGCCTGCCAACCGTTCCATCAGATTCAAACAACCGGGCACACCGCCAAGATACTCTGACCAGCGATGGAACGACCGCACACCTATTCAGGCTTCCTTTGGCTGCCAGTCATCCTGGCGCTGGTATTCTGGGCGGATTGGTCCGGCAACTTGAACAGTCTCCAGCATGTCCTTGATGAGAAGCGCACGCAGTTCTACGAGCGGCGCGCGACACAGGACATGGTCTACTTATCGATCGACAAAGCGAGTCTTGATCGTGTCGGCCTTTGGCCATGGCCACGAAGCAAAACCGCCGAAATAGTCGATCGACTCTTGGAAGCCGAAGCAGCCGATATCGTTCTTGACTTCGACTTCAGCACTCCATCCACCCCCTTGGAAGACGAAGTCCTTCGTCAGGCTCTGCAGCGAGCTGGAAACACGGTGGTCCTGCCGGTCAAATCCGAATCCGGCAGTCTCAATGAGCCAGCTCTGCCACTTCCTGAATTGATGGGAAGGTCAAGACTTGCGGTCTCCGATGTCCCGGTCGAAGCCGATGGTTTGACTCGCGCCGTGCCCTTAGAACACATGGTCTCTGGCCGTTACCTGCCGTCTGTCGCAAATTTGTTGAGTGGGGAGATCACCAAGACCGGATCAGAACTCATCATCGACTACTCGATATCGCCAGCTAGCATCCCAACCTATTCGGCTGTCGACCTTATCGACGGAAACATTGGCAGAAACGAATTGCACGGCAAGTCGATCATCGTCGGAACACCGGCCGTTGAGGCCGGGTCTGCCCATATCGTTCCCATTCACGGCATGCTCCCGAGTCCGATTGTCCAGATTCTGGCGGCGGAGACACTGCGTCAGGACCGAAGCCTGCATTTGGTTCCCTCTACACCCTTTCTGGCCTTTTTTGCCCTGCTGCTGTTGGCTCTGGCATGGTCACGGCGCTTTTCGGAACTGTCGCACCAGCTCATCATATGCTTCATCCTTGCTGCCGGGTTATCGCTGGCGGCGTTCGTCATGCAGAAGCGCTTTGCCATCCTCTTGCCCACGGCCCCGGTCCAGATGCTGCTGTGGCTCTATGCGGTCACACGTTCGCTCAACGAGCTGGCCATTCGCAGGTGGAAGGTTCTGCAAACAAGCATCGAAGCCAGCAACATGCGGCACATGCTGACACGCATTATCAGTGACAGTTCAGACGCTATTCTGATTGTTGACGAGAACGGCCTGGTTCTGGAAACCAGCCGTCAAGCGCCTGATATTCTCGGCTTCGATGCCCGCCCTGGGGTCACGCGACGTTTGTCCAAACTGGTGCCCGCGGAACTGGTGATCGGTGCCAAGGACAGCATGAGGCTCATGCAAGCCGAACAATGGAAAGGCTCAGAGCCAAGATTGCAGGAGCTGCGATCCGGTCGGTTCATTGAGTACACGGTGACGCCGTCGCGCTTGTCAGGTCGACGACTGGGATTCCGCAAGCTTCAAAACCATTATGTCGCCTGCATCACAGCACGCGACGTGACAGAAAAGCACCGGCAGGACGCTCTTCTGGAGTACATGTCCCGTTTCGATGAGTTGACCGGAGCCATGCGCCGTCCCGAGTTCCAGCGCAGGCTTGATAACAGACTGCTGCGCCAGCGTCGTGACGAAACCAGCAACCAGACGGTTTTTGCTCTCAATCTTCATCGGTTCCGGACGATCAATGCAACGCTGGGTCGCTCGGTGGGCGACGCCCTTCTCAAGGCGGTTGTCAAGCGGTTGAATGAATGCCAACTCGACCTGTCTCCGGCGGCGCGCCTCGGCAGCGATATCTTTGCTCTTTTCAGCAACGACACCATTAGCAAAGAAGACGCATGTGTCATCAGCCGTCAACTTACGGAGATCGTTGAGGCACCTTACGATCTGGACGGTGCGCGGGCACAGATCGGAGTCCGCATTGGCATTTCACCCGTTCGCCTTGATACGCCCTCTCCCGCTGCGACCAGCCTGTCGCAGGCGGAACTCGCGCTTGACGACGCGACCCGCATTGGGGCCAGCAGCGTTGTCATTTTCGATCCAGAGGCCTTTGCGAAACAGGAACGCGCCCGTGAGATCGAGCAGGAACTCTGGAGCGCATTGGATCGGCGCGAGATCTACATTGCATACCAGCCGCAGGTCTTGCTGACGAACGGACAACTCGTCGGAGCCGAAGCGCTGATACGTTGGAACCATCCCAGGCTGGGCGCAATCTCACCCGGTGACTTCATTGCAATCGCCGAGGCCAACGGTTTCATCGAGAAACTGGGCCGATGGACCCTCCACCGGGCCTGTGAGGATGCCGCGACCTGGCCCGATCACGTGTCCGTGTCGGTCAATGTCTCTCCGATGCAATTGTCCCGCGAGGGCTTCGTGGACGATGTCAAAACAGCCCTTGAGGGAGCAGACTTGAAGGCGGAACGGTTGCATCTCGAGTTCACCGAGTCAGCCTTTATCGAAGCCTCGGATGAATTGGCGAAAAATCTCGACTCTCTAAGAGGCCTGGGCATTTCATTCGCACTCGACGATTTCGGCACAGGGTTCTCGTCTCTGGGTTACCTCTCCAAGTTTCCGCTGGATATCGTCAAGCTTGACCAGATGTTCGTCCGCAATCTGACATCCGACAACGCCTCCCAAGCCATTGTTCAGTCAGTGATGACACTCGCGAACGGCCTGGGTCTTACCGTCATTTGCGAAGGCGTCGAGACGGAAGAGCAACGATCGTTTGTCCAGTTGATCGGCTGCCATCAGGGACAGGGCTTCCTGTTCGGGCGTCCGCAATCGGCCGCCGATATCGCGCGTCTTTCTGATGTCCGCATGACGGCCATCGCCTGAGTCTGCTCCTGCGTTGAAACGATCCGGAAGACATGCCATCAGTTGCACCCTGCACGACTAATTTCCGGATTCGAATGCTCACAAGCGTTGCGGTCCCTGTAGCG
The DNA here is from genome assembly GCA_965228785.1 of Hoeflea sp. GTDB lineage: Bacteria > Pseudomonadota > Alphaproteobacteria > Rhizobiales > Rhizobiaceae > Hoeflea_A. The sequence continues at coordinate 618,650 of CBDDIF010000002.1, forward strand.
GAGAATATTCATGGAACAGAGGCAACTTGGCAAGGATGGGCCGACCGTTGGAGCGATTGGTCTGGGCTGCATGAGTTTTGCTGGCTTCTACGGGTCGACAGATGCCGCCCAATCTCACCGTACACTGGCACGCGCACATGAGCTTGGCGTAACCCATCTCGATACAGCTGAACTATATGGACGAGGGCTGTCGGAAGAGGTTATCGGCGATTTCCTCCGCCAGAATCCGCATCGCTTCTCGATAGCGACCAAGGGCGGCATTGTGCCCGAACCAAAACGGCATTTCGACAACTCACCCGATCGCCTTCGCACCTCCCTGGAGGGTTCCCTCAAAAGGCTTGGTGTCGATCACATCGATCTCTATTACGTGCATCGGCGCGAACAGGAACGTCCGGTCGAAGAGGTCGTCGAAACGCTGGCCGGGTTCGTGCGCGAGGGAAAAATCGGAGGCTTTGGTTTTTCCGAGATCGCTCCATTCACGTTACGCCGTGCTGCGGCAGTGCATCCGGTCAGAGCTGTCCAGAACGAATACTCGCTTTGGACACGCATGCCGGAACTGGGTTTGATCGATACGTGCCGTGAACTCGGTACGGCATTCGTGGCCTTTTCGCCGCTGGCTCGTGGCATGTTCGCCGACAGGCTTCCCGATCCAACCTGTTTCGGATCCATCGATTTTCGCGGCAACAATCCAAGGTTTCAGGAACCGAACTTTTCGGTCAATTGCGACTACGTCAGACGTTTCAATAAGTACACCGAGAGCCAGGCAACACGCCCGGCAACCATGGCTCTGGCGTGGGTGCTGCATCAGGGACCGCATGTGATCGCTATTCCCGGAACGCGAACCGTCGATCACTTGGAGCAGGATGCGGCCGCCGGTTCGTTGAAGCTGAGCGAAGAACAGCTGATCGAGATTGACCGGCTTCTTCCGCGCGGTTTTGCGCACAGTGCCCGCTACTCCGACACCCAGTTTGTTGGCATAGAGCAGTATTGCTGACAGCCACAGGCCAACGTCAGCGCTGAAACCGCACCTTCATTTGCGGATCCGGCTGAGGGGCGATTGTGTGTATGGCAAGCCAACGACCAGCAAGGCGACGCTCGAGCGGTGAAAGTGCCACATTGATTCGGGTTTGTGTCGTCATGACAAGCCGACCGTAGGCATCCAGAGCCTGGTTGATATCTGCCACATAGGCAGGTGAGTTTACCGGTTCGAACTGGGCAGATTTGAAGGCCTTCAGCAGGGTTTCGAAATCACTGGCCATCGATCCGGGATCCGGTTGATCCTCTGGTGGTTGATGTTCCACCGAGACCGTGTGCACGCCGACAGCCAGGTGAAGCACGATATCTGTCAGATTCTTGTAGGCCCGATTGGCGCTGAGGATCCGCGAAGTCGGCCAGCTGTTGGCTGCCTCCGTTCGGTCTAGTGCGAGACTGAGATCGGCAAAATTCCTACGCGCCGAAGCATCGTGATGGTCGTGGTGGCCACTGATACCACTACCGCCAATGTTGTTGAGGCGGTCCATTCCGACATCGCTCAATACCGTCAGGTTGCGATCGAGCCAGACCAGGCGGGACTGATAGTCGAAGAGCACGGATTGGATGAGTTGGCGATACTCGCTGCTTTCTTCGGGGCTCAGCTCCAACCCGTCTTCGACCTTGTCGAGCACAACGGTGTGGTTTTGCCGCTGCTCATCGCTCAGAAAATCATTGTGTGGAACGTCGACAGCGGCAATCTCGTTAAGCAGACCGGAGTAGCGGCGAATGTCATCCGCATTGTGCGGTTCGCTCTCTTGCGACAGCACAAAGGCCAGGCCAACCGTAACCACAACAATCAGCAGCAGAGCTGTCCATTTGGCTATCCGTTTGACCACCAAGAACGCTCCCTTCGGTCCCTAATAGAGGGGTGATCGCGCACCATTCGGTAAGCAATTGATATCACCGCCACTTGATCGAACACCCTATGGAATTGTGTTGCTCGCGTGGCCCGGAACCGGTCTCTGCAATCAGCCGCATGGCGTTGAGCAGTTCCGGAGTGCGGTGTTCGGGATCTCCCAGGCGGGCATCGTCCAGACGACCCCGGTACTGCAATTCCTGGGCGGCATTGAAGCCGAAGAAATCGGGCGTACAGACCGCGTCATAGGCTTTGCCGACACTCTGATCCTCATCCACGACATAGGGAAAGGGAAAGCCGTACTGTTGAGCAAACTTGGTCATTTCAGCCGGTGCATCGGCCGGATAGGCTTCATAGTCGTTCGACATTATGGCGACGACACCAATGCCCTCCCGCTGCAGCGCCTTTGCATCGTCGACCAAACGCTCCGCTATTGCCTTCACGTAGGGGCAGTGATTGCAAATGAATGCGACGAGCAATCCCTTTTCTCCCATCACCGTTTCGAGCGTCCACTCCTTGCCCTCCGGATCCTTGAGCGAAAAGGGTTGTGCCTTCCATCCGAATTCACAGTGCGGGGTATCAAGTGCCATCGGTTTATCCTGTGTCTTGTCTGACAATCCAACTTGTCGGCAATTGTCCTGTTTCATGCTTGAAGGAGCTGATGTGCACAAGTGTAAAGTGTTCCAAGTGCGGGAATCGAACAAATCGCAGAATATACCGATTTGTCATTGAATGCGGTATACCGTATCGGTATTTCTCGTGCTGCCGACACCGCTGTGTTCATCCGGCCTGATCAGTGCGGTTCGGTAGCCGGGTCGACGTTTCCTCCCACCGTCGGCCCGGCAATCCGCGGCCCTGCAATCGGATGCCATCATGTTTGACACGGAATACCATTTCGAAGAAATGCCACTTGTTCTTGGAACTGCGGAAGTCTCTCTGTTCACGGGCACCGCCTTTCTGGAAGGTGAAATCGGACCGCACGACTACGGTTTCGCCGTCACGGGAATCGCGTTAGATGGCAATCTGGTTGGCAATTATCGTGACAAGCGCACGGTCCGCATCTCGAAACGCAGCGACGACCCACTCAGTTCGCTTCTTTTTGAGCATTTGTCGCGCCAAATCGAAGCTGACGCATCGGCGTCGGAGTTCTTCTATGGCGAGATGCAGGACCATTTGTCCGATGCCGCCTGACCGGTGCCAGGAGACAAACTTGCTGGCAACTCGAGGGTGTGGAGGTTTTGCATGGGTCCAGCGGTTCGCCTGAGACACTGTCCCGATGGTTCGGTTCGGCTCATTGTTCCCAGGCTCGATATGTTGGGACTCGAGGCAAATCGACGACTGGATGCCCTTGAAACGCTGATATTCGACGAACCAGATCCGAATATTCGCCGACTATTCGTCCGCCGTTTCAACGAGATCTGGGAGGAGCTCACGGGGCTCAAAGGTTGAAATTGTGTGGAATAAACCATTGATGCCAGCAACGCCGCAGTAACGCCCCAAAAGCGTCGGACACTCCTTTGGGTCATTGTCTCAATGTGCGGCCACCGCCGCCCGACCGGAGGAAGATCATCATGCGTAGATCACTGTCATTGACACTGGCATCCATCGGCATTGCATCCGCACTTGCCCAATCCGCTTTTGCCCAGACGCCCACGGCAGCGCAACAGCAGGCCATTCGCTCCAGTTGCGTTTCCGACTACCGAGCAAACTGTTCGGATGTCCAACCGCACGGCATGGCTGCCCTGGTTTGTCTGGAGCAGCACGAAAGCAAGCTTTCGCCCGCTTGCAAGTCGGCTGTTGAGGCTGTCGGAGGCGGATCGTCCACCGCTGCGTCATCCTCATCCTCTACCGAAGCGGCAGCGCCTGCCAAAGCCACGGCCCCGGCATCAGCGAGCCAAACCGCAACCGCTTCCGCCGAAACCGAAAAAGCAACCGGTCAGGCCAAAGCTGCCCCCGCCCCTATCGCCCAGGCCGCTGGCGGAGCTCCGGAAATGTCGTTTCGCCAGGAGATGCGCATAGCCGCTCATGCTTGCGCCCGCGATTTCCGTCTGTTTTGTCCCAACCTTCCCGTCGGACATGGCAATGTGTTGTTCTGTCTCAAGGTTCATGGCCCGAGATTGGATGCCCCCTGCCGCAACGCCCTCACTGCGGCTGGCGTAGAGTTCTGATGGTGAGCACTAGTGTGGTGGATTTGATGTTCCTATGATTATTGCAGCGACCTCCGGTAGGAACTTCAAATCCATAAACCACACTAGAATCATAATCTTGCTAGTGTCCTGACTGAATCTGAAGTTCGTTCGGAGCGTGCGGTTCAAGGTGACGAACATCAGATTCAGGACACTAGGTTGGAGTAACTCGCCATGCATGCGGCCGACGATTTTGGAGGTTTCCAAGATTGACCATCTCGATCAGGCCCGCCTCTTGGGACGATTTTTCCGCCGTGATGGGCGAGAAAGGCGGGTGCGGCGGATGTTGGTGCATGCTTTGGAGGCTCCCCAAGAAACAAATGGATGCCCAGATGGGCGATGCAAATCGTCAGGCAATGAAAGGGATTTTTGAAAGCGGCGACCGACCACCCGGGCTGGTCGCCGTGCATCATGCCGAAGGTGACGAACCCAAAGCCGTAGGCTGGATTCAGGTGGCCGAAAGACATCGATTTCCACGCATTGAAGCGTCGCGGATCCTCAAACCCGTCGATGATCAACCTGTGTGGAGTGTTTCCTGCTTCCTCATCCAGAGGACATTTCGAAAACAGGGATTGTCCGTGCAACTCCTGGAAGCTGCGTGCGACTTTGCCCGTGACCATGGCGCTGAATTGATCGAGGGATATCCGATCGACACTCCGAAGGCCAGTTACCCGCCCGTCTATGCCTGGACCGGCCTGTATCGTACCTTTGTCCGTGCCGGTTTCACGGAAGCAGACCGACGCTCCCCGACCCGCCCCATCATGCGCAGAGCGCTGTCAGGATAGGATTGCCGAACCACCTTTGGCATCCTGCTTTCATCATCTGTACGATCCGGAGAAACTTGAGGCCGAAGCTCCGAACCATCAAGCCGAGGAAACGTGGGGACGAACGGTTGCCAGCAGACCGCAAATCCCGCAGTTTTGAGGCCAATTGGGCGGATTCGCAGCGGTCCGGACAAGCGAGAAGCGGTGGAGGCCGCCGAACACGTGGTGGCAGGCATGGCAAAGCAGAACAACACTGTGCCCGATGTACTGGTTGTGGGCGCCGGCATTGTCGGCCTCTCAGCCGCGTTTCTGCTGCAGCGTCATGGTTTGAACGTGCATGTCCTGGACCGCAAGGGCCCGGCTGCGGAGGCATCCAGCGGGAATGCGGGTGCGTTTGCCTTTTCCGAAATCGTGCCGCTGGCAACGCCAGGCACGATCCGAAAGGCTCCGCGCTGGCTATTCGACCCGTTGGGCCCGTTGTCCATTCCGCCTGCCTACGCCCTCAAGCTGATGCCATGGATGATGCGCTTCTGGCGCGCCTCCCGTCGCCGTCGTGTCGAAGCCAGTATCCGGGCTCAGGCCGATCTGATGACCCATTGCAAACACGCGCTGTTGCCGTTCCTGAAGCAGACGGCCACGACAGATATGTTGCGGCGCGATGGCAACCTGGAACTCTATGAAAGCCGCGCGGAGTTCGAATCCACCCACGCATATTGGGAAACGCGCCGGCAATTCGGCATACCGTTTGAGCACGTACATGGCGAATATGCGCTCGGCGACATCCAGCCAGGATTGGACAAGCGTTTTATATCGGGAACCTTCACGCCCGAGTGGTATTCGATATCCGATCCGCTCGAATACACGTTGACCGTCGCCGACATTTTTCGCAATCGCGGCGGTACGATTGAGACCGCGGAAGCGCAGGCATTGTTTTTCGATCCTGAATCAGCAGGCATTCGATGCACCGACGGACGTTCCCTGACCGCGAAACACGTGGTGGTTTGCGCCGGTGCCTGGTCGCACCAGCTGGCATCGAGCATCGGCGACCGGATTCCCCTGGAAACCGAGCGCGGCTACAACACGACATTGCCGGAAGCCCAATTCGAATTGAGAACACAGCTGACGTTCGCCAGGCACGGCTTTGTCATATCAAGGCTCGATTGCGGAATTCGAGTGGGCGGCGCCGTTGAGCTCGGTGGATTGTCGCTTCCACCCAATTTTGAACGCGCGGATGCGCTGCTTGCCAAGGCCAAGACGTTCCTTCCCGGCTTGGAGACCGAAGGCGGCTCACAATGGATGGGCTTTCGCCCGTCTTTGCCGGATACGCTTCCGGTTATCGGGCCGTCACCCAAAAGCGGGCGTATCGTGTATGCCTTCGGCCACGGGCACCTCGGATTGACGCAATCTGCCGGAACCGGAGAGTTGGTCTGTGAGCTCGTGGCTGGCTCGGAACCGTCAATTGATCTCGCCCCCTTCCGCGCCAATCGATTCTAGATGGGTCAGCCAAATCCAGAAACCGCAAAGGCGGCGACGCATTATTTACTGTTCCTCAATCCTGCAACATGCGATCCCTTTGATAGGGGCGTTTGAGGTCTACCGATTCCGGGAATTGGCAAAAGGAGGAGAGACTCATGATCATCGGACGCAGCTTTGTTGCAATCGCAATGTGGGTGATCATCTTCACCGGCTTGCAGGTATCCCATTCAACGGCCGCAGAGCCACCCAACATCTTGTTTGTTATTGCAGACGACATGGGGCTCGACGCTAGTCCCTGCTATCCCGAAGGGTCCGAAAAACCGGCGATGCCGAACCTTGAGCGGCTCTGCAACGAAGGCGTGGTTTTTGACAACTTCTATGCGACGCCGATGTGTTCATCGACGCGTGCGACGATCATTTCCGGGCGTTATGGATTTCGCACCGGCGTAGGGTCGGCGGTCGGTCGCCGCAGAGGCGGGCTTCCGCTGGATGAAATGACACTGTTTCAATTCCTTGATGCCTATGCGCCGGTCAAATACGCGCACGCGGTTATCGGCAAATGGCACCTGTCGTCAGCCGAAAATGGTGGTGCGGACCATCCGGAGCTCGCCGGGGTGGGCAGCTATTCCGGACTGATCGAGGGCACGCTTGAGGACTACTATCACTGGCCCCGCACGATCGGTGGCGAAACGGAAATGGTCGACGGCTATATCACATCCGTGCTGACGGACGAGGCAATCGACTGGATTGATGCACAGGGGACACGCCCATGGTTCCTGTGGCTCGCGCATGTCGCCCCGCATCTGCCGCTGCACGAGCCACCAGACGATCTCACCACGTCAGTCTCGCTCGACGGGAGCCGGCAGGACATGCAATCGCAGCCTCTTGCCTACTATTTTGCAGCGCTTGAAGCGCTCGATACTGAAATGGGTCGCTTGCTGGACAGTATCCCACCATCAGTCCGCGACAACACGGTGATAATTTTCATCGGCGACAATGGGACGCCGAACCGAGCCATTCAATCTCCGTTTCAAAGACGACGCGCCAAGGCCAGTCTCTACGAGGGCGGCATTCATGTGCCGATGATCGTAGCCGGCAAGGATGTAACGCGCCACGGTCAGAGAGAAGAGGCGCTGGTCAACTCGACAGATATTTTCGCGACAATTGCCAACCTCGCCGGGATCGAAGCCGGAGACTCCGATGCATGGCCCGAAGACAGCATCAGCTTTGCCCCGTTGCTCGAGACGGAAGGCTCGTCGACCCGCCGTTTCGCCTATTCGGAGCTGTTCGGCTCACCAGGCCGGCAAAACGGCAATCGCGGTAAACAGTCCGAAGGCGTGGCTATCCGCGATGCACGATGGAAATACATGGACACCATCGGCAATGGTAAGCAGCTCTTCGACTTGTCAGACGATCCTTATGAGCAAAACGATCTCCTGGCTTCGGGCGAGCTTTCCGGCAACGCCAAAGAAGCGCTCGATCGGCTGAAATCTGACATCACCGGGCTGCAAGACGGGAAATAGTCGATCAACCGAAATTGTTCGGACGGCCGTGGACAATCTTTCGACGCTGCATATAGGTAGCCGCTCATTTTGATGCGCAACGAGGAATCAGACACGTGCAATCACGACGTTCTTTTTTGGTGGCGACTGCCGGCGGCCTCGCCGCCGCGTTGTCGACTAATGCAATGGCACAGAAGGCCAAGCCCGGAGACGAACTCAAGCCCGGTGAGTGGGTCTGGTATCCTGAGCGGTCTCAATATGGACCGGTGGCCATTGTAGTATCGCTAAGTGACCAATTGGCCTTCGTTTACAGAAATGGAATTCGCATCGGCGCCACGACCGTATCAACCGGCCGCCCGGGCTTTGAGACACCGACCGGTGTTTTCACGATCCTGCGCAAGGAAAAAATGCATCACTCGAGCAAGTACAACAACGCTCCCATGCCCGATAGCCAGTTCTTCTTCGGCGGTGCCGCCTTGCACGCCGGTGGACTGCCCGGTTACCCGAGCTCGCACGGGTGTGTTCACCTGCCCACCAAGTTTGCTGAGCTGGTTTTCGGTGTAACCCACAACGGCACGCCAGTGATCGTCACCAATGAGCGCTCGGGCGTCGGGAGCCTTTCCCATGCCGGGCTCGTCTTGTCCCAATCGGATCTCAAACAAATCGAGTCGATGACCGGTCATGTTGCCGGTAAATCCTTGCCGGTTGACAGGAAGGGCAGTGGCAATGGTTCATTCAGCCTGCTCGTCAGTGGCGCCGATCGGTCCGTTTACGGGCTAATGGACGGCAAAATCGTCCTGCAGTCGGGCATCGGCATTGCAAACCCGCGAAAGCCGCTCGGCAGCCATGTCTACATCCTTCAAGGCTTCGATTCAGGCCGCAAGTCATTCGATTGGATCGCCGTCGGCATGGGAACGGGTCATCATGACAATGTTCGTCAGCAACGGGAGTTGGCCGCCACCAATCGTCTGACAATCCCGCCGGATGCCTATTCCACGATCGCTCGCAACCTGCATCCGGGTTCGGCCTTCATGCTAACCGACTTGCCGGCACATCCGGACACGCGAACGGGAACCGACTTCGTTATCATGCGCGATCGCTCGAAAGGCTGATCATGCGACCGCAGCTCGTGATTTTCGATTGTGACGGCGTCCTGGTCGACAGCGAGCCGGCGCACAATGAGGTGCTATCCGAGAACCTCCTGGAATACGGTCTCGATCTCTCCCCCGAAGCCTGTTGGCGGATATTCGCCGGTGGCAAGATGACTGATATTCGCGACCAGGCAATTGCCATGGGCGCTGATCTGCATGCCGATTGGATCGATGAGATTTACGGGCAGATCCATGCAAAATTGCGGTTGGGTGTGCCAGCGGTTGACGGAATCGCCAACCTGCTTGGGCACCTGAGGCATGCAGAGGTGCCGTTTTGTGTGGCCTCCAATGGCAGTGAAGCCAAGATGGCGATTACACTGGGTCAAACCGACCTGCTCAGACATTTTGCCGATGCCATGTTCTCCGCCCACACAGTCGGCATCGCCAAACCGGACCCGGGCCTGTTTCTGCATGCCGCAGCAGCGCACGGCAGCGATCCGCAAAGGTGTGTTGTCGTTGAAGACAGCTCGACTGGAGCGAAAGCCGCCCGTGCGGCAGGGATGCGCTGCTATGGCTATGCGCCTCATGGCGATACGGGGGTGTTAACAGCCGAGGGCGCGATCGTTTTCGGCGATATGTTGGAATTGGTTGATAAGCTCGATCTTCAGTCTTGAACCAAACCGCGAATCGATGCAAAAACTTGTTAGACGTTGGCCACAGCCACCGCCTCCCTGTAAAAGCAGAAAGACGCCGGCCACAGCCAGCGCCTCCCTGTTCAGTCGAAGTTGGCAAGTCAGACTTAGAGCGAGTGCCCTGAAGCAAAGCGCAATATCTGTTTGTCACCTTCGTCTGGTGCGGTCTCAATCCCATCGCAAGATGAGTTTTTGACCTGACGTTCCATTCACTCGAAAGTTTCCGGTCCGCCTGACATTCCTTCCGCCCGAAGGCTTCCAGTCCGTCTCGCGATCAATTCACCCGGAGGCTCCTTGCCCGCGTCGCCACCGATCCGCCCGAAGGCGCCTCGATTGCGTGGCCTAGCCGGTGCATGCATTCACCCTCAAGGCCCCTGCCCGCCACGTGGCTCCCTGGCTTGGTTCGTCCAGGACGTTCCATCCAGACCACTCACAGGTTTGTCAGGCTCCCCGGTCCATTTTTCTCCCAGTTGGCGTTTGGGAATTTCCCGGACCCGACGCTTTCGATGATGCGAAAAATTGCCGAGTGTGTCGAGTCCGAGTATTCCACAGTGGATAACTCAGGGGATAACTTCCCGAATTCTTTTTCCGGCAGCGGCCGGTCTGGCAAAAACTGCCCGCAAACCCCGCTTGGAGCACCTGATTTGACCATCAAAAATCGCATCCGGAACCTCGAACGCCAGACGCTTTACCAGGGTTGGTCGACCTTGACCCAGGCCCGCTACGACTACCGGCGCAGCGATGGCAGCTGGCAGACCCAACAGCGCGATCTCTACGATTGCGGACACGGAGCCGCCATTCTGCTCTATGACCTTGATAGGCGCACTGTGATCTTGACGCGTCAGTTTCGTGCCGCCCCTTATTGTGCAGGCTATGACGATTTGCTCATGGAGGTTCCGGCAGGGTTGCTGGACGGAGCTTTGCCAGAAGATCGCATCCGGGCCGAAACCGAAGAAGAAACCGGGTTCCGTATCACCGGCGTTCAAAAGGTATTCGAGGCCTTCATGTCGCCTGGAGCGCTGATCCAGAAAAATACGTGCTTTGTAGCGCCGTATTCACCGGACCAGCGGGTTTCCGAGGGCGGAGGCCATGTCGATGAAGGTGAAGACATCGAAGTCCTGGAGGTCTCTTTCGACGATGCCATGGAGATGATTGGGGACGGCCGCATTCAGGACGGCAAGACCATCATGCTTCTACAGTATGCGGCGCTCAATCTGTTTCGCTGAAGTGGCCCCGATCAGGAATCTGAGGACCTGGCCCAGAGATTGACCTTTTCTTCATCCGCGAAATCATCGATTGCCCTGAGCTCCTCGGCCGTGAATTCAAGATTTGCGACTGCGCCGACACAATCGATGATCTGTTGCGGTCGCGATGCCCCGATGAGGGCCGACGTCATGCCGCCGTCGCGCAACACCCAGGCGATGGCCATCTGAGCCAGACTCTGGTCGCGTTGCTTGGCGATGTCGTCCAGGCGCCTGAGGTTTTCGATTGTACGCTCGGACAGAAGATTGGGATTGAGGCTCTTTCCCTGGGTCGCCCGGCTGCCCTCCGGAATTCCACCGAGATATTTGCCCGTCAGCATCCCTTGCGCCAGCGGGGTAAAGGCAATTGAACCGATTCCGAGTTCCTTCAGCGTATCCTTCAGTCCATCTCGCTCCACCCATCGGTTGATCATGTTATAGCTCGGCTGATGTATGATGCAGGGCGTCCCCAGCTGCTCCAGGATCGCGGCCGCCTCGCGTGTGCGCAGCGAATTGTAGGAGGAGATACCCACATAGAGCGCCCTGCCCGATCGGACGATGTGATCGAGCGCTCCCATCGTTTCTTCCAACGGTGTATCCGGGTCAAATCGGTGAGAGTAGAAGATATCGACATAATCCAGACCCAGCCGTTTCAGACTCTGGTCGCAGGACGCGATGAGGTACTTTCGACTGCCCCATTCGCCATAAGGGCCGTCCCACATGCGGTATCCTGCTTTTGACGAGATGATCAGTTCATCGCGATAGGCCAAAAGATCCGCACGCAGGATATCGCCGAATGCCGCCTCAGCGCTGCCGGGCGGTGGCCCATAATTGTTGGCGAGATCAAAGTGGGTAATGCCATTGTCGAACGCCGTTCGGCAGAGTTCGCGCTTGGTTTCAAACGGTGTATCACCGCCAAAATTGTGCCAGAGCCCGAGCGAAATCGCGGACAGGTTCAGGCCCGAGCTTCCACAACGGTTGTAGACCATCTTTTCATAGCGATCATCGGCGGCGACATAGGGCATCGCATTCCACTCCACAAAAGGTTCAATTGAGGTCGCGGTCAGAACAGCGCGACCGGATCTTCAACGATCAATTCGACTATGGATCGCTGTCATCCGCAAACTTGTCGGTTGCAAGGATCGTCTGATCCAGTATTCCGGGTTCGTTGAATGCGTGGCCCGCGCCTTCGACCAACTGGAATTCCGCTTCCGGCCAGGCCCGATGCAGATCCCAGGCGGTGCGAACCGGCGTTACGACATCCTGACGCCCTTGAATGATCACGCCGGGAATATGCTTCAGGCGGTTAGCATCGCGAAGCAGCTGAGCATCGCGGAAAAATCCACGGTGCATGAAGTAATGATTTTCTATCCGGGCAAGCGCCAGGGCAAAATCGTCCGAAGTGTGATTTTCGATGAGTTTCTCATCGGGCAGCAGGCGGACCGTTTCCGCCTCCCACTGGCTCCAGGCACGGGCCGCTTCAATCTGGGTTTCGCGTTCGGGCGCGGTCAGCAGTTTCTGGTAAGCTTCGATCAGGTCGCCGCGTTCTTCGTCGGGAACCGGATCGAGGAAACGCTGCCACTTGTCCGGATAGAGCCAGGATGCCCCATCCTGATAGTACCAAAGAAGCTCCGACCGGCGCACGGTGAATATGCCACGCACGATCAATTCCGAGACCCGGTCCGGGTGTGTCTCCGCATAGGCCAGTGCCAGGGAACTTCCCCAAGAGCCGCCGAGAACCAGCCACCGGTCGACCTCGAACTTCATTCGCAACGACTCGATATCGTCCACCAAATGCCAGGTGGTATTGCTGTCGAGGCTGGCATGCGGCGTCGACCGGCCGCAGCCGCGCTGATCGAAAAGCAAGACCCGGTAGCGGTCCGGGTCGAAGAGCCGGCGATGATCCTCGTTGCATCCGGCACCTGGACCACCATGCAGGAACACAGCCGGCTTTCCGGCCGGGTTGCCGCAAAGCTCCCAGTAGATTTCATGCCCGTTGCCGACGTTCAGCATTCCGGAGTTGTAGGGTTCCAGCGGCGGATATGCCTTGCGCACGAAGTCCTCCCGTCAAGCGCATCGGCCTTGCCTCGAAGGCGTTTGGCCGGTGTCAATCCAGCGAATCCAGTGCGGATTCGGCGCAACATAACCGGAGTGTGGCGGCAGCGCAAAGCGCGGCAGTCAATTCAGCAGTCGCAAAAAGGTGGCCCCGCCAAGAAGCAGCGCCGCGTAGGACCCGACAATGGCTGCTACACTCGCAACGCCGCAGAACTGACCAAGCCGGGCCAGCAATCGCGAGCGGCGATTGTCGTGCACGAAGGGATCGGTGAAATCGAGATCCTGCTCTGCCATGGCCTGTGTCTGAGCATATTGGCTGGCATAGGAAAGCCCCGGTGCCAGGACACTGAGAAAGATCGCAGCGAAAAACCAGGAGACAGCCGTTTCCACCTGACCAATTTCGATACCCGGTCGCGTGTGGTTGAGCAGATCATAGCCAAGCGAAGCCATGATGCCTCCAACGGCAGCGAAGGCTGGTGCACGGATGGCAGCGATCGCGAATGGGCTGATCAGGTCGAAATTCTTCTGCAAGCTGGCATTGTGACGCAAATGCGCAGCTTTCCCCTCCTCGAAAATCAATCCGATTTTGTGTCCGTCGGGCAAGGAAATCTCCCGGAAATAGGCGGGAACAGGTCGATGTTCACGTTCCGTAACCGGCAAAATGGGCGTTTGTATGGATTGTGATGCCGAGTTGCCCTGAACGACTCTATACATTCGATGGACACCGCATAAACCAGCCGCATTGTCGCCGTTCACGCAGCCGGCTAAGGTGCTCCGGTATCGTCTGACGGGGGATTGGACCATGTCGCCACTTGCCAAGTTCGCACTGTTGGCCGTGGTCTTTGTCGATCTGATTGGCCAGGGATTGGTGTTTCCGATCATCAACGAACTGGTGATGGATCCGAAACTCGTATTCCTGCCGGTCTCGACGTCAGATGCGACACGCCACTACGACTACGGTCTGGTCATCGGCATCTTCTTCCTCGCCTGGTTTCTGGGCGCGGTCTACATCGCCAAGCTCTCCGATACGATCGGGCGCAAGAACGCCATCATGATTTGTCTGTTCGGCGCGCTTGTCGGCTATCTGATCACGATCGTATCTCTGTTCCTGGATTCCCTTTGGCTGCTGATCCTCGGTCGTGCCGTGACTGGCTTCACGGCAGGAAACCAGCCGATCGCCCAGGCAGCGATGATTGACGCCAGCCGGAGCGAAGCCGAAAAGGCTCGCAATATGGGCTTCATTGTTGCTGGCATCAGCGCCGGCCTGGTCGGCGGGCCGATCATCGGCGGGCTTTTGTCCGACAAGGCAATTCTCGGCGACTTCGCTAGTATCAAACTGCCTTTCTATTGTGCGGTGGTGCTGATCGTTGCCACCATCATTCTGGTGCAAGTCAGTTTCAAGGACATCCGGCAAAAGCGCGAGAAGCTGAAAATAGACCCGCTTGAGGTTTTTACGCTGCTCCTGCGCATCCGCGAGAAACCGGTCGTGGCAAGACTTTGCACGGTTTACTTGTGTTTCATGACCGCCAATGTGTCTTTCTACATTTTTATGGACAACTACCTCACGAGCCGGTTTGGCATCGGGTTGCTTGGCACCAGCATGGCCATGATGGTGCTGGGCCTCACTCTGGCGGTCTCCAGCACGTTCTTTGTCGATCCCGTTTTAGGCCGATTTGGAAAACGTCGTGTCATTGGCATGGTGACCATAACTATGGGGCTGAGTGCCGTCCTCTTCGCTGCTACGCCCGTCGCCTTCTTTTGCTACGTCTTCATCGCAACCTACTATTTCGGCTTTGGCATCGCTTATCCGGCTCTGCTCGGTATCTTTTCCGCCAGCGTGGGCGAGGACGAACAGGGTTGGGTCATGGGCGTGACCACGGCGGGTTTCACTTTCGCAGCAGGGATCATGTCACTGATCGGCGGCCTGTTGATGGCGGTCGACATCCGCATGCCATTCTATGTGGTGGTGGTCGCTGCCGCTCTTGCGCTGGTGTTCATGCGCACGACCTGGAACGATGAGGACATCAAGCGCATAACGCAGTGAGACCGACTATCCACGTTCGAAAAGTCGGTCTGCCATGACGCCGACACGCCGTTCGACGGCTTCGCATGCATCGAGGATCAGATCTTCCCGAAAGCGGCGTCCGACGATTTGAATGCCAACCGGCAATCCGTCATTGAAATTCGCCGGCACATTGCCGGCCGGAAGACCGAGAAAATTCATTGAATATCCATAAACCGCAGACCCCAAAACATCGATCACTCCGTCGACACCTTCTGTATCGCGCGAAGATGCATAGGTCGGATGCGGCAGGAATGGCGTCAGAACAAGCGGATAATCTTCGAGGAACAGCGACCACTCACGGGCGTAATGTGTTCGCTTCGCAAGGCCGCGTAGCAAGTCCGTACCCTCGTATTTGCCGAAATAGGCGTCGTAGTCATCAAAGATATCGTTGATCGTCTTGCTGCCATGTTTTCTGATGTCGGACCGCACAAGGGCGTGGAATTCGCCGAACAGGCAAAGCCCGGCTTCACGAGCGGTTTCGCGAACGAGCGGCGGCTCGCACTCGACCACCTCATAGCCGGCATCCGTCAGAGCATCGCGAGCCGTGTCCAAGGCTTTGTCCACTGCCGGATGAAGTTCAAATTCGAAGGTGTTCTTGGTGAAAGCGACCCGAATGGGCGTATCCATCTCCGGTCCATCAAATGGAACCGGAACCATCCACGGGTCGCGCGGATCGTGTCGGATCAGCTCGCGCAAGCCGAGACGCACGTCCTGCACTTCGCGGGCAATTACTCCCTGAACCGACATCAATTGGGCCAGCAGACCGCGTTCAGCGGTCGCCGAGGGCGTATAGGCAGGAACGCGGCCAAGGCTCGGTTTAACGGATGTGGCCCCGGTGGCCGCGGGCGGAAACCTCAGGGAACCGGCAATGTCGTTGCCGTGGGCAAGCGCCCCCATGCCCGACATGACCGCCGATGCAGCGCCACCCGATGACCCGCCGGCTGAAGCCCAGTCGTTCCACGGATTGTACGTCCGTCCGTGCAGCTCGTTCTCGGTGGTGCCGCGCATCGAGAATTCCGGCGTATTGGTGCGGCCGATGACAATGGCCCCGGCGTTTTTGAGATTGCCCACAACGGGAGAATCGTCCGGTGCGATTAGATCCTTGAAGGCTGTGACACCGTTCGGGGTCGCCAGGCCGGTCTGGTCGACGTTCTCCTTGATTGTGATGGGCACTCCGTGGAGCGCGCCCCTGCTGTCCGGCAGGCCTCCGGCATCCAGCGCAGCAGCTTCTTGGAGCGCTCTATCGCCCAGATCGTCGACCACCGCATTCATGGCTTCGTTGCGCTCGCGCATGCGATCGACCGCCGAGGAAACGGCCTCCAGGCAAGTCACCCTGCCAGCGGCAATGTCGTCTGCGAGTTGGCATGCGCTTCTCTGCCAAAGGGGACGGTCTGTCATGTTCAGCCTCTGATTTGGATGGGAACCGGTACCGGATTGGAAATGGACCTGAAAGACTGTACACCGGTCGCCATCAACCGGACAACTGACTGCCTCGCGCTGTCACAAACGCCCGGACCGGTGGGCCGAAACACCAGGATCCCATGTCTGAAAGAGGTTACATATCCCGTCTCGCCGGCTGGTCTATCGTCATCGCAGCCGTCGTGCTGGGACTGAAGCTCGCCGCTTGGTGGGTCACCGGATCAGTGGCGTTGTACTCGGATGCCCTGGAATCGGTCGTCAATGTCGTGACTGCTGCCCTGGCTTGGGTGGCCATTCGCATCAGCCACAGGCCAGCAGACAAACAACATCCTTTCGGTCACCATAAGGCCGAGTATTTTTCAGCTGTTGTCGAAGGCGTTCTTATCGTTATCGCAGCCTTGCTGATTTTCCGCGAGGCGGTCGTCGCCCTTTACCGGCCGCATGCGCTCGAAGCCCCGCTTGTCGGAATGGGGATCAACTTTGTCGCCGCGGCCATCAACGCCTACTGGGCCTGGCTTCTTATCACGGCAGGCCGCCGAGCGCGGTCGCCGGCGCTACAGGCGGATGGACGCCATATTCTGGTTGATGTCGTCACGTCTGCAGGGGTTCTTGTCGGACTGACGCTAGTCCTTGTGACCGGCTGGCAACCGATTGACTCCATCATAGCGATCGCGGTCGGCATCAACGTTTTGTGGGAAGGTTGGAAGGTCATCTCAAACTCGGTGGATGGGCTGATGGACAGTGCTGTCCCCGATCCACTTGCGACGGAAATCCGCAAGACGATTGTCGCCAATGCCGATGGCGCGTTGGAGGTCCACGACATCAAGACGCGCGGCGCAGCTCGCGTCACCTTTATCGAGTTCCACCTTGTGGTCGACGGAACCATGAGCGTTGCCGACTCTCACGCCATCTGCAACCGCATCGAAGCTGCATTGGCCGAAGTGATTGGTGAGGTGCAGGTGATTATCCATGTGGAGCCACACGAGGAAAGCAGTCAGGATGGCCTGGTAATTGGCTAGTGCAACCGGGCAACGATTGAACCGAGTTCACCCTGCATTATCGAGATCGTCTAGGTGACGCCGTTATCACCTAATCGAGCCCCATGCTTGAATCGACCGTCATGGGTCCTCAGTGCCAACAGATGCTTGTCAGAGGTTTTACGACTGCAGGGGATGCGGCAGGTTGCTCAAGTCCAAACCGGGCGATTGTTGTGTCTTCTGCTCCTACGGAGCGATCCCCTGCCCGCCGATTCAGCAAGGCACTTCCTGCTGTGATCGGTAAACCCGAAGGATTTCCATCAACTGCGCGAGCGGTCCATGCGCCTCGTCAGGTGCGATCGTGCTGAAGCCGACAAGCAGACCAGAGCGAATGGGCGCTTCGTAGCAGAATATTGACAGAGGCAGGCAAGTCAGACCGGTCTCATGCACCCGCTCCGCGATTTCGCCATCCTGCCAATCGGCTGGAAATTGCAGCGCAATTTGCATACCTGCGCGATGATCGGTGAAGGTTATCGGCTGAGCAAGACCGGCGCGGAATGCGTCGACAAATACCTGTCGCCTTTCGCCATATATGCGACGCATGCGGCGAATGTGGCGGTGAAAGCTGCCGTCCTCAATGAAGCTTGCGATCGGCAGTTGCGACATGATGGATGCACGCTGACCAAAACGGGAGAGCATCTCCTTGAACCTCGGAATGAGCGAAACCGGCGCCACGATGAAACCGATGCGCAATCCGGACGAGAAAATCTTGGAAAAGCTCCCGACATAAATAACCCGTTGGCTCCCGTCGAGCGATGCGAGTGCGGGAACGGGCCGACCGGCGTAGCGGAATTCGCTGTCGAAATCATCTTCAATGATCCAGCCGTCGTCGCGTTCCGCCTGCTCAAGGAAGGCCAGTCGCTCGCTGCGCGGCATCACTCCGCCAAGCGGAAACTGGTAAGACGGAGTCAACACAGTCGCAACCGGACGCCCGGTGCTCTTCGGAAGTATCGCGCCGGCTTCATCGACCGTCATCCAACGGATGTCCAGATTCATGGCTTTTGCCATGTTGTACAACGGCGGATAAGTCGGATTTTCCATTGCAATGACACGGCGCTCTCCCGTCAGCGATCGCAAGCAGAGCTCAAGCGCGTCGCCCGCTCCTGCCGTTATGACGATCTGGTCCGCCGATGCTTCGATGCCACGCCACGCTGACAGGTGTGACGCAACCGCCTCTCTTAACCGCCGATGACCGAACCGCTCGACGTTTCCGCGCATGGCTTCAGCGGTTCGTCTTGCCGTGCGCGCCACATGTTTCGCCCATGCCGTATGCGGAAACAAACTCATGTCCGGGACGCCCGGAAAGCTGGCTTTCGTCGTCGGTTCGGCTCCACCGCCTCTTTCCGGATCGGATCCCCGGCGTGGATAAAGGGCATAGAGCGCATCCGCATCACCCACATCGCAGGCAAAGTACCCGCTGCCTTGGCGCGATTTGACATAGCCTTCTGCCGCTAGCTGTTCGTAGGCTTGGACCACCGTGGAGCGCGAGACACCCAGTTCGTTGGCCAGGTTGCGGGTCGCTGGCAATCTCGTTCCAGGTGCTACAAGGCGCGACACAATGCGTTGCGAAAGGGCGACGAATATCTGCTCGACCAACGGTCGAGGGTCGTCGGAATCAAGAAGCAGTGCGTTGAGCAAATCCATCAAATTGGTCTGGCGATTATTTTCGATATTGGACCTTCTTAGCGTACCAATATCGGGAGCATAAGGGCAAAAAATTTGAAAGGCCCGACATGTCCATCGCAACACTTCCCATTACCGAAAGAACACGCGTCAAACGCGCCCACGAACGTGGCCGCCACGACAGACAAAGCATCAATGACATACTTGACGCGACGCCTCTGTGCCACGTGGGTTACCTGTTGGACGGTAAACCGGCGGTGACACCAACCATTCACTGGCGCGAGGGAGATCATGTCTACTGGCATGGTTCGAGCGCCAGCCGAGCGTTGCGCAAGGCGGCGGGACTCGATGTCTGCCTGACTGTATCTCTGATCGACGGCATGGTGCTCGCGCGTTCAGCGTTTCATCACTCAGCCAACTACCGCTCGGTGATGATTTACGGTACAGCGACAAAGATCACCGATCCCGAGGAAAAGTCCAAAAAACTGCGCGGGCTGGTCGATATGCTCTACCCCGGCCGCTGGGATACCCTTCGCCCAATGACGGCGCAGGAGGTCAAGGCCACAATGGTTCTCTCCCTGCCCATCGAGGAGGCTTCGGCCAAAATCAGAACCGGTGGCCCGGTCGATGATGAAGAGGACTACGCACTGCCGATCTGGGCTGGTGTTGTGCCAATTCGCCAGGTCGTCGACGCGCCGATACCAGACACCCGAAACCTTGTTGAATTAGCTGTCCCGAGCCATGCCAGAGACTTCAAGACCGGATAATTCGCCCTGCGTCGTTCTACGATTCTAGATTCGGCCCTCGTCGACCGCAAAACATGCCGCCTGACCAGCCTTGTTGTCGGTCAGTTCCGGTGCACTCGACCGACATCGGTCGTTCGCCCACTGGCAGCGCGGGTGGAAGGAACAACCGGATGGCGGATCGATAGGATTGGGAATTTCGCCTTCGACCGGCTTGCGCTTGCGGCCTGACATCTCGAGATCCGGAACAGCATCGAGCAGCATTCGCGTGTACGGATGCTGCGGATCCCGAAACAGCGTCTTGCCCTCCGAAACTTCGACCAGGCGGCCGAGGTAGAGCACGCCAATGCGTGTCGCCATGTGGCGAACAACGGAAAGGTCGTGGCTGATGAAGAGATATGTCAGGCCAAATTCGTCCTGAAGATCGCGCATCAGATTGAGGATCTGCGCCTGAACGGAAACATCCAGAGCCGATGTGGGCTCATCACACACGATGAACTCGGGCTTGGCCGACAGGGCGCGGGCAATGGCGATGCGTTGGCGCTGGCCTCCCGAAAACTCGTGCGGATACTTGCTTCCGTCGGCAGAGGAAAGGCCAACCGTTTCAAGCAGCTGGTCGACCCGCATTTGCCAGGTGACGCCTTCATCCAGTCCAAAAGTACGTACCGGTTCGGCGATGATATCCCTGACCCGCCAGCGCGGATTGAGGCTGGCGAAGGGATCCTGGAATATCATCTGAAAACGGCTGCGTACCTGCCGCATGGTGGCGCCACCCTGTTGCGCCATGTCTGTCCCGTCAAACAGGATCCGACCACCGCTCGTGCCGATCAGCCCGACAATCAGCTTGGCAATGGTCGATTTTCCCGAGCCTGATTCTCCGACCAGCGCAAAAGTCTCGCCTTTGTTGATTTCGAAGGTGACGTCATTTACGGCCGTCAGATACTTCTTCTCGTCGTTTTCAAGGACGCGGTTGAGCCAAGGCTTCGACACGTCGAAGACACGGCTGAGATTTTCGACGCTGACGAGGGAATCGGTCACGATGTTTTCTCCTCGTCATAAAGCAGACAGGCAACCTGACGGCCGTCGACTGGAATCGGAACGGGTTGTTCGGCACGACAACGATCGAACACCTTCGGACAGCGTGGACTGAATGCGCACCCCGGCGGAATTTCCGTCAGCCGCGGCATCGACCCAGGGATCTGGGTCAGCCGATCCTCATCATGCATCAGTGTTGGGATCGAGCCCATCAGACCGTGCGTATAGGGGTGTTTGGCGTCCTGGATCACATCGCGCACCGGTCCGATTTCCGCCACCCGGCCCGCATACATGACGGCAACGCGATCGGCGGCTTCGGCAATCACGCCCATGTCATGGGTGATCAGCATGACTGATGTACCGTGGTCCGCGCACATCCTCTTCAGCACATCGATGATCTGCGATTGGACAGAAACGTCCAGCGCCGTTGTCGGTTCGTCGGCGATGACCAGTTGTGGCTCGGCGCACAATGCCAGGGCAATGACAACACGCTGGCGCATGCCGCCCGAAAACTGGTGCGGATAGTCATCGATACGGCGAGCAGCGGCGGGAATTCCCACTTCGTCGAGCAATTCGACAGCGCGATCCCGCGCCTGCTTTTCGCTCAAGCTGAGGTGGGTACGGATCGTCTCAATGAGCTGCTGCGCAATGGTGTAAAGAGGGTTCAGAGAGGTCAGCGGATCCTGGAACACCATGCCGATGCGCTTACCCCTCACCTTGCGCATCGCATCGGCCGAGAGGTTGTCGACCCGCTCTCCGGCGATATGGATGGTCCCGCCGGCGATGTGGCCAGGCGGTTCTATCAATCCGATGATCGCCGAACCTGTCATGGATTTGCCGGCACCGGATTCGCCGACCACGCCGAGTACTTCACCGCGCGCTATGTCGAAGCTGACCCGGTCGACCGCAGTCAGAACACCACGGCGTGTGGGAAACTCGACAACCAGATCGCGGACTGAAAGCAGAATATCGCTCATGGTCTACCTCAACCGCGGATTCAGCGCATCGCGCAGCCAGTCGCCAAGCAGATTGACGGCGAGGACGAGCACGGCAAGTGTAATGCCCGGAAACATCGTAATCCACCATTCGCCTGAGAACAGAAAGTCGTTGCCAATGCGGATCATGGTTCCCAGGGACGGTTGGGTTGGCGGGATGCCAACGCCAAGGAACGAGAGCGTCGCCTCGGTGATAATTGCCAGCGCCAGATTGATCGTGGCGATCACCAGAACCGGTCCCGTCACGTTTGGCAGTACGTGGCGTGCCATGATCCAGATTGGATGAAGACCGATCAAACGAGCCGCTTGAACATATTCCTTGTTCTTTTCCACCAACGTGGATGAACGCACGGTACGTGCATATTGCACCCAGAAGGACAGCCCGATGGACACGACAAGGACATAGAAAGCCGAACTTTCTCGATCGATGCCCCCGAGGACGCTGCGAACCGAACCGTCAATCAGCAGCGCGATCAGGATCGCCGGGAAGCTCAGTTGAACATCGGCTATCCGCATGATGATGGAATCGGTACGGCCGCCCGCGTAGCCGGCCAACAAGCCGAGGCAAATGCCCAATACCGCGGCAAATAGAACGGAGGCCAATCCGACCGCCAGAGAAATCCGCGAGCCGTAGAGAATGGTTGAAAGAATGCCGCGTCCCTGGTCGTCCGTGCCGAGCAGGTAGCGCGGATCACCGCCCTCCTCCCAAGCCGGCGGTGTCAGCGAATCGAGCAGCGACAACGTTGCAAGATCAAACGGGTCGTGCGGCGCAATAATGGGCGCTAACAGCGCCGACAGGAATATGATCGCCGTCACGGCGGCGGCAATCATGGTGACCCACGATTGGCGAAAAGAGTGCCACAAGTCAGACTCGAACACCCTTGAAAAGAGCCCGCTGCGTTCTGTGGAGCCGGTAGTGCTCATGCCTCATTTCCAATGATGCGGATGCGCGGATCGACAACCACGTAGAGCACGTCGACGACGAAATTGATGGCAACGAAAAGGAATGCGACGAGCAGCAAGTAGGCAGCCATTATCGGGATGTCCACATTCTGAACGGCTTGCAGGAACAGCAGACCCATGCCAGGCCACTGGAACACCGTCTCTGTAATGATCGCGAAGGCGATGATGGACCCGAGTTGCAATCCGGTGATGGTGATCACGGGCACAAGCGTGTTCTTCAGTGCGTGGCCGAAATGCACGGCGCGGTCTCGCAGTCCGCGTGCCCTGGCAAACTTGATATAATCAGTGCGCAGCACTTCCAGCATCTCGGATCGGACAAGACGCATGATCAGCGTCATCTGAAACAGGCTTAGTGTGATCGACGGCAGTATGAGTGCCTTGAGGCCGGAGACCGTCAGCAGCCCGGTATTCCACCAGCCCAAGTCGACAACCTGCCCGCGACCGAAACTCGGCAGCCATTGCAGGTGAACTGCAAAGATGAATATCAGCAGAATGCCGATCAGAAAGGGTGGCAGCGACACACCTATGAGCGAGACCGTCAGAAACCCCTTGGATAACCAACTTTCTCGTCGCAACGCGGTGTACACGCCCATTGGAATACCAGCGAGCAACGCGACCAAGGCAGACACGAAGGAAAGCTCCAGCGTCGCCGGTAGGCGCTCGCTGATCATTTGCGCGACCGGGCGCTTGTACTGATAAGAAATGCCCAGGTCGCCCTGCGCGGCCTTGCTGACAAAGCGCCAGAACTGCACGGGCAAGGGATCGTTGAGGCCAAGCTGCTCACGCAGCTTGTTGCGCTCCTCGATCGTCGTTTCCAGGCCGACCATCTGGTCGACCGGATCGCCGACGAAGCGGAACATCCCGAACGCGATGAGGCTGACAAAGAGCATCACCACGATGGACTGAACGAGGCGTCGAATTGTGAAAGCGAGCATGGGGAAAAAATCAGGCCCCGCCGAAGCGGGGCCTGATCGGTACGTTGTTTATTTGTTGACGTGGTAGAGCATCAGCACGTTGTCTGCGCGCTGTACGACGTCGGTTCCTTTGGCCACACCCCAGGCGAGACCCTGCTGGTGCAGCGGAATGTAGGCCGTCTCACCAGTGGTCAGCTTGTAGGCCTGGGTGATCAGGTCAAGCCGCTTGGCCGGGTCGTTTTCGACCAGCACCTGTGCGGTCAGCTTGTCCACCTCTTCGTTACAGTAGCCGCCCAGGTTGAACATGCCGCCATTGCCGGCATCGTCGCGGCAGCCATGCAGGTTGCTCAACACGTTCCAAGAGTCGAATGAACCGGGGGTCCAGCCGAGCAGGTAGAAGGACGTGTCAAAACCGCCCGAAGCCAGAACCTTGGCAAAGTACTGCGCCTTCGGCTGGGCGTTGAGATTGATCTTCACGCCCACGCGGGCAAGCATCGCGGCAACAGCCTGGCAGATCGCTTCGTCGTTGACGTAACGGTCGTTGGGGCAGTCCATGCTGACCTCAAAGCCGTCCGGATAGCCGGCTTCCGCAAGCAGTGCTTTGGCGCCGTCCGGATCATAGGCCATGCGCGAGAACTGATTTGCGTTGTCGAACATGAACGGAGACAACATGATCGACGACGGTGTTGCGAGGTTGCGCATCACCTTGGCCTTGATCGCTTCGATGTCGATGGCCTTGTAGAACGCATCCCGGACCTTCTTGTCCTTGAACGGGTTCTTGCCCTTGATGTTCGAGTAGAGCAGCTCGTCGCGAGTCTGGTCCATACCCAGGAAAATCGTGCGAAGTTCCGGGCCGGTCAGCGCCGACGTAGCTTCATTGTCATTGACTCGTTTGATGTCCTGAACCGGGATCGGATAAACGAGGTCCATCTCACCAGACAAAAGGGCGGCAACGCGCGTCGCGTCAGAAGCGATGGTTGAGAACTCAACCGTGTCGATGTTGTACTTCTTGTTAGCCGCGTCCCACCAGTCAGGATTGGACTGGAAGGTCGTTTTGACGCCCGAATCATGCGAGACGATTTTGAACGGACCCGTGCCATTGGCCTCAAGCGAAATGGTCGTGGCGGCTTCATCCGACGGTGAGGTGACGCGCACCGAATCGTTGGCTTCGGACCATTCCTTGTCGACGATGCCCCAAGTATCCCACTCATAGTGCAGGATCGGGTTGGGCGATGTGAGAATGACATCGACCGTGTAGTCGTCGACCATTTCAAACTTGGCGTCAGCAGGGATACGGGTCTTCAGGTCCGACCCTTCAGAACGAACCCTGTCGGCCGAGAAGACGACGTCCGCAGCGGTCAGATCATTGCCATTGTGGAACTTCACACCCTGACGGATCTTGAAACGCCAGCGGGTTGGCTCGATGACTTCCCAGCTTTCCGCAAGGCCTGGCATGATCTGCAGGTCCGGTCCGCGGCGTGTCAGGCCTTCATAGACGTTGCCCAACGTTCCGAGCGTAAAGGTCTCGTTGAGGGAATAGGGATCCAGGGATTTGAAGGTTCCCTGGAACGCGAACTTGAAGGTACCATCTGCCCAGGCCGGTGTTGCGAACACGCCAGCCATAAGCGCAGCCCCGATCAGGCTTTTCTTAAATGACATCTAAATCTCCCTTTATTTTTATGTCCCACCTTGTGGATGCCCAAGGATTGGACGGGAGTATAGACACGAAGCCGAAGCGAAATCCAGCGCCTTTCTCGCGCTGGATTTCAACTCTGCAATATTTTGTTTTGGCAATGATGCCTGCCGCAGCTCCTCGGCTCAGGCGTGCAGCAGGATTCTGTACGAACCGATGGAGCCTGCGACATAACCTCTTGATTCTGTTTCAGGACTTTGAGAAAGGCGCTAGCCTCCGCACTTTCCGCAGGCAGGCAGGCCAACGATTAGGCCGAAAGCTTGAGGCCGCAGATACCCGCAACAATCAGGGCGACACAGCCGATGCGAACCAGGTTTGCCGGCTCGCCGAACAGTGTGACCCCGACAATGACGGTTCCCAGCGTCCCAATGCCCGTCCAAATCGCATAGGCAGTTCCCAGAGGCAGTTCTCGCATCGAAAGTCCGAGCAGCGCGACACTGAGAATCATGGCCCCGACGGTCGCCACGCTGGGTCCAATATTGCGGAACCCGTCGGTGGTTTTCAGGCCCACGGCCCATCCAATTTCGAGAAGACCCGCGAAAAAGAGCAAAATCCAGGACATTCCTGTCTCCATTTCTGGTGACAAGGTCGTCCTCGTCTGAGTGTTTTGAGAGTGAAAGGGCCGTCCCTTCAGCGCTGATTTGGTGATGGGCGCGGCTAGATTCAAGACAGCCGCGAATCAGAAGTCCAATCGGCCATACAGTTCTTCGAAGGGCACCATGACACCATGCCGAAACGCCCTCCTTTGCTTGAGTCGTTCATAAAAAGCACCGACCTGCGGCAAAGCGGGCCGGTCGATATCCAGTTCAAAATACCTGAAAAGATGCGTTCCGACCGTGATATCCGCGAGGCTCAGTTGATCGCCGAGCAAATACGGTCGATCTGACATCTCGGCTTCAATGATTTTGAAGTGATCGGCACATCGCGCGACGCTCCGCGCGATGGCGGTCGCGTCACGTTTCTCAACCGGCGTCCTGTAGAAGCCCCAGAAAACACCGCTGAGGAAATCGGGCTGCAGGGTGGTTTGGGTCCAATCCATCCATTGATCCACCTTGGACCTCAATCCTGATTCGCTGCTCCAGAATGCCTCTCCCCCGTAAGTCGAGGCGAGGTAACGCAGAATGGCGTGCGATTCCCAGACCACATGCTCGCCGTCCCTGATGACGGGGACCTTTCCGTGCGGGTTCATATTTCGAAACTCTGGCGTATCCAGGCCGCCGAAAGACCCGCCCAGTTCGATATGCTCGTGAGAGCAGTCCAACTCTCCCAGCAGCCAGGCGACCTTCTGGAGGTTAAAGGAACTGCGTCGACCATAGACTGTCAACATTCCGCATCGCTCCTCTGTTGCGTCGGATAAACTGATCGTGTGAAACGGCCAGTGATTGGCGATGAACACGGTTTCAATGGCCACTCGTTTCCAAACATGTCAATCGCGTTGAGGATACATGACAGGTGGTGGGCAACGTAGGCGAATCCCGCTATTTGACCTGAGGAAGAAAATCACCATGTTGGGGTAGCGGCGAGCCCGGTATTTGCCGGCCCGCCTCCAGCATAAGACAAAGGAATTGACGATGTTTGGATTTGGCGGTTTTTCGCGTCTGGAAGAGGGCGATGACAAGGATAAGGGACGACGAGGCGCCTCGTCGTTGATCGAAAAACACTATTTCGAATCCCGCATCGTCATGGTGACCGGCGAAATCAATCACACGCTTGCCGAAAGAGTGTGCATCAATTTGCTGGCGCTCGCCAACGCAGGGGATGACCCAATCACAGTGATCATCTCTTCACCCGGCGGCCATGTCGAATCCGGTGACATGGTTCATGATACGATCAAGTTTATCGAGCCGCGGGTGCGTGTCCTGGGCTCGGGCTGGGTCGCCAGTGCCGGTGCGCTCATCTTCATCGCCGCCGACAAGGAAGACCGCTACACGCTTCCGAACACCCGCTTTCTGTTGCATGCACCGAGCGGTGGCATCGGTGGCAAGGCAACCGACATCGAAATTCAGGCGCGTGAAATCACCCTCATGCGCGACCGGCTCAACCGGTTGTTTGCCGAAGCGACAGGGCAGGATCTGGCCAAAATCGAACAGGACACCGACCGCGATTTCTGGCTGTCTGCGACCGAAGCGGTCGACTACGGTCTGGCAACCCACATCATCAACAAAGCCTCCGAGCTGAAATAGCTATAAGCGGGACTGAGTGTGGCGGTGAAACAGGTCATCGTTGTGGATCAGTCGCTGGCCATGCCCATTGGAAAGATGGCCGCACAGGTGGCTCATGCTTCTCTGGCCGCTTTCTTGGAGGCATCGGAACCGGCGCGCCAGCGCTGGCTTGCGGACGGAATGACGAAGATCGTCCTGACCGTTCCAGCCGCATTTGAGCTTCTAGATCTTCAAGCGCGAGCTGTTGAGGCCGGAATTCCAACGGGATTGGTTAGGGATGCCGGAAAGACGGTGCTTTCGCCCGGGACGATAACCTGTCTGGGACTGGGTCCGCATAAGGACGACGAACTCGACGGCATCACCGGGAATTTGCCGTTACTCTAACCGTCAGATTTTCGGCTGTTGTTGTGTCGCACAATGGACCCCGCCACCAATCTCGCCCAACGCGTCGGTGTTCAGTTGAACCACCTCGCGGTCGGGGTAGAGCCGTGACAGCGTATCCAAAGCTTCTTCATCGGTTCGCCGATCGCCGAATTGCGGGGCGATGAGCCCTCCGTTGCAGACGAAATAGTTGACGTAAGATGCAACGAAATCCAGCGAGGAGACTCGTGGTCGTTCCGGTTCGGGTATGACGACAATCTCCAAAGGCCTTCCTCGGGCATCCGTCGCGTCGGCCAGGATGTCGTGTGTCTCGAAGGCTGCCAATGACCAGGGGTCTTCGGGATCCGGTTCGGCGGGGAGTTGGATCAGCACCTTGCCTGGCGCAACGAACCGGGCCAGCGAATCGATGTGATAGTCCGTTATGTCTGCACCGGCGACGCCTGGTGCCCAAATGACCTTGTCTGCACCGAGCGCGTTGAGCAACTTCCTCTCAACCTCCTGTCGCGAGCCCTTGTTGCGGTTGTCGATGACCCAGGAGCTCTCGTGGGCGATCAGCGTCCCCTGCCCGTCTGTTTCCACACCGCCAGGTTCGCCGACAATTCCGTTGTCGAAGAGATGAAGGTCAAGCTCGCTGGCCACCTCCATCGCCACCCTTCCATCGTTATCGTGAGGCTGCTTTCCACCCCATCCGTTGAAATTCATGTGGCTGACGGCCAACCCACCTCGCCCGTCGATCACGAACAGAGGCCCGGAATCCCGGCACCACAGATCGTCGGTTGGTATTGGCCAGATCTCCACCTGAGTGCTCAGTTGCTTTTGAGCCACTGACCTCTGATCGGGGTGCATCAACATCACGACCGGTTCGAACTCTGAGATTGTATTCGCAATATCGGCAATCGTGGCCTGCACATCCCGCAAGAAAGCCCGATCTTGATAGACCCGTCGGCTTGCCGGCCACTGCATGAACGTTCGCAGGTGCGGTTCGGTCTCTTCCGGCAGGAAAAAGCCTTGGTCCTTAGCACTCGTCGCTGCCTGTCCACTGACCGGGTTCATGCCCGCCAGCATAACCCCGGCGACACCGGTGAAGAAATGTCGCCTGCCGATTTTGGTCATGTTGCCTCCGAAATGCACATGCCGGACACCATCGACATTTCAAAACCGGAATTCAATATCCGGTTTTCTGAGCTCAGGTCCCGAAGCGAAACATGTTCAGTGGCAGAAGATGGGACCGGCTATCGGCCGCGCTTTGGGCGGAAGGCGCCTCGCTGTAAAGCTCGAACGGAAACCACTGCCAATCATCGGCCCAGGTCCAGCAGCCGTGGCGGCGGTAGACGGAGGCGACCATATCGGCGTACTCCCGGTCTACGGGCAACTGCACAAAGTCACGATTGCCGCCGTTGAAATAGGTCATTGCCAGCGGCAAGGCGCGGTCGGTGCAGTAGTTCGTCATCCAAAGCTTGAAACCCAATTCACGGCGTAGCCGGTCCACCACCCGAAACACCTGAAGGTGGTCCTCATGACCATATTCTCCCCAGGGATTGTGCGTGAAGACGTTCATATCGGGCGTCAGCATGGGTTTCAGCTTGTCATAGAGCTCACGGCTGTTGGCCTCATAGTTCCGCTTTATTCCCCCCGCAGGGGCGGCGCCTCTTCCGAGCAATTTCTTGACCGACTGCTTGGCGTCGCGAAACGTTGCCTCATTGCCCAGATCGATGCCGAATTCGGTCAATTTCGGATTGTCCCAATCGGCGCAGCTGTGCGTGGCCGCTTCGGGGATCTGCAGCGATATGACGTTGTCTCGTGGGTAATCGCTCAGGACAGCGGCCCTGGCCTCCCCGACCTCCGGCTTTGGCCAGTAGTCTTCATAGATCATCACCACGCGATCGACCTGCTTGAGGATCGCCGCAAACCAGAGCAGTTCATCATCGGGATGCGCCGCGATGATCACAGAGCGCTTCAGCATTTCCTCCGATGCCATGGGTCGTCCCTCCATTTCCCTTGCCTGATCTACTTCCGGCGCAGCAACATTCGGGCCAACCGTCCCAGGGGACTGCGCGGGATCAGAAACGCGTAGATCGGCGTAGGTGAGGTTCCGAATTTCGCTTTGAAGGCCTCATCGCCAATTGTGAAATCGAAAACCGTGCCGCCCTTCTCAGTCCAGTCGCGCATTATCGCGTCATAGAGCTGGAGTCCCGGCGAATAGGTTCCGAACTGGTCGTAGTCACAACCGATCAGCAGATAATAAAATCGGCCGCCATGGGTGAGGCCGAACACAATCCCGACATCAGTGTCGCCGGCTCGCATGCGCCACGTGCTGGCCAAGCCTGCTCCAGCGCCGTTGGCTGCGACATCGCTGTAGAACTCCTGGGCAAACCCATCCTGGATCACGTCTCCCTCGAACCGGCCGGCCCGAAGTTTCGCGATCGCCTCAATGGCTGACCGGATTTCGACTTCGTCGCGCAGTTCGGAAAGCGTGATGTCCTGCTCCCGATCGAGCTTACGGGTCTTGCGGTCGATCATCTTGCGCAGGGATCCGTTGATGTTGGCCTTGCGCCATTCATCATAGGGGGCAGAGAGCTGTACTGCGTGGGACGAGAAACCCTGAGCTTCCGATTGGCTTCCGACGAGCAGTTTCTCGAACTTACGACAATCGTTTTCGCGGACTGGCCGAATGCGCAACAGATCGCATTTCGGCAACGTCTGCAGGATGCGCCGGGACATATCCGGCTCCCGTTCGAGTGCATCCCAGAAGTCAGGTGATGCGACAGGCGCGCAATAATCGGACACACCCAGATCCGTGGTTTCGAGAAGCCTGAACCCGCGCTTACGCCGCAGAATAAGGGGCAACACCAGATCCAGTTGGGCGGTATTCCTTGCTCGTGCGACAAGAACTTGACGCTCGGCACCGCGGTTCGGTGCGAGATGACGATAGAAAGCGTCCAGCCAGAGAGGATGCTGAAATGCGTGTGCTTCCGACCGGGCGAACAGCGCGGCGTAATCCTTCGACAGAAAGTCGAAAGACGACAGGAGTTCGATGTCGTGAGACGCATCCACTTTTGAAAGCATGTCAGCCAGCCCCGAATTCCGGTTCACCGGTAAACCCGGCCCGTTGTTCTTCCACCTTATGCCGTTCAGCGGTTAAGGATCCGACATTGAGAGGTGCGAAGCAGGTAGATTCGCGTTGCTGTGGTTAATCAGCTGTTTCAACGATGGTGGGTTTCGAACACAGCGCCGGATACGGCCACAAAAAAACCGCCGCAAAAGCGGCGGTTAAGTTGGAATCCGATAGGAAGATACACGAGGAAACATTTGCTGCCCGACCCGTGGGGTGGTCGAACCGCATACGCTTTCGCAACCATGACGCTAGCAGCACTCGAAAAAATTCTCAACTATGTGGCGCATTTTTCCCCATTATGTTGCATCAAAGCTCTTTGGGACCCTTAACAAATCGTTTGATCGGTATGCGATGCCATTGAACGGACTGTTTCTCTAAACGCGGTTCGAATTCAAGCTCCTCCACCCTATATGCCGGACCAAATCGCTACCACCAGTTCCGGAAGGAGGACATTCATGAGTTGGAACCCCGCCATCGAGCCCAGTTGCCCGGAAACCGGCACCCTCGATAGCATCGAGACGCAAATTGTGCCGCGCGCCCGCGATATCGGGGGGTTCGAAGTCAAGCGCGCCTTGCCGTCTGCGAAACGGCAAATGGTTGGTCCGTTCATCTTCTTCGATCAAATGGGACCGGCCGAGTTCATCACCGGTAAGGGCATTGACGTCAGGCCGCATCCGCATATCGGACTGGCGACAGTGACCTACCTGTTCGATGGCGAATTCCAGCATCGCGATTCCCTCGGAACCAACCAGATGATCTACCCTGGCGAAGTCAATTGGATGATTGCAGGCAATGGCATCACCCATTCCGAAAGAACCAGTGAAGAAACACGCACGGGCGCCAACAGATTGTTCGGAATCCAGACATGGGTCGCCCTGCCCGATAATCATGAAGAGACCGCGGCTGCCTTTGAACATCATGGTCAGGACGCCCTTCCGTTCCTGGAAGGCGATGGCAAAAGGGTTCGACTGATCATCGGCGACGCCTGGGGAGAACGCGCTCCAACCCGCACGTTCACCGAAATGTTCTACGCTGATGCGGCACTTGCAGCCGGCACGCTCTTGCCTCTCCCCGACAACCACGAAGATCGCGGTGTGTACGTGTTGGAGGGGTCCATCGAGATCGCCGGTGATCGGTTCGACCCAGGACAAATGATGGTGTTCCGGCCGGGCGACGCGATTACACTGAAGGCCGGACCTCATGGCGCAAGACTGATGGTGCTCGGCGGAGCGACCCTGGGTGGGCCGCGCTACATCTGGTGGAACTTCGTGGCTTCATCGCGAGAGAAAATCGAGGCCGCAAAACAGGCATGGGCGGATGGCGACTGGGAACACGGCCGGTTTCAACTGCCGCCCGATGACGCGGACGAATTCATCCCGCTTCCAGAGCGCTAGCCCAATAAAAAAAGACCGGGTGCTCCAAAATCGAAGCACCCGGTTTCCCCTCGAGATACGGTCAGGCGGCGACCGTACCTTCTCTCCAGTGAACCACATCCCTGATCTTGCTTCAGGGGTCGGCACGAAGCGCGCAAACACCGCAGGATGGTTCGCGCCAGCTTCGCATCAGAGGTCCCTTCCCCCGTCTCGCCGATTGCGGATGCGGCCACCTGGCGGTTATGCCATCGGCTAGATGAACCGTACCTGAACGGTTTCTAGAGCCTATCTTGGTTAGATTGAAGCAATTCTGTTTGTGGTCGGCGAGGCGATCCGCGAGGAAGGAGCGCAGAGCGATGCCGGAGGCATCTCTCGAGCATCATGACACTGCGGGCGTCCGCCGACCGCAAACCCGAAGGGCCGAGGTGCATTTGCGCCAATTCCTTCGCTCAAAGCCTCGGCCGGGCCACCAGCCCGACCTGCGTTTTGAGCTCGACCTTGACGCAAATGCACATCGGCAGAATGGTTCAATCTAACCTTGATAGGCTCTAAACCTACTTTTTTGTGGCATCCGCCGCCAAAGCGGCAAACAGGGCATCCAACTCGGCCGCCAGGGTTGCCAGCGCTTCGCCGCCTTCATCCATGTAGGGCGCAAAGACGTGGCTGGGCATCTTGTATGACAGTGTCGCCGTGCCGTCGGAATTCTCAGTGACATAGACACGTATCGGCGCTTCGATACCGGCGGTTATGCTTGCCTCGAGCATCGGGACGGCAAACCGGGGATGATAGAGACCGATCACCATGTTCCCGGGGATGTCCTTTTCCAGAACCCGCTTGGCGCCCAGTGTTGCGGAAGCCTTGGTGACGACGCCGATCTTGTTTTTCTGCGCCGCGCTTTCAACATTGGCTGTCAGGGTCGGGTAATCGTGTTCCGTTGTGATCACCACCCATCCGGGCTTTTCCGCTGGCTGGGCCCACGCGGATGTCGCAAATGGCGCTGCCGCTAAAAGCAAAGCGCCGATAACACTGGTGCATGTGTGTTTTGTAACTGCCATGGAATCACTCCCGTTGTTCGAAACCCACTCTCAATGGGCATCGCTCTCAGTAATGTGACTTCGCGGCCAAAGTCTGCCGCAATAGGTTGGATGACGAAAAAGTCATCTGACCCGAGCATGGAAAACGTCAATGCAAGTTCCTCGATCCTTCAGGCAGCGTCGCCTCACGATTTCTTTCGCGCTTTTTTTGGGAACGATGTTGGCCGTTTGGAGCCCATCTTCCATTGCGGCGGACATTCGCTCGACCGTGGACCCCGCTACATTGTCCGACCACCGCAAGACGCAGCTTGGCCTGCACCTGACCTCGCGGGATGCCCATGTCGCGGTTAGCCGAGCGCCCTCGATCTTGTTCGTCGATGTGCGGACCCCTGAAGAGTTCGGGCTCGTTGGTCATCCGAAGGCAATCGATCGCAACATCCCGTTTGCCTGGCTCGGCCAGGCGCTCAATCCTGTTGCAGGGCAATATGGCTTTGTAATCAACGAGAAATTCGTCAACGAGATGAATGACTTCGTTTCCGCCATGGGCGGCGCGCGCGACACGAACATCATCCTGATCTGCCGTTCCGGGAGCCGCTCAGCTGCCGCTGCCAATCTGTTGGCTCAGTCCGGCTATACCAATATCTGGAGCGTAGTGGACGGGTTCGAAGGATCCATCGACAGGCGGGGTCACCGCACCGTGGGTGGGTGGCGCAACGAAGAGCTTCCCTGGACTTACCGGATCGATCCGTCTCAGGCCTACACAGGAAACTAAGCCAACACGGCAACGAACCGGATCGCCCAGGCGTCAGGAACTGGCTACTTTTCTCGGTTTGACGTCTGGCAAACCGGCGCGCAGCAACGACTGGATACCGCGCGATTGCGCCACGATCTGCTTGCCGAGAAATTCCTCGTGATTTTGTTCCACACGCGCCAAGTCGTAAAGGTAGTTGACCATGACTCCGCAGGATTGCTGCAAGCCGTTGGTCGATATGTCGGCCAGCGCGTGCACGTCATGAACCAGAGCGCCGTTGCCGAGATGGAATCGGGCGACCGGATCGAGAGGCAGGCCGTTGGCGCGCTTTTCTTCCACCAGATAATGCGCCGCCAGGTAACGCAGCGATGGGCTGTGGACCTCCAATTCGGCTAGACCTTCGCCGCCCCCAGCCTGTTTCGTAGCTTCCAAGATGTCTGCGGCTTGGTCGTCCAAATGGTCCTTGTGACGCCTCTCCAGCCAGCGGTTGAAACCGGGTATCGGCGAAAGCGTGACGAAATTCTTCAAGTGCGGCAGATCCCGCGAGAGATCTTCAACGACCTGCTTGATCAGAGAATTTCCAAACGAGATTCCGCCAAGCCCACTTTGACAGTTCGATATCGAATAGAAAACCGCCGTATCGGCCTGATCTTCCGTCAGGAGCTCCCGGTCTTCCGCCAGAACCTCCTGCACCGATCCCGGAATACCCTTCGACAAGGCCACCTCGACGAAGATCAGCGGTTCATCCGGCATGACCGGATGGAAGAAGGCGAAGCAATGGCGGTCCTCCGGCTCGATCCTTCGTCGCAGATCGTCCCAGTCGTCGATGGCATGAACCGCCTCGTACTGGATGATCTTTTCCAGGATGTTTGCCGGAGTATCCCAATCGATACGGCGCAGCACCAGAAACCCCCGATTAAACCAAGAAGAGAACAGATGGATGAAATCAAGGTCCGTACGGCCAAACTCCGGGTGGTCAATGAGCATGCCCATCAGATCGAGACGCATAGCCACCAATTGGGCGGTTGCGCCTGGCACCTGGTTGATCCGTCTCAACAGCTCCTGACGTCTTGGTTCGGAGGCATGCGTCAGTTGCTCCAGCAGTTCCGGAGTGCGATCCACACCATAGGCCCGCGCGCTGGCTTCGACGGCGTCCGTGTCGACATCCAGTTGCTCCGTCAGGTGGCGAAAAAACATCTCTTTCGCCTCCGTGTCCAACTGGCTGTAGCGCGTCAGGATCGCGCGTGCCACCTTGAGACCGGAAACCTCACCGGCGCCGGTCATTAGCGCCTCGCACATCTCTTCGATCGACCGTTTGTCGAATGCGGCCATGGCCGAATAACGGCGCTCGAAAATCGAGCCGAGAATGTCCGGCAAGAAACGCGACCGGTTCATGCTCTGCTCCTTTCCACGGCGTCGGCACCACCTCGAGAAACATATCGGTCTCGTAAGCGCACACTCTATCATCTTTGTATTTGATAACTTCTGAATTGTATACAACTGAGGCTTTTTTGAGTATGATTTGTTGATGGATCGTGACATGCAGATGACCCGGCGGCGCGCCGACAGCATTCGCGAAAACCTGGAACAGTTGATTGTCACAGGTGCTTTCGCGGACGGAGACAGACTGGACGAAACCCGCTTGTCGGAGAAATTTGGCGTGTCACGGACGCCGCTGCGGGAGGCTTTTCAGATGCTGGCTGCTTCCGGCCTCGTGCAGCTGTTGCCGCACCGCGGCGCCTATGTGCGACATCCGGGCGTGGTCGAGCTGGTGCAGATGTTCGAGGTCATGGCCGAATTGGAAGGCATGTGCGGACGCCTCGCCGCGCGCAGGCTGACCGATGACGACCTTTCCGAGCTGCAACAGGCTGCAGTGGAGTGCGAAAAGGCCTTGCTGGGTGGCGATGCCGATGCGTACTACCATCGCAACGAACGCTTCCACCAGTTGCTCTACAGGGCCAGCGGCAACGGATTTCTGGAATCGGAGGCCCACCGTCTGCAAAAGCGGCTGCAGCCGTTCCGACGCATGCAACTACACCTACGCGGTCGGATGCAGCAATCAATGTCGGAACATCGGTCGATTCTGAAGGCTTTGGAGCAGGCCGATGCCGTGGGCGCTGAAACGGCACTGAAATCCCACATTGCGGTGCAGGGCGAGAGATTCAACGACCTGATGGCCCACTACGATCGCGTTAATCTGCGGCGCGCTGTCTGACCCAACAGCGTCTCCGTTTACCATCGTCAGTCAGCAGACCTGTACGCGTCTGTTCGAATCGGCTGAACTGTTGGCATCAGCCGCGGGAGCTCTGGCATGGCGGGCAGGCAGTCTTTGCGTTTCAAAATTGTCGCCGCGGGCGCCGGCAATTTCATCGAATGGTACGACTTCGCCATTTACGGTTTTTTCGCCGCGGCCATCGGGAAGCAGTTCTTCCCATCCGATGACCCATTGGCCTCGCTGCTTGCCGCATTCGGCGTCTTTGCCGTCGGATACGGTGCGCGACCGCTCGGCGGCGTCGTTCTCGGGCGCCTTGCTGACCGTCTCGGCCGCAGACCCGTCATGCTGTTTTCCGTTGGTGTCATGGGCACCGCAACGGTTTGTATCGGTCTCCTGCCAGGCTACCAGACCATCGGCGTTGCGGCGCCAGCGCTGCTTATTGCTCTGCGCCTTCTGCAAGGCTTCAGCGTCGCCGGCGAATACACCACTTCGACAGTCTTTCTGATCGAACATGCGCCTAGGAATCAGCGTGGATTTGTCTCAAGCTGGTCGATGGTCGGCGAATTCTTTGGCGCCGTCACCGGTTCGGCAATCGGAGCGTTGGCAGCCACAATATTGACGGATGCCCAGATGCAGGACTGGGGCTGGCGGGTTCCCTTCCTGCTGAGCGCGGTCTTTACGCTGGTAGGCTTCGTGCTCAGACGCGGCATTCAGGAGAGCTCGGAGCTTGCCAAGGCGAACCAGGCGCAGCTTCTGACATTGAAAGAGGCTGTACGCAGTGGGTGGCGTCCGATCGTTGCCTATGTGTGCCTCATTCTCGTTGGTGGTGTCGGCTTTTACGTCACCTTCATCTATTCCGCCTCTGATCTCGAACTGCACATGCACATGTCGACCGCCGAGGCACTGGATATCAACACGCTCGGACAGCTCACCATGATGGCCGTGTTCCCACTGGCTGGCTACGCTGCCGATCGAATTGGGCGGAAACCCATGGCGATGGTGACCTTTGTCGGTTTGCTTCTATTCAGTTGGCCGCTCTGGTGGTTGATGCACCAGGGCTCCTTTGCATTAACCCTGATAGGTCAGTGCCTGTTCGGACTCATCCTGGCCTGCGGCTACCCGGTTTATAGCTTGCTGATTGCAGAAGCCCTTCCCGCTCAACTTCGCTGCAGTGTTTTGTCCATTGGGAACGGCATCGCTTATGGGTTTTTCGGCGGCATGACGCCGCTGGCGGCCACATATCTGGTCAAGCGCACCGGCGCCGATTATGCGCCCGTCTTCCTGATCGTGGTCTTCGCCGCTATCTCGCTCGCAGCCCTGCTGCGTCTGTCCGAGACGCTCCCCAAGCCAAAACCCTCATGAAATCCACTTGACGATTAGATTAGAGCGATATAACTAGAAATATAGTTTTATTTCCAATCGACGGTGGACACGACCATGTCAGACATCACCAACCCGTCACCGCAGGCGCGGTTTTCCCTGAAATGGCTTGCGTCCCCGTGGACGCTGGTCGTTGCCATTCCTCTAGCGGTGCTGATTCTGGATCCGACGCGCGTGGCAGGATTCACAACTTTTGCTGTGAACGCATTTCTGGGTACCCTGCCCTATATCGCTGTGGCGGTCATCATGATCGCCTGGCTGAAGGCCTCAGGTGCCGAGGCCTATGTGGCCTCCGCTTTCGAAGGGCGCGAAACCAGGATGATTGTGTTTGCAGCGCTGCTTGGCGGATTGGCGCCGTTCTGTTCCTGCGAAGTGATCCCGTTCATTGCCGGCCTGCTGGCGCTTGGCGCACCGTTGTCTGCCGTCATGGCCTTCTGGCTATCGTCGCCTTTGATCGATCCTCCAACTTTGTTCATTACAGCCGCGGCGCTCGGATGGCCGTTTGCCATCGGCAAAGCGGTGGCAGCCGTATCGCTTGGCCTGTTCGGAGGTTTTGCGATCAAGGCACTGATGGCCATGGGCGTGTTTTCCAATCCGCTTCGCAAAACTGTTGCGAAGCGGTGCGGCTGCGGGCCCTCCCCGTTTGACGGCAAGCCGGCCTGGGTTTTCTGGCGGGAGAC
The DNA here is from genome assembly GCA_965228785.1 of Hoeflea sp. Classification (GTDB taxonomy): domain Bacteria; phylum Pseudomonadota; class Alphaproteobacteria; order Rhizobiales; family Rhizobiaceae; genus Hoeflea_A. Next base: position 657,123 of record CBDDIF010000002.1, read on the forward strand.
CGAGCGTCGCGACACGTTTCGCAGCGAATTCGTTGGCAATGCAGCTTTCCTCGCCAAATGGCTGGCCTTCGCCTATGTGCTGGAAGCTGTTCTCGTGACCTACGTTCCGGCCTCACTCATCGCCTCGCTCGTGGGTGGCGAAGGCGTTCTGCCGATCGCAACGGCCGCTTTGGTGGGCATGCCCGCCTACCTGAACGGCTATGTGGCACCGCCGCTTCTCGCCGGCCTCGTATCGCAAGGCATGACGCCGGGAGCGGCAATGGCCTTCATGACAGCGGGTGCTGTCAGCTCCATTCCAGCCATGACGGCTGTATGGTCGCTGGTGCGACACGAGGTTTTCGCAGCCTATCTCGGCCTGGGTCTTATGGGCGCAGTGCTTGCGGGTATCGCGTTCCAGTATCTGTGATAAACAGGCCTTTATGGATTCATCCGCAGCCGAAACGCCGACGGATGGCAGGCCCGCGGGGCTCGCCGTATGGCTTCTTGCAGCCGGCCAGACGATCGTCTGGGCCGGCCTTTTCTACAGTTTTGCTGCGCTGCTGCTGAGCTGGGAGGCAGATCTCGGCTGGAGTAAAACCGACATTGCATTCGGCTTGACCCTGGCGCTACTGGTTGCCGCTGTCGCCTCTCCGATTGCCGGCCGGATCGTCGACATGGGGCACGGTCGTCTATTGCTTGGCGCCGGCTCCCTGTTTGGCGCCTTTTGCCTTGCACTGTTGGCAATCGTCGAGAGCCAGGCGTCCTTCCTGGCTTTGTGGGCTATGATCGGATTGGCCCATGCAAGCTGTCTCTACGAGCCGTGTTTTGCACTGGTCACACGGACAAGGGGCAAGTCCGCGAGAGCGGCGATAACCCGCATCACTCTGTGCGCCGGTTTCGCTTCATCAATCGCCTTCCCGCTCGGCGCAATCCTGGCCGACACAATCGGATGGCGCGGTGCGGTGGTGGTTTTCGCGGCAGCTGTCGCTTTTTTGGGTGCGCCACTTCTGATCATCGGCAGCACCCTGCTCGGCGACAGTAAAGAAACCGGCCACGGCGCTCAGGCGAACACGAGCAGTAAAGCGGCGGTCAAAGCGGCGTTGCGGCGACGCGAGTTCTGGCTGTTGGCTGTCGCCTTCCCGATGATCGCGCTGAACCATGGCATATTGCTCAACCACATCATGCCGATCCTGGTCGATCGAGGATTGGCGCAGGCGACAGCCGTGACGGTCGCCTCGCTGATAGGCCCCTCTCAGGTGGCCGGACGACTTCTGATGACGCGCTTCGATCATCGCGTAAGTGCGATCAACATCAGCGTGGTCGCCTTTGTCGGATTGTCCTGCGCGGCGCTTGTTCTCTTTCTCGCCGGCGCCTCGGTCCTGATGGCTTTTGCCTTCGCCGTGACGCAAGGAGCCGCCTACGGTTTGACCAATATCCTCAGGCCGGTCGTTACGGCTGAATCGCTTGGGCGAACCGGGTTCGGTGCCATTTCCGGATTGCAGGCGGTGCCGAATCTGGCCGGGTTCGCGATCGCTCCATTTCTTGGAGCAGTGCTAGCGCAGATTGGCGGGTATCGCCTGTCGATCATCGCCGCTGGATGCTTGGCACTTCTTGGTCTCCTGTTGATCGTCTGGCTAGCCCTGATCATGAGACGAAGTGCCGGCGTATTGGAAATCGAACACAACGGTTGAACCGGCTGTGTCTCATACCCAACCACGGATGGCGTGATAGGCGCTCGCTCCGAACTCGAAATAGGCGCTCTTCAATCCTGTCAGAGCCTCACTGTATGGGGCTGTTGCTTCGACGGGCAAACTGTCCTCTTCGCCATCACAAAGCAACGCCGCGGCGCGGGCTCCAAACAGCGTTCCGGGAGCGATCCCGCGCCCGGAGTATCCGAAGATCGACAGACCATTGGGACCCAGGCGAACAATCTTTGGTATGTGGTCCGACGTCATGGCAATCCGGCCGCACCAGGCATGTTCCAGTGGCTGGTCGCGAAGTGCCGGAAAGCGCCGCTCCATATTGCGACGGGCCCACCCTCTGTGGATTCCGCCGGTCACATGATCCAGCGAACCCATGCCGCCGACGATCAACCTGCCGGAGGCATCCTTGCGAAAAGACGACATGATGAGCGCGGTGTCCCAGGCTCCTTCGAGCCCAGGAAGGATGGTTCCCGCCAGATTGGGCGACAACGGAGCGGTTGCCATCTGAAAATAGAACACCGGAACGTGGCTTGATGCCGGAACGCCGGTCAAACCCGCTTGATAGGCATTCGTGGCGACCAGCAAAGCCTTGCCCGTGACCGTCCCGCCCCTCGTCTCGACGACCCAATCGCTGCCGCGGCGGCCAATACGCACGACCGGATTGTTTATGTGTATGCTGGCACCAGCCTCCTTTGCGGCCCGGGCCAGCCCGGTGCAGTAGGCCAGAGGCTGGATCGTTCCGGCACGTGCATCGTGCAATGCGCCGCAAAAGTCTCCGGTACCCGTCCGCGCCACCGTCTCCGACCGATCAAGGAGACGCACCGGGGCATCACGTGCGGCCAGTTGCTCGTACCGGCTTTTCAGGTCAGCCAAACCGGCTTCCGAATGAGCACAGTGAAGGGTACCGTTGCGAACGACCTCGCACTCGATTCCGTGGGTCTCGATCAATGAAAAGACAAGATCCGGCGCTGCTGCAAGATCCGCATTGAGCCGGCCGCCAGCGCTCGCGCCCAGGGCGCCCTCAACGGCTTCCGGAGGCAACCACAGGCCGGCATTGACGAGCCCGACATTGCGCCCGGATCCGCCGTAACCAATATCGCGCGCTTCCAGCAACACAACATCCTTGCCTGCTTTTGCTGCATGCAAAGCCGCGGAACAGCCGGTGAAACCACCGCCAACTATGATCAGCTCTGTCTCAAGGTTGCGATCGATTGGATCCGCACGCACGGTTTCCGTATTCGTTGCTTGCCACAGATTACCATTTTTGCTTCTGTCCATCGCCGACACCAAATCAGACCGGTCGGCGAAGGCAAGGAATTTCTCGCGTGAATCAGGATGTTGTCCAGACGATCCTCGTAACGGATTTTGTCGCCGTCACCATCGGCATCATCGTTTTTTTCCTGGGTGCGTTCCTGACCCGCAACCTGTCGTTCCTCCAGATCTACAACATTCCGGAACCAGTCTCGGGCGGCCTTGCCGCAGCTTTCATCACGTGGGCCGCCTATGCCTGGCTGAACACGGAAATCACGTTCGAGCTTTCGACCCGTGACGAGCTGCTGGTGATCTTCTTCACCACCATCGGAATCAACGCAAGGTTCAAGGACCTCGTCGCCGGCGGACGGCTCCTGGGTATCCTGCTCGCCATCACTATCGCCTTCATCATCTTTCAAAACACAATCGGGCTGATCGGAACCCAAATCTTCGACCTGCCGCGACCGGTTAGCGTGCTTCTTGGCTCCGCGTCGCTGATAGGCGGCCACGGCACGGCTATTGCGTGGGGGCCAACGGTGAGTGAAATGACCGGACTCGCGAGTGCCGACGAAATCGGCATTGCGGCCGCAACGCTTGGGCTCGTCTGCGCGGCCTTGATCGGTGGTCCAATCGCTAAGTACCTCATCGATAGGCACAGGCTGGTTGGTGCGCCTTCGGAGGGGCCGATCGTAGGCCTGCCTTACGAGCAGGAAGGCGAAGAAGACACGAAGGTCAACCACATCAGCATCATGCGTTCGCTGCTCGCCATCAACGTAGCGATCATTATCGGATATCTCGCAAACCAGGTGATCGAGGCACAGGGGCTGAAACTGCCGCTGTTCGTCCCTTGCCTGCTGGTCGCCATCGCAATGTCGAACACGATCCCGTATTTGCTTCCGGGTCTTCCATGGCCGGCGCGCACGCGAGCGCTGGCCGTCATCTCCGACTACTGTCTCTCCATCTTTCTGGCGATGTCGCTGATGAGCATGCAGCTCTGGACCTTGCAGGGGCTTGGCGGCCCGCTCCTCGGAGTGCTGGCTTTTCAGATCTTCGGCACCGTTGCCTTCATCATCCTGCTATTCTTCCGATTGATGGGCCGCGACTATACCGCGGCCGTGTTGAGCGCCGGCTTTGCAGGCTTTACGTTGGGCGCCACACCAACAGCCATCGCCAACATGTCATCGGTCACGAAGAGCTATGGACCGGCGCCACTTGCCTTCATCGTTTTGCCGATGGTTTCGGCGTTCTTCGTCGATCTGGCCAACGCCTTCATTATCCGGTTTTTCGTGTCGCTTTGAGACACCATTACCAAACGAAAATCACTGTGCGGCGCCTTTAGCGCCGCACAGGCGAAAGCACTATTTCGGCTGTGGCACGACCCGCAAATAGGGCTTGAGTGTCTTCCAACCGTCCGGGAATTTTTTCTCGGCCTCTTCATTGGAGACCGCAGGCACGATGATCACGTCTTCGCCGTCCGTCCAGTTGACCGGCGTGGCCACCTTGTGTTTGGCGGTCAGCTGCATTGAATCGATCACCCGGAGGATTTCGTCAAAGTTGCGGCCAGTGCTCATCGGGTAGGACAAGGTCAGCTTGATCAACTTGTCCGGTCCGATGACGAACACGGTCCGCACCGTCTGATTGTCGACCGCAGTGCGCCCTTCCGACGTCTCGCCGGCGCCGGCAGGCAACATGCCATAGAGTTTGGCAACCTTGAGATCGGTATCGCCGATCATCGGGTAGTTGGGCATGAAGCCCTGCGTTTCCTCGATGTCGGCAGCCCATTCCGCATGGTTTTCAACCGGGTCGACGCTCAGGCCGACGATCTTCACGTTGCGCTTCTGGAACTCCGGATTGATCCGGGCCATGTAGCCAAGTTCCGTTGTGCAGACCGGGGTGAAATCCTTCGGGTGAGAAAACAGAACACCCCAGGAATCGCCGAGCCATTCGTGAAAATTGATGGTGCCTTTCGTCGTATTGGCTTCGAAATCAGGCGCCTGATCGCCGATTCTTAGATGTGTCATCCTGTCGTCTCCTGCTGGGTTCTGGCTGAATCGGAGGAACCGCTCAGTCACTGTCAGTTGGGATTCAACACCAATGCAGGGCTACAATCAACACCGTCAGGAGCGGCATTTTGATCGCACTCCTGCGCCTGGATCGATTGTGCGGCGTGGGTGCAGTGCTCGCGGGACCCAGTCATTGCCCCCTGGAAACGATAAACGACAGCCTTTCAAATTATCTCTTTTATTTCCGCAGCTTGGCGGAATTCCCGGATGCATCCGTCTAAACAACTGAACACAGACGTTCAACCAGCAACCGGAGATGACAATGACGGATATTCAACTGTATGGATTTGAAGGCAGCACCTACGTACGCAGCGCGAGCATTGCCTGCAGGGAACTCGGGCTGGAATACGAGCTTCTGCCGCTCGAATTCGGCAAGCCGAGCCATCTGGCGCTGCACCCATTTGGCAAAATGCCAATATTGCAGCATGGATCGCAGCAGATCTACGAGACCCCCGCGATATTGTCCTATCTCAACGATTTGGCGGAAAAGGGCGAGTTGGTTCCGGACGAAGCGCTGAAGAGGGCGCGCATGTGGCAAGCCATCTCCCTTTGCATCGATTACGCATACCCAGTCTTGGTGAAAGCTACCTTTGCGGACGACATCAACACGATCGACACCGCCCCCGCCGAACGCTGCCTTGATGCCATCGACGCGCTCATGGAGCCAGGAGCCTTTCTGGTCGCCGACCGTTTGAGTCTGGCGGACCTTGTGTTCGAACCGATGCTTTCGCATTATCTGAAAACCGTACCGACCGCATCCGAACAGCTCGTGCGCAGGCCGCGCCTGGCAAAATGGCACCAACGCATGCGGGCGCGGCCGGCCACTTTGGCCGCTTACGGAGAAAGCCACGCCGCATGAACGACGAAAAACTCATCGAACAGGCGAAATCGGGTAACGAGGCGGCGTTTGAACGCCTCGTTGCTCCCTTACGCCCACAGCTGCGGTCCGTCATTCGACGCATGGTTGGTCATCCCGAAGACACCGAGGATGTCTTGCAAGAAGCCCTGTTGAAGGCATGGCAGGGTATCGCAGGCTTTAAGGGCGCTTCCAGCCTGTCGACTTGGCTGACGTCCATCGCGTCCAGATCAGCGGTTGATTTCCTGCGACGTCAAAAGCGTTGGCGCAGTGAGGCGCAGGTCGCCTATGCCAACCTTTGCGCCACGTCCGAAAAACTCTCCGGCGAGGTTATCGACCAATGCGCAGCGCCCGACTTTGCGTTCGAGGTTCGCGAACACATCGCCTACTGCTTTACCTGCGTCGGCCGTTCCTTGCCACCGGATGAGATTGCCGCTCTCGTTCTTCGCGATATTGTTGGTTTGTCTTCTAGAGAGGCATCGAACGCCCTGGGCACGTCTGAATCGGTCCTTCGCCACCGTCTGGCCACGGCACGCAAATCAATGCAGGAACGCTTCGAGGGTCTGTGCGCCCTGGTGAGCAAACAGGGCATCTGTCATCAGTGCAAAGGCCTGCAGATGGTGGCGCCAGAGCACAAGCGTGGCGCTCCCTTCCCCGATGTCGGTGACCTTGCGACCCGTTGCGCAGCGGTGCGCTCCTGTAAGACGACATCAATGGAGGCGCTGCACGCGGTCTTCTGGCAGCGCACCAAAGATATTGAGGACAAAGGACTGGGCTCCACCGAGCCCGAAAGCCTGTGCGGCACTGACGGTGCCGAAGCCTAATGTGGTGGATTTGAAGTTCCAATGATTATTGCAGCGACCTCCGGTAGGAACTTCAAATCCATAAACCACAATAAATTCATAACCTTGCTAGTGTCCTGATTGAATCTGAAGTTCGTTCGGTGCGTGCTGCACAATGTGACGAACTTCAGATTCAGGACACCAGCAGAAATGGAGTTCGGAACATGCCGGCGAAACGCCTACCCTGCCAAAACGGTTCAATGCAGCTCTGACAGAGGAAGCCTATGCGCAATTGCGAACGCTGAACGATCGTTGGGCTCTGGGCAACAACTACCTCCTCGTCGTGCTTCTGGAACGGCTCGAAGACTATGCTGATGCGGAGCAACTGGATCGTGTTTTCCGTGAATTCATCGACGAGTACGGCGCGCCCGCCAAGAAACCGATGGGAGCGGCGCAAAGCGGATCCAAAGAACGCGGCAGTTGATGTCAGCCGACCTTGATGTCGGTTGCAGACGAACGCCCGGTGCGGTCGTCCGTCGCAACTTCGAACTGAACTTTCTGACCTTCGTCCAGCCCCTGCAGTCCCGCCTTTTGAACGGCGGTAATGTGTACAAACACGTCCGACCCGCCGCCGTCCGGCTGGATGAAACCGAAGCCCTTGGTCGAGTTGAACCACTTTACAGTGCCGTTTGTCATTCTGTGCTCCCCGGATCGGAATTGGCTTTGACACAACCCTATCGCCATTGCCTATTCCGATTCAATCGCCCTTTCATAGAGATGCCAAGTCGAGTGACCGACAACGGGCAGTATCACCAGCAAGCCGAGAAAAAACGGAACCATGGCTGCGATTGCCAATACGGCAACGATGATTCCCCAACTGATCATTGGAACAGGATTCTTGATAACGGTTTTGAAGCTGACGATGATCGCAGTGATGAAATCGAGCTCGCGATCGAGCAGCAAGGGCATGGAGATGACCGTTGCGGAAAACAGCACAAACGAGATGATCGCACCGATGATGGTGCCCACTGCAATGAAGGCAATCCCTTCGGCGGAGGTCGTGATCACATCCAGAAAGCGCTGAATGGTCGAGAAGCTTTTGAACCCAAGAAACAAAGCCAACAGCAGCCTGACCTGATAGATCCACAGCCAGAATATGAACAGCACCACAAACGCCATCCAGCTGAGTTGCCGCTCCCGCTGGCGGAATACGACCAGCAGAATCTCGCGCCAGACCAGCGGCTGGCCGGCGGCCAGTCGACGGCTGACCTCATAAAGCCCAACTGCGACGAATGGGCCGATAAGCGGAAAGCCAATGGCCAGCGGGATGATCATCCAGTGCATGTCGAAAACGGTCAGCGAGGCCAGAATGGCCAGACCACCGAGTGTAAAGATGCCGCCGAAGAACAATCCGAACAGCGGCGCTTTCAGGAAATCGGCGATACCAGCAGAAAAGGCACCACGAATATCCTGGAACGTGACTGTCTTGATTTCAGGTACTTTCGGCGGCTCATACACATCCGCATCGTCACTGCCTGCCATTGTCGGCCTCCCAACCGTATGTCATCTCTCCAACAGGATCGGCATCGCCCCTGTCCACCTTGTACCAAAACCTGGCGCCTTGCATTGATCCAAATCAGATAGATCGTCTCGTTGCCACTGGGCTTGTCCACCCCTTGGCCGGCATCATAGGTTCTGGTGTACAGGCAACACTTTGAATGGATGGACCATGTCAATGGATGCAGGAAGCGCCCGCCCAACAGTGCTCGTCGATAACGACGTAACCCGTGTTACCGAATGGCGTTTCGGCCAACGCGGAGACAACACCGGTTGGCATCGCCACGAGTATGACTATGTGGTTGTCCCTTTGTTCGATGGTCAGTTGGAAATCGATCACGGAAACGGTGAGCGCACAACCGCCGACCTATCAAACGGCGTGCCCTACTATCGCGAGCGCGGTGTCGAACACGACGTCATCAATGCCAATGATTTTGAGTGTGCGTTTATCGAAATCGAATTCATTCGACGGTAGAGCGGTCGCAAATCGGCGGTGACTTCGCACCGGGGTCAGGCCGGTCGTCGTCCCCAAAACCGTTCACCGACTTCCGTGGCTCAATTGGGCTTCAGTGTACCTTGCAAAACGAATCCATTATGTGGCGCAAGGCGCTGAACATATTGGAATTATTACGCGCTTTGAAATCGGTGTCGCCTCCGGCACAATCCCCGACGCTCTGAGCTCACATCAGAGCGCCACATTAATCGTCTTGCTGAAAGGTGGGCGGAATTTCAGCCAGGCGATTGGATTGATACCGGAGGCGTATGGGCAACCCGCGTTTTTGGCTGCCAACACCGATTATTGCTCTCCCAACCGTCAATCATCGCCTGTCTGCCGGTCGGTCGCACAACCCTGACTCGCGAAAATAAGTGACAGGTCAACGATAATAAACCGCTCGACACGCAAGAGCTTCGTGCATAAATTGCACTAATGGATTTCGCCGCGCTTCGAATATTCGTTGCTGTCGCCCAACGCGGAAGCTTTGCCGCAGTGGCTCGCGAAATGGACGCGGATCCGTCGACGGTATCCCGCACGATTGCGGGCCTCGAACAGGAACTGGGACTTCGTTTATTCCAGCGAACAACGCGAACTGTCAAGCTGACCGAAGGCGGCGAGATTTATCTTTCGCATGTCGCTCCGCTGCTCGAAGACCTGTCCATTGCTCAAGACGAAGCGCATGCGGTCAATGCCCAGCCCAAGGGAAAAATGCGGATCGCCGCGACAATGGCGTTCGGGCAGATTTGCTTGACGCCGCTTCTGCCGCGCATGCGGGAACTGTATCCTGACCTCAAACTTGAGCTCGCCCTGTCTGACACGCCCGTTGATCTCGTCTCGCAACGGATCGACCTCGCCATCCGGTTGGGTAGCCGCGGCGGCGGTAACTTCGTGTCCAGCAAACTGTTCGATAACCGGTATCGGATTTGCGCCAGCCCCGCCTATTTGGAGCAGAACGATCTGGTTCGCACACCCATGGATCTTGTACACCACCGCTGCCTTATGATGCGGCCGCAAGGCGTGGAGTCCAACTGGATTGCAAGGGACGGCGATGGTCGTGTCACCGAGATCCCGATCTCCGGTGATATTGTGATATCTTCGATCATGGCATTGCGCCAGTGCGCCCGGGATGGCCTGGGACCCGTAATGTTGATCGATTGGGTGGTCAGTGATGACATAAAGGCTGGGCGGCTGGTGGAATTACTCCCGGACTACGAAGTGTCCGGAGCGCACTCGCGATCGGCTACATGGTTGATTTATCCCAGCGCCCGGTACCTGCCCCACAAAACCAGAGTGACTATCGATTTCCTCAGAGAAGGCCTCAGCCGCTTTGGGACGCGTAGTTGACCTATCATTCAATCTGGCGTCATGGAGCAAATCAATCTGGGACTATCTGCAGCACGACGGACATGAAAGTGTGCCGTTCGTCGCAATCGGGCCCGCGCGAGCATGCGGCCGCCCCGTCGGGAGTTGGAACCCATGAATATAGTACCTGGCACCAATGATTTCAGCGAAGCCGTCAACAGTGATCGCGCTCATGTCTGGCACCACCTGAGCCAACACAAGCGCTACGAAACCCAAGATCCTATGGTCATCATAGAGGGCAAGGGTTTGCGTGTCTGGGATGCTAATGGACGGGAATATCTGGACGCCGTGTCCGGCGGAGTGTGGACGGTCAACGTCGGCTATGGCCGCGAGAGCATTGCCGACGCGGTACGCGAGCAACTCGTCAAATTGAATTTTTTCGCCAATTCCGCCGGCAACGTTCCGGGCGCCCTGTTCGCCCGCCAGCTCGTCGAGAAAATGCCCGGGATGAGCCGGGTCTATTTCTCCAACTCGGGATCGGAGGCCAATGAAAAGGCCTACAAAATCATCCGGCAAATCGCGCACAACAAATATGGCGGCCGCAAACACAAGATTCTTTATCGCGAGCGCGATTACCACGGCACGACCATCACCACCCTGAGTTCTTGTGGTCAGAATCAGCGCAAGGACCAGTACGGCCCATTCACGCCGGGGTTTGTCGAGGTGCCGCACTGTCTCGAATACCGTTCTCAATTCGGCGATAGCGCCGACTATGGCGTCCAGGCAGCTCGCGCGATCGAGGATGTCATCCTGCGCGAAGGTCCGGACACCATCGGTGGCATGGTTCTCGAACCGATCACAGCCGGCGGTGGCGTTATCACGCCGCCCGAGGGCTATTGGGAAACCGTGCAGGAGATCTGCCGGAAATACGACATCCTGCTCCATATCGATGAAGTGGTATGCGGTCTCGGACGCACTGGAAAGTGGTTCGGCTATCAGCAATACGGCATCAAGCCGGATCTGGTCACCATGGCAAAGGGCGTCGCATCCGGATATGCGGCTATATCCTGCACCGTGACCACGGAAGAGGTGTTCGACCTCTTCAAGAGTGATCCGGACGATCCGATGAGTTATTTCCGCGATATTTCGACGTTTGGTGGCTGCGCGGCAGGCCCGGCTGCGGCGCTGGAAAACATGCGTATCATCGAAGACGAAGAGTTGCTCGACAATACGACCGCCATGGGCGCTTACCTGATGGACAGTCTTGGAGCACTGAAGGACAAACATGCCATCATTGGTGACGTCCGCGGCAAAGGCCTGTTCTGCGGTGCGGAACTGGTTCGAGATCGTTCGACGAAGGAGCCGGTCGCCGAGAAAGTCACGCAGGCAGTTGTGGCCGACTGTATGGGTCAGGGGGTGATCATCGGCGCGACCAACCGCAGCATCGAGGCCTATAACAACACGCTTTGTCTCAGCCCGGCCCTGATCAGCACACGGGATGATATCGATCAGATCGTCAGCGCCATCGACGGCGCTCTGGAACGAGTCGACTCGGCATAACAAGCGATAGCCGGCCCCCGGACGGCCATTCTCCGCCATTCAGGAATGGCGACGAAACGGCCGTCCGCTGCGATAGTGGAGCCGCCCGCACTATGGCATTGGGGCCACGGGCGTCATCGCAGTCTTTGCAGGGCGCAATCCGCAGGGCGCCTTGCAAAGCCGGTCGGGAAGATCGGATCCCGGCAAGCTCATCCAATGAAATTTGCCGCTGACATGCATCACCCAAATGGGTGATGCACCCTGCATTTGCACGTTTTGCGTGTCTGACCGACGGCTTCAGCCTGACTTCAAAACAGGTGCGGCAGGTCGTGAAACGCCGAGTTCAGAGCCCGCGACCAGGCCTCCGACAGCGCTGTGAAATCCTTATCATCCGGCTCAATACGCCGGCGCTCTGAGAACGCGAAATGATCCGTCTCGATGATTGCCAGATCAAGCGGCATCCCGACAGATAAATTGCTGCGCAAGGTGGAGTCCATCGACACGCAGGCAGCCAATTTGGCCTTCTCCAGCGGTGTCTCTGGCGTAATCACCCGATCAAGGATCGGTTTGCCGTATTTGTGCTCACCGATCTGAAAAAACGGGGTGTCCCGCGTTGCCTCAATGAAATTGCCTGCGGAGTACACCAGGAACAAGCGCAGCGATCCGCCTTTTCTCTGGCCCCCAACGAGAATGGTCGCGTCGAATGCGGTTCCCTGGGCCTCCATGCCTTCCTTGTGCCGCTGTTGGACCTTGCGCATGGTTTCGCCGACCATCTGGGCGACACGAAACATGCTGTCTGTGTTGAGGACAGTCTCCGTGTCAGGGTCGATCGCCGCGGTCTCGATCTGCTTTTCCAGCCGTGTAATGACGCCTTGGGTGATCGACAGATTTCCCGCAGTCATCAAGGCCAATGCACGCTCGCCGGGGACTTCCCAGCAATGCATCTTGCCGTAGCGAGAAATGTTGTCCAGCCCGGCGTTGGTTCGCGTGTCCGACAACATCACGAGCCCGGCATCCAGTTTGATGGCAACACAGTAAGTCAAAGCGAACAGTCCCAGTCTACTGTTGCTGGCTATCCGCTACTGCAACCTCCGCCTTGAGGGAAATATCGGAACCGCCAACGACATGGCCTTTTATCGGAGTCGCATCGTCGGCGTCCAGACCGCAGGCGATCCGGATATAGTGGTCCGTTGGGGATATCCCGTTTGACGGGTCAAGGCCGACCCAGCCAAACTTCTGGATATGCGCCTCGACCCACGCATGCGTCTCGAGCAGATGACCCTGCTCTTCTGTGGCTTTGAGATATCCGGTGACGTATCGCGCAGGGATGCCGAGCGTGCGGCAGGCGGCAATCAGAATATGAGCGTGGTCCTGACAAACGCCGGCTCCTAGAGCCAGAGCCTCGGCTGCAGTCGTCTCACTGCTGGTGGCCTTAGCCTTGTATTCTACCGTATCCTTGACCACCGCCGAAAGGGCGTGAACCGTTTCCAGCGCGTCCTCCAGCTCAGTCTGTTTCGCCAGCGCCTCTATGGCCTTGTCTGGCTCGGTCAGCGGGGTATTGCGGGTGAATATCGCAGATGGAGGCTTTCGCGGCAGATCTCTGACCACACCGGCTGTATCATCCGTCACGACGATGCCATCTGCAATCACGATTGCGCTTTCGATAGGGTCCCGGCTCTGCCAGAGGGCAACATCGTCTCCGTAGCCGGACATGTAGATCGGCTCGACTGCCTCGCCGTTGACTGTGACCTGCCAGGACTCGGCACTCTGACCGGCATAGATCGACGGATAGAGTTTCAATCGAAGCGAAACGCGCGCCGCCGCCGGATCATAGGAGTACGCTGACCGGTGATGGACATGCAGACGCATCAGTTGGCTCCGTCAGAAATGGTAGGCATCGGAAACCTCCCGACTGATCCGCGCGGTTTTGACGATCTGGTCATCGAGGAATTCGTGGAGGCCATCGTTGAAGATCGTGTTGATGTCCAGCCGATCCAGACGTTCGCACTCGGTTCGGGCCGTCCTTTGGCAAGAATGCGAGCCACCGTGACTTTTCTCCAACCGCACTAAACAGTCATTGATCTGGCTGTAGCTGAAGGCGACCGAACGCGGGAACGCGCGGTTCAGTAGCAGAAAGTCAGCAATATTCCAGGGCGCGTAGTCGCCAAAATAATGATGGTGATAGGCTCGCAGCCCCGAAACGGCGTGAAGCATCGACATCCACTGGTGATGATCGCGCCCACCGCCGACAACCTCGGTTTCCGGCAACAGCAGGAAATATTTGACGTTAAGGAGCCGCAACGTCATGTCCGCCCGTTCGATGCCGCCGCCCAGGCGCAGAAAATCGTAGCCTTCGTTGCGCAGCATAGCCGTTTCAACGGCTCCGCGAAACACCGCCGCTCGGGCGCGAACCCATTCCAGGATGCGGCTCAACTGACGCCGGGCAGCCTGCGTATCCATACCCTCCAGGTAACGCCAGTCGTCGTTGAGGCTTTCCCACATTTCCTGGGTCAGACCGGTGCGCACGGCGCGGCCGTTCTCGCGGGACTTGGAGAGGCACGCCTGGATTGACGACGGGTTTTCCGTGTCGAGAATGAGATTACCGACGATATCGGTCTCGTTTACCGGTCGGTCCAGCGGCATCGTTCCGGCAGTCGCCTGCATGACCGACGTCCATTCCGACTGGGCCGTGGTTCCTGGCAGCACCGCCATGCGCTGTCCCATGGATATCATGCGCGCGGTGGCTTCGGCCCGCTCCATGTAGCGACCCAGCCAGAACAGGTTTTCCGCGGCCCGGCTCAGCATATCTCTATTCCTGCAACACCCACGTATCCTTGACCCCGCCGCCCTGGCTCGAATTGACGACCAGCGAACCCTCACGCAGTGCCACGCGCGTCAGCCCTCCGGGCACAAGCCTGATGGTCTTGCCAACCAAGCAAAATGGACGGAAATCAACATGCCGCTGGCACAGGCCGTCTTCATCGAGCGTCGGAGCGGTTGAAAGATCAAGCGTTGGTTGGGCAATGAACTCGGCCGGGTCCGCCTCGATGCGCTTGCGATAGGCGGAGATCTCGGCCTTCGTGCTTTTCGGTCCGATCAGCATTCCATAACCGCCGGAGCCATGAACCTCCTTGACCACCAGTTCGTCCAGGTGCTCTAGCACGTAGCGGCTCTCGTCGGCGCGACGGCACTGGTAAGTCTGAATGTTCTCCAGGATCGCTTCCTCGCCGAGGTAGAAGCGGATCATCTCCGGGACATAGATATAGATGGCCTTGTCGTCGGCGACGCCGGCGCCCGGGGCGGAGCAGATCGTCACACGACCGGCGCGGTAGGCATCGAAAAGACCAGGGACACCCAGCATGCTGTCGGGGCGAAAGGTCAGTGGATCTATGTAGTCATCATCGATGCGGCGGTAGATCACGTCGACCTGCTGCGGGCCGCGTGTCGTGCGCATCCATACCTTGGCATCGTCAACGAACAGATCCTGCGGCTCGACAAGTTCGACACCCATCAGGTCTGCCAGAAAGGAGTGTTCGTAATAGGCAGAGTTTAATGACCCAGGCGTCAAGACCACCACGGTCGGCTCGCCATGGCTGGCTGCCGGACCGACTTCCTTCAGAGTACGCAGCAATTCGTCCGGGTAGTGATCGACCGGCTTGACCGGACCACCGCTGAAAACATCCGGGAACATGCGCGCCATTATCTCACGGTTTTCCAGCATATAGCTGACACCGGATGGTGTGCGGCAATTGTCTTCCAGCACCTGAAAACTGCCCGGCCCTGTGCGGACGATGTCGATCCCGACGATGTGGCTGTAGACCCGCCCAGGTGGATCGAAACCGACCATTTGCGGCAGGAAGGCGGCGTTGCGGTACACGAGATCGCCGGGGATGATCCCCGCCTTGATGATCTCTCCGCGATGGTAGATGTCATAGAGGAAGGCGTTGAGCGCGCGGGCGCGTTGCCGGATTCCGCGATCGAGCACTGCCCATTCCGAAGCAGAGAATGCCCGCGGAACCATGTCAAATGGAATGAGGCGCTCCGGGTCTCCGCCCTCGCCATAGACGGCGAATGTGATGCCGATTTTTCGGAAGATGGCCTCCGCCTCCTCGCGCCGGCGGCCTAGAAGTTCCGTGCCTGTATCCTTGATCCAGTCAGCAATGCGCTGGTAGGGCGCACGCGTTCCGGAGGCGTCTTCCATCTCGTTAAACGGCACACATAATCCTTATGATCGAGCTCCGGATTTTCCTGCCACTGACGAAACGTTAGCAAAACAATTCCGCATCAGCCAGCGGCAAATTTCACCTAGAGGTCGATGCGGATCGTGCCTCCCGGTTCGCTTGCCCGCGAACAGCATAGGATGACCTTGGACTTGCGTTCCTTTTCCGACAGCACATAGTCCCGATGTTCGACTTCGCCGGACGTATATTGGGCCGCGCAGACGCCGCAGAGACCGTCCGTGCACTTGACCTGAACCGGAAGCCCGGCAGCCGCCAACGCATCGGTTCCGCTCTCCTCTGCGGTGACTTGAATCGACCGTCCCGAGCGCGTGAGTTCGAGAACAAAGTCGTGATTGATGTAGTCCGGCGCCTCTGGAACCGAAAAATACTCCTTCGACAGCCCCTCCTCCGGCCAATCTTTCCCCTCGGCGGTTTCGAACACTGCGTCCATGTATCGATCGCTGCCGCACGTATAAAGCTTGAAGCCATCGCGATAGGCTGGAATGAGATCGTCGAAGTCGGCGCGACCGCTTTCAACCGAGAAATGGAAGAAGACCTTGTCGGCCCAGGGCATCTTCCTGAGTGTCTCGGCGAACCCACATTGCTCCTCAGAGCGAGCGCTGTAGTGCAGCACGAAATCCTTACCGAGCACATGCAGTCGGTGGGCCATGGTGATCAGTGGCGTGACGCCGATACCGCCCGCCATCAGAACCGTGAAGGGCGCCGACTCATCCAGCGGAAAATGGTTCCTCGGCTCTGAGATGAAAATCCTGCGGCCTTCCTTGAAGATCCGGCACATCAGCAGTGAACCGCCCCGCCCCTCGGACTCGCGCAACACGCCAAGCACATACTTGCTTTGATCGGCAGGATCGCCAGCCAGCGAATATTGTCGCTGGTACTCCGGTGCCACGACCACGTCGATATGAGCACCGGCTTCGAACGGCGGCAGTTCGGCGCCGTTTTCGCCGGTCAGTTCGAAGCGCACGACGTCTTCAGCCAAGTCTTCCCGCTTCGTCACGATGACCGGGAAAACCGGCGGCGGCCCTTCCAAGCCCGGATGCTTTGGCGCGAGATCCTCGGTGTCACCGGCCGCGATTTTCTTTCGGTATTCGTCTGGCCTCAGCATGGCGCGGTAACGGGCGATCCCCTCTTCCCGGTTTAGCGGGTGGGCAACCGGCAGCGGCGGCGGCATGACATCCGCCGGATAGACCGCCAGCGTCTGGTCCTCGTATTTAAGGTCAAGATCCCGCGACAGGCCGCGTCGATTTGTGGCCTCAGCCTGGATATATCGGCCCTGTTTCGTGTCAAGCTCGATGTCCCACCACCACGCTTTGACCGGATTGATCTCGCCACGTCCGAGTTGGTCATCGAGACGGGCCAGCGTTTTGGCCGAACCAGGTGCGTGGATCGCCATCCAGCGGAAGGCGGCGTCGGAGAAAAGTCCTTCAAGATTCCACGGGCAGGTTTTCATGCAACGGCCGCACATGCCACCGGCGGTGTTGGTCAACCGATAGCGGGCGCATTTCTCGGCATCCGATTTCCAGATCTCGTAGCCATTGTACATCAGCTTGGGCCCGGCCGTGATGGCCCCGGATGGGCACTCCCGAGCGCATTTGTTGCAGCCCTCGCAAAAGGTCTGAAGCCCGAAGTCGATCGGCTGGTCGTGCTCCATCGGCATCGATGTTGTGACCACTCCTGACTTCAGCCGTGGTCCGAGGAACGGGTTGAGAATGACTTCGCCGATGCGGCTGACCTCGCCCAAACCCGATAGCAGGAGCAGCGGCGGCTGCAGCACATCGCCATCCAGGACCGAATGCACGCGTGCCGAGAAGCCAAGGCGGCGGATCTGTTCGCCCACAACGCCGCCAAGCAGCGAAAACCGGAGATAGGCGCGCATCGATTGGGCAACCGAGATCCAGTCGTCGCCGCTGGCGCCTTCCATTGTTTCGTGCCCCTGGTCGAGTAACAGCGATACGCCGTTGTCGTGATAAGCCTCCAGCGGATTGCCACCGGCGTCGTGTGAGTAGTAGGCCCAGTCGGGCACGCGGCTGAGACCCACCGCGTCGGCGGACAGGTAGTAGCAGGCGGCCTTGAGATTGTCGGCATTGCGAGCCGGGTCTTTCGCATTCGGCGATACCGGGCCACGTGCATCTCCGAATTGGAGCAGCAGCAGGGCGCCAAGGGCGCGGCGGGCGCAGGCGCCGATCGGGCTTTTCATGACATACATGCCACCCTTGGCGGCTTCCTGCACGTTCTTGCCCATGTCGCCGAACAGCGCTCGGGCGAAGAAATCAGAGCGCTTGGGAAAACGCGGTACCCGATCTTCGTCGATCATCGTGGTCGGCGTGTCGCGGCGCTTGATCTTCTCGAATGGCATTGCGCCCATGCGGAACTCGCGGTCCCGATAAGGCTCGGCGTTGGCGGCCCGGCGGGCGGTGCCCTTGCCCAACCACCAATTTGGTCCGTGTGATCGCCAGCCGTCCCGCCCCGCCTTGGGACCGAGATGTTGGTCGGTCTCGATTTCCAGCGTCGTCGTGATTGCCGCCAGGCCGAAACGCGATCCAACATACGGATTGACCAGTTGCTGGCGACCGTCGATCCGCTCCAGTGAGCATAAACCTGCGGACACGCCGAGGCGGTTGAGGTCGACATCGGACGTCGTCGCCGTGTGAGCCCGCGCCTCGTGCCCAAGCATGCGAATGTAGCTAGCTAGCACGGCCGCGACGTTGGCCGTCAACAATGCGGCTCGGTCCGCTTGCGTGTCGTGAAACCACTCCGTGCCTGCTTCGTCGGCGCTCGGATCCCGCGTGTATTCCACGAGGAAGACGAGGGCGTGGGTGTGATGGTCAACCGGCTCCAGCTTTACCCGTGTCGATTCCAACACGTCGGCATAGATCGCATCGACACCGGAGGCGAAGCTCTTCGGTTGCCCTCTCTCCAATTCCGCCTTGATATCCTCGATCATAGGATTGCGGAAAGGCTGCTCCAGGTAATGACCCGGTTCGAGCTTCGTGATCCCCACCATCGACGCATCGAAATAATAACCCGCCGACTTCAGGTGCTCTGCCCGAAGCTGCGGATCGTCCGGGATCTCCGCTTCGCCATGGACGATCTTGCCATCACGCACGGTGTCCATCATGGCCAGAAAACGAGCCATCGCATGCGCCAGCGACTCGTGCGGCTGGTGGTCCGTGGTCAACTGCCGCATCGGTTCGATCGATTCCAGATCAAGCGGATCCGACGAACGGGTGAGAGTTTCCAGCGGGAAAGGTCCAAGATGGACGGGACGGTCTTTATAAGAGAACAGTTTCATGACATTTTCACAGGGCGTTGAGTTCGCGGGTTTCGCCTTCGGCAAGCGAATCGAGATGGGAGAGCATGACTTCGAGCTCTCGGGGCTCCAGTTTGCCAATGAAATGGGCATTCAGATCGTCAACAAGAGGACGGCAGCGGGTCAGCGCGTTGCGACCGAGATCCGTCAGTTCGATTTCGATAGCTCGTCCGTCGGCCTTTGCTCCGTTGCGGTAGATAAACCCGCGCTTTTCCATGTCACTCAAGACCCGTGAGACCGTGGGCCGGGCGATGCCAATGTAGCTGGCCAGCGCCGATGGGGTCTTGACGTTTTCCAGTCCGACACCGCTGAGGACGCACCACATCATACGTGTGACGCCAAATTCGGCGATCATCCCCTCCAGGCGGGCCTCCATCACACGGGCGAGCCGAGACACCTTGTAACCGAGACGGGAGTGGAGACTGTATTCGACATCTTCCAGGCAGTCGGCCGGCATGGATTGGCACTCCATTTAGTTAACTCTGTTAATCATATGGAATATAGTTAGCATGGTCAATCAAATTGAATCAGGCAACCAAAGTCGCTTTTTGCCCGGCGATGTCGCTAAGATGATCGTCGTTCAATCCGGTCCGTCTATGAGTGGTTAGACCGGATTGAAAGGAGCGACATCATGAGCGATCGGCGAGCCGGCGGTCGCGCAGCGCGCAGAGCGCAACGCACCGTAACGAAAGTGGATATGTTGCCGAGCCTGAGGCGCGGCCTGCCGTTGTGTGAACCGATGGATAAAGAACAGATCCATCGGATCGATTCCGCCTCGATGGATATTCTCGAAGAGGTCGGCGTTGTTTTCAGAGACCCTATCGCGCTTGAAGACTGGAAGAAGGCGGGCGCCGATGTGCGTGGCGAGACGGTGCATCTGGACCGCGGTCTTGTCCGCGAGCTGATCACCACCATTCCGTCATCCATCACTTATCACGCGCGCAATCCTGAGAAGAATGTCGAGCTCGGCGGTCCGCATTCGATCTTTGTACCGATGACCGGTGCACCATACATCCGCGATCTCGAGGACAAGCGCAGGCTGCCGACTCTGGACGATCTGGCGATGTTTCACAAACTCGCCCACATGTCCCCTGCTCTGCATTCCTCGGCTCACCACATTGTCGAGCCGATGGATCATGTGGTGTCGCATCGCCATCTGCGCATCACCTACTCGTCTATGAAATATTCCGACAAGACGTTCATGGGCATGACCACGAGCCCGAAAAACGCCGAGGACGTGATGGACATGTGCGCCATCCTGTTCGGAGAAGAGTTCCTCGAAGACCATGCCGTCGCCACCGGCAATTGCAACGGAAATTCCCCGCTGGTCTGGGACGAGACGATGCTCGGGGCCATGCGAGCCTTCAGCCGCCGCAACCAGCCGGTCTTGTGCTCGCCTTTCGTACTCGGCGGCGCCAACACGCCTGCATCGGTTGCCCCGGGGGTCGCTCAACTCAACGCCGAGGCCCTGTCGGCACTCGCCTATACCCAGGTGATCCGCCGCGGCGCACCCGCCATCTACGGCCACTATCTGTCGACTGTTTCAATGCAATCCGGTGCGCCGATGGCAGGCACGCCGGAGATCAGCCTGATGAATTTCATGATCGGTCAGATGGCACGCTTCTACGACGTGCCCTGGCGGACCTCCAGCCTGCTTGGCGGCGCCAAGACGTTTGATGCGCAGGCCGGATATGAGAGTGCGGCGACCCTGTCGGCTGTGCTCCACTCGGGTGCAAATTACATCTGGCACTCGGCCGGCTGGAACGAAGCCGGCATGCATTGCTCCGTCGCCAAATTCATTGTCGACGCCGAACAGTGCGCCATGGGCTACCGCATGGCTGAAGGCATCCGTTGGGATGACTTCGACGAGGCTGTTTCGGCGGTGCGCGATATCGGCCCCGGCGGCCATTATCTCGGCCACCCTCACACCCAGGCCAATTTCGAAAGGGCATTTTTCATGCCGCAGATGTTCGACAACAATTCCATCGAACAATGGCAAGCCGAGGGTGGCGTGGAAATCACCGAGCGGGCTCTCGAGCGGGCAAAGAAACTGCTTGTGGAGTACGAGGAGCCGACGCTCGATCCGGCAATTGACGAGGCCCTGTTGGACTATATCGTGCGCCGGGAGCGTGAGATTCCCGCTGAAGACGCGCTCAATCAGAACTACTAGAATTCGCCAAAACGGGAGGTCGAGCCATGCAACGTTTCGAGGGAAAACGGGCGCTCGTCACTGGAGCCGCGGGCGGCATCGGTCAAGCAATCGTCGATCGCCTTAGGAATGAGGGTGCCGTCATTGCCGCCAGCGACATGGATGTTATCGGCATTAATGCAGACGCCAAAATATCCGGCGACCTCACCGACCCGGTGTTTGCAGACGGGTTGATCGAGGCCGCAAACAAAACTCTCGGCGGCCTTGATATCCTGATCAACAACGCCGGCCTGATGCGCCGCGGGAGCGTTGCCGAGGCCACTGATGACGACTACCGACTGTCCATGGCCGTCAACGTTGAAGCACCGTTCAGGCTGTGCCGGGCGGCCATTCCGGTCATGGCAGGCGGCGGTGGCGGCGTCATCGTCAACACTGCTTCCTGTTGGGGTCTGCGACCGGGTCCTGATCACGCGATCTATTGCATGAGCAAGGCCGCTATCGCCGCTCTGACCCAGTGCATGGGGCTGGACCATGCCCACCAGGGCATCCGCATCAACGCGGTCTGCCCCAACGAAGTCAACACACCCATGCTGCGCAGCGGATTTGCCGCGCGGGGGCTGGATCCGGAGTCGGCGGTTGCCGAGCTCAATGCAACCGTTCCGCTAGGGCGGATCGCGCAACCTGAAGACATTGCCGATGTCGTTGCTTTCCTTGCATCCGACGACGCGCGCTACATTTGCGGCACGCTCGTCGAAGTCAACGGAGGCAAGCCGGTGTCATGAACGATCTTGCTGGAAAAACCGCCCTCGTAACCGGTGGACGCAGTGGCATCGGCAAGGCGATCGCCGAAAAGCTGGCCAAAGCGGGTGTCCGCGTGTTCACGGCACAGCGCGGCAAGGACGACCGGTTCGAAGGGATCGAAGCCGACCTCTCTGATCCCGATAGCGCTGAGCGTATAATATCAGAAGTCATCGCCGCATCAGGCCGCCTCGATATTCTGGTCAACAATGCCGGTCTGATGCGCGAGGGCACTGTTGAGGAAATGCCGCTCTGCGATTGGCAAGCCACCCTGTCCGTCAATCTGACGGCACCGTTTCTGCTGACCAAACTTGCCATTGCGCACCTCAGAGGCGGCGGAGCCATCGTCAATGTCGGGTCGATCGAAGGGCTCGGCTCCAATCCGCGTCATGCGGCCTATTGCGCTTCCAAAGCCGGCCTGCATGCGCTGACAAGGTCAGTGGCCGTTGACCACGGGCGAGACGGCGTACGGTGCAATGCGGTGGCTCCTGGATGGATCGATACCGAGCTCAACGAGGCGTTCATTGCGTCGCTGCCTGAACCGGAGACCTTCAGAGACCGGATCGGTTCAATTCATCCCTCGGGTCGAACCGGGACACCTGACGAGGTCGCATCGCTCGTGGCGTTTCTCGCATCGGACGAGGCGGCCTTCATCACCGGCCAGATCTACGCCATCGACGGTGGCCGGATGGCGCAGCTGAGCCTGCCGTAGACTAACACTCGCGTCCGGCCCGCCACTCCTTCCAGCGCATCACCGCATTGGCGCCGAGCCAGGTCACCGGAGCCGGCGGCAATCGGCTGGGCAAGTCCTGGTCGAGCAGTGAGCGTGCCTCGACACTGTCGACGCCGGCAGCGAGATCGGCAGCCGCCATGCCCGACAAGGTACCCCGAGCCAGGCCCAATCCGTTCTGGCAGCAGGCGGAATAGACACCTTCGTCAACCTCACCAAACGCTGTGACACCGTTTCGGCTGAGGCAGAGGTGACCAGCCCAGCGATACTCCATTTCAACGTTTCTTAGCGTTGGGAATCTGGCCCTGAATCCGCTGTCGTGGAGACGACCTGCAGCCTCGATCTGACCCGCCCCCACCTGCATCGACGGATTGCAGGTAAATCGCGTACGCACGACGATGCGTGTTCCTTCGGTGGTCGAAATACGGCGGAGCGTGGCGCCCATCGGATCGGCCGGCGTGATGCCCCACCGATCGCTGCCGCCCAATCGCGCCGGGTCGAACGGTCTGCTCATGGAAGCGTAAGTAAAGACGTGCAGCAACCGCCCTGAAAAGAAACCGAAGCTCTCGGCGTGGCCATTCACCGCGAGGATGATGCGTCGCGCGGTAACGGCGGCCCGGTCGCACTCCACCGACCAACCGGTGCCGGACCTGGTAAAGGAGCGAACCGGGCTGTTTTCGAACAAATGAACCTTGCCGCCCAAGGCGCCGGACAGGCCGCGCACGTAGCCGGCTGGCTGCAGCATAACCGTTCCTGGCGTGTACAAGCCGGATTGGTAATGGTCGGTACCCGTCAGGTCTCGCATCTGGACAGCGTCCAGCAGGCTATGATCCTCGCCCAGAGACCCAAGATGATCCGCATAGGTGCGATTGTGATGGTCCCCGGCCTCTGTCGCCGCCCCGTTGATCTTGCCGCAGGGATCAAAATGATCGGTGGGGAGGCCTACGTCCTGCGCAACGTCGGTCGCGAAACGGATCGCACGACGGTTGAGGTCGATCTGGATAGCATCTTTCGATGTTCCCTCTCCCGTATAGTCGCTGGAGGAGAGATCATGGGGTAGATCGATCATGAAGCCGGAGTTGCGCCCCGCCGGTCCTTCCGCCACGCGCCCTGCCTCGAGAACGACAATGCGAGCGGAAGGATCAGCCTGTGCGAGGCGGCGGGCGGCAGAGAGCCCGGCAATGCCTGCGCCGATGACAACAATGTCTGCAGTCGTGTTTTCCGTCAGCGGCTCCGTCGCGGGTCGCGGCGGCAGAATGGCGTTCCACGCCGCAGGGCCTGGCTGCTTCGGAAGGCGTCTGGCGCGATGGCTGCCGTTCAATCCACGGCCTCATCGCTGTCGTCGCTGAGATCTATCCAGATGGTCTTCAGGTTGGTGTACTGATCGTGCGCCTGCAGGGCATTGTCGCGACCACCGAATCCGGATTGCTTGTAGCCACCGAAAGGCGTCGTGATATCGCCCTCCCCGAAGCAGTTGACCGTCACGGTTCCGGCCCGCAGTGCCCGCGCACCGCGCAGCGCCCGTTTGCCGTTACCGGCAAATATCGATGCTGCGAGGCCGTATCCCGTGTCGTTGGCGACAGCGATCGCTTCGTAAAAACTGCTGACCGAAATCACCGACAGGACCGGGCCGAAAATTTCTTCACTGGCCAAGGCGCCGGTGTTTGCTTCCAGGTCGACGATCGTCGGCTCGACATAGATGCCGTCACGGGTTTCGCCACCGGCGACCGTCCGACCCGCATCGGCATGAGTTAAATAGGAACTCACCTTCTCATAGTGGCTTTTGGATACGAGGGCTCCGACGCGGTGGGAAGGATCCAGCGGGTCGCCCATCGTCCATTCGCGCACATGGGCGAGAATGCGCTCAAGCAACTCGTCTTTGATGCTGTGGTGCACGATCAGGCGGGAGGTCGCCGAGCAATTCTCTCCCATGTTCCAGAACGCACCGCTGACGATATGCGCTGCAACCCGGTCAAGGTTCTCCGCGTCCTCGAGCACGATGCACGGGTTCTTTCCGCCCATCTCGAGGACAACCTCCTTGAGATTGCTGTCAGCCGCATAGTACAAAAACCGTCGCCCGGTCTCCGTCGATCCGGTGAAGGAGATCATGTCCACGTCGGCGTGTCGGCCGAGCGGCTCGCCGACGTCCGGGCCCAATCCCGGCACCACATTCAAGACACCTCGCGGCACGCCGGCATCGAATGCCAGTTCTGCAACTCTCAAGGCGGTCAGCGACGTTTCCTCGGCCGGTTTGACGATAACCGAATTGCCGGCCGCCAGCGCAGGACCGATCTTCCAGGCCAGCATCAGCAGCGGAAAATTCCATGGCAGAACGAGCCCCGCCACGCCAACCGGCTCTCGAACGATGACAGCCAGATGGTCATCGCTCGCCGGCGCAACCTGGTCATAGATCTTGTCGATCGCTTCCGCATGCCACTTAAGGCAGTGGATTGTCTCAGGCACATCGACCGTCTCGCAGTCGAATATAGTCTTGCCGGAATCGATGCTCTCCAGTACCGCCAGTTCGCGGGCATCGCGCGTGATCAGCTTGCAGAGACGGATCAGCACGTCCTTGCGATCTGCCGGTGCAAGCCTCGACCAGCGTCCGTCGTCAAAGGCCTCGCGAGCCTTGGTGACTGCAAAGTCCACGTCCTCCGGGCCGCAGGACGCCACTTGCGCGATCGTTTCACCAGTCGCCGGATTGACGGTTTCGAAGGTTGCGCCCGACTGCGCCGGCCGGAAGGCACCGTCGATGAAGGCCTGGGTCGGAGGCGTCAGCCCTGCCGCAATTGCCCTGTATTCATCCCTGGTCAGGAGATCGCTCATTGCTCAAGCCTCCGCTTCAATGGCTGCAACAGTCGTCTTCAACACATTGACGACCTGTTCGAGTTGCCGCTTGTCGTCCTTGTTGAGGGCTTTCAGAGGCGGCCGGGGTGGTCCCGTTTGCAGCCCCTCCATTGTGCAGCCATGCCTGATGCACTGGATGAACTTGCCGCCCTGTTCAAGCACACGCATCAACGGCATCAGCGCCTTCATGATACGCCTGCCCTTGTCGAAATTGCCTTCGATGACACAGGCTCGGTAGAGCGCTATGTGCTCACGCGGAAGAAAATTCGAACCGCCGGCTACCCAGCTTCTCGCCCCCCAGGCGAAGAACTCCAACGCCTGGTCATCCATGCCGCAGCCAAGCTGGATATGAGGATAATCGCGGGCCAAAAGATGGACGCGGTTGATATCACCGGAACTTTCCTTGATGGCGCAGAAATTGCGAGAGCGCCCGACCCGGTCAAGAAACTCTTCACCCATGTGGACGCCCATGCGGCCCGGATAGTTGTAGAGCATGATCGGCAGGTCGGCGGCCCGGTCGATTGCCAGAGCGTTCAAGGCGTTCTCCCGCTCGGTCGGAACCGCATAGGGTGGGCTTCCGACTAGCAAAGCATCGGCACCCATCTCCTTCGCCGCCGCTGCGACGGTAACGGAATCGGATTGCCGGATTGCGCCGGTTCCGACGATCAGCGGCACCTTACCGGCGGTCTTTTCACGCAAGAAGCGGGCGCACTCCAGACGCTCTTCGATCGACTGCGCATAGTATTCGCCCGTCGAACCGCCCGAAATGATGCCATGAACGCCAGCCGCGATCAGGTGATCCGCCACCGCTTCCAGGGCCGGATAGTCGATTTCCATCGCCTCGGTGTGGGGCGTAATGATCGGCGTATAGACGCCTTCGAACTGCATGACCGGTTTCATATCGTCAAACTCACGCGCTTTTTGCCGATGGCGCCGCACCAAGCGGCGAGTCGAGGCCCTGCGGCATAACGAACAATTCGATCTGGCCACGCGACAGGTTCCAGTGATCAATGGCAAGTGCGGCGGCCGTCTCGTCATCGCCGCTTTCGATGGTGTCGATCAGCGCGTCATGTTGTTCGCTGGCCTTGGAGAGATTGGCAGCCATGCGCTCGTTCTTCGGACGGTAAAAGGTCATCCCGATGCGCGCATGATCAACCAGCAGACGCTGCAGGCTCGCCGTCAGGTATATATTGGCGGCCATCTCCCCGATGATGGCGTGAAAGTGATTGTTGTGAAGGGTGCGGTCCTTGGCCGTACCGCGGCTCAACGCGGTCTTGAATTGGCTTTGGGCTTCTTTCAGATCGGCGATCTGCTGCGAGGTCGCGTTCTGCGCTGCCAGCCGCGACACCGCGGAATAGATCATCGGTGCAGCCAGGAAGAAATCGCGCAACGTCTGATGGCTGAGTTCGGAAACGCGCGAACCTCGGTTTTCGCGCATGCTGATATAGCCCTCACCTGCCAATTGCTGGAGCACTTCGCGCAGCGGTGTCCGTGAAAGGCCGAAGGCACTGGCCAGCGTGGTTTCGTCGAGATCTGTCCCCGGCGTCAGCTCTAGGGTCAGAATATCCCGACGCAGAGTTTTATAGAGGCGCTTTTTGCGCGCCTTGGCATCGTCTCGCATTGTCGCCTCCGACGGCCGAATACGCCCGGCCAAACCAACGAAATTCGGTTCTGCCAAAAAAAATAATTGAATACAAATTGTTTTTATGTTTTTTTTGCGAAAATGCGACGAGAGGTCGTTTGCCGTCCTGGATGCGTCGCGTCTGTCGTTAGCAGCAACGGTTTATGCGCCATGGGTCTGAACGAGCCGCAACACTGCACCTTCCTGCTGGTCCCTGATTTTACTCATCTGGCCTTCTCCTGTGCCATCGAGCCCTTGCGACTTGCCAATCTGATGTCAGGCCGGGAGCTTTATCGGTGGACGCTGATGTCGGAAAATGGTCAGCATCAAACCTGTTCAACCGGCACCACGCTCCTGGTCGACAAGGGATTTGAACCGCTAGAGCAAGGAGACCGATTGTTCGTCGTCGCCGGCGCAAACATCAAACAACAGGTCTCGCACGCACTCGTTGACTATCTGCGCCGGCAATCGCGCCATGGCGTGCGGCTCGGTGCTGTGTGCTCAGCATCGTACATCCTTGCCAAGGCCGGTTTGCTGGATCGAAAGGCCTGTGCCATCCACTGGGCTTACCATGACATCATGGCCGAAGAATTCCCGGATGTCCGACTGCAGCGCACGGTCTACGTCTCTGAATCGAGCATCGTCTCTGCGGCCGGTGGGCCAGCGGCGGCCGACCTGATGCTGCACCTGATATCGGAAGAACACGGGTCCGAGCTTGCCGGGCTCATCGCCGACCAGATGGTCTACAACGCGGTTCGATCAGGCGTTGCGGAGCAGAGGTTGTCGTTCAGCGCCCGTTTCGGCATGCGCAACCACAAGATCATTCGCGCCTTTCGCATCATGGAAAATCATGTGGAAGACCGGCTGAATACAACCGAGATCGCTGAGGAGCTGGGCATCACGGTTCGGCAATTGCAAAGGCTGTTCAATCGGTTTATCGGCAAATCCCCGGCACGGGTTTATTCCGAGATCCGCCTCGACAAAGCTCGCAACCTGCTGCTCCAAACCGATATGTCGGTGACAGAGGTGTCCGTTGCCTGCGGCTTCGGTTCGACGTCCAATTTTTCCCGCAGCTATCGCGACTATTTCGGACACACTCCCACCTCTGAAGGCATCCAGCAGCAGATCAGCTGAGGAAAGCCCAACGGTCGACATGGATACTCGTCGCGGCTTCCGCCGGCGCCTGGAGTGGTTTATAAGCCGCCCGAATCCAATCCCCGGAAGAGGCCCATGCCAGAAAAAGACGTATTGCTTGTCGATCCTCAGATGGCGCGCGTGCAGGATGCGCTGTCGTCTGTGTTCGATGTCCACCTGTTACAATCAGCCAGTGAAGCCGCTGGCATGCCGGACACCTTAAAGCAGCAAATACGTGGCATCGCATGGGCCGGCCACATCCCGTTTGATGGCAGCTGGATGGACCAGTTTCCCAACCTCGAAATCGTCGCCAATTTTGGTGTCGGCTATGACAATATCGACGCTGTTGAAGCCGCACGTCGCGGCATCCTCGTTACGAACACGCCGGATGTACTCACCGAAGAGGTTGCCGACACGGCCCTCGGTCTCATGATCATGACGGCACGTGAACTGTCCGCCGCCGAGCGCTGGTTGCGGGCCGGAAACTGGAAACAGCCCTACCCGCTGACCCAAGGCACTTTGCGCAACAAGACACTTGGCATCTTTGGGCTCGGCCGGATCGGCAGAGCAATCGCCCAGCGGGCGCAGGCGCTCGGGCTGAGCGTGCTTTACCATAACCGGAACTCCGACCCACGGGTGCCGTACGAGTATTGCACGTCGCTGACAGAACTGGCTCAGCGGTCCGACATACTGGTTTCGGCTGCGCCGGGTGGACCGGCGACCCAGGGCATGATCGATGCCGCGGTGTTCGAAGCTCTCGGCAGTGAGAGCATCTTCATCAACATCGGTCGTGGTTCGGTCGTTGACGAGACAGCACTGATCAATGCGCTGCGCGACAGAACAATCATGGCGGCCGGCCTTGACGTGTACGCAAACGAACCGCAAGTTCCCGCTGAGCTGATCGATATGGATCACGTGGTGCTTCTGCCGCATGTTGCTTCCGCTTCCGTCGACACGCGCAACGCCATGGGCCAGTTGCAGGCCGACAACATTATCCACTGGTTCCACAAGGGGTCAC
Organism: Hoeflea sp.; assembly: GCA_965228785.1. Lineage (GTDB taxonomy): Bacteria > Pseudomonadota > Alphaproteobacteria > Rhizobiales > Rhizobiaceae > Hoeflea_A. Next base: position 686,499 of record CBDDIF010000002.1, read on the forward strand.
CGCTGACCCCTGTTGCCGAAACACCTTGGCCCAAACAGCAACCCCTCGGCGACTGATGAGAAGGCGGTGACATCGACACACTTAGCCAAGCGGTTTACTTTTGGGCAGCCGCCGATCAAATGCAGCTATTGTCTGATCACGACCTGACTTGAATGTGACAGTCCGCGGCGGCGCCACCGCAGCGCGGTCTTTCGAACCGCACCGGAATGGAACACGAATGGACACCGGAACGTCGGAAGTCAGAACCGCCGAGAACCGGGATGAGGGTCGCAACCTGGCAATCCTCTCCGGACAAGCGAGTTTGGCGACCATTGGGTGGACCCTGGCCAGTCCTTCCGTCGTGCTGGTTTATCTGGCGATATCGCTCGACATGCCGGTCTTTCTTGCCGGCCTGCTGATGACTGTGCGACGGGCGGCCAATCTCTCAGTCACAATCTTGGGATCCGGAATCGCCGCTAACCGCTCGAACAGAAAGCGTGACCTCGCGGCAACCGACGGCGTCCTGGCGGTTTGCTTCCTGATAGCCATTGCCTCGGTGGCCTTTGGCAATTCAACTCTCATTACCGTCGCCTTCATCCTGATCGTAGCCTGTATTGGCTTCACGGAAGAGTTCCAAAGCCTTCTCAACTACGATTTCATGGCAGACGTGCTGGCCTCGAAAAACCGGACACGGTTGATGTACACGGCGATGGTCATCGGTGGTTTGGGGACCATTGCGCTGGCCTGGTCGGCTCACCTGATGATGATCAACACACCGGCTCTGACACGCCATTCGACCATCGTGTTGATCGCCATAGCCTGTTTCTGCCTTTCGGCCACCGCCATGTTGCTGGTTCGCGAATTCGCAGCCAAAGAAAGTGACGACGCCCGTCAGCCGGTCGAGCCGATGCAAAAGGAAAACGCCCTCCGCCTATACCTGGATAACCTGCGGGAATTGTGGGGCATGGCCTGGTTCCGCCGGTTCATGACTGTTCGCTTCGCACTGCAGACGATCGAACTTTCGATCCCCTTCTTCGCAATTCTCGCCGCACTGACCCACGGAACGTCCCAGAGAGGATTGACCGCTCTGGTGATATCGTCAGCCTTGGCATTAACAGTGGCCGGACCGATATGGCGCACGGTTTCGGTATACTCGAACCGCCTGGTCATGCTTCTGGGAGCCGTCATGGCCGCGTCGAGCGGGATCTTGCTGGTGCTCAATCACTTTCTGCATTTTGCCAACACGATCTTTCTGCATGCGGTCGCCCTGTTTTTCGTGACCGTTGCGGTTCAGGGAGTCCAGACGGCCCGATCGCTTTTCTATATGGACATGGCTCCAAAGGAGTATCGCGTTCAGGGTCTGGCGATTTCCAAAAGCGTCGTACGAATCTCCGGGATCCTGCTGACCACGCTGATGGCGGCTCTCGCCCACACACAGCATGTTGTCTGGGCTATCGTCATCCTGGCCTGCCTTAACATCATTGCGGCTTGCATTGCCTTTGCCGTTGCCACTAAGTCAGCGACACGGCAGGCTGACTCGGACCAGTTAACCGATAGTTGAACACCGCTGACTATGTTCACGGGGCGCCTGACAAAACGGAGCCAGACAACCTCGACAACGACCCAAAAACGCAGATCATGACCGGCGAAATCCAACCAGACGAAAAGCGCAACTACTCCATTCTCCGCGGACAGGGCATGTTCAACACCATGGCCTGGACCATGGCCAATCCTTCGGTGGTCATTTCCTATCTGGCGATTTCGCTTGATGTTCCAGTCGTCATTGCCGGCCTGCTCGTCACCATCCGCCAGGCGGCAGCCCTTATGACAGCCCTTTTTGGAACACCGATAGCCGCGCGCCGACCGCGAAAGAAGGTCGACCTGGCCATTACCGACATCGTTGTCGCCCTGTGTTTCTTCCTGGCTTTAACCGCCGCGGCTTTCGGGACTTCCCTGGTCGTCACGTTGGCCTTTATCGTGGCAATCACGTTCATTGGTTTGACCCGCGAGTATCAGAGCATACTGAACGCCGACTTCTACGGCTCCGTGCTGCAATCGGAATCACGCAACCGGTTGCTTTACAGCGTGATGACGTTAGGGGGCCTGGGAACAGCGGCGCTTGTTTCGGCTACACATCAGTATTTTCAGACCGATCCGCCCTTCACCCGTCACGCGGCCATCCTTTTAATTGGGATTTTTTCCTTTCTCACGGCAAGCGCCGTACTGCTGCTGGTGCGTGAATACTCTGCCGCGCCGTCGGTGAATGACGAGGCCAGTCCCAAACCACGCCGCCGGTTCTCACTGCGTAACCATCTGCATGAGGTCTATGGCAACTTCAGCGTGCTCATCAAAATGGAGTGGTTTCGACGGTACCTGGTGGTCCGCCTGGCGCTGCTGACCGTCGAGATGTCGGTACCGTTTTACGCCATTCTAGCAGCACTCGCGCATCACACGACACCGAAGGGTCTGACTGCGCTTGTGATCTCCACCGCGCTGGCGCTTCTGGTGGCAGGGCCGCTTTGGCAGGCTATCGGGCACCGGTCGACCCGGACGGTCATGATTGTCGGGGCGCTTTTGGCGGCTATTGCGGGAGCCCTGCTGTTCGCAAACCACTTCTTCCCATTTGCCAGTGAATCGCTGATCCACGCGGCCGCTCTTTTCATGGTCACCGTTGCGGTGAATGGCGTTTCGACCGCGCGCTGGCTCTATTTCATCGACCTGGCGCCACCGCAGTATCGGGTGATCGGGGTCGGCGTGTCCAAGGTCATGGTGCGCATTGTCGGGGTCGGGCTGTCCTCGGTTCTCGCCGCGGTCGCGCACCTGCAGCACGTTGTGTGGGCGATACTCGTGGTGGCAATCATCAACGGGATCGCCGCCTACCTTGCCTATCGGGTGTCAGCGTCAACCGCGGACGACGAGGCACAAGCATGATGCAAACGCTCTGGACGTAGAATGGCTGAGCAATCCTTGCAGCATTTACGCGATGGCGACGTCCTTCGGCTGAATGTGACAAAGGCCGACGATTCTCGCGCCGTCTTCACGTTTGTCGACACGCTCAATCAGGGGACTCTGTTTGATCGTCCTCCATCGGTTTTCCGCAATGCTGCCAAGGAGCACCGCCTCTTCGAACTTCAGAACGCCTCCCACAACGATGCCCTTCTCGGCACGCTGATCATCCAGGACAACCATGTCGATGCCGAAAAACAACAGCGGGAGAGCGAGCTCGGCGGCCTGGTGGTGCACCCGGGTGCACGCGGATTTCGCCTGGGGAGCCTGCTGACACGGCTCGGACTGTTGCACGATCTCGTCCGCTCAAAATCGGAGGAATGGGACTCGAGCTATCAGGCCCATTTCGTCGAAGGCAATACCGATCCGGAGGCGTCATTTCGCAAGTGCGGTTTCGTTCCGGTCGGCGACACAGTGGTTCACAGGGGCGAAATCGACGCCTCGCTGGAATACATGCTGGAAGACGGGGCCGACGGCGTCACCATGAAACGCGTGATTTTCAAAGACAACCACTTGCCCGAATTGATCGCCTGGTATCGTCAGTTACAGGACAACGACAACTGGTTCGACAATTCCGAAACGGTCAGAACCCGTCTCGACCTCTCCGCAATCGACGACGAGCTGGACATCTCAGTGCTGGGCGGGTGATCGCGCTGTCGGGTACCAATCCTGATCTGGCTTAGAATGCTTCGGCTCTGGCCTTGTCCCAGTGGCTGCGATAGTTGGGCCGGATGTCATCACCAAGCAGTTCGCCGGGATCGAGATACTCCTGGATCGCGCTGTAGGCGCGTTCAGTTTCGTCAGCGACCCGTTGATGCACGTCGTCGGGCGCAAGATCATCCGCCGATTCAAATCCCATCGCGCCGACCAAATCCAGGAAGCTCTCCACCGTCGCTTCGTGGAACTGCGAAACCCGTTTCTGCCGCAAATTGACATCGACCGCCTTGGCCCGTTCGCGGTCCTGCGTGGCAATGCCGGTCGGGCAGGTATTGGTGTTGCAGCGAACGGATTGGATGCAACCAAGAGCAAACAGCATCGGGCGGGCCATATTGCACATGTCCGCGCCGAGAGCGATCTTTTCGATCATGTCGAAACCAGTGACAACCTTGGCGCTGGCGATCACCCGGATCTTGTCGCGCAGGTTGGCGCCGACGAGACTGGAATGGACGAATGACAGGCCTTCGTTCAGAGGCACGCCCAGCTTGTTGGTGAATTCCGGCGGTGCCGCGCCAGTGCCGCCCTCGGCGCCGTCGACCGTGACGAAATCCGGCGTGATGCCCGTTTTCAGCATTGCCTTGACGATGCTGAGGAACTCATGCCGGCGACCGATACACAGCTTGAAGCCGATCGGCTTGCCGCCGCTGACCTCACGCAACCTCGCAACCCATTGCATCAGCCCCTCGGGGGAATCGAACGTGGTGTGAGCGGGTGGCGAGATGACATCGCGTCCCATGGGCACGCCGCGGATCCGTGAGATTTCCTCATCCACCTTGGCTGCGGGTAGCACTCCGCCATGGGCAGGTTTGGCACCTTGCGAAAGCTTGATCTCGATCATCTTGACCACGTCTCGTTCGGCAATCTTGATGAACTCTTCTTCGTCAAAATGGCCGTCCTTTGTCCGGCAACCGAAATACCCGGTGCCAATCTGAAAGATGATGTCGCCACCGCCTGCCAGGTGATAGGGGCTCAACCCGCCCTCGCCCGTGTTGTGAGCAAAGCCGCCGAGTTTGGCTCCCGCGTTGAGCGCATGGATGGCCGTCGGACTCAGAGCGCCGAAACTCATGGCCGAGATGTTCAGTCGAGACGCGTCGTAGGGTTGCTTGCAATCCGGACCACCGACGGTGATGCGCGCATTCTTCGGATTGGGTTTCACCGGTGCAAGCGAATGGCTACCCCGAACATAGCCCGTTTCCATGAGATCGAATTGGGTGCCAAAGGGCTGCGTATCGATGGTGCCGGTCGACCGGGCATGGACCAGCATGCGCTGCAGCCGGTTGTAGGGTTTGCCGCTTTCATTGGTTTCAATGAAATACTGGCGGATCTCGGGGCTGATGAACTCCATTGCATATCGCAGGTGGCCGATTACCGGGTAATTGCGCAGCACGTTGTGAGAGGCCAGGTGGATGTCGTAGAAGCCGAGCAGGATGAACGGTACGACGATGATCATTGCCCACCATATTGGCGGCCAGGACAATCCGATCAGAACGACCAGCAAGACCGCGACAACCGCGGCAATGTAGAACACGTTTCGCACCATGGCTTGAATATCCCCGATTCGATAACACCCGGACCAGGTGTCGAACGATACCACCCTAACCCGGCAGCATTGCCAAATCCTAACTGCTTCCGGCCTGCCCGGCAAAACCTGGCTGAGCAGTCGTAGACCAAAGCGCCCTCACCGAATTCTGTTGCATTTTTGCAGCGCAGTCCGCGTCCTCGCCGATGCCTCAGGAATACCCTCAGACAGTCACAATCTCGGCGCAATTCCGCTGCCTTGGGGGCGGATGTTTTCTGTGGGAGCGCTCCCCTCGGCTCCCACCTACCAAGGAGAGATAGATGAAGCTGAAAACCATGGCGACGGTTCTCGGTATCAGCATTGCCGCTGCCGGAGTGACCGCTATTCCAGCCAAGGCTGCCGACACACCACAGCCCCCGGCCCCGGTGCAACCGGCATCGAAACAGCACTTGACGAAAGTCGGACTGCTGACCTGCAATACCAGCCGCAGCATCGGTTATGTGATCGGGTCGTCCACTGATTTGACCTGCACGTTCGAAAACGCCCGAGGCGGCGAACTCTTCGAGCACTATGATGGCACCATCACCCGGGTCGGCCCGGATATTGGCTTCACAAAGCGCGGACGCCTGCTGTGGGCGGTCTATGCACCGAGCTACCAGGTGCCGCAAGGTCGGCTCGACGGTACCTATGTTGGCGTTTCTGCAGCCGCCAGCGTCGGTCTCGGTGTCGGAGCAAATGTGCTGGTCGGAAACTTGCGGAACAACATCAACCTTGTGCCGATCAGCGTCAGCGGCAGTATCGGTCTCAGCGCTGCGGCCGGTATAGGCGCAATGACGCTCAACTCAAGCGCTGCGGCTCGGTAACCCCGCCGGCGCTCAATTCAAAGAAGCCGGGGCGGCAACATCGCCCTGGCTCTTCTCTATTCGTTGGTCGAGCCGCTCAAGAACGCTTTCGCACCAGTCGATCCACCCGCTCTCGTAACGAATTCCAAGTTCCAGCCCCATCAGCTTGCCCATGTCCGATGGTGACGCCTCCCCGTCGGCGAAACGCCTGTCGCGAATGTGATGATATTGCGAGAGTTGGGCGCGATGAGCTTCGAGGCGCTCCGCAATCTGCTGCCGCAATGCCGTCTGATCGACATGGTCGATGGCCTGAAGCCGCACCAACAACTCATCCTTGACTACCGGTGCTGAGGCCGGTTCCCGGGACCAATCCATCAATGCGGCCCGTCCCGCGTTGGTGATCGTGTACACGATGCGATTGGGTTTTCCCGACTGAATTTCCTCTCTGGCTTCGACATGGCCCAGCGCGCCAAGCTTCTTCAACTCGCGATAGATCTGTGGATGCGTCGCGCTCCAGAAAAAGCCGATGGAGGTGTCAAAGTATTTGGCCAGGTCGTAGCCAGACATGGGTCTCTCGGTCAGGATCACGAGGATCGAATGGGACAAGGCCACTGGCCGCACTCCAAAGTTCGCAGTTGCTTCTATGGTATAACGCATATATGTGTCTATGCACATATAGCACGGGAGCGCTCCATGAATCCACTGCCGGGATTGAACCCAGCCGAACAACGAACAGTCGATCGATGGCATGACGTTATCGAAAATCAGGATCAGGCGGCCTTGTCCGAAATTTCCTCCGATACGGTTGTGTTTCGCTCTCCGGCCGTTTTTACACCGTTTGTCGGCAAGGATGCGTTCCTTTTGATCATCGGAACCGTAGCCACCATCTTCGAGGATTTCAGATACCATCGTCGCTTCGTTTCCCATGACGGCGATGGAGTTGTGCTGGAATTCGAAGCACGCATCGGAGACAAAACCCTCAAGGGCATAGACATGATCCGCTTCGATGGCGAGGGACGTATATCCGAGTTCGAGGTGATGATCCGTCCGGCCAACGCCCTGATGGCGTTGGCTGAGCGCATGGGTGCGATGGCTGGCCCCGGTTTGGCCAAGCTGCGTGCCGGCTAAACTGTATGACTACTTTATTGGAGGACCGAATGACGCCCTTCCCGCACATCTTCAAGCCGTTGGATCTGGGTTTTGCCACCCTGCCGAACCGCATTCTGATGGGGTCAATGCACACCGGGCTTGAAGACCGAAAGGCCCATGACCGTGTTGCGGCCTATTTTGCCGAACGCGCTCGCGGCGGCGTTGGCCTCATGGTAACCGGCGGCGTCGCGCCCAATGAAGAAGGCGCGGCCCTCCCCGGCGCCGGCAAGTTGTCAACGACAGCCGAGGTTGCGGAACATATTCCGACGACGCGTGCGGTCCATGCCGAAGGTGGTCGGATTGCCATGCAGATCCTGCATTCCGGCCGCTATGCCTACCACAAGGGCGGTGTGTCGGCGTCAGCCGTCAAATCACCGATATCGCCCTTTGCACCGATCGAATTGGACGAGACGGGCATAGAGAAGCAGATCGCGGATTTCGCTACCTGCGCGGCACTGGCGCGCGAAGCCGGCTACGATGGCGTCGAGATCATGGGATCGGAAGGCTATTTCATCAACCAGTTCCTGGTCACCCATACCAACAAGCGGACCGACGACTGGGGCGGCGCCTATGAAAACCGCATGCGGTTGCCGGTCGAGGTCGTCCGACGAGTACGCGAGGCGGTTGGGGAAGATTTCATCATCATCTATCGCCTGTCGATGATCGATCTGGTGCCGAACGGGTCGACATGGCCGGAAGTCGTACAGTTGGCAAAGGCGATCGAAGCAGCGGGCGCGACCATCATCAACAGCGGCATCGGCTGGCACGAGGCTCGCATTCCAACGATCGCGACTTCCGTCCCGCGGCGCGCTTTTACCTGGGTGACCAAGCGGCTGATGGGAGAAGTGTCGATCCCGCTGATCACCTCCAACCGAATCAACACGCCGGAGGTTGCCGAGGAGGTGCTGTCGGAAGGTTGCGCCGACATGGTGTCAATGGCGAGACCCTTTCTGGCCGACGCGGAATTTGTTCTCAAGGCGCAAGAAAACCGAGCCGACGAAATTACGCCATGCATTGCCTGCAATCAGGCCTGCCTCGACCACACTTTCCAGATGAAGCTATCGACCTGCCTGGTCAATCCGCGTGCATGCCATGAAACGGAACTCAAATACCTTCCGACGGAGGCACCGAAACGTGTCGCAGTCGTTGGAGCGGGTCCGGCCGGTCTCGCCGCGGCACTCGTCGCGGCAGAGCGCGGGCATCAGGTGACACTGTTCGACAGGGCGGCCGAAATCGGCGGACAGCTGAACATGGCCAAGCGCGTTCCCGGAAAGGAGGAGTTCTTCGGCCTGGTGGACTATTACGTTCGCCAACTGGAACTGAAACAGGTGACCGTCCGGTTGGAAACGGAAGTTGATGCGGAGCAGCTTCAGCGCGACGGTTTCGACGAGGTCGTGATTGCTACCGGAGTGTTGCCGCGCGATCCGCAAATCCCGGGCCAGGACCACCCCAAGGTGCTCAGTTACATCGACGTGCTTCGAAACGGAAAACCGGTTGGCGATTCCGTCGCCGTGGTCGGTGCGGGCGGCATCGGTTTCGACGTTTGCGAATTCCTGGCGCACGAGGGCGTGTCGCCGACCGTTGACCTCGGTCTGTGGCAACGCGAATGGGGTGTCGGCGACCCGGCCCAGACTCCCGGCGGCCTCTCGCCTGAAGGGGCACAGCCGGAACAATCACCACGCCGCATCACCATGCTCCAGCGCAAGGCCAAGAAGCACGGTGCCGGCCTCGGCAAGACCACCGGATGGATCCATCGCGCGTCTCTTGCGATGAAGGACGTGCAGATGCTGGGCAATGTCAATTACGAGGAAATCGGCGACGATGGCCTGCGGATCTCGTTCGGCGAGGAGCGCCGCGATCCGCAATGGCTCGACGTCGACTCGATCGTCATTTGCGCAGGCCAGATCAGCGACGTCGGCCTGGCTTCCGACCTGCAGGAACGCGGAGTTTCGACCCATGTCATCGGTGGTGCCGATGAGGCAGCCGAACTTGATGCCAAACGGGCCATCGACCAAGGCAGCCGGCTGGCGGCAACCCTGTAGGGAGCAGCGGTTCTGATCAAATTTCGACCTCAATTACGGTTTGAAATGGTACAACTTCAGTGAGAAGTGCATTTACGTATTCAACACCGAGCCCAACATGTTTGACAACTTGCAGGAGATACGCCGTTCGCTTTGCGATTTTGGTTTAAGTGAGGATTTCGCCAGCCTGCTTGCCGACACCGCCAGGCCGGCCCTGTGGCTCAGACCCGAACCGAACCAGACGGAATGTCTGACGGGCTCGACACGGCTCGGCGGCGTGCCGGAGCTACCCGGTCACCTCGAATGGCCTTGGCGAGATCCATACCCGGATCTGTCGAGACGCGCGCCTTACAATCCGAACTGGGAGATCATGTCGAAAGTTGGTGATTGGGACGCCGGCGCGCACATGAAGAAAATGCATGAACGTCAACTTGAACGATGTAGCATTCGGCGCCCACTGTCGTTCATCGCGCAACTCGATCTATCTTCCCTCAACAGGGATTTTGCTGTCGACCGAGATATTCCAGATTCTGGCCGGTTGTTGCTTTTCTACGATATCGAAGAACAGCCTTGGGGGTACGCTCCGGAAGACGCAATCGGTTTACGGCTGATCTGGGACGATTCGCCAAAGGCCAGTCTTGCTCCAAGAGAAGCGCCACTCGAGTTGCTCCAGACCGAACTGGAAGATCAGTTGGTGCTGGATACGTGCCCGCTACAGGCTGCTTCCACAGTGGTGCCGATGCTGCCTCATCTGTACGCCCTTGAGCAGTTACCGGGTTATGACGACGAGCGCAGGCTTTACTACGATTGGTTCACAGACGTTCAAGACAGATCGGGCGATGGTTTCGCCTCGCCCACGTCGGGTAATCGATTTGGAGGTTGGCCCAGCCCGGTCCAGGGTGACATGCAGACGGAATGCCAACTGGTCTCGAACGGTTTGTATCTGGGTGACGGTTCGTATTCCGAAACGGTCGCCAAACAGCTGGAGCCGGGTTCGATCGACTGGGTTTTTCTATTTCAAATCGCGAGCGACAATGAGAATGGGCCCATGTGGGGGGACGATGGTCTAATCTACGTGTGGATCCATCGAAACGACCTTAGGGCGAGAAATTTTGAGAAAGCGCGCCTGATACTTCAGTGCTACTAGCTCACCGTCCTCGGCAAAAAGGCTTCCACGCTGATCTGACGCATAGCAGGCTGGCGGCATCGCTTTAAGGCATCAGCGCCCGGCGGAACCGAATCCGCCGAGCGCCATTTGTTCAGCCGTTATCGCCGCTTCAGATCCAACTGAAGATGCGGCAGACCGTTTGAAGTTCTCTGTGGCGCCGTTCCGGAACCGTCAATGACGGTTTGCACCCGGTGACGAAACGACGAGAAACTGTCGAACGTGACCACGTCGACCGGGTCATCGAACCGGATTGTCACCCGATAGCGATCGGCAGCCGCCAGGCTGCTGATGCCGATGACGCGGCCGGTAAAGCGCTGACCCAGGTAGTGGCCCGAGACTCGCTCGCCCAACTGAACCGGCGGGTCCGTCCGCTGCGACCGGGCTTTGGCCGACAATGTGTTCCAGTCCCGGAAGCCGTGCTGCCGGGCTATTGTTTCGAGCGCCTCGGAATGGCCGATCCTGTGGCCTGACGCATCCAGCGATGCGCGCAGCCGTCTGGCCTGCTCCTTGAGCGCTTCCGTTGATGGAAGTGTAGGTGTCATCCTTCGCCTCTTTTCATACGGGAGCATTCTGACTATGGGGCTCGCATTGCCATGGATCCGCTTCCGCAAAAAGGGTCGGGAATTGGAACAAGGAGGACTTCACCAGCGCTAGTGCGTGCGAGCGGCGGGTGCCTCAAACCGGTCGGACCTATGTAGGATCGAACGGACGTCTGTCAAGCGGCGATCAACTAAGGCGCCTGCTTGAACCTTTGCAAGGAACCGCCTACCTGCAATCAGGAGTGGTCTCGATGGGCGGCAATCGATGAAAATCCTTCTTCTAACCATTGGCTCGCGCGGCGACGTGCAGCCCTTCGTCGCTCTGGGTCAAGGCCTTGTGGCGGCTGGCCACGATGTCACTGTTGCAACGTGCGCCCGGTTTCAGGGCTTCATCGAATCTCATGGACTCGCTTATGGGTTCATCAGTGACGATTTGCTGAAGATCGTCGATTCCGATCAGGGCAAGGCTCTGATGGAGGACACCCGCGGCATCCTCAAGATCGTCATGGCCAATATCCGACTTGCGCGTCAGATATCGCCAATTCAGCAGCGGGCCGTCGATCAGAGTTGGGATGTGGCCCAGGAGGTCTTGCCTGACCTGGTCTGCTTTCACCCGAAAGCCCTTCTCGGTCCAGCCATCGCCGAAAAACTCCAAATTCCGGGCATAATGGCATCGCCCCTGCCCTTTCTGGTGCCGACGAGCGAATATCCCTGCATGGGATTTCCGGCCCTTCCGCTTGGCGGGTGGTACAATCGGCTCACATACAAAATCGTCCACGTGATGATCCGGGCGTTTGCCGGAAAATACGTTCGCATCTGGCGACGTCGGACGAACACGACGGCACCGCGCACCAATCTGGCGCTGCTGCATGATCAGGCTGGTCGACCAATCCCCGCTCTGCATGCTTTCAGCCGTTACGTGTTGCCGGAGCCGACCGACTGGCCGGAGACAGCCGTTGCGGCCGGCTACTGGTTTCTCGATGCAAAGGAAGACTGGACGCCGCCATCGGAGCTGACGGACTTTCTGGAGGCCGGTCCGCCGCCGATCTATGTCGGTTTTGGCTCCATGTCGGGCCGCGACCCACAGCGGCTGTCCTTGGCCTTTGTCGAAGCGCTTCAACGGGGCGGGCACCGCGGCATCCTGGCAACCGGCTGGGGCGGCCTGGACGCTGTTGACCTTCCGAACACGATTCTGAGGATCGATGAGGCACCGCATGACTGGCTTTTTCCGCGTGTGGCTGCCGTTGTCCACCACGGCGGCGCCGGCAGCACAGCCGCGGGGCTGCGTGCCGGCAAGCCGACGCTGATCTGCCCGTTCTTCGCTGACCAGCCGTTTTGGGGAAGTACGGTACAATTGTCAGGCGCTGGCCCGGAACCCATCCCCCAAAAAAATGTCAGCGCAGAAACCCTTGCACCGGCGTTGGAACAGTTGGTCTCAAACATCGAAATGCGAGAAAAGGCCGAGACCATCGCTGCCGGCCTTGCCCAAGAGGACGGTGTCGCCAATGCCGTCAATTTCATCGAGTGCGTTGCCTCAAGCCATCGGGCCCGTTCAACCTGACGGGCCCGAGGACGATGCTGTGGTTCAGGCTGCCTGGGCGACACCAGCCTCGGTGCGCGCGGCCTCGATTTCGATCGATGGCATTTGCCGATCCTCCATGACAGCGATCCAGTTTATCAACAGCCGATCGCATGTTCTGGCGAAGGGTCCGACCATCAGGCGGAGCATCAGACTGTTCAGCAGTCCGTCTTTGGGCGAAATCTCGAAACGCATTTGGATGCGGGCCACATCTGGATCCGCCGACAACGACCACTCACCCAACAATTGGGAAATCGGATAGGGATAATCCGGAGCCTCGGTGTTGACGCGGAAGGCGAACGCTCTTCCCTCATCCCAAAGGATGCAATTTTCTGTCCAACCGCGCCCGCGTGTATCGAAACAGCGGCGTTGTGTGTCCGCGCCAGTGCCGTCGAGCACCTCCACTTTCGATAGATTGTCCGCGACAGCGGCGTAGCCCTCGTGATCGGTCATCACACTCCAAACCCGCTCCGGAGGGGCTGATGTCTGTCCGCTGGCCGTCATGATCAAGCGGCCGTCATCCCAGTTGGTTTCGATTTTGTTGTGTCCCTGGTAGAGCACAGCAAGCCCAATCGCCTGATCCATGGCGAAGAGACCAACTGCTACCGCCACGGCCGCAACGGTCCAGACCCCTGCGGATGTCCACAGGTCAGGCGTGACGAGCAGCAGAGCAGCGCTGCCGAGCACCCAGCCGACATCCATCACTGTGATGACTTTGGCCTGCAGTTGGCTGATCACCGACCGGCTGGCCGTCCACAGAACAAATGCGGCGAAGACAAGCAGACCGATGCCCATTTCCAGCACAAGACCGGGTGCTGCGAGCCGAAACAGGGGACTTTCCGATGCAAAGATCCATCGGGCAATGCTGTCCGACGCCAGGAGGCAGGCGGCACCGGTCAGCAGCGAAAATGCGCCATTGGCATAAAGCGCCATGCGCAAAAGGCGAGCGTTGGATTGATGTAAGGCCATGATCAGCTCCTTTGCTGGCTTGATGTTGAGCCGGAAACTAAGCATTGACGGAATAGCCGCAATTACCTGGCGGGTAGTTGTTTTGAGGTGGGCAATGGCAAGAATGGGCCGGACAATGGAGAGACCCATGCGGACAGACGATCTTCCCCGCCTGCTGAAATCCTGGCGGGCTCGCAGCAATGTCAGCCAATTGGAGCTGTCCCTGCGCTGCGATGTTTCCCAAAAGCACATCAGTTTCATTGAATCGGCCCGAAGTGCGCCGAGCAGACCGATGGTGTTGCAAATCTGCGATGCGCTCGACATTCCGCTGCGCGACCGCAACAGTCTCCTGACCGCCGCCGGCTACGCTCCGGAATATCGCGAAACAGCGCTGAGCGAGCCGGAGCTTGCAGCGGTCGATCAGGCCCTCGACATGATGTTAAGCCAGCAGGAACCGTATCCTGCCATGGTCGTTGACGGTCTCTTCAATGTCGTGAGGGCCAATCACGGCGCGGCACGCCTTCAGGGATTTCTGTTCGATGCAGCCAAGCCGGAAGACATGCCGGCGATCTCCAGCAATATTCTTCGGAGTCTTTTCTCGCCCGACGGTGTGCGACGGCATATCAACAATTGGCACGACATCGCGCCCTTCTTTCTGCGGCATCTGCACGCGGAAGCACTGTCGCGCGGTGTCGATGGCCCTCTCGGCGACCTGCTGCGTGAAATCGAAAGCTATGACGGCGTGCCGTCCGGTTGGAAGAAGTACCAGCCCGGACACTGGCAACCGCCGATTCTGACCGTTGACTTCGAGAAGGACAATGTTGCGCTGAGCTTCTTCTCGACCATCGCAACACTTGGAACGCCACTTGACATCACGCTTCAGGAAACGCGCATTGAAGCCTATTTCCCAGCCGATGAGACGACGCGCCAGTTCTTTGCGCCGCCGACATAGAACCTGGCGGTCATTGCGAAAGGGATGTGCAATTTTTGCCTGATGAATTAAGGTCTTCATTCCCGTTGCGGGCGTCCGCCCGATCACAAGCAAACCGGATGATATGACTGAACAATTCCCTTCCCCTGAGCAGATCGCCCAGGCGCGCGCGACACTTGAGCGGCGGATCGTCAAGACACCCATGCTTGCCTTGCAGACAGACCCAATCGCCAGACCCTTTTCACTGGCGCGGCAGGCAGCCGTCAAACTTGAGCTTTTCCAACATGCAGGCTCCTTCAAGGCGCGTGGCAATCTGCTGGGGATCGACAAGTTGAGCAATGCGGAGCGTTCGGCTGGCGTGGTGGCGGCCAGCGGTGGCAACCATGCTCTTGCAGTGGCCTGGGCGGCGCAGCAGCAGAATATCGATGCAACGCTTGTCGTACCGAAGGCAACTGATCAGTCACGCGTTGAGGCGTGCCGCGCGCTCGGCGGACGGGTCATCCTCGCTGACAGCATCGCTGCGACTTTCGCCGAAATGAACCGAATTGCGGAGACCGAAGGCGCCACGATCATGCACCCCTTCGAGGGTGAGCATATGACCCTGGGTGCGGCCACGCTGGGCGCGGAAATCGCCGAGGAGTTTCCCGAGATCGACCTGATGGTCGTAGCGGTTGGTGGTGGCGGCCTGATCGGCGGACTGGCAGCCGCGGTCAAACAAGCGCGGCCAGATTGCGAAGTTGTCGGCGTCGAGCCCGACGGCGCGGATAGCCTTTATCGAAGCTTCGAGGTTGGCGAGCCAGTAGAACTTGAGCAAGTTAAAACGGTCGCCGACAGCCTTGGCTCGCCGCGCGCACTGCCCTTTTCATTCGAAGTCGCTCAAACCCATGTCGACCGTGTTGTTCGGATCCCGGACGATGCCATTGTCGACGCTGCCAAACTGATGCGCGATGGATTGAACGTGATGGTAGAGCCAGCCTGTGCGGCCGCTCTCGCAGCAGTGACGGGGCCGCTTCAATCTGACATTGCCGATCGCAACGTCTGCATTCTTGCCTGCGGCTCCAACATCGGCAGAGAGCGTTACGTCAGCCTTATCGGCGACTGAGAGATCCGCCGTTAACCGTTGGAATTCATGGTAAATCAAGGATGAACTTGCCCCTTTGCCTGGTTGCTCCTAATGCTGGATGAGAGATCACCGCCACCTCTTTCGAGAGGCGGCGGGGTGGACAGCATGCAGGCTCTGGAACCGGCGATCCGCGGTAGGGGATGGCTGCTGTGGGGCGGTCGCGACCGGATGCCTGCTGCTGACCTGCCCGTTCGCAAACGAGGACCTGTCGCAGCGGATATGCCCGGCTCCGGTGACCCTCGAATTCTACATCAAAAGTCGTAGGCGATCTGCCGCCAAACGGTCACAATCGATTCCCACCTCGACGGCAACTGAGCAACGAGATGGGTCTGACAATGTTCAAACGACTCTTGACCGGTTTGCTTGCGATCGTCGGGGTCTCCGCACTAGCAGGGGCAGCGCAAGCAGCGACACCGAGTTATACGACGGCAAATGTGAACCTGCGTGCGGGTCCGGGGACGAGCTATCCCGTGGTCCTCACCGTACCGAACGGTTCACCCATTACCACCTACGGGTGCCTTGATGGCTACAACTGGTGCGACGTTTCCTGGGGTGCGGAGCGCGGCTGGATGTCGTCTTCCTACATCCAGGTCAACTACCAGGGACAGCCACGCATACTGTCTCCTGCCATTGCGCCGAGTATCGGCCTGACGGTCGTGGTGTTCAATCGCAACTACTGGGATCGCTATTACTATGGCCGTCCCTGGCATCGGAATTGGGATCGCTACTATAAGCCGCCGCCGCGGGTTCGCGCCGTTCAGCCTCTGCCGCCCCCAAGGGCTACACCGCCGCGGCCGAACCGTCCCAAAGCGGTGCAACCGTTGCCGCCCCGCGCCAATCCGCCCAAGGTGGTCAAGCCTCGCCAGCCGCGCAATAATCCTCCGTCGGTGGTCAAGCCGCGGCAGCCACGGGCCAATCCGCCGCATTTGGCACAGCCGCGCCAACCGCGGAACGAACGGCCGAGAGCGGTTCAACCACGGCAAAGAGGCGGGCCTCCAAAGGCCGTCCAGCCGCGCCAAAAACGGCCACAAGGCGGTAACAGACGCGGTTAAGTCCGAGAACATTCTAAACAAGTCGTCGGTTTCAAGGAATCGACGACTTTTCAGCTACGGGCAAACGCCATCACTCCTCGGCGTTGCGCTTTGCAGCGATCAGATCGAGCAGTTGCGCCTTTGTGCGCTGAATGTGCTCTTTCAGAAGGCCGCATCCCCGCTCAATGTCGCCGTTTCGAGCAAACAGATACAGACCGCGGTGATCTTCGTGTGCAGGCGCACGGTGTTTCATGACGCTCAGATGCATCCGCACATACCGATCTGCCTGCATGTTTATCCGGTCCAACAGATCGTTCGTAAGGTGACGATTGGCTGCGCTGTAGAGGGCCGTGTGGTACCGGTGGTTCAACTCACCCCAACGGGCTATATCGCCGTCTTCAAATGAACTCTCCAGTTCACTGAGCAGGCCCTCGCAGTTTTCAAAATCATCGGCGACCATCTTCGGGATTGCTTCTCGGAACAACTCGACTTCAAGCAGGGTGCGAAGATCGAATATCTCGGCAATCTCGGACAACGAATGCTTCGTGACGGTTCCGCCGCGATTGTTTTCCCACTGGACAAGCCCTTCGGCGTTGAGCCGTTTCAGCGCCTCGCGCACTGGCATCCGCGATACGTCATATTCGGCGGCCAGGGTTTCCTGCCGAATGGGCTCGCCTTCCCGCAACTCGCCGCTGAGAATTCGGTCCCGCAAATCGTCGGCAATCGCGTCGGGGATGGATTTGCGCACAAGCGCTCTTCGAATAGTCATGCCGGCACAATACGCGATTGCATTTTGGATACAACGTCACTTTTTTCCTTTATTCCCAAGGGTAAAGCAGCCTAGTTTGAGGGACGCATCCAGATGGCGATTTGCTCGCAGATTTTGTATCCAATCCATTGATAGAGGAACAATTTGATGACCGACTTGGTGAAGCTGACACCGCAGCAGATGGTCGAACTGTGTTGCGAGGTACTCACAGTGTGCGGTTTCGGCGAGGATCACGCGGCAGCAATCGCAGACACGCTCCAGCGCTGCCAGATGGATGATTGCCAGTCTCACGGGCTTTTTCGCTTGATGATGTGTGCACAAACCATGGAGTCCGGCCTGGTTTCAGGTGACGCATCGCCGAAGGTGGTTTCCCAGGATGGAGCCGTCGTGCGAATGGATGCTCAAGGCGGCATGTCTCTGCTGGCCTTTGAAGCAGGCCTGCCTCTTTTGATCGAGAAAACCCGGCAACATGGTGTTGCCGCTTTGGCCATCAACCGCTGCTTTCATTTCTCGGCTCTCTGGCCAGAGGTCGAGCGCCTTTCGCAGGAGAGGCTTGCGGCCATGGCCATGGTGCCAAGCCATGCCTGGGTTGCGCCGGCGGGCGGGCGGCGCGGCACTTTGGGCACCAACCCATTGGCGTTTTCATGGCCGCGACGAGGAAAAGACCCGTTCACCTTTGACTTTGCGACAAGCGGGTTTGCACGCGGCGAGATCGAGCTTTATCTGCGCGCCGGAAAGCAACTCCCGGAAGGCGTGGCCGTGGACAAGAACGGCGCACCGACTCGCGATCCTCAGGCGGCCCTGGATGGCGCGATGTTGACCTTCGGTGGCTACAAAGGATCGGCCCTCTCCATCATGATCGAGCTTATGGCTGGCCCTCTGATCGACGACCTGACCAGCCAGGACAGCATGGAGTTTGCCCAAGGGCGCCCCGGTGCTCCGTATCATGGGGAAATCATTCTGGCCTTTGACCCGACGCATCTGAGCGGCGGGCAGACAGATCAGGCCGACGCCCGCGCCGAACGTCTGTTTGCCGACATCATCGATCAGGGCGCACGTTTGCCCTCACAACGGCGCTTTGAAGCGCGAGCGCGCAACCTGGCCCGAGGCTATGCCGAGGTTCCCAAATCGCTATATGATGAGCTTGGCGCGCTGAAGAGTGGCTGATAGCTGTCACAACACCGACCGACGCTTGTCGATCAGACGATGCCGGCGTTGTAAGGATCGCGTGGATGGAAGAGAAGTCGGCCTTCCGCCATCACATGCGCCTGCCCCGTGATGGTGGGAACGACCCCGCCATTTGAGCCGATTCGATATTGCAGCCGATAGGCGCTGCCGATGACGCTCTCCTGAATGATTTCTTCCCCCGGCCCCAGTTGTCCGCGCGCGGCAAGGCACGCCAATCGCGCGGAGCTTCCGGTACCGCAAGGCGAGCGGTCATATTCATAGTCCGGGCAAAGGACAAAGTTGCGGCTGTGCACATCTGGTTTTGGAGATGCGTCCTGGAAAATCACGTGATCGACGTTCTCTCCTTTTTCGCCGGTCATCTCGCTGCGGATGCAGGACTCCATCAGGTCGATGGCGATATTCGTGAGTTGCGGGATGTTGTTCGGTCCCACTGGGACGGGGCTGGGTTCAACAATGAAAAACCAGTTACCGCCAAAGGCCAGATCGCCCGTGAATGATCCATGATTCGCGGTCTCGATTGTCACGTTGTGCCGAACGCAGCGGCTTTCGACATTTGTGACTTGAACCGTCTCGGCGTCGAGAATGTTGATATCAACCGGTCCAACGGGGGTGTCGACCCTTAGCGGCCCCGGTTTTGCTCGACCCAGGTGAACAAGCGTCACACCCAGGCCGATGGTCCCGTGTCCACACATGCCGAGAACGGCGCTGGCGTCAAAGTAGATGACACCGGTGCTACAGTCCTGGTCGTCCGGGGGAACCAGAAGAGCCGCGACGATGCCGGGTTTGCCGCGAGGTTCTCTCAGAACACCCGCGCAAAAAGCCCGATGCTCATGCCACAGGCGCTGCGCCCGCTCGTCCAGCGAACCAGAACCAAGATCCGGCCCGCCGTCCAGAATGACACGGGTCGGCATGCCACCGGTATGGCTGTCTACGACATGCATTCAGCGATAACCCCACCTTGGCGCGACCAATCCGCAAACCAGTTCCGGAAAAGCTCGTATTGCGTCTCACAATAGTGGCGTTGCGCGTCACTCAGCGCATCGGTTTCAACAAAATGATGCCGATAATCCTCATCGCCATTCAAGACGAGCAAATGCTTGTAATAAAGCACCAGATCCGTCTCCTCATCAAAGCTTGCCAGGACCTGCATCGCATCGGTGAGTTCCCGCGCGCGCAGGCGAGCCTCGGCATGCCCCCCGGCTGCTTTCAGTGACAGGGCGGTCAGTAGCAACGCTTCCCCTGGCAAAGTGGAGCCAATCCCCGTGATCGTACCCGTGGCTCCGCAATTGACGATGCCGTGATAGACCTCCGTGTCCACGCCCACCATCAGGGTTATCTGATCGTCGCGAGACGTGATGTGCTCGGCGGCATAGCGCAAGTCAGCCGGGCCGCCGAATTCCTTGAAGCCGACAAGGTTCGGATGTTCGGCCCGAAGGGAAAAGAACAGGTCGGCCTTCGTTGAAAAGCCGTACACAGGGCTGTTGTAGATGATCGCAGGCACGTCGGGTGCGGCTTCCAGGATCGCCTTGAAGTGGTTGCGCTGCGCATCCGTGGATGGACCGCGGGACAAAACGCGTGGGATGACCATCAGGCCAGTCGCACCAGTTTTTTGCGCGTGAGCTGCTAGCGCCACGGCCGACTTCGAGTTGATCGCCCCGGTTCCAACAACAACGGGAACTCCAGCGTGGATCAGCCGTTCGACACCTTCCATCCTCTCATCGTTTGATAGCAGCGGCCAATCCCCCATGGACCCGCAGTAGACAACCGCCGACATCCCGGCATCGATCATCTCTTTGCCCTTCTTCACGAGCGCATCGAAATTGGGCTTCCGATCACTGTTGCACGGGGTCATGAGTGCCGGCATGGTACCTTGGAAGACTGTGTTCGACATGGGTTTCCGATCCTTTGTGTGAGATGCAGCCTTGGGTAGGCTCTGCAATACAGGATATTGTATCCAAAATCCAAAAAAACCATTTGGAGAGCCGCGATCCACGGTCCAGCCATATCGGCGACAAATGGACGAGTTTGCAAACAGAAACCTTGCAAAGACCTCTCGTCGTTTACCACATCCGTTAATCGTTAACGGAGGTTTAACTTGTTCGACAGCCATCCCACCTTAAAACCGGGTAATGACAGCATTTTCCGGAACTCGACAATGGTACAAAAGGAAACTCGCGCGCCTCCGGCGCTGGTGGGTTCATCCATTGATGCCTGTCGCCATATCCCTGGCGCTGCTTTCCGTGCTTCCGCCTGTCGAAAACAGCTTCGAGAGCCTGCCCTTTGTGCTGGCAACGGCTTTGCTGGTCGCCGTTCTGTTTTTCGTTTTTACCCGAAGGCTGACCTTTTCAGTGTGCTGCGGCTGGATGGTGGTCGGCATTCTGTCGATAATTTCCGTCATCAAGTTCAAGAACAAGGGATTTTCACTGCACTTTTACGACATGGTGTTCCTCGACGGAGACGCAGTCACGTTCTTGTTCGACAGCTATCCGCATCTGGTTCTGCCGGTGCTGTTTCTGATGGCGCTGCTTTGCTATTCGGCATTCATCATGTACCGACTGGACCGTCCGCGTAGACTGAACGGTCGCAAACGTATTCTGGTTCTGCTGGCCGCTACGGTTTTGTTGCCGTTGACTTTCCCGGTCGACGCCTATGAGCGTCAGCGCCACTTCTATTATCTTGCCGGCCGACATGTGACGGCGTTCTTCGTTTCCCTGCTCGATCTCGAATACATGTTCGTCGAAAACGAGCTCGAAAGGCGACTGTCGAAATTGCCTCCGCAAGCGCCATTCACCGGCGCGGCAAAGTGTGGCGACGGCGATTTACCGGATATCATGGTGGTGCTGGAAGAGACTCAGACCAGCCCGGAATATTTTCCGCAACTGGAGAGCCACGACGACATGGCGGCCGCTATGGTTGCCGATGGTGAGACGTTGAACCCGCTGAATGTCGAGGTCTTCGGCGGAGGCACATGGATCACCGGACTATCTTTCCTGACCGGCCTGTCAGCCATGGATTTTGGTTGGCGCAACCCGTACTTGACCATAACCCTTCAGGGTTCGGTCAAGGGTGCCCTTCCACAAACACTTGCCGATTGCGGCTACCACACGATGGCGATCCTGTCGCTGGACTACCACTTCGTGAACGAGGGCCCCTTCTTGAGCTCTATCGGCTTCGAAACCGTTCTCGACAGGCTCGATATCAAAGCACCGAAGCGGCATATGCGGGATGATTTCTATTTTGATACGGCGCTGAAGGAGATCCGCAAGCACAGGCAGGAAGACGATCGCCCGTTGTTTCTTTATGTCCAGACGATGTTCGCCCACTCGCCCTACGACAAGCGGAAAGAGCCGGACATCATCCTGCCGGGCGAGCCGTTTCACCCAAACAAGAAGATCGCTGAGTACTGGCGCAGAGTTCTGATTGGACGCCAGGACTACGCTGACTTTGCACAACACGTCAGAGCCGACTCGTCTGAACGCGGGCTTGTGCTGATGTCATTCGGTGATCATCAGGGCAGCGCGACAATGCCACTGGTGGAGGAACTGGAAGAGGCAAATCCGCTGACCCGTCCGGGATCAGTGGCCTACAGGACCTATTATACGCTTACCTCTTCCGTGGGCACCTCACCGCCGAAGCCCGCTCCTGAAAACGAGGCAACCATCGATATCGGCTACCTTGGAACGGATCTGCTCCAGGCAGCCGGCATTCCGGGTTCCGATGTCTTCGAGGACCTGGCCGCGCTCAAACAGGCGTGCAAAGGCGCCTACTACGAATGCGAGGACCGCGAGGCAGTAGACAGGCACTTGCGCCGCCGGATCGATGGCGGGCTGCTGGACCTGCTTCCGAACGATCAGCCCGCAGCGGCTGGCTCGTGAACCGGCCGTAGTTTCTTTTCAGCACGGCGAGGCCTTTCGCGATACGTCGACGATCGACCGGAACAGCCATCGCCAAGGCCCTCACTACATTCCCGCAAAAATATTTCCCGTGGAGCGCGATCGCTAGGACGGATTTTCCTTTCCAGCTTCGCTCGGTTCTGGAATAGCTGGTATCAGCTTATCTGGAATGAAGGGGTCAACTTTAGACCCCCGCAATTATATGCGGTTTCACCGGCGATGACCCGAACCGCCATGGAGTTAGTCATGAAGAGCTTCAACGAGGAAACAGTCCTGTCCGTTCACCACTGGAACGAAACGCTTTTCAGTTTCAAGACCACGCGGGATGCCGGCTTCCGTTTCCGCAACGGCGAGTTCACCATGGTTGGTTTGCAGGTCGAGGGACGCCCACTGCTTCGAGCCTATTCGATGGCTAGCGCCAACCATGAGGAGACGCTGGAGTTTTTCAGCATCAAGGTGCCGGACGGCCCTCTGACATCGCGCCTTCAACACCTGAAGACGGGTGAACAGGTGCTGATCGGGACCAAGCCGACCGGGACCCTTGTCACCGACAATCTGCTGCCTGGCAAGAACCTCTACCTTTTGGGCACCGGAACAGGGCTGGCACCGTTCCTGAGCCTGATCAAAGACCCAACCGTCTACGATGCGTTCGAGAAGGTGGTTTTGGTGCACGGCGTCCGGTTTATCGAAGACCTGGCCTACCAGAACTACATCACCAGCGAGCTTCCGAATGATGAGTATCTCGGCGAAATGGTGCGCGATCAGTTGATCTACTACCCGACGGTCACCCGTGAGCCGTTCCGTCATAACGGACGCATTACCGCGCTGATGGAAAGCGGCAAGCTGTTCGAGGACATCGGGCTGCCCCCAATCGACACCGAGACAGACCGGGCGATCCTGTGTGGTGGGCCCAAGATGCTCGAAGACACCCGCGCGTTCTTCGAGACCCGGGGCTTCACCGAGGGCACCCGTGCCAATCTCGGCAGCTTTCTCATCGAAAAGGCATTCGTCGAAAAGTAGACGAGCGCTGACGTGCTACGTTCCTACCCGTGGATCGCAAGATCCTGATCGTCGAAGAAGTGGATATTTTCCTCTTCGAATTTCAGGCCGACCGTTTCACCCTTGTGATCGGGCGCCGACCCTTGCGTGCGCACTGTCAGAGTTCCGAGGTTTTCGCAGGAGACGTACATGAACGTGTCGGAGCCCAGATACTCCGCGACCTCGACTTTGCCGGTACAGTGCCCTTGCCCAGCTTCGGTGACGGCAATGTGCTCGGGCCGTATCCCGAGTTTCATGGCGCTTCGACCTGTGGCGTGCGGGCCGAATTGACCGCTGCCCTGTCCCGGTAGAGTGAAAGTGTCCCCTTCCGTCGAGCACCCAAAGACATTCATCTTCGGGCTGCCTATGAACTGGGCGACAAACAGGTTGTCCGGCCGCTCATAGAGCGTGCGGGGGGAACCGACTTGCATGATTTCGCCAGCCCGCAATACGACTATCTTGTCGGCGAGCGTCATCGCTTCGACCTGGTCGTGGGTCACGTAAATCATGGTGGTCTTGAGATCATCGTGCAGCTTGGCGATCTCGAAACGCATTTCGACCCGTAGTGCAGCGTCGAGGTTGGAGAGAGGTTCGTCGAACAGGAACCCCTTGGGTTCGCGCACGATCGCGCGGCCGATGGCCACCCTCTGGCGCTGACCACCCGACAGTGCCTTCGGCTTGCGTTCCAGATAGTCCTCGAGCTTGAGAACATTAGCCGCACCGTCCACCTTGCGGGCAATCTCCGCTTTCGAGGCTCCAGCTGTCTTGAGCCCGAACCCCATGTTTTCTCCCACGGTCATGTGCGGATAGAGCGCATAGGACTGGAACACCATCGAAAGCTGCCGCTCCGAGGGTAGCTTGTCGGTGACGTCTGCGTCATCCAGCAATATTTTCCCGCGGCTTGTTTCTTCAAGTCCGGATATCATGCGCAGCAAAGTTGATTTGCCGCAGCCGGACGGGCCGACGAAGATGACAAGCTCTCCATCGCCGATATCCAGATCGATACCCTTGATGACCTGGACGTCGCCAAACCACTTTTCGACTTTTTCAAGCTTGATGGAACCCATGCCCTTCTCCTGCTCAGGCGGCCTGTGATGTCTGTGCGTCGAGCGACCAAATCAGATAGATAGCCGCCGTCCACGTGAAGTTGCGGCCCCCATGGCCGTCACCGGAAATCGGATCGAAATATTCATAAAAGCCGGACTTCTCGATCAATCTCATCGTGTCCAACTTGATACGGTCCGCAAGCGCGGTCTGGCCGCACTCCTGCAATCCTTGAACGATCAGAAAATTGGCCATTGCCCAGACAGGGCCACGCCAGTAGCGTTTCGACTCGAAGGCCGCATGGCGTGGATCCCAGCTCGGGAAACCGTAGTTGCAGTGGTCGAGGATCGCTTTTGCGTGTTCGATCAGTCGCGCACGTTGAGCCTTGGTCCCGGCCCCGGCATAGAATGCCATCATCGACACATTGGTGATGCCGTCGCTGAACGCGCCGGTCTTCAGATCGCGCGCGCAAAATCCGCCGCAGGCGTCGTTCCACAGATGCTCACTGCCCTCGATGCCGCGGTCAATCCATCCACGGATCGTCTCCGCCTGGTTGGTGAAACCCAGTTTCTCCGCCACATCAAGCAAGTCGCGGTCGGCCCGTAGCAGTATGAAATGCACCCCGGGGTCGGCCACGAAAAACGGCCCCTCATGAGCGATCCGTTTGTGATCCCAGCCACATTCGCGGCCGAATTTGACGATCGTCAGATACCGGTCGTATTGATCCCCGGTCGGTCGTTCATCCGCGTCGACACTGTCGAGATCGCGCCGCTCGTACCGGTCCAGATCTTCCGGGACGACAATGCGCCCGAGGCTTTCATCCCAGTCCGGGCAGTTGTCGCGTCCGGACTCCCACGGGTGGACGATGCCGATCACGCCCTTACCGTCGGGATCGCGCATCGCATGAAACCATTCGTGCCATGCCATGATTTTCGGAAAGAGGGCTTCCGCCTTGCGACGATCCGTCTCGTCGCCGGTTTCGACAAAACGGCGCACGATACTCGCCACAACCGGCGGCTGGGAGTGGCCCGAACTCGGCGGAACGGTTCCGCTCTGCCAGATTCCCGGCCCCGGGAAATAGTCCGGATCGTCTGCTCTGAAGATGATGTGCGGCACCATGCCGTCATCCCACTGTCCCTCGAACAGGGTCTCCAGCTCCCGCCAGGCACGAGCGCGGTCGAAGGCCGAAAAACCCAGAGCGGCAAAGGCCGAATCCCAGTTCCACTGGTAGGGATAGAGTCGTGCGGTCGGGACGGTGTAGCCGCCGCGGTCGTTGTCGACGAGGATCTGGATAGCACGTTTGGCGTAATCGGAATGCATGCGTCAACCCTTGACACTGCCGGCTGTCAGACCGGAAACGAGGAAACGTTCGAACCATAGGAAGATGACCAGGATCGGCACTGTGGCCACGACCGCACCCGCCATCAGATGCTGCCGCGGCACTTCCGACGAGTTCAGCGAAACAACACCGCGGGACAGCGTGAAGATGTCGACATTGTCCAGGAACATGAAAGCGAACAGGAACTCGTTCCAAGCGATCATGAAGACATAGAGTGCGACGGAAGCCAGGGCCGGCAGCGACAAGGGCAGCGTGATCTTGAGGATCACACCGACCCGGGTCAGTCCGTCCATCAGGCCAGCCTCTTCAAGCTCCGCCGGCAGACCGCGGAAATACCCCTGCAGCATGTAGAGAGCCACGGGTATGGTCGTCGCGGGATAGACAATCATCAGGCCGGTCAGCGTGTTGCGCAGACCCAGTTGCGAAAACACGGCGTAAAGCGGAATCACCAGAACGATGGCCGGCACCATGTAGATCAGCAGGATCGAGCGGGACAGAAACGCCTGCCCCGGAAAGCGCAGGCGTGAGACGGCGTACGCACCCGGGATGGCAAAGAGCAGCGTCAGGATGACCGTCGACACCGATACAATCGCCGAATTGACCAGAAACGTTCCGAAGTTGAACTGCGTGAACAGTTCGACATAGGAGCGGAACAGTTCACCGACGCCCTGTTGTATATTAAGCGAGAAATCCAGTGGATTGGCGAGCAATGTCTGCTGGCTTTTCAGGCTGGTCATGACCATGACGTAGAACGGCAGGGCGACCAACACTGTGAAGATGACAAAGCCAAGCCCCTTGATCACGCGAATGAAAAGGACCTCGAGGTGGTAACGGGACAAGTTGCCGCCACTCAATCCGCTCATGCAGAGGTAGATCGAAGCCCAGATGACCCCCAGAAGCACGATCAGAGTGACGATCTGATAGAAGGGTGCGACCCCGAGAGGCAGGCCAAGCGGCATGCCAAAGGTCAGTCCGCCGAGCACCACAATCATCAGACCGACCGCCACCAGATGAACACCGGGGCTGCGCTCCTCAGGCTGGAAAAAGGCGACCAGAGCCGCGGCGGCTGCGCCAGCAAGCGTCGCTACGCCAACCGGTGGCGAGGTAATCTGTCCGGAAACCAGCATGAATGTGACGGAGATCACGATCATCCAGGTGAAGCCCCAGATCGCGCCGGTCACGACGCCGGCCAGAAATCCTGTCCCGATGCGCATGATCATTCATCCTTCGGCGAGAGCGTGAAAAACAGGATGGAGAAGAGCAGCAGAACGATGAAAACGATCACCGCTACGGCGGCGCCGGCGCCCAGGTTAGAGAGCGCAAAGGCCTGCTCATAAACATCGACGGTCAATGTCCTCGTGCCCGCGGCACCGCCGGTGAGCAGAAAGATGTCGTCGAACTTGTTGAAGGTCCAGATGAAGCGCAACAGGAACAGGACAGCCAGGATGCCGACCAATTGCGGTAGCGAAATGTACCAGAACTGCTGCAGCGGTGTTGCGCCGTCGATTTCGGCCGCCTCGTACATTTCCGCCGAAATGGACTGCATGCGTGCGAGAATAAACAGGAAGGATAGCGGGAAATAGCGCCATGCTTCAAAGGCGATGACGGTCGTCAACGCGACGGGAAATTCGAAACCGATGCCGAAAAAACTCAACTCGACCGAACGCTGACCGAAAAAGTTGATGGGACTGTCGATCGCGCCCATTTGCAGCAGGATCGAGTTCAGTGTGCCGGAAAACGGATCCAGCAGCACCACCCAGGTAAAGGCCACAGCGATGACCGGCGCGACGTACGGAAACAGGAATAGCCCGCGCAGGATGCCGCGAAACGGAAATACGGTGTTCAGCAGCTGCGCCGCAAACAGACCCAGCACCAACGCGCCGATCGTGCCGAAAATCGTGTAGTAGAACGACACTCGCAGCACGTGCCAGAACTCGGGCGACTCGAAGACACGGATGAAGTTCTCGGCCGAGAACTCGAAATTCGTCAACACGTTGTCAGCGGTGCCGGAGGTCACCGGCTTGCTGTCCCGCGGGTTCTGGGCATCATCAATATACTGCTGTGTGGCAGTCACCGGGATGCGGATACGATCGCGAAATGCGCCCGGCATGTCGCCAAGGTCGCAGCTCAGCTGACGGCCCGACAGACTGCAGCGTTGATCGAGCTCACCGGCATCGAGACCCACAGGCAGTGTGTCGGTGAAAGAGGCGTTGCCGATCTGGCTGTCGCGGGAGGAGTTCCTCAACCGAAACTCGAGGGTGCCCGTATCGCCGGCCGCTTGCAGGTCACCACGCAGCCGCTCGTTGACGACCAGTGTCGCCGGCCTCAAGTCACCAAGCTGGACCGGCTTTGCCGATATCCAGAAATTGGCGAGGAGCGGCCATAGAACGATCGCGAGAACGATCAGGAAAGTCGGTAGCAGCATGGTGTAAGCCAGGCGCATTTCGCGACGAGCCATCCTGCCGATACCCTTGGGGGGTGCAGCTGAAACCATAACGGTGTTCCGAAATGTTGCGGGCGACGGGACCCATCAGGGGCGAAGCGCTCTCCGCCCCCGGGGGACTAAACGCTGGTCAGTTTACCTTGGCCAGCTCTTCATTGAGTTTTGCGACAGCGGCCGCCGCATTGATCTCATCGTCAATGTACTCACGGACGATACGATTGATGATCTGGCTGTTGATGATCTTGGATGCCAGGCTCAGCTGACCCTCGGATACACCCCAGCGATTGCCGCTCTCAAGACCGCCGACAATGCGGGTCACCGTTTCCGCCGGATAGAGATCCGACAACGGTGCCTTGCGATCGACGCCGACCGGCAGCTTGGACCAGGCTTCAACGAACTTGGCCGGTTCGTCGGCGGTGCCGCGCCGGACCGGGAACTTGCCCTCCGGTGCGATCGACAGCGTTTTCGTGTAGCCGTCATCCACCGAGAACTTGACGAACTCTGCGGCAACATCGGTGTTGGCGTCGGCGGTCACACCGAAGTAGCGAACGTCGGCCCAGGCCGATCCGTCAGGATTCGACGGTCCGGCGAACGATGTCACTACATCGGTCTTGCCGGCGAGCTCGCGCGAGGTCGGATCGTCGTTGATGGTTGGCGGTGCGGAATCGCGCAAACCAGCCAACTCGTCCAGGATGAATGGAGACCAGATGATCATCGGCGTCTTGCCGGCAAAATACAGCTCGCGAGACTGTTTCCAGTAGAGTTCGCCGGGCGGTGAGGCCTTGGCCAATGCCTTGTAGAACTCCAGCACCTCGGTGGTCGCCTTCTCGTCGAGAGGCTTGAAGCCATCATTGCTGACCGGCGTGACGCCATTGGCCAGGAACACATGCTCCAGGACCTGACTCATGAAGTTTTCATCAATCTTGGTCGGCGCGACAAAGCCATAGACTTCCGGCGGGTTGTGCAGTTTCTCCAGCGCCATGGTGATCTTGGCGTAGGTGTCGGGGGCCTCCAGACCGGCTTCGTCAAACATGTCCTTGCGATAGACGATCATTTGGGTCCAGCCGTCGACGGGAACAGCCGCCGTCAACCCGTCGCTCTGAGCCATGGCAACCGCGCCAGGTGCAAAGGTACCGGTGCCGAGTTCATTGACGATCTCATCGTTGGTCTCGATGTCCAGAATTCCTGCCTCGGCCCAAGGGAGCACGTATTGCAGCGTGTGATAGATCACATCCGGGAGATCGTTGGCTGCAAACGCAGCAGTCGCCCGGGTTCCCAGTTCCTTCTCGGAAACCGGAATGACTTCAACATCGTGTCCGGTCTTGGCCTTGAAATCGGCAGCCATTTCCTGCTGCTTGGCCAGCCGCTCCGGCTGTTCCTCGGTTGTCCAAAACCGAATGGTGTCGGCTTGCGCCATCGTTACGAGGCTTGCCGAAAGCAGCATGCCCGCCGTGATCTTGGTCAGTATATTCATCAATTCCTCCCTGTGTTGTCTTCGGTATGCCAGTTTCCAGATGCTAACCCGAGGTATCAGGCGGCCTGTCCGTCTCTCGCCTCTCCAGTGTCGCGCGCCACAATTCCTGATGACCGGCCGGCTTGTCGCCGTCGATGACGGCCAGCAGCATTTCACCGATGCGCTCGCCGGCGGACTGCAGCGGTTGCGCCATGGTCGTCAGAGCCGGATCGGTGTGTTCGGAAAGCGGTACGCCGTCATAGCCGATCACTGAGACCTCCCTGCCCGGCCGCCAGCCTTTTTCGCGAATGGCCTTCATGGCGCCGACGGCAACCATGTCAGAAACGCAGACGACGGCCGTGGGAACGGTTTTGAGCGACTGTAGGTAACGCATTGCCTGATAACCGCCGTCCACCGACATGTCGGACTTGGCCTCCCATGCTGGATCAAGATCGAGATCGGCTTCGAGCAAACCGCGCCGATAACCGGCTCGCCGTGCTACCGAAAAATTGTAGTCGAGCGGTCCATGAATATGGGCGATCGCCCGATGCCCCAATTGAATGAGATGGCCAACCGCCTCGCGAAAGGCGGAAAAGTTGTCGATATCGAACCAGGCATGGTCGTCACTGTTATGCGATCGACCATGGGTGACGAACGGGATACCGATTTCCCGCAAACGCTCGATCCTCGGATCGTGGGTCATGATGCGGGAGATGACGACGCCGCTCACTCGGCCGGATTCAGCCAGCCTGCTCAAAATCGCCAATTCATCTTGCGCTGAGCGCGACGTCGACAGCGTCAGATCCCAATGGCGTTGCGAAGATGCCTGTGACAGGCCGTCCAGCAGTTCGCCGAGGAACGGCTCCGAAATATGGCCGGACTGCCAGGGCATGACGTAGCCAATGCATTCTGCGTTGCCGGTCGCCAGTCGTCGAGCGCTCGAATTCGGCCTGTAGCCAAGCTCGGCGGCGGCATTCTTGACCCGCTCGCGGGTGCGTTCGGAGATGTCCGGATACCCGTTGATAGCACGCGAGACTGTGCCCTCGGTCAGGCCGAGATGCTGCGACAAGTCTTTGATGCCGATCTTGCTCATGCCGTTAACGTATTCCGAAAGCGCTTTCGGAATCAAGTGTGCGGTGGGGAATTTTTGTGCAATCCGCACCTATACAACGGAAAATCTGCATTTTCTCAGGCTCAGGCTTTTCTCCTTTTTCAACATTATTTCAGACGGTTATTGGCCGAACTTTGGGATTGGTTTCAACACATCAAACGGCTTGCACAATTTTTGTCTGCATCCCCACACACAAGGTGAACCAACTCAAACGCGGGTTGCCGTCGGTCTGCACAAATCGTGCACACTTCTCCTGAAACACTGGACAGTTTCGCCACATCGATCGCACCCGGGTCCGTCAAACCGGTGACATGCGACACGATTTTTCACGCCCAGTCCTCCTACGCCGCCTGACACGCCCGAAATCATTGCCCGACCGTCTTCTGCGGGACGGCCATTGGTTGGCGGTCGATCCGGCTGATGGGCCTCCGGTATCTGCCCGAGGGACCTGTGCCGGCGACCGACCCACATCCACTCCGATCCCTCAAGCCAAAAAGCGAGATCATCAATGAACCTGCCCGCCGTCATCGAATACGCTTCGGAAGCCGTCGAACCTGCGCCTATGAGGCGGGTGCCCTGGCGCGCATTTGGCTGCTGTCTCTTTCTGCTGATTGCCGCCGATCGGCTTCTGTTTAATTTTCAACCGGGCATTTCGCTCGTCCTGTTTCTGTTGATGTTGGCGGTCTGCATGCCGATTGCAAATGACCGAACCACCCTTCAGGTCAATCGATGGCACCGCTCTACCCCTGTCCTTCTGGCGGCCCTGGCGCCCTTGGTCGAAGCCGTCAATTCACTGACCATCCTGGTCGGACTGGTCGGCTTCGGCCTGTTCGTCATCGTGTTGGGCGGTGGCACCGGTTCGATTTGGCGAAAGATCGGCCTCACTCTGTCGCTGCCGTTGAGCGGACCCATAAGGTTGCCACGAGCAATCGCCACAGCCGTTCGCAACGTCTCGGAGCATCGACCGAAGACAGCGCAACTGACCTATTGGCTACTGCCGATTTGTGTGGGGCTGGTTTTTGTCTTCCTGCTGCAATCGGCCAATCCGATCATTGAACGCTGGATCGCGCAAATCGACATCTTGCTGCTCGCACTCTTCGAAAATCTTGGCCTATGGCGCGCGGTCTTCTGGCTTGCCGTTGCAGCGTTCTGTTGGCCATTTTTGCAATTGCGACTGTCAGCCAATGGAACATCGCCCTTTGCAAAACTGAAGGCTTATTTTGGCCTGACCCATGAAACGGAGCCAGCCGGTGCCGAGAGCGACGGACAGCACAGCAGCTCCCTTATGTCGCGCATTGTTGCTCCGATCGCGATCACTCGCTCCCTGGTTCTCTTCAACGGTGTCTTTGCTGTTCAGAGTGCATTGGATTTGACCTACCTGTGGGGCGGCGCCGACCTGCCCGAAGGGATGACATACGCCGGTTATGCCCATCGTGGGGCGTATCCGCTGGTCGCCACGGCTCTTCTGGCGGGCGGCTTCGTTCTGTTAGCGCTTCGACCCAACAGCGGCATGGAAGCGCGCCCGTTGACGCGCAATCTGATCCTGCTTTTTGCGGCCCAGAACGTCATGCTCATGGTCTCATCTATATTGCGTTTGGACCTTTACGTGGCGGAGTATTCGTTGACCCAACTGAGGCTGGCGGCGCTGGTCTGGATGGGGTTGGTGGCATTCGGACTGACGCTGATCTTCTTGCGCGTGACGCTGCGCAAGAACAATCGATGGCTGATCGACTGGAACCTGCGCGCCTTGTTGGCAACGCTTTATGCATGCGGCCTGATCAACACGACAAACCTGATTGCCGGCTACAATGTCGATCACTCCTACGAGGTGACCGGGTCAGGCACCCGGCTCGATACCGGCTACCTGCTCTGTCTGGGCGCTGAAGCGATCCCGGCACTCGACCGCTTCGTCGAAGCCGAACTGAAACGGGCCGGCTATGTCGAACCATCACTCAAAGAACGCATCCAGGACACAGCAACGGAATTCGATATTTCCATGGACCATTGGCAAAGCTGGACATTTCGCCGGTCTCGCCTCATGCAGTACCTAAAAGATGCCGGTCATGTTTGGCCTTAATCAGTCGAGGAGAGCGCAGTGCCAACCAAGATCCTGGTCGTAGACGACGATCCCCATATCCGCGAAGTCATTGGCTACACGCTGGAGCAGGCCGGAATGTCGGTAGCGCTTGCCGCAGACGGCTCGCAGGGCATCGCCCGCTTCGTCATCGAGCCGGCCGACTTGATCGTGCTCGATGTCGGCATGCCTGAGATGGACGGGCTGGAAATGTGCCGCCGAATCCGCAAGTCGTCAGAGGTGCCTATTCTCTTTCTGTCGGCGCGTGATGAGGAAATCGACCGGATCGTCGGTCTGGAGCTAGGGGGCGATGATTATGTCAGCAAGCCGTTCAGCCCACGCGAGCTCGTGGCCCGAATTCGGGCTATTCTCAAGCGTTCGGATCGGGGTGCAGCGGAACCGGAGGCCGAAACCCTGTCACAGGGCGCGCTGCATCTGCACCCGCAACGCCATTCCGCCGTCTTTGCAAATCACGAAGTACGCCTCACAGCTCTGGAGTTCGCCATTTTGCGCGGCTTCCTTGCCAGACCGGGTCTGGTCTTTTCCCGTCAGGCAATCGTCGACATGGCTTACGATGACAACATCCATGTTTCCGACCGGACGATCGACAGCCACGTCCGCAATATCAGAGCCAAGCTGGCAGCCGTCGGCTGCCAAAATGCTGTCGACACGGTTCACGGTGTCGGATTTCGACTGGGAACGTGCGAGGCGTCCGGGTGACCGCACCCATACCAACTCGGAAATGGCGACCCTCGCTTGGCCTGGTCGTGTTTGCCGTTCTCGCGATTGTCGCCATGCTGCCGCTCGTTGCACTCGGGGTTTTTCGGCTATTCGACAATGAACTGGTGCGCCAAACCGAGCGGGAATTGATTGCGCAGTCGGCGGTGTTCTCGGCGATCGTCGCCATGGAACTGGAAGCGCGCGCGCCGGGCGAGCCAATCACCGGCGTCGTTCTGCCCGATGACCACGCTAACAAGGGCGAACGATTTCGACCTTTGCGCCCGCTGCTGGACTTCACGCGCCGGGGCCTGCTTCCGCCGCGACCGGATGCGATTACCTCGGAGACCGAACTGCGCCCAGCCTATCGCAGCATCGGCACTCACGTCAGCGAAGTTGCCGAACGGACCCAGTCGATCACGCTTGCCGGATTTCGCCTCCTCGACCCCACGGGCCGGGTCTTTGCCGGTGGCGGAGAAATCGGATTGTCGCTTGCCCATATTGACGAGGTCGATGCCGCAATAAATGGAACCTATACCAGCGTTGCCCGGCGCCGTTCGTCGGCTGCCAAGGTTCGGTCGCCGGTGTCCTTCAGTCGCACCGCTCACTTTCGGGTTTTCACTGCGATGCCGGTAGTGGTCGAAGGACGAGTTGCCGCGGTGGTCTATGCGTCCAGAACGCCATTGAACCTGCTGAAATATGTCTTCGATGAGCGCTGGGCGCTGGTTATGTCAGCGATCAGTGTGCTGATCGCGGTCGGCCTGTTGGGTCTGGTCCTGCTGCGCACAATCAACGGGCCGATCCGGGTATTGTTGGCCCGAACCCAAGCCCTGGGGGCCGGAGATCGTGACGCTCTGCAGCCACTGCCCCACTACGGCACACGAGAAATCGCTGCGCTGTCGCAGGGCATTTTTGCCGCTTCGCGACGCCTGTTCGAGCGGTCGGACTACATCAGCACCCTGGCGGCGCATGTCTCGCATGAGCTCAAATCACCGCTGACATCTATCCGCGGCGCGGCAGAACTGATGCGCGATAGCGGCGATGCCATCGACCCCTCCGAAAGACGCCGATTCCTGAACAACATCGTGGAGGATGCAGGCAGGCTCGATCGACTCGTCGGACGGCTTCGTGACCTGGCCCGGGCCGAAAACCTGCAACCCAACGGTTCTACGACACCAGCGGAGATCCTGAGCCAGTTGGAGAAGCGGGGCGTCACAGACGGTGTTCGGATACATGGTGACATGCACCTGGAGATAGCGATCGCCACAGAAAATGCCGCGATCGTCTTCGCTCACCTCATCGGCAATGCCCTTGAGCACGATGCAACCGAGATCGATATCGACATCCGCGAACACGACACTGTCGTGGCATTCACGATATCCGACAACGGCACCGGTATCTCCGAAAAGAACCAGGACCGCGTTTTCGACGCCTTCTTTACGACAAAGCGTGAGTCGGGTGGTACGGGCATGGGATTGACCATCGCCCGGTCACTGCTGGAGGCCCATGGCGGGAAAATCGCTTTGGAACCCGCAGCCGCCGGATGTTGCTTCAGGGTCGAACTGCCGCGTTTTACGAACCGCCCCGCGGCAGGGTGATCGTCGCAAGCAAACCGCCTTCCGGCGCATTGCGAAGCTGAAGCGTACCGCCATGGGCGTGAATGCTGGAACGGGCAATGGCAAGCCCCAACCCGATACCACCGGTATCTTCACTGCGTGAAGCCTCCAGGCGGAGAAACGGTTCGAATACTGCGTCGAGCTTGTCGGCCGGGATGCCCGGTCCAAAATCGCGAACCGTGATGGTGACCGTATCCGCGTCGGCGAAATAGCCGACGCTCGCCTTTTCGCCATATCGAACAGCGTTGTCGATCAGATTGCGCAGAGCGCGTTTCATGGCAATGGGCCGGCAGGCAAAGATCACGCGATCCGCGGTTGATGAGGATGCCAGCGTCACAGGCTGGTTCATGTCCTGGTAATCGACCACGACGGCGTCAAGAAACTCTCCCAGGTCGACCCTGCTGGTCGGCTCACGGTTGGCTTCGTCCTTTGCGAAAGCCAGCGTCGCTTCCACCATCCGCTGCATTTCGTCGAGCGTTTGGATGACACGATTGCGATTTTCCTCGTCTTCGATGAACTCCGCACGAATGCGCAGCGAGGTGATCGGGGTGCGAAGATCATGACTGATTGCCGCCAGCATCGCCGTGCGATCCTGAATGAACCGTGTCAGCCGTTCCTGCATCACGTTGAAAGCGCGAATGGCACCCCGGACTTCCGGTGGACCGGCCTCGGCAAGGGTTGCTACGTCGTCACCACGGCCGAGCTGTTCTGCCGCACTGGCAAGACCGCCGAGCGGCCGCGTGAGCCGGCGCACGGTCAGCACGATGATGATGATAACCGCAACGCCCATGATTCCGACCGTCACGAAACTCCGAAACAGCGAGGTGCGCTGAAAGTTCACCCGTGCCGCCATGTTGAGCCAGCGACCGCTTTCCAGCTCGACGGACATGGCAACGATCAGCGGTACATTTCGGGTGCGTGGCGTCTTGGTCTTTTTAGCTTCGGCGGCTGCTCTCGGACGTGCCTGGTGAGGCCTGTGGTAGCGCGGCACCGCGATGTTGCGACCGACTTCGGTTCGGATCGCCCGTTCCTCACCCAGTTCCCGCTGCAGGGCTTGACGAATTCTCCTGTCCACCGGCCCGGACCCGGTGTCTTCGACCGCGGGACGAGCGGAGATCCAGTAATACAACAGGCGACTGGAAGCGGCATTGCGGATCTGTTCGTGAAGCTGCGGCGGCGTTTCATCGAGCAGTTCCACCAGAGATGCGGTCCGGGAAACGACGGTACCGCCCGCCAGCTCGAGCAACGCGGCCCGCCGTTCGTCGGTGAACAGCCACAGCGTGAACAATTGCGACACGATCAAAGCCGCGAGGATCAGGGCGATCAACTGACCCGCCAGACTGCGCGGCAAGAGACTCAGGCGTTGCCAGGTCATGTGTCAGGGTCCACGACGTCTGCGGTGAATTTGTATCCGCCGCCCCAGACGGTCTTGATCAGTTCCGGTTGTTTGGCGTCCGCCTCGATCTTGCGACGCAGCCTGCTGACCTGGTTGTCGATCGACCGATCGAACATCGCAGGGGTCCGGCCCGAGGTGAGATCGAGAAGCTGATCGCGCGACAATACCACCTTTGGCCGCTTCAGGAATGCGACCAAAAGCTGGAACTCTCCCGTTGATAGCGGTGTCACAACACCGTCGGCGCCAACCAGATGCTGCCGGGTGAGATCGAGAGTCCAGCCCTCGAATGTCAGCCGATCGCTGGTGATCGGATCCCGGTCCTTCGGCACAAGCGACGTTCTCCGGAGGACGGCGCGGATTCGCGCCAGGAGCTCACGCGGGTTGAACGGCTTGGTCACGTAGTCGTCGGCGCCGATCTCCAACCCCACCACACGGTCGGTGTCCTCCGCCATTGCCGTCAGCAGAATGACCGGCGGCCCCTCATTCTCGACCAGATACCGGCACAAGGAGAGCCCGTCTTCGCCAGGCATCATGACGTCAAGAACGACGAGATCGATGGCTGAAGAGGTGAGCGCCTTTCGGGCTTGTGCAGCACTGTCGGCAGAGGTGGCACGCAAGCCGTTTTTGACGAGATAGCGCGCCAGCGACTCGCGGATGTCGCGATGATCGTCGACAACGAGAATGTGGGGACTGGGTTCGCCCATGTCTGTTTTGCTCCGCGTGCCCGGCTACAGCTACCAGTTAGCGTCTCGGAAAACATAGGAAAAATTGAAATTGTCACAAAATGTATCAGGTCCTCGTCAGGCGACATTTCGTGACAGTTTTGCGCTTTCCCTGCCATCGTTTTGAGGCAAGCTGGTCCTACTTCAAACCCATCGCAGCAAAACACCGAAAGGATCCGGAGCGATGAAAACTACACGCAAGATTGCTGTTTGCCTGATGGCCACGTCTTTCCTGGGCGCGACTGCCCTACCTGTTATGGCACAACAGAACACGACACCTCAGACACCCAAAATGGAAAAACGCATGGCCCACGCCGACCAGGGCAAGCGCGGTGGCGGCAAGCGTCACGGAATGCGAAATATGCGGCGCGCCTTCGAGCGTTACGACACCAACAAGGATGGTGTCATCACCCAGGGCGAAGTCGACTCCGCAGTGATTGCCCGCTTCAACGACATCGCCGGCGACGATGGCACCATCACGTTGGAACAGTACCGCGCGGCATGGATGGAGCGCTCTATGCAACCGCGTGTCCGTGCCTTTCAGCGACTTGACCGCGACGGAGATGGCAACGTCACCCGAGAGGAATTCGATCTGGCGTCGGAGCGGATGTTCACGCGTCTTGACCGCGATGGCAATGGCGAGTTGACCCGCCCTTCCCGCGACCAGTCCGCCGGTCAAAAGAAGGACCGTGGGAAAGGCGCCATGCGCGGTTCGCGTCGCGGCGGCAGCCGTGTCATGGAACTGATGGAACGCTTCGATCTCGACAAGGATGGCAAGATCACCCGCGTCGAGTTTGACGAAATTCGCGCCCAGGCCTTCGGTAATGCTGACGCCGACGGCAACACCAGCATCACTCTGGAAGAGTTCGCCACCATCTGGCAAGACCTCAACGGCAATCGCATGACCCGCGGCTTCCAGCGCCTGGACGGCGATGGCGACCTCAAGGTCACACCGGAAGAGTATTCGGCACGCTCGAAAAACTTCGTTGAGAAGAACGATCGCAATGGCGACGGCGTGGTGACCAAGGCCGATCGCGGCGGCAAGCACAAGGGCAAGAAAGGCCACCGCTCAATGAAGCAGAAAGGCCAAAAAGGCGAGCCGCGCAAGGCCGGCGCCCAGGATACGAAGTCGGGCTCCGCACGCAAGATCGACATTTAGACCAGTCGCGGCTTTCTCACCGATAGCAAAGCGGGATCCCGTCTCTCCTTCCCGCCGGGCGCCGTTTTATACGGCGCCCTTTTTCGTTCGACGGCGTCTGGTCAATCCGGATCTTTCACCAGAACGTTCTGGTCGACCATGTAACGGTCGAAAATAGGCAGCGTTGCGCCACCGATAACGCGGGCCTCCCGACCAACGGTCGCCTCCGATATCACCGGCTCGCGTATGCCCTGCCGATCCAGTTGATCGAATTCTCGCTTGATTGCCTCGACCATTGCACCCCGGACCCGAGCCGGGAAACCGCCGTCGATCAGAATTGCCTGGATATCGATGATCGCGGCAATGGAGACGATTGAAATGGCAATGTTGCGGGCCGTCTCATCGATCCATTCCTTGAGATAGTGCCCGAACTCCGGCCAGTCTTCGGGCTGCAGCCAAAGGGGCGATGGATCGATCCCGGCCTGCTTCAGGCGTTTCTCCAGCGAAAAGATCGACGCTCTGTTGAGCAGCTGCTCCGGTTTGCCGTCCGGCCCCGGCACCATGATCGGACCAAAAGCCCCGGCGTTTCCCGTTCGCCCCGGATAAACCGCATGATTGAGGACCAGACCGCCACCAATAAATGAGCCGATAAAGAAATAGGCGAAGTCTGCAAAGTCCCTGCCGCGTCCGAAAATGAGTTCCGCGCCGCAAGCCGCCGTAATGTCGTTTTGAATGACAACCGGCAAATCGGTGATTTCATTCAACGCAGTCGCCACGTCGAAATCGCGCCAGGAGTCCATCTCTTCAGACGGGGCACCCACCTGCTCAAGCCAATTCCACAACTCGAACGGAGTGGCTACACCCAGCCCAACCACGCGCTTGCGCTGATCGGTATCCAACTCCTGCATCAGCATGTGAAGACCTTCGGCCGCGAACCCCAGGATGCGGTAGGGCAGCGGATAGGCAAAGGTCTCTCGCAGGCGTTTGCGGACCTTGCCGACAAAGTCGGTCAATACGAGATCGGCACTGCGGCGACCGATTTTTAATCCGATTGAATAGACGGCGTTCGGATTGAGCGCCATGGGAATGAAGGGCTGACCGACCTTCCCACGTACGGGCTCGCCGCGGATTAGCAAGGAATCCTTTTCCAGCGAACGCATGATGACAGAGACAGTTTGGGCTGACAGTCCGGTCCGGCGCGCGATATCGGCCTTCGCCAGGCTGCCATGGCGCCTGACAAGCGAAATGACCAGACGCTCGTTATAGGCTCGCAGCCGGGTCTGATTGGACCCGCGGCTTGGATCGATCATCCGCGCATTCGAGCCCGGCAGCCCGTCATCCGGCCGTCTGATCAAGGATCATCTCCCCCCGCGAATTCCCCGCTGCAATCTTAGCCTGCGGGCTTTCATTCGCAAACGTTCACGACGCCATATCCTCGTCTGTTGTTATTAATAAGTCAATTGGATTTATTTATTGACAAGCCCACCGAATTGAGTTGTGATTGTCACCGCAGGGAACGGACGAACCAAGACGATACGCGGTCTGGCCCTTTCCCGCGCCCGCAGATTCCGAACTGATGGATTATGTCGGAATTTGGCGGAGTTTCGTAACGGCGGCTCAACCGGACAGTTAGATCGGTGGCCGCCAAGCACAGGCGCCAACCTGTTCGCCCTGAAGTGAATGGCGGCGTCAAATCGGACTGGGAGGAACCCCGTGAGAAAATCACTCATTTCCGCTGCTCTGGGCGCGTTGGCACTCAGTGTGGCGAGCGTCGGAACGGCGCAATCAGCAGATATCAGCGCATGCCTGATCACCAAGACCGATACTAACCCGTTCTTTGTCAAGATGAAGGAAGGCGCGACCGCCAAGGCGAATGAACTGGGCATCACCCTCAAATCCTACGCAGGCAAGATCGACGGCGACTCGGAGTCTCAGGTCGCAGCTATCGAAACCTGCATACTCGATGGCGCGAAGGGCATTTTGCTGACGGCATCGGATACGGCCGGTATTGTGCCCTCTGTGCAGCAGGCCCGTGACGCCGGTGTTCTCGTCATCGCGCTCGACACTCCACTCGAGCCAATCGATGCCGCAGACGCGACTTTCGCCACCGATAACTTCCTGGCTGGCGAGTTGATCGGCAAGTGGGCCGCTGCTTCACTTGGCGATGGTGCGAAGGATGCCAAAATCGGCATGCTTGATCTGGCGGTCAGCCAACCGTCCGTCGGCGTGCTGCGCGACCAGGGCTTTATGCAAGGCTTCGGGATCGACCTCGCCGATCCGGGCAAATGGGGCGATGAGACCGATCCGCGTATCGTCGGGCACGACGTAACGGCCGGCAATGAAGAAGGTGGCCGCAGGGCAATGGAGAACCTTCTTCAGAAGGATTCGAACATCAACGTCGTCTACACGATCAATGAGCCGGCTGCCGCCGGCGCCTACGAGGCGCTGAAGGCCGTCGGTCGCGAAGGCGATGTGCTGATCGTTTCGGTCGACGGCGGTTGCCCCGGCGTCCAAAACGTCAAGGAAGGCGTTATCGGCGCGACGTCGCAGCAATATCCGCTGCTGATGGCTTCACTCGGCATCGAGGCGATTGCCAACTGGGCCAAGGACGGCAGCAAGCCCGCAAATACGCCGGGCAAAGACTTCTTCGATACCGGTGTCGCGCTGGTAACGGACAAGCCGGTTGCTGGTGTCGAGTCGATCGACACAAAGGAAGGCACCGACAAGTGCTGGGGCTGACCTAGCTCCTGACCTGCCCGGGCGCCTTGACGCCCGGGCAAACCAAATTCGGGCAACCGGACCCTCATCTCATCAGGCTCTCGGAATGCAGCAGCCTTTGCTATAGTGGGCGGCAACGGTGCCATGTGGCATGTCAGTTGGGGATTTCAACTATGACCGACACAAGCAATCAGTCGGGACAGGAATTCGAAAAAGTGCTGGCCGACAGCGCGACAGACGTCGCCTCGTTCGACGAATCGCGGCACGGTGTTTTGGATCGAGTGCAGCATACGCTGCATTCCAATCCGGCATTGGTTCCGCTGATCGTGCTGGTTCTTTCGGTTGTCGCCTTCGCCGTGATCATCGGCGGCAAATTCTTCTCCCCTTTCGCCATGTCGCTGATTCTGCAGCAGGTCGCGATCGTGGGTTTCGTCGGGGCCGCCCAGACACTCGTCATCCTGACGGCGGGCATCGACCTCTCAGTCGGCGCCATAATGGTCCTGTCGTCGGTGGTTATGGGGCAATTCACATTCCGCTACGGCCTGCCTCCGGAACTGGCGATCCTCTGCGGTTTTGCCGTCGGTGGGCTATGCGGCTACATCAATGGCGCCCTGGTGGCCTATGTGAAACTGCCTCCGTTCATCGTCACGCTTGGCATGTGGCAGATCATTCTGGCATCGAACTTCCTCTATTCGGCCAACGAAACAATTCGCAGCCAGGACATATCAGCCTCCGCGCCGCTGCTGCAGTTTTTCGGAGAGAAACATCAAATCGGTGGCGCGGTCTTCACGTATGGTGTGATCGCCATGGTCGTGCTGGTGCTCTTGCTCGCCTACATTCTCAAACACACGGCCTGGGGACGCCACGTCTATGCCATCGGTGACGACCCGGATGCGGCGGAGCTCGCCGGCGTTCAGGTGAAGCGAACGCTGATTTCTGTTTACGTCTGCGCCGGCCTCATCTGTGCGCTTGCGGGCTGGGCACTCATCGGCCGCATTGGTTCAGTCTCTCCAACCGCCGGTCAGTTCGCCAACATCGAATCGATCACAGCCGTGGTCATTGGAGGCATCTCGTTGTTCGGTGGGCGCGGGTCCATCCTTGGGATGCTGTTCGGCGCGCTGATCGTCGGCGTTTTCTCGCTCGGCCTTCGGATGATCGGTACCGATCCGCAATGGACCTACCTGTTGATCGGCGTGTTGATTATCTCCGCAGTCGCGGTCGACCAGTGGATCAGGAAGATATCGGTATGACCACTCCCATTCTCACCGCACGCAACCTGGTCAAACGCTATGGCCGCGTTACGGCTCTGGACCAGGCTGATTTCGACCTATACCCCGGGGAGATCCTGGCGGTGATCGGCGACAATGGTGCCGGCAAGTCGACCATGATCAAGGCAATCTCCGGAGCGGTGATCCCGGATGACGGCGAAATCAAACTGGAAGGTGAGACGATCCACTTTCATTCGCCCATGGCCGCTCAGCAGGCAGGCATCGAAACCGTGTACCAGAACCTGGCCCTATCCCCTGCCCTTTCCATCGCTGACAACATGTTTCTCGGCCGCGAGTGGCGTAAGCCTGGACTTCTCGGGAAATTCTTCCGCAAGCTCGACCGCTCGCGGATGGAACAGTTCGCCCGCGACAAACTAAGCGAACTCGGATTGTTGACCATCCAGAACATCGGACAAGCGGTCGAAACCCTGTCGGGCGGGCAAAGACAAGGCGTTGCCGTGGCGCGGGCCGCAGCCTTTGGTTCCAAGGTCATCATCATGGACGAACCAACGGCTGCACTTGGAGTCAAGGAATCCCGGCGGGTGCTCGATCTGATCCTGGATGTCAAATCGCGGGGAATTCCGATCGTGCTGATTTCTCACAACATGCCGCATGTCTTCGAAGTGGCAGATCGGATCCACGTCCACCGGCTTGGTCGAAGGCTTTGCGTCATCGATCCGAAAGAGCACTCGATGTCGGATGCCGTGGCTTATATGACCGGTGCCAAGGAGCCGGAAATTGCCGAAGCCGCATGATTGCGGACTCAATCGAACAAGTCGGCCAGGCTGTCATCAATGCAGCCGCTGGGCGCACACGAACCATGGTCGGAATTGCAGGTCCTCCAGGTGCGGGGAAATCGACACTCTCCGAGGACCTACTGAGCTGGCTTGAAGGTGCCGGACACCGCACTTCGATCGTGCCAATGGACGGCTTTCATCTGAGCAATTCGGTGTTGAGACAGCGCGGCT
The DNA here is from genome assembly GCA_965228785.1 of Hoeflea sp. Lineage (GTDB taxonomy): Bacteria > Pseudomonadota > Alphaproteobacteria > Rhizobiales > Rhizobiaceae > Hoeflea_A. Next base: position 729,946 of record CBDDIF010000002.1, read on the forward strand.
TGCTGGAACGCAAAGGGGCGCCAGAGACATTTGATGCACAGGGTTTTGTCGATCTGACAAAAGCCCTTCAAAAAGGCGAACGCGATCTGACCGTCCCCGTCTTCGATCGCGAGGCCGACGCGGTGCGAGATGCGGCTGAGACGGTGCCACGGGACTGCCCCATCGTGGTGCTGGAGGGCAATTATCTGTTGCTGGATCAGCCGCCATGGAGTCATTTGTCCGATTTTTTCGATCTGACGATCTTTGTCTCCGCCTCGGCCGAAACACTTCGCGAGAGACTGATTCAACGTTGGCTGGATCATGATCACGACAGAACACAGGCCGAGGCACGCGCCAACGGAAATGACATTCCGAATGCCATGCTGGTGCTTGAAAACTCGACTGACGCGAACATTATCTTCCGGATACCTTCGGACAATAATGCGTGACGTATCAGTCGGTTATTGCAAACGCCGGCACCGCATCCAAGCCTAACTGCCCTTCTCTTCCCAATTCAAACTTGACAATCGTTGATGGAACGATCATCCTCGTGAATGTAATCGATTACAAGGACGTTTCATCATCATTGTAATCGATTGCACCGATCAACGTGCCTCGACGGCATCCGGGCGTCTGGAGTGAACGCCCAACGGGAGGATTATTATGAACGGATTCAAGGCCGCACTTGCGGCAACCACGTTCCTTGGCGGTGCTACGGTCGCCTCGGCAACCGATCTGGAAGTAACGCATTGGTGGACGTCCGGCGGCGAAGCAGCGGCGGTCGCCGTCTTCGCGGACGCTTTCAACAAGACCGGCCACAACTGGGTGGACGGCGCCATTGCCGGCGGCGGCAACGCCCGCCCGATCATCATCAGCCGGATTTCTGGTGGCGATCCTATGGGTGCCACTCAGCTGAACACAGGTCGTGACGCCGAAGACCTCGTCAAAGCCGGCCTGATGACCGACCTCACCGAACTTGCCGAGAAGGAAGGCTGGGCCGACATCATTCGTCCGGCGAAGCTGCTGGAAAGCTGCGAGTACCAGGGCCGCATTTATTGCGTACCGGTCAACATCCACTCCTTCCAGTGGATGTGGTTGAACCGCGGAGTATACGAAGACAACGGCCTCCCGGTACCGACCAATTGGAGCGAGTTTGTTGAATCGGCACCCGCGCTGAAGGAAAAGGGTGTCATCCCGCTCGCAGTGGGCGGCGAACCTTGGCAGATCAACGGTATGTCCGGCGTTTTCCAAGTCGCTCTTGGCGGTGTCGACCTCTACCGCAAGATCAACGTGGACAAGAATGTCGAAGCCGCTGGCGGACCGGAAATGCGCAAGGTCTTCGAAGCTATCGCCGCGGCCCGCGACATGGTTGACGCCGGTTATGTCGGCCGTGCCTGGAACGACGCAGCAAACATGGTCATAACCGGCAAGGCCGGCGCGCAGATCATGGGCGACTGGGCACAGGGCGAATTCTCCGTTGCCGAACTGGTTGCCGGCAAGGACTATGACTGCTTGCCTGGCCTCGGCGTTCACCCGGTGCTCGATACCGGTGGAGATGCTTTCTACTTCCCGAAACCCGCCAATGACGATCCTGAGATGGTCGCAGCTCAGCTCGAACTCGCCTCCCTGCTCGTGTCGAAGCCGGTTCAGGTCGACTTCAACCTGAAAAAGGGCTCGTTGCCGATCCGCGGTGATGTCGATCTGGATGCTGCCAACGACTGCATGAAGAAGGGTCTGGAGATCCTGAAAAAGCCGGAGAACATTCTTCCTGGCGGCGAACAGAGCTGGTCCTCAGACACCACCGGCCAGTTCGAAGACCTTTGGGTCGAATTCTTCAATGATCCGGGCATGTCCGTTGACGAAGCCCAGGCGCGCTACGTCGAAATCGTAGAAAACGCCGACTAATCCCTCGCCAAAGCTAGGGCCAGGGGATCGATCCTTCGCGGTCGATCCCCGCCTCCCGGGGAGTTTGTGCCATGGCGGACGACGCCAGACCGAATCCGTATTTCAAAAATCTCAACGCCAAGATCGCGGCAACACCAATGATTTTCACGACATTGGTCGTGTTTGTCGGTTGCTCGCTGTGGACCGTGATTTACTCATTTTCCGCATCGCGCGCGCTGCCGGTCAACGAATTTGTCGGCTTTGCCCAGTACGACCGATTGTTCAACACATCGCGCTGGAACAAGTCGGTTGAGAACATTGCGATTTATGGCGTCGTCTCGCTCTGTTTTTCCCTGGTCGTCGGATTCGTCCTGGCGGCCTTCATGGACCAGAAAATCCGGTTCGAAAACACGTTTCGGACCATTTATCTCTACCCCTTCGCGCTCTCCTTCATCGTCACCGGCCTGGTTTGGCAGTGGATCCTCAATCCAACGCTTGGCCTGCAGAAGGCCGTACGGGATCTGGGCTGGGAGAGTTTTACCTTTGACCTGATCGCGCACCGGGACACGGTCATATTTGCACTGCTGATTGCCGGCATATGGCAAGGCACCGGTTTTGTCATGGCTTTGATGTTGGCTGGGCTGCGCGGTGTTGATGACGAAATATGGAAGGCCGCACGGGTCGACGGCATTCCGAAGTGGAAGACCTACATATTTGTGGTCATTCCGATGATGCGCGGTGTTTTCATCACCACGCTGGTGATTATCGCTTCCGGCATCGTTCGGCTCTATGACCTGGTGGTGGCATTAACCGCCGGCGGTCCGGGCATCGCTTCGGAAGTGCCCGCCAAATATGTCTACGATTTCATGTTTGCTCGCGGAAACATCGGCCAGGCACTCGCCGCTTCAACCGTCATGCTGACAACGGTGCTGATCATCCTGATCCCCTGGATCTATCTCGAATACGGCCAGAAGAAGAGGAAATAGGGGGAGATCATGAGTATGGAACCCACCGGCCCTCGTCCGCGCCGCGTCCTCGATCCCACCCGGATCATGATTTATTCGGTGCTGATCGTTGCCGCAATCTATTACCTTCTGCCGCTCTACGTCATGATCATGACGTCGCTGAAGGGAATGCCGGAGATACGGCTTGGCAACATCTTCGCGCCACCTGTCGAAGTGACCTTCGAACCCTGGATCAAAGCCTGGGACACCGCCTGCACCGGCCTTTATTGCGAGGGTCTGAAGGTGGGTTTCTGGAACTCGATGCAGATCATGATCCCCAGCGTCATCATCTCGATCGCCATCGCCTCGGTGAACGGATATGCCCTCTCGTTCTGGCGCTTTCGCGGCTCCGAGGTGTTCTTCACCATTCTGATCTTCGGCTCGTTCATTCCTTATCAGGTGATGCTCTATCCGCTGGTCATCATAACGCGAGAACTCGGTATCTTCGGATCGCTGACCGGCGTCATCTTCATCCACACCATCTTCGGAATGCCGATCCTGACGCTGCTGTTCCGCAACTATTTTGCTTCACTGCCTGAAGAGCTCTTCAAGGCAGCGCGGGTTGATGGCGCCGGGTTCTGGGGCATCTTCCTGAAGATCCTGGTGCCGATGTCGCCGCCCATCTTCGTTGTGGCGATCATTCTTCAGGTGACCGGCATCTGGAACGACTTCCTGTTCGGCGTGATCTTTGCCGGCACCAAAAACTTCCCCATGACGGTGCAGCTCAACAACATCGTCAATTCGACTCAAGGGGTGAAGGAATACAACGTCAACATGGCGGCCACGATCCTGACCGGCGCTGTCCCACTGTTGATCTACTTCATCTCCGGAAAACTCTTCGTCCGCGGCATCGCCGCCGGTGCGGTGAAAGGTTAGGACCATGAACAGTATTGAAATCAAACAGCTGGCGCTCAGCTTCGGCGAGGTCAAAGTGCTCGAAGAACTTGATCTCGATATTGTCGATGGAGAGTTCCTGGTGCTGCTCGGTGCTTCTGGCTGCGGCAAGTCGACTCTGCTCAATTGCATTGCCGGCCTGCTCGATATCACCGACGGCCAGATCTTCATCAAGGGCAAGAATGTCACCTGGAAGGAACCCAAGGACCGCGGCATCGGCATGGTTTTCCAGTCCTACGCCCTCTATCCGCAGATGAGTGTCGAGGGCAATCTGTCTTTCGGCCTCAAGAACGCCGGAATCCCCCGCGCAGAGATTGAGAAGCGGGTCGCCCGGGCGTCCGAAATCCTGCAGATCGAACCTCTGCTCAAACGCAAACCCTCGGCGCTTTCGGGGGGGCAGCGGCAACGTGTCGCCATCGGCCGAGCGCTTGTGCGCGATGTCGACGTGTTTCTGTTCGACGAACCCTTGTCCAATCTGGACGCCAAGCTGCGGGCTGAACTGCGGGTGGAGATCAAGCGCCTGCACCAGCGACTGAGCAACACCATGATCTACGTGACTCACGATCAGATCGAAGCCTTGACGCTTGCCGACCGCATCGCGATCATGCGCGGTGGGAAGATCCAGCAACTGGCCTCGCCCAACACGATCTACAACCACCCCGTCAACAAATATGTCGCCGGCTTCATTGGATCTCCGGGCATGAATTTCCTGGAAGGCAACCTGGCTATGGGCGAAAATCCGACGTTCGAAACCAATGGCATGCAAATCGATGCATCCCGTTATGGTTTCGACCAATCGACCAATGGAACCGGGCGACCGATCCATTTCGGCATTCGGCCCGAGCACGTTGCCACCGGCAAGGATGCCTCCAGCCTGCCTTTCAATGCGGAAATCGAGGTTGAGGTCGTGGAACCGATGGGGTCGGACACCCTCGTCTGGTCGCGGCTCGCCGATCAGGAATTCCGCTTTCGAATGGACGGGCAGAGCACCGTCAATGCCGGTGAAAAGCTGATGATCGGCTTCGACCCGGTCAGCGCGTCCCTCTTTGACGCGTCGAGTGAAGACAGACTCTGAATTGATGCAGCAACCACCGCTCATCGGCGGTGAAATACTCTGATTGGACCTGACATGGATTATTCATTTCAGCTTTATAGCGCGCGCAATTTCCTGCCTTGGGACACGATCCTCAAGCGGATCGCAGCCCTTGGTTACACCCAGGTCGAAGGCTTCGGCGGTGTGTTCAACGAAGCGGGCGCTTTCCGCCGCCTGATGGTCGAAAACGGACTGACCATGCCTACCGCACATGTTTCGATCGACATGTTGGAGAACGATTACGACACCGTTCGCAACGTCTGCGATACATTGGGTATCACGTCCGTATTCTGCCCTTACCTGGATGCCAGCGAGCGTCCGGCAGATCGGCAAGGTTGGGCTGAATTCGCGGAACGCCTCGCTGCCGTCAACAATCGGATGCGTGCCGATGGACGTCGTTTCGGTTGGCACAACCACGATTTCGAATTTGTTGCCGAGGCAGACGGAACCGTGCCGCAGGAAGCCATCCTTGAAGGTGCGCCGGAAATCGATTGGGAGGCCGACATTGCCTGGATCGTTCGTGGTGGTGGTGATCCGATGGAGTGGATCAATCGCTACGGCTCTCGCATCACGGCGGTACACGTCAAGGACATCGCCCAAAACGGGGAGTGCGCGGACGAGGACGGTTGGGCAGATGTCGGCCATGGTACCATCGACTGGGCAGCGTTGATGTCCGCTCTGCAGAGCAAGTCTTCCACCAAATGGTATGTCATGGAACACGACAATCCGAACGATTTCGATCGTTTCGCGGACCGTTCCCTCGCATCACTCGTCGCCATGGAGGCAGCGTAAAATGTCAAATCTCGGCATAGGCATCATGGGGTGCGGCAATATCTCGGCCGCCTATCTTCGTCTGGCACCGCTGTTTCGCGGCATGGAGGTCCGTGCCTGCGCCGACCTCAACGAAACGGCGGCGAAGGAGCGAGCGGCGGAGTTTGGCGTTCGGGCCGAGAGCGTCGATGGACTGCTCAAGGCTGACGACATCGATATCGTCGTCAATCTGACGATCCCGGCAGCTCACTTTGCAGTCTCCAGGACAATCCTTGAGGCGGGCAAGCACGTCTACTCCGAAAAGCCGTTTGTTCTGTCGGTCGAAGAGGGTCGCGAACTGGCGTCCCTGGCCGCATCAAAGGGGCTGAGGATTGGCTCCGCGCCCGATACATTCCTTGGCGGTTCTCACCAGCTCGCCCGCAAACTGATCGACGACGGAGCCATCGGCACCGTCACCGGTGGAACCTGCCATGTGATGAGCCACGGGATGGAGCACTGGCATCCGAATCCGGACTTCTTCTTCAAGCCAGGCGCCGGACCGGTTCTGGACATCGGTCCCTACTACATTACCAATCTCATACAATTGATCGGACCGGTCAGACGCGTTGCAGCCATTTCCTCGGTCCCGTCGAAGGTGCGTACGATTACCTCCGAGCCAAGGCGCGGCGAAACGATTGAAGTCGAGACCCCGACCACCATCCACGCGCTGCTGGAGTTTCACAACGGCGCAACGGTGACACTCGGGGCGAGTTGGGATGTCTGGGACCATGGCCATGCGCCGATGGAGCTTTACGGCGCCGACGGGTCGATGTTCGTTCCCGATCCCAACTTCTTCAGCGGCGATGTCAAAGTCGTCCACGGCGAAGACGGGTCCACCGAAACGCCGACCTGGGACCATCCGTTTGGTGTCGCCAATGAGGCCCATGGAGACAATCAACTGGCCAATTATAGGGCAGCGGGATTGTCGGATATGGCGCAGGCCATTTCCGAAGGGCGTCCCCACAGGTGCTCCATGGAACTGGCCCTGCACGCAGTCGAAGTCATGACAGCCATTCTGAAATCCGGTGAGACCGGTCAATTCCTATCGATCGAAACGGGATGCGACCGCCCGGCTCCGCTTGATATCGAAGCGGCAAAAGCGCTGATGGCCTGAACCGGCTGAAGGATCGAGAAATGGCTAGCAACATCAAAGGACCGGCGATCTTCCTGGCGCAATTTGCCGGTGACGAGGCGCCTTTCAATTCGCTTGAGTCGATCACCGCCTGGGCAGCCTCGCTGGGCTACAAAGGCGTACAGATTCCGACCTTCGACGACCGTCTTTTCAACCTGGAAAGGGCTGCCGAATCAAAGGACTATTGTGACGAAGTCGCCGGCATCTGCGATGAGGCCGGTGTGACCATCACGGAGCTGTCGACGCATTTGCAGGGACAACTGGTCGCCGTCCACCCGGCCTATGACAGCCAGTTCGACGCCTTTGCTCCAGAGCGACTGCATGGCAACCCACAGGCGCGTACCGAATGGGCGGTCCAGCAGATGAAGTTTGCCGCCCAGGCCTCACGCAATCTGGGCCTCGACACGTCGGTGTCCTTTACGGGTGCTCTGGCGTTTCCCTACCTCTATCCGTGGCCGCAGAGACCAGCCGGACTGATCGAGGAGGCCTTCGGTGAATTGGCAAAGCGTTGGAAGCCGATCCTCGATGTTTATGAGGATTACGGCGTCGATGTCGGGTATGAAATCCATCCCGGAGAGGACGTGTTCGACGGGGCAACCTTCGAAATGTTTCTCGACGCGCTCGACGGCCACAAGCGGTGCACGATCAACTATGATCCATCGCATTTCGTGCTGCAGCAACTCGACTATCTGGCCTTCATCGACATTTATCACGAACGCATCTCCGCCTTTCACGTGAAAGATGCCGAATTCAATCCCGACGGTCGGCAGGGCGTTTATTCCGGCTATCAGGGTTGGGTGGATCGCGCCGGCCGTTTTCGGTCCCTCGGCGACGGCCAGGTCGATTTTGCCGGTATCTTTTCCAAACTCGCACAGTATGACTATGACAGCTGGGCGGTTCTTGAGTGGGAATGTTGTCTGAAACATCCGGAACAGGGTGCCGCCGAAGGCGCGCCATTCATCGCCGACCACATTATCCGGGTGACGGAAAAGGCTTTTGATGATTTTGCCGGCGGTGAGACCGACCGCGCACAGATCAGGACGATGTTGGGATTGTAGGAGAACAGGAATGGTCAGTGGGGCAAAATCGGGCAGCAACGCGGCCCCGGTCCGGCTCGGTATGGTCGGCGGCGGTCAGGGTGCCTTCATTGGTGCTGTCCATCGCATCGCCGCCCGGATGGACGGCCACTACGAGCTGGTAGCGGGTGCCCTCTCCTCCGATCCCGATCGGGCGACGGCTTCTGGTGCGGAGCTGGGACTGGACCCCGACCGCAGCTACGCCTCCTTTCAGGATATGGCCAAGGCCGAAGCAGCCCGTGACGATGGTATCGAAGCCGTTGCCATCGTCACTCCCAACCACATGCATTTTCCGGTGGCGCGAGCGTTTCTCCGAGCTGGCATCCACGTCATATGCGACAAGCCGCTGACGTCGACGCTTGCCGACGCAAAAAAACTGGCGGCACTGGCACAAAACAGCGACCGGCTGTTCGTGTTGACCCACAATTACACCGGCTATCCCATGATCCGTCAGGCTCGCGAGATGGTGGCAAAGGGCAAGCTTGGAACGATCCGGCTGGTCAATTGCGAATACGTCCAGGATTGGTTGACCGAGCCGACCGAAAATACCGGCAACAAACAGGCCGTGTGGCGCACTGACCCGGAACAGTCCGGTGCCGGCGGCTGCATCGGCGATATTGGAACGCACGCCTGGAACCTGGCCAGCTTCGTCAGCGGCTTGGAAACCAAGGCTGTTGCCGCCGATCTCGATTCCTTTGTCGATGGGCGCAGGCTGGACGACAACGCGCATGTTCTGTTGCGCTTCAAGCCAGTTGGCAAGGAAAAGCCGGCCAAGGGCGTGGTCTGGTCGAGCCAGGTTGCTCCGGGAAACGAGAACGGACTGAAACTGCGCGTCTACGGAACCGAGGGTGGCCTGGAGTGGCACCAGGAAAATCCGAACCAGCTTTGGTACACCCCCTTCGGCAAGCCGAAACAATTGCTGACGCGCGGCGGCGCCGGATCCGGTCCGGCCTCTCAGCGGGTGACCCGTGTTCCGCCCGGCCATCCGGAAGGATACCTGGAAGGGTTCGCCAATATCTACTCGGAAGCAGCAACCGCCATCCGTGCCCTTCGCAAGAAGAACGGACGGGTTCCAAAGGATGTGATCTACCCAACCGTCCATGATGGGCTTCTCGGTATGCGCTTCATCGAGGCCTGCGTAAAGTCCTCAAACAAAAACGCCGCGTGGGTCAATCTCTGACCGTCTGGGAGTTGTCAACGCCCGGCTTGCGACCGGTTTGCATGATGCGGTAAGCGTTTGCGCCTTACTGATCGAGGTCCGGCATGTTTCCACCCGAGGAAGTCATCGATGAAGCGCGGCGCATCCGGCAGGAGCTGCATGCCCGACCCGAGCTTTCCGGCGAGGAAAAGGCATCGGCGGCCGCGATAGCTTCTCACCTCGCGCAATTGTCTCCGGAGAGCATTGTGGAGACCCTTGGTGGAACAGGCGTTGCGGCGGTTTTTGCCGGAAAGCAAGCCGGGCCGACCGTTATGGTGCGGTGCGAGCTGGACGCATTACCGATCGAAGAGCTCAGTCAGCTGCCCTATCGCTCAGAAACTCCCGGCAAGGCGCATCTCTGCGGCCATGACGGGCACATGGCCATCCTCCTGGCGCTTGGCAAAATGTTGAAACAAGCTCCGCCGCCCGCCGGCCGTGTCGTGTTGCTGTTTCAGCCGGCCGAAGAGACAGGAAAGGGCGCGCGGGCTGTCCTTGCCGATCCCCGATTTCACGACTTGGGCATCGATTTTGCGATGTCTCTGCACAATCTTCCGGGCTTTCCACTTCACCAGGTGTTGCTGAAACCCGGCCATGTCAACTGTGCCTCGCGCGGAATGCGCATTCGCTTCGAGGGCAAGACCGCGCACGCCTCGATGCCGGAAACGGGCCTCTCCCCTGCCGCGGCGATGACCTCGACCGTCGAGGCACTCAACGGATTGTCAAAACAGGGCCCTTTGAACGAAGCTTTCACGTTGGTCACGGTTGTCCATGCGACACTCGGCGAACCTGCCTTCGGGGTATCGCCCGGCCACGCCGAGGTCTGGGCAACACTTCGGACGGTGACGGACGAACAAATGAGCCAACTGGTTGCCAGCGCCGAGACCCTGGCGCAAGAAGCGGCGGACGTTGACGGGCTCACGTGCAAAATCGATTACGACGACATCTTTGACGCCTGCACCAACGATACCGGACTGGTCGAGCTCTACGGCGAGGCTGCTGCACAATGTGGACTGGAAACGGAGCTCTTGCCGGAACCGCTTCGATTTTCAGAAGACTTCGGTGCCTTTGGAGGGCAAGCCCGTTCAGCCATGTTCTTTATCGGGGCCGGGACAGACCACCCTGCCCTGCACAATCCCGACTACGACTTTCCCGACGCTTTGATTGGCTCTGGTGCTGCGATGTTCCGCGCCACGATCGACCGTCTTTTGGGAGACAATCGGTCTTGAGCGCTCACATCAACCGTTGGGTCAATCGTCAACCGAACAGGCCAGTACCCGACTGATGTGGCCCAATGGACGGCCCGACTCGGCCCGCCAGGCATTGAACGCCTCCTGAACCTTGAGCTGGTCGCGTTTGGAGCCTGGGTTCTTGTCGATCACGCCCTCGCGAATCAAGGCAGCGACCACATCGCGTGAGAAAACAAAGCTGTCGACACCCATGAAACGCAGAAAATACTGGGCCGTGTTGCCTCCCAGGCGCGACGCCCGTTTCTTGAGAAGTTCCAGCAGACCGACATAGTCTTCAGAAGGCCATTCGGCGAAGACCTTTGCGGCGGAGCCATGTTCGCGGGCGAGCTCGCCTAGAAACTGGGCGTTTTCGCGGATTGACATGATCTTCTTGCCATGGCGGATGATGCGCGAATTGCTGACCAGTTCACCAATCTCTTCATCAGTCAGGAAGCCGTTTCGGCCGATATCGAAACCGTGGAACACCTCCTCAAAATCCGGCCATTTGTTCTCGACCACCTTCCAGTTGAAGCCTGCCTGGAAGATGCACTTGCTCATGGTCGAGAGCCATCGATCGTCCGGGATCGCGGCCAGTTCTTTCGGCTTTTTGGGCACCGGCAACGTTTCTTCGAACGCCTTCGTTCCACCCTTGCGATCCGCCGCGATGCTGTAGATTGCGTCAAAGTCCTGCATGGCTGTCGCCCGTCTTTTACATTGCTGTCGGAATCAACGAACTGCCTCTACGCTGGTTGAAACCCGTTTCGGATCGAAAGCAATATGCCCGGCCAACTGAACAGCGAATTCGTATGGCTCCGGATAGGACCAGGCGATCTCTTTCGCCCTGATACCGGTTTCATCACTCAGGTCGAAATAGGCGGCCTGCCCCTTTAGCGGACAGTGGGTGGACTTCTCGGTTCGAACCAGCTTGCCGGCTATGTCCTCGACTGGAATGTAGTACTGCGGCTGATAAAGCCGCCGTCCGACCTCAAGCAAGCGCATCGCGCGGCTCGAAATCGCAACGTCCTGACCTTCGAAGGTTATCCGCACCACTTGATCGAGCACGTCAAGCTGCATGTAGTGCTGAGCGTTGTCCGGATTGCGGATCACCCCGTCCATCGTCTGCATCCCCCATCTGACCGGATAAATCTCTGATGGATCCGGTTGTACCGCGAAGCCGGCCCCGATGGGAAGGCCGGCCATCATGGCACACCTCAGGCTGCCAATAGGCGCGCCTCCTCCACATAGGCGGCGTTTCCGTCGAGAAGTTTTGCCAGCAGTTTGCGAAACTGAGGTTTCATCAGCGGAACCATCAGCTGGCCGAAAACACCCATTTTCGGCTCGAAATGCATGGTCATGGTCACTTCCGTCTGTCGCTCACCCCTCTCGTGCAGTTCGATCTCGGCACGAGCGTTGCGGACCGGGATGGTGCCATCGAATATATCGACAACCATTCGCTTGTTCGGCACGTAATCGACAACCCGTTCCTGGATATAGTTTTTGCCATCAATCAGGTCGCATTGCCGTGTGGCCCCCAATCCGGTCTTCGCGCTCCCGTCAAGCAGATGCGATCCGCTGAGATTGGGGTTGAAGCGATGGATACCGCCAAAGTCGTCCCAGGCAGCCCAGACCTCGCTGACCGGTGCCTGCACGATTTTTTCAACTGTAATGGAAGCCATTGCCGTCTCCTCTTTCCTATCCCACATAGGTAAGCGGCTCGAAAATGTTTGAGAATGGCCAACTTCGCGCCATTGAGGATCGAAAACGATCCACCAGCATGGGAGGATACGGGATGACTGAACAGGCCATCGGAAGCACGCGCGCGAAACCGGCCGATTGGGGAGACCTGCCGTATTTTCTGGCAATCGCGCGGAACGGCTCCCTGCGCGCCGCCGCCGCATCTCTGCAGGTCAATCACGCGACCATCGCACGGCGCCTTGCCAATCTCGAAACCGATTACGCCGTCCGTCTGTTCGAAAGATCGGTCGATGGCCTGGTCCTGACACAGGCCGGCGAGGAACTTCTGCCGATTGCCGAGAGGGCCGAAGCCGAAGTTGTCGGGGCCCGACGAAAGCTCTCCGGACTGGACAACCGGCCATCCGGCATAGTGCGCATCACACTCCCACCCAGCCTCGCCTATATATTCATCGCACCTTTGCTGGCGCGGTTTTCGCAGGCCTATCCCGACATCGACCTGGACATCCAGATCACCAACAGTTTTCAGGATCTGACCAGGCATGAAGCAGATGTGTCGATCCGCGTTGCCTATTCGGTGACCGATGATGTCGTCGGCCGCAAAGTCATCCAGTACAGCAAGGGCATCTATGCCTCTCGCGACTATATCGACCAGCATCGCGATCTCTTCGAGGGTGACGGGGCCGGTCTTGCCTGGATTGGATGGGGCGACGATGATCCCCGCCCGGAGTGGGCTCGAAAATCGCGGTTTCCGGCCGCCGCCATCCGTCACAGCGCTCCTGAAGGCGTGATGCAGCGCGAAATGGCTCGAGATGGCATGGGCATGACCTTTCTGCCTTGTTTCGCGGGCGATCCGGTAGCTGAATTGCAGCGGGTTCCGAACACCGAAATTGTTGCCGACAGAAGCATCTGGCTGCTGTTGCACAGCGATCTTCGGACAACCGCAAGGGTGCGTACCTTCGTCGATTTCATGGCGGCGGAGCTTCTGCGGCACCGCGCTCTCCTGCTTGGCAGCTGCCTGGAGCAAAAAAAAGGAGGCCACGAAGGCCTCCGAATTGGTGCTGACTGACCAGCGGGCAAATCTACCATCCGATGCCTTCATACCCACGGAAGGTTGGAGACAGGGAGAACAGACGAACCAGATCGATCACTTGGGTCCGCTCGAGCCTGGCAGCGACGGCCTGACGAATCTCCGGCGTGTTTTGAGCCACGATGACCACATCGCTCTCGTCGATCACCTGCAATGCGCTGGGTCTGAGCAGAGACGGCAATGCGGCCACAGTCTGCTCGAGATGCGGACAGACATTCCGCACATACCCAAACTGGTTTTCTAGGCGCGTATCGGCATCGATCGCAGCATCATGGGCAGACACCTCACAACCTGACTCAAGCAGTCGGTTGATAACCTCCAGGATCGGGCTTTCCCGCAGGTCGTCGGTTCCCGGCTTGAAGGCCAGACCAAGAACGCCGATTTTGCTGGCACCGCTTTCGAGAGCCATTTCAACGGCCGTTTCCACTTGGTGGTCATTGCTGCGCCCCAGACTTTCAAACAACGGAGTTTCCACGCCCACCGACTCGGCGAGATGAACGACCGCCCTGACCTCTTTCGGAAGGCACGAACCGCCATAGGCAAAACCGGGCTTGAGATAGTAAGGCGACAGGTTCAGCTTCGTGTCCTGAATGAAGATGTCCATCACCGCGTGGCTGTCGACACCCAGCGGCTTGCAGACCCGACCGACCTCATTGGCAAAACAGACCTTTGTTGCGTGCCAGACGTTGTCGACATACTTGACCATCTCTGCCACCTCGATGGTTGTGACGATCGGGTTCGCATCAACCGGACGGTAGATATCCGCTACCATTTCAGCGGCGAACCAGTCGTTGGCGCCGATCACGGTCTTCGGCGGCGTGTTGAAGTCGGCAACCGCGGTGCCTTCCCGCAGGAATTCCGGATTGAAACAGATACCGAAATCATCGCCCATGGTCTTGCCGGATGCTTTCTCGATTTCCGGGACCATGACCGAAAGGGTCGACGCCGGTGGTACCGAACAGCGCATGACGATCACATGGTAAGCGTTCTTCTGGCGCAGGCCCGCACCGATCTCACGGGCAGCTGAGCGGATGTACGTAAAGTCACAGCCGCCATCGGGCGCCGTAGGAGTTCCAACAGACACGAAGGTGACCTCGGTCTGTGCGATGGCCTCGCGAATGTTGGTCGTTGCCGAAATCAGGTCGGCATCGACACCTTCGGTCAGCAGCCGTTCCAGATCATGCTCGTGTATGGGGGAGCGGCCACTGGCCACCATGTTCGCCTTGTCAGGATCGATATCGACACCGACCACCTCATGGCCGAGACTTGCCAGGCATGCTGCGGAGACAGCACCCACATATCCAAGGCCGATAACGGAGATTCTGGTGCGCGCCTCGACCGGGCTCGCCATTGGGACCGTGTTCTGAAACTCAGGGTTCTTTGCCAGGACATTCATTGGTTTCTACCTCGCTGGTTCGAATGACACTGACAAAGGAGTTTCAAGCTTCGTGCCAGTTTGGTAAATTCATATATTTCAATGGCTTATGGATTTTCTTGCACAGCCCGCCCAAGATCATTTCGCGAAATGAGAACGCCATGTCTCGCAATATGCAAAAAAGAAACGGGCGAGCCGGTTCGCGAAAACCGACCCGCCCACGGCGTCGGGCGGAACGCCGTTTAGCTAGAAATTGAAGTAGATGAACTCGGTCAGGTCGTTCAGTCTGTAAATCTGGATCAGCGAAACCGATCCGATCACGGCAACGCCAAACGCCCAGGCTGGAGTGGGCGTCCACCGCCACCGGACCAGGCCGAATCCCGCGTCCGCCAATTCCTTGGCTGCAAAAAGCACCGGCCGATAGTTTTCGGTCAGTTGTGGCGCGTTGGGCAAGCCAACCACAATCAGCAGCATGACGGCCATCATCCATGGAATAGTCTCCGGATCGGGCAAGACTTCGAGTCCAATGGAACCAGCGCCGGCCAGTCCGACCATGCTCGTCAGAAGACCGATGGCGCCTTCAAAACTCTCAGCCCGGAAGAACACCCAGGCGATCACAACCGCGACCATGGTCAACGTCCATGCGGCCACTGTGTAGAGAGCAGTTGGCGTTCGTGCCCTGACCCAGTTGCCCAATTCCGAGCTTCGCCACAAGTGATTGACTGTCAGATAACCGCCATGCAGGGCACCCCAGAGAACAAAGTTCCAGCCGGCACCATGCCAAAGCCCACCCAGCAGCATCGTGATCATGAGATTCCCGTGCCGTCCCAGGATTCCGGAGCGGTTGCCGCCCAGAGGAATGTACAAATAGTCTCTGAGGAAGCGTGACAGGGAGATGTGCCAGCGGCGCCAGAACTCCACGATGCTCAGGGACTTGTAGGGAGAGTTGAAATTCAGCGGCAAACGGATGCCGAAGAGACGCGCCAGTCCAAGTGCCATATCGCAATAGCCAGAGAAGTCGAAATAGATCTGAAATGTGTAAGCAATGGCGCCGACCCAGGCCGCACCAAGCGACACGGTTTCGCCCTGATCCGCCAGGCCGAAGACCATATTGGCGAAAGGTGCCACGCCATCAGCCAGCACAATCTTCTTGAACAGTCCGATAAAGAAGAGCGTCCCGCCGAGGACCAGATTGAGGGACAAGCGGCTGCGAAAGACGTCCAGCCGAAACTGCGGAATGGTATCCCGCTGGGTGACGATCGGCCCGGCGATCAGTTGCGGAAAAAACGTCACGAACAGGACGTACCGCTTGAAATCGCAGGCCTGAATCCGGCCGACCCAGGTGTCGTGCAGAAACGATATCTGCTGGAATGTGTAAAATGATATGGCCAGCGGCAAGACCAGCTCGAGCCTTGTCATGTCGAGGTTGGCGGTTGCGTTGACGTTGTCGATCAGGAAATCGGCGTATTTGAACAGTGCCAGCAGCGCCAGATTGACAACGATGCCGAACGCTAGCAGCGAACGTGACCGTTTACGAAGCAGAAGCCTGTGGACCAGGTAATTGAAGGCCACCGAACCGCCAAGAAGCAGCAGATGTGGCGGACTCCACCAGGCATAAAAGGCAACGGATGCCAGAATGAGCCAGATGATGATTGCCGACTCCAGCCGCAACGCCCGAAGCACCAGAAATCCGATAAGAACTGGCGGCAAAAACAGGTAGATGAATTCGAGGGAACTGAAAACCATGACTAGCCCTCCCCTTTTGCGGTCACGCCGGACTTGTCTCTGACACCGGCTTCCCGTTCGATCTCTTCCAGCAGGCGCGCCGATCCTCGATGGCGAAGGATGGCACCCTTTTCAGCCAGGCCGCGTGCCTTAGTGACGTCCCGTTTGACCAGATCGCCTTTCAGGAACAACCCTGCTAGTTCGGCCATGGCGCCAGCGTGTCCCGCGGCTACACCCTGCTCCAGCCATTCAATCGCTGCTTCCCGCGGCAGGCCCCAACGGCCTTGCAGATGCATGCGTCCCAGAGCGGTCATCGCTCCCGGGTAGCCACGCCTTGCACTTTCTTTCAGGAGGTCCAGTGCCGTATCGCCATCTATTCCACCCTGTCCGGTCTCGACAATCAGCAGGGCAAGGTCGTGCATGGCGGCTGGATCACCCAGGGTGACCGCTTCACCGAACCAGCGCGAAGCGGCCTCAACATCCTTGTCGATAACCGAGCCTCTCAGAAACAGGCGCGCCAGCGTGCGTGCCGCGTAGGCACTGCCGGACTGCGCCTCGATTTCGAGGACCGGGAGGTAGAGTTCGGCCAATTGCCGCGCTTGTTCCGGATCGGCTTCGCTGACGGCGGTTCCTCTTTCAGCCATTTCGATCATCGACCAGATGGCCGCCGCCGACCCGCCTTCCGCGGCGATCCGGTAGTGTTTCATGGCCCGCTTCGGATCGGTCACGGTTCCAACACCCTTTCGATAGGCTGCTGCGATCTCCAGATGTGCCCGCTCAAAGCGCCATTTGGCGGCTTTGCTGAACCATTCGAAGGCAATACGGGAACAGTCTTTTCCGCTCGCTACCTTGTAAAGGCGACCGAGCTCGAAGGCCGCACGGCCACGACCGTCGAAATCGGCGACGACGGCCTGCAGCAACAACTGCCTGGCCCGTTCCAGATCCCGTTGAACACCCCAGCCGCGCGTGAGTAACAACGCATATTCCAGTTTTGCCTGCGGGGTGGGTCCGGCTGCATGATCGGCAAGCAGGGCAGCTGCATCAGCCCAGGCGCCTTGCCTGGTCAAAGCCCTTGCCTGTTTGATATCAGCGGTGACCATCGGGTTCTGCGGTGTTGCAGCTCGTGGCCAAGCCATTGCCAGGGCCGAGCCTGAAAGCACCAGCGCCAGCGGCAGTGCAACGCGCACTTTTGATACAGACCATCCGCTCATCACACCCCCCTCCGCCAAACGCGGCAATTCTCACCGTTTGCTATTGTGATGGGTGATGTCTCGATTGAGATCTCACGACCCTCAGTATCGCCGCACCTCAAGCGGACAGCATCCTTCTTGCCAGATCGAGGCGTCTTGGCATCGGCGGAAACCAGATGCGTGACCTCCCGGACAATGGCCCGCGAAACATTCGGTCTGAAGTGATAGGCATCTGTAAAGTTGGCCGGATCTTCGGTGAGCGCATTGTCGAAATCGAGATCAACCACCGGAGCCAGCTTGGCCAGTTCAGCGCGGAATGCGAAGTTGAGCGCAGACAGGCCGTGGGCATGGATGGTTGCCTGCATTTCGGTGATCGTCGGCGGGATCACGAAGACGAGCGTCCTGTCGTTGCGATCGGCCCATTCCGCCATGTCCTCTATCATCCGCCAATAGCTGGCCGAGAAGTTGAACGAGCGCCAGTCCGCCGATCCGTTACGCCTTACCTGGCGGTCGATCTTGGCGGGGAGCAAACGGTCGGAGACATCGACCGAATAGAGATCAAGAAGATGCGCCGTGTAGGCCATATACCAGCCGAGGCCCTCGAAATGTGGCCTGCCGCCCGGCAAATGCAAATGATCGAAACGACCATAGCGACGTCGCAACGGCAGCGGATCAAGACCGCCAGGAAGGACGCAAGAGAAACAGATTTCAGGCGACAACAGCGTATCGAGAGACGTACGGCCCGCGGTGCCCAGTTGAGCGGCCCGGGCCCCCGACACCAATGACGGGACGTAGTCTCGAAGACGCTCGATTGCTTTCGCATTTTCCGCCTGGAAGACCTTCAGCGCAGTCTTGGCGACAGTCCAGTTCTTCAGGTACTCCGTTGGCTCACCAATGAGCATGACGGCTTCCGGAACTCGGTTCATTCCGTCCTTGTGCGCCTCGTCCATGCTGCGCAGCTGAATGCCAATGATGATGTTGCGGACTGCCGGATCACGTTTGATCAACGAGAAAGTGGCATGGATTTCGGGAACCGTTCCTCCGCCATAGGCAAGGTTCACGGCACCCGTCATCCCACTCTCATGCCAGTATTTGTCACGTAATGCGCGAGCCCGACTGTCGCCCAGGATGACCGTGTCGTGTGCGCCGGGTTGGTAGCGAGCCAGTTTCCAAAGCGGATAATGGTTCTTCTCCGCCAGCTCGGAGACGGCTCCAGACCTTTCGCGGTCCCCAAACAGCTCATAGGGGTCAACGACGAATGTCAGCGCGGCAGGGAGCGCGCCGACCAGCAAGGCAGCGGCGAGCGCGACTGTGAAAATTGTCATGCAGCCGCGTCGAGCGGATTGTCTTGGCGTAACCATGGGTATGTCCTCGTGTGTAACCTGATCACCGCGTTGCAATCGGCATGCCAAGACGCTTTTTCCATTTAAATCAGTGACTTAGGGTACATTTTGTGGAGTTCGATTTTGGCGATATTCGCGTTGCGCAATTGCTCTTGCGCAGATTGCAAAGGTCGTCTGCCGATCAGGGCGATTCAGTTCAGCAGGCCGGCAAACTCGCGAAACTGGACACCCGACGGGATACCGATCAGTTGCGAATAGTGAACGGTGAACAGAAACAGCAGCGCCACTGCGACCGCGGTGCACCAGGCAGCCATCGTATTGCGCGCCGTTTCAACCAGGGTGCCCGTTCCCATTCCGGCAGTCTGGTTGCCGCGGTTCGACCAACGCTGTTTCGACAGTCTGAAGATGCAATAGACCTTCACCGACGCATTGATCAGCTGGTTGAGGTAGAGGATCCACGAATAGGACAGGTCTACCTTGCGGGAGTATGTGCACAGAATGAGCGACAGAAGCAGACGGCTGATCGCGATAAACAGAATGTAGGACAGAAGATAACCAGGACCGACGAGAAACATTGCTGAAACGGCCAGCATGGGACTGACCAGCATCGTCCACATCGACAATCTCTGATCGACCAGGCACCACCAGATGAAAAACGGCATGGCCCGCGGTCCGAGCTTGATCGCTCTCGACCCGTTGCGCAGCATGTTGCCCGACCAGCGCCGGAAGTTTTGCACCATGCGATCCATGCCCGAGCCCTCAATGACCTCGATGGTGTAGCCAAGGGCATCCGGGACGTAGAGCATCTTCGCTCCGCTCTTGAGCATGAAGTACCAGGTGCTCTTGTCGTCGCCCGATAGGAAGCGGAAGCGACCCCAAAGCCAATGCTCGAGATGGTCAGCCTCGAGCAGACGGATGAACTCGAGTTTCTTCAGATTTTGGGCCCGGAACACCGACATGCGCCCCGTCAGCGTCAATACACGCCCGGAAAGAGCGTGGGACTGCATGGCCAGCCGACGTTGAGCGAACCGCATGCGCAGCCATGCGTCGATCCATTTGGGACCGAGGCAGATGACCTCTTCATCGGTGGTGCATGCCTGCAGATCCGGATAGAGCTGGAATAACGGCATGCATCGGCCAATAGCGCCTTCAGACAGGACGAAATCGCCATCCATGAAAACGACCAGGTCATCGTCGAGCACCGGCAACCGACACATGGCCCTAAGAACAAGCCCGATGGCTGCCCGTTTGCCCGAAACGTTCTGGCGGATGATGCGCAGTGTTATGTCGATGTCAGCCGCGGTTCTTTCCAGCAAATCGATGATGATATCCTCGTCATAACGGTCGGACGATCCGAGCCAGATCGTCGCCGGAACACCGGCAGCATCTGCCTCGCGGACAATCGACCGCACGACCATTTCGGTGATCTCGCGATGCTCGCGGTAGGTCGTCATCATGAAATGGAGGTGCCTGGGCCGCCAACCGGATTGCCAGACCGCCTCGCCGCGCCGCCGCATACGCGGATAGACGAGCTTGCCATAAATAACCGCCCGTACCGCGTGGGTGAACCACCAGCCGTAGCGCCACAGACCCAGCAGCCCGATGGTGATTGTTACGGTCCAGACCTCCGTATCGAACAGGGTGTTGGGGACCGACAGGATGAGCACCAGGCAAATCGTCAGGTAAAGGGCAATTTTATAGAGAATTCCCGGCGTCCACTTGCGCCATCCCCGCGGCCACACCGTCGGATCATCGAGAATACGGGCGGTATCAAATCGAACGTTCATAACCGATACCCTCAGTCAGGCCGACGAGCGTTCCGATGCGATGCAGAAGATCGTTGCGCAGGCGTTTGGGGAACACGACCACCGCCGGCAACCCGCTGCGGATGAGTTGACGATGAGCCTCGTCGGAATCCATGACGAGTGAGACGGCGGCCGACTTCGCCCGACCTTCCTTCCAGATGTAGCGGGAGGCTTCGGAATCGAGAAAGGCCGAGTCGCGATCAATCTTGACCACCGTGGCGTTGACGCTGCGCCCGAGCGACGGAAAGTACACACTCGCTCTGTCAGACAGGCCCACGGAGAGGATCTGGTCCTGATCCAGAAATGCGGTGATGGTCGGCTGTTCGTTCTTTTCGATGGTGAACAGCGGCTCGTTTCGAAGGACGGTCAACCCGCCGGGTTGGCTGACCGAGACGATCCGTCCGTCGAAAGGTGCTGTTATGGTAAGACCCTCGCCCAATATCTCGTACTTTTCGAGCTGCATCCGCGCCGTCTGAACCAGGGACGAGGCTTCGTCGACTTCCAGAGCCAGCATATCGAGATCGGTGACGAATTCCTTGTGATTGTAGTACCGGCGGTCGGATGTCGCATCCATGACCGCCGCCCGTTCAAGCTCGAATTCTGCCTCCTGCACATGCGCTTCGGCCTGCGCTTGCCGCAGTTTCGCTTCGTCATATTTGCTTGCAACCACCAGACCTTTGGCTTTCAGGCGCGCCATGCGTTCGAAATGGGCGTCGGCGGCATCCAGCGCTTCACGGGCCGCTTCGAGGCGCGCCTTGGAGATCTGTCGGTCGGTCCGGTTGATGATCTGGTAAAGCTGCATGCGTTCGGATTCGATCCGGTATTTTTCGCGCGCCCGCAGCAGGTGGTTCTCGGCCTCATTCAGTGCGATGCGCCTGTCTTCTCTCTCCGATTCAAGCTTGGAGTTTTGGATCCTGGCGATCGTGTCGCCCTTGCGGACATCTTCATCCATGCCCAGCCGAACGGGAATGAGGAGACCATCCATCGGCATCTTGACGGTCGCCAGCGGTGCGGAAACCACCGCGGACTTGACCTCCATGCGCATGGTGTTGGCGTAGACCAGGAAAGCCAGGTATCCGAATGCGACAACCCCGACCGTGACGTAGAGAGCCGACATGACGATGGTTTTCAGCGGAAGCCGCCTTACCGGCACTTGATCTCCGGGATTCGGATCTGGCTTGGTGGATATCGGTGTGACCGGCACATCAATCCGGCAGATCGCGTCGTCAACCGTGGCCATTTGTCCACGAACCAGATCGTCGATGAAGTGACTCATCAGATCGTGTTCGCGTTCGCCCAACTCCTCGAATTCCATACCGACGACGCCATTGTCAGAACGTTTGATTAGCGCCTGGACGGGAAAGCTGATATCGAATCCCTGGAAGGGCAGTCGCAATTTTAACTCGACGCGATCGCCAAGCGCGGGTGCGGCATCGGTGATTCCGTCCAGGCGCAAGCCGCCCAGACTCCAATTGGTCGCCCCGACGACGCGCCCGTCCGGCAGCGTCACATCGAGGGGTGCCGAAACCCTGTGATAGCGCCTCTGGCAAGGTCGCTCGCGAATAACTTTCATCGTTCTGCTCCTCGTCACACTCAAGAGTGCAACAAGTGTGCCAGATGCAGTCCATTGAATTTATTGCGAAAACTTCAATCGACCCCTCGACGGAATCCGAATTGCAAACTGCATTTTTGCAATTTGCGAAGTTTCGGAACTGTTTTTACCGGTCCTGATCCGCCTTTTCCCAGGCTTCCTTCTTGCGATAAATCGTCGAAGGGCTGAGGTCGAGCATTTGCGATGCCCTGGGAATGCTGTTGTCGCAATGCATGATGGCAGCCTCGATGATTTCCCGCTCGATATCGGCAAAGGGACGGGCAAGATTGACCACCAACCTGTCCACATCAAGAAGGTCGCGAGCACCTGCGGTTGTTGACGGCCGCGGCACTGAGATGCCTGATCCGGAAATCGACAACATCCCGGCTTCGACGGTATCGCCTTCGTTCAATATGACCGCATTGCGAACCACATTCTGAAGTTCCCGAACATTGCCCGGCCAGCGGTGGGTCAACAAGGCGTCCTCTGCGGCCTCGCTGAAAGCGCTGAAGGATTTACCTTCCTCAGCACCAAATCGCTCAAGCAAACTCCGTGCGATGTCGATGACATCCGTTCCCCGATCGCGCAGTGGAGGCAGGGCAACAGGCACGACATGAAGCCGGTAGAACAGGTCCTCTCGGAAGCGTCCTTCTTCGACCTCCCTGATCGGATCCCGGTTGGTTGCACAGATGATGCGAACGTCCACCTTGGCTGTTTTGTCGCTGCCGACCTTCTGAATGGCTCCTGTCTGCAGAAAGCGCAAAAGCTTTGCCTGCAGATTGATGTCCATTTCGCATATTTCATCGAGAAACAGCGTACCGCCGTTCGCTGCCAGGGCGGCACCGTCCCGATCCGAAGTTGCACCCGTAAAGGCACCTTTGACGTGTCCGAATATCTCGGACTCGATCAGATCCTTCGGGAGTGCGGCACAGTTGAGAGCAACGAATGCCGCCTTTCGCCGCGGACTGGCCGCGTGGATCCCCGCTGCGCACACTTCCTTGCCCGTACCACTTTCTCCGGTGATGAACACGCTGGCACTCGACTGCGATACGGCATCAATGGTCTTGTAGACGGCGATCATCGGCAGACTGGTGCCGATGAAACCGTGGGTGCTACCCTTTCCGGCATAGCTGGAGCGAATTTCGCTAACCGCCTTTTGCAGCACCTCCCGCTCCATTGCGTTGCGGCTGGTGGTAACGAGCCGCTCTTCTGCAGCCGGTTTGACCACGAAATCATAGGCCCCGCGACGCATGGCATCGACGGCCGTCAGGATCGAGCCGCTGGCTGTCACAACGACCACCGTGACCCCGAGCCCCTCGGACCCGATCGTGTCGAGCACGGCCAGTCCGTCCATGTCAGGAAGCTGCAGATCAAGCAGCACCACGCGGAAGTCGCCGCTGCGGATCTTGTCCAGTGCTTCGCCGCCGGTCTCGACGATTTCGACATCGAAGCCGGCCTTCTTCAGCCAGGACTCGTAGACTATGGCAATGGATCCATTGTCCTCGACGATCAGAATTCGTTCTTTGCTGGATGCCATCCACTTTACTCCGGCTTCTTCTGACCTATTGAGAGCTCAATCTGGTCGAGTTCGGCAAACACCTTTTCCGCAAGGTCCCGCAATGCAGTGACCGCGGATTGGGAAACGGCATCTGCACCATCGCGGCACGCGGCGTTTAGTGCTCCGGCCTCCCGCTGGAGATCCAGCGCGCCAAAAGTGCCGGCAACACCCTTCAAGCCGTGGGATGCTCTCTCCATCTTGTCCGCGTTTGCATCGGTCAACCCGTCCTGCAGGTCACCCAATTGGCGCAGGACATCCTTTCTAAACTCTGCAAAGAGCAATGACTTTGTGGCCGCGTCCATGCCGTTCATGGCTGACCGCATGACCTCCTCATCGAACTGACGATGATCGACCGCCGGTGCAGGTGCCGTATCTTCCGGCTTACCCGCAAATCGGGCAATGGCCCGGGCAAGTTCGGCCCGTGTCACCGGCTTGGGTACCAGGTCGTTCATGCCGGCGTTCAACACCCGCTGACGATCTTCTTCAAGCGCGTAGGCGGTCAGAGCGACAATTGGCGTTTCGGTATTGTGTCCCATTCGCCGGCGGATTTCCCGTGTCGCCGAAATGCCGTCCATTTCCGGCATGGAAACGTCCATCAGGATAATGTCGTAGGGTCTTGCCTTGGCTGCCTCCACAGCCTCGACGCCGTCGGCTACGACATCGACATTGCATCCCAGCCGCTCCAGATTGCTCACCGCAACCAACTGATTGGTCACGTTGTCTTCCGCCAGCAGGACACGCACACCAGTAATGCCGATGGATGGTTCGCGATTTTCATCGCCATCCGCATCCAAAGCGGTCGCCTCGTCACCCTCCGGAAGCGGCACCTCGAACCAGAAGCGGGCCCCCTCTCCGAGCCGGCTGTGGAGGCCGATCTGTCCGTCCATGGCTTCAACCAGCGCCTTGCAAATGGCGAGCCCCAGGCCGGTTCCTCCAAACTTACGCGAGTAGCTTGCGTCGATCGTCGAAAACTCGGCGAACAGTTCATCCTGTTTGTCCTCGGCGATTCCGATACCAGTATCGCTGACACTGAAGCGAACCGAGCCGGGCGAGTTGTCTTTGACGGACATCGAGACATCGATCGTCACGCTGCCGGTGTCGGTAAACTTCACCGCGTTCCACGCAAGATTGAGCAAGACCTGACGCAACCTGTCCGGATCGCCGAACAACACCTTCGGCACGCTATCGGACACATGACAGGCGATCTCCAGCCCCTTTTCCTGCGCGCCGCTGCGAATGAGGCTCGAAACGCTGTCCACCAGGCTGTCGACAAAGAACGAACTCTTCTCGATATCCATTCGCCCGGCTTCCAGCTTGGAGAAATCCAGGATGTCATTGATGATTCCCATCAACGATCGGCCGGAGTTGCGTGCCGTCTTGAGAAGGCGCTGCTGCTCCTCGTCCAACCCGCTGTCCTGGAGCAGACCAATGATACCGAGCACGCCGTTAAGTGGCGTGCGAATTTCATGGCTCATCATGGCTAGGAAACTGGCCTTCGCCTGATTGGCCACCTCCGCGCGGTCCTTGGCTTCAACGATTTCCAGTTCATACCGTTTGCGCTCGGAAATATCCCGCGCATACCCGATAAAGAGCTTGCCGCTCGGCCCTTCGATGTCCTTGATGGCGAGCTCTATTTCCATTTCCTCACCATCGGCCTTGAGGCCCTGAATCTCGATCCGGTTGTTGATGACCGGCCCCTCGCCGGTTTCCACGTAACGTTTCATTCCGGCGGTATGAGCGTCACGGTAACGTTCGGGCACGATGAAGTTCGACATCGGCTTCCCAACCACATCTTCAGCGGTAAAGCCGAAAATTCGTTCCGCGGCAGGATTGAAGCTTAGCACTTCGCCGGTTTCGTTGATGATGATGATGGCGTCCAAGGCGGCTGTAACTGCGTCTTGAAACTGTGCGCGTGCCAGTTGCTCGCGCATCTCTGCCTGTTTGCGCAAGCTGATATCGCGGATGAAGCCGCCGAACATCTGTCGGCCGGCGCTGGTAAATGGCGCTATCGACAGTTCGATCGGAATGGTATGGCCATCTCTGTGACGGGCCTCGGACTCATAGGCCCTGCCCACAAGATGGCTTTCTCCGGTCTGTAGATAGGATCCGATGCCCATACGCAGGCCTTCGGCATTCTCCTCTGCCATGAGCATTGCAACGTTCTGGCCAATCATTTCCTGACGGGTGTACCCGAACAGCTGTTCCATCGCCGGGTTGGCCTGATCGACATTGCCGTTTTGATCGACGATTACGATCCCATCGATGGAGGAGTTGAGGATTGCCCGCTGGCGAGCAATGTTTTCCTCAGCCAGCAAGTTCGCGAACATCAGATCGTCGACATGCACGGTTGTCGCGATGTAGCGGCGGGCGTACATCGTCGCGACGATCAGGGCCGCGACAAGCGCCGCAAATCCAACCGCCATCTCGATGGCTGCGCCAACAAGAACGCCGTTTCCGCTGACGAATTCAACATAGGATTGTGTAACTAGGGCGTCGCTTTCCAGCGCAAAAGCGAGGAGTGCAAACCAGCCAACCAGCACGGTCACGCCGGCAACGATGACCGGAACCGGATCGAAACGAAGCACTCGCACCCCAGCATAGACGACCAGGAACACGATCGACGGAGACCGCAGATAGCTACCCGCCGGCAGGTCGTAAGCCGCGCTGTAAGACACGATGAGCGCGTAAATAAGCACGCCATCGACCACTGTCAGCAGGTGAAGCGGCAGGTTCTTCAACGGAAGCGAGCGCGCCAGCACCGCCCTCGCCAGGCAGGCGCACAATATCAGCGCAACAATCAACAGGGTCGAAGCGCTGAAGGTCTGCCATTCGCTGCGAACGGCTGAGACAAAATGAAAAACCAGGATGCTTAATGCGACCAGCGCCTGGAACGACGCGATCCAGAGCTCACCGCGACGGTCGTTCTCATCGAGAACCGACTTCAGTTTCTGTTTGCTGGCCGGATTTTGGGTCATGGCTGGCCGTAACTGGTCCACGCGACATCAACTTCGAGCCGCTGTCAATCCGGTCCATACTAACCCGATTGTATTAAACCCTGCCTAATCTGATCACAGCCCCCACACGCATCTAGATCTCGACATCCTGCCCGGCACCCTCCTGCTTGGCCAGTGCCACGACAGCCTTGGCGACCGCCAAATCCTGAAGGCCGACACCGGTTCCATCGAACAGGGTGATTTCGTCTGCTGAACCGCGACCGCGATGGTCGCCGTTGATGACGTCGCCGATAGGGGTAATGGCCTCCTGGTCGAGCAGCCCACAGCTGATTGCGTGCTGTGCTTCGCCGATGGTAACCGACTGAGCGATTTCGTCCGTGAAGACAGTTGCAGCAGCTACAAGTTGTGCATCGACTTCCTGTTTACCCGCGGTGTCGGTTCCCATGCAGGCCAGATGCGTGCCGGGCCGGACCCAGTCGGCCATGAGCAACGCGTCGTGGCTCGATGTAATGGTGATGATGGCGTCGGCCGTTGCGCACAATTCCGGCCGCTCCATACGCTCGAATTCGAGGCCGAGGCCCTGCACCGTCTCTTCCAGCCTGTCGAGCATTTCCGGGTGCAGGTTCCAGGCGACAACCCGCTCGAAAGGCCTTTGCCTAACCGCCGCTCGGATCTGGAAATGCGACTGGTGTCCGGCACCGATAATGCCCAACGTCGTCGCATTTTCGCGCGCCAGGTATTTGATCGACACCGAACTCGCGGCCGCTGTTCGGATTGCGGTCAGGTGATTTCCGCCGACCATCGCCGTCGGTCGCCCGGTATCGGGATCGAATAGAAAAACCGTCGACTGATGATTGGCGAGCCCCTGAGCCAGATTGCCTGGCCAGTACCCGCCGGATTTCAGACCCAAAGTCAGTCCTGCGCGGTCGAACCCCGATTTGAAGCCGTAAAGCGCGTCGGCATGGCCAATCGCCTCACGGATTACCGGAAAGTTGTAAGCGTCGCCGCGAGCCATCGCGGCGAACACCGACTCCACAGCCGAAAAGCCAGCCGCCTCTGTCATCAGCCGAGAGGCCTCGGCTTCGGAGAGAATGAACATGCGTGCTCCTGATGCTGGATGATCAGAGGCACATGCCGCGAGCGGTCACGGGCCAGAGGGTTTCGACCTTTCCGTTGCGGACGCCGACGTACCAGTCGTAAACGTTGCAGGTCGGATCGCAGTGACCAGGGACAAGCTTCAGCTTGTCGTTCAAGCGCAGGACGTTGCCTGGGTCAGCAATCACCCCGTGCTCGTCAGAGCATTTGATGTATTCCACATCATCGCGGCCAAAGATAACCGGAAGCCCGCTGTCGACGCTCTGGGCTTTAAGCCCGGCGTCACAAATCGCCTTGTCCGCTTTCGTCTTCGACATGATCGACGTGAAGATGAACAGGCTGTTTTCGAACTCCGAAATGAAGTCGCCCTTGGAGTCCAGCACACGCTGATAGTCGGCATCCATGAAGATGTAGGAGCCGCACTGCATCTCGTTGTAGATACCGCTGTCGCCCTCGAAATAGTAAGTGCCCGTACCGGCACCACCGATAATGTCACAGCTCAGGCCGGCATCAGACAGCATGGCCACTGTGTCTGTTACCATCTTGATGGCCGAACCGATCTTTGCCCGGCGCTCCTCAAAATCGTGCACGTGCTGCGCCGCGCCCTGGTAGGCCTGAATGCCGGAAAATTTCAATCCCGGTGCCGCATCGATTTTCCGGGCAATCGCCACAACCGGTTCTCCCCATTCGACACCGCAGCGCCCCGCACCGCAATCAATCTCGACGAGGCATTCGACGGTAACTCCGTGACGAGCGGCGGCTGCCGAGAGATCATCGACATTGCCCAGATCATCCACGCAAACCAAAACGCGGGCCCGTTTCGCCATCGCGGCCAGACGGTCGATCTTTTTCGGGTCGACGACCTGATTGGACACCAGGACGTCCTTGACGCCACCCGCAACCAGGGCCTCGGCCTCCGACACTTTCTGGCAGCAGACGCCGCAGGCCCCGCCGACCTCCATCTGGTAGAGGGCGATATCAGCCGATTTGTGCGTTTTGGCGTGAGCGCGATGACGCACACCCATCTTTTGCACGAAATCGCGCATCCGAGCGACGTTGCGCTCGAAAGCATCAAGATCGACAATCAGCGCCGGAGTGCTCACATCGGCTATATCCATTCCGATAACGGCTGGAACGTTCAGGCCGACAACCGGCGCGTTGCTCATGTCATTCATGCCACTTCTCCATAAGTGTTCGGCAGGCCAAGACCCTGCATCCAGGGCAGCTTCGTCAGGTCGACATTGCCGCCGGTAAAAATGACACCGACGCGTTTGCCGGTGAACAATTCGCTGTTCTTCATGACTGCAGCGATCGCCACAGCGCTGGACGGTTCGATAACGATCTTCATGCGCTGCCAGACGAGATACATCGCCTGTGCAATCTCTTCCTCGCTGACGAGCAGAACATCAGCGACATGGTTCGAGACAAAGTGCCAGGTGCGCGGACGCATGGAAACCTTGAGGCCATCAGCGATCGTCTGCGGTGCATCGTCTTCGATAATGCGACCCTCTCGAAGCGAGCGATAGGAATCGTCTGCATTGGCCGGCTCAGCCGCGTAGACCTTGGTCTGCGGCGAAACGGCCGACATGGTCAGGCTCGTGCCGGAGATCATTCCACCGCCGCCGATCGGCGCAACGACCGCGTCGAGCGGACCCGCATCTTCGTGCAATTCCAGAGAGCAAGTTCCCTGTCCCGCAATAACCCGGTCGTCGTTGTAAGGATGCACGAAGTCTGCGCCGGTTTCGTCGATCACCTCCTTGATCATCGCCTCACGGGCCGCTGTCGACGGGTCGCATTCGAGAACGATGCCGCCATATCCGCGCACCGCTTCCTTTTTCACATCCGGAGCGGTTCGCGGCATCACGACCGTTGCCTTGATGCCGCGCTGGCCGGCGGCATAGGACAGCGACAAGGCGTGATTGCCAGACGAATGGGTGGCGACGCCATACTTGGCCTTGTCGCGGCTGAGGCCGAACACCGCGTTTGAAGCGCCACGCACCTTGAAGGCGCCCGCCTTCTGGAAATTCTCGCACTTGAACAACAACTCGGCCCCCGTGCGGCCATCGAAATAGCTGCTCGTCAGCACCGGCGTCCGGTGGATCCATGGCCGTATGCGCTCATGCGCGGCTTTCACATCGTCAAAAGTGGGAATGTACATGGGTCACTTTCTTCAGGCAGCCTTGGGCGTGCCCATTTTGTTGGCATTTCCGGTGCTCCGGTAATAGTCCTGCGCGGCGGCAACACCGGAGCCAATTGAGATCGGATAATCGAGATCGGCCATGACCATCTCGGCCGTTGCGATGCCAGCCAGCGCCATCACATCGGTCATCATACCGAGATGTCCGATGCGAAACACCCTGCCGGCGACCTTTCCAAGGCCAACACCGAAAGCGACACCGTATTTGTCGGCTGCATGACTGACGACCCGGTTGCTATCGAAACCAGCCGGTACACATAGAGCCGTCACCGTTTCGGAGTAGAGCCGCGGGTTTGTCGCGCACAGCTTCAATCCCCAGGCCGAGGCGGCACGCCGAACGCCTTCGGCAATCCGGTGATGCCGGGCGAAGACATTCGGCAGCCCCTCCTCTCGCAGCATCTCAAGAGACATGTTGAGGCCAGCGATGATGTTGAGCGGCGGCGTGTAGGGAAATCCGCCCTTGGCGTTGGTGTCGAGCATGTCGCGAAAATCAAAAAAGCAGCGCGGGCAAGTCGCGGTTTCCATCGCTTTCAGCGCCTTTCGGCTGATGCCAACGATGGCAGCGCCGGTCGGCAGCATGAACCCCTTCTGAGACCCGGTGACTGCCAGGTCGACGCCCCACTCGTCCATGCGGAAATCCATCGAAGCGATCGAGCTGACGCCATCGACCAACAACAGCGCCGGATGACCGGCCGCATCGAGCGCCCCACGAACTGCCGCAATGTCACTGCGAACTCCCGTCGCCGTTTCGTTGTGGCAGACAAGGACAGCCCTGATCCGATGCTGACGGTCGGCGGTCAGCGCTTCCTCAAACCGATCCGCCGGTGCTCCGTTGCCCCACTCTTCATCGAGGATTTCAACGTTCAGACCGTGCCGTTGGCACAAATCGATCCAGCGATGCGAGAACATGCCGTACCGAGCCGCGAGAACAGTGTCTCCCGGGGACAATGTGTTGGTTATAGCCGCTTCCCAACCGCCGGTTCCGCTGGCCGGGAACAGAACGACCTCACCGGTTTGAGTCTTTAGTACCGACTTGAGGCCATCAAACAACGGAGCGAACAATTCACCGAACCGTTCGGAACGATGGTCAATCGTCGGCACGTCAACGGCACGACGCAGTTTCTCCGGGATATTGGTGGGTCCTGGAATGAAAACCGGATTTTGATCGCTCATGGCCTTACCTCAAGAAAGTGTTCGCCCAAAATGCCGCCAGCAGCCTAAAATCGCAATTTTTTCGAAAAATATTTTCATTTTGATTTATAAATCATAACATATTGATTATAAGATATTTTTCTTATTTCATTTTGATTTTCAATATTTTCTTTCAAGTCTTGAAGTCGCCAAACAATGCCTCATACTGTAGGGCATGAACGACATTTTCTCATCCAGACCCCGTGGCAGGCCGAGGGGTGGACCGACCAACAAAGCGGTCACAAATGTTCGCGCTCTGGAGCGGGCCCTGCTCCTGATGGGGATCATCGCCGAAGCGGATAGTCTCAGTCTGACCGAACTGTCGCAACGCGCAGGCATGCCCGCCTCAACCGCGCATCGCCTGCTCGTGACCCTTCAGAATTTCGGTTATCTGGAATTTCGCGAGGACACACAGCAATGGTCGGTTGGCGTCGAGGCCTTTCGAATCGGCGGTTCTTTTGCCAGGCGTATCAAGGTGGTCGATGCCGGCCGGCCGATGCTTCGCGACCTGATGGAGCAGACCGGCGAAACCGCCAACATGGCCATTGCGGACGATGGCGATGTCGTCTTTGTTTCTCAGGTCGAGACGCACGAACCCATTCGCGCATTTCACAGACCCGGAACCCGAGCGCATATGCATGCTTCCGGCATCGGTAAAGCCCTGCTGGCGCATTTCGACCCACCTGCCCTCGACCGGTGGATGCGCACCAAGGGTCTGGTTGCCTATACCGACAACACGATCAGTGACCCGCAGACATTGCGGCATGAGATGGATGCGACCAGAGCCAGGGGTTGGGCCATCGACAACGAGGAACGAACGCTAGGGATGCGATGCGTTGCGTCCGCCGTCTATAATTCATTTGGAGAGGCCGTAGCCGGAATATCAGTGTCCGGTCCGACGGTCCGTATTCCGGACGATGTTCTGACGGAATACGGCGTTCTTGTTCGCCGCGCCGCGGACCGCGTGACGGACAGCATTGGCGGGGTAAATCCCGACGGCCGATGAGGATGGGCTGGTCAGCATGGAGGGGATAAGCGATGACACCGCATCTGGAAGCAAAGCAGGGCGACTATGCACAAGCCGTGCTCCTGCCGGGTGATCCTCTCAGGGCAAAGTGGACCGCCGAGACCTTCCTCGAAGATGCGCGCCAGGTGAACAGCGTTCGCAATTGCCTCGGTTTCACAGGCACCTGGCACAATCGGCCCGTCAGCGTTCAGGCCACCGGAATGGGGCAACCATCGACAGCAATTTATGTACACGAGTTGTTGCACGTCTACGGCGTCAAAACCCTGATCCGTGTCGGAACCTGCGGTGGTCTCTCGACCGAAGTCAAGGTTCGCGATCTTGTTCTCGGCATTGCTGCGTCAACTGACAGCGCGATAAACGACACGACGTTTGCACCCTTTCGATATGCGCCATTCGCGGATTTCGACTTACTCAGGGCAGCCGTGAAATACGCTGAAGCACAAATGATACGCCACCATGTCGGGGGACTAGTTTCGTCGGACACTTTCTACGGCGGCGATCCAATCGAACGTTATCGGGTATTGTCGGAGCACGGTGTGCTGGGTGTCGAGATGGAAGCTGCTACACTCTACACTCTCTCCGCTCGTTCGGGCGCTCGAGCACTGGCCGTCTGCGGGATGTCCGATTGCCTGATCACGGGTAAAGAAATCTCTGCGAAGGAAAGAGAGGCCTCGTTGGGGGCGATGGCCGAGTTGGCTCTCACGATTGCGGTTCAATAGATCAAGTTAATCCACGATCTTTTACCGCTGTACATGGCATCAATTGCAACCAGATCGCACACTTACATCCAGCACTCGTATAAATTGTTATGCGATTGTAATTATTATGTTTTTCCAAAATCTTTAACTTGTATTTAATGCAATCGGGTCAATTTTAGGGAGATTGAACATATTTGAGGGGTTGGTATGTTTTCCCGTTTTTCTGTATCGCGGCGGCTTGGAATCGCCCTTGCCGCACCACTGATAGCGTTGCTCGCTGTATCGTTTCTGCTCATTGAAAGGTCGTGGCGGGAAGCTCGATCGCTGGACCATGCAGCGCTCATGGTTGAGACAGTTGCAGAGATCAGCGTGTTCATTGACCTCTTGCAGGTAGAACGCGGGCAATCTGCGATATTCCTTGGCGGCAACGCCAGAGAGCCACAGCCAGCGCTCGTTGAGGCGCGCAATCGGGTCGATGTAGAGTTTGCGCCGCTCAGGGCACAAGAAGATCGGCTGATGGAAGTCGGCGATGTGGAATTGAGCGAGACGCTGAAAAAATTCGAAGAAGGCGCACTCGAACTTATCCAGGCTCGTTCGCAAATCGACAATCGCGAATTCACTCTTCCGCAAGCCATGGGCAAGTATTCCAAGGTCATCAAAAACGGCCTTCATATCGGCCATCACGTTGCCGACGTCATTGACGTTGGGCGGATCGCCGTTGCTGCCACTGGAATGGTCGATCTCGGTGAGGCCAAGGAACTCGCCGGACAAGAACGCGGGTTCGTAGCCGGTGCAATTGCGGGTGGCAGCCTGACGGGTGAGCAAATTGCGCGGATGCGATCCTTTGCGGCTATCCAGGATGTGCTGATCGATATCTTTATTCAAGAAGAACCGGTCGAACGGCGCCCGCAATATATGGAGATGCTTGCCGTCCCTGAAATCGCAGCGATCGATCCGATGCGCGAAAAGATCCTTAATCCGCTGACCGATCTTACGACAATCAAAGCATCGGATTGGTTCGCTGTCGCCAGCGGCCGCATAGGTGCATTGTATGAGCTTGAGCAGGTGGTTGCCCATCACCTGCAAGAGGATGCGCGGGGAATGGCCGACGGGCTTCACACGGAAGTGTGGGGCCTTATGGCTTTCAACATCGCCGCGGTCATCGGCGCGGTGGTCTTGGGTTTCTTCATGACCCGAAGTGTCACACGGCCTTTGCATGAACTCAATCACGTCGTCGGCCAGATCGCGGACGGTGACCTCGATGTTGACGTCGCCGGCACGGAACGCGGCGATGAGCTCGGGGCAATGGCCAGGACCGTCCAAACCCTTCAACAGGGTGCAGTTGAAAAAATCGCCGTTGAGGAAGCGGCTGCCAGTGAGCGCGAACAGAGCGAACAGGAACGCAATGATCGCGAAGCACAAAAAGCCAGCCAGGATGAGGCCATGAACACGGTCGTATCGGCTCTTGCAACCGGTCTCGGAGAACTCGCCAATGGCAATGTCGCTCATCGCATCGACGGGCCGTTCGTTGGCGATCTCGATCGCATCCGGGTGGATTTCAATGCAGCCGTCGATGCGTTGGAGAGCGCCCTCGCCTCGGTCAGTTCCAGCTCCGAGACGATTCAGGAGAAGTCGCGCGAGCTACAGTCATCGGTCAATGACATGTCCATGCGCACGGAGCAGCAGGCGGCATCGCTTGAGCAGACCGCAGCCGCATTGGATCAGATCACCGCGACGGTGAAGAATGGCTCTGCTAGGGCTGAAGAGGCCGGCAGACGCGTTGCCGAGACCAACCAGGTCACGCAGACATCGTCGCGTGTTGTCCACGAAGCGGTCCAGGCTATGGAGAAAATCGAGTCGTCGTCACAGGAAATCGGCAGCATCATCGGCATGATCGACGAGATTGCATTCCAGACCAATCTGCTCGCTCTCAATGCCGGTGTCGAAGCGGCGCGGGCCGGAGAGGCCGGCAAAGGCTTTGCTGTTGTCGCTCAGGAGGTTCGCGAACTGGCACAGCGGTCCGCTCAGGCGGCACGTGACATTAACGCTCTGATCGCCACCTCCTCCGAGGACGTCGGAAGAGGTGTCAACCAGGTCCGGGAAACCGGTAGTTCCCTGGAGATAATCGCGACCCAAATGAGCGAAATCAACAAGGATATCGACACGATCGTCAGCAACGCGCGCGAGCAATCCGTCGGAGTTGCCGAAATAAACACGGCGATCAATCAGATGGATCAGATGACTCAGCAGAATGCTGCGATGGCCGAAGAAACCAATGCGGCAAGTCACAATCTAAGCGGGGAAGCCGACGCCCTGAAAACGTTGGCGCAACGGTTCCGCCTATCAGATCAGCAGAATCAGGCAGCGGCCGACAGATCAGCACAGTGGGACGAAGATCGGCTTTCGGCCTAGTAAACCCGCGCCGACAAAACACATGAGGGGCTGCGACTGGATCGCGGCCCCTTTTTTGCGTCTGAGATCAGGCTCCTGACAACGGGTTGTCAGGATGATTATGCTTTAACCCGGTCCAGCCGCAAATGTTCCAGGAGCCCATCCTTTGCCCGAGCCGTTCAAGAACTTCTTCAATCCGACCATGATCGGCCAGATGGCAGGGCACCTGCAAAGACAAAGTAGAGCTTTTGAAGCGAGGCGTTTCGTCACCCTCGCGACGGATGGCCTGGAGGCACTGGAGCTCAAACAGAGGTCAGACCACATTCTCGCCGCGCTCGAGCAAACGCTTCCGCAGGAATTCGTCGATGCCACCAACCTGCTGGTCGATGCGTTACATCCGGAAGACGGCGTCGATCTGTCGGGTCAGATCATGGACGATCAGGGTATCCGCGGCTGGGGCGTTATGCCGATGGCTGAATATGTTGCTCGCCACGGGCTCGATCATTTCGACTTCAGCATGGATGCGCTCAGGGAGATGACCAAACGATCGAGCTCAGAGTTTGCGGTTCGCCCGTTCATTGCGCACGATCAGGAGCGTGCCATGCACCATGTGGCTCGCTGGGCGACGGACGCAAGCTACCATGTGCGGCGGCTGGCGTCGGAGGGTTCCCGACCTCGCCTGCCCTGGGGTATGCGTTTGAACTCCTTCGTTGAAGACCCGTCGCCGCTGCTTCCCGTACTCGAAACACTGAAGGACGATCCGGAGGAATATGTCCGCAGATCAGTTGCCAACAACCTGAACGACATAGCCAAGGACCATCCGGACCTGGTCGCATCGATGGCCAGCCGGTGGCTTGCCGGAGAGCCAAGCCGTGACCGACAACGCCTTGTGCGCCACGCCTGCCGAACGCTGATAAAGCAGGGGCACAAGGCCGCCATGGAGGCTTTCGGATACGGAGAGCCCTTGGTCTCGCTCGGCACGCTGACGCTTGATGTCGACAAGATCCGTGTCGGTGAGGCCGTGACCATCAATGCCGAACTGAGATCGGAATCCGACAGTACGCAAGAGCTGGTCGTCGATTATCTCGTCCATCACCAAAGAGCAAACGGCGCAACCTCTCCCAAAGTTTTCAAATGGAAGACGGTCACCCTGCCCTCACGCGATTCGATTGCACTGAAAAAGAAACATGCCATGAGGCCGGTTACGACGCGAACCTATTATCCCGGCACTCATGCCATCGAAATTCAGGTCAACGGCCAAAGCCTTGGCAGTCGCGAATTCGACTTATCCCTTTGACCGCTGCTTCCGGTATTGGTTTCCGCAGTCTAGAGGTGCACATTCTCTTTTAGAATCCGCTTGCTTTTCCAACGTTTGCCGAGTGTCCATTTGCCAATCGGCACGTCGGTTCCACCTTCATGAAAGTACTTCAACAGGTTGTGGAACAGGTAAACCTCTCCATCGACCTCTTCGGCGGTGGTGACTGAAAACTCGTCCCAAAGGTAGCGGGTTGCCGCCACCGTGGTGTTGACGGCTCCCGCTTCGACCTGAGCTTCCGTCCGGTTTCTGCGCTGTTTGTCGGAGACGATTTCCAGTCTCAGGATGGTATGTACCTTGTAGTTCGGATTGGAGAGCACTGTTTCCGCGGCGGCGCGCAGAGCCTGGTTGACGGAGCGGACCTCAGGAAAACGAACCACGCCCAGCGCGATCTCGTACTTTTCTTCAAAATGGGCCATTGCCCCGCGGTAGATTGCGAGATCAACAGAGCGGTCCTTTGGCTCCAAACCCAGGGTGGCTTCCAGTTCGGAAATGAGTGCAATCGCTTCGATTGCCTCCCGAAAGGCGCCCATTGTCAGATTCCGTTCCCGTTCGTTCAGGAGCCGGTTGGTTTGATGATCCGGATTTGCTGGGTCTGTTTTCGCCAATTGATCAACCCGCCAGCGCGGATGGTCGACCGCACGTTCCAACTGTGAGATCAAGGACTGGGCTGCACGTGGAACATCTCTGGTTCCCAAACGATCGGTGCGACCAATCAGGTCATTGATGGTGGCCTGGTGAACCTCGCTGGCCTTTAGATCGATCGATCTCAGGAAGTGGTTGTCCGCCAGAGCCTGGGCCCGCATCGTCGACAATGTCTTGGCATAGGCAAAGAGCGTCTCCCGCGATGCCGGCAATGACGGAACGTGTGGTACGCGGGTTCCATAAGAACGCTTTTCGATTTCGGCGACGGCGGCTTTCATGTCTGCAAGACCCTCACCGGCCGCATTCGAACGTGCAAGGGCCACGGCCAGGTGCTGCTCAGCGACGACAATCCTTTTCGCGACCACCAAGGCCTGGCGATGCTTGGGCCGGCTAACCTGCCTATATTGGTCGTAAAGATGCTCCACACGACCTCGCCAATGGGCAGCGGCGTGCGGGCGCTGAAGATCAGAATCGGTCACCTTCTGCAATTCGCCGACAAAGTTCCGAACCTGTCGCTCGACGCTTGCAAGCTGAGCCCTGTCGCCGGCGGTCAGACCATTTGCCTCAGAACGGGTCGCTGGCAGCACCCCCGCCTGCTTGACGGATGCGGGTTTGCCTGAGTCAGTGAACAGGGATGCCAGCCGGGCCTCCAGTGTTTCAAGACGGCGGCTTGCTGCCTTGTAGCTAGCGTGATCCTTGTGGCTGGATTTCACCAATTGATTGCGAGCTGCTTCCAGGCCGCGCTGGACACGCTTGATTTTCGCGGCGTTGCGTACGGTCAAACCAATGCTTTGCTGTTCAGCCCGCGAAAGATCGTAGATCGCCGCCTTGATGTGACCGTCGGCCGGCCCATTTGCCGCCGAAGTCGACACGGAATCGACGGTATTGATGAAAACTGCTCCGGCGAACGCCAAGGCGGCGACCTGAAGCGAACGGCTGGATCTGAAGGTCTTGAATCGGATGCTCATCTTGCTCTCCCAACGGATAATCGCCCAACCCATTTGGGTTGGCGTGCGAGCATCATTGTCGGAATTGCGTGTTTGCGGCGTATTTCCGCCGGAGTTTCAGAAACGTTTCAATGACCGTGGCGGGCGGGAGGATAAGAGAGATCCAAAGCAGCATCGCTATCCCGTGAACGACTGCCCTGCGGTTGCCGGGTGACGCGTGGTGATTGTTTCAGTGCACCTCCCAGGTTCGGCGCATAACGCAGCTGTAAGGATGTCGCAACGGAACGTCCGTCCACCAAGACTATGACTCAGCGATCCTGAGCCTTGCCTGTGAGTACCGCAACCGCTTTGTCCATCAGTTTTTTGTTGTCACTGACGAAGCTGCGGCCGTATTGGCGTATCTCATCGATATTGTCGTCCGACGGATCAAAGCTGCTGGAATGTAGAGGTACCTTGGGGACCAATTCGATCGACAGCACTTCGATATTCGAATCGAATCCGGCATGTCGCTCCAGGGTTTCCAGGCTCACTTTCTGTTCGCCCTGATAGATCATCCGGAAAATCGGCACGAACCACTGCAAGATTCCGCCATCGATTGCCGTTTCATCCGGTATGGAAAAGTCCCGTTGGGTTCCCAACGAAACGATCACGAACTTCTTGAGATGCGGAAGGTTAGACCTCGCGTGCAGGTAGGCCATTTCTCCCGGTGAATTGAGGATCAACGCCGGGTCGCCGTAAAATCCTCCATCGGCGCCCTCGCCCGTCAGGACCACAGCCGGAAATATGGTGGGCACGCTCGTGACCGCCGATAGAACCGATCTCTGGTAAAGGTTGGCTTCTGTCGCGTCCCAGTTGCGAAACAGTTTGAGGCCGCCACTTGTTTGTGAATAGGTGGGAAACATGGCCGGACGCAACAACTCGTTGAACCTGTTGTCCTCGAAGATTTCCTTGGCAACCGCAATCCTGCCCTCGTTGCGAAGCGCGGGACCGAAGAAACCGAAGCCCGTCAAAATCCGGTGGTAGATCGGCACTTCGAGAATGCGTTTGGCGAAATCCGTGTAGATATCGATCGCCTCATCGGCGGTGCTCGGTTTTCCGGTTTTTTCATGTGGATGCAGCAGCAACGTGGAGATGATCGCGCCGGTCGAAGCCCCGGCGAAGAAATCGAACAACTCATGAACGGGTTTCCCCGATTGCTCCTCGAGAGCTTTCAGAATTTCCAGGTCCGCAAGCCCGAATAACGCTCCACCCTGTATGGCTAGAATGCGGATCGTATCCGGTTCGTCGGTCTTCCATACCAGGGGATCCCCAAATTCAGACCGCTCCGGCCAGCCGGCTATCTCCGCCTGATAGTCAGCGATGCCGCGGCTATAAGTGTAGGCGGCAATCACATACAAAATGACGGCCGCGGAAAGACCCGCGAGCAACCACACGCACATCCGCAACAGTTTGCGCATCTGACCTCCGCAATTACATTTCACCGATCGGCTGCTGAAAACTATAGCCATATCGCTGCAGCCGACCACTCAAAATCAAGTCAGTGCCGACATTAGCGTCGAATGTGATTAAGCGATTGCATTGATGGGATGAACCGGCGGTCTAATCTGATAGAAGCCGGGCGAACAAGTTTCGGAGCGAAAACCGTGACAGCAGCGATTTATTTCCAGTCTGATGCCTATTCGACGGCAGGTGAAAGACTGATGGGCCGCAATGCGGCCGGTGAATCCTTTTTGAAGGGATATGTAAGGAACCGACCGGCAGTGGATTTTTGGGCATTTGTTGAAAAACGCGCTGAGGGTGCGGTTTTCACTGAGACGGTCAAAACGCTGGGTGGAACGGGAAACGTTCACATCGTTAGCCCGGGTAACGCCGACGCTCTTCGCCGGCCCGGCACCTTGTTCTTTCCGGGCCCGAATATCTCTAAACAGGCCTGGCGACGGTCCGCCTTTGGACCCTCCGCCTGGAGCCTGTGCGGCATTACCCACACGATTGCCTCCAGCCAGGCAATGGATTCACTTGTTGATCTGCTGACCGCACCGACAGCCTCCTGGGACGCTTTGATTTGCACGAGCGAGGCGGTTCGGGAGAGTGTTGCAACTGTTTTTGAAGCGCAGACGCGATATCTGACCGATCGATTTGGTGCGAAATCGATCCCCTGTCCGCAATTGCCCGTTATTCCGCTTGGCATCAACACAGATGAATTCAGCATAACGAATGACGAACGGGCCGCCGCACGAGCCGGGCTCGACATTGGCGACGACGTGGATGTCGTGCTGTTCATCGGCCGACTTTCGTTTCACGCCAAAGCCCATCCGTTTGCCATGTATCGGGCTCTCGAGCAGGCTCAGCGCCGCCGATCATCCCAGGGAAGAAAAACTCTTCTGATCGAGTGCGGGTGGTATGCCACCGATCGCCTTGCAACAGCATTCGAGGATGCAAGACGGGTTGTATGCCCTGGAATCAAGACCAAGCAAATCGACGGTCGTTCCGCACCCGACCGGCGCAGAGCCTGGGCTAGCGCTGACATTGTCTGCAGTCTTGTCGACAACATTCAGGAGACGTTCGGCATTGTGCCTGTCGAGGCCATGGCCGCCGGCCTGCCACTCGTAGTCAGCGACTGGGACGGCTACCGGGACACGGTGCGTGATACGGTCGATGGGTTTCGCATACCAACAATCGCACCGCCTTCCGGACTGGGCGGGGATCTGGCGCAACGCCATGCGATGGAAATCGACACTTACGATTTGTACCTAGCCCACACGTCCGCCCTCACGTCAGTCGACATTGAAGGTGCCACAGAGGCGCTGACTACATTGCTGGATTCACCTGACGTACGCCGCAGCATGGGCGAGAACGGCAGACAGCGGGTGCGTGAGGATTTCGATTGGCGCGTGATCCTGACGCGATATGAAGACCTCTGGCGCGAACTGGCGGAAAGCCGTGCGCGAGCCGCACCTGGCAACCGACTATGGCCCGGCCGTCAGGATCCGTTCCTGACCTTCTCAGGCTATCCGACTTCAGTCCTCACAGATGATTCGATTGTTCAGCTCGAGACTCCGTCATCCGAGGTTGCCATTGAAGATTTACGTCGCCTTCTGGCTCTTGAAATGGTCAGCATAGCGGGGTCTGTCCTTCCCCAAGAACAGGAGATCCATAGCCTGATCACACAGCTTGGAAACGGTGCCAAGACAGCGGCGGATCTGGTCGCGGCGTTCCCTGCCGAGCGCCGGGGACGGTGCTTTCGTGCGATCGTGTGGTTGGCGAAATTTGGCATCGTTGCCATTACCAAATGAGCGGGACCGCTGAGCGGTTTAAGCCGTGTCCTCACGGCGGCCAGTCGCTAACGCCGGTCCTGGCCTTGGATTGGAGCTGTGAACTGCACACTGCCTCGGAGTATCGTACACGTGCGCATTTTCTGCTAGGAGCACACCAATAGGAACACGCATCCCAGTTGAGGACCATGACACAACAGCCTCTGTACGATCAGCTCACCTCATTCGACCTCTTCAGTGATCTGACAAAGGAAGACGCGGCCAACGCTGCGGACTACTTCGTTTACCGATCCTACCGCGAGAGCGAACACATCATAGCGGCGGGCGCTGACGAGACCGATGTCTTTTTTCTGCTATCCGGATCGGTTCGGGTCGTAACCTATTCGATCATCGGCAACGAGCTGGAACTGTCCCGCTTCAAGGCGCCTGGATATTTTGGCGAACTGACGGCTCTTGACGACGACTATCCGCGATCAGCCGAGGTCATTACGTTGGAACCGAGCACGTGTCTCGCCATGAAGGGCACCGATTTCCGCAAGTTCCTGTTGCAAAACCCTCCAGCACTCATGAAGGTTGCACAGAGGCT
Source organism: Hoeflea sp. (assembly GCA_965228785.1). GTDB lineage: Bacteria > Pseudomonadota > Alphaproteobacteria > Rhizobiales > Rhizobiaceae > Hoeflea_A. Next base: position 771,929 of record CBDDIF010000002.1, read on the forward strand.
GGCACGGCAGGTGCGAGAGTCCAACATCGCCGTGATCATGAACACGACGATCTAGCATATGGAGCTGGTCAGGCTCAAAACACACCTGTGACAACAGTGGAATTGCCCCTCACCACTTGGGAAAACAAGTGGTTCCGTCACCTTGTTTTTTGGAAAAATAATATCGCGTGCGAAAATTCCGCTGAAGACCAGCGCAAAGAAGTCTTTCTGGCTGTTCGGAGCGAAAGATTGGCATTTATCAATGCTCTTTCAGTCAGAGGTAGAATAGCTTCCGGGTTGTGGGGAAAATTTGACCAACAACAACTGCATTCAGTTGCGGACAAAGGAGGCGTTAGATGCCGCATTTCAATCAATTCAACGGATGGGGTTCAGGGTGGTTCGATTGTTTCAAGCCATGCGAACCGATCTGTGACATCAAAACTGTCGTCGAAAATGAATTCAACGACGGTGGCTGCCGTCCTGAACCGCAACCGTGTGACGGTGGTTGGGACCTTGGTGGCCAGAATGGATTTTATGGTGGCTTCGGCGGATACACCGAGTGTGGGTGGGCTGCTACAAAAGGCTGGACGTGGTGGAATCCGCAACAAAACTACTGCTGCGAGCCGAAGCCGGACCCGTGTAAAGATGAGTATCCCGAGTCCATATTTGTCAGTGATACGCTTCAGTATCCGGGTTCTTGCAACGACCCGTGCGAAGTGAGCGTCCAAGACGACTGCGGTAACATATTCATCTAATTCGACATCCAAGAAGGCTCTGGCAACGCCCAGGGTCTTCTCTGATTGACTAGCTATCACACATAGATGCTCGCTTGGTTGTATGTTGTATCTGGTGAGCCCCCCGGTCTGGCTAGGATGGCGAGTTATGGGACTTTCTACGGGGTTTTGTATCGCCGTGCGTGACCTTTAACGGCGTTTGTTCTCTTTTTCGTTTCGTGGGCCCGTTTTACCTCTTGCGTCGGAAGGGCCGAAAAGCTAGAGCAATCAGGCCTTTTCGGCAGGTCGGAGCGTAGCGCAGCCCGGTAGCGCACTTGACTGGGGGTCAAGGGGTCGTGGGTTCGAATCCCGCCGCTCCGACCATTTTTCAAAGTGTCCGTTCAGATCACATCGGTGCCAGACTGACGGCTCAATGCAGCTGCCTTGATCGCTCTGATCCTCAAATCTTTGGTTTCCCAACATCATTCGTCCATGACTTACTGGCAGATGGCCTTGCTTTTTTTGCGAGCGCTTGCGGGCAAATGTTGACTAAACATTAATCTCAAATTCAAGAAGCCATTGCTCCCGGCTCTCCGCACCATTCGGTTGTCGTATTCATCAGGCCACAATCTGGCTCGCCCAGCCAGCCGATGCCATGTCGCGGTTGGCGATCAGTCGAGCCGATAGACCACGCGGAGGAGCCGATGACCGCTTACGCCACCTTCAAGGAACTGATTACCGGCTATATCTACGAGTTCAACGATCCCTGGCCGCGATACTCCTTTGCGACCGGTTATGTCCCCAACGGAACCTTCATTATCCAGCCGGTGGATACGAGCAAGACAGTGCTTGAGATCGGCGACAAGTTCACAGTCACGGCTTCAAACCCGGACAGCGGCATCCCGGCCTCGACGTGGACATTCCACGGACAAGCCCCGGATCCCCAAAACAATAAAGAGCCTGGCATTTGGGGATTCAATGACGACGGCAGCATCACCAAATACCAGTACTTTTCCAATGGCAGCTGGATCAGTGGCGAGACCATGCCCGATTGGGTCAACAACGTCACACCCACCAACAACTATACGCTTCCACTCAGCGGAGATCCGCCGACTACCGTAACCACCGAGATCTGGTGGCAGCAACCCGAGTTCGATCTGGACACACCGCCAATGCTCGATACCACCTTGTTTCAGGACGGAGAAGAACAGACAAACGTCAACGGAATCTTCGATCAATCCCTTTTGGACGGTGACGGCACGCGCGAATTCGGCTTCTCGATCCTTGATGCCGGTTACGCCGCCTTTGACAACAGCCTGGGCATCTACGAGATCGACGGCAATGGAAACATCATCGATGTGCAGCTTCTCTTCGCAGATGTCAAAAACGCCTACACACCGCTGCTGACCCGCGAGGTGGAGGACGGCAACTCTCTGGGCTTCTTCATTCTCCAGGACGCCGCGGATTTCGTCCGTGGTGTTGATCCGGAAGCCGAGCTCAGCTTCATGAACTCGGCCGGTGGCGCTGCCAACGTTGCCGATGGATCGGATCTTCATTTCGCGATCGACGGCGCGAACGTCGGGTTGACCGCCTACCACAGCTACGACGCAGCGCTTAACGCCGACGGCGTCCAGCACGCCCGATCCGGGGTCAATGACCTGGGCTACATTATCGGGTTCGAGGATATGACCGGCGGTGGCGATCGCGACTACGAAGATGTTGTTGTCATGGTGGAGATACTGTGATGCAGGGGCGGTCCGCCTGTCCGCAAAGCGAGGTACGTTGCTAGCAAGCCCTGTCGGCTGACCAAGGTCAGGCTACCTCCGCCTGCTTGTCGTCGATGACGAAGATCGGTTAGGCTTGTGGATTGCGCTGGCGGGAGGACGACCAAGCGCAGTTCGGAAGGAGGCTCGCCATGAAAAAGAGCACACGCAAAGACCGCCGCCGGCACGCCGTTCGTGCCGCCAATGAGAAAAAGCGAAAAGCCCGCAAGGAGAAAAAGGAAAAGGCCAGCTAGCCCAGTAGCAAGTCGAGTCCGATCGTTCACGGTCGATACGCCCACGCTTTTGCATGGACATCGCAAAGCTGATTCAATTGTTGAAAGTCGATCGTGAATCGCAATCTGCCTGAGCGGCAGCCCGAGTCACGACGGGTATGTCGGCCAGCCGATCCTTGCCACAAATCAGCCGCAAACACTGCCGCAACTACATTCTATGGTTGTGCAATGGCGTTACCCCTGATCTCACCAGAGGTACTCAGCACAAGCCATATCGTTGATTTAATTCAGACCTTTTGATCGGTTGCATCTGTTGTGGCAGGAGTCAAATAATTCCCATATGCCGCTATTTTCTCTATGGTATTTTTTTTCAATACCCTCTATATTGAAGCCCTGTCCACTACCGGACGCACATGCCGGCCGATGGTTCACCATCCCTGCGACCTCTGGTCACGACCATCGGCCGGTTTCGTGCTGCGCACTTCGGGAACGTGTCCTATAGGTTGATTCCCGGATCCAACTGGCGCGTCTGAATTCTTGAAATTCTTTGGTTTTTTCCGACGTGCCCTTGGAGGTATGCACCAATGCCTGGGGGATCAGTCGGCATCTCCGATCAGACGTTGCCACCATCCGACATCATGCCACTTGCAGAATTTGAAACCGACTTCACGATAAACACCGACCTGGTGAAACCCAACGGACTCATGCAGGCCGACACTCGCCGCATTGGGAAGTGCTATCCCAGCAAATGCCGCGTGGAATTTGCCGTCTTTGAGCTTTTCGAACAGCTTCACGTAGAGCGTCCGCCCAACGCCGTTTCCGCGACAGCTTTCGTCGACATAGGCCGAAACGTCGACCGACCATCGGTAGGCGCCACGGCTCCTGTGAGGGCTGGCGTAGGCATAGCCGACCACTCGACCGGCTTTTTCAGCGACGAGGTATGGATGGGAACGGGTGATTGTCGCGATGCGAGCTGCCATTTCGTCAACCGAAGGCGGCTCGTCCTCGAACGAGATCGCGGTTTCGGAAACGATCGGCGCATAGATCGCCTGAATCGCTCGCGCATCTTCTTTGCGGACGGTGCGTATGTGAACAGTATCGGAGCCCATTACGGAGTAACTCGGGAATCAGGTGACGATAGGGCAGATTATCAATCGAGGGCCAAAAGACCCATCGGAACCACGGCCGATCCGCTGGAATCGATAAAAATGGCCACATCATCTGCTGTTTGCGGGAGCTTTCCGGAAATAACCCTGAAGCCGAAGGATAGTGTTGATCCGTCATATTCGGCAGTCAGCAATTCAAGAACAATCGGCTCGTCATCGATCTGACCTGGCGTGGTGACGGCAGCATTCGGTGGATCATTCTTGAAACTATCCGGAGAGTCGTCGCTCCACAGAGCGGCAAATTCGTGATGGCGGAGATGGCCGGCACTTCGCCGCGGGCGGTCGGTAAAATAGTAGGTCGATGGCGTTAGACCCGACAGGATCAAACGATCGCCGTTGGTCGTGGCGTTTCGAGCCTGTTGGACAAAGAGATAGCGTGGCGTTTGCGGCTGAGGAACCTGAACCTGAACCGCATCATTTTCCGGCTCGCTGCCGCGCAACACATCTCCGGTTCGCTCAATCCCCTTCCCGATAGCATCGCCGGTGTTCTCTGCTCCCTTGGCGATGGCCTCACCGGTTTTCTGGGCACCTTTTTTGATAGCGGTGCCGGCATCTTGTACCGCGTCCCCGAATTTTCCCAGCGTCGACTTCTGTGCCGAAACGGCCACCGTTCCAGCCAGCAGCGCCATAGCCGCAACGCAAAAGACCGTTTGATACCATCGGGACATATTCAGTTTCCTTTGAAGATCCGCCGCACAATCGCGGTCGACTAAGACCACGATCCGGGCGATTTGATGATCCGATCGGATATGTGTCCAAAAAACCACAGTACGGCGGCTGTTGCGAGATACGGCGTCTGCCGCGGCGGCGTATCGCCCGGTTTGCCTTATTTCGGACAGATTGTGCCGTAACGGCACCGGTGTCGTGGACCTGACAGGAAACCGGTGAGGCCGCGGCCAAAACAAAAGACATACGTTGCCGAAGGACCGGCAACATGGGCGAGACAATCAAACATGATCCGAAATATTACCTCTGCATTGTTGGCTGCAGCTCTGCTGTTGTCCGGAAATCCTTTCACCCTGTCGGCTGCGATGGCCAACTCCGCCTCGGCGGAAAGCACAGTGGCCGCGGCAAAATCCCATGTGAAATTTGAGCGGCTACCAGGCTACAGCAAAGGGCAGACCAACATCGCCAACAAGATCGCCCGCAAGTTCGCGGCGGCCGGCTATGGCCGCGCCCAGCAAATTGCCGCGGTGTCGGTCGCGATTCGCGAATCCACCCTGAATCCGAAAGCCCATAATCGCGGCTGCAATTGCTATGGGCTGTTCCAGATGAACAGGAGTAACGGTCTCGGGCGAGGACACAGCACCGCCAATTTGACCAATCCGGACTACAACATCCGGCTGATCATCGGCGAGGCAAATCGCTTCAAGAATTTCAGGAATGCCAAAACGGTCGATGCTGCGGTGAGTGCCTTTGTGCGTCACGTGACGCGGCCGGCCAGAAAGTCCAGCGTGATCAATGCAACAATCCGCACCGCGCGGATGGTGGAAAAGGCTGTGGCCAATCGCAGGCTCGCCGCCGCAGAATGAAGCGGCCGTCCACCTGCAAGACACCCATAATTAAAATTTACCAACAATTGGAATTGATAGCTCCCGCGGTTCAAGACCCGCATCGCATGCGTTAGGCTTGCATCTGGTGCCTTGATATTGCGTGCGTGCTTGGAGCGCTGGCTGATGCTGCGGTTATTGGTGGACTTCCTGTCCGGGATTATTCGGGTGCTGGCGATCGCTTGTATCGCCGGCGGCGCCTTTGCCGGATACATCAATGCACCTTCGCTGGAGGTCGAGCCTTGGGCTGGCGCCCTGATCGGTTTCGCTGCCGGCTTCCTTGCGGCATCTATTGGAGCCGGGCTGATCGCCTGCCTCATTCTCATCGAGAACCACCTTCGCATCCTCGCCGATGCCGAAGTGGCTTCTCGCAGAACGGCGGTGACGGTCTCTAAGGAAGAACCGGAGGCCGAACCGGAAGAAACGGACATCGAGCGGGCCGAGCGCATAGCCGCCTACACCCGCAAGTACCGCAGCGTTAACTACGACCCCGCCCGTGACCGACGCATGCTTGCCGGCAGCCGGTCTTCTGGTGCCGACACGAAAGACGATCACGAGCCTCCGACTACCGCACCGAACTGATTATCCGCATCACCCGATCAACCCCGGCAACCACAGGACGATCTGCGGAGCTGCGATCAGCACTGCTATCGTTGCAGCATCGGCGACGAAGAACGGAGTAGCGCCGCGGAAAACGTCCTGAACTGAAATGTCCGGGCGCACACCAGCGACAACGAAACAGTTGAGGCCGATCGGCGGCGTGATCAGGCATAGCTCGGCCATCTTGACCACCAGGATGCCGAACCAGATGGCACAGCCTGTCGCCGACATGCCAAAGGCGCTGTCTGCGGCGGCAACCTCCGCACCACCATTGAGGGCAATGACCGCCGGGTAAACGACCGGCAGGGTCAGCAGCAACATACCGATGGCATCCATGAACATGCCAAGCACCGCATAGGCCAGTAGGATCAGGATCAGAGTCAGCATCGGGCTTTGCTCGAGCGACGTTATCCAGTCCGAAAATGCGCCGGGCAGATCGGCAAAACCGAGAAAGCGTACATAGATCAACACGCCCCAGATGATGGTAAAAATCATCGCTGTAAGTTTGGCGGTTTCCAGCAGCGACTGGCGGAACTGCTTCCACCGCATGCCGCGAAACAACGCCATGCAGAACACCACGAACGCACCCAGTGCTCCACCCTCGGTCGGTGTACCCCAGGCGTCGCCACCGAACGGGTTGTAGATAAAGCAGATGATAATCACAACGACAAAGACGATCGGCAGAGCCGGCGGCAGGGAGCGTAGACGTTCGCCCCAACCGAAGCCACGGACCGGCGGACCGAGGCGCTTCAAGGCTACCGCCATGAACACAATCAGCCCGCCATAGATCAGCGCCGATACAGCACCCGGCACGAAGCCCGCCAGAAGCAGCCGACCGACATCCTGTTCAACGATAATGGCGTAGATCACGAGGATAGCCGACGGCGGGATCAGCGATGCCAGCGTACCACCGGCAGCCACGACACCAGCGGCGAAACGCCGGTCATAGCCGAGGGCGAGCATCTCCGGTATGGCAATGCGCGCGAACACCGCGCTGGTGGCCACAGACGCTCCCGATACGGCGGCAAAGCCAGCCGTGGCAAATACCGTCGCCACGCCAAGGCCGCCCGGCAGCCAGCCAACCCAGCGTTTCGCCGCTTCAAAGAGCGCCTTTGTCAGCCCGGCGTAATAGGCCAGATAGCCGATCAGGATGAATGTTGGGATGAGCGACAACGCCTGCGATGTGATCTTCGAATGAGGCACCTGGCCGGCGGTCTTCACGGCCACCGTCAACGCCCAGGAAAACGAAGCCGGGTCATAGCCTTTCCTGGCCCAGAATATCCAGACGAGCCCGACCAACCCGGCAAGAGCTGCTGCGAAGGCAACCCGCATGCCCAAAATAACCATGACCAGCATGAAGGCTGATACAATCAGGCCGATATCGATGGGATCCATCAGCCCCTCCCCCCATTGTCGAAGCCTGAAACGGTGGCGGCCTCCTCGGCTGCCTGGGTTGCGACATCTTCGATGAGAGGAACGGCGACCGGTCGGCTCGTACCGGTACGCAGAGCCCGGCCGTAACCCCAGAGCTGCAGCAGTAGCCGCAGGCTCAGAACCGAAAAGGCGATCGGCGCGAGCAGTTTTCCGGGCCACAGAGGAATGCCGATGTCCATCGAACTGTCACGGCTCCACAAAGGTGCGGCAAAATCGAAGGATCGCTCGAAATGGGCATAGGAGCCCCAGGTCAGGAGCAGCATCAGAACAAGCATCGCCGCCGTCGACAGCACCTCTGCCGCCCACAGCGGCCGGCCTGTCAGAAAACCGATAACCAGATCCATGCGGATATGACCGCCCAGGCGCTGGGTGTATGATACGGCAACGAAAGCGATGAGCGGCATGGCCTGCTCGATCCAGTCGACATAGCCGGGCAGCGGGCTGTTGGCGAAATTGCGGCCGCTGACGCTCACCACCGCCAGCAACATCAATGAAAACACGGCAAGACCGCCGAGCAATGCCAGTTGACGCTCAATCCGGAACAATGCCCGGTCGCATCGGCTCAGCAGTGAGTTGTCCTGCAGGATCGACGATTCAGCAGCCATTATTTCCTCCCCATGGCGAGAACCGCAGCGAGATCTTTTCGCTGCGGTTTTGCAATCGCCGTCAGTTTGCGGAAATGGTGCTGACCGTCAGGTCGTAGAGCTCCTGGGCAGGCAATCCCCGGGCTTTGTTTTCTTCGATCCACGCCTGTGCTGCGGGGCCGGCGACGCGCTGGCGAAAGTCATCGAGTTCCGCATCGCTGTAGGTCACCGCTTCGATCCCCTTGTCGGCCAGCGCCGGACCCCAGGCGTCCATGGTCTTGCCGTTGTAGGTCTCGACGTAGTGCTGCAAGGCCTCATCGACCGAGTCCAGCAAGGCATCGCGGTGCGGGTCGGAAAGGTCATTGAGCGCGTCGGTGTTGACCACGACCGGGCAATTGACTGTCCCCGGATTGAGGTTGGTCGTCCACCAGTTGGCGCTCTCTACCGTACCGAAGGCCATGTGAGCATGGGGAGCAAAAGCCACCGCCTTGACGACGCCGGAATCCAGCGCCTGGCGCACTTCCGATGCGGACATCGACGTTGGAACGGCGCCGACTGCCGCCATCGCCTTGCCGATACCGCCGGTGGCGCGAACAGTCAGTCCGTCGTAGTCCTTCAGCGCCTTGGGAGGCGCTCCAACGCCAGCAATGTTGTATTGCGGCAGCGGCGACGGCATCAGCAGTGTCGCGTTCCACCGCGCCATGTCCTTCCGGGTCGCCGGATGTGCATAAACAGTCATCGACACCTCTATCTCCTTCTCAAGGGAATCGACCCCGAGGAAAGGCAGTTCGAGCACCGTGATCGACGGGTTCTTGTCGGCGTGGTAGCCGGCACAGAATTGGGCCATTTCGAAAGCGCCAATGGAAATGCCGTCGAGATTCTCGCGGTTTTTTGACAGTCCGCCATAGGAAAGGTTGAGCGTGAATTCGCCATTGGTCTTGGCGGCAACGAGTTCAGCCAGCTTCTCGACGTGCTCGGTGAAAGCGCGCCGTTTGCCCCAAAGCGAAACGTTCCATTCGGCAGCGGCGGCCTCGCCGACCAGCAAGACCGACAGGGCGATGGCGGTGGTGTATTTGAGAAAATTGCGATGCATGATGTCCTCCCGACAGCAGATGCGCGGCGACGGCCGCGCGGCGGCGGGACAGTGCCACGGCTATGGGCGCAATTTCTTCGATGTAATCCGCAGGACGGCCTTCATTGTGCCCTGCGGATTTCCGCAAGGCCCCCCGGGACCGTGTTCTAAATCAACTCTTCGCGGTCGATGTTGAGCTTGACCAGTTTCTCGTTGAGGGTGCGACGTCCGATCCCCAGGGCTTCGGCCACGGCATCCATTCGCCCACCATGGGCGATGAGGGCTTTGCCAATGATCTGTCTCTCGAAAGCTGCCACCGCCTCGCGCAATGTATCCGGGATATCGCTGGCGTCTTCTGCCGTCGCGAGAGCCTCAGTCACCGACCCGAGACCGCGACGGGCGGCCAGGATCCGACGTTCGGCGACATTGCGCAACTCGCGGACATTGCCTGGCCACTCATGCGCCAGCAGCGCCGCCAGGTCATCATTGGTCAGCTCCGGCGAAACGATTTCGTAGGTTTCGGCCAGCGTGTGCAAGAAGTGCGTGAACAGCAAAACGATGTCGTCGCGCCGATTACGCAGAGGTGACAAGCTGATCGAAAGGGCACCAAGCCTGTAGTAAATGTCCGGCCTCAGTCGTCCGTCCTCAATTGCCATCTGCGGATCGATCGATCCTGCCGACACGACCCTGACATCAACCTGTCGGGTATCCGTCTTGCCGACCGGCGCAATCTCGCCGCTCTCAAGCGCGCGCAACAAAGCCCCCTGCTGATCCATCAACAATGCTTCAAATTCGTCGAGAAACAGTGTGCCTCGGTCGGCCCGGACGAAATAACCGGCTTCGCCTGCTGTCGGGTCGCCAAACAGCAACCGCTCGAATTGCTGCGCCGGCAGGGAGGCGCAGTGAACAGGCACGAAAGGCCCGGCGCAACGCGGACTGAGGTCGTGCAGAGCACGGGCCACGACCTCCTTGCCCGTTCCGGTCTCGCCCAGCAGCATGACGGGAGATTGGTGTAAAGCGGCATCCTGCACCTGCGCCCGCAGGTCGGACATCGCCCCGGTTTCGCCCATTATGGTGCGGTCGAGGCCGGACAAATCGGCCAGGCGGGCACGCAGGTTGCGATTGTCCTGTTTCAAACGGTGGCCTTGCGCCGCCTGCTGCAATACCGTTATCAGGCGTCCAGGATGATAGGGCTTTTCAAGGAAATTGTGGGCTCCCTTGCCCATCGCCTCGACCGCCAGCGGCACGTCACCATGGGCTGAGATAAGCACCACCGGCAGATCCGGGTGGAGTTCACGGGTGTTTTCCAGGAGATCAAGCCCGGACATTCCCGGCATTCGCATATCGGTCAGCACCACATCGGGAAGCGAGCGCGACATGGCAGTGAGTGCGTCACTTGCCCTGAAATGGGCTTCAACTTCGAAGCCGGCTTTGTCCAGCAAAAGCGAGAGCGAGTCGCGCACCGTTCGGTCGTCATCGATCAGTAGCACTCTAAGGGCTTGCATTGCGGACCTTACTGTTGCCGGGCTTCGCCGAAAACCGGCATCGTTATCGTAAAGACCGCTCCGCCTTCGGTGGCGTTGTTTATCTCCATCCGTCCTTCATGTTCTTTGAGGATGGATGCGGAGATGGACAATCCGAGACCCATGCTGGTACCGGATGGTTTGGTGGTGAAGAACGGATCCTCGGCCCGCTCGAGTGCCTCGTCATCCACGCCGGGACCGTTGTCGGCAACGCTCAACCGTGCGAGGCTTTCGTCGCCGGTCAAACGCAAGCGGATTTGCGGGTTTTCAATGTCGGAAACAGCGTCAAGCGCATTTCGGATCAGGTTGACCAGCACCTGTTCGATGCGCAGCGCATCACCGAAGACCCACACCGGATCGTCACCAAGCTGCTGCGACCATGCCACTCCTGCCGCCGACAGGTCCGGTTTCATCAGGTCCAGCACGGGCGCGACCACATCGCGGAGATCGAAGCGGCTCAGCTTGTTGGGTTGAGCCCGGGCAAAGAACCGAAGCTGCCCGGTGATATGTTCCATTCTGGCAGCAATGCCGTTGAGGTGGTCGACCAGTTCTCTCGCCTCACCATCGATCTCACTGCCCGGCAATTCGGCCGTTGCCAAATAGTTGCGCATTGCAGCGATCGGTTGACCCAGTTCATGGGTGACGGAAGCGGATAGCTGCCCGAGCGCTGCCATCTTGCTGACTTTCTGCAGCTCGCTTTGCGCCAGCTCCAGCCGCTGCTCAGCTGCCTTTCGTTCGTCGATCTCGGCTTCCAGCCGGCGGTTCAGTTGCTGCAGGCCACGCCGCTGTTGCTGCGACGCAAACAGCGCTGTGCGGATCCGCTGGGTGCGTACCAGCAAGAACGCAACGCTTGCCAGCAGCAGAGCTGCCGCCGCCAAAAGGACGGCCTGCCAGGCCTGTCCATTGATGCGATCGAATGGCGTTAGATAGTGAAGGTTCCAACCCAGGTGACCGACAGGCCCCACCGATTGCAGGTAGCGAACCCCATCGATCGTGACCTCGTCCGCACCGCCAGAGATATCAAGCGTTTCCAACGGTTCGTTGCTGAACTGGCGTTCGCCAGCGATCTCCTCCCGCGCTTCGTCCGAAAGCGGCTCCAGGGTCCGATACGTCCAGTCCGGGTTTGAGGCGAGAATAGCGACCCCGCGCGGATCGACCGCCAACAACGTTTCGCCGCCTTCGCGCCAGGCACGGGTGAGTGACGTCAGATCGACCTTCAATGCGATAACGCCGGCGATCAGTCCGGGCCCGCTATAAACAGGCTCGGCGATGAAAAAGCCGGGCTCCTGGGTTGTCGCGCCAATGGCGAAGAAGACGCCGCGCAATCCCGTCAGCGCCGATTTGAAGTAGGGCCGGAAGCCGTAATTGTTGCCAAGGAAGGTCTTTGGTTCGGACCAGTTGGACGCGGCAATCGTCAATCCTTGCCGGTCCATAAGATAGATCGCGTCCACCCCGGCCTCATCCGTGAAACTCTCGAGGCGCCTGTTGAGCTCGTTGTTTTCGGACTGATTTGTGCCAGCAATGACAGACGGGTCCCTGGCAAGAATGAAAGGCAAATGCTGGTGTTCTTCCAGCGCTGAAACCAGGGTTGAAAGGTACAACGTCAGTCGGTCGGCGGCGCGTCGCGATTCCGCGGCAATCGCATATTGCTGTGCAAGCCAGAAAACGGACCCGAGCACCACGGCGACAACGAGCAGACTGAGAGCCAGCAGAAACGGCCGGCGCCAGCCTTTGCTGGCTCTGCCCGTTCCGCCGGTCGCTTCTTGCACACTGCCGATGGCGGGCTGTATCCCTGTTCCGATGCTCTCGCGCATTCCGCCCTTATAATGGGCCACGAGGCGGTCGACCAGAACAAGCCGCACCCACGACTACGCAGCGCGAACCGGCTGACGCAAAACAGTCTTGAGTTTCTCCGGCGCAGTTTTTCTCGGATCGCCGAGATAGATTTCGTGGTGGTGCCCCGATTCTACAAGACCATTTTCCGGTAGGAACTCGGAGTGCAGCCGCTTCAGGGTCGGCCCTTCCTCCGAATAGGGACCTATGTGCATGATCTGTACGGCCTGCCCTTCGTGGTAGCTCTTGAGCTGCAGCGCCGGTAGCGCAGGAAGATCGGCGGATTTCTGTACCACGAGACGAATTTCCTCGACGTCCTCGTTCACGATCCACTCCGGTTGCATGATCATCACGGTCCACTGCCAAGCGTCCTTGTCTCCGGTCAGGAAGACATCCATATCGTCAGCCCACCACAGAGCCTGGAGCGGGGGGACGACGTAATCGCGGCCGTATTTCGACTTCGATAGAAACTTCAGTTTGAAAGACATCGGATACAGCGCCGCGAGCGCGCGGGCATATTCGCACTCGGCTTCTGAGTTAGGAGCGCCCTTCCCGTCCATCATCAGAAACTGTAGTGGAGGCACATCGACCACGGAGAAATCCTTCGCCGACGGCGCGAACAATGTTTTCATCGTCTTCTTGAAGTCAATCTTGCTCATCTTCGTCTCCCAGTAGTTTCATGGTTCTTTGCAGCCAATCGATTTCCGCCTGCAATTGGCTCAGGCTGTAGTCGAATACGGATGTCACGAACGGCGGTGCTTGGCCGGCGCGGCCCTGTGCGTCTTCCACATTTGCAACGATGGCCTGGAGAGCCGTCAGTCGACGCGACAACGCTTGGATGCCCTCCTGCGGAGGAATGGTCGGCCAGTTCGACAGACCGAGCAGGATGGAAGGGTAAAGCGGGTGCGGCGCTTCAAGTGCGACAACGGTTTTTCGCTGGAACGCCTCCCGGCCCGAATGGGTCGGACTATAAATCTTGCGCGTTTTTTTCAGCGGATCCCGCTGGCTGGAAGCAAGGCCCCTCTTCTCGAGCCGATTGAGAATGAAATAGATCGAAGAAAACGCAAGCTCGGTCCATTCGCGCATGCCTCGCTGCTGAATGACCTGCTCAAGATCATAGCCATGGCTCGGCCGCTCCACCAGCAGCCCGAGAACCGCATACTCAGCGTTGGTCAGATCATCAGTCATTATTCTAGCACTAGAGTAAAATGCTGAATGGTGTCAAGGATCGGCCGTTTTTGTGACAACAGAATGCTCAGTCCGCCTGACTGCCCTTCAGAAAGACGCAGACGTTCCCTTCGCCATATCCAATGATTTCAAAGGTGGACAGTGGAGCTTTGGTTTGCGCTTCAGATCGGGGACAGAGTCGAAACCCCCGTCACCGTCGTCAGAGACGGGATCTCCGGATCTGCTGTAACGGCGGCAGTTGCCTGCCTCTGGCGCACTTTACCGAACCTGGTCGAGCAATCGCTTGCACTCGAGTAGATCATACAGGGCTTCCTGTAGCAGCGACCGGTCATCTTTTGATATCTCGGCGCCCTGCCCTGCATCCGCCTGCTGACCGTTCGCTGAGGTCGGCGCACGTAAGCTGGTCGGAACCTTCGCTTGACCGACGATCCGATCGCCATCGAAGCCGGGATCTTGGATATTCGCGGCCGCAGGCGCCTGGGTCTTTCGTTCAGCCTCTTCGGCCTTCGTGAAGGAGGCCAACGCCTCAGCTGCCGTGACCTCCCCTGATCCAATGGCAATCGCAAACCGCGGACCGTTCTGCCTGAGAAGTTTCTGAACGCCCTTGATCGTGTAGCCCTGATCGTAAAGCAGGTGGCGAATACCGCGCAATAGATCGATATCGTCCGGACGGTAGTAGCGTCGCCCGCCACCGCGTTTCATCGGCTTTATCTGGTTGAACCGCGTTTCCCAGAAGCGCAGCACGTGTTGCGGCAGATCCAATTCGTCAGCAACTTCGCTGATTGTGCGAAAAGCGTCAGGTCCTTTGTCCATGGCCGTCTGATCCCGTTCTGGTCTGGGCATTGCAAGCCGGCTCAAGAGCATTTGCCGTGCCCGTGTCGCCCTCGCGTCACCAGATGACCTCTCAAGACCTCGTCCCCACTGTCAGAGGCCGATTGCAACGTCCCGGCTCCTGGTCCTGCCGGTGTTTGAATCGGAGGCCACCTGATAGACTACGCCACTGAATTGAGGCGGTATTGAGTCGCTATTGCAACGCTTCGGCTGACTTTTTTCAAGCAGCGGGCGAAGAAAGTGTGTGGATGAATCCCAGCACTGTACGGCTGGAGTAGACTGTGCGCGAAAACAGGCCAGCGAACGATCTTCCCTGTGATGGTTGGAAGATAGGAAGAACGAAGTGTGACAGAGGGTCAGGATTTGCCTGAGTTTTTGCGATCTATGTGGGCGTCAAGCACCCGTTGTTTCAGAACGTTCGAGGCCTTGAAAGTCATCACCCGGCGCGGAGAGATCGGAACCTCTTCACCCGTCTTTGGGTTACGCCCGATGCGCTCGTTCTTGTCGCGAATCTGGAAGGTCGCAAAGGAGGACAGTTTGACACTTTCGCCACGTACGATGGCGTTGCAGACCTCGTCAATGACCATTTCTACAAGAGATGCGGATTCCGTTCTTGAAAGTCCCACCTTGCGGAACACCGCTTCCGCGAGGTCTGCCCTCGTGACCGTCTTTCCGCCCATTGAACCGCAACCATCCCCGCATTTATTCTCCCGGATTTCACCGGGTTTTCTCAAGAGTATTGGCCAATCGATGGTGGGTCAAGCCGTGATTTTGTTGCAGCGCATCGATAAATGCATGAAAATCATGATTTTTCCGTTGGACGCTACCAACGAACCAGAACGGCGCCCCAAGTGAAACCGCCCCCCATTGCCTCCAGTAACACGACATCGTTTTCCTTGATGCGACCATCATCCAGCGCATCGACCAGCGCAAGCGGAATGGATGCGGCCGAAGTGTTGCCATAGCGGTCGACTGTGATGACCACCTTCGCAGGATCGATGCCGAGTTTCTTCGCCGAAGCGTCGATGATGCGTTTGTTCGCCTGATGCGGCACAAACCAGTCGATGTCGTCGGCGGTCAGACCAGTGGTGTCAAACACGGATTCAATCACGTCGGTGATCATGCCAACCGCATGTTTGAAAACCTCGCGGCCCTGCATGCGCAGATGACCCACCGTCTGCGTGCTTGATGGACCACCGTCCACGTAGAGCTTTTCCTTGTGGCTGCCATCTGAACGCAGTTTCGAGGCGAGCACACCGCGATCTTGCAATTCGCCATCCGATTCCACGGCCTCGAGGACAAGGGCTCCGGCGCCGTCGCCGAAGAGCACGCAGGTGCCCCGATCTTCCCAGTCGAGAATGCGTGAAAAGGTCTCGGCGCCGATAACCAAAGCCCGTTTGGCCAATCCGGTGCGAAGATAGGCATCGGCCGTCGTCATCGCGTAGACGAAGCCCGTGCATACTGCCTGGACGTCGAAAGCGGCACCTTGGCGTATGCCAAGCCGGTTCTGGATATCGACGGCGGCAGCCGGAAAGGTGTTGTCCGGTGTTGATGTCGCCACAATGACCAGGTCGATATCCTGGGCGTTCATTCCGGCCCGGTCGAGTGCGGCTTGGGCGGCACCTGCCCCGAGCGAGCAGGTTGTTTCGTGATCGCCTGCGATATAGCGCTGCTTGATGCCGGTTCGCTGAATGATCCACTCGTCGGTGGTTGCGACGACATTTTCCAGCTCCTGGTTGGTCACCACCTTCTCGGGAAGGCAGGACCCGTAACCACGCACCACTGATCGGATCATTCTCACCCCTGGACTTCCTTCGCCGGCTCTTCCGTGATGGGAAGTCGGGCGTGGTAGATTTTCAAGTCGTTTTCGATTTTCGAGATAAGGTCGTTGCGCGCCATGTCATGGGCAACGTCCACCGCTGCCGCAAATCCGTCGGCATCCGTTCCGCCATGGCTCTTGATTACCACGCCGTTGAGGCCGAGGAACACACCGCCATTGACCTTGCCGGGATCCATTTTCTCTCGCAGACGGTCAAAAGCGCTCTTAGCCATGATGTAGCCCAGCCGCGCCATCCAGGTGCGAGTCATCGCGGCACGCAAATATTCGCCGATTTGACGAGCCGTTCCCTCTGCCGCCTTCAGCGCGATGTTGCCGGAAAACCCCTCAGTGACAACGACATCGACGGTCCCGCGGCCGAGGTCATCACCTTCGACGAAGCCGCGATAGTTCATCCCGGGCAATCCACTGGCTTTCAGGATGCGGCCGGCTTCCTTCACCTCTTCCTGCCCCTTGATCTCCTCGACTCCAATGTTGAGCAGTCCAACCGAGGGCTTTTCGATCTCGAACAGCGCTCGCGCCATGGCAGCGCCCATCATGGAAAAATCGATGAGTTGTTGTGCGTCAGCGCCGACCGTCGCACCGACATCGAGGACAATGCTCTCGCCCCGAACGGTCGGCCATATGGCGGCAATGGCCGGGCGTTCGATATTGGCCATCGTGCGCAGGCAGAAGCGCGCCATCGCCATCAACGCGCCGGTGTTTCCGGCTGAAACCGCGACGTTGGCCTCTCCATTCTTGACGGCTTCGATCGAGCGCCACATCGTGGACTTCCAGCGCCCCTGACGCAGGGCCTTACTGGGTTTGTCATCCATGCGAACGGCAATTTCGCAGGGATGGAACGTGCTGGCCGCCTGCAGTTTGGGAAACTGCTCGAGGATCGGCTTGCACGCGTCCTCGATTCCATAGATATGAAATCGCAATTCGGGATGACGATCATGGGACTTGGCTAGCCCCGGAATGGCCACCTCAGGGCCATAGTCCCCTCCCATCGCATCGACGGAAATTGTGATCAACTGCTGCAGTCCCTCATTGCCGATGCCGCAATGGATTCGGGGCCAGATAGGAGAACCCGGCCCTGAGCCCGCTCGGCCCGGTGAAAATAACGCTTTTGCGGCGGCATACAACCGTATTGTCGCCCTGGAGCGGAGCTGTCCAGTGATTCCGGCAAGCCGTCGTCACACTCCCGATACCCTCACTCGCCACCTGTCTTCCACGCCTTGAGGTCAGCGAAAGGAGACGGTTCGACCGTGTCATCCTCATCTTCCAACTGATCTTCTTCGAGAACGGCGCCTTCGGCCCGTGGGTATGGATCAATGGCCAGCACGATAAACTCTTCGCATACAGCGGCAACGTCGATGGTGTTCCCCGCGAAAGTTTCCGGGGCATCCGGTCCTTCAGACTCAACGATCATCTCGCCATCGTCATCAGTCTTGACCCGAGCAAGTTTCGAACCTTCCGGAACGAAGAGCGCATCAATGCGTTCTTCAATGGTCGATGGTACCGGCTCCAAGGTGACAACACAGTCCTGGTTGATGTCCGCCTCGATGACACCCTTTATCCGCACACCATCGCGTTTCCAGCGACCCAGTTCGAGATCAGCATAGACCCGTTCAACGCTACTCACACCCCAACGATGAGCCATGTCCTTTCGTTCGTTTTCATCAGCCTGCATCGTGACGCGAACCGGGTTCGTTCCGATATGACCGACATTCACGTGAAAGCTGAACGAATTCTGCGCGGTTTTGTTATCTTGTTTCATTGCCTGACTATCCCCATTGTTTTCAGCCAGCGTCCGATCGGTTGTCATCTGTCCCCGCCGGTATGAGCAAACGACCACTCAGCAGGTCATCCGGATTCAAACGGGCAAAGCGACGATCCAGAGCGACAATAGCTTTCGCGAGCTCGGTCATGCCGTCGCCCTCCACTTCGCCGTCCGGGTGGATGTTGCGGCTCAGAGCGACCGCCAGAACCTGCTCATCGCCGTTATCCAGCGCGGCACCGTAAGATTCGGTTCGACCGTAGAACATGCGAGCCAGCTTTTTCATCCGCTTGGGCACACTCGTGTCGCCAACACCGAGTTCGCGGATGGAATGATCGATATCTTCGAAAAACGTGTCCACCATGTCCTGAGCGAGAGGCGCAACAGTCTCCCCAGCGGCGCGGGCGCCTCGCAGCCACAGCACCATGAACAGGGACAGCATTTCGAATCGGCCCATCACGGTGTCAGGCACGTGCATGTCGCGATAGTAAATCGGATCGCGCGCCGCTTCGGTTAATTGTCCGTAGAGACCATCGACGATGGCGCGGTTCTTTCTTTTGCGGCCAAAAATACCGAAGATCATGCGCCTGCCTTAATTTCGGCACCGGTTGCCGCCATTGGAGAAGCAGCCCACCTGTTGCATCATTTGCGTAGCTGGTTTACCGAAGCGACCGGGAAACACCGGCTCTGCCGTTTGGGTTGTCAGGGGAGATACTGTTGAAGCAGCGCACATTCAACACACAGCGGCGAAATTTTTGCCGGAATGCCTTGGCCTTTGGCCTGGGTGCGGCAGTGTTGACCGGGTGCAGCACCAGCGAAACACTGACACACGGCTATGTGCTGGACAATCAGACGCTGGAACTGGTGCCACCGGGTTCCAGCAAAGAACAGGTTCTGCTGTCGCTCGGAACGCCTACGACGAAGGCCGATTACGGAAACGAGGCGTTTTACTACATTTCGCAGAAGCGGGTTCGTGGCGCGATGTTCCTCAAACCGCGGCTGGTCGAACAGTCGGTCCTGGCGGTTTACTTCGATGACGAAGAGACCGTCCAGAGCATAGCCAACTACACGCTCGCGGACGGCAAGGTGTTCGATACGATAAGCCGAACAACGCCCACGGGCGGTAAAGAGGAAACCTTCCTCAGCCGCGTCCTCTCGTCTCTCGGCAGCTCGGGCGAATCCAGCGCGAGACAGATATTCGGCGGCTAGCCTTAGCGGCACCTTGATTTTGGACAAAAGTCAGAAAACTTAAACGACGGCAGGTGATCAGAAGCGGACGCCGAGCCGCCCACCGACCGATTCGAGACCGGGGTTGTCCGAATCGATGTTTGCATTCGAGACATGATTTAGAAAAACTTGCAAAGTCAGCTTTTCCGTTATGTCCAAACCGATACTTGCCTGCAAATGAAACAATAGGGCTGAGCCAAGGTCCTTGGTCGCACCAGAAGCGCTGGCCTCTCTGGGTCCGGTATTCCACGAGCCACCGCCACCGAACCCGAGATAGAGTCTGCGGGTGACATAGACCTCCCAGTTCAGACCGCCGTAGATCACATGGATCGCATCATCGGAAACGGCAATATCGGTACCAATGTAGGGACGCGGTGCTCCGAAACGCTCCAGAAAATCCGGTGACGGCGCCAGAACTTCGAAATTGACCACCCCTCCCTCGAAATCGCTCGGGGTGGAAGGCCCGAAGTCGTAGGCGCCGCCGCCAAACCGCACCTCCCAGTAGTCAGCATTCTTGCCGAAGCCAAGGTCCGATCTCTGGTCGTCAGCAAGAGATGGCGCCATCAGCACAATCTGTGCGAGCACCGCCACAACAGTCGTTCGCAATGATTGGCTTATCAAGCCGGTCCCCACAGCCATCCCTGCAACTCCAAGGACATATCAATACTGGCAGGTTTCCAATTTTCAAGGTTCAGCGACGACCGTATTGCAAAACTGTCACACAGTTGCAGATTCGCATCACTCCACTTCACATTGGCCAAACATCCCCGCCCCGAACAGCCGTTCGGGCTGGATCGGAGAGTTGAAAAAGAAAGAACCCCGCGGCGAGCCGCGAGGTTCCTGTCTCTTCAAGACCTGTCCCCAGAGCTGGGTCAGGAGTGTGCGAGAACCGCCAGAAGCAGCAATGCAACGATGTTGGTGATCTTAATCGCCGGATTGACGGCAGGCCCTGCCGTATCCTTGTACGGATCGCCGACTGTGTCGCCGGTCACTGAGGCCTTGTGGGCCTCACTGCCCTTCTCGTGCTTCACGCCATCCGCATCCACGAAGCCATCTTCGAAAGACTTCTTGGCGTTGTCCCAGGCGCCACCACCCGAGGTCATCGAAATGGCGACGAACAGGCCGTTCACAATAACACCCAGAAGCGATGCACCGAGTGCGGCAAAGGCAGACGCCTTGGAGCCGGAGATGAACAGCACGCCGAAATAAACGACCAGCGGTGCCAAGACCGGGAGCAGTGATGGAACGATCATTTCCTTGATGGCGGAACGCGTCAGGATATCCACCGCCCGCGCATAGTCCGGACGGTCCGTACCTTCCAGAATACCCGGCTTTTCGCGGAACTGACGCCTAACTTCTTGAACCACCGTACCACCGGCCCGGCCGACCGCCGTCATGGCGATACCGCCAAACAGATATGGAATCATACCACCGAAGATAAGGCCGGCCACCACATACGGGTTGGAAAGGCTGAAGGAGATCTGCCCCATATCGGCGAAGTAGGGGTAACTCTCCGAATTCTTGGCGAAGAATTCCAGGTCGTTCGAATAGGCTGCAAACAACACCAATGCACCAAGACCGGCGGAGCCGATAGCATAGCCCTTGGTAACCGCCTTGGTCGTATTACCGACGGCATCCAGCGCATCGGTCGACTTGCGCACTTCCGCCGGAAGACCCGCCATCTCGGCGATACCGCCAGCGTTGTCCGTTACTGGACCGAAAGCGTCCAGAGCAACGATCATGCCCGCGATGCCAAGCATGGCCGTCACGGCAATACCGGTGCCGAACAAGCCGCCAAGCTGGAAGGTGGCGATGATGCCACCAATGATGACGATTGCTGGAAGTGCCGTAGACTCAAGCGATACGGCCAGACCCTGTATGACGTTGGTCCCGTGTCCGGTGACCGAAGCCTGCGCGATGGAGTTCACCGGACGCTTGTTGGTACCGGTATAGTACTCGGTGATCCAGACGATCAGACCGGTCACAACCAGGCCGATGATTCCGCAGACGAACAAAGCCGTGCCGCTGAAGCCGGCATCGCCGATCTGTCCCCAACCGACCGTCAGTTGCGTGGCGATTGCCAGACCAACAATTGACAGGATTCCCGTCGCAAACAGACCCTTGTATAGGGCCCCCATGATCGAGCCGTTGGAGCCGAGCCGCACGAAGAAGACGCCGATGATCGAGGTAATGATGCAGGTTGCACAGATAACAAGCGGATAGATCATCACCGAATCGAGCACTTCCGAACCGGCAAAGAAGATCGCTCCAAGAACCATGGTAGCGACGACTGAAACGGCATAGGTCTCGAAAAGGTCAGCGGCCATACCGGCACAATCGCCGACGTTGTCGCCCACGTTGTCGGCGATCGTCGCCGGGTTACGCGGGTCATCTTCCGGAATGCCTGCTTCAACCTTGCCTACGAGGTCGCCGCCGACGTCAGCACCTTTCGTGAAAATACCGCCGCCGAGACGGGCGAAAATCGAAATCAACGAGCCGCCGAAGCCCAACGCGACCAGACCGTCGATAACGGTTCGGTCGCCTGCACCATAGCCTCCAGGGCCGGTCAGGAGAAAGTAGTAGACGGAAACGCCGAGCAGCGCCAGTCCGGCCACAAGCATGCCGGTGATCGCTCCCGATTTGAAGGCGATGTCGAGCCCTTCGGCCAGGCTGTTCGAGGCAGCCTGGGCCGTGCGCACGTTGGCACGAACGGAGACGTGCATCCCGATATAGCCGGCTGCACCGGACAAAACGGCACCGATCAGGAATCCGAACGCCGCCAGCGATGACAGCAGCAGCCAGGTGATCACGAAAACCACCGCGCCGACGATCGCAATTGTCGTGTACTGACGGTTCAGATAAGCCTGCGCACCCTCGCGGATCGCGCCGGCAATCTCCTGCATCTTTTCATTGCCCTGGTCAGCAGCGAGAACCGATTGCGTCGCCCAAATGGCGAACACGATCGAAAGCAGACCACAGGCGATGACAGCAAGTAGTAATGTCAATGCCATTCCCTCCAATTTGCCGGAAAATCAGCCCCGATACCGGCAGTCTTCAACAAGCGCGGCAATGCGCCGGTTTGGCACCGGGCGCCGCATCGCGCCTGTAATGGCGGCAGAGGTCGGGTCCGTCAAGAACTTGTTGGGAAAACGCACCGGGTTTGCGCCGAAAGTAGCGGTTTCAGGCCGTGAAGGCTCTGTTTTTACGCTCGTTTCTGACCTGCAGGCCCAACAGCAAGAGACACCCAAGGGCGATTGGCCACATGATCATGTTGATTCCGTTCCAGCCGATGCTGTTGAGGACCTGTCCCGACATCAATGAGCTAAACGCAACCGTTCCGAAAAGGATGACGTCGTGCACGCCCTGTACCTTGTTCTTTTCAGAGTGACGATATGTCCGGGTCACCATCGCCGTGGCGCCGATAAAGCCAAAGTTCCAGCCAATGCCGAGCAGAATCAAGGCAAGCCAGAAGTTCCACAATTCGATGCCAAGGCTTGCAATGATGGAGCAGACGATCAAGAGCGTCAGACCTGTCGCAACGATCGTTTCGCGACCGAACCGAGCGATCAGCCGGCCGGTGAAGAAGCTCGGGCCGAACATAGCCAAGACGTGCCACTGAATGCCCAGGGTCGCCATATCGGTGGAAAATCCGCAGCCAATCATCGCCAGCGGCGCGCCGGTCATCATGAACGACATCAGCGCAAAGGAGCAGACACCGCAAGCTAGTGCGGTCAGGAAACTGCGCTGGCTGATGATTTCGCTCAACGGCCGTGCCGGTTCCTCCGGCGCATCGTCCAAAAGCACAGCATGCTCGGGAATACGCAGATTAGACAGAATGACGACACCGATCAGCGACAACACTATGACCGCAACGTAGGCACCAGCAAACAGGGTGGGCGCGAAAAGGTCACGCGCGAATATCACTGTTTGCGGCCCGATGATCGCGGCAAAAATACCGCCAATCAGAACCCAGGATATCGCCTGCGCCTTGAATTTTTCCGGTGCGCCATCCGCTGCGGCAAACCGGTACTGCTGAACAAATGCCCCACCGATCCCGATGATCATGAGGCCCAGACCGAACAGCCAGAAATGTTTCTGAAACAGTGCCGCCGCTGCAACCATCCCGCCGATGCCGCTGATTAGAGCACCGGTCATGAACCCGTATCTTCGGCCGACAAACCGCATTAGCCAGGCCGCGGGCAACGCGCCGATGGCGACCCCGATGTTGAACCCCGTGACTGGTGCCGTCGCCAGAGATTTGTCCTCATCAAGCAGATAGTCACCAACAATGCCGCCAAGCGAAATCGATATCGGCGCACAGGCGCCGATGAACGCACTGGCGCCGGCCAGAATAAACGCATTGCGCTTGGCAAGCCCGATTCGGTCAGCGGACTGCTGAATGTTCATGAGCCTCCGTTCCGGCGGAACGCCGAAGTTTCTGGGATCAACCGGTGCCGGGTGAATTGAGGGAATGCCACGATCGCGGCAACGACCGGCTCGTGTTGTTACCGCAGATGCGAACTAAACTCAAACGGACCCGGCGGCCCTAGAGTCGCAGTTACCTTTAAGACCGCATCCTTTCACCGTTCGGATCGAAGGGCGGTTCGACAGCAATCCTGGCGTCAAACCGACGGCCGAGTATTTCGACCTGGAACATCCCCTGGTTGGAGGTTTCCGAAAGCTCGGCCGGCACATAGGCCTGCGCCAGCGACTTCTGCACCCAGTGACCATAACCACCTGACGTGACCCAGCCGACGACGCGCCAATCTCCATCGCGTTGCGCCGGCGGAGTCGGTGTCTCCTTGCCGTCACCGTCAAAGCGCTTGGCTCCGTAACCATGAGGTGGCGATACGAGGTCATAGTCTCCGTCGCCGACCCGCGCCCAAACAGGTTCATCGCCCATGACATCAGTATCATCTGCCTCGATGATCAGCGAGACACGCCGGGCCTTGGGGCCGCGTTCATGTTCTTCTGCCGCGGCTCGGCGTCCGATAAAGTCGTTTTTCGACAGTTTAACAAAGCGATCCATCGAGCCTTCGAACGCCCCGTAAATCGGGCGCAGTTCCGCAAACCAGGTCGGGAAGTTTTTTTCGAGGCGCATCGACAGCAGCGCGCGCATGCCGAAATCGACCATGCCATGGGTTTCACCGGTGGTCTTGATGGCCTGATAGACGGTTCGCTGGTAGGCGGGCTCCATCCAGATCTCATAACCGAGATCACCGGTATAGGAGATGCGGTTGACCCTGCACGGGCACCCGGCAACGTCCATCTCCTGATAATCCATGAACCGAAATGCGCTGTTCGAAACATCGATGTCGGCAAGCTCAGCCAGGACATCCCGCGAGCGCGGCCCCGCAATCGACAGTCCGACCAATGTCTGACCGAAGCGATGGATGCGAACCGAACCGTCGCCCGGAAGATGCCGCTCAAACCAGCGCGTGTGATAGATCTGAGCTCCACTCGACCCCCAGATCATGAACCGGTTTTCAGCGGTCTTGGCGATTGTGAAATCACCGATCAAACGGCCGCGCTCGTTGAGCATCGGGGTCAGCACCAGCCGTCCAGTCCGCGGCATGCTGTTGGTCATCAGGTGCGACAACCAGGCCTCGGCGCCCTCGCCGGTAATCTCGTATTTCGCGAAATTTGCGATTTCGGTGACACCAACACGCTCGCGCACTGCGCGCACCTCGGCTCCAACATGGGCAAAGTCATTGGAGCGGTGAAACGACAGCTCGTCCCTGGCCTCGGTTCCTGGCGGCGCAAACCAAAGGGGTGTCTCAAGACCCCACGTGTCTCCCATCACGGCGTTGTTGTCGCGAACCATGATGTCGTAGAGCGGCGTTGTCTGTTGCGGCCGGGCGGCCGGCAGTTCCTCGTTGGGAAAGCGAATCGAAAAACGCCTGGCGTAGTTTTCCCGAACCTTGGCATTGGTATACCGGAGCGTGGTGAAGTCGCCATAACGCGCGACATCCATGCCGAAGATGTCGTGGCCGGGATCGCCCTCGACCATCCAGTTGGCCAGTGCCAATCCGACACCCCCACCCTGCGAAAAGCCGGCCATTACAGCGCAGGCCGACCAGAAATTGGTCAGCCCCTGGACTGGCCCTACCAGCGGGTTGCCATCCGGGGCAAAGGTGAACGGCCCGTTGATGGTCTGCCTGATCCCAGCTTCTGCGAATGTCGGAAAATGACGAAACGCGATCTCCAGCGACGGCGCGATGCGGTCGAGGTCGGGCTGCAGCAATTCATGGCCAAAATCCCAAGGCGTTTCCTTAGGCGACCAAGGCACGCAAGCCTTCTCGTAGGTTCCAAGCAGCAACCCATCCCGCTCCTGGCGGGTGTAAATTTCGCCCTTGAAGTCGATTACGCCGGCCAGTTCCCTGCCCGTACGGGCGTTGAATTCAAGCACCTCCGGCACTGTCTCGGTCAGGAGATACATGTGTTCCATGGCCAGGACCGGCAGTTCGACGCCCACCATCCGACCGACCTCTCTGGCCCAAAGGCCACCGGCATTGACCACGTGTTCCGCCCTGACGGTACCTTTTTCGGTCACGACGTTCCAGGTTCCGTCGGCGTCCTGCGTGATGTCGACGACGCGGTTGCGCAGCTCGATTGTAGCGCCCAGTTTTTGCGCAGCTTTCGCGTAGGCATGGGTGGTTCCCGAAGGGTCAAGATGGCCTTCGACAGGATCCCAAAGAGCGCCGACGAAATTGCTCTCGTCCATCAAAGGGAACATGGCGCTGGCTTCCGAAGGGGTGATGATTTCGGTTTCCATGCCTAGCGCCCGACCTGTCGCGTGGGTATAGCGCAAGAAATTCATGCGCTCTTCGCTGTCGGCCATCATGACGCCGCCGGTCAGATGCAGACCGCAGGACTGACCGGAAAGTTCCTCCAGTTCGTCGTAGAGCGACACCGTATAGGCTTGCAGCTTTGCGACATTGGGGTCGCCATTGAGGGTATGAAAGCCGCCAGCTGCATGCCACGAGGAACCGGAGGTCAGCTCCGACCTTTCAATCAACAGCGATTCAGTCCAGCCGGCGCGAGCCAAATGGAACAGAACGGAGCACCCGACCACCCCGCCGCCGATGACAACCACTCGCGCGTGACTTTGCATCACCCCAACCTCCGTTGTTTGGCATTCATCGGTCTAGCTATGGGGAACCGGTTGGCCGACGCAAGGCGTCATTGCGCACGGTTTGCCGGATTTTCACGATCAAAGCTGCATATCCGCACGGGCTTCCAGTGGTGACCGACGATGTTGTATGCATCGTCGCGTGGTGTTGCGCGGGAGAAATGGGAAAAATGGCCAAACGTGACCAACTGCGAGTCCGCGCCGTGATTTCGACATGAGAAGCGTCCGAGCCATCCATGTCGTCTCGGCCCATGCTGAGGGAGAGGTCGGCGATGTGATCGTGGGCGGTGTCTCACCACCGCCGGGCGACACGATTTGGGAGCAGCGTTCCTGGATAGCCAAGGACGACAGCCTTCGCCGATTTGTGCTGAATGAACCGCGCGGCGGCGTATTTCGGCACGTCAACCTGCTGGTACCACCCAAATCTCCGGAAGCGGATGCTGCCTGGATCATCATGGAGCCCGAAGACACTCCGCCCATGTCCGGTTCAAACTCGATCTGCGTATCGACCGTTCTTCTGGAGACCGGCATCCTTCCCATGACGGAACCGGTTTCCCACTGCACTCTCGAAGCCCCCGGAGGGCTGGTTCGGGTCCGGGCAGATTGCTCGAATGGCAAGGTCCAACGCGTTTACGTGGAAAACATCGCCTCCTTCGCGCACCGGATGGATCAAAAACTGGTGGTGCCCGGACTGGGCACTCTCAACGTAGACACCGCATTCGGAGGCGACAGTTTCGTAGTCGTCGATCCCGAGGACATCGGAATCCCGCTTGTGCCAGAGAGTGCACGCAAACTGGCTCAGTTGGGGGTTCGGATCACGGATGCAGCGGACACCGCCTTTGCTTTCGAGCACCCCGAACAACCTGATTGGAGGCACCATTCGTTCTGCCTCTTTGCCGGCAAGCTGGAGCGCGAGGGTGACGATCTTTCCGCGCAATCGGTCGTATCCATCCGACCTGGCAAGATCGACCGATCTCCCACCGGGACGGCCGTATCGGCGCGCATGGCGCTCCTTCACGAGCGTGGCGAAATGAAACCTGGTGACCGGTTCCGTGCCACTTCGATTATCGGTTCGGAGTTCCGCGGGAAGATCCTTGGCACCACCAGCGTTGGCTCTGTCTCCGCCATCCGCCCGGAAATCAGCGGACGCGCCTGGATTACCGGCACCCATCAACACATGCTCGATCCGGAGGATCCCTGGCCTGAAGGCTATCGCATCTCTGATACCTGGCCGATGCGGGGATAACCGCTGCCACTGCCTCGTCACGTTTGCGCGCTAAGCGCGCTCAGGGAGTAGTCGCGATGCTGACACGTCGACAATTGCTTTTGAGCCTGATGGGAGGGGTGACCCTGCCCGCTTTGCTCGGGGGGTATGCTTTTGCCATAGAACCACGCTTTCGACTTGCAGTGACACGCTACCGGGTGAAGACGCCGCGGCTTGCGGCGATGAGCGCTGATAAGCCGCTCAGGGTGGCGGTTCTTGCCGACTTTCACGCCTGTGAACCTTGGATGCCGGTATCGCGCATCGAGCACATCGTTTCCACGACCAATGCGCTGAAGCCGGACCTGATCGTGCTGTTGGGAGACTATGTCGCCGGTTTGAGGCGGTTTCGCACTGCCATTGTTCCGATGCGAGACTGGAGCCAGGCTCTTTCGTATCTTGAGGCCCCGCTTGGCACATATGCCGTGCTTGGCAATCATGATTGGTGGGTCGATGGAGCCGCGACGACCGAGCACCTGGAAAACTCGGGTATTCCCGTCCTGGAAAATCGAGCAATTGAACTCACTCATCCGAACGGAAACTCTTTCTGGCTCGCCGGCCTGGGCGATCAGTGGGCGATTCCGATTGGTGGAGGCCGGTTTCGGGGCGTGGATGACCTCGACGGAACGCTTGCGCAGATCACGGACGATACGCGCCCGGTTCTCCTGCTTGCCCACGAACCGGATATCTTCCCCAAAATTCCAACACGCGTCGACTTGACGCTGAGCGGACATACCCATGGCGGGCAGGTTCGCTTGCCATTTCTGGGATCTCCGATCGTTCCATCGAGATTCGGCCAGCGTTATGCCTACGGACACATTACCGAAACCGACCGGCAGTTGATCGTCTCCGGTGGCCTTGGCTGTTCCCAGCTTCCCATACGGTTTGGTGTTCCGCCGGAAATCCTATTAATTGAAATGGGTTAGGCGAATTGTTGCAGAAAATGAATCAGGCGTCTTTCTGCAATTGACGCCCCTCTCCCCGAAGCCGCCCGGCGAGACGGTCGAGAACGGCATTGATGAGCTTTGGCTCATCCTCATCAAAGAAAGCACTGCCGATATCCACATACTCGGTCACGATCACGGCTACTGGTACATCCTTGCGGTTGGCCAATTCATAGGCGCCTGCTCTCAATATCGCACGTAGCGTCGAGTCGAGGCGCGAAAGTGGCCAGTCTTCGGTCAAGGACGTCCTGATCAGCGGATCGAGGGTTCGCTGTTGTTCGACAACACCGGAAACGATTGCACGAAACCAGGCTGCATCGGCCTCGCGATATCGTTCGCCGTCCAGTTCCTGCCCAAGGCGGTGCATTTCGTACTCGCTGACCACCTCGAGAACACCGGTTCCTCCGACGTCCATCTGGTACAGGGCCTGAACGGCTGCCAGCCGGGCAGCACCGCGCTGATTGGCAGGTTTGGCAGAGCGCTCGGTCACGGTTTGGCGCCCAATCTGGATCGTATCTTGATCATGGTGAGTGCCGCGCGGGCGGCAAAACCGCCCTTGTCCGTGTCACCGGAACCATTTGCACGCTGGGCTCGGGCCCAGGCCTGTTCACGGTTTTCAACGGTCAAAATGCCGTTGCCGATGGCAATCGACTCGCTGATCGAGAGATCCATGAGGCCGCGACTCGATTCATTGGCTACGATGTCGAAGTGGTAAGTCTCGCCACGAATGACGGTCCCCAGTGCAATGAACCCGTCATAGTCGTTGCCGCCGGAGTCAGCGCCATCAAGAGCCATTGCAATCGTCGCCGGAATTTCCAACGCTCCGGGCACCGTCAGAATGTCGAAGGTCGCACCAGCCTCTTTCAGCGCGGCTTTCGCGCCTTCCAACATGCTGTCGGCAATGTCGTCGTAGAAGCGTGCTTCCACGATCAGCAGATGGGGCGTGTCGGATCCGCTCATGGTGCCGGTCCTTTCTGGAGTTGAAAACAAGCCGCGGTCAAATCACGGCTCATCTGACTTGGCAAGCGCTTTTCATCGCGCTCATGAAAATATGCTGCGCTTCATTCCGTCCGAAAACTGATGAGGCGATCAGCATATCGGGCCATCTGATCAACCTCCAGGTTGACCCGGTCTCCTGCCTGACGTTCGGACCAGGTCGTCACGTCGAGAGAATGGCGGATGAGAAGGACATCGAATTCAGCTCCGTTCACCGCATTGACGGTCAGCGATGTCCCGTCAAGCGCTACGGAGCCCTTGGGAGCGATGTAGCGCGCCAACTCATTGGGAGCCCGAATCGTGAAACGACGGGCGTCCCCCTCGTCGCCTACGCTTTCAATCGTTGCCATGCCATCGACGTGTCCGGAAACCAGATGACCACCGAGTTCGTCTCCTATCTTTAGGGAGCGCTCCAGGTTTACTCTGGTTCCTTCTTCCCACGTGCCAATGGTGGTCAGCCGCAACGCCTCCTCCCAGGCTTCCACTTCGAACCAGCGTTCTGCGCGATCTGCCGGCGCAAGCCCGGTTACGGTAAGGCAGGTTCCGGAGCAACAGATTGAAGCCCCCATATCGATGGTCGCAGGATCGTAGGTAGTCTCAATTCGCAGGCGAACGCCTTCGTTCATCGGTGTAACGGCGGCAATCCGGCCCACATCGGTGACGATTCCTGTAAACATCAAGATGTCCTTTCATAGTGGCGCCGAAGGTCGTTGCCCAATTGCCTGGTCTCCGTGAGCTCAAAGCCCTCCGGCAAGCGTTTCGGACCGATCGGTGCGTCCACGCCGTCCTCGCCGATGGCTTCAGGACCCTGAAAAAGATCGATTCGGTCGACCAACTCGTCGTCCAGGAAAGAGCGTGCAACAGCGGCGCCGCCCTCGACAATCAAAGTCGAAAGGCCCTGCTCGGCCAGGTCATCCAGCAACTCCGGCAACGCTATCCCTTTCGCATTGCTGTCGCACGCGATCAGCCGTGCGCCTGTCTGCTGAAGCCTGTTGAAACGCTCATCACCCGGTCCGACCGTTGTGGCCACGATCAAAGGCACCTTTGTGGCGCTTCGAACAAGTTTACTGTCGAGCGGTAGTCGAAGATCACGATCGAGTACGATCCTGATCGGCGAGCGGCTTTCGAGTCCGTCCAAACGGCAGGTCAGCATCGGATCGTCTTCAATCGCTGTGCCTATCCCCACCAGAATGGCATCAGCGGCGGCGCGAGCAACATGGTTCATCGCTCCGGCCACAGGGCCGGTGATGTGAACTTGCCCAGCACCGCGACGACCGATCTTGCCATCAGCCGAGAGCGCAAGCTTGAGCGTGACGAGGGGCCGGTTTTTGGTGCGTCGCGTCAGGTATCCGGCGAGCGCATATTGCGCCTCCGGCTCCATGACGCCCTCCTCAACATCCACCCCAGCCTCGCGCAGCATGCGATAACCCCGACCGGAAACCCGGTCATCCGGATCGGTCGTTGCGGCCACGACCCGTTTGATGCCGGCGTTGATCAGTCCCTCGGCGCAGGGCGGCGTGCTGCCGTGATGCGAGCACGGCTCGAGCGAAACATATGCGGTTGCTCCGCGCGCCAGTTCGCCCGCTTCGCCAATCGCTTCGGTCTCGGCATGAGGCCTGCCGCCGAGAGCCGTCAATCCCCGACCGACGATCCTCATGTCTCCGTTGATCTCACGCACAATCAGTGTCGAAACTGACGGATTGGTTCCGGTGCGGCTGAGATGCCGGTAAGAATAGCGGATCGCCGCAGCTATCATGCGGCGGTCGAAATCCGTCACCGCCACGGGTTCATTCCTCGCCTGAATCGCCGTTGAGCCGGGCACTCAACTCATTGAGTATCTGCTCGAAGTCAGCAGGGTCGTTGAAGTCCCGGTAGACCGAAGCGTAGCGTACAAATCCGACATCATCGATCGACTTCAACGCCTCCAAGACCATCAGTCCGATCTTGTCGGAGTGGACGTCCGTCTCGCCGGAACTCTCCAGCCTCCGGACGATGCCGGATACGGCCCTCTCCACCCGGTCGCGCTCGATCGGCCGTTTTCGAAGGGCGATTTCAAACGACCGCATCAGCTTGTCGCGATCGAACGGAACCTTGCGCCCGGTTTTCTTGATGACCTGCAAATCGCGAAGCTGCACCCGTTCAAAGGTGGTGAAGCGACCGCCGCAATCCGGACAGACCCGGCGCCGACGAATGGCATTGCCATCTTCGGCAGGCCTTGAATCCTTCACCTGACTGTCTTCTGAATTGCAGTAGGGACAGCGCATCGAAACTCCATTTTCGTTGGACAGCAGTGCCGGACGGGCAGAGGCCTCTTGAGTCGGCCTTACTTATCAGAACAGATCAGCGCATGGAAACGCTGTCCAAGCCCGGATGTTCAAATCCGGACCCGGCAGCAGAATAGCCAGACAGATCCCGCTAATCAGTAGATCGGGAATGCCTTGGTCAGTGCGATGGCCTTTTCCTTGACCGACCGTTCGATGGCCGCGTTGCCCTCGGCAGAGTTGGTTCGAAGACCATCCAGCACTTCAATGATCAGTTCGCCGACCTGGCGAAACTCGACCGGGCCGAAGCCACGGGTCGTCCCCGCGGGCGTGCCGAGGCGAATACCTGACGTGACGGTCGGCTTTTCCGGATCGTTTGGAACGCCGTTCTTGTTGCAGGTAATGAACGCTTTGCCGAGAGCGACTTCGGTCACCTGGCCAGTCAGCCCCTTCGGACGCAGGTCGACCAGCAGCAAATGTGTATCCGTTCCACCGGAAACGATGTCGAGGCCACCCTCCACCAGCGTGGCGGCGAGCACTTTGGCGTTTTCCACGACCCTTGCTGAGTAAGTCTTGAATTCAGGCGTTAGCGCTTCGCCGAAGGCTACGGCTTTCGCGGCTATCACATGCATAAGCGGTCCGCCCTGCAACCCCGGAAAGACCGCTGAGTTGATCTTCTTGGCAATGTCCGGATCGTTGGTCAGAACCAAACCACCACGCGGGCCGCGCAGGGTCTTGTGGGTCGTGGAGGTCGCAACATGGGCGTGCGGGAACGGGCTTGGGTGCACACCCCCGGCTACCAGCCCGGCAAAGTGTGCCATATCGACACAGAAATAGGCGCCGACTGCATCGGCGATCTCTCGGAACCGGGCAAAATCGATTTGCCGTGAGTAGGCTGATCCACCAGCAATGATCAAAGTCGGCTTGTGCTCTCGGGCCAGTGCTTCCACCTGATCATAGTCGATCAGGCCGGTCTCGGCGACAACGCCATATTGCACAGCGTTGAACCACTTTCCGGAGATATTTGGACGAGCGCCGTGCGTGAGGTGTCCACCTGCGTCCAGGCTCATACCCAGGATGGTATCGCCAGGCTTCGTCAAAGCCAGGAACACCGACTGGTTGGCCTGGCTGCCGGAATGGGGCTGCACATTGGCGAAGGCACAATCGAACAGTTTGGTGATCCGTTCGATCGCCAACTCCTCGGCGACGTCGACGTATTGGCAACCGCCATAGTAGCGCCGTGCCGGATACCCTTCCGCATATTTGTTCGTCATGATCGAACCCTGTGCCTCAAGCACGGCACGGGAGACGATATTCTCGGACGCGATCAGCTCGATTTCCTGCTGTTGACGACCGAGTTCTTTTTCGATGCTACCGAAAACTGCCGCATCAGCGTCAGCCAGCGAACGTTTGAAAAATGCGTCATATTGATGATCGGTGTTGGCGATCGGGTCGGTCATTTCGCTATTCCTGCCTATAGGGAACAAATGGGGCGCCGAGGGGCGTTTTTCAGGGTATGCAACAGGGAATCCCGGCAATGCCGGGTCACGCGGGTCTCATAAAGCCCCGTCACACATTAGACAAGGTCGTTGACGCCGCCATTTCTGACTGCGAAATCGACTCGTCCTGTTTGCGTCAATACTTGAGAGGTGTGTCCTATTGCAGCGCCAGCTGCTCGACACCATCGCGACGGTAGATGTCTTCGCGGAACTGAACAACGCCATCCGACGTCGACCAGGCGGTGACGTAGGTGAAATAAACCGGAACCGGCTCTGACAGCTCGATCGGCGTGCTGACACCGCTGGCGATCACTTGTTCCATCGTTTGGCGATTCCAGCCTGGCGTGTCGCGCAAAAGCCAGGTGGACAGATCGCGGACGTTTTGCACACGCACACATCCGGAACTTTCGAACCGCAGCAACTTGCCGAACAGGCTCTGTTGCGGCGTATCGTGCATGTAGACGGCGTGAGGATTGTGGAAGTTTATCTTCGTGGAGGACATGGCGTTGATCTTGCCGGGGTCCTGGCGGAACATCAGCTTCGGCGCTTCAGACGCATTCCAATCGATCGTCTCCGGCGCGACCTCGCCACCGTTGGCATCAAACAGACGGATGGAATTGCGCGTCAGGTAGGTCGGATCCTTGCGCATCAGAGGCATGATATCTTTTTCGATGATCGACCGCGGCGCCGTCCAGTATGGATTGAGGATCACTTCATGGATCTTGGAATTCAGGATGGGCGTCTGTCGGCTGATTTTGCCGACGACGGCGGTGTGGCGCAACGCCACGCGATACCCCTCGACCGCTTCAATATGAGCGGCCGGAATATTCACCAGGACGTACCGGTCCCCCAGATAGCCCGACATGGAGCGCAGGCGCACCAGATTGGTCTCAAGCTGGCCGAGACGCACCGTCGCCGATACGTTCAACGCCGCATAGCTGTGACGGCCGAGAATGCCGTCGGCCGGTAGACCGTGGCGGGCCTGGAATCGCTTCACCGCGCCGTCTACATAACTGTCGAAAGCTGGTGACGTCCCTGCCGATTGCGCCATGTCGCCGGATATGATCAGACGTTTTCTAAGCACGGAAACTGCCGGGTCGCTGGCGCCGATCCGCAATTTGCTCCCGGAAGGCACAACCGGCCATCCGCCGCGCAAAACAATATTCTGGTAAGTGCCAACCGCCGTCTCGACGTTGCCGACCGTTTCGGGGCTGAAAATCGGAACGCTGGAATTGACCTTGACGGCCGTACGCGAAGCCTGGGCATCGAACTGGTCATCCCACGAACCGCGGCGCGGAGCATTGATAATGCTCTCGATGGTCGTCTGTGCCAGGTTTTGGGCAGCGGCTCCTCCGGCTGCAACACTGGCGCCAAGCGCCGTGGCGCTCCCAAGGAAAGCACGTCGCGAAATAGACTTGTTCATTTTCTTCATGGACATAAGAAACCACTCATCGCCGTTATCGTGTGGTTGTCGCCCTGGAGTCGCTTCCGCCACCCTATGCGAACCGGACTATAACAGCCAGCCTCCGCTTCTCGATTCACGATTTTGCGAGGACACCCCCGAACACTCCCCAATTCGCTGCTTTGCACACAACGGACCAAGGGCCGAATTTCACACCAATATGGCCAATTGATGGTTAATAATCGGTTCCGGCTCCGGCGCTGCAACAATCTCCTCATCGATGAGCCATACATAGGACCCTGTGCGCTTTTCGCAACAGTTCAGCGACGGGCGCACCGATTCTCCGTCCACGATCGACTTAGACCTCAGATAGGTTTCGTCATCGTCGTCGACTGAAACTTCGACATCAGATAAGGCCCTGACCGGACTGGCTCATATTTTTCCGTTTCGCCCTGCCCGAGGCAGGACTCCAGGCAACGGATTTCGGCATCCCAGTTCGGTTGATGGAAGAAGGCGAACGACTGTCGCCGCTCGCGGCCACCCTCCTGGGCCGACGGATTGACGACGCGATGCAGCGTCGACACCCAACGGTCATTGGTCCACAACGCCATCAGATCACCAATATTGATGACAAAGGCACCAGGGACCGGCGGTACCGGGATCCAGTCTCCAGCTGCCGCCCGGATCTCCAATCCCCTGGACCCGGCCTGCGGCAGCAAGATTGTCAGGCTTCCGTAATCGGTGTGGGCTCCGGCGCGCAATTGACCAGGCTCCGGCGCCTTTGCCTGCTCAGGGTAGTTCAGGGCGCGCAGAGCGCTGATCGGCTGATCGATATAAGGATCGAAAAAGGCCTCAGGGAGATCCAGAGCAACGGCGAAAACCCGCATGATCCGCTCGGCCAGGTCCTCCATCGCACCGTAATAGGCGCTCCACGCCTGTCTGAAGCCTTCCGGTTCGCTCGGCCAAATGGTCGCGGCATAGCAAAATCCGAGCGCCTGCGGATCGACCATGTCAGTCGGAACGCTTTGCGGGCCGCCGTTGAAGCTCTCTTTCAGATCCGGAGGAGTGTCGACACCTTGCGATTTCGCGAGGGCCTCCAATTCCGGTCCGAGATAACCGTAGGGATATCCCTCATAGGGGGCCCTGGCGCGCTGCTTGACGTCGGCTGACAGGCTGAAGAAATCATGCGCCTTGTTCCAGGCTCCATCTATGACGGATTGTGGAACCCCATGATTGCCTATGGCCAGGAATCCGGTGGAGCGGCAGATCTCATCGACTTGCCGCCCCAGAGCCTGCTTGCCGGCCTGATCAGCACTTTCAAATGCCCCGAGATCGAAAACCGGGAATTCACCGGACATGACTGTCGCCTCCGCGTTCAAATATGCGCGGAAAGCGACCATATCAGCGGACCTAGGTCAATATGGTCCTGTCTCGGGTGCCCGGCCCGCCCCGGCCACCCGTGAGCATCAATTAGAGGCGATAGAGAATCTGGTCGTTCCAGAAACGGTCCAGCCGCTGCAGCGCCTTGTTCATGCGCTGGAATTCCTCCGCGCTGATGCCGCCCACCTGTTCGATTGACCCAATATGCCGCTCGTAGAGGCCGGCGACGACATCGGCAACTTCTTTGCCCTTTGCCGTCAGGCTGATCCGCACCGAGCGGCGGTCAACGCGAGAGCGCTGATGGTTGATGAAACCCATATCCACGAGTTTCTTCAGATTGTAGGAAACGTTCGATCCCAAATAATAGCCACGCGAACGCAATTCGCCCGCTGTCAGTTCAGATGTACCGATATTGAACAGCAGCAATGCCTGGATCGCATTGATGTCGCTGCGGCCATTACGCTCGAACTCATCCTTGATGACATCGAGCAGGCGGCGATGCAGCCGTTCCACCAGCTGCAGCGCTTCCATATAGAGAGAACGCAACGCGTTCTTGTCTTCTTCCGGCGGAGATGCCTCCGCGCGCATGTCGTTTTTCATCGTGGTGCCTCACTGTCTTGCCCGGCGGTTTTTTGTTTTCCACCTTGAGACACACCCTATCGAATACGTCTAAAATTGAACTTAAAATGCAGCATTAACAAGCTGTTACTCTGAAGGACGCAATTTTAGAGTGAATCGAATCTTACTCCTCCTCTGGCTCAACACGGCGCGAAAAGTAGAGAGCGACACGAAAAGCGATGTAAACCAGGGCGGCCAACCCGTGTGCCGCAATCAGCAGCCAGCGGCTGCCATACAGTTCCGGAAATGCCCCGTGCATGGCAACTTCGATGGCCGCAGCAACGAGCCAGACGACCGGTCCCCATGACACCACCATCCAAAGGCCGATGCCGGCGACGGGCCACAGAACCGCCAGTGAAGCGGCAGCAATTTTCCAATGCACAGGCAACAGGTCGAAGCGCCAGACGCCGCCGTCAAGTATGCCAATCAGCAGCGCCCAATATCGAATTCCGGCGATCAGGCAGAAGATCGCGATAACGCGCTGAAAAACCTCAAAGGCAAGCTCGGTGGTGCTGGGTCGCGGAGCGCTTGGTTCGATCAGGTCGCTCATGCCAATCCGGGAATGTCAGTCAAATCTTCTTGCCCGAGCGAGCGGAAATAGTCGTCTACCGCGGCCTCGGTGACCGCTTCGAACGACTGCGGGTTCCATTTCGGGTCATTCGTTTTATCGACGATCAACGAGCGGATGCCTTCATAGAAGTCGCTGGCCTGCAACATGCGATAAAGGATCCGGTATTCCATCTGCATGCATTCTGCCAGGGATTTACCGGAGCCCTCTTCAATCTGCCTGAACGCCACGGCCAGGCTCAGCGGCGCAGCGCGGCGCATTGCCTTGAGTGCCGTTGCGGCAATTTCGCTGGAACTGCTGGCGTTCTCCAGAGTTTCGATAATTTCTCCCAAGGAGTTTCCAGAAAACAGATGTTCGATTTCGGCCGTATCGAGCTTTGGGCCCGGGACGGATGCAGGTTGGTCGTATCCTTGCAAAACATCCTCTGCATTGTCCCCAGCGGCCAAGCCAGCTTCAAGCGGCGGCAGACGCTCAGCCGAGACAACATGCGTCGCTATCCCGGATCGGAGAGCGTCGCCGGCTCGAATGCGGGCTCCCGTCAGGCCGAGATAGAATCCCATGCGGCCGGGGAGCCTGGAAAGAAAATAGCTGCCGCCAACATCCGGAAAAAACCCGATACCAACCTCGGGCATGGAAAAAACCGCGTTCTCGGTCATTACTCTGTAACGACCGTGGACGGAGACACCCACGCCCCCACCCATGACGATTCCATCGATCAGCGAGACTATCGGCTTTGGATAGATGCCAAGGCGTGCGTTCAGCCGGTACTCGTCCTGAAAGAACTCAAAATGGTGGTTTCCGCTCTGACCCTGATTGTACAGATTGAGTAAATCGCCGCCTGCGCTGAATGCCCGGCCACGAGCACGAATGACGATATGGCGTATGTTCGGGTCAGCTTCCCAGCGGTCGAGAATCGACCAAATTCCGTTGACCATATTGTGGGTCAACGCATTCAACGCTGCCTCGCGGGTCAAGGTAATGAAACCGGCCGGGCTGTCTTCTTCGAAAACGATTTCGTCGTTGCTGCCCAGCTCCATCCCAGAAGTCGCTCCCTCTTGACCACAAGGAATGGCTGTACGCACCGCCTCGCCCGAGGTCAATGGCGTTGGTTGCCGGTCAGCGGCGCGCCGCGCGCCAGGTGCAGCGTCAAAGTGCTCTCTTGGTCGTCAGCGGCCGCGCGTGATACACAGCAAGGAGATTGACCCTTTGCGACGCGTACAGAGGCAGGCATGAACCGGCAGATAAACAAGGGCGAACTGCGTCAACGCAGCGTTGATGAAATCACCGGAGGGCGGCGGATGCGCCGCAACCGCAAAGCGGGTTGGGTTCGTGATCTTACTCGCGAAAACACGCTAACGGTCAATGACCTGATCTGGCCCATCTTTCTGATCCCAGGAGAAAACCGGCGTGAACCCATCGACGCCATGCCTGGGGTCTCCCGAGTAACGCCCGATCTGGCTGCAGCGGAAGCCGAGAAAGCTGCTGAACTGGGAATACCCGCAATTGCAACATTTCCGAATATCGAATCCGATCTGCGTGACGTCACCGGTTCGAACATTCTGGAACCCGATAACCTGATCAACCAGGCAACGAAGGCAATCAAAGCCACAGCTCCAGAGGTCGGCGTGATCACCGACGTGGCTCTTGATCCGTTCACCAACCATGGTCACGACGGCATCCTACGCGACGGCGTCATCGTCAATGACGAAACGGTAGCGGTTATCACCCGAGCGGCGGTGATGCAGGCGGAGGCCGGAGCCGACATTATCGCTCCGTCGGAAATGATGGACGGGCGCATCGGTGCGATACGCGATGCTCTCGACTCGAGCGGTTTCAGCGATGTCGGCATCATGTCTTACGCGACCAAATATGCCTCGAGTTATTACGGGCCCTATCGGGAAGCCATCGGGACGCAGGGGCTGCTGAAGGGTGACAAGCGGACCTACTACATCGACCCGGCCAATACGGACGAAGCGGTCCGCGAGGCCGCCCTGGACGTTGAGGAAGGAGCCGACATGCTGATGGTCAAACCCGGCCTGCCCTATCTCGACATCATCTGGCGGCTGAAAGACACGTTTGGCATGCCGACCTTCGCCTACCAGGTCTCCGGCGAGTATTCGATGATCCGGGCAGCCGAGCAGAACGGCTGGATAGATGGCGAGCGCGTGATGATGGAGAGCCTCACCGCTTTCAAACGTGCTGGCTGCGACGGTATCCTGACCTATTTCGCGCCCTTTGCCGCAGCGCTTTTGAATAAGGATTGACCGGTGCGCCTACCTTGAAGGCAGCCTTGATGATCCCCACCTTTCCGATGAATTGACCATTGATATCTGCTGTTCTGAGGCGCTTTCAGCGTCCGACATGCAGGAAAGGTGCTGTGGTGACGCATTCGACGGAAATTATGGATATCGATTTGGACAGCTGGAGAAGCTATGAAGGCGTTCGGTCTCGGCGCATCATGGCGTTCTTCATCGACTATGCGTTGGTGCTGGCGCTCTGCATCCCGGTTGCCGTGCTGATTTTCTTCATCGGTGTTTTCAGCTTTGGCCTCGGATGGGCACTCTATTCGGTGCTGTTTGCGATCGTCGCTTTGCCGTATGTCGGTTTGACCCTTGGCGGCCCCAAACAGGCAACGCCCGGCATGCAGATTGCCGGCGTTCGAATGAGCCGCACCGACGGTGGTCCGGTCGATCCGATGCTCGCGATGGTTCACGCCGTCCTGTTTTGGGTCGGCAACGTGGTCCTTACACCTTTGATCCTGCTGGTCAGTCTCTTTTCAGACCGCAAACGGCTTCTGCATGACCTCCTGCTCGGCGTCGTGATCACCCGCGGCGACCGCTAGGTATTGGCCGGACAAACCGATGCCGGCCGGCGTTGGAACAAACGTTCCCGAAACAGGTCATGGAGGTAATACTGCTGTTGCCTATACGCGCATTTTGAAATCGCGCGCTTGGACGGAATGAGTTCGGTGCATTAGGCTACATCCAGCGCTCATTGGACCTGGCTCAGGCATGCAGGATCTTCATCTTCTGGCGACCTTCGTCATCATTGGCGCCACCGTCATTGCCTACGCCTCCGAAAGACTATCGATGGAGGCGGTGTCGCTGGGGTCACTTTCAGTCCTGCTGCTGCTCTTCGGTTTCTTTCCCTACACCGATGCACAAGGAACAGCCCTGACCCCTGCGGTTCTTCTCAAGGGCTTCTCGGATCCGGCACTTGCAACGGTCATAGCCCTTCTGATCGTGGGCCAGGGGCTTTTTGCTACAGATGCCATTGACGGACCGGCTCGAGCTTTCGGTCGGCTGGGCGGAACCAGTGGCAGGCGATCCATCTTTCTTGTCATCGTTGCGGCGGGTGCTCTGAGTGCGTTTCTCAACAACACTCCGGTCGTGGTGATCTTCATCCCGATCCTTACGGTGATCGCGGCGCAACGGCGCTATCCCGGTTTCCGCGCCTTCATGCCGCTTTCCTTCATGTGCATTCTCGGCGGCATGACAACACTGCTTGGCTCGTCCACCAACCTGATCGCCGCTGGCGTTGCTCAGGACAATGGGGTGACCATATCGTTCTTCGATCTGACCGGCATGGGACTGATGCTGGCGGCCGTTGGTGGTGTCTACGTTCTATTTGTCATGCCGTGGATGATGCGCGAACGCTCCTCGGACATGGCCCGTGATCACTCTACTCAAGGGGCGCAATTTATCGGCGAAATTCCGATCGTGCCGGGACATCCGTTCATCGGCCTGAAATCGCGTGCCGGCATGTTTCCAGGCATTCGTGACCTGACGCTGCGCCTGATGCATCGTCGCGACGTGCCGATCCTGCCGCCTTTCGAGGATATCACGCTGTCCGCGGGCGACAGCCTGGTGGTCACCGGAACGAGGCGCGCCTTCTCCCAGGCTCTTGCGCATGGCAATGCCATTGCGGACCCGGACGAACCGACTGACAGCAGCGATACGCCCGAGGATGGTGTCGATACTCCGCGGCCGGGTCCCGATTACCATCTTGCAGAGGCAGTGCTTGCTCCCGGGTCGCGATTTGCCGGTCGGACCATTCAGCTCTCCGGCATACGCGCCCGCTATGGCATCTCGGTGTTTGGAGTACAGCGCAAGAGCCGCATGGCGCGCATGCCGCTGTCAGAAATCCGGCTGGAGCCCGGTGATACCCTGCTGCTCGGCGGCAACTACGACCAGCTGATGCACATGCGCGGCGACCACGATCTGCTGTTGCTTGAGTATTCGGCCGAGCCGGTTCCGCAGACGCGCAAGGCGACGATCGCATTTACGATCTTTTTGATGATCATCGTGCTGTCGGCTTTCGAGATCCTGCCGATTGTGGTCAGTGCGATTTCGGGCGCCGTCCTGATGCTGGCGTTCGGATGTCTGACGATCTACCAGGCAGCACGGGCTTTCGACCGGCAGGTTTTCCTGCTGGTCGGCTCCTCCATAGCAATGGCGACCGCCATGCAGTTCACGGGAGGTGCGGCGCTGATCGCCGAGTCGACTGTTGCGGCGCTGATGGATGCGCCTGTTCCGATCGTGCTCTCGCTGCTTTTCATCGTCATGGCATGCGTGACGAATTTACTGAGTAACAACGCGACAGCGGTCCTGTTCATGCCGATTGCGCTTGGAATTGCCACCCGATTGGGTGCTTCCCAGGAAGCCTTTGTAGCCGCCGTGATCTTCGCCGCCAACACGAGCTTTGCCACACCCATCGGCTACCAGACGAACCTATTGGTCATGGGTCCGGGTCACTACGGTTTTCGCGATTTTCTTCGTGCCGGTCTTCCGTTGGTCGCCATCATCTGGTTAACATTTTCACTTATCGCGCCATGGTATTATGGCCTATGATCGACGGCACACAGGAACCTGACAGAGGTCGATGACGAACCAACCCGTCCAATCACCGCAGTTCTTCCTGACGGCGCCGTCGCCCTGCCCCTATTTGGAGGGGCAGTTCGAACGCAAGGTCTTCACGCACCTGGTCGGCGACAAGGCGGCGGAACTCAATGACCTTCTGACCCAGGGTGGCTTCCGACGCTCGCAAAACATCGCCTATCGTCCGGCCTGTGAAAGCTGCCGGGCCTGCGTATCGGTACGCAT
Organism: Hoeflea sp.; assembly: GCA_965228785.1. GTDB lineage: Bacteria > Pseudomonadota > Alphaproteobacteria > Rhizobiales > Rhizobiaceae > Hoeflea_A. Next base: position 814,387 of record CBDDIF010000002.1, read on the forward strand.
TCTCGCGCAGGAGTTTCAGGCGAACCGTTCGATGAAGCGGATCATCGCACGCAATGATGACATCTCCGCCCAGGAATTCCCGGCCGAACCTTCCAGCGAGCAGTATTCACTGTTTCGGGCCTATCTCGATGCCCGACACCAGCAGGGCGGCATGTCTGACATGACAGTGCTCGACTATGCGATGATGGTGGAGGACACCCATGTTCCGACTCGAATCATCGAATACCGCCTGACCGAGCGTTCGGGCGACGGGAGCGAAGCCGGGCGTTTGGCCGGTGTCGCCCTCAGTGACCTGATGGCTGACGGCATCTCGATGGTTTATTCCTTTTTCGATCCGGATTTTGCCAACCGCTCCCTCGGCACCTACATGATCCTCGATCACATAAGGCGTGCCCGCGAAAAGGGTCTGCCGCACGTCTACCTCGGCTACTGGGTCGCTGGTTCACGCAAGATGGGCTACAAGACCCGGTTCCTGCCGCAGGATCATCTTATGGCAAGTGGATGGGAGCGCTTCACGGGCGAGCCCGAGCGCGACTGACCAGCTTTTTTTCTAACCGGTAAAGCGGCCTGAACGCGGAAAACCTTTCGGGGCGAGCCGACCGGCCTGGGCGCGATCGCCCATCCATTCGCGCAACTCGTCCTGCGTCTTTGTGTGGGTGCGGCCGGCCGAATCCGTCCAGGTCAGTCCATCAGCCATATTGAACATCTTGACGTCGGCGATGCCGCCGTCCTTGTAGCGCTGCAGCCGTACCCCTTTGCCGCGAGTCATTTCCGGCAACTGCACGGCGGGGAAAACAAGCAGCTTGCGGTTTTTCCCGATGACGGCAACGTGGTCGCCGACGGAAGGGACGCAGAGCGTCGCCTCGACCGGCAGCTTGACGTTCATGACCTGCTTGCCCTTACGGGTATTCGCACTGATCTCGCCCTGTGGCACGACGAAGCCATTGCCGGCTGTCGAAGCGACCAGCAACCTGCCTTCCGGATCGTGCACAAAAGCGGAGACAATATCCTGGTCGTTGTCCATATCGACCATGATGCGCACCGGTTCGCCATGACCGCGACCGCCCGGGAGCCGGTCGCCGCCCAGCGTGTAGAACTTGCCGCCGGTGGTAAAGAGCATGACTTTGTCGGTCGTATAGGCCGGGAACGCCACCTTCAGCTTGTCACCTTCCTTGAAGGTCAGCGAAGCCGTATCCGACAGATGCCCCTTCATCGCGCGGATCCAGCCCTTTTGCGACACGACGACCGTGACCGGCTCCTTCTCGATCATTGCCTGCTGAATGGCCTCGATATCGGTTTCCGGCGCATCGCCGAATATCGTCCGGCGCCGTCCCAGTTTGGTGTCCTTGCCGAACTGCTTTTTGACCTCACTGATTTCCCAGGAAACCGTCGCCCACTGTTTTTCGTCTGACGCGAGCAGCGCTTCAATGTCAGCCTTCTCAGCTGTCAGATTGTCGAACTCCTTGCGGATTTCGATTTCCTCCAGCTTGCGCAAGGAGCGCAGGCGCATGTTGAGAATCGACTCAGCCTGCAGATCGGTCAGCTCGAATCGCCGCATCAGTTCGGCCTTCGGGTCGTCTTCCTCGCGGATGATGCGGATGACTTCGTCGATGTTGAGGTACGCGATCAGATAACCGCCGAGGATCTCCAATCGTCGTTCAATCGCGGCCAGCCGATGTCTCGAGCGCCGCTGCAAGACTTCCTTGCGGTGCTCCAGCCATTCCAGGAGCACCTGGGGAAGCGACATGACCTTGGGCACCCTGCCCTTGGAAAGCACGTTGAGGTTCAGGGAGACGCGTGATTCCAGATCGGTGAGCTTGAACAGCGATTCCATCAGCAGCGTCGGATCGACACCGCGGCTCTTCGGCACCAGAACAAGACGGATATCTTCCGCCGATTCGTCGCGAACATCGTCGAGCAACGGCAGTTTGCGGGCGATCAGCAATTCGGCGATCTTTTCGACCAGGCGCGACTTCTGCACCTGATACGGAATTTCCGTCACGACGATGACATAGCCACCGCGGCCGGCATCCTCTTTTTCCCAGCGGGCCCGCACGCGGAAACCACCTCGACCGGTCTTATAAGCTTCCAGAATGGACTGCCGGGATTCGACAATGACCCCGCCTGTCGGAAAATCCGGCCCGGGCACGAATTCGACCATCTTTTCGATGCGCGCGTTCGGATGCTTGATCAGATGCTGCGCTGCATCGCACAGCTCGGCCACATTGTGTGGCGGTATCGACGTTGCCATGCCGACTGCGATGCCGGTCGCGCCATTGGCAAGAAGGTTCGGGAAAGCGCCCGGCAGAACAACGGGCTCACTGTTTTCCTCATCATAGGTAGTGCGGAAGTCGACAGCATCCTGATCGATGCCCGACAGCAGCAACTCGGCCACCGACGTCATCTTCGACTCCGTGTAACGCATGGCCGCGGCGTTATCGCCGTCGACATTGCCGAAATTACCCTGTCCGTCGACGAGCGGATAGCGAACTGCAAAATCCTGCGCCAACCGCACCAGCGCGTCGTAGATCGCCTGGTCGCCATGCGGATGGAAATTGCCCATCACCTCGCCAACGATCTTGGCGCACTTCTTGAATCTGCCATTGGACCGCAGGCCCATATCGCTCATCGCATAGACGATGCGGCGGTGCACCGGCTTCAGCCCGTCGCGTACATCCGGTAACGCCCGGTGCATGATCGTCGACAGGGCATAGGCAAGATATCGCTCCTCAAGCGCGGATTTGAGGTCGACCGGTTCGCTTTCGTCATCGCCGCCGCCCGGCGGCACAAGGCTCTTTCCCATGGGTTTATGGAATTAAACGATGCAGTGATTCGCGGCAATAGTCACAAGAAACTCGATGGGCAGCGGTAAGAATCAATCAACCACCGTTGGGATTCGACCTGGCAAACTGCACGAAAAAAGCTGAGCGCCCTATCCTTTGACCCTTAAAACCGCTTGAATATCACCCATATGTTTTCCGCGCAGAGTTTTTGAATCGTCTTGAGGGAAGGAAAAATCATGCTTGCATATCATTCACGGTCAGTCCTGCTGGCCGGGGCCACCTTACTGGCCTCGACCCAGATCACGCTGGCTCTTGATGCAAACGACTTTGCCAAGAAGCTGACGCAGGCATGGGGATCAGGAGGAGCCGCCATCACTTATGACGGCGCGACCGCCAGTGGTGACAACGTGACAATTGAGAACCTGAGGGTCGGCATGGCCGGCGAACCCGCGACCTTCGGCATGGGCAACCTCCAGTTCCAAGGCGTCAAGGAGGACGGGTCAGGAAACTATAACGTCGCTTCAATGGCGGAGAGTGAAATCACCTTCAGCCAGGATGAGATTTCATTCTCGATCAGCGACATCAGTATCGAGAACCTGTACGTGCCGGCAGATTCAATGGCCAACAGCATCGACAACATGTTTTTCTATGACCGGGCCACGACCGGTCCGGTCGTATTCAACATCGAGGGCAACGAGGTCTTCAAGATTGCCCGCTCCGATACACGCAATACCCGGAGCTCGAATGGCGATCAGTGGGATTTCGATGCGCGTCTCGACGGGCTGGAGATCGATCTCGCAAGCGTCGATGATGCACAGGCCCGCCAGGTCATCACCGGAATGGGCTATCAAAACATATCGGGCGATATGGTGATCAAGGGTTTTTGGCACGCCACGGATGGAGAGCTGACACTTTCCGATTACGCCCTGACGCTTAACGATGTCGGTCGGCTCCGTCTGAGCTTCTCGATCTCGGGTTATACGCTGGAATTTGTCAAAAGCCTGCAGGAACTACAGAAGAACATGGCTGGCAAGGCAGACGACGCGAAAGCCCAACAGGCCATGGGGCTTGCCATGATGGGCATGATGCAGCAATTGACCCTCAACAATATGGCCTTGCGTTTTGATGATGCTTCGCTCACCAACAAGGTGCTGGATATGGTGGCGAGCCAACAGGGTATGAGCCGCGATCAAATGGTTCAGGGCGTTCAAGGGATGTTGCCGTTCGTCCTCGGCCAGCTAAACAATCCGGAATTCCAGAAATCGGTAACCGAGGCGGTTAGCCTGTATCTTTCCGATCCACGCAACATCGAAGTTGCCGCACGGCCTGAAAATCCGGTGCCGTTTGCATCGGTCGTCGGTGCTGCCATGGGCGCTCCGCAGAGCCTGCCCGACGTGCTGAACGTGATGATTTCCGCCAACAAATAGGCATAGCGGGATACCGGATGACTGGAGGTCCCGCCCATTTCGGCGGGGTCTTTTTTTATCAATCGTCCTTCTTGACCGGGATCAAGCGAAGATTGAGATCCAGCAACTGGGTGGAATCGGCTTCACCCGGGGCACCCATCAGCAAGTCCTGCGCCTGCTGGTTCATGGGGAACATCGTGACTTCCCGCAGGTTCTTGGCGCCAACCAGAAGCATGACGATGCGGTCGATGCCGGCAGCCATGCCGCCATGTGGAGGAGCGCCATACTGGAAAGCCCGATAGAGCCCGCCAAACCGTTCCTCGACGACCTTTTCGTCCAACCCGACAAGACCAAAAGCCTTCACCATCAGTTCGGGAATGTGGTTTCGGATGCCACCGGAGGCGATTTCGAAGCCGTTGCAGACCATATCGTACTGATACGCCTTGATCGCCAGCGGATCGTCCCCTTCGAGGGCTTCCAAACCGCCCTGCGGCATGGAAAACGGGTTGTGCGAAAAGTCCAGCTTGTCGGCGTCTTCATCCCACTCATAGAACGGGAAATCGACAATCCAGCACAGCTCAAAACGCTCGCGGTCCACGAGGTCGAGTTCCTCACCAACGCGCGTACGGGCATCGCCGGCAAAGCCGGCAAATTTTCTCGGATCACCCGCGACGAAGAAACAGGCATCGCCTGATTCCAGACCGAGCTGGGTGCGGATTGCTTCCGTCCGCTCCGGTCCGATGTTCTTGGCCAGAGGGCCGGCGCCGGCCACGGCACCGTCTTCATCCCGCCAGAAGATGTAGCCGAGACCCGGCTGACCCTCGCCTTGCGCCCAGGAATTCATCCGGTCGCAGAATGCACGGCTGCCGCCGGTCTTTGCCGGGATCCCCCAGACTTCGACCTTCGGGTCGTTGGCAATCATGTTGGCAAAGACCTTGAAGCCCGATCCGGCAAAATGCTCGGTCACAGCCTCCATTTCGATCGGGTTGCGCAGGTCAGGCTTGTCCGAGCCATATTTGCGCATGGCTTCGGCATAGGGAATGCGCGGGAACGTATCCGTAACCGGCCGCCCCTCGGCGAACTCCTTGAAGACTTCGCGGGCAACCGGTTCCATTGCGGCAAAGATATCTTCCTGTTCGACGAAGCTCATTTCGACGTCGAGCTGATAGAACTCCCCCGGCAGCCGATCGGCACGCGGGTCCTCGTCGCGAAAACAGGGCGCGATCTGGAAGTAACGGTCGAAACCGGAGGCCATGATCAGCTGCTTGTACTGCTGCGGTGCTTGCGGCAGAGCGTAGAAATTGCCCGGATGAATACGACTGGGAACCAGGAAGTCGCGCGCTCCCTCCGGCGAGGAAGCCGTCAGGATCGGTGTCGAAAACTCTGTGAAATCCGCTTCGCCCATCAGCCGGCGCATGGAGCTGATCACCTGTGTGCGCCGCATGATGTTGCGGTGCAGGGTCTCGCGCCGCAGGTCGAGGAAGCGGTATTTGAGGCGGACGTCTTCCGGATAATCCGGTTCGCCGAAAACGGGCAGCGGCAATTCCTTCGCGGCGGACAGAACTTCCATCTCGCGCGCATAAACTTCCACCTCGCCAGTCGGCAGGTTGGGATTGATGGTGTCGTCGGAGCGAGCCTTGACCTCACCGTCGATGCGGATCACCCACTCACCGCGCACGGTCTCGGCCAGCGCAAACGCGTCCGAATCGGGATCGGCGACCACCTGGGTGATGCCGTAGTGATCGCGCAAATCGATGAACAGAACACCTCCGTGGTCACGAACGCGGTGGACCCAGCCGGAGAGGCGGACGGTCGCGCCGACGTCGGATTTACGGAGGGCGGCGCAGTTGTGGCTGCGATAGCGATGCATCGATCTTTCCTGAATATCTGTGCGTTGAAATGGCGCGCAAATCGTCGCCATTGTGAAGGCCGCGCGGACAAGCGCATGCCCAAGATGATTTGTCAAGCTGCGTCACGAACTCCGCCGATAATATGGTCTCCGCTCGGAGGATAAAACCGTCTACCATGTGCTTCCAATTGGCCCGAACACCCTCTAAATAAACGGGCATGAATATCATCGATAAGACCGATGCGCTGGCACAGACCTGCGCAAAAATGGCGCAATCCGACTTCCTGACGATCGACACGGAGTTCATTCGTGAAACGACGTTCTGGCCGCAACTCTGCCTCATTCAGATGGCGACACCGGACCATGAAGCCATAGTCGACCCCCTCTCGGACGGGTTGGACCTGACGCCCTTCTTCGACCTGATGGCCGATCGGTCCGTGGTCAAAGTATTCCATGCCGCGCGCCAGGACATTGAAATAGTCTATCACCTCGGAAACCTCATTCCGCACCCGATCTTCGACACACAGGTCGCGGCCATGGTCTGCGGCTTTGGCGATTCCGTGTCTTACGACCAGCTTGTCCAGCGGACCAGCGGTGTGCAGATCGACAAGAGCTCGCGTTTCACCGATTGGCGCCAGCGCCCGCTCTCCGACAAACAACTGAAATATGCGCTCGCCGACGTCACCCATCTGCGGGACGTCTATCTGAATTTGCGAGAACGCCTGGACGCTGATGGCCGGGCCCACTGGGTCAAGGAAGAAATGGACATCCTTGAATCGCCGGACACCTATGATCTCCACCCGGATGATGCCTGGAGGAGGTTGCGTATGCGGGTTCGCAAGCCGCGCGAGCTGGCGATCATGAAATCCGTCGCCGCCTGGCGAGAAAGAGAGGCTCGGGAACGCGACGTACCTCGTCGCAGAGTCCTGAAAGATGAGGCGATCTACGAGATCGCTCAACAACAGCCGACCGATACCGCCGCACTCGGCAAGCTGCGCTCGATCGCCCGCGGCTGGGAGCGTTCGCAGGCCGGTCACGCGGTTGTTCGGGCCGTGCAGAGCGCCCTGGCGGTCCCAAAGGACGAACTGCCGCGATTGCCGAGACCATCTCAGCCGCCCGAGGGAGCGGCAGCGGCGAGCGAACTGCTCAAAGTGCTGTTGAAGCTGACAACCGAGAAGTTCGGTGTAGCTCCCAAGATCATTGCCAATTCGGATGATTTGGACCGCCTGGCGGCAGAGGGCGAGAATGCTGAGATCGGCGCGTTGAAAGGATGGCGTCGCGAACTCTTCGGGGACAAGGCGCTACAACTGATGCGCGGCGAGATGGCCCTGCGCTTTGTCAACCGCAAGATCGAGACGGTTGAACTCACGGACTGAACAACAGCGTACAGATGCTGAAATCAGCCGGTGAATGACATACTCAGTTCTTTGCCGGTAAGGCGAGCGAGTTGCTGCAGGCGGCCCTCCAGTCGTTCGCCGGCGAAATCCGACAGCCGTTCCGGGACCTTCAGCACCAGCCCATCAATTCCGTCAGGGACAAATTCCAGCAACGGCGTGACGCCCGGCATCGATGCAGAAAACAGGTAACTCACCCGCAGGAGGCCACCGAGCAGTTTGGCGAATTCCTGGTAGCGTGGCGTGGCGATGGCGGCCAACGAATCGCTGAGCCAGTCACCGCGCAAGCCCTCGAAACGGTAATAATTGGCGAGCGCGATATAGGCTCTCCCGGCATGGGAGATACCCGCGAAGGTGCCATTTGAAATCAGATTGAGCGACTGGGAACCGCGGTAGTCCGGGTGGGCGCGCCAGTTGAGGTCTGCAAGAAGGCAGGCGGCGCGGCGATAGCGTGCGTCCTCCTCGGTTTCGTCTACACCGAATGCCCGAAAGGCTGCACCGGTCCAGTCCGCAAGCTCGCGCGAATGTTCGGGTGAACGGGCCTGGAGGATAGCCAATTCGTCGGCGGCCGTGATCAGCGGGTCACGCACCATGTCTACCGAGTCCAGCAACGAATAGAGAAAACCCTCGCGCACCCCTAGAGCCGAGAAACTCACCTTGCCCGGCCGCATGGCACGCAGAATTTCGTGCATGGCTACAGCGCCGAAAGGCAACAGGCTGCGGCGGTTGCGCGACACGGCCCGCATTGCCTTGTTCTTGCCGGAGCCGTTCTTCTCGACCTGCTCAAGGAAGTCGCTGATCTCCTCGAAGGCAATTTCATAGCCCTGCGTCACATGCAGCGGGTAGCGAGTCGCCTCCATGTGCAGTTTGGCAAGGTTACGCCATGTTCCACCGACGGCGTAGAAGGTGCGCCCCCTGCCCTTTTCAAGAAGCGCCGCCGCGGCAATGTTCTGTTTTGCGATATTACGTGCGCGACGAATGGACTCGCCTGACACCTCGGCAAGTCGAAGGCCGCCTATCGGAAGCGTGATGCCGTCGCCAACTTCGCCGTGCGCAATGTCAATGAGTTCCAACGAACCGCCACCGAGGTCGCCGACGATGCCGTCGGGATCGTGAAAACCGCTGATGACGCCAAGAGCAGAAAAATAGGCTTCCTCGGCGCCGCTCAACACTCTGATTTCGTGCCCCAGGATCGACTGGGCCCGCTCGACAAAATCCGGCCCGTTGGAGGCCTCACGCGCTGCTGCCGTCGCCAGGACATGCATGCCGGTCGCGCGCGCCTGCTTCGATAGCGTGCGGAAACGCCGCAAGGCAGCAAGCGCTCGGATTACGCCCTCCGGGTCGAGCATGCCAGTGGATGCGATGCTGCGACCCAGGCCGCACAATACCTTTTCGTTGAACAGCACGGAGGGCATACGATTCAGGCCCTCGTAAATCACCAGGCGGACGGAGTTCGAACCAATGTCGACGACCGACACCGGCGCTATGCCTGGAAGGCGCCCCTGGGCTTCGGTTTCAACCATGCATTCTGACTTCTACGATCAACTCTTGGTCTGGTGCGAAACCAGCCCGGCGATCAGTTTCGGCGCGCTGGAAGCAAGGGCTCCGCCACGGCCTGAGAGGCTGGGATTCGTCATGAAGTAAAGCTGGGCGTTAAACGGTTCTTCCCCTGGTCGCACATCCATGCGACGGGATGTACCGTCTTCCAATATCTCATAGCTCTGCTGGTTGTCGATAAGGTTGCCCAGCATGATCTGCGATTGCACCTGTTCCTTGACGGTTGGGTTGGTCAGCGGAACCAGTGTTTCGACCCGTCGGTCCAGGTTTCGGGGCATCATGTCCGCAGAACCGATATAGATGAGCGAGTCCTTGCTCGGCAGCCCGTTGCCCTGACCAAAGCAGAATATGCGACTGTGCTCGAGAAACCGTCCGATGATCGATTTGACACGGATACGGTCCGACAGGCCCTTGACCTGAGGACGTAGGCAGCAGATGCCGCGTACCACAAGATCGACCTCGACCCCTGCCTGGCTTGCCCGGTACAACGCGTCGATGGTATCCGGATCGACAAGCGAATTGATTTTCATCCAGATTGCCGCGGGCCGTCCATTCCGTGCATGGTCAATTTCGGCCTCGATGTGCTCAATCATGCGAGTGCGCATGGTCCCCGGCGACACAGCGAGTTTCATCTCCTCGGTCGGCTGACCGTATCCAGTTATAAAATTGAAGACGTGTGCCACGTCGTGAGCGATATCCGCATCGCAGGTGAAAAAGGACAGATCGGTATATATCTTCGCTGTCACCGGATGATAATTACCGGTTCCCAGATGGCAGTAACTCGCCAGTTTTCCGTCTTCTCTCCGGACCACGAGCGACATCTTGGCGTGTGTTTTCAGCTCGATAAAGCCGAAGACCACCTGGACGCCGGCCCGTTCGAGGTCCCGCGCCCAGCGTATGTTTGCTTCCTCATCGAAGCGTGCCCGCAACTCAACCAGAGCCGTTACCGATTTACCGCCCTCGGCTGCATCGATAAGCGCTCTGACAATGGGGCTGTCATTGGAGGTGCGGTAAAGAGTCTGCTTGATCGCAAGGACGTTGGGGTCGCGGGCCGCCTGTCTCAGGAACTGCACCACCACATCGAACGATTCGTACGGGTGGTGAATGACGATGTCCTTTTCGTGAATGGCCGAAAAGCAATCACCGCCGTGTTCACGAATCCGTTCAGGAAAGCGGGCGTTGTAGGGTTCGTATTTGAGATCTTCACGCGGCGTATCGACGATCTCGTCGATGGTCGACAGCGCCAGAAGGCCCGGGAGAACGGCAACCCTATCGTCCGGAACATTGAGTTCACTGGTGACGAACTGGCGCAGTGATTTCGGCATCTCGGAATCGAACTCGATGCGGATTACGGACCCGCGGCGACGACGTTTGAGTGCCCGTTCAAACAAACGCACAAGGTCTTCAGCTTCCTCTTCCACTTCAATGTCACTGTCGCGAATGATGCGAAACGTACCCGATCCTTTGACGTCATAGCCGGGAAAGAGGGTCTCGATGAACTGCCCGACGACATCTTCCAACGTCATGTAGCGAACCCGTCCTTTGGCGTCGGGAAGCCGCACGAAACGATCGAGTGCCACCGGCAGGCGAAGGAGACCTGTCATCGGCTCCTTTTTGGCACGACTGTGCAGTTGAAGACCGATTGAAAATCCCAGGTTCGGTATGAAGGGAAACGGATGAGCCGGATCGATCGACAACGGGGTCAGAACCGGGAAAATTGCTTCGTCAAATTCCTGCTTCAGCCAAACGAGATCTTCGTCGCCGAGGTCTCCGGGACGAACAATGTGGATATCCTCTTCAGCGAGGTACTGTTGAAGGACTGCGAGCGAGGCCTGCTGTTCCAACTGCAGCTTGCGTATCTCATCAAGCGCTTCGTTCAACTGCCGCAGCGGTGTTCGACCGTCAGCCGAACGGTTGGAAATGCCCTCGCGCACCTGCCCCTCGAGACCGGCAACGCGAACCATGAAGAATTCGTCCAAATTTGCGGCCGAAATCGAGAGAAAACGGATCCGTTCGAGCAGCGGGTGCGCGCTGTTCTGGGTCTCTTCAAGAACGCGGCGGTTGAACTGCAGCCAGGAAAACTCACGGTTGACGAACCGTTCAGGGCTTTCCAATATCGGCTTCCCGTCGGACGCCACTGCGCCGCCGTTCGACTCAGGATTCACTGTAATCGTGTCGTCCATTTGCCTCTCTTTTCGCCTGCACCTTAGCCGTGTGTCATTTCTATGACCATCCGACCAAGAAACTACGACATCCCGGTTTCACCCGGGCGGCCAGTTTCCCATTCCTCAAGCACCTCACCGGCAAGTGAGCGGCCGATCTTGCAGCGCCTGGCCAGTGCCAGTTCGTCCATTCGATGGACGATCGCCTGCGCGGCATCAAGCGACCGCTCCATGCGATGCACCAGATAGATCACAACCTTCGGATCGACTGCCATTTGCCGGTCGGCAAACAGCTTTTCGATCACCTGGGCCAGCAGGGCATCGTCCGGCTCGCCGATCTCAACGGTCGTTGCAGCTCGCAGCCGTGAGCGCAGATCGGGCAGATTGACCGACCAGGCGGCTGGCCATGCCCGCGTTGTGATCAGCATCTGTGTGCCGTTCTGCAATACCGTATTGATCAGGTGAAACAATTGAGTTTCATCAAATCCCTGTCGATCGATATCCTCAATCAAAACAGGGCCCTCGGCCGCCCGCTCCAGCGCTGGCCCGTCATTGGCTGACACCTGCAAGTCCACGGCACCGCAGCGGTCGATCCAAATTCTCGCCAGATGGGTTTTTCCGGAGCCCGTGGGGCCGGCAAGAATGACCACCGGCGACGGCCAATCCGGCCAGCTGTCGATCAGTCTGATCGCCGCGTGAAGCGGTTCCGAGACAACCAGGTCGGCGCGATCGCTGCTGATCGGATGCCTGAATTCGAGCGGCAGTTGCTGGGCGGTCGGTTTCGGTGTTTTGCCGTCTTTATTCATTCGTCTTCTCGTCGCCCTCGGTCAGCCGATTGTCGGGGTCCCCGTCATCGTAGAGGTCGCTGTCGAGGTAGCGACGCAAGGCGAACCTGACGAGTACGGCCACTGCCGCAGACGCCGGCACGGCCACCAGAAGTCCGACAAACCCCAAAAGTGAGCCAAAGGCAAAGAGCGCAAACATCAACCACACCGGATGAAGGTTGACGCTTCTCCCAACCAGTCTCGGCTGGAGGATATTGCCCTCCAGGAACTGGCCCGAGAGGAAGACGGCCAGAACGATCCCAATGGACACATAGTCGGGCCAGAACTGAACGAGTGCGACCCCAATGGCCAGGACCAGCCCAACAAGCGAGCCGGCATAGGGAATAAAACTGATCAACCCCGAGAAAAGGCCGATCAGCAGACCGAAATTCAAACCAGAAAGCGTCAACCCGGCGGCGTAGTAGATCCCCAATATAAGGCAAACGCTTCCCTGGCCACGCACGAACCCGGCGATCGCCTTGTTCATGTCAGCCGAGATTTCACGAACGGCCCCCAGGTGATTGCGGGGTATCCAGCCGTCGACCGTTTCGACCATACGATCCCAATCCAGCAGAAGATAGAACGCCACGACGGGCGTTACCACGAACAGCGATGCCAGATCTGCCAATGCCTTTCCCGAGTTCCAGACCTGGAGCAGAACCGTACCGACCAGACCCGCGCCCTCCGACAGGAGACTACCCAGGGACTCCTTCAGATTGGTCGTATCCAGACCGATCCAGTTTTTCAGCCAGGACCGATCGGATGAAGCCAGCAAACTCTGTAGCTGCGAAACATAGTCCGGCAGTTTCTGGATGAACTCGCTCGCCTGCGTGACCAAGGTCGGCACAATGATGATCAATGCTATGACGAAGAGCAGCAGGAATGCGATCAGAATCAGGATGGTCGCCATCAGGCGGGAAACACCCCAACGTTCCAGCCGGTCTGCTACCGGATCGAGGAAGTAGGCCAGTGCCATTCCAGCAACAAAGGGCAGCAGAATGCCGCGAAACACGTAGAGAAACAGACCCAGTGCCAGCAGCGTCGCAAGCCAGAAAAAGGCTTGGCGTCTCAGGGAGGCCCTGTTGATCGTGGTTGACATCGGGCTAGGTCTCCGTTGCGGCGCTCGATCGCTTCAATCTATTCGGCCATGTGGTCGATCCAGACCTTGAAATAGGCTGCCGCGGAAAGGATGGTCAAGGCTGCAACAACATAGATCAGGATCGTGGTCAATTCACCGAGCCTGATGCCAAGCGCGAGTTCCGCAAGAACCAGCGAAAGAAGCGCGATCTGGATCGCCGTATTGGCTTTTGAAACCAGGATCGGATTCATGTCGACGGGCTGTGCCATCAGGCTCGATACAAGGACAGCCATGACGATCAGCACGTCGCGCGAAACCACCAAGACAGCCAGCCATTGCGGCAGATATCCAAGGATTGCCAACATGATGAAAACGGTCACCAGCAGGAGTTTGTCGGCGACAGGATCAAGATAGGCGCCCAATTCCGACTGCTGATCGAAGTGGCGTGCGATGAAGCCATCGACGCCATCGGAAAGCCCGGCGATAACAAAAATCACAAACGCGGGCAGCATCTCACCCACCAACAGCGCATAGACGACCGCCGGAACCATCAGAAAGCGCAACAGGGTGATGAAATTCGGAATGGTCATAGTCAAAAGGTTTCAGGCGAAAGTCCCATCGACGGGGGCAAGCCGTGGCATCCGTTTTCGAAATGGGTGTTTCACGAAGTTGGTGCTTCAGTCGGCCAGGCGCAACCGCTCGTTTTTTGCAGGCCCAGGCACACACGTCAATAAATTCGGGCAGGATGAGCCGGAAGCCTTGCGCGCAGGTGGCCGACATGCGATTTGCCGAAGGCCTGCCGGACGGGAGTGTCGGCTTGATCCAAGAGGGCGTGATGAGTGATCAAAAAAACGGCTTGAGCTATCGTGACGCCGGGGTCGACATCGACTCAGGCAACAGTCTGGTGGAACGCATCAAGCCGCATATCCAGGCCACACGCCGATCCGGCGCTGATGGAAATATCGGCGGCTTCGGCGGGCTGTTCGACCTGAAAGCCGCCGGCTTTAAAGATCCGGTGCTCGTCGCGGCAAATGATGGGGTCGGCACCAAGCTGAAAATTGCCATCGAAACAGAAATACACAACACCGTCGGCATCGATCTTGTTGCGATGTGTGTGAATGACTTGGTCGTTCAGGGGGCCGAGCCGCTGTTTTTCCTCGACTATTTTGCGACCGGCAAACTCGACCCGGAACAGGGTGAACAAATTGTCGCCGGCATCGCGGACGGCTGTATCCAGGCCGGCTGTGCACTGATTGGCGGGGAAACAGCCGAAATGCCCGGCATGTACGCAGGCGGAGACTACGATCTTGCAGGTTTTGCGGTCGGTGCCGCCGAACGATCCAGGCTCTTGCCTAGAGAGGATATACAAGCGGGCGACAAGCTGATCGGCCTGGCCAGCTCAGGTCTTCATTCCAACGGGTTTTCGCTGGTCCGGCGGGTTGTTGAGATTGCAGGCTTGAAGTTCGCTTCCCCGGCGCCTTTTGCGCCCGACCGGAGCCTCGCAGAAGTGCTGCTGACGCCGACGCGCATTTACGTCAAACCACTTCTTCAGGCAATTCGACAGAACGACGCCATCAAGGCATTGGCACATATCACGGGAGGCGGATTTCCGGAGAACATTCCACGCGTTCTGCCGGATTGCCTGTCCGCACGGGTCGACCTCAGCGCAATTGATGTTCCGCCGGTCTTTTCCTGGCTGAGCGCCACAGGCGGCATCGCCGAAGCCGAGATGTTACGAACATTCAATTGCGGCGTCGGAATGATCGCTGTTGTTTCGGCAGAGGACTTGGACGCGGCGGTTACGGCACTGAACGATGCCGGTGAAAACGTTGTCGCGCTGGGTGAGCTTGTGGAGCGGATAGAGGGTGTTACCGCCGTCACCTATGACGGATCACTGTCTCTATGAGCAGCGGAACCAGAACAATCGGCAGGCGCAAGCGCGTCGCGGTGATGATCTCCGGTCGCGGATCCAACCTCTCGGCACTGATATCTGCCAGCATGGCGACGGACTATCCCTGCCAGATCGCCGCCGTGATATCGGACAATCCACAGGCAGCCGGCCTCGAGCTCGCCGAAACCTATGACATCGAAACCCATGCCTTCGCCCGGGCCGATTATTCTGACCGGACAGTACATGAAGAGGTGATCCTGGCCGAACTGGATCGAATCGAGCCCGATTTCATCTGTCTGGCTGGTTACATGCGTCTGTTGTCGGCGGATTTCGTCAATCAGTGGCGGGGATTGATACTCAATATTCATCCGTCGTTATTGCCCAGTTTTCCGGGTCTGGATACGCACCAACGCGTCTTGGCCCACCAGGTACGCATCCATGGCTGCAGTGTGCACTTCGTGACCGAAGGCATGGATGAAGGTCCACTGATCGCCCAGGCAGCGGTTCGCGTCCTGCCGGACGACACGGAAACTGTGCTGGCTGAACGGGTGCTGTCGGCTGAACACCAACTATATCCGGCGGCATTAAAGCTTGTCGCTGAGGGAAAAGTCCGAATGACCGATGCCGGCGTGGCGGTGTTCAACGGACTTCATATCGAGGATGATGAGACGATCGTTCAATCGCCCCCGGCGTCTTACTGATCCCTCTTGAGCCATACGTGAGTGTCGTGAAATGCAGCACCGCCAAACGGTGCGATGCTGTCCGCTCCGGTGAGCACATTGATACCCTCGCCGTCGATGAAGCTTCGATTCGGCCAGATGCCTTCCGAAACAAGGACACCGCGTGGCAGATCGCCGCCAACGCGTGCATGTAGCCGGACCTCACCTCGCTGGTTGCCAATTGTTACTATTTCGCCGTCCTTGACACCTGCGGCGGCCGCATCCACGCTGTGCATCATGACCTCAGGGCGCCCTTCCCTACGAACCGAAGACTGCGTCTCGGTGAATGTTGAATTCAGAAAGGAACGGGCCGGTGACGTGGCAAGCCGGAAGGGATGATGTTCGTCGGCGGCTTCGATCAGTTCGACGTGATCCGGGAAGACCGGCAGTTGCTCGTGCGGTCCCTGTGGTCCCAGGGACTTTGGCGGACGATTGGGTGCAAGTGATCCGGTCCAGTCCGGACGAAACCGGAATTTGCCATCCGGCCAGCCAAATCCACGAACGAAATGCGACTTTTCGAAATCGGGCTGACAGTCGATCCACTTGTTTTGCTGCAACGCGGCCAAAGTGCCGTGCCCACTGGCCTGCAGCATATTGTCGATCAATTCATTGGCGCTCAGTCCGAACCCGGGCTGATCTGCTACTCCAAGCCGCTTCGCCAATTCCTCGACAACGTAGTGATTGGATTTCGGCCCTTCCGGCGGCTCGATCAGTTTCGGACCAAGCATGATGTGCTGATGGCCGCCGCCGCGATAGATATCGTCATGCTCGACGAACGTCGTCGCGGGTAAGATGATGTCGGCCAGGTCGGCGGTTTCCGTCATGAATTGTTCGTGCACGACAGAAAACAGGTCGCCTCGGTCGAAGCCTTTTCTAACCCTTCGCTGTTCCGGCGCGATGTTCACCGGGTTCGTGTTCTGGATGAGAAGTGCGGTGACTGGCGGACCGCCATGCAGGGCTTCGGCATCCCCGGTCAGGATCCGACCGATTTTCGACTGATCGAGGTAACGGACTCCGGGGTCGATGCTGGCGGTGCCCATGATTTCGGATTTATCGAGGTCGAAGATGTCATTGTTGGAGTGGAAGCCACCGCCCCCTTCATACTGCCAGGCCCCGGTCACCGTAGGAATACTTAGCGCCGCGTGCATATTGACGGTGCCGTTGCGCTGGCGTGTGAACCCGTAGCCGAGCCGGAAATAGCTGCGTTTCGTCGTGCCGACGAGATGCGCGAACTTTTCGATCTGGCGTGGTGACAGGCCGGTAATCTCGGAAGCCCATTCCGGCGTCCGGTCGCGCAGATGTTTCTCGAATCCGTCCGGGTCGTCGCTGAAACGCCGCAGATAGTGGCGATCCGCGAGATTATCGCGAAACAGCACATGCATGACAGCGCAAGCCAAGGCTCCATCTGTGCCAGGACGCAAGATGAGCTTCACGTCGGCCTGTCGGGCGGTTGGCGTGTCATAGACATCGATCACGACAATTTTGGCACCGCGTTGCTTGCGCGCCTGGGTGGCGTGGGTCATCACATTGACCTGAGTCGATACCGGATTGGTGCCCCAGATCACTACGCAATCGGATTTGGCCATCTCCCGGGGATCGGGTCCGCTCAGGCTGCCGGTCCCAACAAAAAATCCGGTCCAAGCGGCGTTGGTACAAATACTGTCGAACTGGCCCGAGTACTTCTTTGCGTGGCGCAGGCGATGAATCGAGTCGCGCTGCACCAATCCCATCGTTCCGGCATACTGATAGGGCCAAACCGACTCCGAACCCCAACGCTGTTCCGCTTTGAGAAAGCCCTCCGCGACCTCATCGAGCGCATCTTCCCAATCGATTTCCTGCCAACTGCTCTGGCCTTTCGGACCAGTTCGACGCATCGGTTTTAGAAGACGATCCGGATGATGCGTGCGTTCCGCATACCGCGCGACCTTCGCGCAGATGACACCGGCGGTGTAGCCGTTATCCGCAGACCCCCGCACTTTTCCAATAGTCCTGTCATCGACCAGTTCGATCTCGAGTGCGCATGTCGATGGACAGTCATGCGGACAGGTCGAAAAACCGGTGCGGGTGGGTGCTGGTTGATCCATGGATGCCTCGATCAGGGTGCATGCTGCGATGGATATAGAGCAAATATCCGGCCCGAGCGAGTTCAGACCGAACCAACGGTCGCATCAGGCTCGACAAATATCTGCGCAAACCGACCTTCTGAGGCGGTGGACCTTGACCTCGTCCGCTCATCCTTCGATAACGAATTGCTAGTATTCTGTCCTCAGGTCCCCATCGCGCAATCTGGAGCCCGTACACCTATGTCATGTCGAAAAACGGTTAGCACCCTCCTTGCCCTCTGCGGCATCCTGGCCACCGGACTGACAATCAGTGCATCTCCAGCCAACGCCTTTGGAATTCGCAACGATGCGGCCTGCGATAACCCGGCGGTGCTACGCGCGATCACCAAACGATTTGCGATCAATGATCGAAACGTCATCAAGCGTGGTCTGGCAATCGACGACTATTACGATGTCCATCTGGAACGGTTCGTTGCCGCCGGTGAGCTCGAAGGGACGAAGATCGATCGCCGGTTCTGCCGCGGCAAGGTTGCGATGAATGACGGGCGGTCGCGCACGATCTGGTACATGATTGAGCTTGGGCAGGGTTTTGCCGGCATGGGTGCCAATGTCGAATATTGCATCTCAGGCCTGGACCCGTGGCATATCTACGGCGCCTATTGTCGCTCGGTCCGCTGATTATCCATCCGCATTATCCAGTACAAGGATTGGACGCACTTCCTGTCCACGGCGTTTTGCGCGCTCAGGCCGACTGGAACGCAACTGTGCAGTCCGGCCCTTTATCCCGTGGAGGAAAACAATGAAAATTCTGTATTCGCCCGCTTCCCCCTATTCCGCCAAGGTGCGCATGGCCGCTCACTATTGCGGAATTGATTGCGAAAGCGTGCCGACCGACACGAATGCTGATCCGGACCAGCTGATCGACAGCAATCCTCTCGGGAAAATTCCGACCCTTATCGATGACAACGGTCGGGCCATCTACGACAGTCGGGCGATCATGCAGTATCTGGATCGGTTGAGCGGGCGCAACCTGTTTCCGCGCAATGCCGACAAGCGAACCGAAGCGGAACTCCTCGAAGCGCTTTGCGATGGAACGACGGACTGTCTGCTTGCAATCGTCTACGAGCGTCGCTTCCGGCCCGAGGACAAGGTTCACACACCCTGGATTGACCAGCAATGGTCCAAAGTTGAACGGTCGCTCGATATGCTCAACGACAATCTTCCACGAACGGCCAAAAAGCTGCACGGAGGGCACTTCGCCCTGGCGGGACTGCTTGGTTACCTGGCACTGCGTTTCGAAGGCCAATGGGAGCGCGGGCGCCCGAAATTGAAGAACTGGCCGAACAAATTCGCGAAATTCTTCCCCGAGCACAACCAGCTCAAACCGCAGGGTTAAGGCAGCCTTGTTGACCGATTGTTCACAGCGGCGTCATTGTGTTTTTCTTCTGTGATCCTATATCCAAGAGGCCCCTCTCCGCGACATGGGGCCCCAGATAACAAGCTCCGGAAGCTCGCGCCTTCATGTTCAGTTTCGCCATATTGATTGCCGGGCTTATCCTGCTTCTTTTTGCAGGGGACTATCTGGTCCGTGGCGCGGTGGCGCTTGCTGAGAAACTCGGGATCAGTCCGCTTATCATCGGCCTGACCATCGTCGCCTTCGGCACGTCTGCGCCGGAGCTCTTCGTTTCTCTCGAGGCGGCGTTCAACAACGCCTCCGGAATTGCCCTCGGCAACGTCGTTGGATCAAACATTGCCAACGTCCTGCTGGTTCTCGGCGCCCCTGCCCTGATCAAACCGGTAGGATGCAAGGAGGACGGACTGCGGTTCAGTCTTGCCGTCATGTGCTTCATGACGGGCCTGCTGATGGCCATCATGGCAACCGGCTGGCTGTCTCGCTTCGACGGGATGGTCCTGTTTGCATTGCTTTGTATCTTTTTGTTCCGGCAGTTCCTGAACGCGCGAAAGAGCCGAAAGGAACAGGTTTTTGGCGATTATCACGACGAAATCGATGAGCTGCCGACCGAGAATTCGAAGATCGTTGTGTACCTGTTGTTCGGCCTGATCGGCTTACCGCTAGGCGCTTCGCTCACCGTCAACGGTGCGGTCGACATCGCCCGCATGCTCGGCGTCTCCGAGGCGGTCATCGGACTGACCGTTGTTGCCATCGGTACGTCGCTGCCGGAACTGGTCACCTCCGTCATGGCCGCCTGGCGCGGCAGTGCCGCTGTGGCGATCGGAAACGTCGTGGGATCCAACATATTCAACATCGGCGCGATACTCGGCATTACCAGCATGGTTCACCCGCTGCTGGTTCCTAGCCGCATCGTCTATCTCGACATGTGGATCATGGCGGCCACGACTGTCCTGCTGACGGTGCTTGCAGTGGGTTCGCGCCCGATCTCTCGCTCCGGCGGCACTGTGATGCTGGCGCTCTTTGTCGGTTACATCGTCTTCGTTTTCTGATCCCCCGATATCGTGATAACCGGAGCTCAGCGTTGGTCTGCTGTCGGACCGTGACGCGGCGAATGCTATATAGACCCTGAAATTCGATTCAGGCAGGACGCGAATGGTACGCCCGACGGAACCCCGACACGAGACGCGAAGACAAGGCGGAACTGGTGATGCGATGCCAGTGCCGAGAGAAGAGGAAATCTGGAAAGTCGCTGGCGATCCCGAAAAGGGTTTGAAGGGGCCGGAACTGATCCAGGCCTACGTCAAACGGCTGCCGAACGGTCCGGGTGTCTATCGCATGCTCAACGAAGGTGGCGACGTGCTCTATGTGGGCAAGGCGCGCAGCCTGAAAAAACGTGTCACCAGTTACGCTCAGGGGCGCGGCCATACCAACCGCATCGAGAGCATGATCCGTTTGACCACGCAGATGGAATTCGTCTCCACGCGCACGGAGACCGAGGCACTGCTGCTGGAAGCCAATCTCATCAAGCGCCTGCGGCCTCGCTTCAATGTGCTGATGCGCGACGACAAGTCGTTTCCCTATATCCTGCTGACAGAAGACCACGAGGCTCCAGGGATCTACAAGCACCGTGGCGCCCGGTCGCGCAAGGGATCGTATTTCGGCCCCTTCGCCTCCGCCCAGGCGGTCGACCGGACCATCAATTCCCTGCAACGGGCCTTCCTGCTGAGGACCTGCACGGATTCGGTCTACGAAAGCCGCACCCGCCCTTGCCTGCTCTATCAGATCAAGCGCTGTGCGGGTCCATGCACCGGTGAGGTGTCCGTCGAAGACTATTCCCGTATGGTCGACGAGGCCCGTGGGTTCCTGTCCGGCAAGAGCTACACCGTCAAATCCACCATGTCCGAGGCAATGCAAAAGGCCTCTGAGGACCTCGATTTCGAGACTGCAGCGATCTATCGCGATCGGCTGGCTGCCCTGTCCCACGTGCAGAGCCACCAGGGTATCAACCCGCACACGGTCGAAGAGGCGGACGTGTTCGCCATTCATCAGCAAGGCGGTATGAGCTGCATCCAGGTCTTCTTCTTCCGCACCGGACAGAACTGGGGCAACCGCGCCTATTTCCCAAAGGCCGACGCAGCAATGCCGGCGGAAGAGGTTTTAGCGGCGTTCCTCGCCCAGTTCTATGATGACAAGCCCTGCCCACGCCAAATCCTCGTCTCTAATGCGTTCGAAGAACAGACCCTGCTGGCCGAGGCACTGTCGATCCGGGCGCGGCACAAAGTGACGATCAGCAAGCCACAGCGCGGCGAGAAGCGTGACCTCATGCGCCATGCTGAAGCCAACGCAAAGGAAGCACACGGACGTCGGCTGTCGGAGACGTCCACCCAAGCAAATCTGTTGCGCGGCCTGGCCGAAACCTTCGGCCTGGAGCGTCCGCCTCGGCGCGTCGAAGTCTATGACAATTCCCACATCATGGGGACCAATGCGGTCGGCGGCATGATCGTTGCCGGACAGGACGGCTTTATCAAAAACCAGTATCGCAAGTTCAACATCAAGTCGAAGGATCTCACACCTGGCGACGATTTTGGCATGATGCGCGAGGTGATCGAGCGTCGCTTTACCCGCCTGGTGAAGGAGCACGGTCGGCCAGAACGACCCAATGGCGATGTCGGTGACGTGGATACCGACGAGGACACGACCACACCGCCGTGGCCCGATGTCCTGGTGATCGACGGCGGCAAAGGCCAGATTTCGGCCGTCATGTCTGTGCTCAACGAATTGCAGATTGCCGACTGTGTCGATGTCATCGGGGTCGCCAAAGGTGTCGACCGCGATGCCGGCCGCGAACGGTTTTTCGTCGAAGGCAAATCGGACTTTTCATTGCCGCCCCGCGATCCGGTGCTCTACTTCATTCAGCGGCTCCGCGACGAGGCGCACCGTTTCGCCATCGGCACCCACCGAGCTCGCCGTAAGAAGGAAATGATCAAGAACCCGCTCGACGAGATTGCCGGCATCGGCCCTGCCCGCAAGCGTTCGCTGCTGCATCATTTCGGCACCGCCAAGGCGGTGTCGCGTGCCGGGATGGACGATCTCGTCGCCGTCGAGGGGATTTCCGAGGCCATGGCAAAGCTCATTTACGACCATTTTCACGAAGACCAGCGGACGTAACTGCATCGCTCGGCACGGTTTCGCCGAAAGCCGTGTTGACGGATCGCGTTGCGGCCTATTTGTATGGGCACGAAGTCACCGAGCGGAATCCTATGGCATCGCAGACCTACAATATCCCGAACCTGCTTACGTACGGACGCATCGCTGCCGTTCCGCTGATCGTGCTGTGTTTCTTCGTCGAAGGCCGGCTGCACGGGTCGGACCTGGCCCGGTGGAGCGCGCTTGGCCTCTATATCGTTGCCTCGGTCACTGATTTCTTCGACGGCTACCTGGCACGCATCTGGAACCAGATGTCGAATATCGGCCGCATGCTCGATCCGATCGCCGACAAACTGTTGGTCTCATCGATCCTGTTGCTGCTTGCTGCTGACGGGACGATTGCGGGCTGGACGATCTGGGCGGCAATCATCATCCTGTGCCGCGAAATCCTGGTGTCGGGTTTGCGGGAGTACCTGGCCGAGCTGAAGGTATCCGTTCCGGTCACCTGGTTGGCCAAATGGAAAACGACGGTGCAGATGGTTGCGATCGGTTTTTTGCTGGCCGGGCCTGCGGGCGACAAGGTGATACCCTACATTACCGAGATCGGGATCACGCTCTTGTGGATCGCTGCCGTGATCACGATCTATACCGGATACGATTATTTTCGCGCCGGTTTGAAGCATGTGATCGAATAATCGAGCAGGATCGACAACCATGGTCAAACTAGTCTATTTCGCCTGGGTGCGCGAACGGATCGGCATGAACGAAGAAGAAATCGATCTGCCGGACACCGTCACAACCGTGGCGGACCTGATCGATCATCTGAAAGGTCGCGGCGAAGGATATGAGATGGCGCTCGCCAATCCCGACGTCATCCGTGTTGCCATCAATCAGGAGCACAGACAGCACGGAGACTGTCTGGAAGATGCCCGGGAGATCGCGCTTTTTCCGCCGATGACCGGAGGCTAAGAATGTCCGCACAGCCCTCCGTCCGTGTGCAGCGGGACGATTTCGATACAGCCGCCGAAGTGGCCGCCCTCTCGGCCGAAAGCGCCGACATTGGCGCGGTCGTCACCTTCACCGGCCTTTGCCGCGACGAACACGGCACACTCGCCGCGCTCGAGCTGGAGCACTATCCGGGTATGGCTGAAGCCGAAATCAGACGTATCGCTGACCGCGCCATGGAGCGTTGGCCTCTGGACGGCATGACGGTCATCCACCGCTTTGGCCAGATTCGGCCAAGGGAGAACATCGTGCTCGTCGCTGCCGTGTCACGCCACCGCGATGCGGCTTTTGAAGGTGCGCGGTTCATGATGGATTTTCTGAAATCCAACGCGCCTTTCTGGAAACGCGAAATCGGCAAGGACGGAACGCAGGGTTCCTGGGTCGACGCCCGCGACTCCGATGATGCGGCGCTCAGACGCTGGGATCAGAGCGCAAAAAAAACGCCGGGGTAATCCCCGGCGCCATTAATTTCTGTTCTGGATGGATCAACCGACGATTTCGGTGCCCGAGAACCAGTAAGCGATTTCCTCGGCAGCCGTTTCCGGAGCATCCGATCCGTGTACGGAGTTTTCGCCGATGGACAGGGCGAAGAGCTTGCGGATGGTTCCTTCCGCGGCGTCGGCAGGGTTTGTGGCGCCCATGATTTCACGGTTCTTGGCGATGGCATTTTCGCCTTCGAGTACCTGGACGATGGTCGGGCCGGAAGACATGAATTCGGTCAGCTCACCGAAGAAGGGCCGTTCCTTGTGAACTGCGTAAAAACCTTCGGCTTCACGCAGGCTCATCCAAACGCGCTTCGAGGCGACGACGCGCAGTCCTGCGTCTTCGAACATCTTGGTAATGGCGCCGGTGAGGTTGCGATTGGTGGCATCGGGTTTGATCATCGAAAAGGTGCGTTCGATCGCCATGATCTGGAGTGTCCTTGTTTGCGATTGCGGGAGAATTTGCGCGCTCTATAGCCCTGCGACGCGGGCAATACAAGCCCGCGCCGACGTCAGCTGTTGGGTCTGGTCTGCGGTCAGGCGGCCGCTTTTACCGCACGGCCCACACCACCGTGCAGATCGAGGCAACGCTCGAACCAATCGGCCACCGGATCGCCATCCTCGAGAATGCGTGCGCGCGACGTCGTCCGCGCCCATTGAAAGGCGCCAAAAACGATGTAGTCGCAAAACAACGGCCCATCGCCGCCAAGGTAAGGCTGACGCTGCAGCACCATCCGCATCGGTTCGAGCTTTTGAGAAACGCTGCCCACGCGCTCCCGGCCGGCAGCTACAACCTCCTCCAACGTACGACCGAAGCGGGCCTCCCGGCTCTGACGGAAATAATCCTGATCTTTCGGTGCCAGCATTGCATGAATGTCGAGCATCAGCGCTCCACCGATCACAGCAAGGATCTGAGTCGTTGCCCAGGTCTCGAAAAAGCGAGCCATCGCAATCCCGCCCTGCCCTCCGAAAAGGCTTGGCCGATCCGGGTAGGTTTCATCGAGATAGATGGCGATGTCGAATGAATCCCGGACAACTTTGTCTCCGTCACGAATGACAGGAACGCTCTTACCTTCCCCATCCTCGATCTCGGGTATAGCGGTAAACGGCACCGGAGATCCGCTGTAGTCGAGACCTTTGTGGGACAGCGACAATACCGTTTTCCAGCAATGCGGGCTGAATGGCCGGGAGCTGTCGGAGCCCGCCAGTTCATAAAGGGTTATCGTCATTTTGACCTCTGTTCGGGATGTTTGGAATTGGCGGCATTGTGCGGGTTTTGCTATGCAAATCAACTCTAACCGACTACCTGTTTTTGCAGTCATGCAGATGAGGAAGCGGCTCATGGAAAATGCTTACAAACTGCTCGATGGTCGGAAGATCGCGGCGGATATGCATTCGGAAATAGCTGAGGACGTTTCGTCGCTCGCGGATGCGGGTTGGCCACTCAAACTTGTGTCGATCTCCATCGGTGAATCGGACGCCGCAAAGCTCTATGTGCGCAACCAGAGCCGCACAGCGAAGAAAACCGGCATCGATTTCGAGGAGCGTGATTACCCGGCCGATACGACGGAGAAGGAGCTGCTGGGGATCATTCAGGGCCTCAATACCGATCCGCGGGTGACAGGGATCATCATTCAACGGCCAACGCCGGATCATGTCTCTGTGCGCAGACTGCAGCGTGCAGTGCATCCCTTCAAGGATGTCGAAGGCATGCACCCCTCGAATATCGGTTCCATTGTGTACCAGGTGCCGAAGATGGGCCCCTGCACGGCCGCCGCTTCCGTCCACCTTTTGAGATCGACCGGGACCAATTTGACGGGACTCGAGGTGACCGTCATCGGACATTCGGCGATCGTCGGCAAACCCATAGCCTTCATGCTCATGGCGGAGGGTGCAACGGTCACTGTCTGTCATCATGAGACCCGCAATCTTGCCATGCATTCACGCGCAGCCGATGCGGTGTTCGTGGCTGTCGGCAAGGCCGGGCTTGTTACCGGCGACATGCTGAAACCGGGCGCGGTGCTCATCGATATCGGCATCAACCAGATCGACACGCCAGATGGCCCGAAAGTTGTCGGCGACGCGGATTTCGAAAGCTGCGCCGAGACCGCGGGCTGGATTACCCCCGTGCCCGGCGGCGTCGGTCCTGTGACCGTGGCAACGCTGTTGCGTAATGCGGTCACGGCGGCGCAGCTTCAGCGCGATCACTACACATCGGAATTCGGCACGGCAGACAGCGTCTACAATCTCCTGCCGCGCTGAGGGCCATTCCGCAGTTTTCGCTTGCCATCGGCAGCGGTCGATTCCAATAGAGCGGCATGCTGACCCTGACGGACATATCGGCCCGCATCGCCGGACGCCTGCTGATCGACCACGCCTCGCTTTACCTGCCCGAAGGCACAAAGGCAGGTTTTGTCGGGCGAAACGGCGCCGGCAAGTCGACCCTATTTCGTATGATCACCGGCGAACTGGCGACTGAAACCGGTGCCGTCACCTTGCCCCGAAATTGCCGTATCGGCCAGGTGGCACAGGAAGCACCGGGGACCGACGAACCGCTGATCGATATCGTCCTGAAGGCGGATGCCGAAAGATTGGCGCTGCTGACCGAAGCCGAGACCGCAACCGATCCGGACAGGATTGCGGAGATCCACACACGGTTGGCCGACATCGATGCTCACTCTGCAGAAGCCCGGGCGGCGAGCATCCTGGCTGGACTTGGCTTCGATCAGGAGGCGCAAAAACGCCCGGCGTCAAGTTTTTCGGGAGGCTGGCGTATGCGGGTCGCCCTGGCGGCCGTGCTGTTCTCCCGCCCGGACCTGTTGCTCCTCGACGAACCCACCAACTATCTCGATCTCGAAGGCACGCTGTGGCTTGAGGACTATGTACGCCGTTACCCGCACACGGTGGTCATCATCAGCCACGATCGCGACCTTCTCAACCGAGCGGTCAATTCCATCGTTCACCTGGAAGATCGCAAGCTGACGTTCTATCGAGGACCGTTCGATCAGTTCGAAAAGCAACGGGCGGAAGCCCGCGAACTGCAGATGAAAATGCGGACCAAGATGCAGGCGCGACGGGCCCATATGGAAGCCTTTGTCGAGCGCTTTCGCTACAAGGCGTCCAAGGCGCGCCAGGCGCAGTCTCGGCTGAAGGCAATCGAACGCATGGGGTCGATAGCGTCTGTTGTCGACGAACACGTGCAGGAGTTTCAGTTTCCAAAACCGGAAAAAGACTGTGCTTCACCGATCATTGCGATCGAAAACGGTTCGGTTGGCTATATCGCTGACCAACAGGTTCTGAGCCGCCTCAATTTGCGGATCGACCAGGATGACCGAATCGCCCTGCTCGGTGCCAACGGCAACGGCAAATCGACCTTCGCCAAGCTGCTTTCCAACCGACTGGAGCTGCAAACCGGCACCGTAACCCGCGCCCGCCAGCTCAAGATCGGGTATTTCGCACAGCATCAGCTAGAAGATCTAGTGCCTTCGCAAAGTGCCGTTGACCACATACGCCAGAGATTGCCAGGTGGCCTCGACGCCGCCGTTCGTTCACGTGTGGCACAGATGGGGCTTTCGACCGAGAAGATGGATACCGCCGCACGCGATCTGTCCGGCGGCGAAAAGGCGCGATTGCTGATGGGCCTGGCTGCGTTCGACAAGCCGAACCTGCTTATTCTCGACGAACCGACAAACCATCTGGACATAGACAGCCGTGCTGCGCTGATCGAAGCGCTCAATGCCTTCGACGGAGCGGTGATCCTGATTTCGCATGACAGGCACCTTCTGGAGGCGACCGTCGACCGGCTATGGCTGGTTGACGATGGTACCGTGCGCAGCTTTGACGGTGATCTGGAAGACTACCGCAGTTTGATCCTTGGCGGATCGAAACGAGCTGCAAAAGCGGCGGAACTGGCGCCCGCTTCATCAAAGGCGGAACAGCGACGGGCAGCGGCCGACCGGCGACAGGAATTGGCGCCGCTCAAGAAAAAAATCAAAGAAATCGAGGCGTTGACAGAAAGACTTGAAAAATCGATTCAGGAAATTGACACCCTGCTCGCTGATCCGTCGCTCTACGAAAAATCTCCCGACCTCGCGGCAGCCAAGGCCAAGGAGCGAAGCGTCGCCGAATCGGCGCTGGCCGAAGCCGAAGATCAATGGCTGATCCTGTCGGACGAGTACGCGAATGCAATCGTCGACTAATCGCTTGATCGACGCGCCAACAATCGTTGATAGACCAGGCCGATCGCAACCAGCACAAGACCGAGCCCGATAAAGGACAAGGCTCGAAGCGCGCCCGTCAAGTTGGACATATCGACGACGAACACCTTCGCGACAACCACGACGATGATTACACCCGATACCAGGCGGACGGCGCGGACGCCGGTCACCAGGCCGACGGCAAGGGTAGCAATACCGACCGCCAGCCACGCTGCTGAATAGGCGTAGAGTTCGGCATCGCTGGTGGCGCCTTGATCGATCGCCTCCGGATGGAACCAGTGTCGAATGCTCAGGGTCACCCAGGCAAAGGCGAGGACCCCGCCAACGGCAAAGGCTCCGCGAGAGTAGAGCGGCCGTGTGCTGCTGCTGAGAAACCCCAGCAGACCGTAAAGCAGGCCGGTCAACAGATATGCGAAGAGCAGCTTGTTGAAGATGACGTTGGCACCGATCCGCTCTCCCGTCAGGAACGGGTTGAAGAGACCGAGCAGGCCGGCCAAAGCCGCTGCCATGCCTAAGAAGCCAAGGGCGGTCGCAGCCACAGCCAGAGTGCGGCTTTCTGATGTTGCCCTCAAACGCAGCAGTCCAAGCGCGACGCCTCCACTCAGGAAGACAAGGAGCGCGGCCTCGTTCAGCGTGTCCACCGGCGTAAACACCTGGTGTGGAGCAAAGGCGTGCAATCCAACCAGGGCAAGGGCTGCCGTCACTGTCGCAACAGCAATGCCTTCCGCAATTTCCAGCACCAGGTCCCGCTTCTGACGGCCAAGCAGGTATGCCGTCAGGACAAAACCGGCCGCCGGCACTCCGTAACCGTAGGTCAGCCAGTTGAACACAGGTGTCGTGCCCAGAGATCCGACAATCTGCGGCTCCCAGGCGACGCGCGCCGCCCACAGAACAGCGGGCACCAGCGCCAAAATCCTAAGCGCTGGAAGCGGGCGCCAGCGATAGACAATGGCCGTTGCCGGCGCCATCAGTGCCAGAGCCACCGTCAGCGCACCGCGCTCCAACACCATGCACAGTGCGAGCGTAACCGCGGCGATGGTAGCGATCAGGCATGTCGCGACCGTGCCGTCCCGGCCGGGATGGTCGGTCGCAAGACGACGCTCGAACTGCAATGCGAGAGCAAAAAAGACAAGGCTGAGAACGAGCGCGGCAACGCCGTAACGAACCGAAACGTCGAGAAAATCGGTGCGTCCATAGGAAACCGCCAGAATGGCCAGCGGGACGAAGGCACCACCGAAGGCGAGCGGCACCCGCGACACCGATCGAAATGCACCGACGAAACCGAACAGCGCAGCAAGCACGGACAGGGCCAGGCCCAGAAATCCGTAGGCCGACAGCATGCGTTGCTGATAGCCGGGCAGGACGACGGGATCGATGCCCTGGAGGTTTTCGACGCCGTCGGTCAAGGGCTGCAAGGTCTCAACTGAGAGATCCCAGCCGGAATAACCGAGAACCACGGTGACCGCTGCGATTGGCACGATTAGACGGGCAGCCGACCATTCGTGCGCAGACCAGAATGGCACGATCACCATCAGCACAATACCGGCGATTGTCGCTGCATCGGTCTGGTCGAGGGTGAATACCAGCGCCAGCAGCAGCACCAAGCCCAACATAGTGACCGCAACTCGGTCGTTAGGGACAATTTCATCCGCCGATCTGGCGTATAGGCTGGCGACGAAGACGTAGAACTGGGCCGCCCATGCCACCATAATATAAATGCCGACAACCGGACGCTCTCCCGGGGCGGCAACGATGAATAGAAGCGCGCCGAAGAACACCAACCCGAGCGCAGCTATGATGGCGAGCCAGCGCCAAAGGCGAAGCCGTCCGACGCCGAAGGCAGCGAACGATACGGCAACCGCGTAGGCAGCCAATCCGATGGCGCTTGGTTCATCGGTGCTGACAACAAAGGGGACAAGAAAACTCGCCGCAATGCCAAGAGCAGCCAGCAGCGGACCAAGCAACAGTGCCACCGCCATCGTGGCAACGGCGACAAGGCCGAGGCCGAGAAAAGCTGCAAAAGGCCCGAGAAAACCGTAAAGCTGATAGGCTGCATAAATGGTTGCGAAGGCGGCAAGCGTGCCGGCGGCCGTTAGAACCGCCGGAACATTGGCGCTGTCGAAGCCGCCAACGGAAAATGTCTGGCCACGGCGGCGTGTCCACTCTCCCGAAGCAACAAGCGCCAATGCAAACAGCGCCCCCAGAGAGATGCGCGCGGCTGGTCCCAGCAAACCCTGCTCGATGCTGTAGCGCACTAGGAAAACACCACCGAGAGCCAGTGCCAGTCCACCGACCCAGACCGCCCAGCGTGCGCCAACAGCTTCCTCGATGGTGCCCTTCGACGAATCCGAATCTTCAACTTCATCCTCGGATGGCGCCTCTGAAACCTCCGGTGTATCAGAGATTTCCGGATGCTCCACCTCGACTTGCTCCGGCTGCTCATCCGGAACCTCGCCGTCAATCTGCTCATTGGGCTCAGGTAAGGACTGAACGTCTTCAACCGCTTCTCTCTGAACGCCCCAAGGGCCGCTTCGCTGGGTTTCCAGCGCGGCTTCAAGTTCCTCGACTCGTTGATGCAGCCCTCGCACGCGGAAAAATGCGATGGTTCCGAGGATCGGCGCAACCAGCAGGACCGCTGCGGCAACAAGCGCCAGGACGATGTATTCCATGCGACACCACTTTCCCGCACCTGCGGAGAAAGCCTATTTCCGTCAGTTCGCGCCGCTACAAACCCACTCCACCCAAGTGCAAACTCGGGCCATCAGTCGGACTTGTCGAGCGCTTCCATGACCGCGTCGACGCGATCCTGTCCCCAATACAACTCACCATCAACGAAAAATGTGGGCGCGCCGAAGGCCCCGCGATCCACGGCTTCATCCGTGTTGGCGCGCAGTTCGTCCTTGATCGCCTGATCCTGAGACAGATTGGCAATCTCGTTGGCAGGCAAGTCGGCCTTTTCGAGAAGCTCCATGACGACCTCCGGATTGGTGAGGTCGCCACCCCCACCCCAGGCAGCATGAAACATTGTGTCCATGTAAGCGGGCAGCAATTTCGGATCCAGCCGCTCGGTCGCAACCGCACCACGCAGTGTGCTGACTGTGTTCATTGGAAAGGCGGGGTTGATCGCAAACGGCAACCCATGTTTGTCGGCGGTCCGTTTCATATCCTGAAACAACCACCGACCCTTGGCTTTGATGAGCACGGGACTTTGATTGCCAACCGCCTTAAAGACGCCGCCGAGCACCATGGGTTTCCAGATGATGTGTCCGCCTGCATCGGCAACCATGGCCGGTAGCCGCTTGTAGGCCAAATAGGATGCACTGCTGACAAAATCGTAAAAAAACTCGACCGACTTGCTCACATCCCGCCTCCTGTGCTCGAGCGACAGTGATAATTTCCGATTGCGGATATGGCAATGGCAATCAACTGGAATCGAGACTGCGCCATAGAATGTCAGGCGGCGGTCGGCTGCAAAGGTTGGCTTTACCGTTTCATAATTGGCATAGTGTAGGATCAACGAAGTGTATTGCGTTGGGTGGTTGGCGTTATGAAAAGCCGTAAGTACTGCGTATTTCCGACCGCGGTTGTGGTTGCTCTCATTGCTGGTGTCGCGATTTCCGGTCCAGCTCTAGCCTCGAACAGCCGAGGGGCAGCGAACCTCAAAGATCTGTCTGCTTTGGAGAAGGCTGTTACAGACGAACCGGTCCTGATGCTGGTTTCCCTGCGGCAGCAAACCATGCGTGTTTACTCGGGCGACACGCTGGTCGCGCGGTCGAACGTCTCCACTGGAAGGCCAGGGCACCGGACCCCGACCGGTGTGTTCAGCGTGTTGGAAAAAAAGCGCCGGCACCATTCAAACATCTATAGCCGCGCGCCCATGCCTTTCATGCAACGATTGACCTGGTCCGGCATTGCGCTGCACGAATCTCACAGTGTTCCGGAGTATCCGGCTTCGCATGGCTGCGTGCGCCTGCCGGGCAAGTTCGCCAAGCAGCTGTTTGGCTATACCGATATCGGGGCTCATGTAATTGTGACGGACGAAGAGTTGACGTTCGGACCGGTCGCGAGCAGTCGGCTCTTCTACCCACACGGAACCGCGCCGGTTCAGGAGGCAAGTTCAGACACAACAAGAGGCGAAAGCCCATCAGTCTTGCGCATCAACGGGAGCTCGACCGCCGATGGCAACGCTGCGAAAGACACGTTCGGTGACAACTTTGCCCTGCGTCAGGGCCTCGATACTCTTGCTGAAGACGCCCCAGAGACACCCGCTGTCGTCGAAGCACCGGAGCCTCTGCGCATTTTGATCACTCGGCGTACCGGGCGCGACCTTGTCAGTGACATCCAGGGCCTGCTCAATGAGCTCGGCCACAATGCCGGCGACGTGGACGGCCTGGTCGGTCCCGATACCGGCAAGGCAATCGTTCGTTTTCAGAAAGAGGCGGGTCTGACGCCAACCGGCACGGTCTCCATCGAACTGGCCCGCCTTCTGAGCGAAGCCGCGGGAAAGGATGGTTTTGCCAACGGCCACATTTACGTGCGCCGGGACTTTAAGCCACTTTTCGACGCGCCGCTGACGTTAGACAACGGCGAGAGCCCGTTGGGCACGCATTTTTTGGCCGCCCTGTCGGAACCTTCCGATACCGGCAAGGTTCGGTGGGTCGGCGCCAGCCTGACCGATCGCGCTCGTACCTCGCCTCTTAGCGAAGTTGAGGATTCGGGATCGGTCGGTTATCTGTCCCGGCCGGGACTCCGGGCAGTGCTTGAGCGTATTGACTTGCCGGCTGACGTGCGCGAACGCCTGAACGGGGAAATCGTCGCTGGTTCGTCTTTGATCATATCGGATCACGGCATCAGCAACGAAACGCATATCGGTACGGACTTTGTTGTCCTGACCAATCCCGGCGGAAGCTGACTCTACTGTAAGCCCTCTTGCTGACCCAACGCTCGCTCAAGACAGCGTAGTGTTTTCTGCGGATCCGGCCTTGTTGCTCTGGGCTTCGTTCATCAGGAGCAATCGAGCCAGCAGAAGCGCCACCAGGGACACGAAAATCGCCGCAAACAGGGTGTCGGAGACAAAGTGCCGCCCCTTGATGACCCGCAGCGTCGCAGCAAGAAGTGCAAACACAAAACCGCAGGATAAAACGATGTACCGCGCCCGACGCCCCGGGATGTATGCACTCAAAACCAGCAATGAGATGAAGAAGGCGGCGGCGCTCGACCCCTCACCCGACACAAACGAGCAGTTTCGCTCGCACTGATCGGAAAGCTCCAGCACCCGCGTGAATGTCCGGTCCCCGCCGAATTCGCTCACATTGGCCGGACGGGCGCGACCCCAATGGGCCTTCAGTATACCGTTGACCACGAGACCGGGTCCCAACAGGTAGAGCAGGCTGATGAACGCCCAGACCCTAAAGGAGATCCCAAACAACGGACCCCGAAAGGCAGACCACGCCCACAACACGGCGGAGATTGCTGCCAATCCGATGCTCATCGCATTGAAGACGTCACGGTAGGCATGCAGTACAGCATTGTCGCGAAGCCAGAAGCCGTTGTCCTGGGTATGAAAGAACGATGACGCCCTCAGATCCAGCCCCGGAAAAGCAAGAAAAATCGCCGACGCCAGCAGGAAAACCAGACACAGGCTGAGCAGCAATTTACCAGCGGTTTGTGAGGTCATCGTAGCAATCTGCTTCCAGGGCATAGGCGTATAGCCGCCCACCATGATAGGCCCCGCCGGCCGTCGTCAACGCGGTGAACGGTGTTATCGTGCGGTCGCCGCATTGTATCGGGTAGCGCCAGGTGACCAGCATAACCGTCTTTTGCATGTCAAGTGCCGTCAGCGGATAGTGCAGCTCATAGTAGTTTGTCGGACCGGACGGAGGTGCGACAACGCGGAACTCAACATCCCCCTCGCCGACTGTATAGAAAAGATCGGCGGCGATATCGCGGCTGCGAACGGTGATGATGTCGGCGTCGACCATTCGGGCTGCATCCATAATCTCATGGCTCATCGCCGCGCGCCCAAGCATTCGCCTCATGGCTGGTTTTTCACCGTCAATGCTGACGTCGTAGGCCACGCTCGTCAGAACGGGAAATGCCAGCGACAGAAACAGCCCGATGGCCACTGATGCGGTGAGCAGCCTCACATGGCGGCGTTCCAGCATGGCGTGTACCGTGAGGATGATCGCCGCGAAGTAGGCGGCGACCGCCCAGTTGGCGTTGGCGCCCGAAAGGAGCGCCTGCACGCAAATCAGTACGATAATGGGCACCGAAAAAAGCAGCAGTTGTCGCTCTTTTTGTCCGCCCGGCTGAAAGACACAAACGATCAGAGCTCCGAACAGGATAGGTCCGAAAACACCGAACTGGCTGAAGAAGAACTCGGCGAGTTTGTCAAACCGCAAACGCAGGGGTTTGTCGCCCACTTCTGGGGGCGCCTGGCGGATCCACTCCGCATTGTCCAATGTATGATTGAATGTCGACAGGTCGTTCAGAAAGTTCCAGACAATATTGGGCATCGCGACAACGAGAAACGCGACGAAGAGAACAGCGGCGTTGCGCCAACCCGGACGTGCCGACGGCATGAACACGGCTGCCAA
Organism: Hoeflea sp.; assembly: GCA_965228785.1. Taxonomy (GTDB): domain Bacteria; phylum Pseudomonadota; class Alphaproteobacteria; order Rhizobiales; family Rhizobiaceae; genus Hoeflea_A. Next base: position 848,974 of record CBDDIF010000002.1, read on the forward strand.
GAGGGCGCAAAGCAAAAAGTAGACACCGGCATACTTGGCCATGAAGGCCGTGCCGGCGGCAAGTCCGGCAAATAGGGCATCTCGGGTCTTGCCTTCTTGCAGAAGCCGAAAATAGAAGAGCAGCGCCAGGGCGTAGAATGGCGCCATGATGGTATCGGTGGAGATCACCCAGCTACCAAGACCAGCGGCTGGCACGGTGATGTAGGAAATCATCACCCAAAACGCAGTCCTTGCGTTGTACAAATACCTGGCCAGCATACCCAGGATCACTGCCGACACCATGTGGAACAGAGGCGATGGGAGGCGTACCCAGGGAATCGCATCGCTTTGCGCCAGCCCGGTGAACAAGCTGATGACCCAGGCGATCAGCGGTGGCTTGGAGTAATAGCCGAAATCAAATTGTTGCCCCCAAAGCCAGTACTGGGACTCATCGACAAAAAGGTCGGTCTGGTCGAACCAGAGAAAGGCTATACGATAAAGGGTCAGGGCCACCACGGCAGCTATGCCGGTGATAAACCAGTTTTTGGCGAGGCGGTCTTGCATGGAGTCTTCTGTTGTCCCGGCGGACACAAGCGTCGGCGTTGGTGGGAGATCGAACCCATCGAATTCTGGCGAATACGACAATTCGCCCACCGTTAGAAGCTGCCGCTCGCCTTGTCAAACTGCTCCCGTGTAGAGCGAGACAACCGCCAAGGCACCGTCAGGCCTTTCGCTCCCAGCGTCGATCGGGCGTTTGTTGCCAGTAGGTCAATTCATGGCCGCCGGCCTTCAGATCACGCCATTGGCCGCGGGCTGCCTCGAGTTGACCCTGATCGTGGCCATCGAACATGAAGACCGCCCTCTCGTAACCCGCCAGATCCGCCGGCTGCGCGCCATCGACCAGAAATCGGATATTGGCGCTGTTGAGATTGCCCTCATTGGCGCACAAAAGAACCGGTTGTTTGTCAGCTTGCTGGGCGTTATCCGTGGCGTGGGGAAGGAAGCTCTCGTCACGATAGGTCCAGAGATACTGATCGAGAGCGTCTCGTCGCTCCTCGCTGCCGGCCTGGACGACGACCCGCCAGCCGCGCTGCAGGCTTTTCTCCAACAGCGGCGGCAATGCGTCCTCGAGGCGCGTTTCGGTCAGATGATAGAACAGCATCTCCGTCATCAACGAGACGTCCCTGTCTCACTCAGGCTTCGAAATTCGCGCTGATCATTTCATTGAGGAGTCGTACACCAAAACCGGATGCCCAGGATTTGTTGATCTCGGTCTGCGGTGATCCCATCGCCGTTCCGGCGATATCCAGATGGGCCCAGGGCGTGTCGTTGACGAAACGCTGCAGGAACTGCGCGGCTGTGATAGAACCGGCCCAGCGACCACCGGTATTCTTCATGTCGGCAAATTTCGAATCGATCAGCTTGTCGTATTCGGCGGCCAGCGGCAAACGCCAGACCCTTTCCTGCGTCGCTTCTCCTGCCGTTGTCAGTTTTCCACTCAACTCATCGTCATTGGAAAACAGTCCCGCATAGTCATGGCCAAGGGCCACGATAACAGCGCCGGTCAGTGTCGCAAGATTGACCATGGCTTGCGGTTTGAATCGGTCCTCGCAGTACCAGAGCGCATCGGCGAGCACCAAACGGCCTTCGGCGTCCGTGTTGATGATTTCGATCGTCTGACCGGACATGGATGTGACGATATCACCCGGCCGTTGCGCATTGCCATCCGGCATGTTCTCCACGAGGCCGATAATACCGACGACATTGGCTTTGGCCTTGCGTGCGGCGAGCGTATGCATGAGACCGATCACGGCTGCCGCGCCGCCCATATCCCCTTTCATGTCCTGCATACCGGCGCCCGGTTTCAGCGAGATGCCGCCGCTGTCGAACACGACGCCCTTGCCGATGAAGGCCACGGGCTTCTGACGGGCCTTGCCGCCCTTCCATTGCATGATAGCCAAGCGGGGTGGCCGCACCGACCCCTGCGCCACGCCCAAAAGCGCGCCCATTTTCAGCTTGCGCATTTCCTTTTCAGTCAGGATTTCGACCTCAACGCCCAATGCCTTCAGATCGCTGGCCTTCTTGGCGAATTCCACGGGTCCGAGATCGTTCGGCGGCGCGTTGACCAGATCCCTGGCAAGGGTCACACCGCCGGATATCGCCTCGGCAACTGCAAACCGTCGTTTCGCGGTGGTGGCTGAAGTCGTGACGATCGTTACGTTGATCGCACTTTTGTCGTCAGCCGCATCCTTGTCCTTCTTGCGCGTTTTGTAGGTGTCGAACTTGTAAGCGCGCAAAACCATGCCGAGCGCAAGGTCCGCAGCCTGTTCGGCGCCGGCTTCCAAACCGGTCACATCGAAAAATATGGTCAATTTGCGGGCATTCTTCGCCATCCCGAAAATTGTTCCGCCCAATCGTAGCCAATCGGCCGACTTCATCTCCTTGGGATCTCCGAAACCAACGACCGCAAGCCGATCGACCGCGCTATCTTGAGGCGCCAACACATCGATGCTGGCCATTGCCTTTCCCTTGAAATCGGCAATTTTTGACGCCTTCTTCGCCACACCCGCAGGATCGACCTGTTCAGCCGCATCAGACAGTAAGCCGCCGTTGCCGGCCAAGAAAACCGCGAGGCCGCCCCTTGGCTTGGCCGACTTGGAAAAGGTGACGTTGATCTTCTTCGACATGAAAGCTCCAGATGTTTGTTGGACGCGAACACGAACCGGTTCGTTGTGTGTTGGTGTTTCTTTACAGCATGTTGGCGTTGCGACCGCAATGACAAGGCTACAGGGCATCGAACTGGCGTTTTCGCGCTGCATGCCCCACCCATGGCGCAATTCCAACGTTCTATTGGCTGCGGCAATCGGCACAGGGGCGATCGGTAATCACTTGTTTACTATGCCCATTCGCCTTGTGTTAGTTATAACCCGCTAACTGAAGAGTTCGTGTCCGAGACACAACGGCACGTGGGGCATCAGGCACAACAACGAATGAAGCTAATCGAGCGCTATATATTCAACAGGGTATTCGTCCTGTCTGTCGGAACCCTGGTCACGACGACCACGATCGCGCTCACCACGCAGGTGCTTCTGCGGGTCAATCTGCTGAGTTCAACCGGTCAGTCGCTGCTGACCTTTCTGGAACTGGCAGCGCTGCTCATCCCGTCAATGCTGATAATCGTTGCTCCTTTTGCGTTGATGATCGGCGCGGCCCACACGCTGACCACCATGAACACGGATTCCGAATTGGCTGTGCTCGAATCGTCCGGTGGTTCACCCTATCTGACCGCCAGGCCGATCCTGATGATCGCCGCCTTGATGTCGATCCTGACGCTGCTGACCGGACTCTATGTGGAACCGTGGGCGAACAGGCACCTGCGCGACTTGCTGAACAACGCCTCGGCTGACCTGTTCTCCCTCGCCGTGCAATCCGGCACGTTCCATCAGATCGAGGACGATGTTTATGTCCAGATCGCCGAAAAACTGCCTGGTGGCAGGCTTGGCGGTATCTTTCTTTCCGATCAGCGCGACAAGACAACGGATCAGGTCTACTACGCGCGTTACGGAACCTTCATCGAGAGTGGTGAAAACGACGTTCTGATCCTCTCGGATGGCGAACTTCATCGAAAAGACACAGACAGTGGCAAGGTCTCCGTCATCCGGTTTGCGGCTTACGGGCTCGATCTCAGCGAAATCCGTGGGCGCTCAAATGAGCCCCAAACCTATTATGCAAAGGAGCGGCCGACCAGTTTTCTGCTCAATCCCGATCCTAACGACGGCATGTACAAGCAGGATCCAGGCCTATTCACCCGGGAGATCCACAAACGCTTCACTCTGTGGATCTACCCCTTAATGTTCGGTTTGATCACCGTCTATTTTCTAGGCAAAGCGCACTCCAATCGACATGAGCAGGCCTGGAGCGTGATAACCGCGGCGGGCATTGCCATGGCGCTACGGGGGGTGAGTTTCTACACGATCGACCATTCGGGATTGAGCAGGACGATGGAGATCCTGACCTATGTCATACCGGTTGGCGGGTCCGTACTGTTCCTGGTTTTGATCGTCACCAACTGGACCTTCCGGGCACCGCAATTCGTGCTTGACCAGTCTTCGCGGCTTATCTCGGGATCTGAGTCTGCGCCCGCCCTGTTACGCTCCTGGTTTTCCGGCGTGATGCCCGGTGCCAAACGGAGCGCCCCATGATAGGTCCGACCCTGTGGCGTTACCTGTTCTGGCGCTACGTCGTCATGACCGGGTGGTTCGTCCTCGGCGTTTCGCTCATCATCTACATGGTGGATTTCAACGAATTCGCCAATCGTGCGTCATTTCGCGAAGGCTATACCCTTTCGAAAGGTCTGCTGTTATCGGCTCTTCGGTTGCCCAATATTTTTCAGGTGACAATACCCTTCATTATCTTGTTTTCTGCGATGTCGGTCCTGATCGTGCTCAACAGAAAGTACGAACTGGTGGTTGCGCGATCAGCTGGTGTATCCGCCTGGCAATTCCTGCTTCCGCTGTGCACGGCAAGCTTTCTCATCGGCATGCTGATGGTGGCTGTGGTGAATCCGTTGTCCTCACGTGCCTTGATGATGGTTCAGGAGATGGAAGTGGGTATCGGCATTCAACAGGGGACGGTTGGTACAATCAAGCGGACCCCGTGGATCCGCCAGCGTACGGTCGAGGGTGTGACAATAATCGGCGCCAAGAATGTCGCCCGGCGCGGACTGCTGCTCGGCGACGCCTCCTTCATCCGCCTCAATGAGGATGGCTCGATTCGTGAGCGGATCGACTCCGCAACGGCCACGTTGGAAGAAGGAAATTGGGTGTTGCGCGATGCAAACCGCATCACGCGGGACACGGCTTCAGAAGCGATTGAGATGGTGGAGGTCAAAACCAATCTCAAGCCCGAATTTGTTGAGGAATCACTCGCATCCCCACAGTCGATCTCTTTCTTCGAACTACCACGCAAAATTGAGGTGGCGCGGTCCTTTGGACTCGGCGCAAATGCCTTTGCGGTGCAGTATCAATCATTGCTTGCTCTTCCACTCCTGTTGGTCGCAATGACACTCATCGCAGCAACTGTCTCGCTTCGGTTTATCCGGTTTGGTCAGTCTGGAGCGGTCATTTTGGCTGGTATCTTGGCGGGGTTTCTGCTTTATGTCGTGTCGGTGCTGGCGAAAGCATTCGGGACGGCCGGAGCCGTACCGCCCTTTGTGGCGGCGTGGCTTCCGGTTATAATCGCCATGGCACTCGGGGTTACAGTGCTGCTCCACAAGGAGGACGGGTAGTGGGCTCAGCGGCATGCTGCGAAAATAAGAGTATGCGTATCGCAGGTCTGGTCGCGATTCTGACAACGGGCGTTGCACTGTGCACGGTCGCCGGGCCGGCGCTCGCACAGCAGACGCTTCTGGAATCAGACGGCATCAACATCACCACCGATCCTGAAGCCAAGCTTCTGTTGACGGCCAATCAACTGACATTTGACGAAGACACCGAAACTGTCGTCGCCATTGGGTCCGTGCAGGTCGAGTACGACGGTTTCAACATGGTCGCCCATCGGCTGGTTTACGAACAGCGAACCGGTCGCCTCAAAGCCTTTGGCGACATCGAGATGATTGAGCCTGATGGCAACCGCATATATGCACAGGAACTGGACGTTACCGACGACTTCGCCAACGGGTTCATCAACGCACTGCGTATCGAAACGCCCGATAACACGAGACTCGTTGCCGACAGCGCACAGCGCGAAGACGCCGAGCGAACCACGCTGAACAACGGCGTCTACACCGCCTGCGAAATTTGTGAAAAGGATCCGAGCAAACCGCCGCTATGGCAGGTCAAGGCCCGTCGGGTGGTTCGCGATGGCAAAACCAGAACACTGCGGCTCGAAAGGGCCCGCTTCGAACTGTTCGGTCGACCGATCGCCTGGATCCCGGTCCTCACCGTCCCCGATCACACCGTCAAACGCAAAAGCGGGTTTCTGATCCCCGGTTTCAGCTATGCCAATGAACGCGGCGTGGGTGTTCGCGTCCCCTACTATTTTGCGCTCAATCCGCACTACGATCTGACGGTTGCTGTCACCGGCTATTCCAAGCAGGGTTTTCTGGTCGACGCGGAGTTTCGCCAGCAACTGGCGACCGGGCACTACAACATTCGTGTCGCCGGCATTAATCAAATGGACCCCGGCGCCTTCGATGCGGGCACCATCGACGCCAGTCGCCGCAACCGGTTCTTCGCTGCAACCAGCGGTCAGTTTAAGATCAATCCCATGTGGAGCTTCGGCTGGGATGTGATGGTGCAAAGCGACAACAGTTTTGCCAACACCTATGACATATCCGGCTACAGCGCCGTTACCCAGACTTCAACAGCCTACCTGACAGGACTGAACGGGCGGAACTATTTCGATCTCAGGGCGTTCTACTTCGACGTTCAATCGACCCTTTCCACGAGCGTAGCCGAAAAGCAGCAACCGATCATTCACCCGACACTTGATTATTCCAAGACCTTCGACAGACCGGTCGCAGGGGGTGAAGTCAACCTCAATATGAATGTGCTTAGCCTGACACGCCGCGAAGAGGAAAGCGATATCGTCAACGACCGGTATCGTGGCGTTAAGGGCAGCAACACACGGCTTACGACCGAGCTCGAATGGCAGCGCACGCTGGTAACGACGGGTGGCTTGTTGCTCACCCCTCTTGTGGCCGCGCGCGGCGATGTCAACTTTCTCGATGTCACTGCACCGGTCGGTTATGCGGGTCCGCTGCAAACGAACGGCGCCGTCGGGCGTTACATGCTGACCGCCGGCCTCGAGGCGCGTTACCCAATCCAGTTTCAGGGTGCGACCAGCTCACATATTGTCGAACCGATCGGCCAGATTTTCGTACGGCCGGACGAACAATACGCAGGCGGTCTGCCGAATGAAGACGCTCAGAGCTTCGTTTTCGATGCCAGTATCCTCTTCGAGCGTGATAAATTCTCCGGCTACGACCGGATCGAGGGCGGAACGCGGGCCAATTTGGGAGTGCGCTATACCGGCACATTTGACAGCGGCGTATCGCTTCGCGGGATATTCGGCCAGTCCTTTCAACTTGCAGGACTGAACTCGTTTGCCACACCGGATCTTGTAAATGTCGGTGCCAGCTCCGGGCTCGAATCAACCCGTTCGGATTATGTTGGAAGTATTGGGGTCGATTTGCCAAACGGCTTCTCGATGACGGCCGCTGGTCGATTTGATGAGGAATCCTTCGCGCTGCAACGATCCGACGTTGGCGTGGGCTACTCCTCCAGTCGATTTACCACCGCACTCGCTCACACAAATGTGAAGCCGCAACCAGGATATGGATCGTCAAACCAGCGGAGTGAATTCAAGGGGTTTGCTTCAATCAATTTGACGGACAATTGGCGCGCCTTCGGCTCGGCGAGCTATGACCTCGAAGACGATTTCCTCGCAAACAACACAATCGGCTTCGGTTACCACGATGAATGCTTCGACATCAGCCTCTATTACACGCAGTCCCGCGACAGCAATCAGGCGGTTGATTGGAGTGTTGGCGCATCGATCAGTCTGCGGACACTTGGGGACGTAAATGTCGGAAGTCAGTCAGTTGCGGACTTCACCGGCGGCAACTGAGCCGACCTTGCTCTGACGAATGATCAAGTCGGCCACCAGCTCGACAGGCCATGATTTCGCCAAAGGCAGATGGGATTTACCCCGAGCGTATGATTTGCGAAAATGACGGCACAGGCTGCATTAGGGAATCAAGACATGAAGGACGGCCCATCCATCAAACACGCGTTGGGGATCGTTGTGATTGCGATCTGTTTCGCTCTTACCACTGTGCTGGTGGCCGGAAACGGTCCCGTTCGCGCCAATGAAATAGCAGTCATCGTCAACGGCAATCCGATAACTACATACGATCTCGATCGGCGGACGAAGCTGTTGCGGCTGCAGCGCGCCAAGGGCAATCTCAAGAAGAAAGCCCAAGAGCAGATGATTGAAGAAGCGATCAAGATGACCGAGGTGCGGCGACTGCGCGCGACCGTGTCGGATGCTGCGGTAAACCAGTCTTTCGCTCGATTTGCCAGAGCCAACAAACTCTCTGCAAAGCAAATGTCGCAAATTCTCGCGCAAGCGGGTGTCGGCGCTGACCATTTCAAGGAGTTCATCCGGGTTCAAATGTCGTGGCCACGCGCTGTGTCCGCGCGTTTTGGATCGCGGCGCGGCGGCATGAGCACCGAGGAACTGGTGTCCAAGATGCTTGAGCGTGGCGGAGAGAAACCGTCAACGACGGAATATATCCTCCAGCAGGTTGTCTTCGTCGTCCCGAAATCGAAACGCAATGCTATTCTGAGCAAGCGGAAGCGCGAGGCGGAGTCGATGCGTAACCGGTTCGTTGACTGCCGGTCGACCCGTCAGTTTGCAAAGGGGTTGCGTGACGTTTCGGTCATTGACTTGGGCCGGGTTATGCAGCCTGCCCTGCCGGCGGACTGGAAAAAGCTCGTTGAAAAGACGCCGCAGGGAAAAACAACGAGTGCTCGCGTGACGGATCGCGGTGTCGAGTTTCTCGCTGTTTGTTCGAGCAAGCAGGTTTCCGACGACCTGGCCGCCGAAATGGTGTTCCGATTGGAAGAGTCCCAGAAACCGGCAAGCGAAAACGCCAACAGTGCGAAATACCTGGCCGAGTTGCGGGAAAAGGCTCGCATCAGCTACCGTTGAGTTCGGGACTGTGGACTAAGCCGGCGGTAGACACAGCACCGCCGATTGCTATGACGATGGGCGATCCCTCCGGTATCGGACCGGACATTACCCTCTCGCTTTGGCAGCAGCGAAGAGACTTGAGGCTGCCCAGGTTTTTCGTGCTCGCATGCCCATCCCTGCTGGCAAATCGCGCCGACCAACTTGGCATTGGCGTGCCGATCGTCGAAGCAGATCCGCACCGGCCTGACGATTGGCCGGAAGATGCGCTGGTAGTCGCAACGCTCAAAAGTACCGTGAGAGCAGAAGCTGGCAAGCCTGATAGCGGGAATTCTGCTGCGGTGGTTGAATCGATCGAAAGGGCCGTATCACTCGTCACTGACGGCTATGCATCAGCAGTGGTGACCAACCCGATTGCAAAATCGCAGCTCTATGCGGCCGGGTTCAAGTTCCCCGGCCATACCGAGTTTCTGGGCGAACTTGCCACACGCGCTACAGGTAATTCCATTCGTCCGGTCATGATGCTCGCCGGCCCGCTGTTGCGTGCGGTTCCGGTTACAATTCACATGCCATTGAGGGAGGTCCCCAAACGCCTGACGAGTGATGAAATTGTCGAAACAGGCAAAATAGTTGCGGCGGACCTTGTAACCTGGTTTCGGGTCGCCCATCCGCGGCTCGCCGTTGCCGGCCTCAATCCACATGCAGGCGAATCCGGAGCGTTGGGTACGGAAGATGCGGACATCGTCGCGCCGGCTGTCCAAAGGCTGAAAAATTTGGGCATCGACGCTTCCGGTCCCCTGCCCGCCGACACCATGTTTCATGAAGCGGCTCGCGAGCGCTATGATGCGGCATTGTGCATGTACCACGATCAGGCTTTGATACCCGCGAAAGCGCTCGGGTTTGACGATACAGTGAACGTGACGCTCGGTTTACCTTTCATCAGAACCTCCCCTGACCATGGCACTGCCTTTGACATTGCGGGAAAGGGCATAGCGAGAGCCAGCAGTCTGGGCGCCGCCGTGCGTCTCGCGCAGACCATGTCCGAAAACGCGGCCGCCTCTTCCAATGACCGCCATTGACGGGTTGCCACCGCTGCGCGACGTCATTGCACGGCACGGGCTGGATGCCCGGAAGGCGCTCGGCCAGAATTTCCTGCTCGACCTCAATCTGACCCGCAAGATCGCCTTCGCCGGAGGTTCTCTGGAAGGACTAACGATCATCGAGGTTGGTCCCGGCCCCGGTGGATTGACCCGGGCCCTGCTCGCCTCCGGCGCCCGTCAGGTCATTGCAATTGAACGCGACAGTCGCTGCATTCCCGCGTTGGCAGAGATATCCGCGCACTATTCTGAACGGCTACATGTCATCGAGGGTGACGCTCTGACGATCAATTACCGCGAGTTGGCCGATGGTCACAACACAAGGATCATCGCCAATCTGCCTTACAACATCGGAACTCAATTGCTGGTTGGTTGGTTGCTCAGCGAACCCTGGCCGCCTTTTTTTGAGGCGCTCACGTTGATGTTTCAGAAGGAAGTGGCGCAGCGCATCGTGGCTGCGCCGGGAACCGCGGCTTACGGCCGGCTGGGAGTGTTGGCTGGATGGCGCACGCAGTCGAGGATCGCCTTCGATGTACCGCCCAATGCCTTCACACCTCCGCCCAAGGTCACTTCGAGCATTGTCCATATCGAGCCGATCCAGACTCCACTGGCCTGTCGTTCCAGCGCCCTGGAGCAGGTGACACGAGCGGCCTTCGGCCAACGCCGCAAAATGCTACGCCAGAGCCTCAAGCCACTGGGAGGCCAGACCTTGCTGGAGTCTTGCTGCATCGACCCGCGCCGCAGAGCCGAAACCCTCAGCATTGAAGAATTCTGCAGCCTCGCGAATGCACTCGGTTAGGAATCAGCGACATCTTCTTCGAGCAGTCCACTGACGAAGTCGAACAGACCCGGTCGCCGATCGCGGCGCAGCCTTTCTGCCTGGACGATGCATTTGACCGCTGAATAGGCCCGGTCGAGGTCATCATTGATGACGACGTAATCGTAGTCGCGCCAGTGCTCCATCTCGGTCTTGGCGTTTTCGAGGCGGGTTCGGATGACATCGTCTGCATCCTCGGCCCGCCGTTGCAAGCGCGATTTCAATTCACCGAGAGACGGAGGCAGGATGAACACCGACACGACATCGGCCGGCATCTTTTCCTGCAATTGCAACGCGCCCTGCCAGTCGATGTCGAATAGCATGTCACGCCCGTCCGCCATTGAGCGCTCGACCGGTTCCCGAGGTGTCCCGTAGCGGTTTCCATGCACCTCTGCCCATTCCAGAAGTGCATCCGTATCGCGCAGGCGCCCGAAATCGACATCGGAAAGAAAACGATAGTGAACACCGTCGATTTCGCTGCCCCGGCGCGGCCGGGTTGTCACGCTGACGGACAGGCTGAATTCCCCGTCATTTTCAAGGAGATTTCGCGCAATGGTCGACTTGCCGGCACCTGAGGGCGAAGACAAGACCAGCATGAGACCTCGGCGCTGAATATTGGAAAATGCAAGGTGGTCCTGCGCCATAGGCTACTCCAGATTCTGAACCTGTTCGCGGAACTGATCGATCAGAACCTTCAACTCAAGACCGAGCGCGGTCACTGACGCGGCGTTGGACTTGGAGCAGATCGTATTGGTTTCACGGTTGAATTCCTGCGCGATGAAATCGAGTTTTCTGCCAATTGCACCGCCATCCCCCAGGAGTTCACGACAGGCTTCGACATGGGCCGCCAGGCGGTCAATTTCCTCGCGCAGGTCGGCCTTTGCTGCAAGAATTGCGGCTTCCATGTGGAGACGATTTTCGTCCAGGCCTCCGTCTGCCTGCCGCAGCAATTTGACTTGCGCAGCAAGTCTTTCAACGATGGCATCCGGCTGGCGCGACGGATCGGCATCTATGCGCTGTACCAGAGCCGCGACACCATCGACCTGGGACAATAGAAACGAGCCGATCTTTTCTCCTTCGGCCTCGCGCATCTCCACAAGGCCGTCGATCGCGGACTGCAAACCTTCGATGATTGCTTCCTCTTCCAACAGAGCATCCTCGGGATCGATGTCCGGCTCTCGCACTTCAAGAACACCACGCAGATTAAGCAATCCGTCCAGCGTTGGGGGAGCGGCATCTACACGATCGGCCAATCGTTCGACCAGCTCAACAATGGCATCTAGCGCCGCCTCGTTGACCACTGGTTGCAGCGGCGTTTCATCGCGCGATACGGTCAGTGTGAGTTGAAGATTTCCGCGTTGGACAGCCGATGACACAGACTTTCGAATGGTCGGATCAAGGCGTTCAAATCCGGGCGGCAATCGCAAACGCAGGTCGAAGCTGCGACCATTGACGGAACGCGCTTCCCACGCCCATCGAAATGCGCCGACACTACCATCGGCGCGCGCAAATCCGGTCATTGATTGCAGTGTCATGCCCCATTCCCCGGCGTAACGACGCAGCGGTCGAGCCGGGCCAACCTACTGGTTAGCTTCTTCTTTTTCCTTGGCACGCTCCGCCTCGATCTTGCGCCAACGCTGCACATTGGCGTTGTGCTGCTCGAGCGTTTCGGCAAATACGTGCCCTCCTGTGCCGTCCGCTACAAAAAAGATGTTGTTGGTTTTCGATGGATTGGCCACCGCCTCCAGTGCCGCACGACCCGGATTGGCGATCGGTGTTGGGGGCAGCCCGTCAATGACATACGTGTTGTAGGGAGTGGGCTTGTCGATGTCGGATCGATAGATCGGCCGGTCGGCCGGCTTTCCGTCGCCACCGAAGATCCCGTATATGATGGTAGGATCCGACTGCAGACGCATTCCCCGCTCAAGACGGTTGAGGAAAACGGAAGCGACAAGAGATCGCTCGTCTGCGCGCCCGGTTTCCTTCTCCACGATGCTTGCCAGAATTACCAACTCATCCTTGCTATTGATTGGCAATTCGTCCCTGCGCCGCGCCCAGATCTGGTCAACAAGCGTGCTTTGTGAGGCCTTCATCTGATCGATGATCTCCTGGCGCGTCGTTCCCCGAGTGAACTTGTAGGTTTCGGGTCGGAGCGATCCTTCTGGCGGCAGGTCCTCAGGCAGGTCCCCCGTCAACTCCGGATTGTTCGCCAAAGTCTTGAACGTCTGAGCGACCGTAAGTCCTTCGGCCAAAGTGATCGAGTGGAGGATCGACTTTCCGGAACGCAAAAGTTCCATTACCTCATGCATTGAAGAACCGGCCTTTATCTCGTACTCACCGGCTTTCAGCGAATCATTCGGCATGTACGCCCGCACACCCAGGCGAAAAATGCGTGCATCCGTAATGACATTGCGCCTTTGCAGATTGGTGGCGATCTCGCCGACGCTGGCGCCCTCGCGAACGAGCACGTTGGTGTTGCTTGCCAGCGGTCCGCGTTCCTCGAAGCGCAGGGAACCGAAATAGACGGCTCCGGCGGCGGCGATGACCAGGAAAACAACCAGCGACATCATGAAATTCAGGAAAACCACGAACTGGCTGCGCGCGCGTTCGGAGCGCTTCGGCGGCTGTGGCGCCTCCTGAGGTTTCAGCGCCTGCCTCGCGGACTGAGGAAAGATCGGACCGTTGGAGCCGGTCCCACCAAAACCGACATCGTCGTCCGGAAATCTACGGTCACTCACCATTCGCTCTCTATTCTCAAATGTCAGGCTCTGCCGACACTATGGCAATGAATGTGGCAACAGATAGCTAGCCGTCGATTATGGGAACGGCGTTACCATCGTCACCCCAAATTTCCGTCGTCAGGGTTGCTATCGTCCGCCGTCCACAATGGACGCTTCAGCGATGCGACCTGAAGAGGAACCACGCTGTTACATCGGCTCCAACCGATACAACTTCGCTTCCGGAATTCAGAAACAAATATGTGTCGGAGCGCGCCCCGGTCCTTTCAGAATGGGTCAACTTGGCGAAAATATGCTCTAGCCTTCAAACCGGCGCAAGACCAGTGAAGCGTTTGTACCCCCAAAACCGAAGGAATTTGAAAGCGCAACATTGATTTCGCGGCTGCGCGCTACTTTGGGTACAAGATCGATCGCTGTTTCGACCGACGGGTTGTCGAGATTCAGCGTTGGTGGCACGACGTTATCGCGAATTGCGAGCGCGGTGAAAATCGCCTCAACCGCGCCAGCAGCACCCAGGAGGTGGCCGATCGCCGACTTTGTCGACGACATCGAGATCGAATCGGCGGCATCTCCAACCAGACGCTCAACGGCTTTCAGTTCGATCGTATCAGCCATGGTCGACGTACCATGCGCGTTGATGTAGTCGATGTCGGTTGCAGAGATGCGCGCACGCTTCATCGCAGACTGCATGCAGCGGTAGGCCCCTTCTCCATCCTCGGATGGAGCCGTGATGTGATAAGCGTCGCCCGACAGTCCGTAGCCAACGACTTCGGCAAGAATCGTCGCGCCTCGGGACTGCGCGTGTTCCAATTCCTCCAGCACCACGACACCGGCGCCTTCTCCCATGACGAAGCCGTCCCGATCGACGTCATAGGGGCGCGAGGCACGTTGCGGATCGTCGTTGTATTTGGTCGAAAGGGCCTTGCACGCGGCAAAGCCTGCCAGCGAGATGCGGCATATCGGAGATTCTGCGCCGCCGGCGACCATGACGTCTGCATCACCGAGCGCAATCAACCGAGTTGCGTCACCGATCGCGTGAGCCCCGGTGGAGCAAGCGGTCACGACGGCGTGGTTGGGCCCGCGAAGCCGATGTTTGATGGAAACCTGACCGGATGCGAGATTGATCAACCGGCCGGGTATGAAGAAAGGAGATATGCGTCGGGGTCCGCGATCGCGCAGAGTTTCGCCAGCTTCAATGATGCCCTGCAACCCGCCGATGCCGGATCCTATCAAAACACCGGTTGCGATCTGGTCTTCGTCGGTTTCTGGAGCCCAGCGTGCGTCAGCCAGGGCCTGATCCGCCGCGGCGACAGCATAGGTGATGAAGGGATCGACCTTGCGCTGTTCCTTGGGTTCCCAATAGGTATCCGGATTGAACGTGCCGTCGCTGCCGTCGCCCAACGGGATACTGCAGGCGATCTTGACCGCGAGGTCGTCAGTTTCGAAACTTTCGATCCGGGATGCTGCATTTTCCCCGGCAACGAGCCGCTTCCAGGTAACCTCGGTTCCGTCGCCAAGCGGAGATACCATTCCGGTCCCGGTGATAACGACGCGCCTCATGCTGTCCCCAATCTGTTGCACTGTCTCTGGCCCCACGGCCGGTGTGATTCAATCCGGTCTGACGCCCGGGCGAATCGCACGCAAATACCAATCAGCCCGGAAAAATCCCGGGCTGCTGAACGTAGTCTATATGATCCTGAGTCCACATGCCAAATGGCGATCGGGAGACGGATCGGCCCCCGAAGGGAAGTCAGCCTTGCGACTTCTCGATATATTTGACCGCATCGCCAACCGTCAGAATGGTGTCTGCCGCATCGTCCGGGATCTCTACGCCGAACTCTTCCTCGAAAGCCATGACCAGCTCGACAGTGTCCAGGGAGTCGGCACCGAGATCGTCGATGAAACTCGCGCCTTCCGTCACCTTCTCGGCGTCCACGCCAAGATGCTCGACAACAATATTCTTAACGCGTTCTGCGATATCGCTCATGTCGGTTTCCTCGACCCCTATACGTTATGCAATGCCTTGGATAGCGGCATGCGATCTCTCAATCAAGTTCAAGCGCCTTATAATTCGGCGCATACGTCCCGTCAAAATCCGGGACTGTGGATTTCCCGTTTTCCCCGGCACTGCACTCCCCGTCGAAACCGTCGGTTCCTGCAATGGCTGCGGCCATTAACACGGTTTGTGCCGCCCGCAAAGTCCCAATTTCCAAAGCGGGTTGCGTCTTTACGAAGTGGTTGCAATGAAGGCGGCAAACGGACGCGCAGATTGCAGCCTAGTGTGGTGGATTTGAAGTTCCTATGATGATTGCAGCGACCTCCTGTAGGAACTTCAAATCCATAAACCACACTAGGATCATAGTCTTGCTAGTGTCCTGATTGAATCTGAAGCTCGTTCGGAGCACGCTGCACAATGAGGCGAACTTCAGATTCAGGACACTAGATCATCGCCATTCCACCATTCACGTGGATCGTCTGGCCGGTAATATAGCCGGCTTCATCCGATGCGAGATAGGCCACTGAGGAAGCGACTTCGGCGCCGGTTCCCATCCGGCGCATTGGGATCGCCCCCATGATGGCGTCTTTCTGCTTGTCGTTCAGCTTGTCCGTCATGGCCGATTCGATGAATCCGGGCGCGACGCAGTTGACGGTGACATTGCGCGAAGCAATTTCCTGCGCAAGCGACTTGGAAAAACCGATCAGCCCCGCTTTGGATGCGCAATAGTTTGCCTGACCCGGGTTGCCCGTTACGCCCACCACCGAGGTGATGTTGATGATTCGCCCATGGCGGCGACGCATCATGGGATGGGTCAAATCGCGGGTCAGCTGAAAGACCGACGTGAGATTGACGTTGAGGACGGCATCCCAGTCTTCATCAGACATGCGAACGAACAATCCGTCGCGGGTAATGCCGGCATTGTTGACGAGGATTTCCACGCCTTCGAGCATCTCCTCGGCCGATTTTGCCAGCGCCTTCACTGCCTCCCGATCCGAAAGGTCGGCGGGAAAGACGTGGACCCGATCACCCAATTCAGCCGCAAGAGAGTCGAGCTTTTCCTTTCTCGTTCCGTGCAAACCCACGGTCACCCCTGCCGAATGCAGGAGCCTGGCGATTGCTTCACCGATCCCGCCGGATGCTCCGGTGACGAGAGCCTTTCGGCCGGTCAAATCAAACATGGTGCAACTCCTCGCTGACGTATTGAGAGCCCGCAAAGGGCTCCGTTCAGTTGTTCAACAGATCTTCGATATCCTGCGGCGTGTTGATCGCCTTGCCGGCGACCGAACGATCGATGCGCCGGGCAAGTCCGGTCAACACCTTGCCTGCACCGACTTCGTAGACATCATGCACATCATGGGCGGCGAGCCAGGTAATCGTTTCGTTCCAACGTACCCGACCGGTCACCTGGCGAACAAGCAACCTGGCAATCTCCACAGGCTCCGAGACCGGCGTGGCAAGCACATTGGCAACGAGAGGAACGACGGGAGCGTTCATTTCGACCTCCTGAAGGGCCGCCTGCATTGTTTCCGCTGCGGGCTGCATCAGTTCAGAATGAAACGGTGCCGAAACCGGCAGCAACAGGGCACGCTTGGCGCCCTTTTCCTTCGCCAGCTCAGCGGCCTGTTCCACCGCGCCTTTCGATCCGGAAACCACCAACTGCCCACCGCCATTGTCGTTTGCAATCTGGCAGGCGCCCCCTTCTTTGGCGGCCGCCACACAGACCGCCTCAACCTCGGTCTGATCAAGCCCGATAATGGCCGCCATCGCGCCCTGCCCCACCGGCACCGCATCCTGCATCGCATTGCCGCGAATTCTCAGCAGTCGAGCTGCGTCCGCAACGGAGAAGGTTCCGGCCGCCGCAAGAGCTGAATATTCGCCAAGAGAATGACCCGCCACATAAGAGACATTGGCAGCCAGATCGAATCCACCGGCCTCCAACGTGCGGACTGCGGCCAGCGATACAGCCATCAAGGCGGGCTGTGCGTTTGCCGTCAGAGTGAGTTCTTCGATCTCACCTTCCCACATCAGGGTGGACAGTTTCTCGCCCAGGGCTTCATCGACCTCTTCAAAAACCGCCCGAGCCGCTGGAAAAGCGTCTGCAAGGTCCTTGCCCATGCCAACGGTCTGGCTTCCTTGCCCGGGAAAGGTGAATGCTGTGCTCATGTCGCATGGTCCCCAATTCAATCCGCCGCCTCTCACCACCGAACCGGCGCGAAGTCAAGCGCAATGGGTCGATACCAGCAATCGCACCTGGACTCGGCTGGGCACGCAATTCGGGTGTCTTGAGCTTTGTTCCAGGTAGAAACGCCGCACATTCTCAACCCTTGCGTACAAAGCAAAAATGGGCGCCCATTTGCAAATTATTTACCGTAATTCCAATAGATATATGGGGAAGTTTTCCAACTGCCCACCCATTAGCGGATTTACCGGCGAAGATGCCATGACTGATATCGCAACCCAGGTCGTCCAGATGATGAACGAGTTCGGAGCGGCCGGTCTGCCTCGCAACTACGAACTCTTCTATGAGGCTGCCACAGGCACCGACAAAAGACTGCAGGACCAGCTCAACAAGCTGGGCAGCGGCGCCACGCAGGACGACCTGGACACGCTCGGCCGAACCTTTTTTGCTCACCATCACGGTGAGGGCGTGATGGAAGAAGCAAGGGACAAAATGGCTCTCCAGGTGACTGAGGTCCTCAACCTTCTGCGCCGAGAGCAGGCGTCGCTGCAAAGTTACGGACGGGTTCTCGGAGACACGTCACAGAAGATGTCCGGGCCAAGTGGTCAGAGCCGCCAATTGATTACGCAGATCGTCAGCTTGCTGTCGGATGCAACGGACACCACCATCAAACACGGCAAACAGGTCGTGTCGTCAATGAACGAGACATCGGCGGAAATCCACAGCATCCAGGTCGAACTCGACCGCTACAAGAGACTGGCCAATACCGATTCATTGACCAAATTGGCTAATCGCAGGGCCTTCGACGCCCATATTGCCGAACTCGGCAGCGACAAGAAAACAGCGATGTACTCGGCTCTTATTTTTGCTGATATCGACCATTTCAAGCGGATCAACGATACCCACGGCCATATAGTTGGTGACAAGATTTTGGCTTACGTTGCCGGAATCATCCGAGCCTCCCTGGATAAGGACGCTTTTGTTGCTCGCATCGGCGGCGAGGAGTTTGCCGTCGCGTTGGAAAACACCACGGAAGAAGAAGCCTCCAGCAGCGCCGAGACCATTCGAGGCGCTGTAGAAGCGCAAAAATTCATCAACAACAAATCCGGCGTGAACTATGGGCCCGTGACCGTGTCACTCGGGCTCTGTATGGCATCTGAAGCGACCGACCCCAATGAACTTTACCGAAAGGTAGACCAAGCGCTTTATGCTTCCAAAAACAGCGGGCGCAACCGAGTTACGAAATTTTCGGAGATTCCGGCCGGCAATGGCAAGGCGTTCAAGGACTGGCTGCTCTATCGCAACAAGTAGACGGTGCTTCCTGTCGAAGTTTGCCGGTTGCGCTGCGAAAAGGCATCATGGAAAACATAGTCTGACCGTTTGCCTACCGAACCGGAACCAGCCCATGAACAATCGGATTCTCGACAGCCAGTCGCTCGATTCGCCACCAGCCGACCTTTCAGCACCCCTGCAAGCCCTTTGGTGGCTCAAAAAAGGTGAATTGCAATTGGGTGACAGTTGGGTACGCGCGCATGAAATCTGTCAAACCGCGGAGGGTACATCCTCCTATGATCTGGTTCACGCGTTGGCACACCTGATCGAAGGTGATCAGCCCAATGCCGCCTACTGGTACCGCAGTGCCGGTGTCCCGCAAAGCGCCACCAACGTCGAAGAAGAATGGCGTGCCATCGTCGCGCATCTGACTGACTGACGGCTTCCCAATTTAGGCCAATCCAAAAAAATCGTCAGGGCTTGACATAATACCTTTTGGTATCGCATATAAATGATACCTTTTGGTTTTATATGGAGCAGCCTATGTTAAAAATCGCAAAGACCGCCGTTGCGGCATTCGCCCTTTCCGTCACCGGCCTGGCGGCGGAGGAAGTCGTGACAAATCTGAACCCAGAGAAACTGGCGTGGCAGAAAACACCTGAAGGTGTGGCTTTCGCCCCGCTGGTCGGCGACCGCTTTGCCGAGCCTTACATGGCGATGGTTCGCCTCCCCGCCGGACTGGTGAGCCCGGCGCACACCAAATCCGCTGACATGTTCGGTGTGGTTGTTTCAGGTGCAATGGTTCACACCGCACTTGGGTCCGATGCTACCGAAACAGTGCTGCGGGAAGGTTCCTTTTACCGGATTCCAAAGGACCTTCCGCATATAAGCAAATGCGTTTCGGCGACCGAATGTGTCACGTTCCTGTACCAGGACGGAAAATTCGATTTCCGGCCGGTAGCCCAATGATTGCTTCGCAAAACGCCAGTCTTCAGGGCGCGTTTCGCGGCCTTGCGGATACCACCCGCCGAGACATCCTGATGTTGCTGAGCCACCAGGACATGACCATTGGCGATGTTGCCGGTCGTTACGACATCACCCGTGCGGCGGTGAAGAAGCACCTAGTCATTCTACAGGAAGGCAATCTGATTTCCGTTCACCCCAGGGGACGGGAGCGCGTCAACCGATTCAACCCGGCCGGACTGAAACCCGCTGCCGACTGGTTGAGCTATTTCGATGCTTTTTGGGACGACCGTCTGCAAGCCCTGCAAAAAGCCGTCGACGAAGAGGAGAACAGGAAATGAAATCCGACGTCATCACCAAAACCGTATTTTTCAACGCTTCCCGGGAAACCGTCTGGTCGTTCCTGACACAGAAGGAAAAGCTCGCCAAATGGTATCATCGCAGCGACGATGACTTACAGGAGGGACAGGCCTACGAGCTCTACCGAATTGGCGATGACGGGTCTCGCGTCCGTCAAATCTGGGGACGCGTTCTGTCCATGGACGAACCTCATCGAATGGAATGCACGTTCATGGTCAAGCCGCTCGGAGACGCGGAAACCAAGTTGACCTGGATTCTCGAGGAAGCAGCGGGCGGCACCCGACTTTCGTTGACGCACGAGGGCATCGAGGAGGCCGCCGGAGAACAGACAATGCGTCTTTTGATGGCTTTCGACGACGGCTGGGACGAGCATTTCGACCAACTGCGCAAAGCCGTTGCGGGCAACTAAGTCCGAGTGGTCGGCCGCCCCTCGCGGGTCGCGGTCGGCCACGCATATCAATAGGCAGCGACGTATCTCTCGCAGATATCCTCTTCCGTCAGGCCTTCCATGATCTCGATCTCACAGCGTTTGTGACGCAGAAATGCATCGACCAGGCTGTCGCCGAAGGCGGCCCTTGCCCACTCGCTTTCCTGCAGATTGTCGAGTGCTGCGGCGAGCTGGTCCGGCAAACGCACGATCTCAGCATCCGCCAGAACGGTTTCGTCCCAGGTGGTGAGGTCCTCCGTCGTAATGGTCGGCACAGCCAGTTTGTTGTCCAGCCCATCGAGGCCCGCGTTGATCAGGGCTGCGAACAGCAGATACGGGCTTACCGCAGCATCGGCGGCACGATACTCGAAATGGAACTTCCCGGAGACATCCTCGTCCGGCTGCGACTTGAAGACAGGACAAATGCGGACACCGGCCTCGCGATCCTGCAGGCCGAAATTGTTGAAGGCCGCGCTCCAGCGATGCGGTGTCAAGCGGAGGTAGGACGGCACCGACGAGGCGGTCATGGCGATCAGAGCCGGCATGTGCTTGAGGATACCTGCAACGAATGTGCCGGCTTTTTCGGCAACTCCGTGAGGGCCCGATTTGTCGTAGTTGACTGGATTGCCGTCCATATCCTTCAGCGAGAAGTGCAGGTGAACGCCATTTCCAACGCCGGCAGGATCAACGATCGGTGTGAAGCTGGCGCGGGCATCAAGACCGCGCGCCACCGCCCTCGTCACCTCGCGAAGAATGACCGCCTCGTCTGCCGCCCGCAGCGCATCCGCCGGAGCGATCGTCACTTCGGCCTGACCCGGTCCGTATTCCGGCATGAACGTATCCGGTGTCAGGCCCGCCCGCGCGAGCACGTCCATCAACCGATCGGGAAATTCGCCCATGCGGCGCAATGCCCGCAACGCGTAGCCCAGACCGGGCTGCTCCTCGGTCCCGGAATAATGAAATTCGTGTTCGAACGCCGCGGTCACCCTCAGACCGTGCCGTTCCTCAAGGCGCTGGATGGCGGACTTGAGCTGACCGCGGAGGCAGCATTCCCACGGATCGCCATCGAGTTTGAACACATCACCGATGCAAAAACACTCGTTGATTCCGAAGTCCGGTAAGTTCAGGTCGACCATCGCGGACAGATCGGGTCTCAGCATCAGATCGCCGAAAGCGCCCCATGGACCATCGGCAATCGGTCCGAAGGAGGTAATGAACGTGTTCGTCGGGGTCCAACCGACGCCAATGTTCTGGCGCGATTGCAGGTTCTCCAGCGGGGTGGCTTTGCCTCGCAACTGCCCAGCAATATCGCTGGTTACCACCATGACGAGGTCGGTCTGCCGGCGTTCAGCGGTCATGCGCATCTCCCCTTTTTCGGCCAGCCATAGCAAAGAAATCGCACTCGACCAACGGGAAGACGCTCACGGCTACCGATCTCGTCGGCCACATTTTGGCAGAAGACTTGCATCTCGCCGAAAAACCCGTATAAGCGCGCTGTTCGAATGACCCGGTCATCTGGCTGGGGGCTGAACGGAGGGCCGTCCGACTTTGCGTCGGGCGTCAGGAAAAACAGATTTCCGGCCTCCCGTGTCTCCGCTCTCGACCGTCTCGATATCAGCGCCTTTCCAATCGGTCCAGGACCGACGGAGGGTCGTTGAGGCTTAGCCGCCGATATCCGGGAACCAGCGAACACAACGCAAAGGAAAGGCAAGTCATTCATGGCACTTTACGAACATGTGTTCCTTGCCCGGCAGGACGTATCCAGCCAGCAGGTCGAAGCGCTCGTTGAACAGTTCAAGGGCGTACTCGAAGGCAATGGCGGATCGGTCGGGCGTACGGAAAGCTGGGGACTGAAGTCCCTCTCATACCGCATTAACAAGAACCGCAAGGCGCATTACACGCTGATGGACATCGATGCACCGGCCGCGGCCGTGCAGGAGATGGAACGTCAAATGCGCATCAATGAAGATGTGCTGCGCTACATGACGATACGCGTCGACGCCCACGAAGAAGGGCCGTCGATCATGTTGCAGAAGCGCGACCGCGACGACCGTCCGCGCCGTGGCGACCGCGATGGCCCGCGCCGGCCGCGTGAAGACCGCCGCTAAGGGAGAGACACTATGGTTGATATCAATCAGATTCCGACCCGTCGGCCGTTCCACCGCCGCCGCAAGACCTGCCCGTTCTCCGGCGCCAATGCTCCGAAGATCGACTACAAGGACGTGCGCCTGCTGCAGCGCTACATTTCCGAGCGCGGCAAGATCGTTCCGTCCCGCATCACCGCCGTCAGCCAGAAGAAGCAGCGCGAGTTGGCCCGTGCCATCAAGCGTGCCCGCTTCCTCGGCCTGCTGCCTTACCTGGTGAAGTAAGTTCAACTGTTTCAGCCGGGGTTTGCCCCGGCTGCTCCCTTTCGTGATGGGCACGGAAGGT
This sequence comes from Hoeflea sp., assembly GCA_965228785.1. GTDB lineage: Bacteria > Pseudomonadota > Alphaproteobacteria > Rhizobiales > Rhizobiaceae > Hoeflea_A. Next base: position 871,929 of record CBDDIF010000002.1, read on the forward strand.
GTTACTAAACCCCGAGTTGGGGTGTTTCGGTCTCCTCAGAAAATGAGTCCGCAAACACCTCTAACTGCTTGAACAAGCAGGACAGCGCCATCATGAACGTCAAACCGCAATCGCTTCTTGTCGGCCTTGTAGCCGGTCTGGCCTCGGCACTTCTGGTGCTGGGACCAGGAAACATGACTGCGTTGTCGGTTCTGCTCTCGATCTTCGCAACGCTACCGGTTTTGATTGCCGGTCTCGGTTGGTCGAATGTCGCGGGCGTTACTGCGGTTGTCACTGGCACCGCCATCATCGCCGTTGTCCTTTCCCCGATATCCGCCCTCATGGTGGCAATTACCACATTGGTGCCTGCTGCCTGGATCGCACACTTGAGCAATCTGGCGCGTCCAGCGGAGGAACTCGGTGGTCCGCAAGGACAGTTGGCATGGTTTCCGCTGTCGGACATCATGCTTCACCTGTGTGGCCTGCTGACCGCCTCGCTGATTGTTGCAGGAGCGGTCGCCGGTTATGGCGAGGCCATTGTCGGTGAAGTCGTCGATTCCCTGTTTTCAATGATCCAGGAGCAGAACGCGGATTTTCAGCCGGGCAGCGCCGACCGTGCCGAGATGGTCTCCTTCATGACCCGCCTCCTTCCGGCGGTGTACGCATCCATGCAGGTCATGATTCTGTTCAGCGCCTGGTATATCGCTTCAGCAGTGGTCCGCGCTTCCGGGCGGGCGAAGCGGCCGGCCGATCTCATTCCGGTGGCCTTGAGAATGTCGCGCCTGGCCCTGCTGGCGCTCGGTGCAGGACTGCTGCTCAGTCTGGCCGGCGGAACGCTTGGCCTAATCGGGGCAACGGTGGCCGGTGGGTTTGCCGGCGGGTTCATACTGGCGGGTTTGGCGATGATGCATAGCTGGACGATGGGTCGCCCCTGGCGTCCAATGGCTCTGTGGCTCAGCTACGCGGCAGTGATCATGTTTTTTCCGCTGCCGCTGCTGCTTTTTCTTTTTGCGGGTCTGCTGGAAACAGCCCGCACAAGCCCGCTCTCAAGTGCAGGCTCAAACGACAATCAACCTCAATAGATCTCTTCTGAAAGGAAACCAAAATGGATGTAATCCTCCTGGAACGCGTCGCCAAACTCGGTCAGATGGGTGACGTCGTCAAAGTACGCGACGGCTACGCACGCAACTACCTGCTGCCGCAGGGCAAGGCGCTGCGCGCAAACGATGCCAACCGCGAGCGTTTTGATGCCGACCGCGTGCAGCTTGAAGCTCGCAACCTTGAGCGCAAGAACGAAGCTCAGCAGGTCGCCGACAAGTTGGACGGTAAGTCCTTCGTGGTTGTCCGCGCTGCGGGGGAAACCGGCCAGCTCTATGGTTCGGTGGCCGCACGCGATGTTGTTGCCCTGCTCGAAGACGAAGGCTTCACCATTGGCCGCAGCCAGGTCGAGCTGCGGGCTCCGATCAAGTCCATCGGCATTCACGAAGTGATCATTTCGCTGCATGCTGAAGTCGAGGTCGCGGTCGAGCTGAACGTTGCCCGCTCGGCGGACGAGGCAGAGCGGCAGGCCAAGGGTGAAGACCTGACGTCGGCTGATGCCATCTACGGCACCGACGAAGAAGAAGGTGAAGTCAGCGCCGAGGAACTGTTCGAAGAAGGCGTCGAGTTCACCACCGCCGAGGATGACTCAGCCGCCGAGGATGACTCAGCCGCCGACGAGGCAGCCGATGGGGCAGAGCCGGAAGCCGCCGATACAGAGGAAACCGGCGCTCCTGAGGAAGCCGGCGAGGACGAAACCAAAGCCTGACCCGCTTTTGTTTCTTTTTTTCAAAAGCCCGGCCCCCGCGCCGGGCTTTTTTTGCCCGGAATCGGTCGAATTTCTCTGCGTAATGCAACCCTCAACATGCCTCACCAGTGGGTACTACTGGATTCCTGACAGATCGGTGCTACAATTACGAACACCAAAACCTTTGTCTTGCTGTTGTTATTGTTGGGGTTTTGATCGTGAAGGGACTGTTGAAGAAGGTTGTTGGCGGCATTGTCAGAAGCGGCGATCTGACGATCGTCTTTGCTGACGGCTCGAACCTCAAATTTGGAGATGGGACCGGGAAACCGGTGACGTTGCGGCTCAAAACCGACGCCGTGATCCGGGATATCGCCCTGGACCCGAACCTGAAACTTGGTGAAGCCTATATGAATGGCGATATCGAGTTTCCAAATGGCGATGTTTATGACTTTCTCGAGCTGGCGTTTCGCAACGCACGGGAGCACCGGTACACGCTGTCGAACTGGCAAAAGTTCCTTCAGAAAGCGAGGCATCTGGCGACAGCCGTTGGTACATGGAACACGTTGAGCAAGTCTCGCTCCAACGTTCAGAAGCATTATGATCTGTCCGGGGAACTTTACGATCTGTTCCTCGATCCCGATCGGCAATATTCATGCGCCTATTTCCACGACCCCTCTGACGATCTCGAACAGGCTCAATTGGCGAAGAAACGCCACATCGCGTCCAAGCTCATCATGGATCGCGAGAACCTCAAGGTTCTCGACATCGGCTCCGGTTGGGGTGGCATGGCCCTGCATCTCGCCCGCCAGTTCAATGCCGAAGTGACAGGCGTAACGCTATCGGACGAACAGCACGCCGTATCCACCCAAAGGGCCCGTGAGGACGGATTCGCAGGCCAGGTCGAATTTCAGCTGCAGGATTATCGTCAACTCGACAGCAAATTTGACCGCATTGTCTCAGTTGGCATGTTTGAGCATGTCGGCCGCAAGCACTACCGCACCTATTTCGAAAAATGTTCGGCGATGCTGGAGCGAGATGGCGTGATGCTGCTGCACACGATTGGTCAGTCCGAACCACCGACGCCGACCAATCCGTTCATCAAAAAGTACATCTTTCCTGGCGGCTACATTCCGTCCCTGTCGGACGTGGTTGCTCCGATCGAACGATCCGGGCTGATCATCACCGATATCGAAGTGCTGCGGCTTCACTATGCGGAAACGCTAAAGGCCTGGCGGGCCAGTTTCATCGAACACTGGGACAAGGCGGCCGAGCTTTACGACGAGGCCTTCTGCCGCATGTGGGATTTCTACCTGGCTTCCTCGGAAGTGGCCTTCCGGTGGCAGGACCTGGTGGTTTTCCAGATCCAACTCGCCCATGACCCGCGAGCTGTTCCGCTCACCCGCGATTACATGAGCGACGGTGAAAAGGCACCACACCGTGCCAAGAAAGCCAGCGCATCGGCACGGAGAAAGCGCCGCGAGTCAGCCGAGTAGCGTGAGGGAATCGGCCTGCCGATTCCCTCCCCTGAGTCAAACAGAATCAGCTATAATTTTCTTTTCCACATGGGGCTTGTGGAGATCGAGCATGGTCCGCTCAATCGGACTGAAGAACGATTTTAACGATTCATCAACCGTGTCTTTGGCGCTATATCTGGCCCTCTTGATGCGGACCAAGACACATATGGAATGGCGATGAGCGACCCGGCACAAAGGCTGAGCGAGGCAGACAACAGTGACGGAGGCACGCTCCACCGTGAGGCACCGGGAAATGTCGAGGCCGAACAGGCTCTGCTCGGCGCCATTCTCGTCAACAACGAAGCCTATTATCGCGTCTCGGACTTTCTGAAACCGGGCCATCTGCACGAACCCCTGCACCGAAAGATCTTCGAAGTGGCGGGCGACATCATACGCATGGGCAAGACGGCCAATCCCGTCACCATCAAGACCTTCCTCCCGGCCGACGACAAGGTCGGCGAGATGACCGTCGCTCAATATCTGGCACGACTGGCCAGCGAGGCCGTGACGATCATCAATGCCGAGGACTATGGTCGTGCAATCTACGACCTGGCCCTGCGGCGCTCGCTGATCACCATCGGCGAGGACATGGTCAATATTGCCTATGACGCGCCGCTCGATATGCCGCCGCAGAACCAGATCGAGGACGCGGAACGCCGGCTTTTCGAATTGGCCGAGACCGGCCGATATGACGGCGGGTTTCAGGACTTCAACGACGCGGTTGCTCTGGCCATCGACATGGCAGGCGCAGCCTTCCAGCGCGATGGTGGCCTGTCCGGTGTTTCCACCGGCATTCGCCAGCTCGACGCCCGAATGGGCGGCTTGCAACCCTCCGACCTGATCATCCTTGCCGGGCGACCTGGCATGGGTAAGACCTCGCTCGCCACCAACATCGCTTACAACATCGCCAAAGCCTACGAATCGGAAGTCCAGGCCGACGGCAGCGTCAAGGCAATCAATGGCGGCGTTGTCGGCTTCTATTCGCTGGAGATGTCGTCGGAACAGCTGGCAACCAGAATCATCTCCGAACAGACGGAGATCTCGTCTTCCAAGATCCGCCGTGGTGACATTTCGGAAGCGGATTTCGAACTGCTGGTCGGTTGTTCGCAGACAATGCAGAAGATCCCCTTCTACATCGACCAGACTGGTGGCATTTCAATTGCCCAACTGGCAGCCCGGGCTCGGCGCTTGAAGCGCCAACGCGGCCTTGATCTGCTGGTCGTCGACTACGTGCAGCTTATGACCGGTTCCAAACGAGCTGGCGACAACCGGGTGCAGGAGATCACCGAAATCACCACTGGGCTGAAGGCGCTCGGCAAGGAACTCAACGTTCCGATCATCGCCCTCTCGCAGCTGTCGCGACAAGTGGAGAACCGCGACGACAAACGTCCCCAGTTGTCCGACCTTCGTGAATCCGGCTCAATCGAGCAGGACGCCGATGTGGTGATGTTCGTCTTTCGCGAGGAGTATTACGTCAAGAACACCGAACCTCGACGCAGCCCTGAAGAGGTTTCGGGCGACATCAAGACCGAAGAGTATCTGCGTTGGGAGGAGAAGATGACAAAGGTCAAGGGCCTTGCCGATGTCATCATCGCCAAACAGCGTCACGGGCCGACCGGCACGGTGACACTCGGCTTCCAGGACGAATACACCCGGTTCTCGGACCTTGCCGACAACTCCTATCTGCAATACAGCCATGAGTAGGAACCACCGGGACAATCGGAATCCAGGCTGATGGATCAGGACAACCATTGAACGACTGGCAGGATGGCTTCCACGCGTCACGAGACGAGAGTTTCGGCGCTCGTCTGCTGATCGACCTCGACGCACTGGCTGCCAATTGGCGGGTGTTGCGGGACCTTTCCTCCCCTGCCCGCTGTGCTGCGGTCGTCAAGGCCGACGGCTATGGGCTGGGCATCGGCCCGGTCACAACCACACTGTATGAAACAGGGTGCCGTGATTTCTTCGTCGCGACGGTTCACGAGGGAGTGGCGACGCGGCGGTACGCGCCCGAGGCGCGCATTTATATCATGAACTGCATGTTGCCCGGCATCGACGCAGGATGTCGCGACGCCGACCTCGTCCCTGTCCTGGCTTCAATGGATCAGGTGGCGCTTTGGACAGCCAGCTGCGTCGACAATGGGGAGCATCCATGCGCGCTCCAGGTCGACACGGGAATGCACCGGCTGGGCATTTCAGTTGACGAGGCTTTGACACTGGCAGATGACGTCACGCGGCCTTCCGGTTTCTTACCAGTGCTGGTGATGAGCCATCTGGCCTGTGCCGACGAACCGGACCACAGCCTCAATCCAATTCAACGCGATCATTTTCGTGCGATCGCAGCAGCTTTCGACGGTATAGAAGCCAGCCTGACGAACTCTGCCGGCATTCTCCTCGGCGACGATTATCTCTTCGACCTGACGCGGCCGGGAATAGCTCTCTACGGCGGAGCGCCAAATGAAAAGATCGGCCTCAAACCGGTGGTGACGGCGGAAGCTAGGGTGATCACGATCCGACAGGCCCGTGCCGGTGAAACCGTCGGATATGGTGCCGCACACCAACTCGAACGCGACAGCCGCCTGGCCGTATGTTCGGTCGGATATGCCGACGGTTACCATCGCGCCGTTTCCGGTCACGGTACCCCGCTCCGGGAGGGCGGCACTGCCGGCGCCACTGGCTATTGTCGCGGCTACCGGTTGCCCGTCCTTGGTCGCGTTACGATGGATATGACGGTGTTCGATGCGACCGACCTTCCGGTTGATGCGCTGCGCCCCGGTGAGTTCATCGAACTGTTCGGGCACAATGTTCCAATCACTGAAACCGCTGAAGCCGCAGGCACCATCGGCTACGAACTGTTGACGTCACTGGGAGGCCGCTATCACCGCAGTTACCGCCGATCGACCGCGGATGGCACCGATTGATGGCCCGCCAGAAGACACAATTCGTTTGCCAGAGCTGCGGTACGGTGCACGCCCGCTGGGCGGGGAAGTGCGACGGTTGTGGCGCATGGAACACCATCGTCGAGGATAGTCCGGCCGGCGGTATCGGCGGCGGCCCGGGTCGTCAGGCCAGAAAGGGCAATCCGGTCGCGCTGACATCGCTTTCAGGCGATATCGAGGATGCACCGCGAATCCGCACAGAGATAGCCGAACTCGACCGCGCCACGGGCGGCGGCATCGTTCGCGGCTCGGCCATGCTCGTCGGCGGCGACCCCGGAATCGGCAAATCGACCCTCCTGATGCAAGCGGCGGCAGCGCTGTCGCGCCGCGGCCATCGCGTGATCTACGTGTCCGGCGAGGAAGCCATTGCACAGGTGCGTCTGCGCGCCCAGAGGCTGGGTGCGGCCGATTGCGATGTACAGTTGGCCGCCGAGACCAATGTCGAGGACATACTGGCCACTCTGGCGGCCGAAAAGCGCTCTGATCTGGTGATCATCGATTCGATCCAGACCTTGTGGAGCGACATGGCCGAATCGGCCCCCGGAACGGTGACGCAAGTGCGCACGTCCGCGCAGGCCATGATCCGCTATGCCAAGAAGACCGGGTCAGCAGTTATTCTCGTCGGTCATGTTACGAAGGAAGGCCAGATCGCCGGCCCGAGGGTCGTGGAGCACATGGTCGACGGTGTGCTTTATTTCGAAGGCGACCGGGGTCACCACTACAGGATCCTCAGGACTGTCAAAAACCGGTTCGGACCGACCGATGAAATCGGCGTGTTCGAGATGTCGGATCGCGGCCTGCGGGAGGTGGCGAACCCCTCGGAGCTGTTTTTGGGCGAACGCAATGACAGCGCCCCCGGGGCTTCGGTCTTTGCCGGCATGGAAGGCACGCGTCCGGTGCTGGTCGAAGTGCAGGCGCTGGTCGCTCCGTCGACCCTTGGGACGCCGCGGCGAGCCGTCGTCGGATGGGATTCCGCGCGCCTCTCGATGATCCTCGCCGTGCTGGAAGCCCATTGCGGTGTGCGGCTGGGGCAACACGACGTTTATCTGAATGTCGCCGGGGGCTACCGTATCACCGAGCCGGCAGCCGATATGGCCGTGGCTTCTGCACTGGTTTCATCACTCGCTGGACTTGCTCTTCCAGCCGATTGCGTCTATTTCGGCGAGATAAGCCTTTCGGGTGCCGTGCGGCCGGTCGCGCATACGGCGCAGCGCCTGAAAGAGGCCGAAAAACTCGGTTTCGGGCGTGCGGTTTTGCCCGATGGTTCCGCGGACCTACCGGCTCGTGAAAAAGGACAGTGGCAAATGGTCAAAGCCCTACCCGACCTTGTTGTCAGCATCGCCGGATCGCGCGCCAGTGAGACCGGATCGCAAGATGAGTAAAAGGACAAGCACGACCGGCGCCTGATTGGGTCGGCCAAGCTCGAGGTTCGAATACATGCCCATTACCATGCTCGACGGAATTCTCATCGGCGTGACACTGTTTTCCGCCGTACTCGCCATGGTGCGCGGGTTCTCGCGGGAGGTTCTGTCCGTTGCCTCCTGGGTTGCTGCTGCTCTCGCTGCTTATTTCTTCTACCCAAGGCTGATGCCTCTGATTGCCGACTACACGCCAAACGCAACCATCGCCATGGCGGCGTCCGCGGGTATCATCTTCCTGGTGACGTTGATCATCGTGTCCGTACTGACGATGCGTATCGCCGATTTCGTCATCGACAGCCGCATCGGCGCACTCGACCGGACGCTGGGTTTCGTGTTCGGTGCGGCTCGCGGCATCCTTCTGGTGGCCGTGGCAATGCTGTTCTTCAACTGGCTCGTGGCCGGGCCCCAGCAACCCGCCTGGGTTGCCGATGCAAAATCCAAGCCGCTGCTCGATTCGATCGGCGATCAACTGGTCAACATCCTTCCCGAAAATGCCGACGCAACCATTCTCGACCGCCTCAAAGGGCTCAGCGACGGCGGTGCGGGAAGCGACGAGGAGGCTCGTGCCCATGGCACAGTCCGAGTGCACAACTCCTGACAACGAGGCGGATGCCTTTCGCGATGAATGCGGCGTATTCGGCATTTTTGGCAAGGTGGATGCTGCGGCTGTCGTAACCCTGGGTCTGCACGCCCTGCAGCATCGTGGCCAGGAAGCGGCAGGTATCGTTACCTATGACGGACATCAGTTTTCCGTCGAGCGCCATGTCGGCCTGATCGGCGATACTTTTACCAAACAATCGGTCCTCGACAGGCTTCCTGGCAGCCGGGCCATCGGACATACGCGCTATTCGACGACCGGTGGCGAGGGTCTGCGCAACGTGCAACCATTGTTCGCCGAGTTTGCAGGCGGCGGATTTGCAGTCGCCCACAACGGCAATATTACCAATGCGTTGACCAAACAGCGCGAACTGCAGCAGCGCGGCGCTATCTTTTCTTCGACGTCGGATACCGAGACCCTGCTCCACCTCATTGCGATGAGTGACGGTCGGGTATTGATCGACAAGTTCATCGACGCGCTGGCCCAGCTGGAGGGCGCCTATTCGTTGGTGGGCCTGTCAGGCAAGAAGATGATCGGCGCGCGTGACGCGCTCGGCATCCGACCACTGGTTCTGGGTGACCTCGATGGAGCCTATATCCTCGCCTCCGAAACCTGCGCTCTCGACATAATCGGCGCCCGCTATGTCCGGGATATCAAAGCCGGTGAAGTCGTCGTGATCACCGAACAGGGAGTGGAGAGCCATTTCCCGTTCGGACCAGAGAAGTCGCGGTTCTGCGTATTCGAGTATGTCTATTTTGCCCGGCCCGACTCGAACGTCGAGGGCCGCAATGTCTACGAAGTACGAAAAAACATCGGCGCGGAACTCGCAAAGGAAAGCCCGGTCGATGCCGACATTGTGGTTCCGGTACCCGATTCCGGCACGCCCGCGGCCATTGGTTACGCTCAGCAGGCCGCCCTGCCCTTCGACCTGGGCATTATCCGCAACCACTATGTCGGACGCACGTTCATCCAGCCCACAGCGTCGATCCGCCATATGGGTGTGAAACTCAAGCACAACGCCAATCGCCGCGCGATCGAAGGCAAGCGGGTTGTGCTTGTGGACGATTCCATCGTCCGGGGAACGACATCGCAGAAGATCGTGCAGATGGTGCGCGACGCCGGTGCGGCTGAAGTTCATATGCGCATCGCATCGCCGCCGACGGCCGCCTCCTGTTTCTATGGCGTCGACACGCCGGAAAAATCGAAATTGCTGGCGTCACGCATGACTGTCGAGGAGATGAAGGATTATATCCGCGTCGATTCGCTGTCATTTCTGACGATAGACGGGCTCTACCGGGCCGTTAGTCTGCCGGCGCGAGACAACGAATGTCCGCAATTTTGCGACGCCTGCTTTACTGGCGACTACCCGACCGCCCTCACAGATCGGGACGGCTCCGACGCAACGCGGACGCTCTCACTGCTTGCCCATAGCGGATAAAATCATGACCGACCTGAACGGCCGCATTGCCCTGGTGACCGGGGCTTCGCGCGGCATCGGATACTTCTCTGCCCTGGAACTGGCGCGCGCCGGTGCTCACATCGTGGCCGTTGCCCGCACGGTCGGTGGCCTGGAGGAACTCGACGACGCGATCCAGGCTGAGGGTGGTAGCGCAACGCTTGTGCCGCAAGATCTCACCGACATGAAATCGATCGACGCGCTCGGCGGCGCCATCCACGAGCGCTGGGGCAAACTCGACATTCTGGTCGCCAATGCAGCTATGCTCGGGCCGCTTTCACCCATCGGCCATTTCGAGGCCCGTACCTTCGACAAGATCATGACACTGAACGTTACGTCGACCTGGCGGGTCATTCGCAGCGTCGAACCGCTGTTGATGAAATCCGATGCCGGTCGGGCGATCATCCTCACTGCAAGTGCCGGATATCAGCCAAAACCGTTCTGGGGTGCCTATGGTGCCAGTAAGGCGGCAGTGCAGGCGATGGCACAGAGCTGGGCGGCGGAAGCCGCCAACACGGCGCTGCGCGTGAACTGCTTCGATCCGGGACCCTCCCGGACCGCCATGCGAGCGTTGGCGATGCCGGGTGAAGATCCACAGGATGTTCCGCATCCGTCCGAAACCGCGAAAAAACTCTTGCGTCTCACCGATCGAGACCTGCAGGAAACCGGTATGTTGCTGGATGGCACACAGGATCGCCTCCTGCCCTTTCGCGAGCCCGAATAGAACGCCACAACCTTTACGTATCTTTACATTGCCGAAATGCCGCTGAAATGCCGGGCGTTTAGCCTCCACACGCATAGATTTTGATGCTGCGTTGCACCATAAGCTGTTGACAGCGTCAATTGACAGTGTCAAGTTCACTCTAGTGCACGCTCGACACGATATATTAATTTCGTACATATCCTTGTTTGATATATATAGCGCCACCATATACTCAACCAGACTATGTCAACAATGTCCGTGCGGCCGTTTCGTACGGGCGCATAAGCAGGGGTCGGGGATCTTTCATGAACGTACGCACTGTCTGCCTGGCGATTCTGCATTTTTCAGACGCCACCGGCTATGAAATCAAAAAGATGTCGACCGAGGAGCAGTTCTCCTATTTCGTCGACGCCAGCTTCGGCTCCATCTATCCGGCGCTTTCCAGGCTGCAGGACGATGAGTGCGTGACGGTGCGAGAAGAGTATGAGTCCGGCAAACCGCCGCGTAAAATCTACTCGATCACGGACAAGGGACGGCAGGAACTGATCGAGTCGCTCGAAGTGGTGCCCCGCCCCGATTCCTTCAAATCGGAATTTTTGCTCACTGCCCTGTGTTCCGAACTCATTGACGGCGAGACCCTCACTCGGGCAATCGACAAAAGAATCAAAGACCTGCAAGAAAAACTTGCAATGCTCGATTCGGTGAACGCCTGCTCCATGGGCGGACCTCCGGGCATGAAATGGATCGCGGAGTACGGCCGTGCCGTGACACAGGCGAGCCTCGATCATCTTCTCAATCACAGACAAGAACTGGAAGCCCTGGGCCGGCCTCGTGTGACGACCCCGGAAGCCGCCGAGTAAAGCGACAGGAGAGCGCAACAATGGCATTTCGTATCAAAGGCTCACACATCGCCGCCCTGGTGATTGCCGGCGTGGTTCTGGGGTGGATGGGCACTGGAACGGTCGTCGTCGGCGGCCAGGCCAATTCCGAAAACGCCGTGCCACCGCCCGCTGAGCGGCAGTCGGCGGACGACGCGCTATTCAAGGTACGCTACGTCTCGGTCACGCCGGAAGTGCGGCCCGAGCTTTTGCTCGTGCGCGGTCGCACCGAGGCCGATACGGTGGTTCCTGTACGCGCTGAGACCGCTGGAACCGTTGAAAAACGGTTGGTATCCAAGGGCGACAATGTGAAAATCGGCGATCTGGTGTGCCAGCTCGACCGAGGCGTTCGTGAGGCCGCAGTTGAGCGGGCAACAGCAGCTTTGGACCAGGCGACCTTCGATTACGAGGGCGCGACCGAATTGCGCAAGAAGGGTTTTGCATCCGAGACCCGGATCAAGGCTTTGAAAGCTGCGCTCGATGGAGCCCATTGGACCCTGGCGGAGGCCAAACGAGAACTGTCCCACACGGATATTCTCGCCACGGCAGACGGCATCGTGCAGGACCCCATCGCGGAAATCGGCGACAATCTTTCGATTGGAGATGTCTGCATCACGCTGATCAATGCCGACCCGATGCTGTTTATCGGCCAGGTTTCCGAACGGCAGGTCGGTGCGATTTCGGTGGGTGACCCGGGCCGCGTCGAAATGATTTCCGGCGAAACGGTCGATGGTGCGATACGCTATATCTCTCCGTCCGCTGATGCTGCGACGCGGACATTTCTGATTGAGATCGAATTGCCAAACCCCGAACGCACGTTGCGCGACGGAGTGACGGCCTCCGCGTTGGTTCAGCTTGACGGATCCGAGGCCTATAGGGTCAAGCCGTCCTGGCTGACACTCGACGACAGCGGTGAAATTGGTGTTCGTGTTGTCGACGACAACAACGTCGTGTCGTTCCGCCAATTGAAGATTGTGGCTCACACGCCAGAAACCATGTGGGTGACCGGACTCGAGTCCGGATCGCGCGTCATCTCAGTGGGGCAGGACTACGTGATCCCCGGGCAAACCGTCGAACCGGTCGCGGACGTGGCGGCATCGACCAAGAAGGCTGAGACCAACTCATGACTTCCGCTCTTCAAGCCATCATTTCGCGACCGAAGACCGTCCTCACGCTGATGATCTTCATGATCGCCGCTGGCATCATGTCCTATATTGGCGTTCCGAAGGAAGCCAATCCCGACATCGATGTGCCGATCTACTACGTGTCCATCAGTCAGCAAGGCATCTCGCCAAGCGATGGTGAGCGCCTGCTGGTGCGACCTATGGAGACCCAGCTGCGGGGCCTCGACGGCCTGAAGGAGCTGACGGCGATCGCATCCGAGGGCCACGCCGGCATCATCCTTGAATTCAACATCGAAACCGACAAGGACGAGGTTCTTGCGGATATTCGTGACAAGGTCGACCAGGCCAAGGCCGACCTGCCGGCCGATGCGGACGAGCCGACAATCACGGAAACCAACTTCGCTCTCCAGCCAACTATCATCATTACGCTCTCCGGCGACGTTCCCGAACGAACGCTGACCAATCTGGCGAGACGTCTGAAGGACGAGATCGAGGCCGTTTCCTCGGTTCGCGAAGCCAGCCTCGCGGGCAATCGCGAAGAGTTGCTTGAAGTCGTCGTCGACTTGATGAAGCTGGAATCCTACGACATCACGCAGGATGAACTTCTGACAGCGTTGTCGCAGAACAACCAATTGGTAGCCGCCGGTTTCATCGATGATGGAAATGGCAGGTTTAACGTCAAGGTGCCTGGTCTCGTAGAGACCGCGCGGGACGTCTACGACATTCCGATCAAGCAGAACGGTGAAGGCGTCGTGACGCTCGGTGAGGTGGCAGAGATCCGGCGGACCTTCAAGGATCCGTCCACCTTTACCCGCGTCAATGGTCAGCCGGCGATCTCCATTGAGGTCACCAAGCGCATCGGCACAAACATCATCGAAAACAACAACCAGGTCCGCGCGGTCGTCGAGGCTTTCACGAAAGACTGGCCGAGTTCGGTCAATGTCAACTATCTGCTCGATCAGTCCAGCTTCATCTTCGAAGTCCTGGGATCGCTGCAGTCGTCGATCATGACGGCCATTGTGCTGGTGATGATCTGCGTGGTTGGCACGCTCGGGATTCGGTCAGGTCTGCTTGTTGGCCTGGCGATCCCCGGCTCCTTCATGCTGGCGTTCCTGATACTGGGTGGCCTTGGCATGACCGTGAATATGATGGTCATGTTCGGCATGGTTCTGACCGTCGGCATGCTGGTCGACGGCGCGATTGTGGTCACCGAATATGCCGACCGAAAGATATCAGAGGGCATGTCGCCGGCTGACGCCTACAAACGGGCATCCAAGCTGATGTTCTGGCCGGTGGTCTCGTCCACTGCAACGACCCTGGCGGCCTTCCTGCCGCTGCTGCTGTGGCCGGGCGTCCCAGGCGAATTCATGAGCTATCTGCCTAGGATGGTCATCATCGTCCTCACGGCTTCGCTGATGACGGCTCTGGTTTTCCTCCCGGTGACCGGAACAGCGTTCGCTCAGGTGGCGGCCTTCGTGTCGAAGCGTTCAAGCGCCATAACCGCTATTTTTGTCAGCGGTATCGCCGGAGCCTTCGCTTACTTCGGCCCCTTTGCCGAGTTCGATCCGACGATCCGTTCCGGCGGAGCCTCCCTGACCGGGTTCATCGCACTTTTCCTCACCTATAGGATCGCTCGGTTCATCGCGTCTCGCCGCACAGAAAAGCTTGTGCAGGAACCCGATGAAGTTGCGCTGATGCTGTCTTCGAAGGCCCACTTGGACGTGAAACGCGTGCCTGGCATCACGGGCGGTTACCTGCGCTTCCTGCGTTACGCGGCCGGAACGCTTTGGGGCAATGTCCTGGTGATTTTCGCCATTTTGGGCGCGACGGCAGCCAGCTTCATGTTCTTCGCCGCCAACAACAAAGGCGTCGAGTTCTTCGTGGATGAGGAACCGGACGTCGCCATCGTGATGGTTTCGGCTCGCGGCAATATGTCGGCGTCTGAAATCCGCGACCTGGTAGGTGAAGTCGAAGCAGAAGTCCTTCAGGTCGAGGGCATCGAGAATGTCGTCATGTCGGCGACAGCGCCTGGCGGCGGCGGCGGCGGACTGCAAGTTCTGGGCGGCGTCCAGGACAAGCCGGCCGACGTTGTGGGTGAGTTGCAGATCGAGCTGGCCGACTATTGCTGCCGTCGGAAAGCCGTCGACATTTTCGAGGACATTCGTCAGCGAACCGCCGGCATGGCCGGTATCAAGGTCGAAGTTCGCAAAATCGAAGGTGGCCCGCCCACCGGCAAGGACCTTCGTGTCGAAGTGAAATCGACGGACTATGACACCATGGTCGAAACCGTCGCCCGCATTCGCGACCATGTCGATACCGTCGAACTGCTGGCGGATCAGGAAGACGGACGTCCCCTGCCCGGCATCGAATGGCAGTTGGATGTCGATCGCGAGCAGGCCGGCCGGTACAATGCCGGTATCGTTCAAGTCGGATCGATGGTGCAGCTTGTGACCAATGGTGTTCTTATCGGCACCTATCGTCCGAACGACTCGGAAGACGAGGTGGACATTCGCGTTCGACTGCCGCGCGACGAACGGACACTCGACCAGTTCGAGATTCTGAAATTGCGCACCAGCAACGGTCAGGTTCCACTGTCGAACTTCATCGAGCGGTCTGCCCTACCGAAAGTTTCGTCGATCACCCGGCGGGATGGTCTCTACGCCATGGACGTAAAGGCAAACGTTGCCGATGGTGCGACAGTCGATGGTCGGCCGGCAACGGCGGACGATGCGGTCAAGGAAGTCCAGGCGTGGCTCGATACCCAGGAGTGGCCGGACAATGTCTTCCTGAAATTCCGTGGCGCCGATGAGGAGCAGCGCGAATCGGGCGAGTTCCTGATGAAAGCGGCTGTCGCCGCGCTCTTCATGATGTTCATCATCCTGCTGACGCAGTTCAACTCGTTCTATCAGACGATCCTGACGCTCTCGACCGTCATCCTCGCCATCTCCGGCGTTCTAGTCGGCATGGCGGTCACCGGTCAGCGCTTCTCGATCATCATGACCGGAACCGGGATCGTCGCTCTGGCGGGGATCGTGGTGAACAACGCGATCGTGTTGATTGATACGTTCAACCGGTTACGCGATGAGGGCGTGACGGACACACGGCAGGCAGCCCTGAAAACAGCGGCCCAACGGTTGCGTCCGATCATGTTGACCACCATCACCACCATCCTTGGACTGGTACCGATGGCGCTGCAGATCAACATGAACTTCTTTACGCAAACGATCTCTGTCGGTGGAATCACATCGATCTGGTGGGTGCAACTGTCGACCGCGATCATCTTCGGTCTGGCATTCTCTACCATGTTGACGCTGGTCATGATCCCATCAATGCTGGCCCTTCCGGCGAACACGCGGGATAGCTGGAGCTGGATGACCGGCCTCTTCAGACGCAAGGCGGAGCCGAAGGAGGACTACGGGATCGAAGCGGAGTCATCCGATGCCGAACCGGTCGAGAAGGATCAGAAACGAGCGGACAATGACGATCTGCCGATCAGTCGGCCCGACGCCGCCGAGTAATCCCAACTTCCTGTAAAGCCGCCCTCCCTGGGGCGGCTTTTTCTTTGGGGGCTATGCCTCTTCGGCCGGAGCTTCGTTCTTTCCTGCTCCATAGCGTTTGCGCCAGGCACGTGCGCCGAATGGAAGCGAGAGCAAATAAAGCACTGTTGTGGCCGTCATCGTCTCCCAGGTGTAGGTCATCAGCATCGCCACATAGAGGACGATCACCAACATCAGCGGGAACGCAACGTCTCGGCGAATGCGCTGTCCCAGGGTCTTGCCGGAGTAAACCGGCAGGCGGCTGACCAGGAGAAAGCCGATCAGTAGCGTGTACGCTGAAGCGATATAGGCGAACGTCTTGGACGGTTCGATGCCCAGAAAACCGACATATACGGGCAAAAGAACCAGCATGGCCCCGCCCGGCGCCGGTATTCCGAGGAAATAGTCGGACTGCCAGCTGGCCTTGTTCTGTCGTTCTTCCATCACGTTGAAGCGGGCCAGACGCAAACCGGCCGCAATGGCGTATATCATCGCCGCAATCCAACCGAAGGACTGCACCTTGTCGAGCAGGTAGACGTATAGAACCAATGCCGGCGCGACGCCGAAATTGACGATGTCGGCCAGCGAATCCATTTGCGCGCCGAACTTTGTCGTCGATTTGAGCAGCCGAGCGATCCGGCCATCGATGGCGTCGAGGAAAGCAGCCGCCAGCACCATTGCGACCGCCAGTTCGAAACGCCCTTCGAAGGCCAGTCGAATGCCGGTCAGCCCGGCACAGATCGCCAGTGCCGTGATGATGTTGGGAATCATCATGCGCAGCGAGATATCGCGCAGGCGCGGCCCCCTGCTGCCATATTCGTCAGGCTCTGTGCCGTTGGGATCGAATGGTGAAAATCCGCTGTCCATGGCTTACGCCCGCCTTGAAACGGTCTTGCCCTTGGCCGCATTGAATTCCGCGAGAACGGTTTCTCCGGCGATCGCCGTCTGATTGAGCGCTACACGCGGTGTGGCCGTGTCGGGGAGGAAAATGTCCAGACGCGAGCCGAAGCGAATGAGGCCGAACCGTTCTCCGGTTTCCAGTCGATCATCCGTGGCCTTCCAGCAAACGATGCGCCGCGCCACGAGTCCGGCTATCTGAACGACGCCGATGGCTCCATGCGGAGTGTCGATGACAAGACCATTACGCTCGTTCTCTTCGCTGGCCTTGTCCAGTTCGGCATTGAGGAAGCTGCCGGACTTGTGCACTGCCTGGGTAATTCTGCCGCTGACGGGTGCCCGATTGACGT
This sequence comes from Hoeflea sp., assembly GCA_965228785.1. GTDB lineage: Bacteria > Pseudomonadota > Alphaproteobacteria > Rhizobiales > Rhizobiaceae > Hoeflea_A. The sequence goes on from CBDDIF010000002.1 coordinate 889,110, forward strand.
GACAGTTGAACACGTTCATGAACACAGAGATTCGCAGCATCTCCTCATCGCCGAGATCCAGTTCCCGGGGTGGCTTCACTTTGGTAATGGCCGAAACGCGCCCATCCGCCGGGCTTATGACCAGATCGTCATCAAGTGGTGTTACCCGTTCCGGATCACGGAAGAAATAGGCGCACCAGGCCGTCAGCAGCAGTCCGACCCAGAACAGCGGATTCCAGATCCAACCGAGCACCAGGGATCCGGCAAGAAAAATCAGCACGAATTTGTAGCCCTCCCGATGAACGGGAACGAGCGTCTTGGAGATGGTATCAATGAGACTCATGCGCCAACCTCCTAAAGTGAAACGCTCCTGTCGGCAACGGGCGTAATCTCAAACTGGTGAATAACGCATCGGCATATCGCGCCGGTCGGCTTGGCCTGAACTCCGCGGGAATTGAGGTTCTGTGCACCTGTATCAGATGGCCGGGCTCTTCCGGACGACCACCCCGAGGTCGTCGTGCTCGCGGAAATCCTTGAGTTTTTCCTCGGTTTCCTGGGCCTCCCGCTGCCGGTCCCACATCGCCTGGTATAGCCCTTTGTTGGCCAGTAGTTCGCGGTGGGTTCCGCGCTCGGCGATCAGTCCGTCCTGCACCACGATGATCTCGTCTGCACCGATGACGGTCGACAGGCGGTGGGCGATGACCAGGGTGGTCCGACCTCGGCTGACATAGTCGAGTGCTGACTGGATTTCCTGTTCGGTCGCCGTATCGAGGGCCGAAGTCGCCTCATCAAGGATCAGTATCGGCGGCGCCTTGAGGATCGTGCGGGCAATGGCAACGCGCTGCTTTTCTCCGCCGGACAGCTTGAGCCCGCGCTCACCCACCATGGTGTCCAGACCTTGTGGCAAGCTGCTGATGAATCCGCCGATTTGCGCCATTTCGGCGGCCTGCATCACCTCCTCTTCCGAGGCATCCGTACGGCCGTAGCGGATGTTGTAGGCAAGTGTGTCGTTGAAGAGAACGGTGTCCTGCGGCACCATTCCGATCGACTTGCGCAGCGACTCCTGCGTAATATTGCGGACGTCCTGACCGTTCACCGACACCGATCCTTCCTGCACGTCATAGAAGCGAAACAGCAGGCGCGAAATGGTCGATTTGCCGGCACCCGACGGGCCGACGACCGCAATCGTCTTGCCAAAGGGCACTTCGAAGCTGATGCCGCGTAAAATCGGTCGGTCGGGCTCATAGTGGAAGTGTACGTTGTCGAACCGAATTGAACCCTTGGCATCATCGAGACTGATGGCATCGGGCTTGTCGGTCACTTCCTCCTTGACGTCCAGAAGGTCGAACATCTGTTCGATATCAGTCAGTCCCTGGCGAATTTCACGATAAACGAAACCGATGAAATTCAGCGGTATCGACAGTTGCATCAACATGACATTGATGAAGACGAAATCGCCAATGGTTTGGTCGCCTCGCTGTACCGCCAAGGCGGACATAACCATCATGATCGCCATGCCGGTGCCGAAGATGATGCCCTGGCCGATGTTCAACCAGCCAAGCGACGTCCAGATGCGGGTGGCTGCGTGTTCATAACGTTCCATGGAGGCGTCGTAACGTTCAGCCTCCATGCGCTCGTTGTTGAAGTATTTGACGGTCTCGAAGTTGAGAAGGGAGTCGATCGCCTTGGTGTTCGCATCGGTGTCCGACTCGTTCATGTCGCGCCGAATGGCGATGCGCCAGTCACTGGCGCGCACGGTGAACCAGATATAAAGCCAGATCACCACGGCCGTTACGACAACATAGGAAATGCCGTAGGTGAATCCGAAAATCACTGCCACAAGCGCGAATTCCAGAAGCGTCGGCAGGGTGTTCAAGATCGTAAAGCGGACGATCGACTCGATCCCCTTGACGCCACGCTCGATAATCCTCGACAGACCGCCGGTCCGGCGCTCCAGATGGAAGCGCAGCGACAGGCGATGCATATGGACAAAAGTCTTGTAGGCGAGCTGGTGGACCGCATGTTGCCCAACCCTTGCAAACAGTGCATCCCGCAACTGATTCAGTCCCAACTGAACGATGCGCGCAACGTTGTAGGCCAGCACCAGCATGACCGGCGCGATCAGCATTGCCGGCAAAAACTGAAGCCCGTCGTGTTGACCGTCCAGAGCGTCAGTTGCCCATTTGAAGAAATACGGAACGATGACTTGGGCAACCTTGGCTGCAACCAGAAAGCAACCTGCAAACATGACCCGGCGTTTCAGGTCCGCCCTGTCGGATGGCCACATGAATGGCCACAGATTTCGCAGCGTATGCAGCGGATTGCCGGTATCGGATGCGACGGTTTTTTCGTTCTGTGACAAAGAGGCCCCTGGAAAGACTGGCTCGTGGCCAAAAGGCGGCGATCAAAGTCGATCGCCGCCCGGTCGATTAGATAGGTATTGTACGACCCCGGTCAAGCCGGGCTGCCATCAGCGTCAGCGTTTGCGCACGCGATCCCGGTGAAGTTCTTCGGCGTTGGCCAAAGGCTCTTCCGGCACCATAAAGATCTGACCTGGCTCGATGAAATCCGGATTGCTGATCTGGTCGGTATTGGCGAGATAGATGGTGGTATAGCGGACACCGCGACCATACACGCGCCGGGAGATCTGCCACAACGTGTCGCCGCGGCGGATAATGACTGAGTCATCCGTCGGCTCAAGAGCCGGCTGCATCACCGTGGGCGGTTCTGCAGTTCCCTGTGTAGCGGTAGCAACACTCACGGGTGCGGAATCGTCCTTACTGCCCTGCTCTTCAACCCCAGCTGAAACGGGCTGCTTGACGGTTCCGGATTGCGTGTCTGAAGTCGTTGTAACTTCCGCCTGCTGGGCCGGTGCAGCAGAATCTGCTGCAGTTTCCGCGTCGTCCGTCTTTTTGGCCATCTCAGTCGCGGCTGATTTGTCGGCAACTTCGGGTGTTGCCGGTTTCTCAGCAACCTGAGGAGTTGCCTTTCCATCATCGCTCGCGGTTGAGCTGTCCGCAGAAACCGTTGGTTCCTCCTTGGCGGTATCAGACGCTTCAGCGGCGGTCGCAGGCGCGTTACGAACGACCGGAAGATCTTTGGAAGATGACGACGAGGCATCCGCCTTGGCCGTTGTTTCTTTTTGCTCTGCAGAAGGGTCTTCCACTCGTTCGGCGACGGAATCCTCTATTGCAACCCCGGCAACGGTCTCGGTTTGTTTGGCTGGCTCATCCTTGGAAGATGACGAGACCTGCGCATCCGATGTATCGCTGTCCGGTTTTGCAGCCGCAGAGACTTGATCCTGCGACACGGGCTGTCCAGAACCCGTCGATGTGGCGCTTGCCTCCTGTTGCCGCGCAGCGTCTTCCCTGGACGGTTGCTTTTCTGGTGCTGCGACGCCGGCGACCGCATTGCCACGCGGCCGTGTGAAGGGAACGGCCACCCGCATGGTTGAGGCGTCGCTGCCCGGCATCATCAGATCGGCACTGAAGATGTGCCGGCCCACCGAGATGTCGCGGTTGGCCTCGACAAGAAACCGCCCGGACTGGCTCACCCGGCTGTCCCCGATAGGCTCGCCGTCGGCATAAACGCGAACAGTCGCACCGGGCGGGGCCGCAGACCCTGCCACGAAGACCCGACCGCTCTCGATTTCGACCGCATCGATGCGCAATCTTGCGCCGGGTATCGCGGGCGGAGCTGGATTTTCACTGGCGGGCTTCTCCTCGACCTTGTCCGTCAAAGCAGCCGTCTGGGTGTTTTCTTCTGTATCAGATGCCTCGGTGCTTGCTGTTGGCTTCTGCTCCTGAGTGTCGGTGATTGCCACTTCGGCCTTTGGCTCCTCCGACTCGGCCCCATCGGCCGTTTTCGCGTCTTCTACGGGCTGATCAGATGTTTCCGGTGAAGTTGTGTCTGACGTCTTGGTTTCCGCCACCATGTCATCGGATTTGGCTTGCTCAGGAGAGGCCTCGGGCTGCGTCAGGATGCGGCTGGCTTCACCCGGCCGGGTCACCATCACCAGCAGGGACTCGGGATCATCGGTCGGCACGCTGACGGTTGCCACTTCTTCCGAACTTGAAACGATCTCGCCGTCTTCAACCACGCGCAACACGATTTCATGATCGCCTGGCGGGAGGGGATCATCGAGCACGGCAGCGAAATCGCCGTTCGACCCGACCTTCGTTTCCGCCACCACCGTATCACCGGCAACCACCTCCAGCTTGCCGCCCGGCTTGGCGCGACCAGCAACAACGGTCGACCCATCGGGTTCAACGCGCAACAGATCGAACTTAGGAGGTTGCAGGTCAGCCGTTTTGGCTTCCGAGGCATCCGGTTGCACGATGGGTTTGCTGCGATCGGTTCCGGCACTGGCGTCTAGCGCTGCTGTCTCCAGCGGTTTTTCCTCAACTGCTGCTGGTTTGTCATCCGTTCCGGCGGTTTCCTCCTGTTCCGAAGACTTACCAGACGGCTGGGTCGTTTCTGCAATGTTTTCCCCGGTCGCCGATGGTGCGTCGCCCTGCGCTTCGGCTGCAGGTGCCTCAACCGGCTTTACGACTGGCAAGGAGCTTTCAGCGCTCTTTTCTTCGGTACCCGCCGTGGCGTCGCCATCATTTGCTGCTGCGGCATTCTCTGCCGGCTTGACCACGGGCAAAGCCTTTTCAGCGGCTTCGACTTCGGTCGCCGCCGACGCAACAGCCTCCGTCGCTGCATCCTGGGTTCCATCCGCCGTTTTTGTGTCGGGTGCAGCCGGTGGCGCATCGGTCTGTGCCGCTGTGGACGGCGTATCCGTTGTCGGGTCTTGAGTTGTCGTTGCCGCCGTGTCCTGCGTACCGGTTTCCGGCTTTTCCGAAGCCGCCGTTTCGGCAGCAGTCGCGGGTTTCTGTTCCTGAGTGTCTGCGGTTGCGGAGCCTTCAGCAGCAGGTTTCTTTGCTTCGTCGGCCTGCTTCGCAGCTGCGATGCGATCAGCCGTTTCAGCTTCTGCGATCCGCCGCGCCTCCTCCCGGTTGTACATGTAAATTCCGGCGAGAATGATGATGGCCAGTCCGACGAGGCCCCAGATCAGGGATTTGTTGTTTTTCATTTCATACTCCACCCGACGCAACGTCGGGGCGATTCTGCCTCTCGCAGTCGATTAGCTTCGATCCGCCTATCATATGGGGGATCGATCGAAAACACACAGATAGATACGCTTCATCCCCCTCAATTTGCGCCAAACTAGACCTTTTGTGCTGTTCTAACAAGCACATGCGACGATTCGCGATTGTAGAACCACAGCCCGATCCCGGTTGCCTGAGGGTGCTTGACCGCGCCGGGCCGGTCATGCTTGTTCACGTCATGATCGAGAATCGTTCCGTTTGTGTCTATTGCGGCTCGCAAGCCGGCCAGCGTCCGGACTATGTGATAGCCGCGCGTGTCGTGGGTCGGGCCCTTGCCGAGAGCCGCATTCGGTTGATCTACGGCGGTGGAACGCATGGCATAATGGGAACAGTTGCTGAGGCCGTTATCCAACATGGCGGGCTGGTGACTGGCATTATTCCAGGGTTTCTCAAGAACCGGGAAGCGGCGGAGAGCAACCGACTGGAATTTGACGAATTGATCGTCACCGAAGACATGCACGAGCGCAAACACACGATGTTCGACCGTTCAGGCGCCTTTGTCGCCCTACCGGGCGGGATCGGTACGCTCGAAGAAATCGTGGAAATCATGACCTGGGCGCAACTCGGCCGCCACCGTCGACCCATGGTCCTGGCTAATATCGGTGGCTTCTGGGATCCGTTGCTGCAGCTTCTCGAGCACATGGACGCGGAAGGTTTTCTGCACTCGAAGCAATTGGTTAGACCGTTGGTCATCGATACGGCGGACGCGATCGTCCCGGCCATCGTGGAAGCCTGGGAAACATCCGCCGACGACAGCGGCGACCCATACATCATCGAAAAGATGTAGCCGAAGGCACGTTGTTTTGCCCTGCTCTAGCGCAAACGTGAGTGCGACAGCGTTGTCAAACCGTTGCATTACGATGTTACCCGTGCACAGATTTGACAGATAGTCGCCGGAGGATTCATGAAAAACTCGATTTTTGTATGCGCAACGGCCCTGCTTGGCCTTTTATTCACGATCGACGACGGACTGGCCGACAGCCATCAGGCCCAGGCTCACCTCGGCCCCAGACCGTTTGTTCTGGTCGGGGATATGGATGAAGGTGAACTGAAGAGCGCGCTACAGCAATGCAGCAAAGGGCCGTTCTACAAATCCGAGTTTTCCATCGGACATCGCGGTGCGCCGTTGCAGTTTCCCGAGCATACCGAGGAATCCTACCGTGCCGCGGCGTTGATGGGTGCCGGAATTCTCGAGTGCGACGTGACCTTTACGAAAGACCGGGAATTGGTGTGCCGACACTCACAATGTGATCTGCACACCACCACCAACATTCTGGCGATGCCGGAGATCGCCGCCCAATGCAGCGAGCCGTTCACGCCTGCAGCCGGTGGCAACAAGGCCTCAGCCAAGTGCTGCACGTCGGACATCACGCTGGCCCAGTTCAGACAGCTTCGTGGCAAGATGGACGCTTCCAATCCCGCCGCAACAACGGTTGAAGACTATATGCGCGGCACTGCGCCATGGCGCACCGATCTCTACGGGATGCATGCCAAATTGATGACCCACGCGGAATCGATTGCCCTCTTCAAGGAACTGGGTGTGAAGATGACGCCTGAGCTCAAATCGCCGGCCGTCTCCATGCCGTTTGACGGGGATTTTTCGCAGGCCGACTACGCCCAGAAGATGATCGACGAATACAAGGCTGCCGGCGTGCCGGCTTCCGACGTCTTTGCACAGTCCTTTGATCCGCGTGACATTGCGTTCTGGATCGAGAAGGAACCGGAGTTTGGCAAACAGGCCGTCTATCTGGAAGGCCGCTTGCGCGGTCTCGACCCGGAAAATCCGGAGACCTTGAACCCGTCTATGGAAGCGCTTTACGAGAGTGGCGTCCGCTATATCGCTCCGCCGCTTTGGGTGCTGGTCCGAACCGGCGACAATGGAAAGCCAGAGCCGTCAGCCTATGCCCGGGCGGCCCGCGCTGCGGGTCTCGACCTCATCGCATGGACCATGGAGCGTTCCGGGCCACTCGACAACGGCGGCGGCTGGTTCTATCAGACCGTCAAGGACATAACCAACAATGATGGCGATATGCTGGTGCTTCTCGACGTTCTTGCCAAGGATGTCGGTGTGGTTGGCGTGTTTTCCGACTGGCCGGCAACCACCACCTACTATGCCAATTGCATGGGGTTGAAATAAGCGGTCGCTGCGACTTTACAAACCGCCGCTTAGCCGCAGGATCGAGCCGGTGGCATAGCCAGCTCGTTCCGAAGCCAGCCACATGACGGCCTCGGCTATATCTTCAGGCTGCGCCACGCGGCCGAGCGGTGCCGTTCGTGCGACCATATCAGGGCGATCCGCATTGCCCTCGCGTTCGTGGATTTCGGTCGCTGTCGTGCCTGCCTGTACCGCATTGACGCGGATGCCAAGCGGACCGATTTCCTTCGAAAGCCCGACCGTCAGCGTATCCACCGCGGCTTTGGAGGCTGCGTAGTGCACATATTCGCCCGGGCTGCCTAGTGTCGCGGCAATGGAAGAAAGATTGATAATTACACCACCTGAGCCGCCATTGGCGGTCGACATGCGACGGATTGCGGCCCGGGCGCAGTAGATGGCGCCAAAGACATTGACCTCGAAGGTCCGATGCAACGCCGAGTCCGTGAGATTTTCCACTGTTGTCGCCGAACCGACAATCCCGGCATTGTTGACCAGGAGTGACGGGGTCCCTAGTTCCCGGTCGCAGGTCTCAAACAAACGCTCGACCTCATCCGCTACGCCAATGTCAGCCTGAACAGCGATGGCTCGAACGCCGCTTTCGCGACATGCATCAACGACGGTCTCCGCGCGCTGTGCGTCAGACACGTAATTGATGCAGACATCACAATTCTCACGGGCCGCCTGCCGCGCGATGGCAGCGCCGATGCCGCGCCCTCCCCCGGTGATGATGGCAATCTTGCTCTGTGGCATGGTCGGAAAGCTCAGGAATTGGCGCGCGAACTGCGCAGCGTTGACCAGCTATAGATGGCCAACCCGGTCCAGATCAAACAGAACGCCAGAAATTGCCATCCGGAAAACGGTTCTTCGAAGACGAAAATGGCAATCAGAAAGATCAGTGACGGGGCGATGTATTGCATGAGGCCGACCGTTGAATAGCGCAGCAATCTGGCACCGACTGCGAAGCAAATCAGCGGAATGGTGGTAACCGGACCGGCGAGCAATAGCAGTACGGTTTCGCTCGGACTTCTGTCGAACAACACCTTGCCGCCGTCTGAGGAGACCCAGATGAGCAGGAAAAATGCGGGTAGGCTTAAAAGGAGAACTTCGAGAAAAAAGCCCTGGCTTGGCCCGATAGGCAGTGTTTTGCGGAGAAAACCGTAGATTCCAAAGGTAAATGCCAGGGCTAGCGAGATCCAGGGCAGTCCCCCCGCCTGGACTGTCAGTATTGCCACCGCAGCAACGGCCAGGCCGATGGCAATCAGCTGCCAGCCGGTGAACCGCTCGCGCAGAAACAAAGCGCCCAGCAGAACATTGACCAACGGGTTGATGTAATAACCGAGCGCCGTTTCAACCGCCCGGTCCACCAGGATCGCCCAGGTGTAGATTCCCCAGTTCACAGCGATCAAAGATCCGGTGAGCAACGCCATCATCAGCGTTCGTGGCTGGCCGAAGGCGGCCTTCAGGTCGGCGGTGCGGCCCAGTACGAGCAGAATGCACCCGGCCACCGGAACCGAAAACAAAATACGGTAGGCGACGAAATCGATGACGGGGACATGATCGATGGTTTTGACCCACAGCGGCAGGATTCCCCAGAGGCCAAAAGCTGCAAATGTGAACGCAAACCCGCGAAGGGCCGAATTGTCTTGCCTCTCGGCGATGCTCATGCTCGCGCTCTTACTTTACGGGAAGTCCGTTTGCCGTATCAGTGGAATCGGTTGAAGGGGTTTTCTGAAATCTCACGTTAGCGGCAAAGCGAAGCGCGCGCCAGCCGCAGCCCAATCTGTCGCTAGGTGGTGCGCCCCTTCAACAATTTGTAGGTCACCGAATCCATCATCGCCTGGAATGAGGCATCGATGATGTTGTCGGACACACCCACCGTCCACCATCGTTCGCCCGTGGTGTCGCGTGATTCTATTAGCACTCGGGTGATGGCCTCCGTGCCACCATTGAGGATCCGCACCTTGTAGTCCGTGAGTTCCAGATCCTCGATCTCCTCCTGGAACTTCCCGAGATCCTTGCGCAGTGCGAGGTCCAAGGCGTTGACCGGACCGTGTCCCTCAGCCACCGACATTTTCTTTTCGCCATCGACTTCGACCCTCACGATGGCCTCAGAAACGGTTTTCAAATTGCCCATGGCGTCGTAGCGCCTTTCGACCATCACGCGGAAACTCTCGACTTTGAAGAACTCCGGCACCCTGTCGAGCACCTGACGCGCCATGATTTCGAAACTCGCGTCGGCCGCCTCATAGGAATAGCCTTTAGCTTCCTTCTCCTTGACCATTTCGATCAGCCGGTCGAGTTTCGGATTGTCCTTCGCCACCTCGATGCCGCGGCGTTTCAACTCGTTGATGAAATTGGATTTTCCACCCTGGTTGGAGACCATGACCTTGCGCTGGTTGCCGACGGATTCCGCCGGCACATGTTCATAGGTTTTCGGATCCTTCAGGAGTGCGGACGCGTGAATTCCAGCTTTGGTGGCAAAGGCGGAAGCACCGACATAGGGATTCTGAGCTTCCGGAGAACGATTCAGCAGCTCATCGAATGCGTGGGACAGGCGTGTCAGATCAGGCAACTTGTCTTCGCTGATCGACGTTTCGAACCTGTCGTTCCACACCGGCTTCAGCATCAAAGTCGGGATGAGGGTGACAAGATTGGCGTTTCCGCAACGCTCTCCAATGCCGTTCAGCGTGCCCTGTATCTGGCGAACGCCAGCATCGACAGCGGTCAGTGAATTGGCCACGGCCTGGCCGGTGTCGTTGTGCGCATGAATGCCCAACCGGTCGCCGGGAATGCCAGCATCGATCACCGCCCGGACGATGCGTTCGACCTCCGATGGCTGGGTGCCACCATTGGTGTCGCAAAGCACAACCCAACGAGCACCCCCATCGAACGCCGCTTTGGCACACGCCACGGCATAATCGGGATTGGCCTTGTAGCCATCGAAGAAATGCTCGCAATCGAGCATCGCCTCCTTGCCGCACGCAACCGCGTGCTCGATTGAAGCGCGGATACCGTCCAGGTTCTCTTGATTGGAGATGCCGAGCGCCAGCGAGACATGATAGTCCCAGCTCTTTGCAACGAAACAGATCGCGTCGCTCTGCGACTGAACCAGCGCCGCCAGACCCGGGTCGTTCGATGCCGAGATGCCCGGCCGCTTGGTCATTCCGAACGCCGTGAAGGTCGACGTCTTCATCCGGTTCTTCTCAAAGAAGGCCGTATCGGTCGGATTGGCGCCAGGATAGCCGCCTTCGACATAGTCAATGCCGAAGTCATCAAGCAATTTGGCAATGGCAATCTTGTCCTCGACATTGAAGTCGATTCCGGGGGTCTGCTGACCGTCCCGCAAGGTCGTGTCGAAGAGATAGAGTCGTTCACGTTTTGTCATTTTCTCTGCCTTGCCTGTACCGAGGATCTATTGCCAAACTCCGGTTACATCACTTCCCAACTGGTCACCCGCTCGCCGGTATCGGGATCCTTGCCGTCCTTAAGCTGGATACCTGCTCCGGCCAGTTCGTCGCGAATGGCATCGGCCTCGGCCCAGTTCTTGTCGCGGATGAGCGTAAGTCGTGCCTCGATACGTTCAGCGATCATTGCCTCGTCCACGTTTGTCTCGTCCTTGTGCCGGTACGCTTCAAATCCGAGAAGACCCAGTGCCGAAGCAAGCGCTTCACCCTCCAACGCGTTCAGCCGGGCCAGCGCGCCGGAGACATTGAGATCGTCCGACAACATCTCGATGAACTCCGCATCCATCTCGCCATTGGACGGCGCCTCGCCGGCGCGCCGGGCAAACTTGGCCAGCAGCCGTTCCGCCTCCTCGAGTTTGCGTCGGCTGAAATCGATGGGTTCGCGATAGTGCGTCATGAGCATACCGAGACGCAGCACCTCCCCGGGCCACGTGCGGCCCCCGAACACCTCGGTTGCAAGCAGGTCGTGAATGGTGACGAAATTGCCGAGGCTCTTCGACATTTTCTGCCCTTCTACCTGCAGAAAACCGTTGTGCATCCAGATACGCGCCATGGTTTCGGAACCATGGGCGCACCGGGATTGCGCGATCTCGTTCTCATGATGCGGAAAGATCAAATCAAGCCCGCCGCCATGGATATCGAACACTTCACCGAGATACCGCGCGCTCATGGCCGAGCATTCCAGATGCCAGCCCGGACGTCCGATACCCCAAGGCGAAGGCCAGCCAGGCTCGTCATCGCTCGACTGCTTCCAGAGCACGAAATCTTCCGGGTTCTTCTTGTGCTCCTCAACGGCAACCCGCGCGCCGGCCTGTTGATCTTCGAGATTGCGTTTTGATAGCGCGCCGTAGTCTTCCATGGAGGCCACATCGAACAGCACTTCGCCGGCCGCCTCGTAGGCGTGGCCTTTTTCGATCAGCGCAGTGATCATTTCCTGCATCTGAGGGATGTTGTCTGTCGCACGCGGCTCGACGGTCGGCTCAAGGCAGCCCAGAGCGCGTACATCCTCATGATACTGGTCCGCGGTTTTCTTTGTGACCAATGCGATGGCAGCATTGAGATCCATATCCGGATAGTCGCGCGCTGCACGAGCGTTGATCTTGTCGTCAACGTCGGTGATGTTGCGGACATAGGTCACGTGGTCGCCGCCATAGACATGGCACAAAACCCGGTACAGCACATCGAAAACGATCGCCGGACGGGCATTGCCGATATGGGCAAAGTCGTAGACCGTCGGGCCGCAGACATACATGCGCACATTGGCCGGATCGATCGGCTCAAAGTCCTGCTTCTCGCGTGTCAGCGTGTTGTACAATTTCAGGCGCTGTTCGCCCATGGTCAAACTCCCTTGTGCCTCCTGGCCAGGGCGTTTGTCGCAAGTATTTTGAAGACGAAAACAGCCGGGCCAGCGTTGGGCTAGCGAATAATAATCCAGCAGCAGATGCAGGTTGCGGCAGTGCCGCGAAGCGTTTTCATGGGCGCCTTATCGCCGCTCCCGAAACATCCGTCAAGACAGATAAGAAAGTTTCATGAATTCAGAAAGCGCAGGAGCAGGCCAGCGCCCAGGAACGCCATGATCGCCGCTATAAGCAAATCCAGAACCCGCCAGGCAACTGGTTTAGCGAAAACCGGTGCGAGCAAACGGGCTCCATACCCAAGGCAAAAAAACCAGACAAACGAAGAGATTACGGCGCCTGCTCCAAAGGCGATACGAGCCGATCCATCATACTGGCCCGACAGTCCACCGATCAGCAGAACGGTATCCAAATAGACATGCGGGTTGAGAAAGGTCAGTGCCAGGCACGTGGCAATCGCCGCCCAACGGCCGCCCACCGATCGATCAGCGGCCTTGAGACCGAGTGGGTGCATGGCTCGGCGCAAAGCGAGCGCCGCATAAGCAAACAGAAACGCTGCCCCACCCAACGTCACGACGTTGATGAGCACAGGTGAACGGGCGACCAACGTTCCCAGGCCGGCAACACCGGCAGCAATCAGCAGCGCATCGCAGACCGAGGCGATCAGGCACAGAATGAAGACGTGAGACCGGACCAGACCCTGGCGCAGAATGAAGGCATTCTGCGCTCCGATAGCGACGATCAAGGAACCGCCAAGGAAAAAACCGGCAGCGGCGGCCGTGCCGGCGGCATCGTCGAACATCGTGCTTTCCGTCGGATGTGGGTGTCAGAACAGCGACATTTGTGCTTCTTGCACGCTGTTGTCCTGATCACCGGTTTCGGGATTTGAGTCAAGATCGATGCCGTCCTGAAGGTCAGGGCCCATATTGGCAACCTTGTTGACCCGATCGGATACCGGTATGGCCTCGAAGAAATCATCATCGACGGGTTCAAAAAGGTCCAGGACATCCCGCGGCTCTCGGGTGTGACAATCGAGCCAGTGCTCGAAGTTCTCAGGCCGAATAACCACCGGCATGCGGTGATGGATGTGAGCAATCGCGTTGTTGGCGCGAGTCGTCATGATGGCGCCGGTGTCGATTTCCGAACCATCCGCTGCCGAATACGTTTCCCAAAGCCCGGCGAAGGCGACGATGTCGCCGTTGTGCGGCTGCACCCAGTAAGCTTGTGGCCGCTGCCTTCCCTCACGCTGCCATTCGTAGAAGCCGGACGCCGGAACCAATGTTCGACGATGCCGCATGGCAGCTTTGAACGATGCCTTTTCGATCGCGGTCTCCGAGCGCGCGTTGATGAGCAGAGGAAAGTCCTTCGGATCCTTGACCCAGGATGGCAGCAGCCCCCAGCGAACAAGCGCAGTCTCTCTTTCGGGCAAATTGCTTCCCGGCCGACGAAGTGATCCATCGACAGCACGAATCATGGCGATCGGCTGCGTTGGCGCAATATTGTAGCGCGGCTCGTGGCGTTCCAATTCGGTCGCCTCGAAAAACGCGCGAAGAGCATCGGCCGTCGCCGTCAGCGCAAATCGTCCGCACACTACCCGGTCACCTCAAGGGATTTTAGAGCATTTCAAGCCGAGTCAGCCCTTTTCGCTGCGTCCGGCTCGGCATTGCAGTTGCCGCGATCTTCAATAGACTGCCTTTGGGTACCCCGGTTTCTCGTAAGGCGACGATAGGCGAGGCCACTGGCCGTTGGAAGGCATCGCAATGACTTATCCCCGCATGGCTGTTTCCTGTGTCGTCCGACGGGACGGCCGCTATCTTTTGGTGCGGCGCGGCACCAGTCCCTCCCTTGGAGACTACGCCTTTCCGGGCGGCAAGGTGGAGGCCGGCGAACGGTTGACAGATGCAGCCCTGCGGGAGCTGCACGAGGAGACCGGTCTGATCGGCGAGGAAGCGCGGTTCTTTCGCCTCTACGATCTGATCGAAACCGGAGCAGATGGTAGCAACGAGAGCCACTACGTGCTTGCCGTCCACCTGGCCGACATTGACGACGCTCAGGTGGCTGTTGCCGGCGATGATGCGGAGGCGCTGGGCTGGTTCGAGGCCGACGAAATCCGCGATCTACCGATTCCTCCCAGCGTATGGGAGTGTATCGAACATCTGGAACAGCTAAGGATGCCGGGTGACTGTTCATCAAGAAAAAGTGAGTTCGCTTGATGGAAGCTCCGGTCTCTTGCTGATACCTTTTCGGCGATCCACAGGCTCAGGAGACGGCATCATGACGACCGGTAGTCCCTTCCGAATTCCTTCGCTTATCGTTTTGTTTGTGCTGGCTTTTTGCGCAACAGCGATTGCCAATCCGGACAGTTGGGCGCGACAGGGATGGTCAACGGATTTCACCAAGCACTCAATCGACTACAGCGAGATCCTGTCTGGCGGCCCGCCGAAGGACGGCATTCCGTCGATCGACAATCCGGCGTTTCTGCCGGTTTCAGAGATCGAGAACCTGGATGATTTGGAGCCGGTAATCGGCCTTGAATTGGGTGGCGAGGCTCGCGCCTACCCACTGCAGGTGCTGATGTGGCATGAGATCGTCAACGATACGGTGGGCGGCCGACCGGTGACCGTCACCTACTGCCCACTTTGCAATGCGGCACTGGTTTTCGACCGGATGATTGATGGCAAACCGGACACGTTCGGGACAACCGGCAAACTGCGCAATTCGGATCTCGTAATGTACGACCGTCGCACAGAGAGCTGGTGGCAGCAGTTCACCGGAGAAGCCATTGCCGGAGAAAAGACCGGCAGCAAGCTGGAATTGGTTCCATCGCGGCTTGAATCCTATGGCCGTTTCAAGGCGCGACATCCGCAGGGAATGGTGCTGGTTCCGAACAATGCCGGCATGCGCAATTACGGCGTCAATCCGTACACCGGCTACGACTCCGCCAGCCGACCGTTCCTTTTCAGGGGCGAACTGCCAAAGGATATCGATCCGATGGCCCGCGTCGTTGTGGTGCGTGACGGTGGCGATCCGGTCGTCGTTTCAATGCTGAAAGTACGCGAAGAAGGCCCGTTGCAGCGCAATGGCGTCACGATCAGTTGGGAACCCGGTCAGGCGTCTGCGCTCGATACAAGCCGCATCGCCAAGGGACGCGAGGTGGGCAATATCCTTGTCCAGCGCGAGGGGCAGGATGTTCCGTACGATGTAACGTTCGCGTTTGTCGCGCACGCTTTCATGCCGGACGTCGCCATCGAAAAGGCCGTCAGCCAGTAAGTGTTTCGCGCTTTCCGGAAACCTGTGCTAGACGGCGCTTCATGTCACGATCTCATGCCGTAGCCGTATTGATCGCGCTAGGCCTCGCGTGCGGCGCCACTGCTGCTCAGACGAGCAAGCCACCCTACGACGATCGACTTGCCCGGCTCTCCGAGATTGTCGGGTCCGTTCACTATTTGCGCACACTGTGCTCGGAAAGTGACGAAGGCTGGCGCGAGAAAATGCAGGATTTGATCGATACCGAGGCCGACAGCGCACAACGGCGGGCACGGTTGATCGCCGCCTTCAACCGCGGCTACCGGTCCTTTGCATCGGTTTACAGAAATTGCACCGAACAGGCGATCGTGGCTGAACAACTTTACCGCAAACAGGGGCTTGAGCTTGCGTCAGAGATCATAGCGCGCTACGGAAATTAGGACTTTGTTAACCGGACAATTCACTGCGTGAAAATCGTCACAATTGACGTGCTACCGTGCGGCCGGGAAATTATGGAGACATGGTCTCCAGGTGGTGACAACATGGAACAGAATCTGCCTGACATCGACGAGATGATCATTCATGAAAAGATGCAGACCGCACTCGAGCACCAAAACGAGGCTTGGGCTGAAGGTGTTGCGGATGGTATCGAGCCGGAAATTATTGCCGATGCTGCACTGGTGACCGTCATGCGGGAAACGGTCAAGCTGTTTGGCGAAGATGGCGCCGAGGCGATGCTCGAAGAACTCCGTCAGCGTGTGCTGACAGGAGAGTTTTCACCGGAGCGGCTGCTTCAATAGGCGACGCTCCGGGGGGACACGCACATGCGCACGGACGGTTCTGGATGGCACATCCCAGTGATCGTGGCATCGGTGTGTGCAATTGGCGCAGTACAGGCGGCAAATGCATCGACATCATCGCAGGTCGTCCCTGAGCCGCCGGCGGAAACTGTGGGGTCGTCGCTCTTTGCGCTCAGTGACATCAAGGAAACCGAACCCGAACTTCCGGGCGACGGCGGATTGTCGGTGCCCGGGCAGGACAGCGGCATCGGCGACGGGCTAAAATCGGCCCCCGAAGACGAGCCGTCGACCGACACGCTGGAAACGGACGTCGCGCCCACGGATGAACCCGTCGCTGAGCAGATCGACGTTACGGTCAGCTACGACCTGTCACGCCTGCCCGCTCCGGTATCACGCATGCGGGAATTGATCATCGAGGCGGCGGTCAAAGGCGACATCGAGGGCCTGAGGCCGTTGCTGGGTACCGGACCGACCCGGACTGAGCTTTCAATCAGCGGCTACGAAGGCGATCCGATTGAATTCCTCAAGGAGATTTCCGGCGATGGTGGCGGTCACGAGCTTCTCGCCATTCTTCTCGATATCTTCCAGGCCGGTTATGCGCATATCGATGCGGGTGAGCCGACCGAGATGTATCTGTGGCCTTACTTTTACTCGGTTCCGTTGGATAGCCTCAATGATCGGCAAAAGGTCGAGCTGTTTCGCATCATCACTGCCGGTGATTTCGAGGATATGAGCGCTTTCGGCGGATACATTTTCTACCGCACGGCGATCGGGCCGGAAGGCGACTGGAAGTTTTTCGTCGCCGGAGATTGACGCAGAGTCTCTTGCCGGAGCCGATGCTTGCGACTACCTACGGATGTTCAAAACACGGGGTATCCGGATCAATGATGTGTGTCGCCTTGAAAGATCGCGCTTTGGTGCGCATGAGCGGTGCTGATGCAGAAACCCTGCTGCAGGACGTGATTTCCTGCGATGTGGTCGATCTGCAAGCCGGACATGCCCGACCGGGCGCTCTGCTTACGCCGCAGGGTAAAATTCTTTTCGAATTCCTGATCTCGCGCTCCGGCGATGACGGCTTCCTGTTGGATTTGTCGGGCGAGACGTCGAGCGGCTTCATTCAGCGCATGACACTTTACAAGCTTCGCGCCAAAGTCACCATCGAAGCAGTGGACGAACAACCAGTTCACGCCTGCTGGGACGGCGAGCGGCCGGAAGGGGCTTTTGCCGACGAACGCTTCCCGCACGGCGTTGACGTCTATCGTCTTTATGGCGCGTCACCCTCAGAAAGCGGAACGCTGTCGGATTATGATCGGATACGCATTGATTCCGGTGTTGCCGAAGCCGGTCGGGACTATGACCTCTCCGACGCCTTCCCCCATGATGTTCTGATGGACCTCAACAATGGCATTTCGCGCGGCAAGGGATGTTTTGTCGGCCAGGAGGTGGTTTCTCGCATGCAGCACCGCGGTACGGCGCGGCGGCGGGTGGCATTGGTCACCTCGGATCAACCACTTCCCGAGACCGGCACATCGATCGAAGCAGGCGGGCGGGCCATGGGCCAGCTCGGCACGGTTGTTGAGAACCGGGCATTGGCTATCGTCCGGACAGATCGGGTCGCATCTGCGTTGGACAAGGAGCAACCGATCACCGCCGACGGCACCATGCTGAACCTGACACTGCCAGTTTGGACCGGGCTGCAATTCCCGACAAAGGACACGGCGGTTGGAGAAGCCGCCCCATGACAACTGGTGGGGCGCCGCCACGGGCCTGGCAGAGAATGCTATCCGGGCGCAGGCTCGATCTGCTCGACCCCTCGCCGCTCGATATCGAGCTTAACGACATCGCACACGGTCTTGCGCGCGTGGCACGCTGGAACGGTCAGACGCTGGGCGATCACGCCTTTTCCGTCGCCCAGCACTCGTTGCTCGTCGAGCAGATATTTCTGCGCCTCAATCCACGTGCATCTGCGGATGATCGGTTGATCGCATTGCTCCATGACGCACCGGAGTATGTGATCGGCGACATGATCTCACCCTTCAAGGCCATCGTCGGCGGCGATTACAAGAAGGTCGAGGAACGCCTTGCGGAAGCCGTGCACCTGCAATTCGCGCTGCCCGCGGCAGTCCCAGCAGCGCTGCGGTCACAGATCAAGAAAGCCGACAGTATCTCGGCCTATTTCGAAGCCATTGTCCTGGCGGGTTTTTCCGAGCCCGAGGCCCGGAAGTTTTTCGGTCGACCGCGCGGTATTACAGCCGAAATGTTGAACCTACAGCCCTTGCCCGCAGTTGATGCGGAAGCTGCGTTCATCGAGCGTGTTGGCAAGCTGGAACGAAACCGCGCCGCATCCGCGGTCAAAGCGGGTTAGCCATGCCGCATCTGGTTGTCTGCTCGCTGTTTGATCTGGAAGCGACGGCTCGTGCGCACGACGCTCGGGAAATGGTGACGCTTCTGTCCGATGCGAACAGGGTCGAGAGACCGACCTCCGTCGATCCTGCGCGTCATCTGGTTCTGGGCATGAATGATATCGCCGCTCCACGCGAGGGATTGCACGTTCCCGAAGCGTCGCACGTGGGCGACCTGATCTCCTTTTCGCGGGAGTGGGACCGATCCGCACCACTGCTTATTCATTGCTGGATGGGCGTCTCGCGATCGACTGCTGCCGCCTACATCGTTGCCAGCGCACTCAACCCGGCGCTGAACGAGGAAGACCTGGCTCAAGAACTCCGGCGGCGTTCGCCGACGGCGACGCCCAATCCTCGTCTGGTCACTCTTGCCGACCGCCTGCTCGAACGCAACGGGCGGATGATCGCCGCCATAGAGCAGATTGGTCGCGGCGCCGATACGTCGCACGGGGCCCCCTTCCTGCTGCCGTTGGAGGTGGACTGATGCCGCAGCCCTCCGTGGCGGTCGAAATCGGATTGAATGCGGCCATCGTCTCGATGCGCGACAACGCCCCACAGATCCTCGTCGTCACCGGTGAGGCAAAGAAGGGTGGTGCCCTGCCAGACGGCCTGCCACTCGGCCCGTTCGATCCGCTGCGCCACCGCACCTTCGAAACCGGTCTACGCGCTTCCGTTCAGCAACAGACGGCTCTGCATCTCGGCTATGTCGAGCAACTTTACACCTTTGGCGACCGTGGCCGGCACAAGCAACCCGGTGACACCGGTCCGCACGTTGTCTCCGTCGGCTACCTGGCTCTGACGCGGCCTGGCAGCGAGCAGGAAGGTGCTCTCGAGCGAGCCGGCGCGAGATGGCGCGACTGGTATGGGTATTTTCCCTGGGAGGATTGGCGGCAAGGTCGCCCTGCCCTGCTCGACACGGCGATAATGCCGACGCTGAAACCTTGGGCCGATGAGCCTGCCGAGGTTGATAGCGGGTTGCCCAGCCGCAGATCGCGCCTCCGATTGGCTTTCGGCGACAGCGACTTTCCGTGGGACGAGGAGCGGGTGCTGGAACGCTATGAACTGCTCTACGAGGCCGGCCTCGTCGCTGAAGCCGCAGCCGACGGGCGCATCGGGACGACTGGCCCGACGGCTCAACTCGGCCGGCCGATGCGGTTCGATCACCGGCGGATCCTTGCGACCGCCATGGCACGGTTGCGCGGCAAGCTGAAGTACCGGCCTGTGATTTTTGAGCTGATGCCGCCGGAATTCACCCTGACCGCGCTACAAACGGCGGTTGAGGCGATTTCAGGTCGCCATCTCCACAAACAGAACTTTCGCAGACTGGTTGAAGGCGCTGAACTTGTGGAACCCGCAGGCGCCAGCCAGGTCGCAACGGGTGGACGACCGGCTGCCCTTTACCGGTTTCGCCGAAAGATCTACGGGGAACGGCCGGCTCCGGGTCTCAAACTCGGTTCTAGCTGAGACCTCCGCTTCGGACCCGGATTCGGTTAGCAGAATGTTTGCGGCTATTGTCGGATCGATACTCCGTGTCCGAATCATTGAGGGTTCCGATATCTTCGAAGAAACCGGGGCTTGGGCAAATGGCGCTGAAACCGGTCGACAATGACACCTCGAAATCAACCAGACGGACCATTTCCCTTCGGGGACTGATGGTTCTGGGTTTTGGTGGTCTCGTTGCCCTGTCGGTGGGCGGTGTGCTGGCGATGTCTGTCTACGCCAATTTCACAAACACGCTCGCCCTGCTGAACAAACAGGCAATTCAACTGATCGACGGTATGCAGGAAACCATCGACCGGGACGCCGCCGAAGGCGAGCGAGTGGTGAGCGGTCTGGCGCGGCTTTATGCAAACGGCGAATTTGACATCGCCGACGACCAATCCATGCAACCCATCATCACAGCCCTGCTGATGAGCGAGCCGGTGGTGGAAACGATCGTTGTCATCAGGCCGAATGAGCAAACCTATGGGTTGGCCCGAACGCCGGAGGATACGATCAGAGTGCTACCCGGCAAAGGCGGCAAACCGTCCAGAGGCGCGAGGCCCGGTGCTGAAACGCCTTCCGGCGATGGTGGCCATCGCCGCTCAGGCAAACCGCCGGAGCCGCGTGGAAACGGGCTTAAACCGCCCTCAGACGGGCAGCCCCCTGCAGCAAGCGCCAGTCAGCAGTTCCCGCATAGCGGCAAACCGGTTTGGCGAAAGCCTGAGTTGATCAACGGTATCCTGTTTCATACCGTCACGCAGTCGCTGACAAAGAACGGACAGGTCGAGGGCACGGTTGTTGCTTCCATTGGCGCTCACAGCCTCAATCGAGCCGTCATGGAGGTCAGCGAAGGCGAGGCCACAACCACTTTCATCGCGAACGATGATGGCCACATCATTGCCCACTCTCGCCAACCGCACCTGTTCAAGGACTCGCCCACCATTGCGCCGCACGACTTTCCTGATCTCGCCATCAATGCTTTCGCGGCCGGCCTTCAAAACATCACTGTTGAGGAAGACGAAACGATCCGCATCGGTCGTGCTCACGACGCGAATGACAACGAATATATCTTCATTTCCAAGGACATCACGTCGATGTCCGACAAGCCGTACGCCCTGACAGCCTATTTCGATGCGGCGGAAATCAGTGCGGAACTAGAGCGGGTGACCGTGTCGGCGCTGATCGGCATGGCGGCATTTCTCCTCGCTGTTGCGCTGGCAATCCTCTTCGGCAACCGGTTGTCGCAGCCATTGCGCAACATTGCCACGTCGGCATCGCAATTCGCCAATCTCGAGCTTGATGGCTACAAACCACTGCCCCGATCGCCGGTGCGTGAGATCGACGATCAGACCAGCGCGATGAATGCCATGCACGTTGCACTGTCGGAATTCGGCCAGTACGTGCCGCGGGAGCTGGTGCGCCGGTTGCTCCAATCAGGAACCGAGGCGACCCGATCGGTCGAGCGTGAGATTACGGTCATGTTCACGGATGTCGCCGGGTTTACGGCCATGTCCGAGCACATGAATGCGGGTGATGTTGTCATGCTCCTCAACGAGCATTTCGACCTGCTGTGCGACCGGATCAGCTCCAACAAAGGCACGGTCGACAAGTTCATGGGCGACGGGTTGATGGCTTTCTGGGGTGCGCCCGAGGCCGATACCAATCACGCCAGTCACGCCATCGAAGCAGCAACGGAGATCGTCGCTGCGTTTCGTGCCAGCAATGAGAAGCGCCGGACAGCGGGGCTGAAACCGTTGCGTCTTCGGATGGGACTTCACACCGGACGCGCCGTTATTGGCAATATCGGCGGTTCCGATCGCCACAATTATACGGTCGTCGGAGACGTGGTGAACGTCGCCTCAAGACTGGAGCAACTCGGCAAGGAACTCAACGACGGCGACGATGTCATAGCCTGCGTTTCGGCCGATTGCCGCCGCGCAGCTGGCGATCCGCCTGCCCTCGTTTCGGCCGGGTCGCATGAATTGCGCGGCCGAACCGAGCCGATCAGTGTCTTTGTGCTGCGATCCGCCGAGACAAAGACACAGTCAGCAAAGACATCGACCCAAGACCTCTCAGCCTGAAACGCGTTGCTCGTCGAGCACCCGCTGCCGCCACTCGCCCTCACCGGGGGTCACGTGAATCGGAAGCGCATTCGGCATCCGAAGCAGGCTCGGTTCGATCGCGACATAGGAATGAGCCGCTACCCAGAGACCGCCATGGGCGACAATCAAAGTGTTGGGCCCGCCGGCAACCGCCCGCTGCATGGCCGACCAGACCCTGGCTGAAAACTCCTTGAGAGTTTCGCCGTTTGGCGGGTCGTACCGACCTGCCCAGTATTCGTTCAACCACTCCCCATGCGGCCCGCCCTGGCGGTCTCCCAGATGACACTCCCTGAGGTCGTCATCATAGATGATGTCGAGTCCATGCCGGTCGGCGACCGCCTCGGCAGTATGGCGAACACGGGAAAGCGGGCTGGCGACAATCCGCTCTATTGGCTCATCGGCCAGGATTTCGGCCGCTCGGCTTGCCTGGGCCCGCCCTGTATCATTGAGCGGCGCGTCGAGCTGACCTTGCGTGCGGCCAGTTCGGTTCCATTCCGTTTCACCATGGCGTAAGAAGTAGAACGGATATTCATATGGCATTTATTCTTCCTATAAATCTCATCGCACCACTCAGAGGTTGTTTGTATTGCCAATGACCAACGTGATTCCCCGATTACACAGTGACTATCAACACTGGATCAGCGTTTCTACCCGGTACTCGGATCAGGATCCGATGCAACATATCAACAATGTGGCGATTACCGCCTTCCTTGAGTCAGGGCGTTTCAGCCTCTTCAGTCAATTGTTTGCCAACACCCCGCTACCATCACAGTGCCTTGTCCTGGCTGGTCTCTCGGTGGATTATCTTCGCGAGATCACCTTTCCGGACCCGGTTGAGGTGGGCGGCAGGCTAGCCAGTATTGGTGACAGGTCGATAACAACCCAATACGCAATTTTCCAGCGGGATGTTTGCTGTGTCGTGTCGCAATCGATCAATGTGTTCTTCGATCCAGCCACGCGCCGCTCCGCTGAGCCGCCTGCCGAGGTCCGGCCAACCATCAAACGCCTTCGTACTCAGCTTGAGAGCTAAACCACTAAGGCTCCATGAACCAGCGCCTTGAGCTCTGCCCGGCTGGGATAGCTGCTGGACGGCATCAATTGTGTGAAGAAAACACCGGTGAGTTGCTCCACCGGGTCTGTCCAGAAGTAGGTGCTGGCGAGGCCACCCCAGCCGAAATCTCCAACCGAGCCGATCATTCCCGATTGCCCGGCACTCAGCACAAGACTGCCGCCGATGCCGAAACCAAAACCCTCCATCGGCATTTCCGCGAAAGAGCGCGGCCCCATCGAAGCGATGTCGCCTGCCAGATGGTTGCCACGCATGAAGGCAACTGTTCGCGGCGACAGCAGACGAAAACCATCGAGTGAGCCGCCGCAACGCAGCATCTCTCCGAACCGGAAATAGTCGCCAAGCGTGGAGACCAATCCACCACCGCCTGAAAAGGTCTCGACATGGGATGCAAGGAATTCGCTCTGACCCGCCGGATCGACCAGGTGAAGGTTCTCCGTTTCGGTTTTGAGATAGCAGTCCGCAAAGCGTGCGACTTTCTCATCAGACACCGAAAACGCAGTGTCCACCATCCCGAGCGGTTCGAAAATTTGCGTCTGCAGGAACTGATCAAGGGGCTGCCCGGAAATCTCCTCGATAACCCGGCCGATGATGTCGATTCCGACCGAATACTCCCAGCGCGAACCTGGCCGAAATGCGAGCGGCATCGCAGCCGCGCGCTTGACTGCTGTTTCCAGCCCACCCGTTGCCGGACCGAAGCCGATACCGTTTTCAGCATAATGCTGAGACAGTAATCCGGGATTGAAGTCGTAGGTCATGCCGCCGGTGTGGGTAAGCAACTGGTGGAGCGTCGGCGGCGCCACTTCTTCGGTCTGATCGATGCGGGTCGCTCCGTCGACCACAGCGTGGCAATCCGAGAACTCCGGCAGGTATGCCGAAATGGGTGTGCCCAGGTGCAGCAGCCCTTGTTCATAGAGCATCATCAATGCCACCGACGTCACCGGCTTGGTCATCGAATAGATGCGCACGATCGTGTCGCGTTCGTAAGGCAACCCCGCATCGATGGAACGAAGGCCGGCGGTTGCCAAATGAACGATCTCGCCGTTGCGTGCGATCAGAACCGAAGATCCCGAATAGCGCCCAGTATCAACATTGCGCTGCATCCAGTGGTCGATGCGGGCAAGCCTCGATGCATCGAACCCCTGGCTTGAGGGATCGGTAACCGCTTCAATCGTCATGGATGATCCTCTTCAGGCCGGTGGCTCCGGAGCGCTTCGAGACAAGCTCTACAAATAGGAAAACTATACCTCAAGCCATTCCTTGCGCACGGTTTCATCGGCCTGCAGCTCTGCCGGGGTGCCTTCGAAAACGATGTGACCGTGTCCCATGACGTAGACGCGGGACGAAATGCGCATCGCAATGGTCAACTTCTGCTCGACAAGCAATATCGAAACGCCGCGTTCGGCAATTCGCTCAAGCAGTTCGCCGACCTGTTGAACGACTTTCGGCGCAAGCCCTTCGGTCGGCTCGTCGATCATGATCACCGACGGATCGCCCATGAGCGTCCGGCAGATGGTCAGCATCTGTTTTTCACCGCCAGAGAGGACAGAGGCTTCCACGTCGGCGCGTTCGCGCAAATTGGAGAACAGGTCGAACATGTCCTCCATGGACCAGCGCCCCTCGCCATCCTTCTGCCCCGGTTTCAGGCCGAGTATCAGATTTTGCCGCGTGGTCATGCCGGGAAAGATATCGCGGTTTTCGGGGACATAACCGATGCCGGCCTGGGCGATTTCGTAGGGCTTTTTGCCGACCGTTTCCTCACCTTTGAATAGCACCGACCCTGTCGGAGGGACCTCCCCCATGATCGCCTTGCAGGTTGTGGACCGCCCGACACCGTTGCGACCGAGCAGCGCGACGATTTCACCTTCTCCCACTTCGAAATTGACGCCCTGAAGGATATGGCTCTTGCCGTAATAGGCGTGCAGATCGTGCACTTTCAGCATCAGCCCTCTGCCTCCAGAACCGTGCCCAGATAGGCTTCCTGAACTGCCTTGCTGGCCCGAACATTTTCCGGTGTGTCACTGGCGATGATCTCGCCATAAACCAACACCGATATGCGATCGGCCAGATCGAATACGACGCCCATGTCATGTTCGACGATGATCAGCGTCTTGCCCTCGGTCACCTCGCGGATCAAGCCGACGGTATAGTCCGTCTCTGACGCGCTCATGCCGGCCGTTGGTTCGTCCAGCATGATGATGTCGGCACCGCCGGCGATTGTGATACCGATTTCCAGCGCCCGCTGTTCGGCATAGGTCAGCACGCCCGCAACAACATTTCGGCGCGCTGTCATGTTGATGCGCTCGAGGATCTCTTCGGCACGCTCAGTGACATCCTTTCGGCGATTGATCAGGTGCCAAAAGGAATATTTGTAGTCCATCGTCCAAAGCAGGCCGCAGCGTATGTTCTCGAACACGGACATGCGGGGAAAGATGTTGGTGATCTGAAAACTGCGACTGAGCCCGAGACGGTTGATCTGGTAGGGCTTCAGGCCGGTCACGTCCGAACCGTGCAGGTAGACCCCTCCGGAGGTCGGCTGGTACTTGCCGGTTATCAAGTTGAAAAGGGTCGATTTGCCAGCGCCGTTTGGACCGATGATTGCGTGGCGCTCACCCTTGGCGATACTCAGGTCCACCCCCCGTATGATTTGGGCAAGCCCGAAACTCTTTTGCAGGGTGCGCAATTCGATGGCTGGCGCGGTCATGGCGATCCGCCCTCATGGGTCGCCTCGGCCCAGGCCTCGCGAAGCTCGGGCGCCAGCCGGGTAATGATGAAGAAGCTGACCGCCGCCAAAGCCAGCGTCACTACGAGTGGCATGACACCGTGGGCGTTGAACGTAATCCAGTAAAGGGTCATTTCCTCTTCGCCGATCGCGGCGTGACGAGAATGGAAGAGGATCTCAAGCGCCGCTGCGGAGGACAAGACGAAGAGCAACGCCGGCAGTAACATCTTCAGATATGGCCCTGCCAGCAGCCCGATCTTGCCGAGCTGCAGCGGTCGGGCGTGCATCGCGACGAGGCCGGTCAGCCCGGCCGGGAAGAACATCACCGTCAGCACGAACAGGAGCCCGAGATAGAGCGCCCAGATCTCGGTGTAGAGGCTCAGCACGGTCTGCAGCAGCGTAAACACCACGGCGCCGACAATCGGTCCCACGAAGAAACCAACGCCGCCGAGAAACGTGACCAGAAGAATCGAGCCGGAAGTGGCAAGGTTCAGGTTCTCCTCGGTCAGGATCTCGAAATTGATTGCGAAAAGCGCCCCGGCAACGCCGGCAAAAAATCCGGATGCACAAAACGAGATCCAGCGAACGTGGCGTTGCGAATAGCCCAGGAACTCGGCCCGTTCCGGATTGTCACGAACCGCATTGGCAATGCGGCCGATTGGTGTTCGTGAGAACAGGAACATCGCCACGGCGGACAAAAGCAGCCAGATGGCGGTCAGATAGTAAACTTCCCGCTGCGAGGCGAAGTCGAGACCGAGCACGGTTGGCCCCATTGTACGGTCTCCGCTGATGCCCTCTTCGCCGCCGAAGAATGCCACGATGATGATCGAACAGGCGGCGATCAGTTCACCAACCCCTAGCGATATCATGGCAAACACGGTCCCCGCTCGCCGGGTGGAGAAACTGCCAATCAGGAAAGCGAAGAACAGGCCGAAAAGCCCACCAAAGACGGGTAGCAGAGGCAGCGGCAGATACAGGTCGTCATACTCGACCATGTTGAGGAGATGCATGCAGAAGAAACCGCCGAGCCCCATGTAGACCGCATGACCGAATGAAAGCATGCCGCCCTGCCCCAGGAGCATGTTGTAGGACAGCGCAAACACGATGGTAATGGCCATTTGGTTCATCACCGTCAGCGCCGACCGCGACGGAAAGATCTGTGGCAAAGCCAGCAGGAATAGGGCAGCGATGATCCAGGGCAGCAGTGCCTTCCAAGGCAGCAATGTTGTGGCCTGTCCTGATGATGCGGCGGTGCGGTTCAGGTCGCTCATGTTTCGCGTTTCCCGAAAAGACCTTGCGGCCTGATGACCAGCACCAGCACCATCAAAAGATACGGCAGGATCGGACCGATTTGCGGCAGGGTGAGGCTCCACAGATCTGCCAGTGGATGGTCCGAGAGATCAACCGGCTCGGATAAGCCAATGGCCGTCAGGATATCGGCCATTCTGACGTTGTAGGAAGCCGCAAATGTCTGAATCCAGCCAATGAGCAGCGACGCGACAAGCGCACCCCACAGGGAACCGAGCCCCCCGATGACGATCGTCACAAAGACAATCGACCCAAGCAGCACCGCCATGCCGGGAAAGGTACCGAGCACGGGGCCGGCGATGACACCGGCAAGGCCAGCCATTGCCGTTCCGACACCGAAAACCCCCATGAATACCAGCGGTACATTGTGTCCGAGGTTCTGCACCGTGTTCGGATAGGACAATGCGGCCTGTATGATCAGTCCGATGCGGGTCTTGGTGAGGATGTAGAGCAACACCAGTAAGATCCCCATCGAAATGAAGATCATGAAAACCTTGTAAGCTGGAAATGAGTTTCCGGCGATGGCAAACGCGGTGAATTCCAAAATCGCAGGCTCGTCATAAGCCATCTGATTTTTGCCCCAAAAGAACTGGACCACCTCCTCGATCAGCAACGCCAGTCCGAAGGTAAAAATCAGCTCGGGCACATGCCCGAATTGGTGCACTCGTCGCAAGCCGTAGCGTTCGATCAGAGCGCCTACAACGCCGACGATAACCGGCGCCACGATCAGGCCTGGCCAGAAACCCACATAGGTGCTGATCTGGTAACCGAAATAGGCGCCCAGCATGTAGAAACTCGCATGGGCAAAATTGAGCACGCCCATCATCGAGAAAATCAGGGTCAGGCCGCTGCAAAGCATGAACAGCAGCAGGCCCGTCACCAGGCCATCAAGAATGTTGACGATGAATAAGGACAACGAATAGCTCCCGGAACGCCTTAAACGGTGATGGGCCGCCGAGACGGCGGCCCTTCGACGTTTGCTATTCCGGACGCTTCATGTCGCAGGTGGTCGGCGCATCCGCTGAGGCCATCTTGACCGTGCTTTCGACCAGCACTCCGAACCCGGAATTGTCATAGTCGAAGACAACCCCGTCATCGGTATGGGCCATGATATGAACATCCTGAATCAACTGGTGGTCCTGCGGACGCATGACGAGCTTGGTTCCCCAGATTGAATCGTGCTCCATGCCCTCAAGAGCCTTGCCGACCGCCACCATATCGGTTGCCGTTCCGGCCTCGTTGATCGCTTTGGCCAGCATTTCGACCACATTGACGATGCGGGCCTGGGCCATATCGACGTCAGGATACTTCTCCTTGAACGCCATTACGAAGTCGCTCGCCCGGTCTGATGCTGGAGGGTTGAGCTGCCCCTCGGATACGAGCTTCAAGACACCTTTGCCATCTTCGCCAAACGTCTTGGTGATGCCCGTGGATGCGGCATAGTAGGTGTAGATCGGCTTCTCGAAGCCAGCCTCGATGACCGACTTTCCAAGACCGACCATGTCTGCACCCCAGTTGCCTGTAATGATGGCATCGGCTTCCGAAGCGATGATTTTGCGGGCGTAAGGGGTAAAGTCCTTGACCTTGCCGATGGGATGAAGCTCGTTACCGACGATCTCGATATCGGGCCGCTTCTCACCCAGCATTTTCACTGCGGCAGCCGCGACAGCCTTGCCGAAGGAGTAGTCCTGCCCGATCAAGTAGACTTTCTTGATGGAGCCGTCTCCGGCGATAACGTCGGTCAGAGCGTCCATCTTGATGTCGGCATTGGCATCAAAGCGGAAATGCCAGAAGTTGCATTTGTCATTGGTCAGCGCCGGGTCAACCGCCGAGTAGTTCAGAAAGATGACCTGGTGATCCGGGTTGCGCCGATTGTGCTTGTTCACCGCATCGGTGATGGCGTTGGCCACGCCCGATGAGTTACCCTGGGCAATGAAGCGGATGCCCTGGTCAATGGCAACCTGGAGTTGGATGAGCGATTCTTTTGGACTGATCTTGTTGTCGAACGGAACGATTTCAAACATCTGTCCGTCCAGAACACCGCCGTTCTTGTTCACCAATTCCTCTGAGGCGAACTGAAATTGTGTCAAACCCTGTTCGCCGGTCGCCGCGAAGGGGCCTGACAACGGATCAATGAATGCGATTTTCACCGTATCGGCGGCGTAACTCGCAGTCGCGCTCAGCCCCACCAATGCGGCGGCAGCCAGAAGTCCAGTCAGTCTGTTCATGTTGTTATTTCCTCCCGAGTTCCCGAGTTGCGCCGCGGTGGGAACTCCGCCGCGTCGATGCTCGATACGGAACCGTAACCCGAATGAAGCGGCTCATTCAAGGCGCGTTTGAGCTGGCGAAGGGGCTTGGCCAAGCTTCGCCTGATCAACCCCCGGTGAGCTAGGGTTTCAGTTGATTGAAATGTCGAGACCGACGTCGAGTGGCGATGCTGCCATCGTGATCTTCGACGTCGAAATGTAATCGACACCGGTTTCGGCTATGGCCCTCACCGTCGTCAGGTCGACATTGCCGGATGCTTCCAGAACAGCGCGCCCGGCGTTGATACGTACTGCCTCGCGCAGCGTGTCCGGCGGCATATTGTCCAGAAGGACGACCTCCGCTTCAACGGACAGGGCCTCTTCCAACTGCGCCAATGTGTCGACTTCCACTTCAACACTGACCAGGTGACCTGCAAACGACTTCGCGGCTTCGACGGCCGCCGCTACACCACCGGCGATAGCGATGTGATTGTCCTTGATCAAAATCGCATCATCCAAACCGAAGCGGTGATTGGAGCCGCCACCACAACGCACCGCATATTTTTCCAGGGCCCGCAGACCCGGTAATGTCTTGCGTGTGCAGCAGATTCGCGCCGCGGTTCCCGCAACCCTGTCGACATAAGCGGCCGTATCGGTCGCGACGCCCGAGAGGTGCATGAGGAAATTGAGAGCCACGCGCTCGGCCGCCAATACCGCACGGGCATTGCCTTCAATGTGCGCAAGCGTTTGGCCGGCCACGACCGGATTGGCGTCCGCCAACAGGATGTCGACCTCAATGCGACTGTCCATTGTTCTGAACGCCTCTCGCACCAGCGGCAGCCCGGCTACAAACCCGCCCTGGCGGCTCGCAAGAGATGCAACCGCCTTCGCATCCGGCCCGATTGTCGCCTGGCTGGTGATGTCGCCGGCTCGCCCCAAATCTTCTTCCAGCGCCATACGCACGCTTCGCTCAACCAGCAGCGACGGCAGTTCCGGTGGCAAATTCATGCGAAGGCCCCAATTCGATTGTGTCGAGAAGATGGCCGCCCCCGACTGCGGAGCGTTTTACTTGCTTAGAGCAATCATGCGCTCCACCGCAACACGAGCACGATCTGCAATAGCCGGTTCCACCGTTACTTCTTCCTGCATGAAGACCAGGCTGTCGAGGATCTTCGGCAAGGTGATGCGCTTCATGTGAGGACACAGGTTGCAGGGTTTGATGAATTCGATGCCTTGCGTCTCCGCTTCGATATTGGAAGCCATCGAGCACTCCGTCACCAGCAGCACCTTACCCGGACGCTCTTCCTTGACGTAGTTGATCATGCCTGCGGTCGATCCGGAATAGTCGCAGACTGCAATCACATCCGGGTGGCACTCGGGGTGACCAATGATCTGAATGGCCGGATCGACTTCCTTGTAGGCCAGCAATTCATCTGCCGTGAAACGCTCATGGACCTCGCAACGGCCCTTCCAGGTCAGAATGCGTTTGCTCGACTGCTTTGCGATGTTCATCGCCAGATACTCGTCCGGAATGCACAGTACCGTGTCGGAATCCAGGCTTTCAACGACCGCTAGCGCATTGGACGACGTGCAGCAGACGTCCGTCTCCGCCTTTACCTCTGCGGAAGTGTTGACGTAGGTGACCACCGGTACTCCCGGATTGGCTTCCTTCAGCAGCCGGACATCGGCTCCCGTAATCGATTCTGAAAGAGAGCACCCTGCTTTCGTATCGGGGATCAACACGGTTTTGTCCGGGTTGAGCAGCTTTGACGTTTCCGCCATGAAATGTACGCCACACTGAACAATGATTTCGGCGTCGACTTTCTTGGCCTCAAGCGCCAGTTGCAGGCTATCGCCGACGATGTCGGACACGCAGTGGAAGATCTCGGGCGTCTGGTAGTTATGGGCCAGGATGACTGCGCCCCGCTCCTTCTTCAGCCGGTTGATGGCGTGCACATAGGGTGCAAAGACAGGCCACTCGATCTCGGGTATATGATCTTTCACGCGAGCGTAAAGGTGCGCGGTTTCGCGGGCAACTGCGGGTGTGTATTTCAGTTCCGGCATATCAATCGCACCGAAACGCGCAGCGGCATTCGAAGCGATTTGGGCTTCATCCACGGTCGGCACGGTTTTCTGGATTGCGGGCATACCGAGCCCTCCTTCAACATATTCGCCCAAAGTGGTTTCGGGCGGTCTACTTTTGCTCAAATTGAGCATAAGACGGTTAGAATTATGTAAGGGGCTTGGTTTCCCGATGCAAGTCAAATCGCAAACACGGTTGAACAAACCCGGAAATACAACTGCAATTGATCAAAGTCGCTGATGCATCACTCAAAAATGCTGCTTTGACACACCGAGCGGCCGCACCCTATGTCTTTGCTACGGCACGGTGGCTACAAGCCGTGACGAACGCCAGAACGCAAATTGCGGGGACCTGAATGTCGGAGACTACTACCAAAGCTGGTTTGCCTTGGCTGATCATTGCCTGTGGCAGCATGATCGCGGCACTGGCGTTCGGACCCCGAGCCGTCATGGGTTTCTTTCAGCTTCCGATGCTGGCCGATACCGGTTGGGACCGTACGACGTTCGGGCTTGCGATGGCGCTGCAGAACCTGTGCTGGGGCTTGGGACAGCCAATTTTCGGCGCAATCTCCGACCGATATGGGACGTGGCGCGTGCTGGCGCTCGGTGCGGTTTGTTATGCGGCAGGCTTGTGTCTGATGGCCGTGGCAGATACGCCCCTTTGGTTGCACATCGGTGGCGGCGTGCTGGTTGGGCTTGGTGTTGGCGCCGCGTCCTTCGGTATTATCATGGCCGCTTTTGCCCGGCATGTCGCGCCGGAGCAGCGTTCGCTCGCCTTTGGCTTCGGGACGGCCGCAGGTTCCGCAGGCATGTTCGTGTTTGCACCCATCACACAAGGACTGATCGACACGGTTGGATGGTCCGACACGCTGGTCTATCTCGGTATTGCGATGTTGGCGATACCGGTACTGGCCGTGGCGTTGCGTGGTAACGCTGCGACCGGGGCCCATTCAGCCAACGAATTCCAACAGACGATGGGCGAAGCTCTGAGGGAGGCATTCGCGTACCGCGGCTATCTCCTGCTGACCGCTGGCTTCTTCGTCTGCGGCTTCCATGTGGCCTTTATCACCGCCCACCTGCCGGCCTACATCGGCGATATCGGCATTGCCACCAACATCGCGGTGATTTCAATCGCCCTGATCGGCTTTTTCAACATCATCGGATCCCTGGCCTCCGGATACTACGGACAACGCCATTCCAAACCCATGATACTTGTCGGCCTCTATCTCAGCCGGTCAATTGCAATCGCCCTGTTTCTGCTGCTGCCGCAAACTGCTACGTCGGTGATCATCTTCTCGATCGCCATCGGTCTTTTGTGGCTTTCGACAGTGCCGATCACCAACGCAATGGTCGCGGTCATGTTCGGCACCCGGCATTTGGGGATGCTGGGAGGCATTGTGTTCCTGTCGCACCAGATCGGTTCGTTTCTGGGAGTCTGGCTGGGCGGTTATCTTTACGACCAGATGGGCAGCTTTGACCCGGTATGGTGGATCAGTGTGGCTCTCGGCCTGGTCGCCGCCATTCTCAACTGGCCGATTGCAGAAAAACCCGTGGATCGGCAACTAGCTCCGGCCCAGTAGACCATCACATGGCGTCTGACCCGACTTCTTCCAGAAGTTTGACCACCATCGTGATGGGAACACCCAGATTCGATCCGCCATACTCCGGAAGGATGGCGGCCGTCACCGCGACGACGCTGCCATCGGTATTCAACACCGGCCCCCCGCTGCCGCCATGTGTCGTGTCCGCATCAAAGACGATGGTTTCCTCGGTCGCCTGAGCAACAATACCGCGGCTGGCCAGCGGCATGATCCGACCGGCTGCGGATAGACGCGTGGCAATGGCCCAGAAACCGACGTCACCCGACTGACGCAAATCGTTCACGAAACTCTCTCCTGCCTGGGCCAGCATGGACCGCAGGCCGGTCGGATAGCCCATGACAATCACTTCTTCGCCTGGGTCCGGCGCTTCGTTGGCAAGCTTCAGGCCCTTGGGCGCGTTCTCTCCGGAGAAGCGCAACAGGGCAATGTCTGCTTCGCCGCTGCTGCCGATCGATTCGACCGGTAGACCGTCCGGCCGCCCTGGAAAGTAGGCAATGAAGCGAGTCATGGTCGGTTCAAGCCCCTTGGATATCAACACATTGATGTTGGCATCGAATGCCCACGGCTCGCCGACATGCCGATTGGTCACGAGGATGCCCTCCTCGCCGATGGCGAATCCGGTCCCGGTGAACTGGCGTTCGGCCACCGGACCATCACCGTCAATCGACAAGGACGGCAGCCCGTTCGGGAGGATCAACGGCTTGCCATCCTGGCCCAGCACATGTCGCAGCATGCGCTCGCCGTCCTTTTCGCGAAAACCGTAGGCGCCCTGGAGGAACGGAATCGAAGCAACCGATTCCGCAATGACGGCCTCAGTAGCGTCAGATCGCCGCTCGATTTCCGCGATGCGTTCTCCGGCCGTTGCGATTTGGCCGCGCAACTCCTCGCTCAGGGCTTCGAGGTCCTGCTGTGACAGGGCCTCTTCACGCGAGCGCGCCAGCGTTCTTGAGAAATTCTCCAGTTCGATTGCGCCACTGGCGATCTGCTGTTGCAGCAGCGCATTCAGACGGCTCTGCTGATAGGCAATGCCACCCAGAACGATCAGCGCGATAATCACGCCGATGCGAAACGGGATGGTCGTGCGCCCGACGAGCCGCCTCACCATCTGAGTTGATGAACCCGTAAACCGTTTGACGACAGGACGGCGGCTGGCTCGGAAATAGGCGGCCGAATCCGCAAAGATGTCGCC
Organism: Hoeflea sp.; assembly: GCA_965228785.1. Lineage (GTDB taxonomy): Bacteria > Pseudomonadota > Alphaproteobacteria > Rhizobiales > Rhizobiaceae > Hoeflea_A. Next base: position 923,465 of record CBDDIF010000002.1, read on the forward strand.
AATGCCCTCGCGCATCCTGTGACTGCCGTCATAGAGATTGTAGCGCGACATCGGTCCGTTTTCGCCAAACTCGATTGTGTCGTGATTGGCAAGAAGCCGCGAGCTCACCCTTTGTCCATTGACCCACAGTGGGCGACCTTCGATCGCCTCGATCACATAGCTGTTCTCTGCGCGGTGCAGGCGCGCCACAGGATCGCCTTCGGATTTCGCCGCGTCGGCTGAATAAAGATGGATAAATCCCTTGCGGCTCAGCCACAAATTGGCCGTGGGCTGAGAGAGCCACGTGGCTGTGTCGCGGCAGGGGCCCGTCAGGTGTTCGAGCACCGCAACAACTTGCTGTTCGTCCAGATCAGCACTGTGTGTCGGACTTTCCGCGTCCATGGCGTCCTCAATTGGCACATCATGACCGAAAAACTCGGAGAAATTGATCGGTGTCATTGATGCTGGCGGCTCTGTCGGCTCATCCTTTCATGTAGGAAAGGTTTGCGCCTTGAGAAGGGTCAAAGCAAAGACTGTCAATACCATAATCGGATGGCTCGACACTGTCGTGGTCGATTTATATCGGCAATTTCACTGGTCGTTTCTGCCACCATTGATGGTCTATTTTGCCGCCGGCATCTCCGGTCTGACCGCAATCGTGGGGGCATTTTTCGTCAAGGACTATCTCGGCCTGTCGGCGGCCTTCCTGTCCGGACTGGCTTTTTGGGCAGGTATCCCCTGGGCGTTGAAAATGCCGCTCGGCCATCTGGTCGATCTGATCTGGCGGTGGAAAGCGCTGCTGGTATTCTTGGGTGCTGCACTCGTGGCTGCCAGCCTGACGATCATGTACCTGCTGATTACAGAACCGGGCGAGATGGCCTTGATGATGCCGATCGAGGCCTGGTACGTGCTCAGCGCGTTGCTGGCACCGAGCGGTTACGTCGTCCAGGATTCCGTTGCCGACGCGATGTCGGTCGAGGCTGTGCCGCATGTCGACGACGATGGCCAGCCGCTCGACGCGGCGCGGACAAAAACGCTGCATACGACCATGCAGACGCTCGGGCGCATCGCCCTTATCAGCGGGCTAGTGGCGGTGGCCCTGCTCAACATATTCATGTTTTCCGGAATCGAGAGCCTGAACGAAGAGCAGAAGGTGCAGGTCTATGCGCAGATCTATCTTATGGCGCTGGCAATTCCTGCCATCTCCGTGTCCGGCGTCCTCTTGGCCGCCCTGCTGAAAGGCCGACGTCGACGGAAACTGCAGCAGATGAATCTCGAGGCAGACGAGATCGAACGGCGGCTGGAGCGCCGCGACGAGGAAGCGAAGCCCAACTATTGGTATTTCATCGGCGGCCTGGCGTTTGTTCTTCTGACCCTTGCCGTCGGACTGTCACAGATCCCGTTCTCCCAGGAAATCGTCTTTGTCGGATCCATGGCCATCGTGCTCACGCTCATGCGTCAACTGATTTCCCAACTGGAGGTCGAAAAAGCGCGGGCACTGATCGGAACCGCCATCATTATTTTTGTGTTCCGCGCCGTGCCCCTACCCGGGCCGGGCGCCACCTGGTTCGAGATCGACATCCTCGGCTTCGACCAGCAGTTCCTGTCGGTGCTGTCCCTGATCACATCGTTGCTGACCCTGGCCGGAATGATCCTCTTGCGCCCCCTGATGGCGTCGAAGACCATTACCTATATTGTTGTGCTTTTGACAGCGGCCGCCGCTATATTGGCGCTCCCGAACATCGGGCTCTACTACGGACTGCACGAGTGGACCGCACCGTTGACCGGTGGCGTAGTCGACGCACGCTTTATCGCGATCATGGACACCGCGGTTGAATCGCCGCTCGGGCAAATCGCCATGATTCCGATGTTGGCGTGGATCGCGAAAAATGCGCCGGGCGCGCTGAAGGCGACCTTCTTTGCCGTCATGGCCTCGTTCACCAACCTCGCGCTGTCGGCGAGCAGCCTGCTCACTCGCTATCTGAACCAGATCTTTCTGGTCACACGTGAGGTCCGAGACCGCGAGACCGGCCTGGTCACGACGGCGGCTGATTACGGCTCCCTGGGCTGGTTGCTTCTTACTGTGGCGGCCGTTTCACTGCTGGCGCCGCTGATCACCATCGCAATTGTTCAGATGACCGTGTTCCGCACTGAAGAGTAACCAGAACCGTCTCCATGGCTTCTATACCGGTTGAGAGCCATCCATCGCTTTCAATGCCGACCTAATGAATCCGTGGCGTGGCTCCGGCATTTCGATGCCGCGTGGCTCGTAGACGTGGCGCTCCAGGAAATAGCCGGTCAGCGCAAAAGCTTCCGCGAGACTTTCGCGGTCCGCTGCCTGCCGGTTTCCCTGGGTCAGAAACGGCGGCAGTGCAAGTAGCTTGTCCTGCCACGGGGCACCAGCCTCGCCGCTAACAGCACGTCCGGTTTTCGGTGAAACATAGCTGAGTCGGTCGGTGGCGCCCGTGGCCGCACAGCGGGTCAGATCGAGCCCGAAACCGAGGTCCTCAAGCACCGCGATCTCGAAGCGCACGAACAGTTCGCCGGCATCGTGCGGCTGATGCAGGTGAGCCAGGATGATTCCGAGAGCCTTGTAGAGGTGTGGGTGAGGATCGCGTTCAGGCAGGAGACGTAGCAGCGCTGCCATCGCCTGAACACCGTAGACCGCAGTTGCAGTCTCCATCAGCCGAGCCGCACGCAACTCCAGTGGTTCGATCTGGAAGTTGCCGAGATGCTGGTCGAGACGAGCGCGCCAGGCGACGCTTACGCCGTTGCCGGGCTGAAGAACCGGCTGCATCCGCTTCGACCGGCCACCGCGCACAAGGCCCAGGTGACGTCCGTGGCCGCGCGTCATCACCTCGGCGATAACGCTGCTTTCGCCATGGCGCCTGACACCCAGAACAATCCCTTCATCCTGCCATTGCATGGGCTCAAACTGTGCCGCTCAGGACGGAAATTCAAGCCCGATTTCCCGGTACCGTTCCGGATCATCGCCCCAGTCGCGCACCTTCACGAACAAAAACAGATGCACCTTCTGCCCGAGAATGTCCGCCAGTTCGCGGCGGGCATGGCTGCTGATGTGCTTGATGGATTCGCCACGGCGTCCGAGCACGATCTTTTTCTGGCTTTCGCGCTCGACATAGATCACCTGCTCGATACGCACACTGCCGTCCTTGCGTTCCTCCCAGTTCTCGGTCTCCACATGGGACGCGTAGGGCAGTTCCTGATGCAAACGGGCGTAGAGTTTTTCCCTGGTGATTTCCGCCGCCAGTTGGCGCATCGGCAGGTCGGAAATCTGGTCTTCCGGGTAATACCAGGGGCCCGCCGGAAGGGTTTCCGACAAATAGTCCAAAACATCTTCACATCCGGACCCATTCAGGGCCGAAATCATGAATGTGCGGTCGAAGTTCGCAGCCTCGGTCGCCTCGGCGGTCAGCGTCAACAGACGTTCGGGAGCCACCCTGTCGATCTTGTTTAGGACCAGCACCTTCGGTTGCTTTACTTCACTCAGGCCCTCAAGGATCTTTTCGGCATCTCCGCCAAGGCCCCGCTCGGCGTCAACCAGAAAGAAGACGACGTCGGCATCGTGGGCGCCACCCCAGGCGGACGTCACCATCGCGCGATCCAGTCTACGGCGCGGTCGGAAGATACCAGGGGTATCGACGAACACGATCTGAGCATTTCGATGGATGGCGATACCACGCACCACAGCGCGCGTGGTCTGAACCTTATGGCTGACGATCGAGACTTTGGTCCCGACCAAACGGTTGACGAGCGTGGATTTACCGGCGTTGGGAGCGCCGATCAGCGCAACAAATCCAGAGCGTGTTGCCTCAGCGGCGGTTTCAGCGGATCCATCATCATCGGTCATGATTGTGTCCAGACGCCTTCGCGTTCGAGCATCCTGGTTGCTGCATCCTGCTCGGCCGCGCGGCGCGAGCGGCCCGAGCCGATTTCAGGCTTCAACCCCGTAACGCTTGCCTGGACCCGAAACAGCGGGTCATGGTCCGGCCCGGTTCGCTCGATGATCGCGTAGGTCGGTGCCTCCCCGGTGCTGCTGTGGGCCCACTCCTGCAGTTCTGTCTTGGCATCTCGGCGGGAATTGGCCGACGCTTGTGCACGGCTTTGCCAGTTTTTCAGCACAAAAGCCCGCGCCGCCTCCAATCCGGCGTCGAGATAGAGGGCGGCAATCAGTGATTCCATCACGTCCGCACGAACGCTCGCCATGCGTTTGCCGGTTAGATTCTTGATATCGGATCCGGTGCGGATGAAGCGGTGCAATTCCAGTTCGTCGGCCACGGCGGCACAGGTTTGCGCGCTCACGAGCTGGTTGAGGCGCACGGAAAGATCACCTTCCTTTGCCGCGGGGAACATGGAAAACAGCAGTTCGGCCACGACCAGGCCCAATACCCGGTCACCGAGAAACTCCAACCTTTCGTAATCGCCCTCGGCACCTGATCGCGCGCTTGAATGGGTGAGCGCACGTTCCAACCGCTTCCTGTCCTTGAACTGATGTCCAATCAGCTCGGCAAGCCGGGCCTGATCAGCATCCGTCCATACACCGGATGGATTCATTCGGTCAGCTCGAACAGGCGTCCTGGCCTGATCTCGGTGGGCCATTTCCAGACTTCGAGCGGCGAGGAGCCACCCCCGATGGAGAAGAAAATCATCTCCGCCCGGCCGACGAAGTTTTCAAGCGGCACGAAACCCACATTGGCGCGACTGTCAGCGGAGTTGTCGCGGTTGTCACCCATCATGAAATAGTGCCCTTCGGGCACCAGGAATTCGCGGGTGTTGTCACTCATGGAGTTGGGCGTGATATCCAGCGTCTCAAAGCTGACGCCATTCGGCAAGGTCTCGGTATAGATCGCCGCCTGGGCCGCTTCATCACCTGAATCACCCGGATCATAGGTGCCGGTCCGTTCGCGTTTGACCGGTTCGCCGTTGATGTGCAGTACGCCGCGGATCATCTGGATCCGGTCGCCGGGCAGTCCGATCACCCTCTTGATGTAGTCGATCTTCGGATTAGGCGGGAATCGGAAAACGGCGATGTCGCCACGCTCCGGCGTGCCGCTCCAGATGCGGCCGGAAAACAGCGGCGGCGAGAACGGGAACGAGTATCGCGAGTAGCCATAGGCAAACTTCGAAACGAACAGGTAGTCGCCAACCAGAAGCGTCGGTTTCATGGAGCCGGACGGAATGGAAAATGGCTGAAACAGCAGACTGCGAATCACAAGGGCCAGGAGCAGCGCCTGAACGATAACCTTGAGGGTTTCGCCAAAGCCTGACTGCTTCTTCTTTTCAACGGTTTCGGACACTCTTGCAAAACCCCTTGCGACTGGTTCGATCAGCACAGCTTACTAGTGCCATGACCGGGCAAAGTAAATGCACGGGCTTTCACAGCCTGGACAGCGGCAGGGCCTCGATGATCACAAACGCCTGTGCCAGCGGGAAATCGTCCGTTATCGTCAAATGGATGGACGGTTCATGGCCGTCGGGCATCAGCGACTCCAGCCGCTCCGCAGCTCCACCTGTCAATTGCATGGTCGGTTGTCCACCAGGCAGGTTCACGACTCCCATGTCGCGCCAGAACACACCTTTGGACAGGCCGGTCCCGAGTGCCTTGGAACAAGCCTCCTTTGCGGCGAAACGCTTGGCATAGGACGCGGCACGCAGCTTTCGCCGGTCGGACTTCTGCCGCTCTATATCGGTGAAACAACGATGGGTGAACCGATCGCCGAAGCGCGACAGCGATTTCTCTATCCGGCGAATGTCGATCAGGTCGCTGCCAATGCCGACGATCATCCGAACCGCCCTGGCAGAACTCCGGCGCTGTCACGCTTTGACTGAAGGCAGAGCGTTCTGGTCATCAAACCGTCTGACGGCCCGAGAGGTCACGTTTTCCGAGCCGACGCTCATTCAAGCGGCGGCGGCGGCGGTTTTGGAACGTTGCCACACTGACATAGGTCAGAATGTAGAATCCGATGCCGAAGGCCGCGGCGAAAGGCAGACAGCCGACCAGCATCGGCTTGATCACCGGTTCCCAGAGCTGATTGAAATCGAGTTCCCGGAACATGCGGCCAAGATGGATTCCAGGCACTTTGCCATGGAAGTCATCGATCAGTATGTGCTGTCCCATCTTGTAGCTGGCGGTCCAGATGAACGGAAAGGTCAGCGGGTTGCCGAATGCCGTACCTAGCGCAGAAGCGATGACGTTGCCCGCCAGCACGAACGCCAGTGCCGCTGCAATGATGAAGTGAAAGCCGAGAAAGGGCGACCACGAAGCGATGACGCCGGCCGCTACACCAGCGGCGATGGCATGCGGTGTCGCTGACAGCCGCAGAATACGCTTGCCGAAATACTGAAAGGAGCGGGAAAACGACCGTCGCGGCCAGAAGAAAACACGGGTTCTCTCCCAAAATCCAGCGGGTTTGCGACGGCGAAAAAGCATCCTTGTTCCATCGGTTTCTGCAATTGTTGTCGAGCCGCACCATAGCGGTTGGTGCTTAAGGAATGCTTGGCGATCCCGAAAAAGAATTAGCGAAGCAGGCCGCCGCTAACAAGCACTTAACGCGCAATTCGGTCCGATAAAATGGTTTGTTACTCGTAGAGACGGGTAACGGTGCTTACGCAGGACAGACCCTTGAGAGCGCTCACCAGTTTGTTGAGCTGTTTCAGGTCCCACACCTCCAGGTCAATGACCATTTCCGTAAAGTCGTCAGCCACCCGCACCATCGACAGGTTTTGAATATTGGTGTCGCTGGTGGCGATCGTCTGCGCCACCTCGGCGAGGGTTCCCGGCTCGTTAATGGCATTGAGAGAAATCCTGGCGTGGAACCGACGATCTCCCGATTCGTCGATATCCCAACGCACGTCGATCCAACGCTCGGGTTCATCATCGAACTGAGTCAGCATCGGCGACTGGATCGGATAGATGGTGATCCCCTTGCCCGGCTCCATGATCCCGACAATGCGGTCACCCGGAACAGCACCGGCGGCATCGAACGACACCGGAAGATCATTGCCCGCGCCGCGGATCGGCAGCGCATCCTTGAGGCTGCGCTTCTTGCCGCGGCGGCGACCGGGCACACGAAATATCATGTCGGCAGCGCTGCGCAGGTTGAACCACCCCTCGTCGGCAGCCGGCTGCTTCACCGCGCTGCGTTCCGGCGTGTGATCCGGATAGATGGCCGTCATGACGTCTTTCGAGGCCAATTCTCCACGTCCCACCGCGGCGATGGCATCCTCGACATCGCGGAACCCAAGCCGGTGCAGCACCGGCTTCAGGTCGTCACGGGTGAAGCTCTTTCCGGCACGCGCGAACGTTCGTTCCAGGATGCGATAGCCCAGCCCCGAATACTGTTTGCGAACCGCAGCACGGGTGGCGCGCCTGATCGCCGCGCGCGCTTTGCCGGTGACTACGATTTCTTCCCAGGCGGCGGGCGGAACCTGCACGCCGGAACGGATGATCTCAACCTCATCGCCATTGTTGAGCTGAGTCACCAGCGGCATGATGCGGCCGTTGATCTTGGCGCCAACGCAGGTGTCGCCGATATCTGTATGAACCGCATAGGCGAAGTCGATGGGTGTGGCCCCCCTGGGAAGCGCGATCAGTTGCCCCTTCGGCGTAAAGCAGAAAACCTGGTCATGGAAAAGCTCCAGCTTGGTGTGCTCCAGGAACTCTTCCGGATTGTCGCCCACTGACAATTGTTCGATGGTTCGACGCAGCCAGGAATATGCGTTCGAATCCTCCGGCAGGCCGGTCTTGTCGGTCTTGCTGCCATCCTTGTAAATCGCGTGCGCCGCGACGCCGTATTCGGCAATCTCATGCATGCGCGCTGTGCGGATCTGGGTTTCGACACGCTGCCGCGACGGGCCGATTATGGTCGTGTGAATGGAGCGATAATCGTTCTGCTTCGGTGTCGAGATGTAGTCCTTGAACCGGCCTGGCACGAGCGACCACCGGGTGTGTACGATACCAAGCGCGCGGTAACAGTCACCGACGCTGTCGACGATGATGCGGAACCCGAAAATGTCGGATAACTGCTCGAAGGACAAGGATTTGGACTGCATCTTTCGGAAGACCGAATAAGGCTTCTTCTGCCGTCCCGTAACCGTGGCGCTCAGGCCGTTTTCCTCGAACAGGTCGGCAAGCTCGGTTTCAATCTTACGAATCAGACCACGGTTCTTCTCGGAAAGCTCCTCCAGCCGCTTGGTGATGGTTTCGTAGGCTTCAGCATTGAGGTGGCGAAAAGACAGTTCCTCCAGTTCCTCGCGCATGTCCTGCATGCCCATGCGGCCGGCGAGCGGCGCATAGATTTCCATCGTCTCTTCGGCGATGCGGGCACGCTTTTCCGGTGGAACCCATTCAAGGGTCCGCATGTTGTGAAGGCGGTCGGCGAGCTTCACCAACAGCACCCGCACATCGTCCGAGATCGCCAGCAGAAGCTTGCGCAGGTTTTCGGCCTGCTTGGCGCGTTTCGACACTAGGTCGAGCTTCTTCAGCTTGGTCAGCCCTTCGACCAGTTCGCCGATTTCTTCGCCGAACAGCTCGTCGATCTCATCGCGCGTTGCGGACGTATCTTCGATGGTATCGTGGAGCAGCGCCACGGCAATGGTCGCTTCATCGAGACGCATATCGGTCAGGATGGCAGCCACTTCCAGCGGATGCGAGATGTACGGATCACCATTGGCACGCTTCTGCTTGCCATGCTTCTGCATGGCATAGACGTAAGCCTTGTTGAGAAGCGACTCGTTGAGATCCGGTTTGTATTGCTGCACGTGCTCGACGAGCTCGTACTGACGCATCATACGCTGTTTACTCCGTTCGACTGCCTTCGCGGCCTTTCATTATCCAGTCTTTCAAGTCCCCGCGTCAAAACAAAAAAAGCGCGCCGGACGGTTCGGTCCGGCGCGCTTCTCGAAATAGTCTTCGAACGAATCAGAAATCGTCGCTTTTTTCCGGCGGAACCAGACCTTCGATACCGGCCAGCAGTTCATCTTCCGACATGCGGTCGAAGGAAACCGGCTCGGCCTCCGTCGGCAGCGGATCGGCTGTCAGCTCGATCGTGGTTTCCTGTACCTGCTCGGTTTCGAGCAGCGACGACGGATCGGGTTCCGGCTCATCCACCTCTACGTGCTTCTGCAGCGAGTGAATGAGGTCTTCCTTGAGATCGCCGGGCGAAAGCGTTTCGTCTGCAATTTCGCGCAAAGCAACCACTGGGTTTTTATCGTTATCACGATCAACCGTGATCATTGCACCCTGGGAAACCTGGCGAGCGCGGTGGCTTGCAAGCAAAACGAGATCAAAGCGATTGTCGACCTTGTCGATACAATCCTCGACTGTGACACGGGCCATGGCCTGTCCTTTATACTATCGGATCGATTGAGATTGCGCCCGCGATACCGCTTCCTGAACTTTTTTTCAAGCGTAATGCGTAAAATAGAGCAGCGCGAAAGCCACAAAGCCGAATCATGAATTGACTTATCGACAGAGCGCTCCGCGCATCCTTCAAAGGGGTTTGGACGCGCTGCGGCGGTTTGTCATGGGAAAAACTCCTCAATCAACCACATGCAGATACCATACAGTTGAATTTCCTACAGAATGAACTAGTTTCCTTCATGCCTAAAAGGGCTTGCAGAACGGGTGGCATTTTGACGAATACAAATCGATTACGAGTATCGTTTCGTAATTTGCGGTTTTCGGCGGCGCCAAATCGCTACACCCCAATTTTCTGATAACGGAATCCGTAACTTTTTGGGGGGCAAAATGTTTGATCCACGCGAGAAAGTCGCACTCTTCATAGATGGCGCGAACCTCTATGCGACGTCGAAGAACCTCGGCTTTGACATCGATTATCGCAAGCTGTTGAAATATTTCCAGGGCCATAGCTATTTGTTGCGCGCCTACTACTACACGGCGTTGGTGGAAGATCAGGAATATTCCTCAATTCGCCCGCTGATCGATTGGCTCGACTACAACGGATACCGGGTCGTCACAAAGCCAGCCAAGGAGTTCACGGATGCCGGCGGACGGCGCAAGATCAAGGGCAACATGGATATCGAACTCGCCGTCGATGCCATGGAACAGGCCGACACAGCAGACCATCTCGTAATCTTTTCAGGTGATGGCGATTTTGCGGGTCTGGTTGCCGCGCTTCAGCGGCGTGGCAAAAGGGTGTCGATCATTTCGACTGTGTCTACTCAGCCAGCAATGATCGCGGACTGCCTGCGACGCCAGGCTGACAACTTCATGGATCTTGCGTCATTGAGAAACGAAATCGGTCGAACAGAGGCCGACCGCCCGGCACGCCGCGTGCCCGAAGAATCCGAACAGGAATACGATTTCCAAGACTGATCGTTTGCGCTATCCCGGTCCTTATGACCGCACCGCTCGATCCATCTTACGACTGCAACCTTTGCCCGCGCCTGCACGGTTTCATCGCCGAACAGAGGCGCGTGCATGATGATTGGCACAACGGCCCGGTCGACACGTTCCTTCCTCCGCAAGGGCCGGCGTATGTGCGGCTGCTGATCGTCGGGTTGGCGCCTGGTCTGCGCGGTGCCAACAGGACTGGCCGCCCGTTTACCGGAGATTTTGCCGGGGACCTTCTTTATGGAACCCTGAATCAATTCGGCCTCTCGGAAGGCGTGTTCGACGCGCGTCCTGATGACGGTGTCCAACTGGTGGAAACGGCCATTACCAATGCCGTCCGTTGCGTACCACCCGAGAACAAGCCAGTTGCCGCCGAAATCAACACCTGCCGCCGGTTTCTTTCAGCCACTATTGCAGGAATGGACCGTCTTCAGGCGATTGTGACGTTGGGCAAGATATCGCACGACTCAACCGTTCGGGCGCTCGGGGCGCGTGTCGCGGCCCATCCGTTTCGCCATGGCGGACGCAGCGATATCGACGGGCTAGCGGTTTTTTCGAGCTACCATTGCTCGCGTTACAACACCAATACCGGTCGGCTTACTGAGGACATGTTTGTCGATGTGTTTCGCCAGGTTGCGGCGTTTCTCAGGCCAAGCGATGCGTAGGGACCGGCTTTCTCATCCCTTATCGCGCATCAGGCGGGCCTTCTGGCGATCCCAATCCCGCTTCTTTTCGGTCTCGCGCTTGTCGTGGAGCTTTTTGCCCTTGGCCAACGCCAGCTCCAGTTTTGCCCTGCCGCGATCATTGAAATAGATCCGCAGCGGAACAAGGGACATCCCCTCACGCTGAACGGCGCCGATGAGCTTGCGGACTTCTTTGCGATTCAGCAAAAGTTTCCGACGGCGCCGAGTCTCGTGGTTGAAGCGGTTGGCATGCAGATATTCCGGCAGGTAGGAATTGATCAGCCAGATCTCGCCGCCTTCTTCGGTGGCGTAGGATTCTGCAATGTTTGCCTTGCCTTCGCGTAACGACTTGACCTCGGTGCCGGTCAAAACCAGCCCCGCTTCAAACGTATCGACGATTTCGTAGTTGAAACGAGCCTTGCGGTTTTCCGCCACATTGCGTCGCCGAGGCTGTCCGCCGCCTTTTGCCATTGCCGAGTTTTCTTAGTTCAGGAGACCTGCGTGGCGCAGGGCCGCATCAACGGTATCACGGGTCGATTGCTCAATCGGGACAAGCGGCAGGCGTTGGGTTTCGCCCATGTGGCCAAGCTTGCTCGCGGCGTATTTGGCGCCCCCCGGATTGGGTTCGATAAACAGGGCGCTGTGCAACGGCATCAACCGGTCCTGGATCTCGAGTGCGGTTGCATAGTCGCCGGCCAGAGTCGCTTCCTGGAATGCCGCGCAGAGCGCCGGCGCCACATTGGCTGTGACCGAAATACAGCCGACGCCGCCATGGGCATTGAAACCGAGGGCTGTGGCATCTTCGCCCGAAAGCTGGATAAAGCCGTTGCCGCAGGCGGCCCGCTGCTCCGACACCCGGTCCATCTTGGCCGTCGCGTCCTTGACCCCGGCAATGATGTCGAAGTCGTTGGCCAACCTGGCCATCGTCTCGACATCCATATCGATAATCGAACGCCCGGGAATGTTGTATATGAAAATTGGCAGCGAAATTGCCTTCGCAATCTGCGCAAAGTGACCGTAAAGGCCGCGCTGGTTCGGCTTGTTGTAGTAGGGTGTGACCACCAGAACGGCATCAGCACCGGCCTGTTCGGCATGCTGTGCAAGGTCAATCGCCTCTTCCGTGTTGTTGGAGCCGGCGCCGGCGATTACCGGAACGCGCTTGTTGGCCGTCTGAACGCACAGTTCGACCACCCTCTTGTGCTCATCATGCGACAGCGTGGGCGACTCGCCGGTCGTACCGACCGGAACCAAACCATGACTTCCTTCCGAGATCTGCCAATCGACGAAAGCCGTGAAGGCGCTTTCATCAAGCGCACCGCCATCATCGAAAGGCGTCACCAGCGCCGGAAAAGACCCTTTGAACATTTTAACTCCTGACAAGCGCGGCGCGCGGCCACTCAATCCCTGCACCTTCGGCCTCGAAGAAGCGCTGCAACATAGTCTCAGGCGCCACAGGTCGCAAGCTCCGAAATGCTGACAGGCCTCGGCGCAACTGTATTGAAACTCAGTGCAATTTAGAGGTCGCCTTCAACCATTGCTTAACTCTCTTTTCACCCCTCTTTGTCACTCTACAAGCAGTTATGCATGGAAACCGCCGGGTTGGCGGTCAGACTTACGCCCCAATTTTTGAGATAATGGTTCGATGTTGAGATCAACGCTTACGACGCTTCTGGCCACCGCGACGTTGCTCGTTTCCACGAACAGCGGATATGTCGCGCCGCAATCAGGTATTCCGACGCCGACGGTGCAATCGGACGGCGCGATACAGCTGGCACAGGCGACATCCGGCGAAACCACCGGCTCCATTCGAAAGCCGAACAATCCGGCAGCCATCTCAGGCAGCCTGAAGAGCGGTCTCGATGCTTTATCGGACGGCGACACGAAACGCGCACGTGCCATTCGCAACGGCATGTCGAGAGATTCGCTTGACCAACACATTCTGGCCTGGGCCATCGCGGTTTCGGGCGCCAAGGGCGTGCCGTCAGTTGAAATCGCAACAGCGGCCCATACGCTAAAGGGTTGGCCTGGGCTCTCGGGGCTACGCCGACACTCCGAGCGAGCGCTCTATCGTGAATCTCCCTCGCCGAAGCAGATCATCGCGGCGTTCGGCAATACCCAGCCGGAAACCACTGAGGGCGCAATTGCACTTACACGGGCCTATCTGGCCACCGGACAGAAAAAGCAAGCCGCGAAAGTCATCGCGCGGGTTTGGAGGAGCAACGCTCTCGACAAGAAAACCGAGAGCCAGATCCTCAAGGAATTTCCCAAACTCCTGACGCGAGCCGACCACAGACGTCGCATGAACATGCTTCTTTATCGCGACCGCGTGACCCAGGCTGACCGGCTTGACGATCTCGCTAATGCACAATCGCTATTCAAGGCACGCGCGGCGGTGATTCGCAAAAGCAAGAACGCCTCGGCGCTGATCAAGGCTGTCCACCCATCCTGGCATGACGACCCGAGCTACCTGTTTGCCCGGATCGAACATTTCCGCCGCGCAAAGAAATACAAATCCGCCGCCGATCTCCTGCTCAAGGCACCGCGTGACGCGGATGCGCTGATCAATACCCGCGAGTGGTGGGTGGAACAGCGGATCGTTGCACGGGCGCTGGCCGAACAAGGCGATTTGGCACTGGCCTACAAGGTCGCCGCCTACCACTTGGCCACACGACCGAGCGACGTCATCGAGGCTGAATGGCACGCAGGCTGGTTTGCAATGCGCGGTTTCAATGATGGAAAGGCTGCTTCGCGGCATTTCCAGAGAGTGCTCGATAAGGCAACCCGACCCCTGTCCATTTCGAGGGCATACTACTGGCTGGGTCGCGCCGCCGAAGCGGGTGGACCCGGCAAGGCATCCGACTATTTCGCCAAAGCAGCCGGCTATTCCGCCACTTATTACGGTCAGTTGGCAGCCGCCCGGCTCAATCGCCGCGGACTTGACGTGCGCTATCCGAAACCGAGCCAGAAAGAACGTCAGGCCTTTGCATCGCGCGAGGCAGTCCGGGCAATCCGCCGGCTCGACGACGTCGGACACGGCCGTCGCGCAACAGCGCTCTACATGGGACTGGCCCGCGAACTGACCAATCCCGGTGAACTGGCCATTCTGGCCGCAATGGCCGAGAAGCAGGGCAATCATCGACTGTCGCTACAGGTGGGCAAGATTGCATTTGGCCGCGGTCTGGATGTTGCCGCCCTCGCCTTCCCGGTGGGCGTCATTCCATCAAGCGCCAATATCTCCGGATCTGGCAAAGCCCTCGCCTATGCCATCGCCCGCCAGGAAAGCGCCTTTGACAAGGCAGCGGTTTCCAAAGCCGATGCCCGCGGCCTGTTGCAGTTGCTGCCAGGCACAGCCAAGCAGGTGGCTCGCAAGAACGGAATAAAATACTCCAAGTCGAAGCTGACCCGCGATGCGGGCTATAACGCTACCCTTGGGGCGCATTATCTTGGCGAACACATCGACGATTTCAATGGGTCCTATGTCCTGACGTTCATCGCCTACAACGCCGGCCCCGGTCGCGCCCGGGAATGGCTTAAGAAATACGGTGACCCACGTGGCAAATCGATCGATGAGGTCGTCGACTGGGTCGAGCGGATCCCCTTCACCGAAACCCGCAACTACGTAATGCGGGTTATGGAGAACTATCAAGTCTATAAAGTCCGGCTCGGACAAAAGGCTGATATTGTCGGTGATTTGCGTTATGGACGCAGCTGAGTAATTTCAGACGTTCCAAAACGGGTCAGCCATGTCATCGGAAACTGCCGATACTCCGGCAACGGAGTACCGAGAGGTCTATTTTTCAGCCACTGACGGCCTAAAATTGTACGCCCGTGTTTATGGGGCGTCAGTTGCTGACCCGGAAGCAATGCCGGTGGTCTGCCTGCCGGGCCTCACGCGCAACAGTGCCGATTTCCATAGGCTGGCGCTGGACCTGACGAGCAGCCAGCCGGGGCGACGCGTCGTATGCTTTGACAGCCGTGGTCGCGGCAAATCAGATTCGGACCGGGATAAGGCCAATTACATTCTTCAGGTCGAAGCCGACGATGTTTTGGCGGGCTGCGCGACCCTGGGGATCAAACATGCAGTCTTCATCGGCACGTCCCGCGGCGCATTGCTGATCCATGCGCTGGCCGCAATGCGACCGGGAATGCTGGCGGGTGCTATTCTCAATGATGCAGGTCCAGTGATCGACGGAGCCGGTCTCGCACAGATCATGGCCTATCAGGAACGTCTTGCCTCGCCGAACAGCGTCGAGGAAGCCGCAAAGCTGCTTAAGGATATCCAACGCAAGGCGTTCAGCGTGCTGAGCGACGAGGACTGGATGGACTATGCGCGTCCCATGTTTGTCAAACGGAAGGGTAAGCTAGTTGGGAACTTCGATCCGGCCATCGTCGAGGCGCTGCGAGCCGTGGACCTGAGCGTGCCATTGCCCACCCTATGGCCGCAGTTCGAAGGCCTTCGCAATGTGCCGTTAATGACAATCCGCGGCGAAAACTCGACATTGCTATCCGAAGAGACCGTCGCGGAGATGGCCCGCCGTCACCCACGAATGGAAACGGTGATCGCGGAAGGGCAAGGGCATGCACCATTTCTGCATCTTGGCCAGCTTCCGCGTAAAATCGCTGTCTTCGTCAGCGCTGCCGATCACCGATGACAGCATCAGTGGTTGTCGCGGGGAATTCCCTTGGCGGCAATGCGCTGATACTTCACGGCTTTCTTCAAAACCATGCCTTCGGAGAGTTGGTCAACATCCTCGCGTTGCAGCTCCTGCCAGGGTGTCTGGGACGCCGGATAGGAGTAGCCGCCTGCGGCCTCCAGTGCCTCCCGGCGACCTTGCAACTCAGCTTCGTCTATCAGCATATCGGCCGTCCCGCGGGCAAGATCGATACGCACCCGGTCACCCGTCTTGAGCAGAGCCAATCCACCGCCAGCGGCCGCCTCCGGTGATGCATTCAGAATCGACGGAGATCCCGATGTTCCAGATTGGCGACCATCGCCAATGCAAGGCAACTCGGAGATGCCGCGCTTCAGCAGATAGTCCGGGGCCCTCATATTCACCACTTCGGCAGCCCCCGGATATCCGATCGGACCTGCGCCGCGAATGAACAAAAGACAGTCCTGGTCGATCGCAAGTTCCGGATCGTCGATGCGGTGATGGTAGTCCTCCGGACCATCGAAAACGATCGCCCTGCCCTCAAAGGCCTCGGGATCATCAGGATTGGACAGATAACGGGCGCGGAAATCCTCCGAAATGACGCTGAGCTTCATGATCGCCGAATCGAACAGGTTGCCGCGCATGACCTTGAAGCCCGCTTTGGCGGTCAAGGCCGTATCGAAATCCCGAATGACATCGGCATTGAGGCTGGGCAGATCCCGGCAGTTGTCGCCGATCGCCTTGCCGTTGGCGGTGATCGCCCCCTCGTGAATCAGTCCATGCTTCATGAGTTCGCAAATCACGGCCGGAGCCCCGCCGGCACGGTGAAAATCCTCGCCAAGGTATTTCCCGGCGGGCTGAAGGTTGACCAGCAACGGAATATTCAGGCCAATCGACTCCCAGTCGCGCAGGGACAGATCGATACCGACATGCCGAGCCACGGCATTGATGTGAATCGGCGCGTTGGTGGAGCCGCCAATGGCAGAATTGACGGCAATGACGTTCTCGAAGGCCTCACGTGTCATGATGTCGGACGGCTTCAGGTCCTCTCTCACCATGTCGACGATGCGTTTGCCGGTCAGGTAGGCAACCTGGCCGCGCTCCCGATAGGGCGCCGGAATAGCAGCGCTGCCCGGCATGGACATGCCAAGCGCTTCCGCCAGCGTGTTCATGGTGGTGGCCGTTCCCATCGTGTTGCAGTAGCCGGCCGAGGGCGCCGATTCGGCTGCCATTTCAGTGAATTGCTCATAATCGATTTCACCGGCGGAAAGCATCTCGCGGGCCTTCCAGATGACCGTCCCCGAGCCGCTGCGCTCGCCATTGAACCATCCATTGAGCATCGGCCCGCCCGACAGTACGATGGCCGGCAAATCGACGGTCGCTGCTGCCATGAGACAGGCTGGTGTGGTCTTGTCGCACCCAACGGTCAGGACGACCCCGTCCAACGGATAACCATAGAGCACCTCAACCAGTCCGAGATAGGCGAGGTTTCGATCAAGCGATGCGGTCGGGCGCTTGCCGGTCTCCTGGATTGGATGCACCGGAAACTCGATGGCTATGCCACCGGCCTCGCGAATGCCTTCGCGAACCCGCTTCGCCAGTTCCAGGTGCGGACGGTTGCAGGGCGAGAGATCCGAACCGGTTTGTGCGATACCGATGATCGGCTTGCCCGATTGCAGCTCCTCGCGGGTCAGGCCGTAGTTGAGATAGCGCTCAAGATAGAGAGCCGTCATATCCGGATTATCAGGGTTGTCGAACCAGGCGCGGGAACGCAGTTTCTGTTTGTTGTGTTTTTCGTTGCTGGTCATGTCTCTGTTCTCCTTGGGCGGCTGCTCCTTAATACCGATTTCTCAAGCGGTTGCCAGCGTCGGAGGACAATTCGTTCTTGGTTCCCATCGCACAGTGAAACAGTTTCTCCACCTAGACGGTATTAATCTCAACCGACACCGCTAATCTCGCACTGTTTCTTCAATTGCCTGGCGGATCGGAGGGTCCATGAGTTCACTGCTTCTCAAGAACGCCGATGTGCTGGTGACGATGGACGAGGACCGGCGTGAGATCACCGGTGGCGGCCTGTTTGCTGAAGACGGCGTGATCCGACAGGTCGGACCCTCTGCCGAGTTACCGCAAAGCGCTGACCAGGTGATCGATGCGCGCGGACACATCGTTTTGCCCGGTTTCGTCAACACGCATCACCACTTGAATCAAACGCTGACGCGCAATCTGCCGGCGGCGCAGGACAACAATCTGTTTCCATGGCTGACCGCCCATTACCGAACATGGGCTCGCACCCACCCGGAGGCTTCACGAACCAGTGCGCTGATCGGACTTGCCGAACTTGCACTGTCCGGCTGCACGACCGTTTTCGACCACTCCTATCTGTTTCGAAGCGGCAACAAGGTTGACTACCTGATTGAAGCTGCGTCCGATCTTGGTGTTCGGTTCCACGCCAGTCGAGGCTCCATGTCGCTCGGCGAATCCTTGGGCGGTCTGCCACCGGATGAGTGCGTGGAGGAGGAAGAGGACATACTGCGAGATAGCGTTCGCGTCGTTGACCGCTATCACGACGCGTCGCACGGCTCGATGACGCAAATCGTGCTGGCGCCATGCTCGCCCTTCTCAGTGAGCGAAAACCTCTTGCGGGAGTCAGCTGCCCTCGCCCGCGACAAGAAGGTCATGCTGCATACGCATTTGTGCGAGACACTCGACGAGGAACGCTTCACGCTCGAACGTTTCGGCAAGCGACCGGTCGACTGGATGGAAGATCTGGGATGGCTTGGAGAGGATGTCTGGTTCGCGCACGCCATCCATGTGGATGAGCGTGAAATCGCGTCATTTGCGCGTAATGGCTGCGGCGCTGCGCATTGTCCTTGCTCGAACATGCGTCTCGCTTCAGGAATTGCACCTATCAAGCAGTATATGGAGGCCGGCGTTCGCGTGGGGCTTGGCGTCGACGGTTCGGCCAGCAACGATTCGTCGAATATGCTGCTTGAGGCACGTCAGGCTATGTTGCTGTCCCGTCTGCAGATGGGGCTTCAGCCTCCTGAAGGCCCGCGGCGGCATTTTCTACTCTCACAGTCACATCCCTTGCGTGCCGACGAGTGGATGACAGCGCGCCAGGCGCTGGAACTGGCGACCCTGGGCGGCGCGAGCGTGCTGCGACGCGACGACATCGGCGCACTGGCACAGGGGAAGTGTTGTGATTTCTTTACACTCGATCTCAACACCGTCGCCTACGCAGGTGCATTGCATGACCCTGTCGCAGCCGTCCTGTTCTGCGCTCCGCAAAATGCCAGGACCACCGTGGTCAACGGCCGGGTTGTCGTTGAAGATGGTGCCGTCGCAACAATGGAAATGGGTCGGGTCGTCGAGGAACACAATCGATTCAGTCGCGAGATCGCGGAAACGCTTTGACACAGAAAAGGTCGGATGGCGGAGAGGAAGGGATTCGAACCCTCGAGACGGTTCCCCGTCTACTCCCTTAGCAGGGGAGCGCCTTCAGCCACTCGGCCACCTCTCCAAACAGTCCGTAAGGCATAAACCTCAAGAGTGGACCATCTGTCTGGCATCAGCCCCGCACCAAGCATCGCTGACCCCGGCGGCTCTACTAACTCAATTCAGCCTCTTTGCAAAGAATATTTGAATGCTGAATGGCTCAAATCGCGTTTGCGCGGACGCAGGGATTAATATGGGTCAAAACTTGTACCGCCCCAAAGTCGGTGATGGCTTGTTCAATCCGATTCGGTTTCAGCGAGGGAAATGAGAATCGTTGAGTGGAATTGGCCCCCTTCGGCGATCGTCATTGCCGATTCCTTTCTGATTTTTTCGACTTATCAGCTGCTTTTGAGGCTGGAATCTTAATGCGTGTAAACGAATTGGGCAGCCCCGGGGGTGGAATCGTGTCTTTTGTGCAACAGCGAGGGTGCATCGGGCATTTGCCACACAATACGCAGATGAATCTCCGTTGCGTCCAAAGTCTCGTTGGTTATGTTCGATTCCGGAAGAGGGACGGATGGCCGTTTGTCTTCTTTAGTTGGGGATGGGACAGGGAACGCTGCCCTGCGGCAAATGCTCAGCCCATTTATAATTTGACTGGAGGTCAGAAAATGAAAATCAAGAGCCTTCTTCTCGGCTCAGCTGCGGCCATGGCCGTAGCCACCACTGGCGCTTCAGCAGCCGATGCAATCATCGCTGCCGAGCCTGAGCCCGTGGAATACGTTCGCGTCTGTGACGCTTTCGGTTCGGGTTACTTCTACATTCCGGGTACCGAAACCTGCCTGAAGTTCAGCGGCTTGGTCCGCATGCGTGTCTTTGCTGAAGGCCAGACCAGCCGTCTGGTTGGCAACGTTGGCGTTCCTAACGGTGTATTCGTCAACAGCGGTGGCGACAGCTACCAGACCAACTATCGTGGTCGTCTGACGATCGATGCCAAGTCCGACACGGAACTCGGCGAACTCTGGGGCCGTCTGCGTTTCCAGGGCGACAGCTCGTCTCCGACGGCTGATGCCAACGCTGTTGTTGACCAGGCATTCCTCCAGCTCGGTGGTCTGCTCGCTGGTTACACTGAATCAGCATGGGTATACTCCACGAACGGTGGTGCTACTGGTTTCGGTGGTAAGGGCATCTATGATGGTAACTACGGTTACCAGCAGCGCAATATGCTGCAGTATCAGTTCAACGGCTCCAACTTCTTTGCAGTTATCTCGCTCGAAGATGATGGCGATGCTACGAGCTGGACGCCAGATGTCGTCGGCCGTGTCGGCGGTGTCTTCGGTGGTGTGACGGTGTTCGGTGTTGTTGCTTACGACCAGGACAACGGTGTTCCGGTCGCTGGTGGTGGCTCGAATGAATACGGTGTCAAACTCGGTTTGAACGCTGACATTGGTTCTGCCGGCAACTTCCTGGCTCAAGGCTTCTATGCTTCGGGCACCACCGCATACGGCGCAAACTTGGGTTATGTTGGTTCGACCTGGACTCCTGAGTGGTCCGTCTTGGTGGCTTACGGTCACGACTTCTCGTCGACCATCACCGGTTACATCAACGGTCAGTACTTCTCTGACTTCTACAACCCGGGTACCAATGCCAGCACTGGCATCGACGCCTGGAGCGTATCGGGTGGCTTCAAGTGGTCGCCGGTCACCAACTTCAGCGTCACGGCTGAAGGTCGGTACTACAACGTTGATACCGGCGGTTACTTCGCTGGCGTTGGCGGTGCAGCACTGGAAGAAGACTGGTGGCAGTTCGTCGTGCAGCTTCAGCGCGACTTCTAAGCTACTGCTTTTCAGCCTAGGCTGAAAACAAACATCGGGGGGCGTTTGGCATCTGTCAAACGCCCTTTTTTTTGCCCAGTTAGACAACTTATTGTTGTGGTAAGCGATCTTTACAATGTCTGAAACACTTCGTGAATTGTGGATGCAGTATGGGGACCTGCTTTGGGAGGACGGGAAGCACAAGGAGGCCTGTCGTGCCTATGCCGACGAGATCCACGGCTACATGTTGACAAGCGGATTGAAGACTTATGACAATCGGCTGCTTGACGGTTTGACGATCCATTTTCGTCAGAAGGGCAACCGAAATTCCACCATCAACAGAAAGCTTGCGACGCTTTCCAAGATTCTCAGGAAGCACCACCGCAATGGCGGGCTTTCAGCGCTCCCCGAGTTTCGAAAGCTGCCTGAGCGAAATTCCCGTATTCGATATTTGACGCGGGAGGAGGAAACCGTGCTGTTTCGATACCTTGAGGTTGAACAATTCGAATATGGCAACCTGGCCTGTTTCCTGGTCGAAAGCGGAGCACGCATCGGCGAAGCTCTCAGCCTGAATTGGTCCGACGTCGAATCCGGCTATGCGACCTTTTGGGAAACGAAATCTAACCGGCCGCGGACGATACCGATGAGTCGGCGGGCTCTTCTGGCAATTGAAAAGCAGCGTAAAACGAGCGGCGGAAAACCGGGACCATTTCGGCACATAGCCTATTTCCGGTTTCGAAGAAGCTGGAATATTGCCAAGGAACGAACCGAAATGCGCGGCGATCCGCAGGTCGTGCCGCATGTGTTGCGTCATACCTGCGCTTCACGACTGGCCCAGTCCGGTGTGGATATCAAACGAATCCAGGAATTTTTAGGACATCGGACGCTGAGCATGACCCTGCGGTACGCTCACCTTTCTCCGCGCCACCTGGACGTTTGCGCGGATGCCCTCAATAGTTTTGAGCTTAATGTGACTATAGGGACTGCAGCGGAGAGCCAGCACCATTGACCGCCAAAGATCGTAAACAAAAAGATAGAGCTCGAGTATCAACTCCGCGTGGTCACACGCGGAGTTGGGGATTTGTGGCACCCTTGAGCTGTTATGCCCCGGCTGCGACCGCTTCGCCCGACTGAAGGCGGTTCAGTGCATCAGCACAAATATCCAGGTGCTTTGGTGAGAGATGGGCGTAGCGAAGTGTCATGCTCAGCGTCCGATGTCCCAAAAACTCCTGGATCCGTTTGATGTCCACCCCCGACTGAGCAAGCCGGGAGGCGCAGGTGTGGCGTAAGACATGCGGTACGACTTGTGGATCATCACGCATTTCGGTCCGCTCCTTTGCCGCGTTCCATGCTCGACGGAATCTGAAGTAAGCGACGCTATGGAATGGACCTGATTTGTGGCCTCCGGATTTTCTAACGTGCTTGAGTGTTCTCGATGCTCGCTGTGTGAGCGGAATGGTCCTTGGCCGGTAGGACTTGGTCTCCCAGAATGTGGCGTAACCGGCTTCTATGTCCGACCAATTAAGCGTCAGTGCCTCACCGATCCGTGCTCCGCTCTCGACCAGGAAGCATGATAGCTGAGCGTAAAGCTCATCCTCCACTTCGAGTTTGCGAAGCAACAGCTCTTCCTCTTCGTGCGAAAGAAATCGAATACGGGCGTTGCGTTCCGGCAGTTTCTTAAAGTCGGGCAGCGCAGGTAGCCCTCCATTGCGATAGTGCTTGCGCAATATCTTGGAAAGGCTGGCGAATTTCCGGTTTATAGTTGAATTGCGATTGCCGTTCTGACGAAAGTGGACGGTCAGGCGGTCGAGCAAATGGTTGTCGAAAACATGGTGACCACTGCACAGCATGAACCGGTGTATTTCGTCGACATAAGCACGGCATGCCTCCTTATGTTTGCCCTCTTCCCACAATAGATCAGAGTACTGCTCCCACAGCACGATAAGATTTTGCGACATGTATCTTCTCATTCCTTCGATCCGCCACCTTTTCCAATGCCCCCACGGCGT
Source organism: Hoeflea sp. (assembly GCA_965228785.1). Classification (GTDB taxonomy): domain Bacteria; phylum Pseudomonadota; class Alphaproteobacteria; order Rhizobiales; family Rhizobiaceae; genus Hoeflea_A. The sequence goes on from CBDDIF010000002.1 coordinate 946,412, forward strand.
CGCCAAGTGATCGAATCGATTGTCTTTTTATAGTTTCCTCCAAAACGACCGATGCCCGGCAGCAAGGCTACCGGGCATCGAGCGTTATCTATTCGGTTGAAGCCAACTTCAACGGATAGATCTGCTTAGAAATCCCGCTGCAACTGTACAACGAATTCCCAGAAGCTGTCTTCAACAGCTTCACCGCCAACACCAGCCGTGAAGCTGCCCGGTACGTCAACGTCGGTATAAATCGCTTCAGCTGTAACGGAGAAGTTCGTCACCGGCGACCACTTGACGCCACCGGAAGCGCTCCATGCATCAATGCCGGAACTTCCATTGGTCGGCGAGTAGAAGTCGGAGAAATACTGACCGTTAATGTAGGCTGTTATCGTCGAACTCAGATCGTGTCCGTAAGAGGCCAGGACTGACCACTCGGGAGTCCAGGTCTGACCGACAAAGCTGAGGTTTGCGCCATAGGCCGTGTTACCGGAGGCGTAGAAACCTTGAACAATAAGGTTACCTGCTGAGCCGATGTCGGCGTTCAAGCCAAGCTTGGCGCCCCATTCACCGGAACCAGCACCACCAGCCGCTCCGCCAAGAGCTTGCCAGACTGCATTCGTGCGTCCGTTGTCCTGATCGTAGCCAACGACTGCGAACACGGTGACTCCACCGAAGACACCGCCTAAACGGCCTACAATATCAGGGGTCCAGCTTGTGGCGTCGCCATCGTCTTCCACCGAGATTGCGGCGAAGAAGTTGGAACCGTTGAACTGATACTGCAGCATGTTGCGCTGCTGGTAACCGTAACGACCATCGTAGATGCCCTTACCACCGAAACCGGTAGCACCACCATTCGTTGAGTAAACCCACGCCGATTCCGAATAACCGGCGAACAGGCCGCCAAGTTGCAGGTAAGCCTGGTCGACAACAGCATTGGCATCAGCCGTCGGAGACGAGCTGTCACCCTGGAAACGCAAACGTCCATGCAGTTCGCCGAGCTCGGTGTCGGACTTTGCATCGATGGTCAGGCGGCCACGATAGTTGGTGCGGTAGCTGTCGCCACCTGCGTTGGAAAACGAGAAACTCGGCGGAACGTTGTTCGCCGGATCGCCCGGATCATAATTCAGCGTGCTTGTATCGCTCGGTGCGATAACGCGCATACGCACATAACCGCTGAACTTCAGGCAGGTTTCGGTACCCGGAATGTAGAAGTAACCCGAACCGAAAGCGTCACAGACGCGAACGTATTCCACGGGCTCAGGCTCGGCAGCGATGATTGCATCGGCTGCTGAAGCGCCAGTGGTGGCTACGGCCATGGCCGCAGCTGAGCCGAGAAGAAGGCTCTTGATTTTCATTTTCTGACCTCCAGTCAAATGACGGGAGGTCACAATCAAAAGTCGAAGGTCGGGGCGGGGTCAGAAGACCGCCCTGCCCTTTGATATCAACGGTTTGGAGGCTCCGGTTGGCCGGAGCCGGCCACCGCTCAGTGCATGGTCATCCACTCGCGGGCCGAACGAAGCGCAGCGGCCAGATCGGCCTTGCTCATGCTTTGTGCCAGGTCAGCGCGAAGCTCGGCGGCCCGTTCCGATCCCTTGATGGCTGCAATGTTCAGCCACTTGTGAGCAGCAACGTAGTCGAGCGGGCAATCACGCCCGGCTGCGTACATCAGGCCCATTTCGCAGAAGATATCAGCCTCTGCGTCGCCGCCGAGGGTTGCCGTCTGTTGGTCAAGAATTTCATAGCGTGCCATTTTAAGTCCCCGTTACGCTTGTCTGTTTCGTACCCTGTTAAAGCTCCTGAGAGCCTTTGATTGCGACCGGTTGTCCGGTGTTCGTTTTGATGGGTCGAGTGTGCATATGGGGCTTGAATCCGCCGTTAAATTGCATGCTTAATTTGCGGCAAACAAAGTTCAAATGATTGGTAAATTTGAACTTTTGTTAAATATGCAAGCCGCCCGGATTGCGGCATTTCCGATCGAATTTAATGAAAATGCAACGCTTGGAATTCAAGGAACTGATAACCAAGAAATCGCAACGGCGAATTTTTTCTTGTCGAGAATTTGGAATCTGAAGTCTGTCGCAAGGGCCGCCAGCAATCAAATACCAGCTTGCAAATGGAGCGCCGTTGAGGATGAATCCTTACATTGGGAGGGGGGAAACATCATGGTCAAACGGACTTTGATATCGCTCGCGGTCATGGCGGTCATATTGGGTGAATCGCAGGCTGCCGATCCTATCGTCGGCAACTGGACAACACAGAGCGGGCAGACCGCGGCAATATCGCCTTGCGGCGGAGGTTTCTGTGTCACCCTGAAGACCGGCCAATACGCCGGAAAGAAAATCGGGTCGCTGACCAACAATGGCAAGCGATACGTCGGCAAGGTCACGGACCCGGCCAACGACAAGACCTACAACGGAAGAGCGACTTTGAACGGACGCATCTTGAAAATGAGCGGCTGTTTGCTCGGCGGACTGTTTTGCCGATCCCAGGAGTGGACCAAGCAGTAAGTGCCAAGCCCGACGGTCTGGTTCCGATATTCGCGGCGCCAATCCTTGGCGGGTTCTCGATCCTCTCGTCTGTTCCGATTTCGATTTCGTCGCGTCAGACGACCTTCAATCTTTGTTCACGAAGCTGAACGCTGCCTGAACGCCACTCTCAGCACCGGTTCAGCGCCGATCGGCCATTGTGTCCTCATGTTGTTAACCCGGGCTGCAGGCCCGAGACGAGAGGACAAGGCAATGATCGCCATTCTGACACGCCGTTTCATCCTGATCGGTCTGGTGTTCGCGTTGTTTGGCGGCGGTGTCGCCTTCGTCGTCGGCAAGGAAAGCCGTCACGACCGCTCGTGGGTAGCCGGCCAGACCATACCCTGTGCCACCGGTCAGAACCCGTTGTGCCTGTCACCCAGAAAACATTGAGTGGGGAAAAATCGATGTTCGCCAACACCAAACAGCTTTTGTCAACCACTCTGCGGATCGCCGTCGTCAGCACAATGTTCATGGGCCCGGTCGCCGGATTTACCGCCAGTCTTGAAGGGCCCGGTGCAGGCGTCAAGGGCGCCGGTCTTGTGCTCTTTGTCAGCTTGCAGCGGAGCCGCTGACGCGAGCCACCGTCCGCGAATTTCCTCGCCAGTCGTTTCCATGACACATTGGCTCGACTATAGTGTCGCATGGACACACGAATAGAAAAAAATACGCAATCCAATCTTGTCACCCCCCCGCGCACGCCGGATGCAACTTACTCCGATGCTCGCGAAGCCGTCGAAGCGCTGGTGGCCCTCTATCAACGCAATACCGGTTTTCTGAGGGATCGTTTCCTGGCCATCGGCAATGGGGAGCCGGTGGACAACCGGCGCTATCGGGCCTTCTACCCCGAGGTCCGCATCTCCACTTCGAGCTTCTCTCACGTCGACAGCCGACTTTCCTACGGGCATGTCCCGTCTCCCGGCACGTATTCGGCTACCATTACCCATCCGGTATTGTTCAGGCGGTATCTGGAAGATCAACTCAGTCTGTTGATCAAGAACCACGAAATGGACGTGGTGGTAGGAGAATCGGATACACCGATTCCACTGCATTTCGCCCTGGGCGACGACATCAATGTCGAGGCGTCGGCTGCCGGCACCATCGATGCTCCGATCCGCGACATATTCGACGCTCCCGACCTGAACATTACCGACGACATGATCGTCAACGGGACCTACGATGCTGAGGCCGGAGCGCCGTTGCCACTGGCAGCCTTTACGGCGCAGCGCGTGGATTACTCATTGGCCCGATTGGCACACTACACGGCAACGGCGGCAGAGCATTTCCAGAACTTCGTTTTGTTCACCAACTACCAGTTCTATGTTGAAGAGTTCTGCGCCATGGCCCGGACAATGATGGCCGAAGGCGGCGGCGGATACGATGCGTTCATCGAACCCGGCAACATGACGATGCTTGCCGGCGATATCGCTCCGCGCGGCAACACCGAGCCTGCCCGCATGCCGCAAATGCCGGCCTACCATTTGAAGAAGAAGGATCATACCGGCATTACCATGATCAACATTGGCGTCGGCCCGTCCAATGCCAAGACAATCACCGATCACGTTGCCGTCCTGCGTCCGCATTCCTGGCTCATGCTCGGGCACTGTGCCGGGTTACGCAACAGCCAGAAGCTCGGTGACTATGTGCTGGCCCACGCCTATGTGCGCGAGGACCATGTGCTTGATGCCGACCTCCCGGTGTGGGTGCCAATCCCGGCGCTGGCAGAGGTCCAGGTGGCGCTACAGGAAGCAGTGGCCGAGGTCACCGGGCTGGAGGGTTACGATCTCAAGCGGGTGATGCGGACCGGAACGGTCGCGACGATCGACAACCGTAACTGGGAACTGCGCGACCAGAGCGGACCGGTCCACCGGCTGTCACAGTCCCGCGCGATCGCCCTCGATATGGAATCGGCAACGATTGCGGCCAATGGCTTCCGCTTTCGGGTGCCCTATGGAACGTTGCTCTGCGTTTCGGACAAGCCGCTCCACGGCGAGTTGAAACTCCCGGGAATGGCCACCGATTTCTATCGGACGCAGGTCAATCAGCACCTGAAGATCGGGCTTCTCGCATTGGAGAAACTTGCCGCCATGCCACCGGAAAGGCTGCATTCGCGCAAATTGCGCAGCTTCTTCGAACCGGCTTTCCAGTAGACCGCCGGGAGCCGCCATCTACATGTTCGGGTAGACCGGCCCCTCGCCACCCTGTGGCGGAACCCAGTTGATATTCTGGTTGGGATCCTTGATGTCGCAGGTTTTGCAGTGCACGCAATTCTGCGCATTGATAACGAAGCGCGGTTCGGTGCCGTCTTCGGACACCCATTCGTAGACACCTGCCGGGCAGTAGCGGGAGGACGGTCCGGCAAAAACATCGTGCTCGGAGGTTTTCTGCAGGTCTGCATTCTGCAGCTGAAGGTGAACCGGCTCGTCCTCTTCGTGATTGGTGTTCGAGAGGAACACTGAAGAAAGCCGGTCAAAAGTCAGTACGTTGTCCGGCTTTGGATAGTCAATCTTCTTGTGCTTCGCCGCCGGCTCAAGAGCGGCATAATCGGGCTTGCCATGCTTCATCGTCGACAGCGGCGACCAACCGCCGAAGAGCGTCGTGCACCACATGTCGATGCCGCCGATCATGACACCGCCGATCGTACCGAGTTTCGACCACAGCGGTTTGACATTGCGAACCTTGTTCAGATCCTTACCAATATCGCTGTCTCTCCAGGCTTCTTCATATCCGGTAATTTCGTCACCCGATCGACCGGCGGCAACGGCTTCGGCGACGTGCTCGGCCGCCATCATTCCGGACAGGATTGCGTTATGAGATCCCTTGATTCGCGGCACATTCACAAAGCCTGCCGAGCAACCGATGAGGGCGCCGCCCGGGAATGTCAGCTTGGGAACGGATTGCCAGCCACCTTCGGTAATGGCCCGGGCGCCGTAGGATAGGCGCTTGCCGCCCTCGAAGGTCGGAGAAATGTCCGGGTGCGTCTTGAAGCGCTGGAATTCCTCGAACGGAGAAAGGTAGGGATTGCGGTAGTTGAGATGCATGACGAAACCGACCGCGACCTGGTTGTCTTCCAGGTGATAGAGGAACGACCCTCCGCCGGTCATTCCGTCGAGTGGCCAGCCGAAAGAGTGCTGAACAAGACCCTCGCGGTGCTTTTCGGGATCGACTTCCCACAACTCCTTGATGCCGATGCCGAACTTTTGCGGGTCACTGGACTTGTCGAGCTCGAATTTGGCGATGAGCTGCTTGGCGAGCGAACCGCGGACGCCCTCGCCGATCAGCACATACTTTCCAAGCAGCGCCATGCCGCGCTCGTAGTTCGGCCCAGGGGTGCCATCACGGTTCAGGCCCATATCGCCTGTCGCCACACCGATCACCGAACCGGCGTCGTTGTAAAGCACCTCACTGCCGGCGAAGCCTGGGTAGATTTCGACTTCAAGCTCTTCGGCTTTGGCCGCAAGCCAACGGCACACATTGCCAAGCGAGACAATGTAGTTGCCGTGATTGTTCATCAACGGCGGCATCATGAAGTTTGGCAGTCTGAACGCACCCACTTGCGTCAGATAAAGGAAGACGTCCTTCTTGACTTCGGTCTTGAAAGGATGGTCCGGATCGTCGCGCCAATCAGGCAGCAGCCTGTCGACACCGACCGGATCGACCACGGCACCGGAGAGAATATGAGCTCCGACTTCCCCGCCCTTTTCGAGCACAACCACCGTCAGTTCGGGATTCACCTGTTTCAACCGAATGGCCGCTGCCAGGCCTGCCGGTCCGGCTCCAACGATTACAACATCGAACTCCATGCTCTCGCGTTCGGGCAGTTCGGTTTCGTCGCTCATCAGTCAAATCCTTCCAGGAGCCGCCGCGTCCCTGCGGCATGATCTAGCATTCCGCAAATAGCCTTTCGGCCATTTGGGCGCAATCATTTAGAGTTGTTCTACCGAGGCTCTTTACATTAACTCTTACGTAAACGTCAATCAATTGACGCAACTCGACTTGATCTCACGTATCGATGCAGGATTGCGTTGACGCCCCGCTCCGGCAGTGGCATTCCGCTCCCTTCGGCACTAAGGTTTCCTGCATGACCACAACCGGCAATGACGACGGCAGCGCACCAACCCGGGAAGACCTGATCGCTGCCCTGAAATTCTATGACATGTCCGGTGTCGACTGCTGCCTGGACGACCAACCGATCGACCGCTTTGTAGAAACGCGCGACAGCAGACAAAACGTGGCTGGTGCCGCTGACACGGACAATCGAAGAAATCAGCAGGCACCTCCCTCGCCCGCATCTTCACAAACGCCGCAACGAGCAGCCGATCCGGCGGCTGTCACCGCTCCGAGCGCTCGTGTCCCGGACGACGCTGCAATCGCCAATGCCAGGGAAGCCGCTCGTCTTGCCGGCTCGATTGATGCGTTGCGTGAGGCGCTTGCCGGCTTCAACGATTGCAATTTGAGGTTCGGGGCTCGCAGCACGGTTTTTGCCGATGGCAACCCGGAGGCGGACATCATGTTTATCGGCGAGGCTCCAGGGCGCGACGAGGACCGCCAGGGGCTGCCCTTTGTCGGGCGAGCCGGTCAATTGCTCGACAAAATGCTGTTGGCCATCGGTCTGGACCGCACCTCCTGCTACATCACAAACATCATTCCGTGGCGGCCGCCGGGCAATCGAACGCCCACGCCACACGAGATCGAGCTGTGCCGGCCATTTATCGAGCGCCACGTGGTCCTGGCCGCGCCCAAAATCGTGGTGTTGATGGGCAACGTCTCGACGAAGTCGCTGCTTGGAACGACTCGCGGTATCCTGTCGCTACGCGGCACCTGGTCAAGCTACCGTCCAAATAGCGACACGGAAATACCGGCGATGCCGACACTTCATCCGGCCTACCTGCTGCGCAATCCGGCTCATAAACGGCTATCCTGGCAAGATTTTCTCAGTGTTCGCATGCGCCTTGATGCGTCCGAAAAAGGCGACGTTTAGCGCTTTCGCGGGCCAATCCCTTCCACAAAATCGGTAACCGGCCGAACCTTCGAAAACACGTATGCGCATCTCCAAACCGCCGCTGTCCTTATGTCGCGATTGAGAACGTTCTCAGCTCGTTTTTGTGGCACCTTGCGAACGACGAAAGCCCGGCGCGTTTTGTACAACCGAACTGGCTTTCGATACATTCCCACCAGACTTGCGCGCCATGAGAAACAGTATCCTTCCCATCGCCAGCCTACTCTTGTCGGCATTTTTCATGCTGACGGGCATCGGGCTCGGCGGCTATCTGATCCCCTTGCGGGCCGTGCAGGAAGGCTGGTCAACCTTTCAGATTTCGCTGATCGCGACCGGATATGCCCTGTCGTTCACCCTCGGCTGCACGATTACGCCACGCCTGGTGCTCCGCGTGGGCCATATCCGTGTTTTTGCCGTGCTTGCGGCAGCCATGTCCATTTCACTTCTGATGCATGCACTGGTCGTCAACAGTGTTGCCTGGATCCTGTTTAGAGGCATTGCCGGCTTTTCCATCGCCGGAGCCTACATGGTCATGGAAAGCTGGCTCAACGAGCGGGTGACCAACGAGACCCGCGGGACCGTTTTCTCAGTCTATATGGCGATATCCATGGTTGGCGTCATGGCGGGCCAGTTCATTGTGCCATTGGGTGATCCGGCCACCGCGTCCCTGTTCATGATCTGCGCTATCGTCTTCGCGCTGGCGCTGATGCCAACCGGCTTGTCGAGCGCGCAATCGCCGCAGCCATTGACTCAGGTGAAAGTCAATCTCAGGGGGCTCTTCCGCAAGTCCCCGGCTGCGGTCACCGGATCGCTTCTGGCCGGTGTGATATCTGGCTCCTGGAACAATCTGGTGCCGGTCTTCGCTCAGGATGCAGGCCTGTCGACGGCACAAGGTGCCTTGGTCCTGGCGATCGCGATGATCAGCGGTGCCGTCTTCCAGATTCCGCTCGGGCGCTATTCCGATCGCGTGGATCGTCGATACGTGATGACGTTTGCCGGGGCTGTCGGCACAGTTTCTTGCATTGCAATTCTGCTATTGGGTATCGGCAACATCTACCTGTTTCTGGCGGCGGTGTTTTTCCTCGGCTCGGTCCTGTTTTCGATCTACTCGCTGAATGTAGCGCATGCCAACGACTTCGCCGATCCCGAGGAGTTTGTTGCCGTGTCAGGCGGTCTCCTGATCGTGTATGGGGTCGGCACCATGCTTGGACCGCTTCTTGCCGGCGCCATGATGGATCGACTCGGATCATCATCGCTATTCGCGGTTATCGGGCTGACCTTCGCTTGCTACGGACTTTACTCGTACTACCGGACTTTCCGACGCGGACAGGCATCCGAAGACGATCGGATCGATTTCCAGGCCATTCCCATCTCCCGGGCGCAGACACCACAGACCTACGAACTCGATCCGCGCGTAGACCAGTCTGCAGAGGAAGAGGATGCAGTTACCCCTGGGGCGTCGTGAAGCGGCGAGCGCCCTTTCGGGCAATCCCGAGGCTGCGTTCCCGCAGGATGATGAACAGCCCGGCCGAGATCACTATGGCCGTGCCGAACAGCATCGATGCCTGTGGCAACTCACCAAAATAGAAATAGCCGACACCGATCCCGAGCACGATTGAGGTGTATTCGAATGGGGCGATGGTCGACACCGGTGCGTGCCGGTAGCTTTCGGTCAAAAGGATTTGTCCCATGCCGCCGAGTATGCCCGACAGAACCAGCAGCGTCAGAGACATGGCGCTCAATGCCACCCACCCAAAGGGAAGTGAGGCGAGCGACAAAACCGATGCAGTCAGCGAAAAATAGAGGACGATTGTCGATGTCTTTTCGGTGTCGACCAGTCGGCGCACCAGGATCGTGGCAACGCCGGCCAGCAATGCTGATATAAGGGTTGCAATGACGCCCAGTGCTTGATCCGTGCCCAAAACGCCAGCGTCGAACAGACTGAGACTTGGCCACGAGATGAACATCACACCGACAAACCCGATGGCAACGGCAGTCCAGCGGTAAACTCGAACGGTCTCCCCCAGAAGAACCGCTGCAAGAGCCACAACGATCAGCGGTTTTGCATATCCAAGAGCGATGGCATCAGGCAGCGGCAGCCGGGTTAGTCCGTAAAATCCGCAGGCCATGGCCGCTACACCGACCAGACCACGAGCCACGTGGCCTCGAACATTGTTGGTCACAAAGGCCGTTCGCAGTTGCCCAGAAACTAGAAGGTAGGCCAGAACCGGAACTGTCGCGACCAGCGAGCGGAAGAAGACAATCTCTCCTGCCGGAACACCCTCGCCAGCGGCCTTGATGCAGGCGGCCATCGCCACGAAAAACGTGACTGAGAGAACCTTCAGGCCGATGCCCTTCAGCGCGCTTTGGTCTCCCCGGTCACCGGCTGCGTTGTCCATCGTTTGGTGCGGTCAGCCTTTCCGGGCTTCCTGGATCGCGGACCACACACGATAGGGCGTGGTGGGCATTTCGATATGGGTGATGCCGTATTCCCGGTGGAGTGCATCAATCACGGCGTTGAGAACCGCGGGGCATGCGCCGATTGTTCCGGCCTCCCCGGCGCCTTTGATGCCCATCGCATTCGTCGTTGACGGCACATTGCGGGTATCAAAGTCGAATGAGGGCATGTTGTCGGCCCGCGGCATGGCATAGTCCATGAAGCTCGCGGTCAGAGGTTGCGCATCGTGGCTGAAAACCGCACCCTCAAGCAGGCACTGCCCAATCCCCTGCACCACACCGCCATGCACCTGCCCCAGGAGCAGGATGGGATTTACCACGACCCCATAGTCATCCACGATGGTGTAACGTTCGATCGTCAGGTGCCCGGTGTCCGGGTCGATCTCAACCTCGCAGACATGCGTTCCATTGGGATAGGTCGCCTCGTCCTGTTTGATGTCGCTGTTGGCCTTCAGCAACTCTTTGTCCGAGGCCGCCGCCGCAAGTGCGGTGAAACTGGCCGTGCGGTCGGTACCAACGATGCGGGCCTCGCCGTCAACGAGTTCGATATCGTCGATGCCCGCCTCCAGTTCGTCGGCGGCTATTTGCTTGATCTGCATGGCCAGCGTTTCGCTGGCTTTCGATACCGAAACGCCACCCAGAGGGATCGAGCGTGACCCGCCAGTGCCTCCGCCGTTTTCCAACTCGTTGGTATCGCCCTGGCGCACAATGATCTTGTCAAAGTCGATTCCGATCTTGTCGGCAATGAATTGGCTGTAGGCGGTCGCGTGACCCTGGCCGTTCGACTGGGTGCCGATGAAAAGGGTGATCGTCCCGTTTTCGTTCAACTGAAGATAGGCGGGTTCCGACCCGGCAAAGGCGCAGGCTTCGATGTAAACCGACATGCCCAGCCCACGGATTTTCCCCTTTTCCTTGGAGGCGCGAGCGCGATCCTCAAATCCGGAGAATTCGGCGTTGTCGAGGGCAAGGTCCATCTGGCCTTCGAACTCGCCGACGTCATAGACCCGTCCCGACGACGTCGTGTAGGGGAACTGCTCGGGCTTGATGAAATTGCGCCGACGTAATTCCACCGGATCGAAGCCGTGTTCGCGCGCGCAGGCATCGACCAGTCGCTCGATCAAGAGCGCCGCTTCAGGTCGGCCAGCGCCGCGGTAGGCGTCGATGGGTGTTGTGTTCGAATAGACACCTTCGATGGTCATTCCATGGGCGCGAATGTCATAAACGCCCGTCGCCATAAGAGCCCCCAGAGTGGGGATGCTCGGTCCGAAGCAACTCATATAAGCGCCCATATTGGCCTTCACATCGATCCGGAGCGCCAGGAAATCCCCGTCGACATCCATCGCCATGCTGGCCTTCACCAGATTGTCACGGCCGTGGGCGTCAGCAACGAAATGTTCGGAGCGGTCCGACAGCCATTTCACCGGTCGGTTCAGCCGCCGGGCGGCTTCCATGGTCAAGGGGTATTCACGGAAGTTGTGATACCGGGTACCAAAGCCGCCACCGACGTCGCCGGTGATCAGGCGGATCTTGTCCGCCTCGATCGAAAACACGTCTCGCGCCAGCGTTCGGCGAATATGGTGCACGCCTTGCGATCCGGTGTTCAGGGTGTAGCTTTCGGTCTCCGCGTCCCACTCGGCAAGCGCCGCGCGGGGCTCCATGTAGTTGCTGACCAGCCGATTGTTGACGTAGTTGATTTCGGTGACGTAGTGAGCCCCATCGAATGCCGCTTGTGTCGCGTCGAAATCGCCTCGCTCGAGCAAATAGGCCGTATTCGATTCGAACTCCGACCACACCTTGGGGGCCCCGTCCACAAGAGCTGCCTCAAGCCCAGCGACAGCATCCTCTGCTTCCCACTCGATGTCGATCAATTCAGCAGCGTCGCGTGCCTGCTGGTTGCTGTCGGCAACGATGAAGGCAACCGCATCACCGACATGACGCACCCGACCGTCACAAAGAACCGGAATTTCACGCACCTCGTGCGTCGTACCGTCGGGCTGCTGCAGCACCGCGAGGCACTTCAGAGGATTCAGGTGCTGCAAATCGGCGGCCGTCAGAACAAGATGAACGCCATCTGCATTCATGACTTCTTCGATGGATGCGATTTCGAACGTGGCGGCAGCATAAGGTGATCGAACCACAAACCCGTGGAGCTGGCCTTCACGGTTGAAATCGTCACTGAAGCGACCTTGGCCGCGAACCAGGGTGTCATCTTCCTTGCGAAGCGCAGACGCCCCTACCCCGAATTTGGGTGTTGCAATATTCATCTAAGAACCTGTCGTCTGGGAGAACGGTGGGAGGCATGGTCTTGAAGACTAGTCTGTTTATAGTGCGCTAACCGTAAAGTGTCATCTGTTCGCGTCAGATCGATGAAAATCCGCAGTTGTCGTCGAGCGTTCGCAGAACCGATTGACCAACTCACAGCTGGCGATCTAGAGCCATGTGGCACACCCATTTTGCAGGAAGATCATGAAGACTGAGTCCGGACCTCAATTTCGACTTGAAGACTACAAGCCCACGGATTTCGAGATCGAGACCGTTCACCTGACATTTCGGCTGGACCCACGGGAAACCGTCGTCACGAGCCGGCTGGTGGTGAAGCGGCGAGGTGAAGCTACCGCCGATGCTCCCCTGGTTCTGAACGGCGATGAGTTGGAGCTCGCTGGTCTCAAAATCGACGGAAAAAAAGCCGAGTCCGACGCTTTCGATGCGACGGCTGACCGCTTGGAGATCCGCAATCTGCCGCACAATGCGCCCGTTGAAATCGAGATCCGCACTCGCCTTTCACCCGATACCAACAGCAAACTGATGGGGTTGTACCGGTCCAACGGTGTTTATTGTACCCAGTGCGAGGCGGAGGGTTTTCGCCGAATAACCTATTTTCTCGACCGGCCAGACGTCCTCTCGGTCTACACTACCCGTCTGGAGGCGCGAACAGCGGAAGCACCCCTGCTTCTGTCAAACGGCAATCCGGGTTCAAGCGGCGCGATCGATGCGGAGTGGCACTTCGCTGAATGGCATGACCCGCATCCGAAACCCAGCTACCTCTTCGCCATGGTGGCCGGCGACCTCAGTGTCGTCGAAGAAAACTTCGTGACCCATTCGGGACGCCCGGTCGACCTGAAGATATTTGTCGAGCACGGCAAGGAACCTCTGGCCGACTACGCCATGGACGCGTTGAAGCGGTCGATGCGCTGGGACGAGGAACGGTTCGGCCGCGAATATGATCTCGACATCTTCATGATCGTGGCTGTTTCGGATTTCAACATGGGCGCGATGGAGAACAAGGGCCTCAACATATTCAACGACAAATATGTGTTGGCCGATCCGGAAACCGCCACTGATATGGACTACGCCAACATCGAGGCCATCATCGCGCATGAGTATTTCCACAACTGGACCGGCAATCGCATCACCTGCCGAGACTGGTTTCAGCTGTGCCTGAAGGAAGGGTTGACGGTCTATCGCGATCACGAGTTCTCTGCCGACATGCGGTCCCGCCCCGTCAAGCGCATCGCTGAAGTTCGCATGCTGAAGGCCCATCAATTTCCGGAGGACAGTGGCCCACTCGCCCATCCGGTGCGGCCGGAGCAATATAGTGAGATCAACAATTTCTACACGGCCACCGTCTACGAAAAAGGATCGGAGGTCATTCGCATGCTGGCAACCGTCCTGGGTTCCGACGGGTTCAAGGCCGGCCTTGATCTCTATTTCGACCGCCATGACGGACACGCGGCAACCGTCGAGGACTTTCTGACCTGCTTCGAGGACGCCACCGGAACTGACCTTGGCCAGTTTTCGCTCTGGTACAAGCAGGCAGGCACTCCGGCCGTCACCGTCACGACACGTTACGACAGCAGCAGCAAGACCCTGACGGCACAGTTCGAACAGTCGTTACCGGCCACGCCGGGCCAGAAAAGCAAGAAGCCGATGCATATCCCGGTCAGAACCGCACTGTTCAGTCCAGATGGTGGGCTTGAGGCCCCTTCCAGCGTCATTGGCGCAGATATGACCGAGGATGTTCTGCATCTGACACAGAGACGCCACGAAGTCAGGTTCTCGGGTTTGGCACACAAGCCGATCCTTTCCCTCAATCGGAGTTTTTCTGCGCCAATCAACGTGCATTTCCAGCAAGCTTCAAAGGACCTTGCCCATTTGGCTCGCTTCGAAGCGGATGCGTTCACCCGGTGGCAGGCAATCAACGACTTCGCGATCCGCGAATTGATCGCCACAGCCAAATCAATCAGGGAGGGAGGAAAGCCAGACTGCGACCCCTTGCTGATTGAGAGCCTGCTCGAAACCCTTGATGACGACGGCCTGGAGCCGGCGCTGCGCGCCCACGCGCTTACCCTTCCGAGCGAAGCCGACATCGCCAGGGAGATCGGGACCAACATCGACCCGGATGCAATTCACACTGCGCGCGAAAAACTGATTTCGGCAATCGCAACAGCCGACGACGAGCGCTTTCTGAAGATCATTGAATGTTTCCAGCCCGATGGCCCCTTCCGGCCGGATGCCCAAGACGCAGGAAAACGTGCGCTGTTCCTGGTCGCACTTCGGTACGTTGCCAGACGCGACAGCAACGCCCATCGCGTGAATGCCGCGCATGGCAAGGCTGACAACATGACGATCCTCAGCGGAACGCTCAACATATTGGCACACGACTTTGCCGGCAGCGACGAAGCCGCTTCAGCGTTGGAGACATTCAGATCGCGATTTGCCGACAATCACCTTGTGATCGACAAGTGGTTGGCAGTCCAGGCCACGGTACCTGGGCCAGATACGCTCAAACGGGTTCGTGACCTGATGAAAACGGACCTTTATTCCGGTGACAATCCCAATCGCATTCGCGCCCTGATCGGCAGTTTTGCCTCGGCCAACCCGACCGGTTTCAATCAGGCGACCGGTGACGGATATGCCTTCCTTGCCGAGCAGGTTCTGACCCTGGACAAGAGCAATCCTCAAGTGGCTGCAAGGCTGCTCACCGCCCTGCGATCCTGGAGTTCGATGGAACCCGACCGGCGCGAGAAAGCGCGCCAGGCGCTGTCAATGATTGCTGGTCAGGACGCTCTCTCCACGGATGTCCGCGACATCACGGACCGCATGTTGGCCTAAAAAACCGGCTGAAACCGCACTTGGCGTTGACACGGCGAACGCGATTTCGGGCCGCTATTTGAAACGAATTGTTCCGGCGATTGCGCAACCACGCCTGATGGTGCGACGCAACACGTCTGTGAAGCGACTCGATTCGGCGAAAAACCACGCAATTTTAATAGGTTAAAAAAGAATTAACTGGAGGGCTAGACAAGCCGAATCACCTTTGATTCATTAGGGTAGATTCGGGCAGCGGCGTCCGAATCACCAGGGATACAAAGGCGGGACACATGGCAGAGGCGCAGCACGCAGGCGCACCTGACGGGGAGAATCTGTCCGGGTTCAGCAAGGGTCAAATGTGGCGTCCGGATCTGGCCGGACATGCAAAACTGTTTGCCAAGCCGGCCTATAGCCGGTTGATCAAAGCAGAGCCGTTTCTCAAACGCTCCATCCCCGTGCTCATCGTGGCGTTTCTGATCGTTGTCGCAGCGGCGCGGTTCGCGGAGCTGCTCAACAAGAGAGATCAGTTGGAGGGGGCTGCGCAGCAGGCAACGGCGCTGACGGCCCTGACAAGCGCGGCAACGCTGTCACGGGATCTTTCCATCATCGAGGACCAGCATCGCTGGCAGGCCGAAATTCGCGTCGCAGAAGCTCTGCCTCCGCACCTCTTCACTAGCGGCCGGTTCGTTCTTGTCGCCGATCCAACAGGACGGATCTTTGCTGCGACCGCCAACGGTTCCTACCTTGTCGGCGGCTCAGTGGATCGGCTGGTACCGGCCGGCACCGCCCTGCGCCTGTTCGGAACCCGCGCCGGCGTACAGACAGTTGATTATCGCGGCCAGACATTTTACGCGGCACATTCGCATCTTCCGGGCAGCGCCGGAAGTGTCACCGTGCTGACCCCCACATCGCAGATTCTGGACCCCTGGAAACAGGAGGTTTCCCTCAACGTCACGCTTTTTGCGGCGACCTCGAGCATCCTCCTCGTCATCCTCTATGCCTACTTCACCCAGGCCTCTCGGGCACGCGATGCTGATGAGATCTATCTGGAGGCTCATCACCGGGTCGACACGGCTCTTTCAAGCGGGCGATGCGGTCTGTGGGACTGGGATCTCAATCGCGGACGGCTCTATTGGTCCCGTTCCATGTATGAAATCCTCGGCCAACCGCCACGCGATTGCGTTCTGTCGTTCCCCGATGTCGATCACCTGATGCACCCTGAGGACGAGAGCCTGCGCACGGTTGCCCGTTCGATCACCGACGGCGCAGCTTCAGAAATCGACCACGTGTTTCGCATGCGCCATGCCGACGGCCACTACGTCATCCTTCGGGCACGCGGCCAGGTGACGAGAGACAAGAATGGCGCGATGCAATTGATTGGCATCGCAATGGACGTCACGGAACAGCAGCGGCTGGCACAACGCTCTCTGGAGGCCGACCAACGCCTGAGGGACGCGGTCGAGAGCACGTCGGAAGCTTTTGTTCTGTGGGATCGGGATCAGCGCCTGGTCATGTGCAATTCCAATTACAAGCGGGTTTTCGGACTTCCCGACGAAGCCGTTATTCACGGCGCGAGGCAAGCCGATGTACTGGCTGCTGCCGAACGCCCCATCGTGAAAACCCGGATGGCCAATGCGGAAGAGCACGGCGATGCGCGCACGATGGAGGTTCAACTGGCCGACGGACGCTGGCTTCAGATCAACCAGCGCAGCACGCGAGACGGCGGTTCCGTTTCGCTGGGGACCGACATCACCCAGTTGAAGCGACACCAGGATCGGCTGCGCGAATCTGAAAAGCGGCTGATGGCCAGCATCGGGGACCTTTCGGCCTCACGTAGCACGCTGGAAGAAAAGACTGTCGAACTGAGCGAACTCAACGCGAAATATCTTGCCGAAAAGGATCGTGCCGAGGCCGCCAACCAGGCCAAGTCCGAATTCCTGGCGAACATGTCGCATGAATTGCGGACGCCGCTGAACGCCATTATCGGCTTCTCTGAAATCCTGCAAAGCCGCATGTTCGGCCCGCTCGGCTCGGACAAATACGACGAGTACGCCAATGACATCAACAACAGTGGCCGTCACCTGCTCGGCGTGATCAACGACATTCTCGATATGTCGAAGATCGAAGCTGGCCGCCTGCAGTTGCAACGCGAACCGGTGGACATCGCACCGCTGATCAACGAAACCCTGCGTCTGATTGCAGTTCAAGCCGAAAGCAAATCGCTGCAGCTTGACCAGAAAATCTCAATTGGGCTGACACTTTTCGCCGACCGGCGCGCAGTCAAGCAGATCCTTCTCAACCTGCTCTCGAATGCGATGAAATTCACCGATGAAGGAGGTCGGATCGCTGTGCGTGCGCGCCGCTACAGCGGTGCCATCACCATCACGATCGAAGACAGCGGAATCGGCATTCCGAGAGCAGCGATGAAAGCGATCGGACAACCTTTCGAACAGGTGCAAAACCAGTTTTCGAAAAGCCGCGGCGGATCCGGGTTGGGTCTCGCCATTTCACGTGCCCTGGTTTCGCTCCATGGCGGAGCAATGAAGATCCGCTCGCGTCAGGGTGTTGGAACGATCGTCTCGGTTCGGCTGCCCATCGTCGGCAAGTACTCACAGGCTTAATCGACTAACTCTGAATTTCCTCTGACGCGCCCTGCTCTCCAAGAGTTCGTGTGAAGACCTCGCGAACGGATTGAGCGGTCTTCTCGAGATGCGACCGCAATCGGTCAAGATCCGGAAAGTCGCTCATACGCAGCAGCAATTCGCGGAAAGCCGTCGGCGATTCCTCCGGATCAAAGCGTCCTTGCAGGCACAGCCGGGTGATCTGAGAGATCTCAGTGTAAAGCGACAGCGCATCCAGGAGGGTCGCGGTACCGGAATCGCCGATTGCCGCTGGAGCCAGCGTCCGCAAAACATCAACGGTCCTGGTCCCCGCGTCTCCGGCGTCGATACACCGGGTTGCCGCTTGTAGCCGCAGATATTGAGCGACGAATTCAATATCGATGATGCCGCCTGGAATGAGCTTGAGGTCCCAGCTGTTTTTGGGCGGTTTGTCGTCTTCGATGCGCTGTCGCATCTCAACGATGTCGGATGCGGTTTTTGCCAAGTCGCGATTGCCGTCGAGCACGGAAGCAAATATTTCCTCCGCTTCGCGCGACAGAGAGGCATCCCCGGACACAACCCGAGCACGGCTCAGCGCCATGTGTTCCCAGGTCCACGCATTTTCTGCCTGGTACTTGCGAAAAGCGCGGATACTGGTGGCGACCGGTCCCTTGTTTCCCGAGGGCCGGAGCCGAAGATCGACCTCGTAGAGAACGCCCTCTGCCGTTGGTGCTGACAGGGCAGCCACAAGGCGCTGGGTAAACCGGGTGTAGTAGCGGGGTGGATCGATCGGTTTTGGACCGTCCGACTCCAGACAGTTTTTGTCGTGCGCGTATAGCAGGATGATGTCGATGTCGGACTCGGCAGTCATTTCACGGCTGCCGAGCTTGCCCATCCCAATGACGGTGATTTTTCCGCCATCGATATGACCGTGCGCCTTGACCAGCTCCGCTTCCACGGTCTTGGCGGCAACATCGACGATGAGCCCGGCCAGGTCGGAAAATGCCCTGCCCGCCCGGTCGCCCGAGATGGCTCCTGTCAAAAGACGCACACCGATCAGAAACCGCTGTTCCGAGGCGAATATGCGCAGGCGGTCAAGAACTTCCTCATAGACAAAGTCGCCGTCGAGGAACTCTTCCAGCCGCTTGCCGAGATAGGCACGTGTCGGAAGCTCGGCCAACAGCGTCGGATCCAGCATGCCATCGAACACATGCGGTCTGCGGCCGATGACCTCCGCCAGTCGCGGCGCGGAAGCCATGATCGAAACAATCAATGACAAAAGCCCCGGATTGTTGCCGAGCAGGGAAAACAGCTGAATGCCCGACGGCAAACCCTTAAGGAATGCATCGAAGCGCAGCAGTGTCTCGTCGGCGCGCTGCGTATCGGCAAATGTCTGCAACAACTGCGGCATCAGCTCGGTCAGCCGCTTGCGGGCCGCCGCAGTCTGCGTCGCTCTGTAACGCCCGTAATGCCACGTCCGGATGATACGGGATACGTCGGATGGACGCTCGAAGCCCAACGCGGACAAGGTATCCAGGGTGCCCGGATCGTCGTCGTCGCCGGTAAATACGAGATTGCCGGATCCGCTGGTCAGGCCGGCCTCGTGTTCGAAGAGCTTGGCGTAGTGGCCTTCCACGGTCTTGAGAACGGCGGTCACTTCCCGGGTGAGTTCATCGATATCAGCACAGCCCATCATCAGCGCGATGGTTCGCAGTGCATCGTCGTCTTCCGGCAGCAAATGGGTCTGTTCGTCCCGCCGCATCTGAATGCGGTGTTCGAGATCACGCAGATACCAGTAGGAACTGCGCATCGACTGATCGGTTTCTTCGTCAATCCAGCGCGCGTCCGCAAGCCGCTCAAGAGCATCCTCGGTCGCCCGGACCCGCAGTTCCGGCATGCGTCCGCCGGCAATCAGCTGCTGGGTTTGCACGAAAAACTCGATTTCTCGGATTCCGCCACGCCCGAGCTTGATATTATGGCCGCGAATGGCAATGTCGCCGTGGCCCTTGTGCGCGTGGATCTGTCGCTTGATCGAATGGATATCGGCGATTGTGCCATAGTCGAGATATTTGCGAAAAATGAAGGGCGTCAGTTCGCGGCAAAAGTTGCTTCCGGTGTCGAGATCGCCGGCAACGGCACGGGCCTTGATGAAAGCTGCACGCTCCCAGTTCTGGCCTCGTCCTTCATAGTAAAGGATGGCCGCATCGTAGGAGATGGCGAGCGGAGTGGAGCCTGGGTCAGGACGCAAGCGCAGGTCGGTCCTGAAGACATATCCGTCGGCCGTTCGCTCCTGCATGATATGAACCAGACGGCGGATCAATCGGGCGAATACCTCGCCGGCTTCGTCTGCTTCCGCCACCACCGACTTCGATGGATCGTAGATGGCAATCAGATCGATGTCGGAAGAGTAGTTGAGCTCTCCGGCACCAAGTTTCCCCATGCCGAGCAGCGTCAAACCGGAGCCGGTGCTCGGGCTCTCTCCATCGGCTAGCGACAGTTTTCCGGCTTCGTGCGCGCTGATCAGCAGATGGTCAACGGTCGCCGACAGGGCCGCGGTTGCAAAGGCGCTCAGCCACTCGGTGATGCGTCGAGTTTCGACAAGACGCGCCAGATCGTAAAGAGCCAGGGAAAAAGCCACTTCCCGTTTGAAGCCGCGCAGCGACTTCATGAAATCAGGCTCGCGACCAGCCGTACCCCGCCAACTATCGCACGTTTCCGAAATCAGCCTGTCGAGCTGTGCGGCGGGATCCAATGTCAATCCGCGCCATACGCAATCGGGATATCTGACCGCAATCTCGAACAGATGAGGCGAAAGAGCGAGCGCTGCCAGAAGGGTTTCGCTTGCGGTCGTATTGGCCTCAAGAAATGCCTTGAATTCCTGATGTTCCTCAACCGAACCGACAAGGTCATCCAGAACACGCTGACGAGCCTCAAGCGATGGGGCCTTGATCGGCATTTCTGAACCGTTGACCAAATCGGAAAATACCGCCGCCATATGCCCACCCCGCTACGCGTCTACAAACTCCATCCGTGCGCTCAATCCTGACTGATCATGATCGTTGCAGCAAGTCAGTTCGAGCCGCCCGCCATGCAGGCCCATAATGGCTTTGACGAGGCTCAAGCCCAGCCCGGTTCCGGGTTTGCTGCGGCTTTCATCGAGGCGCACGAAGCGTTTGACAACTTCCTCACGCTTTGCCTCCGGAATACCTGGCCCGTTATCGTCTACGCTAAGGACCGGGCCGCCCTTGCCCTTTGCCAGCGAAATGACCACGGTGGGGTCGGTCCCGGCATCGCCGGCGTATTTGATCGCATTGTCGAGCAGGTTACTGATGGCCTGGCCGATCAATTCGCGGTTCCCCGTGATCTTGATATCATCTGCGATATGCGCCGACAGCGACACACCGGCTTCCTCGGCGACCGGTTCATAAAGTTCCTCAGCATCGCGAGCAATTTGCGACAGGTCCAGAAGGTTCATTTCGGCGACCGCAGACCCGGCTTCGACACGGGAGATCATCAACAGCGCATTGAATGTCCGGATCAGCTGGTCTGATTCGTCAATAATCTCCGCCATCGCGTCACGATAGGTGTCCAGGTCACGCGTGTTGGCCAGCGCGGCTTCCGCTTTGTTGCGCAATCGGGTCAGAGGCGTCTTCAGATCGTGGGCGATGTTGTCGGAAACCTGGCGCAGTCCCTCGTTGAGCTTCTGGATGCGGCCGAGCATGGTGTTAAGGGACTCCGAGAGACGGTCGAACTCGTCATGCGAACCATCCATCGGCAGACGCTGGCCGAGATCGCCAGCCATGATTTTCTGGGTCGCTTGCGACATGCGGTCGATCCGCCGGAGCGCCCTTCGTCCGACAATGAGCCAGATCAGCAGTGCACCCACCACCATGATTCCCAGCGCCATGGTCAAAGACCCGCGAACCAGTTCGCGAAACTTCGTCGGCTCTCCCAGGTCGCGTCCGACCAACAGTCGCATGCCGTTTGGAAGAAAAATCACTTCGGCCAAGGCCGTATGGCTGGGCGTGCCCTCCTGTTGATAGAAACGACGGTACTGGAACGGCCTTTCCGTCCAGCCTTCGGTGTCGAGAATGCCGATCTGCAAGCTTTGAACATTACCGCCGACGACCTTCCCGTCAGACCCGGCGATCGTGTAGAGGTTGGCGCCCGGCTGACGAGACCGGCGGTCCACGTGGCTGACCAGCAAGGTGATACCGCCGCGCCGGTAGAAGCTGCCCAGAACTTTTAGCTCTTCCTCGACCAATAACCGGGTCTGATGATTGGAAATGGATGAAAAGAGCGCCGTCACGTAAACGACGAGCACGACGGCGCTGACGGTGAATAGCGCCAGGTAGAGCGCGGAGAGGCGAACAGCCGTTGTCCGCAGTGCGATCGAAAGGCGGTTCATCGGGGCTTGCTCCCCGGGGCGATGCCAGTTGATGCCCCAAAGGAAAATCGACCCGATGGGGTCGGGTCGATCATTCGTAGCCGATCAATCCGTGCGCGGTCGACCAAGCCGGCGTTCCTCTTCAGCCATCGGCCTTGAGGATATAGCCGGCACCACGGACAGTGCGCAGAAGCGCTTTGTCAAACCCCTTCTCGATCTTCGACCGCAAACGCGAGATATGGACGTCGATGACGTTTGTCTGCGGGTCGAAATGGTAGTCCCAGACGTTCTCCAACAGCATCGTGCGGGTCACGACCTGGCCAGCGTGCTTCATCAGATACTCCAGCAACCGGAACTCTCGCGGCTGCAGCGTGATGCGCTGGCCGGCGCGATGCACTTCATGCGCCAGGCGATCCAGCTCGAGATCACCGACCCGGTAGACAGTATCGTTGTCCCGCGTCCCCTTGCGACGTCCAAGGACTTCGACGCGAGCGAGCAATTCAGAAAATGCATACGGCTTGGGAAGGTAGTCATCGCCGCCGGCACGCAACCCGGTGACACGATCATCCACCTGGCCAAGTGCCGAAAGGATCAAAACGGGCGTATCGATGGATTTTTCGCGCAAGGCGCTGACGATGGACAGGCCATCCCGCTTCGGCAGCATCCGGTCGATCACCATGACGTCGTAAGTGTTCTCGGTCGCCAGATGATAGCCGATGTCACCGTCGCTGGCATGGTCGGTGACGATGCCCGCCTCGTTGAAGGCCTTGACCATGTAGGCCGCCGCCTCGAGATCGTCTTCGATAACCAGAATCTTCATGTCGTGCATTCTATGCAAATCTGACATCGAAAAATAGGTCATGAGATCACAGCCGAATAATCACGGACCGCAGAACGGTCCCCCAAAAGGGAGACAGCGGGTCGATGGGTGACCCGCTGTCAACAGAATCGGGCGGTTGGCCGGGGGCGACAAAGTGACCGCCCACCCGATCTGCATCAACCAACAGCAACGGGAAGTGCTACAAACCTGCTGCTGTCCTGGTTGCTCAACTGGAACAACACCGCCTTACGGCCAGAATCGGTCGCTTCTTTGACCGCAGCGGCAATTTCAGCGGCCGTTTTGACGTCGGTGTTGTTGACGGAGACGATGACATCGCCCTGCCGCATGCCGCGCTCGGCAGCGACGCTATCCGGCTCGACGCTCGTGATCATGACACCAGCGCCGCCATCGGCGGGCTTGATGGTCATTCCGAACTCTTCGAGCTTCTCACCGTCATAGGCTTCGCTTGGTACGCTTTCGACAGCCGCTTGACGCTGCTCCTGGAGCGTTCCGATCTCGACCTTCACCGTCTCGGCTTTGCCATCGCGCCACAGTGTGACGTCGGCAGTGGTACCGGGCGTGACCTTGGCGATACGCCGAGCAAGTTCTTTCGGATCTTCCACGGGTTCGCCATTGACCGCGGTGACGACATCGCCGGATTTAAGGCCGGCTTTCTCAGCTGGTGAGTCGGCCTGCGGCTCGGAGATCAAAGCGCCTTTGGCCTCGGCTAGCCCGAGTGACTCGGCGATATCTTCGGTCACCGGCTGGATCTGTACGCCCAACCAGCCGCGCTCGATGGTGCCATCGTCGATCAGATCGGTGACTACCTCATTCGCGAGCGATGCCGGGATGGCAAACGCAATTCCGACATTGCCGCCGGACGGCGAGAAAATCGCGGTGTTCACGCCGATGACCTCACCTTCGAGGTTGAAGGTCGGACCACCGGAGTTACCGCGGTTGACGGCTGCATCAACCTGGATGAAATCATCATAGGGCCCGGCACCGATGTCGCGGCCACGTGCCGATACGATGCCCGCGGTTACCGTTCCGCCAAGGCCGAACGGGTTGCCGACGGCAACGACCCAGTCACCGATGCGCGTGTCGTCCTTTTCGTCAAAAGCGACATAGGTGAATTTGCGATCGTCGTTGACCTTGAGTACGGCCAGGTCCGTCCGCGCATCCTTACCGACGAGTTCGGCGTCAAGCTGCGTGCCGTCGTGAAGAATCACCGAGAATTCCCGACCGTTGTCGACCACGTGGTTGTTGGTGACAATGTAGCCATCATCGGAGATGAAGAAGCCGGATCCTTGTGACACGGGGTTGGCACGGGGGACATTCGGCATGCGCTCGTTCTGGTCGCCACGCTGGCCGAAGCGGTCGCCGAAGGGATTCTGCTTGCCGAATTGGTCAAAGAACCGGCGCATGGGGCTGTCTTCGGGCAGGTTGTCCATGTCTGGGCCGTTGAAGAATTGCGACGAAGCCGGGCGGACTTCAGTCTTCACACGAACCGACACCACCGCCGGTGTCACCGCTTCAACGACATCGGCGAATCCGGGTTCGGCCGGAGCCTGGACCCGAACAGCATCCGCATAGGCGGAATGAATTTTTGCGGGAATACCCGTCGTCAACATGACTGCCGCGAGACCAAAGACGGCCGTCGACGTCAGCAGACCAATGCGGGCAGCGCGAGAACTCGTGGTGGGCATAAGTTTGTCCTCTTGTTTGCTTGATGCCCGGGTACCGCTTATCGGCCCGAGTCGATCATCTACAAGAGATAGGAAAAGCCACCTTACCGCTGCCTGTCGAAAGCATGAATTATTTGTAATCTTTGGGATTTGCCGCACACCAATTGCGGCCACGAAATTCATAAAAAGCTTCGCCGATTCCGGGCAAGCGAAATATTGGCACACGGAATCAGTAAAGCTCTCTAACTTTCTGTATTTCTTTGCCTTATTCCAGATCAGATCTGGCATAAAAAGCCGGTTGACTGAGGCTTCATCTACCCATTTACGGCGACGTGGGTGACGACCTTGGATTTGTTTTCCAGCGTTCGGTGAACGGGGCACTTATCGGCAATTTCCTCAATCTTGCCATGAAGGCTTTCCGGCACCTCTCCTTCGATCATGATCCTGCGTTCGAAACGGTCGATTTTGCCGCCGGCGCCCTGCTCGTCTTCGGCACATTCGGCGCAATCGGAAGCATGGATTTTGGCATGCGATACATCGACGGTGATGCGGCCAAGATCGGCCTTCTTGAAGTTGGCATACATGCGCAACGTCATTGATGTGCACGCCGCCAGCGCGACCGAGAGGAAATCATAGGGCGACGGGCCGGAATCAAGGCCGCCGACACTGACAGGTTCGTCCGCAAACAGACGGTGACGGCCGGCGTGCACGGTGTTCTGAAACTTGCCTTCCAGCGTTTCAGATACCCGCACCGCTTCGACCGCATCTTCGCCTTGTGGTGTATCGGCACTCAAGTAACGTGCGGCCCACCCGGCGATCATGGATGCCGCAAATGCGGCATCATCGGCCTTGCTGACCAGGTGATCGGCGTTGTCCAGCGAGATAAAGCTCTTCGGATGCTTGGCCGCTCCGAAGATCGTTGCCGCGTTCTCGATGCCGACTGTCTGATCGACCGGGGAATGCAGGACCAGAAGCGCCTTGCGCATCGTCGCAATCCGATCAACGAGAACCGATTCACGCACATCGTCCAGGAATTGGCGGCGTATCTTGAATGGTCGACCGGCGAGTTGCACAACGGCCTCCCCCTCGCGCTCGACTTCCTCGATCTTGGTACCAAAATTGTGGATCACATGTTCGGCATCGGCCGGTGCGCCAATCGTGGCGACTGCCTTTACCTCGGGAATATCGCCGGCAACCGCCAGCACGGCCGCTCCTCCGAGGGAGTGTCCGATAAGGATAGAGGGAGCCTCGTAATTGTCACGGAGGTAGGACACCGCCGACTTCAAGTCCGCCACATTGGATGAAAAGTTGGTAGATGCAAACTCGCCCTCGCTGGCGCCAAGCCCGGTAAAGTCGAACCGCAAAACGGCGATCCCGGCTCGTGACAGTTCGGCGGCGATGCGCTTGGCGGCGAGGATGTCCTTGGTGCAGGTAAAGCAGTGGGCAAACAGCGCATAGGCACGAACAGGACCAGAGGGGATGTCCAGCCGAGCCGCCAGCTTTGCGCCGGAATGGCCATCGAAATTCGCCTTGATCGAGGTTGCCGTCATCTTTGCGCTCCCGCTTCGTCCGTCGGGCCGATCCCAACGGGCGGGTGGAACGGTATCAGCTATCGCGATCACGCGTTTGTAAAACTTTTTCAAGTTCGGCTTGTTCATCCACCGATAGCAGCGTTGACGTGACCGGCCGTCGGCGCCGTCCGGCAATCATGTAGGCGATGCCAACCGCCAGAATGATCACAGGCATCGCCCAGAGCAGGATCGTCTGCAGCGAAAAGCGCGGTTTGAGAAGCACGAACTCGCCATAGCGCGAAACTATGTAGTCGACGACTTCCGTGTCACTATCGCCCTCGACCAGGCGTTGGCGCACCAGGACACGCAGGTCCTTTGCCAGTCCGGCATCGGAGTCGTCGATGGACTGATTTTGGCACACCAGACACCGCAGTCCCGCGGAAATATCGCGGGCTCGACCCTCCAGCGCCGGATCGTCGAGTATTTCGTCAGGGGTAACCGACATCGACGGGCCAATGGCGATGATCAGCGCAGCAAGCGCTGTTGCTACGATGATCGCAATCCGTCTCACGGCGCACTGGCAGCCGCAACTGCACCCTTCGCCTTTCGCCGCAATGCTGGCGCACCAACCCGCAACCGCCGATCAGACAGCGATGTAAGACCACCCAGCGTCATGATGATCGTACCGTACCAGATGAACGTCACCCAGGGTTTCCACCAGATCCGCACCACCGTTCCGCCGCCCTCGACCTCGTCACCCAGCGCCACGTAAAGTTGGCTTGGGCCCCGTGTCAGGATGCCGGCTTCGGTCGTCGGCATCTGGCGCGCCGTGTAAACCCTTTTTGAAGGCGTGATCTCGGCCGTACTACCGTTGTCATGAATGACCGTAAACCGGCCCTGCAACTCGGTGTAATTGGGTCCCTGGGCCGGCCGCATTTCCACGAAACGCAGTGTGTAGGGCCCGGATTTTGCTTCTTCGCCCGGTCGCACGGTCAACACCGTCTCGGTGGCGAAGACGCTGACCACGACGATGCCAATGACCGTAATGCCAAGGCCGAAATGAGCCATGGCTGTTCCAAATGCGGAGCGCGGAAGCCCCTTGAGACGAAGCCAGGCAACAGATGGCGCAACCCTGCCGACGCCGGCACGTGTGGCAAGATCCGTTAAGCTCCCGGCCATCAACCACACCCCGATTGCAATGCCGAGGGCGGCAAGAACTGGCGCACCGGTGGAAAAATATACCACTGCCAACGCTACCAGTAGCGCCAGTCCGGCCGCAAAATACAAGCGCTGGCAGACCGCCCACAGATCGCCGCGCTTCCAGGCCAGCAGCGGTCCGAACGGGACCGCCAACAGCAATGGGATCATCAATGGCCCGAAAGTCAGGTTGAAGAAGGGCGGACCGACCGAGATCTTAGCCCCGGTTACGCCCTCCAGCACCAATGGATAAAGCGTGCCAACAAGAACGGTCGCCGTAGCCGTGGTGAGAAACAGATTGTTGAGGACCAGAGCCCCCTCGCGCGAAACTGGTGCGAACAGTCCCCCGTGGCTCAAGCTCTGAGCACGCAGTGCGAAGAGAAAGAATGCCCCGCCGATGAACAATACAAGGATGGCGAGGATGAACACGCCGCGGGTCGGATCCGTGGCGAAGGCATGGACGGAAGTCAGGACGCCGGATCGTACCAGGAAAGTGCCGAGCAATGACAAAGAGAACGTCATGATCGCAAGCAGCACCGTCCATATCTTCAGTGCTTCGCGTTTCTCCATCACCAGCGCCGAGTGCAACAGCGCCGTACCGGCAAGCCATGGCATGAAGGAAGCGTTTTCGACCGGATCCCAGAACCACCATCCACCCCATCCGAGCTCGTAGTAAGCCCAGTAGGAGCCCATGGCGATACCTGAGGTCAGCGCCGTCCAGGCAGCGAGAGTCCACGGTCTGACCCAGCGAGCCCAGGCAGCATCGATACGACCATCGATCAAGGCGGCAATGGCGAAGGAAAAGCAGATCGAAAAGCCGACATAGCCGAGGTAGAGCAACGGCGGATGGATGGCGAGACCGACATCCTGGAGGATCGGATTGAGGTCCCTGCCCTCAAGCGGCGCCGGGTTCAACCGCGCAAACGGATTGGAGGTCAACAGGACAAATAACAGGAAGGCCGAGATGATCCACGACTGGACTGCCAGGGCATTGGCCTTGAGTGGAGCGGGCAGGTTGCCACCGAAAACTGCCACCAGTGCGCTGAAGAAAGCGAGGATCAGGATCCACAGAAGCATGGATCCTTCGTGGTTTCCCCAGACTCCCGAAATCTTGTAGATCATCGGTTTAAGCGAATGCGAGTTTTGCCACACGTTCGCGACCGAAAAGTCGGACGTCACGTAGGAAACCGTCAGGGCAATGAAGGAAAAAAGGAGCAGCGCGAAACAGGTGATCGCTGCGACCGGCGCGAAAGCCATGAGTCCGTCATCAAGGCGCCTGGCACCGATAATCGGCAGCACTGACGACAGCAGTGCCGTGGCGAGAGCAACGATCAGCGCATAGTGGCCGAGTTCGACAATCATGTCCTACTCCTCGTTCCCCTGCCAGACACCCATGTCCTTGAGACTATCGGCCACCTCGCGTGGCATGTAATTCTCGTCGTGCTTGGCCAGAACCGTGTCGGCGACAAACGGCGAACCACCGTCACCGAAAGCACCCTCGACAACAACGCCCTGTCCCTCTCGAAACAGGTCCGGAAGGATGCCGTTGTAACGAACATCGACACGGTTCGCCGTGTCAGTTACGGCGAAGGAGACAAGAGTTCCCTCACCGCGGACCACCGACTCGTCTTCGACCAAGCCGCCAAGTCGGATGCGGGTGCCCGGTCCGACGCTCTTTTCAGCCACATCAGTCGGCGAATGAAAGTACACGATCTGGTCCTGCAAGGCGAACAGCACCAGGAGCACCGCAACTGCGATCACGCCAACCCCGCCGGTGATGATGGCCAGTCTCTTCTGTTTGCGTGTCATTGCTGCGCTTCCGTTCTCTCCAGGCCCAGTTCGGCTGCCAGCTTCGTCAGCGCCTGTTGCTGTGACGATCCGTCCGTGAAAACGCCCATCGCCCGTTGCCAGGCATTGCCGGCCTTTTCCGGGTCTCCCAGCACCATGTAGGACTGGATCAGCCGCAGCCAACCGGCAAGGTCATCCGGATTTTCCTGCAGTTTGGCATCGAGCCCGGTCACCATGCCGACAATCATCTCGCGACGCTCCTCGGGAGACATGGCCATGGCGGCTTCAACAGCCTCTGCATCGGGACCGGTCTGTTCATCAGTTCCCGCCAGTTGAGCGATCTGCTGGCGCACTGGTGGCATCCACGGCGCATCCGGTGGCGAGGCCGCGGCAATCTGCCGAAACGATTCCAGAGCCTCTTCCGACTTGCCTTCCTGGGCAAGGGCGAGCGCGAGGAAATATGCCGCAAATGGATTGTCGGGCTGAGCGTCCAGAACCGTCTGAAACGCCTTTTGCGCATCGGCCGTTACGATCCCGCCGGCCTGGGCAAAGAGAACTTGGCCGAGGCCAGCCTGGCGTGTGACCGACGACCCGAGCAGGCGGATTGCGTTCCGATAGGCTATCTCAGCCTGCCCCAATCGGCCAAGTCGTGCATAAATCGGTGCCAGCACGTCCCATCCCCGCCCGTCGTCGGGGTTGCTTGCTAGATGGGTCTCGGCTTCCTTGATCAGCGCCTCTATGTCCTGCCCATTGCTCGGCTGAGGTGCCATATCCAAGCGAGCCGAGAGAGGCTGTGCCGGCAATCCGGGATTGCCGATGGCAATGTAGCCGATGATAGCAATCGCCGGCAGGGCCACGATGACCGCGAGACGGCCGAGGCGAAGGTTTCCTGCCGACGTCCTTGCCTTTCGGTCTGCCAGTTTCGATGCCTTTATCAGTCGGCGACCGACCTCGGCCCGAGCATATTCGGCTTGTTCACCGGAAATCAGATTACTTTCGACGTCGCGGTCGATCTCACGCAACTGGTCGGTATAGACCTCGATGTCGTGGTCCTGCTCCGCGGCGCCGTCACCATTGCGGCGCGCCAGTGGTACCAACAATGCGACCGCGACGGCCACCGTCATTAAGGCGGCCAATATCCAAAACATCATGGTATTTGAACAGCTGACCTTCGCGCAGTTTGCTCCCGGCTACAGCAGCCCAAGACTGCTGTTATGCCAGCGCCCTTTGTCTAGGGGAAATCGGGTGACTACACAAGCGGTGTCCAGCTACCGTCATCGTTGCGGCAGGCGGTCCCGCGTGAACTCACCGTGCGGCCTCCATCATCGATTTTGTGGACGTATTGCCTGCAATTCTGCGACCCGACCTGGTATGGCTGGGCGGCGTAAACCTCGCCTGAAACCTGCCCCTGAGCGCTACGCCATGCGACGATCTGTCCGCTCGGTGCAACTTCGAGAGCCCGGTATTCGGCCTCCAGCGCACGCGTCCGATCCTGCGAGTTCAGGGTGGCTGAAACAGTGGGGTCCATAATGCCGCCATTTAACGCAGCGATAACGGAATTTTTACCGGAACCGGCCGGTACGAACGAGTTGAGAACGTCGGACTGACCGCTTTGGGTCGAACAACCGGCCAGCGCCAGCAGCGAAGCGACTATCACGATTCCGGCTTTCATGGCCCTACCCCTTCTGGGTCCATCACACAGATGATTGTCACACATAGTTGCGTATTGTGGCGGTGTTTTGATCATCATGAACAGCAATTGTTAACGAACTGCAATTGGCAACTTCAACGTCACGCGAAGCCCGCCAAGTTCGCTTCGTTTCAGGCGCACGCTGCCGCGGTATTCCTCGGCGATTTCCTTGATGATCGACAGGCCGAGGCCTGTTCCCGGTTTTGATTCATCAAGACGCCTGCCACGTTTCATGGCCTCCGCAAGCTGGTCTTCAGGCATGCCCGGCCCATTGTCATCCACATGGAGTTCGACCCATCGCCGGCCTTCCTCCGATGGGTCTTCAGGAAGCACCTCGGCCGAAATGCTGATTCTGTCGTGCGTCCATTTGCCGGCGTTTTCGAGGATGTTGCCGAACAGTTCTTCAACATCGTGCTGCTCCATGGCGAGGTCGGGGACATCCGGAGGAAGCTGAAGGTCGAAGCTGGTGTCCGGGTTGAGCCGCTCCATGACACGGACAAGGCGCTCCAGCGCCTGACGGGTGTCACATCTGACCAGCACGGAGTTTTGCTGGGCGGCAATGCGCGCCCGGTCGAGATAGTGCTGAACCTGATTGCGCATGGCCGTGGCCTGCTCTTCCACGATCCGCGCCTGATCGGGCTCCATGGCGCGGGTCTCATTGAGCAACACGGCAATCGGCGTCTTCAGCGAATGCGCCAGGTTGCCGACCTGCATGCGGGCGCGTTCGACAATGCGCCGGTTGTTTTCGATCAGGGCGTTGACCTCCCCGGTCAAAGGCGCGATTTCACGCGGAAAACTGCCTTCAAGAGCTTCCGTACGGCCGTCGCGAATTTCCTCCAGCGAGCGGCGAATTCGGTCCAGCGGACGCAACCCGAAGAGGATGGCGATGGCATTGACCAACAGGCTGCCGACCCCGAACAGCACAAGGAACAGGAACAACTGGCGGGAAAACGACGATACATCCGTGTCGATATCAGCCTGGCTGCCGGTCACGCGAAAGCGGGCCACCTCTCCATTGTCGCCGAGCAGAACCTCCGTTTCAGAAACCAGAACCCTGTTGCCGGCGCTGTCGCTCGATGGATAAACCCGCTCATAACGGTCGTTGAACGGAGTTTTCGACGTATCGGCAATAGCTACTTCCTGACCACCCAGGGAGACGGAAGACAGTTGCTGTTGATCGCCGCCGTCGACGATGTCGACGATCCAGTACCATCCGGAGCCCGGTTGCGAGAACCGCAGGTCCCCCAGTTGCGGCGTCCCCGACAATTGACCGGCCTCAGCCAAGGAAATCGAGTTGATGACATTGTATAGCTGGGCTCGCAAAAGTTCACGGAAACTGCGTTCAGCGCCGTTGCGATAGGCTGTTGAAATGAGCAGTGCCACCACAAAAAGGGCGATGACCGCCCAAACGCTGGCAATTGTCAGAACACGCGCGGTTAGCGAGCGCGGCCGTTTTTCACTATCCGCCATTGTCCGGAGCCTGGATCCGGTAGCCGAGCCCGCGTACGGTTTCGATCATATCGACGCCGAGTTTCTTGCGAAGGCGTCCCACGAACACTTCGATGGTGTTGGAATCGCGGTCAAAATCCTGATCGTACATATGTTCGACCAGTTCCGTACGAGACACCACCTTGCCGACATGGTGCACGAGATAGGACAACAGGCGGAACTCATGGGATGTCAGTTTGAGCGGCGATCCATCGACAGTCGCCTTGGCACCTCTCGTGTCGAGCCGCAGGGGGCCGCAGACGATTTCCGACGAAGAGTGCCCGGCGGCGCGGCGAATCAGAGCACGAATTCGGGCCAGTACTTCTTCGACATGAAACGGCTTGGCGACGTAGTCGTCGGCCCCGGCATCGATGCCGGCGACCTTGTCACTCCAGCGGTCGCGGGCCGTCAGGATCAGGACCGGCATCGACCTTCCGGCCGCACGCCATTCCTCCAGCACCGTGATGCCGTCCATTTCAGGCAGACCAATATCGAGAATGACCGCGTCGTAGGGCTCGGTTTCGCCGAGGAAATGACCTTCCGATCCGTCATGGGCGCGGTCGACCACATAGCCGGCTTCCTCAAGCGCCTCGGATACCTGTCGATTGAGGTCCCGGTCGTCTTCGACAACGAGTATTCGCATGGCTTCCGCCCTTATTCTCAGGTCAGGGTTTGGCGTTGACCGTTACCTTGCGCCGGCGCTTGCCGCTCGAATCATTTGCCAGAACAGTGATCTTACAAACTGGCTGACCGCCGCTCTTGGACACGCTGACCGAAAGCAGTTCACCCTTGGTCTGGGCCAATACGCGACTGACGGCCGCCGAACAATCAGGCGAACCCTGCGCCTGCGCCACATCACCTTCGGACAGCACAAAAGGCAGCGCAATCAGGCCCATAAGCATTGTTCTTCGTGTTATCGCCTTCATCGTCTTCCTCAAAAGAGCCGGTGCTGCATTTTAATCGCACGCAACAGTCGGCACTTGGTTCTTCATCCAAATCGGGCCAGCCGATCCTGTATTCTTATTCGGACGTCTGGCTTCTTGTTGAATTCTATCTACACCGGCAAGGCTGAACTGCAAATGAACGCCGCGTTCAGGAACGCCGACGGCATCAGTCGTCAACCGGTTCAAATGGCCATTCAACGATGTGGTCTTCGTAGTCCTCCGGCTCCAGTCCCGCCTCGGCAATGGTTCGACCGCGAACGGATACACCGGCCTGGTGCACCGTGTCAGGGTCTCCCGAAAGCAGCGGATGCCACCAATAAAGGTCCTTGCCCTCGGCAATCAGCCGGTAGCCACAACTCGGTGGCAGCCATGAGAGCGTTCGCACGGAACGAGGTGTCAGACCGATGCAGTCCGTTACCTCCTCGGTGCGGTTTTCGTAGTCCTTGCAACGGCAACTGTCGGAATCGAGCAATTTGCAGGCAATATTCGTCCAGGAAATCTCGCCGGTATCCCAGTCTTCCAGCTTGTTGAGGCAGCAACGGCCGCAGCCATCGCAAAGGCTCTCCCATTGCTCGGCGCTCATGTCCTCAAGCCTGATCGTCTTCCAGAACGGTTGCGTCTGGGTCAGGCCGGCCTGAGCATCGGCGTTAACGGATTTACCTGAAAGCCTACCTTTTTGTTGCAAATCTTGTCCTTCCGGCCAAAATACAGCAAACAAGCTACCATGAACGGCCACGACTGCGGTCGATGTTCGGCGTTTTTTTGAACGCTGCCTGCGGGACAGTCAATAGACGGGAAAAATCGTTGCAGGATCCATTCAACCAGACGAACCGGCCAAAGGGACGCCGGAGCCGCCTGCTTCGGCTGGATTCGTGGATCGATTCGACGATCTGGTCGGCCGCCGCCGGTTTTGGCGAGCGGTGGGAGGAGATCAACATCTTCTTCCGGCGTTTTCGGGTTCGCGGTTACAAGAAGGCCTTCTTTGAAATCATGGGCGAAGGCCTGACATTGGGGACGGCTGGTGCCGTGCTTATGCTCGCTCTGGCTTTGCCGGCGTTTGAGGACACCTACGGAAACTGGCGCCAGCAGGACGATTTCGCGGTGACCTTTCTCGACCGCTACGGCAACGAGATCGGCCATCGGGGGATTATTCACGAAGATACGGTCCCCATTGCGGAGCTCCCTGACCACCTGATCAAGTCGGTTTTGGCCACCGAAGACCGCCGCTTTTTCGATCATTTCGGCATCGATGCCATCGGGCTTGCGCGTGCGATGACTGAAAATGTCCGCGCCAATTCGGTCGTTCAGGGCGGGTCAACCATCACGCAGCAGCTTGCAAAGAACCTTTTCCTCACCAACGAGCGAACGATCGAGCGCAAGATCAAGGAGGCCTTTCTGGCGCTGTGGCTCGAGGCCAACTTTTCAAAGAACGATATTCTGCGTCTCTATCTCGACCGCGCCTATATGGGTGGCGGCACGTTCGGGATCGCTGCTGCGGCCCAGTTCTATTTCGGCAAGGACGTCACCGATGTCACTTTGGCCGAAGCGGCAATGCTCGCCGGCCTGTTCAAGGCCCCTGCCCGCTACGCGCCTCACATCAACCTGCCGGCAGCCCGGGCCAGAGCAAATGAGGTTCTGACGAACCTTGTTCAGGGTGACCTGATGACCGAGGGCCAGGTGATCGGCGCGCGCCGCAACCCAGCCGATGTGGTCGACCGAGGCAACACCGATGCTCCCGACTATTTCCTCGACTGGGCTTTCGAGGAAGCAAAACGCATTGCCGGCAATTTCGAACAACATTCGCTGATTGTCCGCACGACTGTGGACCTGAGCCTGCAAAAGGCTGCCGAAGAGGCCCTTGAACTTGGCCTGCGCCAGCACGGCAAACGCTATGGCGTCGACCAGGGCGCGATCGTCCTGATCGAAAACGGTGGCGCCGTGCGGGCCATGGTCGGCGGTCGCGATTACGGCGAAAGCCAATTCAACCGCGCCACACGCGCGCTGCGGCAACCGGGATCGTCGTTCAAGGTCTATGTCTATGCGACTGCGATGGAAAACGGCTTCACACCGGAAACCTCACTGCGCGATGCGCCGATTACCTGGAGGGGCTGGTCGCCGCGCAACTACGGACGCGGATATTCAGGCCGTGTCAGCCTGACCCGAGCCCTGGTCAAATCCATCAATACGGTGCCGGTGCGTCTTGCGCGCGACCATCTGGGCACAAAGGCGATCGCCGAAACGGCGCAACGCATGGGAGTCGAATCGCAGATCAGGACTGACAAGACGATGCCGCTTGGCACCTCGGAAGTCACGGTGCTTGATCAGGCGACAGCCTATTCCGTGCTTCCCTCTGGTGGGCTGGAACCCCGCCGCCACGGCATTACGCAGATCATGAACTATTCCGGCGACGTCTTGTATGACCATACCCGCGACAACCCGGAACGAGAGCGCGTTCTATCCGTTGAAGCCACTGAGGCAATGAACGGCATCATGACGCAGATCCCGGAATGGGGAACCGGTCGGCGCGCCAAGCTCGACGGAATCACCACCGCAGGCAAAACCGGAACGACGCAGGCCTATCGCGACGGATGGTTCGTTGGTTTCACTGGCAATTTCACCGCTGCAGTCTGGTTCGGCAACGACGACTTCACGTCGTCGCGCCGAATGACCGGTGGTTCTCTGCCGGCCATGACGTTCAAGGAACTGATGACGTTTGCACATCAGGGCGTTGATCTGCGACCGATCCCCGGTTTGGAGCCGGATGAAAGCGACGAACAAGCAGCAGGCACGGGCGTTGCGTCAGCCAACATCGATGATGCGGCCGCGGCGCGATCCCGGTTGTTGTCCAAACAGGCAACTGGTCTTCTTCGCGATCTGGCGACCCAGTTCCGGAACGCACCGGAACTTGAGCCACGGCCAGCCGGCCCGGCTAGATCCGCGCAGTTACGTTCGACCGTCCGCGACTGACTCATGCCACGACCACAGTTCAAAAGCGCAGCCTAGACTAAGTGTTTCGCGTCCCGCTTTCGATTGCCATCATCCTGCTCATCGCTTTCGGCGGTGCGACGGCAAGCACCATCTATGCCTTGAGAGTCACGGTCGGCTTTGGCTCGATCGATATCGGAGCATGGAAGGCTTGGCCAAAGGCGCAGACCGGAACTGCCGATCCCTATGCCAAGGCGCACCGGGCACGGTCTGGTCGACTTCTGCTTGGAGAGGCCGAGGGTCTGGCTTTTGTTGCGGTTACAGATAATGACGGCGGGGAACTGTCGACCGACTGCAACTACACTATCAAGGGCCTCACTCCCCTCGCCCGGATGTGGACCCTGCATCTGACAGATGTCAACGACCAGTTGCTCACGGTCGACCGCCGGTACCCCTCAGCGCTTCATTCGCAAAATGTCATGAAGGACGACACAGGTGCTTTTGATATTCAAATCAGCGCTGAAGCTCGGTCTGGCAATTGGATAGCCACCGGCGATGTGAAGCAACCCATCAGACTTGTTCTGACATTGTTTGACACGCCCACCGCAAGCAGTTCCAGGCTGATCGACCTTCAGATGCCGGACATTGTCAAATCCGGGTGCGCGGATGGGTAGGCCGCTTTATGTCCTGTGCGCCGGTATCATCGGCGCCGCCCTGTTGCACATCGTCATCGTGTTGGCCATTCCACGCTATGCGCAAAGCGATGCCTGGTCGCGCGTTTCGGCTTTGGGCGCTGGTGAGTTCTTTCATGTTCTTCGGCCGGGCGAGAACGATCTGACCTCGGCCAATCCGTTCAGCCGAGCGGCGGTTTGTCGGTTTGATATTTCCACTGAACCTGTTCAGGTGACGGCCTTTGGCAGCATGCCCTATTGGTCGTTGGCGATCTTTGATCCAGCAGCCAATGAAGTTTACAGCATGAATGACAGGATAGCGGCGGAAGGAGATCTGGACATCGTCATCGTGACGCCGGTGCAGATGATCGGATACCGGAAGACCCTCCCAGAATCCATTGCCGAGTCCGTGTTGATAGAATTCCCGGATACGTCAGGCTATCTGGTGCTCAATACGATAGCTCCCGACGCAAGCTGGGAAGCGATCGTCGATGATTTTCTCGGCAACGCGGTTTGCCAGCCGGTATCGTCCTTTTGAGGACATACGTCACAGCCTGAGCTAGCGGCCTGTTACGCGCTTTCCCGATGATTTGCTGGCGCGATTTTCCGACTTGCTGCGCTCGTAGCGAACACCGGTGAACATCAGGATCTTGGCGCCGTCGCCTGCCTGAACGAACGTTCTCGGCCGTGGTCGCTTCTTCGCCTTGTGCATATGTATGATTTCAGCCATAGGGACATTCCCCGCTTAGGCAGGGTGCCCCGCTCCGGCTATGGTCGAGGCGCCAAGCCTGCTTCATCGATCATGTTGCGCAAATTCGGTACCATTAGTTAGCGCGGCTCATGCCGCTGCGGGCCGTTCGATCCATGGATCGGTTACATCCCGTGCGAACGGCTTGATTCAAACAGCCGATAGTTAACAGTTTGCTAAATAATTGCCTCTAGTTTGAAATACCGTTGAGTCACGCGTGTTCGGGTACAGAGTTTTGGATCGTTTCCGCGACCTGGAGGGTGCCGGTCAGACCGGTCGCAAGGATGCAGCCCTGCTGGCTGCAATCGCCGGATTCGAAGCACTAGCCTTCCCCACATCACGCGACCAGCGACAATTTTCCAACCTGTTTCTCGGCCTGTTCCCTTACGTCAAGGACGAGACCAGGCGGATGGCTGCTGCTGCTCTCTCGCGCCTGATCGCCCTTCCCGAAAGCATCGCGTGCCATATCGCCGATCAGCCAATCCGAGTGGCCGCCCCGTTTCTGGCCTTCAGCTCCTGCGTAAACGACCGGATGCTGCTGCAGGCCATCGCCCGACACGGCGTTTCACACGCTCGCGCGATCTCCCGTCGCAAATCGCTATCACCGGCCCTGATTTCGGCTCTCACCGAACTGGACGATCCGGCCGTCCAACGATCGCTACGCGTCCGCGGTTCAACCGAAGCCGCACCAGGTGACAGGCCTTCGACCGATGGTCCTGACCGTCTGCGCAAAGAAGATGATCTGCGCAGTCGGTTGAAAGACATGGCTCTGGCGCACCCACACCGTGAGCGCCGCCCGGACAGGGCGCCGTCCAACGGCGTGCTTGGAGAACTGCTTGCCAAACAGGCGCGCGGCCGCAATCCGGTGCGCTTTGCGGAATGTCTAGCGCTGGCACTGCGCACCAACCGGGCGCTTGCCGACCGAATTCTGCTCGATCCATCCGGCGGACAGCTGGCAATTGCGTTGCGCACTCTAGAGATCCAGGAATTGCATTCGCTCTCAATTCTCGAAGGCGTGTTTCCGCATCTTGCACAGACTTTGCAGGGCGAACGCCATTCAAGGGTGTTGCTGCAATCCTGCGAACTTGAGGAGAGTGTTCGCAGAGTGGATGCATGGCGCCGAGCCAACGAAGATGATCGGAAGCCGAAGCTGCAGCCGTTGACCGTCGACGCCGCCACCAGGGCTGCCCGAATACCGGCAAGCCGCAGACAACGCGTGAACGAGCGGCGCGACCGGTTTGTCAGGCGGCAGGCGTGATCTCGAGATAGGTTTCGGGACTATCCGTCTCTATCTCCACCACCCAGAAATCAGGATCGAAACCAGCTTCTCGTGCCAACAGGGCATCGATTTCTCGTCCCTCGCCGGCAACGATGCGAGGTTCGAATTTGCGGTCGCTCGGCTTTTGGGTATCAAAGAAGCTCTGAGGCGCGGGACCCAGCAACGTTTCCAGGCCATCTCGCCGCCTCACCCGGACATAGATCACGCCCGCTTCGGATGCGCCCGAGCGCTCGATTGCTGCAAATCCGCCTTCCTGGAACACCCTGCGAAGCAAGGCTTTGACCCAGAGATCGCTGGTCAATCGCATTGCAGCCACGCCTTCGCTGAGATTTTGCCGGTCAACCGGATACTGCCCGTGTCCACTGGTCGGACTGAGTTCTTACAACAGGATCAACGTAATGCAAACGGACACCCAGCGGTGGCTGGCAGGTGTCAACCGGGACACAGTCTAGAGTGCCCCGATTTCCTTCAACTTGGCAAGCACAGCCGCATCCGGTTGACCGGTGACAGGCAACCGATAGTGCTTCTGGAAGTGGACGATAGCCGTTTTGGTGCGTTCTCCGACAATACCGTCAACCACGATATCGGCGTAAGCGATGTTGCTCAGCCCCCGCTGAATGTCGACAACCAGGTCGGGCTCGACACCTGGCGCCGGAGGCTTCGGCTGAGATTGCTGAACGGCAGCGACCTCTTGCGACCGTGACCAGATTGGCGAAGTGGCGGCATCCGTTTCACGATAAGCCGGGCGTGACTGAGGCACGACAACGCTGTCGAGATTGGCGATCAAGAGGTGCACCAGCAATTCGCCATCTGGCTCCCCTGTCGGCTCCATTCCCGCTTGAATCTGATAGAACTGAATGGCTTTGCGGGTCTGGGGTCCCATGACGCCATCGGCGGTTCCTGCATAGATACCCGCTCTCCGCAATGCCTGTTGCATCTGGAATACGGTGTCGTTGCGTATCGAGGCCACATCCTCGGGAATGCTGGCCGTACTCTGTGGGTCGCTTCGCTCGATCTTGAAGGTGGTCACCCGGCTTTCGGGGACCGGAACCGTTTCCGGTCGGCTGGCAACGGCATTTCGAGGCTGGTCGCGGGTGGCAAACCAGGGCGAAGGATGTTTGCTGGGCTGGTACATCGCGTTCATGGTCACATAGGTAAACGTGACGCCAACGGCAACAATGCCTCCGGCAATCGACGGATGCCGCGATACGGTCGTGCCGATCAGGCGCAAAGCGCCGCCGACAAAGTGCAGGGCGCCCGCAGGTTCAGGCTGTTTGCGCCTGGCCATTGACCTCCTCCGTGCTGCTGTCTGCAACCGTCGCAAGTCGCGGCGGAAACGCATCTTGATCATGAGAACCGGTGATCGGTTGTTCCGAGTCCTCGTCGGGTCCCTCGTTCGGCAAATCGACAGTCACCGTTGTACCGACACCGGGGCTGCTTTCAATGGAGAAACGGCCGTGATGCAGCGCCACCAACCCCTTCACCAGGCTCAATCCAAGGCCGGTCCCCTCATATTGCCGCGCATTGTGTGCCTGTACCTGAACGAAAGGCGCCCCGACCTTTTTCAGATCGTCTTCGCTCATGCCAATCCCGGTATCCGACACGCTGATCCGGGTGTAGCCATCAAGGTCTGATCCGTCGACGGTGACCACTCCACCCTCGTCGGTGAATTTGATCGCATTGGCGATCAGATTGATCAGGATTTGCTGAACCGCACGGCGACAGGCGGTCAGTTCCTCATGCCCCTTGGCAACTCGGGTCGTCAAAACGATGTTCTTGTCCTTCGCCTGCTGGCTTAGCATAGCTTCACAGTCGCGAAAGGCTTCGCGCATGTCGAACGGTTCGAGGTTCAGTTCGTAACGCCCTGCATCAATCTTGCTGAGATCGAGCATGGAATTGATCACCGCCAGCAGGTGCTGCCCGGACTGCCGGATCAGGCCAACATATTCTGCCTGGCTGTCGTCGAGCGGTTGACTGCAATACTCGCTGGTCAGGATGTCCGAGAAACCCAAAATGGCGTTTAGCGGCGTCCGAAGCTCATGGCTGACGGCCGCAAGGAACCGTGTTTTCGCTTCGTTGGCGGCTTCCGCTTCAACAACCTTGCGCACATAGGATCGGCGCAGCTCAATCTCCGACGTGATGTCGCGGGACTGTGCAATAAATCCGTCAAATCGGCCGTCTTCGTCGCGCAGGGCAGCGAGCTGCGTTGACCAATGGCGAAACTGATCGACATCCGAACCACCAGCCTGACTGCGCAGGCGCACAATCAGCGATACTGTTTCCGCGCCGGTTCTCAGTCGGTCGACACCTTGCAGGAATTGCAGGCGATCGGAGACATGAATATGGTCGACAAAACTACCATCTGACAGATCACCGACATACTTCAACAGCTGAGCGGCATCGGATCCGTGGATACACTTCAGGTCCGCCTTGCCGTCATGGAAGGTCACCAGGCCGGGGAGCCGGTCCAGCATTCCATTAGCCTGCGATGTGTGCGGATCGGCGGTCGGGGTTTCAGTTTCCTGCCGCCCCCCGAGGACGAACATGCCGTAGAGTGCCAGCAGCGCCACCACCAGGGCAGGCCCGGCCGGCCCAGCCGGCAGAACATCGCGCGGGGCCAGGCCTTCGGCAATCGCAACGGCGGCAAAGACCGCCAGCATCGCGGCAAGGCCGGTGACCACGGATTTGCGATTCCGGCCCAGCAGAAAAGCTTCCGTGGGCAGGATGACTGTCCACGCCAAAAATGGCGAAGCGAGACCACCAGTGAAGAACGCTAGCGCTGCAATTCCAACGGAAGCAGACCCGAGAGCCAGACCGGCCGTCAGACGGCCATAGCCGGTCCGCGCCAGTATTCCGATCAGCAACATGGGAATGGCGGAAACGACGAGCACGATCGGTACCAGCTCCGCCAATCCAAAATAGGAAAGCAGCATGCTGGGGAGAACCGTGAGAAAGAGCATGGCCGCGATCAGCAAACGCGCCAGGAGCTCCGCCTGCCCGGTCCGCTCATCTTCATCGCGTACATCGCGATTGACCCAGGTCGAGGCCACCTGGCGGAAAATTCCCGCAATGTCCCTTAAAAAATTGCTCTTAACCCTGATGGTCACGCGTAACTCAATACACTTGTTGTTCCGGCGTCGGCAGATTCGCAAAACCAGCTTAAAGAATAGATAAAGTCACCGACCAAACCGAGCGATTTCGAGGATTTCCCCGATTCCCGAAAGACTCGGCGCGTCGCATCGCCAATTGTGGTTAATGCCCCGTGACCGGCCTTGCCGACGGGCAAGACATTCTTCACAAATTTGCTGTCTGATACCCATGCAATCTGCTCGTTACGGCGCGCGCGGCGCCAATCCGGGAAATCTTCATGCGATTCGTGTTCAAGGCCGTCTTCTGGTTTACGCTTGTCCTGCTTTTACTCCCCGAAGAAGCGCTGCATCGGGCTCCGGGCAAGAACCCAACGGCTACCGATGTCGAGCTCCTCACTTCAACTGTAGGTCACCATGACGCTGTGGCACGTATCACCCGAATCTGTGTCGATCAGCCGGACCTTTGCCGCCAGACTGCCAAGGCCTTGTCGACCATTGATATCGATACGGAAGCCGGCGCGCGAATGGCGCTGGCAATGCTGCTCACGGCTGCAAAGGAAACGCGCCTGACACCCGCGCAATAATGCGCATTGAAAGTTCGGCTTTTTTTCGTGCTTTGCCACGTTAGTTTTCCTATATCGATGCGGTGTGGGAATAGTGAGGAAGAAGATGGCTTCTCTCGAGCAGATCGTCGAAGATTTCGAGTTCCTGGAGGACTGGGAAGACCGATACAGATATGTCATCGAGCTTGGTCGGACGCTGGACGACATGCCGGGCAGCGACAAGACAGACGCCAACAAGGTACAGGGGTGCGTCAGCCAGGTATGGCTGACTTACTCGGTAGACCCGATCGATCCTGAGGACCCCATCCTTCACTTCAAAGGCGACTCCGATGCTCACATCGTCCGCGGTCTCGTGGCGATCATGCTCGCAGCGTGTTCAGGGCAGAAGGCCTCCCAAGTCGTCGGCTTCGATGAAAATGCGCTGTTCGCCCGCCTCGGGCTGATCGAGCACCTGACACCTCAGCGCGCCAACGGGCTGCGCTCCATGGTCAAACGTATCAAGGCTGAAGCGGCCGCATCACTGGCCAAGCCGGCCGTCTCTTGACAAATTAAACCGTGCCGCCAGACGGCACAAATCGCGCTCACCTCTTGCCATCGTTTTCCGACGCAATCCAAATGATCGCGTCGACGGAGGGAGGTAAACATGCGTGTAGCCATCACAGGCGCAGCAACCGGAATCGGCGCTGCGGTCGCTTCAAAACTGAAATCCGAGGGTGCCGAAATCGTCGCCTTCGACGTGACCCGACCTTCAGGTAATGTCGATCAATGGGTGGAGGTCGACCTTTCCGACGCCGCCGCGACAGAAGCTGCAACTGCCTCGGTCGAAGGTCCGTTCGACGCACTCATCAACAATGCCGGGTTGCCTCCCAGAGAAGGACTGAACGAGCTCATTCTCGCAGTCAACTATTTCGGGCTCGTGCGGATCACCGAG
This sequence comes from Hoeflea sp., assembly GCA_965228785.1. GTDB lineage: Bacteria > Pseudomonadota > Alphaproteobacteria > Rhizobiales > Rhizobiaceae > Hoeflea_A. The sequence continues at coordinate 989,782 of CBDDIF010000002.1, forward strand.
GCCATGCTCGACAAGCTCTCGCCCGGCGCTTCCATCGTCAATACCGCATCGCGCGCGGGCGCCATGTGGCGCGAAAACCTGGAACAGGTGAAGCGGCTGATGGCCCTGGAAAATCAAACGTCCCTCACCGGTTTCATCGAATCTGAGACAATCGACCATGTGCGAGCCTACGACCTGTCCAAGGAAGCGGTCATCGCCTGGTCGATGGGGCAATGCGAGCGGCTGATCGATCGGGATTTGCGCGTCAATACGGTCAGTCCTGCTGCCGTCTCGACCGGCATTCTGGATGACTTCAAGGCAGCCTTCGGCGAACGGGCGGCAAAGGGCATTGCGCGTGCTGGTCGCCCCGGCACCGCAAAGGAAATCGCCGAGGCAATCTGTTTCCTTGCCGGCCCCGAGAGCAGATGGATCAAGGGAATCGATCTGTCAGTCGATGGCGGCATGACAGCGATGGCCATGAGCGACCGTCTGCAACTCAGCGGCTGACCACCGGTGCGCCAGAATCGGAGTATTGCTGAAGGGCTTCGTTGACCGCCTCCACCGCTTCAGCCAGGGCGGCCAGGTAATCCTTCGCGAACTCGACGTGATCCTTGTAGGTGCGGGGCCACAAAATCGACAGCGCCCCAAAAGGCCGGCCATCCTGCAACAGAGGAAGGGCGATTGCCGCGAGGCCATCGTCGAGCACGGTTTCGCCCAGATAGCTCGTCAATCTGACACCGTAACCACGCTCCCGGGTAATCCTTGTCTCCTCCTTGTATGCTTCAAGGCTGAGATTGAAGCGGGCCAGTCCCCAGATCCGGTCGCCCATTGTTGCCCTGTGATAATGCGCAATCGCCTCCTCCTCCATCGAGGCGAGGCAGATCATGCCGCTTGCGGCGCCAAAGATGTTGAGTTTGCGGTTGACCAGCCCGCGGTAGAGGTGAAACGGGCTGAGTGGTCGGGTCGAGTCGACGATGCGCATGCAGTTGGCATCGACGAGGTGGATATCGGAAGGCCAGCCAATTGAGCGAGTGAGTTCAATCGCGTGGGGCATTGCGACATCGACAAGCACCGTGAGCTCCGGTGGCACGGGCTCTCCGGCACTGGCCGGCAATGTGATGTTGATGCGGTAGCGCTTGTCGGAAAGCGAACGGCGGACCATTCGCCGATTGATCAGCGTCGCGAGCAAGCGACGGATGGTCGATTTCGGCAAACCGCTTTCCCGATGCAGGTCCGCGAGCGAACTGGCGCCGTTGCGCGCCAGCACCTCGAGAAGTGTGATCCCTCGGTCCAGCGACCGGTTCTGTAGTTTTGCCACGCAAGCCTCCCATTTTCAGTGTGCCACTCTGCGGCACGTTTAGCCAGTTCACATTGCGCTGACACAGTGGCTCGGGCAGGCTTCTGGGGCATTCAGGAGGAATGCATCGGGAGGAACACGGTGCTTTTTGCAGTAAACCGACTGGCGGAGCTGTTCGCGGCCGCACTGGCCGTTTTCGCGATCTACGTTGCCGGTTTTGGCGTGTTCGATACCATTGTGGTCTACGGGGTCACGGTACTCCTCGGAGCCATTGTCGGCTTTCTGATACTCGCATCCCGTGCACTGGAAGCAGAAACATCCGGTCAAAAGGGCTGGCGCAAAAGAGCCGAAAGTGTCGCCGATCTTGGTCTTCTGATCGTATTTTCGCTGCTGATCTGGCGCTGGTCCGGCATCATGCTGGAGCAGGAAGAGTTCTTTATCGACATTTCGCAGACTGACATGGCGCTGGCCTGGGTTGCTTTCGCGCTGATCGGTTATCTGACCTGGCGCCATTTCGGCTTGCCGATGGCGTTGGTGTTCCTTGGCATCATTGCCTACGCGCTTCTACCGCACAGCATCGGCGGAGCCGGTCTGGACTGGACCAGCGTCGCGGACCGGCAATGGTTCACGACCGATGGGGTATTCGGCCGGCCGGTTCAGGTTGTCTCGACGGTGGTTCTCATCTTCATCGTATTCGGAGCAATCCTTCAGGCATCCGGTGCCGGCGCTATCCTGTTGAAGATTGCCTTTTCAGCGACCGGGCGCTTTGCCGGAGGGCCGGCGCACGCCTCGATCCTGGGCTCGGCTCTTTTCGGCACGATGTCGGGAGCGGCCGTCGCCAACGTGGTCTCAACCGGCATCTTCACCATCCCAATCATCAAGAAAGCCGGCTTCAGGGCTAAATTCGCCGGCGGTGTGGAAGCGGCCGCTTCAACCGGCGGGCAAATCATGCCGCCCGTCATGGGCGTCGTCGCCTTCATCATGGCTGACGTCACCGCCATCCCCTACCTGCAGATTGTGGTCGCTGCGATCCTGCCGGCCGTTTTCTACTATCTGAGCCTGTTTCTCGTTGTGCTCGTCGAATCGCGTAAGCAGAATGTCGGCGCAACGCCGCCCGAGCAGCGTGAGAAGATCACCGGGTCCGACTGGCTGAAAAGCCTCGCTTTCTGGATCCCTTTGGCCATCATCGTCGGAGTTCTTCTGACCGGGCGTACGCCGCAGAATGCCGGATACTACGCGATGATTGCCGCGGTGGTGCTGTGCCTGGTGCTTTTCCCGGAATTCCGCCATCCAAAGAAATGGTGGGAAGCGCTGGTCAGCGCTGGTCGCACATCGGCCAACCTGATGATCATTGTCGCGTCGGTCGGCGTGGTCATCGGCATCGTTAACATGACCGGTATCGGACTGGCGTTCGCCGACGCCATTCGATCCACGTCAGGCGGGCATCTGTTTTTTGCGCTTGTCCTGGTGATGATCGGGTGTCTGGTCATGGGCATGGGCGTCCCGTCGGTTACCGCCTATCTCATTCTTGCGCTGGTGATGGGTCCCGTCCTTGAAAATCTTGGCATTCCCAAGATTGCCGCCCACATGTTCATGGTCTATTTCGGCGTGCTGTCAGTGGTGACACCTCCAGTCGCGCTTGCGGCTTTTGCCGCCGCTCCGATCGCCGGGGCGAAACCCATGGAAACCGCATTTGAGGCGGTGCGGTTGTCGATCGCCGGCTTCATTATCCCATTCGTCTTCGTCTACAATCCGGAAATCCTCATCATCGACGGTTTCACCATCACCGGCCTTGTCTGGTCGATCGTCTCCTTCGTGCTTGCAACCTGGCTGATTGCAACAGGTTTGGCCCGCTACGAAGCGGCACCATTACCCGCATGGGAAAGCTTGCTGCGCGTTGTTCTGGCCATTGCCATCCTGGCGCCCGATCGGCTGTCGACATTGGTAGCCGGCGCCATCGCAATCGCGCTGTTGGCGCTTCACAACACCCGAAATTCACAACCGAAAATAGCTTCCAACAACTGATCCAAGGGAGGAACCCGTTATGAAGCAGATATCCAAACTGGCGCTCGCCGCCGTCGCCTCGATTGCGCTCGGCGCACCCGCGATCGCCCAGGAGAAATTGCGAATGGCGACCATCGCACCTGGCTCGTCAGCCTATCTTGTCATGACGACGATGGCATCGGCCGTCAACGATGCTCAGGACGATGTTGAAATCTCAGTCGATGCGACCGGTGCCGCCACCAAGCACATCGTCGAAATGGCACAGGGCAAGCTCGACGTCGTCATGACCTCGCCGGCTGTGTATCATTTCATGAAGAACGGCACGCGCATGTATCAAAAGCTGAGCGCCGCGCCGGAATTGTCGAAGAATGTCGGCCTGATCTACTGGTTCCCCTACGGTGCCTACCATGTGCTCGCCTATGCGGACAGCGGCATCTCCAAACTCGAAGACCTGCGCGGCAAGAAGGTGTTCCTCGGACCACCCGGTGGTGGTGCGTGGGCCGCCGCTCAACAATGGATTCAGGCAACGACCGGCATGGAACCGGGCGAGGACTTTGAAAACGTCAAGGCCTCATGGGGTGCTGCCCTGCAGGGCTTCCAGGACCGCCAGTTCGACGTCTATGTCAATGGCGGAATCCCGCCCTTCCCACAGGTCGAGCAATTGGCGCTCACCAGCGATCTCAACGTGATCGGCCTCAACAAGGACGAAGTTGATAACGCAACCGAGGAAATGCTGAAGCCGACCAAGGTGCTTGGCCGCAAGCTCGATATGATCCCGGCCGGGATCTATGGCGAGAAGGTATCTTCCGACGGCGACACCTATACGCTGGGTGCGACCGTGGGCGTGGTGGCGCGCATGGATCTGCCGGAAGACACGGTTTACAAGCTCACCAAGGCTTTCTGGGAGAACATCGATGGCGTCCGTGCCAATGCGCCATTCATGGAGCGCGTGCGGCTGGAGGATGCTCTGGCAGCGACGAACATCAAACTGCACCCCGGCGCTCTGAAATACTACGAGGAAATCGGCGTCGAAATCCCCGAGGAAATGAAATAAGTACGAACGCTGAGCCGGGTCGCGTGGTGCGGCCCGGCCGGATATGAGGGAGCCGCCGGTGACGCGCAAGACCAAGAACATATTGTTCATCATGTATGACCAGTTGCGCTTTGATTATCTCAGCTGCGCCGGCCACCCCTTCCTCGAGACGCCCAACATGGACCGCCTTGCGGCCAGGGGCGTGCGGTTTTCCCGCTGCTATGTTCAGTCTCCGATCTGCGGCGCCTCGCGCATGAGTTTCTATACCGGCCGCTACGTTCACAGCCATGGCGCGGCCTGGAACAATTTTCCGTTGAAGGTGGGCGAGCAGACGATCGGCGATCATCTCAGGCGAATCGGCATGGATGCCTGGCTGATCGGCAAGACCCACATGAAGGCCGATGAAGAAGGCATGGAGCGCCTTGGGATATCCTCGGACGGGGTAATTGGCGCGCGGGTGTCCGAATGCGGATTCGACATCCACGTGCGCGACGACGGGTTATGGGGTCAGGGTCCCGACGGCTTCTACGATCAGCGCCGCTCGCCTTACAACGAATACCTGAAATCGAAGGGCTACGAGAGCGAGAACCCGTGGCACGATTATGCCAATTCGGGTGTCGAAGACGACGGCGACATCGCTTCCGGCTGGTTGATGAAACATGCCGACAAACCGGCCAATATCCGCAACGAGGATTCCGAAACGCCATGGCTGACATCGCGGATGATCGAATTTCTTGAAGAACGTGAAAACATCGACAAACCCTGGCTCTGCCACCTTTCCTACATCAAGCCGCACTGGCCCTATATCGTTCCGGCGCCGTATCACAACATGTACGGACGCAATCAGATCTTGCCGCCGGTTCGACACCCGAAAGAGCGAGAGAACCCTCATCCGGTTTATGCGGCCTACATGAACAACGCCATCGGGCAGGCCTTTCGGCGTGACGAAGTGCGCGAGGCGGTCATCCCGGCCTATATGGGCCTTATCAAGCAATGTGACGACGAGCTTGGCCGGTTGCTGGATTACCTGGAGCAGACCGGACAGATGGACGACACGATGATTGTCCTGACATCCGACCACGGCGATTATCTTGGAGATCACTGGCTGGGTGAAAAAGACCTGTTTCACGAACAGTCCGTAAAGGTTCCCCTGATTGTCTACGACCCCTCCCCGGACGCCGATTCCGCCCGAGGAACCGTCAATGACGATCTCATCGAAAGCATTGACCTTGCTGCCACCTTTGTCGAGGCAGCCGGTGGGACGGTACCTGACCACATTCTCGAAGGACGGTCGCTGATGCCGCTGTTGCGCGGTGAACGGCCCGAGGAATGGCGAGACTTTACCATCAGTGAATTTGACTATTCCGCGACACCGATGGCCATCGGCCTCGGAGTGCAGCCGCGCGATGCTCGGTTGTTCATGGTCGCCGATAAACGCTGGAAATTCATGCACGCGGAGGGCGGCTTCCGGCCGATGCTGTTCGACATGCAGGATGATCCGGATGAATTCGTCGATCTCGGCGACAGCTCCGAACACGAGGCCATCATCGACATGATGTATGGGCGTCTCGGCCGCTGGGCGCGGCGCATGTCGCAACGCACGACCCGTTCGGACGCGGCGATCATAGCGGGGCGCGGCCTGTCCCGGAGAAAGGGCATTCTTCTGGGCCTTTATGACGGAACCGAAGTCGACCCCGAACTCTCCGACAAGTATCGCGGCAAGGCCATTGGTGCTTTCGCCGGGCGTGGATCGCTGGAGTAAGTCATGAGCGCTCACCCATCTCTGACGGCGCATTCCCATGAGTTTCGCAAGGACGTCGTCGAGCTGGCGCCAAACGTTTACACCGCCGTGGGCTATGCGGCCTCGAATGTGCACTTTCTCGTCGGCAGGGACAGTGTGGTCGTGATCGATACAACCGAAACGACCAGGGCCGCCGAGAATATCCTTGCGGAACTTCGGCGCATAACTGACTTGCCGGTGCACACCATCATCTATACCCACTCGCATCGTGATCACATATCCGGCGCCAGCGTGTTCGCCGGTGACGGAAATCCCGAAATCATCGCCAGTCATCTGTTCTCCTCAGACCTCGTCAATGTCGACAATTCGAGGCCGGGTCCCGGCAAGGCGTTGATGGATCGGACGCGGCGGCAGTTCGGCATGGGGCTGTCGTTTCCCGACGAAAGGGTCAATCTCGGCTGTGGGCCGGGTGATCGCCCGATGGAAGGGATGGGAGCCGGTTTCTTACCGCCAACTCTGCTCATCGAAGATGAAAGGATAAAACTCCAGCGATCCGGTTTTGATCTTGAACTCGTTCATGCGCCCGGAGAGACGCCGGACCATCTGGTTGTGTGGTTGGCCGATCATGGGGTCCTGATCTGCGGCGACAATTTCTACAAGTCGTTTCCCAATCTCTACGCCATTCGAGGTACGCCCTACCGCGATTTCGATGCCTGGGCCGACACTTTGGACCTGCTGAGAGGGTTCGAGGCCGACATTCTTGCGCCGGGACATTCCCGCCCGGTGCGCGGCAAAGAGGCTGTACAAGAGGTGCTCAGTGACTACCGTGACGCCATTCGCCATGTGATTGCCGAGACGGCAGCGGGGATCAATGGTGGTCACTCTCCGGACGAGCTGGCCCACACGGTCACACTGCCCGACCAACTTGCCTCAAAACCGCATTTGACTGAATTCTACGGCAAGGTTGCCTGGGCGGTGCGTGCCTATTTTTCCGGCACGCTCGGATGGTTCGATGGCAACCCGACCAATCTCAATCGAATGGCTCCTCGGGACGAAGCCGATCGGATCATCCGCCTCGCCGGCGGTACTGATCTTGTGCTGAAGGCAGCGCAAGATGCTTTAGCGGATGGCGACTTCCAGTGGTCGCTGGAACTCAGCGACCGTCTGATCGCCGCCGGGCAGGCAGCAGAAGAGGCACGCGCTCTCAAGATCGAGGGACTGCGACGCCTGGCCGATCAGGAAATCAACGCCACCGCCAGAAACTACTATCTTGTCTACGCCAAGGAACTGGACGAACAGGTCCGCGAGCGATGATTTCATGAAACTGAAAGTGACACGCATGTGAGCGCGCCAACGCCCAACCAGCGTACCCGGGTGGTAATCATCGGCGGTGGGCCGGCAGGCCTTCTGCTTTCCCACATGCTCGATCTCAACGGGATCGACAACATCGTTCTGGAGCGGCAAAGCAAGGCCCACGTTCTGTCGCGCATTCGTGCCGGAGTGCTGGAGGCAGGCTCGGTCAAGCTGTTGCGGGACCTTGGCCTCGGCGAGCGCATGGATCGGGATGGAAAGCCGAAGGACGGCACGGCGATCGTCTGGCAGGACAAGCCGGATTTCTTCATCGACACCGCGCGGTGGACCGGCAAGCAGATGATGGCCTGGGGCCAGACCGTGATCACCGAAGACCTCTATGCCGCGCGCGAAAGAGACGGCGGAAACATCGTCAATGAGGCACGGGACGTGGCGCTACATGACATCGACAGCAGCGACCCGTATGTCACTTATGTACATGACGGCAAAGCCTGCCGGGTCGATTGCGACTTCATCGCTGGCTGCGACGGTTTCCACGGACCGAGCCGACAGGCAATTCCGGCCAATGTGCTCAGAACCTATGAACGAACCTACCCGTTCGGCTGGCTCGGAATCATGGTCGAGCGCCCTCCGTTGAAGGACTTCATCTACGCCTATCACGAAAAAGGCTTCGCGCTCGCCGCGCAGCGCAATCCGATGTTGTCGCGTTACTACGTCCAGGTTGATATCGATGACGATATCGCCGACTGGCCCGACGACCGCTTCTGGCAGGCCTTTCTCGATCGATTTCCGCCTGAACTCGGATCGAAGGTCGTAACCGGACCGTCGATCGAAAAGTCGATCGCGCCGCTGCGTTCCTTCGTCGCCGAGCCGATGCGGCACGGTCGCCTGCTTTTGGCCGGCGATGCAGCCCACATCGTGCCGCCGACCGGCGCAAAAGGGCTGAACCTCGCTTTTTCCGATGTGTATTATCTGTCGCGCGCGCTGGAACGTCATTACAAGGCCAGAGACGATCACTATCTGGACTGTTATTCGGAGATGGCGTTGAGACGGGTCTGGAGTGCCGAGAACCTGTCCTGGCGACTAACCAAGCTGCTGCACGTTTTTCCGGGTGAGGATTCGTTCGACCAGAAGATCCGGCAGAACGACTACGATGTGTTGCTGACATCGGAGCCGGCGCAGCAAGCGTTGGCCTACGAATACATCGGCCTGCCCTTCGAGGATTGAAGGATTCAGAGCTTGTCCTGGTTAGATTGAACCATTCTGCCGAGGTGCATTTGCGTCAAGGTCGAGCTCAAAACGCAGGTCGGGCTGGTGGCCCGGCCGAGGCTTTGAGCGAAGGAATTGGCGCAAATGCACACGGCCCCTCGGGTTTGCGGTCGGCGGACGCCCGCAGTGTCATGATGCTCGAGAGATGCCTCCGGCATCGCCCTGGCTCGTTCCTCGCGGATCGCCTCGCCGACCACAAACAGAATTGCTTCAATCTAACCAGGACAAGCTCTACGCGCCTTCCGGATCGTAGATGTAACCGATGCCGCGCACGGTGCGGATAATGGAAGGTTTCTCAGGATTGCGTTCGATCTTTCGGCGCAGTCTTGAAATGCGAATATCGATGCTGCGGTCAAACGGATCCCAGGTTCGGTCGTGGGCCTGTTCGAGAATCTGATCTCTGTTGAGCACCCGTCCCTTGTTTTCGGCGAAGGCCTTGAGCAGGCTGAATTCCATCGCTGTCAAAGGGATTTCCGCGCCGTCCGGTCCGTGCATCTTCGCCGCCTCGATATCAAGCGTGAAATCACCAAATTTGGCACTCCCGGGCGTTTCCTTTTCGCCCTTTTGCTGGTCGCCGCTGCCGCGTCGACGCAGCACGGCTTTCACCCGCGCTTCCAGTTCGCGCAGATCGACCGGTTTGCCGAGATAGTCGTCGGCCCCCATTTCCAGGCCGATGATGCGATCGACCACCTCGCCGGCCGCCGTCAGCATCACCACCGGTGTCTGGTCGTCGATCCGCAGCGACCTTAGCGTTGTAAGGCCGTCTTCGCGGGGCATATTGATATCCAGGATGATCAGATCGATGGGGTTGACCGACAGGATGGTGCGCAATTCCTCGCTGTTGGCAGCAGCGGAAACCTTGAAGCCGCGTTTTCCGAGGTATTCCTGCACCATCTCGCGGACGTCGAGCTCATCGTCGCAGACCAGGATGTGAAAGTGACTGTTTTCCATTTATGCTTCGACTTTGTCATTCAGCAGCCCGTAGGCCAATTCGCGTAGCTCCGCCGGCGACACGGGTTTCTCAAGATAGGGCCGCTTGGATTCCTGCAGCAAGCTCTGTGATGAAGCGCCCATCGTATCGCCGGTAATGAAAGCGGTTCGATCCAGAATGCTGGGATACTCGTCCCGAACGATTTCATAAAGTCCCCGACCATCCAGTTCCGGCATGTTCAAGTCGCTGAGCAGCAGATCGTATCGGTTGCCCGACAGCATCTCGACGGCCTCGACCCCCGAATGGGCGAGATCCACGCGAAATCCTTCTTTCTTGAGGATTTCAGCAATCAGTTCCGCCACTTCTATTTCATCGTCCACAACCAGAACGGTCGTGTTTACCTGATGACGCACTGTTTCGTCTTCATCCGGAGTGCTTTCATTGCTGCCCAAAGTCATCGGCAAGGAGATGCCGAAACGGCTACCGTCCTGCCAATCGGAATCGACCCAGATCTGTCCGCCATGTGAGTGGATGATGCGATGACAGAATGCCAGTCCGATGCCGGTTCCATCGCCTACATCCTTTGTCGTGAAGAAGGGTTCGAAGATGCGGGCCATGATGTTTTGCGGAATGCCGGGTCCATTGTCGGTAACAAAAATCTCGACTGATTCGCCAGGTTTGTTTCTGCGTGTCGAAACGGTTATCCGGTCGCCCTTCCCGGTCGCGGATATGGCGTGTTCGGCATTGATGATGAGGTTGATGATGACCTGGGTGATCTGGTCCGCATCGACGACGATTTCCGGCAGATCCGTCGCGAGGTCGCACGCGATGTCAAAGCTTTCGCCCTTGCTGCCATATCCGGCGACATCGACCGCGGTAGAGATGACTGCATTGATATCGGTGCTTTCCATTTTGGCGGGTTGCTGGCGAGCCATCGCCAGGAATGTCTTGACGATCTTGGCACAGCGTTCAGCGGCATTGCTGATCTTTTCGACCCGTTTCAATGTCCCCGTATCGCCAGTTTCCTCGCGCAGCATCAGCGAATGTCCGACCACGATGGACAACGGGTTGTTCAGTTCGTGCGCCACGCCCGCAAGCAGCTCGCCAAGCGCCGACATCTTTTCGTTTTGAAACAGCATCTCGCGCTGGCTCGAAAGTTCCTCCTGCAGCGCCATTTCATCGGTCAGATCGCGTGTGTTGGAGACGATCACCCGTTGCCCCCTAAACTCGATCAGCCGCGCGGAGATGGCGCCCCAGAATGGCTCGCCTCTTGCGTTTCTCAGCCTGACCTTGTGCTCGTTCACCCATCCCCTCTCGTGGAGCTTCTTGAGGTATTTTTCCCGTTCCTCCGCGTCGACATAGTACGATGTCGCGAAGTCGACTGCGCCGAACAGCGCCGTTGTCTCGGGGCTCCGGAACAGCAACTTACCGGTATCGGCTTCGGTCATTTGTACGGGTACCGGACAGGCTTCCAGGACCTGCCGGATCATGGCTTCGGCTTCTTTTTGTCCGGTCAGATCGATCGTCGTGCTGACGACAACATCTTCGCCCTTGTATTCGGCGATGCGGCCGTAGGCTGCCGCAGGAAACGGTTTGCCGTCTGCATTGATCAGCGTCAGCTTGTAGTCGTCCACCCAGCCATCGGCGAGCAGCGCAGTGATGTAGTCGGCACGATCTCCGACACCGAGATAGTATTCGTTGGCGTTTTTCACCTTGCCGAACAAATCGACCGCCGCCGGTGACCGGTAGAGAATTTCGCCATCGCCCACGCGGGCCATGATCACAGCCGCCGGGCTTGCTTCCAGCACCTGGCGGATCAGGAGGTCGCCGTCGCGCTCGGCAGCCTCGGCGAGCGTCTTGTCGGTGATATCGGTGCGGGTGACGACAAAGCCACCCAGTTTTGTCGGGTGAACGGATACCAGGTAATGGGTGCCGTCCGTGTGAACCAGTTCGTAGTCCTGGATGTACTCGATACCGTTCGTGACCCGATCGGAAATCCATTCGTCCTCACGCCCAACGGCGTCGGCGTAAATGCCGCGACGCGCCGTCTCGCGCATCAGGATCTCCCAATCCAGTCCCGGCTCAAGCAAATCGGCAACCGCGTGGTTCATTTCACGGTAGCTGTTGTTGAACATGACCAGACGGCCATCCTCGTCATAGAGTGCAAAGCCCTCGGACAGCGATTCAATGGCGTCGCGCAACATATCGCGCGCCTTCAGCGTATCCTCCTCGTACTCGTCACGGTCGGTCAGATCCTGGATCGCCGAGACAGCCACGGGAGAGCCCTTGTACTCCCCCAGGACAGCGCAACCGTTGACCCAGACATCGCGGCCGGCCTCTGACTTGGTCTTGACCGGGTAGTTCTGGATCATCCCCTTCACCTGCAGGGTTTTGAGCATCTCGATACTGTCCTCGGGATCCTCAAAATACTCCTTGATGAAGCGGTTCTCCCGCGCGTCCGGCCTTACGCCATAAAGCCGGTTTGCAGCAGGGTTGGCATGGAGAACCTCCCCCGTCTCGACCGAATTGATCCAGATTGGCAGGGGTATGCTCTCAAGCATAAAGTGCGACAGATCTTCTTGGCGCTTGGGCCAGTCGGTGATGATGCTCAGGTAGAGAAGACTGTCGTCTGCGCCCGGACAGCAAGACAAAAGGCGCCAGCCACCCTGCTTCGTCCTGGCTTCCATTGGATTGCCGGTCGACCGTCCCCAAAGTTCGATCATCCGCGTTGCGTCGCCTTCCAGGTCGACCACTTCGCAACCGTTGATCATTGCCAGACGTTCAACATACCTCCCCAGAAGCTTGGCTTTGCCGACCGATCCGGACAGAGTTGCCTCCAGCTCGGCAAACTCACCGCTGGTCTCGACCAGAGTGCCGTGCCGATCGAAGCGCGCCAGCGAGGTAGTCTGCGCGCCAGCCGGGCCATTGTCGGACGTCTCGTGTCTGGTCATGACTTTTTCCTATCCCGCCCGTGTTTCATTCGGTTTTCAGAACCGCCGGCAATTGTTTCAATTGTATCAGCCGAATCCCGTGCAATCCTGTTAACCACCTGAAATGTCACGAACAAAAAATTCAGCGGCAAATCGGCAACCCGTTAACAAATGAAACATGGATGCGGTCCGTCTGAAAATCAAACGAAACCTTGAGGGTCCATTTAGTGTTCATCGACAACGCAGGAACAGTTCGATGACCGCGCCCAACATCATCAACGACATCTTCAGTGCCCCGGTTGTAGCACTCCACTCTTCTGCTTCGAGCGGTGCACAGTGGAAGCAGCTGGCCGCCGAGCTGGACGGACGCTTCACCGTCAGCGCCATTGATCTGCCGGGATATGGCAGCCGCATGGCGGACTTCGGTGCGCCGGGCATCGACGGTGTAGCAGACGACATCATCAGCTATCTGGCCGGCTTCGGTCAGGCGGTCCATCTGGTCGGCCACTCGTTCGGCGCTTCTGTCGCGCTGAAAGTCGCCTTGATGCGTCCCGATCTGGTCAAAAGCCTGACGCTCTACGAACCGGTCGCTTTTCACCTGCTCGAAAACGGTGATGCCGAAGACAGGGACCAGTTCGCGCAGGTGCGTCGGATTTCGACGAAATTGTCAGACGGTGCAGCAGATGGCGCGATTGAGTGCGGTCTGCGGGCGGTTGTCGACTTCTGGAGCGGGCACGGTACTTTTGACCGCAGCAGCGAAGAAAGGCGGCGCAAGCTGTCAGAGATGGTGCCGGCAGTCATGCAGGACTTCTCCCGCTGCTTCTCGGAACACTGGACGCTTGAAGACCTGTCGGCGCTGACAATGCCCGTTCTCGTTCTGACCGGCATGGATTCGCCGGAGATTGCGCAGAACGTCGCAACGAAGGTCGCCAACGCCGTACCGCAGGCACGCCTGGCCATTCTGCCCGGAGCCGGTCACATGACGCCGGTCCACGAGCCGGAATGGGTCAACCCGCGAATCTACGAGAATATTGTTCAGGCTGAACGCCCGGTTGCCAACTGCTTCTGGCCGAAAATGGCGGCCTGAAGCAGCCCGGATGATCGATTGAAATCTGAAGTCTCGAGGAGAGATCGATGAATATCATGACCCCAATCGCCGAACCGGACTACGGCGCTTTGAAAACGAAACAGAATGCCGCCTGGTCTTCGGGCGACTATCGAAAGTTCGGTGCAACGCTTCAGATTACCGGCGAAGAGCTCGCCGAGGCGGCGGAGGTTGCTCCCGGCTCGACCGTGCTTGATGTTGCCGCCGGAAACGGCAACGCGACGTTGGCATTCGCACGCCGCTGGTGCTCCGTCACCTCGACCGATTATATCAAAAGTCTGCTCAGGGCAGGTCGTATGCGCGCTGAAGCCGAGGGACTGGATGTCGAATTCCAGGTGGCCGACGCGGAGGATCTGCCCTTCGAAGATGGTCAGTTCGACGCCGTCGTGTCGAGTTTCGGTGTCATGTTCGCACCCAACCAGCAACGAGCCGCCAGTGAAATGCTGCGCGTTTGCCGAAGCGGCGGTATCGTCGCCATGGCGAGCTGGACGCCAGAGAGTTTCATCGGTGCGCTTTTGCGAACGGTGAGTCGCCATGTCCTGCCACCAGCTGGCGTTCAATCACCGGCCCGATGGGGCGACGCGACCTGGATCGACGACACATTCGCGACTCACGCAACGTCCATCGTCACTCGCATCAAGACGTTCCGCTTTCGCCATCCGTCGCCGCGGCATTTCCTGGATTTCTTCAGAGCCTACTATGGTCCGGTTCGCAAGGCCCATGAGGCACTCGACGAACGGGCGCGGGCGGCGCTGAGCAACGACATCACTGCTACGATCTCCAAATTCGACACAGCGCAGGACGGTTCAATGGACATTTCGTCTGACTATGCCGAGGTGGTTTTGGTCAAGCGATAGCGCATTGGTTGAAGAAAGAAGGCGGATCAACTTTGGCTACATCCATATCCGTCCGTCTGAATACAATCGGATTCAGATGCGCTCTATCGTTACCGCCCGAATGGGTTAATATCGTATTGGAAAAACAAGCAAACAGGTCCTCCAAGGGTGCGGATATGTCAGATCAAACGCTTTTTGAAAAATATGGTGGTTTCTCGAAAGTAAGCCGGGTCGTGCTGGCCTTTTACGATACGCTGCTCGACAGCGACGACATCGGACCCTTTTTCGATGATATTGATATGGCCCGCATGGTCGACCATCAGACCAAATTCGTCGCATCGCTTCTAGGTGGCCCTGCCGCGTATACTGATAACCAGCTGCGTCAACTGCACTCGCACCTGGATATCGCACACGATCATTTCGACGAACTCAAGGTGGTCTTGTCAGCCACATTGGAAGATCACGGATTCGACCCCGGCGACATCGAAGCGGTGTTGCAGGAATTCGAAAATCGACGGGAACTCATCGTAGGGTAGGCCATGTCCATCGAAGCCATCAATGAACAGCTGTTGCGAGCCATCGGCGTTGGAGTAGCGCTCCTCGACCGAAAGAACTTCACCTTCCATTTCCGCAACGACACGTTTGAGGATTGGTTCGGCCACCACGAAGGCGCGACCAGCTTAACGGATCTGTTCCCGGAGCTCGACCAAGTGGCGCTTCGGAAGGGGCTGGATGAACAGGGCCGCTACACGGCGGAAACGCGCTTTAAGAAGAAACGTCGCACCATGGTGATTGCCGTGGACTTCACACCGACCTCTGAGGGCGACAATGAAATCGCGGTTCTGGTGTGCCAGAACATCACCCGCATCCGTGAGCTGGAATCGATGATCGATTCCTATTCTATGATGGTCGAACGCAACAATCGCGAGATCAAACGGGAAAAGGAGCAGGTCGAAAAGCTCCTTTTGAACATCATGCCGAGATCGGTCTATGAAGAGTTCAAGACCTTCGGCGTCGTCACACCACAACTCTATGACCCGGTCTCAGTGCTGATGCTAGACTTTGTCGGGTTTACCGACATGGTCGCCTCTGTCGATCCGAGCGTAACCGTCACCGAACTGAACGATATCTACAGTGCTTTCGATCGCATCGGTGAGCAGTTCGGTTGCGAGCGCATCAAAACGATCGGCGACGCCTACATTACCGTTGCAGGCCTCCCCGATCCGACACCCGATCATGCAAAGGCCGCTGCGAACGCGGCCATTCGCTTCGTGCGCTATCTCAACCGCCGAAATTCAAGCCATCCCAATCAGTGGCGGTGCCGCATTGGCTTGGCAACGGGCGCGGTGGTGGGTTCCGTGGTCGGTATCCAGAAATATGTCTATGACATCTTCGGTCCCGCAGTGAACCTCGCATCGCGGCTACAGGAATTCTCCGAGCCGATGGAAATCACCGTCCAGTCGGAAATGGCTGTCGTGCTTCGAGACCAGTTCGAAATGGACAGCCTCGGCCACCGAAATATCCGCGGCTTCCAAAACCAGGAAATCTGGCGCCTCCATGACAGCAGCAAAGTGCTAGCGACCGCCAAGGGCTGATAATCAAATCACAGAAACAAAAAACGGACGCCCCGCCCCCGCGGGTGTCCGTTTTTCAAAGGCGCCCATGCGCGATTTGCAGGGCGGCTGGCGTTAACGGCCCGCAGCTTTACTTGCTGCGGCGCTTCCGCTTCTGGCCAAGGCCCATTTCCTTGGCGAGGCGCGAACGCGCTTCGGCATAGGCCGGAGCAACCATCGGATAATCTGCCGGCAAGCCCCACTTTTCACGGTACTCGTCCGGGGTCAAACCGTGATAGGTCATCAGGTGACGCTTCAGCGATTTGAATTTCATGCCGTCTTCGAGACAGATGATATAGTCTCTGTGCACCGATTTGCGGATCGGTACCGCCGGCTTCGGCTTTTCAGCAGGAGCTGGTTCAGCACCGGACGTCGACCCGAGAGCCGTATGAACTTCTGCAATCAGGCTCGGAAGATCTGACGTTTGCACGACATTGTTGCTTACATATGCGGCGACAACTTCGGCCGTAAGCTCAGCAAGCAAGTCGTTGCGGGAATTATCGACTGTTTCAGTCATAGATATGCCTCAAATATAATCTCAAGTTTCCCTTACACCAAAATCCCATCAATTTTTGGTGGATTTGGTGTTCCGACAGTCTGACTGACGACCGAAACACAGGTCACGCGAAGCGCTGATAACACTAATCAATAAGGTTTCAAACAGAAATTTGCCACAAATCGGTAACTTTTCACCGGATTATGACCAAAGTTTAAAATAGAACAGGCTCTAATCGAGTTACCCTCTCAAATAGACTGCAATTAAAAATTGCGCTTCCATTAATCACCATTGTCGCTGATGGGAGTATCCTGAGGCATCTCGTCCATGACCGATTGATCTGTCATGCGATAGCCTGTTGCATAAGACGCCTTGGCCAGAAGATGTGCCGAGATGGGCGCCGTAAGAAGGAAAAAGACCACGCCGGCAAGCGCCCTCGTCAATGTTCCCGTATCCCCGGAATAAATTCCCAGCGTCACCAGCAGCACCCCCGATCCAAGTGTACCCGCCTTGGAGGCTGCGTGCATACGCGTATAGATGTCAGGCAATCGAAGCAGACCAAGCGCTGCCACGAGTGTAAAGAACGATCCGATGACGACCAAAGCAGCAATCAGCCAGATGAATAGAGCATCCATCAGTTCTTCTCCCCTTCGACCGCAACCTCATTGTCGGTCGGCTCACCGGCATTGCGCCCGCGTGTCAGCACAAAACGGGCAAAGGCGATGGTGGCCAGGAATCCGACCAGTCCAAGCGCGATGGCAATATCGAGATAGAGTTCGAAACCCGTCTTGATACCAATGACCGCTATAAAGCCGATGGCTGCGGTTACCAGCATGTCAAGGGCAAGAACACGATCCGGCAATGTCGGACCACGGATGACGCGGATCACAGCGAACAGGAAAGACAGGCAGAGCACCGCGAGCGCAATATTGACAGCGATGGCCAGTGCGGCATTGGCGTCAATCATCGGAACGCCTCCAGTATCCTTCTTTCAAAGCTGTCGGCGATATCACGGCGCGTTGCGTCCACATCCGAGCAGTCGATGGCATGCACATACAGATATTGCTTGTCTTCAGAGACGTCGACAGACAGCGTTCCAGGCGTCAGGGTAATCAGGTTGGCCAGAATCGTGATTTCGATATCGCGGTCGACCTCGAGCTTGTAGGCAAAGATCCCTGGCTTCAGGTTCATGTTCGGTGACAACACTGTGATGGCGACACGAATGGTCGACATCACCAGCTCGTACAGAAACACAAGCGCCAGTACCGCAACCTTGCGAAGCCTGGTGAAATAGCCGACCGATCCGACCTGTTCTCGTATGAGCGAGAGAGCAAACACGCCCAACAGAAAACCAAACGCCATGTTCAGCAGGCTGTAGGTCCCGGTAACAGCCATCCAGATGATGGCCAGAAGAACATTGATCAACAGCAGATTCATTGGGCGCCCCCTTCCGGAAAAACGGACCGGATGTAGTCGACCGGATTGAGCAATTGGCCAGCGGCATTCTGCGAGAGTTCATGCAATTGCTGCGGGAAGAGACCGAGAACGACCACGATCGTCGTCAGCATTACGAGCGGCAGATAGTCCACCAACACGCTGACAGGCTGTTCCGTGACACCCGTCCCCTCGCCTTCCGGAGCAGTTCGCCAATAGGTCAGGAGCCACACCCGCCCGACCGCAATGGTGGTCAGGAACCCGCTCACCAGGATCGATGCGGCCAGCCACCAGGCTCCGACATCAAGTGAGGCCTTGACCAGCACTACCTTGGGCCAGAAGCCGGAGAACGGCGGCAGCCCGGAAACGGCGAAAAACAGCACCAGGCACACCGCCGCCAGTGCGACATGAGAACTATAGACACCGCCCGGCAGAGCGATCGAAAAGCTACCACTCACCCGTGCCGTCAATCCCGAGGCCAGGTAGAGCGCGGTCATGACGATCATGGAATGCACGGCGTAGAAAACAGTGCCGGCCACACCGCCAGGACTTGCGAGCGCTATGCCGGCAAACATGATGCCGATGCCTGAAACCACCAGGTAACCGAGCAGCCTCCTCATATCGGTCTGCGCCAGCGCACCGGCTGCTCCCAAGAGCATGGTCAAGGCTGCAACGATGGCAATCACCAATCCGAGTACATCACGCTCTTCCGGGAACAACACGAACACGATGCGCATCAGCGCATAGACCCCGACTTTCGTCAGCAAACCGGCAAACAGCGCGGAGACTACAACGCGTGGCGTGTGGTAGGAGGCCGGCAGCCAGAAATTCACCGGAAAGGCTGCGGCCTTCATGCCGAAAGCCAGGACATAGAGGCTGACCAACGTGATCAGCGGCGCCCGATCGTCCACCGTTTTCGCCTTGACGGCGATGTCGGCCATGTTGAGCGTGCCGAAAATGCCATAAAGGTAACCGGTTGCGATCAGGAACAAGGTCGTCGCTACCAGGTTCAAAAAGGCATATTTGGTCGCGCCGTCGATCTGCTCACGCTCGGAGCCCAGAATGAGCAGGCCGAAGGACGAAATCAGCAGCACCTCGAACCAAACATAGAGATTGAAGATGTCACCGGTCAGGAACGCGCCACTGACCCCCGCCAACATCAGCATCAGGAACGGATAAAAGCCGTATCTGCGACCGCTGTCGTTGACATCCCCAGCGCCATAGATGCCGCCTGCGAGGGCCGCAATGCCGGCGACAAGCGTCAGCACCGCTCCAAGGAGGTCGACGGTAAACGAGATGCCGAAGGGTGGAAGCCAGCGACCCATGGTCATCGTCTGCGGGCCATCGGTAATGACCAACGCCAGCAGGCCGATGTCCAACAGCACCAACACAACAAGGCTCGGAATCGCGATGATTGGCTGCAGAGCAGTATCCTTGCGCAGCATCAACAGAACCGCACCAAGCAACGTGCACCATGCCAGAGGCGCGATCAGCAGCCAGTCAGCCAGGCTCACCGGTTCGGTGACCATGGCGACCGAAATATCAACTGCTGGTTTGTCTGATGATGCCATTAACGGTGGTTCTTTCGATCAGTATCCAAGGGGCGGCAACTTCTGGTCATCCGGTTCGGCAAACCGCATTTCCTGCGTATCGTCGGTTTCGAGCTCCTGGTAGGCGCGGTATCCGAGCACCAGAAGAAAGGCAAAGAACGAAAACGCAATGACGATCGCCGTCAGGATCAACGCCTGCGGCAACGGATTGGCCGTCAGGCTCAAGGCTCCGCCGTTATCACCCGTCAGGATCGGCGGTACCTCACGGGTCAGTCGCCCGGATGTGAAAATCAGCAGGTTCACCGCATTGCTGAGTATGGCGGCACCAAGCAGAATTCGAATGATGTGCTTCGACAGGAACAGGTAGACCGACACCGTAAAGAACAGGCCCACCAGGATGGTCATAATCGCTTCCATCAGTCGCGCGACCTTTCTTCAAGCGCCAGGGCAATCGATGTAATCGCTCCGACGACAACAAGATAAACACCGATGTCGAACAGCAGCACCGTGGACAGCGCCAGCGTGTCGTTGAACAACGGCACGTAAACCCAAAGGCCGGTCATGAAGGGAACACCGGCAAAGATGGACAATATGCCGGCGATCGTACCGATCATCAGACCGAAACCGGCTATGCCCATCGGGTGGAAGTACAGCGCCCGGCGTACGGGCGAGACACCACAGGCGATGCCGTAGATGGCAAATGCCGAAGCGGCGATCAACCCGCCAATGAAACCGCCACCCGGTTCATTGTGGCCACGCAGCAGCACGAATATCGAAAACACCACCATGAGGCTGGCGAGGTACGGGGCGACGGTGCGGAAAATCAGTGTACGCATCGCTATCGCCTCTCGTCATCATAGGGATCGTTGGTCGCGATCTGCCTTCGAGACTTTGACCGGATCCGGATCAGCGACAGGATTGCCAGTCCGGCCACCATGACAACTGCAATTTCGCCCCACGTGTCAGTACCGCGGAAATCGACCAGAATGACATTGACGATGTTCGCACCATGGGCGATCGACACGGAATAGCGGGTGAAGAACTCGGACAGGCTGGCGTCGAACGGCAACTGGGTCACCGAAAGCAGCAGCAGCATGAAGGCCACTCCGCAGGCAAGTGCGATCGACATGTCGACGACCGTGCGGCCGAGGGGCCGGCGGTCCGTCGGCGTCAGGCGGAGGCGTGTCATCACCAGTGCAAGGATCACAACGGACAGCGTTTCGACCATGAACTGGGTGAAGGAAAGATCTGGCGCGCCAAACAGCATGAACAGGACGGCCACAGCGAAGCCCTGAATTCCGAGGGAGACGATAGCGGTCAGCCGGTCTTCGGCATAAAGCACCGAAATGAGGCCGATGGCTGCGATAGCGATGATGAACAGCTCGTAGAATGGCGGGTTACTCGGCCATTCGGGAAAGGCCGGCAACTCGTCATAAACGACCATCGGTACGATGATGGCGGCTGCCACGATGATAAACGTCGCCTTCATGTAGAAATCAAGGCGGCCCGGCTGCAACACCCGCGTCAGTGAATAGGACGCCCGCACAAGACCACGGATAAACTGGTCAAAGCCGAGATCCGGACCCCAGCCGATGGCAACGAGCAGACTCGCGATCGCTGACCGGAGCCGATCCACCATTCGGTACGCGACGATTCCGAATGCGACGGTGATGACCGACAGCAACAGTGGCATTCCGAGATGCGGAATCAGGGAGATATACACCGACAATGGTGCACCCTCGACCGCGGAGGACATTGGGCTCGAAATGAAGTAGTGCGTTGTGCCCCAAAACAGCGCGGTCAGCAGACTGACCGTCGCCAGGGTTGCCGGCCCAATCCACAGCAAAACCGGCCCCTCGTGGGCATGGTCGAGTTCGGGTCTCTTTTCTCCCAGAAACGGCTTCAGCGCAACGACGAAGCCGATGACGAACATCAGGCCATTGCCGACGATCGCGACGAGGGTTAGCAAGAGCGGCCATGCACCTGGAGCCCAAAGACCGTAATAGATTTCTTCCTTCGCCAGAAACCCGAAGAACGGCGGCATTCCTGCCATGGAAATCGCGGATGCGAGCGCGGCTGCAAAGGTGATCGGCATCACGCTCATCAGACCGCCAAGCTTGGTGACGTCACGGGTGCCCGCTTCATGGTCGACCGTGCCGGCAACCATGAACAGTGCACCCTTAAACAGAGAGTGTGCGACCAGATAAAGCACCGCGGCCTGGACCGCTTTTTCGGTCCCGAAACCGGTCAGCATGACCAGCAAGCCCAACGATGACACCGTCGTATAGGCAAGCATCAGCTTGAGGTCGGTCTGACGAATGGCCAGCAGCGTTCCGACAATCAGGGTGACACCGCCGAAGATCGGCAAGACGGTCTCCCATGCCGCTGTATCGCCCAGGACAGGATTGAGCCGCATCAGCAGATAAACACCGGCTTTGACCATGGTCGCCGAGTGCAGATAGGCCGAAACAGGCGTCGGCGCTTCCATAGCGTTGGGCAGCCAGAAATGCAGCGGGAACTGGGCGGACTTGGTAAAGGCACCACCCAAAACGAGCACGAAAATGGCGATGTAGTACGGGCTTTCCACGAGCAGATCACCGGAGCGCAGCAGCAGCGACAGCTCCGAAACGCCGGTTACGTTCCAGATCATCAGCAAACCGGCCAACAGAAACAGGCCGCCGCCGCCCGTTACCACCAGGGCCTGCAGCGCAGCACGGCGGGCTCGCTCACGGGTGTGGTCGAAACCGATCAGCAGAAACGAGGTAATCGACGTCAGTTCCCAGTAAACGAAGAACATGAGGAAACTGTCGGACACGACGAGCCCCAGCATCGAGCCCATGAACAACAGAATGAACGTGAAAAACCGCCCCAGATGAGCGTGCCCCTTCAGGTAGCCGCCCGAATAGAGCACGATGAGCGTGCCAATGCCGCTGATCAGCAACGCGAAGGTGAGGCTCAAGCCGTCGAGATACCAGGAGAAATTGACATTGTAGGCCGGAATCCACTGATAGCCGCCGGTCACCACCTCTCCATCCGCAACTTCACCCAGGAAGGTCGTGAAGTGCAAAAACATCAACGCCGGCGCCAAGGCGAGGATCCAGGCGGCGTTCTGTTTGAAGATGCGGGTCAGCAGTGGGGCAATCAAAGCCGCCAAAAACGGCAGCAGCAGGACAATAAACGTCGTGCTGTGTGTGGCGGACTCCATCTGCTCTCCCGGAAATGGTCGCAAAAACTGGTTCAAATTTAGTGATGTGCCCTATTGCGGGCAAGGTCGGGCTCGTCGATTTCCACCCGAATTGCGGTGACTTATGACGATTTACCAAAATTTGACATGATGTTTATTGTGCGATGGTGATGGCGACCCTAAATCGCGGATGAGACAGGAGATATAGCCATGGCTGAAAAAGTTGCCGCAAAAGTCAGAAAATCAGACGCCGAGTGGCGCCAGCTTCTGACGCCGGAGCAATTCCACGTCACCCGCAAGGCCGGCACGGAACGGGCGTTTACGGGTCCCAACTGGGACAACAAACAGACCGGAACATACACTTGCATCTGCTGCGGTCGGGAGCTTTTTCATTCCGACACCAAGTTCGATTCCGGTACCGGCTGGCCGAGCTACCATAGCCCGATCGATGGGGAGGCGGTGACCGAACACAAGGATCGGTCACTTTTCATGACGCGGACGGAAATTCGTTGTGCCGACTGTGAAGCCCATCTGGGCCATGTGTTCCCGGATGGCCCGCACCCCACGGGCCTGCGGTATTGCATGAACGGTACGGCGATGCATTTCACCGCGGAAGGTGAAGACAAGGAATAGGACCGTTACTGCGCCTGCGGGGCAATGTAGCGACCATAGACCCAGCCGGTCTGCCAATCACCGGATCCGGACGGATCGTGCCAGACTTCGCACCAGGTGTAGCGAACCTGCTGCGTCTGTTCGTCTGCTGGCAGGCCGGCGATTTCCTTGAGATCAACGCCATTCATGCAGCGTCCGGTCATCGACAGCGGTGTACCGTTCGGATACCCGGCGCGAATGGCCGATTCACTGGATGGCCAGGCCCGGACGTTGAGGACATCGTCCCAGGACACGTTGGCAACTTCCCAGGCAGCGAAAGCGTTGGCGTAGGCCGTGGAAGTGAAGGACAAGCCGGCTACGGCGGCGGCTGCGGCAATGGTGATCAGTCGTTTCATCGGTTTGCACCCCTTTGCTCATTCGATGAAAGCACATTGGCACGCCTGCCGTGAACCCTCTCTGAGCACCCAGTTCATCTCGCGTTCATGGGTCGCCTTGAACACGACATCGTCAGGCTATAGATGCGGAAGCAACCGATCCAGTCAGGAAACAAACAACAATGCTGAAGTCCCTGCCCCCTGCCCCAGAGGCCAAGAAGACCGCTTTCACCGATACCCGTCATGGCATCACACGTGAGGATGAATACGCGTGGCTGCGCGCCGACAACTGGCAGGAGGTCTTTCAGGACCCGAGCAAGCTCGACAGCGATATCCGCGCCTATCTCGAAGCGGAAAACGAGTTTCAGAAATCGGCCATGGCGGACACCGAGGCCCTGCAGAAGGAGCTGTTTGCCGAGATGCGCGGTCGTATCAAGGAGGACGATTCCTCGGTTCCCTCCCCTGACGGGCCATATGCCTATGGCACTTCCTTCGTAACGGGCGGCGAGCAACCGCGGTTTTTCCGCATCCCGCGTGATGGGGGCGACGAAGAAATCATGCTCGACGGCGATAAGGAGGCCGAGGGCAAAGGCTATTTCCGACTGTCAGGCGCCAATCACGCACCGGACCATGCCCGCATGTTGTGGGGCTATGACGACAAAGGCTCCGAATTTTTCGATCTCCGAGTGCGGGAACTGGCATATGGTACCGACCACGATGATCGACTGGAAAACACCGGCGGCGGTGGCGCATGGTCGCCCGACAGCCAAGGCTTCTACTACAGCCTGCTCGACGCCAACCACAGGCCGTCCAAGGTGTACTACCATGCGCTCGGCACGGACCAGAAAGACGACATCCTGATCCGCGAGGAAAGCGATGCCGGATTTTTCATGGGAGTCGGCGGCAGCAAGCTCAACGATTTCATCTTCATCAATGTCCACGACCACCAGACATCGGAGTACCATCTTCTTCCGGCAGATGATCCACATGCCAAACCGCAGCTGGTGGCGGCGCGCGAGACCGGTGTCGAATACGACATGCACGAGGGTGGCGTCGTTTTCTTCATCCTGACCAATGCCGACGGCGCCAAGGACTTCAAGATCGTTGAGACCCCGGTAGACAATCCGGGCCGCGAGCATTGGCGCGATGTGGTCGCTCACGAACCGGGGCGTCTGATCCTCAGCCACACCGTGTTCTCCGGGCATCTTGTGTGGCTGGAACGATGTGACGGCCTGCCGCGCATCATCATCCGAGACCGCACCAGCGGCGAAGAACACGCCATTGCATTCGATGAAGAGGCCTATTCGCTCGGTCTTCAGGGATCGCTTGAATACGACACCGAGGTTATCCGGTTTTCCTATTCCTCGATGACCACCCCGTCGCAACAGTTCGACTACAACATGCGAACCCGCGAGCGTAACCTCCTGAAAACGCAGGAAGTCCCTTCAGGGCACGAGCCAGATGACTATATCACGCGTCGGGTGATGGCCCCTTCGCACGACGGCACTCTGGTGCCCGTCAGTCTGCTTTATCGCAAGGACACGCCGCTCGACGGCAGTGCGCCATGCTTGCTTTACGGTTATGGCTCCTACGGCATGGCGATACCCGCCAGCTTCAATACCAATTGCCTGTCATTGGTCGATCGCGGCTTCGTATACGCTATCGCCCATATTCGTGGTGGCAAGGACAAGGGCTTTGCGTGGTACGAGGCGGGAAAACGCGAGCACAAGGTCAACACCTTCCTCGATTTCATCGCCGCAGCGGACTATCTCGCCGCCGAAAATTTCACGTCGTTTCAGAATATCGTCGCCCAGGGCGGATCGGCCGGCGGTATGTTGATGGGAGCCGTCGCCAACATGGCTCCAGACCGCTTCGGCGCCATCATTGCAGCCGTGCCCTTTGTTGACGTGCTGAACACCATGCTCGACGACACGCTGCCGCTCACGCCGCCCGAGTGGCCGGAATGGGGCAACCCGATCGCCTCCAAGGCGGACTATGAGACGATTGCCGCCTATTCGCCCTACGACAATGTGAGCGCGCAGGACTATCCACCGATCCTGGCGATTGCGGGGCTGACGGATCCTCGCGTGACCTATTGGGAGCCCGCGAAATGGGTGGCCAAACTGCGCGCCACCAAGACAGGCGATGCGCCGATCCTTTTCAAGACCAACATGGAGGCCGGCCATGCCGGAGCTTCCGGTCGGTTCCAGCGTCTCGAGGAAGTTGCATTCGAATATGCCTTTGCACTCAAGGTGACCGGAAAGGCCGATTGAGACCGCGGTGTGGCTAACGATCCGGGTTGCCGAGAAGCAGATCCAGCGTCGAGTGGGCGTGTCGGCGTAGCTCCTCACGTGGCACACCGGCGCGGGCACGAAGGGCCAAGGCATAAACCAGGTCGTTGAAAAAGCCCGCCAGTTGTTTCGGCGACTGGTGCTGGCTTTCCAATTCGGCCGGGAAGTGTTCAGCGAACAGCCTCTCCAGAAGCGCATCCATTTCACGGACAAAAGCGCTCAGACTTTCCCGAAGTCGAGGATCGGTACCGGCCGCGGTGCTGAGTGTCGAAACAATCAGGCAGCCCATGCGATCCCTGGCCTGCGGTTGAAACTGTTCCAGTGCTCCGTCGAGCAGGCGCTCCATGGTCAATCTTAGATCACCGCTCTCAAACGCGCCCGGAATACGGTCGCGGATTCGCGCCATGTAGTCCCTCACGACCCTTTCGTAGAGGGCCGATTTGTCTCCGAACGCGCCATAGAGGCTGGGTTTGTTGATGCCCATTCCAGCGGCGAGGTCGTCTAATTTGGCCTCGTGAAAGCCGTTCGTCAGAAAAACTTCCAATGCTCCCTCAAGAGCATGTTCCTCATCGAAAGCCCGGGGTCTGCCGCGTCCTCGTGTTGCCATTTTTGTACCACCAAGAACAAAATTATTGACTCATTCGAATATTGTTCGTACGAGTACAAAAATCAAGCAGAATCTGTTTCCTGCTTTGCGTGGGCGCGCTGGAGCGCGCCCGGCAGCGGACGGTTATTGGAGGATCGACATGAACATTCGGGACATGGAACTGCCGGACACGGAGGTCTGTGTGGCCTCCATGGCGTTCGCACGGGATGTATCGCCACCCTTCCTGTTTAATCATGTGATGCGATCCTTCGCGTTCGGCCGCATGGCCGGTCAAGGGCGCGAGCTCGAGATGGATGAAGAAATGCTCTTTCTCGGCTCGGTCCTGCACGATCTTGGCCTTGTCAAAGACTTCATCAAGGAAGACAGGTTCGAGATCGACGGCGCCGATGCGGCGGCCGACTTCCTATCCCGACGGGGTTATCCAGACCGGAAGGTCCAGGTGGTCTGGGACGCCATCGCCCTTCACACCACGCCAGGTGTTCCGCAAAGAAAGCAGCCGGAAATCGCCCTGGTCCAGTTGGGCGCCGGCATCGACGTCGGTGTTGTGCCGGTCGCCATGCTGGCCGAAGAGCCTGTTGCCCGGGTTCTGGAGCACTATCCGCGGCTGGGTTTCAAACGCGCCATGTTGGCAACAGTCGCGGACATGCTGAAGGAAAAACCATACACAGCGGACGGCAATTTCTCACGCGATATCGGCGAACGGCTGATCCGCGACTTCCAGGTTCGCAATTTCTGCGACGCGGTTCACGGAGCGCACTTCCATGACTAGCGGAAGCAGCAGCCGGGAAACGGCTCCAACCTCCCTTCGTCGCATGGCTGATTTAGTGCTCGATCCGGGCGACATGATCCGCTCCATTCGCAGGGAGGCGGACCCGTGGCTGAATGTTTGGGGCCCGGCTCTGATATTTCCACAGGCAGTCGGCGGATTGATCTTTGTCGGTCGGATCGAGGGAGCCGTCGTTCTCGGTGGATTGATCGCCATGCTGGTGAGCGCTGGATACATTCACCGGCACGCGCCGCTCAGCCGGCTAACCGGCATCTGCCAGGTCTGGTGGCTATTGACCCTGCCCTGGCTTGTCGAGCGGGCAATCGGCCAGGACACCGTTTCAGTGTTTTCGATCTGGCTTTGGTATGTGGTGGTGACAATGGCCATCAGCCTCGTCATGGACGTCTATGGCTTCCACCTCTACCTGACGACGGAAAACAAGACCTATCGACGCGACCAACCGTGACGAGGACTAGGGATTCCAGGTGGCAGCCAAGTCGAGTGGACCGCGAAAGGCCCAGCCGCCGACGCGAATCGGTTTCTGCGGGTCGAGTGCCAGGCCCTTCAGGCGTTTGAAGATGAACGGAACCGCCACATCGGCCACCAAGGTTCGCGACGCCGCCGCACCCGCGCAGAAATGCGGGCCTGCCCCGAACGGAATGCTTTTCTGGGTATCGCGGGATACGTCAAACCGGTCCGGCTCCGGGAAATAAGCCTCATCTCGGTTCGCCGAGCCAAACATGAAGAACACTCGATCCTCCGGCTCGAAGGTGACACCTTCAAACGTATGGCGTTGGGCGACCCGACGGGGCGACATACCGATCGGCGAAATCCAACGGCAATACTCGTCGAACACCTGTCCCCACTCGGCCTTGCCATCCACAACCGCCGACAGTTGCTGCGGATGGCTGAGAAGTGCCCAGATGCAGCCGGCGATGGCATCGCGCGGTTCGTTCTGGCCACCTGATATGGTGAGCTTGATGTTGGCGCGAACACTCTCCAGCGGCATTCCCGCCTCGAGCATCACCGAAAGCAGGCTGCTGTTTGGCGTTTTGCGCACCACCGGCAACATGTCGTCGATTGCCGCGTCGATGCCGGCGGTCGCTGAATTGCAACGATTCTCCACATCCTGATCGCCGACGTAATTGGCGATGCCGTCAATCATCCCCTGGCTCCAGGCATCCATATCCTGGAAGCGCATGTTTGAAAGCCCGGTGATCGATTTCAGCGCCTCGGCCGAAACGGGCATCGCGTAGGCCTCGACCAGATCTCCGGCTCCAGCAGGTTCCAGAGCCGACAGGATGCGGTAGGCATGCTGCTCAAATTGTTCGCGCCAGACATTGCGCACAGCACGGGCCGACACTGCGGGATAGTATTGTCGGCGTTCGGCCATGTGGGCATCGCCGTCCTTGCGCATCATGTTCTGGCCCATCAGCACATTCATCAGGCCGCCGGGCTGATCCGAGGAAAAGACCTCGACATTCTTTTCGCAGGTGAAGATGTCGTCCCGGCGGGTAAAGACCGTCGCGCCAAGCTCCGGAACAAAGGCAATCGGTGTGTCCTCGCGCATGGATTTCAGCGCTGGATACGGGTCCTGCCAGAACGCCTGGACATCGATCGAGACATGGGGAGCATCGGACATGGCGGCACCTGCGCTGCGTCGGGGTGCCGCCAGAATAGGGACAGAATAGCGGAAATCAACTTAACCCGCCGCCGCTATTGGCGCGATGGATATCCGTTCTCATGGGCGGGAATGGCCTTGAGGTAGACTGAGATCGCTTCCCTGTCCTCCGGCGGCAACCGCGCCATATTCGACTGAACACTGGCCATTGATCCGCCGACGGAATCGAATTCGGGAGTAAAACCACTTTCCAGGTAATAGGCGATATCCGTCGCGCTCCAGTTACCGAACCCCGAAAACGGTGTGATGTTGGGGATAATGCCCTCACCGTCCGGGTTCTCCGCCCCGGATAGCCACGCGGCCAGCTTGAGGCCGCCGATCAGATCACGCGGGGTATGGCAGGCGCCACAGTGACCGGGACCCTCAACAAGATACTGGCCGCGCTGAACCAGCGGGTCATCGGTTCCGAGGTCAACGGCCGGTCCATCTTTCAGATTCAGCACTTTCCATAGACCCACGGCCCGGCGAACGTTGAACGGGAAGCCTATGTCATGGTCCGGCGCAATGTTGCCGCTTGACGGCAAGGTCCGCATGAAGCCCCACAGATCATTGAGATCCTGCATCGTCATGCGGGTGTAGGACGTGTAGGGAAATGCCGGGAAAAGATGCCGGCCGTCAGCATCGACACCGCGCTTCATGGAATTGGCGAAATCCTCAAACGTCCAGCCACCGATCCCGGCCTCCGGATTCATCGAAATGTTCGGGACATAAAATACACCGAAATCGCTCTCAAGGGACACGCCGCCACTGAGTACCAGTTGCTCTTCGCCCTTGGCCCCCGGCGGAGCGTGGCAGGACGTGCAACCTCCTGCCCAGAAAACCAATTCACCATTTGCAGGATCTGGTTCCCCAAGACCTTCGAAGGCCGATTGGGGCAACGTCCTGGGCGCGCTCAGCACCCAGAGTACAGCCGCGGCAACGACGGCGACGATGACCACACCCCAAGTTAAAAGACGCATCGCAAGTTCCCGAATACAGCTTTGGGCGACGGACGCTCCATAAGGTCAGGATAGCCGAACAGAGTGATTTTGGAACTCACATAAAAGCGAACTGACTGAGTTTTACACGTATCAAACGAAAAACCCCGGCAAGTCTTTGCCGGGGTTCGAAAGATATTCACTCACACGAGGGGCGTTTAACCGGCCTCGTAAAGCTCCAGAACGTAGTCCCAGTTTACGAGGTTATCGACGAACGCCTCGAGATACTTCGGCCGCGCATTGCGGTAGTCGATGTAGTAGGAGTGCTCCCAGACATCGACGCCGAGGATCGGGCGAGCGCCATGCACCAACGGGTTCTCGCCGTTCGGCGTTTTCATCACTTCGAGTTTGCCGTCCTTGACCGCGACCCATGCCCAGCCGGAACCGAACTGAGTCATGCCGGCGTTGATGAAATCGGCGCGAAACTTGTCATAACCGCCAAGATCGGAATCGATGGCAGCCGCCAGTTTGCCCGGCAGCGACGTTCCGCCACCGTCCTTCTTCATCCACTTCCAGAAAAGCACGTGGTTGTAATGCTGAGCGGCGTTGTTGAACAGGCCGGGATTGCTGCCATGAGACTGGCGTACAATTTCTTCAAGCGACAGGCCGTCCATGCCTGCTTCGGCGGCCAGCTTGTTGCCGTTGTCGACATAGGCCTTGTGGTGTTTGTCGTGGTGATACTCGAGGGTCTCACGAGACATATAGGGCGCAAGCGCTTCATAGTCGTATGGAAGGTCCGGCAGTTCGAAGGCCATATCACTCTCCTTTAGAGGCATCCAGTTGTCATGGGTGATGGGTTGGAACATAGGTGGGCGCCGGTCGGTCGGCAAGCTGGCGCCGTGGAAAATTGTAGCGTCGGCGGATCAGATGTTTTCGCCGGAATGCGCCCATTCCCAATAGAGTTCACGGGCCTTTCGGGCGACGGGCCCCGATTGCAACTCGCGATCTTCTATGCGGGTGATTGGCACCACCTTGGAGTGGTTTCCGGTTGAGAAAATCTCGTCGGCGTTCATGAAGTCCTGTGGTTTGAGGTGACCTTCGACCACTTCGTATCCGGCTTCGCGCAGCAGATTGATGACGCGCGCCCGCGTAATTCCGGAAAGGAACGTACCATTCGGTGCCGGGGTGAAGACGACACCGTCCTTGACCATAAAAATGTTGCTGGTGCCCGTCTCGGCAACGTTGCCCAGCATATCGAGAACCAGTGCGTTGTCGAAACCGCGTGATTTTGCCTCCAGGATCGCCCGGCCATTGTTGGGATAGAGACATCCGCTCTTGGCGTTGGTCGGCATGGTTTCGTGTGACGGGCGCCGGAAGGGTGATTGCGTGACCGAAAATCCGTTCGACGGAATCATGGGGGCTTCGTAAAGGCATAGGCAGAACCGTGTCGATTCCGGATCCGCTGGAACGGACATGTAGCCACCATGCTCAGCCCAGTACATCGGACGAATGTAAACGGCCGTCTGTCCGTCGAACTTCTTCAGGCCGTCTCGCGCCAGGCCGGCGATGTGGTCGGCATCCATTGCCGCCTTGAGGCCGAGAGCGGCCGCCGAGTCGTTGACCCGCTGGCTGTGGCGGTCGAGATCCGGGGCAACATTTTCGAACCAGCGCGCGCCATCGAAAACGGATGTACCCAGCCACATGGCGTGTGAGCGCGGCCCTATCAGCGGTACGTTGCCCTCGTGCCAGTCCCCATCGACATAGGTCCATGTGGCAGTTTCAGCATCCCTCAGCACCGTCATCACGCAATCCCCGTTCCGGCTTACAAACTAGTTCAGGCCCCTTCCTTGCACCGAAAGCCGCCGTCTGCGCAAGGCCCGTGTTGGCGTGTCGGACCCCGATCGGCCTTGACGGAATGGTCGCCGATGAACATGCTGCGGCGCAAAATGAAAGGACTGACCTGAAATGCCCGCTGCACCATCTCATCCGGCTTATGTGTTCGACGCCTATGGCACGCTGTTCGACGTGCATGCGGCGGTTCGCCGCTACGCCTCTGAAGTGGGGCCGCATGGCCAGCGTCTGTCGGAAATTTGGCGCCACAAGCAGCTCGAATATTCCTGGGTGCGAGCGCTGATGGGGGAGTACGTGGATTTCTGGAAACTGACCGAACAGGCGCTTGATACGGCGCTGGCTCTGGTTCCGGAGGTGGATGAAAAGCACCGTGACAGCTTGCTTGAGGCCTACTGGAAACTGGATTGCTACGAAGAAGTCCCGACCGTGCTGAAATCGCTCAAGGACCGCGGCGCCAAGCTGGCGATCCTGTCGAACGGATCGCCAGCCATGCTGGAATCAGCGGTCAGCAACGCGGCGCTCGATACGATTCTCGACGATATCTTTTCGGTGGACGAGCTGCGCACATTCAAGACGTCGCCGGAAGTCTACGAGATGGTCACCACGTCCTATCGGCTCTATCCCGAGACGGTTTCCTTCCAGTCTTCCAACCGGTGGGACATTGCCGGGGCGAAATCATTCGGCTTCCGCTGTGTCTGGATCAATCGCGGTTCGGCGCCCGATGAGTATCGCGACCTTTCGCCAGATATGGTTCTGCCCAACTTGCTGCAGTTGTAGGGACCACCCCACAGTCAAGCAGTGGCTTGGCGTCTGGGCCGAAAGAACAACGGTGCGAACACGGCTGCGAATCCGCCAAACGCGATCACCCAGCAAAGCGCTGATATGCCAAGCAGTGCGGTTTCATCTGTGACGTCAAACGTTTCCACCACCCTGGTCAAAGCGGCAACGATTACGCAGGCGTAGAGCAGGTTGAACGCGGCTCCGGTTGTCAACGGGCGACCCGTGTGCCCCAGAGTTGCCCGAGCCATCACCGACAACGTCATCCCACCGATGGCTCCCAGCGCGAGCGCATGAACGCCGGCGACAGGTGAAACGACCCCAGGAAGCAACGCCGCCAAGGCCAACAAGGCCATGCCAACCGGCACGAACAGATAGCTTGAGTGCAGAACTGATACGAGCGGTTCGCGCAAGGTGCGATCGCCCGCCCAACGCCCCAGTCTAAGCAACTGCGAGATTGCAGCCAACGCCAGCAGCCACCCGGTCGTCGGGGCTTCCGGCTGGGCAACCCAGGCTGCAAGAGAAATGATGGCAATCGCCATTGCCAAACCATCGTAACGATCGAACGGAGCTGGCAGTCTGCCGGGATTGTTTTTCACCAGCCAGTTGCGCGTAAAGCTCGGAATGATGCGGCCGCCGATCAGCATGATGAGTGTTACCACTGCCGCCATGGCCAGGCGACGACTGTACTCGCTGGTCCCATCAAGGCGGATTTCGAAATAGAAAAGCGCATTGGCAACAAGCAGAACACACAAAGGCAGCAAGACCTTGAGGTTTCTCCAATTGTGGCCGGCGATGATCTCATTGGCGAGGACGAGCAAGACACCGATCAGGAACGTCAGGTCCATTAGTGCCGCCGGCCACCACCCAATCACGGCGGAAAAACACACTGCCAAACGACCGAGGAGCCACAGCAACCACAGCAACAGCAATGGCCATCCCCGGATCGGCGCTCGACCCGTCCAATTCGGTACCGCCGTCAACAGAAAGCCGGTTATCACCGCAGAGAGAAATCCGAAAAACAACTCATGGAAGTGCCAGTCAACCGCGGACAGGTCCGTCGGCACCCCGATCTCGCCTGCTAGCATCGGCAGCCAAATCAGAATGGACAAGCCGGCATAGAGCGCTCCGGAAAAGAAGAACGGCCGAAACCCGTAGCTCAGAATGGCTGGACACTGTTCGATCTGGAAACGCGAAAGCGGCATGGCGGGTCCATTCATCGGAACCGATCAAGAATGATCATGTCTGGAGACTCCCCAAATCACCCGATTTGCGCAAGTCGCCATTTGGCCGCACTCATGGTTGCACCATGTTTCATTGTCACGCGCTCGCCGATAGTGTGTGGAACAACATCCAGACCAATCCGGAGAACCGATATGCCAGAAACGCTTGTTTTCTACACCAACCCGATGTCGCGTGGTCGCATCGCCCGCTGGATGCTCGAGGAGGTCGGCGTGCCTTATGAAACGCAAATCCTTGAATACGGCACCACGATGAAGGCTCCGGAGTATCTGTCCATCAACCCGATGGGGAAAGTTCCGGCCGTTGTTCATGATGGCAACGTCGTGACAGAGGGGGCAGCGATTTGCGCCTATCTGGCCGATGCTTTTCCAGCGGCCGGGCTGGCGCCACCGACGGATGCGCGCGCCGACTACTACCGCTGGATGTTTTTCGCCGCTGGTCCCTTCGAAAGCGCCATCACCAACAAGTCCCTCGGTTTCGAGGTGCCAGCCGATCGCGAACGGACAGCCGGCTACGGTAATCTCGAAACCGCCACCAATGCGATGAAATCAGCCATCAACGAGAAGGGCTACATTGCCGGCGACCAATTCAGTGCCGCCGACATTTATGTCGGCTCACAGATCGGCTGGTGCATGATGTTCGGCACCCTGGAGAAACGTCCGGAGTTTGTCGAATACTGGGATCGCATCAGCAGCCGCGACGCTTACAAACGCGCCAAAGAGATCGACGACGCCCTGCTGCCGCCGCAGGATGGCTGAGCCTGGCGCAAGGTTCGGCTGATAACTCAATGCCGTCAGAGGCGGTGCGTTGGTTCACCCTAGGAGCGATGGCATTGAATGATCGGCGGCGCAGCGGAACGGACAGAGGCCTGACGCGCCGCGCCTTTGGCACATTGGGATGCGCTGCAGGTCTGACCAGTCTTTTCGGTTGCACCGACAGAATGTCACCGGACGGGTTCATGCTGGATACGGCGCCGTCGCGACAACTGAACTATCCGATCGAGCCCTACCCGCTGATGTATACCGGCATCCGGGACCAGCGGTACCGCATCCCGTCCGTACCGTTCCAGGATATGAAGCCGGACTATCTCAGGCAGATCGTCCACGACCCGACCACACAGCCTGTCGGAACGATCGTCTTAGATCTGCGCAAGCACTATCTCTACCTGGTGCTGCCCGACCGCAAGGCCATGCGCTACGGCATCGCCATCGGACCCGCCATCTCCAGCTGGCCCGGCCCCTGCAGGATCAAGTACCGCAAGGCCTGGCCGATCTGGTATCCGAGCAAGAAAGATCTTCTCCAGGATCAATCGCTTTCAATCTGGAAGAAAAAAGGCCGCCCGCCTGGCATCTACAATCCCTACGGCGCGCGAGCACTGTTCGTCTATCAAGGATCGATCGACACCCACGTGGTGATCCACGGAACGCGTGAATGGAACCACATCGGTGGATCGATCGACTATGGCAGCATTGCGCTGATGAACCAGGACATCGTTGACCTCTATGAGCGCACGAAGACTGGCGCTCGAGTCGTCGTGATATCGTGAAGTCCCGTACCGCCTAGAAACCTTTCTTCAGGCTGCCCAGAATGCCGCGTACCAACGCCTTGCCCAGGGAACTGGCGACGGAGCGCGCTGCCGACTTGAGGGCAGCTTCCGTGACCGTCTGGCGGCGATGGCCGGAACGAGCGCGTGACCGTGAGCCCTTTTTGCGGCGTGACGTCTTCCGGCGACCCCGGTCGTCGTAGTCGTCATCATCCTCGACGTCGCCGAAACCAGGCAACGTCCAGCGACGGCTTTCCTGGATGTCCTTGTCTTCCTCTTCCTCGCGACGGCGCTGCTCTTCCTCTGCCTCGGCTGCCTGTTCGGCGCGTTTGCGCAGGATTTCGAAAGCGGATTCCCGGTCGACATCCTCGTCGTAAAGACCGGCAACCGGGCTGACACCCATGGTTTTGCGACGCTCCGAATCGGTGATCGGTCCAAGGCGTGAGGACGGCGGGCGAATGAGCGTGCGTTGCACCACTGAGGGAACGCCCTTGCTTTCCAGCGTCGAAACCAGCGCCTCGCCCACGCCAAGCTGGGTGATCGTTTCGAAGCAGTCGAAATCCGGATTGGGCCGAAACGTATCAGCCGCCGTTTTGACCGCCTTCTGCTCCCGCGGCGTATAAGCACGCAGGGCGTGCTGAATGCGGTTGCCGAGTTGCGAAAGTACAGTTTCAGGCACGTCCAGTGGATTTTGGGTGACGAAGTACACACCGACACCCTTCGATCGAATCAGCCGGACCACCTGCTCGACACGCTCGATAAGGGCCTTGGGCGCTTCGTCGAACAAGAGGTGGGCTTCATCAAAGAAGAACACCAGGCGCGGCCGATCGGGATCGCCGACTTCTGGCAGTTCTTCGAACAACTCTGACAGCAGCCACAGCAGAAAGGTCGCATAGAGACGCGGATTCATCATCAGCTTGTCGGCGGCAAGTACGCTGATTGCGCCGCGGCCATCGGGCGTCGTACGCATGAGATCGCTGATTTTCAGCGACGGTTCGCCGAAAAACTGCTCGGCCCCCTGTTGCTCCAGAACCAGCAGATCGCGCTGGATGGCGCCAATCGACTGTTTGGCGACATTGCCATACATGCCCGACAGTTCCTTGGAGTGCTCGGACATATAGGCAAGCAACGCCTGCAGATCCTTCATGTCCAGCAGCGCCAAGCCGTTTTCATCCGCTAGCTTGAAGGCGATGTTGAGCACACCTTCCTGGGCGTCGGTCATCTCCATCAAGCGCGACAGAAGCAACGGTCCCATCTCGGTCAGGCTGGTGCGGACGCGATGGCCCTTTTCACCAAAGAGATCCCAGAACACCACCGGGAATTCCTGAAACTCGTAGGGATCGAGACCGATCGTATTGGCGCGTTTCTCGAGGAAGTCCTTGTATTCGCCGATCGCAGCAATGCCTGAGAGGTCGCCTTTCACATCAGCACAGAACACCGGAACGCCGGCATTGGAAAATCCCTCGGCCAGGATCTGCAGCGTTACCGTTTTTCCGGTTCCCGTCGCGCCCGTGATCAGCCCGTGCCGGTTGGCATAGCCGAGATCAAGATATTCGCCTGCATTGATCGAGTCGTCCGGATTGCGACTGGTGCCGATATAAAGTTTGCCGTCCTGAAGCATTATGCGCCCCGCCTCTCCTGTTACATCGACCGTTATAGGTTCCGATGCTCGGGTGAACAATCGTCGAAATCGACGCTATGGTTGCACCTGCCGACATTTTCAGACACTCTCGGCTCATGGAAAAAGTCCTTGGCATGGGTGGTTTGTTTTTCCGGGCGAAAGACCCCGATGCGCTGGCGCACTGGTACGAGCAGCATCTCGGCGTCTCACGCGTCCCGCAAGACTATGAAACGCCGTGCTGGCGACAATCAGGCGGCTCCACGGTGTTCGCGCCTTTCAAGCAAACCACCGACTATTTCGAACGCGATGATCAACAGTGGATGGTCAATTTCAGGGTTCGCGATCTGGACGCCATGGCGGAGCAGTTGCGCCGGGCCAATATCAAAATCGATGTTGACGCCACCATTCACCCCAACGGCCGGTTTGCGCGACTGAACGACCCGGAGGGCAATCCTATCGAACTGTGGGAACCCTCAGGGCTCGATGTTGATCGTGAAGAAAAAGTTGCCGAATCATAGTGTTCGACTGACAGGCGGACATTTCGATTCCGCCGCCGATTGATCAAATTCCACATCCATCCTCTGTTTACCCAACCCGGCTAGGATGGTGCGTGGGTCCGGATTCACCGGATCGGCGGGACCGAAGGCCGAATGCTTCACAGCCGGCGTAATTTTGTGGCTTCATTGTGCGGTGCGGGCCTGACCGTTGCCGCGACCCGCGCACGCGCGCAATCGACGGGTGGCCTGGAACTCGCAGACTTGCGTGGTTCACTCGACGCCACGCAGTTCGGAATGCGCCCGCACGCGGCCGATGACCAGAGCCGGCAACTGGCGGACATCCTGCAACGCGCCTCCAATGAGCGGAAACCGGTCTATCTGCCCCCCGGCACCTATGTGGTTTCCGGACTGAGGCTACCTGAGTTTACCCATCTGACAGGGATCAAGGGGGCAACGAGGCTGGTCTATGGCGGCGACGGTTTTTTCCTGACCGCCGACAATGCCGAACACGTGCAATTCTCTGGCCTCACCATCGACGGCGCCAATCGCTGGCTGGCCGACTTTGCCACCGCGATGATCGAGATCCGCAGCACGCCACGGGTGCTGATCGACGATTGCGATCTTCTCGGCAGCCGCAAGCACGCGGTCGCCCTGGAAGTTTGCGGCGGGCGTATCAGCAAATCGACCATCAGCGGCGCGGGCGGCGCAGCGGTCTACAGCGTCGGCGCGACGGGCCTTCGAATAGCGAATAACGACATCGCCGACTGTGCCGACGGCGGTCTTCTGATCCACCGCTGGCAAGCGGAGTCCGACGGCAGTCTGGTGACGGGCAATCGCATCGTGAGGATCGGTGCCCGGTCCGGCGGCACTGGTCAGAACGGCAACGGTATCAACGTCTTTCGCGCCGGCAATGTGCTGGTCGCCAATAACAGCATCCAGGACTGTGCCTTTTCGGCGATCCGTTCAAACAGCGGATCCGACGTGCAGATCGTGGGCAATCAGTGTTTCCGCAGCGGTGAAACGGCGATCTATTCAGAATTCGCCTTCCAGGGCGCGATAGTGGCCAACAATCTGGTGGACGGCGCCGCCAACGGCATTTCCGTTGCCAACTTCGATCAAGGCGGCCGGCTGGCGACGGTAAGCGGCAATCTCATCCGCAATCTGACGACGATTGGCCCATATGAGACGCAACCGCCGGGCTTTGGTACTGGCATTGCCGCGGAAGCCGATACGGCGATCACCGGCAACGTCATCGAGGGTGCCCCCCTCTTCGGTGTGCTTGTCGGTTGGGGGCCCTATCTGCGCAATGTTCTTGTAACCGGAAACCTCATCCGCGAGGGCAATGTCGGTGTGGCCGTGTCGGTCTCGGAAGGTGCGCGGACGGCAGTCATTGCCAACAACCTGTTTCAAGGGCAGAAACGCGGCGCCATCATAGGCTACCGCTGGCAAGAACCGGTAACCGGCGACATGGCAAGGCAAAGCGGCGGTGGTTTTGCCCACCTGACCGTCTCCCACAACACCGTCACTTGACGGCAAGAGCCTCTGTCGTTCGGATGGTACCGACCTCGATGCCGTTCCAGTTCTTCAGCGGGCGGGATGCCAGATCCTGCACTGCCGATTGCTCTTCCCCGGCGGGCATGAATGACGCCAGCACCATCGCCGCCATGACTTCCGCTGCACGACCAGCGCCATCGTCGCATTTGAGAGCGATGCCGAGCCCCTCATGCGGCAGAGCGGCGCAATAAACGCCCTCCGCTCCGGTCTTGGCGAAGACCATGCCGGGAGCTGCCTGCATCAGATTGGTACAGGCGCGGCCTTCACCCGCGACAAAATATGGCTCGGCCATACAAGCCTCGACGATGCGTTTCGAAGCTTCTGCTCGTCGTATCGAGAGCCCCTCGCCCGTCGCCATCCGGGCAAACCCCAATGCCAGCGACGTCAGTGGGGTCGCGTAGGTCGGAATCGAGCATCCGTCGGTCCCGCAATTGTCGACGCCGAAGTGATCGCCGGTGAGATCTGCGAAGATGCCGCGGATCATATCCTGAACTTCGTGGCCGTAGTTGATATAGCCCGCCGGATCGATGCCGAGGTGGCACGCCGCGCAGATGAAGCCGGCATGTTTACCCGAACAATTGTTGTGCAGTTGTGAAGCGACAGCCCCGGAGCGGGCAAGATTGCGAGCGGCTTCTGGAGAGGACGACCAATGGGTGCCACACTCCAATGCAGCCTGATCAAGATCCGCAGCAGCCAGCATCGACGCAGCCAGTTCGGCATGTGCCGGTTCACCCGAGTGTGATGAGCAGGCCAGCGCCAGTTCACTGCTACCAAAACCGTAGCGGTCAGCGGCGCCGCTTTCGACGAGGAGCAGCGCCTGCATCGCCTTGACTGCCGAACGCGGAAAAACCGGTGCCTCCACCTGACCCAGGGACAGAAACTGCTGTCCTCGGCCATCAGCAACGACGACTGCACCGCGATGAACGCTCTCAACACGACCGCCACGGGTCAACTCTACAAGCACCGGGTTGGACATCGATTGGCCTCGTTGCGTTTCAATCCCAAATAACGACTTGCGAAGTGGCTTGCAAACGCGCGCCGGTGCTGCGACCGTAAACTCAAGTTACAAAAACGCCTGCTCCAGAGGCGCGGCGGTAAGTATTGGTTATCGCCAGGCGGTATCGTTCATTGAATTACCAAGATCGTCGACTACACTTCGTGCATTGCAACAACCCATGCGGGAGTCAGCCCAATGAGAAGATTATCGGCAGTGATAGGCGCGATCGTGCTCGCCTTCAGCCCTTTTGTCGTGCAAGCGCAGAACATCAATCAGCCAGTATCGATGTACCCGGCCCCGGCGTTCGAATACGTGCAACAGGCTGTCTCGCTTGAATCCGATGGTAAGACGATCACCCTGAAGGGCGTGCCGTCGACCGTATTCTTCAGCGACCGCCCCTACCGGCTGACCGGACATATGGACAATGCCGCCTTTGCCAAGCTCTGGCAGGGACCCAACGGTCCGTTTGCCTCCATTGTCCCCAACGCTGCCATCTCAGTGCTGGGCGATACACAAAACCCGCCGGCGATCGTCGAACTCACCAGTGCAGAAGTGACGGG
This sequence comes from Hoeflea sp., assembly GCA_965228785.1. Classification (GTDB taxonomy): domain Bacteria; phylum Pseudomonadota; class Alphaproteobacteria; order Rhizobiales; family Rhizobiaceae; genus Hoeflea_A. The sequence continues at coordinate 1,030,385 of CBDDIF010000002.1, forward strand.
AGACTCGATCAAATACGGAATTCAGGTTCTGTCTGGCAAAGTTCCGGAAAGTGCCGACAGCGTCGCGCTCTTTGTCGATCACGCATCGCGCGTTCACAGCACCGCGGCGAGCGGCTACCACGCCTATCCCTATCACCCGGTACCCGGCCCCTACTGCTACCACTCACCGCAGGCTCCGGAGTGCCATTACCACCCGTATCATCCCTACTATCCGCCGTACCCGCCTTACTACCATCCGGGAGCAGCTTTCGCAGCCGGCGCGGCCGTCGGCGCTGCGGCTGCATCCGCAAACCAGCCGCAATATGTCTATCCGATCCCGACCGGACCGATCCCGGCTCAGTGCTACATCAACAGCAATCACACCCGGATGATCTGCTCGGTGCCAATCCAGCAATAGAGTATTTTCGTGAACGGGCCCGCCGCTGGCGGGCCCGTTCACGCGCAGTTGTCAGGTGACCGTTTCGCGCCTGGTGTAGCGATCGTCGTTCCAAACCTGATCCTCCAGACAAGCGACCATCACATCCACCGCATCATAAAGATCGGCAAAGCGCAGATAGAATGGCGCGAGGCCGAACCGCATGACGTCGGGCGCCCTGAAATCACCTATTACACCACGGTCGATCATCGCTCTGACGACCGGATAGCCATGTTCGAAAGCGAAAGAAACCTGGCTGCCGCGCTTGTCGGCATCGCGCGGCGAAACCAGCTGAAGCCCGCTGCATCCGGGATGCTGTTCCACAAGCTCTATGAAATGATCCGTCAGCATCTGGCTCTTTTCGCGAACCGCGTGCAGGTCGAGGTCATCGAAGATATCCAGCGCCGCTTCGACCCCCTTCATCGACAGGATCGGTTGGGTGCCGCAGAGGAAACGACGAATGCCGGACGTCGGCCGATAATCGCGTTCGAAGGCAAATGGTGCCGCATGCCCCCACCAGCCGGACAGCGGTTGACGCGCCTGGTCATGGTGGCGTTGCGCCGCATAGATGTATGCTGGTGAACCGGGGCCGCCATTGAGGTACTTGTAGGTGCAGCCGACGGCGAAATCCGTTCCGCTCGCATCAAGTTCCATCGGCAAAACGCCGGCGGAGTGACAGAGATCCCAGATCATCAATGCTCCTGCATCGTGCACCATCCGGGTCACTTTCTCCATATCGTAAACCAGACCGGTGCGATAATCGATGTTGGAAAGGAGAACGGCGGCGACATCGCCGTGGAGCAGTTCGGCCAGATCGTGACCATCGGACCCCAAAAGACGGCGTGAATAGCCGCTTCCACCAGAACCCATCGCCCCCTCGACCATATACAGATCGGTCGGAAAGCTTGCGGCCTCGGAGACGATAACCTTGCGGTCAGGCCGCAGGGCCATTGCGGCGTGAAGCGCCTTGTAGATGTTGATCGACGTGGAATCGCACACCACCGTCTGGCCTGGAGCGGCACCCATCAGTTTGCCCAAGCGATCACCGAGATTTTCCGGCATTTCGAACCAGCCGGCTGAGCCCCAGCTGCGAATGAGCTGCTCGCCCCACTCTTTGTCGACCGCCGACCGGATCCGCTCCGGTGTGTTGGCAGGGAGCGCTCCCAGCGAATTGCCGTCGAGATAGATGACCCCTTCGGGGAGAAGAAACTTGTCGCGCAGACCGGATAGAGGGTCCTGTTGGTCCAGGGCTTCGCTTTGCGCTCGTGTGATCATGCTGTCTAGTTCCTTCATCGTGGCCTTGGCCGATACGGCCCACTGACGCCTTGAATGTTACGGGAGGCTGAAAAGAGACTTTACAAGAAAGGTACTCCATGTCAATATTTTATAAAATCTTGAAAATCGTATAAAATGAGCGACACAGAGAAGCAATCCAACAGCGAACAGGTTTACGAGCGCCTTCGAAATCTCATTCTCGACGGTGATCTGCCGGCGGGCACGCCCCTGCGCGCTTCAATGCTGGCCAGCGAGTACGGGTTCGGTCTGACGCCGCTGCGCGAGGCTTTGACGCGTTTGCAGTCGGAATGCCTCGTAACGGCCAATTTCAACCGCGGCTTCAAGGTTGCGGAAAGCTCGATCGAGGAACTGACCGATCTTGGCCGGGTCCGATCCTTGATCGAAACGCAGATGCTGATTCAGGCGATGGAACGCGGCACCGAAGAATGGGAGAGCGCCATTGTCGCCGCCCACTATCAACTTTCAAAAACGCCGGTTCCGGCGCTTTCATCCGATCGCCACGTCATTGCCACCTATGACGAGCGACATGATGCCTTCCACCGAGCCCTGACGTCGGCCTGCCAGTCCGAATGGCTGAACCGGCTAACTGAACAAATCGGCGCACAGTTGCAACGTTACCACCGCAATACCCTCGCCGACGCGCGTTCCGCAGTCGGCAAGAACGCCGCTCTGCGTCGGGACATCGAAACAACTCTCAATGCGGTAATGGGGGTGGAGTGCCACACAAAACTGATGGACGCCGTGCTCGGGCGGGATGCGGAAAAATCGACAGCCCTGATGCGCGAACATGTCCAGCTGACATCCCATGCCTATCTGAAGCTTCAGGAGCTCGTGGCCGAACACAAGGCTGCCTGATCCAAATTGGAGGAATCAATGCCTGAAAACAGCTCGAACGAGCGTCTGTTGCAGCGCGGCCTGGAAGAGACCGTGGTTACGGATTTCGCCGCCAAGGAGCGCAAAAGCTACGCCGATGCTCTGCAGCTCAAGACGCTTCTGAACCTGCAGAAGACTTTTCAGGATCCGCCGCAGCCGGACGAGTTGCTGTTTCTCATGATCCACCAGGTGAGCGAATTGTGGCTCAAACTGATGCACAATCAGATCAGACAGCTTCGCGGCCATCTGATCGCCGACCGGTTCGGCCCTGCCTTCAAGGACGTCGACCGGATCAAGGCAATCCAGAAGCAGTTGATCGCGGCCTGGGAAACCCTTTTGACCATGACGCCCGCCGACTACATGCTGTTCCGGGAAGCGCTTGGCAACGGTTCAGGCTTCCAGAGTTACGGCTATCGCCAGATCGAGTTCATCCTCGGCAACAAAGACCCCTCCACCATGAAGGTGCATTCCCACGATGCAGAGGTCACGGCAATGCTGGAGGCCGCACTTGCCGAGCCATCGCTCTATGACGAGGTGATCCGGCTGCTTGCCCGGCAGGGTTTCGACGTACCGCCGGAACTGCTCGACCGCGATTTCCGAGAACCCTATTCCGGCGACCCGCGCATCGTCGCGATCTGGGAACAGGTCTATCGCGATACCGACCGTTACTGGGATCTCTACTGCCTGGCGGAAAAGCTGATGGATGTCGAAACTCTGTTCCAGCGCTGGCGGTTTGACCACATGTCGGCCGTCGAACGGGTGATTGGCATGCAACCCGGAACCGGCGGCTCGTCAGGCGTTGCCTTTCTCAAAAAGGCGCTGGAGCTGAAATTTTTTCACGACCTATACGACGTCCGCCAGGCCCTGTTCTACAAGCCGTCGGCTGCGTCTTAGGTATTGCGCCGGGCCAACGCGGACTCCCAGTTCAGCGCGTGGGTGACGATCTCGCCGAGATCGGCATGTTGCGGCACCCAGTCGAGCTGCTTTTTCAGCAGCGAGGAATCGGCAACGACGGTAACCGCATCACCCGGCCGTCGATCGGCCAGCTGCACCGGAAAGTCGTTGCCGCTGGCCGCTTTCACGGCCTCAATCACTTCCAGAACCGAATAGCCGTTGCCGTATCCGCAGTTTGCGACCAGGTTGCTGCCTTTGGACCGCAAGTGTTCCAGGGCGAGATAGTGTGCCTCGACCAGATCGGTCACGTGGATGTAGTCGCGGACGCAGGTGCCGTCCGGTGTCGCATAGTCCGTGCCATAGACGTCGAGATGGGCGCGTTTGCCGAGCGCTGCCTGTGTCGCGACTTTGATGAGGTGGGTGGCGTTCTGTGTCGATTGCCCCGTCCGGCCATTCGGATCGGCCCCGGCGACGTTGAAATAGCGCAGAGCAGCGTAGTTGAAAGGGTGAGCTGCGGCCGTGTCGCGAAGGATGAATTCGGTCATCAGTTTCGACATGCCGTAGGGCGACTCCGGCTGCAACGGCGCGTCTTCGGGGATCGGCACTGTTTCGGGCGTTCCGTAAACCGCTGCAGTCGAAGAAAAGATGAATCGCGGCACGCCTGCAGCGACACAGGCCTCCAGCAACGTGCGGGTCTTGCAGGTGTTGTTGAGATAGTAGCTCAACGGATCGGACACCGACTCGGGCACCACGATCGAACCCGCAAAGTGGATGATCTCCTCCACAGCATGTTCTTTCACGGTTCGCGCTACCAGATCGCCATCGCCAACGTCGCCGATCACGAGCGGGGCTTCCCTCGGAATAGCCCAATCAAAGCCGGTCGAAAGACGGTCCATGACAACCACATCTTCACCGGCATCAAGAAGCCGCCAAACCATGTGACTGCCGATGTAACCCGCACCTCCGGTTACGAGAACAGCCATGCCGCCTCTCCCTGTCACCCCAAGACGAAGGACTCTACTACAACAACGTTTCCGTGTGGTTACCGGACGCGTTCGAGGATGGAGACGTAATTGGCGACGGCCGCGCCGCCCATGTTGAAAATACCGCCCAGTTCAGCACCGTCGACCTGAATATCGCCGGCTTCGCCGCACAACTGCATCGATGTCAGCGCGTGCATGGAAACGCCGGTCGCGCCGATCGGGTGACCCTTCGCCTTCAATCCACCCGACGGGTTGACCGGCAGGCGGCCGCCCATCTGTGTCTCACCTGAGAGAGCTACGGCACCGCCCTCGCCCGGCTTCGCCAGTCCCATGGCCTCGTATTCGATCAGTTCCGCGATCGTAAAGCAGTCATGGGTTTCCACGAACGAAAGGTCATCGAGCCCGACGCCGGCTTTCTGCAGCGCCTGTTGCCAGCCGACCTGGCAGCCTTCGAAAAGAAGAATGTCGCGCTTCGACATGGGCAGGAAATCCTGGACATGTTCGGCTGCCCGGAACATCACCGCCCGCGGGGCATGCATGGCCGTTTCGATGTCGGTCAGAACAACGGCCGCCGCACCGTCCGAAACCAACGAGCAGTCGGTGCGTTTCAGCGGCCCGGCCACGTAAGGGTTCTTGTCGCTCTCGTTGCGGCAGAACTCGTAGCCGAGGTCCTTGCGCATCTGGGCAAACGGGTTGCCGACACCGTTTTTGTGGTTTTTCGCCGCAAGTGTGGCAAGCGCATCCGACTGGTCGCCATACCGCTGGAAATAGGCATCGGCAATCTGTCCGAACACGCCGGCGAAGCCAGCGGGAATGTCGCCGTCCTCCGGCAGATAGGAGGCCTTGAGCAGGTTCTCGCCGATTTGCGGCCCCGGGGTGGTCGTCATCTGCTCGACGCCGACGACCAGAACGTTCCTGGCGGCGCCGGCCTTGATGGTTTTCAAACCCTGGTGAACTGCAGCGGAGCCGGTTGCACAGGCATTCTCGACCCGGGTGGTCGGCTTGAAACGGAGCCGGTCGTCTGCCTGGAGAACCAGGCTTGCGGTGAAGTCCTGTTTGCTGAAGCCTGCGTTGAAATGGCCCAGAATGATCTCGTCGATGTCCTGCGGCTCCAGCCCGGCATGAGCAATGGCATCGGTGGCCACGCCAACAATCAGGCTCTCGACCGTTTCGCCTTCCAGTTTGCCGAATTTCGAGTGAGCCCAACCGGTGATGCAAGCTGTCATTGGAATTCTCCAGGGATATTCGTGCCAAGCCATAGTCCACCTACCATATGCGCAACACGACGGTGGCGATCAATATTGTTCAACCTTTAACAATATCACGGTTGCGTTGCAACATCGTGATCGCGGTGTCCCATTGGCAATGCGGCGAGCCCAAACGATAGTGGCCCTTTGCCCATCCAGATTTTTCTTGAATGGTTGTTCAAAAAAAAATATTTTGACACCTGATTTCCCGCTGGCACAGCGGCTTCAAAGGGAACGCGAGCATGGGCAAGCGGCCGAATATTCTCATCATCATGGTGGACCAGCTGAATGGAACTCTGTTTCCGGATGGCCCGGCCGAGTGGCTTCATGCGCCCAATCTCAAGCGCCTGGCGCAGCGCTCCGCCCGTTTCACGAACAACTACACCGCCTCGCCGCTCTGCGCGCCGGGGCGTGCCTCGTTCATGTCGGGCCAATTGCCGAGCCGCACGCGGGTTTACGACAATGCAGCGGAATTTGCCTCGGACATTCCCACCTATGCCCACCACCTGCGGGCGGCCGGCTACTACACCTGCCTATCGGGTAAAATGCATTTCGTCGGCCCGGATCAGATGCACGGCTTCGAAGATCGGTTGACCACCGACATCTACCCCGCGGATTTCGGCTGGACACCTGACTATCGAAAACCCGGAGAACGGATCGATTGGTGGTACCACAATCTCGGTTCGGTGACTGGAGCGGGCGTCGCGGAGACGTCTAACCAGATGGAATATGACGATGAGGTCGCGTTTTTCGGCTGCCAGAAGCTCTACCAGTTGGCGCGGGAATCTGAAGACGAAACCACCCGCCCCTGGTGCCTGACGGTTTCGTTCACCCACCCACATGATCCCTATGTGGCGCGACGTCGATACTGGGACCTTTATGAAGATTGCGACCACTTGGAGCCGCAGGTTTCAGCTATTGCCTATGAGGACCAGGATCCGCATTCGCAGCGCGTTTATGTCGCCAACGATTACCGCAGTTTCGATATCGGGCCCGAGGACGTTCGACGTTCGCGACGTGGCTATTTTGCCAACATCAGCTATCTCGACGACAAGGTTGGCGAACTGCTCGATGTCCTTGAAACCACGCGAATGGCGGACAACACGCTCATATTGTCCTGCTCGGATCACGGCGACATGCTGGGTGAGCGCGGACTGTGGTTCAAGATGTGCTTTTTCGAGGGCTCGTCACGTGTACCACTGATGATCAGCGGACCGGACATCGCCACCGGGCGCATTGAAACGGCTGTTTCCAACCTCGATGTAACGCCGACTTTGGCTGATCTTGCGGGTATCAGCCTCGACGCCGTCTCACCGTGGACCGATGGCGAAAGCCTCTTGCCCGTCATTGCCGGAGAAACGCGGTCCTCGGCGGTTCTGATGGAATATGCGGCTGAAGGCTCCTACGCGCCGCTCGTGGCCATCCGCGACGAACAATACAAGTTCGTCCATTGCGAGCTCGATCCGCCGCTGTTGTTCGATCTGGAAGCCGATCCGGCGGAAACGACCAACCTCGCAACGCAGGCCTCTCACAGCGACCTCGTTGCTTCCTTCATGACGCAAGTCCGAGACCGCTGGGATATGGGCGTATTCGACGCCTCCGTGCGTGAAAGCCAGGCGCGACGCTGGGTAGTCTATCCGGCGCTTCGCAACGGCGCGCACTATCCATGGGACTTCCAGCCGCTTCAGAAAGCGTCGGAGCGGTACATGCGCAACCATCTCGACCTGAACAACCTTGAGGAAAGCAAGCGCTTTCCGCGCGGCGAGTAGCGGTGGGTGCCATGAAGGCAAAGACGGAAATCTCACACTTGATCAACGATACTCGAGTGGCGGCCCGATTGGCCGCCTGCCCCAACTGACGGCGGACACCTTAAATGCATGCGGATTATATCATCATCGGATCTGGTTCGGCCGGTTCGGTATTGGCAAACCGGCTTTCCGACGACGGCAAGAACAGCGTCATCGTCCTGGAATTCGGCGGCACCGACGCGGGGCCGTTCATCCAGATGCCGGCCGCCCTCTCCTATCCCATGAACATGGGCCGCTATGATTGGGGCTACGAGACGGAACCAGAACCTCATCTGGCCGGACGACGGTTGGTTGCACCGCGCGGCAAGGTCGTAGGTGGGTCCTCCTCCATCAACGGCATGGTCTACGTGCGCGGTCATGCCGAGGACTTCAACAGCTGGGCGGAAGCCGGTGCCGACGGCTGGGGGTTTGCCGATGTGCTGCCCTACTACCTCCGAATGGAGACGTCGCATGGCGGCCAGGAGGGCTGGCGCGGGACGTCCGGGCCGCTGCATGTGCGCCGCGGCAAAGCCGACAATCCGTTGTTCAAGAGCTTCATCGAAGCCGGACGACAGGCCGGATTCGAGGTGACCGACGACTATAACGGCGAGAAGCAGGAAGGCTTCGGCCTGATGGAGCAGACCATCCACAACGGCAAGCGATGGTCGGCTGCCAATGCCTATCTGAAGCCAGCGCTGAAGCGCGACAACCTGCGCCTCGTTCGCTGCTTTGCCCGTCGTGTCAAGATCGAGGACGGACGCGCTGTCGGGGTCGAGATCGAGCGCGGCGGCCGGATCGAGACCGTCGGTGCCGATCGCGAGGTCATTATCTGCGCCTCCGCCTTCAACTCACCGAAGCTCCTGATGCTGTCCGGCATCGGGCCCGCAGCACACCTGAAGGAACACGGCATTCCCGTGGTCGCCGATCGCCGCGGTGTCGGCGCCAATCTGCAGGACCATCTGGAACTTTACGTCCAACAGGAATGCACCCAACCGATCACGCTCTATTCCAAGCTGAATCTTGTCTCCAAGGCTGCGATCGGCGCCGAGTGGCTGTTCTTCAAATCCGGCCTAGGCACCACAAACCACTTCGAAGCGGCGGCCTTCGTGCGCTCCAAGGCCGGGGTCAAATACCCCGACATCCAGTATCACTTCCTGCCGATTGCCATTCGATATGATGGCAAGGCGGCCGCCCGCTCTCACGGGTTCCAGGCTCATGTGGGCCCAATGCGGTCAAAATCGCGCGGCAGCGTGACACTGCGTTCAGCGAGACCGGAAGCGGCACCCGTCATTCGCTTCAACTACATGAGCGAACGGTCCGACTGGGAGGATTTTCGCCACTGTATCCGCCTGACCCGTGAGGTGTTCGGCCAGACCGCGTTCGATTCATTTCGCGGCAGGGAAATCTCGCCCGGGGATGACGTCCAGTCGGACGAGGCGCTGGATTCCTATATCTCCCAGCATGTTGAAAGCGCCTATCATCCTTGCGGCACCTGCCGGATGGGGCGCGCCGACGACGCGGATTCCGTTGTCGATCCGGAATGCCGGGTGATCGGCGTTGACGGGTTGCGGGTCGCCGATTCATCGACCTTTCCGCTGATTACGAACGGCAACATCAACGCGCCATCGATCATGCTGGGCGAAAAGGCATCAGACCACATTCTGGGCCGTCAGCCGCTCTCTCGGTCCAATGCCGAGCCCTGGATCAACCCCAACTGGCAGTCGTCTGATCGTTGATCCACACGCGCGAAACGATGATTTAACGTAAATCGGTGATTGTCTGCGGAACGTGAATTGCGGCTGAGCGGCTTTCCGCTTGGAAAGGCAGACAGAGCGTGTCCGTTTCGGCACATCATCGCCTTGAGGCGAGCGGACCGCCCGACGATCCCACCGATCGTCGGGTCAAGGCTGCGCGCCTGACCGCGTCCGCCCTTGCATTCCTTGCTTTCAGCCTGCTGATGATTTCGCTGCGGCCGTTCGAAGCCGGCAGCCTGTTCCAGCAGCCCGAGGCCGCTGGCGGCGACCGGCTGAACCAAATCGGCTTCCTCATAGCAGGCATCGTAGCTGTCATATCGATGGCGACGCTGGTCAATCGCAAGCTACTCGGCGTCTTCCTCTCTCCGACGTGGTTGGCAATCGGCGTGGTGATGGCATTATCCATCGTCGTGGCTCCCGATCCGGCATCGGCCACCCGCTCGGTGATCCTGACGCTGATCGGCATGATCCTTGCCGCGAGTGTCGTGCTTTTGCCTCCCGACGAGCGGTCATTCCAGCGCGTTTCGGCAGCTGCGATCCTCACCGCGATGGCGGTCAGCTATGTCGGTATCGCGTTGCTGCCCGGGTACAGCGTCCACGGCGGCACCGGTGACGAGGCACAACATGCCGGCCTTTGGCGCGGACACTTTTCCCACAAGAACATCGCCGGCCCGGTCATGTCGGTCTTTGTCATGTTCGGGATCTATCTTTGGCGCTCGAAACAACAGGCACTCGGCGCAATCGTCACCATTCTGGCGCTCTTCTTCGTCGTCCAGACGGGTTCGAAGACCACCAACGGGTTCCTGCCGATAGCCGTCTTCATCGTCCTGGCGGGACGTGTCATCGGCCTGCCGCTGCTGACGGTCGGACTTTACGCTGTTGTTGTCGCGATGATCGCCGGTTTGACGCTTGGCAGTGTCTATTCGGAGGGTTGGGCATCGATGACAGGAGCCATCCTTTCGGACCCATCCTTCACCGGCCGCACAACGCTGTGGCAGTACGGGATGGAAAACATCGGCGTCAGGCCATGGTTTGGCACGGGCTTCGACAGTTTCTGGGGTACGCCGACGGTCGAGCAGATCGAAAAGCCGTTCGAAAGGGATTGGGATTTCCGCGGCATCGTTCACGGACACAACAACTTCGTGGATATGGCGCTGACAATGGGCCTCGTTGGCTTTTTCGTCCTGTTATGGGCACTTTTCGTGGCCCCGGCCGTGAACTACGTGAAATCTTGCCGGGACAAGACCAATGCCAACCTCGCCGACCTCTTCATGATGATCCTGGTCTTCATGACGATGCTGTCGTTTCTCGAGACATTCTTCCTGCGGCGGGTCGATCCGATCTGGCTCCTGATGTTCATGGCAATCACCGGACTACAGCTTACTGCCCGTTTTCGCGCGGCCTGATCCGCACCAGCGTATCGACGCCGCAAATCGACGACAGGATTTTCTCACACAGCGCTTGAATTCTGCACCTGAAGTGATAAACGCAAGGTCCGTTCGGCCCTAACGATTTGCTGACCGTTTTTGGGGCGTAGCCAAGTGGTAAGGCAGCGGTTTTTGGTACCGCCATGCGCTGGTTCGAATCCAGCCGCCCCAGCCAGCCGAACGGTTTTTCAAGACATCGATTACCGAAGGGATCTAAATGGTTCGGGTCTTCGTCGGTAGGGGGCATCCGCCTATGATCTGCAGTATGTGGGTCCTCGTCGAATACGGGGGCACCCGGCTATGATCTGCAGAGTGTGGGTCAGTTCTGTATCAGGTTTCTCCTTTATTGACCTTCAAGCGCAGAAAGCCGAACGCGCGGGTCTTCGTCGAATACGGGGGCACCCGCCTATGATCTGCAGAATGTGGGTCAATTCTGTATCAGATTTCTCCTTCTTTGACCTTCAAGCACAAAGCGCTCGAACGCGCTTTCTGTAGTTTTCGAAGTTTCGGAACCCAAATGCTCTGCGTTGGATGAGCTTCATTTTTCGATGATAGCCTTCTGTGATCCCGTTTGAGCGTGAGAAGCGCCACCTGACTTCAGGCAACCAGACGCCCCAAACCGCATTCATTTCGCCGATTTCGGACATAACTGCCAGCCGGCTGATCGCCAGCAGGATATGCGATTTGCCCAATCATACATCCGGAGAAAGTCGCTCCGAGGCCCCAAGCACTCGCGTGTTTGCTGCTTCACATTTGCCTCCCCAGCCCCCACTGGGCCGGCAAGGTAGATCGTTTCAGCGTGGGTGACGATCTTTAACAAACTTGTTTTTGCTTGTTTGTGTTCGATTTCGGCCATCATATGGGCTCCTGTAGTGTGAGCTCTTGCCAAAGAGTGCCAATTTCACGTTCCAGCCGTTCAGCTGCGTCTAGAACAAATGCGTCCTGATGCATCGGCCCGATCAACTGCACGCCTTGTGGTACTCCGTTCTCAAGGTGGGTAGGAAGTGCTGCCGATGGCAACCCCAGAACATTGATCGACAGCAGCGGTGCTTGGGCTGCAACGATGTCATTCAGTGTCTCCGGCTCCTGGAAATCCTGATTGTTGCGGAAAGGTTTTTGCAGCGACGTTGGCATCAACAGCAGATCCACGTGAGAGAACATCTCAGCCCAGGCGCGCTGAATGACAATCCGGCGCTGCATCGCCCGTAGCATACCCTTAACATCCGCGGTTTCGAAGTAGGCAGCGAGATTCTGATAATACTGCCACATTTCCGATGAACCTTTGGACTCTAAATCGGCGCGCAGGAGCGCTTCTGTTTCGGTGAACATCAGCGTTCCCCAAAGAGCGGGCAGTTCCGCGGAGAATGGCGGAGCGATTTCCCGTACGGTCGCTCCTGCGTCCTTAAAGGCAGCAATAGCGGTTAGCATGGATTTCTCGATGGCAGGGTCGTGCTCGTTGCTGAACGGGTTGATCGCGTACCCGACTGTCAAATTGGCGTCGATGACGCGACCAATATCCAAGGGTGGCACCCAAAGTGGATCCCGGATATCGCGCCGGGACATGACCTGAAGCCCGGCCCGTACATCGGCAACTGAACGGGCAAGTGGCCCCTGTACCGCCATCAACTGCGTGAACGGCCCGCGCTCGATCCCGGCGGCGGACTTGGTTGGATTCATTGCCGGGACTCGGCCAAAGGACGGCCGAATGGTCGCCACCCCACAACAATAAGCAGGATAGCGCAGCGACCCACCCAGATCGTTACCATGTGCGATTGCGCCGATGCCGCAGGCTACCGCGGCCGCTGCGGCGCCACTTGACCCCCCCGGTGTCAGACCTGAATTCCATGGGTTGAATGATATGCCATCCACCGGATTGGACGTGAACCACCGCATCGAAAATTCCGGGGTGCTTGTACGTCCGACAATAACCGCGCCTGCATTTTTCAGGTTGGCGGTGACCGGTGAATCGGCATCAGCCCGGTCATTGGCATAGGCCGCCACTCCGTTCGAGTTCACACAGCCCTTCTGATCGATATTGATTTTTGTCGTCACGGGCACCCCCCAAAGGGGATCCGCATCTTCGGGCCGTCCCGCCTTGTCCAAAGCCTTGGCGATGTCCATCGCTTCATCAACTAGGCTGGTTACCGCATTGATCTTGGGATTGATCGCCTCGATCCTCTGGATCTGGGCCTCCGTAATCTCCTGTACCGAAACGGCATTGCGGCGCAAATGTTCTGCGGTCTCGGCGACCGACCAGTAAGTTATATCTGTCATGGGTTTCCCGTTCTGGTAGCTTGCTCAGACTGCCGCTGGCAACGCCTGCCGCACCAGTTCGACGCAACAGGCAATTCCATGGCCCAAAAGGCCGTCATTGAAATCGTAGCCGCGGATTTGAAGGGGTGCGTTGTCGCCATTGCCAATGAAAACATAGGCCCTAGGAACTTTCTGGAGGAAAGAAGCTAAGTCCTCGGGCCCCAAAGCGGGACCAATATCCTGGCCGGTGTTTTCCGAGTGACATAGCCTCAATCGCGATGGATGTTTCTTGCAGACAATTTGATGGCCGGCGGAGACGACGTGAGTGGAGGCCGCTCGATGAACGCCGGGCAGCCGGACGTTTAGGCAATGCCCGCGCAAGATCTGCGCAATTTGCTTTCAAACCGCGCGGAGATATCTTCTGAATGACACCGGAAATTGCGACGCGTTTGGCTCGGTTCACGTTCCATGCACTGCCCCCATGGATGGATTTGATTTCCACGACCGTCTGATTGAACGAACTGATAGTTCGGGAAACGATCGTTTGTGACGTACTCACGACAACCGAGGAACAGACGACCGGGTTACACACATTCACCGATTGGGCCGCATGACCACCACTGCCCCCCACCGGATGCCAGCGAAGGCCCTGCTGCACAGCGGAATGCGGGAAGGAGACCGCAGTGGAGTTTGGACAGGGTTCGATCAAGGCCTGGTTTGCTAATTTTTTTCCGTCTGCGTAGAATCATCAGCTTCAGTGCCGAAACGCGGAACAACATCCTTCTGCCAATACTCCGCGTCTTCCTGCATGATCCTTTTGGCGGCTTCCTCATCACCCGCCACCAAGGCGGTCCAGAACGCCCGCAAGGTGTTGACGATCCTGTCCATCCGGGCCGGAGGATCAGGCGCATCGATGAGAGCTGTCACAATATGGAACTGCCGATAGAGCGACATCGCGTACGCTGCGAGAATGCTGTTGTGAAGTCGGGCAACCCATCTTTGGCGAAAGGCAAAGAGCGAGTTGGCAAATGCAACCTTTTCGCTGGTGTCGATGGTATCCAAATCGGCCAACACTTCGGCTCGTGATGCCGGGTCCGAATACGTCAGGACATCATGGATCAACGCGTGGTCGATCCAGCGCTTGACCTCATAAAGGTCCACGATCTGCTGTGCGGTAAAATCAGCGACAAAGAAACCTTGGCGGGGTCGGCTGACAATCAGCCCCTGCCCCTCCAGTTCTCGCGCGGCTTCCCTTACCGGCCCTCGACTGACGCCAAAACTCTCGGCCAGATAAGCTTCGTTCAGCCTTTGGCCTGGCTTCAAGCTGCCAGAAGCAATCAGTCGTACCAGCTCTTCGCCAATTGTAACCGACAGACCTTTGTTCTGTAGTTTTTCGATTACCGGTGCCATTCAAATAACCTCCGTTTGTGTCAAGGCTTGTTGGTCGACGGGAAACCAGTCCTGACCCGGTATGGCATTTATCAATTCCCGGACATAGGGGGGCATCTTGCCCGCGAGCACATTTGCTGGCGCACCATTGGTAATCACCTTGCCCGACTGCATAACCACCAGATTGTCGCAAATCTCGGCAGCAACACGCAGATCATGCGTAATGAACAATATCGTTAGGTTTCGCCTTTCCTTCAAATCGGCGAACAGCGCGAGTATTTGACGCTGTACGGAAACATCCAGCGCGGACAGGGCTTCGTCTGCGATAAGGATCTTCGGATTGGCTGCCAATGCGCGCGCGATGCACACGCGTTGCCGTTGGCCGCCCGACAACTCATGCGGAAACCTATCAAAGAAACCCCAGTCGAGTTTAACGTCCTCGAGCAAGACCCGAGCAGCCTCCTTGACGGATGCGCGATCGTGACCGTTGACCTTAAGCACATCGATGATGGTACGGCCTACCGTGTGACGAGGATTGAGAGCCGCACTCGGGTCCTGAAACACCACCTGCATCTGACGGCGCATCTTGCGGCGGGCAGCAGTCGGTAGCGACATTAGGTCCGTCCCTTCAAGCTTCAGTATGCCGCTATCCGCCTCTTCAAGACCGACAAGGCATTTCGCGAAGGTGGATTTGCCCGACCCGCTTTCACCGACGATCCCGATTGTCTCACCGGGTTTGACGCTGATTGTGACATGATTCAGTGCGGCAACGACGCCTGCCTTGGTCTTAAAGGTTTTCATCACGTCGCGAGCGTCAATGACCGGCACGGCAGGCGCCAGGCCGGTGCGGGGCCTCCAGCCGGGAATGGCAGCAATCAACTCGCGTGTATATTCGTGCTGGGCGTTCCGCAGAAGTTGAACAGCATTGCCTTGTTCGACAACCTCTTCTTTGCAGAGAACGACCACATCGTCGGCGATCTGCGCTACGACACCGAAATCATGAGTTATGAACAGAACCGCCGTGCCGAATTCTTGTTGCAGATCGCTGATCAGTCGCAGGATCTGAGCCTGTGTTGTCACATCGAGCGCAGTGGTTGGTTCATCGGCAATCAGGAGTTCCGGGTTCAGTGCCATCGCCATGGAGATCATGACTCGTTGCCGTTGACCACCTGATAACTCAAACGGATAAGCATCGAGGATACGCCGCGGGTTGGGAAGGCGTCCTAGTTCCAGAAGCTCTAGCATTCGTGCCCGGCGTCCTTGCGGTGGGTCGATCCCGTGGCTCGAGAAGACCTCGTCAAACTGGGTCCGGATACTGCGAACCGGATTCAGGGCGGACATTGGATCCTGAAAAATCATCGAGATCGCCTTCCCGCGCAAATCCCGCATTTCGGCGGCAGGAAGCCCGACTAGGGACCGGCCTCCGAATCGGATGTCTCCCTCGGAAATCTTCAGCTTTGACGATGGCATAAGCCCCATGACCGCATTGGCAATCATCGACTTGCCTGAACCACTTTCACCGACGAGACAGGTTGTCTTGCCCCTTTCGACCGTGAAGCTCACACCCTGAACGACCTCGGATTTGCCCCCAAAACTGACGCGAAGGCCTTGAATGTCAAGTACGGTCATCACACAGACTCCCGACGCTCGAAATATGGATCCTGGCTGTCACTGATCGCGTCCCCGATAATTGAAATGGCGACGACCGTCAGCATGATCGCAAGGCCCGGGATGAAGGTAAGCCACCAGCTTTGTGAGATCACCGCGCGGGCGGTCCCGATCAGGTAGCCCCAGCTGACTACATTCGGATCACCGAGCCCCAAAAAGCTGAGCGCGCTTTCAAACAGGATCGCCATCGATACCATAAGCGCGGCCATCACGATCAGTGGAGACAGAGCGTTTGGCAGGACTTGGCTGAACGCGACTCTTAAACTGGATTGGCCGGACAGCAGGGCTGCCTGCACGAATTCACGTCGCCGAAGGCTGAGAAACTCGGCCCGCGCCAGTCGGGCGACAGGCGGCCAGCTAACGATGGAGATCGCGATGACCACCGAAGATATCGATGGCGTGTAAACCGCGATCAAGAGCAGCGCCAGCGCGAAATTGGGAACGGTCTGAAAAAGCTCGGTTGCCCGCATGAGGAAGCTGTCAACGCGCCCCGCAAAGAACCCAGCTATTCCGCCGACTGTCAACCCGAGCAGGACCGCCACGACAGTCGAAATCAGCCCGATCCCCAGGGACGTACGGGCGCCGTACATCATCATCACTAGCATATCGCGCCCAAGTGCATCGGTTCCCAGCAGGTGCTTCATATCCTGGAACGGAAGTTGGAAAGGCCGCGCCACCATTCGCCACGGACCGTCAGGAAATATTACCGGGGCTAGCAGAGCCAAAGAAGCGGCGAAGACTAGAAACAGACCGGCCATAATCGCGTCTGGCCGTTTGAAAATGGATTTCCATATTGGGATGGTCGTTATCCTCAGGCTGCTCGCGTGCGGGGATCTACGAAACGGTAGAGCAGATCCACGACAAGGTTGGCGATGATGACGATTAGGGAAGTCATGATGAAAACACCGATGACGACGTTGTAGTCGCGCGCGATCAGGGCATCGTACATTAGCCGTCCGATGCCGGGCCAGGCGAAGACGGTTTCGGTCAGAATCGTTCCCGCAACCAGCTGACCAGCTTGCACTCCGGCCATTGTTGTAATCGGCAGCAACGATGTCCTTAACACGTGTCGGACCCAAATCCGTCCGGGGGCCATGCCCTTTGCATGCGCAGATTTGACAAAAAGCGTGTTCGCAACGTCCGTCATAGAGGCACGTACAAGACGAGAATAGATCGCCATCGTAAACAGGGCGGAGGCCGTTGCCGGCATGATGAGATGGTGTACGTAATCAAGAACCGCGCGGAAACCTTCGTAGCCCGCACCGATTGTCTGCGTCCCACCCGACGGCAGCAAACCAAGTTTGGCAGAGAAGAGAATGATCGCCAGCAAGGCCACCCAGTAATAGGGCGACGAAAAGAACAGCACTGATCCCAGCGAGATGATGCGGTCAATCCATGTGCCGCGAAAGACCGCCGCGGCGAACCCTGCAGCCGTGCCCAGAACCAAAGCCAGAACAAAGGCTGTACCCGCCAGAATCAGCGTGTTTGGAAGGCGTTCGAGTATGATGTCGAGAACCGGGCGACCTTCACGATAGGACATGCCCAGATCGAGGGCCGCGACATCCCTGAGGTAGATCCCAAGTTGAACGATGACAGGTTTATCGAGACCCATCTGTATCCGCAACTGCTCGATGAAAGCAGGATCGCCTGATGCAGCCTCACCGGCAATGAATTCAGCGGGATCACCCGGAGCCGAACGGATAAGCAGAAACGTGCCCGCAATCACCAGCACGATAACCAAAACCCGCTTCAGTGTTTCAATCAGAAACGTCTTGGCCATTGACTCACCGCCTCTTGGATATTGACGGAGCCGGGTAGTTTTCACCCCCGGCACCGAGGATCACTCTTCAATCCAGACGTCGGTAAAATTCGAACTCAGACCCGCAGCGTCAGTGATGAGGTCTTTCACCTTGTCCTTGTAGATCGTCGGGAACTCGAGTTCGCCAAACCAGACAACAGGAGCCTGATCGGCGATCCGCCGTTGCGCCTTGCTGTAGAGATCAGCACGGAGAGCGGCATCAGTTTCCGAATCCGCCTGTCGAAGCAACTCATCCGCATCCGCATCCTTGTACATGGCCACGTTGTTCCAGGGAGATCCTGCCTTCGCGGCAGATGACAGGAAATTGCGAGACACACCAATGGCGGGATCCGCGCGCTGATAGAGATACATTTGGGCCATGTCATAGTCGCGGTCCGACAGCCGCTTCAGGAGCGAGCCGGGGTCCATCGAGTTGAGGCTTACATTGATCCCAACGTCCTTAAGCGCCTGCACCTGATATTCCGCCAGACGCCCCCAACTCGAGCCCAGGAACGATGCCGGCATAAGTTGGATTTCGCGGCCGTCGTACGACGATGCTGCGACCAATTCCCGAGCCATTTCCGGGTCAAAGGAATAGCTTTCCGTTTCAGGGTCGAAGAATCGGGTCCGCGAGCCGATAGGCCCTTTGGGAGGCGTGGCCAACCCACTGAACACGACATCGCGAATAAACTCCTTGTCCATCGCGTAATTCAGCGCCCTACGGAAATTCTTATCATCGAAAGGTGCTTTGTCGTTGTTCAGCCACAGGAAAGCGTGGGGAGAAAAGAACTCCCAGCCCTGGCTGGTGCTGGAAGATCCTTTCAGATCAGCGAGCCGCGCAACATCGAACAGCTCCAGGTTGGAAGCAGAAACCACATCGATCGAACCCTGCTCGTAGGCGATTGCACGGCCTTGGCTGTCTGGAATAATGACGAAAAACAATTCATCGAGGTAGGGTCGGCCATCGACATGGTAGTCGTCGTTGCGAACGAGTTGGATAAAATTGCCCTTTTGCCATTCGGCCAGTTTGAATGGACCGGTACCAACAGGGGTGCTGTTGGCCGAATTCTCACGGAAAGGAACATCCCCGCCATAGATGTGATCGGGTATGATTGACATGCCCCCCGGCGCCAACCCGTAGATCAAAGCGGGAACCGGATTGTTCAGTTTGAATATCACCTCCAAAGGGCCGGTCGCCTCGACCGAGTCGATCTGCGGGACCAACACCGCGAGGTTCGGGTTCTCTTTCGAGAACACACTATAAGAGGTGACGACGTCGGTGGAATCGAATGCTTCGCCATCATGCCAACGCACATTCGGCTTGAGCTGAATTGTGAATGTCAGGCCGTCCTCGGATGTCGACCAGGATTCCGCCAAACCAGGCTTGGGTGTCAGGTCAAAATCATAGGTGAACAACCCCTCATAGATCTTGCTCGTAAGAATTTCGGCGGCACCAAGCCCGGAAACCCCGGCTACGGCACTTGGCGGTTCGGGATGCAAGGCAACCTTGAGCGTCCCCCCCTGCGCTTGAGCAGCTGCCGGCGTTGCCAGCATCAAGGCTGTTCCGGCAGCGGCTATGAAGTTGAAGATTCGCTTCATGATTTTCTCCTTTGCGCTGCGCCCGATCTCGAACGCCGTGAGACCCGGACAAGTGGCAGACAAACTGTAAATTGTCAACCATTGACAATTTACTGTTGACTGTCTGCCCGGAAATCAAGACGATGGCGACTGCCGACGACAGCGGATTCGCCAAATGACCGATCACTCGTCTGCACCATTGAGCCTCGTTCCATTCGTGAGCGTGGATCACGTGATGAAATGGATGCTGGACATCGGCATCAACGGATGTTTTGCGAACTGGCCGACACCAATGAGACAGATTTCAGCGGGATTGAGCCTCTCGACGAGACGCCGCGGGTTGCCGCACATTTAGAGAAGGGGGCTATCGAACTGATCCCTACTTCGGAGGGGCAGTTCTATGGCTTCAAGTATGAAAACAGTCACCCCAAGAACGTAAGCAGCGGACTCCAAACTGCGTGTTCAGACACGGTCACACCCCTGCCTCGCCAACCGCGACGTGCTGGCCGACCCGGTCGATCCGCTTGATCTGTTCGGATTGTCGCTGCGCGAAAAAGCTCAGGCGGAGGCATGAACGATGTCCAACTGCGACAATCCCCAGACGATCCTCACCAATAGTGATATTGAGCAACTGACCGGATGGCGGCGCGACCTTCATCGTCACCCAGAACTTTCGGGGGAGGAAGAGCTAACTGCTAAACGCGTTGTTGCAATGATTCAGGCCACGCAACCGGAGAAACTCTTGGCTGGTATTGGCGGGCATGGTGTGGCGGCAATCTATCAAGGTGACACCAACGGCCCGTCGGTGCTTCTGCGTTGTGAACTGGATGGCTTGCCCATCGATGAGGTGAACCCAAGCCTTGTACACCGCTCGCAGGTGCCAGGCAAAGGTCACCTCTGTGGGCATGACGGACATATGGCAACACTGGCCGCAACGGCTCGATGGCTAGGACGTAACCGCCCTGCTCGCGGTCGGGTCATCCTGTTGTTCCAGCCGGCAGAGGAAGATGGCAGCGGCGCGCAGAAGGTCATCGATGATCCGCGGTTCAGTGACATCGCGCCCGACTACGTATTTGCGCTACACAATTATCCGGGACTGCCGATGGGACATGCAGTTATTGCCACGGGTCCGATGAACTGTGCCTCACGCGGCATGAAAATTGTCCTCGATGGTCGCACAGCCCACGCCTCACAGCCTGAAAAAGGACTCTCGCCCGCATTTGCGCTTTCTGACCTTATTTCTGACCTGCACGCGCTTGGGCAAGGGGACGATGCGGCAGATCCCGATTTTGTTCTTGTTACTGTCACCCATGCTTGGCTGGGTGAACCGACATTCGGGGTCTCGCCAGGCCATGCAGAGCTCCGGGTTACTTTACGCACCCAACAGGATAACGCGATGACCGCTCTCATCGCTCGCGCCGAACAAGCTGTGGCAAAGGCTTGCGCTAATGCACTGTTGAAACACGCCATTACTTACCACGATGTCTTCCATCACTGTGAAAACGACCCCGAAGCCGTACAAATGATAAAGGCAGCGCTGCTGGCCGAAGACATTCCGTTGGCGACTGCGGAACTGCCTAAACGCGGTTCCGAGGATTTCGGCCGTTTCGGCCATCACGCAAAATCCGCTATGTTTCTACTCGGATCTGGTATTGAAAGCCCAAGCTTGCATAATCCTAACTTCGACTTTCCTGACGAACTTATCGTGGTCGGCACACGTGTGTTTGTCAGAACTCTTCGGCCTTTATGTTTTGACCCTGTCTGACCAATGGGTGGAACCCGTGGCCCGAACAGCGGATGTATTCCTGGCAATGGCCGATTATAGGGATCTTTGATGCAGAACGCAGTCGTTACGGCGGCATGACATTGCAATCCCTGTTGCCCTTGCCATGTTCGATCGGGATGACACCGCGTACGCTATCCATGTTTTTCACCTGCATATAGACAGTTCCGGAAGAGCAAGGGCCCGCACAATTGGTTCTCGTCAGGGACCTCAGGTCAAAGAGCGATAAGTTTGGATCATTTGCTGGCTGCAGATCGGCCCCACTCGGGCGGGCAAGCCGCGCAGCGCGATGTGGGGCATGGGGAGGCGGCACAGAAAGGAAGCCGAAGCAGCCGAACGGTTTCACAACGCGTCCGAATACACAACTGACCTAATCCCGGTCCTCACCTTCCAACCCGTGCAGCAGCCGCTGCAACAGCACATGCATATCGCGCCGCTGGTCCAGCAGATCGAGCGCCACCGCTATGCCGGGGCGATTTACGCCAAGATCCTGATGCAGGCGCCAGGCAATGCGAGTGCGGGTGATACTGATGGCTGAAAAGCGCCAGGTCGACGGATCGACTCCTTCCGGTTCCAGGATCCCTTCGTCGACCAGTTCGACAATCCAGGTCGACTGGACTCCGCAGGAACGGCAGAGTTCGTCAAGGCTTATCGCCTCGATGACTTCGCCGGTCAGAACGTTGACTGATTTTCTGGCCATGATGCGTCAGACCCCCAGTTTGGCTCGCGGATCGAAATCCATGTCGCGGGCCATCTGTTCGTAAAAGGCCTTGTCCTCGTCCGTATTCGCCGGTGGCACGGCGATCTGCAGAACCGCATAGAGGTCGCCGGACGGATTGCCGGGCAAACCGCGGCCACGCAGCCGCAGCTTTTGGCCAGTGCGGGCGTTTTTCGGAACCGACAGGTCGACCGTGCCGCTGGGCGTCGGACATTTGACCTTGCCGCCGAGCGCTGCTTCCCAAGGCGCAATCGGCAGGTTCAGGTAAACGTCGCGTCCCTCGACCGTGTAGTTGGGATCGGGCTGGAACTGGACTTCCAGATAAAGATCTCCGGCGCGGCCCTGGCCAACGCCCGGCGTGCCCTGCCCGGCCAGCCGGATATGCTGTCCCTCGGAAATGCCCTTCGGAATTTTGACGCGAATCGAGCGATCGCGGACGACAACGTGCCCGGTTTCGTCGACCTCCGGTGCGCGCAGCGAGATCGTGCGGGTGGCGCCCTCATAGGCATCCTTCAGATCGATCATGATCCGGGCATGGTGATCCTGACCTTGAGCGTGGAATTCCTGCCGGGCGCGGCCACCCGCACCCTGGGCTCGTGCCTGGCCGAACAGCGTTTCGAAGAAATCGCTGAAGGCACCCGGGTCGGCCTGTTCGAAGCCCGATCCCGAGAACTCGAAGCCTTCGTCCCATCCCGGCGGCGGCCTGAAATTCTGTCCCGATTGCCAATTGGCGCCAAGCTGATCATAGGCCGCCCGTTTTTCCGTATCCTTCAGGACCTCGTAGGCTTCGCCGGCTTCCTTGAACTTGGCTTCCGCATCCGCGTCCTTGTTGACGTCGGGGTGGTATTTGCGGGCCAGTTTGCGATAGGCGCGCTTGATCTCGTCCTGCGTCGCAGTCCGTTCCAGGCCAAGAATTTCGTAATAATCCTTGTAGTCCATATTTCTCTCGTCCATTGCCGCACATGGGCGATCGTCACCTCGGAATGTCAGGTGATCCGGGTGGTCGATGCCCGAGCAGCAGTTTTAGATTTTACGGACGGTTTGTCCAGATTGACCGCATATGGGTACTCGTCAGCCCTGATTCGAGTCTTCCGCTTGAAAATCAATACGTAAGGCCGGAACCTTGAGTGTCGGTGCGTTCAACCCACTATGCCGCTCATGGCTCTCTGGGCACCTGAATTGAACAGGACATGAAGCTGAGCCCGGACGGCGTCGCGGAACGGGCCGTCGGCTGATAGATCGATGCCAAAAACGGCTTCCTGATCCAGGACAGCCGAGCCGAATGCCGCGGTATCTGGCAGGGTTTTACGGGCGATCCGGGTGAACAATCCTGCCATGGGGTCGTCTACTTCATACCCAACCCCATCCGGCCCCTCTCCCGCAAGGTGACGGATCCATGCGGCCACCGCCAGGGTTAGCCTTTCATGCGGCTGACCAGAGGCCCTGCGGTCTCGAATGGTACCCAGCAAACGTTGCGGAATCTTTTGCGAGCCATCCATGGCTATCTGCATGGTACGGTGCCGGAGCGCGGTATTGTCAAAACGCCGAAGCAGCGAGGCTATATATTCTTCGAGATCAACACCGGGAACATCCAGCGTCGGCAGGATTTCGGTGCGCATCATGGTCTCGACAAACGACCTCAGCACCGGGTCCGCTATGGCGTCGCTGACCGTTTCATGGCCCGACTGTAGGCCGAGATAGGCCAGCGTGGAATGACTACCGTTGAGCAGACGCAACTTCATATCTTCAAACGGCATGACGTCCTGCGTCATCACCGCGCCGACTTTTTCGAGCGGCGGTCGACCGGCAACGAAACGGTCTTCGATCACCCATTGGGTGAACGGCTCGGTCATCACCGGCCAGGCATCCTCATAGCCGGTCAACCCGGCAATCTCGGCGCGGTCCTCGTCGGTGGTCGCCGGCACGATCCGGTCGACCATGGTTGAAGGAAAGGCGATATTGTCCTCGATCCATGTCGAGAGCCCGGGATCCTTCTCAGCGGAGAATTGCTGAACGATCCTGGCGAGGGTCTTTCCGTTGGCCGGCAGGTTGTCACAACTGACCATCGTGATCGGCGGGAGGCCGCGAATGCGGCGTTCAGCCAGCGCAGCGACAAGCACGCCCGGAGCAGACCGTGCGCCGGCGTCCGCCGAAAGATCGGCTCGAATATCGGGATGGTCGAGATCGAGATCGCCGGTGGCAGGATCCCGGCAATAGGCCTTTTCCGTCACGGTCAGCGTGACGATCCGCGTCGTCTCAGCGGTGATGGCGGCAATTGCCAGCCGGTTTTCAGGATCGCAAACGATGTTGCTGATGGACCCGATGATCCGGCAGTGGGTTTCCTCACTGTCGCGAACCGCCAGAGTGTACAAGCCGTCCTGCGGCATCAGCGCATCGCGTGTATCAGGTCGTCGCAGGCTCGCGCCAACGATGCCCCAGCTTGGATCGCTTTCCAGGCAGTCGTCGATATAGACAGCCTGATGCGCCCGATGAAAGGCGCCTATGCCAAGATGGACGATGCCTGGCGTGACGCGGCTGCGATCGTAGGCAGGCAACCGTGCCGTCCCCGAATATCCGCCGAGCAGTGCGTTCGACAGTCGCTTCGCATCAGGCATAGCGATAAGCCTTCTTTGGCAGCTCGTAGGCCAGATCGCGGGCTATCTCGTGGGCCTCGTCGTCACGCAGACGATGGTCGGCAACCCTTTCGGCAAGGAAAGCGCAATCGATGCGCCGCGCCATGTCATGCCGTGCGGGCAAAGACGGGAAAGCCCGGGTGTCGTCGTTAAAGCCGACTGTGTTGTAGAAGCCGGCGGTCTCTGTGGTCAGTTCGCGAAAGCGCTGCATGCCGTCAGGGCTGTCGAAGAACCACCAGGCCGGACCAAGCTTGAGAGCCGGATAGGCACCGGCAAGCGGTGCGAGTTCGCGTCCATAGGCCGTTTCGTCCAGGGTGAACATGATGAGCGTCAGTCGCGGATCCATTCCGACTGAGTTGAGCAACGGTTGCAGTGCCGTGACGTAGTCGGTTCGGGTGGGAATGTCGAAACCCTTGTCCCGCCCGAATTTCGCAAACACCGACGCGTTGTGATTGCGCAAGGACCCGGGGTGCAGTTGCATCACCATGCCGTCATCAACGCTCATGCGCGCCATTTCGGTGAGGAACTGGGCGCGAAACAGCTCATGCTCGCCGTCGGCAGCGCGGCCGGTGACGACACGGTCGAACAGCGATCGGCATTCCGCTTCTGGAAGGTCGGCGGTGCGGGCGCTCTGGAATCCGTGATCCGTTGCCGTCGCCCCGTGCTCGCGGAAGACGGCACGGCGACGGCGGTGGGCCTCGAGATACCCATCCCAGCGATGGGTGTCGCACCCAGTCAGATCGGAGAGTTTCTCAAGATCGCGGCTAAAATCGGGGTGATCGGGATCGGCAACCGAGTCAGGCCGGTAGGTAGTCACCACGCTGCCGCTCCAATCATCCGCCTTCAGCGCCGCGTGGTGGCGTAACTCGTCAACGGCGCTCTCGGTGGTTGCCAGGACCTCAATGCCAAAACGCTCAAAAAGCGCCCGTGGCCGATAAGAGTCCGTCGCAAGACAATCGGCAATACGCCGGTAATAGTGATCGGCGGTCTGCGGACCCAACGGATCATGCAGGTCGAACAGGGTTTCGAATGTGTGATCCAGCCACAGGCGCGTGGGTGTCGCCCGAAACAGATGATAGTGCTTTGCGAAACAATGCCACACGGCTTCGCTGTCGACCGGCTGCGGAGTGCCGTCGAGCGGCACCACGCCCAGTTCCCCGAACCCTACTCCCTGACTGATCAGCATGCGGACCACATAATGGTCGGGGGTCACCAGCAGGGAGGCGGGATCCGAGAAGGGCTCGTTTTCCGCAAACCAGCTCGGATCGGTGTGCCCGTGCGGGCTGATGACCGGCAGATCCTTGATACCGTCAAAGAGCGCCCGGGCGATGGCTCTTACCCCGGGATCGGGCGGGAAGAACCGGTCCGGGTGGTTCAGCGTCGTGGTCATCCGGCTTTGTACTCCTGTGGTACCCAATCGGCACAGACCGGCAGCGCGCGGTCGAGCGGCAACGTGACCTGCGCCCCCGTCCGGGCGGCGTGGTAAATACCTGCCACGGTTTCGATTGAGCGAACTCCGTCCTCAACGCCGACCATGTCGGTCTGCTCGCCAGTGAGCCGGCGGGCAATGGCGTCGAACTGGCCCGCGAACCCGGTGGGGCGCCCTTCCAGCTCGGCATCGATCTCCTTCAGGGCCGCATCGATGGCGTGCTGCTCCTGCTCTCCGCGACCCACGAAGGACCAAGGCGCATCGCCTGGCGCATAAGGATCGCGGCCGCTCTCCGCGGTCAGGTGCTCAAACGCCAGCCGCAGCCGCGACATGTCGCCGGCACTACCAAGCGTCACCGATGACGTGACCAGCCCACCCGATTCCGTGGCCATCGAAATGGCAGCACAGTCCTCGGTCTCGATCGGATTGACCCGCGTATCGAGCAACGCCGACAGCGCCGTCACAGGACCAAAAAACCGGGTGACCAGATCGTGGATGTGGATCGCGTGACCCAACACCGCTCCGCCGCGCTCGCTCGACCAACGGCCGCGCCACTCAACGGCGTAGTAATCGGCGCCGCGGTCCCAGTGGGTTTCCAGAGTAGCCACCAGCGGCCGGCCGGTCAGACCGCGTTCCTGCAGGGCAGCAAGCCGGAAGAGCTCCCGCCCATACCGGTACTGAAAGATCGGCACGAAGAGTTGCTTGTATTCCTTTGCTGCGGCGGCGATTCCATCCGCTTCCAGCACACTGCCGGCGACCGGCTTTTCGCAAATAACATGCTTGCCGGCAGCCATTGCCAGCAACGCTACCGGTCCGTGCAGGTGGGGCGGGAGACAGATATCGACGATGTCGATCTCCGGATTTTGCAGCACCGCGTCAAGTTCGGTGACGGCCTGGCAGCCGTGCGCCTTCGCTGCCAGCGCGGACGCTTTTTCGAGATCCAGGTCGCATATGGAGGCGACCCGGTAGCTCTGCGGGAGCATCCGATAACCCTCAAGATGTTTGGCGCCGATACCGGCTCCGAGAATGGCCACCGACAACATCGATCAGCCCCGCAGATGCCCCAGTTGTGTGGCCTGCACCTGGGCTTGGATGGCCAGTTCAGTCACCCTGAAACAATGGGCCTGGCCCATGGCGGTATCGGTGCGATCGCGAACGTCGGCCGCCAGATTGTCGAAATAGGTCAGCCTTTCCTGCGAGGCGTCGATATGTTCGCACACCGTTCCATTGACCAGAAAAACGTGGTCGGTTCCCGGGCGACCGGCGATATCGACATATTTCCGCAGTTCGATCGTTCCTTCCGTCCCAAGGATTGTCAGCCTGCCATCGCCCCAGGTGGGCAGCGCGTCCGGCGTATACCAATCGACGCGAATGTAGCCCTGCGCGTCGTCGCCGCGTATGAGGATTTCGCCGAAATCTTCCAGGTCAGGGTCACCCGGATTGGCGAAATTGCCGACACTGGAGGTCACGATCTGCGCGTCCTCGGAACCGGTGAAGAACATGAACTGGTCGATCTGATGTGAGGCGATATCGCACAGGATGCCGCCATATTGCGACCGGTCGAAAAACCACGAAGGCCGCGTCGCACGATTGAGGCGATGGGGACCGAGACCAACTGTCTGCACGACCTTGCCAATGGCGCCGTCGCGCACCAGTTCCGCTGCCTTGATCGAAGCCGGCGTTTCGAACCGTTCGGAAAAATCGACAGACCAGATTCGCCCGGTTTCTGCGACCGTCCGGCGTAGTTCCTCAAGCTGACCAAGCGTCGTGCAACCCGGTTTGTCGGTCATGACATCCTTGCCGGCCCGCATGGCCTCGATCGCCCTCTCGGCGCGGCGCGCAGGAATATCCGCAATCAGCACCAGATCGACCTCCGGATCGTCCAGCAGGCGCCGCCGATCGTCGACTCGCGGAACATCGGGAAAGCGTTTGACAAAGCCCTCAACCGGATGCGGATCTCCCTCCGTCCACCAGCCGACACAGCGGCCTCCGGCGGACAACATACCGGCCAATTGACCGTAGATATGACGATGGTCGACGCCGATCACGGCGAGTGTGAGATCTGACATGGACATGCCTCAGGCAGGTGGGTTTGAGACGACAGTGACGGCTTTGCGCTCGCGGGAGGATGTCACCAATGCGTCGATGAGATGGTGTACGCCAAGCGCCTGGCGACCGGAAACACTTGGCTCGCGGCCTTCACGCACACTGGTGAAAAAGTCGCTGATCAGATCGCGATGCCAGTCATGCGGAAAGGCCATCGGATCGGAACCGCCACCGGTTCCGGCAGCTTCGCCGACCGTCTCTGTTTGGCCATCGCGCCAGGACACCGTCAATGTTCCGGACTGCAAGTGCGCGCTGGCCCGCTCGCAACCGATGGTGATCGATTCCGCGTCACCCGGAAAGGCCGCGGTCGTTGCCATCAGGGCGCCGCTCGCGCCATTGGCGAAACGCATGCCGCCGGCAACGAAATCTTCCGATTCCATTTTGTGAAACGGCGATGTCGCCGCAACCGCCTGCACTTCTGCGACGGGCCCTGTGAGGCTGAGCATCAGGTCCAGCGTGTGGATGGCCTGACTGATCAACACTCCACCGCCATCACGCTCGTAGGTCCCCCTGCCCGGCTCGTCGTAATAAGCCTGCTCGCGCCACCAGGGTACGGATACCTGGACGATGCCGACAGCCCCTAAGTTTCCGCTGGCGATGCGTTGCTGAAGCGCTTGTGAGGCCTGCCGGAAACGGTGCTGGAACACGATCCCGAGCCGGACCCCATTGTCTTCGCAGATTTGCACGATTTCCTCGGCGGCAGCTGTTGTTCGCTCAACCGGCTTTTCCATCAGGATGTGCTTGCCGGCCTCGGCGAAGCGTCGAACCAGATCGAGGCGCTGATTGGGTGGCGTGATCAGGATCACCGCACCGATTTTGGGATCGTCGGCAAGCGCATCGATCGAATCCGCCGCTGGAAAACCGAAGCGGTCGGCAAAGGCCGTTCGCTTGCCGGGGTCACGGGAGAATACCCCACGCACGGGCGCGATTTCCGCCAGATCCTGCAGGGATTTCGCATGGGGTGTCGCCGCCATTCCCGTTCCGACAACACCCACTCCGATCGGACTATCAGCCATTACGAGACGCCGTTTGCTATCACCTGGCCATCGCCGTCGAACAGGTGCATGGAACTGCGGTCGAAGCGCAGGAAGATCCGCTGGCCGCGCTCGATCGGCAACTGGCCCAGCTGATGGACCGTCAACTGCTGCATGTCTTCGGGCGTGCAGTAGAGATAGGTCTCGCCGCCAAGCTGTTCGGAAAGATCGACGACAGCAGAGATGTCCGCATCGGCCTCATCGACAATCTCGATGTGCTCGGGCCGCGCGCCGAACGTAACACTGTCGTTTGCGGAGACCCCGCCAAGAGGCGGGATGGACACCCGCTGTTCGCCTACCACCAGCTCGAAGCCGCCATTGGCCGCAGCCACCGTGGAGTCAATCAGGTTCATCCGTGGGGACCCGATAAAGCCTGCCACGAAGGTGTTTTGCGGTGTGTTGTAAAGCTCGAGCGGCGGACCAACCTGCTCGATCCGACCGGAATTGAGCACGACGATCGTGTTGGCGAGAGTCATCGCCTCGACCTGGTCATGCGTCACATAGATCATGGTGCCTCCGAGCTTGGCGTGTAGCGCCGCCAACTCCTTGCGCATGGCGACGCGCAACTCCGCATCGAGGTTGGACAGCGGCTCGTCGAACAGGAAAGCCTTGGGATCGCGCACGATGGCGCGCCCGATGGCGACGCGCTGGCGCTGGCCGCCGGAGAGCGCCTTGGGCCGACGCTTGAGATAGGGCGTAATCTGCAGCATCGCCGCCGCGTCATTAACCCGGCGTTCGATCTCTTCGCGCGGCATCTTGGAGTTTTCCAGTCCGAAGGCCATGTTCTTGTAGACCGACATGTGCGGGTAGAGCGCGTAGGACTGGAACACCATGGCGAGGCCGCGCTCGGATGCCGGTTCCGAATTGACGACATCGCCGTCGATTACGACGTCACCGGACGTCACGCCCTCGAGCCCGGCAATGATGCGCAGAAGGGTCGACTTGCCGCAGCCGGACGGCCCGACGAAGACAACGAATTTGCCGCTTTGAATGTCGAGGTCGAGGCCGTGGATCACCTCGACATCGCCGTAGGCCTTTTTGACATTTTTCAGAAGGATTTCGGTCATCGGTCTTCCTATCGGCTGC
The DNA here is from genome assembly GCA_965228785.1 of Hoeflea sp. Classification (GTDB taxonomy): domain Bacteria; phylum Pseudomonadota; class Alphaproteobacteria; order Rhizobiales; family Rhizobiaceae; genus Hoeflea_A. Next base: position 1,060,536 of record CBDDIF010000002.1, read on the forward strand.
GCGAAATGGCCGCCTGTTGCGGCACGGCGCGCTGCATGCGCATCGGCGGCAGACCCTTGAGGATCTGCGCGGCATCATCGAGCATCGCCGAACGAATACGGGCGTAGGACGCCTTCAACGCTCCGGCGATATGGGCAGTAAACAAGATCCTGTCGGATTGGCGAAGCGGATGGTCGGCGGGAACCGGCTCTTCCGGAAAGACGTCGATCGCCACCCGCAGGTGTCCGGACGCTCCCATCTCGACCAGCGCATCGAAATCCACCACTTCGGCACGACTGGCGAGCACCACGCTGGAGTCCGGCTGGATCCGTTCCAGCATCGGGCGATCGAGGAAACCCTCGTTTTCCGTGGTCACGCCCGCCAGTACAAACACGATGCGCGACTGCTCAAGCAATTCGGGCAAGGCAACGGGCTCGACATTCTGAGTGCGCAGATAGTCGTTGGAAAGCCACGGATCGTGCACGAGGATCGGACCACCGAATGGACGGAGAAGCGGCACCAACTCACGGCCGAGATTGCCGAAGCCGACAACGCCAACGGTTGTTCCAAGCAGACCGTAGTGGTGCCGGGCGCCGGCAATACCATAGCTTTCGGTACCGGTGCGAAACAGGCGATCGCCCTCCGTCAGTCCGCGCGCGAGCGAAATGGCCTGGCCAACGCAATATTCCGCCACGGCCGGCGCCATCGAGGGGGCCGCGGACAGCACGTGAATGCCCCTCGCCTGGGCTTCAGCGTAGTCGATGTTGGGTTCCCAGTTTGCCTTGACGTTGAGAATGGCCCGAAGATTGGGTGCCCGGTCCAACCGCTCCTTCGGCATCGCCGTCTGGCCGATGATGATTTGTGCGCGCGGCAGCATGGATTCCACCAGCGAATCCGGAGCTCTTCCCCCGAAATGGCTGACCACCTCGCCCAGTTGGTCGAGCGCCTGCGCCGCATCGGCGGTGTAGACCATCTCCTCTGTACGGGGAAACGGGTCCATGAAAATCAGCGGTCGCGTCATTTCATCCCCGTCGAGGCGATGCCGGTGGTGATGAAGCGCTGCAGGAAGGCAAAGACCAATGCCACGGGGATCAACGTGACGACCGTCATGGCCAGAACGTAGTGCCACTGTACGTCGAGTTCGCCCTGGAAAGCATTGAGGCCGATCTGCAGCGTGTAAACCTCGCTGCGATTGAGCACGACCAACGGCCACAGGAAGTCATTCCAGCGCCACATGACCGAGAAGATGGCCAGAACCGCAATCGCCGGCAGCGACAAAGGCAGCACGATGCGCCAGTAGATCGCCCATTCGCTTGCCTTGTCCATCCGCGCCGCCTCGATGAGGTCGCGTGGCAGGGTCAGCATATACTGACGCAGGAGGAACACACCGGTTGGTGTCGCCGCCCCCGGCAGGATAACCGCCCATAACGTGTTGACCATGTTGAGCTGCGTGACGACCAGATAGGCCGGCACTAGAATGATGGTGATCGGGATCATCAAAGTGCCGATGACAAACAGCATCACCGCGTTGCGACCCTTGAATTCGTATATTGCCAGTCCGTAGGCGGCCATCGAGTTGATCAGCAAGGTAATCAGCGTCGCCACCACGGTGACGATCACCGAATTGTTGAGGTACGTCAGGAAGTTGAAGCGCTCGAGGGGCTTGGTGTAGTTCTCCCACGCCACCCGAAACTCGCGGATCGGCTCGCGGCTGGCGATGGGAACTTTGATGCTGGTGTCGGGTTCGGCCGGATCAACCATCTGGGCGATGATTCCGATGCGGCGGATCTGTGCCAGTTCGCGAACGCTGCCGTCCTCCATCGTCACCTTGTAGAGCGGCAGCGGCTTGTCGTGGCCTTCTACCTCAACCTCGATCTGACCGAGCGGCAACAAAGTCGGCGGAAACTCCAGCAGGCCTGCCGGTGTCTTGAACGACGAGAGCGCCAACCAGATGACCGGTCCGAACATCAGCAACACGCCGAAGAACAGGTAGACGTAGGTGAAGATGTCGGTCCAGTGCCACGAGGCGCCGCCGCGGCGGGCAGTCAGCATAGCGGGCAGTGAGCGGCGGGAGAGTGTCTGTGCATCGGCCATGTCAGCCATCCTCCTTGCGTCGCGTCACGGCCAGTTGAACCAATGTCAGAACAAAGAGAACGACGCCGAGAACGACCGAGGCGGCCGCCGCAAGACCAAAGTTCTGGACCTGGTTGGAGAAACCGGTCGTGTAGATGTACTGGACAATAAACTGTGTCGCCGTGCCGGGACCACCGCCGGTGAGAACAAAGACCTCGTCGAAGATCTGAACCGCCTTGATCAGCGCTAGCACGATGACCACCAGCAGATTGGGCCACAGCAGCGGCAGAGTGATGCGCCAGAACACGCGCTCCCGGCGCGTGCCGTCCATTTCGGCCGCCTCGTAGAGGTCCGGCGGTATGGCCTGCAGCCCGGCCAGCAGGATCAGCGTATAGAAGCCCATATGTGCCCAGATCGAGACGAAGATAGCCCAGAACATCGACCAGTTGGGGTCGACGAAGAACAGAATCTTGTCGATGCCGATCGACACCAGGCCGGCGTTGAGTACACCGTCACGCAGCAGGATCCACTTCCAGATCAGAGCCACGACGACCGGAGACAGCAACACCGGGAAAAAGAATGCAGCGCGGAAGAATCCGCGACCGCGAATCTCTCGGTTGAGGATCAGCGCCGTGACCAGCGAAAACAGCACCATGAACGCGACCTGGAAGAACACGAAGGTCATGGTGTTGAAGATGCCGCGCCAGAACCGGTCCTCCCGGCAGCTGGACGGGTCGAGATAGTTGCCGCAATCGGCCAGATAGCCGTATTGCTCGCCGCCGACATAGGGCCGATCGCCGAGGAAAAGGTTGGTGCCGCCTGTCGCCGAAAAGGCGAAATTGATGAACAGCGGCACGACCACGAACAGGCCGAAAAAGATCAGATTCGGAAGCAGGAACACGTACGGCATGCGACCGATGCCGAGCAGCCGCTGCAACGCCCTGAACGGCACGTCGAGCAGCCCGAACAGGACACGCATGGGCCACGCGGCAAGTTCGTTGAAGCGGTCGCCCAGGCTGACCGTTTCCGGTTGTGTCGGGTTGTCATGCGTCATCGGATCGGATCGAGCCTATTGTTCGATGTTCCGCGGTCCGGGCGCGGCAATGAGCGCGCCCAGAGCAGTGCTTGAAATGCGGGTCGTGTTGTCGATCAGCCGCCGCGTTTCTTCTCGGCGATCTGCTGCTCGACGTCCTGTGTCATGCGGTCGTAGGCCTGGTCCAGCGTCAATTCGCCCACGATGGCTTCGCCGAGACGAGAGATCAGCGCGTTGAACATGACCCGGTTGTAGACATAGCCCTGCAAATCGAACGCCGTCGGGGAAATGCCCGGAACGGCCGCCGCAAATGTCTGCAGCGCGTGCTTTGCGCGCGGATCTTCTGTGTCGAAGTCAACGCCGCTGGCCGCCAGTCCGAGATGACCTGGAATGAACAGCGTACGGCCGTAAAACTCGTTCAGGACCTCTTCGCTGGACAGATAGTCCATCAGTTTGCCGACTTCCGCCGGATGGTCCGTACCCTTCATTGCCACGAGGGCGGCCCCGCCCGGCATGCCAGTGCAGGCAGACGGTCCGCAGGGAGCCGGAACAGCCCACCAGTCAAAGGCATCGCCGATCTTGTCGGCAAACTGCGGGATCTGCCAGGAACCGCTCATGTACATAGCTACTTGAGCATTGGCGAAGTCTTCGTTGGCGCCCAGATATTGTGAACCGGAGACCGAGCCCCAAAGCTCCTTGGCCATGGTTCCGTCCTGGTGCCAGTCGTAGAGGCGCTGGGTCATTGCCTTGAGGCCGTCATCGACGAGCGCCGGGTTGCCTTCGGCGTCAAACATCTTGGCGCCCATGGAGATCGCCGGACCGGATACGCGGTGGCCGGAACGGTCCCAAGCCATCGGGATCGGAATGTCGAGCTTGCCGGCCACCTCATTGACGGCCTTGGCCCAGTCATCCCAGGTCGCGCCCTCGCCCGGCAGATCCACACCGGCTTGCTCGAACAGGGTCTTGTTCACGTAAGGACCGGTCACGGTCAGCTGCGTCATGAAGCCGGCTATCGAGCTGTCATCACCAGGAGCACGAAGCCATTTCAGGAACGGACCGAAATTCTCGTTCCAATAAGCCGCATCCGAAATGTGTGGCGTCAGATCAAGGTAATGCTCCGACAAACCGCCGAGGTCTGTCACACGAGCGAGGTCAGGTCCGTCTCCGGCGGCAAGTTGCACCGGAAGGCTTTCCAGGATCGCCTTGTAAGGCACTACATCGAGCGTCACTTTGACGTCCGGATTGTTTGCCTCGTAGCGATCCAGGATGTCGCGGAGAACCTCGCCTTCGTTACCGTCATTGTACCAGGTGATCCGCAACTCGGTATCGGCAAGCGCGCTGCCCGCCGTCATCGCAAGGGCAGCGGCGCCCGCAAGCAAGAGTGTGTGAAGCTGAGTTTTCATCTGGATATCTCCTCCCTTTGGTTACTTGTATACTAGTACTCATTTGCATCCTGAACAAGCCGTATTCGGCCCGCTAGGGATTGCCCTCTTCCGTCTCCACGGCTTCCAGGGCCGAGTTGACATGGTCTCGCATTTCCGCAGCCGCGCCGCTGGCGTCGCCGCGCTTGATGCATCCAAGCAGCTTTATGTGATCGTCATATGCCTGTTGCGATCGGCCGACGATGGTCGACATCAGACGCAGGCGCTGCCGGTCGATATGCGCCTTGACCGACTGCACCATCTGCCAGGCATTCGGCACTGACGCCATTTGCGCCAATATCTGGTGGAATTGCTCGTCATAGCGAAAGAACGTCCGGTAATCGTCACCTGCGGCCGCCGCCTCCTGAGCAGCCAGGATCGGCGCCAATGCCGCTTCATCGATACCGGTTTCTGCCAGCCGCCGGGCAATGGCGGCCTCGATAGCGGCGCGAATGAAGATCGCCTCACGCACCCTGGCGGCATCGTAGGGCGCCACCACCGAACCGACCTGCGGGCGCACGATGATAAGCCCCTCGCCTGCCAGGTCCTGGATGGCTGCACGCAGTGGCGTGCGGCTGATATCGCAGAAGCGCGCCACTTCGCTCTCACTCAACGCCGTGCCGGGCGGGAAGCGATTGTCGATGATGCGTGTCCGGAGCGCGTCATAGATCTGCGGCGCGATCGAGCGTGATCGGTCGATGGCCACGTCATTCAACGCCGCTCGCATGTCGAAGGAAGCTGCCTCAGGACTCAAGCGCGGCACTAGCAGGCTCCCCCGAATGCCGGTCACTGCGCAGTGTACCTGCAACCGCCTCGAGCGCTTTCATCGCACCACGCAATTCGGCAAGGCCTTTCAGACGACCCACCGCCGGATATCCCGGCTGTGCGCCTCTTCCGATGTCGTCGAGAATGTCCTGACCGTGATCGGGGCGCATGGGGATCTGATGATCCTCCCTACCACTGTCGCGGCGGCGGGCTTCCTCGTCCAGAAAAGCCTGCAAAACAGCTATCATGTCGGCCTGGCCGGCCAGATGTTCATCTTCGAAGAACGAACACGGAATCCCGTCGTCATCGCGAGTGACGTTGCGCAGGTGGGCAAAGTGGATGCGTGGTGCAAACCGCCTCACCATCGCCGGAATATCGTTGTCCGCCCGGGCTCCCAGCGATCCGGTGCAGAAAGTCAGGCCGTTTGCCGGACTGTCCACCGCCGCGAGAATCGTATCAAAATCCTCTGCGGTGGACATCACCCTGGGCAGGCCCAAAAGCGGGAACGGGGGATCGTCCGGGTGGCAGCACATCCGCATGTGAAGGCGCTGTGCATGTGGAATGATTTCTGACAGAAAATCGATATAGTTGTTGCGCAGGCTTTGTGGATCAACCGTTGCATAATCCTCGAGCTTTTCGCGCAAGGAAGAGAGGGTCCAATGCTCGGCCGCCCCCGGCAGGCCGGCTGTAATGTTACCGGCAAGCTTCGATTTCGCGGCGTCGTCCATCGCATCATGCCTGCGCCGCGCTTCTGCCCGGATCGGTTCGGAGAACTCCTCGCGGGCTGCCGGGCGCTCCAGAATATGCAGATCAAATGCGGCAAAATCGAAAACATCGAAGCGCATCGCGGTGCCGCCGTGCGGCATTGGCGCTGCCAAATCCGTGCGGGTCCAGTCGATGACCGGCATGAAGTTGTAGCAGATTGTCTGAATTCCCGCTTCGGCGAGGTTGGTCAAACTGTCCTTGTAAGCCGTGAGATGCTCCCGCCAGGGCCCGGACTTGGTCTTGATTGCTTCGGATACCGGAAGGCTCTCGACCACTTCCCAGGCCAGCCCCGTTGGCGATCCATCATTTGTCATCGAGACTTCGCGTTGACGAGAGGCAATGGCGTCCACCGACCAGATGCGGCCTGGCGCGTGATCATGCAGCGCGGTGACGATCCCCTCTGCTCCAGCCTGCCGCACGTCGTTCAACGACGTCCGATCGACCGGGCCGAACCACCTCCACGTTTGCCTCATTTATCTCTCCCGTTGGAGTCTATATACTAGTATACAAGTAGTGTCGCAACTCCATCTTTATCGAGGACCTTCAACATGCCGCGCCGCCCTCCGGAACTTTGGAGATTGCTTGGCCAAACAGGCCAACCACCGGCTGGTCTCGGCGGTACGGTTGTCGCGTCTGTCAAAGAGCAGCATTTTCTCAGACAAGAGATCCACATTGAGACTGTGGCGGGAACCATCCCTGGAACCCTTTTGTGCCCGCTCGAACGAATCCATCCGGGGTCGGCGGTTCTTTACTGTCACGCCCATGGCAACCGCCACGACATCGGCCGCCGGGAACTGCTTGAGGGGCGTCCAGCGCTGGAGGCGCCGTACGGTCCTGCCCTGGCGGCTTCGGGTCATACCGTCCTCAGCATCGACATGCCCGGCCACAATGACCGTGCCGCGGAGGGCAGCGAAGACCATCTTTCAAAGGCTGGGCTGTGGCTTGGAGAGCCGCTATTCGGCCGCATGCTTGCTGATTTGTCCGCGGCCCTGGATTACCTGGCGGCACGCGACGACGTTGATGCCGGAAGGATCGCGACACTCGGGCTATCCATGGGCGCCACTCATGCCTATTGGCTGGCGGCGCTCGACCGTCGCGTAGCGGGCGTGGCCCATCTGTGCGCGTTTGCCAACATCAAGCCCCTGATCCGTTCCGGTGCACACGATCTTCACGGGCATTACATGACAGTGCCCGGGTTGCTTCACCACTTCGACATGGCCGACATAGCATCGCTCGTATCACCCAGGCCGCAACTGGTCGCCTATGGCGCGACCGACCCGCTGACACCGCCTTCGGCTATTGAACCGGCATTGGAAACACTGCGCGAAGCCTATCGGCGCGCCAACGCATCAGACAATCTGACTGTTATTCAATCGCCGAAGACAGGGCACGTCGAGACACCCGACATGCGGTCGGCCGTCATGCGTTTTCTGGATCAATTCGCCTGATCGGCCGCTGCTTGGAGACTGCCATCAGCGAATGCGATTTTCGCCGCGATGACGAACAGGATGCTGGCGATTGGTGACAGCACCATGCTGAGCAGCAACGCATATTGCAGCGACGTTCCGTCTGTCGCGCTGATCCCCATGCCGGCGAAAACGTCGCTGAGAACGCCGATCAGCGCCGGAACAGCGCCGTAGGCGATCAGCGAGGTTGTGAACACCATAGATGCAACAGCTGTCGCGCGGATCGACTGTTTTGTCACCGTATGCAGGCAGGCCATCGACGGACCAAAGCTTGTTCCAGCCAGAAAGAAGGCTGCGAAAAGGCCCGCATAAGCAATGGCAATATCGTTGACGAGATAGACCACCAGAAGCGGCAGCATGGCCAATGAGCAGGACAGCGCGGTCCACCAGAATTCCCAGCGCATATCACGGGCCACCAGCCGATTGGCGATGAAGCCGCCGCCGAATGTTCCCAGGATCAATCCGATGCCGAGCAGCGCGCCACCGGCGCGGGCAAACTCCTCGGTGTTGATGCCATAGGTTCGCTGAAAGAAGGCAGGGATCCAGGTGCCGACGCCGGCCAGAGTGTAGATCATCGGAATGGCGATGAGCAGGATCTGCGTCTCCCGTTTTTTCAGCATTTCGACCACATCCGCCCGCCAATTGATCGTGGTCGTTGCTTCCTCGGCTCGGCCGCTGCGTGGCTCCCGCAACACGAACAGGACCAGAATGAGGGGGAAAAAGCCGAAGACGCCGAAAACGATGAAGGTCGTTCTCCATCCCAAGGCTTCGATCAGGATGCCGCCGAGGATGATGCCGATCAGTGTTCCGAGCGTGCCGATGCCGGTAAACACTGAGATCAGGAAGGCCCGCCGTTTCGCCGGCGCAATGTCGGATATGATCGACTGCGCGGCCGGAACACAGCCGGCTTCGCCGGCGCCAACCGCCAGCCGGCTCGCGAACATCTGGGCAAAAGTGGTGGCAAGTCCGCAAGCGGCCGTTGCGGCGCTCCAGATGGTCAACGCAGCCCCGATCAGCCGGATCCTGTTGAAACTGTCGGCCAATCGGCCGGCTGCTAGCCCGAAGACCGCGTAGGCTGCTGCGAAGGCAAATCCGCCCAACAGGCCCATCTGGGAATCGGACAGATCAAGTTCGGCCTTCACGGGCTCGACCATGAGCGAAAACAGCACCCGGTCCATGTAGTTGACAAGGTTTATGCTGCCCAGAACGGCCATGATCAGGAACAGGCTTTGTTGAGTTCTTCCGGTCTGATTGGACATCGTCTTCATCTTGCGACCGCCCAGCGCGGCCCGCCCCCCGCCTTACGATTGAACCCGGAGCCGACTGTCAAGAAACAGCCAGCTGGCAACAACACGATTGCCGTCTAACCCACTCGCTACCGAAATCAATGAACGCATTGGTGGCCCCTCGTACGCACCACCTGCCTCGCAACCGCTTCGCTCCAGTGAACGAATCGACTGTGATTAGACAGCAAGTTGCGATTCGAAGCCAGAATTCAGTCAGTTTTCAGTGAAGCAACGCTTTGTAGAGGAACAGGTTCTCGGCGTCGAAGCACACGAACACAACATCGCTCAACATTTCCAGATTGCCAAAACCGTTCACTGCGGCGACAGCGATTTCGGCGGCCGGTTGTTTCGGATAGCCGTACACACCGGTTCTGACAAGGGCATCCGCCTTGGCTGGCGCGTATGGCTTTGCAGGCTTCGAGAATAGACGTACCACCGCGCCGATGGATCGCGCCGTCGACGCTTCCGCCGCCCAGCTATGAAGAGTTGGCGGCGTTGACGACCGCATCAACATCAACGGTTGTGATGTCGCCCTGGATAGCTCTGATTTTCATGATTCAGCACTCGGCCAAGTCATCATGACAATCCGCTATCTAAGTCAGTTCATGTGCCCACGGCGGATTGGCGCCGGCCCTGGCAACGACGAACGCTGCCACCTTGGACGCCAGTTCCAGGGGTTCACGAAGCGCGTTGGGATCGGAACCCCGCAGGGCCGATTTTGACAACAACCCACCGGCTCTCAGTCCTGCCAGAAATCCGGCGACGAAGCTGTCTCCAGCCCCAACGGTGTCGACAACGTCGACGCGAACCGCCGCTACATGAACGTCGCCCGCAGCAGTTATGGCTCGTGCACCGTCAGACCCTTCAGTCAAAACGACCACGGAGGTACCGGCCTCGATCCACGCCTTAATCGCCGTGTCTGCGTCCATGGCTGGTTCGATCCACTCGAGGTCCTCGTCCGATACCTTAACGATATCGCTATTGGCGATCATCCGGCGCATGCGCTCGCGATGAGACTCCTCGTCGGTGATGAAATTGGCCCGGATGTTCGGGTCGAACGATATGACACGAGAGCTGGACTCGCGTTCCTGCAGCCGTTCATAGGTCCCACCGCAAGGCTCCGGGATCAGACTGATGGCACCGAAATGAAGCGCTTCGACATCGTCATCGAACGTCGGTAAATCCTCGGGAGACAACATACGCCCCGCGGTTCCTTTATCATAGAAGGTGTAAGTGGCGTTGCCGTTGGTCAGCTCAACAAAGGCCAGCGTCGTGGGGCGTGCGGACCGGGCGCAATAGGAGGCATCGACACCGGAATTCAGCAGATCGGCTTCAAGCTGCCGCCCGAACATGTCCGTCGACAGACCGGAAAAGAAACCGGTGGGAACGTCCAGCCGCCCCAGCGCGATGGCCGTGTTGTAGAGCGCTCCGCCCGTTGCCGGGAGCAAGACGGCAGACCCGTCCGGCAACGCACGCGGCAGCATGTCAATCAAGGCCTCTCCGCAGCAAACGATCATGCCAGCCACCGGTCGTAGTCGGAGACCAGAAGGTGGACCGGCTCGACATCTTCTTCGATATCTGAAAATCGACCGATCGGTTCCTGAAAGATGTTGTCCGTCAGATCGTCATTGACCGTCGAGACCTCACCGATAAGGACGTCACCGCCCTCACCCCAGAATTTGTGCCAGTTGCCGGGGTGCAGAGTGACACTTTCGCCGGGCTCCAGCACCAGAGTGTCACCGGCATTCAGTGTCCGCGGGATACCATCTGTGGCGACCGGCACCGGTGCGCTTTCGTCCAGGGCACCTTTGCCGTCGGATTCATACATCTGGATGGCGAGCTTCGCACCGCCCCGATTGATGATGTCTTCGGTCTTCACGATATGCCGGTGCATCGGAGAAATCTGATCCTGGCGCGAGATCATGATCTTCTCCGCATAGCACATGCCGGTGCCCTTCTTCAGGTCTTCCGGAGAGCCATTGCGCGTGGTGAAGAGGAACAGGCCGCGTTCATCAAAACGGCCCTGGCCGTAATCGGTGATGTCCCACCCAAGTCGAGCACTGATGATGCCGCCGAGCTCATCCTTGCGACGTTGCATCTCACCGGGCGCATGGTAGGCAAAGGGCGGCAGTAGAAAGCCGAATGAGCGAATGAAGTCATCGGCAGCGAGGAGCGTTTCGTTGACCTGCGAACGTTTCATGGGGTCTGCCCTTTTGTCCGAAACAGTCTACACGATCGGGGCCAGCGGCAACCTGCCCGTTAAGACACTACCACCCCTCGGCGTCCGAATACGAATTTCAGACGCCTATTAAAAGATGCCCTTTTGGATTTCAACCGATTTAAGAGACATGCACACCCGTTCCGGCAGATTGCGACCTGCCGTTAAACCGTACAGCGGATCGTTTGGCGCACCTTATCGAGATATAACTCCTTCAGGCGTGCATGGACCTCTTCCGCGAGCGGCGGGAGTTCAGACGCGCGGGCATTGGCCTGCACCTGCTCGGGTCGCGAGCAGCCGGCAATAATGCTGCTGACGGCGGGATGGTCGAGGATCCAGCGCAGGCTGAAATCCGCCATACTCCACCCCTGCGGAACAAACGGTTTCAGGTCTTCGACCAGCCCAACCCCGGTTGCCAGCTCGATCCCCGAAAAGGTCTCACCGACGGAGAATGCGGCGCCGTCGCGATTGTAGTTGCGGTGGTCCCCTGCCTCAAACGTCGTGTCGGCGGCGAACTTGCCGGTCAAGAGCCCGCTCGCGAGCGGCAGTCGCACGATGATGCCGACCCCAGCCGCTTCGGCCTGAGGGAAAAGCTCCCAGGCAGCATCCTGACGAAACAGGTTGAAGATGATCTGCAGCGACGCGAGGCTCTCCTGTTCGAGGCAGATTTTCGCCTCTTCAATGGTCTCGACACTGGCGCCCCAGTTCCGACACAGGCCGTCTGAGGTCAGGCGGTTCATGATATCGAAGATGGCCCCGGCGCGCAGCACTTCAGTCGGCACGCAGTGCAACTGAACAAGATCGAGCGTGTCGGTTCCCAATCGTTCGGCGGAGGCCAAGAGGTGGTCGCGGATGGCATCATGTCCATAATTGTTCGGATAGAGTTCGGCCGACCGGCCGACCTTTGTCGCCACCATGGGCGAGGCGGACGTATCCTTCAGGTAACGGCCAATAAGGCTTTCGCTGCGGCCGCCGCCATAGACATCTGCTGTATCGAAGAATGTGACGCCGGCCTCGCTCGCGGCTGCCAGGACGGCAAACGCACGGTCGTCGTCGATGGTCCCGAAATCACCGCCGAACTGCCAGCATCCGAGGCCGATTTCCGAGACCTCAGTGGCCGTTTTTCCCAATGTTCTCTTTTTCATAATCGTAACTTCCTCAATCTGAAAATCTGCAGAACAAGAAGCGCCGGCGGAGGGGTCCGCCGGCGCTATGATGAGCACGAAGTTGGTCTCAGGCGCTTGTGTATGCCGTTTTGACGGTGGTGTAGAATTCAGCCGCGTAGCGGCCCTGTTCCCGGGGTCCGTAACTGGAGCCCTTGCGGCCGCCGAACGGCACATGGAAGTCGACGCCGGCAGTAGGCAGGTTGACCATGACCATTCCCGCTTCGGCATTCGCCTTGAAGTGGGTCGCATGTTTCAGGCTCTGGGTGCAGATGCCGGAGGAAAGGCCGAACTCCGTGTCATTGGAAACTGCCAGTGCCTCGTCGTAATCCTTGACACGGATGACGCCGGCAACGGGTCCGAAGATTTCCTCACGGCTGATGCGCATCTGATTGTTGCACTCGGTGAACAGCGCCGGTTGCAGGTAAAAACCTGGCGTCGCACGATCCAGGCGTTCCCCACCAAAGGCGAGATGGGCACCTTCCGATTTTCCGATCTCGATGTAGGACACGTCCTGATCGAGTTGGTTCTGGTCGACTACTGGTCCGATGTGAGTGCCCTCCTTCAGAGCATCATCGACCACGAGCCCCTCGAGCCGTTTGGTGAGTGCGGCGACGAACGCATCATGGATGCCTTCGGTGACGATCAAACGCGACGATGCGGTACAGCGCTGGCCGGTGGAGAAAAACGCGCCATTGGCAGCGCATTCGACCGCGGTGTCGAGGTCGGCGTCATCCAGCACGACGAGCGGGTTCTTGCCGCCCATCTCAAGCTGGAACTTGCGCATGTGCTCGACGCTTGCCGCGGCAACGCGCTTGCCTGTGGCAACCGAACCGGTGAATGTCAGGGCGCTGACATCGGCGCTGTCGAGGATCGCCTGGCCGACTACAGACCCCTTGCCCATGACCAGATTGAGCACGCCTTTCGGCAGGCCGGCGCGCTGCAGAATGTCCACGATTGCCCAGGAACAGCCCGGAACCAGGTCGGCCGGTTTGAACACAACGGAGTTGCCGTAGCACAGGGCCGGTGCGATTTTCCACGCAGGGATGGCGATCGGGAAGTTCCAGGGCGTGATGATGCCGACCACACCAACGGCCTGGCGGGTCATCTCGACACCGATATTCGGGCGAACAGACGGAACGTTTTCACCGGTCAGCCGCAACGCCTCGCCGGCGAAGAAATCGAAAACCTGGGCGGCGCGGATTGTCTCGCCAATGCCCTCCGCCAGTGTTTTGCCCTCCTCCCGGGATAAAAGGGTGCCGAGTTCCTCCTTGCGGGCCAGGATTTCATCCGATGCCTTGCGAAGGACGGCATGACGTTCAAGCGGAGTCGAACGGGACCAGGCCGGGAACGCCGCAACCGCTGCAGCGATCGCCAGATCGGCATCGGCGGCTGTCGCGCGGGCATAATTGCCGACCACGTCATCGGTGTTGGAAGGGTTGATGTTGCCGATGGCTTCGCCGTCGACCCATTCGCCATCGATCATATTTGAGTGCAATGTCATTGTCTGGTTCCCGTGTTTCAGTTCGTCAAAGAAGATCGCGCGATGCCAGATTCCGCATCAACGCAGCAATACCAAATGTCCAGGGCGGGCAGTCGGGCGACAGCCGGACCGTGTTGCGCAGAGCCCCGAGTTGCGGATTCGTGATGGTGACGACATCCTCGATTTTGTGCGTGAATCCTTCGCCAGTCACGTCACGGTCCTGCGTCGGCGCAAAAAGCGTTCCCAAAAACAGCATGAAGCCGTCGGGATATTGGTGATGTTTACCACAAGTCTGAGCGACCAGATCGAGTGGATCGCGGCTGATCTCGCGCATCGAACTGGCGCCGTCGAGCACGAAACCGTCTTCGCCGCTGACGCGCAGATCAAGATCCGCCTCCCTGATGTCGTCGATGCCGTAGGTTGCGTCGAACAGCCGGATGAACGGTCCGATGGCACAGGAGGCGTTGTTATCCTTGGCCTTGCCAAGCAGCAGTGCCGAGCGTCCCTCGACGTCTCGCAGATTGACGTCGTTGCCGAGCGTCGCACCCTTCACCTGCCCGCCGCTATCGACAGCCAACACCACTTCCGGTTCGGGATTGTTCCATGTCGAAACAGGATGCAAACCGACCGCGGCGCCCCATCCGACGGCAGACATCGGCTGCGACTTGGTGAAGACTTCTGCATCCGGTCCGATCCCGACTTCGAGATACTGCGACCAGACGCCCTCCTCAATCAGCGCCTGTTTGACCCGCTTCGCATCCTCGGAACCGGCTTTCAGATCGCGCAGACTATCGCCGATAATCTCACCACAGCGCTCGCGGATCGCTGCCGCTTTCTGTGGATCGCCTGCGGCCTGCTCCTCAATCACCCGTTCGATCATCGAGCTGGCGAAGGTCACACCGCAGGCCTTGACGGCCTGCAGGTCGCTGGGGGCTAGCAGCCGGGTTTGGTCCTCCTTTGCCGCCGGGTGGCTGGCTCCAAGGATATCGTCGAGCGTGCCGATCGTTTCGCCCTCTGCCCGTCGCACAAAAGCGGCGGGGTCATCGAGTTCGAGCAGGTCACGCATTGTGGGGATTGTCTTCGACGTGAGATCGACAAGATTGCCGTCACGCATGACCACGACTGCCGGTCCCTGCCCCGCGCGCCAGACGCGGCCGACAAAGACGCCCTCTTCAGGCAATCCGGCTTCGTTCATGTCTTTCTCCATCCCGATTGCTCATTTGCGTCACCGACCACTGGCGGTCCGTCTCGTACCGGAAGAAACTCTATGGCATATTATCCGGTTGTAGGATAACCCTATAAGCCAATTTTTTGTCAGGGGACGTCATTGTCTCGATATCATCGCGCTCATCGCCGGGCTTCCCAGCGCCTAAGTCGCTTTTATCAAACCGGTGAGCGGCCGTGAATTCCAAATTCGGCAAAGCCGGGTTCGGCAAAGTGGGACGCGCGGAGCCGCTGCATAAGAAAGTCGCCGCCATGATCTCGCGCGAGATCGCCGCCGGCCGTGTTCAGCCGGGCGACCGACTTCCGACGGAACATGAGCTGGCCCAGACGTTTGAGGTCAGCCGTAACGTGGTGCGCGAAGCGATTGCCTGTTTGCGATCAGACGGCGTCGTCGAGTCCCGTCAGGGACTTGGCGCATTCGTGGTGCAACCGGAGTTGCGCCAGGCAATTCGCATCGACGCTGACGAATTGCAGCAAAGCGGTAACTTGCGCAGCCTGTTCGAACTGCGCGCAATGTTGGAAATCGAAGCCGCCGGGCTGGCTGCTGAACGCGGAACAAAAAAACAGCTGGCTGCGGTCAATGACGCCTGGACCAGGATGAGTGGATCCGAAAAATGGTCCGATGCCGGAATCGATGCAGATCTGGATTTTCATCGGGCTTTGGCTGCTGCGACGGGCAATCAATACCTGGTCACCTTCGTGACCTATCTCGCCCACCAGATGCGCGAGACCATCATCGCCGCCAGGCAGAAGCATGGGCTGGAATCAATCGTCGAAACAACAATTGCTGAGCATCAACGGATCTGCGATGCGCTCGCAGCGCAAGACGCAGAGGCTACCCGTCAAGCTATGCGCGCACATATTCGCGGCGCCGCTCAAAGGCTCGGTATCGATCTGTAGATAAAAAATGCCGGCAAACGGGTGACCGTCTGCCGGCAGATGTTGGTCAGCAGAAACCACTACCTGCGGAAGCCGCCTCCACCGTGGAAACCGCCTCCACCGTGGAAACCGCCGCCACCGTGGAAACCGCCGCCACCATGGAATCCGCCGCCATGGCCGCCGTAGAGCGGACCATAGGGGTGATACGGGTGGTAGGGGTGATACGGATGGTACGGGTGATAGGGGTGGTAGGGGTGATACGGGCCATAGGGGTGGTAGGGATGGTACGGATGGTTCGGTCCCCAGCGGCACTCAGGCGCCTGAGGAGCGTGATAGCAATAAGGTCCTGGAACCGGCCGCCATGGCGGATAAACCGGATGGTAGGGACGATAAGGCCACGGCTGGAACCAGGGATAGCTGCTGTAATACTTGTTCCAGTAGGTCTGGTCGAACACCACAATGGCCAGACCGAGCGTAACGCCAAGAGCCGGTGTCAGGACCGTGCGCTGACCGCCGCTTTCGACATAGATGTACTGAGATGACAACCACCCACGCGAGTGTCCCCATGAGATGTCACACCAGGAGAAGCCCTTTTCGCAGCCATGGACGGCAATCGTCGAACTGGCTGGAATGGTGGTTACCACGGGATAGTTCGTGCCCGGACCGGCACGAAGGTTCACATTCGCAGTCGTGTAGCCGTTGGTCTGCGCGTTGGCCGGTATTGAAACCAGGAGCCAGCCTAGCAGAACCGTAAGAACGGCAAGGATTCGTTTCATAGTGAAGTCTCCTACGCTGTTGAACCGGTGCCGTCGACGCAACGAGGTCCGGTCACTTGCAAGCACGTGACAATATCCTCGCATTCAAATGCAAAAGCAATTTGTCAGCCGGCAAATCCATCATCCATTTACAATCTTGCATCGGGCAATGCGTCCCCGACTTGTTTGACCGTGCTCTTCACCCGTATTCGCCAGGCGTAAGGGTAGAAACTTCTTCTTGACGCTTGATTGAAGCCGTATTAGTGACGTGTCGCTCGCGGCCGGTACGTCCGGCCCGTGCAATGTCGGAGTGTAGCGCAGCCTGGTAGCGCACCTCGTTCGGGACGAGGGGGTCGGAGGTTCAAATCCTCTCACTCCGACCATTTTTCAAAGACTTAGCGGCCACTTTTTTGATTTATGAATCAGCGCGTTTGCGCGTGAATCCTGTGCGCAACGTAATATAAGATCGTCCAAGTGAAGCGTAGGCCAGCCTTATCAGCTCGGTTCCCAGCCATTTGTTGTTCGGCAAAATACGTGAATTAGCCTCTAAGCTTGTTTTGTCTTCAAGCCAATAATCCATGGCTAACTTCATTATAGCTCAGATCTGGGCGCAAAATTGACTAACCACATACTTGCGCACGACTTACGTTGTGCGTTCTGGCGACTACTGCCAATAGCTCATCGTCTATGCAGAGAATTCGAAACCATCGCAGTTGTTTCAGAACAACTCTTTCATCCGTTCTGTTCGCCACGGCTTCGAAGACATCAACCAACCCTTGTCGCCTCATATCGCTGGCGTCCAGAATCGTAAATAGGTGACCGCGATGAACATTGGTGGTGTTCTCCAGGAGCCTAAGTAATATCTGGTCTCGATCATTGTCTGGAGCATATATGAATGGTGCCCTCCCCAACGCATGGCTAAAATTTTCATTGAACTCCTCAGTTCGATTGTTACCAGCCTCTGCGATCGCTAAATCGATCAATGCAATGATAACTTTAGGATCAATTGTCTCAACTCCGAATCCGGATACTTCATCAATTGGCTTTGGGGCATTGTCACCTGTCTCGCGATGTCCGTAGTATTGGTCAGTGCCACGTGCTGCCCACATCATTTCGACAATTTTCTCGGAATCTACCTCGTTGGACAAGTAGAGTGAGTCGTTGATGACCCTGTCAGCGAGTCCAATTGGAAATGGGGGAAACTCGTTTTGCAGGTGGTTCGGTTCGCCAAATCCCTTAAGGTAGGCACAACCAAAAAAAAGAGCTGAGGAAAATTGATATCCCCTAGCAACAAGGCCCTGAATCAGTAAGTCGAGCTCACCGACGGTTTCGCTAGTCATCTCTCCAGCTGGTATTTCCGCCTCAGCGAATGAACTTCGAGCACGAAGTAACCTGTCCAACAGATTTCGTGCATCAAGGACAGGCCTTCTGCAAGGTTCGTTTTCGATTTTGTCCGAGGCGTGAACTTGCACCTTAGGGTTTTCGCCTGCATCAGTTTCAGAAACCAATCTTCTGTCCCAGAACTCAAGGGCTAGTTCACCATTGGACGGGTGTTCCCAAATTAAGAAACGGCGAAGAATGAATTCGCCTAAATCGGGCGAGGCTTGAAAACCAGAGTCAATCAACAGGTCTAACCGTTTGACCCAAAAGCCAACCGGCTCATCGCCCTCAGAAGCTGCCAGATATAGGTTCTGAAATACCCTTTCAGCACGGCTGCTATTCGGGCCGAGTAGAGCCAGCACAGTCAGCAAATGTTGTTGTTTATTTTGATAAGCGTCTCGAAACATCTCATCGGTAACAGTAACGGGAGCGTTTTGTTCGACCAACCAGTCAATCGCTACTCTTCGCTTGGTCTCAAACTCAACCTTATTCCCGTCGTCGGGGTGGTGGATTGCCGAAAAAAGCAACTCGATAGCAGGTTGCGCCTCGGCCGAAATGTCCAGACCTCTTGCTAGGAACCTGTCAAGTTCTTCTCTTACCTTGGAAGGAGTGTTGGGAGCAGACGTGTTACCGACTATTGCGCTGGTTAGGGTGGAAAGGACCGCCTTTTCAACGTTTGGACCTTGATAGAGAGGTTTGTCGATATTCAACAGAGCGGCAATTGCGTCTGGGTTCCAAGCAGCACCATTGGTTTTGTAGGTATTGAGAAGCACTCTCAACACCAGACCAAGGTCGTTAGGCACCACTTCTTCAGAAATCAGTACAAACAACAGTGATCCATTCTGACTGCCTTGCCGCCAAATAGCGTTTAGAAATATGTCATCCTTCAGCTGAGTGCGGTCTTCCTGGTGAGCGCTGGATATCAATGCCCTAGAGATGCTGTTTGCTAAGTCACCATTTTCCAGTTTGGCTGCTGTTACTAATGCGCTTTCGTTGCGACCGTCGATCCTCTCGTCGAAAGGATTTGCGCCGGCCCTGACTAGGGCCCTTGCACTTTCGATCTCTCCGCGTTCAACTGTGCCGCCAAGGGCTTGTCCAAGATGGATCCTGTAGTCGTTCAGGCTAAGCCAGACGTCGGGACGGGATTGCCTTAGTCCCTCAAGCCATGATGTGCTGCCGTTGCCATCTCTTATACTCGCTTGGGCACTTGTCAGAAGCTCAATAGATTCTGTCACCTCTAGACCGGCCGCCAACATTAGGGCGGTTTCGCCGTCTTCAGTGGCGTAATCAAGTTTTTCAGTTTTTCTGATTAGGACAGCTAGAGCCTCAGTTAGTCCGCGAGTCGCGGCCAACATGATTGCGGTTCGACCGCCTCTAACCTGTGTATTTCCATCCACACCATTTGCTTTCTCAGAAGAAAAAAAGGTGTTTAGCGCAACTTTGTCATTCAATTCGATGATTATTCGGAAATCATCGACCACTTGCTTTTCGACCTGAGCAGAAGTTTCGTCTGCATAGGCAGCAAAAAAGATTGGCGCGACGGACTGATCGTTTCTCGCACCCAAATTTCGAATGAGTTCGTAAATTGCTGGAGGGCAGTTTGACAGAGCTAAGGTACCTGGATTATGTCCCCGCGAATTTTGCCTGCCCGCCAGGTGCGGCTCTCTTTTAAGCAAGAACTCAATTGAGTTCTTGCTACACGACTGCGCAGCATAGTGAAGAACATTGTTTCGTTCTTCGTCGATGGCCTCAAAGTCCGCCCGCGGACGAGGCCATCTCGAAGTGGACAAAACGTTTAGGACTTCCTGATTGTCGCTTTTCGCGGCCAATGCCAGCGCAGAGATGCCAACTTCGTTTGTCTGGTTGGGGTCGTAGCACTGTTCGCGCATAGTCGACACTATTGCCACGTCCGAGTCTTCTATGGCGTCGAAAAACTTACGGTAATCTTTGGAGTCAACTGAGCAGGTTATCAGTCGTGCCACGGCTGCAGGGGCGTCAAGTATTAATCCTGTGATTTGCGGAACACCACCGGGAAACAGTCCTGCGGTGGTGATGACTGCGCCACCGAATGCAACAGCGAGCCGAACCAGCTGCGGGCCTACTGGGATTCGTGAGCGAACAACGGATTTTTCCTTTGCAAACTGATACACTCCGACCAAATCGTCATCAATATCCTTCCTAATCCAATTCGAGATGTCCTTATAGAGAAGGTCATTTCTTGAATGCAGTTTGGTTATTGAAATGTGATTTGCGTCCAACGGAATCGGGTCAATAGTGTGAGCTAGGCCTGGATCAGAGGAATCTTCTGCGACTACGCGAAATTCAGACGTGTCGCGTGTTTCGTAATAAGAGTGACATTTCAGTGAGGTCTCACGTTCGAGACTCAACGCACGAAAGCTGAGATTTAGATGTCGAAGCGTCGGGCTGTTGGCGACCATTACCCGCGTCATTCGCGAAGGCCATATCAAGTATCCAATTCTACTTGCAAGCGACGCCACGTCGCTTCCTGTATGCGGAGTGGCAATGAAGAAGACTCGTCGGACGTGATCCAAGAACGCAGCCGCATCAGGATCGTTTCCGCGTCGGATCGAAAGATTGACCATCAATCTTTTTACGATCAAGCCGCCCAAGCTATGGCAAATGAAAACTGTGGGGGTGTTGAGAATTCTTGGTTCCGAGCGCAAGCACGCCCAAAAACTCGCTGCGCGGTCTTCTAGAGGCATGGACCCGCCAAGCCATTTTGTTGCAGGCGCTTCGTAACTGAGTGTGAAAACATTAAGGCCGCCTATGTCCTCGGCCAACCACTTTGGCCAAAACGACCCACTTTCGTTCTCCGATCGCCAGGTTTCGTAAGGATGCCCGCCCAAGCCATGAACAAAAACGACATTAAGCTTGCTAGGTCCGTCCCAGGTAGCCACGGGTATTAGTTCAGTCATTTCAAAATTCGCTTTTTCACTTGTGACATTATCGCAAGTAAAAACCATCGCGATCAATCCCGCTGAGGTTCGTCAGGTAAAAACTCCAAAAATCAACAATCTTGAAAGCCAACCGCGGTCCGCATGTCCATCCTCAAATTTAAAACAAGCCTGGAGCACACTCCTTCGCTCCAGTCAGCAGTCATCAGTGTGGGACGCAGCAATTATCCAGTCCTCGGGAACCGACCACAACGAGTCGTGCAACATTCGTTTTTCGGCTTAAGTGACTCCAAGGATTTGCTAGAAGAAACACTGTCTTCAGGTTGAAACAGTGGGCTTACCGCTTTGAAAGCGCCAACGCGACAAAGCGCTCCCGATTCACCTATCTCGAGACTTGTTGTTGCAGAGTCATTTCAACCCACGCGCTGAATAAGAATGCCGTCGAACTACAAAATTTAAACCACTGACCCCTTTTTGGCTGGTCTTAGATCCATTTGGGTAATCTTAATGAAAGGCCCAACCAATCTAAGTGACTCAAAAATGGAGTTCAGTCCACTTCTGTCACCGATGTCTCGAGTCTCTCAAAGGTTGGGCGACCGCATTTTTGATTTTTGAATCAGCGCGTTTGCGCGTAAATCCTGTGCGCAGCGTAATCCGCTCCCGTACCCCGGGACCCTATCGATCGCCAACTGGCGAAACGTCCATTTCGAAACCAATGTCCGGATCGAGCGTCCGCTTGATCACCTCAAGTTCCGAACGGACATGCGCGGCGATCGCCGCATCAGCGCGCGCTGCATCTCTTTTCTCGATCGCTTCGATCAGATCACGGTGCTCGGCGAGGCTGAGATCACGCTCCGTCTCGCCAAATGCCGGATAGTAATGCAGGACATATCCGCGGCGACCGCAGTCGAGCGACATGTCGTAGAACTTGCGTGTGAAGTAACTGTGGCAGCTGCGCGAAATCTCCCGGTGGAATGCGAGGTCGGCGCCGTAGATCTTGTACACATCATTGCTCGGCAGCACGTCTTCATAGGTCTTGGCCGCTGCCTTGATTTTCTCCAGATTTTCCTCCGTGCGCCGGAGTGCTGTGTGACGGGCAAGTGCCCTCGATAGCACCAGGTGGCTATCGAGGTACTCATTCATGTTGTCGAGCATATGCGGCGCAACAATGCTGGTTCGGTTCGGCAGGAACACGACAAGATCCTGGCTTGCCAGCATGACCAGGGCCTCGCGGATCGGCGTTCGGGACATCTCGAACCGCGCAGCTAGCGCCACTTCGTCGAGAACAGAGCCCGGATCGATGCGGATCCACAGAATATCCTCTCGCAACTCTTCATAGACGCGAGCCGACCCACGCTTGCGGCGCGGTTTGTCGCCCTGATCGACATCCAGCTTGATCGGGGGCAAATCCTTGCGTTGACCGGTTTCCAGCTTCTCGTCCTTCCTCGTCGGGTTCATTAGCCCAATCGCGACCATGCCTCTACCTGCTTTCTTTCCGGCCGACCCCTACCCGGGAAACCGTGGGTTGGGCGAACCATCATCGCAGCTCGCTATACGCTGCTACATGCTGTGGATGCAACGTCGCGCGCAGTCCGCCTCCGACGTTGCATTATGTTTGCATAATCTATCTTGCATAAAGTTTGTATAATGATACAGTCCCCTTGTCCAATGAAATGGACGCAGAGGGAGAAACCAGTGATCAAATCAATCAGAACGACGGTCCTCGCCGCCGGATTTACGGCCGGCGCGCTTCTTTCGGGCGCGGCACAGGCAGAAGACCTCAACATCGCTTTTTTTGCCGCATCGTCGCAAAACGGCTTCAACCAGGCGATCTATGCCGGCATCGAGGAACGGGCCAAGGAGCTCGGCAACGTCAAGACCGAGATCTACGACGGTCAATTCAATGCCGCCCATCAATACAGTCAGATCGAGGACGTGCTGGCGAGTGGCAAGTTCGATGGCTTCATTCTGGCAGCCAATGACACAGTGGGAATTGCAGGTGCTGTCGAACAGGTGGCTGCCGCCGGCAAGCCGATCGTCACGACGCTGTTTCCGATCGGACCGGACCTGACTACGCTCGAGCGCCAGGTTGAAGGTTTGACCTCGACCGTGGCCTCACCACCAGCCGACGGCGCCAAGGAGCAAGCCAAGACGATCGTTGACGTCTGCAAGGATCGCAATCCATGCAATGTTGTCATTCTCATCGGCCAGTTGATCTTCCCCTTTGACAATCTGCGCTATGAATCGTTCCGGGAAGTTCTCGACGCCCACGACAACATCAAGGTCGTCGCCACCGGCGAAGGCAGTTACAGCCCGGACGTCTCCCTGACGGCCATGACTGACATTCTCCAAGCCAATTCAGATGTCCACGTGGTGCTGTCCAATGCCGATCAGCATCTGGTTGGCGCAGAGATCGCTCTGGAAGCCGCCGGCTACAACGTCCCGGACGTCTTCATGTCGGGCGGCGGCGCGGCCAATATCGCGATCACCGCCATCCGTGAAGGTCGCTGGGACGCGACGCTTGCCTATTTTCCCAAGACCATGGGCTACAAGGCGCTCGACATTGTCGTGAAGAACCTGAAGGGCGAGGATGTGCCGGAATTCGTCAATATGGACGAAGTCGGCCCCATGCCGCCGATCATCGACAAGGCCGTACTCGACGCCAACCCGGACTTCGTTGGCGAGTGGGAACAGTAATTCTCCCTGGCTGAATGGCGGGGGGCCGCGCCTCCCGCCCCTTTTCTCCACATAAACGGAAGCAGTCCCGTGACCAGCAATCGCTACCGCATTTCCGCCGACATCGGCGGGACGTTCACCGATATTGTCTATCAGGATCGAGACACCGGCGTTTGCGGTGCAACCAAGATCCTGTCGACACCGGACAACCCTGCCCTGGCCGTAATAGAAGGGATCAACACCGCCATACCGGGGGATGCCGCAATCGATTTCTTCGTCCATGGCACTACGGTTGGTCTCAACGCCCTGCTGACACGGCGCGGCGCAAAGGTTGCTCTTCTGACCACCGAAAAATTCCGCGACATTTACACCATCCAGGGCAACGACCGCGGTGAGATCTTTTCCATCCGCTGGAACAAGCCGGAGCCGCTCGCCTCGCTGGAAGACACCTTCACGGTACGCGAGCGCATCGCCGCAGACGGCACGGTCGTAACCCCGCTGGATGCAACCGACCTCGACGCACTGGTCGAGGCAACGCGCGAACGCGGCTACGAGGCGATCGCCATCTGCCTGCTGTTCGGGTTCCGCAATCCAAAACACGAACTGGAGGCCGAAGCCTATCTGGCCGAGCGTCTGCCTGGTGTTTCGATCGCCGTATCGCATCGCGTCTCGCCCGAGTGGCGAGAGTTCGACAGGACCTCGACCACGGTTATGGATGGATATCTGGCGCCGGTTGTTCACCGCTATCTCGAGACGCTGATCGGCGAATTGCAGCACCGGCTTCCGGCCGACCAGACATTGCACGTCATGGAATCGAACGGCGGTGTCATGTCGGCCGCATCCGCCAGTCGCACCCCCTTGCAAACACTGCTTTCCGGCCCGGTCGGCGGGGCCATCGGCGGCCGTGCGCTGGCGGAGAAAACCGGTCGGAAGAACCTCATCTGCGTCGATATGGGCGGCACGTCCTTCGACGCCAGCCTGGTGATCGACGGACAGCCCTCGTCGTCGACTGAAACAGTGCTCGAAGGCCTTCCGGTCCAGATTTCCGTGGTCGACATTCACGTCATCGGCGCCGGTGGCGGTTCGATCGCCTGGACCGAGGCCGATGCCGTGCGTGTGGGCCCGCAATCGGCCGGCTCGAAGCCAGGCCCCGCCTGCTACGGTCTCGGTGGCAGCGAACCCACTGTCAGCGATGCCAATCTGGTGCTCGGCCGGTTGGATAGCGCCAATTTCTCGGGCGGAGAGATGATCCTCGACCGCGGCCTGGCCGAGAACACCGTTGGTGCTCTGGGCGAACGTTTTGGCATGACGCCACCACAAATGGCACAGGGCATCATCGACATTATCAACGCGAAGATGGCTGATGCCATTCGCACAATCACAATTCGCCGCGGCATTGACCCGCGTGACTTCTCGCTGGTCGCATTTGGCGGTGCCGGGCCGGCCCAGGCGGCGGCCCTCGCCGCGGAGCTGGAAATCGGTGAGGTGATCATTCCGGTCCATCCCGGCGCCTTTTCGGCCTGGGGCATGCTGCAGACCGATGTTCGCCACGACTTCAAGGAAACCTTCTACGGGTTCTGGGACCAGATCGAGGTGTCCCAACTGGAAGAGCTTTATTCGCGCCTTGAAACGGACGGCAGATCCTATCTGATCGAAGAGGGTGTCAAGGACGCGGCGATCTCCTTCGAGCGCAGCGCCGACTTCCGCTATCACGGCCAGGAATATGTCCTGACCATACCTCTGCCCGACGGCGCCATCGACATGCAGGAAGCCCGACGTTCCTTTGATCGTGCCTATGAGCGGCAGTACGGACATTCAAGTCCGGAAGGACGGGTGGAAGTCGCCAATGTCCGGGTTGCTGCCATCGGCAAACTTCCGCGTCCCGACAATGCCGACCCACTGCCTTCCGATCCGCAACCGGCGCGCCACCGCATGGTTCATTTCTCCGGAGTGGAGCACGAGACGACGATCGTCGATCGGGCCGGCCTGTCCGCTGGTTCGGGCACGCGAGGCCCGGCCATCATCGAGGAAAGCACCGCAACAACGCTGGTGCCGCCCGGCTGGCAGGCCGAAGTCATTACCGGCGGCCACCTGTCGGTCAGCAGAACGGAGACAGCACAATGAGCGGCACAGCAGATCCGATCACCACAGAGGTGGTGCGAAACTTCGTCATCTCCTGTGCGCAGGACATGAATGCGTCACTCTGGCGCTCCGCCTTTTCGGCCATCATCTACGAGGGTCGCGACAGCGCCGTTGCGCTGCTCGACGAAAAGGGCAACATGCTCGGTCAGTCGACCGGTGTGCCGCTGTTCATCGGCGCGATCGACGCCTGCGTCCACCTGGTCAAGGAGCGCTATGGCGAAGACATGGCGCAGGGCGATATCTTCCTCATCAACGACAGCTATCTGCAGGGCACGCACCTGCACGACATGACGGCGGTCGGCCCGATTTTTCACAAGGGCGAACTGGTCGGCTTCGGCGCCGCGCGCGCCCACTGGAACGACATTGGAGCCATCGATCCCGGATCGACCATGGGCTCGACCTCGATCTATCATGAGGGCATCCGCCTCGGTCCGACACGCATCATGCGCCAATTCGAACCGATCGACGATTGGTACGACTTGCTGCGTCGTAACACCCGGATGCCGGATATGTCGATCGGCGACCTCAACGCCCAGATCGCCTCGATCCGGACCGGCGAAAGACGCCTCGGGCAACTGCTCGACCGCATCGGCGTCGAGACCTACCGCAGCGCCTGCGAGAACATCTTCGAGCAGGCCCGTCGGCTTGACCGCGAAGCCATTGCAGCGCTGCAGGACGGCACCTACAGCCGCGAGGGAACGCTTGACGACGACGGTGTCGGCGACGAACCGGTCAAGATCGCCATGTCGATGACCATCGACGGCGAACGCATGATCATCGACCTCGAAGGCACTTCCGGACCGGTTTTGGGCTCAATCAATTGCGGAGCCGTCCAGACCGAATCCCTTCTGCGGCTTGCCTACAAGACGATGATAAACCCGGACCGCGCCATCACCGGCGGATCCTTCGAAACCATGTCGGTTAAGATCCCCGATGAATGCCTGTTCAACGCCAGGGAACCGGCAGCATGCGAGTGGTATTTTACGGGCCTTGGTCTGCTCGCAGACCTGATGATTTCCTGCATGAGCGAAGCCATGCCAGACAAGGCCAAGGCCGCCCACTACGGCGACTCCATGGTGGCTGCTTTCTTTTCGATGGACGAGAAGCGCGGCCAGTGGATCTCTGTTGAACCGACCGCGGGTGGCTGGGGCGGTGGCGTTGGCAGCGACGGTCAGAGTGCCCTCGTCAATCTCGTCAATGGCGGCTTCCGAAACATCCCGGCCGAGGTCTACGAGACCAAGTTTCCGGTGCGCGTCGAGGAGTTCTCGATCCGCGGCGATTCGGGCGGCCCCGGCCGCTGGCGCGGGGGCTGTGGCGTGGTGCGCACCTACAAACTGCTTGAAAACTGTTTCAGCGCTCTTTGGTTCGAGCGGGCCAAGACACCAGCCTGGGGCCTCAAGGGCGGTGCTGACGGGGCCGGCCCTGAAAACACGATCACCATGCCCGATGGATCGGTCGAGAGCTTGCTAAAAATGCGCGCCCGCGAGTTTCCGGCCGGCACCGTGGTTGAAACCCGCACGGGCGGCGGCGGTGGCTATGGCGACCCGAAGGCCCGCCCCCTTGATGAGGTGCTTACCGACGTAAGACAGGGATATGTCTCTGTTCAGGCCGCGTGGGATGATTATGGTGTTCGCGTAACCGGAGATCTCAGCGTTGATGAAGCAGCTTCCGAACCGCGTCGCCCGGCCTGACGGCATTGCAAAGCATGGCGCCTGAAACAACAACCGAAACGGCAGCGCCCAGCATTCGGCTGCATGGTATCGGCAAGTCGTTCGGCGGCGTACCGGTGCTTGCCGAAGTCGATCTCGACATCGGCACGGGTGAGATTCACGGTCTTGTCGGGGAAAACGGCGCCGGCAAGTCAACTCTGGGCAAGATCATCGGCGGCTACTACTCGGCGAGCAAAGGCACGATCGAGGTGTTCGGCGAACCGGCACCGGATTGGACGCCTCCCCTGGCGCTGGAACGCGGTGTCGCCATGATGCACCAGGAACTTCAGCTCGTTCCGGCACTGAGCGTGGCCCAGAACGTGTTCCTGGGCATTGAAGACCAACGGTTCGGGGTTCTGACCCAGACCGAAAATGCCCGGCTTGCCGATGTCATGTCGGTATCGGGTTTCAGTCTCGATCCGGCGGCAATTACCGCCGATCTATCCATCGCCGATCAACAGAAGATCGAGATCATGCGGGCCCTGGCACGCAACGCCCGGGTCATCGTTATGGACGAACCGACCTCTTCACTGACGGCAGACGAGGCGCAACGTCTGCATGAAACCATGCTGCGCCTGAAGAGAAGCGGTGCGACCGTCATCTACGTTTCCCACTTTCTGGATGACATCCTGGAAGTCTGCGACCGCATCACGGTGCTGCGCGACGGACGATTGGTCCGCACCGCCGACGCCGCGGATGAAACGAAGGGCTCTCTCGTGTCGGCAATGCTGGGTGGCGGCCGCACGGAAATCCCGTTTCCTCACAAATCCCCCGCACCGGCGCCGACCAGCGATCCCCTTCTCGCGATCGACCGCTTGAGTGCACCCAACGGTGTCTCGGATGTCACCATGACCGTCAATGCGGGAGAAATCGTCGGGCTGATCGGGCTCGTCGGCAGCGGCCGCACGGAAATTGCCCGGGCCATCTTCGGCGCGGATCCGTCCAACGCGGGAACGGTCAAGCTTGAGGGCGACCCCTATCGTGAGCGCTCACCGGCAGCGTCGGCCGAGCGTGGCATGGTCATGGTTCCGGAGGACCGCCGCAAACAGGGTCTGGTGATGACATTGCCGGTCCGAGCCAACATGACACTCCCCCATCTAAACCATTTTACGGTCGGCGGCGGCGTTATCCGAACGGCCTTGGAGAAGGCTCGCGTTCAATCGCTGATCGACTACTTTCGCGTGACGCCTGCCGCTCTGGACGGCGAAATTCCATACTATTCCGGCGGCAACCAGCAAAAGGTTCTGCTTGGAAAGTGGCTGATGCGGGATCCGCGCATTGTCATTCTCGATGAGCCAAGCCGCGGCGTCGATGTCG
This sequence comes from Hoeflea sp., assembly GCA_965228785.1. Taxonomy (GTDB): domain Bacteria; phylum Pseudomonadota; class Alphaproteobacteria; order Rhizobiales; family Rhizobiaceae; genus Hoeflea_A. The sequence goes on from CBDDIF010000002.1 coordinate 1,089,185, forward strand.
GCGCCCGACAGCGCATCCACGAAGCGATCGCCGACCTGGCCGCCAAGGGGACGGCAGTGTTGCTGATTTCTTCGGAGATCGAAGAAGTATTGGGCCTGGCGCACCGGGCCTACCTCGTTCACGAGGGCACGCTGGTCGGTGAGGTCGATCCGGAAAGCGCTTCGACAGAAGACGTGTTGTGGACGCTGTTCCATCAAGATGAAACGCCAGTCGCACCGAGGGGGACCGCGTCGTGACGTCCATTCTTACGCAGGCCGGGCTTGCCCGGTTTCTGCAGACCTACGCTGTGCTGATCATGATCGCCGTTCTGATCGTGGCGCTCAGCCTCTTGAGCGACAGCTTCCTGACGTTCCGCAACCTGCAGAACATACTCAACCAAAACGCCCCGCTGGCAATCATGGCCTGCGCCATGACTCTGGTGATTATCGGCGGCGGCTTCGACCTGTCCGTCGGTTCGATTTTTGCGGTGGCGGGTGTTTCAGCCGCCTGGGTTGCGCTCAATGTCGACCCATTTCTGGGTCTGGCGATCGCGCCTTTTATCGGCCTGGCACTGGGGACGATGAACGGCATCGTCATCACCACCCTCAACATTCACTCGTTTCTTGCAACCATCGCCACCAGCATGGTCTTCAAGGGCGTTGCCATCCTGATCTCCGACGGTCGACTGATCCCGGTCCGCATCGCCGAGTTCACCTGGCTCGGCCGCGACAAGATCGGCGGCATCTTCATCGCGGTTATAGTCTTCGTGGCCTTTGCGTTGATCCTGACCTTTGTCCTCAACCGGACGGCCTTTGGCCGCAAGGTCTTTTCGGTGGGCGGAAACGAGGAAGCCGCTATCCTTTCCGGCGTGCGTACCAATCGCATCAAGGTCGCGACCTTCGCCATTGCCGGCATGGCGGCCGGGCTGGCGGCGGCGATCTCTGTCTCGAGGATCTCCATGGGGCAGCCAGGCGCCGGTATCGGCATGGAACTGCAGGCCATTGCGGCCGTAATCCTGGGGGGCACCAGCATCTATGGCGGCGCCGGGGCCGTGTGGCGCAGCGTCGCCGGCGTGCTGTTGCTGGCGTTGATCAACAACGGCTTCAATATTCTCAACGCCGATCCGTTCTATCGCGACCTGACCACAGGCCTGATCATCCTGGCGGCAGTCGGCATCAGCGCTTCGGGCAAACGGCGTTAGAAAACGGCCGGTTCGAGCTCCTCAAACGAACAAGTCCGTCTTCTCGAATTTGGTCACGTCGACCAGGCCGATGTCGGAAATGCGCAACTCCGGAATGACCACCAACGCCAGCAGTGAGTGCTGCATATAGGCATTGTTGAGCTTGCAGCCACAGGCCTCCATGGCCGCAACCATGGCATCGGCTTTCTCGGCGACAATCTCCGATCGTTCGTCCGACATCAGCCCGGCAATCGGCAATTCGACGGTCGCCAGTTCCCTGCCCTCGCTGAACACCGTGATGCCGCCGCCGATTTTTCCGAGATGGTTGGCGGCCAGCGCCATATCATCTTTTGAGGTTCCAATCACGATCATGTGGTGGCTGTCGTGCGCGACCGTCGAGGCTACCGCGCAGGGCTTGTTGTAACCGAAACCGGAAACGAATCCGTTGACCACGTCGCCGGTGGCTCGGTGGCGTTCGACCAGAGCGATTTGGCAAACATCGTTCGTCTGATCCATCTGGACGATCCCGTCGCCAACCGGAAGATCGGCTTCCAGCGCTTTCGTCGGCGCCTGATTTTCGATGACGCCGATAACCCGGGCGCGCACGGAATTGGCTCCCGGCGGCGAAGCAATGTCGAAATCCGCAGCCTTGAGAGACTTGCCCAGCTTAACAGTGTCCCGTGCAAAGTCTGGATAGTCGGCCGGAGGGATATCAGCCATCAGCGTTCCGTCTTCTGCCAAGGTTTCTCCGCGCGCTATCACCAACTCGATCGGCAGGGTCGTCAGGTCGGAACTCAGGATGATGTCGGCTCGTCTGCCGGGAGCGATCGCGCCGAATTCGCGCTCCATGCCGAAGTGTTGGGCAGTGTTGAGTGTTGCCATCTGGATCGCAGTGATCGGCTTCAACCCCTGCTGGATCGCGTGGCGAACCACGCGGTTCATATGGCCATCGTGGACCAGCGTGCCGGAGTGGCTGTCATCGGTGCATAGGATGAAGTTGCGCGGATCAAGCCCGTCCTCGGTCACCGCCTCGATCTGGGCAGCGACGTCATACCAGGCGGAACCAAGACGCAGCATCGCGCGCATGCCTTGACGCACACGGGCGGCGGCATCTTCCTTGCGCGTTCCCTCGTGGTCGTCGGCCGGACCTCCGGCAACATATCCGTGGAACATCAGACCGAGGTCCGGCGAAGCGAAATGGCCACCTACTGTTTTGCCGGCAATTTGGGTCGCCGCAATCTCCCCCAGCATTTTCGGGTCGTTCATGGCGACGCCGGGAAAATTCATCATTTCGCCGAGGCCGCAGGTGTTTGGCCACGCCAGAGCCTCGACCACATCATCCACCGAGATCTCCGCACCGGCATTTTCCAGTCCCGGCGCTGAGGGTACACAGCTTGGGACCTGCACCAGCACGTTTATCGGTAGACCAACCGCCTCGTCGTGCATCAGCCGGACGCCCGGGAGGCCGAGCACATTGGCAATCTCATGCGGGTCGATGAACATCGTGGTCGTGCCATGCGGGATGACCGCCCTGGCAAATTCGGTAACGGTGACCATGCCGCTCTCGACATGCATGTGGCCGTCACACAGCCCCGGCAGCATGTAGCGTCCGTCTGCCTCGATGATGCGGGTTTCCGAGCCTATTGCATGCGAAGCGTCAGGACCGACAAAGGCAATGCGGCCGGCAACGACTGCTACATCCGTGGTATCAATGATCTCGCCGGAGTAGACGTTGACCCATCTGCCGCCGCGCACGACCAGTTCGGCCGGGGTGCGCCCCATGGCCACATCGATCAACCGGGCAGCGCTTTCATTCCAGGATGGCAAGGTCATGCAGGTCTCCGCTGATTTGTTTTTCCGGCATGACGATATTGTTTCGCGGGGGCGGTGTCGATGCCCGCCCAGCGCGACATGAAGCGGTGCTCAACCGCCCATCTTCATGTCTTGACCCGCCCCATGACCACAGCGTCGATGTATTCGCCCTTCCACAGGGCGTATGACCGCATCACGCCTTCGGACTCGAACCCGAACTGTTCGTACAGTTTTATGGCCCGTTCGTTGTTGGCCCATACGATCAACCCGACGCGTACAAGGCCCAGCCACTGGTCGGCCAACTCGACCATGTGCTCCATCAGCGCACGGCCGACGCCCCTGCCCTGCATCTCGGCGCTCGAGACGATCATGTTGATGTCACCGGTATGGGCATGGCGCGGAAATCGGGGGTGCGTGATGAGTTCGGAAAACCCGACCACGGAGCCGTCGCTGACAGCGACGAGTTTGTACATGCCGTCCTCGTTGGCGATACGCTGCTCGGTTGCGGCCAGGGCGGCGACGGGAAGACGCATTGTGCCATCGACCACATGGGGGCTCGTCAAAATCCGGTGCACGGCTGCGGCGTCTCCGGGTTCGATATGTCGTATTTGATAGGTCATGGAGTTCCCTCCTGATTTTCGATTGGAAGAATGACGTCTGTCGTTCTCCCTTTCCAGTCCTGGTTTGAATCTTGTGACATCAGGCATGAGCCATGCAGGAATTGCCGATGCATTCGATGTGACGATGATCAGTGCCACAACAACCGCCGAGCACAATGATCTGCGGATAGAGCGCGCGAAGCTCCGCATAGGCGGCGCCGAGTTCGAGCGGATTGCCATCGTCCAGTTCTTCAGCTTCGTCGAGTTCGGCATGGCTGCAGCGAGAGGCGTTGGCACGAATTCCGCAAATGCGTCGGACCCAGCCGCCGCCCTCGGACAAGACGTCGGTAAAGTGATCTGGATGGGCACAGTTGATCATGAAATAGGCCGGTGCCCCGCCGGTCTGCTCATCCACCGATGCGATCGCCTCTCCAAGCGTATCCCCAGTCGGCAGACGCCCGTCTGTTTCCACCGTAAATGAAATGACCGCAGGCAATCCGGCCGACGTCGCAGCCCGTGTGATGCCGACGGCCTCCGGAACATTGGTCATGGTGACCGCCGTTACCAATTGCGCCCGTGTAGCGCGAAATGTCTGCACCTGCTCGGAGTGGTATCGTTCGGCTTCCGATGCGGTCATGATCTCATCCGGATCATACGCGTCGCCCCTTGGGCCTATGCAGCCGCTGAAAACCGAGCGAAGCCCCGGAAATTCACCGCGCACCTCTTCCATCAATGTCACAGCCCTGCGATTGGCTGCGGCGAGCGCTTCGCGAGAGTACCCAAGTTTGGCGCCCCAATCCGAACTGGCGCGCCAGGTGGCGCTTTCGAAAACGAAGCCAGTGCCAAGGCGGCTAGCGACCCTCGCGTGGGACCGGTAGTAGTTTTTCAGCGTCTCCCTGCCGACATCGTCACGCAAGAGGTCGAACGCGGCGAAGAACGGCAGATCCAGTCTATCGTGAAAGATCAGCGTGGTTTCAATGCCGCCGTCGGTTAAAAAGATATCACCGCCAAGCTGCGGGAGGCGGATATCCTGAAGTAACATCGTCTGTCTCCTGGTGGTGGACCCTGGGCCCGGTTTTTGGTTCAGCGAGGCGGCTTCGGACCGCGTCAATACCAAAACCGTCATGAAGAAGTCGACGTTTCACCATCGTTAGAAATTCACCGGCGCTGTCTCGCGACGGCGTCAAAAAGGCGTTAAAAACAAAACCGACACGAAACTGGGGGTGATATGGAACAGGCTGACCGGATCCGCCTGAACGTGTTGGGCGGTCTCGACGCGCTTGGATCGGACGGCCATCCGTTGCGGTTTCCGACACGTCACTGCGGTTTTGTCCTGGCCATGCTGGCTGCGACGCCACAGCATCGGCTTCGCCGCGAGGCGATCGCCGGGTGCCTTTGGAGTGAGCGCGGCGAATCCCAGGCGCGCGCCTCGCTTCGACAGACGATCCATCACCTGCAGAAGGCGTTGCGGGACGCCGGGTGCCCTGCCCTTGAGGTCGATCGCGACAATCTTGCGCTATTGCCACCCTACGTCGGTTGCGACCTATGGGACCTGCAGCACGTCCTCAAAACCAATCCGGAAGCGTTGGGCGACCTCTACACGGGAGACTTTCTGGCTTCCTATGGTCGCGCCGACCCGGCTTTCGATGATTGGGTCGCCGCTACACGTCACAGTCTGACTTCGGATGTCGGAACGGCCTTGCGGTCACTTGCCTCAGAGGAAAAACTTGCCGGCCGCCATGTCGATCTGGAACGATCAACAAATCTGCTCCTGAAGCTTGATCCCTACGACGAAGACGCCCTCCGACTGCATATGGAGGCTCTTGCAGGACAAGGTCGACGGCGTGCGCTGCAGACCGCCCATGATGACTTCAAGGCACGCATGCAAAAGGACCTCGGAACGGACCTGTCGACAGAAACAGCCACATTGTTTGTAACCCTGGTTGAGGAACCGCGACCGGCGGGCGCGGAAACAAAGCTTGAAGCGCCGCCGAGACAGTCTGACCGATCTGAAGTCAAACTGACGGTCTCCGTCATGACCGCCGTTCCGGAAATGGAGAGCACCGATCCAGAGTTGATGCGTGAAGCCATTCTGACAACACGAGCGGCTGTCGAGACCGCAGTTCAAACCGAAGAAGCCGAGCTCCTGCCCGCGGCTGGCGATACAATCAACGTTGTTTTCGGCAGAAGCGGTGGATCCGAAGGGCACGCCGAAAATGCCGTCCGATGCGCGTGGCACCTCTCGCGGAATGGTGCAGGACCCTTCAGCGGCATCGGTGTCGTGACCGGCAACATCATCACTTCGAACGAGGGACCAGAACCAACCTCGGTTGGGGTACTGCAAGGCCGGGCGGCGCAACTCGCCCGAACGGCTGCTCATGGAAAGATCAACATCGCCGACGCAACCGCGCGGCGTGTCGAAGGTTTCTTCGAATTCGACAGTATGCCCAACAGCGATGGTTACGTTGTCACCGCTGAGACATCGGCGCGAAATCGCTGGCAGGCGCGCGGAGGTGTCGGGCGGGGCGCCTTTATCGCCCGTCATCTGCAAATGGCGGAATTGGAGCGAGCTGCCGGTCGGGCTTCGGACGGGGATGGACGCGTTGTCGGAATTGTCGGTGAAGCCGGCATCGGAAAATCGCGCCTGGTGGATGAATTTCTGCACAGCGATGCAGCCGCACCCTTTCAGGTGCTGACGCTGTCAGCCACGGCCAATGACAAGTCGACACCCTTCGGACCGCTCCGAGACTTTCTGGCCGATTGGGCCGGGCGACCGGCTCCGGGAACCCCATTGGCTGACACTCTGTTAGACACCGCCCGAGAGCAGGGAATTGCAGCCGAGCACCTGCCGGCTTTGCGTGCCTTGGCCGGGGTACCATCGGCCAACGACGAATGGGACCGCTGGGACGGACCGGTCAGACGCCGACGCATCGTCGCCCTTATCCGGACCATTGTCGACACTGCCTGTCGGAAGTCGCCGCTGATTTTGGTTGTCGAGGACCTGCATTGGCTGGACGGAGAAACTGAACTGCTTCTTCAGGCGCTGGTCGACGATCTCGCAACACTGCCGTTGCTCATGGTGACCACATACCGCCCTGACTATGCAGCCGAATTTGTCGGTCGCAGTGTGTTTCACCTCGTGCGGCTGGAGCCGCTCTCGAGCCGTGAAACCACCGAACTGGTGAAATGCCTGATCGGTCCCGATCCAGAACTGGCTGATGTCAGGCGGCGAATAACCGAGCGAACCGGCGGTATCCCGTTGTTCATCGAAGAGAGCGTTAGTGCGCTAGCCGGTTCAGGTGCGCTTGTCGGACCTCGGGGGCAATACGGAACCGGCAGTGTATCGAGCGAATTGCCGGCGACAATTCAGGATGTTCTGTCGGCTCGTGTTTCGCAACTCTCCGACGATGCCCGATGGCTGATTCAATGTGCTTCGGTATTCGGCTCGGAGGTCGAAGAACCCCTTCTGACAGTCTGTGCCGGTTTGGGTATCGAGCAATCAAACAACGCTCTTGCGGAATTGCTGCAGGCAGAGCTGCTTGTGCGGAGACGGCGTGGGGACGCGAAGGTGTTGCGCTTTCGCCATGCGCTGATCGAAGACGTAACCTACGCCGGTCTCTTGCGCGCCGATCGCAAACGCCTGCACGGTGAGATCTATCGACTGCTCAATGCCGACAACGCGGCATTGACCCGCGAACGCTGCAGTTCATTGGCTCGTCACGCGGATCGCCACGGTGACAACGCTGCGGCTGCGAACTGGTATGAACACTCCGGCGATATGTTCGCTGAAATCTCGGCCTATGCGCAGGCGACTGTCGCCTATCAATCCGCGCTTGATGCGATTGCTTCTATTGACCGGCCGGAGGCGACCAGCGAAATCGATGTCAGGCTGAAGTTGCGACCGGTCCTGGTACCACAGGGCCGCTTTGGTGCGGCAATTGCCCAATTGGAAGCCGCCGAGGACCTGCTTGCAGACAGCAAGGATCGGAGAAAAAGCGCCAGCATTCTGATTTCGAAAAGTTATATCCACAGCACGAGCGGCGACCTGACCGAGGCAGCCGACGAAGCTCGCAGAGCAGCGCAGCTGACCCGCAAGGGCGAGCAGCCGGATTTCGAGGCGCGCCTGGCCCTGGGGCAATCGCTGAGCCTCTCGGGAGACTGGCAGGAAACGCTCGCGGTTCTTCAACCCACTTTGGACTTCTGGGAAGAACACCGTCACGAGCGCTTCGGGCATACCGGCACACGGTCTATCTGGTGTCATGGGCATATCGCACATGCCCATGCCATTCACGGCGCCTTTGACGCCGCGTTGGAACATGCTGAAGAAGGCAGCCGGATCGCGTCCGAAACAGGACGACCGCTGGATCGTGTCTTTGCCGACCACCGGCGCGGAGAGATCCTGCTTGTGTCCGGACAGTTCGAGCAAGCGACCGTCCTGTTCGAAAACGCCTTCGCTGTCGCAAACACCGAGGCGGAAGACGCCCCCATTTTCAGAACATGGTTTGCATGCGACCAGGCCCCGGCCTATCTGGCCAGTGGTCGACTCGAGGACGCCGCAGCTGTGCTTGCCGTTCAGCATGAGAATGCCAAACGCATGGAACTCAAACAGTTTGGCGCCTGGATTGTCCTGCGAAAAGCAGAACTGGCGCTTGCGGAAGGCCATCCAGATGCGGCGACGGCCCTGGTGGAAGAAGCCCTGACAATCGCTCGGCGGCTCGGCGACCTGCTGTTGGAAACGACTGCTTTGAAAGTGAGCGGTATTGCGGACCGGGCCTTGGGTGGTCCAGGCGATGAACTTTCGATGGCGGCTTCGTTGGCTGAGTCTCGGGGATTTGTGCCTGAACTGGAAGCTTGCCGAGAAGCCTCCGCTACCGCCTCCCAAACCTGAAACAGTGCCTTTCCGTTACCCCCTGGCACCGCGCCAACAGCACCTTCATGGTCAATCAACCTATAACTTTTGTTGGGTCATTGAACCAAAATACTTTGTTTGACGGCATACCCTCAACAATCCTCTAATCCGACGGGGGTCAAACCGGGCAATTGCCGGCGAATTGCCACATTGGCGGTCCAAAGGCTCACTCAATCCCGAACGCGCGGGCTCAGGGTTTCAAGCTGTCACCGCGCGTTCAAGCAACAGTATATGGAACCCTGGGACAGCTGACGGTAGAATAGGTTCGCGGGCGGGCGTATTATTCAAAAAGACACTATCATTTTGGGAGAGAAATAAATGAGAACATTCGAACCAAAAAGAACCGGAAAACGAGGCGTTTCCCGTCGCGGCGTTCTGCAGGGAGCGACGGCACTCGGTACGGCGGCGGTTATCAGCCCGCTGACCGGAGGCAGTGCAAGCGCAGCGCCCAAGAAGGGCGGAACGTTGCGTGTGGCGATGGCCCACGGCGGAACATCGGACACCTTGGATCCAGGCTCGTGGACGAATGCGTTCGTTCAGGTTTTTGCGACCGCACGGCACGGCTACCTGACCGAGGTTGCCGCCGATGGCTCGTTGGTCGGTGAAGTTGCCGAGAGCTGGGAGTCGCCCGACGCCAAAGTCTGGACATTCAAGATTCGACCTGGTGTGGCATTCCACAGCGGCAAAGACGTAACGCCGGAAGACGTCATCGCCTCCATCAACTTTCACCGCGGCGAGGAAAGCACCTCTGCAGCAAAACCATTCGTCGACCCGATAACCGACATGAAGGCGGATGGCGGAAACGTCATCATTACTCTGGAAAGTCCGAATGCCGACTTCCCATTCGTTGCATCGGACTATCACCTGCCGATCATGCCGGCAGTGGGCGACAAAATCGATCCGAGCAGTACCGATGGTTGCGGCGCTTATGTCTCAAAGGCATACGAACCAGGTGTGCGGGCGTCGATGGAGCGCAACCCGAATTACTGGAAAACCGATCGCGCTCATTTCGATGGTATCGAATTGCTGACAATCATCGACCCGGCAGCCCGCCAAAGCGCATTGCGCACCGGTGATGTGGACGTGATCGATCAGGTCGACTTGAAAACGGTCCATCTGTTCGACAGGCTTCCCAACGTGCATGTTCTGTCCACAACGGGCACGCAGCACTACACGTTCGCGATGGATACGCGCGCCGCGCCGTTCAATGACAACAATGTCCGCCTTGCTCTGAAGCATGCCATCGATCGGCAGGAACTGGTCGACAAGATCCTGTTCGGATACGGCGAAATCGGTAACGATCACCCAATCGGCAGGTCTAACCGCTATCACGCGGATCTTGAGCAGAACAGCTATGATCCCGACAAGGCAAAGCACTACCTGAAACAGGCGGGCCTCGACAATCTCGAAGTGTCCCTTTCGGCCGCGGACGCTGCTTTCTCAGGGGCCGTAGACGCTGCGCTGCTGTACTCGCAGAAGGCCGCGCCTTCAGGCATCAACATCAACGTGGTGCGCGAACCAAACGACGGCTACTGGTCCGATGTTTGGATGAAGAAGCCGTGGAGCGCGGTTTACTGGGGCGGCCGCCCGACGGAAGACTGGATGTTCACCACGGCCTACGCAGCCGGTGCTCCGTGGAACGACTCATTCTGGGACAACGCGCGCTTCAACGAGTTGCTTGTGGCAGCTCGTTCCGAACTCGACGACGCCAAACGCGGCGAAATGTATGGCGAGATGCAGAACATCGTTCGCACGGATGGCGGCGTGGTCGTTCCAATGTTTGCGAGCTACGTCATGGCCCATTCCGACAAGGTCAAAACACCGGATGTGGTCGGTGCCAACTGGACCCTGGATGGCTTCCGCGCACCGGAGCGCTGGTGGTTCGAATAGGAATAGCCTGAATCGGCGTTTCGCTGATACGATTACTGAAAACCCGCCGCTCAGGCGGGTTTTTTTTGCGCCTCGGCTTCCTCCAGCAACCATTCCCGAAATGTATCGGCGTCAGGATGCAGAGTCCCGCCGGCCGGAGACATCAGGTAAAACGCCTCGTCGATCGGAATCGCGAGTTTGAACGGCGCAACCAGCCGGCCATGAGCAAGGGAGGTCTCAATGAGTGAACGCCGACCCAGAGCAACGCCTATGCCGGTTGCAGCAACCTGGTGCGCGACCAGTGACGAGTCGAACTGATAGCCCTGGCCAAAATTGATGTCGTCAATTCCTGCTGCTTTCAGCCAGGTGGCCCACCCCTCCTCGTAGCCCAGGACGTGCAGCAACTGGTGATTGCGCAAGTCGGCTGGAGCCTGCAATGGCGGTGAACCGTCGATGAGAGCCGGGCTACACAGTGGCGTCAAATCTTCCCAGGTCAGCCTGTCGGTCCGGAAACCGAGCCAGTCCCCGGTTCCATAACGAATGTCGAGGTCGAACTGCTCTTTGCTGAATTCGTCATTCCAGACGCTGCTGACCAGACGGACAGGACGCGTGGGGTAGCGTTGATAGTAACGAATCATGCGCGGCGCCAGCCAATTGGCCGCAAAGCCGATAGTCACCCGTACGGTCAGCAGCTCAGATTGGCGGAAGCCGAAAACCTCTTCGGTTCCCTCAGCCAGAAGCTCTATGGATTCCTTGACCTTGGGGAGATACGCAGCGCCGACGCGCGTCAGGCTGAGGCTTCGCGCCTTGCGGTGAAACAACGGTTCGCGAAGATATTGTTCCAACAGCTTGATCTGTTTGGAAACGGCGGCCTGGGTCAGGTTGAGCTCGGCCGCCGCGCTGGTGAAACTTAGATAGCGCGCCGAGGCCTCGAATGTTCGTAGCCAGTTTAGAGGCGGGAGACTTCGCTTCATGCTCAATCAACCTATAACTTTCCTATGGTCATTGTCGCTATATACGTCATTTGACCGCCTGCCCAGAGCTGTCCACAGTCCGCCGGTCAGAGACACAGCGGAACGAACCGGACGATAAGGCCATGTTTACAATCTCCCCTTCCCCGAGGATTCGAAAGTCACCGTTTTTCGACGCAACCGTGGCCGCAGGTGTCACCAGCTTCAGCACCTACAATCGCATGCTCATGCCCACCGGGTATGGGCATCCGGAGGCTGAATACCGCCGATTGATCGAGGGTGTTTCGATGTGGGACGTCGCGGTCGAAAGGCAAATCCAGCTTGAGGGGCCGGATGCGGCGACGCTCGCGCAGGTGCTCTGTCCGCGCGATCTGACCCGATGCAAACCCGAACAGGGAAAATATGTTGCCCTGTGCAACCATGCCGGCACCATCATCAACGACCCCATTTTGCTGAAACTGGCCGATAATCGTTACTGGTTATCGATTGCGGATTCTGATGTCATGTTGTGGGCCAGGGCTATCGCCGCAGAACGCGGGCTCGATGTGACAGTAAGCGAGCCAGACGTGTCGCCGCTGGCGGTTCAGGGACCGAAGGCCGAAGACGTCATTGCATCGATCTTCGGAGACTGGGTTCGGGATCTGAAGTATTTTTGGTTCCGAGAAACTGAAATTGCCGGCATCCCTGTCGCCGTTGCCCGCTCCGGCTGGTCAAAACAGGGAGGCTTTGAACTCTATCTGATGGACGGCGCCCGCGGGTCGCAATTGTGGAACCTTGTTCACGAAGCCGGCCAGCCGTTCGATATTGGACCAGGCTACCCAAACGCTTCGGAGCGTATCGAAAGCGGGCTCTTGTCCTGGGGCGGCGACACCGATGATGAGACCAACCCCTTCGAAGTTCGCCTGGGACCCTATGTCGACCTCGACGTTCCTGATGATGTAGTAGGGATCGATGCTCTTCGCCGCATCGCGAGCGACGGGCCGATACGGCATCAGTTAGGCGTCATGCTCGACGGCGATACGCCTTTGAGACCCGATTCCGACTGGCTGGATATTCTTGTCAACGGCGAAAAAGTGGGGAGCATGACCTGCTCCACTTGGTCATTCCGATTGGAGAAGAACATCGGACTGGCCCTTGTCTCGATTGTGGCGCCCTCCGAAGCCGAGGTTGCGGTCATGCGGGGTGAACAAGCGGTTCCTGGTCGATTGGTGGATCTTCCCTTTTTGCCTCCCGCCTGAGAAATTAGCGCAAACTCAGACATTTACGCCGAATTCCTTCTGCAATGATTCCACCTGACCGGTTGATTTGTCCGACAGGTTGTTTCATGTGCGGGCAAAGGAATTTGTGTTGGATCACGTCATGGATCATGTCGATTGCGTTGTGGCTGGCGCCGGGGTCATCGGCTTGGCAGTGGCCCGTGCGTTGGCGCTAGCCGGCCGCGATGTCGTGATCGTCGAATCCGAAGAGGCGATCGGGACACAGACGAGTTCGCGCAACTCGGAAGTCATCCATGCCGGCATCTACTATGCCTCGGGGTCGCTGAAGGCACGCCTTTGTGTGCGAGGGCGGGAAGCCCTTTATGCCTATTGCGCGGAACGCGGCATTCCGCATCTGCGCACCGGCAAATTGATCGTTGCCTCCCGCGAGGCTGATCTGCCCGGTTTGAAGGCCCTGCACGAACAGGCCGTTGCCAACGGCGTTGACAATCTCGTGGCGATAAGCGCTGACGATGCGAAATCGATGGAACCGCAACTTCAATGCATCGCAGCCCTGCATTCGCCGTCCACAGGAATCGTCGACAGCCACGCTCTGATGCTCGGCTATCAGGGCGACGCGGAAGACAACGGTGCGATGATCGCCTTCAACAGCCGTCTGACAGCGGTTCGATCGGACGATGGACACCTTGTGCTGACGATCGAAGGTGAAACCCGGACCGAGATTTCATGTTCGCTCCTGGTCAACGCAGCCGGACACGGCGCCTGGAACATCGCCCGAAGGGTGAAGGGCTTGGCACCGGACGCAATCCCGGCGCATGTGCTTGCGAAGGGCAACTATTACGCGCTTAAGGGGTGCAGGTCCCCCTTCACGCACCTGATTTATCCGATGCCGGGTGACGGAGGCCTCGGAATTCACTTTACCCGCGACCTGGCCGGGCAAGCGCGGTTTGGCCCGGACGTCGAGTGGCTCAGGGACGAGACTCTCGACTATCGGGTTTCTGGTGGACGCGAGGCGGAGTTTACAGAGGCGATCAGAAGCTATTGGCCGGAGCTGCCTGACAACGCACTGGTGGCGGATTACAGCGGCATTCGCCCAAAGATGGTCGGCTCGGGCACCGCAGCCGCAGATTTCGTCATTCAGACACCGAACGACCACGGCGTCACTGGCCTCATTCAGCTCTTCGGGATTGAATCACCCGGGCTCACCGCCTCACTGGCGATCGGCGATCTGGTGGCGGACCACGCGGCGGAAATGTGGCGAACTTGAACTCAGGCTGATTATGGAATACGGCACTGCCCAGCGGGCGATCCTGTGCCGACGACGAGTCGGCGATTGCCGCGCGGGAGATGTCTTGTGCCAGCAAATGCACTTGTGAAAGTCGGATCGGTTTCCGTTTCCAACGATCTACCCTTCGTCCTGATTGCCGGCCCCTGTGCCATCGAAAGCCGTGAACATGCGCTGGAGATTGCCGGGCGATTGGTGGAGCTCTGCCAATCGCTCGATGTTCCGTTGGTTTACAAGTCCTCGTTCGACAAGGCGAACCGGTCTTCGGTGGCCAGCGGACGTGGAATCGGAATGTCTGAAGGGCTGGATATCCTCGCCGAGGTTCGTGAGACGCACGGCTGTCCTGTCATTACGGATATTCATGAGCCGCATCAGGCTGCACCGGTGGCCGAGGCCGTCGATGTCCTGCAGATCCCGGCCTATTTGTGCCGACAGACCGATCTGCTGATTGCCGCCGGCGAAACCGGCAAAGCAGTCAACATCAAGAAAGGCCAATTTCTGGCGCCATGGGACATGGCGAACGTGGCCGAGAAAGTCGCTTCGACCGGAAACCGCAACATTCTACTGTGCGAGCGCGGTTCGACCTTCGGATACAACACCCTCGTGACTGATTTCCGTGGACTGCCGCAGATGGCCGAAACCGGCTATCCGGTCGTGTTTGATGCCACCCACTCGGTGCAACAACCAGGCGGCAAGGGTACGACCTCGGGCGGTCAGCGCGAGTTTGCACCGGTTCTTGCGAGGGCAGCCCTGGCTGTGGGTTGCGCCGCCGTCTTCATCGAGACCCACGAACAGCCGGAAACCGCACCGTCGGACGGTCCGAACATGATCCAACTGGACGAGATGGCGGCGCTGATATCGCGGCTGAAAGCCTTCGACGCGCTGGCCAAGTCGAGCTAGGAAACCGCCATGTCTCCAGATGTCAATCTTCGCGCGGAAATCCTCAAGGCTGCAAACGTGTCGCGTGCCGGCATCGACAAGGTCGTGGCCAACCTTGAGGGCGACCTGGGCGATGCCGTGCTGGAGGCGATCGAGGTCATCGCGGGCCAACGTGGTCGGGTGATCCTGACGGGTGTCGGAAAAAGCGCCCATATCGGCGCGAAGGCCGCGGCCACGCTGGCCTCGACCGGCACGCCTGCCTTGTTCATCCACGCGACTGAGGCCAGCCACGGCGATCTCGGAATGATCACTGCGGACGATTGCGTGCTTGCCCTCTCCTGGTCCGGCGAGACTCGTGAGCTGTCCGACGTCATCTACCACGGACGTCGCCTTGGCATTCCGCTGATCGCCCTGACGTCCAACAAGGACAGTACGCTGGCGCGCAATGCGACCTGCATGGTGCTCCTGGACAAAACGGAGGAGGCCTGCCCTCTCGGCCTCGCACCGACGACGTCAGCGCTGATGCAGCTGATGGTCTGTGACACCATCGCCATCGGGCTCCTGGTTCGCCGCGGCTTTTCCGAACGCGATTTTCGCCATTTCCACCCGGGTGGGAGCCTCGGCGCCAGTCTGACGCTGGTGCGAGACGCTATGCATACCGGTGAGGAACTGCCTTTGGTCACCAGCGGCGCGCCGTTGATTGACGCAATTGCCGTCATGTCAGAGAAGACCTTTGGCCTTGCCATCATCACGGACGCCAATGATCGTCTGGTCGGCGTCATCTCCGATGGGGATCTGCGCCGCCATGCCCACATCGACACGAGCCAGGCTCTGGTTGACGACATCATGACCGTCGGCGGATTGACTATTGAACCGGATTCACTGCTGGCCTCGGCGCTGAAAACCATTCAAGACAACAGGATTGGCGCCCTGGTAGTCGAGGAAGACCGCAAGCCGGTCGGCGTAATCCATGTGCTTGACCTGCTGCGGATTGGCGCCGCCTGAAACACCTGGAGAGTTGGCCATGGCCTCGCCGGAATTCGACACGGATTTCGAACCGCATCACGGTGTCGCCGTCGACGTCGCAAACGGCATTCAGCGTATTACGGCACCCAATGGCGGCCCGCTGACGTTTCAAGGGACCAACAGCTACATCGTGGGCGACCGTTCCGTTGCCGTGATCGATCCGGGGCCGGAAATCGACTCGCACTATCAAGCGCTGATGTCGGCGCTTGAGGGCCGCGAGGTCACGCATGTCTTCGTCAGCCACACCCATAGGGATCATTCGCCACTGGCCAAGCGGCTGGCGACGGATACAGGAGCCATGGTCGTGGCGGAAGGGCCGCATCGGGCGGCTCGCGACCTGTTCGTCGGTGAGGTCAATCCTCTGGCGGAAAGCTCCGACATGGAATTCGCCCCAGACCTCGTCGCATCCGACGGCACCGTTGTCGACGGCGACGGCTGGTCGCTGCGGACGGTTCTGACACCGGGGCATACGGCCAATCATGCGGCGTTCGCTCTCGAAAGCGATGCCATTCTCTTTTCCGCCGACCATGTCATGGCCTGGGCCACGTCGATCGTCGCCCCGCCGGACGGCGCCATGTCCGACTACATGGCCTCGTTGGACAAGCTGTTGGAGCGCAACGACCGCCGCTACCTGCCTGGCCACGGCGGTCCGGTGGACAAACCGGCACAATTCGTCCGCGCGTTACGCACCCACCGACGCATGCGGGAGGCAGCCGTACTGGAGCGCCTTCGCAAGGGAGACAACCGTGTCGAGGACATGGTCAAAATCATCTATCGCGACACGGATCCGCGGTTGCATCGGGCCGCGGCGCTTTCACTGCTGGCCCACCTGGAAGACCTGGTCGAACGGGGCGAGGTCGAAACGGACGGTGCCCCTTCCATCGGCAGCATCTACAGGATGAAATCTTAAGCCTTTAACGGACGGAGATACCCAGAAGCTCCGCGTCCAGCGCCGCCAGAAAATCTGAGATGATCAGCGCATTGCTGCCGAGGTCGTGTGGCCCGAAGCGGGAGACAGAGCGCATGTCGACGTAGGTTGTCTCCGCCTCTTCGCTGAGGCGAATGCTGATGTCGGATGCAAAACCGAATACCATCGAGCGTGTCTCACCCTGCAGCAGAATTCGCGGCTGTACAAGGTCGACCACAGAAGGCCCGTCGACCGCGCTATCTGAAACGATGGCTTCCGTCGATTCCGTGGTCTCCTGAACGATAACTGACGAATCCTCATCGTCGCTGTCGTCGGCCACCTCCGGAGTTTTTTCGTCGGTAATGCGTATCCCGCTGTTTTCGGCGACCAGCCGGACGGCTTCCAGGACACGGTCCATAGCCCCCTCATAGCGGCGGCCGGTGACCCGAGGGTAAGCCTCGGCCTGCCCCTCGTAGCCGCTTTGCTCCGGTGCGATCGACGGCAACCAGAATGCGCTGTGGCGCACCGGCTCGATAAAGGTCGGTGCATCGGAGGTATCAGTCGATATGTCGTAGAGGCTCGGCAATGTCTGGATCCGGTAGAGTGCCAGGCCAACCGGGATGAGGACGAGGAGAGAAAAGAACAGGCCCTTGGCCGACGCGCGGCCACCTTGGGCGCCGACCATCCACAGCCGCAGCAATCCAATTGCAGCCAGCAGAAAAGCCAAAGCCGCCAAGCAGCCGCTCAACGCAAACAAAGTGACGAACGTGTCCGAGACGATGACGCCGATCCTGTGCAAGAGCGCTGAAACTATAAACAACGCCAAGGCAAAGAGACCGACACGTCGTGACCAGGACGCAGCGTGGGAAACCGGGCGTTCGTATCGTATCCTCATGACATTGCGCTACCGATTGGCGGACGGACAAGTGTTTCCCCACGCTTTAGCGCATGTCGTTGACGAGCGGAACCGCTGCAGTTGAAGCTTGCGTCAACAGGCACGAGCGGCCAAGAATGAGCAATCACTCCCGGTGGTACCGGTCTCGACCGCAACCCCGGGAAGCGATACGGTGAAGCTTTTCAAACAGGATGACGTTGATGACGACCATGCCCCCCTTGAGCAATGTCCAAAAGCGCGACATCGAAGCCGTTTTTCACCCCTATTCAGCGTTGCACAAACTGCCGGAAACCGGCGGACTGGTGGTCGAGCGCGGCGAAGGCGTTTTCATCTACGACACCCAGGGCAATGAATATATCGAGGGCATGTCGGGTCTCTGGTGTGCCGGCCTGGGCTTCGGCGACGAAGAGATGATCGACGCAGCGACAGAGCAGATGAAAACCCTGCCCTACTACCATCTGTTTGCCGGCCGCGGGACTGAACCGGCCATCGAGCTGGCGGAGAAGCTGAAAGAACTCGCACCCGTACCGATCTCGAAGGTGTTTTTCACGTCATCCGGATCGGAGGCCAACGATACCCAGGTGAAACTGGCCTGGTATTACAACAACGCACTCGGCCGGCCGCGAAAGAAGAAGATCATTTCTCGCGTCAAGGCCTATCATGGCGTCACCATCATGGCTGCCTCTCTGACGGGACTGTCCTACACGCATGACGGTTTCGATCTGCCGCTCGACTGCGTGCTGCACACCGATTGCCCGCACTATTACCGTTATGGCGAAGCGGGTGAATCCGAGCTGGAATTTTCAACACGCCTGGCATCGTCGCTCCGCGACATGATCGAACGAGAAGACCCGGATACAATTGCTGCAATGATTGCCGAACCGGTGATGGGTGCCGGCGGAGTGCTCATCCCACCGGAGGGTTACTTCGGCGCCGTCAAGGCTGTCCTGGACGAATACGACATCATGTTGATCGACGATGAGGTGATCAACGGCTTTTGCCGTACCGGCAACTGGTGGGGCTGTGAGACCTACGGCATGACGCCGACAACCATGTCGGCGGCCAAGCAGTTGACGGCCGCCTACGCGCCGCTGGGCGCTGTGATGGTGCCTGAGGATATCTACCAGGCCTATGTCGATCACAGCGCCAAACTTGGCACATTCGGCCACGGCTACACCTATGGGGGCCATCCGCTCGGGTGTGCGCTCGGCGTCAAGGCGATCGAGATCTACCAGAAACGCGATATTCTCAGCCATGTCCGTGCTCTGATGCCGCTGTTCGAGCGGCGGATGAAAGCGCTGACCGATCACCCGCTGGTCGGAGAAGCCCGGGTTGCGGGCCTGATGGGCGGTGTCGAGCTTGTGGCTGACAAGGCGACTCGGCGTCCCTTCGATCCGAAGTTGGGCGTGGCCGCCAAGGCCAGCACCTTTGTCGAGAAGCGCGGAGCGATATTGCGGCCGATCGGCGATACCGTTGCGATCTGCCCGCCCATGATCATTCGCGAGGACGAACTCAATGCCCTCTTCGACAAGCTGGAGGCGGCCCTCGATGATACGGAGCATGTCGTCAACGCGGAAAACTTGCGCGGTTAGATTGCCGATAATGATCGGTCCGTTGATGCGAACAGCGTTGCTTCTTTGCAGTTTCGGGCTGTTGTCGACCCCTGCCTTCAGCGAACTGTCGGACCAACAGTACGACTTTGTTCAGGCCAACATCATCGGCATTTTCTATCACGAGCTGGGGCATGCGCTGATCGACACAGAGGACGTGCCGATCTTCGGACAGGAGGAGGACGCCGCTGACGTCCTCTCAGTTCTTCTGATCGACGAGACCTTCGAGGATGCGGTTGCGCAGGATATCGCCTTCGATGCGGCGTTCGGTTATCTGAACGATCCGGCCGGCCTGCAGGGAGTGATCTATTGGGACACCCACGGTCCGGATGAGCAGCGCTTCTACAACCATGTCTGCCTGTTCTACGGCGCTGAACCGGAAACCCGACGCGACCTGGCAGAGGAGCTGGGACTGCCGGAGGAACGTGCCGCCTCCTGCCCCGACGAGTTCGATCAGGCGCTTGACTCCTGGGGTGCCATCCTCGACGAAATGTCCGATCAAGGACCCGGCGAGACCTTGCAATTCGTGCGGGGAAGCGGCCGCCATGCCGATCTGCTCAACGATGTCATTGGCGAGGAGGTCAGGAGCTTCAATGCGACGTTCTCACTCAGCCATCCGGTCGCAGTGCGCATAGCCTCCTGCGGCGAAGCCAACGCGTTTTATGATCCGGGCGGACGTGCAATTACCATCTGCACGGAATTCGTCGGTCACCTGCTTGAACTCGAGGGTCAGCTTTAGGCTTTTTCCTCGAGCG
Source organism: Hoeflea sp. (assembly GCA_965228785.1). GTDB lineage: Bacteria > Pseudomonadota > Alphaproteobacteria > Rhizobiales > Rhizobiaceae > Hoeflea_A. The sequence goes on from CBDDIF010000002.1 coordinate 1,109,078, forward strand.
CTGCCTGCGCGGCCGCAAGTCTGGCAATCGGGACGCGGAACGGTGAACACGAGACATAATCAAGACCCAGGCTCTCGCAGAAACGGATCGACAGCGGATCGCCGCCGTGCTCGCCACAGATCCCCAGTTTAAGGTCCGGTTTGGTGTTCCGACCTTTCTCACTTGCCAGGCGAACCAGTTCTCCGACACCGTCCAGATCGAGCGACACGAACGGATCCTTTTCGATGATCCCCTTCTGCTGGTAGGTGGTCAGGAAGGCAGAGGCATCGTCTCGAGAAATGCCAAAGGTCGTCTGGGTCAGATCGTTGGTTCCGAAGGAGAAGAATTCCGCCGCCTCAGCAATCTTGTGTGCCCGGATGGCGGCGCGCGGCAGCTCGATCATCGTCCCCACAAGATAATCGATCTGCCGCCCAGCTTCCTGCATGACATCATTGGCAACGGCATCGATGCGGGCCTTGACGTATCGCAGTTCGTCCATCAGGCCGACCAGCGGTACCATCACCTCAGGCACCACGTGCTCACCCGTGACGTCGCCGGCTTCGATCGCCGCTTCGAAAATGGCCCGGGCCTGCATTTCGGCGATTTCCGGATAGGATATCGCCAGCCTGCAGCCGCGATGGCCAAGCATCGGGTTGAACTCGTGAAGCGCTTCTGTGCGCTCGCGCAGCTGTTCGACCGGAACATCCATAGCCGCCGCGACCTCGGCGATTTCCTCAGCGGATTTTGGCAGAAACTCGTGCAGCGGCGGGTCGAGCAACCGAATGGTCACCGGTGTGCCCTTCATGATCTCGAACAGTTCGGCGAAGTCAGAGCGCTGCATGGGCAGCAGCTTGGCCAGCGCCGCGCGGCGCCCGTCTTCCTTGTCGGCCAGGATCATTTCGCGCATCGCGACGATCCTATCTCCTTCAAAAAACATGTGCTCGGTTCGGCACAGCCCGATCCCCTCAGCTCCGAAGCTGCGCGCCGCCCGGGCATCGGTAGGCGTTTCGGCGTTGGTGCGCACCCGCATGCGGCGTGTCGTGTCTGCCCACTCCATGATGCGTCCGAAGTCACCGGAAAGTTCAGGCTGCTGCATCGGCACAGCACCCTTGAGCACCTGGCCCTTCGAGCCATCCAGAGTGATCACGTCGCCTTCCCTGAGTGGCCCGGCCACCGTCAGCAGCGTGCGGGTGTGCATGTCGACGCGCAGGTTACCTGCACCAGACACGCAAGGGGTTCCCATGCCGCGTGCCACGACCGCAGCGTGGCTGGTCATGCCACCGCGGGTGGTCAGGATGCCCTCGGCGGCGTGCATGCCGTGGATATCTTCCGGGCTGGTTTCGACACGCACCAGGATTGTCTTTGCCCCCGCTTCGCTGCGGGCGACGGCGTCCTCGGAGGTGAAGACGATTTCTCCCGTCGCCGCACCCGGTGACGCCGGCAAACCGGAGCCGATCACCTCGCGACTGACGCGCGGGTCGATCGTCGGGTGCAACAGCTGGTCCAGAGACCCCGGATCGATGCGGCGAACCGCCTCTTCCTGACTGACAATCCCGGCTTCGGCCAACTCCACCGCAATTTTCAGGGCCGCTTTGGCTGTGCGCTTGCCCCCCCTCGTCTGCAGCATCCAAAGTTTGCCGCGCTCGATGGTGAACTCAAGATCCTGCATGTCCCGGTAATGGGATTCTAGCCGGTCACAGATATCGCGGAATTCCGAAAACGCATCCGGCATGAGCTTTTCGAGCGATGGTTTGTCAGACCCGGCATCAATCCGTGCTGTCTCGGTGATGTTTTGCGGCGTTCGGATACCCGCTACCACGTCCTCGCCCTGTGCATTGACAAGGAACTCGCCATAAAGCGCATTCTCACCGGTGGAGGGATTGCGGGTGAATGCAACACCGGTTGCCGAGCTGTCGCCCAGATTGCCGAAGACCATTGCCTGTACGTTGACTGCGGTTCCCCAGTCGGCGGGGATATCGTGCAATTGCCTGTAGGTGATGGCCCGGGCGTTCATCCAGCTGGAAAAGACAGCGCCAATGGCGCCCCAGAGCTGCTCCGCGGGATCTTGCGGAAACTGCGTGCCGAGTTCTTCTTCGATGACACGCTTGTATTGCGCGATTACCTGTTTCCAGTCTTCAGCCGACATCTCGGTGTCGAGCTCGAAGCCTCGATTGGCCTTTTCGTTCTCGAGAATTTCCTCGAAGATCTCGTGATCGAGCCCCATCACCACATCGCCATACATCTGGATGAAACGACGATAGCTGTCATAGGCGAACCGCTCGTCTCCGGCATCGCCGGCAAGCGCTTCCACTGAGCTGTCGTTGAGTCCCAGGTTGAGGACGGTGTCCATCATGCCGGGCATGGACGCGCGGGCTCCGGAGCGTACCGAAAGAAGCAACGGGCGCGCCGGGTCGCCGAACTGTCGGCCGGTCAGCTTTCCGATATGCTCGAGCGCCCGTTCGACTTCGGCCCGCAACTCGGATGGATAGGAGCGGTCGTTGGCATAAAACCAGCTGCAGACCTCTGTCGTTATCGTCATACCGGGCGGCACCGGTAGTCCGAGGTTGCTCATTTCAGCGAGATTGGCCCCTTTGCCACCGAGCAGATTGCGGTCGCGTGCGCTGCCTTCGGCGGTGCCATCTCCGAATGTGTAGACCCACTGGGCCATCTTTGCCTCCACTGGGATCCCGGCGAACCGGATCATATGGCGGTTTCCATAGCCGAATCGCCCTGCCCTGCGCCATAGGACAAAAGCGTCGGTCAGCGATTTTATCGATTGAAATCCGAAGGTTTTTTCGCGTCAGCTCGCATCGCGCAGTTCTTCGGCGGTCTGCAGGTCGACGGAGACCAACTGCGAGACGCCCTGTTCGGCCATGGTGACGCCGAAAAGCCGGTTCATGCGGGCCATGGTGATCGGATTGTGGGTAATCAGTACAAAACGGGTTTCGGTCGAAAGGGCCATCTCGTCCATGAGGTTGCAGAACCGCTCGACATTCATGTCGTCGAGCGGAGCATCCACCTCATCGAGAACGCAGATCGGCGCCGGGTTCGTCAGGAACACCGCAAAGATCAGCGCCATGGCGGTCAGCGCCTGTTCACCACCCGAGAGCAGCGTCATGGTCTGCGGCTTCTTGCCGGGTGGCCGAGCGAGAATTTCCAGGCCGGCATTCAGCGGATCATCGGATTCGATCAGCTGCAATTCAGCCGTGCCACCTCCGAACAGGTGCGTAAACAGACGCTGGAACTGCTCGTTGACAACGTCAAAGGCGACGAGCAGGCGCTCCCGTCCTTCTTTGTTGAGGTTCTGTATGGCTTGGCGCAACTTGCTGATCGCCTCAATCACGTCCTCGCGCTCGGTGACGATGGTTTCAAGCCGTTCCGCCAGTTCCTGCTGCTCCTCTTCGGCCCGCAGGTTCACGGCTCCAAGACGCTCACGCTCAATCTTCAAGCGTTCCAGCCGATTTTCCGTTTGCTCGGGATCGGGCAACGGTTGATCCGGCGCCAGGCCGGTTTGCTGCATCGCCTCGTGCGGCGCGCATTTCAAAGCCTCGCGAATCCGCGTTTCAGCTGCCGAGCGACGCTCCTTTGCAGCGTGGAGCCGCTCCTCCGTACGACCTCGCTGTTCGCGGCTCTGGGAGAGCATCTCGACGGCAGAGGTTGCGAGGCGGTCAAGTTCGCGCTGCCCCTCCTCGGCCGCCACCAGAATGTCGGCAGCTTCCTTGCGAACGGTTTCAGCCTGCGTCAACTCATTCATCAGCCGCCGCCGCTTCAGATCGATGTCGTCCGGTGCGTCGGCGAGCCGGGCTTCCTCTGCTTCGGTTTCGGCCAACCGTTCGCGCAGCTTGGCGATATGGGTGGCCGCGCTGCCGGCTCGCTCGGTCCAGCTCTGGCGCTCGCGAGCTATTGCATCGAGGCGCTGCTGGCGCGCCTCATTCTCCCGCTGAAGTCCTTCGTGGGCCGCACGGCTTTCGGCGAGATGTCCGCGATCTGTTGCGACTTCAGCACTCAGGCGCTCGAGGCTTTGCTCGAGTGCGGAGAGATCCGGGGCGCCCGCCAAGGCCACTTCGGCTTCGTGGGCCTGCCCTGACACTTCTTCCATCTGAGCGGAAAGCTGACTGGACGATTCCTCCAGAACGGCCCGACGGCTCGAGAATTGACCGGCCGCGCGTTCCGCCGCCACGTGGGCTTCCCGCGCTTCGGTTAAAACTCTCTGTGCATCCCGCATCAGGTCGCGGGCTTCGCGCTGCTGTTCCGATAGCTCCCTCAGCAAGGTTTCCTTTGCATTCAGCGCTTCCTCTGCAGCGCGCAATTGTTTCGTCGCCTCGACGGCTTCCGCATCGAGTTCAGCCAGCCGGTTTTTCTGCGCCAGGCGCTGCGCCGCGGCCGTCGGCGCATCAGCCCCGGCCGTGAAGCCATCCCAGCGCCAGACAGCACCGTCACGGCTGACCAACCGTTGCCCGGGCACAAGCTGGGCACGCCGCGCGTGGCCTTCTTCTTCACTTCCAACGACACCGATCTGAGCAAGACGTCTGGCAAGCGCCGGCGGCGCCGTCACATGGGCGGCCAAAGGTTCGATGCCCTGCGGCAGAGCCGGATCGGAAACGGCCGGCTCAACCAGGGCCCAGTGGGCCGGAGACGCAGGGTCATCGGGTTGGTCTAGATCGTCACCGAGGGCTGCCCCGAGTGCCGCCTCGAAACCAGACTTGACCTTGATCTTCTCAACGACGGCCGGAAACAGGCCGCCCTCTGTACCGGAGTTGAGAATCTTGGAAATGGTGCGCGATTCCGTCTCGATTCGGTTGAGGTTGGAGCGTGCTTCCTGCACCGGCTGCCGTGCTTCCACTTCGCTGCGCCGTTCGGCCTCGATACGCTCTTCATTTTCGCCGAGGGCCGCCTCCAACCGATTGACGGCTTCTTCCGAGGCGTCGACCGCGGCCTTTTTCTCGACCGGGTCGGGCAATTCGGCAATTTTGCCGCCGATATCATCGAGTTCCCGCTGCGCCTCCGCAATCTGGCCTTCAAGACGGGATTTGCGCTCACCGAAATCGCGAATTGCGCGCTCCAACTGGCCACGATTGGCCTGGGTCTCGGCCCGTTCCGCGGTCACGCGACCAAGCGCACCTTCGCTTTCGCCCAGCTTGGCTTCAGCCTCTACAAACGCGGTCCGTGTCTCGGCTGACCGCGCGTCGCTGGAGGCCAGGGCTTCGCCAAGTTCGGTTTCTTCCTGCGCCAGCCGCTCCAACACACCGGCATTGTCCACGACCATTTGCTCTTCGCGGGCAATGTCATCGCGCAGCTGGGCCAGCCGCCGCTCGATTTCCTGCTTGCGGCCGGCGATCCGTTCCGCTTCCTCTTCAATCTGTGCCCGGGCGATCTGCATCCGCTGAAGCGCTGCCGCAGCCTTGGCCTCCGTGTCCCGCAGTTCCGGCAGCTTGTTGGCAGATATGGCCTGTGCCTTTGCCGCCTCCATTTGCAATTGAGCCTGTTCCGCCACTTCGGCCGTGGCTTTCGCCAGCGCCGACTCCGACTCGCCTTCAGCCTCCTTGGCTTCCGACCAGCGAATGTGCAGAAGCGTGGCTTCTGCCTCGCGGATGATCGAGGACAGTTTCTTGAATCGGTTCGCCTGACGCGCCTGGCGCTTCAGGCTGTCGATCTGACCATCCAGTTCGGCCACAACGTCATCGAGCCGTTCAAGATTGGTTTCAGCGGCTCTCAACCGCAGTTCGGCCTCGTGACGCCGCGAATGCAGGCCGGAGATACCGGCGGCCTCTTCCAACAATTGGCGTCGTGCCTGTGGCTTGGCCTGAATGAGTTCGCCGATCCGCCCCTGCCCGACCATCGACGGCGACCTGGCCCCGGTTGAAGCGTCGGCAAACAGCAATTGCACGTCCTTGGCCCGCGCTTCCTTGCTGTTGATTCGGTAAACCGAGCCTGATTCGCGCTCGATTCGGCGCGAAACCTGGACTTCGTCATGATCGTTGAAAGCGGCAGGGGCGCTGCGGTCGCTGTTGTCAAGGAACAGTCCGACTTCCGCCGTATTGCGCGCCGGCCGGTTGCCCGAACCGGAAAAAATGACGTCGTCCATGCCGGACGCGCGCATGTTTTTGTAGGAGTTTTCGCCCATCACCCAACGCATGGCTTCGACCAGGTTGGACTTGCCGCATCCGTTCGGTCCGACGATGCCCGTCAGTCCTTTTTCGATAACAAATTCAGTGGGTTCTACAAAGGACTTGAAGCCCAGAAGGCGCAGCTTGGTAAACCTCATGAGCCGCACCGCCCGCCGCACTCGCCGGCAGTCAAGCGCGCGCCGCCAAGCGCAGGGCCGCTCTGGCCGGCCCCGCCCTGGAGTGAACCGGCTTTACAGCATGCTGTCGATGAGCGCCGACATCCGTTCAACAGACATGTTCCCAGAATACCGCTTACCATTGATCAGGAACGTGGGCGTTGAATTCACACCGAAATCCGTTGCCGCTTTTGTCCTGACTGCATTCACATCGTCTACAAGCTTCTGGTTCGTCAAGCACGCTTCGAAGCTCTCTTGTGTAAAACCGGCCAGCTTTGCGAGATCCAGCAAGGCCTGACGGCCATCCTGGGCCCGTGCCCAGTTGCTTTGCTGCTGCATGAAAACATCAACCATAGGGAAAAACTTGTCCTCAGGTGCGCAGCGGGCCAGCATCACGGCTGCGGTCGCGCGCGGATCGAACGGGAACTCGCGGAGGATGAACTGCACCTTCCCCGTATCGACGTAGTCGGTGACGATCTGTTTGAAGGTGTCGTTGTGGAAGGCCGCGCAGTGTGGGCAAGTCATCGACATGTATTCGACAATCTTGACCGGTGCGTCGGGGCTGCCAAGGTACATTTCCTTGAGCGGCCCCGGTTTCATCACCTCATCCATGTCGACATCGCCATCCGGACTTGGAACGTCAACCGCGGCCGTGGTTACCGGATCGATTGTGTTTTCGGTCACTGTGTCGTCCGTGCCGCTTTCCGATACTCTGGTTGCATCGGTGCCACTGTCACTACAGGCGACAAGGAACACCGCAATTGCAGCACCTGCTGCCAGTTTGGGAATGAGGCGGAAGACGGATGTAGAGGACGATGACATTCGAACATTCCTTTCATGGCCGGCCGTGCCGGTCGTGATTTGCGTCTTAAAATCTGTCAAATTGTTATAGGCACAAATACGGCGGAACAACCGTTTTGAGTAACCGGCCATCACAAGCGCGTTATCCGCGACCTTTTGTCTTGCCAATAACACCAGTTCCGAGCCGCACCAACGCAGCGCGCAGTTTGGCATCCTCGACGCCTGCAAGCATCGCGTCCAGCCGTTGACGCTGGTCGGCTGAAAGCGTGAGGTTCCGTCTGCTTCGTGTGTCGATTTCGGCGACCGGTTTCTGGACGATCTTGATGCGATCAATCGCCGGAAAGCCAAAAATACCGTTGACCCTCTGGATGAGCTGGTCAAGCGAGTGGGCCAGGAACAAAGCGCGCGCCCCTTCGCAGGCGATGGTCAGTGTGCCCGGAACGAAGCTGTCATCCGGTCCGGTCCGACGCGGCCATTTGATCCTTTCAGGCCGTGTGCAATCGGCAAAATCCTCACCGACGACATCGTCCCACATGCCAAGAAGGGTCGTATTGATACCGGCTCGCCGGGCGAGCACGGGGTCGAGCACGCCATTGGCGATTTCGCTGATCTGTCTGATGCCCTTCGGACCAGCCATTGACGCTCAAACCCCCTCTTCACCCTTGCGGACTGGATAAACCGGCGTGGCCGGTTGCCTCGTTCCGGCAACAGTCTACAAGGGGATTTCAACAGCCGCAAATAGCCTCGTACCGCCGCTTATGGATCACACTGCCGCTTCTGTATCCCGGTTGCTTCTCGACTGGTACGATAGACACCACCGCGAACTGCCGTGGCGGGTGTCGCCGGCTGACAGGCGAGCCGGTATCCAGCCCGATCCCTATCATGTGTGGCTGTCGGAAATCATGCTGCAGCAGACGACCGTGCAGGCTGTGAAGCCCTATTTTGCGCGCTTCCTGGACCAGTGGCCAGAGATCGGCGCTCTTGCAGCCGCGACTGAGGAGGACGTGCTCAAAGCCTGGGCCGGTCTCGGTTACTACTCCAGAGCGCGCAATCTGAAGAAGTGCGCCGACGCCGTCGTTCAGGACCATGCCGGCAGGTTCCCTTCGGACGAGCAGAGACTGCGGACATTGCCCGGCATCGGCGACTACACCGCGGCGGCGATTACGGCGATCGCATTTGACCGGCACTCCGCCGTTGTCGATGGAAATGTCGAGCGTGTTGTCTCACGCTTGAAACAGATCGATACGCCACTGCCGGCCGCCAAACCGCAAATTCGGCAAATCATGTCGCACATAACACCGACGGACCGACCTGGCGATTTTGCTCAGGCGATGATGGATCTCGGCGCCACCCTGTGTACCCCGAAACGGCCTGCGTGTTCGCTCTGCCCACTTAACGAATGCTGTCTGGTCCTAGGCCAGGACGATCCTGAACTCTATCCGTTCAAGCCCCCGAAAAAGCAAAAGCCTGTGCGACGCGGAGCCGCCTTTGTCGCCGTGACACCAGACGGCGCAGTTTTTCTCCGTCGTCGCGGCCCGAAGGGCATGCTGGCCGGCATGAGTGAGGTGCCGACCAGCGACTGGTCGGCAAAGCAGGACGGCGCGCTCGGGGTGGCGGCCGCCCCTTTCGCCGGCGCTTGGTCGGAGTGCGGGACGATCCACCACGTCTTCACGCATTTCGAGTTGCGGCTTGACGTTTATCGAGCTGATTTCCGGTCACTGGACACCGCAGCGGATGGCTGGTGGGCGACCGCCGAGGCCCTCCCCGGCGAGGCCTTGCCGACCGTCATGAAAAAGGCCATCACGGCAGCCATAGACACAGCATTCCAACCACGAGGGAACCAACGGTGACAGACATTGCGCATATCGTATTCGACATCGGGCGCGTGCTCCTGCACTACGATCCGGAGATTCCCTATCGCCGCCTCATTCCCGACGATGCCGAACGAGCCTGGTTCCTTCAAAACGTCTGCAGTCACGACTGGAACATCGAACAGGATCGCGGTCGCAGCTGGCGGGAAGCTGAAGACCGGCTGATCGCCGAATACCCGGACCATGCCGAGACGATCCGCGCATTCAGGGCGAACTGGAACGAGATGGTGCCGCATGCTTATGACGGTTCTGTCGACATCCTGCGATCGTTGATCGCGACAGGACACGACGTCACCATGCTGACGAACTTTGCTTCCGATACATTGGAGGAGGCTCGCGGGCGGTTTCCATTCTTGACGGAATCACGCGGTGTGACAGTGTCCGCCGAGGTGGGTTTGCTCAAGCCGGATCAGCGCATTTACGAGTCACACACAACGACGTTCAATCTGGAGCCGACCGCGACGCTGTTCATCGATGACAGTCCGGCCAATGTCGAAGGGGCTCGGAATGCCGGATGGCAGGCGGTGCATTTCTCCGACCCCGTCAAACTGCTCCGGGACCTGCAAGCCTACGGGGTTGCCATCTAATTGCGCTTTACGGAGCGAAGCTGCGCTCCTTTACAAGCGATAGCAATTCCTTCAAGGACGCTTTTTCGGTTTTGCCGCTTGTGTCCAGATGTGCGAGCGCCTTGTCGTAAAGCGCCTCGCGGCTGCGCAGGATGGATCTCAGCTGATCCATCGCCTCCGGATTACCCGCCATAGGCCGTTCGTCACCCTGGGCACGAACCCGGGACATGTGCTCTTCAGGCGAAGCCTTCAACCAGATTGTGTGAAAGTGATTCAGGAGCCTTTTGTAGGTCTCTGGTTCGGCGACGATACCCCCAGCGACAGCCAACACCATTGTGTCATGGGTTGCGATGATGCGATCGATGGCCTGCGCCTCGAGCTTGCGGTAGCCGTCCTGACCGTAAAGGGCCATGACCTCGCTGACCGGCATGCCAGCCTGCTCTTCGATGTCGCGGTTCAGTTCGACAAACGGGATCGACAGCGTGGAGCCGAGGTCGGCACCCAGTGTCGATTTTCCGGCTCCCCGGAGCCCGATGAGGCAAATGCGATGGGCGCGAAGGTTTTCGACCGACTCGGGACTGAGCTCCGCCAGAACCCGTTCCTGCACTTGCGAGGTGGCTGACCTGAACAGGTCAGCGACGCGCATGGCGTCCGAGGTCCACGGATCCTCGTCGCCAACAAGCCATTCGATTCGATGGTCCAAGGCAAGCGCTACCCGTTGAAGCAGCCCGATGGAAATGTTTCCTTCGCCCGATTCAAGCTGCGCGAGATAACGCGGCGAAACGCCGGACATTTCCGACAGCACGCGTCTGGGAATTCCCTTGCGCTCGCGTGCCCGACGAACCCGTTCCCCGGCCCGCACGATCAACGATGCCACGGCCGCATCGATCTCGGAGCTGTCCGGACTGGCGGTAGTTTCGCCGCGAAAATTCGTTATCTCGTTCATTGCCGATCGATTCATGCACTATTTTGCCAAATCCGAGCGTACACCGCCGGAAAAGTCACTTCAATCGCTTCCTCCAACGCGATTAATGCATTGTTTCGCCACTCAAACGGTGTCGATCAGTAGGTCTCGACGTGATACCGGCCGTCCTCTCTCATGGCATCGCGGATCGATGCCCACTCCAGGCCGGCCCCGCGGGCGATGTCTGATAGTGCCTCGTCTACGCCATGTTCCATCGCCTTGAGACCGCACACATAGATGTAGGTTTTGGAGTCCTTGAGTAACTGCTCCACCGTCTCCCCCGTTTCCCTCAACTTGTCTTGGACGTAGTGCTTGGGTTCACCGTCCAGCCTGCTGAAGGCAAAGACCTTTTTCATAAAGGTATCCGGCACCTTTTTTAGCGGACCGAAATAGGGCAGGTCTTCCGGCTTCCGAGCTCCGAACACCAGGCTCAAGGAGTCTTTGAGACCAGGATTCTCCCGTTGTCTGCGCATTGTGAAGCCGCGAAACGGGGCCGACCCGGTTCCGGTACAAATCATCAGAAGATGCGCCTGCGGATCGTTGGGCAGAAGGAAGGTCGAACCGAATGGCCCCGTCAGCCTGACCGTATCGCCCATCTTCAGGTCGCACACATAATTCGAGCAAACGCCGTGCTCCTCGCGCTTCACGGTCAGCGACAGGTTATTGTAGCTCGGCCGCTCGCCGTCACGCGGGCTGGAAACCGAATAGAGACGCGGCAGATGCGGATTGCCGTTAGCATCGACGCCAGGGGGAATGATGCCGATGCTCTGTCCCTCGAGCACCGGGAACGCCTGGTGCCCAAGATCAAGAATAATGTGGCGAACGTCAGAATCGCTGTCCTGAGAGGTCAGCCTATAGTTGCCCTGCACCACCGCCTCAGCAGGATTTGAAAGATTGAACAGATTGATGCTCGGCTTGGATGCCGAAGCTGGCGCTCTGGACTTGCCGCCTGCGCCTCGATGGGCTTCTTCAAGCAGTGCAGCCACCGCATCGTCTATGGCTTCGAGTTCAGCACCGCCCTCACCTTCCGCGCTGGCGAACTCAGCCTGTTCGGGCAGTTCCTCCCAGCCGAGTTGCTCTTCAACACTGTAGGGCGTTTCAACCACGCGCCATTCGTCGATCGACCCCGTCGGACAGGGCGAGATGCAATCCATGCAGAAATTGCATTTGGTGGCGTCGACCACGACGTTTTCGTCGTCGTGTGTGATGGCGCCGATTGGGCACGTTACCTCGCACGTGTAGCAACGGATGCAGATCTCGGGATCGATCAGATGCTGTTTTTGAAGATTGCTCATGGCTTGCACTTCACATTCAGGACATCAGGCCATGTGCAGTTGCACATACTCGAAATCGCCCGGCTTGTTGTCGATTCCAACCTTGGGCGGACTGATCCAGCTGGCATATTTGCCCGGTTCGAAACAGGGCTTCATCAGCGACTGAATGAAGTCACCGTCGGCCTTGGTCGGGAGCCAGTCGATCGACCGTGTTTCCCATTCGTCCTTGCCGATGATTTCGCCTTCCGGTGTCACCGATACTGCAGAAAACACACCGATCTGGCGATGGAAGCCTTCATGCGGCAGAGCCAGTTTGAACTGAATGCCGGTCTTATCGATGATCTTGTTCCAGCGCCCAATGCCTCCCGAGGCGTCTTGAACATAGTCATCGCGAAGCCGCATGTTGATCGCCGTCAACGCCGGAACGTCCTCGGCAACGATCTGCGAACCAGCGACGTTGCATACGCTGTAGGTCGCATCCGTCAACCGGTGATCGTCCTCAAGCCGGTTTTCCCGGTATCGTCCCTTGATCCCGGAGTTGAACGCATTTGCCGCATTCGTGGACACCTCTCCGCCGAACAGGTCCAGCGACAGGGAATAGTGCAGATTGAGCTTTTTCTGGATGGTGGGCAGGTCGATGACCCCGAGTGCCCGGATCCGGTCGATGTCGTAGGGGTCCTCGATCCCGGCCTCGTTCATGGCATCACAAGTCCGCTGCACCGTGCGGCCTACACCGGTTTCACCGACGAACATGTGATGGGCTTCTTCCGTCAACATGAAGCGACAGGTGCGGCTCAGCGGGTCGAAACCGGATTGCGCAAGGCTTTCGAGCTGCATCTTTCCGTCTCGGTCGGTGAAATAGGTAAACATGAAGAACGAGAGCCAGTCCGGCGTCGATTCATTGAAGGCGCCGAGCATCCTCGGCGCTTCTTCCGACCCCGATGAGCGGCGCAACAGTTCATCTGCTTCCTCGCGGCCATCAGCACCGAAATATTTGTGCAGAAGATAGACCATCGCCCACAGATGGCGTCCCTCCTCGACGTTCACCTGGAAGAGGTTGCGCATGTCATAGAGCGATGGCGCGGTCTCACCGAGGAAACGCTGCTGCTCGACGGAGGCCGGCTCGGTGTCCCCCTGGATCACGATCAGTCGACGCAGCATGGCCCGATATTCGCCCGGCACCTCCTGCCAGGCCGGCTCGCCGGTGTGTTCGCCACAGGGGATGGTCCGGTCTTCGACCTGCGGCGCCAGAAGAATGCCCCAGCGGTATTGCGGCATCTTTACATAGTCGAATTTTGCCCAGCCCTTGGGATCGACGCTGACGGCCGTGCGCAGATAGACAAGGCTCTGCTGGAACTTCTCGGGAATGAGGTCGTTCCACCAGTTGATGTAGCCGGGGTGCCATTTCTCCAGCGCCTTGAGAACCCGTTTGTCGGACGATAGCCCGACGTTGTTCGGGATCTGGGTGTCATAGCTGACATTGATGAGATCGGACATTGTATCGGTTCCCTTGTCTTTGAATTTCAAACGCGGTGCATGTCGTACGCGCCGCGCACACCGGAGCCGTAGCGACGCAGCGCGCCGGTCTCTCCGACGGCGTTGGGTCGCTGAAAGATCCAGTTCTGCCAGGCGGTCAGCCGACCGAATATTCTGGTTTCCATGGTTTCGGGGCCTGCAAAGCGCAAATTTGCTTCCATGCCCGTCATCGCGTCGGGAGAGAAGCTGGCACGCTCTTCCATGAAGATGCGAATTTCGTCTTCCCAGTCGACGTCGTCATAGGCGTAGGTCACCAGGCCGGCCTCGCTGGCATCGTCCGCCTCGAGTGCTTCCCCGATGCGGGCGCGCGCCTCTTCGACCTTTTCAGGCGCTCCCAGAAACCGGGTGGCGAGACGCGTCAGATCGTTGCCCATCGGGTAGCGGCCGAAGTTTGCTTCGGTCAGGGTGATCGTTGCGATCGACCGGTTGTCGCCCTCGAATTCACCGTCCATCATGTAGCTGCGATCAACCGCGAACAGCAGTTCCGCAAGGAACCCGGCATAGCAGGATCCGTGTTCCACAAGAGCGGCCAGCGACCGGGATGTCATGTCGACGCGTTTCAACACGCGTTTCCAGTAGTGCAGGATCTCGTTCGCCAGCCAGTGGTCACTGTTGGCGAGAAGCAAGTCCTCGTGGGCCTTGACCAGACCCGGATCGCCCTGTGTTCTGAATAGAACCAGCCCCAACTCCAGTTCGTTGAAGCGCAGGTGCAGGATCGCATCATCGAGCTCACGCGCCAGACGCAGCATATAGGCTTCCGACCCTTGCGCCTGGAGATCGTTCATGCTTTCCGGCGGGGCTGCGTCGGGACCCGAAATCGAGATGGTCGCGCGCCTGGCGGCACGGTCGACGGTCACTTCCACGGCGGAGTAGACCACGGAGCCGTCGTCGGCAAAGGTCCGCTGAATCGGTTTCAGTTCGATCCCTTGCAGATCCGACGGCCTGGATGATTTCTCCGCAAATTCGCGCGCCCGCTCCTGCACGGTATCGTCAAATTTTGAGTTGGGAACCACTTCATCAACCAGCCCCCAATCCCTCGCCCGCCGGCCCTTTACCCCCTCCTCCGTCGAGCAGAAGACATCCGCCAGGTCGCGACGCACTTTGCGTTTGTCCGTGACGCGCGTGAGTCCGCCCGTACCGGGTAACACCGCAAGAAGCGGAACCTCTGGCAATGCAACCGACGAAGACCTGTCGTCGGTCAGCATGATGTGGTTGCAGGCGAGCGCCAATTCATAGCCGCCGCCGGCGCAGGCGCCCTTGACAGCGCAGAGATAGAACTGCCCGGAATCGGCCTCAGCAGCTTCGAACGTATTGCGTGTTTCGTTTGTGAATTTGCAGAAGTTCACCTTGTGGGCATGCGTCGCTCCGCCAAGCATACGGATGTTGGCTCCGGCGCAGAAAACCTGCCCCTTGCCTGACTGCATAACCACTGTCCTGACATCCGGGTGCTCGAAGCGCAGTCGCTGCACGACATCAGCCAATTCGATGTCGACACCAAGGTCATAGGAGTTGAGCTTCAGCTCGTAGCCTTCGAACAGCCCGCCCTTCTCATCGACATCCATATAGAGATTTGCGACGGGACCATCGAATTCGAGACGCCAGTGGCGATATCGGGACGGGTCCGTCTGGAAATCGATTCTCTTCGTCACGGTCGCTTCTCCAATTTGCTTCCTGCAATATAATGCATCTATTTGGCATCGTAAACACCTTCACTTGATGTGTTTTTCTGCCCTATTTTTCAACTATATAGCACTAAAAGGTCAATGCATCTGCAAATTTATGCATTATTTTGCATACATCTTCGCTTACTATGCCAAGGCCATTTCGACCTGTTCAGCCTCGATCCGCCTCAGCCTGGAGACGAAATCCTGAACAGCGGAGAGGGTGCCATCGGGCTGATCCGTGTGCGGACTGTGGCCGCATGCTTCAAGGATCACCGTGTCGACGGGCGAATAGATACGATTCTCGATTTCCCGGATCTGTGCCAGTGTTCCATACTCGTCTTCCCGGCCCTGGATCGCCAAAACCGGAATGCGCAAATAGTCGATCACTTCGCCAACATTCCAGGACTCAAATTCCGGATCCAGCCAGGCATCGGACCAGCCGAGAAATGCGTTGTCCACATCACGATGATAACGGGCCAGCTTCTCTTTCAACGAGCCGGAATCGTAGTTCTGGCGGGTTCGCGCAATCTGGGCGAGCCCACCCGGCTCCGTGAAAAAATGAGGCGCCATCAAAACCAGACCGCGTATCCTGTGGTCGATCACGCTGCCGGCATAGATCGCGGCGATCGTCGCTCCGTCGCTATGACCGAGCAGAATGCCCTGGCGCAGGCCGATATGGTCAAGCAGCTCCGGCAAGACATCCACCGCCTCACGGGTCATGTAGTCCAACGGCCTTGGAAGATCGGCAGGATCCGACTGGCCATAGCCGCAGCGGGAATAGACAAACACGCCGCAGCCGGTGGCGGCCGCGACCTTTTGCGGAAAATCCCGCCACAGGGCGAGACAGCCCAGTCCTTCGTGCAGCATGACGATGGTCGGCGCGTCCTCGGGCGAAGGTCCGTAGCAGGCGCATTCTAGATTCTTTCCGCCAGCGAGGACGGACGTTTCCAGTTGATCTTGCCAGTTGAAATCAGTCATTGTTCCGCATCCCTCAATTTGTATCGCTGGATTTTGCCAGTCGCCGTCTTGGGCAGTTCAGGCACGAACTCGACCCATCTCGGATATTTCCACTTGCCGATCCGATCCTTGACGAAATCCTTGAGCTCAGCCGTGAGATCGTCTGAACCTGCGGCCTCCTTCAGCACGATGAATGCTTTCGGCTTTTCGAGCCCTTCTTCATCACGGGTAGCAACGACAGCCGCTTCCAGAACCGCCTGGTGCGCAATCAACGCCTGTTCGACTTCGAATGGTGAGACCCAGATGCCCGAGACCTTGAAGAGGTCATCTGTCCGCCCGCAATAGACGAACCGACGATCCTCGGTGAGCTCATACTTGTCACCCGTCCGGGTCCATTCGCCTTCGAAAGTGGTGCGACTTTTCTTTCGCTGGTTCCAATAACTGTCGGCGGCCGATTCACCGCGGACCAGCAATTCGCCCACCTGCCCAACCGGTACATCAATGCCACTTTCATCGACGAGCCGGAGCTCATAACCGGGTACCGCAGTGCCGGATGTGCCGTAGACGATATCGCCAGGTCGATTGGAAAGGAAAATGTGCAGCAGTTCCGTTGTGCCGACGCCGTCCAGGATATCAATGCCCAACATATCCCGCCAGCTTTTGCCGATGTCCTCCGGCAATGCCTCGCCGGCTGAAATGCAGGACCGCATACCAACTTCGGGGCGAGCCGGCAGATTCTCCAGATGCGCAACAAGCGCCGCATAAAGGGTCGGCACGCCGCAAAAGATCGACGGCCGCCGGGTCGTGAGGATGTCAAGAACTGCGTCGGGGGTCGGCCGTCCGGCGAACAGTATCGAGGTCGCTCCGACCGCCAGGGGAAAGGTCATGGCGTTGCCCAGTCCATACGCGAAGAAAAGCTTGGCCGCAGAGTAGACGACGTCGTCTTCGCGAATGCCCAGCACCTGTCGGCCATAGCTGTCCGCCGTCGATTTCAGGCTGGAATGCACATGGCGAACGCCCTTCGGCTGACCGGTGGAGCCGGATGAGTAGAGCCAGAAGGCAACCTCGTCCGGCGAAGCTTCGACGGTTGCCATCGGCTCGCAATCGCCAACGAATTCCTCCAGAAGCACGGCGCCTTCGGGCGCTGATTTTCCGACAACGACGACCCGTTGCAGGAACGGTGCGTTTGCCAAAAGTGGCGCAACTGTCGGGAGCAACTCTTCTGAAACAAAGAGGCAACGGGCCCGACAATCATTCAGTATGACTTCGTAGACGGCGGTTGAGAGCAGCGTGTTCAACGGGACGGCAACGACACCCGCCTTCAGACAGCCCCAGAAGATCTGCGGAAACTCGATCTGGTCGAGCAGCAGCATGACCGCCCTGTCCTCGCGATGGATACCGGCCTCAAGAAGTGCCGCGGCAATTCGGCCAGAACGGTCTGACAGCTCGCCATAGGTGAGTTCGCGGCCCGCAGACGCCGCCTCTCGGAAGGCGACCTTTTCTGAGCGCCCTTCGCCAGTGTGCCGGTCGACGAAGTAGGCAGCGGCATTTCCGTCATGGGACATTTGGAACCTCGACTCTGGTTTGTTTGTGGGACCGACCGAAGTCGAGCTCTCCACTTTCCAGCAAATTTATCTTGTTGTCAGACGGAAATGGAGGATGTGGGCGTCACCGCGAACCCCTCCAAGTTCACCTGCGCAAATTATGCTTTATATTGCAGTTTTTCACCATTTATGCAACATAATGCTTATTGATCGGTGAGGACAAACTGGCCGTTTCGGGAGGAGACCACAATGAACCCTGACCAGAGCGCACCGGAAGACCTGTTCGCTCCTCCTTCGGTCACTGCGACGAAGGGACAAGCCGGTACCGTCTATCTTCGCAGCGCCTACGATCTGCCGAAGCCATCCCGTTGTGTCGGGGATTGGCTGGTGCATTGGGCTGAAGCGCGACCTGATGCGATTTTTCTGGCCGAGCGGCCAAAGCCAGGATCTGAATGGCGCAAACTGAGCTACGGCGCAGCGCTTGACCGCGTCACGTCTGTCGCGACCTGGCTGATGTCTCAAACGGAAGCCGGGCCGGATCGCCCGGTGGCCATTCTTTCGGAAAACGCCATTGATCATGCCGTCCTGGCTCTGGCGGCGATGCATGTCGGCATTCCGGTCGCTACCATCTCCACGGCCTATTCGTTGCAGTCCAGCGATCACAGCAAACTGAAGAGCATGATCGAGCTCCTCGCCCCTGGCCTCATCTACGTTTCGGACATGACCGTCTTTGGCCCGGCGCTTGCCGCCCTGGACGGCCTGCATGGGGCGCAGTTTCTGTGTTCCCGTGCGGCAGCAGACGCATCACACGCAGCGACGATGATCAATCGGGCGGCAGAAACTCCAACATCCGGGGCGGTCGGCGAAGCGTTTGCGGCAATCACTCCGGACACCGTTGCGCGGCTGCTTTTCACATCCGGATCGACCGGCACGCCGAAAGCCGTCATCAACACCCACCTGATGCTGACGTCCAACCAGGAAGCCAACCGGGTGATCTGGCCATTTCTGGAAACCCGCCCACCGGTCATTGTTGATTGGTTGCCCTGGAGCCACACGTTCGGCTGCAATTTCACCAGCAACATGGTGCTCTGTTTTGGCGGCTCTCTTTACATCGACAACGGGAAGCCCGCCCCGGGTCTCATCAAACAGACGGTCGACAACATAAAGGATGTGCGCCCCACCCTTTGCTTCAACGTCCCGCGCGGCTACGACATGCTGATCGGCGAACTCGAGAATGATGCCGAGTTTCGGCGCATCTTTTTCGACATGGATCTGATCTTCTACGCGGCCGCCGCGCTGCCCAAAGTGGTCTGGGACCGACTGCTGGAACTGTCGGTCGAGACTACGGGAGAGTCCATTCCACTCGTGGCTGCCTGGGGTTCCACCGAGACTGCGCCGTTGGCCACCGATTGCCATTTTCAGGCTGAAACGACCGGCAACATCGGCGTCCCAATTCCTGGAACCGAGCTGAAGCTGGTCCCCAATGGAGGCAAGCTCGAAGTCCGTGTCCGAGGACCGAATGTCACCCCAGGTTACTATAAGAACGAAACCAAGACCCGCGAGGCGTTTGACGACGAAGGCTTCTACCTCATGGGTGACGCTGTGCGTTTCGCCGACCCGGACCGCCCAGAGAAAGGCCTCTTTTTTGACGGCCGGGTCAGTGAGGACTTCAAACTGACGACGGGGACCTGGGTGAGCGTGGGAGAGCTGCGCATCGCCGGCATCGATGCCCTCGCCCCGGTTGCCCAGGACATTGTTGTCACCGGACACGACAAGGCTGAAGTGGGTTTTCTGATTTTCCCGAACGAAGCCGCTTGCCGCAAAGTCGCACAGGTCGCGGACGCAGTGCCGTTCAAGGAAGTGCTGGACCACCCGGCCGTCAAGGAGCATGTGGTCAACGGCCTAACAGATCTGAAAAGGTCTGGCGGCGGCTCGTCGAAATACGCTCAGCGGGCTCGTTTGCTTGTGGCACCGCCCAATCCCGACTTCGGCGAGATCACCGACAAGGCCTATATAAACCAGCGACAGGTTCTCGCCAACCGTGCGGCGGATGTCTCACTCCTTCAGGGCGATGATCCGTCCGCCTATATCTCGGTCTGATCCACCGAAACCGGCGCCGTCAGTCGATCTGCGCATTACCTTTCTGTAGGCAGCAAAAAGGGGCGGCAAGCCGCCCCTTCGCAACCGTTAATTCGATAAGCCCTACTGGCTGTATTCGGCAATCAGCTTGCGCGCCTGATCGATCAGCGCCTGGCCGTCGATACCACGCGACTTCATGTCGGCGACCCATTCGTCATAAACCGGCTGCGACAGCTTCCGCCATTCCTGGGTCTGGGCTTCGTCCAGCGTGATGATGTTGTTGCCCATACCAACGGCTTTTTCGCGCGCGGGTGCGTCGGCTTTTTCCTGGGTATCGCCGGCGAAGATGGAAAACTGAAGACCGGAGTTTTTGTCAACGATCGCTTTCAGGTCGTCCGGCAGGCTTTCATACTTGTCCTTGTTCATCGCCAGAACGAAGGTGAGCGTGTAAAGCGCCGAACCGGAAAACTCCGTGTGGTTGTTGACCAGTTCCGGAACCTTCAGCGCGGTTGTCACTTCCCATGGAATGGTGGTGCCGTCGATCACACCCTTGGAGAGCGCCTCGCCGACCGCCGGGACCGGCATGCCAACGGGCGTAGCGCCCACTTTGGTGAGCAGCGAGTTCACCTGCCGCGAGCCGCCGCGGATCTTCATGCCATCCAGATCGGAAGCGTTCTTCACGGGGTCCTTGGTGTGGAACATGCCCGGACCGTGCACCCAGGTTCCGAGGATGTGAACGTCGGCAAACTCCGTGTCCTTCATGTGCTCTTCGAACATTTCCCAATAGGCCTGAGATGCAGCAGCGGCGTTGGTCATCATGAAGGGCAGTTCGAACACTTCGGTGCGCGGGAAGCGCCCAGGAGTGTAGCCCACCACCGTCCAGACGACATCCGCCACACCATCAATCGCCTGGTCCATCAACTCCGGCGGTCGGCCACCAAGCTGCATGGACGGAAAACGGTCGATCTTGATGCGGCCGTCTGAGTCCTTTTCGATATTGTCTGCCCAGACATCGAGGACGAGTTTCGGGACATTCGCTTGCGGTGGCAGGAAGTGGTGCATTTTCAGCGTGACTTCCTGAGCCGTGGCGGTTGTCGGCATGAAGCCGGTGGACAGGGCCGCGAGGACGGCAGCGCCCATTGCGGCAACAACTGTGCGTCGTTTCGTCATTGGTTCCTCCCAATCATGCATTCAGAAATAGGCATTATATTGCCAATCTTGGCATAGACTGCACTATAATGCCAGAAAAAAGTGATGCACCGGGAACCAGGACAAACGGTCGGATCGGCCCGAAAATCGGCCGAGGATTATCGCTTTGCAGATAGTTGGATTTGGGACGTTTTGCCGCCTAGCCGGCTTTGGCCATTTCTTCCCGCACGACCTTGCGCAGTTCATCGATCGGCTGCAGTGCGCCCTCGTGCTCGTAGTGCCAGAATGTCCAGCCGTTGCAGGCATCGAGCCCTTGAAGCAAGGCGCCCACCTTGTGAATCGATCCGCTGTGATCGCCGCTGCTCAAGGTACCATCGGCGCGAACCGTGGCGCTGTGGCGTCGTCTGCCGCTGTGCAAGCGTGTTCCGGGCGCCAGCAATCCAGAGTCAAGCAGCACGCTGAAAGCGACGCGAGGTTGGGCTTTCTTGCCCGTCAGCACCGTCAGCTCATCTTTGCCGAGCGGGGTGATGTCGGCGATTCGCCGGGTCGCGGCATCTATGTAATCCTGCTCCCGCTCGATGCCGACAAATTGTCGACCCAGGCGCTTGGCCACCGCCCCGGTGGTTCCGGAGCCGAAAAACGGATCGAGAACGAGATCGCCAGGCTTGGAAGAAGACATCAGAACGCGAGCCAGAAGCGCCTCGGGCTTCTGGGTCGGATGGAGCTTCTTGCCGTCCTCTCCCTTCAGGCGTTCGCCGCCATTGCAAATCGGAAACAGCCAGTCGGAGCGCATCTGCACGTCGTCATTGGCGGCTTTCATGGATTCATAGTTGAACGTGTAGCTCTTTGCCTTCTTGTCGAGGCTCGCCCAGATCATGGTCTCGTGGGCGTTCTGGAAGCGGCGGCCGCGGAAGTTCGGCATCGGATTGGTCTTGCGCCAGACGATGTCGTTGAGGATCCAGAAGTTGAGATCCTGCAGCACCGTTCCGACCCGGAAAATGTTGTGATAGGAGCCGATGACCCAAATGGTGCCCGTTGGCTTCAGCACACGGCGGCAGGCAAGTAGCCATGCACGAGTAAAGGCATCATAGGCCTGGAAGGAATCAAAACTGTCCCAGGCGTTGTCGACGGCATCGACCTTCGACTGATCGGGTCGGTGCAGATCACCGCCGAGCTGCAGATTGTAGGGCGGATCGGCGAAGATGACGTCGACGGAGTTTTCCGGAAGCGCTTCCAGCGCCGCAACGCAGTCTCCCTTTATGATGGTGTCGGCGAAGGAGGTGGTATGCAGCGGCCCTGCATGCTGCAGATCGGCCAGAGGAAGAACAGACATGGGATACCCGAATACGCTTACGCTACGATGCGGCCATGGTTGCCGAATATGGTTACCATTTCGAAAACGCGGCTTGCCTTTCGGGAACCGACGTTGTCTCTGCAGCCGGGTTGGTGTATCTGCCGCGCCATCACCAATCTTGTTCAGGAACACTCATGTCTGGCTTTGACCTCATTATTTTCGATTGCGACGGCGTACTCGTCGATTCCGAGATAATTGCTGCCGAAGTCGAGGCAAAGCTGTTGACGGAAATCGGCTATCCGATCGAGCCGGATGAGCTCGCCGAACGTTTTGCCGGCATGAGCTGGAAGGACATCCTCATGACGGTGGAGCAGGAAGCGTCTGTGCCGATTCCGGCCAATCTGTTGTCCAAGACCGAGAAGTTGCTTGACGACAAGCTCGCACGCGACGTCAAGGGTATTCCGGGTGTCGCCCAAGCGGTCACACGCATCGAACTGCCGCGATGCATCTGCTCCAACTCATCCTCAAAGCGGTTGAAAGCCATGCTCACCCGCGCCGGCACTTACGAACTCTTCACGCCACACATATTCTCGGCCAAGGATGTCGGTGAAAAACGCACCAAACCGGCACCGGACGTGTTTCACCATGCCGCCGAAACCCTGCAGGTCGATCCAGCGCGAGCGGTGGTGGTCGAAGACTCGGTGCACGGTGTCCAGGGTGCCCGCGCGGCCGGTATGCGCGTCGTCGGTTTCACCGGGGCGTCGCACACGTTTCCGTCCCATGCCGACAGGTTGACCGAGGCTGGTGCGGAAACCGTCATCAACCGTTTGGTCGATCTGCCGCCGGTTATCGACGCTCTTGCAACCTGGAACGAATTCGCCTGACCAATCTAGGCGCTGATCGAGGAGCCGAGGCGCTCGCCGGCCGGACCGGCCGGGAAGATTCCTGACATCACGATAAAGCCCGGAACTCGTTTGACCCGGTCGCACCAGCGGCGGATCGCCGGATAGTCCTGACGCGAAATTCCCCCCTCCTCCGACAGCATGACATAGGGAAAACAGGCGATGTCGGTGACGGTCGGGTGATCGCCGCGACAGATCCAGTCCTGACCCTGTTTTTCCGCGAACCAGAGATGCTCATCGAGAATGCGGAACAGACGGTGGGCGCCTTTGCGGCAAGCGTCGATATCGAAATCGTAGAATAGCCCTTCGTGCAGTCTGGCGGCCGAAGACGTGGATGTTATGCCGTCTGCGAAGGCCAGCCACTGATTGACTTCGCCAATCCGCGCCGCGTCTCCACGCGGATACCATTCTCCGCTGCTGTCATATTTCTCAGCGAGATAGACCAGGATCGCCTGAGCGTCACGCAGTACCAGACCGTCATCGTCAAGCACCGGAAGCTGCCCCAGCGGGTTGAGCTTCAGGAACCAGGGGGACTTGTGCTCGACACCCGGATAAAAATCCACCGGAACCGTTTCGTACTCGATGCCGAGGATGCTCATCATGAGCCGCAATTTGTAGCAGTTGCCCGAGAGTTCGTAATCGTAAAGCTTGATCATGGCCGCCTCAGATGTCCAGGACCAGTCGATCGGATGTCGCCCGTGACACGCAGGTCATGATGCGGTCTCCACGGGCCTTTTCGGCGTCGCTCAGGTAGACATCCTGATGGTCGCACTCTCCCTCGAGCACTGTTGCCATGCAGGTTCCGCAGGCGCCCTGCTCGCATGAGCTCGGTATGCTGACACCGTTGTCCCGAAGTACTTGAAGGATGGTCTTGCCAGCCGGTACCGGCAGAGTCATGACCGAGCGCGACAGGGCAATCTCAAAGCTGGAACTGTCATCGATCTCCTTGGTGTTCTTGAAGTATTCAAAATGCACCGCCTCCTCGGGCCAGCCGAGTTGAGCCGCCGTTTGCCGCGTCGCCTCGAGCATCGGTGCGGGCCCACAGACGTATAGATGCATGTAAGGACCGTAAGCCGCCAGCAGCTGTTTCAGCTTATCGCCGGTTGCAGCCCCGTCGAGGCCGATATGACGGTGCAAGCGACCCCCGAGCGTCTGAAGCACTTCCGGAAACGCCAGATGGGCTTCGCTCTGGGCAAAGTAGTGGAGTTCGAACTCAAGACCCGAATGATGGAGCGCCTGCGCCATCGACAATAACGGCGTCACACCTATGCCACCGGCGATAAGCACGGTTTTTTCGGCGTCGCGGCGCAGTGGGAAATTGTTCCTCGGTTCCGAGATCGCCAGGACATCGCCTTCGCGAACCTGATCATGCAGGCTTCGGGAGCCGCCAGCCGAATCCGGCTCGCGCTTGACACCGATGACGAATGAACCGGTTTCACCGGGGCCGTTGGTGATCGAGTACTGCCGCACCATCCCGTTGGGCAGGTGCACGTCGATATGCGCACCAGGCTGAAAGGTCGGCAATTGACCTTCCAGCGGCGCAAGTTCGAAGCCAGCAATCCCATCGGCTGCCGTCCATTTGCGGGCAATACGGACCCGGAATTCGGCGGTGCGGCCATCGAGCGTACGCTCCGGCATGCCCGCCAGTTCCTCCGACACAGGCTGGATCAAAGGCTGCAGCTTCTCTGGCTGCGGATGCCTGTCCGCCTCCGCCTCGCAACGATCGCGCAGCTCCGACAAGCGCTCGTTGTGGTGACGAAGGACATCGAGAAGATTGCCGTCAGCAGGTGCAGCGTCGAGGACGCCGCGGATAATCGTTCTATCCGAGTCGACAGGCTGGACCAGGAAGACGGCCCGGGTCTCATCCGCTCCTGACTGCGCCCTCAAAACAACCGCCAGACCATCTGTTCGCGTATGCGTTACGTCCGCCGGATCCGCATCAAGCGATGCACTCGGTTGGAATTGGTACTCCGGCAGCATCTGCAGAACGATGTGACTGGACGCATTCACCGGGATGGGACGCAAAGGCAAAGGATCGTCGCCCGCGAGTTCTGCAATATCCGCGACCTCTCCCTCAGGCGCTTCACCCGACCAGACCAGACCGTACCGCTCGACGGCCGGATAGGTGCGATTGCAGACCGTGCGCGCCGGCGCATCGGCGGGGTGAGCTGGAATGTAGGTACAGCCGGCCGTGCGATTGGCATAGCGCCACCCGTGATACTGGCACTTCAGTTCAGTGCCGTCATTGATGCCGATCGACAGGCGAACACCGCGGTGAAGACAGCGATTTTCCCAGACATTGACGTAGCCGTCATCAGCCCGCCAAACGGCAAACTCGCGGCCTAGCAGCTGACCATGGAAAGTGTGCCGATATTCAAGCTCCTCGCCGGACGCGATTGGATGCCACTGGCGGTGGGCGGATTCAAGCATCTGCGGTTCTCCCTCAGGCTGCAGCGGGTATCACGCCGTAGGTAATGCCTTTGTCGCGCAGCCACCGACGGTAGACGATGGCCGACTTGTCGGCCCGGATCGGTGTCTCAGCGCGAGGATCGAGTGGCAATCGTTTCGGGTACTGGTTTTCAAGGATCGGCTTGTCCTGACCGAATATCGTCTGTTGGAATGCCCGCATCGTCGTCTCGTCGCTGCTGTCGTCGAGGATGCTCAGCAGCATATGGGCGCGGATGCGTTCTTGACTAAGCGGCTGGACAAACAGGGCGATCACATCCATGCGCGACGGATCCTGACCGCTCGATTTGTAAAGCACCGAACAGTACGGATGTGGGACCCGGTAGATGTATTCGACATCCGCTCCCCCGGAAGAAGCGGTCGACGCCATCGGCTGATAGAAGCGGCATTGGGTCGCGATGACCTCGTCACGGTCATGCAGGATTTCCACGTTGTACTCTTTTACTTCGGTGTGGGGCTCGACACCTAGAATGTCGGTGTGCACGTACGGAAAGTGCCCCATATCGAGAAAATTCTCGATCGCTCGAGGACCGGAAACGTTGACGCCGATCGAGGCGGCATTGAGATTTCGCCGGTCCGGTTCGGCAAATTCGTCAATCGGGAAAATGTCGCCTTCGGGTTCGCCCAGACAGGCCCAGATATAACCATAGGCGTTCAACACCGGAAGTTGGTCACCGGCTTTGGCCCCGTCATAGACGGATCCAGTGGGTACCGCGGCGGTGCGCCTCCAGGCCCTGACAGTCCCATCTGCCTCGACTGCATAAGACAAATCCTCTTCCAGCAGTTCGGTCTGCGAGACGATTCCCGGGCGCAGTTCCTCGATAGCTCCGATGGCGAACCACTGATTCAGGATCGTTGCATCGGTGCAGACTGCCATATCGGTACTCTCCGTTTGGGGCGCTATTCTTTTGCTCAAGCACTCGCGGCAATGGCGCCGTAGGTAATGTTGTGGCTGCGCAGCCATCGCCGGTAATAGACCGAGCTGGCATCAGCGCGGATGGGTGTTTCGGCGCGAGGATCCAATGGCAAGCGCCGCGGCAACTGGTTTTCGAGTATCGGCTTGTCCTGGGCAAATATCAGCTGCATGAACCAGCGTAGTTCTGCCTCGTTCGTGTCATGCTTCAAATAGCACAGGAGTGGATGAGCGATGCAATTGTCTTCGTCGACCGGCTGGACGAACAGGGCAATGTAGTCCATGCGCTCCGGCTGTACCGGGTTGGTTTTGTAAAGTGCCACCGTGTAGGGGCGCGAAACCTTGTAGGTATAGTCGACCATGATGCCGCCCTCGGCAGTCGGAGAAGCGACTGGCTGGAAGAATCGGCATTCCGTTGCCAGAACCTCATCCTCATCGGTGACCGAGACCTTGTAAGGAGGAACCTCGGTATGCGGTTCGTCCCCCAGCCATCCGGTATGGACGAACGGAAAGTGACCCATGTCGAGAAAGTTTTCCACAGCCCGCAGTCCGGAAACGCGTACCGCGATGGATCCACCGGTCAAGACATACCGATCGCTTTCATAGGCTTCGGGAACATGCAGAACCTCACGCGACGGTTCACCCAGACAGGCCCACAAGAAGCCGTACTGCTGGCGTACCGATACCGCCTTGCCGCTGTTCGTACGTGTTACACGGAACGCCCCGTCCGACAGGCGCTCGATGTCGATTCCGACACCAAAAAGCCTTGTCGAAAAGGGCGTTCCGGCAGGGAGTGCGGAGGCGTCAGCGACCACGTGCCAGTCGTTCAGCAGTTCCAGGTCGACATGATCTGTCTTCGGTCGGCGATCCATTCGCTTTCTCCTGAACCTCGCTGCCATGGCTCGTTTCTAACACGGTAGCAGCCAAAGATTGGATACCAATGTTGATTTGATTGAAACACAATCAAAAATTTATTGAAATGCAATACTTGATGATCATCCACCGTCATGAGAGGCTGATTCCACAACAGTTTATTCCCTTGCCATCGTCCGCAAACGATCGAACGGACCCGGAATACGCGCATGGCCAACCTGTCGGAACGGATTTCCCGGACGCTCAAGAATGCCATCCTCAAGCAGCGCCTGATCCCGGGCACCAAGCTTGGCGAGCGTGAACTCGCGGAAATCTTCGACGTCAGCCGCGTCGTCATCCGGCAGGCCTTGATCCGCCTGGCGAACGACGGTCTCGTGACAGTCGAGCGCAACCGCGGCGCCTTCGTCGCCAAGCCGAGCCTGCAAGAAGCACTGGAGATCTACGACACGCTGACCCTGATCGAACAGGGAGTCGCCATGCAGCTCGCTGAGCGGCTCGACGCGTCCGGTTGGGAAAAACTGCGCGCCCATGTGCGTCGACAATCCGAGGCAATCGATCGGGGTGACCACAAAGCCGCAGACCAGCTCGGCCAAGAGTATCACACCCTCTTTGTTGCCCTTTCCGGCAACCGGCTGCTGCAAGATATCCATGCACAGGTGGTGCAACGAACGCTCCTGCTACGGTCGCTTTATGCCAGCCGGTTCGATTACTGCAATCTTCTCAACGAGCATTCGCGCCTTATCGACCTGCTGGAGCGCGGTCGCGTGAAGCAGGCGATCGAGTTGATCGATTCCCATCACCACCACGTGGTGCGCGGTTACCTGCTCGACACATCCACTTACCCGGACCTAACCCTGAAGGAGGCGCTGTCACCCGACACCGAAACGGATGCGGAGACAATCGCGACCGCAGGCGCGTGAACAGCTGCCCGCAACGCAGAACAGCCGAAATCGCGACAAGAATGACCAACAATGTTTGAATCGAACAACGCTTGAGGGAGCACAAACCCATGACGCTGACATCGACAACACGTCGCCAATTCCTGAAATATTCTGCCGCTACCGGCACCGCACTGGCCACAGGGGGAATGGCCACCAGGGCTCCGGCCCAGGAGGTGCTGAAAGTCGGCGCTGTTTATGTTTCACCGGTTGCCGAAATCGGCTGGACCAAACAGCACAGCCTCGGAGTGGAAGCCATCCGTGAGGAGTTCGGCACCGGGGTCGAGACCACAGTCATCGACAATATCTTCAAACCGCAGGACGCAGAGCGCGTGTTTCGCGAGCTTGCCGCCGACGGCAATCAATTGATCTTCGGCACCAGCTTTTCGCACGGAACGCCGATGCAGAAAGTCGCGCCACGCTTTCCAAAGACGGCCTTCGAGCACTGCTCAGGCATCAAGCACCTCAAGAACCTCGGCACATTCGAAGCCAAGTATTACGAAGGTACCTATGTTGCCGGCGTCGCGGCCGCCCATATGTCCAAAACCGCCAAGATCGGTTTCATCGGCGGCTTCCCGATTCCCGACATCGTCGGTCCGGCAAACGCCCTGCTGCTCGGCGCACAAAGCATCAATCCGGACACCACCTGCTCCGTGATTTTCCTCAATTCCTGGTTCGATCCGGGCAAGGAGAAGGAAGCGGCCAACACGCTGATTTCACAAGGTTGCGACGTCATTTGCTCGATGACGGATACGGCAACCGGCGTGCAGGTCGCCGGCGAAAAAGGTGCATGGGCCATCGGCTACGCCAGCGACATGAGGCAGTTTGCGCCTGAGCATCAGCTCACCGCCTTCACATTGGACTGGAACAGTGTTTACGTAAGTGCCGCCAAAGCCGTCGCCGCCGGGAACTGGAAATCCGAAGAGCGTTGGCAGGGATTGAAGGAAGGCGTTGTTTCCATGGCGCCCTATCTCGATGCGATCCCATCCGACGTGCAGCAGAAACTGAATCAGGTGGAAGCCGACATTGCCGCCGGAAAGCTGCATCCCTATGCCGGCGAAATCAAGGACCAGGAGGGCAAGGTTCGCGTCGCCGATGGCAGTGTCATGCCGGACGGTGAAATCCGTGGATTCAACTGGTTCGTGGAAGGCGTGATCGGAAACCTGGGCTGACGCGGCCCGTTCCCTCACCTATGCTCTGACAACCGGTCGTCGCGTTTCGATGCGACGACCGGAACGGCTGCGTGCCGGGTTCTGCTGGGGAGGCCGAACCGTGAATTGGGGACCACATGACAGCGCGTCTTGAACTGCGCAACATCTGCAAACGTTATCCTGGAGTTATCGCCAATGACGGCATATCGCTGGAGGTGATGCCCGGCGAAATCCATGCGGTGTTGGGTGAAAACGGTGCCGGCAAAAGCACTTTGATGAAGATTATCTACGGCGCCACCCATGCGGATGAGGGCGACATTCTGTGCGATGGCGAGCTTGTGGAGACGCACAGCCCGTCTCTCTCAAGATCGCTCGGCATCGAGATGGTCTATCAGCATTTCGCTCTGTTCGAATCCGTGTCAGTTACCGAAAACATCGCCATGTCGATCCGCGGAAAATACGACATACCGGCGCTGTCGGAGAGAGTTCGCGAAGTCTCTGAACGCTACGGACTGCCTCTCGATCCGCGTCGACTGGTGCATCACCTGTCGGTTGGCGAGCGTCAGCGCGTGGAGATCGTGCGTTGCCTGATGCAGGATCCGAAACTGCTGATCCTCGATGAGCCGACTTCGGTTCTGACTCCGCAGGCGGTGGAGAAACTCTTCGAGACTTTGCGCAGACTTTCCGCCGAGGGTTGCAGCATTCTCTACATCAGCCACAAGCTCGATGAGGTGCAGGCGCTCTGCGATACGGCGACCATATTGCGCAACGGCAAGGTGACCGGCACCGCAAATCCCAAGGAAGCGGGTGCTGCTGAAATGGCCCGCATGATGGTGGGCTCCGACATTCCAGAAACGCATCTGGATCCTTCGACCCGCAGCGAGCGACCGCTGCTTTCGATTTCCGACCTTTCGGCTCCTGCCGGGGATGTGTTCGGTGTCGACCTGGAGAACATTTCACTGGATGTGCATGGCGGAGAAATCGTCGGTATCGCAGGCGTCGCCGGCAACGGCCAGGCCGAGCTTGTATCCTTGCTGAGCGGGGAGTCGACACACGATAATGCGGAAGCGATCCACCTGTGCGGTCTTCCCGTTGCCAACAGACCGGCCGGAGAACGCCGTGGTCTGGGCCTTGCCTTCGTACCGGAAGAACGATTGGGACGCGGCGCAGTGCCGACGCACGACCTCGGCGACAACGCCGCCCTTACCGGCCATCGCCGCGGCATGGTCGCACACGGTCTGCTCGATCGACGCAAGGCGCGCCAGTTGGCCGATCGGGTCATCGGGCGGTTCGGGGTCAAGGCAACAGGACCGTCGACCATCGCTCAGAGCCTGTCCGGCGGCAATCTGCAGAAATTCATCGTCGGCCGGGAGATTGAGTTGCAACCAAAGGTGCTGCTCGTCGCGCAACCGACATGGGGGGTTGATGTCGGCGCCGCGGCGTTCATCCGCCAGACTTTGATTGATCTCAGCCGTGACGGCGTCGCCGTGCTCGTCATTTCAGAAGAACTCGATGAGCTGTTCGAGATTTGTGATCGCATGCACGTGATCGCCGGCGGGCGTCTCTCCGAGCCACTGCGGCGTGGCGAAGTTACCGTCGAGGATGTCGGTTTGTTGATGACTGGACCGGCGGACACCAGCAATGGGCAGAGGTCCGATGCGCTTTCAGATTGAACAAAGAAGCCAGCCCTCATCGTCGATGAGCTTTGGCGCGCCGGTCATAGCCACCGCCCTCACCCTTGTGGTTGGCTCCGTCATGTTTGCAGCACTCGGTCACGACCCGGCGGCAACGCTGACGGCCTTCTTCATTGAACCGTTGAGTTCGATGAACGGGGTATCGGAGTGGCTCCTCAAGGCATCACCACTGATTCTGATCGGTTGCGGACTTGCAATAGGTTTTCGCGCCAATGTCTGGAACATCGGAGCTGAAGGCCAACTGGTCATCGGTGCCATCGCAGCCACCGGCGTCGGACTCTACGTTCCATTGCCAGCCAGCTTGCTGCTCCCGGCGATGATCCTCGCCGGCCTGGTGGCCGGCATGGCTTGGGCGGCGATCGCCGCGTTTTTGCGGGCCCGGATGAACACCAACGAAATCCTGGTCACGTTGATGCTGACCTACATCGCGGCATTCGTCCTGTCCTATCTGGTGCATGGGCCATGGCGCGACCCGGACGGGTTCAATTATCCGCAGACGGCGCTGCTGCCGAACGAGGCGATGTTCGCACCGTTCGACTACGCGTACCGCCTCAACACGTCAATCTTTCTGACGGTCGTCGCTGTTGTTGCCATGTGGGTGTTCACGGAGCGAAGCTTTCTTGGCTACAAGATGTCGGTCGGCGGCGCGGCTCCACTTGCCGCCCGTTATGCCGGTTTCAAGGAATCCGCTGCGATCTGGGTTGGACTGCTGATCAGTGGCGGCGCTGCCGGCGTGGCCGGAATGGCGGAAGCTGCAGGCCCGCTTGGGCAGCTTTCGGCGCAGATTTCGCCCGGTTACGGCTTTGCCGCCATCATCGTCGCCTTTATCGGCCGGCTGCACGCAGTCGGCATCGTGCTGGGCGGGTTGCTCCTGTCGCTACTCTATATCGGCGGTGAATCCGTACAGATTGATCTTGGTCTGCCAGCGGCACTCACCCGGATCTTCCAGGGATTGCTGTTGTTCTTCCTACTCGCTGCGGACTTTTTGATCTTCTACCGCGTACGAGTTTTGCGGAGGGCGCAGTGATGGATCTGTTCATCGCCATTGTCACCGGTACGGTGATCGCCGCAACACCTCTGATTTTCGCTGCCCTCGGAGAACTGGTCGTGGAAAAATCCGGCGTGCTCAATCTGGGCATCGAAGGGATGATGCTGATCGGCGCGGCTTTTGCCGTGCTGGCTGTGTTCTCCGGCATGCCAATGGTGCTTGCGGTCCTGGTGGCAGCCGCGGCGGGAGCGCTGTCGGCTATGCTGTTTGGTGTTCTGGCCCTGACGTTCATGACCAATCAATACGCGGCCGGCCTGGCGCTGGCCATATTCGGCTCAGGTGTGTCGGCGTTCATCGGCCGCGATTTCGGCAGCACGCCGACCGAGGCGGTGGAGCCGCTGCACATCCCGGTTCTCAGCGATATTCCCGTGCTGGGTCCGTTGTTGTTCCAATACGACGCGCTGGTTTATCTGTCTTTCGTCATGTTCGGCCTGATTGGCTGGTTCCTCTACCGCACCAAAGGTGGTTTGATCGTGCGAACGGTCGGGGAATCGCCGGAATCCGCCCATGCCATCGGCTATCCGGTCATCGCCATTCGCTATCTGGCCGTGGCCTTCGGCGGTGCGATGGCAGGGCTCGGTGGCGCCTATCTGTCCATCGCCTATACGCCCCTGTGGGTCGAGAACATGACGGCCGGTCGCGGCTGGATCGCCCTTGCTCTGGTCGTCTTCGCCACCTGGCACCCGACTCGGGTCGTGCTCGGCGCGTGGCTGTTCGGCGGCATGACAATCCTGCAGTTGCAGGCACAAGCGCGCGGCATCGCGGTGCCGTCAGAGGTGCTGTCGTCCCTGCCCTACGCGGCGACGATCATCGTGCTGGTGATCATTTCCCGCAATCGGCAGATGCTGGCGCTGAACTTCCCTGCGTCGCTGGGCAAACCTTTTCGGCCGCGCGGATAACTCACGACGGATTGCAAATTGAATCAACACCGAGCCACAAAGGTCTGAGCCATTTTGGCTTTCGACATTTCTATCCGGTCGGCGGTCCCTCATCAAAGCCGACAAATACCTTTACCCGGCGTGAATCCGCAATGGGTATCGTGACGTCCGGTTTGCTGAAGAGGAACTGTGTGGTCGGATTTCCAGAAGGCAGGGTCGTCTCAAATTCGGTAAGCTCCGAATAGATTACGCGATTGCTGCGGTTTTCCAGCACCACGACGCGGATCGGCATCTTGATCGGTCCTGCCTTGCCCGCCGGCCCCGCCGCCGCGCGACCGGCGACGACCACATTGATTGTCATCTGATCGCCAGTGATTGAGCATTGTCGTGTCGTGTCGGCGATCGCTGCCTGATACAGCACCTTTTCAGGATCGTCTTGGCCTCCACGCTGATATTTTCTCAGATAAGCCGTGCCGTCACGCAGGGTAATCTGTGGGCAGTTGCCCTGAACAACCTTGGCTCCGAGTTTCTGGTCGACACCCGTTTCGGCATCGCTCTTATTGTTTTGACCCACCTGCAGCGCGCCAACACCGTTTGAGGAATTGCACCCGGCAACCAGCGCCGCAACCGAGATTGCTGCTGCCATACGAACCGACTTGAAAGTCACTGCATCCCATCCCTTCAAAATGCCTGTCCGAGCCCGGTTACTGGCCAAGCTGGACCATTTTGTGGTCGCGCCTGTCGGGGCTTCCACGAATCCTGGCGATGTTCTATACCAGCGCGGCATTTTATCTCAACAGGCCCAGGCAACAGGACACAGTCGTGCAATACATCTCGTCTAGGGGTGAAGCCCCCGTTTTGGGCTTCAGCGACGCGTTGCTGACCGGCCTCGCCCGCGATGGCGGCTTGTATCTGCCAAAGGAATGGCCGCAGTTTTCCCGCAAGGACATCCGCGCCATGCGCGGCAAGAGCTACCAGGACATTGCCTTCGAGGTGCTGTGGCCCTTTGTCGAGGACGACCTTCAGGCCGACGAGTTTCGATCGATGATCGACGCGACCTATGCGACCTTCCGCCATCCGGCCGTCGTTCCATTGGTGCAATCGGGCGCCAACAGTTTCATCCTGGAGCTTTTTCACGGGCCGACGCTCGCATTCAAGGACGTCGCCATGCAGTTGCTGGCGCGTCTGATGGATCATCTGCTCAAGCAACGGGACGAACGTGCCACGATTGTCGGCGCAACTTCCGGCGACACCGGCGCGGCCGCGGTCGAGGCCTTTGCCGGCCGCGATAACACTGACATCTTCATCCTGTTCCCGAACAACCGCGTCTCTCCCGTCCAGCAGCGTCAGATGACAACATCGACCGCCACCAATGTTCGCACCATCGCCATCGACGGAAATTTCGATGACTGCCAGAGCCTGGTAAAGGCCATGTTCAACCACGGCGAGTTTCGCGACCGCGTGAAACTCTCGGGCGTCAATTCCATCAACTGGGCGCGCATCATGGCCCAGATGGTCTACTACTTTACTGCAGCGGTTTCGCTCGGGGCACCGGATAGAAAAGTCTCGTTTACGGTTCCGACCGGCAATTTCGGCGACATCTTTGCCGGATATTGCGCCAAGCGCATGGGCCTGCCCATTGCCAAGCTGGTCGTTGCCACCAACGAGAATGACATTCTGGCCCGGACCCTTCGCACCGGGCGTTACGAAATGCGGGATGCGGTTGCCACGACATCACCCTCCATGGACATTCAGATTTCGTCGAATTTCGAGCGTCTGCTGTTTGAGGCAACGGACCGCAATGCCGGATCCGTGCGGTCATGGATGTCCGGTCTCTCACAGTCCGGAAGCTTCACCATTGACGCCCAGACCATCAAGGCCATTCGCAAAGATTTCTCCGCAGCCAGGGCAACTCGAAAACAGGCCGCGGCAGCGATCTCAGAATTGCAGGAGGCCAATGACTACCTACTGGATCCGCACACGGCGACCGGAGTCTTCGTTGCCAGACGCTTCGAAAAACCACGGGCACCGATGGTCACCCTGGCGACCGCCCATCCGGCGAAGTTTCCGGATGCCGTAAAATCGGCCTCCGGTATTGACCCGGCCCTTCCATCATGGCTCTCTGATCTGATGCATCGGGAGGAGACGTTTGAAGTACTGCAGCCTGATCTCGACGGTGTCGAGGCCTACATTGCCCGAAATGCACGCGCTGCAGCGGAGTAATCGGACAACCATATGACTGTTGAGTGCACCCTCCTCGAAAGCGGGTTGACGGTAGTCACGGAAAACATGCCGCATCTGGAGAGCGTTGCTCTCGGCGTCTGGATCAAATCGGGATCGCGCGACGAAAGAACCGACGAACACGGCATCGCGCACCTTCTTGAACACATGGCGTTCAAGGGCACCCGCCGGCGATCAGCCCGACAGATTGCAGAGGAAATTGAGAACGTGGGCGGCGAGGTCAACGCAGCGACCTCAATAGAGACGACATCCTACTACGCCCGCATCCTCAAGGATCATGTGCCGCTGGCGATCGACATTCTTGCTGATATCCTGACGGATTCCGTGCTGGACGATGTCGAACTGTCTCGAGAGAAACATGTCATCCTGCAGGAAATCGGCGCTGCCATGGACACCCCCGATGACGTGGTGTTCGACAAGTTTTCTTCGACCGCCTTCCGCGATCAGACCATCGGTCGCTCGATCCTCGGCACTCCGGAGACGGTTCAGGGGTTCTCTCCCGATCAGATCCGAAGCTACCTGAAACGAAACTACACTGCTGACCGCATGATCATCGTGGCGGCCGGCGCCATCGAGCATGACGCACTTGTCCGCCTCGTCGAAGATCGCTTTGCAGCGGTTCCCGGGGCCAGTGCCGATCACGACACCCAACCGCAGGCCCATTATACGGGTGGCGACTATCGCGAAAAACGCGACTTGATGGATGTGCAATTGCTGATCGGCTTCGAAGGCCGTGCCTATCATGTGCGCGACTTCTACGCCTCCCAGATCCTCGCCAATGTGCTGGGTGGCGGCATGTCGTCTCGACTGTTCCAGGAAGTGCGGGAACATCGAGGCCTTTGCTATTCTGTCTATGCGTTGCATTGGGGCTTTTCCGACACAGGGGTGTTCGGGGTTCACGCGGCAACCGGCGAGGAGGACATTCCGGAACTGATCCCGGTCATCATCGACGAATTGCGCAAGGTGGCCGACCACGTCGATGTCAGTGAGATCGAAAGAGCCAGGGCGCAATTCCGGGCCGGGCTGCTGATGGCCCATGAAAGCCCGGCGGCACGCGCCAGTCAGATTGCCCGTCAGATGCTGCTGTTCGGACGACCCATTCCGAACGAAGAATTGATGGACCGACTGGCAAACATCACGCCGCAACGCCTGACTGATCTTTCCGGTCGGCTGTTTTTCGATACGCCGATCACCATGTCGGCTGTCGGACCCTTGGACAAGTTGCGGCCGCTGTCGGAGATCGCCGCGGCCCTTTCGGCAAACAATGTGCGTCAGGCGGCTGCGGGATAAATCGTGTCTGCACTTCGTCTGCTATCAAGACGGCCCAACACGCCGCATTTGAGCGGCGAAGGGGTCTTTCTGAGATTTCCACAGCGACGCGATTATCGGATCTGGTCCGAGGTGCGTGGCGCCAGCCGGCGGTTCCTGGAACCCTGGGAGCCGACGTGGCCCGCGGAC
Organism: Hoeflea sp.; assembly: GCA_965228785.1. Classification (GTDB taxonomy): domain Bacteria; phylum Pseudomonadota; class Alphaproteobacteria; order Rhizobiales; family Rhizobiaceae; genus Hoeflea_A. The sequence continues at coordinate 1,145,601 of CBDDIF010000002.1, forward strand.
GACCTGTCGCGTCGGTCGTTTTTTCGCCGCATTAGCCGTTATGAGGAGGATTTCGCGGGCGGCACCGCCGTACCGCTGTTCCTGTTCACGGCCGAAAACGATCGGTTGGTCGGCGGTCTCAATATCGGCAATATCCGGCGAGCGGCGGCGCAAAGCTGCATGATCGGCTACTGGATGGCCGAGGAGGCAGCGGGGCGAGGCCTCATGCTGGCTGGCCTCAACGCCGCCATTCCCTATATCTTCGGAACCCTGAGGTTGCACAGGATCGAAGCTGCCTGTATTCCGGACAACAAGCGTTCCGTCAGGCTCCTTGAAAAGGCCAATTTTAAGTATGAAGGCTACCTGCGGGGGTATTTGAAGATCAATGGCGAATGGCGCGACCATCACCTGTATGCACTGCTCGACGGTGACGCCGCAAACGGCAATGATCCGCGCGCTGAGCAGCGCTAAGGCGGACTGACGACATGTCTGGCGGAGCAACTCGGGTTGGCGCGCTGTGCCGGTGCCTTTTGGGTGGCCTGCTGATCGTGCTCACCGTGCTGGTCGCCAGCTTTTCGGCTCAGGCTGCTGAGCCCGTCAAAATATCCCGCGACGACACCGCTCTCGATCTGACCGGAACGACCGACGTAAACCAGCAGCGTGGCAACGCCTTTCAAACATCCACTGCACCGGATGCCGACGGCATCGTGAGACGCATCGAAATACGCGCGAGTTCGCCGGCCCATTCGGGCGACTGGGCCGTCTTCGCCTTGGCCAATGTGTCCGATGAGCAGCTCGACCGACTGATCGTGGCTCCCCATTTCAGACTGGTCGATTCCGGCCTGTTCTGGCCGGATCTGGGATCTGAACGCATCGTCTCGATCACCCCGAGCGAAGGCTTTGCCTTGGACCGGTTGCCGAGCGACGAAGCCGACGTGTTCCTGTTGACGCTCAATCCGGGAGCCATCATCACCTTTGTGGCCGAACTGTCTTCGCCGGATCTGCCGCAAATCTATCTGTGGGAGCCGGAAGCCTACAAGGACACGATCAATTCGTTCACGCTCTACAAGGGCATCGTATTGGGTATTGCCGGCCTGCTGGCGGTCTTCCTGACCATTCTGTTCGTCGTCAAGGGCACGTCCGTCCTGCCGGCGACCGCAGCGCTGGCCTGGGCGGTCCTCGCCTATATCTGCGTCGATTTCGGCTTTTTATCGAAACTCGTCCAGACCACGCCGACTGACGAGCGTATCTGGCGAGCCGGTACAGAGATTACCCTGGCCGCCGGTCTGGTGATCTTCCTGTTCACCTATCTGAACCTCAACCGCTGGCATACGAACCTGAGTTTCGCAACGCTGACCTGGATTGTTGGTCTCGCGATCCTCTCCGGCGTGGCCATCTACGACCCGGCGATCGCCACCGGCATCGCCCGTTTCTCCTTTGCAGCGACGGTAATCGCGGGCACCGGTTTGATCGCTTATCTCGGGCTCAACCGGTTCGACCGGGCGATCATGTTGATTCCGACCTGGGTCCTGATCATTTGTTGGATATTTGGCGCCTGGCTGACGGTCACCGGCCAACTCGCCAACGACATCGTGCAGCCGGCGCTGGGCGGCGGTCTTGTGCTGATCGTGCTGTTGATCGGCTTTACCGTCATGCAGCACGCTTTTGCCGGTGGCGGTGCCCATCAGGGTCTTTTCAGCGATCTCGAGCGTCAGTCACTGGCTCTGACCGGCTCCGGCGATATCGTCTGGGACTGGGATGTATCTCGCGACCGCATCGTCACCATGCCCGACGTCAGCCGGCAGCTCGGCCTGTCACCCGGCTCCATGTTCGGGCCTGCGCGCAACTGGGTTCCGCGTATTCATCCGGATGACCGTGACCGCTTCAGGACGACGCTGGATGTCGTACTCGAGCATCGACGTGGCCGCATCAACCATCAGTTCCGCATTCGCGCCGAAGACGGGCACTACCACTGGCTGACACTGCGGGCGCGCCCGGTCGTAGGCTCTGACGGTGAAGTCATCCGCTGTGTGGGTACCCTCATCGACGTGACCGAGCAGAAGAGTTCGGAAGAGCGGCTGCTGCACGACGCGGTGCACGACAATCTGACCGGCCTGCCCAATCGCGAGCTCTTCGTCGACAGGCTTGACGCAATCATTGCGCTGGCCAGCGCCGAAGAAACCGTGCGCCCCACCATCTTTGCCATCGACATCGACCGCTTCAAGCAGGTCAATGACGAGCTCGGCATCTCGGCCGGCGACACCATCCTGCTGACGATTGCCCGCCGGCTGAAGCGGCTGTTGAAGCCGCAGGACACGCTGGCGCGCATCAGTGGCGACCAGTTCGGTCTGATCCTGCTGTCGGAACAGGATGCGCCCAAGGTCGCCGCCTTTGCGGAAGGCATCGCCAAGGCGATAATGGTGCCGATCAATTTCGGCCAGCAAGAAATCATCCTCACCGCGTCCATCGGGCTGGTCACCTGGGTTGACGAACAGTCGTCGCCATTGGAGCTGGTCAAGGATGCGGAACTGGCGATGTTCCAGGCCAAGCGCGTCGGTGGCAACCGTATCGAACCGTTCCGTCCGGCCTTCCGCGCCGCCGGCGCTGACCGGCTGCAGATGGAATCAGACCTGCGGCGTGCGCTTGAGCGCAATGAGATCGGCATGGTCTACCAGCCGATCGTCGACATCGAAACGGCCGAGATTGCCGGTTTCGAGGCTCTGATGCGCTGGGATCACCCCCGCAAGGGTAACATCCCTCCATCCGAGTTCATTCCGATCGCCGAAAATTCCGACCTGATCAACCAGCTCGGCATGCATGCTCTCGAGCAGGCCTGCGAGGATATCACGTCCTGGTATCGTTCCCTGGGCCAGATCCCGATTTTCATGTCGGTCAACCTGTCCAGCGCCCAGTTGCTACGCAACGACCTCTACAACGACGTCCGTGGTGTACTGACGAAGACCGGCTGCAAGCCACATAACCTCAAGCTTGAGCTCACCGAATCCGTTGTCATGCATAATCCGGAGCAGGCTTCGCGGGTGTTGGCACGGCTCAAGGATATCGGCGTGCAACTGGCACTCGACGATTTCGGCACCGGGCACTCTTCCCTGTCCTATCTGACCCGTTTTCCCTTCGACACCATCAAGATCGACCAATCGCTGGTGCGCGACACCAGTGACAAGCAGATCGTGCTGTTGCGCTCCATCATTACCATGGCGCGCGAGCTGGATATGACCATCATAGCCGAGGGGATCGAAACGGAGGTGGACGCTGAGGAACTTGCCGAACTCGGCTGTCACTACGCGCAGAGTTTCCTGTTTGGTCCGCCCATCAGTGCGGCCGCAGTTCTCAAACTGCTTCGCGAACACTTCCCGGTGATGTAGGTTTTCAGGCCTGACCGCAATCGCGTGACAGCATCGCCGGATCAATGCCCATGGCGGCGAATGCACCATTGTATTTGGCATCAAGGTCAGCATCAAAAATGATGTCCTCATCAGCCGGGCAGGTCAGCCAGCCATTGGCGCTGACCTCGTTTTCCAACTGGCCGGCACCCCAACCGGAGTAACCGAGCATCATGGTCGCCCGCTTCGGCCCCTTGCCGCGGGTTATGGCGCGCAGGATATCGACCGTCGCAGTCAGGCAAATGTCATCTGAAATCGGCAGCGTCGACTCGCTCTGATAGTCATCCGAATGCAGGACAAAGCCCCTGCCCTGGTCGACCGGACCACCGCACTGAACGCTGACATCACGGGCTGTGGCCGGCAGTTCGATAAGCTCTTCGGATTTGATCAGCTCCAACTGCACCATCAGTTCGCCAAAAGACAAAGACTTCGATCGGTTGAGAATGAAGCCGATGGCCCCGTCATCCGTGTGGGCGCAGACATAGATCACAGTGCGCGAAAAATTGCTGTCCTCCAGGCCAGGCATGGCGAGCAGGAACTGGCCGTCGAGACAGCCCCGTTCACTTCCGCCAAGCAGACTTTCGCGCAAAATATCCATACCGCAGCTTAGAACAAGAACCGCGTCTAGGGAACCGTCGGTCCCTTCACCGCCTAATGCGGCAATACGTTGCGGCCTTTGACCGGTATGTCTGGATCACCGGAAAATGATACAATGGTGGGGTGTCGTGACTGGAATCAGCCCAATTGGCGCTATAGGTTCCGCCCATGACACAAAAAGTGATTGCACCCACCCAGGCGCAAAGGCGCCGGCTCATCGTGACAACCGCCCTGTTCGGCGGACTGATTCTGGCAACGGAAGCTGCTGTTGCGGCCTCCAGTGACTGGGTTGATACGGAAGGTGGCCGAATACGCCTGACGACGCTAGCGCCGGACGCGGACGGAACCATCAGAGCAGCCCTCGATGTCGATTTGCTGCCGGGCTGGAAGACCTATTGGCGTGATCCGGGAGACGCCGGCGTGCCTCCTTCTATCGGCATTGAGGGAAGCACGAACATCCAGACGCTGAAGATGGACTTTCCGCCGCCCGAACGCGTCGATGACGGCTATTCCATCTGGGCAGGTTACACCTACCCTGTGGTCTTCCCCCTCACACTGACCCAGGAGCGGGCCGGCGAGTCCAGCGTGCTTGAGGCCAGTGTCTTCCTCGGCATCTGCGAAAGCATCTGTATTCCGTTTCAGACGCACTTTTCAGTCGCGATTGAGTCGGACCATGCACCAAGCCGTTTCGAAACCCGACTGGTTGAGAAGGCCCATGCGGAGCTTCCGGAAACACCGGGTGAGGATTTCGAGATCCTCGAGAGCAATTTGTCGGATACCGGCGACGCCCTGGTCTTTTCCGTTGCCCATCCGGCGTCCCGCGCCGAAGCCGAGGTATTCCTGACGGGACCATCCGGCTGGTATTTCGATATACCGGTCCACACCGGATACACGGACGGTGTCACTACGTTCCGCATTCCGATCGTCGATCCCCCGGAGGGCGAAAGCTTGTCCGGAAAGACGATACAGCTCCTGGTAAAAGCTGCGAATCGAAGCATCGAAACGCAAATCGAGCTGCCTTGATTTTTTTGCTGCCGGCACCTCGACAACACCGCAATATCGTCTATCTGTAACTCCGTCTGACACCGGCGCAACGGGCGGATTTGCCGCCAGATATTGGAGATTTGATATGACAATAGCCGTGGGGGAAAAGCTCCCGGAAGTGACGCTGAAAGAAGCCACTCCTGAGGGAATGGGCGAGGCGACAACCTCCGATATTTTTGCCGGCAAGAAGGTGGTTCTGTTCGCGGTGCCCGGTGCGTTCACCGGCACATGTTCGAACGTTCACGTTCCCGGCTATCTCGAAAACCGGGAGACAATCCTGGCAAAAGGCGTCGATACGATCGCCGTTTTGTCAGTCAACGATGCCTTCGTCATGGATGCCTGGGCCAAGTCGACTAACGGCGAAGGCAAGATACGTTTTCTGGCCGATTGGGATGGTGCCTTCACCAAGGCAATCGGCATGGATATCGACTTGTCGGCCGGCACCCTGGGCGTCCGCTCAAGGCGGTATTCGATGATTGTCGAGGACGGCGAGGTCAAATCGCTCAACCTGGAGCCCTCACCGGGCGAAGCCGTCGTCTCCGGAGCCGCTGCGCTGCTCGAGCAGCTCTGACGGCCCGTCACTTCTTCTTTTTATACGGTTCCATGGCGAGGCGGGCGAGTTCGTCCGCCCGCTCGTTCTCCGGGTGACCGGCGTGTCCCTTGACCCAATGCCAAGTCACGTCGTGACGGTCGCGGGCACGTTCCAGTTCCTGCCAGAGTTCGACATTCTTGACCGGCTTCTTGGCCGCCGTCTTCCAGCCATTTCGCTTCCAGCCCTCGATCCACCCACCGATACCATCCTTGACGTAAACTGAATCGGTGTAGAGATCGACGGCGCAACGCTCCTTGAGCGCATCAAGCGCCTGGATCGCCGCCGTCAATTCCATGCGGTTGTTTGTGGTATCGGCCTCACCACCCGACATTTCCTTCGTCTTGTCGCCATAGCGCAGGATAGCGCCCCAGCCGCCGGGCCCCGGATTGCCCGAACAGGCTCCGTCCGTAAAGATCTCAACACGCTTCATATGCGTTCGCCAACACTGACATATCCATACTCCCCGACCGCGTTGATAGTGCGATGGAAGCGGCTATGACGAAGAAATTCGAGCGGGTCCTTTTTGACCACCATGGCTCCATCCGGCACGGTCAGCCAGTCATAGAGACGAGTCAGGAAAAACCGCAGGGCCGCACCACGCGCCAGCAATGGCAGTGCATCTGCCTCCTGGGCCTGCAGCGGGCGAACCTCCTCGTAGCCAGCCAGCAACGCGATCGCCTTGGTGGCATTGAAAGCACCGTCTCTTTCGAAACACCAGGCGTTTACGCAGATGGCGATGTCATAGGCGAACAGATCGTTGCAGGCAAAATAGAAGTCTATCAGGCCGGACAGGCGATCTCCGAGGAAGAAGACATTGTCCGGAAAAAGGTCGGCATGAATGACACCCTGCGGCAGGTTTGACGGCCAACGGGCTTCGAGCACTGCAAGTTCCGTCTCGATCTCGCCGGCAAGCCCCTGCTCCACCTCGTTGGCGCGATCGCGGCTGAGCTCCCAAAGCGGCCGCCAGCCATCGACCGACAATGCATTGGGGCGGCGGATCGAAAAATCGCCGCCGGCAAGGTGAAACCTGGCCATCGCCTTGCCCAGTTCGCGACAATGAGGCGGCATCGGCCGCCGCGGCCACATGCCCTCCAGAAAAGAGATTACGGCAGCCGGTCGGCCAGCCAGCGTCCCCAAAACGCCTCCGTCACGGCGATGTATCGGCACCGGGCAGGTCAGGCCCTTTCGCGCCAGATGCTCCATCAAGCCGAGGAAAAAGGGCAGATCGCCTGGCTCGACGCGTTTTTCGTAGAGCGTCAGAATGTAGGAGCCGTTGTCGGTGTGGATCAGGAAATTGGAGTTCTCGACCCCCTCGGCAATGCCCTTGTAGGAGAGCAGTTCGCCGATGTCGTAGGGTGCAAGAAAGTCGCGGAGTTCCGCTTCGGAAATATCGGTGTAGACCGCCAAACCTTGCCCTTTTCAGTTCGGAGCCACGTTGCCGACGTCGCAACGAACCCGGCTATCCGTGTCTTCTTGATCCCGTATTATTGGTTCGGAGTGCCGTTAACGAAGGCCATGTCCGCCGCCGTCAGTTCTACGTCCCGCAAGTCGCGCATGACAAGGAAGTTCTCGTCTTCCCGAACTGTTTCCGCCAGTTCCACCGACACGTCAAAGCGCTGCGAAAACGCTTCAATGACTTCGTCCACGATGATCTCGGGCGCCGAGGCGCCTGCAGAAATGCCAATCGTTCCGATTGAACCGGTGTCGATGCCGTCCCAGGGAATTTCGGCAGCCCGGCCGACCAGAAACGACTGGTGCGCACCAGCTCGCTCGGCAACTTCCACGAGCCGCCGGGAATTCGACGAATTCGGAGCACCGACCACCAGAAACAGGTCGCAACCGGGTGCAGCAGCCTTGACGGCCTCCTGGCGGTTTGTCGTCGCATAGCAGATGGATTCAGCCGCCGGTGCTTGAAGGTTCGGAAAGCGCTTCCGCAAGACCTCGAGAACCTCCTCCGTGTCGTCCACGGACAGGGTTGTCTGGGTGACGAAGCCAAGGTTGTCTGGATCTCTCGGCGCGAAGGTTTCAGCGTCCTCGACAGTCTCGATTAAGCTGATTGCACCTTGCGGCAACTGACCCATCGTCCCGATCACCTCGGGATGCCCGGAGTGGCCGACCAGAATCACGTGCCGACCCTGGCGCTGATGCCGCATGGCCTGCTTGTGAACCTTTGAGACCAGGGGACAGGTGGCATCAAGGTAAAACAGATTGCGCGCCCTGGCGTCCTCCGGCACGGATTGCGGCACGCCATGGGCTGAAAAAATGACCGGCTGATCGCTGTGTTCTGGCGGAATCTGATCCAGCTCTTTGACAAACACCGCGCCCCTCGCTTCCAGGCCTTCGACCACGTAGCGATTGTGCACGATTTCATGCCGCACATAGACGGGTGCGCCGTATTTCTTGAGCGCCAGCACAACGATCTGGATTGCCCGATCAACGCCCGCACAGAACCCACGAGGCCCGCACAATCGTATCGTCAAAGGTCTTTTGTCGGCCATTCCGCTTGCCTGTGTTGCCTCGCCCGTTGGTGCCTTATCTAGCGCCTATGACGACCAAAGGAAATCGGTTCCGAACTCACTTCAGCCATTTCTGTTTCGCTTGGTGCGCCAGACAACATATCCAGCAACCATAACCAGTGCAGCTGCCAGCCCGAACCAGGTGATGGCATATTGAAGATGGTTGTTGGGGAGCGCAACGCGCGTGACGCCACCAACCGGCCCCTCGACAGTCGCATCGTTGTAGACACTCAGATCGACGAAGAATGGAATGGTGTTGTCAGCAGGCAGGCCCATGGCCTTTGCCATGGCCGCATGGTCTTTCCAGTACCAGGTTCGGTCGGCGGGCGTGTTATCCGGAAGCAGCCATCCCGGTTTATCGAACAGCGGATTGCGCGCCAGCCCGCGAAAACCGACTCTGCCGGAAACCGGAGCCCAGGGTCGATCCGCCGCCTGTTTCAAATCATAGGGAACAAAGCCACGATTGATGATGATGTTTCGTCCGTCAGCGAGAGCCAACGGTGTGTAGACATACCAGCCGGATTGACCGTTATGGGTTGCAAGGTAGTGTTGCTCGTCTGCGTGGCGGAACTCGCCTTCCAGGCGGACAGGCAGGTAGTCGATATCACCGGTATCCTGCCATTGCTCCAAGACTGCTTCCAGCGCGACCGGAGCTGCCTGCAGGCGCTCATCGATCGCCGCCAGGAGACCTTCCTTCCATTGCAGGCGTTTCACCTGCCAACTGCCGAGCGCAATCAGGAACGCCAGGGCCAGCAGCACGGCAATATAGAATACAGCGCCGATCCGCCGCTCTCCTGATGGTCCAGGCGCCGTATCAGCCATGGTCGATCTCACCCTCGTGAGCGTTGTGCCGGTACTGCACGTTAATCAGGACACCCTTTAGTACGCGGAGGCCTGTCAGGCAGAGAGCCACAGCAAGCGGGATCCAAATGAGCAAGTGTAGCCACAGCGGCGGCCCGTAGGAAAGTTCCGCCCACAGAGCAAGCGCCACAACAAGGAAGCCAATCAACAGAATGACGAAGACCGCGGGTCCATCGCCAGCATCAGCAAATCCGTAGTCCAGTCCGCATCGGCCGCACCGGTTCCTGACCTTCAGGTAACCGTCGAAGAGCTGCCCCTTACCGCAGCGCGGACAGCGCCCGCGCAAACCGCTGGAAACCGGATCGACCGGCGCAAACTGCATGCTGTCCTTGTCACTCATGCCCTCGGTTCCAACGAAAAGGGGGCGCCGGCACCGCGCCGCCGCCCCTCCTGATTGTGCTTTTGCCGGTGGTTACCGGCAAAACCTTTAGTGTGCCGCGATCGCGGCGCCCCAGGACGCCCAGATGTAGATGGCGAAAAACAGGAACAGCCAGACCACGTCGACGAAGTGCCAATACCAGGCCGCTGCCTCAAATCCGAAATGCTGCTTGGGCGTAAAGTCGCCTGCGGCCGCCCGGATCAAACAGACGAGCAGGAAGACAGTTCCAACGAATACGTGGAAACCATGGAAACCGGTCGCCATGAAGAAGGTGGCGCCGTAGATCGATTCCTTGAACGCGAAGGGTGCGTGGACGTACTCATAGACCTGCACGATGGAGAACAGCACCCCAAGTGCAACCGTCAGCACCAATCCGTAGATTACGCCACGACGATCATCGTGCAGCAGCGCGTGGTGGGCCCAGGTGACCGTCGTGCCCGAAAGCAGCAGGATGATGGTGTTGTAGAGCGGCAGGTGCATCGGATCGAGAACTTCGATGCCAACCGGCGGCCACTGGCCACCCGTATGCTCCACTCGCGCAACCTGCGCAGCCTCTCCGGCAAAGATCGCTGCATCGAAAAACGCCCAGAACCAAGCAACGAAGAACATCACCTCGGAGGCGATGAACATGATCATGCCATAGCGCAAATGCAGCGAAACAACCGGCGTGTGATAGCCCTCGTGGGCTTCCTTGATGCAGTCGGACCACCAGCCATACATGGTGTAGAGGACGATGACGAGGCCAACAAAGAAGATCCATGGATTGGCGAGGTTCATGCCAAACAGGTTGAAGGCGTCACCGGAGGAGTAGCGCATGAAGCCTATGCCGCCGATTGCCATGATCAAAGCGCCTACAGCGCCGATGAACGGCCATTCGCTCGGATCAATGATGTGGTAATCGTGCTGTTTCTGATGCGCGTCAGCCATGTCCAATTCCCCGAATAATCCTGTCGTCGGCGCCGCAACTCGGGCGGCAGATCTCGTTATAGCTTGTCGGTCCCGTTTCGTCCCGTCACAGCGGCCTCGGCCACCGGCTCGTCATCCTTCAGCGGGAAAAACGTATAGGACAGCGTGATTGTCTTGATGTTTCTTGTCTCGGGAGCATCGACGATCGCCGGGTCGACAAAGAAAACGACCGGCATGTCCATCCCCTCGCCCGGCTGCAACTCAGTTTCAGTGAAACAGAAACATTCTATTTTGTTGAAATAGGCGCCCGCTGCTTGCGGCGTGACGTTGAAGGTCGCTTGCCCGCTGGTCGGGACAGCCGCCGCGTTGACGGCCTTGTAGGCGATCTGACCCGTTTCGCCGATGCGCAGTTCAACGGATCTCTGCTCGGGCTTGAACTGCCAGTTCAGGCCACTCGACGTGTTGGCGTCAAACCGCACCGTAATGGATCGGTCAAGAACGGTGTCCGAATACTGCTCCACGCGCTGGGTGGTGCCGCCGTATCCCGTAACCTGGCAAAACAGCTGGTAAAGCGGTACGGCCGCATAGGAAACTCCCACCATCGAGGCAACGCCCGCGATGCAGAGAGCCGCAATACGGCCGTTGCCCAGCCCCTTGCGCCCCATGCCGTTTTCCGGCTCTTGTTTGATCGGATCCGGGTTCATGTTCATGCCTACATCGGTCGATCCAGAATGGCCGGACCGAACTTGACGATCGTCGCCACGTAGAACAACACGACCATCGCCACAAGCACCAGCGCGATGGCGATGGATCGCCTGCGCCGGGTCTTCTTCTGCAGCTCAGTCATTTCGATCCCGTCGGCCACGCTCATGCTCCCAACCGCGCCACAATGCCGTCAATGAGCAGAGCCGCGAAAACGGCCGCCAGATAGTACAGCGAAAAACGAAACATCGACTTCGCCGGCTTCATGGTGCGGTCATCCTCCGGCATGGATAGAACCCGCAACGAATGCCAGACAAATCCGGCACCCAGCACCGCAGCCAGCGCGCCATAGACCATGCTCGCGTATCCCAGCACAAAAGGCAGCACGCCGACGATTGCCGTTGCAACGGCATAAAACACCATCTGCCGCTTGGTCGACCCGACACCCGCGACATTGGGCATCATGGGAATGTTCGCCGCGCCGTAGTCACCCTGTTTGAACAGAGCCAACGCCCAGAAATGGGCCGGTGTCCACAAAAAGATGATGAGGAAGAGAACGACGCTTTCAATCGAAACAGACCCGGTCACACAGGCCCAACCGATCATCGGCGGGAAAGCTCCAGCAGCACCACCTATGACAATGTTCTGAGGCGTCGAGCGCTTCAGCCACATGGAGTAGACCACCACGTAAAAGAAGATCGTGAAGGCGAGAAGCGCCGCAGCCGCCCAATTGACCAGCGTCCCCAGCGTCAACACAGAAAAAACGGACAGAATCAACCCGAAGGCCAGCGCGGCATCACGGCTGATACGACCGGCCGGTATCGGCCGCTTCTGGGTACGAGACATCACGGCATCGATATCCGCGTCGTACCACATGTTCAGAGCCCCGGATGCACCTGCGCCAACCGCGATGCACAGGATCGAGACGATCGCTATGAATGGATGCACGGCGCCGGGAGCAATAATCAGTCCGACAATGGCAGTAAAGACCACCAGCGACATCACACGCGGTTTCAGCAGGGCGAAGAAATCCGCGGGGTCGGCCTCGGAAAGGGCGACCTCCTGTTGATTGATCTGCTCTTGTCTCTCGACTAGTGCCATTGCGTTTGTGTCTCTTTGCCCTGTGGCCGGACAAAGCCAGCCAAGGTCTGCTCCAAGCCGCTATTTGATCCGCGGCAGTTGTTCCCACTGGTGGTGCGGCGGCGGTGAGCTCAGCTTCCACTCCAGTGTCGTAGCGCCCTCGCCCCATGGATTGGCCTCGGCCGTCCGCTTCTTCGAGAAGGCTTCCCAGACGCCGAAGAGGAAGATCAGGACACCGATACCGGACAGATAGGACCCGTAAGAAGAGATGGCATTCCAACCGGCATAGGCATCGGGATAGTCGATGTAGCGGCGTGGCATGCCAGCCAGACCCAGGAAGTGCTGAGGGAAAAACACCAGGTTAACGCCAATGAACATCGTCCAGAAGTGGATGCGCGCGATCATTGGGCTGTACATGTAGCCGGTCATCTTCGGGAACCAGTAGTACCAACCGGCGAAGATGGCGAACACGGCACCCAGCGACAGCACGTAATGGAAGTGTGCGACAACGTAGTAGGTGTCGTGCATGGCGCGATCGAGACCCGCATTGGCAAGTTGAACGCCGGTAACGCCGCCGACCGTGAACAGGAAGATAAAGCCCAGCGCCCACAGCATCGGCGTGCGGAAGGTCAACGACCCGCCCCACATGGTGGCAATCCACGAGAAGATCTTCACCCCTGTCGGCACCGCGATAACCATGGTCGCGAAGACGAAGTAACGCTGGGTGTCGAGCGACAAGCCGACCGTGTACATGTGGTGTGCCCAAACGATGAAGCCGACAGCACCGATGGCGACCATGGCGTAGGCCATGCCGAGGTACCCGAAGACGGGCTTACGCGAAAACGTCGCGACGATGTGACTGATAATGCCAAAGCCAGGCAGAATTAGAATGTAAACTTCCGGATGACCGAAGAACCAGAACAGGTGCTGGAACAGAATCGGATCACCACCACCCTCGGGCGTGAAGAAGGAAGTGTCGAAGTTGCGGTCGGTCAGCAACATCGTGATGCCGCCCGCCAGGACTGGTAGCGAAAGCAGCAGCAGAAAAGCGGTAATCAGCACGGACCAGGCAAACAGCGGCATCTTGTGCAGAGTCATGCCCGGGGCGCGCATGTTGAAGATGGTGGTGATGAAGTTGATGGCACCCAGGATCGATGAGGCACCGGCTAGGTGAAGCGCCAGGATCGCAAAATCCATCGCTGGCCCAGGTTGTCCGGTTGTAGAAAGCGGCGGGTAGATCGTCCAGCCGCCACCCACGCCGTAGGCACCTGCCGGGCCTTCGACGAACATCGACAGGACCAGAAGAATGAAAGCCGGTGGCAGCAGCCAGAAAGAAATGTTGTTCATCCGCGGGAACGCCATATCAGGGGCGCCGATCATGATCGGGACCATCCAGTTGGCAAAGCCTCCGATCAGCGCCGGCATGACCATAAAGAAGATCATGATCAGGCCATGTGCGGTCGTGAACACATTGTACATGTGCTTGCCGCCATCTATGGCGGCGTCACCGTCAAAGCCGTAAACCATGGACGCAAGGCCATGAAAGATCTGGATACCGGGTTCTGCCAGTTCCCAGCGCATAAATATCGACATGGTGCCGCCGATGATGCCCGCGATGATCGCGAAAATCAGGTAAAGCGTCCCGATGTCCTTGTGGTTGGTCGAATAGACCCAGCGGGTCCAACCACCATACGACTCGTGTGCGTGATCGTCGTGCGCTGCTGAAGATCCAGCCATGTTCTTACTCCTCGACCTTCTTGGCTTCGTTGGCGGCCAGCTTGACCGAAGCGTCCTGACCGCTTTCGATCGCTGCCATCAACTCGGCGTTTGCAGCTTCAACATCGTCGGCAGCGGCTGCCAACCACTTGCCGTACTGCTCGACCGAAACGACGCGAACGCCGATCGGCATGTAGGCGTGGTCCTTGCCGCAAAGTTCAGAACACTGGCCGTAATAGAGGCCTTCACGCTCGGCCTTGAACCAGGTTTCGTTGAGCCGGCCCGGAACTGCATCCATCTTGACGCCAAAGGCGGGCATGGCCCAGGCATGGAGCACGTCAGCAGCGGTCACCAGCAAACGCACCGTGGTTCCGACCGGTACGACCACCTCGTTGTCAACCGCCAGCAGGCGCGGATACTTGGCTTTGTCTTCCTTGCCGTAGGCGGCGCGATCGCTGTCCGCCAGCAGGATCGAGTCGAAGGATACTTCTTCCTCGACATCGTATTCATAGCCCCAATACCACTGGTAGCCGGTGGCCTTGATCGTGAATTCAGGCTCGTCCGGCGGCGTATATTGGGCGGTCAGCAACTGGAAGGACGGGATGGCCAGAAACAGCAGGATGATCACCGGGCCAACGGTCCAGATGATCTCGATCGTGGTGTTGTGACTGGTCTTTGAGGGATTTGGATTTGCGCTGGCACGAAACCGCATGACAACGACTGCCAGGAGGCCCAGCACCAACAGAGTGATCGGCACGATGAACCACAACGTGTAATCGTTGAACCATCTGATTTCACGCATGATTTCGGTCGCGGCCGGCTGAAAGCCGAGTTGCCAGTCGACCGGCTGCTCTGCGCGAGCCTGGGACGCCAGAAGAAGCGTGCCAAGCGTGGCCCAGACTGCATGAAGCGGTTTTTTCACGGTTGATCTCCCTCGAGCGCGGACCCCTGCCGTTGCAGGAACGCAAAATCCCTCTCAATTGAATGCGCTTAAAACCACAGTTTAGAGCCAATCGCAACTGGACGACAGGAGATTACCTGCGACATTTTACGCATCTGATGGAGCCGCGTCACACCCAGAGGTGGCTTATCGCGCGGGTCAGCGTCATGGTAGAGCGAGAGATGGACATCGCAAGCCGCAAACAACTTGATTGTCGCCGTATTTCACGCCTTTAGTGGCGCGCAAACGGTCCGCTGCCGATAACGGTATAAGCAGACTTTTCAAAACCGCTGCTGTTCCCGCAGAATAGCGCAACTGATTCGCATGCCGCCGGAGCCGATATGCTGCAAAACAAATTTCTTGGACCGACGTTGATCGCCGGTGCTTTCCTGCTGACCGGATTTTTCTCGCAGGCCGCCGCCCAGACACCAGGAACGATCCGATCCAATCACGGTGCCTGGTCGATTGTCTGCGATCAACCCGCCGGCGCTTCGAGCGAACAATGCGCGCTCATGCAAAATGTTATCGCCGAAGACCGACCGGAAGTCGGCCTGTCGGTGGTCGTACTGAAAACGGCGGATCGACAGGCGCGCGTGCTTCGTGTGCTTGCTCCGCTCGGCGTTCTGCTGCCGAACGGTCTTGGGCTCAATGTCGATGGCAAGGACATTGGCCGTGCTTATTTCGTCCGCTGCTTTGCCGATGGGTGCTATGCCGAAGTCATTCTAGAGGACACACTGCTGAGCACACTGCGTGCTGGTGGCACGGCGACGTTCATCGTCTTCCAGACGCCGGAGGAAGGGATCGGCATCCCAGTCGACCTTTCGGGTTTCACGGACGGGTTCGCCGCCCTGCCCTAATTCTTCGGATAGGTCTCCCGCAGATACTCACAGGATCGTGCGACCAACGTCTCCAGCACGTCGAGGTCAATGTCCGACAGCCGCTTGACGTAGAGGCATGACCGGCCGGTCTTGTATTTACCCAACCGCTCCATCAGATCGCCATGCGGTTCGAAGCCCTGCATGATATAGATGGTCAGGGCAGCCTTTCGGGGTGAAAACCCGGTCGCCATCCATCGCGCCGGTTTGCCGCTGCGGTTGGTGTACTCATAGGTCCCAAAGCCGATGATCGATGAACCCCACATGACGGCGTCGTCACCCGTCACGCGTTTCATCAGCGCCAAAAGAACATCGCTGTCGGCTCGTTTTTGGGCATCCGGTACCGCCGCCAGAAACTCTTTTACATCGGCACCCGTTGGGCGTGTCTTCAGCTCCGCCACTGCCGAGCCCTCCCCTTCACCAAATCGTCAGTCTATGGCCGATTGCCATCCATTGGATTGTCGCGCCGCCATCTTATATGACAACAAAACTATCTCACTGCGCCACGCTATCATGGCCGGACCAGATTGGAACGAAAGATGGACAAGGACCTGCTCAAGAAATTCGATTGTTCGGAAGAACGACTGAATTCCGTTGTCGCCGAGACGCTCAGGGACGCCGATGATGGCGAGCTCTATGCCGAGTATTCGCAGCTTGAGTCCCTCGCTTTCGATGACGGCCGGTTGAAAGCCGGTAGCTTCTCGACCAGCCAGGGCTTCGGATTGCGTGCCGTGGCGGATGAAGCCGTCGGCTACGCCCATTCGGGCGACCTGTCGGAAGCCGCCTTGAGACGCGCAAGCGACGCGGTCGTCGCCGTGACCCGCGGATATGACGGGTCATACGCTGCGGGCCCAGCTGGAACCAATCGTCATCTTTACGGTGAAGAAAACCCGATCGGTGAGCCAAGTTTCGAGGAGAAAGTCAGGCTGCTGCAAGAGATCGATGCCTATCTGCGCGCCAAGGATCCGCGAGTTCGACAGGTCACCGCCTCCTTGGCCGCATCCTGGCAGGTGGTGAACATCTTGCGCGCCGATGGCGAGAAGCTGCAGGACGTCCGGCCCATGACACGCGTGAATATCAGTGTCGTGGTCGGAGATGGCGATCGCCAGGAAAGTGGCTCACATGGAATGGGTGGTCGACAGGGTTTCGGCGCCTTCATCACCCAGGACTCCTGGCAGTCCGGAGCCGATGAGGCACTGCGCCAGGCACTGGTCAATCTGCGTGCCATTCCGGCACCGGCCGGCACGTTCGACGTGGTGCTCGGAGCAGGCTGGCCCGGCGTCATGCTGCACGAAGCCGTCGGCCACGGCCTGGAAGGTGATTTCAACCGTAAGAAAACCTCAGCCTTCGCTGGCCTATTGGGTCAGCAGGTGGCTGCCAAAGGCGTCACCGTGGTCGATGACGGCACTATCGAAGAACGCCGTGGATCACTCTCCATCGATGATGAGGGCACGCCGTCCGGCCACAATGTGCTGATCGAGGACGGAAAACTGGTAGGCTATATGCAGGACCGGCAGAATGCCCGCCTGATGGGCATGAAGCCAACCGGCAACGGCCGCCGTCAGTCCTTTGCCCATGAGCCGATGCCACGCATGACCAACACCTACATGCTGGGCGGCAATGCATCGCCGGAAGAAATCATAGCTTCGGTGGATAATGGCATTTACGCCGTCTCGTTCGGCGGAGGTCAGGTCGATATCACCTCGGGCAAGTTCGTCTTCGGCTGCACCGAGGCATATCTGATCGAAAACGGCAAGGTCGGCGCGCCCATCAAAGGCGCCATGCTGATCGGCAACGGCCCGGATGCCATGCACCGGGTGTCGATGATCGGCAATGATTCCAAACTCGATACCGGGGTCGGGATGTGCGGCAAAGCAGGGCAAAGCGTGCCCGTGGGTGTCGGACAGCCGCATCTGCGCATGGATCGCATGACCGTTGGGGGCACGCAGGCTTAGTTTAGCCTGTCCTCCCCTCCCTCGGAGCCGATTTTCCGCAGCAGGTCGATTAGCGTCGCAGCGTTTTCCGGCCCTATGGATTTCAGGATGTTGTCGTCCTGAGACCGTACCTGGTCGCGGATCTGCGCCATTCTCTTTCTGCCAAGATCGGTCAGCACAAGATTGACCTGGCGGTGATCGTGTCGGGCTATCTGGCGATGAACCAGCCCGTCTGAAACCATGCGGTCGACCAGCTTGGTCAGTGTCGGTGGATTCATCAGGACCAGCGTTGCCAGTTCGCTCATGGTAATCGCCGGCGCGCTGTCCAGCGTCTCCATCACGCGCCAGGCCTCGATCTGAACACCATACTCCTTGAGCCGAGCGGACAGCGAGGTATGGACCTCGCGATGCGCCGCCGCCAAGGCGTAGGAAATGTAATCGCTAATCGGATTCGGGCTGTCGCTCATGAAGTGGTCCGCTGTTTCGCACCATAAAATTATTTGACTTGGAAACTATTTTCAAGTGTTGTGGTTGGATGACCCGGACGTTTTCGCCCGAAATAACGCATGCGACAGGGGCTGACGGCTACCCGCCTCTGCCGTTCGAGTTCGACCGCGACTTCGATTCCGAGATGCTTCAGCGCAAGTCCTACTATCGCGTGGCGCTGCTGGTGCCGTTATGCGGCTCGGCCGGATTGTGGTCCCCGTCTTGCATTGCCTGCGCGCAGGTCGCCGTTGAGGAGCTCAATCGTGATGGCGGGATCGATGGCCGGCAGGTTCAGTTGTTGATGGTGGATTCGGCCGTTGAAGCACCCATGCCGGTCGAGGAGATCGTCAACGATCTGATCGAAACCGGCGCCATTGATGCCATTGTCGGAATGCATATCAGCGCGGTCCGGCAGCGACTGAGCAAAATTGTCCGCCAGCGCATCCCCTACATCTACACGCCACTCTATGAAGGCGGCGAAAGGACCCCCGGGGTCTTCGCGATCGGCGAAACGCCAGGATTGCAGCTCGGGCCCGCGATCGACTTTCTACGCGACACCTATTCGGTCAGAAAGTGGGCGCTGATCGGCAACGACTATGTCTGGCCCCGGGCCTCCCATTCCTTTGCCAAGCAGAAGCTCGCAGAGTTATCCGCTTCGCTGGTCTACGAGCGCTACCTGCCTTTCGGGCTGACCGACATGGCCCGCATCGTCGAAGAGATCGAGCAATCCGGAGCGGATGCGCTGTTGATGTCGCTCATCGGGCAGGATGCGGTCATCTTCAATCGTGCCTTCGGCGCCGCTGGTCTTCACAACCGCATGGTCCGCCTCTCCTGTGCCATCGAGGAAAACGGCTTGCTGGCAAGCGGGGCGGCCGGACTGAAACGTCTGTACTCATCGTCATCCTATTTTGGCGCTCTGAAAACAGAGGCCAATGCGGCCTTCCGCGAAAAATATCACGGGATGCACGGCGGTAACGCACCGGTGCTTAATACGCTCGGCCAATCCACATATGAAGGAATGCACTGCCTGGCCGCCATCATGGGGCAGTTTTCTGATGATTGGCGCGACTGCAGCCGCGAATACGCTTTGCAGTCCGGCTACCGCAGCGCACGCCGCAATCCTCACCAGTTTGCCAGGGGTAACGCGACCCCAATGTATATTGCCCGAGCCGACGGGATGTGCTTCGACATCATAAAATCTATTTAAATTCAATATTTTGATTTCCAATAATTGAATTGGAAATTTTTTACTTGAATTGGAAAATAAATTCTGCATCCTCAGATCGAGGTTAGCGGGCAGCCGGCTCGCGCCCTGGATGGGAGGCTGTGGTGATCTGGTTCACGACCCTGTTTCTGTTGGCATTGGCGATCGTCCTCGGGGCGTGGTTTTTGCACCGGTATTTTGCCAAGGCAACGCTGGAAACCGCCTTGGTACGGACAGGTATGGGCGGCCGAAAGGTCGTCATCGATGGCGGCTGCCTGGCCTTGCCAATATTCCACCGGCTCCAGAAGGTCTCGATGGCGGCAATCGTTGTTCCGGTGAGCCGGACGGGTACCCAAGCGGTGATGTGCATGGATCAACTCCGCGCCGACATCGACATGGAATTCGAGCTCAGGGTCGAGCCTTCGGCGGAGGGAATTTCCACGGCGGCACAATCGCTTGGCATGCGCATATCGCGACCCGGCGAAGCAACCCAGGAACTTTTGACCGGCATTCTGATCGACGCGATCCAGAACTCTGCCGCCAGCCGCAAACTTGACGACATCCACATGGACCGCTCGGGTTTTGCGCAGCAGGTGGCGGATGCCGTATCGGAGCGAGCGTCGCGGCTTGGTCTTCAGCTTGTGTCCGCTTCACTGGTGTCGGCCGATCAGGCCGCCTTCGCCCAGCACAACGAAAACAACGCCTTTCAGGCGCAGGGCATGCGCCGACTGGCCGAAATGATCGCCGAACAGCGCAAGGCGCGGGTGGCAGTGGAGACGGCGACCGAGATCGCCATTCGCGAAAGCCGCCTGGCGCAGCATCAGCGCCAGCTGGAAATCCAGAGAACCGAGCAGGAAGCGGAAATCGCTCAGCGCGAGTATTTCTCGAAGCTCGAGGCGGAAGCCGAGGCTCGCTCCGAGCGGGCTCGCGCTGAAGCTGGCCTCGTTTCGGAAACTGCCCGGATCGACAACGACCGCCAGGCAAAGGAGGCGCAGGTCGCCAGCGACGAGGCCCTGCGCAAATCCGAAATGCAGGCGGTGTTGTCGCTGGAAGAGACCAAGATCGACAACGACATCCAGATCGCCAGACGGCGCTCTGAGGAAGCGACCGAAAAAGCCAAGGAAGAAGAAGCCAAGGCACTGGTCATCCTCGCCGCCGAACACGTGCAGGCGCAAAAGGAGCGGGCGATCGCTGAACGCCAGCGCGAGGTTGCACGCCTCAACCAGCAAAAGGACATCGAGCTCGAAAACGCTCGGGTCAAGAGCGAGGTCGACACACTGATCGCACAGGCCAAAGCCGACGCAACGGTCACATCCGCACAGGCTGACGCCGAGAAAACCCGCATGGAAGCGGAGGCCGCGGGACGGACCGCACTTTATTCGGCTGAAAATTCGCTGAGCGATGCCGTCATCCGTATGCGCCTGGAAGAGCGCAAGCTCGACCGGATGCCGGACATCATGACCCAGATGATGAAGCCGGTCGAAAAGATCGATTCCATTCGCATCAACCAGATTGGCGGCCTCGGCGCGGAAACAACAGATGGCGGTTCGGGAAACGCCTTCGGGTCTGCAATGGACCAGATTCTCGGCATGGCCGTGCGCCTGCCGGCCATGAAGCAACTTGGCGAGGAGATCGGGCTCGATTTCGACGCTCAACTCGCTGGCCGGACGGCGGATTTCGCCAACCGCATCAAATCAAAAGATGACGATAAGGCGTGACGCTCAGTGCGCACGCAGGGACCACGGAAGAAAGGGAGGAATTCCATGTCGATCAACAGAAGAACGTTTGTCGGAGGTACGGCTGCACTGGCCGGGACGCTGGCGTTGCCGCGGGTGGCATTGTCGGCCGATACGATCAAACTTGGGTCGGTGCTCGACACATCGGGCATCTTTGATGCCTATGGCAAACCCATGGACATGGCGATGCGCCTCGCCGTGGACGAAATCAACGCCGATGGCGGCCTGCTAGGCAAGAAAGTCGAAGTCGTGGCCTATGACACCCAATCCGACATGGCGCTCTACACCCAATACGGCCAGCAATTGACCCGCCAGGACAAGGTTGACGTGGTTCACGGCGGCATTCTGTCGGCGTCGCGGGAAGCGATCCGCCAGACCATGCGCAAGACCAAGACCTTGTACTTTTACAACGTGCTCTATGAAGGCGGTGTCTGCGACCGCAACATCTTCATCAACGGGGTGACCCCGGCCCAGCAGGTCGAGGTGCTCGTCCCCTATGCCCTCGGCAAAGCGGGCGGCAAGAAGGTCTACATCCTGGCGGCCGACTACAACTACGGACAGATCACAGCCCGCTGGATCCAGAAGTATGTTGCCGACAATGGCGGTGAAACCGTCGCCACGGATTTCTTCCCACTCGATGTCGCCGACTTCGGATCGACCATTGCACGGGTGCAGACGGACGCTCCTGATTTGGTGATCGCGCCGCTGGTCGGGGGGGCGCATTTGTCGTTCTTCCGTCAATGGGCTGCTGCCGGCATGAAAGACCGAATTCCGCTGGCCTCCACCACCATGGGTGTCGGCAACGAGCACAAGGTGCTGACTCCAGAGGAAGGCAACGGCATCATGGTCGCCTACAATTACAGCCAGGAGCTCGACACGCCGGAGAACCGCGCATTCAAGGAAAAATGGGCCGGTGCCTACGGCGACACGGGTTCGATCCACGAGATCGCGGTGTCCAATTATCAAGGTGTGCATACCTGGGCGGAAGCGGTTCGCAAGGCAGGCTCGATGGATCGCGACGCCATTATCGCGGCCCTGGAAACCGGCCTTTCCATCGACGGGCCGGCCGGCAAGGTGACGGTCGACCCCAAGACCCATCATGCGGTTCTCGACGTCCACCTCATGGAGATCGACAACCAGGGCATGAAAGTCGTCGAAACCCTGCCGCAACGGCAGCCGATCGACACCCAGGCCGTCTGTGACCTCGCGGCCAACCCGAACGACAATACCCAGTACGAAATCAAGATCTGACCCTCCCGGGACCAAGGTCAGGGCGGCTTTTGCCGCTCTGACCGAACCCCGAGAGCCCTACCCCGACAACACGACGGCCCGGACAATGGATTTCTTTTTCGTCATTGCAGTGGAGATTCTCTACGCCATCGCCTCGCTGGTTCTGATCAGCGCAGGACTGGCGATCGTGTTTGGCATGATGAAGGTCATCAACCTCGCCCATGGTGAGTTCATGATGATGGGCGGCTACGCGGCCATTACCGCCGTTAACCTGGGCGTCAACGTCTTTGTCGCAATGATCGTCGTTGCACCCCTCGTCGTCGGGCTGATCGGCCTGGTGGTTGAGAGGCTGGTCATCCGCCATCTGTATGGTCGTCTGGTGGACACTATGCTGGCGACCTGGGGGCTGAGCCTGTTCTTCGTCGGTGTCGTCACCATGATATTCGGTAACACGACCACCGGCATCTCGACACCAATTACCGGATTTGCGGTCGGAAACTACCAGATCAACGGCTACAATTTCTTCGTCATCCTGGTCGCAATCATCCTTGTTCTATTGATGCTCCTGGTGCTGAGTTCAACCCGACTTGGATTGATCGCACGGGGCACCATGCAGCGATCGGACATGGCTTCAGCGCTCGGTTACAGCCCCGACCGCATCTACATGGCAACCTTCTTTTGCGGTTCGGCCCTGTCGGGGCTTGCCGGCGCGGTCTTCGCGCCGCTGGTCGGCCTCGTGCCCGCCTCCGGCGGAACCTACATTGCCAAGGCCTTCATCACTGTTATTGCCGGCGGACCATCGCTGATCGCTGGCCTGGTCAGCAGCTCCGGATTGTTCGGGTTGGTCAATCAGGCCTTCACCTTCGCGGTCTCGCCCGTCATTGGCGAAGTGGCGCTACTGGTCGCCGCTGTAATCCTGCTGCGCCTGCTACCGCAAGGTGTCACCGGGCGGTTCTTCAGGCGGTCGCTATGATCTCGGACTGGCGGAAAGACGCGATCGTCACCATCGTCGTGGCGGCCTTGGCGATCTGGCTTCTGCCCTACGCCATCAGCACCTATACGCTGACCATCCTGATCATATACGGCATGCTGGCACTCAGCCTCGGCCTTATCTGGGGTTTTGGCGGCATCCTGTGCTTCGGACAGGCGGCTTTCTTTGGGCTCGGCGCCTACACCTATGCCATCGCGGCCATCAATCTGGGCGAGAGCACAGTGCCGATGGTGCTTGCCATCCTGCTGCCGTTCGGCTTTGCAGCGATCCTCGGCGCCATGATGTTCTACGGCCGTCTGACGGACGTCTACCTCGGGGTCATCACGCTGGTGGTCACCCTGATCCTGTTCAAGTTCATCAACTCGACCGCCGGACCGCAATACGTGATCGGAAATGCCCGTCTCGGCGGGTTCAACGGCATACCAGGTTTCCGGACCCTCAATGTGCCGGGCGATCCTCAGGCCTATATCTATGGTGACGCGCTCTTCTATTTCTGTGCTGTGTGCCTGCTCATCGTTTACCTGCTGGTGACAGCGCTTCTTCGCTCTTCCTTCGGGCGCATCGCTGTCGGCATCCGTGAAAATGAAACTCGGATTGCACTGCTTGGCTTTGATGTGCGGGCGCGCAAGACCCTGCTGTTTGCCACTGGTGCCGCAATTGCCGGGTTTGCCGGGGCGTTGTTTGCCAATTGGGGCGAAATCGTCACTCCCAACCTGTTCTCCCTCGGCCAGTCGGCGGAGATCATCGTCTGGTGCATTGTCGGCGGTCTTGGCACCCGGCTGGGGCCAATCCTCGGCGCCGCCGGGCTGGCCTACCTGAAATTCCTGCTCGGCCAGCAGACGCTGGTGGACAACGCCGTTATCACCGGGCTCATTTTGGTCCTGTTCGTCCTGTTTCTGCCGGGTGGCCTCGTGCCGGCCGTCGCAAAAGTTTGGACCGTCAGCTTCGGCCGTCTGCCGCGTCGAAGACTGCGTCAGGGCCGCAGACTGAGGGACCGGGAGCGGGCCTATGGCTGAGGTGGTTCTTGAAACCCACGGCCTGACAATGCGCTTCGGCGGCGTGGTCGCGGCCGATCACATCGACTTTGCGCTGAAAGCTCGTGAATTGCGCTGCCTGATCGGTCCGAATGGTGCCGGCAAATCCACGTTCTTCAAATGCGTCACCGGCCTGTTGTCGCCAAGCGAAGGGCAGGTGTTCATGCGCGGACACGAAACCACGGGCTGGAACCCCCATGAAATCGCCTCGCTCGGCGTCGGCATCAAGACCCAGGTGCCGAATGTGATGGACGGGCTCAGCGTCTTCGAGAACATCTGGATCGCGGCCCGGCGTTTCGTCCAGGCCGACGAGGCCAACCAAAGAACCGGCGAGATCATTGACCGGTTGGCGCTTGGGCCGATCGCGCGTACGGATCTCGGTCGTCTGGCCCATGGCGAACGCCAGCGGGTGGAGTTGGCCATGGTCGTCGTTGCCGATCCATGGCTTGTCCTGCTGGACGAGCCGGCGGCCGGGATGAGCGCCACCGACATCGAGCGCATGTCGGCGATCATCGACGACATCACCAATCGGGCCGCCGTCATCGTGGTCGAACACGACATGCAGTTCATTCGTTCCATCGCGGAAAAGGTCACAGTTTTCCACCAGGGAGCCATCCTTGTTGAAGATCATGTCGATGCAGTAATGTCCGACCCGTTGGTGCGCGACGTCTATCTCGGAAAGAAGGCCTGAGCGGTGTCCGACGAAGCAAACAGCGTGCTGGATATCAAAGGCCTGTCCGGCGGGTACGGCAAGGTGCCGATTCTCCACGGCATCGAACTGCAGGTCGCCGAGGACGAGGTGGTCGGCATCCTTGGCCACAACGGCATGGGGAAGTCCACCCTCCTGAAAACCGTGATGGGGTTTCTGCCAGCCGGCTCCGGCGCCATTCGATTTGACGAAACCGACATAACCCGGTTGGCACCGCATGAAAGAGCTGGGCTCGGCATCGGCTATGTGCCCCAGGGACGCGGCATCTTCCCGCAACTGACAGTGCGCGACAATCTGCGTTTTGCCTGGCACGATTATGCCGGCGGCGCAGAACAGGATGTACTCGATGCCGTGCTTGCCGACTTTCCTCGCCTGACCAGGCTGCTCGATCGCGAGGGTGGAGCGCTCTCGGGTGGCGAACAGCAGTTGCTGGCGCTGGCACGCAGTCTCATGGCTGACCCGGAGCTGCTGTTGCTCGACGAGCCAACGGAAGGCATTCAGCCATCGATCATCGAGGAAATGGCGGAAACGCTCAACGATCTTCGCCGGCGGCGTGGCCTCTCGGTTCTGCTCGTTGAACAGAATTTCGATTTCATCGCCGACCTGTCCGACCGGGTTCTGGTTCTCGAGCGCGGCAGGATCGTCGGCGAACTGAGCCAATCTGAGCTGCTGGATCCCGCGAAGGTCAACCAGTTCCTGGGCTTCGGTGCCGCACGGACTACGCGAGCCCAACCCGCCGCAGCGACGGCGGTCAACAGGTCAGCCCTGACTGGCGAACAAAGCCTTCATCGATCCGAAATCAAAGCCGACCGCGAACCTGCGCGATCGCATCCATCCGAGGTCAGCGCCATGACAATCACCCGCCCTACCCTGTCGCAGATGCGTGACATGGCCAGTCGCTTCGGGATGAACCTGAGCGATGCTGACCTGGAGGAATATCGCGAGATCATGGAGCCCTACATCCAGTCCTATGATCGACTGGACGCAACGCCGGATCACCTTCCCGAGGTGCGTTATCCACGATCGCCGGGACACTTCCCCGACGCCACGGAAAACCCGCTGAACGCCTGGTACGTCAAGACCGATATCAAGGGCGCCGTCGACGGGCCGCTGCGCGGGAAGCGCATTGTTCTGAAAGACACGATCTGCCTGGCGGGCGTGCCAATGATGAACGGATCCTCGATCATGGAAGGCTATACGCCTGAGATCGACGCAACCATCGTCACCCGCATGCTCGATGCCGGCGCGATCATCGCCGGCAAAGCCCATTGCGAGAATTTCTGCTTGTCGGGCGGCTCGCACACCGGTGCCAAGGGTCCTATCCACAATCCGTGGAAACGCGGCTTCATGGCCGGCGGCTCGTCGGGTGGGTCTGCAGCGCTTGTCGCCGCAGGCGAAGTTGATATGGCAATCGCCGGCGACCAGGGCGGTTCGATCCGCATCCCGTCTTCGAATTGCGGCGTTTACGGCATGAAGGCGACGCACGGCCTGGTGCCCTATACGGGGGTGATGCCGATCGAGCAGACGATCGACCACGTTGGCCCCGTCACCGCAAACGTCACCGACAACGCGCTGTTGCTGGAGGTGCTGGCCGGCGAAGACGGGCTCGACCCGCGGCAGTACAAACCCAAGGTCTATCGCTATACGGAGGCACTGGGCCGCGGGGCCCAAGGGTTACGGATCGGGGTTCTGAAGGAAGGCTTTGCCCGCCCCGAAAGCGAGGCTGATGTCGATCAGAAGGTCATGGCCGCAGCCGATCGTTTCCGCAACCTCGGCGCCCGCGTGGAGGAGATTTCGATTCCCGAGCACCTGCTGGCGGTGGACTGCTGGACTGCGATTACACTGGAGGGCCTGCAGGATGGCATGATGCACGGACACTCAGCCGGCACCAATTACCGGGGGCTGTTCCTGCCGTCGATGATCGACCACATGGCGCAATGGCGAAACCGCGCCGATGAGCTCAGCCATTCGCTCAAGGTATGCATGTTCCTGGGCGAGTATTTTCAGACACAGTATCGCGGCCGTTTCTACGGCAAGGGCCAGAACCTGATGCGGCGGTGCAACGAGCGCTATCAGGAGGCGCTCAAACAGTTCGACCTGCTGTTGATGCCAACGTTGCCGATGAAGGCCCAGGAGATCCCGCCGCCCAATTGTTCCATCAGCCTCTTTGTCGAGCGCGCCTTTCAGATGATTGGCAACACCGCACCCTTCAACGGCGGCCTGCCTGCGATGAACGTTCCCTGCGGGTTGAGCGATGGCCTGCCAATTGGCATGATGCTGGTGGGCCCAAATTACGGCGAACTGAAAATCTACCAGGCTGCCCATGCCTTCGAGCAAAGCGGCGACTGGCGGACCATGTGAGGAAACACAGGCATGTCCATTCTGAACGAAAGCCTCTCGTCCCGGATCAAGGAGGTCGGAAGCGCCTCGTCAGATACGACAGGCCGTGGTGGCGAGCCGCAGGATGGCAGTTCCTACGTTGCCGGTGCCAAGGAACCGGAATTGCAATTCGTCACCATTCCACAGTTGCTGCGCGACTGCGTCTCTCGCTTCGGCCCCCGCGATGCAGTCATCATTCCGGGCCAGAACATTCGCCGCAGTTACTACGATTTCGATCGAGAGATCGACGAATTGGCAACCGGGTTCCTGGCGCTTGGGCTGGAAAAGGGAGACCGCGTCGGCATCTGGTCGCCAAACCGTTACGAATGGCTGCTGACGCAGTTTGCCACGGCCCGCATCGGCGTCATCCTCGTCAATATCAATCCGGCCTACCGGTTGTCCGAGGTCGAATACGCGCTGAACAAAGTCGGCTGCAAGGCGCTGGTTGCCGCGGAGCGCTTCAAGACATCCGAATATCTGGCGATGATTCGCCAGTTAGCTCCAGAACTGGATCAATGTGAACCGGGCCGGCTGCAATCGGAAAATCTACCGCATTTGCGACATGTGATCGGTCTTTGTGCCGAGCCTGGACCGGGCATTTTTTCATTCGACACGGTTCGCAAGCTTGGTGGACCGGCTCAGCAGTTGCGGTTGCCGGCCATCGATGCGGAACTCAACCCGGATGATGCCATCAACATCCAGTTCACGTCCGGCACGACCGGAGCACCGAAGGGTGCGACGCTGTCTCACTACAATATTGCCAACAACGCCCGGTTCGTGACCGACCGAATACTGCTGACCGAAGCGGACAAGCTGTGCATTCCGGTTCCGCTCTACCACTGCTTCGGCATGGTGATGGGCGTTCTTGGCGCCGTCAGCAAGGGTGCGGCGATGGTGTTTCCCGGCGAGGCATTTGAGGCAAAAACCACGCTGGAGGTGCTATCTGGCGAGCGCTGTACGGCAATCTATGGCGTGCCGACGATGTTCGTTGCCATGCTCGAGGAACTGCGCAACGGGACCTACGATCTCAGCGGCATGCGGACGGGGATCATGGCCGGAGCGCCCTGCCCCATTGAGGTGATGGAACGGGTCAACAATGAGATGAATATGGATCAGGTCACCATCTGCTATGGCATGACCGAGACCTCCCCGGTTTCATTTCAGAGTTTCGTCGACGATCCGGTCGACAAGCGTTGCAGCACCGTCGGGCGAATTCATCCGCACCTGGAAGTGAAGATCATCGACGAGACGGGAGCCATCGTTCCCGTTGGTCAGCAAGGCGAGCTCTGCACGCGCGGCTATTCCGTCATGAAGGGCTATTGGGACGACGACGGGCGAACCAGAGAGAGCATCCGCGACGGGTGGATGCATACCGGCGACCTTGCGACTTTCGATGATGAAGGGTTTTGCGCCATCACAGGACGGGTGAAAGACATGATCATCCGCGGCGGCGAGAACATCTATCCCCGAGAGATCGAGGAATTCCTTTTTCGCCATCCGAAAATCAGCGAAGTGCAGGTCTTCGGCATTCCGGACGAAAAGTATGGTGAGGAAGTCTGCGCCTGGGTCATCGCGGCTCCGGACGCCGACCTGTCGAGCGATGAGGTGCGTGCGCATTGCGAGGGGCAGATCGCCCACTACAAGGTTCCACGTCACATTCGGATCGTGGAAGAAATACCGATGACGATCACCGGCAAGCCGCAAAAGTTCGTCATGCGAGACCGGATGGTCGAGATTCTGAGCTGATTTTCATGCGGCAGCATCTCGAATTGCTATCGGATTCCAATGGCTTGACGATCGGTTTGGACACTCCGATTCAAGTCGCTCACAAACTGATTCAATTGGGTTTAGGCTAGGGATAGAGCCGCGTCTTGCCCCAACCACCATCGCCACGGGCAAAGACGATGCGATCGTGCAGCCTGAATTTTCTGTTGTGCCAGAACTCGATCGTGTCAGGCATGATCCGAAAACCCGACCAATAAGGTGGTCTCGGAATCTCACCGATAGGATATTTGGCCGTGTATTCGGCCACAGCCTTCTCCAGGGCAAACCGGCTTTCCAGAGGCCTGGATTGCTGTGACGCCCAAGCTCCAATGCGGCTGCCACGGGGGCGACTGGCGTAGTAGGCATCGGCCTCTGCGTCACTGACCACCTCGACATTGCCGCGGATTCGCACCTGACGACGCAGCGATTTCCAATGAAAACACATCGCCGCCTTTGGGTTTGCCTGCAGTTCGGTGCCCTTCTGACTTTGGAAATTCGTATAGAAGGTAAAGCCCCGCTCATCGACGTCTTTCAGGAGAACCATCCGTACGTCCGGCATGCCGTCTTCATCGACGGTTGCCAGCGCTACTGCCGTCGGATCATTCACCTCCTGTTCATGAGCGTCCTGCAACCATTCGCGAAACAGGGCAATCGGCTCATCGGAAAGGGAAAAGTCACCCTTCGTTAAGTCTGTTTCGGTTACCATTGTGCCTTACCTGATATGTGACGCGGCGGCTGAAGTGGCGCGCAGACAGTTTGACCTAGCAAAGAACGCCTTGATGCGTAAGAGGCATTTTGGACACCGTGCCGGCGTGCTGTGCGCGGCGTTTGTCGTGTCCGGCTGCGTCACCGGAGGCCTTGGTATCGGCACCGAACTGGATCGAGGCGCCGTAACGGGATCGATAACAGCCGTACCCTCCAACCTCACGGACGAAGATATTATTCGGCAAACGGTGGCTGAAGCCGATATTTCGACAGGCTTCATTCAACATCTGCCCTGGGCCAACCTGACCACCGGGGACGGCGGTGTGGTCAGCTATGTCCGGGAAAACGGCAAGACCACGCAGGTCTGTCGGGAGTTTATCGCATCCAAGCATAGCTTCGATGGTGTGGCTCAATATTTTGGCGAAATCTGTCGAGCGAGACTGAGCCGGGATTGGACGCTTGAATCAATGAAAAAGCAGGACTGACGCTTTAGGGCCTCATTAGCAAGTTGGCGCTAAAACGTCAGTCCTGACGGATAAATCCGGTCAGTGCCACGCGGCAAGGCAAGAGCGGCCGCAAATACGCGTATTGAGTGGACGGTATCATGCGTAATCCCTATTCGGTCCTGGGCGTTCCCAAGGTTGCCACTAGCAGCGAGATCAAGTCCGCCTTCAGACGCCATGCCAAGGCCACACATCCGGATCGAAATCCGAACATCCGCGACCCGGAAATCGCGTTCAGCGATATCCTGGCAGCCTATGAGATCCTCGGCGATATCGAAAAACGCAGGCAGTTTGACGAGGGTCTCATCGATGCCCTTGGACGTCCCATTGCGCGCCGCTCGATGTTTCGCGGCTTCTCGGCCGGCATGCCGGGCTTCGGATTCAAGAGGAACGAGAGCGAATCGGCCGCAGACAAAGGATCCAAGGCAGAGGAGACGGCGTCAAAAGATGGTTCGGACGGATTTGCGGACTCGACCCATGAAGAAATCATGGAAAAGATCTTCGGACAGTCATTTGCCCGGGACGAGGACGACACACCGGGAATGGACGACATTCCGGGCGCTGAAGCGGAAGAAACCGTCTCCTTTGAATCAGGCGACATCCACGTCGATCTGTTCGTAACACTGGAAACAGCCCTTCGCACGGCACCCATGAATGTGACGCTGCCAAGCGGCAAATCCGTCTCGGTCAACGTGCCTGCCGGCATCGAGAACGAACCGGTTGTACGGCTGCATGGCCAGGGACAAGAAGCTGAAGACGGGCAAGCTGGCGACGCCATTATCAAATTTCGTTTCAAGCGGCATCCTCATTTGCGAATCGTCGGCATCGATCTGCACAGTGATCTTGCCGTTCCTCTGCATCAGGGAATTGCCGGAGCAAAACTTCCGGTTGCAGCACTGGATGGTAATATCCTCGTTTCTGTGCCGCCGTGGTCCGGGTCCGACCGGGTTCTGCGGGTCGCCGGCAAAGGTCTTCCGGATCATGACGGAACACGTGGGGACCTGCTGGTTCACGTTCGTCTCATGCTGCCGGAGAAACCGGTCGATGAACTGATGGCCTTTGCCAAATCCAGCGCCGGAGCGTCTTGAACCGGTCTGTCGGCTGTGCCATAGCCAAGATGGGTACAAGCAAGGAGCGCATGATGGTTCAGGCAGCGGGTCTGATGAAGGGCAAACGCGGCGTCATCTTGGGTGTTGCCAACAATCGATCGATTGCCTGGGGAATCGCCAAAGCCTGCGCGGATGCCGGTGCTGAACTGGCCTTGACCTATCAGGGTGAGGCGCTGAAAAAGCGCGTCGAACCGCTCGCTGCCGAACTGGGCGCCCATGTCGTGGGCCATTGCGATGTGACCGATCCGGACAGCATGGATGCCGTCTTTGCCGCGCTCAAGGACCGCTGGGCTGAGATCGATTTCCTGGTGCATGCCATCGCTTTTTCCGACAAGGACGAACTCACCGGACGGTTCCTCGATACAACGCGTGAGAATTTCAACCGGACGATGGAAATCTCGGTCTACTCGCTCGCGGCACTCGCCCAGCGCGCCGAAAAGATCATGGTCGATGGCGGTTCGATTCTGACCCTTACCTATTACGGCGCCGAGAAGGTCATGCCGCACTACAATGTCATGGGTGTGGCCAAAGCCGCGCTAGAGGCCAGCGTGCGCTACCTGGCGGTCGACATGGGCAATCGCGGCATTCGTGTTAATGCTATCTCGGCCGGGCCGATCAAGACTTTGGCCGCCTCCGGCATCGGCGACTTCCGGTACATCCTGAAGTGGAACGAGTACAACGCCCCGCTCAAGCGCACCGTAACGACGGATGAAGTCGGAGCATCCGCGCTTTACATGCTATCAGACCTGTCACGGGCCGTGACTGGAGAAGTCCATCACGTCGACTCCGGCTATCATACGGTCGGTATGAAAGCCGTCGACGCTCCAGATATTTCGGTCGTCAAGGACTGAAGCTTCCAGGAGTCGATCCCCAGAATCGGAATTGCGATGACAGCCTCGCCGCTGATCTATGTTGTTCGGCACGGCCAGACCGACTGGAATGCCGAAGGCCGCTTTCAGGGATCGCGTGACATTCCGATAAACGAAATCGGCCGCAACCAGGCCGACAGCAATGGGACCGTCCTGCAATCGCTGCTGGGCGACAGTGCAAAGGACTTCGAGTTCGTGTCTAGTCCCCTCGGCCGGGCACGCGAAACCATGGAGAGGATCCGCACCCGGCTCGAACTGCCGCCAGGTAACTACCAAACCGACGACCGTCTCACCGAGGTCTCGTTCGGTGATTGGGAAGGCCACACCTTGAAGGAGCTCGAAGCGGGAGAGAATGCCGCGCAGATGCGCACCGCTGAGCGTCGCGCTGGCAAGTGGGACTTCCAGCCACCGGGTGACCATGCGGAGAGCTATCAAATCCTGGCCTGGCGGGTCGCCGCCTGGCATGGATCCGTCTCCCGGCCGACGGTGTGCGTCTGCCATGGCGGCATTATCCGGGCGCTGTTTCACCTTGTCGGTGGGATGGAGGGCGATAAGGCGGCTGAAATTACCACCCCACAGGACAGGGTGTTGCGCATCGAAGGCCCGGATATCGAATGGATCCCGGCCTTTGACAGCGGCCTCTGAACCGCCTATGCGGGACCCCATCAAGTAGCAAGCGGATTGCCGCCATGTCGCACAACACCTTCGGTCACCTGTTTCGCGTGACGACCTGGGGCGAGAGCCACGGCCCGGCTCTCGGCTGTATTGTCGACGGCTGCCCGCCCGGCCTTGCCTTCACCGAAGCCGAAATCCAGGCCTGGCTAGACAAGCGCAAGCCCGGGCAATCACGCTTCGTCACCCAGCGACGCGAGGCGGACGCGGTGCGGGTGTTGTCCGGCGTCATGCCGCAGGACGACGGCGAAACCCTGATCACCACCGGCACACCGGTGTCGATGATGATCGAAAACACCGATCAGCGCTCAAAGGACTATTCCGAAATCGCCCGCCGCTATCGGCCGGGTCATGCCGATTTCACCTATGACGCCAAATACGGCATTCGTGACTATCGCGGCGGCGGCCGTTCATCAGCCCGCGAAACCGCCGCGCGCGTGGCGGCTGGCGGCTTGGCTCGCAAGGTTCTGCCCAACGTGACGGTTCGCGGAGCACTGGTGCAGGTCGGCAAGCTCGCGATCAATCGCGACAACTGGGATTGGGACGCTATCGGCAGCAACCCGTTTTTCTGCCCCGACCCGGACATGGTGCCGAAATGGGAAGACTATCTGGACGAGATCCGCAAAGCCGGCTCCTCGGTCGGCGCGGTCATTGAAGTGGTTGCCGAAGGCGTCCCGGTCGGGCTGGGCGCTCCAATCTATGCCAAGCTGGATCAGGACATCGCCGCCAATCTCATGTCTATCAATGCCGTCAAGGGCGTCGAGATCGGCAACGGTTTCGAAGCAGCGCAGATCACAGGCGAAGAAAATGCCGATGAGATGCGAGCCAGCCCGGACGGCAATCCCGAATTTCTCAGCAACAATGCCGGCGGGGTATTGGGCGGCATCTCCACCGGACAACCGGTGGTCGCCCGTTTTGCCGTAAAACCAACCTCGTCAATCCTGAACGAACGCCGCAGCATAGACGCCGATGGCAATGAGGTTCAGGTCCGCACCAAGGGTCGTCACGACCCCTGCGTCGGGATCCGCGCCGTGCCCATCGGCGAAGCCATGCTTGCCTGCACGCTGGCGGACCACTATCTGCGGCATCGTGGCCAAACCGGCCGCGTCTAGAGAAAACCTGACGGATCACAAAATGCCTTATGATCAGACCCGCGTAGTTGAAGCCATTCGCGCCTTCGAGGCCGGTGAAATCGTTGTTGTCACGGATGATGGGGGGCGAGAGAACGAAGGCGATCTGATCGTTGCGGCCGTCCATTGCACGCCGGAAAACATGGCGTTTATTGTGCGACATACGTCCGGAATCGTCTGTGCGCCGATGCCTCGGGCTGAAGCCAAACGACTGAATTTGACGGCCATGGTTGCTGAAAACGATGCGCCGCACGCCACGGCGTTCACGGTTTCGGTTGATTACAAGCACGGAACCACTACGGGAATATCAGCAGATGACCGCACTCTGACCGTTCGCAATCTCGCCAATCCCAACTCAGGCGCCGACGATTTCGTTCGACCGGGCCACATCTTTCCGTTGGTCGCCCGCGAAGGTGGTGTCCTAATGCGCTCGGGTCACACCGAGGCCGCCGTCGACCTGTGTCGCCTCGCCGAACTCCCGCTGTGCGGCGTACTGTGCGAACTTGTCAATGATGACGGCACCGTCATGCGCGGACCACAAGTGACAGCCTTCGCCGAAGAACACGGTCTGAAGGAAGTTTCGGTGGCGGACCTCATCGCCTACCGACAGCGCCAGGAAACGCTGATTGAAAAGGGTGATGTGTTCGAAGTGGAAACCGCCCACGGCGTTGCCCAGGCGCACACATATTCCCTGCCCTGGGACCCGATGCAACATATCGCGCTCGTGTTCGGCGATGTGCGTGACGGTGTCGATATTCCAGTGCGGCTGCATCCTGAATCCGTGGTCGACGATGTCTTCGGTAAATCGCCGCCCATCACCGAACATCTCGGTCGGATCGCGGAGCGAGGCCGTGGTGTGATCGTCTATCTGCGCGAGGGCTCAGTCGGTGTCGGCAATTTCGGTAGCGGTCGGTCTGCTGCGACGGACGAGCGCGAATTTCACGATGAGGCAAAGCAGCGTGAGAGCGAATGGCTTGAGATCGGGCTCGGAGCTCAGATTTTGAAGGATCTTGGCATATCTTCGATCGAGCTTTTCACGTCTCGCAAGCGTCATTATGTCGGGCTCGAAGGGTTCGGCATTGCTATCAGCCAAACGACGCTGGTCGACGGGTAGAGTAAACCCTTTCACAATATCGGTTGATCCTTTGCAATGGGTGTGGGATCAGGGCTGAACTCCCGTCGAGCCCAGCACAGGGGCAGCCATGACAACTCGTCTCTACACCCATCCGATTTACCTGGAACATTTGACACCGCCCGGGCATCCGGAACGACCCGACCGCCTAAGGGCCCTGGAAGAGGCCTTCAAGGCTGAAACGTTTGAGGCACTGGAGCGCATCGAGTCTCCCCGAGCGGACGATGAAATGGTGTTGCTGGCCCACCCGGAGGTATTTCTCGACAGGGTCAAGAAAGCCATTCCGCATGAAGGCATCGTTCATATCGATGCCGACACGAGCGCCAGTCCCAAGAGCTTCGAAGCGGCGTTGACTGCCGTTGGCGGAGCGCTCGACGCGATCGACGCGGTTTTTGCCGGAGATGCCGACAATGCGTTCCTGGCTGCCAGGCCGCCCGGCCATCACGCGGAAAAGAACATGGCCATGGGATTCTGCCTGTTCAATCAGGCGGCGATCGCGGCACGTCACGCACAACGAACCCACGGTGCTGAAACTGTTGCCATCATCGATTGGGACGTTCATCACGGCAATGGCACGCAGGACATCTTCTGGGACGACCCGAGCGTGTTCTACTTGTCGACCCATCAGATGCCGCTCTATCCGGGGTCGGGAGCAAAGAACGAAACCGGCGCGGGAAATATCGTCAATGCGCCACTGTCCCCGCAAAACGGAAGCATGCATTTCCGTGAGGCCTTCAACAGCCGCATATTGACGACCCTGAGGGATGTCAGACCGGACCTGATCATTATTTCTGCCGGATTCGACGCGCATCATCGCGACCCGTTGGCGGAGATCAACCTGACGGCAGACGATTTCGATTGGGCGACAGGCAAGCTCATGGAAATTGCAGGAGAGCACTGTGACAACCGGGTCGTCAGCGTCCTGGAGGGCGGCTATGATCTTGTCGGTTTAGCCGAGTCGGCTGGCGCCCATGTCAGGCGCCTGATGAAAGGATAAAGCATGAGCGATCAACCGGGCACGAATGACGATATCGCTTCGATGAGCTTCGAACAGGCTATGGAGCAGTTGGAAAAAATCGTGGCGAGCCTTGAAACAGGCGATGTACCGCTCAACCGGTCGATTGAAATCTACGAACGTGGAGAAGCACTCAAGGGACACTGCGAAAAACTGCTCAAGGCCGCCGAAGACCGCATCGAGAAGATTCGACTCGATCGGAACGGAGCTGCCGCCGGGACAGAACCGCTGGACCCGGGCTAATCGAAACCCCTGGTAGCGGAAGCACTACGCACTCCTGTGGTCAAATTGTCACCTTCCCCAACGAAGCACTGGCGCATACCCTGCGAGAGCTTGCATTCGCTCAACGGAGCCATAGCTTTAGGTGATTGGCGGCTCTTGTACTGCCAGCATAAATGACAATGAAGGCACCCATCGTGACCCAAAGGCCCGAAACTCCCCTTCTCGACCGTATCGAATACCCAGCGGACCTGAAGGAGATAGAGGATCGGGAGATGCCGCAACTCGCCGAGGAGCTGCGAGCAGAGATGGTCGATGCCGTCTCGATTACCGGCGGTCATCTTGGCGCCGGGCTCGGTGTCGTCGAGCTGACGCTGGCCATCCACAAGATTTTCGACACACCAAACGACCGTTTGATTTTCGACGTCGGGCATCAGTGCTACCCGCACAAGATCCTGACCGGAAGGCGCGACCGTATCCGCACTCTCAGACAGGAAGACGGACTGTCCGGCTTCACCAAACGGGCGGAGAGCGAATATGACCCCTTCGGGGCCGCCCACTCTTCGACATCGATTTCCGCCGGGCTCGGCATGGCCGTTGCAAGCGACCTGACCGACACGCCGCGAAACGTCATCGCCGTCATCGGTGACGGCGCGATGTCGGCCGGCATGGCCTATGAAGCGCTGAACAATGCCGGCGCGCTCGATGCACGGCTGATTGTCATCCTCAATGACAACGACATGTCCATCGCTCCACCGACCGGTGCGATGAGTGCCTATCTTGCACGCCTTGCCTCGGGCAGGACCTATATGGGGATGCGCGAGTTCGGTAAAAAGCTGACCGCTTATCTCGGCAAGACGGTGGACCGCGCGATCACACGGGCCGTTGAACATGCCCGCGGCTATGTCACCGGTGGAACGCTGTTCGAAGAACTCGGTTTCTACCATATCGGACCGATCGACGGGCACAGTTTCGATCACCTTCTACCGGTGCTGCGCAACGTTCGCGACAATGCCCGTGGGCCGGTTCTGATCCATATCGTCACCCAGAAGGGAAAAGGCTACGGCCCGGCCGAGGAAGCCGCTGACAAGTATCACGGCGTTTCGAAGTTCGATGTCATCACGGGCACCCAGTCCAAGGCGACACCCAACGCGCCGAGTTACACAAAGGTCTTTGCCCAGTCGCTGGTCGAAGAGGCTCGGCACGACGAGAAGGTTGTCGCGGTGACTGCTGCAATGCCTTCAGGTACCGGCCTCGATTTGTTCAATGAGGTTTTCCCGGATCGCTGCTTTGATGTTGGTATAGCCGAACAGCATGCCGTGACGTTCGCAGCCGGAATGGCGTCCGAAGGACTGAAACCGTTTGCGACCATCTACTCCACCTTTCTGCAACGCGCCTACGACCAGGTGGTGCACGACGTGGCAATCCAAGGTCTACCGGTGCGCTTTCCGATCGATCGCGCCGGCTTTGTAGGCGCAGACGGTCCCACCCATGCCGGGTCATTCGATATAACCTATCTGGCGACCCTACCCGGCTTCGTGGTGATGGCGGCTGCCGATGAGGCGGAGCTCAAACACATGGTTCGGACCGCCGCAGCCTACGACGAAGGTCCGGTCTCGTTTCGCTATCCGCGTGGCGAAGGCGTTGGCGTCGAAATGCCGGAACGCGGTTCCATTATCGAGATCGGCAAGGGCCGCATCGTAAAAGAAGGCAGCAAGATTGCCCTGCTGTCGTTCGGGACACGGCTAGCCGATTGTGTTCTGGCCGCGGAAGACCTCGATGCCGCCGGCCTCTCGACCACCGTCGCGGATGCGCGCTTTGCCAAACCGCTGGACACCGATCTGATCAAGCAGCTCGCGCGCAATCACGAAGTGCTGCTGACCGTCGAAGAAGGCGCGGTCGGTGGCTTCGGGTCGCACGTGGTGCAGTTCCTGGCGCATCAGGGATTGTTGGAAAACGGTTTGAAGTTTCGGCCGCTGGTGATGCCCGACATCTTCATGGATCAGGCCAAGCCGGAAGCGATGTACTTGCATGCCCAGCTCGACCGCAAGGGCATCGTGGATTCCGTGTTTGCTGCGTTGGGCACAACAAACACGCTTCCTGAATCGCAGACTCAGGCGTGAGTTCCCTGCACCGTCAGTCAAAGACTCTCTTGCCTCTGAAGGTTCGAGCGGTCATGACAGGTCATGATTGCAAAGGAACCCAAGTCGAGTGCTCGTGAGCGCCTCGATCAATTGCTAACCGCAGGTTATGGCTTCGAAAGCCGTGCTCGCGCACGAGACGCGATCCTGCGCGGTGGCATCACGGTCAATGGTTCCGTCGTTACCAAGCCTGGTGCACGGTTTGCGCGTGATGATGCGATCGATATCAACGACGCGGCACGCCGTTACGTCTCTCGGGCCGCACTCAAGCTCATCGCCGGTCTTGACGCATTCGGCTTTGATCCCGCCGGGCGGCAGGCCCTTGATGTCGGTGCATCCACCGGGGGATTCACCCAGGTGCTGCTGGAACGCGAGGCAACACATGTGACAGCTCTGGATGTCGGACATGACCAACTGCATCACTCGCTGGCCGACGACCCACGTGTCGACAATCTGGAGGGCATCAACGCGCGCAGCCTCGATCCGGCAATCGTTGCTGATCGCAGCATAACCGCGCTGGTCAGCGACGTGAGCTTCATCTCCCTGAAGCTTGCATTGCCTCCGGCGCTGGACTTGGCAGCAACCGGCTGCTTTTGCGTTCTTCTGGTCAAACCGCAATTCGAAGCCGGCCGCGATGCCATTGGCAAGGGTGGTATCGTGCGCGATCCGGCACTCGGTCAGGCCATTGCCGATGACATGGTCCGTTGGCTGGACGGTCAGCCTGGCTGGCGAAGCGTCGGGATTTGCCCCTCGCCCATCGAAGGAGGCGACGGCAATCGGGAATATCTGTTGGGTGGTGTGAAGGCATGAGCACGCAGCAAGTGACCATCGACCACCTCGGCGCCCGGGGAGACGGTATCGGTTCGATCGACGGAGAGCCGGTCTACGTGCCGTTTTCGCTTCCCGGTGAAACCGTGTCGATCGAGCGAGACGGCAAACGGGGTCGGCTCGTTTCAGTCGACAAACCTGCAAATGAGCGCATCACACCTGGCTGCCAACACTTTGGTCCGCAGGGACAATCCTGTGGTGGATGCTCCGTTCAACATCTGGAACCATCAGCCTATGAGGCCTGGAAGCGCCGTCTCGTGACGGACGCGCTGGCCTCCCGCAGCATTGAAGCAGACGTTGGTGATTTGGTTCGCTGTCAGGCAAGGAGCCGACGCCGTGCCGTTTTCACGGTGCGGAAAACACAAAAGGGCGTGCTCTTCGGTTTCAACCGCGCAGCAAGCAACACCATTGTCGACGTGCACAAGTGTCCCGTCCTGACCCCTGGGATCGAAGCGAAGCTGCCTGATCTCAGGGCGATCGCCTCCATGCTCGCAACAGGCACCAAGCCGTTTCGCCTGAACGTGCTGGAGACCACGGCCGGTCTGGACATCGCGGCGGAACAGGTGCGGTTGTCCGATAAACAACGACGCGCGACGATCGACAAAGCCTTGCAGCTGGACCTCGCCCGTCTCGCTGTCGACGATGAAATCCTCATCGAGCCGCGCAAACCGACGCTCGATTACTCGGGCGTTCCGGTCGTGCCCCCGCCGGGAACTTTCGTCCAGGCGAGCTACGATGCACAGGAGACGATGACGGAATTGGCAGCAGGCCATCTGGCCGGTTTCAAGAAATGCGCGGACCTGTTTTCAGGCTGCGGCGCCTTTACATTTCGTATGGCACCGCACGTGGCGGTTCATGCGGTTGAAAGCGACGCTGCATCGCTGACCGCACTCGACACCGCGGCACGCCACAAATCAGGTTTGAAGCCCGTCTCGATCGAGCGGCGGGATCTTTTCCGAAGTCCCCTACAGGCGGCTGATCTGAAGACCTATGGCGGCGTGGTGTTCGACCCGCCACGTGCCGGCGCTGAAGCCCAGTCGCATGCGTTGGCGCAGTCGAAGGTGGAACGGATCGTCGCCGTCTCCTGCAATCCGGCTACGCTGGCGCGCGATCTGCGCGTACTGATCGACAGCGGTTTTCGCCTTGTCGGCGTCACGCCAATCGATCAGTTCCTCTGGTCCGGCCATGTCGAGGCCGTCGCGCTTCTGGAACGGTAGACGCTACTTCTTGCGTGCCAGGAACGCCTCGAACGCGGCACGCGCTTCCGGCGAGGAAAGTCGTTCACTGAACAGGGCCGATTCCTCTTCGATGCGGGCCGTGACAGCGTCACGCTGGCCCCTGCGCAGCAAATCCCGGGCGATCTGCATGGCCTGTGGCGGTTTGGAAGCGATGTCGGCCGCAGCCGCCAGGGTTGCGCTCTCGATGTCCTCAACCTCGACGACCTTGTAGATCAGTCCTGCATCCAGGGCCTCCTCGGCCGAGAAGCCCACCCCAGAAGCAAGCAGCGCAAAGGCCCGCTGGTGTCCCATAGTCATCGGACCGAGCAGGCTTGAGCCCGCTTCCGGCAGCAGACCGAGGTCGACGAAAGGCGTGCGGAACAGGGAACGCGGCGTTGCGAAGGTCAAATCGCAGTGGAAATGCATGGTCGTGCCGATGCCGATTGCCAGGCCGTCCACACCGGCGAGCATCGGCTTCTTCACCAGTGCCATCCGCTTGAGGAAATGGTTGACATGGCCCTCCCCCATGCGACCGTGAATGGCATAGCTCAGGAAATCCTGCATGTCGTTGCCGGCGGTGAAGCATTCCGGCGTTCCAAGAAACACATGTGCCCTGACGGCATCATCGGCGTCACCTGATTCCAGCACCTCGACCATCGTGGCATACATTGCCTGGGTGAAGGCGTTCTTCTTTTCCGGTCGGTTGAACCGGATCACCTGAACCGCACCCTCATACTCGGCTGGGCGTTCAACAAGAATATGGTCGCTCACCGACATCTCCTCGGTCTACTGCAATCGGATCAGCCGGCAAGCGCCGCGCGGGCGTTCAGCAGGCTCTCGGAACCGTTGACTACGGCTTCCCGCAGCGAGGATGTCTCGCCGATCAGGTTTTCGGCACAGAAACGGCAGAGTGCGACCCGTCCTTCATCCCCGCCGTCGCCCGTTTCAACAAGCGCACCCTTGGCGAGATAAATCGCGCCGGCCGTCAGCCCGAACAGACGCTGATAGGGGGTTGCCCCGGCAAGCGCTTCGCTGATCTTGCCCGCCTGCATGGCCTGAAGCTGCCATTCGGTCGCTGTTTCGAGGTCAGCCAGCGCTGCATCGAGGCAGGCCGCTGTCGTACCGAATGCCGGATTGTTGCGCCGCGCGACCTCAGCAGCGATTTCCTTCAGCTCCGCGATGTAGCCGGCAACGTGTTCGCCACCCGATTGCGGCAGTTTGCGCGTCACCAGGTCGATCGCCTGAATGCCGTTGGTGCCTTCGTAGATTGGCGCGATGCGTGCGTCGCGCAAAAGGCGTGCAGCGCCGGTCTCTTCGACGAAACCCATGCCACCGTGGACCTGCACGCCGATCGACGCCATGTCGACACCAATATCGGTCGAAAACGCCTTGGCGATCGGTGTCAGCAGATTGGCGCGCTCGCGCCAGTACTGGCTGGCGGCCTCGTCACCGCGCGCCTCCGCATTGTGGGCCATGTCGAGCGCATGGGCACAGCAATAGGCGATTGACCGCGATGCCTGGGCCATGGCCTTCATCGTCAGCAGATTTCGCTGGATATCGGGATGCTCGATGATTGGGCTCATGCCTTGACCGGTCCAACCCGGCGCTCTGCCCTGCGTGCGCTCGTTGGCATAAGCAAGTGCTTTCTGATAGGCCGCGTCTGCAATCGCCACGCCCTGGATACCAACCACCAGACGGGCATTGTTCATCATCGTGAACATGCAGGCCAGGCCGCGGTTTTCCTCGCCGATCAACCAACCGACGGCACCCGGCCCCTGGCCGAATTTGCCGTCGCCATAAATCATAGTGCACGTGGGCGAGCCATGGATGCCGAGCTTGTGTTCAACACTGTGGCAGAACACATCATTGCGTTCACCAAGGCTGCCGTCGTCGTTGACCAGGAACTTTGGCACCAGGAAGAGCGATATGCCCCTCGTTCCGGAAGGCGCATCAGGCAGCCGAGCCAGCACGAGATGGACGATGTTGTCGGCAAAATCGTGCTCACCATAGGTAATGAAGATCTTCTGGCCGAATATGCGGTAGGTACCGTCGCCCACAGGTTCCGCGCGCGTCTTCAGCGCGTTGAGGTCGGAACCGGCCTGCGGCTCCGTCAGGTTCATCGTGCCGGTCCACTCGCCAGAGATCAATTTCGCCAGGTAGCGCTCCTTAAGCGTATCGGATGCGTGCTTCTCGACCGCTTCGACTGCACCCATGGTCAGCAACGAGCACAGGCTGAAGGCCATCGAACTGGCGTTCCACATCTCGTTGGCCGCGACCGAAAGCATGATCGGCAGCCCCTGCCCGCCATAATCCGGCGTGCCGGTCAGGCTGTTCCAACCACCTTCTGCCCAGTTCTTGTAGAGCTCGCTCCAACCTTCCGGCGTGGTGACCACACCGTCTGCCACCGGCGTGCCGTTTTCGCCGTAGCCGCCGAGAGGTGCAATTTCCTCCGAAGCAAACCGCCCTGCTTCCGTCAGGATTGCATCGACCAGATCTTCCGAGAGGTCGCCCAGAGTTCCATCGTCAAGCGCAGCCTGCAGGCCGGCAACATGTTTGAGCGTAAAGGCGATATCTTCGACCGGAGCCCTGTACATGGTTCTACACTCCCCAAATTCCGCAACAAATGCTGGCTGTCGGGGCTGAAAAGAGCGCCCGATATCGGCTCAACGGCCTAAGTTATTTTTACGTAAACGTCAAACATTATCCCACTCCAACTTCATCGCGCTCGGCGTTGAGCGGTGTGTTGAAGCCTGCTATCAGCGAAGCTCAAATGGAAACTTTGATGACTGTCCTTTCCATCGGTTCAAATGAAGAGATTGCGCTCGAGGAGGCGTGCGATGTGCTGGCCCGAGGCGGCTTGATCGCTCTGCCGACCGAGACGGTTTACGGACTGGCCGCGGACGCGACCAACGGTGAGGCCGTCGCGCGCATTTTCGAGGCCAAAGGACGTCCTCATTTCAATCCGTTGATCTGCCACATCAGCAGCATCGCCATGGCCAGGCGCTATGTGCAGTTTGACAACTTGGCTCTGCACCTCGCCGAGACCTTTTGGCCCGGCCCCCTGACTCTGGTGCTCCCGGCCGTCGAAAACACCGCTGTCCACGCTCTGACCCGCGCCGGCCTCGATACGCTGGCCGTACGGATGCCCGGCGGCTTCGCCCGACGGCT
This sequence comes from Hoeflea sp., assembly GCA_965228785.1. Classification (GTDB taxonomy): domain Bacteria; phylum Pseudomonadota; class Alphaproteobacteria; order Rhizobiales; family Rhizobiaceae; genus Hoeflea_A. The sequence continues at coordinate 1,189,364 of CBDDIF010000002.1, forward strand.
GATTGAACGCTACGATCGCCCCCTCGCCGCGCCCAGCGCCAATACGTCAGGCCGCATCAGTGCAACCCGCGCCGAACACGTCGCAGCCGATCTTGGTGACCGGGTCAATCTTATCCTTGACGGCGGAGCGGCGGAAATCGGCCTGGAGTCGACAATCCTGAAACCACATTCCGGGGGTATCGAGCTGCTACGACCGGGTGGTCTGGCGGTCGAGTTGATCGAGAGCGAGACCGGCTTAACGGTTGCGAGAAGACAATACGCCGCCGCGCCGATCGAGGCACCAGGCATGCTCCGGTCTCACTACGCACCGCGAAAGCCCCTGCGCATGGACGCCGAACGGGCCCATGATGGCGATGCCATCATAACCTTTGCCGGGCGCAAACTGCAGGATCACGAGAAAGCGGTCACCACACTGGATCTCAGCCCAACCGGTGACTTGCGCGAGGCGGCCGCTAACCTTTTCGATCACCTGCAGCGCGTTGACGCGTCGGCTGCAACGACCATCGCTGTGGCTTCGGTACCGAAAACCGGACTCGGTGAAGCCATCAACGACAGACTGACCCGGGCTGCGGCGCCGGCAGAGGAACAGGAGCCTCCACGACCATGACCGATTCCGCTTTGCTCGACCGTTTCGCCACCATCGTCGGCGACCAGAACGCATTGCGCGATCCCGCCGATATTGATCCATATCTTCAGGAACCCCGTGGCCTGTTTCACGGTACAGCACCGGTGGTGCTGAGACCGGCCAACGCTGAAGAGGTCTCCCAAATTCTGGCCCTGGCGACGGAAACCGGAACGCCGATCGTGCCGCAAGCAGGCAATACCGGACACACAGGGGGCCAGGTACCACTGGATGGCCAAAGTCAGCTTATCGTGTCGATGTCTCGGCTCAACCGGATCAGGGACATCGATCTCGATGGCAACACGATGACTGTCGAGGCGGGATGCATCCTTGCGAACGTGCAACAGGCGGCCCATGACGCAAATCGCCTGTTCCCGCTTTCGCTGGGTTCGGAAGGCAGTTGCGAAATCGGCGGAAATCTTGGAAGCAATGCCGGCGGAACGGCCGTTTTGGCCTATGGCAACATGCGGCATCTCTGCCTTGGATTGGAAGTCGTCCTGCCGACAGGCGAAATCTGGAGCGGATTGCGTAGTCTGAAAAAGGATAATACGGGCTACGATTTGCGTGACCTGTTCATAGGCGCGGAAGGTACGTTGGGCATCATCACTGCCGCGGTTCTGAAACTTTTCCCGCGCCCCACCGGCAAACAGGTTGCGATTGCCGGCCTGAAAAACCCGACCCGGGCTCTCACCCTGTTCGGGATGGCTGTCGACCGGTGCGGTTCTTCACTGACCGGATTCGAGCTGATGCCTCGCATCGGTATGGAATTCACCACCGCTCACATACCCGGCAACCGCGATCCATTGACCGAACCCCATCCCTGGTACGTGCTGATCGACATATCATCAGGCCAATCCGAAGAAGCAGCGCGCCAGTTAATGGAATCACTGCTGGAATCCGCCTTCGAAACCGAATTGATCGATGACGCGGTCATCGCTCAGTCGGACAGTCAATGTGAGGCGTTCTGGAAGCTTCGAGAGGAAATGTCTGCGGCACAAAAGCCTGAAGGCGCCTCAATCAAACATGATGTGTCCGTGCCGGTTTCCAGCATACCCGCATTCATGACGAAAGCTGACCAAGCCGTCCTGGAAGCCATGCCGGACGCACGCATCGTCGCATTCGGACACATGGGGGACGGCAACATCCACTACAACATCTCCCAGCCGCTCGGCGCTTCAACCGAGCCATTCAAGGCACGGCGGGAGGAGATCAACGCGATTGTCTACGACATCGCTCTCTCGTTTGGCGGATCCATCTCCGCCGAGCATGGAATCGGACAGCTCAAGCGCGACCTTCTGGCCGAGATCCGTCCACCGATCGAAATCGACCTGATGCGTCGGATCAAGGGCGCATTCGACCCGGCCAATATCATGAACCCCGGCAAGGTCGTCAGCGTGGGCTGACGCTGAGCCGGCAAAAAGGTTGCATACACGTTAAATGCACAAAGCTCTGGTTGCTTTTTGCTAACCATCCGAAAAGGCAGCTTTTTTTTAACCGTACATGTTAAAGCAACGCCACATCAATTGGCCTATTCTCCGGGCAGCAAGAGGACAAAAGTCCCGCTCCGAAATTGACGTTTCGGCTCTCAGGAGAGACAGAGGCACAGATGACGAACACGTTGCGCAAACCCGCCTGGGCGGGTGCCCAATTGCGGCTCGATCCGGGACGGTTCCCACAGCAGGTCAGCTACGCATCGAGACAGGACAGTGACGGCGTCACATTCACGCTCGACCGACGCGGCGCGGTACTGCGCAAGGTTCTTCCACAAAGCGGCCTGCCGCTTTCCGTCGCGCTTCCAGTGCGCGCCTTCAAGGGAATTGCAGCGCGGGCAATGGACCACGGCGACGGCACGCTGACCGTCACCCTGGAACTGCATCACGAAGACAGCGAGCTTTGTGTGCCGCTACTGGTGGCGCACGATCTGACCGATATTGCGGCGGACTGGAATGCCTGGTCCGAGGTGTATGGACTGCCGATGCTGATGATCGAAGCGGACGGCAATGCGACGCCACTGGACGAGCAGCTTGGCCCGATCAAGACAGCTTCCACAAAGCCGCGGCGCCGGCATTCTTTCTTTGCCGGCCGACGCCCGCGCTTTCTGGTTCGTCGCAGCAACGGCAAGCTCGGTGTTCGCCTGGTCGTGTGTGGCGAAGAAATCATCGCCCGTAACTAGACCGCTTACATTCAATCGCTGATCGGAGCCGGAGGGTCGACGCCCCCCGGTTCTTTGCGTTATGCCTTGACGACCAGCATCGCGGGGCAACGGATGAGCGGACACACCAGACTATGCATCGCCACGCTGATGATAACCGCATTTATCATCGGTACGGATTTCACCGGCGCATTGCTGCTGGTGTCGGCGATCGAAAGCGAGTTCTCCGCCAACATCACGACCACCCAATGGGTGCTCAACATCTACGCCATGACCTTTGCCATGTTCATGGTGTCCGGCGGGCGTCTCGGCGACATGCATGGCCGCAAGCGTCTGATGCTGGCCGGTCTCGTCATCTTTGTGGCCGCGGCCGCGGCATGTCAGTTCGCGCCAACGATCGGATGGCTGATCGGCGCCAGGGCCGTACAGGGTGTCGGTGCAGCGATTATCTGGCCCTGCCTGCTCGCCTTTGGTTCTTCCATCGTCAAGGAAGACGAGCGCGGCTTTGTGATGGGTCTCATTCTTGCCGGTGTCACCTGCGGCAATGTCGCAGGTCCGCTGCTGGGCGGCCTCGTCGTCTATATCGGCGACTGGCGGCATTTCTTCCTGGTCAATGTCGTCGTTGCAACTCTGTCATTCGTGCTTGTGTGGCGCATTCTGCCGCGTGAGGCGCCCACCGGCAAAAACGAACGGATAGACTATGCCGGGATGTTCGTCCTGTCGGCGGCCATTTTGGTGCTGCTTTACAGCCTGGATGTCGGTGCCGACTGGGGATGGACCTCACCGCAGCTCCTGGGACTGTTGGGGCTCTGCGTTCTGCTTCTCATCGCCTTTCCGCTGGCGGAACTGCGGGTATCGGATCCCCTCGTGCCGCTGCCGTTGATGCGCAATCGGCAATTTCTGCTGACCCTGTCGACCAACGCGTTGATCGTGCCAACGTTTTTCATCGCCTTTTTGTATTTCCCGCAATTCATGAACAAGACGTTGGGTTGGTCGGTGCTGCAGGCTTCCTTCGGCATGCTGCCGCTGATGGTCCCGCTGACTGTAGGGTCGATCATCTCCGGCAACTATTATCAGACCTTCGGCCCCAAGAAGCTGCTCTTTGCCGGATACCTGCTCAACGGACTGGCCGCCCTCTGGTGCGTCTTCCTGGTGCCCTCCTGGGGCTACTTCGCCATTTTGCCGGCAATGGTGCTGATCGGTCTCGGTGCGCCGCTGGCCGTGGGTCCATCGGGAACCGCCGTCGTCAGTGCCGTCGCGCCGGAACGCGCCGGTCTTGCCGGCGGTTTGTCGTTCATGATGCATCTGAGCTATGGGGCCATCGGCGTCGCCGGAGCGACGGCGATCATGTACAGCACCAGCGTCACGTCACTCAAATCAGGTCTTGAGAAGCTCGGCATATCCATGTCGGCGGCCGATCAAGCTACGATCAACACGGGTGCGGCAAACTCGGAGGCTGCGCGTTCCATTCTGGCGCGCTTTGGCGCCGACGATGCCGAGAAAATCCGCACACTCTTGATTGACGCCTTTGCCGACGGAATGAGCAGTGCCTATTGGATCGCGCTGATTTCGGTGGCTATCGGCCTCATGGTGATCTGGGCGATTGATGAGTCGAAACTTCACGACGCCGACACCTGAGCCCGCCCCACTCACCCGCCCGTGCGGACAAATCCACCGGCCAGTTCAAAGTAAACTGGGGCCATGCCGGCCATTTCCTTTTTCAGCGATTCGTTCGGAGATCCGTAGATCGACATTCGTGTCGGCGTCACCAGTTTCATAAGGCGCTCTGCAAAGTTTGCGTTGAACGACGCAAGATGGATCAGGGCCGCTTCGGAGCTCTCATAGCGTTCGTAAAGATTGCCGGTCGATCCGTCTTCGCTGATCGACCAAAGATAATTGAGCGTGCCGGGTTCATTGGATTCGGCGCGATCGGACATTTCTCCGATCAGCGTCTTCAATTCGTTCAACTGGCCGTGTTCGATCTTCGTTTCAAGCAGCCAACTCACTTCGGTGGACATGTTTGCAACCTCCTGGCCCTCTTCTGCCCAGCTTTGAAACTTGGCCGGACTTGCAAAAGGTTACGCCAATAAAATGCAAGGTTGCAATCAGATACTGTTGATGACGATGCCGAGGCACAGGCTGAGGAACACGATCCAGCCCACCTTGTGGTTCGACTTGAACAGCGCCAGGCACTGGTCGGCATCGTCGATGTCAGCAACGATGATCTGACGCGCCAGCATCCCGGCGGCGATCGCCAGACCGACGAAAACCGGCCAGGGACAGTCCGCCAGCCAAGCGGCAATGCCAACAAACAGGGCGGCGAGCGCATAGATGCCGGTTAGCCACGGCTTGGTGTTTTTGCCGAACAGGCGGGCGGTCGAACGCACGCCGACGAGCGCGTCGTCTTCCTTGTCCTGATGCGCATAGAGCGTGTCGTAGCCGATGGTCCAAAGCACCGCACCGGCGTAGAGCCATAGCGGCGGAGCACTCAGGCTTCCGAACGTCGCCGCCCATCCCATCAACCCACCCCAGGAAAAAGCAAACCCCAGAAACAGTTGAGGCCAATCGGTGAAACGCTTTGCGAATGGGTAGATCGCCACAACAGCCAGTGAACAGACCCCAAGCACGATGGAAAACCCGTTGAACTGCAACAGCACCAGGAGGCCGATCAACGACTGGGTCACCATGAAGAGCTTGGCCTGATTGCGGCTGATGCTGCCCGACGGAAGCGGTCGCGAACGTGTGCGCGCGACCTGCATGTCGATGTCGTGGTCGACCAGGTCGTTGTAGGTACATCCTGCACCACGCATCATGATGGCGCCGAAAGTGAACAGCGCCAGATGGTAGACGAACGTGACGATGTCGACCGGACCGCTGAGCGCCACCACGTTGGCGGCCAGCGCCGTCGACCACAGACATGGCCACAGAAGCAGTTGCCAACCGATCGGACGGTCCCAACGGGCCAATTGAGCATGCGGCCAGAGCGCCTGCGGCAGAAACCGGTAGACCCAGTTATCGGAGGGTGCGTCGATCACGCGTCCAGGTTCGGCTTTTTCAGACTGCATAGCGCCTTGGTGACAGGGTGAACTGGGGAAAGTCAAGGCCGCTGTTTGACGCACCGTCCATGCGTGTTAGAGGGAGCAAATCCAGGGAGTTTTGCCGAATGAACGTGCTCTTGATCGGTTCCGGTGGGCGGGAACATGCGCTGGCTTGGAAGATCGCCGCCTCCCCGTTGCTCAAAGATTTCTACTGCATTCCAGGCAACCCCGGGATCGCCGAGCACGCGACCTGTCTCAACCTCGACGTTGCGAACCACTCTGCGTTGGTGGAGTTTTGCCGCGACAAGGAAATCGCGCTCGTTGTCGTTGGACCCGAGGCGCCGCTGGTGGCAGGCCTCGCAGACGATCTCGACGAGGCCGGCATCCCAGTGTTCGGACCCGGGGCACAGGCTGCGCAATTGGAAGGCTCAAAAGGCTTCACCAAGGATCTCTGCGACCGCTACGGCATTCCAACGGGCGCTTACATGCGTTTGAACAACGCCCCAAAGGCGAAGGCCTATGCCCGGCAAATGGGCGCACCCATTGTTATCAAGGCCGACGGGCTTGCCGCCGGCAAAGGCGTGACAGTCGCGCAGACTCTTGAGGAGGCCTTCGCCGCCATCGATGACTGTTTCGAAGGCGCGTTCGGCGAGGCCGGCGCCGAAGTCGTGGTCGAGGAATTTCTGGAGGGCGAAGAAGCCAGTTTCTTTTGTCTGTGCGACGGAACCAACGCGCTTCCGCTGACAACGGCACAGGACCACAAGGCCGTCGGCGACGGCGACACGGGCCCCAATACGGGTGGAATGGGCGCCTACTCGCCTGCCCCGGTGATGACGGATGCGTTGGTCGAGCGGACCATGAAAGAAATCATCGAGCCGACGCTGAAAGGCATGGCGGACCTCGGAACCCCATTCAAGGGAGTTCTCTACGCGGGCCTGATGATCACCGCCAGCGGCCCGCAACTCATTGAATACAATGTGCGCTTCGGCGATCCGGAGTGCCAGCCGATGATGATGCGGCTGAAGGATGACATCCTGATGCTGATGAAGGCCGCCGTTGACGGGATGCTCTGGACCATGAGCGCTCGCTGGTACGATGAGACGGCGCTTTGCGTGGTCATGGCAACAAATGGCTATCCAGGAGACTACAAGAAAGGGTCTCCCATCAATCAACTCGACAGCGCATCGACCGACGAAAATGTCGAGATTTTTCACGCCGGCACGGCGCTGGCCGATGGACAGCTGGTAGCCAATGGTGGCAGGGTTTTGGGTGTCACTGCGCTTGGGGGTTCGGTGCGCGAAGCCCAGAAAAAAGCCTATGCGGCTGTCGACAAGATCGACTGGGATGACGGTTTCTGTCGCTGGGATATCGGCTGGCGGGCCTTGGCACGAGAGATGTAGTGGGCGACGGGTTTGTCCCACAACCCTTAACGACGCGTTAACCACCCCTGCATACCGGAAAAAAACTCTTCTTCGCTATGGTTCAAGCAACAGCTTGGGAGAGCGAGATGAAACGCCGTATCCTTTTGACCTCCGTCATCGCCATTGCAGCCGGTCCGGTTCTGGCCGGAGATTCCGTTTTGACTTTCAAGAGTCTGAACACCGATGCCGACAGCGTCACCACGTTCAATTGTTCGGATTGTCCGCCGCTGAAGGTGAAGGAAATGGGACCCAATGTTCACGGAGTGGAGGTTGAGGAGACCATTATCGGCGGCGAGAAAAAGATCGTGCAGACCGACAACCTGATGGGCGGAAGCGCCGTCCGTTACGTCAAATCATCGCCGAGCAATCCGCATTCTGCCGGCGAAATGATCGCCCACACTGATGGTGGAACCAGCGTGACGGTCGGACACGAAGGAACCATCCACATCCGACCTGGCCAGCAGCCGGTGACGGCCAATGCCGGAAATCAAGTCACATACAGCGGTGGCGGCGAATTCAATGTCGAAGAAGTCTCTCCGAGACCCATCGAGAACGATGGCGTTGACGGCAATTCCCGCACCTCGTCAGTCAACATGACCGATGCCCAGCATGATGTGGAAGGTGGCGAAGCCACGCCCAGCAGCCGCATCGAAAACGGGACCGAAATCCTCGAACTGCGTCCGACGCATTAAGCCCGCCGCCTCAGGCGGGCCAGGGATCGCGCCAGGCTTCGATTTCGTTCATCTGTTCGGCCCAGCGTCGGATTTCCGGATAATCCTCTAGCGGCAACCCGGCTTCTTCCGCCAGCGGCAGGAAAGTCGCAACGCCGAAATCGGCGATCGTCAACCGGTCACCGACGAGAAAACTCCTGCCTTTGAGCTGCTGATTGAGCACGTCCGCGAACTGTCGGAAATAGCCCATAGCGTCGTCAACTTCTGCCTGGTCCGGATCACCAGCTCCGATGACACCCTTGAAGTAGTTCTGGAACCAGATGCGGCCGGCATGGCGGGAAAAATGCGCTGTGTCCCAGTTCAGCCATTTCAGCACTTCGATCTGTTCCAGCGGATCGGACGGCCACAGATCGGACCCGGCTTTCTGCGCCAGATAAGCCATGATCGCGTGTGCTTCCCAGAGGCGCACGTCGCCATCTTCGAGCGCGGGTGTCTTGCCGTTCGGATTGACACCGAGGAAGTCCGGCTGCTTGTGCTCACCGCGACCAAGATTGACCTGCACATATTCGACCGGCAGATCCAGGTATTTGGCAACCGCGCATGCCTTGCGCGGATTCGGGGTCTGCGAATAGTAGATCTTCATCGGCTCCTCCCGCTGGTTTCCCTTCCGGAAACAGACTGAGCCGAAATCATGACAGACGCAAGATCCGCGAAATCCGGTCGGGGATCCTACCCACTGATGCGCGAAAAGTCGGCCACCGTCTCCGTGGCGGCTCGAATCCGGCGCATCAGAGCCAGGCGGTTGCCGCGAACGGCGGCGTCATCGACGTTGACCAGAACCGTGTCGAAGAACGCATCAACGGGACCGCGTAAGTGGCCCAGTGCACGCATCGCCGACGGAAAATCCTCCCGCCGGACTGCCGCCGATGCTTCTCCTTCCGCCATTTCGAGCGCGCCGAAAAGGTCGCGCTCGGCCTGTTCTCGCATCAGGACGGGGTCGACATTGTCCGCGATCTCGGTCTGCTTCTTCTCCTCGGCGGCAACGATGTTGGCAGCGCGTTTGGCACCGGCGAGCAAATTCTGACCTTCTTCGCTGTCCAGCAAGGTGCCGAGCGCCTCGACCCGCTTGACCACCATCAACAGATCGTCGGAATCGGCTGAGATCACCGCGTCGATCAGATCGTGTCGTGCTCCCTGATCACGCAGATAGACCTTGAGGCGGTCGTGGAAAAACGACAGCAGATCCGTCGACACTCCGATGTCCGTCAATGACAGGCGGATGTTGTTTTCCAGCACGAGCCGAATGACGCCAAGTGCCGCACGCCGGAGTGCGAACGGATCCTTCGACCCCGTCGGCTTCTCGTCGATCACCCAAAAACCGATGAGTGTGTCCAGCTTGTCTGCGAGAGCGACGACGATGGAAACCGGATCGTTCGGCACATCGTCCGACGGTCCCTGGGGTTTGTAGTGTTCTTCGAGTGCGGCGGCGACGCTATCCGATTCCCCCTGGAGCAGCGCGTATTTGCGGCCCATCGCGCCTTGCAATTCGGGAAACTCGCCAACAGCTTCGGTCGTCAGATCGGCCTTTGCCAGTATTGACGCGCGGTCAACCGCTGTAGCCAGCGCCTTTGGGTCGCCAGCGAACGAAGACTGTCCCACCACAAACGGAGCAAGACGGGCGGCCAACGCGCGGATACGCGCCACTCGCGCGCCCTGGGTTCCGAGCTTGGCGTGGAAGGTGACATCAAGCGCATCGAGCTTTGCCATTCGCTGGTCGAGCGGTTTCGCCAAGTCGAGCCCGAATTTGTCGGCAGACGCTTCAAGTTCGGCCAGATCTGGCAGGCTGGCCTGGTCGGTCTTCCAGAAATGCAGGGCATCCGCGAGACGCGCGCGAACAACCTTGCCGTTGCCGCGGGTTATCTCGGCACCGCCGTCACTGGCTTCGACATTGGCGGTAATCACGAAGCGGTTGGTGAGGTCGCCCCCACCGTCTTGCGATCGCAGCACGAAGCACTTCTGGTTTTCCTTGATCGTCAGACGGATCACTTCCGGCGGGATTGAAAGGAAGTCGGCGTCGAACTTGCCCAATAGCACGACCGGCCATTCCACCAGCCCGGCCACTTCTTCAAGCAGGGCTTCGTCCTCAACCAGTTCAAGTCCTTGGGCAAAAGCGAGGTTGAGAGCATCCGTCTTGATGATTTCCTTGCGCCGATCCGCATCGAGCACCACCTTGGCCCGCTCCAGCTGTTCAACGTAATCATCGAAGCGGCGCACGGTAATCGGGTCGGGCGCGTGGAACCGGTGACCATAGGTGATGTTGCCGGAGCGAACCCCACCGACCTCGAATTCGACGACAACCGGTTCTTCCGTTTCCGGACCGAAGGTGCAGAGGATGGATTGCAACGGCCGCACCCATCGCAACGCGCCGGGCGTTTCGGACGCACGGCCCCAGCGCATCGATTTCGGCCAGGGAAAGTTGCGGATCACAGCCGGAACGGTCTCGGCAATGATTTTCTCCGCCGCACGGCCGGGTTTTTCAATGACTGCAACGTAGAAATCGCCTTTTTTGGGATCCGTCCTGACTTCCGCGTCATTGACGGACGCAAGTCCTGCTCCTCTGAGGAAACCCGCAACGGCTTTTTCCGGAGCGTCGGTGCGTGGTCCCTTGCGCTCTTCGCGGACATCCGCTGATCGGGCGCTGAGGCCCCGGATGTCCAGCGTCAGACGGCGCGGTGTCCAATAGTCGCGCACAGCCTCATAGGTCAGGCCGGCGTCGACCAGACCATCGGTCACCAACTTTTTCAGGTCGCCCGCTGCCTTGCGCTGCATGCGGGCGGGGATTTCTTCGGATCGGAGTTCGAGTAACAGGTCGGGCATGGTTCGTCACTTGGTCTGTCGGGCTTTGTTGGGCATGTCAGGCGTCAGCCGCCGCCTGACATGCCGCCGGCATCGGTCTGCAGAAACGCTTCACCGCACATCTTCGAGAGATTGCGCACCCGCAGTATGTAGCTCTGACGTTCCGTGACCGAGATCACGCCGCGCGCGTCGAGCAGGTTGAAGACGTGGGAAGCCTTGATGCACTGGTCATAGGCCGGCAGCACGCATTTGTGCACTGAAGACGGATCGTCCACGGCACCCATTTCCAGAAGTGCTTTGCATTCCGCTTCGGCATCGTCGAAGTGGCGCAGGAGCACCGCCGTGTCAGCGTATTCGAAATTATGGCGCGAATATTCCTGTTCCGCCTGCAGGAAAACGTCGCCATAGGTAACCTTGCCGTTTTCACGGCCGTTGAAATTCAGATCGTAGACGTTGTCGACGCCCTGAACATACATGGCAAGCCGCTCAAGCCCGTAGGTGAGCTCGCCGGCAACCGGCGCGCATTCGATACCGCAGACCTGCTGGAAATAGGTGAACTGCGAAACCTCCATGCCGTCGCACCAGCATTCCCATCCAAGACCCCAGGCACCAAGGGTCGGGCTCTCCCAGTCGTCCTCGACGAAGCGAATGTCATGCAACAGCGGATCGATACCAATCGCTCTCAGCGAGCCCAGGTAAAGGTCCTGCAGATCCGGCGGCGATGGCTTCAGCAGCACCTGATACTGGTAGTAATGCTGCAGACGGTTGGGGTTTTCGCCATAACGTCCGTCGGTTGGCCGCCGTGACGGCTGCACATAGGCCGCGTTCCAGGGACGTGGTCCCAGCGACCGCAATGTCGTTGCCGGGTGGAAAGTACCGGCGCCGACCTCCATGTCGTAAGGCTGCAGGATGACACAGCCATAGTCTGCCCAGTATTCATGCAGGGTGAGGATAAGGCCCTGGAACGAACGGGTCGGATGCATATGGGTCGGCAGCGTGCGCTCGGCGGCAGTCATTTTGGTGTCCGGAACGAAAAGAAAATGCGCCGGACAGGTGCCACGGGCGCTGTGTCGGGTCAAGGGTCACCGCGCGCAATGGCCGCTATTTGGAGGTTCAGGTCGTGTCGTCCTTGCGCTCCACCTTGTATTCGCCGGTTTTCGGGTCTTCGACCAGAGTGCCGGCGGCGCCGGTTTCGGCTTCCTTTTCCGCGCGCCGAACCGATTTGCTTACCCGCTCGGCTTCCTTCAGGAAACGCTTGTAACCAAGCCACCCGACGATGCCGACTCCGACCAGTAATAACACTTGCGCCATTCAGGTACCCTCCCCGGAAATCGGATCAAAGGCCGTAACGGCCCCATAATGCGCGTTCCTCAGCCGCGTCGACAAGTCCGGAAGCCGTCTCGGCGGCGAACCGACCGGCGAGACCTCCGGCCGCAGCTCCCGGGGTGCGTCGCCCGAACAGGCCGCGTGGCGAGGTGATCAGCCGCATGCGGGTCTTGTCACCGAACCGATCCTTGAGGACGGATCGCATGTCACCCAAGCCGTCGACTAGGCCGAGTTCCAATCCCTTCACACCGGACCAGAACATGCCGGTAAACAGGTCGTCATTGTCGGCCAGTTTGTCGCCGCGCCGTTCCTTGACGAGCTCGATGAAGGTTTCGTGCACCTCAAGCTGCAGGGCCTTGAGATGATCGACATCGGCCTTTTTCTCCGATTGAAACGGATCGAGTGTGACCTTGTTCTTGCCCGCCGTATAGACCCGGCGTTGCACGCCGATTTTCTTCAACAGGTCGGGAAATCCGAACCCGGCGGCAACGACCCCGATTGATCCGACAATGGAGGACGGATCGGCGATGATCTCGTCACCGGCGCAGGCGATCATGTAGCCGCCTGAAGCCGCCAGGTCCTCGACGAATATCAGGACCTGTTTATCCTTTTCCTTGGCGAGGTCGCGAATTCGGCGAAAGATCAGTCGCGACTGAACAGCAGACCCGCCAGGGGAATTGATCGAAATGGCCACCGCTGGGGCCCGCTTGTCGGCGAATGCCTTGTTGAGCAACGGGGATACCGAGGCCAGGCTGAGTGTCGGGCGAAATTGCGAGCCACCCGACATGATCATGCCCTGTAGCTGGATCACCGGGATCGTCACCTCTTTCCTGCGCAGTCGACGGGGAAGAAGTGAGTGGTAAAACGCCATGTTTGATGCCTCTGGTGAGAAGTTTCTGCCAGCAGATGTATGTATTTCGGCCGCAAACACAATGGCCGGGTGCACGGCTAGCGTCGAATATAGGCGCGGCCGTTGTTCAGGTCGTCGACGACGGGTGAAAAGGCCCGCTCTCCGGCCTCGTGCACATGGAGCGGCGGGCGCAAGGTGAGGCGTGCGCGACTGCCTTTGATACCGGTCACCAACAACCGAAATGCATCTTCGCCGGGCCGGGCATGAACCGGCGTGAGATGAAGGCCGCCAAAGCGGTTGCGGCAAGCCTCGAGAATGTCGGACAGCGATTGCGGACGGGCAATCAGCGACATCTGGCCGCCGGGGCGCAATACGGCTCCGGCCGTGCGAACCCAGTCGGGAAACACCCGCCCATCCATCGTATGCGCCTCGGCCTTCAGCGGATCCGGCGTCCGGCGATCGGCACCGTCATTGAAGGGAGGGTTCATGATGACATGTTCAAAGGTATCGTCCACCAGGCCGGCGGAGAAACGCGCGGCACCGGAAAGCGTCACGTCTGCCTGGAGGACATCGATCCGTCCGGCAAACGCCGCGTTCTGCTCAAGATCAACAGTGCGACGCGCAAACTCTGCCATGACCTCCGAGCGTTCCACCAGCGTGATGTTCAGCGCCGGAACACGGCTCGCCACAGCGAGACCAGCAGCCCCCGATCCCGCACCGAAATCAGCCAATCGGCCGGTTGCGCCATCCTTCACCAGGGCAGCCAGAAGCATGGGATCCAATCCCGCCCTGTGCCCTTTGCCTTTCGGTTGCACCAAGTGGAACCCGCCGCGGTGAAACGCGTCGACGGTTGCGTCAGGCAGGTCTTGGCCACTCATCAATCTCGATGCCGCAGTTCGGCGCCGAGACCGGCTCCTTCCACCAGCCTACGGGCTTCTTCTATGCGTTCGGAATCAACCATGAGGCGACGCGATAGCGCGTTGATGGAGCCGTCCATGACGCTCATGTTCTCGTCGGCGATGAAATGCTGAATGCCGGCTTCCTTGAGCAGCGTGCCCACGAAGGAAAGCGTTACGACATTGTTGGTTCTGATCAGTTCTTCCATCGTAGCGATGGCCTTTTCGACAAGCAGCCATTTGGCCGATTTCCAGTTCGCCTTATATAGGCAAATTCTTGCCGCGACACCCATCCGCGAACACCCACGCGGATTTGATCCATTGGCAAGGCGGTGCGTCGATTCATCACTTGTCGCCGCACCAGCCAGTTTCTATGGTTAAAAAAAGGGCAACAGGAGTGAGTGAATTGGGCGTCGTTATCCCTTTAGAGGACAAAGTTACCGCCGCGTCGGTCAAGCCGCTGGTTGATCTTACGCGACCGGACATGGAGCGCGTCAACCAGCTCATTTTGTCCAAGGCGGGTTCGGACGTCGAGATGATACCGGAGGTCGCAAACCACCTGATTTCGTCGGGCGGGAAGCGACTGCGACCGATGCTGACGCTCGCTGCTGCCGGAATGTTCGGTTACCAGGGCGTCGGCCATGTCAAACTGGCGACCAGCGTCGAATTCATGCATACGGCGACACTGCTGCATGACGACGTGGTGGATGAAAGCGATCTGCGGCGCGGCAAGTCGACAGCGCGGATGATCTGGGGCAACCAGGCCAGTGTTCTGGTTGGCGACTTTCTGCTCGGCCAGGCCTTCAAGATGATGGTCGAGGTTGGGTCCCTGGACGCGCTTGATGTCCTGTCGGACGCGGCTGCTGTTATCGCCGAGGGCGAAGTGTTGCAGCTTTCGGTGGCCAAGAACATGGAAACCACGGAAGACGACTACATGGCCGTCATTCGTGCAAAAACCGCCGCGCTGTTCTCGGCCGCGGCAGAAGTTGGTCCGATCATCGCCGGAGCCGGAAAGGCAGAGCGCGACGCGTTGCGGTCCTACGGCACCAATCTAGGGCTTGCCTTCCAGCTTGTCGACGATGCGCTGGATTATGGCGGCAAAGCCCAGGAACTGGGCAAGAATGTCGGTGATGATTTTCGCGAAGGAAAGATCACGCTGCCCGTGGTGCTGGCCTATCGACGCGGCAGTGACGAAGACAGAATTTTCTGGCGTTCGGCCATCGAAGAAGGCCAGTGTGACGAAGCAGCGCTGGAAACCGCTCGCGGGTTGATCGCTCGTTCCAACGCACTCAACGACACCATCGCACGCGCCGAGCACTACGGCGCGATGGCCCGCGACGCGTTGGCGCCCATGGCCGATACGCCAGCCAAGGCTGCCATGCTGGAAGTGATCGATTTCTGTATCAGCCGGGTCAGTTAGCAGCATCGGATCCGACATGCCGGTCCTGGTGGAAGTCTGTGTGGACTCGATACAGTCCCTGCACGCCGCAATCCGTGGCGGCGCCGACCGTATCGAATTATGTTCTGCGCTTGCATTGGGCGGTTTGACGCCCAGCGATGGCTTCATGCGCGCCGCCGCCGAAACCGGCACGCCGACATTTGCCATGATCCGACCGCACGCCGGTGGGTTCGACTATTCGCCCGATGACATTGCTGTGATGGAAGAAGACATCCATAGGGCGACTGATCATGGCCTTGCAGGGGTTGTTTTCGGTGCGACGGCGGGTGACGCGCTAGACCTTTCAGCCATGAAAAGGCTGACGGCGGCCGCCGGAAACATGGGAAAGACACTGCATCGTGCCTTCGATCTTCTCGAAGATCCGATTGATGCCGTCGATAAAGCCATCGACATTGGGGTCGACCGCATCCTGACCTCCGGAGGAGCCACAACTGCGGAAGCCGGGGCCGACATGCTGGCTTCGACTGTCCAACGGGCAGGAAACCGACTATCGGTCATGGCCGGGAGCGGCATCAGTGAGGACAATGTCGCCCGGATCGTGGGGCGGACCGGTGTACGGGAGGTACACGGTTCCTTTGCGCCCAAAAAACCAGAATCGCCAACCGGCACCCATCGTTTCGACTTCGGCTTTCAAGCCTCGGCACCTGATATCGACACTATCCGCCGGATCAAACACATCGTCGCCGATCTCTGAGTCAGGCCTTCCGCCACGTTCAAGGCACCGAAACGTTGTTGCAAAACCACATGGCACGCGAGGATGCTGTGGCCAAACTGTTCTGAACTCTTTGTGAGCTTGCCGCAGGGGCTGAAAAAAGCCATGCTTTGAACCATATTGTGGTGGTGTGAATCATCATCGAATTCGCGGGACCGTTTGTGATGCAGCCAAAAAGACTTCTCCTGATCGCGAGCCTCGCGGCTGCAACCGCACTGGCGACCGTCCCTTCCTGGGCGGCCAGCGATGAAACGAGCTTCGACGGCGCAACCGTGCGCAGTTTTGCCGGAGCGGTACTTGCCGGCAGAACGGCAGAAACGGACCGTGATCTTGACACGGCCATCAGCCTCTACCGGAAAGCACTGCGTTTCGAGCCGGACAATGCTGATATCAAACAGCGGCTCATGGTGCTGTTGTTTAACAACGGGATGTTCGATGAAGGCGTTGCGGTCGCCGATGAATTGAAAGGCGATCCGCTTCTGGAAAACGTGTCGCGGATGGCACTCGGCATCGACGCGCTGCGCCAACGTCAATACACCAAAGCACAAAATCTGCTCGATTATGCCGGCATCAATGATCTGGAGCGGCTTGTTTATGGCCTGTTGCAGGCCTGGGCGCTCTATGGCGACGGCAAGGCCGATTTGGCCCACGCCACCATCGATGAGCTTCAGGGGCCTGAATGGTATGGCATCTTCAAGGCTTTCAACAAGGCTGCCATGAACGAGGCAAGTGGTGACGTAGCGGGTGCGCGGCGTCTCTACACCGCCATCATTACCGATCAGAACAGCGCCGGCACTGCTCCCGACACCTACATTCGAGCGGCGATGTCCCTGGCTGCCATGGAGGCTCGCGAGGGAAATCCCCAGAAGGCACGTGACGCCATAGCTACTGGCAATGCCTTTTCCTCCAGCTACGCGCCGCTGAAGGCGCTGCAGCAGAGGATCGAAGCCGGAGATCCGCCGGGAGCTGATATCCACAATGCCGCAGAAGGCGCTTCGGCGGTGCTTTACACGATCGGTAGCGCCCTCAATCGCAGCGGTGCGGAAGATTTTGTCTCCCTCTATCTCAATTTCGCCCATTCGTTGGATCCTGAAAACGCGGCGACGTTGGTTATGCTTGGCAGTCTCGCCGAAAACCTCGGCAAACCCGAACAGGCGATTGAGATCTACGGGCGGGTTCCGGAAGACTCCATCATGCACCGCGTGTCGGAACTTCAGCTGGGCCTCAATCTCGCCGATCTCGGGCGCCTCGAAGAAGCCAAGACCCATCTCAAGAACCTGATCAATCAGGACCCGAAGGACATGCGGTCCTATCTGGCCTATGGCAGTGTTTTGTCGGATGCAAAGTCGTATCGGGAGATGGCCGACAATTACGACAAGGCCGTGGACGCCATCGGGATTTTGCCCAATCGCGGACACTGGAACATCTTCTTTCAGCGTGGAATCGCCTATGAGCGGCTGAAGGAATGGCCGAAGGCGGAACCCAATTTTCAACGTTCACTGGAACTTTATCCAAACCAACCGCAGGTGATGAACTATCTCGGTTATTCGTGGATCGACATGAACATCAACCTGGATGAGGGCATGGACCTGATCCGGGAGGCTGTCCGGCTGCGGCCCAATGATGGCTATATCGTCGACTCGCTCGGATGGGCCTACTACAGGCTGGGTGACTACGAGAACGCTGTTGACGAGCTTGAACGGGCGGTCGAACTGCGCCCCGGCGATCCGACGATCAACGATCATCTGGGGGATGCCTACTGGCGCGCCGGTCGAAGGCTGGAAGCGCGGTATCAGTGGGAACGCGCCCTTACGATGGAACCCGAACTCACAGAGGTTCCGAAGATAGAACAGAAGATTGCCGCCGGTATGCCGCCGGTCGTCGATCCAGCACCATCCGCTTCCAAGACACCGGATGACGAGAGCCAGAATATCCGCAAGCCGGATAACGGCGAACGAAACGGCGAATTGGAGACCGATGTCGAACCGACCAAGGCAAGCTACACCGTGAAGCCAGGCGAGACTCTGTGGACTATAGCCGATGAGGTTTTGGGCGACGGCAATCGCTATCCCGATATTCTGCGCGCCAATCCGACGCTGAATGGTGACGCCGATCGCATCTACCCGGGTCAGGTCATTATCCTGCCTTGATGCCCGACATCGTCGAGGAGTTCGCTCCTGCGAAAATCAATCTGGCACTTCATGTGACCGGGCAGCGTTCCGACGGCTATCATCTGATTGAGACGATTGTGGCCTTTGCGGATGTTGGCGATCGCCTGACCGTTCAGGATGCGCAGTCTGACGCCTTCTCAATCTGTGGTCCGTTTGCCTCCTCCTTGTCAGACGACAGCGGCAATCTCGTGCTAGACGCCCTCGATGCTTTGCGGACTGATGCCAGGAGTTCCCGCTCGGTATCAATCCAGCTGGAAAAGAACCTGCCCGTGGCGTCGGGAATAGGAGGTGGCTCGGCCGACGCCGCTGCTTGTTTGCGCGCGCTGCGGCGGCTCTGGTCTTTGTCTCACAGCGATGCGGAGCTTGCGGATATCGGCGTTGCTCTCGGTGCCGATGTTCCGATGTGCCTGGCCTCAAAGCCTCTGTTCGCATCCGGCATCGGTGAAGAGATCAAACCGGTTTCGGCGCTGCCGACGATGCCATTGGTGCTGGTTAATCCGAATCTCGCAGTCTCGACGCCGGAGGTCTTCAAGCGCCTGACGCACAAAACCAACCCAGGCATAACTCTCCCCGCCGGCGACTCGGGTGAAGACTGGATCACCACCCTGACCTCCATGCGTAACGACCTCGAACCACCGGCAGAAACGGTGCTGCCAGCGGTCGCGGAATGCCGGTCGGCGCTTTCCGACAGCGGCGCGCTGATCGCCCGCATGTCTGGTTCGGGCGCGACCTGTTTCGGTCTTTTTGACAACGGTCAAAAAGCCGCAGAAGTAGCCGATGCCATTCGCAGCGCCCATCCGACATGGTATGTCTGCGCCACATCCACCCTGTCCGGTTGAGTGCCCATGAACCGTATCGACGATTCAAGACCCTTCATTCCGATCCGCATTGCCGTGCTGACCGTTTCCGACAGTCGCAGCCTCGAGGACGACAAATCAGGCGCCACACTGGCGGCGCGCATTGAAAAATCCGGCCATGTGCTGGCCGATCGCGATGTCGTCACCGACGATGTGGGCCTGATTGCTGGAAGGGTCAAAGGCTGGGCGGAAGATCCCGAGATCGACGCAATCATTACGACGGGCGGAACCGGCTTCACCGGCCGCGACGTCACACCGGAAGCCATTACGCCGCTATTCGACAAGCAGATGGATGGGTTTTCGGAAGTGTTTCACCGCATTTCCTATGACAAGATCGGCACGTCGACGATCCAGTCGCGCGCCACCGGCGGTGTCATCGACGCGACCTATGTCTTCGTATTGCCCGGCTCACCCGGGGCCTGCAAGGACGCCTGGGACGGTATTCTCGAGGCGCAGCTGGATTACCGCCACATGCCGTGCAACTTCATCGAAATCATGCCACGGCTCGATGAGCACCTGAGGCGAAGCAAATAGAGCCGGTTCAGATACTCTCGAAGTCGCCCGACCGACCCAGCCCGGAAGCGAACCGGGACGCGCCGGATTGGGCATCCTCCTGCAACGGACGCACACCTTCGACGGCCTCATGGGCGAGAGCCGCGCCAATATCCATTCCCCATTGCCGGTGAGCGGTCATGCGATCGGTGCGCAGGCAGGTCTGAGGGAAACGGGCCAGTTCATGGGCGATTATCAGCGCCTCATCGAGTGCCCTTCCCTCCGGCACGAGCCGATTGGCCAGACCGAACTGCAGGGCCTCTTCGGCCTCGACCGGGCGCCCGGTCAGGATCATGTCCATGGCGCGGCTGTGACCGATGAGCCGCGGCAGGCGAACGTTGCCGCCGTCAACCAGCGGCACACCCCAACGGCGACAATAGACACCGAACACCGCTGAGGCCGAAGCCACACGCATGTCGCACCACAGGGCTAGTTCGAGGCCTCCAGCGACAGCATAACCTTCGACGGCCGCAATCACCGGCTTCGACAGCAATCGCCGCGTCGGTCCCATCGGACCGCCGCCATGCGGATCGTAGGTCAGGGTACCCTCGGAAACAGTCTTGAGATCGAAGCCGGCGCAGAAACCCTGCCCTGCACCGGTCAGGATCGCCACAGCCTTTTCACTATCGGCGTCGAAGGCGGCAAAGGCTTCGTCCAGCAGACTGGCTGTCTCGTGATCAACCGCGTTTCGCTGGTCGGGCCGGTTGATGGTGACGACAGTGATCGCTCCATCCTGTTCAACGGCGACTTTTTTGTCGGTTGCGGCGGTCATCTGATTCGGCTCCTGTTGGCTGATCGTTGTGATCCGGAAGCTTGCACCGCGAACCGGCCGCGTCAACGGATCACCAGCCGATGCCATCTTTAAAGGCGAACGCGACTTCCTATATTTGTTCTTGATATGTTCTCATGTTCCTGTTAGGAATATTTTCACAAGATGGGAGCGGACATGAGCGAGTTGGAGCATTTCAGGCAGCAGGCGCTGCATCCGGCGAACCAGGCCGACTTGGCCGATGCGCTGGCAGCGCAATCGGGCCTTCGTATTGATCACAGCAAGCGCCGCGGTCGTGGCGCCGGCATCAATCCGAGCGGTCGTTTCGAGGCCCAGACCCGCCACGCCTTCGACGACGGCTGGGAAAGCCTGGAAGATCTTCCAGCCTTCAAGACCGAAGTGCAGGTGGAGAAGCCGCGCACGATCATCACGCGCAACAATTCTCCGGACCTTTCCTTCGACCGTTCAATCAATGCCTATCGCGGCTGCGAACACGGCTGCATCTATTGTTTTGCGCGGCCGACCCACGCCTTCATGGGTCTTTCGGCCGGGCTCGATTTCGAAAGCCGGCTGTTTGCCAAACCAGACGCCGCAAAGCTGCTGGAACGGGAATTGTCCAAACCCGATTACGAACCGCGTGTCATCGCCATGGGCACCAACACGGATCCATATCAGCCGATCGAGAAAGAGTGGCGGATCACCCGGCAGCTTCTGGAGGTACTCAATGCCTGCAATCATCCGGTCGGGATCGTCACAAAGTCATCGCTGGTGCTGCGCGATATCGACATCCTGAAACAGATGGCGGAAAAGAATCTGGTCAAAGTGGCCGTTTCGGTGACGACGCTCGACCGCAAGCTTGCACGCACGATGGAACCACGGGCGGCGACCCCGCCGCGGCGGCTGGAAGCGATCCGCGGCCTGTCGGAGGCCGGCATACCGGTCGCGGTGATGGCGTCACCCATCGTTCCGGGGCTGAACGACCACGAGATCGAGCGCATTCTTGATTCCGCCAAAGCGGCAGGCGCTGTAACCGCCAGCTACATTCTGTTGCGGCTGCCGCTCGAGGTCAGCCCGCTGTTCAGAGACTGGCTGCTGCGTCACTATCCCGACCGCTACCGGCATGTCATGTCGCTGATCCGCTCGATGCGCGGCGGCAAGGACTACGATTCTGAATTCGGCAAGCGCATGAAGGGCAACGGACCCTATGCGTGGCAGTTGGCGCGGCGTTTTGAAATCGCCTCGAAACGACTGGGCCTCGACAGCAAATGGCGAACCCTGCGCACCGACCAGTTCGTGCCACCATCAGGATCAGGAGTTCAACTGAATCTGCTTTAGCCCTGGTTTTTGAACCCACCGTCACGACCGTTTCCCCGACCTGCGGCCGTGACGGCGGCTCCCTCCGCAGCCGCATCTGAAATCCGGCTGAGCCGTACCCCGGATTTCAGACATTGAGACGGTTTCTTCCGGATTTCCCCGACCGGATGAACCGCTCTCAAAGGAGGGACTTGCAGAGAATCGGGTGACCGTGCGAGTTTGCCGATCATGCCCCGCGCGTCACCCGATTCTCCTTCCCGATCCAAATCCAAATCGCGTCAAGCCAGCCTCTTCGAGCTAAAGGATCTGACACCCGATTTCTCATTGGAGACCGAGGCTGGCGCGCACCGACTGCCGGTCGCCGGCGCCGACGAAGCCGGCCGAGGACCGTTGGCCGGGCCAGTGGTCGCAGCCGCTGTCATCCTCGACCCGAGTTCCATCCCGGCGGGACTGGACGATTCGAAGAAATTGACCGCGGCCAAGCGTGAAGAGTTGTTCGACCTGATTCTCACCCGGGCAGAGGTATCCATCGCAACGTCCAGCCCCGGCCATATCGACCGGTCTGACATTCTGCGCGCCAGTCTTGATGCGCTGCGCCGCGCCATCGGCAATCTGCCGCGTCCGGCTGAATTCGCACTCATCGACGGTCGCGACGTGCCGCCGGATCTTGCCTGTCCCGCCAAGGCTGTCATCAAGGGCGACGCCCGATCGATGTCGATTGCCGCGGCTTCCATCGTCGCCAAAGTAACACGCGACCGTATGATGCAACGCGCCGCAGGCTGCTTCGCAGCCTACGGTTTCGAGCGCCATGTCGGTTACGCCACAGCCGCCCATAGAAGGGCGATAGCCGACAATGGCCCCTGCCCGCTGCACCGCATGAGCTTTCGGCCGATCAGAGTCGACGATCCAGCCTAGCTGCTTTTCTGCTTGCAGCGAATAACAAGCCTATTCACCGCAAAAGATGCAGCGAATAGGTCATGGGTTCCCGGTTATGAGGATCGCCGCGACTCACGGTGAGCAATGTAGAGCGACGCCGAAACGATCAGCAGCGATCCGAACCAGAGGTTTCCACCCGGGACGAAGCCAAAGACGATCCAGCCGGCGAGCACGTTGAGCGGCAGCTTGACGTGGTCGAAAGGCTGCACGTAGGCGGCATCCACGCTGGCATAGGCCTTGACGATGAAGAACTGGGCGACCATCAGCAGAACACCGGCCAGTACGATCAGGGCCAGACCGGAAGCACCCGGTATGGCAAATCCGCCGCCCGAAGACACGGCCAGAACCGCATTGATGGGCGTCAGCAACAGGAGCAGATAAAGCGTGATGGTCTCGGTGGACTCACTGCGGGTCAAACGCTTGGTCATCAACGAAGTGGCGGCCCAGAACACAGCAGCGGCCACCGGATAAAGTGCTTCCACCGAAAACGCATCGGACCAGGGCGCAAGAATGATCATGCCGCCCGCAAAGCCGACCAAGGTGGCCAACCAGCGGGATATTCCGACGCGCTCGCCCAGGAACAGTCCCGCTCCGGCAGTGACAAAGAACGGCGACGTCATGATCAGCGCGATTGCCTGCCAAATCGGAACGCTGGCAAGCCCGGCGACCCAGAACTGCACACCGACCGCGGCAAATCCAACCCGTAGCACATGGGCCGCCAGATGCCGGGTTTTCAGCACATCAAGCCCGGTGCGCACAATCCACGGGAGACCGCACACCAAAGCCACGAAATACTGCCAGAAGGCCGCTGACGCCGACGTCATTCCAAAGCTCATGGTCGCCGCCTGAACGCTGACATTGACCACCGCGAATGCGGCGCCGGCAGCGATCATGTAAAGTCCGCCGGCAACAGCCGAGTTGTTGAACGCGAAAATTCTGTTTGGGGTGAGTGTTGTCTGATTCATCAGATGTTCCTCTCAAAGAACCACCAGGAATCAGGGCAAACAGGCACGACCTCCCATACCCGCGAGGGCTTACACAAGGTCGGCGCCGCAGGGCGACCGAAGTCCACGCCGGCGACTTACCCGCTCTCTTCCATCCGGACTGTAACCGTCGGCTTCGGAATTGCACCGAATCTGCTGACCCCATACCGGGCGGCACGGGCGCTCGCGGGCTTCGACCGGACCTTCGGAGAACCGATGGCCTGCTCGTCACCGCCGGTGGGGAATTTCACCCCGCCCTGAGAACGAACCACCGTGAGGCATTACCTACACGGTGAGGTAAACCCGTTAGCGCATTCTCGTCGGAAATGCAAAAAGCCGGAGCAACGAGCCCCGGCTTTTCAAAATTGTTCCAATCCCGAGAGGGTCAGTTAAGCTTGGCCTTGAGTTCCTTGACGGACTGGGTGAACAGCGAACCAGCCTTTTCGTCATCGACCTTGTCGGCGATCAGCGTCTCGGCAGCGGCAACCGCGATATCGATGGCCTGGCGACGGACCTCGTTGACGGCTTCCGATTCGGCCAGGGCAATTTTCTGCTCCGCCATGGCGGTACGCCGCTGGACGTAGTCTTCGGTCTTCTGACGCGCTTCGGCGACCAGGCCTGCGGCCTCGTGTTCAGCCGCGGCAATCAGTTCGGATGCTTCCTTCTCCGCATCCTTGCGCTTGCGCTGATATTCGGCCAGCAGTTGCTGTGCCTCTTCTCGAAGGCGCCGTGCCTCATCGAGTTCGTTGCGGATACGATCAGCTCTTGTGTCGAGCGATCCGGTAATCATACCAGGCACCTTCATGTAGAAGATGATGGCCATGAAGAGGATAAGGGAGATCAGAGCCCAGAAAGTGGCGTCCATTCTATTCGCCTCCCTGCGCCGCGGCCTTCACGGCCGCGTTGGCACTGGCCTTGGTCACCGTGCCACCGATCAGCTGCTTGACGATCGCCGACGTCGTATCAGCTGCAATTGTATCGACTTCTGCCAATGCTTTCTTGGTAACCTCGGCGATCTCGGCCTCAGCCTTTTCGATCTTCTCGGTTACCTCGGCTTCGAGCTTGCTGCGCTCCGCATCCGCGTCAGCCTTGGCCGAATCGCGCGCGGCCTGAGCGATCTCATGCGCCTTGCCCTTGGCATCGGCAAGATCCTGCTCATAGGCCGCAAAAGCCTGGTCGGCCTCTTCCTTGAGGCGGTTGGCCTCGTTCAGGTCCTGCGCAATGCGGTCACGGCGTGTCTCGAGGATGCTGGCGATACGAGGCAACACCACCCGTTGCATGAACAGGTAAAACAGGCCGAAAGTAATGACCAGCCACAGAATCTGCGACGGAAAGGTCGAACTGTCGAATGGTGGAAATCCGCCAGCCGCCTGTTCGGCTTCCGCAGCATAGGCCGCTGTCACAAGCATGTTCGTCTCCAAGTCATAAGCCGCTTTTCCGCACTCCGACGGATGGCGGCTTTGTCAGGGCCAATCGGCCCGGCGGCCGCGCCCACGACGCGACCGGACATAACGATCCGTCGATTAGACGGCGAACAGCAGAAGAAGGGCAACCAGCAGCGAGAAGATGCCCAGGGCTTCCGTCACGGCGAAGCCGAAGATCAGGCGGCCGAACTGACCGTCTGCAGCCGACGGGTTACGCAGGGCGCCCGACAGGTAGTTGCCGAAAATGGTGCCGAGGCCGATACCGGCGCCGCCCATGCCCAGACATGCGATGCCCGCGCCGATGTATTTTGCTGCTTCCGCTTCCATGGTGAACTCCTTCGATGGGATTGTTGCGGCTATTGGACTGGCGGAGGTACCGCCAATGACTACTCCTAGTGGCCCGGATGCAGAGCGTCGTTGAGGTACATGCATGTCAGCACCGCAAAGACGTAGGCCTGCAGGAAAGCGACCAGAAATTCTAGACCGGTCAGAGCGACGGTCATGATGAGAGGAAGGATCGCACCACCGATCCCCAACGCGCCGAGCGCGCTGAGCGAGGTGACGAACCCGGCAAAAACCTTGAGCGTGATGTGGCCGGCCAGCATGTTGGCGAACAGACGCACCGACAGGCTGATGGGACGCGACAGGAAGGAAATAATCTCAATCGCCACCACCAGCGGCAGCAGCACCCCGGGGACACCGCTCGGAACGAACAGTTTCAGGAACCCGAGACCGTGCTTCATGAAGCCATAGACCACGACCGTCCCGATCACCAGCATCGCAAGCACGAAGGTGACGATGATATGGCTCGTAACCGTGAAGAAATAGGGGAACATGCCGAGCAGATTGGCCACCAGCACGAACATGAACAGCGAGAACACCATGGGGAAGAATCGCATCCCCCCGGATCCGGCGCCGTCGCGTAACATCGAGGCTACGAACTCGTAGCCCATTTCGGAAATCGACTGCAGCCTGGTCGGCACCATGCCACGATTGGATGTGGTCAGAAACAGGAACGCCGAAGCAACGGCCACGGTCGCGACCATATAGAGCGACGAGTTGGTAAAGGAGAAATCGAGACCGCCCACTTCAATCGGAACGAGCTTGCTGATCTGGAACTGGCTAATCGGATCGTTTGCCACCCGTATGCCTCTTTCTATGTACTGGCCCTGTCAGCCTTCGTTGTCGTTCCTGTCCGTGCCTTGCGGCGGGCGGTTTTCGGCAACCAGCCCGGCCGAACGCATGACATTGAGTACCCCTGCAACAAACCCCAGCAGCAGAAAGACGATCATCCCCCAGGGCGTGGTGCCAAGAAAACGGTCCAGAAGATAGCCGAGAAGCGCGCCAACAAAGATCGCAGCGACAAATTCCGTCGAGAGCTGAAACGCCTTGGCGTAGGACGACCCCGCCGTCCCCTCTTTTCCCGTCGGTTTGCCGTCGGGCTCGCGGGAAGCAAGTTTTTCCCCCAAACGCCTGCGACGCTCTTCCAGACTGCCAGTCCGGTCTTCCCGTTCTTTTTCGCCGCTCGCAGGATCAGATGACCCTCCGTTTTGCGCTGGTTTTCTCATGAAAGTCGCGCTCCACGTGCCGATAGGCGACCTTGAACGGGACCGTTCCAAAGTCGCGCGCAACATAGTTTTCCGCCCATGCCAAGTCAAGGCGGATTGGCTGCGCCAGCACCCAACAATTAACATAATAATATCAGAACTTTAGACCACTCTTGCTGAATCCCGGAGGTGGCGCTGCACAGATAAATGATGCATTGCGGCACAATGCCCCGATTTCAGCGGATCGAGGGAATGGTTCGGACCGGGCTGGATCAGCTCCAACCACCGCCGTGGGTGCGATAGAAAATGTGCAGGCCGATGCGGCCGACACGCCTCATCTTACGCGCCCATTTCGGCCGCACATAGACAGCGTGGTAGTGGGTCGATGATCCGACCTGATCCAGCCAGATCTTGCCGGCTGTCACCGCCATCGCAATGTCCTTGGCCATGGACCAGTGTCGCTTCGAGCGGACGCGGTCGCGTATGCCGTCGCAGGCGAAGGAGAACTGGCAGCGGTTGCGCCAGCGTTTGTTCTGATAAACCACGCGGCACACAGTGTTGGGATAGGCCGGATTGCGTACCCGGTTGAGAATCACCTGGGCCACTGCGGCCTGGCCCTTGACCGGTTCGCCTCGCGCCTCGAAGTAAATGCCCGAGGCCAGACACCGCTGTTCGCGCTTGGTGAAGACGTACGGCGGCAGCGCCTTGCCGGCCCATCCGTGATCATTCTTTTCGATTGGCGGGAAGAAGCGCCCTTGCTGCTTTTCGTCCTTCAGGAGAGAAGCAAACGGGGACTGCTTGGCGTAGTTCGGCTCGGCGGGTGCGTAGGCCGTGGCCAGCACGTCATGCTTGTCGTTGGTTACAAGATCCGCCAACATGATCGGCAGGTTGCTTTTGACCTTCACCGGACGATGGAAGGCCGTGGCGATCTGCACTTCCTGCCCCCGAATGTCGGGTTTGACAAAGGCCATTTCAGGGAGATTTTGCCGCTGCGGCTTCAGCAGAAGATTGCTCTCATGCAGAACGGAGCCCGCGGAAAAATCCTTCGGCGGCGCCATCGGTACTTCGGTGGTCACCCGTCCACGCTTTTGCGACCGATTGATCCGCTGTTCGTCTGGCACCGGGTTCTTGGTTCCATGGCGGGTACGAATCGCCGCCGTGCCGCCATTCGGCAGCCTGACGCCCTTGTCGACAATGGTCGAACCGGTCGTGATGTCGTCCGTAAAGGCCATTTCGACCGAGTGAAGCGAGCCGGCTGGCGCTTCGACAAGGTAACTGCTCCAGCGAGCACCACCCTGGTCGACGCCGGACAGAAGGCTCGCCGTGTCGGAGAAAGCAATGGGCGATGTCGTCAGGAAAAAGGCAAACGCCCCAAAGCTCATGGGCGCCGAGCAATGGCGACTCGTGGCCATAAGCCAGCCTTTGATGGGAGATCCGTTACGCAAGACCCTACTCCAAAGCAACACGTACTCAGGACAATTTTTTTCAATATGATCTATTAACGTTTATGGAGCGTTAACCGCGTTTCACAGCCGCCATCAGACCGGTTGGCAGTGAGTGTTTGAATTGCGGGTTTAATCAGGCAAGACCGCCATTGTCGCCGGATTTCTTGTCGCAGTCGGGTCACACTTTGTTGCGGCGACTGCTGATCTGTCAGCGCCGCTTCTTCTTGGAAGCGAACGGATTGTCGCCCTTGCGGTATGAAATCCTCAGCGGGACCCCGGGCAGACTGAAATCCTCGCGCAGTCCGTTGATCAGATAGCGCGTATAGGAAGCCGGCAACGCGTCCGGCCGGGTACACGAAATGACGAAGCCCGGAGGACGAGCCTTGATCTGAGTCATGTATTTGAGACGCAGCCGGCGGCCCGACACGGCTGGTGGCGGATGTTGCACCGTCATGGCTTCGAGCCAGCGATTGAGCCGAGCCGTGGAGATACGACGGTTCCACGTCCGGTGCGTATCAACGACCGCCTGCATGAGCTTGTCGAGCCCGTTGCCGGTCAGCCCGGAGACGGGAACCGCACGGATGCCGCGGGCCTGGGGCAGCAGGCGTTCGGTCTTTTCACGCAGATCGGCCAATGTATCCTGGCGGTCTTCAACGATGTCCCACTTGTTGAAGGCGATGACGGGCGCCCTGCCCTCGCGGACTACCAGGTCGGCGATCTGAAGGTCCTGCTTTTCGAACGGGACATCGACATCGAAAACGATCACCACGACCTCAGCGAAGCGGATGGCCCGAAGCGCATCGGCAACTGAGAGTTTTTCAATTTTCTCCTGAACCCGCGCTTTGCGGCGCAGTCCGGCCGTATCGAACATCTTGATATGACGGCCCTTCCAATCCCAATCGACGGAAATGGAATCGCGTGTGATGCCGGCCTCCGGACCGGTCAACAGGCGCTCTTCGCCGAGATAACGGTTGATCAGGGTCGACTTGCCGGCATTGGGGCGCCCGACGATGGCCACCCGGAGCGGCTTGCTATCGTCGTATGCTTCCTCTTCGGTTTCGTCGTCGTCCGAGATGTCGACATCCGTGACGGCCTCTACCTCTTCCAGAGGCAAGGCAGTATCCTCGCCGATGGCTTCGACGATGGCATCGCGCAGGTCGAGCATGCCCTGGCCGTGTTCGGCCGAGATCGGACAGGGTTCGCCGAGACCCAGGCGGAAGGCATCGTAGAGACCGCTCTCGGATCCGCGCGATTCTGCCTTGTTGGCGACCAGCACCACCGGTTTGCCTCGGCGGCGCAGGATCGCGGCCAGGGTTTCGTCTGCCGGGGTAATTCCACCTTTGGCATCGACCAGGAACAACGCCAGGTCGGCTTCGTCGATCGCGGCTTCAGTCTGGACCCGCATCCGCCCCTCGAGCGTATCGGGATCCGATTCCTCAAGGCCGGCCGTATCGATGATGCCGAATTCAAGATCGACCAGCCGGGCTTCACCCGGCCTGCGGTCGCGGGTCAGTCCGGGCGTATCGTCAACGAGCGCAAGTTTACGACCGGCGAGCCGATTGAATAGGGTGGATTTGCCGACATTGGGACGCCCGACAATGGCAACTGTAAATGACATCTGGGCACCCGAAGCCGGTCAGGATTGCGCTGCCTTGCCGCTGGCGGCAATCAGGTCGAGCATGATTTCGGTGCGCTGAAAGACACCGGAGGGAACTTCTGTATCGCCGGCAATGAGGTCGAACCATTCGCGCGCCTTGGCAATATCGCCCGCCTTCCAGGCAGCCAGGCCCAAGGCCTCACGGGCCGAATGACGCATCGGGTTGTCGGCTCCGCTGAGCTGGTCCACCTGCGCGGCGACATCGTCGTAGCTGCCATGATCAACCAGCAGATAACCGGCCCGGATGCGAGCTGCGTCGCGAAGTGCGGTCGGGACGCCGCCATCGTTGCCGATGGTCGAGAACGCAGAGATAGCAGCCTGGTAGTCCTGCTTGTCGGCAAGAACTGTCGCGGCACGCATGCGGGCAAGCACCGGATAGGATCCGTGCCCGTCTTTCTCCAGGGTCTGCAGAGCTTCCAGCGCCTGGTCCTGCTGACCGTCACGCGCCAGGTTGAGTGCAGCGAGGAAGGCGTCGCCGGATTGCGAGGCCTGGCTCTGACGCCAGTAGTCGTATCCCCGGTCTGCGGCGGTGCCTGCGACGATGAGCACGGCGACGCCGATGATATACTTGCCGAAGCGCGTCCAGATGTTTTTCATCCGGTCGGAGCGCAGTTCCTCGTCGACTTCGCGAATAAAACTGTCGTCTGACATGTGTTAACCCGGCTGGCCCGGTCCTCAACTCGATGCGCGCTGACCGCGCATCCTTGCGATGTGCTTAAGCGGCGCCTTGTACCTGATTTTGCCGCGCATGTAAGCGGAAATCTGGGCTATCGCAACCGTGGTGCCCGGCCGATGCCGTTAGATGACGATGGGCGGCAGGCCGATGATCCATTCGTGCAGCTTCCAAACGACCAGCACGTAGGCAACAACACCGATCAAGATTGCGACTATATCGTTGCGTACCGGTCCGGGTGCCGGGGGGATGGTCAGGCCGGCGCGTTCGCGCCGGCTTTCGGAAATGCGGTCGCAGATTGCCCAGACAAGAAAGCCTCCGAACAATAGCACCGAAGCCAGGTCGCCGTTGCTCAACAAGTGACCGAACGCCCACAGTTTGACAGCAAGAAGCATCGGATGCTTGATCGCCGCCTTGATCCGTCCCGACGGAACATAGGCCGACGCGAGCAGGATGAAGGACACCAGCAACAGCAGCAATGTGATGTGGCTGAACCAGAAGGGCAGAACGTAGAGTATCGGCCCCTCGCCCTGCGCGGAACCGAAGCCCCAGATGATCAAGACGAAACCGACAAGGGCGACAATGGAATAGAGACCTTTCCAGGCATTCTCACCGCGCTGGGCAATGAAGTCCGCCCGGAATTGCGGCGCCACCATCCGCACTGAATGAATGCCGAGAAACAGCACCAGCCCCAAAATCAGCCAAATCATGCTCGCCCCCTTTTGCCCGTGCATCCGCCGAGCCGTTTCAATTGACGCTGAATGATTCTAATCTGGCATATGGCAATCGATCTGGGTATTGCAAGAAATCGACTGGCGGAGCGAAAGGCGGAGATCGAGGACATGTCGCGCCTCTCGGAGGACGCGCGATCCACGGTCATGCTCGATCAGCAGGCCGTCGGACGCCTGTCGCGCATGGATTCGATGCAACAACAGGCCATGGCCGAGGCGCAGGAGCGGCAAAGACAGCGCGACCTGACCCGCATCGAGATGGCCGAGCGGCGGATCAAGGACGGCGATTACGGCTATTGCATCGAGTGCGATTGCGAAATTCCGGACGGTCGGCTGGCCATCGATCCGATGGCGGAAAAGTGCGTCAACTGCGCATCATAGTTCCGCCCGAATCGGACGCCCAATGATGACTCCTCTTTTTTTGGGTCATCACTTTGTTTCATCTCTGATATATTGAGTGAAAAAATAGTCTGGTTTCGGGGGGTGGCATGCCTGTACGCGTGGCGTTTGTGGGTCTATTGGCGAGTCTTTTCATGGCCTTGCCGACATCTGCTGATACATCGCACAAGGATCAGCTGGTCATCGTTTCCTTCGATGGTGCCCATGACAACAAGCTGTGGGCCAAAAGCCGCGCTATCGCCGCGGAAACCGGCGCCCGATTTACCTATTTCCTGTCCTGCACCTTTTTGATGACTCGCGAACAGGGCATTGCCTACAAGGCACCCGGGCAGCGCCGCGGCCGCTCGAATGTCGGCTTTGCGCAGACGCGCGAGGAGGTAGGCCAGCGACTCGACCATATCTGGAGTGCTCGCGGCGAAGGCCACGAGATGGCCAGCCACGGGTGCGGACATTTCGACGGAAAACGCTGGAGCAAGCGGCAATGGAAGACTGAATTCGCTTCCTTTTCGACTACGCTCGAAAGAGCCTGGGTCAATGCCGGCCGTTCCGAGGAAGAACCGTCTGGCTGGAAAGACTTTGCCGAAAGCGAGATTGCCGGCTTCAGGGCCCCCTACCTGTCAACCAACGGCGCCATGATCGATGCGCTCGACGCGACCGGCTTTGCCTATGACGCCAGCGGCGTGTCACGCGGACCCGTTCCGCCTGGACAACACAAGGGGTTGTCGACTTTCGAGTTGCCACTGATCACTGAGGGTCCGCGCAATCGTCGGGTCATTGCAATGGACTACAATCTGTTCGTTCGCCACTCCGGCGGACTGGAGAATGCCACCCAGTCGCAGGACTTCGAGGATCGCAGCTATAAAGCCTTCAAACGGGCTTTCGATGGCGAATATGATGGCGCGCGCCGCCCGCTTCAGATCGGCATGCATTTCGTCGAAATGAATGGCGGCGCCTATTGGCGGGCGGTTGAACGTTTGTTGGCCGACGTCTGTGGCCTCGAGGATGTCGCATGCGTCACCTACCGCGAAGCGATCGAGCGACTGGAGCGGCGTGACGCCGGCGGCGGCGCCTGATCAGATCGCTCCGGGGTGAACGGTTTTCGTTTACCCAACGAGAATATGCCGCTGTACATGTTTGCGTCACCATTGCATGACAGTGTCGATGGCCCACAACAATGGAGCGAAACCGATGCGGTTTACACCACTCGCCTTTTCCCTTGCCGCAAGCCTGATGCTTGCTTCAGCCGCACCGGCGGCGGATGACGACACCATCCTGTTCGGCGCGGTGTTCAATCTGGCAGGGCCGCAGGCGACCTTTGGTGTGCCATCATCGAATGGCGCAATGCTGGCGATGCAGCAGATCAACGATGATGGCGGCGTCCTCGACAAGGACCTGGCCGCCATCACCATCGCCAGCGACAGCAATCTCTCGATCGTGGGTCAAGCGATGCAAAGTGCGCTGATCGAAAGCCCCTCCCTGGTCGCCTACCTCGGCCTGTCGGACCCGACCCAAGTGCGTGCGGCCGCAGAGGTCGCCAAGCAAAGCGGGCACGTCTTTTTGACCAGCGGGGCAACGTCGCCGAAGCTGACCGAAGCCTATCCGAACATTCTCTTCCTTGCCTGTTTTGGCGACAACGTTCAGGCGGCTGCCGGCGCTGAATGGGCCTATGGCAAGCTTGGCGCCAAAACCGTGCACATTCTGGCCGACATGGAGCGCACCTATCCGAAGCTGCTGCAGGGGTATTTTGCCGAAAGTTTCACGGCCTTGGGCGGCAAAGTCTCTGGCACCGATTCACTGACCATGCAGAGCGACACCGTTGCCGTGAAGGACCCCGGCGATGTGGACCTGGTCTATGTCAGCGTCGAAACGGCAGCGGCAGCGGTAAAGGTGATCAAGAGCCTGCGGGATGCCGGATACAAGGGCCCTGTTCTCGGTGGCGACGGCTATGACGACCCGAGCGTCTGGGCCAAGGCCGGAGATTTGGGTGATATTTATTTCACCACCCACGTCTATCTCGGCTCCGACAACCCCGATCCGACCGTGACCGCTTTTGTCTCAGACTATAAGACCACCTATGGCGACGATCCCTCAGCGTTCTCTGCGCTGGCCTATGACGCCGTCGGTCTGATGGCGGAGGCGATCAAGAATGTCGGTGCGCCCGATTCAACAAAGATCGCTGAGGGCCTGCTCGCCATCGACGGCTACAAAGGCGTCACCGGCACCATCAGCTACGCTGGCGGCACACACATCCCGGTCAAGTCGGTCACGATCGTGAAGGTCGAACAAAGCACGCTCAAGCTGGTTGAAACGGTAACGCCCAAAAACGTTCCGAATCCCTAGAGTGAACTTCCACCAGATCGGACTGGTTAACGGTGACCGCCGCCGATCAGTTCACGCTGGATGATGGCCAGGCTGGTTGGCGCATCCTGTCGGGAGATCGCCTCTTGGAGCGCAGGGTCACCCGCAAGCCGGCGAGCGATCGGTAGCAGCCGTTCGACGACTTCGATGTTGAGTTTGGCCTCTGCAACCGGGTCGACGCCGGCATGGTCCGGAAACGTATCGAAATAGAGGGCACCCTCGTAGTTCATCGAGACCAGCGTCGCCAGTAATTCCACTGTCTGGATGGGGTGTACGCTGGCAACGGCCAGCCCATCATCGCGCTTGGCATAACCGTCGTTGAGATGCACACCAAGCAACCGGCTGTGGCGCGCGCCGACCACGGCCGCCCAGGCCGGCATCTCATCGGCATAGAGCACGTGGGCAAAGTCCAGCGTCACACCGAGATTGCCGCGCTCGGCCTCACGGATCGCCAGAAGTGTCGCACCCAGATCGGGCATTAGCGCGAAGGCACGCGGTTCGTTGGGCTTGTATTCGATGGCGATATCGACATCCGGATTGTGGTCGCAAACGCGGCGGATCGCGTCGATCGTGTCATCCCAGGCCTTGGCGTAGTCCATCTGGAACGAATAATCGAAGCCATCCTGCCCAAGCCACAGGGTCATCAAGGTTCCACCCATATCCGCCAGCGTATCGATGCCTTGACGCGTCAAATCGATCGCGGCATCCCGCACGCTCCCGTCCGGATGGGTGAAGGCGCCAAGCTTGAACTCCGGCAATGAATAGTAGCGCATCGCCAGGCCGTTGAGCGCCATGCCGCTCGCCTGCAGGGCGCCGCCGATTTCGGCGACGGCTTCATCCTGGAAGTGATCCGGATAGTTGAGATCCGCCGCCGTCAGTCCGGCGGACGCAGCACGCTCAATCAGGTCACGGGTGGTGACGGCGTTGCGCCCCTGCCCTGCCTGCGCCCCGATGCGGAATGCATTGAGGCGCGCGGCATAGAGGGGAGATCGCTCGGCAAGGCTCATATCCGCTCCACTCCGATCATGGCCGTTCGGCTTCGATGACCGTGGACAGCGGATCGGAACCGGAATCCAGACGCGCCAGGTATTCCGCATCGATGCCCGGAAGCGGCTCGTTTCGAATGGCTGCCTCGAAGGTCTTCAGGCGTTTGTAGATCGACAGCAGTTCGACGATCGTCGTCCACGAATTCACCAGATACTGGAACGAGTTGCTGACCTGGCTGAAGGCGGTCAAGATCTGCTGAAGGATGCCGAGCGTGATCTTGCCGGCCGCAATCGTCGGAATCAGGATGGTGTAGGCAAAGATCCCGTCTGCCTGGATGTAGAATCCCCGGGCAATGTTGAAATACATGTAGTGGAAATAAAGCCTGAAATAGTTGCGGCGAACATTGGCGAACAGTTCGGCCACGGTTGGTGGCTGTGCCCGCTCTTCGTCGTCCTCGCCGTAGACGAGTTCCTTGCGGTAGGCCGCCTCGACGCGCTGGTTCTTGAACTCCAGACCCGGCAACTTGATCCCGACGACGGAGAGCAGCACGGTTCCGAACAAGGACCAGAAAACCGCCGCGGTGAAGAGCGGAGCCGGGATTTCTCCGATGATGGGCAATTCCGTGACGTGTTGAGACAGATCCCAAAGCAGCGGGAGGAAGGCGAAAAGGGTCATGACCGAGTCGACCAGGGAGACGCCGAGCCCCTCCATGATGCCGGCAAAGCGCATGGTGTCCTCCTGGACACGCTGCGAGGCGCCTTCAATGTGTCGGACTTCGGTCCACCGGGACATGTAATAGTTGTTCATCGCGGTGCGCCAGCGGAAGATGTAGTGGCTGACCAGAAACCGGGTCGCGACGAAAACCGCCATCCACATGAAGGCGATGTACCCGAACACGATGATGAGGCTGTAGAGGTCCCAGGCGGTGACGTCGTCGCTGCCCTCCAGGGCCTTTTGCACGGTGTCGAAGAACGGCCGCCGCCAGTTGTTCAGGGCCACAGACACTTGCACTGAGAAATAGGTCGAGAAGAGAATGACTGCAGACCCGAGAATCGACCATCGAAACCAGGGATGCGGGTTATACCAGCTCCAGAACAGGGCAAAGAGCGCGACCGCGACGGTGTAATAGACGTAAAACCACAGGAAGCTCGGCGTCCAGAAGTAATGGATCCCGACAACCGGCAGCGCGTCCGGCGGTGCAAACTGGAAGCCGAATGCCTCGCCGATCTCATCTCCGATCGTGTACCAGGCCAACACACAAAGGATCGTCCAGAGAACGGCCGACGTGAAAAACAGTTTTGGTGTGGGAAAAAATGATTTGAACACGCTTTGATCTCGCTGTGTTTCCTCGGGAAGCTGACTGCCGGATGGCCGGTGATGCTTTGTTCTGATTTACCGCCCGATATTCCTACCTATGGCCGCAGCCGTTCATTTGCATATCACAATTGCGTGCCCGGAGGACCGGGCTTTGCCAGCAATGCACAGGCGGCAGAAATCAGCAATGCGGCAAGGGCGACAAGGCTTCCGGACGTGTAGTTTCCGCTGACATCGGCAAGAGTGCCGGCGACGGCGGGACCGATGATCTGGCCGGTGCCGAAGGCGGCGGTCATGATGGCGATGGCGCGCCGCGGAGACTGCGGTGACAGCTTGCGGCCGATCTGCAGACCGTAGGCGGTCACCGCGACAAAGGTCCCGCCCAAAAGCACGCCGCCGATAAACGGCCCGGCCGGCACCGGCAGCAGCACGCTTGCGCCGACCCCGACCGCCTCGACAAGACAACCAATGCTGAAGGTGAGGATCAGCCCGAAACGGCGAACCGACGGAGACCAGTAAAGCACCGAAGGTGCGGCGGCGATACCGGTGGCCAGCCAGACCAGGCCTTCCAGCGACAGATGGCCGTTGGCACCGCGGATAATCGCCACCAGAAAGGTTGCGGTGACGATATAACCGAAGCCGAACAGACCATAGGCAAAGGTGATGGAGATGAGCTTGCGGTCCCAGACGAGTGGCGGTTCACGCACCTCACCATTGACCCGCACAGGGCCGGTTCGCACCAGGGCAACCGACACGACCGTTCCAACCAGCGCCAACCCGGCCGCCGCGTACCAACCGACCTGCCACCCTGCTCCAACACTGTGGAGCCACAAGACAAGCAGGGCGGAACCGCCAATGCCGATGCCGACACCGGAAAAATGCAGGGCTTGCAAACCGGACCTTCCGGCGGCTTCGAAATGGCCGACAACGATTGCCGTGCAGAAAATCATGGCAAAGGCACTGGCCACGCCGGCTCCAAACCGGATCAGCGCAAGGCCGACAACGGTGGTGGTCAAAGGCATCGCCGCAAGGAGCAGCGTGGTGGCGACAAGCGCCAGCAGAAAAGCCGCCCTCTCCCGGCCGGCAGCCCAGCCCATGGCGGCCAGAATGGCGCCGGCAAGGTAGCCGACATAGTTGGCTGATGCGATGACGCCGGCATCGCCAGGGCTCAAGTTCAGGCCAGCCATGAGATCCGGCAAAAGCGGCGTGAAGGCAAATCGGCCCAGCCCCATGGCCACCGCCATCATGGCAAGTCCGCCCAGCGCCAACGGGACAACCGATGGCCGACGGTCTGTTGACGGGATGTCGGCGTCGGATCGGCGGCCGGTGTCTGTCATGGCCGCTCTATGGCACCCGGGCGATCGCCATGCAAGCCGATTTCGACTGCACATGGAAGCCGCACAATTTGCCACTGGCGCGGTTGACAACCCCATTTGATTAACATATTTGTTATTTAACCAATGAGGTAAATAAATGAGCGTCCAACCCATCTTTGCCGCGCTTTCGGATCCGACCCGGTTTGCCATCGTCGAACAGCTGCTGGAAAATGGCGACCAGACCGCCGGCGCTTTGGCCGAACCCTTCGACATTTCAAAACCGGCCATTTCACGGCATCTCAAGGTGCTGGAAGAAGCCGGTATCATCGAACGGCGCATCGACCGACAGTTTCGCTGTTTCAGCATCCGCCCGCAAAGCCTGCGGCCGCTGGATGACTGGATCGACCGTTATCGCCGGTTCTGGAACACGTCGTTCGACCGCCTGGAAAAAGTTTTGCAGAAAGAGGAAGAGAAGAATGACAACGATGATTGACGATCGCGTCCTGGTCGTGGAACGCACCATTGCCGCGACGCCCGAAACAGTGTTCGACGCCTGGGTAAATCCGGAAATCCTGGTGCAATGGTGGGGGCCGGAAGGCATGTCCATCCCACAGCACGCACTCGATCTGCGCGAGGGGGGGTCCTGGGAAACCACCATGCGCAATGATGAAGGCGGCG
The DNA here is from genome assembly GCA_965228785.1 of Hoeflea sp. Taxonomy (GTDB): domain Bacteria; phylum Pseudomonadota; class Alphaproteobacteria; order Rhizobiales; family Rhizobiaceae; genus Hoeflea_A. The sequence goes on from CBDDIF010000002.1 coordinate 1,227,478, forward strand.
AGGTTTTCGTCTCCGGCGTCTACAAGGTCATCGACCGCCCAAACCGGCTCGTATTCTCGTGGGCCTGGAAACAGCCCGACGGAACACGCGGTCATGAGACCGATATCGAAGTCACGTTCACGGCGGTCGATGGCGGCACCAAGATGACCCTTGGCCAGCGCAGTTTCGAAAGCGCCGAGTCCCGCGACAATCACGGCATGGGCTGGAACTCGAGCTTCAATTGCCTTGAACGCCTCTTTTGACAGGAGCCCCGTCATGACCCAACACGCCGTTGTCTCGAAAGAAGAGTGGGAAAAGGCCCGCATTGCCCTCCTGCAGAAGGAAAAGGCGTTCACGCGAGAACGCGATGCGCTCAGCCGCGAACGGCAGGCGCTGCCTTGGGTAGAGGTGACGAAGGACTACCGGTTCGAGACGGAGAACGGCAGCAGGTCGCTGGCCGATCTGTTCGGCGACCGCAGCCAGCTCATCGTCTACCACTTCATGTTCGGCCCTGAATGGCAGAAGCCATGCCAGAGCTGCTCGTTCTGGGCCGATAATTTCGAGCGCAATGTCGTTCATCTGGCCGCCCGTGATGTTGCCATGGTCGCCGTGTCTCGCGCCCCGCTTGATCGGCTGGCCGAGTTCAAGAATCGCTTCGGTTGGACCTTCGACTGGGTGTCATCGCAGGGCAGCGACTTCAACTACGACTACGATGTGTCGTTCACCGATGAGGCCCGTCAGAACGGCACCTTGCGCTACAATTACCAGCCCAGTCAGTTTCCCGCCGACGAGGCGCCTGGTATCAGCGTCTTCAAGAAGGACGGAGACGGCCGCATCTTCCACACCTACTCCACCTTCGGGCGCGGCCTGGACATGATGAACGCCGCCTACCACTACCTCGATCTTGTGCCGAAAGGTCGCGACGAAGCCGATTTCGACATGCCGATGACGTGGGTTCGCCTGCGGGACGAATACGAAACCGCCTGACATCCCAAGGTCGATTGCCAATCTGAAAGGGCCGCCATTCACGCGGCCCTTTTTGCGTGACCAGTGGGCGGCTGACCTGCAGGTTCAGGCATGCTATGCGGACCTGCAAACGACAACAGGACAGGTGGACCCTTCATGAGCCAGGACGCGAAATCGATCATCATCACCGGGGCTGGCAGCGGCATCGGCAAGAGCTGTGCGGACCTGTTCCTGCGCGAAGGCTACCGGGTCGGACTGGTCGGACGCCGACCGGCGCCGCTCGAAGCGGTTGCCGAGGATCAGCCGAACGCGCTTCCCCTGCCCTGTGACGTGACCGATCCGCAGGCCGTGCGCGCCGCCTTCGACCACGCCTATGACACCTGGGGTCACATCGACGTTCTGTTCAACAATGCCGGCGTCAGCAAGCCTGCCACGACGATTGACGAGATTTCCGACGAAGACTGGCAGGAAGTCCTGCAGATCAATCTCGGCGGCACCTTCCACTGTGCGCGCGAAGCGTTCCGCATCATGCGCGCCCAGTCACCCCAGGGCGGCCGCATCATCAACAACGGTTCCGTATCCTCCTATGTGCCGCGACCGGGATCAGTGCCCTATACCAGCACCAAACACGCAGTCACCGGCCTCACCCGCACCCTGTCTCTCGATGGCCGCCAGTTCAACATCGCCTGCGGCCAGATCGATATTGGCAACGCCCTCACCGAAATGGCTCAACCCATGACCGTCGGCGTGCCGCAAGCGGATGGTTCGATTAAACCGGAAGCCACCATGGACGTCGCCCACGTCGCATCATCCGTCCTGCACATGGCCGAACTGCCGCTCCATGCTAACGTGCAGTTCATGACGGTCATGGCCACGACCATGCCCTATATCGGGCGGGGGTAGCGGAATTCGACAGTTCTTGGATATCGGCACCTAGCAGTTATCTTCTCCGGAATTCAGTTCGCCCTAAAACGCGAGTAAGTTCATTTTCTGAAAATCTTACTGGATTTAATCCTCCTCCATATTTCAGTAGATCATCTCGAGACCATTTTAACCAAGGGAGCAGGTCTTCTATTCGGCTATCAGAATTCGGTTCTTCAGTAATCTCCAGCGAAATTTTTTTGAGCCTGTAGCCGGGACCGAAAGTTGCTGAGAGATGAGCTGGATCGACCTTACGCACACTTTTGGGATCTTTGACGTCACCGAAAGTTACGAGCAAAGGGTAGTTCTTCGGCTTTAAAGTAAGTATTGTCTCCATCTCAGGAATCAGATGAAGCCAGTCCCCTCGATCCAAATTCTTTAGTTTGTCGTGGACCGCTCTGTAGTATCGTTCTTTACTTCCACTGAGTAGGGCAATGAGGTAGCGACCCGGTGCAATTTCAACCACTGTTGCTTCACCCGTTATCCGGTAGTTCACCTCATTGTTGCTGAGCGGCAATTTGCCGAACGCCGCCAGCACTTCGATTGTGGACGACCCCGACACCTCACCCGACGGCGTATCCACGACCACCGTCAATTTCTGATGCCACTCGTGTTTGTCTCGACAACCAGCAAGGCCGACGACAGCGGCCATGAAAACCGCCAACCAAGCCCTTCGCACTATATAAAACATGCGCGCGACACGTCGCGGCGCGGCGCCGATGGATAGCATGGAAGTTGCCTCTTGGTTCGCCTTTAATATCATTAATGCCGCCCCCCACCTCCGCATCTAGTCCGGAAATTGTGAAAGCAAACCGCCAATCGCATTACGACTGACCAGCGGCAATCGCGACCAACCAGGATTCTCCATAACCTTGGTGTCATTCAGCCAAGGCAACAGGGAGGTAATCACCCCCTTTGTGATTGGATCATCTGTAATTTCTATGGTGATCCTATCAAGTTTGTATCCCGCGCCGAAAACCTCAGAGACGGTATTAGCGTTGACCTCGCGTGCGCTGCTGGGACTGTCGATATCCTCAAATGTGATCAACTTTGGATACCTGCCCGGCTGCAGCGTCACGACCTCTTTCATCTGAGGAATGCGTTTCAGCCACTCGCCCCTGCTCACGTCCTTTAGCCGATCGCGAACGGCTCGATAGTAACGCTCTTCGCTGCCGCCGAGGAGCGCAAAAAGGTAGCGGCCCTGCGCGATCTCAACGGCGGTCGCTTCACCTGTAGCGCGGTACCAGACTTCTCTGTCTGACATTGGCACCTGACCGAATGTCGCTTCGATTGCAGTAACGGACGAACCGGAGACCTTGCCGGATGGGGTATCCACCACCACCGTCAGTTTCTGATGCCACTCGTGTTTGTCCTGGCAACCGGTGAGGAGAACGGCTGCTGCAGCGAGGGAAACCGCGACCCACGCGTTTTGCACTTTCCAAAACCTACAGGCGGTGAGGTAAATTGCTGCCTTTGTAGAATTCATGGATGTCGCCCTATTCCACACCTGGGTGGCATCGCACCAGCGTACACCGCTACTAAAACGCTTTGGAGATAGCCGATTCAATCTCCATTCACTTCGAAAGATTTTTTTGTAAGGTAGTATATTTGATCCGAATATCTTGATTTATACTTTTCGAGCCCTGATAAAGTTGCTTGAGTTTGGAGCGCCTGCATAAACCCAAATTCCAAGAGTGATTCCTCGGTAATCGGTTCATTGGAAATTTCCAGAGTTATTCTATTGAGTTTATATCCCTTGCCGAAAGAAGCCGCGAGATCTCTCGGGTTTATTCTCTGGACGCTTTTTGGGTTGTTGACATTGGCAAACGTAACAAGAAGTGGGTAATTTTTTGGCTTCAAAGTAATTACACCCTCCATATTGGGAATACTCTTCAGCCATTCGCCCCTATCCATCCTCTCAAGCTTGTCCCGGACCGCGCGATAGTATCGCTCTTGGCTGCCATCAAGCAGGGCGAAGAGATAGCGGCCTGGCGCAACCTCCACCACGGTTGCTTCACCAGTCACGCGGTACCAAACTTCCTTTTCTGTTAGCGGCACCTGTCCGAATGTCGCGCTGATAGCGATGACCGATGAGCCAGACACTTTCCCGGATGGGGTATCCACCACCACCGTCAGTTTCTGATGCCACTCGTGCTTGTCTTGACAACCAGCAAGGCCGACAGCAGCGACCGCCAAAACCACCAGTCGAGCTCTTCGCACGATACAAAACAGGCGTGCGACACGCCGTGTCGCGGCGCTAACGATTTGCATGAATTCTGCCCCTCGATTCGCTGCCTGTTAGCAACGGAATCTAGCTGATAAATGTAAATTAAATCTGAGGTTGCAGATGCAAATTCTTCTCGTTTCTGAAGACCAGCGGCTTGATAAATCCGAACCCATTTGGGTGTTGCCACCCGCCGTTACATTCCAACTACGTGGTGGAACTGCCGTTCGTTGAGGGTGTTCGGTGCATGAAGATGATGATCGCGATATACAAAAAAGGGCGCCCCTTTCGGAGCGCCCAGTGAGCCTTGCGGCCTGGGAGGTCGATCTAGCGTTTCAGGGCGCCAACACCTGAGAAACGGAAGGCTTCTTTTTCGAGATTGTCGATCTCGTCGGTGCTCATCTGATCGTGGGCCACCGTGATGCGGCCGAGGAAGACGAGCGGCAGGTCGCCTTCCCTGCCTTCCAGATGCGCCTTGATGGCCTCCGCGGTCGCCGCTCCGACATCATCGCCCATGCGCATCGGTGTGGCATCGAGCTCACCTCGGCGGATGGCGTCGAGTTCCAGGCCTGTGCCGCCCCAACCGGTCGAGAAGATGTCCTTATGCTTGCCAGCCGCCACCTGCGCCTCGACCGAGCCCATGGCCATGGCGGTGTTGGCGTTATGGATCACCTTGGCCTCGGGATAGGCCTGCATGATCAAGCTGGTGCCGGTAAAGCCGCCTTCGCGCTGATACTCGCCATAGTGCTCGTAAACGGCGTTCCAGTTGCCCTTCTCGGCAACACAATCCATGAAGTCGCCGGACCGCTGGTTGTCCGTGATGCCCGGAATGCCGCGATTGAGTGCATAGGTCACGTCATTGCCAAGACGTTCCAGCATGTAGTCGCACATTTTCTGAGCACCGTAGGCGGACGAAAAGTCAAACCAGGCGGCCGGCTGGTTCTTGAGGTATTTGAGCGGCGTGTGGAAGGCCCAGACGAAGGTGGTAAGCCCCTCGGTGCCAGCAAGCTTGTCGATGTTGTCGGCCTGGGTCGCCAGCTCCGAAGGACCGAAAATGACGATGTCATAGAGGTCTTCGTCCTGAACGACCTGATTGGCATAGGTCGCCTGCAGCGAATGCTCGATCTGGCGCGAGGCGAACTCGCGGGTCTCGTACTGGATGCCCAGTTCATCAAGACGCTTGGTCATCGCCAGGTAGTTGCGCGCCCAGAAATCCGACACATCGGCGGATGGATAGATCAAGGCGATCTGCAGGGGCTTCTCCTGCGTGCCGGCGTACTTCACGGCCGGGGCGCCGGTCTTGGCCTGCAACGCTTCGAGTGCGCCATCCTTATTGACCTGCTGCGGCAACCAATAGTCGCGGTCGCCATCGTCAGGCAATGTCTTGAGTGGCAACTCCATGGCCAGTGCCGACGTCGACAGTGTGAGTGCGGCCGCAAGGGCCAGTTTCGAAATCACCTTCATGGTTTATCTCCTCCCTGAGGTGTGGGCGAAGGCTCGCGCCTTCATCGGATGCGGTTTGAGCAAAGGGCGATCAGTTTGCTCTAGCCGCTGGGGTTGGGATCGCCTGCAAGCAGACGTCCCGCGATAAGCAGAAGCGCGAGCACGCCAAGCAGCGTGCCGGTCAGCTTCATGATCTTGACGTTGTCCGGGTTGGTCAGCGCCGCCTTGATGCCATGCGCACCATCGCGGTCGGTTTTCTGCAGCCAGGTGTAGACGGCGACCGAGGTGATGATGACGACGCCGGACGCGACGGACTGCCAGAAGAATTCGATGCGCAGCGTGACAAGCGCATTGATCATCATCGAAAGCAGCAACACGCCGGCAAAGGACCCGAGCATCGAAGCGCGACCGCCGAACAGCGAAGTGCCGCCGACCACTACGGCCGCGATGACATGCAGGTTGAAATACGGTGCCGAGGTTGCCTGGATGGCGTTCAGCTTGCCGGTCAGCATGATGCCCGCGAGCCCCGCCATGGCGCCCATCAGCACATAGGCGTAGACCCGGTGCCGATCGACCGAAACACCGGTCATGTCGGCGGCATCGGGGTTCGACCCGATGGCGATGGTGTAGCGGCCGAAATAGGTGCGGGTCAGCACGAAGTAGCCGCCGATCATCGACAGGATCCCGATCAAGACCGGTGTCGGCAGGATGTAGAACACCTGGCCGCGGCCGATCTCCGTGATCAGTTCCGGGAAGCGTGCCAGCACCAACCCCTTGGCAAGCACCAGCGCGAAGCCCCGGTAGACCAGGTCCATCGCCAGCGTGCCGATCAGGTCAGGTACCTTGAAGCGCGTGATGACCAGTCCGTTGATCAGGCCCATTGTTGCGCCGAGCCCGATACCGATCAGCACGGCAATCCAGGCCGGAAAGCCGAACTGCTTGATCAGGAAGGCCATCATGATGCCGGTGAGCGCAGCGACCGAACCGATCGACAGATCAATGCCGCGCTGGGTGATGACGAAGGTCATCGCCATGGCCATCGGCATGTAGAGAGCTGCTTCCAGCAAAATAGTGTTGAGGTTGGAGAGGCGGAAATAGCGTGTCGGCTCCGCCACTGCCATGAAGCCGGCGATGAGCAGGATCATCGCCAACGGGCCGATGATGGCCAGATAGGGTTCGAGATGGTCGTTGAGCGACTTTTTCTGGCCTGCAGCCGGGCTGTCCACGGAGAGTGTCATGGTTCTGGTTCCTGTGTGCTGCTTCAGGCGGCCTGATGGGCGCCGACGATCAATCCGAGAACGGTTTCCCGGCTGGTTTCCGCGGTCTTCTCGACACCGACGCAGCGTCCGCGGCGCATCACGTGAATGCGGTCGGAGATGGCAAACACGTCATCGAGCGAGTGGGAGATCACGATGACCGCGAGCCCCTGCTCCTTCAGCGTCGTGATGAGCTTCAGCGTCTTCGCGGTTTCCTGCGGTCCGAGTGCGGCTGTGGGCTCGTCCATGACAAGCACGCGCAATCTGTCGTGACGCACAGCCCTGGCGATCGCCACGGCCTGCCGTTGTCCGCCCGACAGGCTCTGGGTGGTGACGTCCATGCTGCGCAAGGTGACGCCGAGGCGTTCCTTCAGCACGGCTTCCGCTTCCTTTCGCATGCGTCGGTTGTCGAGAAACTCGAAACCGAGAATGCTACGGGTAAGTTCAGAACCGAGAAAAAGATTGGCTGCCGGATTGAGATGATCCGCCAACGCGAGGGTCTGGTAGACCGCGCCGATGCCGACCTCGATGGCGTCCGAATGGCTGTTCATCGACAGCGGGCGGCCGTCGAGGTGAATTGTACCGACTGTCGGCTGGTAGACGCCCGTCAGGATTTTTATCAGTGTCGATTTGCCGGCTCCGTTGTCGCCGACAATTGCAAGAACCTCTCCGGCTCGCGCTTCCAGATCGACACGGTCGAGAGCGGTGACGCCGCCGAACCGTTTGGAGATCCCCTCCATCGTGATGATCGGCTTCGTGTTTTCCAACGGTCCACTCCCCATGATTGTTATCGATAACATCACAACTTAAAAAGACGCGCCTTCTTGCGGTTCACTGCGATGATCGTTGACGCGTGTTTCGATCGCCCGCCGGCACAACGCCGGCGGGCGGCTCAGAATCTATTTGCCCCAAATTTTGCCGTAGGCGTCGCGATAGCCGTTGCCGGGATCGAAGATGTTGTTGTCGCCACCGTCGAAGGCAATGTTGTCGAGCGTGACCACATGGAGCGGCGAGGTGTAGCCCGACCACTCTTCGCCCTGCATGGCACGGTTCAACTCATCGACAAGCTGCCAACCCTGCAGGTTGAGCGGCTCGGCGACGGTCACCGACTGATACTGCTTGCCGCGGATACGCTGGTAGGCGCTTTCCGATCCGTCGCCCGCAGCAACGGCCTTCGGCTTCGCATCTCCGGCAATGCCGGCGGCGGCAAGGGCCGGTCCCATGAAGTCGAAGTAGATGTCGTTGATCGCCAGGCTGTGCGTCCAGGCGTCGCCGTGACGCTGCAGCAGCGCCGTGGTCAAGGTTGGCATCCTGTTTGACGTGTCGGCAATCGGCGTGTCGACATATTCAAGCACCGTGCCACCGAGTGCCTCTATGGTCTCCTTGATGCGATCGGCCTTGGCGATGGCAATGGCGTAGGTGGAGTCGGTGAAGATCACGACGCCGGGCTTGCCGCCGGCATCGGCAAACGCCCATTGCGCGGCCGCCGCGGAAACGTCCATGGCATCCGTCGAAACATTGGCAAAGACACCATTGTCCGGATCCGGGCCGATCACCGGCGAGGCATGCCAGCTGACCAGCGGAATGCCGGCTTCACGGGCCTGGGCCATGCCGGTCTGCTGTTCGACGGCATCGAAACCGTTGATGATGATACCGTCGGGCTGCAGCGCCAGGGCCTGGCCGAAGGCGGCGGTGCGGCCCGATACCGAGCCGGCGCCGTCAAGCACCCTTACCTCCCAGCCGATCCGGTCGGCTGCTTCCTCGACGCCCCGGGCAACGCCCAGGATTCCGCCATTCTTCATGTCTGCAGCCAGCACCACGATAGTCTTGCCGTCGGCCGCTTTCGGGCCGGATGTCGGACCGTCCCAGACTTCCTTCTTGCCGGCATGTTTCTTGACGGCATCCATTGCATCCGACACGGCGTCCGCCTGTGCCGGCAGCGCAAGTCCAAGCGCCATCACACCGGCCGCGGCCGTTACGAAAGTTCTTCTCAGCATAGTTTCCTCCCTTTCAAGGTGATTGTCATTTCTTGGCTGCGCCCTTGCGGCGCTGGGCGTATCCGGCGATGCCGATGGCAACCAGCAGGGTGACGCCGTTGAACATGGGTTCGACCCAGAACGAGCCGCCGATCTGCTGGATGCCGGAGATGCCGACAGCCAGTATGGCGACGCCCACGATGGTGCCCCAGACGTTGACCCGTCCCGGCTTGATGGTCGTCGAGCCGAGGAAGGCGCCGACCAGCGCGGGCAGCAGATATTCCAGACCGACACTGGCCTGGCCGATGCGCAGTTTCGAAGCGAGAATGACCCCGGCCAGCGCCGTCAGCAGGCCCGACGTGACGAACGCACCCATGACGAATTTGCGGGTGGGAATGCCGTTGAGCTCAGCAGCGCGCGGGTTGGCTCCGATGGCGTAGAGATAGCGGCCGATCGGTGTGTATTCGAGCACCAGCCACATGATGATGGTGATAGCGAGCACGTAGTAGCCGGTGATGGGCAGGCCGAACAGGAACGTGCCGTTGATGGCATAGAAACCGTCCGGAAGGACACCAACCACCTGGCGGCCACCAGTGTGCCAAAGTGCCAGGGCGTAGAGCACAGTGCCGGTTCCGAGCGTCGCGATGAACGCGTCGATCTTGGCGACCTCGACAAGCAGACCATTGAGAAGGCCGACGAAGGCGCCGAGCAGAAGCACGATCATCACGGCGACCGGCCAGGGGATGCCGAACATTGTCTGCAGCGATATCGCCAGAATGTGCCACAGCACGATGCCGTAACCGACGGTCAGGTCGATGCGGCCGGCAACCATCGGGATCATGGCTGCGAGGCTGAGCAAGGCGATAATCGCCTTGTCGGAAATGATGGCGCGCAGGTTGAGCAGCGTCGGAAACGTGTTGGGCAGCAGGATCGAGAACAGCAGGATCAGACCGAGGGTCAGAATGACCAGGCCGTAGACCGGCGCCAACCGGATCAGTTTGGCGCCGAGGCTGAGGTGCTTGAGCTCCGACCGGGTCGGCTCGAGGGCATCGGATTCAATTGACTGCATGGTTCACCTGTTGCGCGCCGTCGGCGGCGGCTTCGCTGGCCGAGGCGGCCTGGATGAGGGATTCAGTCGACAGGCCGACGCCGGTCAGTTCGGTCACGACCTGGCCACGACTGAAGACGATGGCCCTGTGGCAGATCGCTGCCACTTCCTCGAAATCCGTCGACACGACGAGAACACCCATGCCGCTGGCAAGGGCCTCGAACAAAAGCGCATAGATTTCCGCCTTGGCGCCGACATCGACGCCGGCGGTTGGGTCTTCCGCAATGAGTAATTGCCGGTCCGTTTCGAGCCAGCGGCCAACGACAACCTTCTGCTGGTTGCCCCCGGACAGCGCCTCGATCGCAAGGGTTGGATCGTTTGGTGAAAGCCCGAGGCTTTGACCAATGGTTTCAACCTCGGTTTCTTCCGCCGCCGCACCCTTGAAGGAGAACATGCCGCGCCCGGAAGCCAGCGGGTTCATGAACATGTTTTCGCGTATCGTCAGCACCGGTGCGATCGACTCCACGACCCGGTCGCGGGCCAGCAACCCGATACCAGATTGCATCGCCGCGCGCGGTGACGACAGATCCGGAGCCTTGCCATTCAGCGCGATATCGCCAGTGAACGCGCGCTCGCCGAAGAGGCAACGTCCAACATCTTCGTGGCCGGCGCCGCGCAGACCTAGCAGACCGACCACCTCACCCTGGTTGACCTTGAGATCGACCGGACCGACATCGCCGATCACGACGTTCGACAGCGACAACACCGATGCGCCTTTGTCGGCTTCGGGGCGATCGAACTCACGCGCACGGCGACCGACGATCAGCTGCACGAGCTCCTCAGGTGTGGTGTGCGCAACATCACGGATGCCAACCATCATGCCGTCGCGCAGCACGGCCACGCGGTCGGCGATCCGAAATATCTCGTCCAACCGGTGCGAGACGTAGATCATGCCGACGCCCTTTTCACGCAGCGGTCGCAACGCGTCAAAGAGCCGATCCACTTCATCCGCGGGAAGACTGGCCGTCGGCTCGTCAAGAACCAGGAAATCGCATTCCACCGCCAGCGCACGGGCGATCGCCACCAGCGACTTTTCGGTGCGACTGAGATCCGAGACCCGCGCTTCGGGATCGAAATCGCAATCGACCCGGGCCAGCGCCTCTCGCGCCCTCTCCTCCGCGTGGTCCCAGTCGATCAGACCCATGCGGCGCTTGTAGCCCTGGGCCAGCGCCATGTTCTCGGCAACTGTCATCCATTCGATGAGGCCGAGATCCTGGTGAATGAAGGCAACGGACTGACGCTCGTTCACGCGGCCAGGCGTATGTTGATACGGCGTTCCGTCGATCAGGACGGTGCCGGAATCCGCTGTATGAATGCCGCCGAGCACCTTGATGAGAGTCGATTTTCCGGCGCCGTTTTCACCCAGAAGAGCAACGATCTCGCCACGATCGACATGCATTGAAACCCCGCGCAACGCCTGGGTGCCGCCAAAACTCTTGGCGATGCTGTCGAAGAACAAACCGCTCTGCACCTGCGGTGCCATGCATTCCTCCCGTCCGGCACGTCATGGGTTGCGTTACCGGTAACCTAAGGATTAGGGTACGGAAAAATTTACTCTGGTCAAGGAAAAAATGTTATCGGTAACGTAACCGATTTGGATTTATAGAATCATCTCACAAATGTCTGATTCAAAAAGAAAAAAAGACAAAGTCACTTTGGCTGAAGTCGCCGAGGCCGCCGGCGTTTCCAAGATGACTGCTTCGCGGGTGTTGCGCAAGTCGACGGGTTTCTCGCAGGAAACCCGAGACCGGGTCATGCATGCCGTGGAGAGCCTTGGGTACCGTCCGAATCGGCTCGCAGCCGCCTTCAAATCCGACAAGGCATCGACCCTGGTCGGCGTCTGCGTACCGCGTCTGACGAGCGGCATGTTCGGATCGGTGCTCGACAGCGTCGACCATACGTTGTCGCGACTCGGATATCAGACCATCATCGGCTCGCACGAGCAGGTTCCGGAGACCGAAGAAGCCTGGCTTGCTACGATCCTGTCCTGGCGGCCGGCCGGCGTGATTCTCAGTGGCCGCAAACACACTCGAACCGTGCTCGACATGCTTCGCGAGCAGGCGGTTCCGGTGGTGGAGATCTGGAACCTCAACACCAGTCCCATCGATATATCCGTCGGTTTCAACCACTATGACTGCGGCCACGAGATGGGCCGCTACATGGTCTCCAAGGGCTGCCGCTACATCGCCTATGTCGGCGCGGAGGCGAACACGCCCGGAATGGGCATGGTGCGCCTCGACGGATTTCGCGACGCGCTTGCCGAGGGCGGCGCCCAACTGGCGACAGCGGAAATCCTGATTGACCGCCCGGGCTTCTACGCCGGATTCTATGGAACGGAAACGATCCTGAATCGAACCGGCGGGGTCGATGGCATCTACTACCAGGAAGACAACATGGCCGTCGGCGGACTGTTCTACTGCCAGTCCCGCGGTCTGGACGTTCCAGGCGATATCGCCATCGCCGGTTGGGGCGGCATGGAGGTCGCCTCCGTTTTGCCCAAACGGCTGACCACAACGTCCGTCGCCACCCAGGCCCTCGGCAAGTCTGCGGCGGAAGCGCTGGTCGCACGTATCCGCGGCGAACCGATCCGCGATGTCATTGTCGCACCGACCCGGCTTGTGCCCGGCAGCACTGTCTGACTCGCCTTACTCGCCGCTGCCCCAGGGGCCGTGATGAGCCCCCTCCTCGTCGATCCGTTCGAAACTGTGCGCGCCGAAATAGTCGCGCTGGGCCTGGATCATATTGGCGGTCGAACGTCCGGTTCGCAGGATATCGAAGTAGTTCAACGCGGCGCCGAGCGCTGGCGTCGGCAGACCGTGCTGCGCGGCAAGCGCGACGGTCTTGCGCAGTTCCGCCTGTGTCTGCTTCAGCCGGTCCGCAAAGAAAGGCGCGAACATGAGATTGACGTCCGGGTGTGCGGCCAAAGCAGTTGCCATATCGTTCAGCATCGCCGACCGGATGATGCAGCCGGCCCGCCAGACCTTGGCGATTTCGGGCATCGGCAGCTGCCACTCGTTCGCCTGGGATAGCGCCTCCAACAGTTCGAAGCCCTGGGCGTAACAGACGATCTTTCCGGCAATCAGGGCATTTTCCAGCACCGATATCGGCAACGCATCGGGATCGAGCTGGAGCGGTGCCGCGCCGAACACTTCTTCACCCGCGCGTCGCGTATCGAGCCGTGCCGACATGTTGCGGGCCGCAACGGCGGCTTCGATGACGGTCGCTGGAACACCCAGATGCTGCGCCTCGATTGCCGTCCAGCGGCCGGTGCCCTTCTGGCCCGCCCTGTCAAGAATGATATCCAGAACCGGACGGTCGGTCTTGGGATCGATCGCCGCCGATACCGCAGCGGAAATTTCGATGAGGTAGGATTTCAGGGCGCCGCCGTTCCACCGGTCGAACACCTCGGCAATCGCTGCCGGGGCCATGCCCATGCCGTCGCGCATGATGCCGTAGGTCTCGGCGATCATCTGCATGTCGGCATATTCGATGCCGTTGTGCACGGTCTTGACGGCGTGTCCGGCTCCACCCTCGCCCATCCATGTGGCGCAGGGCGTGCCCTCGTAGTCGGCCGCGATCGCCGTCAGGATCGGGGCTACTGTGTCCCACAGTTCCTTGGGTCCACCGCCCATGATCGACGGTCCATAACGGGCTCCTGTTTCGCCACCGGACACACCGATTCCGAGAAAACGCGCACCGCCTTCGGCCCGGCGATTTGTGTCGTTGAAATTGGCGTTGCCGGCATCGATGACGGTGTCCGCGTCATCCATCAGCGGCCGCAGCATGTCGATATGGTCGTCCACCACCGGGCCGGCCGGCACCATGAGAATAACCGATCGCGGTGGCCGAATGGCGGCAACCAGCGCTTCGAGCGAGTCGCAGGCAATCAGGTTGGCGCTCAATTCGCCGGCGTCGGCGGCAAAGCGTCGTGTCGTCTCGAGGGTGCGATTGTAGACAGCGACCCTGAAGCCGTGCTCGGCGATGTTGAGTGCCAGATTGGCTCCCATGGTGCCGAGGCCGATCAATCCGATTTCGGCGCGGTCGTCTTGTGTCATGGTCGCTGCATTCCCTCCCGGTTCAGGAATATCGAATAGATGCTTGTTGTCGCGGTAATGAATAGCCGATGTTTGGCGCGACCGCCAAAGCAAAGATTGGAAACCGTTTCCGGGATGAGGATCTTGCCGAGAAGGACCCCGTCCGGATTGAGGCAATGGACACCGTCTCCCGCCGATGACCAGATGTTGCCGTCGGTGTCGACCCGGATGCCATCGGCAAATCCCGGATTGACGACATGGAAGACATCACCGCCATGCAATTTGCCGTCTTCGCCAACGTCAAACGCGCGGATATGGCGCTCCGCGTCGGCGTTGAACATGGTTCCCGTCTCGGCGACGTAGAGGCGCTTTTCATCCGGAGAAAACGCCAATCCATTGGGACATTCGAAGTCGGTCAGCATTGAATCGAGCGCGCCGGTGGCGGGATCGATCCTGTACACGTGGCAGGGAAGTTCCTGCTCGGCGGCAAACCCTTCGTAGTTGGTCATGATCCCGTAGTGCGGATCCGTGAACCAGATCGAACCGTCCGATTTGACCACCACGTCGTTGGGAGAATTCAGACGCTTCCCATTGAAACCGTCGGCGAGCACGGTGACGGACCCATCGTGCTCGGTGCGGGTGACCCGGCGTTCCCCGTGCTCGCAGCTGATCAGCCGGCCTTCGCGGTCGCGGGTGTGGCCGTTGGCATAGTTGGACGGGCTACGATAGGTCGATATGCCGACATCTGGCATCCAGCGCACGATGCGATCGTTCGGGATGTCGGAAAACAGCAGACAATTTGCATCGCCGAACCAGACCGGCCCCTCCGTCCAGTCGAATCCGGTCGCCAGTTGCTGAACCGGCGCATTGCCCAGCACGAAGCGGTTGAACTCAGGCTCGATCGCCCGAAAAAAAGTCATTGCGTTTCTCCTGCCCGTTCTTCATGTTATCGATAACACATCGCATAGGCTGCGCAAGGATATTTATCGTGGACGCTTTCAGAACGAGCCATAGTCTCACTCATCGTGCCGTCATGACAATGCTGGAAGCGGCGATCGCCAAGGCCGACGATATCGGGCAGCCGCAGTGCATCGTCATTGTCGATGCAAGCGGTATTCCTCTTGGCGAAATCCGCATGGACGGCGCAAAGTTTCTCAGCCGCAAGAGTGCCCTTACCAAGGCACGTACAGCAGCATCGATCGGTGCTCCGAGCACAGAGGTTCCGGAGCCGGTGCAGCCGGCGATCGCGGCCGCGACCAATGGTGCGGTGACGGGATTGCCGGGCGGGCTGCCGATTATCCATGAGAACGCCGTGCTGGGCGGAATCGGCGTCGGATCCGGCTCCGGCGAACAGGATATTGCCGTCGCCCATGCGGCGCTTGCATCAGTCGGACTTGAGATTCTTGGATAGCAAACCGACACCAGTCAGCGTGATTTGTCACCTTTGCGAGTGACACCTGGCTGGTCCGGCAACCGGTATGAACCTTCAGGTAAGGCCGCTCAATCAAACCATGCTTTGTTGAGTGGACAACTGTGGCTCTACGTTCAAGAATAATCGCATGAGCGCCGACTGGACCGAAGAAGAAGCCGCCATCATGGCCGTGGTGGATGGCGAAAGCGCAGCCTATTTTCGCAGCGATTTTGAAGCGCTGACTGCCTATTGGGTACAATCGCCGGAGGCCAGGTGGATCTGGTCAGGCCCACAGACCGGGACGATGATAAGCGTCGGCTGGGATAGTGTCAGAGCCAAATTCAGTGAGGGCATGCGAACCAGGCCCAGCAATTTTGACTCTCATGACTTTCTGGATCGTCGCAACATTCAGATATGTCACTCCGGCGATTTGGCTTGGGTCTACTACGATCAAGGCCTGAAACAGAACCACCCCAATTTCCACACCCAGACTGATCAGAAGGAATTGAAGATTCTGCACCGCATCGACGGTGAATGGAAACTCGTGTGTGTCTCGATCGTCGCTCCGGCGCTGATGAAGGATGATGTCGCGCAAATCCGCCTGTCCCGCCATGGTGAAGTCCTGCGAATGAGCGAGGCGGCCAAACGGCTCTTGCCGAATTTTCAGGGGCTCTTTGTACGCGGGAAAAGGGTCCACGCGGCAAAACGGGAAAGAGATCAGCACCTGCAGGCAGAAATTTCATCCAAGTTGGATGGACTGAAGGCTGGCTTCCCACCCAGTTTCGTCAACAAGGACTTGCTGGCAATACCGCTCGGAACCGATGACTATTCGCGACCGCTTTATTGCTGGGTGTTTGTCGAGGGCGATGAGTTGGTCATCACCTTCGACACTTCTCAAAGCGTTGAAGAGCGCCTGGATTCTGCAGCTTCGGTCTTCAGGTTATCCCCCACTCAGCGACGATTGGCGGGGTGCCTGGTGGAAGGGCTTGGATTGGTGGATGTCGCCGATGTGCTTGGAGTGACCATCAACACAGCCAAGACGCATCTCAGGCGAATGTTCGAAAAGACGGGAACCCATGATCAGGCGGGTCTGTTGGCGCTGTTGCTGAGTGTCGATAGACCAACCCGTGGTCCGCCAAGGATGGACTGAAATAGGGTCGGCAACTACCCGGGGCTGTTGGCCGCATCTGGTGCGGGAACCCAGGTCCTTTCCGGGCAAGCCTCGTCCGTGTAGCCGACTTGCTCTAACGATGCATCGATCCCAATCGTCTCAGGCAAAAGCAATCTGCGCCTTCATCGCCTGGGCGCGGTCGGACGCGATCTGAAAGGCCTGCTCGGCTTCGTCCAGCGGCAAAGTATGGGAAATCAGCGGCTTGACGTCGATCAGCCCCGACTGCATCAGGTGCACGGCCGTCGCGAACTCCTCGTGAAAGCGGAATGAGCCGCGCAGATCGAGCTCGCGCGACGTAACCACCATCATCGGGATCGTCATGTCGCCGCCAAGACCGAGTTGGAGCACCACGCCGCGGGGGCGCATGGCGGCGAGGCCGCCGCTCAGCGCAGGCTGTGCGCCGGAACATTCATACATCACATCGAAGGTGCCCTTGCCGGCGGTGTAGTCGTTCATCGCGTCCGGTTCGGACGCCATATTGACCGCCCGGTCCGCGCCGGCCTTTTCAACATAGCTGAGTGCGTTGTCGGAAAGGTCGGTGGCGACGATTTCCGATGCCCCGGCGCGCCGGGCGGCCAATACAGCCAGGCAGCCGATCGGCCCACAACCGGTGACGAGGACGCGCTTGCCGAGCATTTCGCCGGCACGGCGCGTCGCATGCAACGCCACCGAAAGCGGCTCCGCCATCGCGGCTTCGCCCGCGGTCAGGCCGTTGGCCTTCACACATTGGGATGCATCGGCAATCAGGACTTCCCGAAACGCGCCCTGAACATGGGGAAACGGCATGGCGGAGCCGTAGAAACGCATATTTTCACAGTGATTGGGCAGCCCTTCGGCGCAATAGCGGCATTTGCCGCAAGGTCGGGACGGCGATACCGCAACAAGATCGCCCACCTCAAGACCGTTCACACCCTTGCCGAGCGCCGTGACTGTTCCGGCGACCTCGTGTCCAAGGATCATCGGCTGTCGCAAGCGAACCGGCCCGAAGCCTCCGTGATGGTAGTAGTGCAGGTCGGAACCGCAGATGCCTCCGGTTTCCAGACGAACCTGCACCTCCCCTTCCGACGGCGCCTCCGGCTCGCGTTGCTCGATGCGCAAGTCTCCGGCTTCGTGAATAACGATGGTTCTCATGTGACGTTCCTAAATGACCGGCGTCGGCAGGCTGCGGCCTTCGAAGTGGGCGACAAGATTGTCGTAGACGAGAGCCCCCATGGCCTTGCGTGTCTCCACGGTTCCCGAGGCGTGATGCGGCTGCAGAAGCACGTTGTCGAGCGCAAGGAAACGCGGATTGACCGCAGGCTCGCCTTCAAAGACATCCAGCGCCGCGCTGCCCAGCGCTCCTGATTCAAGCGCATCAAGCAGCGCTTCCTCGTCAATATTGGATGCGCGCGAAATGTTCACAATCATCCCGTCGGGGCCCAAAGCCTCGATCACCTCTTTGCCGACGATGTGCCGCGTCTTCTCGGAGGCAGCCAGGGTAACGAACAGGAAGTCGACCGCCTCGGCCAGAGCGACCGGTTCGGAGACGTAAGTCCAATCGGCCGCAAAGTCTCTGGGGGCAAGGTCGCAGTAGGAAACGTCCATCTCGAAGGCGGCCAGTCGCTTGGCAACCTCAAAGCCAATGCGCCCCATTCCCAGAATGCCGACGCGTTTTCCGTGGGCACGCGTTTGCAATGGATACAGACCATGCGACGACCAGTGGCCTTCGCGCACCCAGGCTTCTGCGCCAACAATACCGCGCACCTGGGCGAGCATCATCGCGACGCCGAGATCGGCGACTTCCTTGGTCAGCACGTCGGGGGTGTTGGTCACGCGAATGCCGCGTTCGCGGGCCGCTTTCAGGTCGACGGCATCGTAGCCGACCCCGTAGACCGAGATGATTTCGAGACCCGGCAGGGCTTCGATCAAGGCCCGATCCGCACCCAGCTCGCCGCGCGTCGCGATGCCGCGGACGCTGCCGCTGATCTCTGCGAGAAACCCGGTTTTGTCGGCCGCGTCGAAATAACGGTGCATGAGGAATTTTTCGTTCAGCGGCCCCTCGTCCCAGGCGGGATATGGCCCGATCTGCAGTATCTCGACCTTCGTCATTTCTGCTAGTTTCTCCATAAAGTCGCTTGCAAATTGTTATCGATAACATATACAGGACAGCAAGCGCATGTCGAGGACAAAAAGGAAAAGATTGCTGTGACGCGAGGAATACAACAATTCGACTTGAGCGGCCGGACAGCACTGGTTACCGGATCGTCCCAGGGCATCGGCCTTGCCCTCGCAAGGGGTCTGGGCGAGGCTGGCTCCAGCTTGGTTCTCAACGGCCGGGACACGGAAAAACTGGCGAGCGCCGCTGCCAAACTCAGGGACGAAGGCCTGACCGTCGACGAACTTGCCTTCGATGCAACTGAGCACGACGCCGTCAGAGCGGCTGTCGATGGCTTCGAGGCGGATCAACGCCCCATTGATATCCTGGTCAACAATGCCGGCATGCAATTCCGCACGCCTCTTGAAGACTATCCGCCGGACATGTTCGACAAGCTTCTCGCAACAAATATTGCGACCGTTTTCCATGTCGGCCAGGCTGTTGCCCGACACATGATCGGGCGCGGTGTCGGCAAGATCATCAACATCGCTTCGGTGCAGACAGCGCTGGCACGACCCGGGATCGCCCCCTACACCGCCACCAAGGGTGCTGTCGGCAACCTCACCAAAGGCATGGCAACCGACTGGGCGAAATACGGCCTGCAGGTCAATGGCATTGCGCCGGGTTATTTCGACACTCCATTGAATGCCGCCCTGGTGGCGGATCCGGAATTCAGCGCCTGGCTGGAAAAGCGGACACCGGCCGGACGCTGGGGCAAGGTCGAAGAACTTGTCGGCGCCTGCGTGTTTCTATCATCCGATGCGTCCAGCTTCGTCAACGGCCATACGCTCTTCGTTGATGGCGGCATCACGGCCTGTCTGTGACACCATGCGTCTGTTCGTGGTCATGGGTGTCTCCGGGTGTGGCAAGTCGACAATCGCATCGGCACTCGCCACGGCGACCGGCGGGAGCGCCATCGACGGTGACGATTTCCACCCAGACGAGAATATTCGCAAGATGAGCGATGGCATTGCGTTGACCGATGCTGATCGGTGGCCTTGGCTCGACAAGGTTGCCGGGGCAATGTGCGAGGGAGACGGCCGGATATTTTGCGCCTGTTCCGCCCTGAAGCGGTCCTATCGGGACCGGATCCGCATCACTGCCGGCGAACCGGTGACATTCCTGCACCTGAGAGGAAGCAAGCAGCTGATATCCGAGCGCATGAACAGCCGGCCGGGACACTTCATGCCGCCCAGCCTGCTGGACAGCCAGTTCGCCACGCTCGAAATTCCAAACCAGGATGAAGACGCTATCGAGGTCGATATTGCGGCCAGCGAAGCGGACATCGTCGCCTCCCTGTTACAAGCAATTGGAGAAAGAGAATGAGCAAGCTCGCATTGATAGGTGCCGGAGTCATGGGCAACGCCATCGGCACATGTCTGCTGGAAGCGGGCCATGAAATGTCTGTCTTCGACCTCGACCAAGCCAAAGTCGATGCGCTCGTCTCGAAGGGTGCAAGGGCGGCCACTTCGGCAGCCGAGGCCGCTTCCTCCGCCGATTTCGTATTCCTCAGCCTCAACTCCCCGGCCATCGTCCGCGCCGCCGTCTTCGGTGACGGTGGCGTCGCGGATGGGGCACGCGCGGGCACGATCATCATCGACATGTCTTCGATCGACCCACCGTCGACCAGAGCTCTGGCCGAAGACGCTGCCGAACGTGGAATACGCTGGCTTGATTGCCCGCTTTCCGGAGGGGCACCGAAAGCGCTGATCGGTCAACTGACGGTCATGGCCGGCGGCGCCGCTGAGGATTTCGAAGCCGCAAAGGAAGTGATGAACGACCTATGCGGCAATTTCACCCTGATGGGCCCCAGCGGTGCCGGGCAGACAACCAAGCTGATCAACCAGGTGCTCTGTGCTTTGAATTTCGTAGCGGTCGCCGAAGCCACACAACTGGCGCTCGATGCCGGTGTCGACGCCGCAAAAATCCCCGACGCAATCCGCGGCGGCCGCGCCGATAGCGCCATTCTGCAGGAATTCATGGGCAAAATGGCCGCCAAGGACTACACTCCCACCGGCCGTATCGACAACATGGTGAAGGATCTCAACGGCGCTCAGGATCTGGCGCGGCTGACCAATACGGCGATGCCGCTGACAGCGGCCTGCGCCGAGATCCACCGGCTGTTGACCGCCGCCGGTCTGGGCGCTGCCGACAATGCAGCGTTGATGAAATTTTTCGAGGGTCCAGACAAAGCGGATGCCGTGTAAGCAGCTACGGCAACCTTACCGCCGCCTGATCCCCCAGCCGATGGGCTTCATCCGGTTGCCGGGGTGGCGTTCGTCAGAACCCCAGATGGCCTGGTAGGTGTCAAGCGCCCTGCCCTGTCGCTGCAGAGCTACAAAAGAGGCAATCAGCAAAAGCCACCAGAGGCCCAGGAGCAACCACATCCAGCGCTGCGCATTGGCATGCCACAGGCCGGTAAAGACGGCGGCGATGGAGGCCAATACCGCTGCATAACCGCCAAACTTGTGAATGTACTCGAAGGCCACGCGGCGTGGTGTCATATCGTAATGGTCGCCGGCTTGCGAACCACCGGAGGCGGTTTCGGTCGGCCCGCCCTTTGACCCACGCATCCAACCCGCCAAGACCAGCAGCAGGCACACGAAGACGACGAAATAGCCAGGCAGCCAATGCGCCATGCGGCCGGAAGCTCCGCCCGTCTCCAACAGCACCAGCGCCAGGCCGACCACCGTCAGCCCTGCGCCAACATGCTGCAGCACCAGATGACTGTGCCACCAGGCTCTGTTGTCCAGGCGATTGGGCCAGTCCTGACCAGGCATTACCTTGAAAAAGCGTGCTATCAGCACACCGCCGGGGATCAGGAACGCCCAGGCGAGCACCATCGTGCGGCCGTGCCAGGACAGCAGTATCCCGACCTCATGCGGACGCGTGCCATCGATCGGCGCCAGGAGCCATTCCATCGGTTGCTACCCCTTGACCGCACCTGCGGTCATACCGGTGATGATCTGTTTCGATGCGATGAAGGTAAAGATGATCGGCGGGATCGCCAACAGCATCCCGGTCGCCATGATGACACCCCAGTCGATGTCGTGCTCGGTCAGCGAATTCACGATGGTGACCGGCACGGTGCGGGACTTGCGGTCGGCCAGCGCATTGGCCAGCAGAAACTCGTTCCAGGCAATGCGGAAGGTGAAGATCGATGCGGCGGCCAGCCCTGGCTTGATAACCGGCAGCACGACCAGGAAGAAGACCTGGAAAGCATTGGCCCCGTCCATCCGGGCTGCCTCCTCCAGCTGGATCGGCACCTGAACGATGAAGCTCTGCAGGATCCAGATCACGAATGGCAGGTTCATCGCCACGTAGACCAGAATGATGCCGGTCCGGGTGCCGGCCAGACAGGCTTCGCCGACGCAGAAATCAAAGGTCCATATGCCGAAGACAGGAACAAGCAATACCGCCGGGGGTACCATGCGCATCATCAACGTGGTCATCGACAGCGATCCGCGGCCGAGAAAACGAAACCGGACGATGGCATAGGCCGCCATGCAGCCGATGACCAGCGTGAAGCCTGTGGAAATCAGAGCGATTATCAGAGAGTTTCCAAGCGCCCTGCCAAAGGTCGGATCGCAATAATCGACATGGTCCGGGGAGTACCACAACGCGTTGCAGAGCACGGTCTCGTAGTTCTGCAGCGTTGGTAAAAACAGCAGCGACGCCGTGTCGCTCTGGATGTCCACATTGAGCCTGAGCGAGGTAGCGAGCATCAATACGATTGGTCCGACGGACATGACGACCAGTGCGGTGATCAAGGCATAGAAAGCCGGGTTCTGCGTGTTGCCACCAGCTGATTGTGCGGACATGGCTTTACGTCTCCTCGGCCATCTTGCGGACCCGCAGTCGGCGGGCCTCGGCGGCGCGGTTGTAGACAAACATCATGATCGTCAGGAACAACAGCAGCACCAGCAGGTAATTCGACATGGCTGCCGCTTCGCCCAATTCACGGAACTCCGAGGCCGTGCGAGCAATGCGCAGAGACATGATTTCGGTCGACAGGCCAGGCCCGCCATTGGTCATCACCAGGATCACCTCAAGCACCTTGAATGCATCGATCAGTCGCAACAGGCAGGTGACGATGAGCACCGGCATCATCAGCGGGAGCTTGATGTGGATGATCTGCTGCCAGTCCGACGCACCATCGATGCGCGCCGCTTCCAGCGCCGAGCGTGGCAGCGACTGCAGCGCCGCAAGGGCGAGGATGAAGATGAACGGAGTCCATTGCCAGATATCGGCGATGATCACGGATGTCAGCGACCACCAGGAGTCCGACAGCCACGGAATCGGTTCAAGGCCGATCGATTTGAGCGTGCGGTTAAAGACGCCGACGGACGGATGGTACATGTAGCGCCACATCAGACCGACCACGATCGGTGCAATCATCATCGGCAGGATGAAGATCGTTCTCAGCGCTGACATGCCGCGCAGATTGCGGTCTAGAAGAAGCGCCAGGCCGACGCCAGCGACCATCTCGATACTGACAACGAAGAAGGCGAATTTTAAAGTGACGAAGAACGACTCACGGAAACTCTCGTCGCCCAGCAGGCTCACGTAGTTGCGCAGGCCCACCCAGTCCGCTTCCTCGATGCGCTGGCTGGGGTTCCAGTCGAGAAAGCTCGCGTAGATCATGTAGCCGACCGGATAGAGCAGAGCGATCGCCAGGACCGCAGCGGCCGGCGCCAGAAACAGATACGGCGTCAGGCGATTGGCGTTCGGCAGGATCATGGCGTGTCACTCAGGTCCGCAAGACGAGGAGGTCCGGTTCGGCCGGGCGGCGGTTGATCCGCCCGACCAGTTTCGGAAACCGAAGTTCCCGTACAGCCTCGGGAGGCTAGTTCCAGGTGTTGTATCCGGCCTCGTCGAGGATCGCCGATGCGCGTTCAGCGACGCCGTCGAGCGATTCCTGGATGTCGGCATCTTCGGTCAGGATCTTCGACAGGGTTGTGCCGAGATCGGCATTGATCTTGCCCCAGACAGGGATGATCGGGCGCCAGTCAGGATCAGCATGTTTCAGCGCTTCACCGAAGGTCGCCATGTGCGGGTACTTGGCGTTCACGTCCGCATCGGCATGGGTCGAGAAGCGGGACGGGTTTCCGCCAGCCATGGCCACCAGCTTGTCGCCATGCTTCGAGGTCAGCCACTGCATCAGCAGGAACGCGGCTTCCTTGTTCGGGGCGTTTTTCGGAATTCCGATACCGAAACCGCCGGTCTGCGAGCCGCGACGCACACCCATCGGATGCAGAGCCCAGCCGACCTGGCCGACAACCTTCGACTTCGTCGGGTCCTCGATCTGGCCAGCGACGACGGTGGTGTCCAGATACATGGCCGTCTTGCCCTGCAGGAACGAACCCAGAGCCTCGCCGAACGCAAAGGACCGGGCGCCTTCCGGACCGCAATCGACGATGGTCTTCAGCGCTTCGGCCGCCTTGACGCCGGCCTCGTTGTTGACGATCGGCTTCCAATTGTCGTCCAGCACACGGCCGCCGAGCGGCGACAGGTGCAGAAGGAAGGCATGGCTGGCCTGGTGCCCGGATGCAGCTCGCGAAGACAGGCCGCCCATTCCCGGCTCAAGCTCAGGGATCTTGCATGCGAGTTCGAGCATCTCCTCATAGGTTTCGGGAACTTTCAGCCCGTGCTTGTCGAAGATATCCTTGCGATAGCCAAGCACCGATGTTTCCGATCCGAATGGGATGCCGAACAGCGAGCCGGTCTTGCCCGGTAGGTAGCCCTTCTTGCCGCCGGCAACGCCGATGTTCTGGACATAGCCATCGATCAGGTCTTCCGCGGCATAATTCGGGTCGGCGAGCTTCGGGTTCATGAAGTAGCGTGCCAGGTTTTCCAACTGGTCGGCGAAGACGTAGTCGGCCTTGGAAAACACCACGTAGGCGATGAGGTCGTAATCGCCCTTGCGCTTCGTCAGCTCCAACGTCTGCTTCTCACGCATCTTGAGGTATTGAAGCTGGTCGACCTCGACCTGAATGCCGGTCTCTTTGGTGAATTCGGGCAACACTTTCATCACCGCATCGTAGTGGGGATGCGCCGGAAAGTTCACGACCAACGTTTCGCCGCGATACGGCGCATAGGGATCGGCTAGCGCCGCGCCGGTCAGCGCGACGGCGCCGGCCAACGCGGCTACCGTGGGTTTCATTATATTCAGCATGATGGATCTCCTCCCTGATTGCTGCAAAAAACTAAAGGGTGATGCCGGATTCTCGGTCGAACAGCATGATGTCGTCGGGCTCGACGGCGAAGGCCATTGTCTCGCCGGACGGGATCGGCGAAGCGCTGTCCGTTTCCACGAGGATTTCGGTACCGACACAGCGCGTCACCAGTACCGACTGAGCACCGAGATATTCCGAAACGATTACGTCGAGTTCGATGTGGCCACCCGCCCCTTCGGCGAGGCGAAATGACGAGGGGCGAATGCCGATCGTGACCTGCCGCGAAGTCAGTCCGTCGAGGCACTGAGCGCGGTCTTTCGACACCGGGAGCGAGTAGCCCTCTCCCCGGACGCCGAGCACTTCGCTTTCCGAGTGGAGTTCGCCTTCGAGGAAATTCATCGTCGGGCTTCCGATAAAGCCGGCGACGAAGCGGTTTTTCGGCTGTTTGTAGAGTTCTTCGGGTGATCCCTGTTGCTGAATCACCCCTTCGGACATGACGACAATCCGATCGCCCAGCGTCATCGCCTCGACCTGGTCGTGGGTGACGTAGACCATGTTCTTATCGAGCGTGTCGCGCATTTCCGCGAGTTCGGTGC
The DNA here is from genome assembly GCA_965228785.1 of Hoeflea sp. Classification (GTDB taxonomy): domain Bacteria; phylum Pseudomonadota; class Alphaproteobacteria; order Rhizobiales; family Rhizobiaceae; genus Hoeflea_A. The sequence continues at coordinate 1,252,873 of CBDDIF010000002.1, forward strand.
GCATTTTGGCGCGCAATTTTGCATCGAGGTTCGAAAGCGGCTCGTCGAACAGAAAGGTCGATGCGTCGCGAACCAGTGCCCTTCCCATCGCAACCCTCTGGCGTTGACCGCCGGACAGTTCAGCCGGCTTGCGGTTCAGCAGATGATCGATGTTGAGCATGCGGGCCACGTCGCCGACCTTGCGGTCGATCTCAGCCTTGGGAACCCGTTGCAGGCGCAGCGCAAACGACATGTTGCGAGCGATGTCCATATGCGGATAGAGCGCGTAATCCTGGAACACCATGGCCAGGTCGCGCTCCTTCGGCTCGAGGCGACCAATGGGCCTGTCATCGAAATAAATTTCGCCGCCGCTCAGTTCCTCCAGTCCAGCAAGCATCCGCAGTGTCGTGGATTTGCCGCATCCGGAGGGGCCGACAAGGACGGTGAACTCGCCATCATCGAGCGCAAGATCCATCGGCGGCAGGACCCGAACGGTGCCATAGCTCTTTTCGACCTGTTGAAATCTGATTTGCGGCACACCTATTCTCCAGATATGTTATCGATAACAAACATGGTGAGATCGACGGCGCAACGGTTTCACGCTGGAAACAACGTTAGCGCTAACGTAAACTTCGACGGGGTTAAGAGCGGGACATGCAGCCGGCGATGCATCGCAAAGAGAATGCCGAACCGGGCACCAAGGCAACCATTGAGGACGTTGCGCGCGCTGCCGGCGTCAGCACGATGTCTGTCTCGCGCGCCCTTCGCGGCGTGGAGGGTGTATCTGCCAAAACCTCGGCGCAGATTCTGAAAACGGCCGAACGGCTCGGCTACGCGCCCAATCGCGTTGCGGCATCGCTGGCGGCGGCCAATACGACCCTGATCGGCGTTTCAGTGCCGACCCTTGCAGACGCCGTGTTTACAGAGATCTTCGACGGCATGCGCGGCGTTTTCAACAGAGCCGGATTTCAGACGGTGATCGACACCACAGAGTATCGCTGCGAACGCGAGGCACTCTGGCTCGAGCGCATGCTGGCCTGGCGGCCGGCCGGCGTCGTGCTCAGCGGTTTCGATCACAGCGCCAAAGCGCAAAGCCAGCTCAAGACAGCCGGTATTCCGATCCTGGAAATCTGGGACTATTCCAAAAACGCGGTCGATCTGTGCGTCGGAATAGACCACTATCGCGCCGGATACGCGATGGGCCGCCACCTTCTCGAATTCGGCTACAGGCGGCCGGCCTATATCGGGATCGAACGGGACCGCGACAAACGGGCGGAAGATCGACTGAGGGGTTTGCGTGCGGCATTTGCCGAGCAAAATTGTCAATTCTGCACCTACGCCCGCGTTCCGGACACGCCGTCCTTCGAAGGCGGCAAACGAGGAGCATCGATTGTTCTGCAGTCGGACATTCCGCGGCCCGACGTTCTCTATTTCCTCAACGACCATATGGCCTTCGGCGGCATGATCGCGGCCAAGGAGTATGGTCTGTCTGTGCCCGGCGACATCGGTATCGTTGGGTTCAACGGTCTCAACATCAACAACGTGCTGGAACGGCCTCTGACAACGACCATTACGCCACGTCGTACCATCGGATCGAAGGGCGCAGGTATGCTCGTCGCCAAAATCCTGGGCGCCATGGCTGATACCGCAGTTGAATTGCCGACAACCATATTCGTGGGTGAAACCACACGAAAAACCGCGTCATCACAGGGATGTCCATGAAACAACCAAAAAAAGCCCCGACCATGTCGGACGTCGCCCGCCTGACCGGTGTGTCTTCCATGACCGTGTCCCGCGCATTTCGCGACGACGCTTCGGTCAGCAAGGAGACGCGCGACAAGATCCGCAGGGCTGCGGAAAAACTTGGATATGTCATCGACAGCACCGCATCCGGGCTGTCGTCGCGCAAGACCGGATTCGTCGCGGTGATCATTCCGTCGATCAACAATGCCAATTTCGCCGATACCCTGAGAGGACTGACCGAGAGGCTGCGCACCACCAACCTGCAGATCCTTCTGGGCTACACGGACTACGACATGCAGGAAGAGGAACGTCTCGTCGAGCTGTTCCTGCGACGGCGCCCGGAGGCCATCGTTGTCACCGGCGGATCGCACACCAAGAAATGCCGGCGCTACCTGGAGAATTCCGGAGTACCCGTGGTCGAGATTTGGGATCTGCCGCGCAATCCAATTGACCATGTCGTCGGTTTTTCGAATGCCGATGCCGGCGCTTTGATGGTGCGACATTTCTATGATCAGGGTTATAGACGCATCGGCTTTATCGGCGGAGACACCTCGCGTGATACACGCGGAAAGGACCGTCGAGCCGGCTTCGTGGCGGCTCTAGAGGAAATGAACCTGGATGCGACCCGTGTCATCGCCTGGGGTGTTCCTCCGATAACCATGCGCGAGGGCGCAATGGCGATGCGCAAAATGCTGGAAGAATGGCCTGACATAGAGGCCGTCATGTGTGTTTCCGACCTGTCAGCCTTTGGTGCCATGACTGAGTGTCAGCGTGCCGGACTGCAAATTCCCGAGGACGTGGCAATTGCCGGCTTCGGTGCCTATGACCTAGCGGAGCTCGCGATTCCCGATATCACCACGATCGATGTCCGCGCGCGGGAGATCGGCTCGCACGTCGCCGATTGGCTCCGCGCCGTGCTTTCCGATGATGCTTCCCCAATCAGCGAATTCACGCGTATCGAGCCGCAACTGATCGTCCGCGACAGCACCCGCCGATAGCTGCTGGCGGTCGATACCCCGAATCACGAGTACCGATCAGTCTTTGCACCTGTTATCAAAGGCTGGATTGAAAAAACCCGGGATTGGACACCCAAACTGCGTCTGAAGGACAATATGGACGTCGAGCGCAACACCGGCACAAATACGTCGACCCGAATTGGCATGCAAATCTCACTCGCCAGACTCATCCCGCTGGTGCTCGCTGCCCTGGTGGTCCTTGCCGTGTTGCCGGTTGTCGTCACCGGCTATCTCATCTCTACAAGTACAGCCAGTCGACTGCTCGCCGATCGCGCGGAGCTTGTCGTCGACGGCTTGGAAAACAAGATCCGAAGCCAGTTGGACCCGGTCGCGCAACAGTTGCTTTACGCTCGCCGGTCCGTTCTTGAGGGGGCGATCGACCTGGCAGATGACGAGGCCGTGCGTGCCTTCGCGCTCGGATTGATGGGAGGAACGCCTCAGGTCGCCGGCGTGGGTCTCATCGACGACGATCTGAGAATGCGCCGTTGGCAGCGCAATACGCTGGGAGAAGTAAACGAGCCGGGTGGCGTCTTGCCACTGGCCGACGTTGTTCTGCAAGTCGCCAGGGAGGGTAACAAATCCTACTGGGCGAGCCCGTTGCTCAGCCCGATCGCCAACGATACCATCATGAGTTACCGGATCGCCCTTGAACCGGAGGGAGTGTTCTCCGGAGTGCTCGTCGCAGCGGTGACCAGCCGGGCCTTGTCCCGCTACGTCACCGAGATTTCTGAGCAATTCGGCGTGACGGCATTCGTGCTGGTCGGGCAAGACCGTGTTCTGACCTATCCGAACCGTCCGGTCTCCAATGTCGAAACGCCTTCAACGGAACTGCCGCTGCTGACCGACACCGAGAACCCGGTGATCGCCCGGATTTGGGCGGACCGGCGGCCGCTGAACCAGACTGGAGAACTGAAACGAACCCAGGGTCACTGGTCGCCGATCGACGGCACCAACTACACCTTCTTCTACCGCCAACTGGACGACTACGGGCCGGAACCGCTGACCATTGGTGTCGCGATACCATCGGCCGATACGCTGCGGGAGCGATGGGCCTCTACTGTGGCTGCTGGTCTTGGGCTGATATTGATGCTGGCAGCTGCCGTGGCCGCCTGGTTTCTCGGTCGGCGAATGACCCGCCCGACAATAGAGTTCAACCAGGCACTGAAAAACCTCGCTGCGCTCGATTTCGATGCAGTGTCCCTGCCCCGACTGCAGCAAAGCCGCATCCTGGAGTGGCGCGGCATGGCAGCCGCCCTGGTCAATTCGGCCAATGCCCTCTCGGCTTTTCAGACCTATCTGCCTCGGTCGCTGGTGCGCCGGCTCTTCTCTGCCTCGCGCGATGCGGTGACTTCGCAGGAACGCGAGCTGACCGTCATGTTTGTCGATCTGGAAGGGTTTACCGCTTATTCGCGCGGACACGCGGCCACCGAAGTCGCCGATCATCTCAATGATCTGTTTGGAGAGATCGGTCCAATTCTTGAACAATCCGGCGGTGTCATCGACAAATATACCGGCGATGGCCTTCTGTGTTTCTGGGGCGCTCCCGATCCGCAGCCGGATCACGCCGCCCGCGCCTGCCGGGCGGCAGCAGACATCGCCCGAGCCATGGAGAAGCGCACCGTGGGGAGAGATTCTCCGCGCCTGCGGGTCGGACTGCACAGTGGCCCGGTCGTGGTCGGCAATATCGGCTTCCCCGGGCGTATCAACTATACGCTCGTCGGAGATACGGTGAATATCGCTGAGCGCACGGAAGCGGCCCTGCGCGGTGTGGAACCGGAACTGCCCTGTGTCATTGCCGTCACCGATGCGGTGCTGGCGGCCGGCGGCAACGCCGACGGCGTACTTGAGGTCTGTGGAAGCCTCACTCAGACGCCGACAGCGGCCACGCTCTGCCGCCCCATGCATGAACCGATCAGGTCAGAACCCGATCCTTGAGTGGGATCAGCGCCGCGCCGAAGGTGGACGGATCGTCGGCGATCGCGCTTGGAATATAGTCGGGCACCACGCGCTCTCGCCCGTAACGATCTCGATCAGGTGGATCGCAGGCCTCGATCAGCAGTTGCCTCAGAACCGTCGGAGCCTCACCACCGAAGACTATCGCCGTCGGGTCGAGCATGGCCCGGATAGCTCGAATGACCAGGTTGAGCTGCGGGCTCACCTCTTTGATCCAACTGGCGACGCCGGGCCAGTTCGGGTCGAAGTGCGCGTTGAGTTCGGCGATGGTCGCAACTTCAATGCCGTTTTCCGCCAGGCGCTTTAACAATTGACCGAGAGCCGGCCGGTTCGGCATCTCCTCGACGGTATAGACCTGACTTATTTCGCCGGCATTGCCAAAGCCGCCGATCAGCGGCTTGCCATCGTGAATGAGCCCGCCACCGAACCCGTAGTTGAATGAAAGGTAGGCGAAACAGGAGTGATTCCGGCCGGCGCCGACGAGCGATTCTCCAATGGCGCCGGCGGTTGCGTTGTTCTCGACCCAGACTGGCATGCCCACGGCTGCTTCAAAAAGACCGGCCAGCGGCGCATTCGACCATTCTTCCAGCGGAACCGGCGTCACGAACTCACCTGGTTCGAGCGTGCGGTAGCCTGATATGGCCACCCCCATTCCGAGAACACGATCGACCGGTATACGCTGTCGTTCGAGAAGCCCGTCGACGGCTTCTGCGATTGCGACAAGAGACGACTCGCGCAGGGTGGAATCGGTTGCCACCACTTCATTGGTGATCTCGCGGCATTCAAGGTCGACCACGCACAGGCGGATCGTGTCCGTGTTGACAGATACGCCGAGGCTGTAGATCGCTTCGGGATTGACGCTCACGGCCCGGCTCGGCTGCCCGCGACCGTTGATGACCGTCGACCCCACTTTCAGAAAACCACGAGCGGTCAGCGCTTCGACGAGGCGATGAACGGATTGCTGCGTCAGACTTGTGTAGGCGGTGATTGCCGAACGCGAAATGCCCTCGTGGCGACGCACCACATCCAATACCAGCCGCTCATTGGTGCTGACCACCGACGGGTCGGGTTTGCGCATCAGGGTCGGTGATATTCCCGGGCGGCGTGGCATCGCTTCGAATCGTCTTTCTGTTGGAGACAGACCTTACAGGCCAGTCCGGAAGGCACACAACCATACTGAAAACACAGCAGGAATCGCTCGAAATCCCCAAAATCCACAAGCCCTCTAGCCTTTTCGTCGGATTTCTGTCATATAAATATCACACAGTGTGTGTAATAAAAAGACCAACGCGACGATTACGCCGGGCGACTATCGCCCCGTCACGTTGAGGGAGGTTTCATTCGATGACAGCGATCCGGGTTGTGGATGTCGAAATGCGGTTCGGCACCTTCGTCGCACTCAAGAGCATGTCGTTCGATGTCGCCGAAGGTGAGTTCGTCACGCTGCTCGGCCCGTCAGGGTGTGGCAAGACGACCTTGCTGAAACTGATTTCCGGGTTCCTGCAACCGACCTCGGGCCGCATCGAGATCAACGGCCAGGACGTCACCGGCGTGCCGCCTGAAAAGCGCGATACTGCCCTGTGTTTCCAGTCTTACGCTTTGTTTCCGCATCTTTCGGTTCGGGAAAACCTGCTCTTCGGCCTGCGCCAGCAGAAGATGCAGGCGGCACACCGCGATGCCCGGCTGGCGCAGATCGTCGCCCAGGTCGACCTGGAGCCGCATCTCGACAAGCTACCCAACCAGCTGTCCGGCGGACAGCAGCAGCGCGTCGCCCTCGGACGGGCGCTCGCCATGCGTCCAAGCGTCATTCTCTTCGATGAACCGCTGTCCAATCTCGACGCCAAGCTGCGCGAATCCGTGCGCTATGAAATCCGCAAGATCCAGCGCGAATACGGTCTGACCGCCATCTATGTCACCCATGACCAGTATGAAGCTCTGGCGATGTCGGATCGAGTGTTCATCATGAACGGCGGTGTCGTCGAACAGTCGGGTGTACCGGAGGAGATCTACAGTCGCCCGAAAACCAGTTTCGTTGCCGATTTCATCGGCAGCGCCAACATTCTCGATGCCACGGTGGTCGCCGAAAACGGCGGCACCCACTGGGAAGTCGAGACTGCGCTCGGGTCGCTGACCGTTGGCAGTGCGACCCCGCCCCCGGCCAAAAACGTCCGCATCTGCTGGCGTCCCGAGCGCGTAACCCTGGGCCGTGGCTCGCAAAACACGGTCTCCGCCAAGGTCACGACCCGGTCCTTCCAAGGCAATTTCACCGACATTCTGTTCGCATCGGGCAATGTTTCTCAGCGCCTGCAGCTCAACCGGGTCGACATTGGCGAAGGCCAGCACATCGAGTTCCATATCGATCCGGCAGACATTACCTTCCTCGAGGCGCTGTCATGACTGCCCGCAAATGGCTTCAGGTCATCCTGTTGCTGACACCCGGGCTCGGGCTGATCATCGGGCTCATCGGCGTCGTCGTCTACATCGCCATCGTGCAGTCCTTCGGCTACTACAACCTCGCCGGTGAGAGCGAGTTTTCGCTCGAATTCTGGGAAAAGATGGTCGATCGCAAGGCCTATCGCCGCTCGATCGCCTACTCCACCTATGTCGGCACGATCAGCGCCATCGGAGCGGTCATTGTCGCTTATCCGCTCGCCATCTGGCTGCGCAAGCCGTTTCCTGGATCCCTGACCATCAGCGCCGTGCTCAAGGCACCGCTGCTGATTCACGGGTTGGTTGCCGCCTTTCTGTTCGTCAACGTGATCGCATATCACGGAGTGCTCAACCAGTTCATGCAGTGGCTGGGCATATGGGACGGACCGCGCCGCCTGCAAAACGACCGAAACGCCATCGGCGTGCTGATCCTGCAGATCTGGAAGAACATGCCCTTTGCACTGCTGCTTTTGACCGGAGCCGTTCAAGCGATCAGCGACGATGTGCTCGATGCGGCGCGGGACATGGGCGCCGGCAGTTTCGCCCGCTTCCGAAAGGTCATCGCGCCGATGACGATTTCAGCGATGCAAGCCTCCCTCGTCATCATCTTCATCGGCGCGGTGGCTGATTTCTCTTTCCAGGTAATCGCCGGGCCGACCAATCGGCAGTCGCTGGCCCAGCTGATGGTCTTCTTCAAGGGCGGCGGTCGCTGGAACGACGCAGCGGTCGTCGGCGTCACCCTGATGATGGTTTCGCTGATCGGCGCCGGCATTCTGGCAGCGGTATCGCGCTTTGTTCTCAAGGGGAGGAGCGCGTGATGAATATGGCCGTGCTCAATCGCGGGCTCCTTTATCTGCTGCTGGCGGTCTGCACCCTGTGGCTGCTCATCCCATTCGCCATGGCGATCCTGTGGTCGCTGGTGGATCCGGCCGAACCGTGGACCGCCGACAAGCTGCTGCCGCCGGTGTTGTCCTTCTTCCGCTGGCAGAACATGTGGGTGAACTCGTCTCTGCAGACGGCACTGGTCAACTCCTATGTCCTGGCGCCTTCGGCGGCCCTTTTTGCCCTGCTGCTCGCCATGCCGACGGCGTTCGCCTTCGGTCGGCTGCAGTTTCCCGGCAAGGAAGCCGCCAAGCTGATTTCGCTGCTGCCGCTTGTCGTACCGGAATTTATCACCGCCGTGTTCTTCACCTCGCTGATGTTTCAGCTCGGCCTGCACACCTGGCGCTTCGGCGCTATCGTCTTTGCCCATACGGTCATCTACCTGCCCTATGCGATCCGCATCCTGTCAGTGAGTTTCGAACAGGTCCGCCAGGATCATATCGACGCAGCCCGCGACATGAGCGCCACGACGCTGGCGCGCTGGAGGGTCGCATATATTCCAGCGCTGAAACCCGGCATCCTTGCCGCCCTGCTCATCGTTTTTATCAAGTCGATCGAGGAATTCGCTGTTGCCTTCATCGTCGGCGCGCCGAACTTCGTCACCATTCCGACACTGCTCTATTCAAGCATGGGCCAGGACTTCGTCCGCCCCAACGCGGCAGTGCTCTCGCTCATTCTCGTCGTCCCCAATGTCGTCCTCATGCTCTTCCTGGAGCGATTGCTGCGCTCGGCCAACCCGGCGCTGAGCTCAGGCAAGGGATAGACGCGAATACCCCAAGCAACACGGAGGAATACACCCATGCTAAAACGACTTTCCGCAACTGCCATGGCGCTGGCCATGGCGACGTCCGTGGCGGCAGCCGCCGACCTCAAGTCGATGTCCTGGGACGACATCGTCGCCCAGGCCAAGCAAGAGGGCGAAGTCACCTGGTTCGTCTGGTATTTGCAGGACGACCTGCGCAACGCGGTCAAGCCATTCGAAGAAAAATACGGCATCAAGGTCACCATTCCCGAAGGTACGCTCGATGGCAATGTCAGCAAGTTGCTGGCTGAACGGGATCGCGATCAGGGCGACATCGATGTGATGGCCTTCGGCTTCAACTCGGTCAACGACTGGGACATGCCGGCCATGTTCGAAACCCTCTCCGAACTGCTGCCTGAAACACAAGGCCGGACCGGCGAGCTCGCCGGCATCGACGGCAACGGCTATACCTTTGCCTATTGGGGCAACCAGACCGGCATCGCCTACGACCCCGGCAAGGTCTCTGAAGGCGACTTGCCGCAGACGCCGGAGGAGTTCGCGTCGTTCTGGAAGGCCAACCCGGAGAAATTCGGGTTCAACTACGAAAAAGGCGGCTCCGGCCCCTCCTATTTCGAAAACATGCTGCGGGTCATCAGCGGCGTTGATTTCACCAATGGCGAAAGCAGCCCCGAAAAGCTGGCCGCACTCAAGCCCGGCATCGACTTCTTCAACCAGCACGCGGAGAACTACCTTGTCACGGCCTCCAACTCCGACAGCATTACCCGAGTCAGCGACGGCGAGCTGTGGATGGTGCCGGCTTGGGAAGATCACCTCGCTGGCTTGCAGAAACGCGGCGAAGTGCGCTCCGACATCAAGTTCTACATTCCCTCGATGGGCATGAATGGCGGCGGCAACGGCGTCGCGATTCCGAAGAATGCGCCGAACAAGGCCGCCGCCCTGCTCTTTGTCGACTGGCTCACCTCGGCAGAAACACAGACCGCCTTCAACCGTGAGTTCGGAACCGCACCGATGCACGACAAGGCCGATGATTCCTTCGCCCTGGTACCAGCATCGCAGCGTGCCTACCGCACGCCCTGGGCGCCCAATCCGTTCGAAAAGGACGTGAAGGAGTATTTCATCGAAAACGTGATCCTCGAGCGCTAGTCGGATCTTCGACCTCAGCAGTCCAATCAGAGGCCGCGCTTCGGTGCGGCCCCTTCTTTCCCACCAGTCCAAGGAACCCCCATGGCGTCGTCCAAGCCGTTCGTTCGCGACACCCTCATCGCCCATCGAGGCGCTTCCGCTCACGCACCTGAAAACACGCTCAGCGCAGTGCGCAAGGCCAAGGAAATGGGCGCGCAATGGATCGAGACCGACGTTCGCCTGACCGCGGACGGTGGCTTGGTCATGATCCACGACGAAACGCTCGACCGAACCACCGACGGCGGCGGTCCGGTTCTGATGGCGAGCCTGGACGAGATCCGCTCGCTCGACGCGGGAAGCTGGTTCTCTGACGAATTCGCCGGCGAAACCGTCCCTACATTGCGGGAGTTCCTCGGTTGCATCCGAGCCGAGGGCCTCAAGTTGCAATTGGAGCTCAAGGAGGTCTTCGGCAGCGAAGAGCAGTTGGTGCGGCAGGTCTGTGATGTCCTGGTCGAAACCTGGACGTTTGGCGAAGACGACCTTTTCCTGTCCGGTTTCTCCGAACGCTGCATGCGGTTGGCCGCGGAAACGCTCCCGCAGATCCCCCGGTGCCTGGCCGTCACCGTCACCCCGGAGGATCCGGCCCGTCGGCTGGCCGAAACCGGCTGCCAGATCCTACATCTGCAGAACGACTACCTGGATGAAGAAGCGCTCGATCGGCTCAATGGCAGTGGCATCGAGTTCGCCGTGGCAACGATCAACGACACACAACGTGCGAACCATCTGATCAGTAGCGGTGCCCAATCGGTGCTCTCCGATACCCCATTTGTCCTGCGGGGGCTGTCAGACGATCTGCCCTCTCCGCGTTTCGCCTGAAGCGAGATACGACCGGTTGCAATTTGGGGCGAATTCCACTAGCCGCTGATGTGACCTTCAACAGCTATCAGGCCGCGTCATGTCCCTGCCCGCCCTTCTCGATCACTTGAAACAATCGGCCGCGCTCGGCCAGGTCTCCGCTCTGTTGTCGTGGGATCAGGAGGCGATGATGCCGAAGCGGGGCGGACCGCAAAGGGCCGAACAATCGGGAGCGCTGGCCGCCGTTCTGCATGCCCGCAGCGCGGATCCACGTATTCCGGAGTGGATTGCTGGGATCGACACGGATCAGTTGTCTCTGTTCGACCTGCGCAATGTAACGGAAGCACAGCGCTCTTACGACAAGGCAACCAAAATCCCCACCAGCCTGGCCGAAGAAAGCGCACGCGCTGCCTCCGAGGGTCAGCAGATCTGGGCCGTCGCCCGGGCCGAAAAGGATTTCGCAAAATTTGCCCCGGCCCTGAAACGCAATATCGAGCTGAAGCGCAATGTCGCCGAATGTCTGGCAGAGCCAGGTACCGATCACTATGACGCCCTTCTCGACGAATTCGAGCCCGGAGCCCGTGCTTCGGAGCTGCTGCCATTGCTTGAAGGCCTGCGGCCGCGACTGGTAGCCTTGCGCGAGAAGATTGCCGAAAAGCCTGTGCCAGCTCCCCTGACCGGGCACTTTCCCGCCGGTGCTCAGCTCGCTCTGTCACGCAAGATCGCGGCCCGGATCGGTTACGATATGGACGCCGGACGCCTGGATACGGTGGTGCACCCGTTTTGTCTCGGGATCGCCGGCGATGTCCGCATCACGACGCGAACAGACGAAGCTGATCCTTTCAACTGCCTCTATTCGACCGTCCACGAGGTCGGCCACGCACTCTACGGTCAGGGGGCTCCGGATGCCTTCATGCCGGCGGCCGATTATTGCTCCATGGGCGTGCATGAAAGCCAGTCGCGTTTCTGGGAAAATCAAGTCGGCCGGTCCCGTCCATTCGCTGACTGGCTCTATCCGGCCATGGTCGAGGCCTTCGGTGATCTCAATCTCGACGGACCGGACGCTCTTTATGCCGCGGTGAATAGGGTCCGGACCGGTTTCATTCGAACCGAAGCCGATGAGGTCCACTACAATTTGCACATCCTCCTGCGGTTCGAACTGGAGCGGGAACTGATCGCCGGAACACTCGGTGTTGACGACCTGGAAGTAGCCTGGAACGAGCGCTTTGAGCGCGATTTCGGAGCCGAAGTGCCTGATGTCAGCCTCGGCGCGCTGCAGGACGTGCACTGGTCGGTCGGCCTGTTCGGTTATTTCCCAACCTACAGTCTCGGCAACATCTATTCAGCCTGCCTGGACAAGGCGATGCGAAAGGCCCTGCCCGACCGTGAGGCCATGATAAGGAGCGCCGAAACCGCACCCATTCTCGACTGGCTGCGAAAGAACATTCACCAGGAAGGCCGACTTTATTCAGCGCCGGAACTGATCGAACGGGCGACCGGGGAAGCGCCGAACGGAACCCCGCTGCTCGACTATCTCGAGGCGAAATTCTCGGCGCTCTATGCGCTTTGATAGGCCTTTTCAGCGGCAAATCTCCGCCGTATATTGCTGTCACCGGCCCCGAACCGGTCAGGGACAGGCAGCCCTGGTAAGCGAACCGTCAATTCAAGCGGCTTGGCTTGCAAGGTTTCAGAACCTGAATCAGGCGATCGACCTAAGCCGCTGATTTGTAGCGAGGATCGCCACTCTGTGCATGGTGCCGCGACGGTATCCACATGCTGCCGTGAGGCGGAAATAAATTCGTGACGCATCGTCGTCAAGATGCAACATTAGAACCATTACTGGTTTGGGGAACGAGCCGATTGAAAACCTACTGGGAGTGAAAGAATGATAAAACTCTTAAAACAAGCGACGCTGGCGGCAGCTTTCGCGCTGTCAACGTTGTCGACGGCAATGGCCGCCGATTTCGACGTCACCTTCCTACTGGTCAATGACATCTACAAGATGCACGACAAAACGCGCGGTGGCGTGGCCCGTGCCAATGCCGTGGCCCGCGCCGAGCGTGCGAAGGGCGGCAATCTCGTCTACGTGCATGCCGGCGACACAATCTCGCCTTCGCTGCTGTCGGGCTTCGACAAGGGCGAGCACATGGTCGAGTTGCTGAACGTGGTGCCGCTGGATATCTTCATTCCCGGAAACCACGAATTCGATTTCGGCAAGGAAATCTTCTTCGAGCGCATGAAAGCGGTTCAGGGCAACATTCTGGCTGCCAACCTGCGCAATGCCGATGGTTCCAAGATCGATGGCATCGAAGACACCATGATGCTGAGCTACGGCGATGACTCCGATCCGATGAACAGCGTCAAGATCGGTGTTGTCGGGCTGACAGCGGACGATTCCCCGGTCAAATCCAACCCGGGCGACCTCAAATTCACCTCGACCACGCAGACCGGCATCGAGAAGGCCAAGGAACTGCGCGAAGCCGGTGCGGACATCATCGTTGCCATGACCCACGGCAATCGCCAGGTCGACCGTGAGATGTTCGATTCCGGTGCCTTCGACATCATACTGACCGGTGACGATCATGACCTGATGCTGTTTTATGACGGCCGCACCGCGATGGTCGAATCGTCCGAGGAAGGCAACTACATGACCGCCGTCGATGTTGCCATTTCCGTTGGCGAAAGCCGCGGCAATCGCCGCGTGCGCTGGCATCCGAATTTCCGTGTCATGGACACCGCTGGCGTGACGCCCGATCCGGCGACCATGGAAAAGGTCGCTGGATATGAAGCACTCCTGTCGAAAGAGCTGGATGTCGAGATCGGTACAACAGACGGCGAGCTGGACACCCGCAAGGCATCTGTCCGGACCGGCGAAACCGCAGTCGGAAACCTGATCGCCGACGCCATGCGCATGGCAGTTGGCGCCGATGTCGCAATCACCAACGGTGGTGGCATCCGCGGCAACACCCAGTACTCTCCGGGAACCGCTCTCACACGTCGCGATATCCTCACCGAGCTGCCCTTCGGCAACAAGACGCTGATGTTGGAAGTCGATGGTGCAACCATCCGTCAGGCGCTGGAAAACGGTGTGAGCCAGGTTGAAAACTCAGCCGGCCGATTCCCGCACGTATCCGGGATGACCTTCTCTTATGACGCATCCAAGCCTGCCGGCGAGCGGGTCGTTGATGTCATGGTCGGCGGCGATGCGCTGAGTGACGGTGCCATGTACAAGCTGGCAACCAACGACTACATGGCCGGCGGCGGCGACGGCTACCGCATGCTGCGTGGCTCCAAGGTCCTGCTGGGTGACCTCGATGGTAAACTGATGGCGAACGATGTCATGGCGTATATTCGCGCCGCCGGCAACGTCAACGCAAAGGTTGAGGGTCGTATCAAGGGCATGTAAAGACCCTTTTTCAATCCACTTGCAACGGCGCCTTTCGGGGCGCCGTTTTTTGTTGTGCGAACCGGTTGGACGCGCCGTCGCTGATAGCACTGTCCACAACCCGACCGGTTCAAAACGAGGGCCGACTGGACAATGCCGGCAAAATGCGCAATTTTGATTAAACGATTAAGCAGACTAATCTGCGGAGCGAAACCTGTTGAAGCCGCGACCGAACCTGACAGATGTTGCCAAAGCGCTTGGCGTTTCAGTCGCCACGGTTTCGAATGCGATGTCCGGCAAGGGACGCCTGTCAGAGGATCTGGCAGAAACGATCCGCAACAAGGCGAAGGAAATGGGTTACGTCCCGAGCTTGGCCGGACGGGCGCTGCGCACCGGTCGCAGCGGCGTGCTCGGACTGGTGCTGGCGGACATCGCCCATCCGCTGTTTCCCCAGATCGCCCAGGCGATCGAGAACGCAGCATCCGATCTCGGATACGGCACCCTGATCGGCGACAGCCGCAATGATGTCAGTGCACAGACCCGCGCCATCAACCGGTTGATCGAACGAGGTGCGGACGGACTTATCATTGTTCCCCGACACGGAACGCGCATTACCGACATTAACCGGCCGGCAGCTATGATCGACTCGCCTTCGACGCCCGGCAACACCGTTTCGGCCGACCATTGGAACGGCGGAGAGCAGATTGGAAAACATCTTGCCGAACTCGGGCACCGGCACATTACAGTCATCGGAGCCTATCCGGATTCCAACGTCCAGAACGATCGGCTCGGCGGCATCAAGGCCGCCGTGGGCAATACGGCAAGGGTCGATGTCGTGTGGGTGGAGGAACTGGAAGCCAGCAATAGTATCGGATGTGCGCTCGGGCTCGCCGATCACGCACGCAAAGGTGTGACGGCCTTCGCCGCCCTGTCAGATCTGCATGCATTGCGGGCCGTTACCGAGCTGCAGAGGGCGGGGATTGATGTCCCGACCGCGGCAACGGTGACCGGCTTCGACGACCTCATCTGGTCGGTCAATATCTCGCCTGCCCTGACAACGATGCGCATGAACATGCAGCGTATCGCGGAAATTGCCGTAACCGACCTCGTCGGGCAGATCGAGGCTCACTTCGATCAGGATGCCAAGCCGGCTGAAAATGAACCCGGGCAATGTGTCCCGATGGAACTGGTTATTCGCGATTCCAGCGCTCGCGCGCCTCCGTGACCAAAGCGAAGGAACCCACCGCATGCAACTTCAACAACGAAAGGGAACCAACATGAAAAGACTGCTCCTCACAACCGGGGTCGCCCTGGCGCTTGGCGTCGGTGCCGCCAATGCCGCCGACAAGAAACTCGTCATCTCGGTCTATGGTTTTTCGCAGGATGCCTTCAAGGAACTGGTCTACACGCCGTTTGAAGCCATCTGCGACTGCGAGATCGTCGTTGAGACCGGCAACAGCGTCGAGCGGCTGGCCAAGCTGGAGGCCCACAAGGACGATCCCGAAATCGACATGGCCGTCATGTCCACACATGATGCGCTGGCTGCTGCGCGCAAAGGCATTACCCAGTCGATCGACGTTTCCCGCCTGTCCAACTACGGCAAACTCTACGAGATCGCCAAGGATCCGCTCGGCGATCACCTGGGCATCGGCTATACCTTCTATGCGACCTCGATCGTTTACCGGTCCGACAAGGTCAGTATCGAAAGCTGGTCGGATCTCTTCAAGCCGGAAATCAAGGGGCGCGTTGCGTTTCCGAACGTGACGACCAACCAGGGTCCGCCGTCGCTCTATATGCTTGGCAAGTCCATCGGCAACGACGCCTACGATCTCAAAGCGCCGATCGCCGACGTCGCCAAGAACAAGGACGACATCGTGACCTTCTACGTCCGCTCGTCACAGGTGGCGCAGCTGATGCAGCAGGAGGAGATCCTGGCGGCACCTGTCGGCCGGTTTGCCTGGGGTGCGTATACCAAGATGGACCTGCCCATGAAGTGGGCCACGCCGAAGGAAGGCCAGACTGGCGGCATGAACGTCATGATCCTGACCAAGGGCGCCAAGAACGAGGACCTCGCCTACCAGTTCATGGACTACTGGCTGTCCACGGACATCCAGACCAAGCTGGCAAACGCGCTGATCGACAGCCCGGCCAACTCCGAGGTCAAGGTCGAAGCATCGGTCGCCGCCAATCTGACCTATGGCGAAGACACCGTGAAGTCGCTCAACCTGCTGCCGCCGGCGGTCATTCTCGACAATCGGGAAAAATGGTTGGCTGACTGGAATGCCGAGGTCGCACAGTAGGCAACACGCCTTCTAAAGCCTGATCTTTCGGGCGCCGCTTTCTACCAGCGGCGCCCGTTGGAAAAGCACGGGGAAAAACATGTTTCAAAACCGGATGGAAGGACTGGCGCTGGTCTTGCCGGGCGTGCTGTTTGCAGCACTGGTCTTCCTTCTCCCCGTCGGCATCCTGTTGTCGGAGGGTTTCCGGCAGGCCGACCAGTGGACGGTCACGCCCTATTTCGATTTCTTTTCGAGCGAACTGAACCGGACGGTGTTCATTCGAACCCTGAAACTCGGATTTCTCGTCACCGCCGTTTCGGCCATTGTCGGGTATGCCGCAGCCTATTCCATCGTGTCGCTGCCGCCGACGTCACGCGGCCGCATGATCGGGCTGGTCATCTTGCCGTTGATGATCTCGCCGGTCGCCCGAACATACGCCTGGATCGTCATCCTTGGCCGAACCGGCATCGTCAACAAGGCACTGACGGGCATCGGTCTATCCGACGAGCCGATCCGCTTTCTGTTTACCGAAACCGCGGTCTTCATCGGCCTCCTGCAGCTTTTCCTTCCGCTGATGATCGTGTCGCTCACCAGCGCCCTGGAAAACATGCCGAAGGATGCCGTCCCCGCCGCCAGGGTGCTCGGTGCCAACTGGTTCCAGGTTTTCTGGAAAGTGATCTTGCCGCTTACGCGGGAGGGCCTGGTGATCGGCGGCACGCTGGTCTTTACGGGCTCCCTCACCGCCTTCATCACACCGGCAATTCTCGGCGGATCGAAGGTCCTGATGCTGGAGACACTGCTCTACCAGCAGGTCACCGTTGCCAATGACTTCGTCTCGGCGAGCATCATTGCGATGATTCTGATGGTGATGAGTTTCTCCGCCAATCTGCTGTTGAAACGACTGGCGACCGCGAGGCAGAAACGATGACCGGCCGCCTTCTTTCATACGGCGTCCTGACGCTGGTGCTGCTGTTTCTCATCGGTCCGTTTCTGATCATCGTCGCCGCCGCGCTTTCGGCCGGCGAGTCGCTGGCCTTTCCGCCGCAGGGACTATCCCTGCGCTGGTTCATCAAGGTGTTCGAGATCGACAGTTTCCGCGAAAGCTTTGCCCTGTCGATGGGCTTGGCGATTTTCGGCACATTGTCGGCGCTCGTCCTCGGGGTTCCGATTTCCTACGCCATTGCCCGCTATCGGCTGCCGTTCAGCGAGACACTGCGCACCATTGTCTCGGCTCCGATCATTGTGCCGGGCATCATCGTCGGGCTGGCGTTGCTGCGCTATCTCGTCATTCCGCTGGATGTGCCAGTCGGCCTTGCCCTCTTTATCGCTCATACAGCGCTTGTTCTGCCCTACGCCGTACGCGTCGTGTCAGCATCGCTTGACAATCTGCGCGGCGACATTGAAGAAGCAGCCGTCCTTCTGGGTTCATCGCGGCTGGGCGCCTTCTTCCGCATCGTGCTGCCCAACATCCGGGGCGGTATTCTGGCGGCCTTCATTCTCGGCTTCGTCACGAGTTTCAATCAGGTCCCGGTCTCTCTGTTCCTGTCGGGCCCTGGAGTACGCACGTTGCCGATTGACATGATCTGGTACATCGAGATTACCTATGATCCGTCCGTGGCGGCCCTGGCATCGCTGCTGGCCGTCATGTCGATCGCGATCGTTTTCCTTGCCGAACGTTTCCTAGGATTCTCCCGCTATGTCTGATGACGGTTTCCTGACGCTAACTGATCTGACCCTCGCCTATGGCAAGACCGTTGCAGTCGAACGCCTCAACCTGTCGATTGGCCGCGGCAAGCTCTTCGCCTTTCTCGGACCATCCGGCTGCGGAAAAAGCACCACCATGCGCGCGATTGCCGGCCTGATGAAGCCCGTTTCCGGGACCATCCGTCTCGATGGCCAGGACGTCACCCGCGTTCCGGCAAACCGTCGACAGGTCGGTTTGGTGTTCCAGTCCTACGCGCTCTTTCCGCATTTGACCGTGTTCGAAAACGTCGCCTTCGGTTTGCGATTGAAGCATATGTCGGCTGCAGAACTGGGGACCCGGGTGGATGCGGGCCTGAAGACGGTCGGCCTCACGCAATTCGCAGACCGCAAACCGGCGGAGCTATCTGGTGGTCAACAGCAGCGCGTGGCTTTGGCGCGATCCATGGTCATGGACCCGAAGGTGCTGCTGCTCGATGAGCCTCTCTCCAATCTCGATGCCCGATTGCGGTTGGAGATGCGCACGGAACTGCAGCGTGTGCAGCGCGAGACCGGCCTGACGATGATCTTTGTCACCCATGATCAGGGCGAAGCAATGTCACTGGCCGACACCATCGTCGTGATGAACCAGGGGGTGATCGAACAGATCGGCTCGCCGGAAGAAATCTACAATGCGCCCGCGACACGCTTTGTTGCGGATTTTGTCGGATTCGAGAACATCTTCAGCGTGTCGGGCGGCATGATTGAAACTCCGGAAGGACCGGTTCGGCTGTCTGGCGATATTGCCGGCGATACGTCGGGATTGGCCTGGCGGCCGGAGATGGTCCCGCTGGGCAATGGCAATTTCGAGGGTGAGATTGTGGGCAGTTCCTTTGCGGGTGGAACGCGCGAATACCTTCTGCAGTCGCCACTCGGAACGATCAATGCGGAAGTCGATGCAGCTCTCCCGCCCTTTTCTCCGGGCGAGCGGGTCCGCTTCGACCTGCCGGTGGAGCGAGCCGCTGTGCTTGGGCGGAGCGCCTGAGCGATGATGCCGTTGTGGATCGATTGCGATATGGGCTTCGACGACGTGCTCGCGGTTGAGATGGTTGCACAGTCGGACAGGACCATATCCGGTTGTTCGCTGGTTTTCGGGTGTGCGGACCTGTCTCAGGTCTGCAAGAACGCTGCGGCTTCTGCGGCGATGCTCGACTGGCGTTTTCCGATTCACCCGGGAGCGGCCACGCCAATCGTTGGCGAGATTGAGACAGCCGAAAGAATTCTCGGGCCGACTGGTCTACCGACAACCGGACGGCATTTGCCCAATGCCGATCTTTCAACGGACACCGTACCGGCATTCATCGCCCTGACGCGCTGGCTGGAGCATGCGGACGGTCCTGTCGAATTCCTCGCTTTGGGCCCGCTGACGAACCTGGCAATCCTGAAGCTGGCCCGCCCTGACCTTTGCGCCAAAATCGGCCTGATCACCTGGATGGGCGGAGGAGCGACGCACGGCAACCACACGCCGTCGGCTGAGTTCAATGCACTGGCGGACCCGGAAGCAGTCGCGATCGTGTGTACCGGAGAAATACCGTTTCGGATGGTCGATCTCGACGTTTGCAGGCAAGTCATCGTGGCTCCATCCGATCTGGAGACTTTAAAGTCGGGAACGGAAAAAGCCGACCTGTTGCATGACCTGTTTGCCGGATACATCGATATCGGCATCTCCCGAGGACGAAAGGCCATGGCGCTCTACGATCCGGTCGCAGCCGCCGCGGTCATCAGCGAAAGTGCGGTGACGTTTGAACCCGTCAGGATCGACGTGGAATTGTCGGGCCATCACACCCGCGGCAGGACTGTCGTCAACAGCCGGCCCAACGCCACTCCCAATGCGTCAATAGGCACGAAAGCAGACGCAGATCAGATAAGGGCCATGGCGCTCAACGCCCTGAAGAGGGCCGCCGCATGAACGGGCGAGAACCCTTCGATCTCGACGATCGCGACCTTCGTGATCGCGCCGTTGCCGCGGCTCGTGGTGACGCGGCTTTCGATCTGCTGATCGAGAATGCGACGTTGTTTAACGCGGTGACCGGCGCTTTGCGACCTGCGGATATCGGCATTGTCGGTCCGCTGATTGCCAGCGTCCATCCCCGCGGCACACGGTCTGATGCGAACGAGCGGCTGGAGGGGTCGGGAAAGACCATCACGCCTGGGCTGATCGACACGCACATGCACATCGAAAGCTCGATGGTGACGCCGGCGCACTATGCCGCGGCAGTGCTGCCGCGCGGCGTTACCACCATCGTCTGGGACCCACACGAGCTTGCAAATGTCCATGGCGTTGCGGGTGTCGAGTGGGCCATCGAAGCGACATCCAACTTGCCATTGCGCTGCCTATTGCTGGCGCCGTCCTGCGTGCCATCGGCGCCAGACCACGAACAAGCTGGCGCGGACTTCGACAGCGAGGCGGTCGATGCACTGCTTCAGGAATCGGCGATTGTCGGTGTCGCCGAGATCATGAACATGCGCGGCGTCATCGACCGCAGCCCTCGCATCAGCGGCATCGTGCAGGCCGGGCTGGCGTCCGGCAAGTTGCTCTGCGGGCACGCCCGTGGCCTGGTTGGAGCTGACCTGGAAGCCTTCGCGACTGCCGGAGTTTCCTCCGACCACGAACTCGTCTCCGCAGAGGACTTTCTGCAGAAGCTTGAGGCGGGATTGACGATCGAACTGCGCGGTTCCCACGACCATCTGCTGCCCGAGATCGTGGCAGCGCTCAACGAATTGGGCCACCTTCCGCCGACGGTCACCCTGTGCACCGACGATGTCTTCCCCGACGACCTTGCTCGCGACGGCGGTCTGGACGATGTCGTGCGTCGACTGGTTGGTCATGGCATGCCGACGTCCTGGGCCCTGCGAGCGGCGACCATCAACGCATCGCTGCGTCTGCAACGCCCGGATCTCGGCATCGTCGCTCCAGGACGGCGCGCTGACCTCGTTCTGTTTGAGGATCTGACCGAGTTCCGCGCCACCCATGTCATCGCGAATGGCCGGATCGTAGCCGCCGACGGAAAGCTGTCACGCTCGCTTCCCGAACCTGAATCGGGCCAACTGCGCCATTCTCTGCACTGTCGGACCGTCAGCCCCGCTGATTTCCGGATCAAAAGTGAGGGTCGGCGCGTTCGCGTCGCAACCATCGATCAACCCCGGTTCACGCGCTGGGGCGAAGCAAAGGCCGCGGTGGAAGATGGTCACATCGTTCCGCCAGATTTAACAACGCTGATCAGCGTGATCCATCGTCACGGACGGGCCGACCCCATTCCCAGGACAGGCTTTCTCACCGGTTGGGGCCATTGGCGGGGCGCATTTTGCACCACGATCTCTCACGACAGCCACAATCTCACTGTCATCGGCGGGACCGAAACGGATATGGCGGCGGCGGCCAATGCCGTCATCGAAATGGACGGCGGCATGGCTGTTGCGGTCGACGGGCAGGTCGTTGCCAGCTTGCCGCTGCCTCTCTCAGGGCTTCTGTCGGAGGCGCCGATTGCATCCGTGGCGGACGAATTCGCCGCGATAAGGACAGCCATGGACTCAATCGTCGAATGGCGGGAACCCTACCTGGTGTTCAAGGCCTGTTTCGGCACCGGTCTGGCTTGCAATGCCGGACCGCACCAGACGGATATGGGCATCGCCGATGTCAGCCGCGATGCTCCGTTGGTGAACCCAGTGCTGGAGATGATTGAGTAGTTGGCCCAAGCCTCCGTGATCTATCCTTCGGCAGCGGCGTAGGCTCGAAAGGCCTCAATCACGATGGCCGATGTCCCCTCGCCGTGTTTGTCGAAGGTCGCTCGGAACCGGGCGTCACCTTCATACGTATCGGCCAGCGCCGCCATCTGGCGAGGATTACAGGGGTAAAACCAGCGATCGATGAGGTCGGCGTAGGCGCGTGCATAATGCAGCGCTGTTTTGCTTGAGGCCTCGCCGTCTTGTCTGGCGAGATCAGCGAAGCCCTCACAAATCGCATCGTGCTCGGTCTGGTAGCGCGCCCAATCTTCGTCGGAGTACTGTGAGGTTCGCTTCGCAGAAATGGCCCATTCCCTCGTTTCGCCCCAACGGGCCTTAGTTTCATCTTCGAATTGTGAAGGGTCGAACCCACCAAATAGAGTTGTCATATCCATGTCCTTACGCGATTGACGATCGATGAGCGCAAGCGCTTCATCAATGCCACGGATCAAGGTCTCTGCACGTTCGATCTGATCGGCAACGGCCTTGCGCTGAGCAACCAGAACGGCGCGACGATCCAGGTTGGGATCATCCAGAAGCTTTGTGATCTCCGACAAGGCCAAGCCGAGCGTTCGGTAGGTCATGATCTGCTGCAATCTCAGAACGCAGTCACTGTCATAGAGCCTGCGACCCGATGCATCGCGCGTGGCAGGTCTCAGCAGGCCCACATCGTCATAGTGGTGCAACGTGCGCACTGTGACGCCGGATTGTTTGGCCAATTGGCCGATTGTGAAGAGCTTGAGTCGTGACATGGATCCTTCCTTAGGACCTCACGTAGCGTCAGGTTCAAGGCCTTGACCGACTTTTTGGGTCGAGAGACTAAGCGGCCGCCAGTTGCCGTTGAACGAGCCTCACCCAAAAGCCGACACCGGTCGGGATCGCGGCATCGTTGAAATCATAGGCCGTATTGTGGTGCAGAGCACCATCGACCGCCGGGCCATTGCCGAGCCAGACATAGGCCCCAGGCCGATCGGCACAGAAGAAAGCGAAGTCATCTCCGGCCGTCGACGGGGGAAACTCGCTGAGCACGCCACCGTCGCAAACGTCCTGAGCCGCAACACGCGCGTCCTCGGTGACCGTTGGATCATTGAGAACCGGCGGGATCCTTCGGATATAGCGGTACGTAGCCTGCACGCCGAACATCGCCGCGGCTCCTTGTGCAAGGCGCTCGAGTTCGGCTTCGAGCTGGTCGCGGACATCTGGCGAATAGGCCCGCGCTGTCCCGCCGATTTCGATCGTGTCCGGGATCACGTTAAGGGCCTTGGGGTCGCCTGCGCGAACCGAACAGGCGCTGACCACGGCTGGCTGCAGCGGATCGACGACCCGGCCGACAATCGATTGAAGCGAAGCAAGGAAATGGCCGCCGGCGGTCACCGCATCGCGGCCGAGATGCGGCTTGGCGCCATGGGTTCCCTGCCCGGCGAATGTCACGATCCAGGAATCCGAGCTTGCCAATTGCGGTCCGGCAACGACGGCCATCTCGTCAGGTGCAAGGCCAGGCATGTTGTGAAGGCCGAAGACACGATCGCAGGGAAATAGCTCGAACAGCCCTTCTTCGACCATGCGGACTGCACCACCGCGCCCTTCTTCCGCCGGTTGGAAGATGAAGTGGACCGTTCCGGTGAAGTCGTCGGACTGCGCGAGGTGTCTTGCCGCGCCAAGGAGCATGGTCGTATGGCCATCGTGGCCGCAGGCATGCATCTTGCCATCGACGGTCGATTTATATGGCCGGTCGGCGGTTTCCGGCATGGCCAGCGCATCCATGTCGGCTCTCAAACCGATCGTGCGACCGCCGTCGCGGCGGGTGAGTGTTCCGACAACACCTGTTCCGCCAAGCCCGCGATGAACGGCGAGGCCAGCGCTTTGCAGATGCCGCGCAACAATGTCTGCCGTGCGTTCCTCCTCGAATCCCAGTTCCGGATGGGCATGCAGATCACGGCGCAATGCGGTCAGGTATTCCAATTCATCGGAGGTCAGGTCGAACGGCATCGAAAGTCGGTTCCTTTTGCGATGATCGAAAGAGTCGGTTATGCCGGCTGGAACGGGCTGACAGGGAACACACCGATGAGCAAAGACATCGCCCCTCAGGCATTCTGGCAGACTATAGAGGATGCCGGCACCTATGAAGAAGACCCATCGGGCGGCTTTCGCGGCTTTTTTCCCGCACGTCTGCCGGACGGTCGCCAATTGGCGCTACCGATCCGGGAACGTGGCAACGGCGAAGCACTGGCCTCACTGATCATCAACCAGGCGAGTTTCACGGTGCTCGACACCATGGCCGAGGCCTTGGCAAACAAGGCGCGAGATCACGCGCCCGACATCGTCGTCGCCATGCCGACCCTGGGCCTGGCGCTGGCGGAGGAAACGGCGCGGCGATTGGGGCATGACCGCTATGTGCCGCTCAGCACGTCGCGCAAGTTCTGGTATGATGAGGCCTTGTCCGTCCCAATGCGTTCGATCACCAGTCCGGATCAGGAAAAGCGCCTCTTCATGGATCCGCGCATGCTGCCTTTGCTGGAGAGCCGATCCATCTTCCTGATTGACGATGCGCTCAGCACCGGAACGTCGATTCTGGCCGGCTGCCGGCTGCTGGAAAAGTGCGCCGGCAAACCAAGCCTCATCGGCTGCGCGATGCTGCAAACGGACCGATGGCACGCAGCACTTCAGGACTACGATAGCGCTCTCGTCGACAAGGTCCTTGGCGTGTTCAAGTCGCCACGCCTTGCACAAACCGAAGGAGGCGGTTGGCGACCACAAACTTAGCGGCGGCCTGCAGGATTGATTCAAGACAACCAGCTAAACCGCTGTTTAGACTGGCTTCACGGCATCCGGATAGGCATCGGCGAAGGGCTTCAGATCTGCACAGCGTTCGGCGATGGCCACTAGTTTCGGGCAGCCGGAATAGTCGGCACCCCAGCGATCCGCATTGTAGATTTGCGGCACGAGGCAGATGTCGGCGAGGCCCGGGCTGTCGCCATGACAGAACCGACCGGTATCCGGACTGTCCAGCATGGCTTCGAAAGCGGTCAGACCGCGACTGATATATCGCTGCATCCATTCGCTTCTGACGGCATCGCCGCCGCCGGTCAATTCCATGACGTGCGAGACGACCGATAGATTGCAAACCGGGTGGATTTCCATGGCAATGGCCGCAGCCAGGGCTCGTACGCGCTGTCGACCGAGCGCGTCCTTGGGCAAGAGGTCTGCTTCCCGGGTTTCGTCAAGATATTCGATGATGGCCAGAGACTGCGTCAGCACCTGACCGTCAATATCAAGCGCCGGCACAAGCCCCTGCGGATTGCGTGCCAGGTGCTCGTCCGCCTTGTGCTCTTTCGCCAGAAGATTGACCGAACGAGCTTCGTATTCGATGCCGAGCATGTTCAAGGCGATACGCACCCGGTAGCTGGCCGAAGACCGCCAATAGTCAAAGAGCACTGTCATTTGCCAACCTCCACCGCCGCATCAAGCACCGTCCGCAACACATCAATGTCGCCGACCTGGTTGGCGAGCATCAGCACCAGCCGGGCGTTCAGCCGCCGCGACTCCTCCGGCGTCAGCCCTTCATGGGCCTCCATCAGGAAATGGTAGAAGTCGTCACGGTCAGCGCCGAGCCCATCTCGCATCAGCGGATTGTCTGTCATTGGGTCCGGCCTCCTGCCCTTTCGAGCGCCGCTTTCAGGTCGGCATCGGTGACCGTGCCATCGAAGCGGGCCGCCACATGCTGGTCCGGCCGCACCAGGTAAGCCACGCCGTCGCCGTAGCGATCGAATGCGAAGCCGTCTGTGTCTGCCAGACCACCTTGCCTGCCGACGGCGACATGCTTCACCGACAACGGGTCTGGCAAAGTCACATCACCGAAAGTCAAAAGCAGAAACGAGCCGCCGATTTGCCTGAGGAGCCAGGTTTTTTCGCCATCGGCAACCAGCGGAGCGTCCATACAAGGCGCGCCGGGTTCGAGTCCGGCCGAGGTGTCTCCTGACGGTGTCTGCAACGCTTGGCCTTCAAGCGAGCAAGGTTCGGACAGGCGGCCAGAATTCACCAGCCGGCGGGCGAAGGGCATCGTCTCGGCGAGCAACAGCGTCTCGTTGCGAAACGTCGCTTCCATCTCCGATTTCGGCGTCATGAAGTTCGTTGCCCGCGAGGAGTTCAGGATGTTTTCTTCCGAACCGTGGCGACGCTCCTGGTCATAGGTCTCCAGCAGGTCTTCCCTCGCATCGCCCTTGATCACCGCCGCCAGTTTCCAGCATAGATTGTCGATATCCTGGATACCGCCATTGCCGCCGCGGGCCCCGAATGGCGAAACCACGTGGGCGCTGTCCCCGGCGAAGATCATGCGTCCGTGAATGAAATGGTCGAGCTTGGCGCAGGTGAACTTGTAAATGCTCATCCAATCGAGCGTGAAAGGCTTGTCGCCCATCACGGCCTTGATTCGAGGCAGCACGTTCTCCTCGCGCTTTTCCTCCGTCGCGTCGGCATCGGGACCGAGCTGCAGGTCGAGGCGGTATATATTGTCAGGCTGCTTGTGCAGCAGGGCCGACTGACCGTTGTGGAAGGGCGGATCGAACCAGAACCAGCGCTCCGGATGCTCCGTCACGAAAGGACTCTGCTCCATCTCCACGTCGGCAATCAGGAACTGCTCCTCGAACGTATGACCCTCGAAGGGCAGATCCATACGCTTGCGCGTGGGTGATCCGGCGCCATCGCAGGCCACGACATAGTCCGCGGTCAGCGTGTAGGGCCCATCCGGCGTCTCGACCTCCAGAGTCACTCCATCTTCCGCGATCGTGTGTCCGACGACCTTGTTCTTGAATCGCAGGTCGATCAGGTCCGGGAACTCGCGCGCTCGGTCGACGAGGTACTCTTCGACATAATACTGCTGCAGGTTGATGAAGGCCGGCATCTTGTGGCCCTCCTCCGGCAGCAGGTCGAAATTGTAGACTTCCTTGTCGCTGTGAAACAGGCGGCCGACCTTCCAGGTCACGCCCTTTGCCAGCATGCGATCGCCAACGCCGAGTCGGTCGAATATTTCGAGCGTGCGTTTCGACCAGCAGATGGCGCGTGAGCCAACGGAGACGACGTTGTTGTCGTCGAGCACGACCACGGGTGTGTCATGCAGGGCCAGATCGATGGCCGCGGCAAGGCCGATCGGCCCCGCGCCGATGATCACCACCGGATAGCGCGCGGCGGCATTCCCGGCGATCTCCGGCGGTGTCACATAGTCATAGGGTTCGTAGTGATACTGCGCCATGGTCTTCAGCCCTGAAGCGCTTCCCACATTTCCTTGTCACGCTGCGCCGTCCAGATGCGAGGCGTATCGATATCACGGGCTTCGTCATAGGCCCGCGCGACGTTGAACGGCAGGCAGTGCTCGTAAATGGCATAGTCTGCGAACTTGTCGTCGCAGGCCGCCCGGCAGGCGTCCCAGGCCTCCTTTAGCGAACCACCGCCGAGCGCTACCTGGGCAACTGGCCGGTATGTCGAGAGCAAAAAGTCCTTGGTGCGGTCCAGGGCTTCGTTCACCATCGCCTTTCCGATCAGTGCATCACCGCGACCCGGTGCGATGGCATCGACGTCGAACCGGCGGATTGCCTCCAATGTGCCCGGCCAGTCGTGGAAATGGCCGTCGCCGCAATAGCACGCGGATTTGTACTCGACGATGTCGCCGGTGAACATGACGTTGGAGTCCGGCACATAGGCGACGATATCGCCTGCGGTGTGGGCGCGGCCCAATCGCATCAGGTCGACGCGGCGGTTGCCCAAATAGACCGTCATGCGATCGTTGAACGTCGTCGTCGGCCAAGTCAGACCCGGTATTTCCTCGTGTCCCTGGAACAACCGCGGGAAACGATCGAATTCCGAATCCCAGTCTTCCTGACCGCGCTCAACGACCATGGAACGCGCCTTCTCGCTCATGATCACCTGTGGCGCCTCATAGGCGGAGGCACCCAGGACGCGCACGGCGTGATAGTGAGTCATCACCAGGTGACTGATCGGTTTGTCGGTGACAGACCGAACCTTTTCGATCACCTTGCGGGCCAGACGCGGCGTTGCCTGGGCCTCGATCACCATAACGGAATCGTCGCCGATGATGATTCCCGAATTGGGGTCACCCTCGGCCGTAAAGGCCCAGAGGTCGCTGCCGATTTCCGTAAACGAGATCTGTTTTTCCGCAAGATCGCCCTGCGATGCGAAGGCTTTTGCCATGGTGTTCTCTCCCTAACTGAACTGCGGCGATGGCAGGATCCGCCCGCTGCATTCGCCGAAACCGATGCGATAGTCTTCACCCTGGGCGTAACCGGTCAGGGTGAGCGTGTCTCCGTCCTCGATGAACACCCGCGTCTCGCCGGTGTCCAGCGCCAGTGGTTCCTTGCCTGCCCATGTGATTTCCAGCAGCGACCCGAAACCGTCACGATCTGGTCCGGATATCGTCCCCGAACCGAGAAGGTCGCCGGTGTTCATCTGGCAGCCGCCGATCGCGTGGTGCGCCAGTTGCTGGGCTGACGAATAGTACATGGTGCTGTAGTTGGTGCGGGAAATCGTCGTTGGCCGTTCCGCCTCGTCGGGCTGCATCAGCACTTCCAGCTCGATGTCGTAGAGCATAGGGCCGTTTTCCTTGAGATAGGGAAGCAGTTCCTTCTCGCGCACCGGGGTCGAGACGCGGAACGAATCCAGCGCCGCCTTGGTAACGACCCAGGGGCTGATCGAGGTGGCGAACACCTTTGACTGGAAGGGCCCGAGCGGCTGGTATTCCCAGGCCTGGATGTCACGGGCCGACCAGTCGTTGAGAAGCACGTAGCCGAAGATCATGGCGTCAGCCTGATCGACAGAGATTGGCTCACCCATGTTGTTCGGCAGACCGACGACGGCGCCCATTTCCAGCTCGATATCGAGGCGCCGGCAGGGGCCGAACACCGGAGCGTCGGCATCCGGCGGCTTCATCTGCCCCAGCGGCCGTCGAATTTCGGTGCCGCTGACGACAACCGTCGAAGCGCGCCCGTTGTAGCCAATTGGGATGTGCAGCCAGTTGGGCGGCAGGGCGTTTTCCTTGCCACGGAACATGGTGCCGACATTCTCTGCATGCTGGCGGCCGGAATAGAAGTCAGTGTATTCGCGCACCTGGAACGGCATGTGCAGGCTGACATCGCTGATCGGGTGAAGCGCCTGGCCGCGAAGGTCGTCATCGTCACGAAGCGCAGAGTCACCACCCTCCTGCAGGAGATAGGTCAGTTGCTCGCGAACCCGGTTCCAGACCTCTTCGCCGAGCGCCATGAAGGCGTTGATGCCATCCTGGTCGAACACGCGACCATAACCGGTCGCAACCAACCCGGCTTCCTCCAGTAGAGCCAAGTCAAGGACCTGATCGCCGATGGCCGTACAGCAGTGCGGCTTCGAGCCGTCTTTCGAAAAGACCCCATAGGGAAGATTGTTCAGCGGGAAATGGGTCGAGGCGCTGTTGGCGCCCTCCACCCAGGAAGCCGTTCGTTTCATGGTGTACCCCGGATAGGCTTGATGGTTATTTGATACCAGGCGTGCCATCGAACTTGCGATCGAGGCCCTCCCAGCAATCGATATAGTCGTCCTGCAGCACCGAAAGCCCGGCGGCGAATTCGGTTACCTGCTGCGGATAGCGCGTCTCGAACATGAAGGCCATGGTGTTGTCGAGCTTCATCGGTGCCAGGTCGCTGTTGGACGCTTTTTCGAAGCCAAAGGCATCCGGCCCGTGTGGCAGCATCATGTTGTGCAGGCTCATGCCCCCCGGCACGAAGCCCTCTTCCTTGGCGTCATACTGGCCGCAGATCAGGCCCATGAATTCGCTCATGATGTTGCGGTGATACCAAGGCGGCCGGAAGGTATGCTCGGCCACCATCCAGCGCGGCGGGAAGATGACGAAATCGATATTGGCCGTCCCTGCTTCCTCCGTTGGTGCCGTCAGCACCGTGAAGATTGACGGGTCCGGGTGGTCGAACAGAATGGCGCCAACCGGCGAGTAGGTGCGTAGATCGTATTTGAACGGCGCGTAGTTGCCGTGCCAGGCGACCACATCGAGCGGCCCATGGCCGATCACGGTCTCGTGGAAGGTGCCGCACCATTTGACCAGCAGGCGGCATTCGTCTTCCTTGTCTTCGAAAGCGGCCACCGGTGTCTTGAAATCACGTGGATTGGCGAGGCAGTTGGCGCCGATCGGACCGCGGTCCGGCAAGGTGAACTTGGCGCCGTAGTTCTCGCAGATATAGCCGCGAGCCTCATCGTCCAGGCAAATTGCCTTGAAAATCATGCCACGCGGGATCAGGCAGATCTCGTTGGGTTCGACATCGATGATTCCCATTTCGGTGAAGAACCGCATGCGGCCGACCTGCGGCACAATCAGCAATTCACCATCGGCGTTGAAGAAATAATCATCTTCCATGTCCGCGTTGCACAGATAGACGTGCGAGGCCATGCCGACCTGGGTTGCGGTATCGCCGGCGGTGGTGATGGTGCGGATCCCGTCGATGAAGGTTGTCCGTTCCGAGGGCATCGGCAGCGGATCCCAGCGATACTGGCCAAGGGCAAAGCTCTCCGGCGTCGGCGTCGGTGCGCTCAACCAGAATTCGTGTGCTACCCGCTCGAACCGTTTTGTGTGCCGCACACTCGGGCGAATGCGATAGAGCCAGGAGCGCTCATTGGTGCCGCGCGGCGCGGTGAAGGGTGATCCGGAGAGCTGCTCCGCATAAAGGCCGTAATTGCATTTCTGAGGGCTGTTCTGGCCCTGCGGCAGAGCGCCGGGCAGGCTCTCGGTTTCAAAGTCATTGCCGAAACCGGGCATGTAGGAAACGGTGTTGCTGTCCGCCCGGACATCGCTTCCAGGATTCGCTGCATTCTCGAGCATGGCGGAATCTCCTTCACGCCGCAGGTGCGCAAACGGAATCCCGCAGCTTCTGCAGCGTTTCGTCATGGTTGCGGTTCTTGCGAGGCTTCAGCCTCGTCTCTTGAACCGTTATTCGTTAAAGACGTAACCATTGATTTTGTAACTATCAAACGGTATTTCCTGCCGGCATGTCATCAGACCCCGCATTCGATCTCGAGCAGTTTCTGCCCTACCGCTTGAACCAGGCCGCTGAAGCAGCCAGCCTGGCGTTTCAGGATGTCTATCGAAAACGGCACGGCATGACCCGGCCGGAATGGCGTGTGCTGGCCAATCTCGGGCAATTCGGATCGATGACCGCCACTGACATCTCGACCCGCGCCAAGATCCACAAGACCAAGGTATCGCGCGCGGTGTTTTCGCTTGAAAAGCGTCGCTGGCTCAAGCGCGAAACGGACGAGCACGACCGCCGCATCGAACATCTTGAGCTGACCCGCAAAGGCATCGAGATCTTCGAAGAACTCGGTCGCGTAGCGCTGGAACAGGACCGTAAACTGAGCGGTCGGCTGACCCAGAAGGAACGCGCCCAGCTGCTGGCGATCCTCGGAAAGCTGGACTACTGATTTAGAGCCTAGTTCAGCGGGCCAATACGCTTTTCATTGCGATAGGCGCTGGGTGAGCGGCCAAAACGGTCGCGGAAGATTTTCGAGAAGTGCTGCAGGTTATTGACGCCCCAGCGCATGGCGATATCGCTGATGGAATAGCGCTGGTAGCGGGGGTCGCTCAGGCCGTCGGCGATGCGCTCAAGCCGTGCGTCGCGGATGTAGGCAGCGACCGAGAGCCCCTCCCCGGCAAAGATCTCGCTCAAACGACGCAACGACATGCTCATGGCTTCGGCGACCCGGGCGCGGTCGAGCGCCGGATTGTCCAGGTTGGAATGAATGAAGGCCTTGGCTCTCTCGGCGATGTGCTGTTCCGGCAGCGAGAGTTCGAGGCGGCTTGCGTCGAGTGACGACAGGCCGGTCGCCATCATGTCGATCAGTGAATCCTGCATGAACTGGCGCACCGTCTCGGTCGGTTCCGAAATGGCGCGGGAGAATTGCAGCAGACTGCTGCTGACGAGACCGCCAACCGGATTGCGAGCGCTGATGGTTCGTCCGGTCAGTAGGTCGGCATTGGGCAGGCGCCGAAGCAGTTCCTCGCGTGGAACCTGCAGAACAAGTTGCCTGAAATTGTCAGGGAACCGCAGCACATAGGGGTCAGTGCTGCTGTAGAGCGCGAAATCACCCGGCTGCAGCGGGGCTTCGCGGTCGTGCTGGGCGACCGTGGAGCAACCTTCGAGCTGCAGGCTGATCAGAAAATACGCTTCAGTTGCCTTGGCGATGTCGCGGCGACGACGATAGACATCCTGCTGGGCGCTGGCGACAAAGGACACGGCGAGTTTGGGCAGCCGTTCGAGTTCGATTTCTCCCCAGAAACCGTCGGAAAAGTCAGTCTCGCAGCCCAATTGCACATAGCTGTCGCATACGGCTTCGCGCCAGAAGGAAAAGCCCTCCTTGCTGCGGACCGCGCGCGTGTCGTAGTGCTGAAGCAATGCCTCCTCCCGGTGCATTGCGCCCCGCATTCGGGACTCTATTTGACATAGGCTAGTGTAGAACGGTCGGCCCGGCAAGATAACCGAAATCGGTTGCTTCCGCCCGAATTGACATCTTTTTACGCCCGTCTGCCAAAGCACTTTCTCACTCCCGTTGCCAAAATGGGACCACTGAGACGTTTCAAGGGAGAAGTTCATGTCAGGACCGTTCAAGGTCGCGGCCGTTCAGGCCGCGCCAGTGTTTCTCGATCTCGACGGCACGGTCGACAAGGCCGTAGCTCTGATCGATGAAGCCGGCGCCAAGGGTGTCAAAATCATTGCCTTTCCGGAAACCTGGATCCCCGGCTATCCGTGGTGGATATGGCTGGGCGCGCCGGCCTGGGGCATGCAATTTGTCGGCCGCTATTTCGACAATTCGATCGAAATCGGTGGCGATCACGACCGCGCCCTGGCGGAGGCCGCGGCACGCAATGGCATGCATGTCATTGTTGGCGTTTCAGAACGGGCCGGTGGCAGCCTCTATATGGGCCAATGGCACTACGGCCCCGATGGCGAGATCGTCAATCGGCGCCGCAAGCTGAAGCCCACCCACGTGGAGCGCACGGTGTTCGGCGAAGGCGACGGCAGCGATATCGTCGTGCACGATACGGATATCGGCCGCGTTGGCGCTCTGTGCTGCTGGGAGCATCTGCAGCCGCTGACCAAATACGCCATGTATGCGCAACACGAACAGATCCACATTGCTTCATGGCCGAGCTTCAGTCTCTATCGGGGCTCGGCTTATGCACTGGGTCCGGAGCTCAACACGTCGGCCAGCCAGATGTACGCGGCTGAAGGCCAGTGTTTCGTGTTGGCCGCCTGCGCGACTGTCTCGGACACGATGATCGAAATGCTGTGCGACACGCCGGACAAACATCAGTTTCTGCAGGCGGGTGGCGGCTTCGCCAGCATTTTCGGTCCGGACGGCGCGCCAATCGGCGAGAAGCTGGCTGAGAATGAAGAAGGCTTGCTGATTGCTGAAATCGACCTTGCGATGATCGCCTATGCCAAGGCGGCTGCCGACCCGGTCGGCCATTATTCGCGGCCGGATGTGCTGCGGCTGATGTTCAATCCGGGTGCCACACCGGCGGTGATGAATTTCGACGAAGGGCACATGGCAACGCGCTCTGCAGCCAACGCGGATCCATCGCCGGTCGCAGACGTGGTCAATGGCGCGGGTGAACCGGCCGACGCTGCCGAGTAACGCTATGGGGCGGCGGTATTCTTATGGGATTGCCGCTGCCCATCGTCCAAAGACACCATAAGGTTGCCACGCAATCTTCCAAAATGGTCAGAACAGGACGATGGCCAGGAGAAGCAGCAGGCCACACGCAACAACGAACCCGCCATCGCGTGGTTTGAGGACCGGTGCGTTTGTCACGGTGCGTTTGTGGCTGGCCGCAAGCCCACGCGCTTCCATCGCTATCGCAGAACGTCCGGCACGACGGATCGCATAGGCAAGAAGCGGAACCAGCAGCGACACGAGTTCAAAAGGGTTTGGGATGCGCTTCGGTGGACGGCCCTTGCGCATGGCCCGGGCGAGCCTCACCTGCTGCATTTCGCGCCCGAGGTCAGGTACCAGGTTGAGCGCCTGAAAGAGTGCAAAGCCGATACTGGGCCGGAGGCGACATTGATGCATCAACGCTTTGATGAGAGCGCCCGGGTCGGTGGTCAGTGCAAAGAGTGCGGAGACCATGCCGCAGGCGATGGCCCGACAAAAGAGGATCAGCCCGGCTGAAACCGCCGGAGAGCCGAACGGCGTCTCGTTGGCCATTTGCAGCGCGAAAGTGCTGTCCTGTCTGAACAGAATGCTGGTGGTGAAAAATCCCAAGCCGAAAAGGGCAAAGGGCACCATCAGAAGAAATACATAATGCGGAGGGCGACGATCAAGGAGGATCAGAGCGCCGGCGGCCATGGCAATGGTGAACAGCTGGAAGCCGAGATCGAAGATCAAGATCGAGGCAACTATCCAGACCAGACAGATGGCGAGTTTCGGGAGCGGGTGAAGGCTGCTTAGCATGACACCCGTTCCAGCCAATCCAGCACCGGGAGAATGGCCGGTTCCGCCAAGTCGGCACGATCCATCACGTTACGGTCGCGCACGATTTCTTCCGGTGTTCCATCTGCGAGCATGCTGCCGTCGGCTATGACAATCAGTCGGTCACAGACGGAAAGCGCGAAATCCATATCATGGGTGATGATTGCAACCGCACGCCCGTCTCCGGCGAGCGCGTCAACCGCCTTCGCGATCATGCTCACCCCACGGGCATCGAGCCCGGAGGTGGGCTCGTCGAGGACGAGGAGACGCCAGCGATCTGTTGCCGTCAGGCAGGCCAGAGCCAGCCTTCGCTTCTCGCCCTGGGACAGCTCGAAAGGGTGCTGTCGGACACAATGGTCAAGAGCCCACTTTTTCAGAACAGATAGGATGTGCTCTCGATCGGCACCCTTTGGCAGCGCCGATGCAACTTCATCCAAGACACTGGCTTCCAGGAACTGGTTTTCCGGATTCTGAAATGCAATGGCGCCTGGCGCACCCTCGCGAGCTCCAGCCTTCAAACGCAACAGGCCGGCGAGGCTCGCACCCAGTGTCGATTTGCCCGCCCCATTGGGACCGACAATGCCGACCACCTCTCCGGCGTGTAGTTGCATTGAAACATCCGTCAGGACAGTCGGCCCGAAAAGCGGTGCGCAGGCAGCCCGATCCAGCTTTGCCACCGCTTCTCCGGATGCCCTGGCACGCCGCCTGGGAGAGACAAAGCCCTCCAGTACATTGCGTGCTTTACCCCATTGGGCCACAGGTAAATTCTGCAAATGTTGTTGAAGCGCGTCCATGCCAAGGGGTGGCACGGTCGGTGCGAGGTTCACCCTTTGCAGCGCCCGATCAAGCCGACTGGCGAGCGGTGTCCAGATGCCGAGCCTGTCGAGGCGGTCGCCATGGGCGCGAAACAATGGCCCAGGTGCGCCTTTCGCAATAATGACGCCGTCATCGCCGAGCACCAGGACTTCGTCGATTGCACCGATCATTTGATCGAGCCGGTGGTCAACGATCAGCACTGCGCCTTTGCGGTCAGGCTTCAGCAAGAGTTCGTAGACCCGTTTTGCCACCGCTGGTGAGAGGCTTGCGGTTGGCTCGTCGGCAACGAAAAGCGGCGCGCCCGCCACCAGCGTTGCAGCGAGCCCTACCATTTGTTTTTCTCCGCCCGACAAGGTCGAGGTGCGCCGATCCCGCCAATCAATCGGCAGGCCGACCTCCCTCATCGCGCCTTGGACGTGCGTTTTGATCTGCTGTGAAGGCAGCCCTATGTTTTCGAGCACGAAGGCGATCTCATCGAACACTGTAAGGCCGGTCAGTGTCCGGTCGGCATCCTGAAAAAACTGCGCCACCTGCCCCGCCCAGCCTGATGTCGGACGCTCGGCAACAGTGATGCCGCCTATGCTGATGCGACCGCCAACCGCCGCCGGCACCGACTTCGGTACGATGCCGGTCAGCGTTTGCAGAAGCGTTGACTTTCCCGAACCTGACGGTCCCAGCAAAAGCACGCGTTGCCCTGCACGGATGTCCAAGGTGACCGGCCCCACGGCATCTCGCGCGGCGTAGGGATACCGAACGGTGACACCGACCCAATGTGCCAGCGAATCGGGCGAGCGATCAGCCGGCTGCGGCAGCACGTCTGTCATGATCAATCCCGAGCCCGGAAAGGACCCCGGTCTTGTAGAGCGAATTGACGACGAACCACGCCAGAAGCCCACCAAGAAGCGCGCCTGACAGGCATCGGATGACGAACATGGCGACCGGAAGTCCGGGTTCAAGCGCGCCGTAGTTGTAGCGGATCCACGTGTAGATAAAGGAGAAAATCGCCGCACTGACCCCTGCCGCCATCAGAACCGGCAAGGAAAAACGTTTCCAGCGGGTGGCCGCAAAGACCGCCTCGGCACCGGCACCCTGGACGAGCCCGGTGAGAAGCAGGAGCAGCCCTGCAGGCGAGCCGAGAAGAATCTGCGTGGCGGCCGCCAACACCTCGGAAACCAAAGCAACACCCGGCTTCCTGATGATCGCCGCTGCAATCATTGAGACAATAAACCAGAAGCCCATCACGACATCCATCGTGACCGGTCCGAAGATCGCCTGGGCAACCAGCCAAACCTGGACCCAACCGAGATAAAGAACGCCGAATACTGCGCCGAGTACCGCGACGATAAGTGTTTCGCGCAAAGTCCATGCGTTGGTTTGGGTCATCGTTTTACGCCTTGGTTTTTTGATGATGTGGAAAAGGGCGTCGGATGACGCCCAAAGTTCTCAGACCCGGGTCGGGCTGTTGGCCGATACCGTGACATCGAGTGCGACGTGCCCCTCAACGGGCCCGAAACGGGTCAAAGCTTCGGTGAGCGCCGCGAAGACCGGCCCCGCGTCACCCCTCAGCTTGGTGCAGAAATTCTTCGGTCGATCGAAGACACCTGAAGCCTTGAGGAACTCGATGCAGCCGTAGATTTCGTCCATGTGCCGATCCGCGCCGAGCGGATAGAGCGAGAACTGGCAGGCAACCTGCTGACCAGACAGCGGCGCTGATTTCACGGTCGCTACCGCCGCTGCAACACGGGTCTGCAATGGTTCGTCAGGCGCGCTTCCTCCGACAGGTTCGCAGATGGGGTCATCGGGTTCGCCGGGACAGCCGCGCGACACCGTTGCGGACAAAACGCAATGGGTTCCGGTCTCGCTTGCTGCCACGAAAAGATCCCGCATCGCCGGAAACAGCTTGTCGGGCGGTCCGACAATCAATGTCGAAACATCATCTGTCTCGATCCGCAGGTGTTTTCGATGGACGTCGAGAGCAGAAAGCGCTCCCAGGATGATCCCGACGAAATCGTCGGCCATTGGATACAAAGAAATTTGGGCGCCGGAAAACATGGATCGTCTCGCTCCGCTGGCATTATCCAGATCAGCTCACGGGTCCACGGCCTTGCGTCCGCATCTCAGCCCCGGCATTACGGAGCACCCCTATCGATGCTTAAGTCGTAAAGGCGGCCGGCAACGGTGTCAATCGTGGGTTGCGAATTTCGGTATTGGCCGACCGAGGCGGCCGTTCAGCCGACTTCGAGCACGACGTTTCCGACCGCCCGGCCCTGCTCCACGATGTCGTGGGCTTCCGCGATTTGCGCCAACGGGAGTGAACGGGCAATTGCCACGCGCAACTCTCCCTTCGCTGCCAATTCGTCGATGAATTTGACCGCGTCGCGCAGGACCTGCGGTGTCAGCAGGAAGCCCTGGATGAAGCGCAGCGTAGCGCCTCGAAAGGCGAAGTCGTAGTAAGGCAAAGTCGGGTTGGGGACCGCTGTGGACGAATAGGCAGCGATCACGGCGCCGGGTTTCAACACCCGTCGGGTGACATCTAGATTGGCGCCGAAATCGACCTCGACGACACGATCCACACCAACGCCCCCTGTTAAATCCAATACCCGCGCAGCGACGTCTTCGTCGTGGCGGCGGATAATGTCGTTGACCCCGAGTTGTGCGACATGGGCTTCTTTTTCGGCGCTGCTGACCGTAGCAATCACGCAAGCGCCGCCTGCCAGCGCAAACTGCACCGCGAAATGGGCAACGGCGCCCGCGGCACCGGTGATAAGCATCCTCTGGCCCGACACAGGTCCGTCGGCGAAAACCGCGTGGTAAGCGGTCAGTGCCGGAATTCCGAGGCAAGCACCAGCGGCAAAATCGAGCCCATCGGGCAGCGGGAATACCTGTTCTTTGGGAAGGACAATTCTCTCGGCCGCTGTGCCAAAAGCACGGCCTGCTTCACCGTAGCCGCCCTGAGCATTGCGAACCCACACGCGCGTTCCGACAAGGGCCGGATCACAGCCTTCACCGACGGCTTCGACGACGCCGGCACCGTCCGCGTGCGGGACGACGACATCGTGATCCATTTGTGCGCCGCCCCAGCCGGCGCGGCGCTTGACGTCAGCCGGGTTGATGCCGGAGGCAACAACCCGCAACTCCACCTCACCGGCGGAGGGACGTCCGATCAGGTTATCGTCGAGATCCCCTGCTTCGAGGACCTCGGAGGCCGGACCGGTTTGCCGGTACCAGGCAGCGCGCACAGGTTTACTGGACGACCTGTTCCACCTGACGCTTGGCCTGGCGGATGGCGGAAACCAGCCGGTTCTGGCCGCGAGTCAGTTGGGTCAACGCAAAGCCCTCGGTGCCGTTGGTGTAGTGATCGAGATCACCGGCAACCGAAATGGTCGGCAGTGGCGGCACGGTCAGTGCAGGATCGTGCCGGAAACGGACTTCGCGGGTGAAGTTGATCGGCACCAGGATTCGAGCCAGTCCCTGGATGACTTCGTTGGCGTCACCCGCACCGATGGCACCCGATTGGACACCCGAATAGAAGGACTCAAGCGCCGACTGAAGTTGTTCAACCGCTTCCTTCGACGGCCCCAGATCGAAACGATCGCCGGCTCGCTGCTGATAGGACCCGATGGTCGCCAGGAACTCACGCGTTGTCTCGCGCCAGTCGAAAGGCAGGATTTCGGCATTGGCATTGCGGAGCATCGTCAGCACATAGAGCTTGATGTCGCGCAAAAGGATGTCCTTGTCGGCAATTTCCAGCGTGTCGTTTTCGGTATGCCAGGCAATATTGCCGCCACATCCGCCAACGGCGTAGTAGCCTTTCTCTTCGCGCATCTCCGTCGGCATTGTCGACGACAGCATGAAATAGCTGGAGATGCCGATATTGTTGAAGGAATAGTCGCCGGCTCGGTGCGGGCGCTCGCCGAAGGTCGGCTTGCCGGCGACATCCTGGATGGCCTGGGCAACAAACGCATCCGTTTCCGACATGCGCGACAGGTTCAGGAACTCGGTCGCCCAACGGCAGCCCGGGCTGTCGCAATTGACCTGGGCGACGCAGTTTTCTTCGAGGTCCAGTGCGAAGGCGTCGGCGAACCAGGTGGAACCTGCGTAGCGGCCGGTTGAGTGGCCGGGCCACCAGGCGATACGCACGGACCGATCGAGCTTGTCACGGTTCTTCCACAGGACGCGGGCCACTTCCAGCATGGTGGCATCGCCCGTGGCGTTGTCACCGACACCAACGTCCCAGCTGTCGAGGTGACCATGCAGGAAAACGTACTTGTCCGGCTCCTTGTTGCCGCGAATGAAGACTTCGGGAAGTTTCGACCGAAACCAGCCCTCTTCCATCTCAGCGAACAATTTGATGCGTCCGCCGGCATTGGCGATTTCAATGAGCGCCTGACCGTCGGGCTGATTGACCGCGACTGAAACGACATTCGGTTTGCGCGGCAGATCATCAAGATCAGGCGTGCCCCAGATTGTCGTGCAGATGCCCCAGTGAATGTCGACGCCGGGATTGATGCCGATGACGCCGATCGCGCCCAATTCCTCGAACTGCGAAATCATGCCGGGGCTCGCGAAACCCTCTGAAATGACGATCTTGCCGGAAACCATCGAGCGTACATCGCGGGTCGGATCGAGCTTCTTGTCGAAAATCGTGTCGATATCGTCCGCCTGGTTGGCGCCGATGTAAACGAGTTCGCCTTCGAGACCGTCGCGCGCGTCAACACTGTAGGCCGGCGGCTTGGCGCGGAAAGTGCGGCCGCCGGCCTCGACGCGGGCTTCGCCTGGGAGGCTAAGGTATAGGTTCGGTTCATGGACTGTGACTTCGACGCCGTGGGCGCGCAGACGCGAGACCACTTCATCCATGCCACGATCGACATCATTTGGATGCTCGCGCTTGAAAGTGGAGAAGCTCTCTACGAGGCCCCAGGGCTCATCAAGGCTTACATCGGCCAAGAGTGCGGTTTCGATCTCGTTCATGAGGACTCCTCCTTGGTGGGTGCGGCGGTGCCGCCGACGGTCGCCAGCAATCGCCATATCTTGTTGTTTTACTCAGTAAAACACTGTTTTGTTTTTTGAGCCTAACAAGCCTCATTGCACGAATCAAGAGCGTCGGTTC
This sequence comes from Hoeflea sp., assembly GCA_965228785.1. Classification (GTDB taxonomy): domain Bacteria; phylum Pseudomonadota; class Alphaproteobacteria; order Rhizobiales; family Rhizobiaceae; genus Hoeflea_A. The sequence goes on from CBDDIF010000002.1 coordinate 1,293,185, forward strand.
GCACCGCAACCAAAAGACTGACAATCGTCCGGTATTATTCGTCGTCCGTTCGGCGCTCAGGCTACCGCCACCTGCGATCCGATTGGCTGCCCACCGAGATTGGTGGAAATGCGACCGGCTATTTCGAGAACACCTTCGAGAATTCGCGCTTGGATGTCGGCGTTAAGTCGGGTGACGGGGCCAGCCACGGATATGGCGGCGACGACTTCGTTGTTGGGGCCAAAAATCGGCGCTGCGATGGAGAAGGCGCCCTCATCGAGGTCATCCCGAGTGAAGTGGGACCCTTCGGCCTCTATCTGGATAAGCTTCCTTTCCAGCTCCACAGGCTCGGTAATCGTGCTGGGTGTAAAGCGGGCCAACTCCCCTGACAGCATCTCCCGGCGCACCTCCATGGGTGCGTAGGCCAGTAAAACCATCGACCCACCGCCGGCATGCAGTGGACCATGCCGACCCGGCTTGGCGTATAGGCGCATGGAATGGCGGCTCTCACGGGTGGTTACCACCAGGGCGTTAAGCCCGTCTCGCACCAGCAGGTTGACGTTTTCGTTGAAGCGGTCGCGCAATTCTTCCATCTGCGGCTCTGCCATACGCAGCAGGCCACGCTGCTTGGCCGCTTCGTCGGCCATGTGCCAGGCGCGATAACCAAGACCGTATTGGGACCGAACGGGATCCTTCGCCACGTAACCGCGTGCCTCCAGTGTATACAGGATGCGAAAGACGAGGCTCTTCGTCATGCCTAGCTCGGAAGCAATCTCAGTGACCCCCAACTCGCCCCGGTCGCTCAGAATTTCCAATACACTCAGGGCGCGGTCGACGGCGGCAATTCGGTAACTCTTGGTCTCAACCATGGCGGCCTCCCGAGCCGGGGCTTGCATGCATCGCCCATTTCACGTAGGCTTAAAAAACTAAAACAGCGTTTTGCTGTATGAAACAGCAAAAGTCAAGGTGGGAGCTGGCAATTATGCGAATCGCCTATGTCGTCCCCGGGCCCATGTCCAAAGGGCCGATGGGACAAGCTGAAGTCAAACGGCGCGAAGGTCTTCTCAATGACTGGGCGTTCGACGGAACCACTGTCGAGGTCCGCGACGTCCCCAATGGCCCGGCGTCGATTGAATCCTCCTATGAGGAAATGCTGTCCATACCTCCAACCCTCGACATGCTCATGCAGGTTGAGGAAGAAGGCTATGACGCTGCGATCATTGGCTGCTTTGGCGACCCCGGCCTCGAACCCGCCCGTGAGCTGCTAACCATGCCGGTTGTGGGACCGTGCGAATCCTCCATGTTGCTGGCAGCTGCTTTGGGACACAAATTCAGCGTGCTCACCATCTTCGACACGCTCATTGCCGGCCAGGAATATCTGGCCGTCAAAGCCGGGGTACGCGAGAAACTCGCATCGGTCCGTGCAACCGGAATTCCGGTTCTTGACCTGATGAAGGACCGCGCCTTTACCAAGTCGAGGATGATCGATGTCGCGAGCGCATGCGTTGAAGAAGACCGTGCCGATGCCATCCTCTTCGGCTGCATGACCATGTCTTTCCTCGATATGTCGGATGAGATTTCGGCGTCGGTCGGCGTACCGTTCGTCAATGCTGGCAGAGCCGCTCTGAAACAGGCCGAAACACTTGTTTCCATGGGGCTCAGCCATTCCAAAACCGCCTTCGCGACACCACCCAAAGTGTCGGGCGGCAAGAAAGTCGCCGAGCTTCGCGTCGGATAAATCCGGCGCAAGACCGGTATTTTCATAAACGATAGGGAGAACAGCATATGAAAAAGCTTTTAACCACGGCCTTCCTTCTGGCCGGCGTGGCCTTGGCCGGAGATGCTCTCGCGGCCGGCGATGAGATCCGCGAGATTCGCCTGACCACCAGGCCGCAAGCGGCTCAGCCTCAGGAATTCCAGTTTGTTCAGCTGATTGCGCAGGAGTGGCGCAAGCTTGGCCTCGACGTCAAGGTCGACGTCATGCCCTGGGAACAGATGGCCGACCTGGTCTGGTATAACCGCGATAAATGGGACACCACCGGCTGGCAGATGGTCGGCCGCCCGGAGCGCTCCGACCCGGACGAGTTGATCTACAACCTTTTCCACTCGTCTACCGCGCCAAAGGGCTACAACTTTATCGGCTACAACAACCCCGAGCTCGATGCGACGGTTGAAGCACAGCGGGTCGAGACTGATCCGGAAAAGCGCAAGGAGCTGCTCCACAAAGCGCAGTCGATCCTCGCCAACGATCAGCCGAATCTGATGCTGGTGCATCCGAAATCGACCTTCGCCTTCGACAAGAACGTCTGGGACGCATCCACCGTCGTTGACCAGGGCGGCATCGGAATCAAGAACACCTGGACCTTCATCAACATGGCGCCGCTCGGCGATCAGAAGGACATCATTCTGAACTCCGCCGACAATCTGCAGGCGATCAACCCGCTGTTCATCTCCGGCGGTGTCGACAGCTGGATCACCGAGCTCATCTGGGACCGGCTGCTGCGTATCGGGCCGGATGGCCTGCCGCAGCCCTGGGCAGCGGAAAGCTATGAATGGCTCGACCCGCAGACGATCAAATTGACGCTGCGCGACGACATGAAGTGGCATGACGGACAGCCGGTGACGGTGGATGACGTCAAGTTCTCCTTCGAAGCTGCCATGGGTGACGAGGCACCGATGTACAAGCCGTTCGTCGGCAACATCGAAAGCATCACCACCGACGGCAACACCGTCACTTTCAAGTTGGTCAAGCCTTCGGCCGCCTTCCTGACCGCGAGCCTTGCCAAGCTCAACATCATTCCCAAGCACGTTTGGGAACCGATCCTGGCTGATCTGGCGACCAAGGAAGAGAACGCCGAAGACTATCAGGAAGAGATGCCGATCGGCTCCGGCCCCTACAAGTTCTCCAGCTGGGCAACCAACGAAGAGGTCGTGCTCGAAGCCAATGGCGACCATTTCTCGCCGCCCAAGGCTGAACGCTGGATCCTGCGAATTGTACCCAACCAGGAAGCCGCCATCGGCATGCTGCGGTCGGGTGAAATCAACTTCCTGTCGGACTTCTCCGGCGACCCGAAGATCCTTATCGGCATGGCTGATCAGGACGGTGACTTGGAAATCGTCTCGACCGTTGACATGGGCTTCCGCTACGTGGCCTTTAACCACCGCCGTCCGCCGTTCAACGATCCGGCGTTCCGTCGGGCACTGTCTGCCGCCATCAACCGCGATCTGATCGTCGGTGCTGCCTTCCGCGGCTTTGCGGTCAAGTCGAACTCGGTGATCTCTCCGGCCCTCGGCTTCTGGCACAATGCTGACGTCAACAACTTCCAGACCGGCACCGATCTCGCCAAGTCGATCCTGGAAGAGGCAGGTTATGAGGTGGAGGGCGGCGCCTGCACTACCCTGACGGCGTCAAGGAAACGCTGGCCGAATAGACCTCAGTTCCGGAGGACAGGTCGATTCTCGGCTTCAAACAACTCGGCGGCCGCCTGGCGCAACTGGTTTTCGTGCTCTGGGCGGTCGCCACGATTCTGTTTCTTATGTTCCGGTTGATGCCGAGCAATCCGCTCGCCGCCTATATCGACCCGACTTTCACCGCCGAACAACAGGCCGCACTGATGGCCAAGTTCGGTTTGGACAAGCCGCTTTGGGAACAGTACTTCATCTATCTATGGAACCTGCTGCAGGGTGAATTGGGCGACAGTTTCTTCTATCGCCAGCCGGTGGGCGAACGGGTGCTCGAACTGCTGCCCAACACACTCATCCTGACCTTCAGTTCCCTGATCATCGCCTATGCCTTCGGCATTGTTGTCGGTGCGTGGCTCGCCTGGAAACGTGACAGCCTGGCCGAACGGGCGGCGATCCCGGTTGTTCTGACGACACGCGCCCTGCCCGAGTTTTGGCTCGGCATGCTGCTGCTGGCACTGTTCAGCTTCAGCCTCGGCTGGTTCCCGGCCGGCGGCACGCGCGCCCCCGGCAGTGAATACGCCGGCTATCTCGATCTCTATACGTCTCGCGATTTCCTCGTCCACCTGATCCTGCCGGCCGCAACTCTGGCGATTTACAGCCAGGGTCTGCCGTTGCTGCTGATGCGGTCCAACATGCTTGAAGTAATGAACGAGGACTTCGTGACCATGGCCCGCATCAAGGGTCTGTCGAACTGGACCGTCGTGGTGCGGCATGCCGCCCGCAACGCACTCCTGCCGGTCATGACATCCTTCGCCATTGCGGTCGGCTACCAGATCCAGGGAAATGTGGTTGTCGAAACCGTGTTCTCCTGGCCCGGTCTCGGGCGCGAGCTGGTGAATGCCGTCTCGGCAAGCGACTATCCCCTGGCCCAGGGGGCGTTCCTGATGATCGCCGTTGTCGTGGTGCTGATGAACCTGTTGGCAGATATGCTCTACAGCCTGCTCGACCCGAGGATTTCCCATGCCTAGCGACACCACCGCAAAAGCGCCCGGGTCGATCGGCGCTTTAGGGCGCATGCTGAAGCGAATCCACCTGCCGCTGGACGATCCGTTCGCCATCGTTGGCATGATCATCTATGCAGTCTTTTTTCTGGTGGCGATCTTCGCCGACCAACTCGCTACCCACGACCCGCTCGAAATCCTTTATGACAAGGATTACCAGCTGGCCTCCGACCTGCGACCGCTGGAGGACGGCTATGTCCTCGGCACGACAAGCCTCGGTCGCGATATCTATTCGCAGCTCATCTACGGCTCGCGCAGCGCTCTCCTGATCGGACTGACGGCTGCCTTCATGGTGGCAATTATCGGAACCGTTGTCGGCCTATTGTCGGGCTACTTTCGAGGCTGGGTCGATGTGGTGCTGATGCGCGCTGCCGACATCGCTTTCGGCATTCCTTTCCTGCCTTTCGTTATCGTATTGGCCGCCTTCCTGGAGCCGTCGATCTGGAATGTGGTGCTGGCCATGGCAATGATCTTGTGGCGCGACACGGGGCGGGTCATCCGCAGCCAGGTGCTGACGCTGCGAACCCGCGCCTATGTTGATGCGGCGCGCGTCGCCGGCTCCTCGGACCTGAAGATCGTCTTCAGGCACATCGCGCCAAACATCCTGCCGCTGAGTTTCCTTTACGGGTCGATTGCCATCGGCTGGGCCATCTTGACGGAAGCCTCCATCAGCTTCCTGGGCTTCGGCGACCCGGAGACCATTTCCTGGGGTTACATGCTGCAGGACGCCTATGCCAGTCAGGCACTGTCGACAGGCGGCTACTATTGGTTCGTGCCGCCGGGCATCTGCATCGTGCTCGTTGTCGTCGCCGGATTCTTCATCAGCCGCGGCTATGAGGAAATCCTGTTCCCGAAGCTCAAGGAGTAGTCACCGATGAGCGACGACATTCTCAACGTGCAGGGACTGAAGATCTCCTACGTGGTGGGCGACAAGGTCATCCGCGCCGTGGACGACGCCACCTTCTCCATTCCGAAGGGCGCCATTGTCGGCCTGGTCGGCGAATCCGGCTGTGGCAAAACCACAGTGGCTCGCGGACTGACGCGGGTGATGGCCAAGGCTGCTCGCTTCGAAGGTGGCCATGTGCTGTTCGACGGCCAGGACATCCTGACCATGGGCGAAGGGGAAATGAACAACCTGCGCTGGCGCGACATCGCGTTCATTCCACAAAGCGCCATGAACTCGCTCGACCCGGTCTACACGATCGAGCACCAGCTGAACGAAGTGCTGATCCAGCGTGGTGGAATGAACAAGGCTCAAGCACGGGCACGGGCCGAAGAACTGTTCGAAATGGTCGGCATCGAGCCGCAGCGGCTGCGCGATTATCCGCACCAATTTTCCGGTGGCATGCGCCAGCGCGTAGCCATCGCGCTTGCGCTCGCCCTGAACCCGAAGCTGGTCATCGCCGACGAGCCGGTGACCGCGCTCGATGTAATCGTCCAACGGCAGATTCTCGACACCCTGAAATCGCTCCAGGACAAGCTGGGAATCTCGGTCATCCTGGTGACTCACGACATCTCCGTCGTCGCCTATGTCTGCGACCGCATCGTCGTCATGTATGCCGGACGGGTGGTGGAATCGGGCGATACAGCAACGGTGCTGACGGCGCCGTACCATCCCTACACGATGGGCCTCTACAACGCCTTTCCAGACCTGCAATCGAGTGCCGGGTTGTTGACCCCCATTGACGGGCATCCACCGGATCTCAGCGATCCGCCGCCCGGCTGTCGCTTCGCGCCGCGCTGCCCATTCGCAGAAGATCGCTGCCGCAGCGGCGACATTCCACTGACTGATGTGGGTGGCGGTCACTTCTCCGCCTGCCTGCGATCGGACGAGGCGACCGAGTTGCGCGGCACGGCTGCAAAGCCCGAAACCTGGATGGCCACCGCATGAGCGACACAGCGCAAGTCACGGACACCGAAACTCCGATGGTTCACATCGACGGCGTTCGCAAACACTTCTCTGTGGGCAATCCGTTGATGGCCGCCATGCGCGGAACGTCCACTGTTGTCAAAGCGGTGGATGGTGTCGACTTCACCATGCGCAGAGGCGAAAGCGTCGGACTGCTGGGTGAATCCGGCTGCGGCAAAACCACAATGGGCCGGCTGCTGCTGAAACTCGACGACATCACCGAAGGCCGTATTCTGTTCGAAGGCGAGGATCTTGCGCACTGTACCGGCGTAAAGCTGAAAGCCTATCGCACCAAGGCGCAGATGATCTTCCAGAACCCCTTCGAGGCGCTCAATCCGCGTTTTACGGTCGAGCAGTCGCTCGCCGAACCTTTGGTCAATATCGGGGTACCGAAGGACGAGCAGGGCGACCGCATCCACCGGGCGATGACCCTGGTGCATCTGCCCAACCCGGAACAGTTCCTTGACCGCTACCCGCACCAGATGTCGGGTGGACAGCTGCAGCGCGTGGTCATGGCACGGGCGCTGATCCTCGAACCGGCCTTCGTCGTCGCCGATGAACCGGTGTCGATGCTCGATGTCAGTGTGCGCGCCGGTATCCTTAACCTGTTCCGCGAAGTGCGCGAGAACCTTGGCCTGACAGCCATCTATATCAGTCACGATCTGGCGCTCGTGCGGTATGTCTGCGAGCGGACCATTGTCATGTATCTGGGCTGTGTCGTCGAGGACGGGCCGACCGAAGATATCGTACGTGAACCGATGCACCCCTACACGAAGGCACTGGTTGCCGCAGTGCCGGTGCCGCATCCGGATCAGTCTCACGATGCCCTGCCGATCAAGGCCGGCGCGCCCGACGCTCGCAACCCGCCCTCAGGCTGCCGCCTGCGCGACCGTTGCCCCCACGCCTTCGAGCGATGCGCTCTGGAGGAGCCAAAGGCCATCCAGGTTGGCAGCCGCAAGGTTCATTGCCACCTGTTCGACCAGTAGCTTACTTGCGTGTGGCGCAATGAACGAAGGTCTTCAGCTCTTCTAGCGCGTTTTTGGTCTTCTTCTTTGTAAAATGGCGGCGCAAGCCATAACCTTCAACGGCGTCGAGGATCAATTCCGCCACTTCGCTTGGATCCGCAAAGTCACGAAAACAGCCGTCCTGTGCCCCCTTCTTCAAAAGGCCGCCGAGCGCTTCGATCAGATCGTTTCGGTTTTCCGCAAAAAGCGAGGCGATTTCGGGATTGTGGATCGCTTCACCGGTGAGTTCGACTGTCAGAATGACGTTTTCAGGTTCGGCTGAAAACCTGGCGTAGTCACGAATGAACCGCATCAGCGTGTCTTCCGGACGTTTGTGATCGGCCAGCAAGCGCAAATACGGGCGGGTTTCCTGCCGGTCCAGCGCGGCAATCTCCGCCAGGACGGCTTCCTTGCCGGAAAAGTGGTTATACAGATTGCCGAGACTGATACCCGCCTTCTTGGCAATCTCCCTCACCCCGGTCTGGTGGTAGCCGTTCTCAAGGAAGCAGGCGACTGCTGCCTCGACGATGCGCATCTTGCGGCGTTGAAGCGCGCTGAACCTGTCGAGCGCTGCATTCATGACTTGAATCCCCTTCGGCCTACAATTACATAGTGAACGATCGTTCGTTCATCTAGCGTACCATTCATCACTTAGGTGCCTCCGAAAGGAAAACCAGAGTTTTGTTCTTCCGTTTCATATCAATGCCGATCATGGCTTGTCGAATGCGAGTTCGCAGCTTGTCGCCTCATTCAGCCGCGTCTTTGGTCAAAGCACGCCAGCTTGCCGGAGCGGTTGAGGCGCGATCATGAGCGATCAGATCACGAGCGGCGAATTGCCGACCGAAAGCCAGACCAAGCCAGCCCGCCGGTGGCTCTGGTTGCTGATCGCGATCGGTGTGCTGGGCGGCGTCTTGCTCTTTCTTTCCGACGCGGAAGACTCGGTCGATGTGCAGCGTGTCACCGCACCACCTCCCCTGCAGCCGGTTTCTGTGGAGGTCCGACCGATGGGCGCAGAGACGGTGGAAGTCCTCGCTTTCGCCGAGGTTCGACCCCGCTGGTCGGCGGAATTGCGCTCTGCCGTCTCCGGTCGGGTGCTCGATGTCATGGATGAAGCACTGGTCGGGGAACGGGTCGAGGCAGGAACGACTCTGATCACCATCGAAGCCAGCCGCTACGTTGCCGAATTGAATGCGGCTGAACTCGCTCTTGAGGAAGCGGAGCTGGCGCAACGCCGCGCGCAGAATGCCACAATCCTCGCCGAGCGCGAGCACACGCGAAACAAGATAACTGCGCCGAACGATCTGGCCCTGCGGCTTCCGCAATTGGAAATCGCCAAAAGCGCCGTGGTTTCGGCAAATGCGCGGGTTGCCGCGGCCCGACAGCAGCTCGAGGATGCCACCGTCGTCGCGCCGTTTTCCGGTTTTGTCACCCAACGGTTTGTCAGCCCCGGTCAGACGGTCAATGTTGGAGATCCATTGGTCAAGCTGGTGGATGACCGGATTTTCGAACTGACCGTCGAGCTCAGCCGCGCAGACTGGGCACTGCTGAAACAGCCGTTGGCCGGTCTTGCCGCCGATCTTGTCAATCAGAGCGGAGAGACCATGGCCCAGGCCATGGTGCGCAAGGCTGGTGGTTTCCTGGACGAGACGACACGCCAGTACAAGGTGTTCCTGGAAGTTACCGATCCACCGACTTCACTGCTTTCGGGCGATTTCGTTCAGGTCGTTCTGCCTGGCATCACGGTCGCGGACGCTCTCAACATCCCCGCTTCGGCCTACACCCAGGAAGGGTTCGTGTGGCATGTCGATCCCGATGGCCGGCTGCAACGTCTAAAACCGAAAGTGCTGTTTCGGCGTAATGATCGGATCATCATCGAGGCGCCCGAGGCGTTGGACCAGTGGCGTGTCGCCACCACCCCACTCGTTTCGTTCCTGCCTGGCCAGATGGTCGATGCTCGGCAACCGGAGGACTGATCCTTGCACGCTCTGACCGGCTGGTTCATTCGCAATTCCGTCGCTGCGAACCTGTTGATGCTGTTCATCCTGTTCGCCGGCCTCATGACGGCCGTGTCGATTCGCATCGAAGGTTTTCCGCGCGTCCCCCCGGACAGTATCTATGTCACGACCGAGTTTCGCGATGCGCCGGCAGCCCAAATCGACGAGTTGGTAACACGCAAAATCGAGAAAGCGCTTGAAGGTCTAGAGGGCGTTCGCAGCGTGACATCTCGCTCGGATAACGGCGTTTCGACTGTGACCGTGCGTCGTGCGGGCGGGCAGGATCTGCAAATTCTGCTCGACAAGGTTCGCCTTCGAATCGACAGCATTACCGACCTTCCGGCTTCGGTCAGACGTCCGGTCATCGAGGCCAGCGGATTCGACTTCCCTGCCCTGTTCGTGAACATCCATGGCGAGACCGATCGGGTCACATTACAAATCCTGGCGGAACGGTTCCGGGAGGAACTGCTGGCCAAACCCGAACTGTCACGCCTCAATGTCTGGGGACTGCATGAACGGGAAATGCGCATCGAAATCGAACCACGCATCCTGCAACAGCTCAATCTGACGGTCTCCGACGTGGTCGGGCTCATTCGCGCCAGCTCACTGGACTTTCAGGCCGGCACATTGCGCACCACCGGCGGCAATATCTCTCTGCGGGCCGACGATCGGGCCCGCTTCTCGACCGAATATGCCCGCATCCCGGTCATCGAACGCCCCAACGGCACAACCGTTCTGCTTAGCGATATAAGCACCATCAAGGACACGGTCCGCGAAGGCGACTATCTGTTTCGTTTCAACGGCGCGCCGACCGCGGGCATGGAAATCCTGGTCGGTCGAAAGGAAAACCTGCTGCGCATCTCGGAGGCGGTGCACGAGGTGGTCGAAGCGTTCGAGCCGCAATTGCCGCCGGCCGTTGAAATCAGCATCTGGGGCGATTCGTCTGACTACATATCCGACAGGCTCTCTCTGTTGCGCGACAACGGCATCCAGGGCCTTCTGCTGGTCCTTCTCATTCTGTCGCTGTTCCTCAACCTGCGACTTGCCTTTTGGGTGGCCATGGGCATCCCGGTTTCCGTCATGGGCGCGCTGGCGGTGGCGGGATCGAAATGGGTCGACTATTCGCTTAACGATGTCACGACGTTCGGCCTGATCCTCGCGCTCGGTATCCTGGTCGACGATGCCGTCGTTGTCGGCGAAAGCGTCTATGAGGAACGTCGCCGCATACCCGACCGGGTCAAAGGCACGGAAGCCGGCGTGGCGAAGGTCGCCGTGGCAACCGTCTTCGGTGTGCTGACCACGATCGCCGCTTTCTTCCCCATGCTGCTTCTCGACAATCCACTCAGCAAAGTGCTCGCCGGCTTTTCCGGCATGGTGATCCTGGCACTGATTTTTTCGCTGATCGAAAGCAAGTTCATCCTGCCGGCGCACCTGGCGCAATTGGATCTGGAAAGAAAACCGCCGCAGAACTTGGTGTTGCGCTTCTGGGATATGGTCCAGCGCGGCGCCCGTGGTGGGCTTTCCTGGATCCGCGACCGGATCTATGCGCCGATGCTCAAATCAGCCATCAGCCAGCGCTATGCGGTGCTGGTGCTGTTTGTCGCCGCCGGCACCCTCGGACTGGGCCTGCTGGGCCTCGGTAAGATCAAGACCGTCTTCTTTCCCGAGGTTCCGGGGCAGATCATCACCATCAACCTCAAGATGGATGCGCGTGCGCCCTATCGACTGACAGAGGATGCAATCGAGCGCATCGACGCCATCGGCAACGATCTGAACAAGGAAATCCGCGAGCGCTTTCTCTTGGAGCAGGCGCCGATCCGCACAACATTCCTGATCATCTCCAGCGCCGAATCGGCCGAACTCTATGCCGAGTTGACGCCGGTTGCCGAACGGCCGGAAGTCGGCATTCTCGACATCCTGCGTGAGTGGCAGCAGCGCACGGGAACGGTCGAAGGATCGACCGAACTGCAGTTTACCGGCTCGGAAGAACTGGCGGGTGGCTTTCAGCTACGGCTTTTCTCCAAGGACATCGGTTTGCTGGATCGCGCCAGCGACGAATTGAAAACCTTCCTGGGACAAATCGAGGGCGTCAGCAACATTCGCGACAGCCTGGCGTCCGGTCAGCCGGAACTGGAAATCCGGGTAAGACCGGAAGCCCGCAATCTCGGCTTCGACACAGCGACACTGGCATCGCAGATCGGCTATTCCTTCGGCGGCGCCGAGGTGCAGAAAATCAACCGCGACGGGACCGAACTGCGGGTGCTGGTGCAAAATGCCGATACGGCGCGTGACACGATCGACGACCTGATGCAGACCAGACTGCGCAGCAAGAATGGCAGGTGGATCCCGCTGCAATCGGTCGCCGAGGTGCGTGGCAGTTATGTCGCCGGCGCCATCCACCGGCAAAACGGCAAGCGGGTTAATACGGTCGCCGCCACTATCGACCGGTCAGTGGTGGCGCCCGAGGAAGTCAGCCAGGCGATTTTCGCGCAACTGGTTCCCGACCTGACAGCGCGTTACCCGAGCGTGCAGATCGCCAAGGCCGGTGAACTGGAGGAGATGGGCGAAATCCGCGGCGGCATGCTGCGCGCTTTGTTGCTCGCAGCCGTGCTGATCTATGTGCTGATGGCGGTTCCGCTGAAATCCTACTGGCAGCCCTTCGTTATTCTGGCCATCGTGCCCTTCGGTTTCATCGGGGCCGCCATGGGACATCTGATCATGGATATCCCGCTGTCGGTGCTGTCGCTGTTCGGCATGCTGGCGCTGACCGGAGTCGTGGTCAATGACAGCCTGGTGATGATCACCCGCTACAACCAGGGCCGCGAGGCGGGTTTGAGCGCGGCCGAGGCGCTGCAGGATGCCGGCACCGGCCGCTTCCAGGCGATTTTCCTCACCACAGCCACCACCGTGATCGGCCTGCTGCCGCTGCTGACCGAGACCTCGGAACAGGCGCAGTACCTCATCCCGGCGGCCGTGTCGCTCGCCTATGGCGAACTGTTCGCGACCGCCTTGATGCTGCTGCTTGTTCCTGTGCTGCTGGCCATCACCGAAGATGTGAAGCGGCTTTTTGCTCCTTCGCGCGCGACAAGCCGGCAAACAGCCTAGACTATAGACTAGCGTGACAGAATTTCCTTTGCCTTGTCGGCAATGGCCTTGCCAAGATCAGCGTTGTTTTCCGCTGTGAAGTGAATGCCGTCGCAGCCGTCGCAGGAAATGAAGTCACCCGCATTGAGGTAGTCGACCTTCATGAAGCCGGCCATAGCCTTGTACAACCCAGCCAGCGCAATGCTCTTCTCATGGCCACCGCTGAACATGGCCTCGAACCAGGGATCCGGCATCGGGGTTAACGGCGGAGGGGCGACCACCAGCACCCTGGGTGCGGGATAGGTCGTTCCGATGCCACCGGCACTGCCCAGGACCTGCCCGACGAGTTTCGACATCCCGTTGGTGATATCGATCGGTGTGCGGCGATAGACAAACTTGGTGTCATTGGTACCAAGCATGACAATCACCAGATCGAGCGGCAGATGGCTGGCCAACGCCGATGGCAGATAGGCGGAGCCGTTCAACCGTGGATCGTTGGGATCGTCCTGGTCTGTCGTGCGGGCACACAATCCCTCTTCTATGAGGTTGTGTCCCTCACCCAGATGTGAAGCCATCGCGCCGGTCCAGCGCTGCTCAAAGGGGTAGCGGAAAGAAGGTGCACCCTCTTTCACCGGAATCCAGCCCCAGGTCAGGGAGTCGCCAAAGCAGAGTATCGTCTTTGTATCGGTCACAGAAAAGCTCCTCGCGTCGAGCCGCCATGACGCGGCCCGGGCGAGTATTCCCCGCCATCATCAGGAGATGCAAGAGCTGTGTCGGCTAAGCCGCGACCTGCCGGCCACGCCAAATGCTGGCGGCAATCAAGGCAAGCACCACCAGGTCGATGACGATGAATAACCATGTCAGCCAGACTGCGACCTGAGCGCTGTTCATCGTTATGTAAGCGCCCAACGCACCGATGAGGGTCAGCAGGAAAGCCAGGTAGCGAACCTTCGGCAGATGATACATCAGTGCCGCCCCCAGCGCCGCATACACAATACCAACCGGGATCAAACGCAACGTATCGTCGTTCCACCCGCTGACAATCCAGGCAAGGCAATGCAGGATGCCGGCCGCAATCAGCAGTTGGCCCGCCAACCGCAGACCGGACGGAAAGGCTTGCTTGGGTTTTGCCATGGTCCTACTCCGTTGGGCACGGGGTTCCGGCCGCCGCCCATTTCATCAACGCGTCCATCGTTGCCTGAAGCGAGTGCGGTGCCGGTTCGCGCCCACCGCCAGGCGTCCAGGCCCAGTGCAGGATCAGGTCGTGATCGAGATGTGCGGCGACCTCTCGAATCGTGCGGTCGCCGTTGCGCTCCGGGTCCTTGAGCTGGGCGCAGATATAGGCCGACGACTTTCCGAACCATTCGGCTTCGACCGGCGCCAGTTGCCAGCCCATGGCTACACGCGGAGCTGCATGCGGTGTGGCGTTGGCGTTTTTGCCAGCCGACCCCGCCGGCGTGTGGCAGGTTGCACACGGAATTGTCTCAGCGCCGATGCGACTGAAACCCGCATTGATGTTCATGCCATGCGGCCGGGTTCTGCCATAGCTCGGCCCGGACCACATCGGCCGGTTGTCGGCCCCGACATGGCAATTGGCGCAGCGCGGGTGCGAGGCCACCTCATAGAAGGTCTGCCAACTGGCAAGCCCCTCCTCGACGGTGACGGAGCCAACCATAAACTCGTTGATCACCCGGTTGGTTCCGACCTGTTCCGCGGCAACGGCGAGCGAGGTCAGCGTGGCCAGGCCGGCCACGAGAGAAAGCAGTTTTTTCACACGTCCGCCCCTATACGAAGTCGATATGCTTGTTGAAAGGCATTTCGCGAATGCGCTGACCGGTGGCCGCGTAGATCGCGTTGGCAAGCGCCGGTGCCGCCGGCGGCACCGGCGGTTCTCCGATGCCACGGATCTTGTCGGCATTTTCCAGACCACGCACTTCGATCACCGGACACTGGTAAAGCCGCATGCCCTCGAAGTCGTGAAAGTTGGTCTGCTCCGCCATGCCGTCGGAATAGGTGATTTCGCAATTCATCGCGTGACCGAGGCCCCAGATGACGCCGCCCTTGACCAGATTGTCGAAATTCACCGGATCGATTACCCGGCCCACTTCGGCGGCGACAAAGACCTTGTCGATGCGGATGCCATCATCGGTGTTTGTGACTTCAACCACTTCGGCCGTCGGAACCCCAAAGGACAGGCAGAAGGCAACGCCACGACCGCGATTGTCGCCGAGGTCGCTGCCCCAGTCCGACATTTCGCCCACCGCTTCCAGGACTTTGCGAGAGTTGTCGTGCCACATCAGCCGTATGCGTTCTTCCAGCGGATCGGCACCCGCGGCGTGGATCAACTCGTCGAGAAAGCAATCGTGGAAAAACCCGTTGCTGGAAGCACCCACCGAGCGCCAGGAACTGATCGGCGCCAGGTCCGGAGCCCGATAGCCGGTCATCCGGTAGTGGGGGATGGCAAAAGGCTGCTCCCAGGCGCCGGCAATGATCTGAGTGTCGGGACCGGGCAGAGACAGGTTCTGACGGCCCATTTGCGATTTGATCACGGACGGCATGGCGATCCCCAGGTCGAAGGCATCGACCTTGCCGTCCTTGACGGCCCCACGGCCACGCCCCATGGCGATCTGCCGCGGGAAGTCGTGGATCATGTCTTCCTCGCGGCTATAGGTCAGCTTGATGGGGGTTTCCTTCATCGCCATGGCGATTTCAACGGCCTGCTTGACCACTTCATCTTCAAGCCTGTGGCCGAAGCTGCCGCCCACATAGAGAACGTGGATATGCACGTTCTCGATATCGACACCGGTGGCAGCAGCTACGCTGGTTTGAACGAAACGCGGGATCTGCGTGCCGGTCCATACATCGACACGGTCGTCTGTCACTTTCACGATGGCGCTGATCGGCTCCAGCGGCGCGTGCGCCAGATAGGGGGCGCGGTACTCCGCCTCGATCACCTCGGCGCCAGACAAAGCAGCCTCGATATCACCGTCATCGCGGTTGCGGGCTTCGATCTGCTCGTGCTTGAACGATCCGGCCAACGCGGCCCAATGGTCATCCATTTCCGCCGGATAGGGTGCCGGGCCCCAGTCGAACTCGATGGCTTCTGCCGCCTGGATCGCCCGCCAGGTGTTGTCGGCAATCACCCCGACACCGCCCTTGACGGGTACGATCTTCTTGACGCCGCGCATCTTTTCGGCAGCACTGGCGTCGTAACCGTTGAGGGCTCCGCCCTGACGCGGGTTGAGCTTGATGGCCGCGTTGAGCATTCCGTCGATCTTGAAGTCGACGCCATAGGGCAGCGTGCCGGTGGACTTGGCGACGATGTCGTGGCGTTGCGTGGGCTTGCCAATCAGTCGCCATTCACTCGGATCACGCAGCTGCACATTCGTGACCGGAGCAATGGTCGCGGCGATGGGTGCCAGTTCCACATAGGTGAGCACTGTCCCGTCAGGGAGTTGCACGGCACCTCTTGCCGTCTTCAATCGGCCAACGGGAACCCCGGTTTTTTCCGAGGCCGCCTTTTTGAGCGTTTCGCGCGCGACAGCACCGGCAGTGCGCAGTTTCTGATACGCATCCGGCACCGAACTCGAACCGCCGGTAACGTGCATGCCGAGAAATTTCATCAGCACATCCATGACACCGCGGGTCGATTCGGCCACAAAACTCTCGTTGGTGGAACGAAATGGCGCCGATTCCTCTGCGAGCGCCGTATTGTAGTAGGCCGGTGCCGGCGGGCCAGGATGGACATTGACCTGGTCCAGTTCAATGTCCAGTTCCTCGGCAATCAGCATGGCCTGCATCGAATAGGTGCCCTGCCCCAGGTCGGTTCTTGGGGTGATCAGCGTCACACTGTCGGAATCGATTTTCACGTAAGGCGTGATGGCTGCCTCGCCCGGCTCAAGATCGGCCAGCAGCGGATTTTCGCCCGGACGGCGGTACATATAGGCACCGAAGGCGACGCCGCCGGCAATGGCAACGGAGCCGATAAGGAAGGTGCGGCGGGCAATTGTGGCTACGCGTCCCATACTACGCACTCCTCACGTTCTTGGCCGCCGTTTTGACGGCCTCGCGAATGCGCGGATAGGTGCCGCAGCGGCACAGGTTGGCCGACATCGCGTAGTCGATATCCTCGTCGGTCGGATCGTCATTGAGATCGAGGAAGGATGCCGCCGCCATGATTTGCCCCGACTGGCAGTAGCCGCACTGGGCGACCTGGTGCTCTACCCAGGCAGCTTGCACCGCGTGCAGTGTCTCCGGCGTGCCAAGGCCCTCGATGGTCGTCACCTCTCCGTCGACATCTCCGGCCGCCAGTTGGCAGGATCGTACCGCCATTCCGTCGACGTGGACCGTGCACGCCCCGCACTGGGCGATGCCGCAGCCATATTTTGGTCCGGTTATTCCGAGTTCATCGCGCAGCACCCACAGCAGAGGCATGTCTTCTTCGACATCCACCTCGTGGGTCTTACCGTTCACCGTCAATTGCATGGAAGAAACTCCCTGAAGTCCAGCATCGCAGTGGATTTAGGGAGACTCTGACAAAATTTCAATTTTTGTCAAGTTGTCAGAGTGTCAATTCGACGAAAGAACGATACTGCGATATCCGTGGCTTCCGGTAAGCTGGTAGCGCTTGACGCAATTGCATTGGAGCGAATTCTGTCAAACCGGCTCCTGACATGGCGAGCGACTTGGTGGCTGGCTCCCCTGGTGCCTTTGGTCCTGGCGCTGCCCTTCATTGTTCACGCCTTTTCGTTCGGCCTGCAGGGCCTGACGACCGACCTGTCCGTGCAGTCGCATTTGTTCTCGCCCGGCCATCCGACAGCAACCGCAGCGATTTTCGCTCATATGGTGGCGGGCGCCCTCATCACCCTGCTCGCTCCTCTGCAACTGCTGGCACCCCTGCGTAACCGCTTTCCCGCTGTTCATCGCTGGTCCGGTTACGTGCTGTTCACCGGCGCCGTCGCGGCCGGGCTGGGTGGCCTCGCCTATATCGTGGCACGACGCACCATCGGCGGACCGATGATGGATTTTGCTTTTGCCGGCTACGGCATCTGCCTGCTGATTGCCGCGGTGCAGACCGTACGCTTCGCGCGAGCACGAAACTTCGAACGCCATCGGGAATGGGGTCTGCGCCTGTTCGTGCTGGCGATCGGTTCGTGGCTATACCGGCTGCATTACCAGCTCTGGTATGTGGCGACCGGCGGACTGTGGATGGAGCCGAATTTCAGTGGCCCCTTCGATCAGTTCCAGCTGTTTGCCTTTTACGTGCCCTATCTGGTTGGACTCGAGATCTGGATCCGTTTGAGGCGCGAACCGGTTCAGCGTCCGGCCGTCTAAGCGCCCCAAATAGGTGACCTTGATCCGCGCGATGGGCGACACGGATTGCTGGCGAGCGGCGTCAACCGATAGTCAAAACGCCTTCGGAAAAAGCGCTGCCATAAAGCGAAAGACGATCCGCCTCGCGGTGTCGCGGTTGAAGGCGTCGCTGTGCAGGAAAAAGTCCGTCCACATACCTTCCAGCAGCGCAATGGTTCCGTGCATTGCGTCGCGAGCCAACACGTCGTCTTCGCCGGCATCCCTGGCAAGTTCGCGATAGGCTTCGAAGATCAACTTCCGCAGTGCATCGTCGCGCGTATCCGAATAGGCCATGAACTCGTTATGCGAACGCGCTTCGCCGCGAAAGGCGTACCAGATGTTGACCGAATTGCGGTTCAACAGAACCTCGCTGAGATCCGCCGTAACAATAGCCTCGAGCCGCTCTTGCGGCGTCGGGCCGGCCTTTTCCAGAAAGCCGTCGAGTTTGACAAAGTACTGCTCGGCCACGTGCCTGGCCACTTCGAGCATCAGGTCGTCCTTGTTCTCGAAATGCAGATGCACCATGCCGCGCGACAGGCCGGCTTTTTCGATGATGCGGGTGATCGACGTGCGCGCGATGCCTTCCTCGGCGATTAGATCGGCGGTCGCTTCGATCAGCATCTCCCTGTGGCGGGCCTTTTTGAAGCCTCTGATGTCCGGTCTGGTTTTCATGACAGCCTGCAATTGACTCACGGGTGTTTTTTAGTCTACACAAATAAATGGACGATTGTCCATTTTTTGACGAAAGCAATCCGGGCGGAGCTCTTCGCCGGCACTTGTTGAGGTGCGGGTCATGGCCATTTCATTGAAATCCGAGAGTGCAAAAGGCTATGCACTCAGTGGTCCGGCGGTCGCTTATGTTGGCTTTCTGGTGGTGGTGCCCGTCTGCCTGATGATCGCCAATAGTTTCTGGACTCAGGACTATATCGATATCGACCGGACCTTCACGCTGGCCAACTATGAAGAGGCTTTCAACGATCCGCTGATCGCGATCCTGCTGATCCGTTCAGTGGTGATTGCCGGTCTGGTGACTGTTCTGACTGTCCTGACGGCCTACCCGATCGCCTATTTCATTGCCTTCAAGACTCAACGCAAAGCTCTGTGGCTGATGCTGGTGACCATCCCGTTCTGGAGCAGCTATCTGCTGAGGGTGTTCGCCTGGAAATTGATTCTGGGCTTCAACGGCGTGCTTAACAGCGGCCTATTGATGATCGGCGCGATCGATGAACCGCTCGATTTCATCCTCTACAATCCGAATGCGGTTGTGCTGACGCTGGCTCATGCCTGGGCGCCATTTGCGATCCTGCCGATCTACGTGTCGCTGCAGAAGATCGATACCAGCCTGCTGGAGGCAGCGACGGATCTTGGCTGCAGCGCTGTCGAGCGATTCATGCGCGTCACCCTGCCGCTGTCGATCCCCGGCGTCATTGCCGCCAGCCTGATCATCTTCATCCCGACCGTCGGCGACTATGTAACGCCGTCGCTTGTCGGCGGGTCGGACGGAAAGATGATCGCCAATATGATCCAGGTGATGTTCGGTCCGGCCAACAACTGGCCGATGGGCGCGGCCCTGTCGATCCTGGCGATGTTGTCGGTCATGTGTGTCGCGGTGATCTTCGTAACCGGCATGCAGGGCGCACGGAGGGTGATCAAATGACCACGCTGCGCTCCTTGAAACCCGGCCTTGGCCTTTATGCCGGATTTTACCTGGCATTCCTCTATCTGCCGGTGCTGTTCCTGCCGGTGTTTTCCTTCAATGACGGCACCATCATCGCCTTTCCGCTGACCGGCTTCACTTTCAAATGGTACGCTCAGTTGGCGGAGGCCGGTCCGTTGCTGGGCGCACTGGTCAACAGCCTGATCGTCGGCACTTCGACCGCGGTCATCAGCACCGGCATCGGCCTGTTCGCCGCCCGCGCCTTTGCCCGCCACAACTTCTTCGGCAGGGGGACCGCCGAAGGGCTGGTCATGCTGCCGCTGGTCATTCCCGGCATCATCGTCGCCTCCTCCATGCTGGTGCTGTTCATCAATCTCGGCCTGCAGCCGTCGCTGACGGCAATCATTGTCGGGCATGTATTCCTCGCGTTGCCGTTTGCCGTGTCGATCCTCAAATCCTCATTCGATCAGTTCGATCAGTCGCTTGAGGAAGCATCTTACGATCTCGGTGAGACGGTGCTCGGTACCTTCCGGCGCGTCACTCTGCCCGTCGTCGCACCGGGGATCGTCTCCAGCCTGCTGGTCACCTTCACTGTTTCATTCGATGAATTCGTGCTGGCCTTCTTCCTCGCCGGCAACCAGCCGACGTTGCCGGTCTACATCTGGAGCCAGATTCGATTTCCCGCAAAGCTGCCCAACG
This sequence comes from Hoeflea sp., assembly GCA_965228785.1. Lineage (GTDB taxonomy): Bacteria > Pseudomonadota > Alphaproteobacteria > Rhizobiales > Rhizobiaceae > Hoeflea_A. The sequence goes on from CBDDIF010000002.1 coordinate 1,313,329, forward strand.
TCCTGGCCCTCGGCTCCCTGCTGCTGGTCGCCTCGGTCTTGCTGCTGGTGGCAGCCGAATATTTCCGCCGCAAGGCAAGCCCAACGACCCGTGAACAATAGGGGATGGCCATGACGATCGAGAAGCCCATCATCGCCCTTAACAATGTCGAGAAACGGTTCGGCAGTTTCGTCGCCCTGACCGGCTTCAGTCTGGACTTTGCCGAAGGAGAGTTCTTTTCGTTGCTGGGTCCCTCCGGCTGCGGCAAGACCACCGTTTTGCGCATGATCGCCGGCTTTCTGCAGCCGGAAGAAGGTGAAATCCTGATCGACGGCGTGTCCATGCGCGACGTGCCCGCGAACCGTCGCCCGACCAATATGGTGTTTCAGAGCTACGCCATTTTTCCGCATCTCAATGTCGCCGACAACGTTGCATTCGGCTTGCGCAAGAAGGGGCTGGGATCGGCGGAAATCAGGAAGAGCGTCGAAGAGGCGCTCGACATGGTGGAACTGCCGGGCCTGGGACAACGTGGCGCCGATGAGCTGTCGGGCGGTCAGCGCCAGCGCGTCGCCCTCGCCCGTGCCCTTGTGATGCGCCCCAAGGTTCTGCTGCTCGACGAACCGCTGTCGGCGCTCGACAAGAAGCTGCGCGAAACGATGCAGATCGAACTGCGCCGCCTGCAACGCTCCGTCGGCATCACTTTCGTCATGGTTACCCACGACCAGTACGAGGCGATGGCGATGTCCGACCGGGTCGGCGTCATGTTGGGCGGCAAGCTCGCCCAAGTCGACAGGCCGGAAAACATGTACAGTTCGCCACGCAGCCGTGAGGTCGCCTCCTTCATTGGTGGCATGAATTTTCTCGACGCGCGGCTCAAATCGGAAAACACGGAGACCCTTCAAGTCGAGTCGGCGGCTTTCGGAGCGATCAGTGTTCCGCGCAACCCCTACGGCCTGGAAACGGCCGCCGAAATGCTCATCGGCATCCGCCCCGAACAACTCGAGATATCAACCCAGAAGCCGGACGCGGGCGAGGTCGTGGCCCGGGGTCAGGTGGTCAACGTCGCCTTCTATGGCGAGAACATTCACTACCATGTCGGCATCGAGGGTCTGGACGAGCCCGTAATCGTTGCCGTCACAAACTATTTTCACAAGGTCGATCACCGCATTGGCGACGAGGTCTGGGTGAGTTTCCAGCACGCCTCGGTCATCGACCTGGGGGAAAAGCAAGAGGCGGCCTGATCCGTCTCCATGAAAAGGAGGAATCAAATGTCACATACACCCAAATCACTGCTGCTGGCAGGCGCGCTCGTGCTCGCCGTCGGCACGAGCTCAACGGCCGTGGCCGAAGGGTCAGACCTTCGTGTGTTCGATTGGTCCGGCTACGAGGATAACGGATTTTTCCAGGCCTATATGGAGCAGTACGGCAAGGCGCCGTCCTACTCGTTCTTCGGCAGTGAGGAAGAAGCCTTCACCAAACTGCGCTCCGGATTTTCATCCGACCTGGCGCATCCTTGCATCGGCGTCACCAAGAAATGGGCCGATGCAGGTCTCATCAAACCGCTTGATACGAGCCGCATCAAGAACTGGGAAAGCCTGCTGCCGACGATCCGCACGGTATCGGGTGTCGAGTTCGACGGCGAGACCTGGATGATGCCGTTCGACTGGGGCAATTCCGGTGTGATCTACCGCACCGACAAGGTCAGCGCCGACGACATCTCGCTCGACCTGCTGACGACACCCGAGTTTCAAGGCAAGGTTGCCATCCCGGACATCGTAACCAGCGCCTATTCCATGGCGGCGATCGCTGTCGGCGTTGATGACTGGACCCACATGACCGACGAGCAGTTCAAGGCGGCGTCGGACTATCTGCGCAAGCTTCACCCCAATATCCGCTTTTACTGGACGGATCCCGGTCAACTCGACCAGGCGCTTGCCAGCGGCGAAATCAACGCCGGCTGGGGCTGGAACCAGTCGGAACTCAACTTGCTCGCCAACAAGACACCGGCGGCGATGATGAAGGATGTCGACAAGGGTGTGGCCACCTGGGTGTGCGGCTATGTTCACCTGACCGGCGGTTCGCAGTCGGATGATCAGGTCTACGATATGCTGAACGCACTTAGCGATCCCAAGTCCGGCCAGTACATCATCGAGGCCTGGGGTTACGCCCATGCCAACAAGGATGCCTACGACATGGTGGATCCGGAGCTTGTCAAGCAATATGGTTTCGACAATGCGGAGACATTTCTGAGCGAGAGCTTCCTGACTTCGGCTCTCGATCCGAAACTCGAAGCCAAGATGATCAAGGAATTCGAGCGCATCAAGGCCGGATTCTGAAGGAACTGCGGCGGCGGTCGACAATCGGACCGCCACCAACCGAATTCGAATACGAGGAGTACTGAATGCTGCAAGGCAGTCGGTATGACGTGCTGTTTGAACCGGTCCGCATTGGTCCGGTGACAACGAAGAACCGCTTCTATCAGGTGCCCCATTGCTGTGGCCTGGGGCACCTGCGTCCGCAGGCGCATGCCGCCATGCGCGAAATGAAGGCAAAGGGCGGCTGGGGCGTGGTCAGCACAGAGGAAGCGGAGATCCATCCGAGTTCCGACCTGTCGCCGCATCCTGAACAGCGCATCTGGGATGATCGCGACATACCGGCGCTGCGGTTGATGACGGAGGCGGTGCACCGCCATGGTGCGCTGGCGGCGATCGAGCTGGTTCACAACGGCCTTCACGCACCCAACCTTCAGACCCGCATGCCACCCCTGGCGCCGTCCGACACGGCGATCAGCCTTGTCTACCCCAAACAGGCGCGGGCAATGGACAAGACCGACATCAAACAGCTTCGGCACTGGCACCGACAAGCAGCGCGACGCGCCCGCGACGCGGGTTTTGACATTGTCTATGTCTATGCCGGTCACACGATGACCATCGCTCATCAGTTTCTGATGCCGCGCTTCAACACCCGGATCGACGAATATGGCGGCAGCCTTGAAAACCGGGTGAGACTGACACGCGAGCTGCTGGAGGAAACCCACGAGGAAATCGGCGATGCCTGCGCGGTCGCCTTTCGCTTCGCGGTCGATGAGCTGAAGGGCGCCGACGGCATACAGGCTGCGGAGGAAGGACGGGAAATCGTCGAAATTCTTTCCGAATTGCCCGATTTGTGGGACGTCAACGTCTCGGACTGGTCGAACGACTCTCAAACGACGCGTTTTGAGCCAGAAGACGGCTACCAGATTCCCTATGTCGAATTCGTCAAGACGATTACCAGCAAACCGGTTGTCGCGGTCGGCCGTCTTGGCTCGCCTGATTTGATGGCCTCGCTGGTCAAACGCAATGTGGTGGACCTGATCGGCGCCGCTCGACCGTCAATTTCAGACCCATTCCTGCCGAACAAAATAGCCGACGATCGCATCGACGAGATTCGCGAATGCATCGGCTGCAATATCTGCGTCTCAAGCGACACAATGGGAATCCCCATCCGCTGTACTCAGAATCCGACCATGGGCGAGGAATGGCGCCGAGGGTGGCACCCGGAGAAGATTGCACCTGCTCCGTCGCCCGGCACGGTGCTGGTTGTTGGTTCCGGTCCCAGCGGACTTGAATGCAGCCTCCAGATGGCGCGTCGCGGCCACCACGTCATCCTAGCCGAAGCCTCGAACGAGCTTGGAGGTCGGGCTCTAGCGGAACCAAAGCTACGTGGCCTGGCGGCATGGCGCCGGGTTCGAGACAATCGGGTCTATCTTCTGCAGCAAATGGACAATGTGGAGATCTTCACGGAGAGCGAACTCGATAGCGAACAGGTCCTGGAACTTGACGCGGATGCCGTCTTCCTGGCGACCGGTGCAGACTGGCGGGCCGACGGCGTTGGCCGCAGCAGCCGCAAACCTCTGCAGACGCATCCGTCTGTTATGGTTCTGACACCGGATGATATCATGGCCGGCGCGAGTGTTCCCGACGGCCCTGTCGTCATCTACGACGACGACCAGGGCTATCTGGGCGGTGTGCTCGCCAACCACCTCGCCACCGCGGGCCACCAAACGACGATTGTGACTCCAGGCGGCGTGGTTTCGCAATGGACCGCCTATACGCTTGAACAGGAACGCACACAGCGGCAGCTGCTGGAACAGGGTGTGTCGATCGTCACCAGCCGATCCGTGACCGGTATCGCTGATAGGAGCATTATGTCCGCCTGCGTTTACACGGGTCGCGAAACGTCAATCCCCTGCCGTACGCTCATAACGGTGACGGAACGCGCGCCTCGCAGCATGCTCTATGAAACGCTGGCTGGCCAAGCGGACGTCATGTCAGGAAAACTGCATGTCGAACGCATCGGCGACGCGCTGGCGCCTGGATTGATTGCGGACGCCGTCTATTCAGGCCACATGGCCGCACGCACATTTCAGGGCGAGGCCGAAACGGTTGCGGCCGCCTATCATCAGCGGGAGATCCCTTCCCTGGGCACAATCGAGGATGGAAGTCATGCAGAACAGCCAGATCGAGCAGACAGTTGATAGCGGGTCACTGCGAGAGCTGATCGACCGTTACCGCCCGGGTTTTTCACTGGAGCGTCCGTTCTATACCGATTCCGCGCTTTACCAACGAGACCTGCAAAAGGTTTGGAACGCCAACTGGCTTTGGGTTGGCCATGTCAGCCAGATACCGGAAAGCGGCGACTATTTCCTGTTCGAGGTCGGCAACGAATCGATCATCGTTGTCCGCGACAGAAACGATACGGTAAGGGCGCATTTCAACGTCTGCCGTCATCGCGGTTCGCGGGTCTGCCTGAACAAATCCGGCAATGCCAAAGTGTTCACCTGCCCCTACCATGCCTGGACGTTCAGTCTCGACGGCGAGCTAAGGGGCGGCCGCCAGATGCCGGATGATTTTGATCGCCGGGATTACGCCTTGTTTCCCGTGAGCTTGAGGATCTTTCAGGGACTGATTTTCATCTGCCTCTCGGACAATCCACCCGATATTGACGCGGCCATGCAGAGGATGGCCCCCAAGACCGAGCATTTCGGTTTCGACAACCTGAAGGTGGCGCATGAGGCCTCCTACCCGGTGCCTGCCAACTGGAAACTGGCGATCGAAAACTATCTGGAATGCTATCATTGCGCGCCGTCCCATCAGGAGTATTCGCGATCGCATAGCCTCAAGGATCCAGCGGAAATGACGCCCGAACTGGTGGGCGCGATGCAGGAGCGATCAAAATCCGCCGGATTGCCGATCGGGACGATTGAAGAAACGGGCTCCGCTGCCGAGTATCTGGGCAGCGACATCTACTGCCGTCGCTACCCTCTGTTTCCGGGCTACGATACCGGCAGCCGCGACGGCGAGGCGCTGGCTCCCTTGCTCGGTGAGATGCGGAACTTCGATGGCGGGGCAACAGACGTGCAAATCGGGCCGCTCAACAATTTCCTCGTATATAGCGACCACGCCGTCGGCTACCGCTTCATACCGACCGGATTGCAGTCGACCGATATCCAGACCGTCTGGATGGTAAGAGGCGACGCCGAAGAAGGTCGGGATTACGATCTCGATCGGCTGACGTGGCTGTGGCATGTGACCACGCTCGATGACGAGCGCATCATCCGCCACAATCAGGAAGGCGTGAACTCGCTGCACTACCGGCCAGGCCCATTGTCCAACATGGAGTGGGGCATCGGCGACTTTCACCACAATTATCTGAAGATGATCGCCTAGAGCAAAGGGCGATAAGTTTGGATCATTTGATGGCTGCAGATCGGCTCCACTCGGCCAGGCGCGTCGCGCAGCGCGATGTGGTGCATCGGGCAAGCGGCGCAACGCAGCCGATGGGCCGATTTGCAGCCACCCTTCGGGCCGGGCGCTTTTGGCCCCTGGCGTCGTTGGCTTGCACTTGTGGTGGGATGGCACCACGGCGAGCAATCCGCCTAGCCAGAGACCAAAATCGCCGCGGTCAAATGGTGCAAACTTATCGCCCTTTGCTCTAATCCTCAGCGCGCCGCCTCGATCTCTCGCTTGCGACGGTCAATAAAATCCTTGAGCGCATCGTGCACAGCGATGTCGAGATCTGGTGCTTCGAATCTGTCGAGCATGTCGCGGGCGATGCGGCCAGCCCGTTGCGTGGCGTCGAGTCCACCGGCATCACTCCAATTCTCGAAATTGCTCCAGTCGGACACAAGCGGCTCATAGAAGGCCGATTCGTAACGTTCCAGAGTATGAGCCGTGCCAAAGAAGTGGCCGCCCGGTCCGACTTCGCGGATCGCATCGAGGCCGATCGCATCCTCATCGATCGGGGGTGGCGTCAGCCAGGCGGCCATCAGGCCAAGCATCTCCAAGTCGAGCACAAACTTTTCATAAGATGCGGCCAAACCGCCTTCCAGCCAGCCGGCACCGTGGTTGAAGACGCCTGCCTGGCCAGTCATGGCGCCCCAAAGCGACATCATCGACTCATAGGCTGCCTGGGCATCGGGGGCGTTGGATGCGTTGACGTTGGAGGATCGCCAGGGCAGGCCATAGCGGCGAGCCAGCTGTCCTGTGGCCTGCGCACCGAAGGTGTATTCGGGTGTGCCGAAGGCCGGTGAGCCGGTGCGCATGTCAGCGTTGCAGATGAAACCGCCATAGATATAGGGACAGCCCGGGCGCACAGCCTGGACCAATGCACAGGCAGCAAGGGTTTCAGCCGTTTGCATTGTCAATGCGCCGGCCACCGTCGCAGGTGACATGGCCCCGGCAAGGGCGAATGGCGTGACCGTGATCGGTTGGCCAAGGCGAGCGAACTCGATCACGCCCTGAGCAATCTCGGCATCCAGGACCAGCGGTGTATTGGTGTTGGTATTGAGAAAGAAAACCGGGTCCGCGGCCAGTTGCTCCTCGTCCTCGCCCAACCAGATCTTCGCCATTTCAATGGCATCGCGCGCCCGGTGCCGACCAATGGTCAGTGGCTTCCAGGCCTTGTCGGATAGCGTGCAACAGGCGAGATAATAGTCCAGGTACCGCGTATCGGCCGGCAGGTCCTGGGCTTCGACGCAGGTGCCGCCCATGATCTGCATCAGGTCGGACATGGCCACGAGTTTGAGGAAATTCTGCTGGTCGGCAAAGGTTCCCGCTCGGCGGCCTCCATCCAGGTCGGAGACGAAGGGGGGCCCACCGACTGCGGTCAGGGCAAAATGTCCGTCGCCGATTTGCACTCTCTTCTTTTGATCGCGACCTCGTAACGTTGCGGCTGACGGCGCCATCCCGACAAGTTCCAGCAATCTCTCTCGGTCGAAGCGAACTCGCTCCTCGGCCTCATCCACCTTGAATCCCGCTTGACGCAGAATCGATCGCGCTTCGCTGTCCTGGATGCGCATTCCAACATCCTCGAGAACGGTCATCGAGGAATCGTGAATGAGGTCAAGCTGGTCTGAGTTCAAAGGTTCGATGGGGGCATAGGGATAGCGCAGCTCTCGCCAACCGGACTGTTTTGGCTGCTCGAGCCGCTTCCTCTGCCGTCCTCTGCGGCCGCGGGCACGCATCGCTTTTCTCCAAGGTTCTTTTTCCCAGGACCGAAGCAGTTTTTTGCCGGTGGGCCAATTGAATTGTGCTCAACCGACAGGAGATTTGTTGTAAGGATAAGCCCTTGAAGTGAACACAAAGGCCGTTTTCGATGTCACGCGCCTATCCGCCGTTTTCGGCCCTGCGGGCCTTCGAGGCTACAGCCCGACTGGGCAAACAAACCGCTGCCGCGGCGGAGTTGCACATTTCCACATCGGCCATCAGCCATCAAATCAGAGCACTGGAATCTTATCTCGGTGTCCCAGTCTTCCGGCGCGACCCAAGGGGCCTTTCACTCACGCCTGCGGGTCAGAGTTATTTCGAGCGGATATCGGAAGCACTTGACATCATATCCGAAGCGACCGTCGAAAAGATATCAAATGTCGACGATACACCACTGAAATTGCACATGTATCCGTCGCTCGCCAATCTTTGGTTTATTCCCAGTTTAAAGAAGTTCTCCGAAGCCTTCCCGGAACAAAGGGTAACAGTGACCACGTTGCCCGAACACATTGTGCTGCCGGGCAGCGATACGGACGCAGCCATCGTCTATGGAGAAACCGCCCCCGATGCCACCCATGCCGATCATATGTTCGCCGAGACGATCGTTCCTGTCTGTTCCCCGGACTTCCTGGCCGAAAACGGTCCGATCGATTCGGTCGAACAGCTTCTGTCGCATCACCTGATCGGCTCACACATAGACCCGGAGGAATGGACCCAATGGGCCCGGCTCTGCGGATACGAGCGCGACATTCCTTCGCGGCACCTGTCTTTCGACAACCGGTCCAATGCGCTTCAGGCCGCTCGCGAAGGTCTTGGCCTTGCCATGGATCGGCGCCCCTCCGGCGAATTGCAGAAGGCGAAAGGACTGCTTGTCGAGCCCATCGCCCGCCCGGTGCTGACAGGATGGTCCTACTACTTCGTAACCAGCGAGCGAAGCCATAGCCTGGCGCGCGTCAGGAAGATCCGGTCTTGGCTGCTGGAACTGTGCGCCGACTTCAATGGCGTTTCCTAGCGAGCGGGCAGGTTCTACTCTTCCGCTCGTTGGGCGCAGGTGACCGTGAACGCGATCGTCATCGTCCAGTGTTCCGCATCGTCGTAGAGGGCCATGAACTGGTCGAGTTGATCGCGTGTCACCGCGCCTTCACGGAGCATCGTGTCGGCCGCGACCTCCAGACTGAGTTGCCACCAACGGGCAAACAGCGAGCCGCCGGTATAAAGGTGCGTGTGGCCAACCGCCGAGATGTTGCGGAGGCCGAGTTGTTGAAATTTCGGAGCGACCTTACGGCCGATGAAATAGTCGATATCTCGGGTTTTCGACCAACTGAGGAACGCCCGCCAGAACTCAGCCGCTTCTGACGGCTCAGCCACGATTGTCGGATAGAAATCCGGCTCCTGGATGAACACCCAACCCCCGGGCTTCAGCGCCTTCGCCATTGCCTCTATCACGTTCATGCGCGTCGGCAGATGGTGGAGAAGCGCCCGAAGAAGCACCAGATCATAGGTGTTTTCCGGCAGGCCATCCTCGACGACATCGAGCGCACGAACCGCCAGGTTGGCGGTTTCGATGCCATCCATCAATTCCGGCGCAATGTCGGTCGCAACCATATGACCGCCGGGCGTCAATTCCGCGGCTATCCATTGTGACAGAGATCCGTTCCCTGCACCTATCTCGAGGCTGTGACAGTCCTCCGGCAGCGTCAATCTTGCGAGATGGTAGCGGCTGTCGGCATCCAACAGATCCGACATCATGCGCAACCGGTCAACCTCACCTTCAATGGCGTGCTGCCAGACATACTTGCTCATCGTTACCCTCGCGTACTCGATAACATTCTGTCGCGCTATGTTAGAGATTGCCAAGCCAGCGAACAACCAAAGGATGCATGCGTGCTGTTTTGGTTCACGCCGTGTCGTCTTTACGACCATCAATGTGGCTTTTCTCACAGACGACCCAGTCTCCGAGCACGCACTATTACCCGGCCAGATATCGGCAACGACCGGGGGCATTTGTTATGTGCATTTATTGTATGGGCGTCTCGATCGAGCCCTCTGATCACGAGGGCGGCAGGCGGCGGAGAGAAGGGCCGGCGGAAGCCGGTCCCGCCGCCGATTGGAGCGACGCGCCCGACGTGTGCGCGCGAGTCATCATCGGAATCTGCGTACCCGACACCGAAATGGCGGAATGTGCGTCGAGAGTCATGCGGATCTCGGGCACCCCGTCACTTTATAATCATTGCGTGCGGACCTACCTCCTGGGCATGTTCGACGCCGGCCGGCGGCAGCTGGAGATAGATGAAGAAGTAGCCTTCATCTCCTCCATGCTGCACGGTCTGGCCCTGACCGAACCGCGACACGGCGATCCGGCGCGATCGTTTGAGGAAAACAGTGCCGATTTCGCTCGCAGATTCGTCACCGAAGGCGGCTTCGAGCCCGAACGCGCCGAAAAGGTGGCCCGTGGGATCCTTCAACACGCGGATTCGAAACCCGACCCCGATCCCGACGTCGCGCTGGTGATGATCGGTGCGAAACAGGACATTTTCGGACCCGAAGCCGACGAACTGTCAAAAGGCCAGTTGGAGATGATCGAGGACGAGGTTCCGCGCCTGAATTTCAAGCGGTCGTTCGTCAAGACGCTGGAAGAGCACGTGGCACGAAGTGACATGCCGACATGGACCGCCGGCTTCGTTCAGACCCCGCCGGTCTCGTTCTTCGACAATCGCTGGTCGGAGTAGATTAGAGTATCCGTCTTGATCAAGACGGATACTCTAGCCCGGCTCGTCGGCTGGATGCGTATCGAACTCGGCCGGCGAGATGATCTCGATCAGTTCCAGGTCGTCAGAATGGCGGACTTCACGGTGCCGGATGCCTGGCGGCTGCAGGACGCAGGAACCGGCCCGGAGGATGTGCTCGCCCTGCCCTTCATATTCGAACACAACCCAGCCGCTGACGACATAGGCCATCTGAAAATCCAGGTCGTGGGTATGCCAGGCGCCCTCTGAATGACGGCCGGGTACGGCGCGTATGACATGCGCACCGAACTGTCCAGACGTCGCTTCGCGAATGCCGAGATTACGATACTCGAAGAACGACCTTAGGCCTTGACCCTCGAACTGTGACGAATCGGCGTGGGAAATCGAAAAAGCCTGGCCTTTCCACAGTCCCCCACCGTCGCCTTTCTGCTTTTCCATCTGGTGCTCCTGAGAGTTTGGGCCTCGTATCACCTGCGCCTGGCCATCAATCCTGCGGCGCGACAGCGGCCGCCTTCAACGGAGCGCGACTCGACTCGTTATTTTCCAAGACAAGATCGCGCATCACCTTCATCAACACATCATAGTCTTCCCGTTCCAGAGACCGGGTAAAGCGGCGTTGTGCCTCGATCATGCGCGGTTGCACCGCCTCGACGAAGGCGTGCCCCTCATCGGTAATCCGCGCCAGCTTCGCTCTCTTGTCCGCAACACTGGCCGGGCGGTCCAGCAGACCACGCCTTTCAAGGCGACGAATGACATCGGCGACTGTATTGCGATCAGCGCCGATCTGATTGGCGATCGTCACCTGGTCGAGTGTTTCGCGGTCGTAAAGAACCGTCAGCACCGCAAACTGCACGGGCGTGATGTTGAATTCGCTGCACTCCTCCAGAAACAGGGCCACGTGTATTTGGTGGAGGCGGCGTATCAAGAAGCCGGGCCGATCCCAGAGACTGCTGAAGTCGCGGGGCTTGTGTTTTGGCTTGCTCATGAATCGCGAATTCCGTGGGTCGACTTGGCAGCATATGACGCTGATTTGTAATTACCCAAATTTTTCACAGATTTAAAGCCTGCTCCTCTGGCCGCGCCAATGGCAAATTCGGATACCACAACCGATGCTGTATGCGAGCTCAGTCGACTGAAGCTCCGACATTTGGAGAGCTCGCGCTGCGTTGACATGATAAAAATACGTAGTATACTCCCTATTATTCGTTCGGCACCTCTGGCCGACGTTCTGCATATGGTTCGGGAGGCTGGCAGATGGCGTGGACAATTGGCGTGGATGTTGGTGGGACATTCACCGACTTTTACGCAGCCAACACCGAGGAAGGCGTCGTTCACGTCGGCAAGACTCCGTCGACGCCCGCGAACCCGGCGGACGCCATCCTCAGGGGTCTTGCCAATCTTTGCGAACGCCATGCCATTCCCCTGGACGCCATCGACCGACTCTCTCATGGCACGACGGTGGGAACCAACGCCCTGATCCAGCGCACCGGCAGCAAGGTGGCGCTGATCACGACCCGGGGTTTTCGCGATTTGCTGGAGATTGGCCGCCAGACGCGGCCGCATATGTATGATCTGCAAAAGGACCACCCGGCCCCGCTGGTCGACCGTGAGCACCGCATCGAATTGCGGGAACGCATGGATGCGGATGGCGGCGTTGTGCTTGCACCGGAACCAGACGAGATCAACGCTGCTGTCGACGAAGCCTTGGCAGCGGGTGCCAAATCCTGCGCAGTGGGTTTTTTGTTCGCTTTCCGCAATCCGGACCATGAGCAACAGGTTGCGACCGTTCTGAACGAACGGGCTCCCTGCATTGCCGTCTCGCTTTCCTCGGAAGTCCAACCGGAGTTCCGCGAATACGAACGCCTGTCGACGACTGTTCTCAATGCCTATCTGCAGCCCGTTATGGGCGAATATCTGCAGACCTTGGAAGACGGTGTTGCTGCAAGCACAGCAAGAGCAACCCTCGGGATCAACCAGTCGAGCGGTGGGCTGATGTCTCCCCGGCGGGCACGAGAGTTTCCGGTCAGAACCGCCCTCTCCGGCCCAGCCGCAGGTGCGATCGGAGCGGCGCACGCGGCGCGCCAGACCGGACGGCGCAATGTCATCACACTGGATATGGGCGGCACCAGTGCGGATGTCACATTGATCAAAGACTACAAGGTCGATCTGGCCTTCGACCGCGATGTGGCGGGCTTCCCCATTCGCATGCCATGCGTCGACGTGGAGACGGTTGGTGCGGGTGGTGGTTCGATTGCCTGGTTCGATCGCGACGGCCTTCTCAAGGTCGGCCCGATCAGCGCCGGAGCCGATCCAGGACCCGCCTGTTACGGGCGTGGAGGGGACCAGCCGACGGTAACCGACGCGAATCTGCTGCTTGGCCGTCTGTCCTCGCGCGGGCTGCTTGACGGTGACATGGGTCTCGACCCCACGCTATCTGAAGCCGCCTACCGTCCGATTGCCGACAGGCTGGGTTTTTCACCGCAGCGAACAGCCCATGGCGTGCTTGGCATCGTCGTCGCCAACATGGTGCGCACGATCCGGACGATTTCGGTCGAGCGCGGCCATGACCCGAGAGACTTTGTTCTCATGCCCTTCGGCGGCGCCGGCCCATTGCATGCGCGCGATGTCGCGGTCAGCCTCGGCATAAAGGAAATGATCGTTCCGGCAGCGCCTGGGATCGTCTGCGCCCAAGGCCTGCTTGTTTCCGATCTGAAAGAAGATTTTGTTGCCAGCCGCCGTTTCGATGTCGATCAGAGCGGTATGCAGATGCTGGCTGAAGCTCTCACCGAATTGCAGTCTCGAGCCGACAATTGGTTCGATGCGGAAGATGCACCGGCCGACAGCCGCCGCGTCGAGTTGATCGTTGACGCCCGTTATGTCGGACAGAACTTCGAACTTGCGGTCCCGGTTGCCGGCGGAACAAAAATTGCCAGCTCCCAAATTCCCGATAGCGCCGACATGCTAGCCAGATTTTGCGCCGCGCATGAGACAGCCTATGGCTACGCCAGCGAAACCGACCCCGTGGAAATCGTCAATGTACGGCTATCCGCGAGTGCACGACTGTTCCAGGAACCTCAAGCCGCCGAACAAACGGAAATCCCTGATGACCCTGCCCCGCGCGAGGAGCGGCAAGTCTACTTTTCCGCCGAGCAGGCTGTTGCAACGGGCGTCTTTGCCCGAGCCGAGTTGGTGCCGGGCCAACGTATCATCGGTCCGGCGATCGTCGAACAGCTGGACACGACCACCCCGATCTACCCCGGCGATGTCGCCGAGGCCACGCCGGACGGGCACCTGATCATCACCATTGACCCGGAGGCATCGGCATGAGCGGTGACAAACTTGACCCGATTCGCCTGGAGATAATCGCCAACGGGCTGCGCTCCATCGCAGACGAGTGCTTTGTCGCCCTGATGCGGTCGGCCTATTCGACCAACATCAAGGAACGCAGAGACCACTCCATCGCCATCGTCGACCGAAATGGCCGGCTGGTCGTCCAGGCAGCGTTGACCCTGCCCATCCATATCGCATCGATGAGCGGCCTGATGCGTTGTGTGCTCGAGAAATTCGGCGACGACATTCACGAGGGCGACGTGTTCGTGGCCAATGATCCGCATACGGCCGGCGGCACTCACCTGCCCGACATCAACTACGCCAAGCCGATCTTCATCGACGGCGAGTTGATCGCTTTCATCTGCAACATTGCCCATCACGCCGATATCGGTGGCATGGTGCCGGGCTCCATGGCCGGCGGCATGTCTGAGATCTACCAAGAAGGCCTGCGCATCCCAGTGGTCAAACTGTTCCGCCGGGGCGAATTGCAGGCCGACATCATGGATATCCTGCTCCTCAACGTGCGGGTCCCCGACGAACGGCGCGGCGACCATAACGCCCAGATCGCTTCATGCAATCTCGGCGCCCGACGGTTTCAAGAGGTGGTGGGTGTGCACGGTCTGGGCAACGTGCTCACCGCTTTCGATGAGATCATCGACCGGACCGCACTCAGAATGCGCGCTGCGATCGCCGAAATCCCCGATGGCACCTTTGAATTCGAAGATTTCATGGACGGCGACGGCATCAGCACCTTTGACATTCCGATCCGTCTGGCGCTGACCGTCAATGGCGACCGGATCAAGCTCGATTTCACCGGCACGAGCCCGCAGGTGGCCGGCAACATCAACACGACGCTGAATGCAGTCCAGGCGAGCGTGTGCTATGCGCTGATCGCCGTGCTCGATTCCGAACTGCCGAGCAATCAGGGTGTGCTCGATGTTGTCGACATCTATATCGAGCCTGCAACATTGCTCAATTCCCAGTTTCCGGCACCGGTTGCCGCCCGCGCCCACTCCTGCCAACGGGCGATCGATGTGGTGCTCGGAGCGCTGTCTCAGGCGCTTCCCGATCGGGTGATTGCCGCCGCAAACGGCGCCAATACGACGGCTGTGTTCTCCGGCGTCGATCCCCGCACGGGGAACCCGTATCTCTACCTGGAAACGCTGGGCGGCGGCATGGGCGCTCGTGCCACCAAGGACGGCAAGGATGGCGTTCAGGTCGGCATAACCAACACTTCGAACCTGCCGGTGGAATCCATCGAGCAGGAATATCCGCTGCGCGTCGAGGAATACAGCCTTGTCGAAGACTCAGGTGGCGCCGGCAGATTTCGTGGTGGCATGGGATTGCGGCGAATCGTGACGCCGGTCGATCACACCTGTGTCTTCAACGGCGCCGGCGAACGGTTCCGTTACAAGCCCTGGGGGTTGTTCGGCGGTGAAGCAGGAGGCTCCGGCCAGTTTCTGCTGCGCAACGGCGACGGAGAACGTCGCCTCGACGACAAACCCGGCGAAGTGTCGGTTTCCACCGACGCGCGGGTCGTCATCGAAACACCCGGAGCCGGCGGGTATGGCCACCCGGCCGAACGCTCCGAAGCGGCCGTCGAAACCGACCTCGGCAGCGGCAAATACTCGGCCGCATTCATCGAGCGGCACTACGCCGGTCCCAGCAAGCGAAAGGCAAGCTGATGCGTGTTTATTCCATGGTACGGTGCAAGCGGCTGGAGGGTTTTCCCGATGCCATAGCCCGGGCTGAGAAACTCGGATATGACGGCACGACATTGCTGGAGTTGACCGTGCCGCCGACGCTTTCGGCTGTGGCCGGCGCGATGACCACGAGCAAGGTCAACCTTCTGACCGGTGTGTTTGTCGCCTTTCCGCGCAGCCCGATGGCTACCGCCTATGACGCCTATTCCATTCAGTCGCTTTCGAAAGGCCGGTTTCAGCTCGGTATCGGCAGCCAGATCAAGGCCCATCTGACCCGACGTTTCGGCGTTGATTTCCAACCCCCGGTCAAACGCATGCGTGACTATATCAAGGCGTTGCACGCCATCTGGGACTGCTGGCAAAACGGAACCAAGCTCGATTACGATGGTGAGTTTTACAAGCTCAACCTCATGATCCCTTACTACGACCCGGGCCCGTTGGAATATCCTCGCGTCCCGATCCACGTAGCGGCGATCAACAGGCTGATGTGCCAGCTGACCGGTGAATTGGCCGACGGCCACTTGCCGGGCGATCCGATCACCGACAAATGGCACGCCGAGGTGATGCTGCCCAATCTGGAAATCGGCGCCAAGAAGGCCGGGCGTTCACTGAAGGACATCGATCTTGGGAGCTACGGTTTCGTCGGCTGTGCCGCCAACGACGAAGGCCTCGAACGGGTCCGCGAAGGACTGAAGGAACGTGTGGCGTTCTACTCCTCTACGCCGGAATACGAGAAGATGCTCGAAATGCACGGCTGGAACGTCAACCTGTCGGATTTCATCTCCATGGCACGCGAACACCGCTGGTCGGAAATGGGGCGGCTGGTCTCAGACGAAATGCTGGAAGCCTATGCAGTCATCGCCAAGCCCGCCGATCTGCCAGCCGCGCTCAAAAAGCGATTTGGCGGCCAGGTCAATCGCATCCAGATCGACGAAACCTGGTTCGACGGTCTGTCGGACGACGACATTGCGTCGCTCGTGGCCGAGATCAAGAAGATTTAGCGGGGCGGAATGAACAACGACGCCACTAGGCCTGATATCGGAATGCCTCGCGACTTTATTGCCGAGGAATGGGCGCGTTTGTGCAGACGCAATCCAAACGCGCTGGCGGTTGCTGAACCGGAGCGCCAGGTCACGGTCAGCGAACTCATCACCCTGGCCCGGCACCGCGCCGGTCAATTGATCGCCCAAGGTGTTGAGCCGGGGTGCCGCGTCATTGTTGCCCGACCCAACGTCATTGAATTCGTCGTCGACTATCTGGCGGTCCGGCTTTGCGGCGGCGTTCTCGTCAATCTGCCCTGGGCCGCCGGTACCACGATCACCGAATTGGCCGAAATCCTTGATGCACGTTGTGTCATCCTCACCGAGCATCTGGTTGGCGACAATCCTTTGTTCGACCAGCTAGGCGACCGTCGATTCCGCCCCGATGAGGACGCTCCCATCGGTCCATCGCAACCGATCTCATGTGCTTCCGACGACATCATCTGGCTTGCCTGTACGTCGGGCACCACCGGGACGCCGAAGGCCGCCAAACACACGGCTACCACCCTGGAGCGGCAGACCGAGGTCTTTGCCGAGCATTTCGGCCTGACATCCGACGATCCCATCCTGGTGTCTTCGCCCGTCGGCCATGCCGTCGCTCTGTTGTTCGGCGTGCGGATGGCGCTGCTGCTCGACTCCGTCATGGTGCTGGTGCCACGCTGGCGGGTCGAGACCGCTGTCGACCTGATCGAACGACATGGATGCAGCTTCACGGTCGCACCCACACCGTTTCTGATGGACATTGTAAGCTGGGCCGAGAAACACGGTAGCGATCGGTTGAAGTCCCTGCGCTTTTTCCCGTCCGCCGGCGCGCCTGTTCCACGCTCGCTCGTGAAGCGGGGTCTGACCGCCCTGCCCGACTGCCAGATCTGGTCCTACTTCGGAACATCGGAAGCCGGCGCGGTAACCGCGGTCCCGCTCGATGCAGCCCTGGAACACCGACTCGATACGGATGGTATCGCCTTGCCCGGCACGACAACGCGGGTGGTCGACGGCGAACTCGAACTTCACAGCCCGCAGCAGATGATGACGGGTTACTGGAGCGGCGATCCTGGTGGTCGTCTCAAACCCGATGGCTGGTACGCCACCGGAGATGCCGCGGTTCAGCGGCCCGATGGATATATCCGCATGATCGGTCGAGCGCGCGACATCATCCTGCGCGGCGGGGAGAACATTTCGCCGCTGGAAATCGAAAACGTGTTGCATGGGCACCCGTGTGTCGAAGACGTGGCGATTGTTGCCTACCCGGATGACCGTTTGGGCTCGCGCCTCGCCGCGGTCGTGGTCGAATCCGGACCGGTGACACTCAACGACCTGCGCGCCTTTTGCGAACAGCACGGACTGGACAAGGCAAAGTGGCCGGAATTCGCGACGACGATCGACAAGATCCCGCTGACGGCAATCGGCAAGGTGCAGCGCGGCGAGTTGGAAGAGTTGGTTCAGAAAGAGCTCGAACACCGCCGGTCGGCCTGATCGGTGAAGAGGGAGAATGACATGACCAGGGTTCAGGTCGGATTTCACGTCGATGGCGATGTCTGGGAACCGCATCAGATTAAGGGCGTTGAAGATGCCGGCTTCGACTTGCTGACGACGGGCGAACACATGGTTTTCTTCCGTCCGATCCTCGACGTCGTCACTGTTCTTTCTTATGCCGCCGCCGTCACTGACAGGATCAAGCTGGTGCCTTCGACGTTGATCCTGCCGCTTCGGCATCCGACCATCATCGCCAAGGAATTGACCTCGCTCGATATCCTGTCGAAAGGCCGTTTGATCGCGTCTGTCGGCATCGGCGGAGACTATCCGCGCGAATTTCCGGCCTGTGGCGTGTCCATGAAGGAACGTGGCAAGCGTGCCAATGAGGGCATTGAGATCATGCGCAAATACTGGAGCGGCGAACGCTTCAGATACGACGGCGCGATGTTTCAGTTGGAAGACGTCGACATGTTGCCACCGCCACACCAGGCGGGTGGTCCCCCACTGTGGGTCTGCGGCCGCAGCGACCCGGCCATGAAGCGCGCCGCGCGGCTCGGTGATGGCTGGCAGCCCTATATGTACACACCGGACATGCTGGCGGAGTCCGTCGTCAAAGTGCGGGAATTCGCGGACGAATACGATCGGCCGCTCGCTGACGACTTTGCCTTCACGAGTTTCATGTATGTCAGCATGCACGACGACGTGCAGGAGGCACGCAATCGGGCCATCGAGCAGTTGAGCTTCCGTTTCAACATGCCGTTCGAAAAGATCGTCGACAAATACTGTGCCTATGGCCCCGCCGACAGGATCGTCGAGCACCTTGCCCATTACGTAGAAGCCGGTGCAAACCACATCATCATTGCGCTGGTCATGCCGCCGGAGGAGCGGATGGATTATGTCGGCAAGTTTGCCGATGAGATCCTGCCACGCCTCCAGGCGATGAAGGCGGCCTGAGGCGGTTGGAATGAAGCACCCACTGACAGTCGATGACATCCAGGAACATGTTAGTCGGTCGCTGTATCATCAGATGTTTCGGCCGCGGGTGCTGGAACTCGACAATGATGCGCTGCGCCTGGTCCTCAAGGTGCATTGGTGCCCGCAATTCGAACGGCAACCCGACACGGATCAATGGCACGGTGGCGTCATTGCTTCGCTGGTTGATATCACCGGCTGCTACGCTCTAATGCTGGTCGCCAAGGGACCAATGCTGACCTTGAATTTCAGCACGGATTTTTTGCGCCTGGCAGAGAGAACCGACTTGACTGCGACCGCGCGCGTGCGCCGCGCCGGCCGAACAGCGGGCTTCGTCGATGTCGACGTCGACGATGATAGCGGCAGGCTCGTAGCGGTCGGGCGTGCCTGTTACGCGATCCGGCCGTCGCAAACAGATCCGCCAACGGACACTATCGGGAGGCAATCCTCATGACGGACCAAACCAGCACAATCGGCATTGTCGGCGGCACTGGTGCCCTTGGCGCAGGCCTGGCGCTGCGGTGGGCACGCGCCGGGCATACCATCACGATCGGATCGCGCGATGCCGACCGCGCTGCCGCCATCGCCCAGGAGCTGTCGGAGAAGGCCGGTGCTCCGATCTCGGGAACCGACAATGCCGCAGTTGCCGCGACCGCTGACATCGTCGTAATGACCGTTCCCTATGCGAACCATGAGGCGACACTCGAGACGATAAAACCCCACCTGGATGGCAAGATCCTGATCGACGTTACGGTTCCGCTGGTCCCGCCCAAGGTGCGCACTGTGCAATTGCCAGAGGGCGGCTCCGCGGCAAAGGCAGCACAGGAGACGCTCGGTGAGGGCGTCAAGGTGGTGTCGGCGTTCCAGAACGTGGCAGCCGCCCACCTTGCCGATCTCGACCACGGCATCGATTGTGACGTGCTGGTATGCGGAAACGATCCGGAAGCACGAGCGTGTGTGGTTCAACTCGCCGAGGATGCCGGCATGACCGCCTGGCACGCAGGGCGCATTGCCAATTCAACCGTCGCCGAAGCGCTGACATCAGCGCTGATTTTCATCAACGGACAGTACAAGATCCCCGGCGCTGGCATCCGCATCACGGGAACACCGCAAGGTGCCTAGGCGATGCCCAACCCGCTAACCATACAGGCCGTCGACCACGTGCCCATGATCGAACCAGGCGACGACCTGGCGACAATCATCACCGACGCGCTGGCTGAAAGCGGGCTTGCTCTTCAGAACGGCGACATTCTTGTCCTGGCGCAGAAAATTGTTTCCAAGTCGGAGGGCCGCCTGATTGATCTTTCTACGGTCGAGCCCGGTGAAAGGGCAGTCGAGATTGCTAGGGCCACTGAGAAGGACCCAAGGCTGGTTGAGGTCGTGCTCTCCGAGAGCCGAGGCATCATCCGCCAGGCGCCCGGCGTCTTGATCACTGAACATCGCAACGGCTGGATGATGGCGAATGCGGGGATCGACGCCTCAAACGTAGCCTCGCCGCAGGGCCAGGAAAATGTACTGCTGTTGCCGCTCGATCCCGACGATAGCTGCGTCCGAATCCGGCAAGCGCTGTACGACCGCACCGACGCGGATATAGGCGTCGTGATCAATGACAGTTTCGGACGCCCGTGGCGACTTGGGACGACGGGCATTGCGATTGGTGCAGCCGGTATCCCAAGCCTATGGGACCGGCGTGGTGACACAGACCTGTTCGGTCGCGAGCTGCAGGTCAGCCAACAGGCGATCGCCGACGAAATCGCAGCCGCGGCATCGCTTGTTCAGGGTCAAGGTGCGGAAGGGCGTCCGGTAGTGCTGATGCGCGGTCTCGACTTTCACGGATCCGATCGTCCACCCTCTCGGCCGGCAGCAGACCTGCTGCGTCCTTCCCGCGAGGACCTGTTCCGATGACCGACGGCACCCTAATAGCCCTGTCGGGAGGCGTCGGTGGCGCCAAGCTGGTGCTCGGCCTCGCCCATGTGCTGCCGCCCGAACGGTTGCTGGTGGTGACCAACACCGGAGACGATTTCGACCATTTCGGCCTGCGCATTTGTCCGGATACCGATACGGTTATCTACACGCTTTCCAATCTCGCAGACCCGGAACGCGGTTGGGGCCGCGTCGATGAAAGCTGGAATTTCATGAAAGCCGTGACCGAACTCGGTGGCGAGGACTGGTTCAACCTCGGCGACCGCGATCTGGCATTGCACGTTCTGAGAACGAAACAGTTAAAGACGGGAGCCAGCCTGAGTGAGGTCACCGCCGGTATAGCCGAGAACCTTGGCATTGCGGTACCGATCGTGCCGATGTGCGATGAGCCGGTGGCGACCATGGTCGACACGCCGCAGGGCCGGTTGGCGTTTCAGCATTATTTCGTGCGCGAGCGCTGTGTGCCGCAGGTGAAAGGTTTTGAATTTGAAGGCATCGATGCGGCGCGTCCCGCTCCGGCCTTGGTCGAGGCGCTCGCCGCCGAGCCGGACGCCATTGTCCTGGCACCATCGAATCCATTTGTCAGCGTTGCACCCATACTCACCGTGCCCGGGATGCGAACGCTATTGCGGAACTGTGGGGCACCGATCGTCGCGGTCTCACCCATTGTCGGCGGCAGGGCACTCAAAGGTCCGGCGGCGAAGATGATGGACGAGCTCGGCACGCCAGTGTCGGCATTGGAGATTGCTCGCCACTATATCGAATTCATCGACGGGCTTGTGATCGACGAGACCGATGCCGATTTAGCGCCGGCCATCGAGGAACTCGGTATCCGGACGCACATCGCGCCAACCATCATGCGCAGCCTCGATGATCGCATCGATCTTGCCCGCCAAACTGTCGATTTTGCCACCCGACTTCGTGAGAGCGTACGCCGATGACCGAGATCATTGTCCCGATCAAGGACCTTTCACACGCCAAGCAGCGCCTTTCCGGCGTACTCTCACCTCATAACCGTGCCGGTCTGGTGATGGCCATGCTGCGGGATCTGCTGTCTGCGGCGAGCACAGTCGATGGGTGTCGGATATGGCTGATTGCAAGCGACGACGACATCCTCGATATCGGCAGGTCATTCGGCGCCCAGGTCATTCGCGAGCCGATATCCCGAGGGTATAACGAAGCCGTTGCCCAGGCTTTGGCAACCGTGACGACGGAAAAGCCCATTGCGGTGCTGCCGGGTGATCTACCGCTTGCAACAAGCAGCGAAATCGCCGCTCTGACCGCATCCGAGGACAAGACACCGACAATCCGCATCGCAAGCGCGCGCGACGGCTGTGGAACCAACGGACTTTTTTTGTCTCAGCCACGGTTGCTCTCACCGGCATTTGGCACCGACAGTTTTGTCCGCCATTCCCGTGCATCACGGGCGATTGGGGTGCAACCGGAGCATGTCCGTGCACCGGGTCTGGCCTTCGATATCGATACACCAACAGATCTCGTTGACTTCGTCGAAGCCTCCACAGGAGGCGCTACCGGCCGCTTTCTGAGCGGATTGGAGGACAGCAACCACTATCGCAATCTTGAAAGGGGCGCCGCATGAACACGGTGACAATCGACGCCGGAGGCACCATGCCTAGGCTTGATATAGCGGATGCGCACGCGCTTCTCGGTCAGCCGCAAGACGTCTTGCTTGCGCGCGCCGCCGCCGTCCGAGACCGAGGCCACGGGCGGCTGATCAGCTATTCCCGCAAGGTCTTCATTCCGCTGACCCAGCTTTGTCGTGACGTCTGTCACTATTGCACATTCGCCAAAGCGCCGCGGCGGCTTGAGGCCGCTTATCTCAGTCCCGACCAAGTGCTGGAAATCGCCCGCGCCGGCAAGGTGGCCGGCTGCAAGGAAGCGCTGTTCACACTGGGCGACAAGCCGGAGCTACGCTACGAAGCTGCCCGCTCGGCGCTGGCCGATCTCGGTTATGACAGCACCATCGATTATCTCGAGGCGGTGGCCGGCCTGGTCTTCCGGGAAACCGGTCTGCTTCCTCATCTCAACCCCGGCGTCATGACGGCTGAAGAAATCGCAGCGCTGCGCAAGGTCTCGGTGTCGATGGGCATCATGCTGGAGAGTGTATCGCCGCGTCTGGGTCAACCCGGCGGCTGCCACCATGGGTCTCCCGATAAGGATCCAGCCGTGCGGCTGGCGACCATCGACGAAGCCGGGCGGCAAAGGGTTCCGTTCACCAGTGGCATCCTGATCGGCATAGGCGAAACCCGCCGGGAACGGATCGACAGCCTGCTCGCATTGCGAGACCTGCACGAACGACACGGTCATCTGCAGGAGATCATCGTCCAGAATTTCCGCGCCAAGCCGGGCACCAAAATGGCAGCTGCGCCGGAGCCCGATCTTGCCGATTTGCAATGGACGATCGCGGTCACCCGGCTGATCTTCGGACCCGAAATGTCAATACAAGCACCACCCAACCTGTCAGCGGGGTGCACCTCTGACCTGATCGCCAGCGGATTGAACGATTGGGGCGGCGTTTCGCCGGTTACACCCGACCACGTCAATCCGGAAGCCCCCTGGCCGCATCTGGACGACCTCGCCCGCGACACAGCCGCCTCGGGCAAGCTGCTGGTGGAAAGGCTAGGGATCTATCCACCATTTGCCCGTGGCGCCAACAGCTGGCTCGAACCGGGCTTGCGGGCGCCCGTGCTCGACGCCATCGATGCGGACGGTCTTGCACGCACGGACCGCTGGCATCCGGGGGCAGCTGCGCAATCCCTGCCGGTATTACAGACGACTCCGGGCTTCATTGCGGACCGCAACCTTGATCACATCCTGCATCGCGCAGACGATGGTGAGGATCTTGCATTTGACGAGGTCGAGCGATTACTGGCCGCTCGCGATGGCGAGTTGCATCAGATCACTGCGGCAGCCGATTCACTTCGCCAACGGATCTGCGGTGACACAGTCAGCTACGTCGTGACCCGAAACATCAACTACACGAATATCTGCTACTTCAAATGCCGCTTCTGCGCCTTCTCGAAGGGCAAGACAAGTGAAAACCTGCGCGGTCGCCCCTACGATCTCGAATTGGATGAGATCACCCGGCGCGCACGAGAAGCCTGGGACCGCGGCGCCGTCGAAGTCTGCCTGCAAGGTGGCATTCATCCGAACTACACGGGCCAGACCTATCTGAACATCCTCAAGGCCATCAAAGCCGAGGTGCCGGACCTGCACGTTCACGCGTTTTCGCCGTTGGAGATCCATCAAGGCGCCGAAACATCGGGTATCCCGATCGCCGAATTTCTTGGCCAATTGATCGAAGCCGGCCTCGGCAGCCTGCCCGGTACCGCCGCAGAGATCCTCGACGACGAGGTGCGGGCTATGCTCTGTCCGGACAAGATCGATACATCTCAATGGTTCGAGGTGGTCGATACCGCTCATCGTCTTGGTTTAAAGACCACGGCGACAATCATGTTTGGCCACATCGACCGGCCGCTCAACTGGGCACGCCACCTGACCCGGTTGCGCGACCAGCAGAAGAAAACAGGCGGGTTCTCCGAACTGGTTCCCCTGCCCTTCGTTCACATGCAGGCGCCGATCTATCTCAAAGGCGGCTCGCGTCGCGGACCGACCTGGCGCGAGACTTTGCTGATGCACGCGGTTGCCCGACTTGTCCTCCACCCGCACATCACCAACATCCAGGCGTCCTGGGTCAAGCTCGGCCCCGAGGGGCTGGCGGCTTGCCTGTCGGCAGGTGTCAACGACATCGGCGGGACCTTGATGAACGAAACCATCACCCGCTCTGCGGGCGCCGAACACGGCCAGGAAATGACCCCGGGAAGAATGGAAGCCCTGCTCGCTGAGCTTGGCCGCCCGGCGCGACAACGCACAACGCTCTATGGCGATGCGGCAGCGGATCGCAGCCATGCGTCTTTCGCGACAACCCGTTCCGGATAGTTCTCCTGAATCTGAAGTTTGTTACACCGGCAGCGCGCTCCGAAGGAACTTCAGATTTGCAATTCCACCAGACTAGGGAACAAGGACCAGTTTACCGCCATTCCCAGCCTCCAGAACGGTTGCGTGAGCGGCAGCGGCCTGATCGAGCGGCAATTCACGCCCGACCACGGGGTTCAACGTGCCGTCCGAGACACCAGCGAGAACGTCGGACATGATCGCATCGATGATGTCTTTGCCGGCGTTCCACAGCTGGATGCCGCGAATATCAAGCTCCTTCGTCATTGCCACGCGAGGGTTGATCGTGATCTCACCGCGGTTGCCGATAACAACGATTCGTCCGTATTGCGCCGCAAGATCCATGTCAGCCGCCAGGTTCTGATTGGCAAGCACCTCCAGAATGAGCTGCGGGCCCGCTCCGTCAGTCGATTTCCTGACATCGTCGAGATAGTCCGGCTGTGCATGGTTGACTGCAATATCCGCGCCTTCGCGTCGGATGAGGTCCAAACCGGCGGGCGAGCCGGCGCTGCCGATGACCCGCAACCCGGCGCGCTTTGCAAGCTGTATCGCCGATGTGCCGACCGATCCGCTGGCACCGTGAATGAACACGGTCTCACCCGCGGTCGCACCGCCGCGATGGAACAAGGAGTAATGCGCCGTCGGATAGGAAACGCCCAATGTGGCTGCCTGCGCGAACGAGACATTGTCCGGTATCTTCAGCACATGCTCTTCTTGACGAACGACTTTTTCCGCATAGCAGCCGAAGAAACCGAATCCGAGAGCGGTACCGACGCAGACCCGGTCTCCAACGGAGACATTCGTGACACCGTCGCCGACGGCCTCAACCTCGCCGCCGGCGTCGCCACCCGGAATGAATGGCAGATCCGGCGTCAACCGGTATTCGCCGCTACGCACATAGGTGTCCGCAGGGTTGACGCCGGCTGCACGGATGCGAACGAGCACCTCGTTTGGCCCGGGTACGGGATCATCCACTTCATCCAGGCTCAGCACCTCCGGCCCACCAAACCGATGCACACGAACAGCTCTCATAAAAAACCTCTTCTCGTCAGACAGCCACGGTCCTCGAAGCAGCGGGTTTCATTCGCTCCTTCGAGGCCAAGAATACAGTTTAGACCGATTTTTGCTGGCCTTGCTATCCCGTCAGTTCCGGCAGCCAGGTCGCAATGCCCGGGAACATGATGATGAGAGCTATTCCCGCAAGGAACAAGGCCACGAATGGCCATGTTGCCCGGTAAACGTCGCTGATCGTCATTTCCGGCACCACCGCCTTGAAGGCGAACAACGTATAGCCGAAGGGCGGGGTGATAGCGCCCAGCGTGATGTTGATCAGAAACAGAAGCCAGAACCAGACGGGATCGAACTCGAGACTGGTCACGACCGGTTGATAGATCGGGATGGTCAGCAGGATGACTGCAATGGTGTCTATGAACATGCACAGCACGAATGGCACCGCCAGCATGACGATGAGCATCAGCAATGGACCGAAACCCAGATTGGCCACCAGTTGCACCAGCTCACTGGTCGCACCGGTGAACGCCAACAATTGCGTGAACATCTTCGACATCGCCATGATGGCAAGGATCATCGCCGAGACGGTGATCGACGCCATGACCGAGTCCCAGATCATCTTGAGGCTGAGATTGCGGTAGATGGCGGCGGTGATCAGGGCGCCGATGACGCCGGTTGCCGCTGATTCCGACGGCGTGGCGATGCCCAGCATGATGAAGCCCATGACCGAAAAGATGACGATCGCGAATGGCAGAATGCGCACCAGTGCCATGACCTGCTCGCCGACAGACACGTCGTCGCGCTCCCCCTGGACATTGGCCGGAGCCAACTCGGGATTTGCCGCGATGCGAGCGAACACATAGACCAGGAATATGCCGCCGAGCAGCAGGCCTGGGAGAACACCGGCGATCAGCAACTTGGCAATCGATACGTCCGCTATCGAGCCGACAATGATCGCCAGCAGGCTGGGCGGAATTATCGGCGCGAGACTGGCGCCACTGACGATGAGACCGGCCGCGATATCGCGGTCATAGCCGCGCGCCTGCATGCCTGGCATGATCGCGCGCCCGAGCATGGCGGCAACCGCCATGGCGACGCCGGATAGAGCACCGAACACGGCAGAGAGAACGACGACAAGCACATATTGGCGACCGCGCACCCGGCCGACCAGTTTGTCTATGGAATCAAACAGCACATCCATTGTTCCTGAGCGGAACAGCAGCTCGCCCATCAAGACGAACAATGGGATGGAAGCCAGAGATGTTATCGAGGCGGTATCCAGAATGCTGTTTGCAAACATCGGATAGCCGGCCGGTCCGATGATGAAATAAATGCCAGCAAGGATGGCGAACAGAAAGGCAAGGAATATCGGCGCTCCCGAAAGGAACAGCACGAATAGGACAGCGATGCCTGCCAGCAGTGTGACGTACCACTCCATCAGCCCGCCCTCTCGGCAAGCGTGTTGCCATCGCCGCGCTGAGACGCAGGCACCTGCCGGAGAAAGTAGAGCGCGCTCAGCGCCAGTCCGAAGGTGATGAAACTCGAAATCCACCACTGCGGAACCGGGACTATGGCAAGGGTCTCAATGTTCTTGGCGTACTGGCGGATGTTTTCCTGGAGGCTGACCCAGGCGGCGAAGCCAAGACTGGCGAAGCCAACCAGATTGATGCAACTGTGGACGACATCGGAAATCCTTGCTGGCATCACATCGACCAGGATGGTGACGGCAACGTGGCCCCTGTCCTTCGTCACCTTCGGCAGTGCCAGGAAGATTGACGCGCACAGGGCATAAGAAACGAAATCGCTGACCCAGGCCGTCGGTGCATTAAAAAAATAGCGGGTGACAACTTCGTAGGCGTAGGACGCGACGATGCAGATCAGTCCGATGGCGGCAAGAGCGGCAGCCAGTTGAGTCAGGCGGTCGTGAATTGCATAGCACCAGTCAAGAACTCTGCTCATGGCGCCTTGTCCCCGTCAGCGTCGTGTGAATTCCGGTTACCAGCTTAGCCCGCCGGTTCAGTCGGCGTCGATGCAATTGAAAAATCCGCCGCACTGGAGTGCGGCGGAGCAGTCACGGGAGTTTATTACATGCCCTTCGATGCGACGAAGTCGCGGAAGGCCTCGCCGGTGGCGCCGGACTTTTCGATGGCAACTTCCATAGCGCGATCAGCAAACAGTTTGTTTGCTTCCTCGGGTGAGTAACCGATGTTCGTCGACATCGCACCTTCTGCCTTCATCATGCCGTTTTCTTTCTCGAGCAGAGCATTGAAGATACCAACGGTGTCCTGCTCCAGCTTGTAGCCCGCGTCCAGCATGGCTTTCTGTGTATCGGCGTCGAGCGCGTTCCACTTATCGAGATTCATCATGATCAGGTAGGAAACAGTGCCGAAGGCCGGCTCGGCCAGGTAGGGCGTGACCTCGTGGAACTTGAAGCCTACCGCACCGACCGATGGCCAGACGAGACCGTCAATGACACCCTTTTCGGCAGCCGAATATAGCTCACCAAAGGGAATGACAACCGCGGTACCACCGAGTGAGCCGACGATCTTGTTGTAAGACGGCAGCGCGCGGATCTTCATACCGTCGAGCTTCTTACCGGGGTCCATCTCGTTCTTGAGGAAGAAGCGGAACCCCGTCGTCGCCGTCGGTATCGACAGGACCTTCAGATTCTGGGTTTCCTGGTAGTGCTTGTCGACCCAATCCCAAACGCCGCTGGAGCGGCGCTGCTCAATGTCGCCGTTGACGGCGTCGATCGCAGCACCGATGCCGGTCGTACCGGTGTGATAAAGTCCGTGGGTGTAGATCAGATCGAAAACGCCTGATGCGACCGGTTGAAGTTGCTTGCCACCCGGCACCACTTCCGGTCCGCTGGCCTTGATTGTCAACTTACCGTCGGTCATGTCTTCGACCAGTTTGATGTAGCCATAGGCCATGTTTGCGGTGCCGGAGTGATTGGGACCCCAAGCCGTCAGCATCTTCATATCAGCGGAGATTGCTGCGGTTACCGACAGCGCCAGTCCAACGGCCGTGGCGGTGATCAGATTCAATAATTTGGTCATGCATTCCTCCATGCTTCCCGGATCCGCAGGCTGTTTTCCGCCGTTGCGCGCATCCCTCACGCCGGCATCATCGCCAGCAATCATGTTCAATATTATGTAGTATACTCCCTATTTTGTCAAGCATTGAAATCATTGAGTAAATTTCGATCGGCACTCAAATTCACCAAGCTGACCGAGTTCCAAACTCCCCGGCGGGAGGTCGTCAAACAGTTCATTCCCAATCGTATTGAACTGGTGTGGAATTTTCGTTTGAGCGCTTTCGTCAGATGATGAAACATTTTTCGTGATAACCGGCGCGACCGCCGCATGGAGACTTAAATCAATGCTGAAAACCGAAGATCATCCCAATACTGTCACGGCTTCCCGCACAGGTGGGAGTCGATCGGAAAGTATGCGACTGTTCGAGCGCGCCACACGGGTGCTTCCAGGCGGCGTCAGTCGAAACACCCTGCTTTATGGCGGGCCAGTTCGTTATGCCCGACATGGTGAAGGCTGCCGGGTCATTGATGCCGATGGTGTCGAACGCCTGGACTTCTCCAACAACGTGGCATCAAACATTCACGGCCCTACCTGCCAGCCCATCATTCGCGCGGTGCGTGAACAATTGCGGCACGGCACCGCTTTCTCGATGGCGACCGAAGCGGAGATTCAACTGGCGGAACTGTTGTGCGACCGTGCATCGGGCTTCGAACAGATCCACTTCGTCAATTCGGGAACCGAAGCCGTGATGGCTGGCATCAAGGCCGCCCGCGCCTTCACCGGCCGAACAATGATCGCCAAGGTCGAAGGCAGCTATCATGGGTCTTATGACTTCGCCGAGGTGAGCCAGGCTCCCACTCCAAACACCTGGGGCGACACTGAATGTCCGCATTCGGTTCCCCTCGCCCGCGGGACCCCGTCGGGGGTCGCCGATGAAACCCTCGTTCTTCCCTTCAACGATGTCGAAGCCAGCACAACGCGCCTGGGTCAGTTCAAAGACCAGATTGCCTGTATCCTGGTCGACCCGCTGCCGCACCGCATCGGCATGGTCCCGGCCGCTGGGCAGTTTTTGCAAACGCTGCGTGGCTGGGCATCCGCAAACGGGACCATATTGCTGTTTGATGAAGTGATGACATTCCGCAACGGGTTTGGCGGAATGCAATCAGACCTTGATGTCGTTCCGGACCTGACTGCTTTGGGCAAGATCATCGGCGGCGGTTTCCCGGTGGGTGCGTTGGCCGGGAGCGCCGATGTAATGGACGTCTTCGTGCGCGGCAACGCTGGCATGCGCCTTCCCATGACGGGTACCTTCTCAGCCAATCCAGTGACGATGACCGCAGGTTACGTCGCCCTGTCGCTTTTCGACGAGGAGAGCATCCAGCGACTTAACGGGCTGGGTGACTTGGCACGCAAAAGCCTTGCTGAAGCAATCGCGATGGCTGATGTTCCAGCCTGCGTTGCCGGAGCGGGTTCGCTCCTGCGGTTTCATTTCAAGTCAGCTGAGCCCCGTGGCTACCGAGAGGCCTATCAGACACCGGCCGAGAAGCACACGCTCAGCGCATTCATTGGCGCCATGTATGACCATGGAATCATGCTGATCCACACGGGGTCTGCGGCTTTGTCCACCCCCATGGACGCAACGAGCATTGATCGCCTGTGCGAGGCTACGGTCGCCTCGCTCAAATCAATCCGACCATTGTTGAAGCATGACAGCTAACCAGGCAGGATCCGGTTTGCCGATCGCTTTCAAAGTGTTGCAGCAACAAACGTAGAAACCGATTCCGGCTGCGGAATTGAAGGCTCACAGCTGTCGCTGCACCTGGACGAGGGATGCATCATCAGGCACCCGTTGGCGCGAGAAGCCAAGCTCCTTGGTCAGCTGCAGCATTGGCTCGTTATCCGCGAGTACGGTTCCTTCCATCATCGACAACCCGTGCGCGCGAGCGGCATCAATCAGTGCCATCATCAAACGGGTGCCGATGCCCTGGTTTTGACGCCGATCCGAAACCACAATGGCAAATTCACAACTCGTATCGTCCTGGTTGATGGTATAGCGGGCGACACCTTGTTGCACCGGTCGACCGTCTTCTTCGGTGAAGGCGACCAGGGCCATTTCCTGATCGTAGTCGATCTGGGTGAAGCGCGCCAGCAAGGTGGGCGTCAACTCACGCATCACATGCATGAAGCGGAACTGTTTGGCTTGGATCGACAGGTCCTTGACGAATTGGCGCTCGCTCTCTGCATCCTCCGGGCGAATGGGCCTGATGATCAGTGATGTGCCGTCCTCAAGCGTGTCTCTTATCACAAGGTGTCGCGGATAGGGTCTGATGGCCAGATGATCGTGCCGCCCCTTGTCTGGTGGCGGACGGCTGGCACGGATGCGGGCATCCATGCAGATCACGCCATCGGGGCCGGCGAGCAGCGGATTGAGATCGATTTCCTCGATTTCGGGGAGCTCGGCGACCATCTCGGAGACCCGGATCAAGACCGCGATGACAGCATCTCTGTCTGCCGGCGGCTTGCCGCGAAAAGCGGCCAGCAATTTCGCAACTTTCGTGCGATCGATCAGCCTGTTGGCGAGCACCGCGTTGAGGGATGGCAAGGTGATGGCGCTGTCGCGCAGCACCTCCACCATGGTCCCGCCAGCGCCGAAGAGAATGGTTGGCCCGAACACGGCATCGCGGCTGGCGCCTATAACAAGCTCACGTCCGTGCTCCATCTGGATCATCGGCTCGACCGTAACGCCGTCGATGACGACATCCGGAATGGCCGTTCTGGCGTTGGCAATGACCTCGGTCCAGGCGGCTGCCACACCCTCATCGTTGAGAATGTTCAGGCGCACGCCTCCAACGTCTGATTTGTGACTGATCTGCGGTGAATTGATCTTGATCGCGACCGGATAGCCGTGATCGCGCGCCCTGGATCTCGCGTCTTCAGGGCTTGTCGCCTCGAGCGTCGGATTCACCGGAATGTGAAAAGCTTCCAACACCGCCTTGGATTCAGCATCAGACAGCATCGATCGACCGTCATCCAATGCCTCTTGGATGATTGTCCGAGCCCGGTCGACGTCCGGTGCCTCGGCCTGCGTCGTCGGCCCGGGTGTTTGCAGAGCCAGTTGCCGGTTGCGCTCATGCCGCGCCAGGTATGAGAACGCTTCGACAGCGCGTTCGGGCGTATGAAAATCCGGTATGCCGCTAGCGCTCAGCAGGTGACGCGCATCGCTGACCGAGCTCTCACCCATCCAGCACGCAAGCAACGGCTTGTCGTTTTTCGGTGGCACAGCAGCGATCACCGCCTTTGCGGCTGCCGTCGCATCAGTCATCGCCTGCGGGGTCAGCATCACCAAAACACCATCGAAGCCCGGATCTTCAAGGCATGTTGAAACAGCCGCTGCATAGGCCTCCGGTCGTGCATCGCCGAGAATGTCGACCGGATTGGCTTTGGACCAGTAAGGCGGCAGTGTCGCATCCAGCTTTTCCAGCGATTGCGGTGATGGCTGCGGCAGATCGAGATGAAGGTCGCCTGCCCGGTCGGCAGCGAGAACACCGGCGCCACCGCCATTGGTGATAATGCCCAACCGGTTGCCACGGGCCCGGGTCGTCGATGACAGGATTTCAGCCGCTGCAAAGAGCTGTCCGAATGTATCGACACGCACGGCACCAGCCCGTTCAAGGGCCGCGTCGAACACTTCGTCGGAGCCGATGAGCGCGCCTGTATGGGTGTGCGCCGCCTTGGCGCTTTGATTGTGACGCCCGGATTTGAGCACCAGGACCGGTTTGACCCGAGCCGCCAAGCGCAGCGAGCTGATGAAGGAACGCGCGCGCCGGATCCCTTCCACATAAAGCAGTATCGCCTTGGTCTTTGGGTCATCGGTCAGAAATTTGAGAACCTCACCAAAGCCGATATCGGTAGCATTGCCCAGCGAAACCAGGGTCGAGAAGCCGAGGTGATGCGGAGCTGCGTAGTCGGAAATGGCCGAGCAGAGAGCGCCGGATTGGGAAATGAGCGCGAGGCCACCCTGGGGGGTTTTCGACTTGAGAAAGGTCGCATCGAGGCCAAGCCAGGGGCGAACCAGCCCCACACAATTGGGGCCCATGAAACGAATGCCTGAATCAGCCGCCGCCTTTATCAACTCGGCTTCCATGGCCTTGCCGCCGCCATCACCTTCGCCGAACCCGGCCGAAAGCACTACAGCATTGTGGACGCCTGCGCGGCCACACTGCCGGAGGATCTCCGGCACGGTCGAGGCCGGCGAGGCGACAACTGCCAGATCGACCTGCTCCTCAACGGTCTCAAGAGACGCATGGCAGCGCCTGCCCGCCACTTCCCGGTATTTCGGATTGATCGGAATAACTGGCCCGGCAAAACCGCCGGCCAGGAGGTTGGCAAAGACCTTCGAGCCGACCGAATGACCGGATTCGCTGGCGGCAAATACGGCTATAGAACTGGGATTGAACAGATGTTCGAGTTTGCTCGGTCCCATGCGAAACGCTCCTGATCCTGCTCACTCCCGCATGACGGTTACCATAAATCGCCATTGCGACGATTTGATCGCAATCAAAGGGAATTGAAGCAGTGCGCCAGCTTCAGGTTTTCGATGTAGGCAGACAGCCGTTCAGGACGACCTCGACAACGGTTTCCCGCGCTGCCTCGAAATCGGCACCGCTCAATCGGCTTTTTCCGATTGTCACGGCCGTCACTTCGGCAAAGTCCGCATAAAACTGCGTTGTCGCCCACAGCATGATGAGGAAATGGTGTGGGTCGACAGGCACCATTTTTCCGGCGGCAATCCAGCCCTCGATCACCGCGGCATGCTCAAGGGATATTTCGCGCATGTGTCGCCGCTGGCGCCTCGTCAGAAACTGCCCGCCACGCAACATCTCGCTCGCAAAGAACCGAGATTCATCCACGTGCTTGCGCGAATAGTCGAGTTTTGCCCTGATATAGTCTGCGAGTGCATCGCGCGGTTCGCGATCGGCGGTGATGTGCTCAAGCGCCCGGTCCCAACCAGCCAGAAGGCTCTCGATCAGTGTCGTGTAGATCGCTTCTTTGGTGGAAAAGTAATAATAGACATTGGCTTTGGGGAGCCCGCTCAGCTCAGCGATCTCGGCGATCCGAGTCCCGTCAAACCCTTTGCGCGAAAACAGCTGCACCGCCGTCTTGAGGATCTTCTTTTCGTTGCGCGCCCGGATTCGCTCCTCCGAGCCCGACGCCTTTTGATCCAACATTCGCGAAAATTCTCCTTGTATCTGCGCAAGTTCAAGAGTCGCCCAACTCATCCTCGCGCCGCTTCAAACCCACTGATTTACATACACGTTTTGGCACAAGCATCCAAGTGTCCATTCGCACAATATCCACATTTCCTGACGATTTGGTCAAATTTTCTTGACGGTATGGTCAGGATTTGAAACAGTTATGTCAAGCAAGGGAGGCGCTTGGGATGGCGATCACATTGGTCGACGCGCTATCGGAGATTCTATCGGACTGGCAACGCGACCTTCCCAGCGCCTGGCGCAACGCGATCGGCGATACTACGCTCGGCTTCAATGCCTGCGACCCATCCCTAACCCTCGAACCCTGGGAACCGGTCTTTCCTGCCCGTCGTCAAAAAACCTTTCCCGGCGCGCCGGCGGGCGCTCATATTTTTCGCGCCTTTGACGCCATCGATCCCGATGAGGTCCGCTGCGTCATCCTGGGACAGGACCCCTACCCGGCCCCGGATTTTGCCACCGGAAGGGCCTTCGAATGCGGCAATGTCGCCACCTGGCGAGAACTCGACAAGATGTTCTCCAAAAGCGTCCGCGCCTTCATGCAGCAGATCTGTGCGGCGCGTACCGGCAATGAAGCGTATGCCCGTTCCTTCGAAGATTGGCCGGCGCTTTTGTCCGACATCGAGGCGGAACACATCGATCTGGAGGCACCCGACGCTCTCGCCGATCGCTGGGTAAGGAGCGGCGTTTTGCTCCTCAACTCGTCACTCACATTGTCGCGCTTTCGTGTGGAGCCGGATCCGCACCAGTCAAACGGCCATCTCCCCGTGTGGCAACCGCTGATGAAGAGGGTCCTGGAATACCTCGCCACCTCGGAGCGGCCGGTCGTTTTCATGGCCTTCGGCGACGCGGCAGCGGATTGCCTCCTAGCCGCGGGCCTTGGCGACCCTCAACCGCCGTTATTTGCCATCCACCGCCCCCATCCGGCTGCGGCAGACGCGTTTCTTGCCGCAGAAAACCCGTTTCAAGCCTGTAACCGCTTTCTCACCGCCAGCGGTGCCCAACCGATCTCATGGTGACGTTATGAGCAACATCAGGAGCTATGATTACATCATCGTCGGTGCGGGTTCGGCAGGCTGTGTGATAGCCAACCGCCTGTCCGCCGATCCGGACCGCACAGTGTTGGTGCTGGAGGCCGGTGGCAAGGACCGCAATCCGTTGTTTCGCCTCCCCATGCTGATGGGCAAGCTGTTCCAGTCCGGCATCTATAACTGGCACTATCACACCGAACCCGAGCCTTATCTGAATGGTCGATCATTGTACTGGCCGCGCGGCAAGGTGCTCGGCGGCTCCTCCACCATCAACGGCATGATCTACGTGCGTGGGAACCGTCGGGACTACGATCGCTGGTCGCAGCTTGGCCTGCCCGGCTGGTCCTATGAGGAAGTTCTGCCGGCCTTCCGCCGCTCCGAGGGGCACATTCAGCGCGACGGCGAATACCACAACAGCGAAGGCGAACTGACCGTCTGCCGGGCTCGGGGCCAAAACCTGTTGCACGAGGCATTCATCGGCGCCGGCACCGAAGCCGGGCATGCGCGCAACGATGATTTCAACGGCGCCGAGCAGGACGGATTCGGCCGTTTCGATTTCACGATCCGCAACGGCATACGCTGGTCGACATCCTCCGCCTTCCTGAAGCCGGTCCTCGACCGGTCCAATCTGACGGTCGAAACAGGCGCGCTGACGCAACGGATCATTGTCGAGAACGGCCGCGCGACCGGCGTCGAGGTCACCCTCGGCGGCGAAACCCAGCGCATCCAGGCAACACGCGAAGTGATCGTTTGCGCCGGCACCGTCAACTCGCCGCAGTTGCTCCTGCTTTCCGGGATCGGACCGGCAGACGAGATGGCCGAGCACGGCATCGAGACGGTGCATGATCTGCCCGGTGTCGGCAAGAACCTGCAGGACCATGTCGATTGCGTCATGTCCTGGGAGTGCACGAAACCCGTGACGCTCTATGGTGATCTTCGCGCCGACAAACTTGCCTGGTCCCTTGTGACGGGAATGCTGTTCGGCAGCGGCATCGTCACCACGTTCCCCTACGAAGCAGGCGCGTTCATTCGCTCCCACGAGGGGCTTGCAGCACCGGATATCCAGCTGCACTTCATGCCGGCAATGGAAAAGACGGCCAATCTGCACCTGCCAAATCCATTCCGCAAAAAACCGCCAACGGAAGCCAATCACGGCTTCACGCTCCGCGTCGGACCGGTCAATCCGGAAAGCCGCGGCGAGATACGCCTGCGCTCGGCCAATCCTGCCGATCCTCCGCGCATATCCGCCAACTATCTGCAATCGGATTTCGACCTGCGCACCATGATTTCCGGCATCCGCATGACCCGCGAGGTGATCGCCCAAAAGTCCTTTGACCAATATCGCGGCAAGGAGCTAGCGCCCGGTCCGGAGGTCGAAAGTGACGAAGAGATGATCCAGTGGCTGCGCGCCACGGCCATGACAACCTTCCACCCGGTCGGCACATGCAAGATGGGCACCGATCCGCAGGCAGTCGTCGACGCACGGCTTTGCGTTCACGGGATCGAGGGGCTTCGGGTCGCAGACGCCTCGATCATGCCAATCATTTCCAGCGGCAACACCAACGCGCCGGCCATCATGATCGGCGAGCGCGCGGCCGAATTCATTCTTTCGGAGGCATGAAGCGATGATCGTTGAACACCGAACTTACACTTTCCGACCCGGATCGGTCGATGGTTGGATGGAGAAATACGAGACCCAGGGGCTTCCCATCCAGAAGCGCCACCTTAACCGGTTCCTCGGCCTTTATGTCAGTGAAATCGGGCTGCTGCACACCACCGTTCTGATGTGGGGCTATGACAGCCTGGCCGATCGCGAAGCGCGGAGGGCAGCCATGTATGCTGACCCGGAATGGCAGACGTTCATCTCGGAGGTCTGGAAGCTCGACGCCATCCAGAAACAGGATGTGATGATCATGAACCCAGCACCGTTTTCGCCGGACGTTCTTTGACGCGAAAAATCGATACTCAACAGGGATCTTCAACTGAAGGAGCAGAAACATGAAACAGAACACGACATCGATTGCCGGTCTGCTACGCCGGCGCACGCTGCTCAAAGCCACGGCCGGAGTGGCGGCCCTGGGTTTGACCGACGCCCTGCTGGCTCCCAATGCGCTGGCAGCCGGTGGAATGGTCGCTCTGGTGCATACCCAGGCTGCTGGCGACAACGGTCCGGTCGATTCCATGATTGCCAAGCTAAAACAGCTGGCTGCAGAAAAGGATGTGCCATACCGCGCAATCTATGCCCAGGATCCGGCAACCTATGAGACCATCTTCCGGACCCTCGGCGATGCCGGCGCAGCCGTCGTCATCAGCACGTTCAATGAAGTGACCGAACCACTCAAGGCCACGGCTCCGGATTACCCGGACACCCGGTTCATCCAACTGTTCGGTGACGCGGTGGAGCCGCCAATCGCCAATCTGGTGACAGTCTCCTATGACTACTATCTCGGCTGCTACCTTTCGGGGATCTTCGCCGCTGGTGTCAGCAAAACCGGCAAACTCGGCTTCATCGGCGGTATTTCGATCCCGCCCATCAACGCCGATTTCAATGCCTTCAAGGCCGGCGCTCAATCGGTGCGTCCCGATATCACCGCAACAGCGGCATTTGCCGGATCTTTCCAGGATCCCGCCAAGGGACAGGAAATCGCGACCCAGATGTTCAGCGACGGCATCGACTACATCCAGACCGATGCCGCGGCGACAGACGCCGGTATCATCGCCGCTGCCAATGAAGAGGAAGGACGACTGGTCAGCGCTCTCGATCCGGCGCAGTTCCCCTTGGGCCCGAAATCACTGATCGCAATTGTCGGGCTCGACTTTGGAACATCGTTGTACAATGAAGCCAGCAAAGCGATGGGCTCCGACTGGTCTGGAGGAACCCACGTCAACACCGGTCTCGGCACCGGAGTGATCGACTTCATGCGGTCGCCTGAATTCGAGAAACAGGGCCCTGCCGACATCAACACAAGGGCGACAGAAATCTGGCCAGACATCGAAAAAGCCAAGATCTCGATCATGGACAAGTTGATCACCGTTCCATTCAACACCGAGCTGTGAGCTCAGACCTCGTAGCCGACTGATGAATCTACCGGAACAAGCAGCTCTGGAGTGCCACGATATCAGCGTCCGATTTGGTGACGTCGTGGCACTCTCCGACGTCAGTGTCTCCTTCGAACGCGGACGAATTCACGCAGTTGTCGGCCAGAACGGGGCCGGCAAGACGACCTTTGCCCGGGTTGTCGCAGGTCTACTGGGACCGGATACAGGCCGTGTCACGATCGGCGGTGCCGCGATCTCTTCCGGAAGCGTCAATGAGGCACGGGATGCCGGCGTCGAACTTGTTCACCAGAGTTTCGCCCTGCCCCCGTCCTTCACCGTTGCCGAAGCGATGCAGTTTGGCTGTGAAGAGGCCGGCCTGTTCTCGCGCCGCCGGCTGGAAGCTCGCTGGCAACCGCACCTGGACGCACTAGGCGTGCGCGTTGACGCGGGCAAGAGGATTCGCGACTTGCCCGTCGAAACGCTACAGGGCGTCGAAATCGCCCGCGCCCTTGTGAGGGATGCCCGTCTTCTGATCCTCGACGAACCGACGGCCGTGCTCTCCCCGGAGGGCACACAAAAACTCTTCGAGCGGGTCCGCCGGCTCAAGGAGTTGGGCGTCACCGTCGTGCTTATCCTGCACAAGATCCGCGAGGTCCTCGCGGTGGCCGACACGGTCACCGTCCTGCACGGAGGACACCTGGTGGATGGACCAATCGATACCACCAAGATCAAGGCAGACCGGATTGCCGAGTTGATCATCGGTGAGGCCGATAGCTCCCTGGACGTCAACGACAAAGCAGCACTGACCGGTGCGGCCGTTCCGCACGCCGCGGTCCACGCGGAACATCATGAAGCAACCGCGCCGATACTGGAATTGCAGTCACTGTCGACTGTTCCCGACGGCGATGGTCCGCCGCTGGACGGGATCGACCTTAAAATCGCGCCAGGCGAAATCGTCGGCGTTGCCGGCGTGGAGGGCAACGGGCAGCGCACGCTGGTACGCGCCCTTTCAGCGCTTGCTTCCACCGCGGAAGGCAACATCACCGTCGACGGTTCCGTCATGACGGAAGCGCCATTGGTTGAACGCCGCGCCGGCGGCCTGCGCATCATCCCGTTCGAACGCAACGTGGAGGGCCTGAGCCTGACCAGCCCGTTGTGGGAAAACTGGTCCGCAAGAGAATTGCTGCAAAAACCGTTGCTTGCGTCCGTTCGTCCGTCCGAGCTCCGAAAGCGCTGCGATGTTGCCCTGCGCGCCTGGGATGTTCGCTACGCCGATGTCGGACAGAACGCCGGGGCATTGTCTGGCGGCAACGCCCAGAAAGTCATCCTGTCACGCGAGATGGACGAAGACGCGAAACTGATCATCGCCGCTCAGCCGACTCGCGGACTGGATATCGGTGCAACCGCCTTCGTGTGGGACTCGCTGCGCAGCAAGCGCGCTGCCGGCAGTGGCATCCTGCTGATATCGTCGGACCTGGATGAACTGATGGACATTTGCGACCGCATTGTCGTCATGCTGTCCGGCAGGTTCGTTGCGACGTTCGAGGCACCCTTCGACATCGCTCCCATCGGTGCTGCGATGACCGGAGTGACGCAATGACCGAACGGCTCGTTTCGCTGGCGCAGGCGCTCGTGTTCATCTTCATCGGGTTGGCACTTTGCGCGGTGATTTTCGCGATAGCCGGATACCCGGCCGCAACCATGTTCCAGTCGATCTTCGAGGGCGCATTTCTGCGCAACGGTGCCCTCACCCACGTGCTTCGCTGGGGCCTGCCATTGTTCATCACGGCGGTTGGTGTGGCCGTCTCGTTTCGCGCGGGCTACTACAACATAGGCGCTCAGGGTCAGTTCTACATCGGCGCGATCTGCGCTGCCTTCGTCGCTGAATGGCTGCGGGGCGCACCAGCGTCTATTGTCATACCGGCCTGTTTTCTGGCTGGCATGACCGGCGGCGCATTGTGGGCGCTGTGGCCTGGTCTTCTGCGGCTCAGATCAGGGGCCGACGAAGTCATCACGACACTGATGGGCAACTTTCTCGCAAGCATCCTCCTGATCCATGTGACGTCGGGTCCACTCAAGGACCCGTCCGGCTCCGGCCAACAGGCTTCCAGCCGGCCTATCGAAGCTGCCTATCGCATCAGCACGTCGCAAGGCCTGTCACCGACGATCCTCGCCATTGCCGTGCTTGTTGGCGTCGCGGTCTGGCTGCTGGTCAACAGAACGGCATTCGGCGTGTTGTCGGGGCTCGCCGGGCGTAACCCAACCATGGTCACCTGGCAGGGTGCACGGATGTGGAAAATCGGCCTCGCCAGTTTCGTCGTCAGCGGCGCTTTGGCAGGCTTGGCTGGCACCATTGAACTGATGGGGCCGAACGGACGCCTGGCATCAGGTTTCCTCCCCGCACACGGCTTTACCGCCATCCTGATCGCACTGGTTGCCAATCTCTCGATCACAGGCGCGGCCTTCGTCGCCTTGTTTTTCGGCGGATTGGCATCCGCGGCTCTTTACCTGCCTATCATCGCTGGCCTGCCCTCGGCTGCAGTCGACATGATCAACGCGGCCATTGCCCTGTTCATCACCGCGCGCTCGAGAACGCTTGATGCCCTTGCTGCACGACTGAAAGGACGATCATGGACGAAACCCTGATTGCGATACTGCGGTCGGGCACGCCGCTAGTCTATGTGACGCTTGCCGGGGTTTTCGCATGGCGCGCCGGCATCTGGCACCTGGGGCTGGAAGGGCTGATGATCATCGGCGCCTGCGCCACCATTCTGGGGATCGTTGCGACCGGCTCGATCGTCCTGGCCCTTGCGATTGCCATGGTGTTGTGTGCCGTCACCTCGGTGCTTTTCTGGTTCGTCGTCGAAAAGCTCAAAGCCAACCAGATCATCGCCGGCCTCGGCCTGACAGGCCTGGGGTTGAGCGGCACTACGCTGGCTGTCGAAGCGATCTTCGGCACCCAGGCGGCCGTTTCAGCACCGTTTGGCCTGCCGCGGCTCGGCCCACTGTTCGGGCCTTTCGAATCGCTTTCAATTCTTGTCGCGTTGATGCCTGTCGTGGTGTTTGCCGTCTGGTTGCTTTTGTGCCGAACACGCTTCGGCCTGAGGCTGGCGGCAACCGGTGAACACCCGTTTGCGGCACGCAGTGTCGGTGTCAAACCCGATTGGATGCGTTTGTGGGCACTGATGATCGGCGGCGTTCTTTGCGCGTTAGGCGGTGCCGAATTGGCGGCTGGCAGCCTGCAGATCTTTTCGCAGAACATGACCGCCGGCCGCGGCTTCATGGCCTTCACCGCCGTGATCTTCGCCGTCGCGCATCCCGTCGGCGGCGCGTTTGCTGCCCTTTTCTTTGCGGTGGTCGGCGCTATCGGCATCCGAGCCCAGTTGCTGTTTGGCGATAGAGTCCCGCACGACCTGCTGCTTGCATTGCCTTACATCGTCACCGTGCTCGGCATCTGGCTTAGCGCCAAACTGCGGGGCAGCAAGACCACATCCAGCTTCGGTGAGCTGAGGGACACGTGACCAAATGAAAACACAAGAGAATCAGGAATTTGACGGCCAAACCGACCAAATCGATTCAACAACCTTTGTCCTATCTCAATCGCTTCTGCGCCACAGCGATCGCCAGTGCGCCAACAAGAATAAGACCTGAAAACGCGTCCTTGGTGTTGAAATCGAGACCCATCAAATTGAGACCGTTGGCCACCATGCCCAGGAACAGCACGCCGATCAGGGTGCCTATCACATTGGGCCGACCGCGTGGGTGGATAGAAGCACCGATGAACACCGCGGCGATGGCGTCGAGCAGGTAGGAGAAGCCGGCCAGCGGCGTGAACATGCGCAAATTGGCCGAGCCGATCACACCGCCAATCGCGCATGTCGCCCCGGCAATGATGAAACCAAGCGCGACGTATTTGCCGACCTTGATACCGGCAATCAGCGCTGCATTCTTCTGCAGGCCGATGGCATGAATGCGCCGGCCGATGATCGACCGCTCAAGCACAATGAAATAGGCGATGAGCACGACCGCGGCGATGATGATTTCCGTCGGAATGCCAAACACATCGCCGACCGCAAGGTCTCGATATTCAGCCGGTGCGCGGCGATGCGAGATCGGTCCGCCGCCATTGGTGAAGATGCGTTGGATCGAACTGCCGATAAAGAAAGTGCCAAGGGTCGCGAGGAACGGGCTGACGGAAAGCCTCACCACCAGAAAGGCATTGAGCAGACCGACCAAGGCACCGCCGAAGATGCCCAGAAGCACCGCAAGATACCAGACGACGTCGTATTCCTTCATGGCAACGATGGCAAAAGCCGCGCCGATGTCGAAGGCAATGCCGACCGACAAATCGATGCCGCCCATGGCCACGACAAGCGTCATGCCAAGCGCCAGGATCAGCAGGATCGATGAGCCCTCGACGATGTTGACCAGGTTGGACCCGTTGACGAAGGAGCTCGAATAAAATGCGAAGAACGCAAAAAAGGCGGCGATGATGATGAGGAAAGCGTA
This sequence comes from Hoeflea sp., assembly GCA_965228785.1. Lineage (GTDB taxonomy): Bacteria > Pseudomonadota > Alphaproteobacteria > Rhizobiales > Rhizobiaceae > Hoeflea_A. The sequence continues at coordinate 1,355,895 of CBDDIF010000002.1, forward strand.
GCGTACGAAAATCTCTCGCACCACTGATGAACCAACGGTGCCCGTTGGCCGGGACGAGGTAACCGGGGCACTCATGTCTTCATCCTTCCCGACAGCGAGGCCGAGGCGACCACGATCAGAATGAGAGCGCCCTTGATGCATCCGGTCCAGAAAACGTTGACGCCGATGGACTTGAACCCGAGCGAGAGTGCCGACACCAGGACCGCTCCGAGCACGGCTCCCCACAGGGTAACGACGCGGCGTGGGGAGAAGGCCGCTCCGAGAAATGTCGCCAGCACCATCTCCAGCAGCAGGTTTTCCTCGGTGCCCGGCGTGAAGCCCGATCCGCGGGCCAGGATGAACATGGCGGTCAATCCGCCCGCAAGCGAAGCGACGACGAATGACTGCGCGACAAACCGGGCCGGCGAAAGACCCGATGTCTCGGCCGCGTCACGACTGCCGCCAACGGCCTGCAGGTTCATGCCCCATGGGGTGCGGTGCGCCGCATGATAAAAGACAGCCACCAGCACCGCGGTGATCAAAACGCCGACCGAAACTCCGGCGAGGTCGCCGTCGCGAAGCCACACGACCGCGGTGTGATCCACATTGATGCGGCGGCTCGACGTGATCACCTTGACGATACCGACGACGGCAACGGAGCTTGCCAAAGTCGCCAGCAAAGGCGTCATGCCGACAATGACAACCAGAACCGCGTTGGCGACACCGACCGCGAGCGCCGCGACGATTGCGAGAAGCATGGCCAGAGCCAGCGCGGTTTCATGATTCACGATCTGGTCGGCGATAATTGCCGCTGCCAGCACCGCCGTCGCCGGAATTGACAGATCGATGCCGCCGGAGACGACATCGTCACCGCCGGCCATGACGACCACCGAGAGCCCGAGGCAGACAATGACGGTCGGTATCGCCTGGCGGAGGATCAGATCCAGCGTCGAAAGGCTTAAAAAATTGCCGGCGACGATGCTGAGGTAGGCCAGCAACAGGACGAATATGACGAGTGGCAATGACCCGATCCACGCCCGTGGCGGGCGCAACCGCCAAAGGCCGCCAGCCGCCGCATTCAAACGAGGCGCGGTCATGAAGACGCCTCCAGACCGCGCCCGCCCGTTGTCAGTGCCAAAAGGCTGTCGAGGGTCAGCGTTTCGGCCGGTTGATCCGCCACCACCTGTCCCCGGACCATCACAACGATGCGATCGCACAACCCCAAAAGTTCCGCAGCATCCGAAGACGAAACGAGCACCGCCGCGCCCTGCCCGGCCAGATCCTCGATCAACTGGTAGATTTCCACTTTGGCTCCAATATCGACGCCGACAGTCGGTTCGTCGAGGATGAAAAGGCTAGAGCCGGTCGCCAGCCAACGCGCCAGCACCACTTTCTGCTGGTTGCCGCCGCTTAGGAAGCGGGCAACGGCCTCGACGCGACGCGGCCGGATGTCGAGTTTCTCGGAAAGCTCCTCGGCGCGTTTCGTGGCTTGCGCGCGGTTCTCCAATTGCATCACGGCAACTTCTTCCAGCGACGCCAGGTTGATGTTGTCGGCCACGGTCATGTCAAGCACCAGCCCGTCGTGGCGCCGGTCGCGCGGCACCAGCACGATGCCGCTTTCGACGGCATCGGAAGGCGATTTCAGTCGTGTGACGGTGCCGTCGAAAGCGATCTGCCCCCGCGCGACCGATTGGAGTCCGTAGATCGCATCCGTGAGTTCCTCCCGCCCTGATCCCAGGAGGCCGGCGATCCCGACAATCTCACCGCGCCGTACGCTGAGGTCGACATCGCTAAAACGGCGACCGTCGGCCAGGCCGGATACCTCCAGGATCGGCTCGCCGATCTCATGCCGTTTCTCGGGGTAAAGCACGTCGATTTCGCGACCCACCATGTGCTCGATAATCGTATCGGGCGAATCCATGTCTTTTCGGTCCAGGACCGCAACATCGACGCCATTGCGGAAGACGGTCACCCGGTCACAAAGCTCGGTGATTTCGCCCAGATAGTGAGAAATGTAGATGATCGCGATGCCACGCTCCTTGAGCCGTCGGATCGCCGAGAATACCCGGTCGATTTCGCCGCTTGCCAGCGGCGCCGTCGGCTCGTCAAAGACAACCAGCCTTGCCTTGTCGTCGATCAACGCGCGGGCAATCTGTACCAGCTTTCGCTCGGCGATCCCCAGGTCGCGGATCAAAGTCGAGCCGGCGATGTCTGCATGAAGCGACTCTTTCAGGAAAGCTTCAGCCCGGTTCCGCATCGTACGGCGGTCCAGCCCGAAGGCGCCGCCGAGTTCCTGGCCCATGAACACCGACTCGGTGACGGTAAAGTGAGGAACCAGATGCAATTCCTGGTGAATGAAGCGGATGCCGGCATCATGAACCGCCTGCGGAGTGACGGCATCGTAGTCCCGGCCGGCTATGGCGACGCGGCCGCTGTCACGGGCATAAACGCCGGCGAGAACCTTGATGATGGTGGATTTGCCGGCGCCGTTTTCACCGACAAGGCCGTGGATTTCTCCCGGTAAAACCGTCAGATCCGCCGCATCGAGGGCCTGTACACCGGGGAAGGCCTTGGAGATGCCGCTCATTGCGAGAAGCGGATCGGAAGATGTCTGTTTCTGAGCCTGCATCGCCGAGCCGTCGGATTTTTGAGACGAAAATGACCGAAGAGGTAAGACTAGCACGTTTGCGCAGGCGGAAGGGGTCCCGCAGCGATTGCGGAGCCCCTATTGATGCGCCTGAGGCGAATGCTTCAGTTCAGATCGCCGTAACCCAGTTCCTTGTAGACGGCTTTGGCTTCTTCCGGACCATTGACCGGTTTGACGTCGACAAAGGTCTGCGGCAGCAGCGTTTCTCCGGCGAAATGACGGGCCACATTGGTGGCGGCTGTCATGCCGATCTTGCGTGGCTGTTGGGCGACATTGGCAACAAAAGGACTGTTCTCCTCGGCCATGATCTCCAGCGTTTCCGGACCGCCATCCAGAGCGGTTACCTTGATTTCGGTGCGGCCTGCCTCTTCCAGCGCCTGGACAACTCCGATCGCCGGCTGATCCCAGCAGCCGACATGGATCGCATCGATCGTGCCCTTCGGATGCTGGTTGAGAAGATCCAGGGTCTTCTTACGTGCATCTTCAGGAGCGTTGGCAAAGGCTTCAGCCAGTTCCGGCTGCATTATCTCGATGCCCGGGTAATCCTGCAGAACGTATTTCCACAGACCGGCCCGGATACCGCAGATGCGCAACGCGCCTTCGAAGGCGTTGAAGATTGCAACCTTGCCCTTGCCGCCAATGGCGTCGGCCATGTAGCGACCGATGGTCGTGCCCATGTAATAGTTGTCGGACGTCGTGTTGTTGATGCCGTGCGGAGACAGGTGATCAACCGTGAAGACCGGAATGCCGGCGCTCTTCAGGGCCTCGAATTTGGGTTCCACCGCTCCGTCACCGAGAATGGAAATGACCGCGTCGACCTTGTTGTTCAGCAGGATGTCGTGGTTATCGGCATGGACCTGGTTGTCGCGACCGCCGTCCACAGGCACAGGCTCTCCACCCAACTCGCGCACCCGATCAAGCGCCCCATTGAAGGCTTCCCGGTCCCAGAAATGCTGGGTACCGACGACTGCTACACCGATTTTCTTGCCGTCCAGAGACAGGTCAGCTGCCGGTGCGGCCGCTGTGAATGCCAGTCCAAATACCGCTGCTGCGGCGACGATTTTCGCTCTCATCACGTTCCTCCCTAAGATAACGATCGCTTATCGAAATTGATCTCTTTCTTATGGCAGGAATATCTGGTTATGTTCAGATTGTCAATCTGTTCATAATCAAAAATAGGATGACTGCCCGTCGCGCAGCACCAGCGGTGCATCGGGATAGCAAAAAACAGATTGCAGAAAGACCGGGCTGACTTGGCAACCGTCAGCGTTCAAGGCAGATGGCGACCCCCTGCCCTCCGCCAATGCACAGCGAGGCGAGACCGCGTTTGGCATCACGTCGTCGCATCTCATGCAGCAGGGTAACGACGATACGGCAACCGGACCCGGCCAGCGGATGACCGAGCGCAATCGCCCCGCCATTAACGTTCACCTTGTCCGGATCCAGGTCCAACTCCTGTTGAACGGCCAATGCCTGTGCGGCAAACGCCTCGTTGAGTTCAAGCAGATCCAAGTCGTCAACGCTCCATCCGGCCTTCGAAAGTGCTAGCCGAGACGCAACGACAGGGCCTAGTCCCATGTCCATCGGCTCGACCCCGGCCGCGGCGTAGCTCACGATACGGGCCATCGGCTCCCGTCCGAGCCGGCCGACAGCCCCTTCCGATGCGACCAGCACGGCGGCCGCGCCGTCATTGAGCCCGGACGAGTTGCCGGCGGTCACCGATCCATCCGGGTCGAATACGGGAGCCAGTTTCGCCAGATCGTCGAGCGACAGTCCGGGTCGCGGATGTTCGTCCCGGTCGAATAAACCGCCATCCTCTGTCATAACAGGCACGATCTCGTCATCAAACCGATGGGCCGCGATGGCAACCGCGGCCTTGCGGTGCGACATCAGGGCGAATTCATCCTGCCTGTCTTGATCAATCTGGAAGCGGGTCGCCAATCCTTCGACGGTGACGCCCATGTGGACGTCATGCATTGCGTCGACAAGGCCATCAAGCAGCATCGAATCGCGCATGACGACATCGCCCATGCGATGTCCGCCTCGGATACCGTGCACGACCAGGGGTGCCTCCGTCATGCTGTCCTGGCCGCCGGCGACCACTATCTCGGCGTCGTGGCAACGAATGGCTTGAGCCGCCAGGTGGATGGATTTCTGCCCGGCGCCGCATACCTTGTTGATCGTCATCGCCGGCACGGTCACCGGCACACCGGCCTGCAACGCTGCTTGCCTTGCCGGATTCTGGCCGGAGCCTCCAGCCAGCACCTGACCAAGCACGATCTCGTCGATCTCTTCAGGCGCCAAGCCGGTCTCGGTGATGATTGCTGCGATCAGGCAGGCACCCAGGTTCGTCGCTGACTGTCCGGCAAGGCCGCCGTTGAGGCGCGCGATCGGCGTGCGTCTGGCAGCAACGATGTAAGCACCCGTTTCCATGTTCGCTCAGATCAGATTGACGATCTCATCGGTCACCAGGGCGCCTATGTTGGGGCGCCGATCGATCTGACCGGTGTTGACCAGAAACTCGGACTGAACGGTCAGCGCCCGCTCAAGGGTTCCGCTGTCGAACTCTCGCTTGATCTCAACCTTGTCGAAATAGAAGTAGCCGTTGAGGATCGGTTCGACGTCCTCGGCGGTGAGATCGTCACGGCCCATGCCGGCCTGCCATCGAAGCAGGTCATCGACAACGAGGTCGTTGCGGCTGCGCAGAAGGCTGATCGTCGGGCCGTGGAACGCGCGGGCAAGGCCAACGAGGCTGTCGCGATTGGCATCGATGTAGGGCTGGGTCGTCATCACAACATCCATGATACTCGGTCGGGTTCGCGGTGGCAGCTGGCTACCATCCACGACGACATGGGCGCCCTCTCGCGCTGTAAGAATGTGACGCTGAGATGTCGCCAGCGGCACCACCGCATCGACTTCGCCCGCGATGAACGCGGCCTGCCCGTCCAGCGGTTGCATGTCCACCCGAGTAAACAGCATGTCCTTCAGTCCAGAGCCGTCTAGCACTTTGTCGAGGAAGTAATCGAAGTTGGAATTGTAGGTCACTGCAATCTTGCCGCCCTGCAGGTCGGCAAGGCTCTTGACTTGCGGCGCCGCGATGACGGTGAACAGGCCACTGGCGTCGGCGCAAATCGAGATCTCGCGGAACTGCGCTCCCTCGTTCTTGTTCATGGCGACGAGTGGCGGCACCGAACCGACGGTGATCACGTCAACTTCACCGGCCACCATTGCCTCGATGGCGGGCGGGCCGGAGGGGAACGCCGTCATGTCCAGCTCGATACCTGGTTCTTTGAGAAATCCCTGTTCCTGAGCGACCCAGTAGAGTCCAAAGGAATAAGCCGGAATGATACCGAAGCGAATTTTTAGGCCGGCCGCACGGGCCGGCAGGACGAAGGGGGCCGCGAGGCTCGCGGCGGCGACGCCGGTAGTGCCCTTCAGCAGCCCGCGCCGTGTTGTCTTGAGTGTGTCTCGCATAGTCATCTGGCCATCTCAATTGTCGTGATCGATCCGTCCGCCGGCGGCCGCGCGGATGGGTGTCGGGATCCCGGCTCCGGGATCCCCGTGGCCTCTCGGTTTGTCAGTGCTCCAGCATCTGCCAGAGTTTGCGTTTGATTTCGAGGAACTCCGGTGACAGCCGCGTTTCATTGGTACGCGGCCTCGGAAACTCGACATTTTCGATATGCCGGATGCGTCCGGGACGTGCCGACATGACGATGATCCGGTCGGACAGGAAGATCGCCTCCTCCAGGTCATGGGTGACAAAGATCACTGTCTTCTGGGTTACCTGCCAGGTTTCCTGAAGGTCACTCTGCATACGCTCCTTGGTCTGTGCATCGAGCGCGCCAAACGGCTCGTCCATCAGCAACACCTCGGGGTCGTTGGCATAAACGCGGCCAATATCGACACGCTTGCGCATGCCGCCTGAAAGCTCACGCGGCCAACGGTCTTCGAAACCCTTCAGACCGACCATCTCGACCCACTTGGCTTCGATCTCGGCCTGGTCCTGACGGCTGGCGCCGCGCAGCCGCGGACCGTAGGAGATGTTCTTCGAGACCGTCATCCAGGGAAAGACGGCGTCCTGTTGGAACACCATTCCGCGGCGGCGGTCGGTACCCTTGATCTCCTCGCCGTCGAGCGTCATGGCGCCGTCGCTCGGCTGGAACAGGCCCGCCATCATCTTCAACAGCGTCGATTTTCCGCAACCGGATGTGCCGACGATGCAATTGAAGCTTCCAGACGGGAAATCCAGGTTGATGCCTTCCAGCACGGTCAATTCACCGGGCGTCCCCCTGCCGAAAGTGTGGGTGAGGTTGTCTACGATGATTTCCGACATTATTCACGCGCCTCCGACCAGCTCATGAGCCGAGCTTGAATGGCCCTGAAAATGCGATCCATGGTGAACGCACAGACCCCGATGATGACGATAATCATCATCACCTGATCGGTGAGGAAATAGCGCCTGCCCTCCTGCAGCAGATAGCCCAGACCGTTCGGAGCGGCGATCAGCTCGGCGGCGACCAGGGTGGTCCAGGCGGCGGCGAGCGCGATGCGCAGTCCGGTAAAGATGAATGGCGTGGCAGCCGGTATGGCAACCGTTCGGAAGATCTGGAAGCGACTGGCTCCCATCGTCGCGGCGGCGTCGACATAGACCTGCGGCACATTCTTCATGCCGGCGATCACGTTGACGATACAGACAAGGAAACAGGCGATGGTGATCAGCAGTACGCGGCTGAACTCCTCGATCCCGAACCAGATGATGACAATTGGTATGTAAGCCAGCGGCGGGATCGGACGCACAGCCTCGATCAGTGGGTCGAACAGGTATTCGACCGGCTTGTACCAGCCGATCAGGCAGCCGAGAATCAGCGCACAGCCGGTGCCGATAAAGAAGCCCAGCAAAATACGGAAAAGGCTCGCTCCGAGTGCGTCGAAAAGCGCGCCCTTGGAGATGTTCACATAGAACGCATTGATGATGTGTGTGATCGGCGGCAGCAGGGACGGATTGTTTTCCGGCCGATTGGTGATCCAGATATAGGCCAGCAGGACGACCGCCACCGACAGGGCGCCCAATACAAGGCGCCCCGACAATTTTGAGAGGATCGGTTCCATGGGTCTCTATATTTTCTGGACGATCTGATCGGAGACCAGGGCGTCGATATCCGGCATTCCGCCGATGCGGTCGTTCGCCACCAGGAATTCGGACTGCACGGTCAGAGCCTTGTCCAAAAGACCTCTGGCGTAGACATCCTTGATTTCCTCGGTGTTGAAATAGAAGTAGCCGTTGAGGATCGGATCGACATCGGCGACCGTTACGCCGGCCCGGCCCATGCCGTCCTGCCAAGCCACCATGCGTTCCATGACCGCCTGGTTGTCGTCGCGCAACATGCCAATTGCCTTGTCGTGGAAGGCACCTACGACCTGGGTCAGGGCATCTTCGTTGGCATCCATATATTGCTGCGTCGTCATCAGGACATCCATGATGCTCGGGCGCTGTTCGATCGGCAATTGTGCGCCATCGACGACCATCGAAGCGTCCGGTTTTGCATCGAAGATCAGCTTCTTCGAGGTCGCAAGCGGAACTGTTGCATCGACCGCGCCGGCGATCAATGCCGCCTGCCCGTCGATCGGCTCCATGTTGACGCGCGTGATCGGCATATCCTTCAGGCCGTTTACTTCAAGCGCCACGTCGAGGAAGAAGTCGAAGTTCGATCCTGACGTCACAGCAATCTTGCGCCCCTCCAGATCGGCAAGCGTCTTCACATCCGGCAACCCGATAATCGTGAACAGTCCACTGGCGTCGCCGCAGATCGAGATTTCCCGGAAATCGGCAACCTTGCGGAACATAGCTGCCAGCGGCGGCACCGAGCCGACGGTGATGACATCGACAGAGCCGCCCACCATTGCTTCGATTGCTGGCGGACCTGATGGGAATACGCTGAATTCCATATCGACACCCGGGGCAAACCCCTGATCCTGGACAAGCCAGTACATGCCGAAAGAGTAGGCCGGGATAATGCCAACCCGAATCTTTTCATTGGCCGCATGTGCTTTGCCGATGAAGAAACTTGGAGCTGCAAGCCCGGTTGCGGCCGCGCCCACTGTCCCCTTCAGCACGGTGCGGCGTGTCACTGTCTTGGTCTTGGTTTCCGTCATTGAGACTTCCTCCCTGGTCTATTCTAACGGTAAGAGCAGACTATTTCTACATATGACCAGAAATAATTTACTCCAATTCGACTTCCATGCTCTTCCTTGAACGAAAAAGTGACGTGGAAGACTGTCAGGAACCGGTGTCTTCAGCCCGTTGACCGGTTGCTGCCAATTTTTTGTCGTCGCCTCCTGCGATGACTTCTTTGCAACAGGTAAGTCGCGTTTGTCCGCGGCCAGTTACAATTGCCATCATAGCTAGGCCCGTGTCATAATGACAAATAATGTTTTGCCACGCTGCGATAAAAACAATTTATCGCAGCGTGGCAATCGGGGCTCACAATGGATGTCAAACACCTTCGCTATTTTATCGCCGTTGCCGACCATAACTCGATCACCAAGGCGGCTGAGGCCATCAATCTGACCCAGCCCGCTGTTACGATCGGAATTCGCGAGCTGGAAAAGGAAGTCGGTGTGCCGCTGTTCGACCGACTGCCCAGGGGGATGCGGCTGAACCGCTTCGGCGAAGCCCTCTATCGGCATGCACAGGTCGTATTTTTGCAGATGGAAAACGCAGCCGACGAGATCGCCCACCTGAGAGACCGTCCAACCACCGAGGTCCGCATCGGCGCGGGACCGATCTGGTTGCGCGAATACCTGTCGCCAATCATCGCCGAAATGTCGCGTCGTTATCCGGAGGTCGAATTTGTCATACGAAGCGGATTCGATCATCAGATGCTGAGCATGTTGCGGAAAGGGGAAATCGACTTTGCCCTGTCCGAGATCGCCATTGTCGAGGACAGCGATGACGACATGGTCACGACAGCGTTCTTCAAGTCGGAATACCGCATCGTCTGTTCGAAATCCCACCCGCTGGCGGCTTCCGAATCCATCTGGCTCGACGCGACAATCGCCTATCCCTGGGCAGTCGCCGACCAGGCGGAGTTTGCCCAAACACGCCTGAGCGGCCTTTTCGCCGCGCACAACCTGCCCCAACCCACCATCACCGTTCGCTCAAGCTCGCTCGATTTCATCTACCATTATCTCGTCAATACCGACGCGCTGAGCTTTGTCGCTGGCATGTCCAACGCCCGTCTGGACCAGCGGATGCTGGTTCCGCTCGATGTCGAATTGCAGTGGCCGGAACTGAAGACCGGTGTCATCCGTCGCAAAAACGACTGGATATCGTCCGTTGCGGAAGAGGTGATTTCAGAGATCCAACGCGTCTATGGCAACCATGCGGGAACTATTGAATCCGTGCGCTAAAGGGTCCGATTTCCTAGAGGGAAGGCGCGCCGCTGAGCAAACCTGATCTCGCCCTTTAATAAGGGAAGGCATAAATCCCGGCCTTGAATTTCTGATTATTACCAGATATTGTCCGACACCGTTCCAGCCCGCCCGCATCGGAGACGGCATGCAATTTTGGGGCTGGTCATCGATCCGGAGTGCCTGAAGTGAACGTCATCCTCATTCTCGTTGACAGCCTGAACAAGGACTGTCTGTCGATCTACAATTCCCAGACCGAGTGCCGAACTCCCGCCCTGCAGGCTTTTGCCGACAAGTCCTTTGTTTTTGACAATCATTTCATTGCCAGCCTGCCCTGCATGCCGGCGCGCCGCGAAATTTTCGCCGGCCGCAAGGAGTTCATGTGGCGGCCGTGGGGTCCGTTGGAAGTTTTCGATCCGCGCCTGCCACGCATCGTCCAGGATGCCGGACACAACACGGCGATTGTCACCGACCACTATCACTACTGGGAAGAGACTGCGAACGGCTACATCCAAGGCTTCATGTCGGCGAAATTCATTCGCGGCCACGAGTCGGATTACGAAAAGCTGCGGAGCAAGGGTCCAGTGCCCAAATGGGTCGACAAGATGTGCGAATTCCGGTCACCGGAGCACATGTACCAGTACTACGAAAACGTCAAGGATTTCAAAGGGGAAGAAGATTTTTTCCCGGCCAAGACCTTCACCGCTGCAGCGAAGTGGCTGGAAGACTATGCCGATCGTGGACCGTTCTTTCTGCAGATCGAGAGCTTTGACGTGCATGAGCCTTTCCATGTGCCGGAGCCTTATGCCTCCATGTACACGGACAGCGGCAGCGCCGACGAATTCAACATCTGGCCGCCCTACCAGATGTATGACGACCTGGCGGCATTCATGGAGCAGACCTCACCGGAGGAACTGGCTTTCCTGCGTTCCCAATACATGGGCAAGACCACCATGGTGGATCGCTGGCTCGGCACCTTGTTCGAGAAGCTCGATGCCTTATCCCTTTGGGACGACACGGTCGTCATTTTCACAACCGACCATGGCCATGACCTCGGCGAACGCGGCGTGTTCGGTAAACAGTACCCGCACTATGACAGCCATGCGAACATTCCGATGATCGTCTGGCATCCTGAACACGAAGGCGGCAAACGGGTCGGAGGTCTCACTCAGACTGTCGATATCTTCGCCAGTGTCATCGAGGCGGCGGGTGGCGATCTTCCCGAAGAAAACCGGCACAGCGTCAGTTTCCTGCCGCTGATCAAGTCGACCGATGACAAGACGCACGGCGCCATCCTCTACGGCACGTTCGGCCAGGGCGTGTGTGTGACGGACGGCGACTGGACCCTGTTTCGCTCGCCGATCACCGGCAAGCCTCTCTACAACTACTCAACCATGATTGCCCGGCCGCTGATCGTCGACAACCCGGTCGACGGCCGGGTGGGTGCTGCGCCAGCCCGCCCGGTGGATCAGCAGGAATACGACCCGACGATCCCCTACCCTCTTTGGAAAATGCCGATCACGATCGACCCGCGCACCCACAAACATTTTTTGTTCAACCGGACAGAAGACCCCGGACAAACACGCAATCTGTGGGAATCGGAACCGCAACAGCGAGACCGCATGCTGTCGCTTATGCGTGCCCTGCTCGAACAGGAAGGCTATCCGCCCGAGCAACTGGAGCGTCTGGGCCTAACCGACATCGATCCTGCGCCTGGCGTCAACTGACATGCAGCAGGCCTATTCGACCGATAGCGACATCCTGTGGCGGCCATCCGTGACCGACATGGAGCAATCGGCGCTGGCGCGTTTTGCTCACAAGTGCGGCTACCTCATCAACGACTACCCGGCGCTGCATGCCTGGTCGACCAGCGACCCCGGAGCATTCTGGAGCGCCTTATGGGACTTTGCCGACATCATCGGAGACAAGGGCGGCGTCCCATTTGCTCCCGATGCCGACGCATGGATGACGGGGGCGCGCTTCTTTCCTGAAGCCAGGCTCAATCTGGCGGAAAACCTGTTGCGCGGCGCGGCTTCCGATCCAGTCGTTCATGCGGTCTGCGAGACCGGGGCCGCCGGCTCAACTACCCGTTGTGAATTGCGTGACCGGGTGGCGCGGGCAGCCGATGGCTTGCGCAGTGCCGGTGTTCGTCCGGGTGACCGTGTCGCCGGTGTCCTGCCAAATACGCCGGAAGCGCTGGTGGCTCTTTTGGCCACGCTTGCCGTTGGTGGCGTCTGGACCTCCTGCTCTCCGGACTTCGGCACGGCAGCTATCGTCGACCGTCTGGGCCAGGTGGCGCCGAAGGTTCTCTTTGCTGCTCCGATCTACCGCTATGGCGGTCGGATGCACGACATATCGCAGCGCCTGACAGAGGTTCTGAACGGGATGGAGAGCGTCGAGACGCTGGTGCTCAGCGGTGCCGAATGCACGGTGGCTGCGCGCGAAAGAGTGACGATCGTCTCGCAGGAAGACTTCGGCGATCCGTCAACGCTCCGCTTCGAACGCCTGCCTTTCGATCAACCGGCCTACATTCTTTACACTTCCGGAACCACCGGAGCTCCCAAGGCCATCGTGCACCGGGCCGGCGGCGTCCTGCTGCAGCATGTGAAGGAACACATGCTGCACGGCGACGTTCGGCCCGGTGACACGGTGATCTGGTACACCAACACCGCGTGGATGATGTATCACTGGATGATCTCTGCTTTGGGCTGCGGCGCTGCGGTGGTGCTTTACGACGGCGCGCCGGTACTGAAAACTGAGCATGGGCTCGACCCATCACCGTTGTGGAAGCTTGCAGAAGATTTCGAGGTCACGCATCTCGGTGTAAGCCCAAAATACCTGGCGACACTCGCGGCAGAGAACTACCGCCCCGGGAAGCGGCACGACCTGACTGCCTTGCGGGCTCTGCTGGCCTGTGGCGCGCCCACCCTGCCCCATCAGTTCGACTGGATTTACGACGCGATCAAGCCGGACATGATGTTTGCGTCGATAAGTGGCGGCACGGAGATCCTGGGCAGTTTTCTGATCGGTTCGCCCACCCATGCTGTGCGCCGGGGCCAACTGACCGTGCCGGCACTCGGTCACGCGATCGCGGTGCTCGACGACCGGGGCATCCCGGTGGTCGGCCGCCGCGGCGACCTGGTCTGCACCGAGCCGTTTCCATCCATGCCGCTTACTTTCTGGGGCGATGGCGGCGACGCCCGTTACCGCGCCACCTATTTCGGAGACCGGCCGGAAATCTGGACCCATGGCGATATTGCCGAACTGGTGTCAACCGGCGGAGGTTTCGTGCACGGTCGTTCGGACAGCACCCTGAAACCGGGCGGTGTTCGAATCGGGATCTCCGAAATCTATGCCGCCTGCGAGACATTTCCGGAAATCGACGACTTTGTCGTTTTTGGCGCCGTCCACGATGGCGACGAGGAAGTCGTGCTCTGCCTCAAGCCGTGCGCCAGTGCAAAGATCAATGATGAGTTGGTTGGCCGGATCCGCGGAAAAATCCGCACCGAGGCATCGCCGCGGCATGTGCCTGCGCGTGTCCATGTTGTCTCCGAAATCCCCTATACGATCAACGGCAAGCGAGTGGAAAGCGCAGCGCGCACGGCTGTAGCCGGCGGCGATATCAAAAACCTCTCTTCACTGGCCAACCCAGCTTGTATCGACGAGTACCGCCATCTCGACCGGGAGGCGGCACTGTGACCCGGCAATGGTCTTCCGCCGCCATAACCGGCATTGGAGAGCTCAAACCCCAACGTCGCACCGATGGTGTTACCACGATGGAATTGCTGGCCAGGGTTTCGCGGCTCGCGGCGCTCGACGCCGGTGTTGAGCCCGGCGAGATCGACGGTCTGCTTGTCGGACCGCAGGTGGGTGAGACGCCGCAGCACGTGCCCGCGACGGTCGCGGAGTATCTCGGCCTGCAGCCGACGATGTCGAATGTCGTAGACCTCGGCGGCGCTTCCGGGCCCGGCATGATCTGGCGTGCCATCGCGGCAATCGAGGCCGGCATGTGCGAAACGGTCCTGTGCGTGCTCGGCAACCACCGCAATCCGGAGGCCCCGCGCTCTCCCAACCGCAATCCGATCCGCGAGTTTGACGTTCCCTTTGGCGCATCGGGTGCCAATTTGTCTTACGCGCTGCTCATGCAGGCGCACATGGCAGCCTACGATTGCCCCCCAGATGATTATGCGTTGGTCGCTGCCGGAGCCCGGGCCAATGCACAGCTCAATCCGATGGCGATCTTCCACGGCCAGCCGGCGAGTGTCGAGGAGGTGCTGGCCTCGCCCATGGTCACGTCGCCGCTGCATCTGTTCGAAATCGTCATGCCGGTTGCCGGCGGCGAAGCGGTGATCGTCACATCTGAAAAACGAACATCGCGAAGCCCCCACAAGCCTGTGTGTCTTCTGGGCGCAGGAGAAAAAATCACCCACCGCGCCGTGAGTCAGGCGCCGAGCCTCACATCCGGACCCTTGAAGCCGTCCATGGAGCGGGCGTTCGCTCAGGCCGGCATGCGGGCCAAAGACATGCGCTTTCTATCGCTCTACGACTGCTACACGATCATGGTCGCAACGACGATCGAAGATGCCGGGTTGTGTGCACCGGGCGAGTTTGGTGCTTTCCTGCGCGATTCGGGCACCGGACCGGAAGCCCTTTATCCACTTAACACCCATGGTGGTCAGCTAGGCTTCGGCCAGCCGGACCTCGCCGGCGGCATGACGCATGTCGTCGAAGCCGTACGTCAACTGCGCGGCGAAGCCGAGGGCCGGCAAATCGCCGACGCCACCAGCGCCCTGGTCACGGGCAACGGTGCGACGATGAGCGAGGCGGTCGCGCTCGTATTGGGAGCGGAAGCATGAACAATCTCGCCGAGCTGAAAGTGCCGGGACCGACCATGGTCCCGCTGACCCAGCCGTTCTGGGATGCAGCCTCCGAGGGCCGGCTGTTGATCCAGCGTTGCCAGAACTGCGGCGCGGCGGTGTTTTATCCGCGCGGCATCTGCCCGAAATGCTGGTCTGAGAAACTTGAATGGGAACAGGCAAGCGGCCGGGGCACGCTCAAATCATTTTCCGAGGTGCACAAGCCCGGCCACCCGGCGTGGCAACCCGCCGCGCCCTACATCGTCGGACTGGTGACCCTGGAGGAAGGTCCTGTCATGCTGAGCCTGATCTTGCCCGGCGAGCGGCCGGTCACGGTTGGCGATGCGCTTGCTCTCGAACCAACCATCATCGGTGGAAGACAGCTGCCTGTTTTTCGACCGCAGAACGACCAAACGGAGGAAACGATATGAGCGACGACAAACCGGACGGCTGGGCCGGCACAATCAAGGGAAAGCCGCAGGCAGGCCAGGTGGCGGAGCGCAGCCGCACCACCTCCATGAAGGATATCGAATCCTTCACCGAGATGACCGGTGACCGCAACCCCCTGCATTACGACCGGGAGCTTGCCGAAAAGTCGCCGTTCGGCAAACTTATCGTCCAGGGCGGCGTCACCTCGGGCATCCTCAACGCACTCGTTGCCGAAGACCTGCCGGGCCCGGGCACGGTGTTCCTCGGTGTCGAATGGAAATTCGTCAAGGCCGTGGGCGTCGACGAAACCATCACCGGGCGGGTCGAGGTGGAGACGGTGCGCGATGACAAGCCGATCTGCACCATCAAGACGGAAGTTCTCAACGGGGATGGCGAGGTCTGTCTGACGGGAACCGCCACCACCTATACGATGCCGCTGGTTGGGATTTAGAGCCTTTCCGGGTAATGAGGAGACTGCTTAACCGGGAAAAGGTATGTCGGCTTGGCCGAAGATGACGGAAACCGCTGGTTCTATCTTGGGCTGACCTGCGTCGCATTGGTGTTGTCGTTGACGACCTGGTTCTCGGCAACCGCGGTGATCCCCGAATTGACGGTCCGCTGGGCACTTACCAGTTCGGAAGCCGCATGGCTGACGAATGGCGTGCAGGCCGGCTTCGTGGTCGGCGCATTGACCGCCAGCGCGTTGTCTCTGGCGGATATCTGGCGCATGCAATACCTGATGGCGGGCGCCGCATTGCTCGGCGCCATCGCCAATGCAGCGCTGCTTTTCGAACCCGATGCCTCGGGCGCCATCGCCGCCCGCTTCGTGACAGGTGTTTCCCTCGCCGGCGTCTATCCGCCGGCGATGAAATTCATGGCGACCTGGTTCGTCAGGGGCCGCGGCCTGGCTCTCGGACTGCTGGTCGGATCACTCACGCTGGGTTCTGCGATGCCACATCTGGTCCGCGCCATGGGTGCTGGTGTGGAGTGGAACAGCGTCGTCACCATCACCTCGCTCACTAGCGTCGCAGCAGCTGTCATTTTCTGGTTTCTGCGTGACGGCCCGCATGCCTTCGCCCGCACCCGCGTCGACATTCGGCAGATCGGCGGCATTCTGCGCAACCGCCCGGTGATGCTCGCCAACACCGGCTATTTCGGCCACATGTGGGAACTCTACGCCATGTGGGGCTGGTTCCTGGCTTATGCAAACGCCTCTTTCGAAACGGGCAACGCCACATTCGGCAGCAACGCTTCGCTGCTAACTTTCGCAGTGGTGGCGATCGGAATGCCCGGTTGCATCCTCGGCGGCTATTTGTCCGACCGGATCGGGCGCTGTTACACGACCGCCCTGATGATGACGATATCCGGAATCTGCGCAGTCGCCATCGGGTTCACTTTCGACGGCCCCGGCTGGCTGTTTGCGACCGTTGCCCTGTTGTGGGGACTGACTGTCGTGGCAGACTCGGCCCAGTTTTCGACAGCCGTGACCGAGCTGTCACCGCAGAACCAGGTCGGATCCGCATTGGCGCTGCAGATGGGGGTCGGCTTTGCCATTACCATACTCGTCATCTGGCTGACTCCGCTGGTTGTGGACGCGCTTGGGGGCTGGCGTTGGGGCTTCGTCATGCTTGCGCCGGGACCGCTGGTCGGGGTATGTGCAATTCTGGTGCTTCGCAGAATGCCGGAAGCATCCGCGATGGCGGGCGGCCTCAGATAGTGACCGTTGGCCATCTTTCGGTTGTTGGCAGAAAGGACATTGTTTGGCGCAGAGCGGTAAACCCGACGACGTGTCGCTGGCCACCGGCAGGCCGCGCGGGCGGCCGCGCTACGATGAGGCAGACGCCGGTGCCGCGCAGAAATTCCGCAAGCTAGCTGAAACGATCAAGCTTGACCGACGCGATTCCTCTCCGCTGTGGGTGCAGTTGAAACGCCAGATCGAGGACGCGATTCTGGCAGGTACCCTGCCGGACGATTCCCGCCTGCCCTCTGAACAGGCCATGTGCGAGATGTTCGACCTTTCTCGGCCGGTCATCCGGTCGGCCCTCGCCGCGCTCACGGCCGAAGGACGCGTGATAAAGCAGGCGCGGCGCGGGATGTTCGTGGCGCCGCAATCGACAGAAGTCCGGTTCATGACGTCGACACTCGGCGTTTTCGACGACCTTTCGGCTCGCGGCTACAAGGTCACCGTCAAGACGTTCGACTACGGAATGTATCCGGCGAACGAACACGAACGCCGTGTCTTCAATCTGCCAGACGGGTTCGAAGTCATTCGCGCGCGGCGCGTCTACATGGCTGATGGCAAGCCGCTGACCCACACCGACATCTCGCTGCCGGCGCACCGACTGCCCGGAATGGAACAGTTGGATATGGAGAACCGCTCGATCTTTGAAACGATCCGCGAACGTTATGGTCTCACCGTTATTCGAGCCGACAGATGGCTGGCGACCGGGCTAGCGCCAGCGGATGTCGCAGAGCGGATGGGTATTGCAGAGGGAAAACCGATGATCAAGATCGACTCGATCGCCTACGATCACGACGGCAACGCCCTGGAATGTTATCACGCCTACTACGACGCATCGGTCGCACCCATTCATATCTCCGCCGAGTAGCACGGGATCCCGGATAGGCTATCCGGAAATGAGCTCGTATTTCTGAGCATGATCAGATTGACAACGGCTTTTCAATGCCTTAAATTTCTGGTAACAACCAGATAAAGAATAGTCTAGGGAATGTCCTGACCGACCCATTCACCATGCGGGCCGCGATGAACAACAGGAATTATGACATCAGACAAGGATGATCTGGCAGTCCGAACGGCGATCGTCGAACATTGTCTGACCATGAACCGACTGGGCATCAACCAGGGCAATTCAGGCAATATCAGTGTCCGGCACGGGGATGGCCTCCTGATCACCCCGACCAGTTTGCCCTACGACCAGATGACACCCGAAGACATCGTCTATCTCGCCGAAGACGGCACGCCCGATGGCATACGGGAACGCTCGAGCGAATGGCGTTTTCACTGCGACATCATGCGCCTTCGCCCCGAGGTCAAGGCGATAGTCCACGCGCACCCAATGTACTGTACGACCATGGCGATCCTGGAACGCGACATTCCCGCGATCCACTATATGATTGCCGTCGCCGGTGGGCCCAACATTCGTTGCGCTCCCTATGCGATCTATGGCTCTGAAGAGCTGTCTAACCATGCCGTGGCCGCGCTCGAAGGCCGCAAGGCTTGCCTCCTGGCCCATCACGGCATGATCGCAGCAGGATCGTCACTGGATCATGCCATGTGGCTGACCGTGGAAGTGGAGACGCTGGCGCGACAGTATCATGGCTGCCTGCAGATCGGAGAGCCTCCCCTGCTCTCCGACCGCCAGATCGAAGACGTTATGGCCAAGATGGATGGCTACGGCCATCGCGATTGATCTATTCGGCCGGCTATAGCAATTCGCTTTTGCAACCGACCGAATCGAGGAGGAGATTTAGTGACGACGTTTGACTTCAGCGCAATCGGGTTTTCGGTTCTTGATGTTCTCGGCCGCTACGCGACCGAGATGCCGCCACCCGGCGGCGCCACGTTCATCGAGCAAATCCGCATGACAGTCGCCGGCACCGCCGCGGCAACCGCGGTCGATTGCGCCATCCTCGGATTGAATGGCCGGATCGTCGCCCGTGTCGGTCACGACGACATGGGCGATTTCATGATTTCGAAAATGCAGCAGTTCGGCCTAAACACCGACCTGGTGCAGCGCGACGTTGAAAGGCAGACGGCATGCAGCATGCTGCCCATTCTGCCAAACGGGGCGCGAGCTGCCTTTTTCGTTCCGGGCGCGACCGAAACATTCACAATCAGCCCGGATGACATGGATGCGGTGCTCGATGCGCGGATCATTCACCTAGGAGGGACGGGTCTGCTGACGGCGTTCGACGGCGAGCCCTCGCTGGACCTGCTGAAACGGGCGAAAGCGCTGGGGCGCACGACGGCATTCGACCTGATCCTTGCCAATGCCGAGACCGCTGCGCTGGTCGAGCCGCTGCTCCCCTACATCGACTATTTCGTGCCGTCGATCGAGGAGGCCTCGAACATGGCCGGCGTCAGGGACCCAGCCGAAGTTGCACGCTGGTTCAAGGAGCGGGGTGTGGGCAATGTGCTTCTGACGCTCGAAGGCGACGGCGTTTTCGTCGACCCTTCCGAAGGCGCGCCGTTCCGGCTGCCGTCGCACAAGATCGATGTCGTCGACACCACCGGGTGCGGCGACAGCTTTACTGCTGGCGTCATCGTTGGCGTAGCCAAAGGTTGGGACCTGCGTAAAACCGCTCGTTTCGCCAACGCCGTCGCGGCGAAAGTGGCCATGGGCCTTGGTTCGGACGGCAAGCTGACCTCGCTGGAAGATACGCTGGAGGCCATGGATAGCTGGCCCCTGAGAGACTGACCGAAGGACTACTGCAAATGAGCGATTTGAGCGGAAAAACCGCCTTTGTCACCGGGGCAAGCCGCGGTATCGGCGAGGCACTGGCGGTCGGTCTGGCCGAACATGGCGCAGACCTCGTGATCAACGACCTGGAGCGTGAAGACGAAGCACTGCAGGATACCAGGGAGAAGATCGAGGCCCTGGGACGCAGGTGCTGGACCTACCATCTTGATGTGACGTCCAAGCCACAGATCGAGGCGGTTGTTGCCAATACGCTACAGACCGCCGGGACCATCGATATTCTCGTCAACAATGCGGGCATTCTCGTCCCGAAGCTTTTGGAAGATGTCGACGAGTCTCTCTGGGACGCGCATATGGACGTGAATGCCAAGGGCGTGCTGCTGATGACCCAAGCCGTCCTTCCGCACATGCGCGGCAAGAAATCCGGCCGCATCATCAATATCGCGTCGCTCGCCGGACGCCAGGGTGTACCAACCCAAGGGCACTACGCGGCGACCAAAGGGGTGGTGATCACCCTCACCCGAGTCTTTGCCCAGGAAGTCGGCGCTGATGGCGTCACCGTCAATGCGATTTGCCCGGGCATCATCCTGACGGAAATGGGCAAGAACAATCTCGGCAGCGAAGAAGCGATCCAGCACTGGACAGACAACACCTCGCTGAAACGTCTTGGAGACCCGAACGACATCATCGGGCCGGCCGTTTTTTTCGCCTCCGATCTTTCGGATTTCGTCACCGGACAGGCGCTCAATGTCTGTGGCGGCCTCTACTTCCATTAGGAGCAGCTTATGGAACAGGTTGCCATCATTGGTGCTGGACCCGGCGGCATCGCCGTGGCGCGCGAACTCAAGCGCCGAGGATTTGCTCCGACAATCTTCGAAATGCACGATTCGGCCGGAGGGCAATGGAACAACGCCAGCAAAAACAGCGGCGTCTGGCCGAAGATGCGCACCAATACCTACCTGGAAGCAACGCGATTTTCTGAGGACGACTACCCGGAAGGCACCGCCCTCTTTCCCCGAAATACGGAAGTGCTCGCGCATTTTCAGTCCTATGCCGATCGTCACGGTGTGCTCGAAAACGCGCGATTCAACACCGAACTCGTTCGGCTGGAACAAACGGATGGCGGCTATCGGCTGACCTTGCGAAGCGGCGAAACGGACGAGGTCCTGACGTTCCCGAAGGTTGTGGTTGCGACCGGGCGCTACAACAAGCCGACCATTCCGCCGATACCGGGAATCGACAGCTTCACCGGCGAACTTGGTGTAAATCACTGTTTTCATTACAAAGATCCAGAGCTTTACCGGGGCAAACATGTCGTGGTCGCCGGCGGCTCTATCTCGGCTTTGGAGATCGCGTCGGATCTGGCAATGCTGGGAGCTGCCTCGGTTCACCTGTCGCAGCGGCGTCAGCGTTATGTGGTCCCGAAAATGTCGAGCGGTACGCCGATCGAGTACTTCGCCTTTACCTATGGCGGCGCAGAAACGCTCCACAGTGGGAATCAGCAAGCCATGGAGGACATGCAACGGGACTTTCTGATGACCTACGCCGGCAGCCCGGCACGCTATGGCGCTCCCGCTCCGCATTCGGATCTGAAAAAAGCCGGCGCCACCGGGTCGCAGCACTACCTGAATCTGGTCGCTGAAGACCGGCTGGTGCCGGTGCCCTGGTTTCGCGAAGTGTCCGGACGGACCGTCACTTTCACGGATGGTCGGCAGATCAAGGCAGATGCCATTCTGGCTGGTACCGGTTTCGACCTTCACCTGCCGTTTCTGTCAGACTATATCAGCAAGACCGTTCTTAACGACCGCAAGGGGCTGCAACTTGCGGAGTTTACTTTCC
Organism: Hoeflea sp.; assembly: GCA_965228785.1. Classification (GTDB taxonomy): domain Bacteria; phylum Pseudomonadota; class Alphaproteobacteria; order Rhizobiales; family Rhizobiaceae; genus Hoeflea_A. The sequence goes on from CBDDIF010000002.1 coordinate 1,377,494, forward strand.
ATCCGGACCTGCCGGGCCTGGCTTTTGTCGGCCTTTGGGCCCAGCAGGGTTCGTATCCGGTGCCGTTGGAACAGCAAGCACGCTATGTCGCGTATACCTGGGGCGACGTTATTCCGGCGCCGACCGACAGGGAGTTGCGAGAGGCACTGCAGGCGTGCGCCGACGAGGACCATCACGGCGACTACCAGAACCAGAATGCCATGGCGTTGCGTTTTGCCCGGCTCTGCGGAACCGACCCCGCAAACCTTGATGACCCGGCATTGCTGGCAAAGATCCGCAAAAGCGCGACAACCGGCATCCTTTACCGGCTGACCGGACCGGATGCGTTGCCCGATGGCGTCGAACGGTTCCTGCGTCAGTATGAGAAATACGCGCCGCCGGAGGAACAGTGAACCGCACGCATCGTCTCTTGTCGGGCGTTTACGAATTGAGAGCTGCGGCAGCCGCTTCACTTGCGGCAATGTGCTCGTGCGCGTCCGGCTGGGTCTGAACCAGCAGAAGGAACAGGAGATCGGTCAGGGTCAGTTGCGCGTCGCGCGCGGTGATCGCTGAACTGCGCACCTTTTCTTCATCAGCCACGGTAAACAGCCGGATGTCGGCAATGGCATGGAGAGGGTTTTTGGCCACCCGGGCGGCCGCTATGACTTTCGCGCCACGCTCTTTGGCAAACTGGGCAATCTTGACGGTTTCCGCGCTGGCTCCGGAGTGGGAGAGCGCGAACAAAACGTCGCCGGAGCCGAGCGTCGACGCGTTGGCCATCTGGATATGAACATCGCCGTCATACTGAACGTTGTGTCCGAGTTTCAGCAGCTTATAGGAGAAGTCGCGGGCCACCAGCGACGAGGCGCCTACGCCAATCAGATTGATGCGTTGCGCCGTCGTCAGGAGTTCAACCGCCTGATGGATGTCCTGTTCGCGGTTGACCTGCAATGTCTGCTGAATCGACATGAGTTTGCTGCCGATCAGTTTCTTCAGAACAACCGGATAATCATCTCCCGCCTGGATGGTGCCGTGGATCAGCCCGTCCGGGATCTCCTGCCTGCGCGCCCTCGCCTCACTGACCGCCAGCTTCAGGTCCGAATAGCCCGAAAACCCGAGTTTCTGGCTGAATTTCACGATGCTGGATTGGCTGGTGCCGGTCTCGGTGGCCAGCGCAGCCGATGACAGGCGCAGAACCTGCTCTGGCCGTTCGACGATGTATTGGCCGATCTGACGGTCGCCTGGCGACATGGTGTCGAGAGTGGCCTCGATCTTCACGAGAACGGACATGTGGGTCTCCCGGCCTGTTTCTGCGACCGTCTCATCGCAGGGTGCAACCAGCATGAGCGTCATTCCGGCATTGTCAACGCTGTGGAATATTATATCTCACAACTTCGGAAAATGTAGAATATTTCATTCAATCGCACTAAGATGCACGGCATGAGCGACACGACCCTGGAAGTCTCGGCCAATGCCGGTCATCGTGATCTGAAAACCCTCGAGGAACGGCTTACTGCCTTCAACGAGGGCGATGTCGGACCATCGGACAAATCCGCCCTGGCTGTTTTCGTGCGCGATCCGTCCGGTAACCTAATCGGTGGTGTTTCCGGTTATACGGCCTGGGGCTGGCTTTACATCCAGTGGCTGTGGGTCGACGAGCGGCGGCGCGGCAAAAGAATGGCCGGTCGGATGCTGGATGCTGCCGAGGCCGAAGCCACCAACCGCGGTTGCCACGGTGCGCTTATCGACACGTTCAGCCCGGCTGCCGCCAGAGCCTACGAAAGGCAAGGATACAAGCCATTCGGCATCCTGCCCGATTTTCCTGTCGGACGCAGCCGCATATATTTGCAGAAATCGTTGCATCAGTCCTAGTCCGACCATCGATCAAGCGCCAGCAAGTTGCCCGCCGCGCAATGGCTCCGGCACACCGGTGGTGCTCGGAAAGCTGATCGGCAGATCGCGCAGTACGCGAACGGCCAGGAAAGCAAAGCATTGTGCCTCAATGGCATCGCCACTCCATCCCACATCTTCGGCCGGGATCACCTCCACGCCGGCGCGCGGTTCAAGCATGGCCAAAATCGTCGGATTGTGACGACCGCCGCCACTGACGATGACACGTTTTGGCCGCCTCGGAAGCAAGTCCAGCGCTTTGCCGACGGAGGACGCAGTGAAGGCTGCAAGCAGTGCGGCACCGTCCTCGGTATCCAAGCCGTCAGCCATGGATGCCCCGAAGTCGAAACGGTCGAGCGATTTCGGATAGGGCGCAGCGAGATAGGGATGTTCCAGCAACTTCGATAGGCGTTGCTCGTCTACCGCACCAGCACCTGACAGTTTTCCCTCATTGTCCATCTCGCCCAGCCCGCGTGCCTTGACGTAATCGTTGAGGGGAGCATTGGCTGGTCCAGTGTCGAAAGCAATCACTTGGTCGCCGCCGTCCCACCAAGTGATGTTGGCAACGCCGCCCAGGTTGAGGACAGCCGTCTCACCCTGCGCACCGATCTTGCGCAACAACGCCGCATGGTAGGCACCGGCGAGCGGAGCGCCCTGCCCTCCGGCACGCATGTCGGCGCTGCGGAAATCAAAGGCGACGGGTGTTCCAAGGATCGAATGCATCAATCCGCCATCACCGAGCTGCCGGGTTTCGCCAATGCGACCGTCAGAGGGCGCACGATGCAGAACCGTCTGACCGTGAAAGCCTATGACACCGATATCGGACATGGTCAGACCGTACCCCTCGATCAGGTCCTTCACAGCCGCCGATTGGGCACGGGTCAGCACCTCCTCGGCTTCCCGGAAGATGGCCGGCTCAGGGCCGGAAAAATTCCACTCACGTGCGGCTTCGACGGTGCGCTCGAGCAGCGTGCGTGTCGACTGGGGATATGGCGCCAGGGTGTAGGTTCCATAATCGTCGACCGTCTCGCCGTCGGTCTCAATCAACGCGACGTCGATGTTACCGTCGAGCACGGTTCCGGTCATCAGGCCCACGGCCCAGATTGGCTGCATAGTCGTTCTCCAGCGGTTCAGGTGTCTTGGGTATTCTCTGCGCGTGCGCGGTGATCGGCGCCATGGTCCTGCCAGTGGGCGGGCGGCGGCTCGTAGCCCGGAGGGCGCACCAGCGACGGTACTTGTCTCGTATCCAGTTCGAAGCGTTCGTGGCGCCGATCAACGCTCGGAACCGCCTCGATCAGTTTGCGGGTGTAGGAATGCTTCGGTGAAGACAGCACCGAGGCCGCATCGCCGATTTCGACAATTTGACCGGCATAGACCACGGCGATCCGGTGGGCAATGCGCTCCACCACGGCCATATCGTGGGAGATGAACAGATAGGCCAGGCTGTATTCGTGCTGCAGGTCGATCAGCAGGTCCAGCACCCTCGCCTGCACTGAGACATCCAGCGCCGACACCGCCTCATCGAGAACGACGATCGACGGATTGAGCATCAGCGATCTGGCTATGCACAGCCGTTGCCGCTGACCGCCGGAAAACTCATGCGGATAGCGTTTCAGGCTGTCCTCCGGCAGGCCGACCCGCTCCAGCAACCGAACCATCCGTTCGCGCATTTCGGCGCTGACGCGACCATCGTTGGCGATCACCGGCTCGGCCAAGAGGCTCTCCACGCTAAGACGGGGATTAAGCGAGGCATAAGGGTTTTGAAAAACCATCTGAACCGGCCGAACCATTCGGCCACCGGTCTCGCCCAGGCGGTCGATGGTAAAGCTGCCTCGTGTCGCGGGTTCGAGTCCAAGCACCGCCCGTGCGGTGGTCGATTTCCCCGACCCGCTTTCACCGACAATGGCCAATGTCTCACCGGGCACCAGGTCGAAATCGACGCCGTCAACGGCATGCACCGCCCCGCCGCCGCGGCCGAACAGGCCGCTTCTGATTGGAAAGCGGACGACCAGGTCATCAACGGTCAGCACCGGCGCGGTGGCGGCGCCGCGCTTGCCGTCCTCACGCACTGCACGCCCGCCGGTAAAATGCGGCACGGCATGCAGCAGATGTTGGGTATAGACGTGTTGCGGGCGATCGAGAATGTCGTTGACGTCGCCCTGTTCCACCGCCTCGCCGTTCTTCATCACCATGATCCGGTCGGCGATGCCGGCCACGAGGCCGATGTCATGGGTTATGAAAATCATCGCCATGCCGGTTTCGCGCTTGAGTTCGGCGAGCAGCGCCATGATCTGCGCCTGAACCGTGACATCAAGTGCCGTCGTGGGCTCGTCCGCGATCAGAAGGCGCGGGTTGCAGGCCAGCGCCGTGGCGATCATCACTCGCTGCAACATCCCGCCCGAGAGTTGATTGGGATAGTATTTGAGCCGCCGCGCCGCGTCGGGAATGCGAACGCGGTCAAGTGCCTCGCGCGCGGCAGCGGCCGCTTGTCGACCGGTTAGTCCACGGTGCAGGCGAAACGATTCTTCAATCTGGCTGCCGATCGTCAGCACCGGATTGAGGGATGTCATCGGCTCCTGGAAAATCATGCTGATTTCGGCGCCACGGATTCGCGTCATCTGCGTTTCCGAAGCCGACGTGAGCTCGATCTGGTCTCCGTCTGCGTGTTTCCACGTGGCCGAACCCGCGGTGATGCGTCCTCCGCCGAAATCAATCAGGCGGTTGATCGACAGCGCCGTGACCGACTTGCCGGATCCGCTCTCGCCGACAACGGCCAGCGTCTGGCTCGCCGCGACATTGAAACTGACACCGCGCACCACCTCATTAGCCTCAGGCTTGGGGCCGAAACCGACGCGAAGGCCGTCAACACTCAGCAAGTCGCTCATGCCATGGCCCTTCGTGTTTTCGGGTCGAGAATATCGCGCAGCGCATCGCCCAGGAGATTGAACCCGAGGATGCTCAACATGATGGCCAGTCCGGGAAAGACCATCAGCCAAGGCGCTGTTTCCATCAGATTGCGGCTGTCGCTCAGCATCAGTCCGAGCGATGGATCGGGCGGCTGCGTGCCGAGGCCAAGGAAGCTCAAAGCCGCTTCGGTCAACAGCGCCCAAGCCAGGGCCAGAGTGACCTGGACCGTCAGCGGCGCCACCAGATTGAGCAGCAGATGCCGGGAAAGAATGTAGCTTTGGCTGCTGCCGAAGGTGCGCGCCGCGTCGACGAATTCGCGCTCTTTCAGCGACAGCGCCGGTCCGCGCACGACGCGGGTGAAGATCGGTGTATAGACGATGGCGATGGCGACAATGCTGGTCATCGGCCCGGGCCCGGCGACGGCAACGATCAGAAGCGCCAGAAGGATCGCCGGGAATGCCAGCAGCACGTCCATGATACGCATGACCAGCCCATCCCACCGGCGCCCCAGCCAGGCGGCGGCAAGTCCGAGAACCGTGCCGGCAATGGTTGCAAGCGCGACCGAGGAAAACGCCACGACGAAGGATTGGCCGATGCCCAGCATGAGCCGGCTGACGACGTCTCGCCCGAACAGGTCGGTGCCCATCCAATAAGTGCCGTTCGGGCCGATCAACCGGTCCAGGCGGTACTGTTTCAGCGGATCATGCGGCGTAAGGCCGATGGCACCGAGGATGGCAATGATAAGGAAGACCAGGATGATCCACCCGCCGATGCGGCCACTTGGATGCCGGAAGACGCTGGCAACGAAGGACATCACCGTTCTCCCAGACGAATGCGCGGATCAAGCGCCGCATAGGCCAGATCGACGAGCAGATTGACGATCATGAAATTAAGGGCGATGAACAGCACACTGCCCTGAACCAGCGCATAGTCACGCTGCTGGATGGCGTCGAGAACCAGCCTTCCGAGACCCGGCAGTGCAAAGATCTGCTCGACGATCACGGCACCACCGAGCAGGTAGCCGAATTCAATGCCGCTGAGAGTCACGACCGGGATCAGCGCGTTGGGCAGCGCGTGGCGCCAGATGACACTGCGTGACGACGCGCCCTTGCTGCGGGCCGTGCGCACGTAGTCATCGCTCAAAACGTCAAGCATGGCGGAACGCGAGATGCGGGTCACCGCAGCGGCGAAGGCGAAGCCGAGCGTGATGGCCGGCAAGATGAGCTGGCCAAGATTGGCCAGCGGATCGGTCCACAGTGACGAATAGCTCCCCATGACCGGAAGCACGCCGAAGCCGGCGGACAGAACGTAGATGAACACCAGCCCGAGCACGAAATTCGGGGTCGACTGGCCGATCATCGCGGCGACGCGAACGCCGAGATCCGACAGCCGCTCATTGTGCGTGGCGGCGAACACACCAGCTGGAATGCCGATCAGCAGCGCAATCAGCATCGACAACAGCGCCAGTTCCAGGGTCAACGGAAAGCGTTCGAGAATGACTTCAAGCACCGGCCGCCCATAGGTCACGGAGATGCCGAGATCCCCCTGCACCAGGTCGCTGAGCCAGCGCCAATATTGAATGTACCAGGGTTGATCGATGCCGAAGTAAGCCGCCAGGGCGGCGCGCTGCTGCGGCGTGAGCAAGCCGGCTTCGGTTCCGAGCATCGCGGTGATGGAATCGCCCGGAACCAGGCGGATCGCCACGAAGACGATGATCGAGACACCCAGAAGGACCAGCGGGAACGAAACCAGGCGTTTCGTCAGGTAGTGCATTCGGAGGCCCTTCTGGACAAACGGGGAGCGTCAGGTGAGGTCAAATTGCATTTGACCTCACCTCGTTCAAAGCCGCAATGGCTGCTGTCAGGCTACTTGACGGTGACGTTGGAAAGGCTGAACAGCGACCCGGTCGGGGACGGCTGGAAGCCTTCGACATTCTTCTGCTGAGCAGTGTAGCCGTAGGAGTTGTAAAGCCAGATCCACGGCGACACTTCGGTTATGTGCTTCTCGAAGTCGCTGAACACCGCCTTGCGAGTATCCGGATCGGTTTCCGCACGGCCCTTCTGCATCAACTCGTCAAGTGTGTCGTCGATGTAGTTGGAGACCTTCTGCAGATTGCCGGCCTTGGTCCAGTAGCGGTTGTACATGGTGAACGGATCGGCGCGGCCTCCGTTGAGCGCCACGGCCATGTCGAAGTCGGCGTTGAGCCAGGCGTCGATATAGACGTTGAGCTCCATCATCTTGATGTCGAGCTCAATGCCGATCTCGGCAAGCTGAGCCTGGATAACCTGGGCTTCCGAAGCAGCGGTCGGCGGCTCACCCGTAGCGGCGATGACGGTAGCCGAAAAGCCGTCCGGATAACCGGCATCGGCAAGCAGCTTCTTCGCCTTTTCAACGTCGCGGCTGTAGCAGAACAACTCGCTGGTGTCGGTTGAATAAGCCGGGATCGTCAACGGCCCGGTTACGCTGCCCTCACCCAGCGAAGCGGTGTCGAGAACCTCCTGCCGGTCAATGGCGCAGGAAATGGCCTGACGCACCCCGAGTTCGGTCAGCGGCTCCCGCGACGGATTAAGCTGCAACACGTGATAGGACAGAACCGGACGGCGGTTGAGCTGCAGATTGTCTTCGCGCGGTACCAGTGTGGCGACTAGCGGATCGTTCAACAGTGCGAAGTCGACCTGTCCCGTGCGCAGGGCGGCCAGAATTGCCGTTTCGTCCGGCAGCACGCTGATGTCGATGCCATCGACGCCCGGCTTGCCACCTGCCCAGTCGGCATTGGCGCTGAGGCTTGCCTTGGAGTTGGGATCCCAGTTGTCCAGTTTGAAAGGACCGGACCCAACGGTTTTGGTCCCGATGGTGCCGGCTGCGATCTCGCTCGCCGGAACGACAGCCGCATTGACGTCGGTCATGGCGGTGAGCATCGGGGTGTCAGGCTGATTCAACTTGAAGACCACCGTCTTGTCGTCAGGCGTATCGATGCTGTCGATGGAGAGGAAGTTGGCCCGCGCTACCGCGCCGGTGTCTTCATTAAGGATGCGCTCGAAGGACGCCTTCACGTCGGCCGCCGTGACCGCCGCACCGTTCTGGAACTTGGCGTTGGGATCGATCTTGAAGGTCAATTGCAGACCGTCGGGCGAGAACTGCCACGACTCGGCAACAGCCGGCACGATCTGCAGGTCGGCGTCAAGCCGCACCAGGGGCTCGTAGACAAGTTCGAGTAGCCGCAGAGAGGGAAACGCTGTTTGCTTGTGCGGGTCCAGCCCGGTGGCGTCCTGCGCCCAGGCAAACTTGAGATTGGCAGCCTCCGACGGCGTCGCAAACGCCGTCATACCGAGCATCGCCACCGCGGCCACGCCCGTCAGGATCTTGCCTGTTATTTGCATTGTCATCGTGTCTACTCCCTGTTTTGGTTCGTTTGTGGTGCCTGCACTATGCAAGTCTTTCACCTATTGCCTTGCGAAGAAATCCGTCGGCCTTCAGCAGCGAGGCCCGCGCTTCATCGACCGGCATTCCGGTCATCGTAACGAGGATCGCCAGTTTGACGTCATCGCCGGTTTTGTCGAGAGCATCGCGTGCTTCTTCAGCCGTACATCCTGTTGCCTGCATGACGATCCTGGCCGCCCTGGCGAACAGTTTGCGGTTGCTCGGATTCACGTCAACCATCAGGTTCTGATAGCTCTTGCCGATGCGAATCATGCTCGCCGTCGTCAGCATGTTCAACACAAGCTTCTGCGCGGTGCCTGATTTCAGCCGCGTCGATCCCGTTAACACTTCGGGTCCGACAACTGGCGAAATCGCAATGTCAGCAATTCCGGCAATGACCGAGGTGGTGTTGCACGACAGGGCGACCGTCGTTGCCCCCACCTGATTGGCATATCTCAGACCACCGATGACATACGGCGTCCGGCCGCTGACCGCGATGCCGACAACCACGTCGTCGGCGGTCAGACCGATGTCACGGAGATCCTGCGCGCCGACCTGCGCATCGTCTTCCGCACCCTCCATCGCCCGCATCAACGCGTCGGTCCCACCGGCAATCAGACCGATAACCATGTCGTCGGAAACGCCGAAGGTAGGCGGGCATTCTGAGGCATCCAGGACACCCAGGCGACCACTGGTTCCAGCGCCCATGTAGATCAGTCGCGCGCCCTTGCGAAACGCCTCGACAATCCGGTCGACGGCCATTGTGATTTCGGGAATGACCTGTTCCACGGCGATGGGAACGCTTTTGTCTTCCTGATTGATCTTGCGCAGGATGTCGTTTGTCGGCAGCAGATCGATGCCCATCGTATCGGGGTTGCGGCCCTCCGACACGAGCCGCTCAAGCTCCGTTATCAATCCCTGTTCGGTCATTGCCCGCCTTTATGGTCCGGCCGTTCTTGAGCCGCTTCATCGGCGGCCTTCGTTAACGTTTTAGAATTTTATATTCTCACTGTCAAATATGAATTGGAATATTATATTCGAATCTGCGCGTCGATTATTCCTTTTGAGAATTCCCACTCAGCGCTGCGAAAGCGATCGTTTGGCGAGAATGATTGCGCCCGAGACGGCATCTCCGTCCGCCGGTTTGAGGCGCCGTCGGACGTCCGGCGCCAGCCACGGCTCAAGCGATGTGGACAGCCCGCCGAGCAGCGTCACCCGGGGTGCGCCCTTCTCAACCAGCACCCGGACAAAGGTATCGATCTGCTCGGCCGCCCCCTGGACGATGCGGCGCCCGGCCGGGTCACCCTGGTCAGCGTGACGAAGCACCATCGGCGCGAAAGCCGCATAATCGGTCGCCGTGGAGCGGTCCATCCAGGCAACCGCTTCAGCCGGATCACCTCCGAAACGTTGGACGACTTCGGCAAGCAAGGGTGTCTGTTCGTGCCGACCGTCATGGGCGCGCAAGGCCAGCCGCACCGCGTTCAAACCGAGATCGGCACCGCTGCCTTCATCGGAAATCGGAAAACCGTACCCGCCGACGCGCAAGCCCCGCCCGTCGACAAAGCCGAGACCAACGGACCCCGTGCCGCTAATGACGATGGCGCCATCGCGCCCACCATGAGCACCCAGGCAGGCCGTCTCGCCGTCGGTGGCGAAACCGATACTCGCAAACGGGTGTTCAATGGCCTGGAAGGTCTCCACGGCGCCTTTGCGGCCGATACCCGCAAGGCCAACGCCTGCGATCATTGAAGACACGTCGGATTCACTCAGGCCTGCGTCATCGATTGCGGCTTCGAAGGCCTTGGATATCGAGTCCCAGGCTTTTTCGACCCCAAGACGCGCAGCAGCCGGACCGGACAGCCCCTGCCCGAGCACGTTCCCATCGGCATCTTCGACACGGGCGCGACAGCCTGTCCCGCCTCCATCGACACCGAGAAAATGCTGAGTGCCCATCAGGCCACCCGCTCAATATCGGCGCCACAGAGGTGCAACTTGCGATCCAACCGCTCATAACCGCGGTCAAGGTGATAGATCCTGTTGACGACAGTCTCGCCCTCGGCCACCAGGCCGGCCAGAACCAGGCAGACCGATGCACGCAGATCGGTGGCCATGACCTGGGCCCCCTTCAACGGAGCACCGCCCCGAACCAGCGCAGTCGTTCCCTGAAGCTTGATATCGGCACCGAGACGCATCAATTCCGGCACATGCATGAAGCGGTTTTCGAACACCGTTTCTCGCAGCAGCGACGCGCCCTCGGCACCGCACATGAGGGCCATGAACTGCGCCTGCAGGTCGGTTGGAAACCCCGGATAGGGCTCGGTCGTCAGATCGGCAGCCTTCAAAGGTCCGTCACGGGAGACCACCAGTCCGCGATCCCCCGGCCAGACGCTGGTTCCGGTTGCCTCAAGCAGTTGCACCACCGACGCCATATGTTCGAGGCGTGCACGGGTCAGCTCCAACTGCCCACCGGTGATGGCAGCGGCAACGGCATAGGTGCCGGCTTCGATGCGGTCCGGAATGATCTCATGCGTCGCCTTTTGCCATCCACGATCCCCCTGGATCAGAATGCGGTGTGTGCCGGCTCCTTCGATGTGGGCGCCCATGGCGTTGAGGCAGGCAGCAAGATCGGCGACTTCCGGCTCGCGGGCGGCATTGAGAATTTCCGTTTCGCCAGCGGCGGCCGTCGCTGCCATCATCGCCGTGTGAGTGGCCCCGACCGAAGGCGAGCCGAGCACGATGCGGGCGCCTGACAATCCGTTCGGGGCTGCGGCCACGATCATGCCGCCCTCGACCTCGATCTCCGCACCGAGGGTCTCCAGCGCCTTGATGTGCATGTCGACCGGCCGCGCGCCGATGGCGCAGCCACCGGGCATGGACACACGGGCATGGCCAAAACGAGCGAGCAGCGGCGCGAGCACCAGCACGGTTGCCCGCATACGCCGAACGGTGTCGTAGGACGTTTCCTCGGATTGAGCAGCACCGGCGTCGATGACTGCCGTTTGGCCCGAGCGCGAAACACTGACGCCGTGCTGGGTGACCACGCCCAGCATCTTTTCGACGTCGGTGACGGTTGGCAGGTTGCTCAACTCGAGCGGATGTGGACTCAAAAGCGACGCGGCTATTTGCGGAAGAGCAGCGTTTTTGGCCCCGGATATCGGCACGGCGCCCTGCAGTCTGTTTCCGCCGATGATGCGCAATTTGTCCATGCGTTAACGCCTGAATTGCCGTAGTGGAATCGACACTGAATCACTGGGCACAGTGCCGTCAGTGGGACGGAGACTGCACAGGTTCGTGCGATCTTTTCAACACCAACGTGTAAAATTTGGCGATCTGCGGCGACCGTGCGTGCGCAGATAATCGAATTCTTTCAGGGCGTTGAGATGAGCTATGAAGAATTCGATTCAGTCAGGCTTCCACCACCAGCAGATGAGTCTTCCTGGCGTCGTTCATCATAGTAGGCCGCCAATACGGAAAAAGCTTCCTTGCGCGTAGCCTTGTCGGCGGCGATCAGGCCTTTGCGGTTATAGCCACGCTGGAAAACGTTCTGACGCCGCTCGCAGCGGAAGTCATAGAGGATCCAGGGCGTCATTCCGGCGACGAAGGGAATCGAGCGCAAAATGGAAATCTGCTTTCGGTAGACCTCCGTCATGTAGGCTTCGCTGAAAAGGCGTCGTTTCGGTCCGTGCTCTGTGATGTCCGCATCGGCTCCGGTCTCGGAAATGACCACCGGCTTGCCGGGATTGGAATTGCGGCCGATGGCGGCGAGGTCTTCGAAATCCTCCTCGTACCAGCCGTAATATTCGTTGATGCCGATGACGTCGATATGGTCGGCCAAGCGATCATCGATGCGCATCCTGGCGTGGTTGACCAGACAGGCCGCCGACGTCAACCGCGTCGGATCCGCGGCCTTGGCCGTCTCTGCCAGACGGCGCATGAAGTCGAGACGTGCATCGGTATCCGGGTTTTCGTTACCGACCGACCAGATGATGACGCTGGCGCGGTTCCGATCCCTTTTGATCAGCTCGAGCAATTGGTTCCGCGCATCCTGAAACGTGTCGGGATTGTCAAAGGCGATCGCCCAATAGACCGGAATTTCCTCCCACAGCAGAAAGCCTAGTTCATCGGCCAGTTGTGCAGCACGCTCGTGATGCGGGTAGTGGGCCAGACGGAGGAAATTGCAATTCAGGTCGCGCGCGTGCTCGAAGCGCCGTCGCAGATCCGCTTCATCGGTCAATTTGCCGTTCGCCGCATCGTCCTCGTGAACGGAAATGCCGCTCAGGAACAATGGCTTCCCGTTGAGATGAATGGCCTCTCCCACTCGATCGACCTGCCGGAAGCCGACGCGATCAGACACCCGGTCCGGACCGGCGGTGAATTCGACCTCGTAAAGTCTCGGATTGTCGGGCGACCAGAGTTCCGGGGCTGCTGAGATGACCGCTCTGCCCTTGCCCTGTCCGTCAAGTTCGATCGGCTCGTCGATGTCGAGTTCGGGAATTCGCAGCCGTGCTTCGACCGGCTCGTTCGTTTCAACCTCCACCTCGACGGCGATGTTGGAATAGGCACCGTCCGGCACCAGATGAACGAACAGATCGCGAATGACGGTCGGCGGCGTTTCGAAGAGAGCGACCTCGCGATAGACACCACCGTAGTTGAACCAGTCGGTGTTGCGCATCGGAACCCGGTCGAGGGTGCGGGAGTTGTTGACGACCAGCATCAGCCAGTTGCGCCCAGCCTTCAATTGGTTCGTAAGCTCACAGAAGAATGGCGTCGATCCTCCATAGTGGTTGCCGAGAAACTCTCCGTTGAGGAACACCTTGCAGTCATACTGCGCAGCGCCGACCCGCAAAAATCGACGGCGACCGTTCCCGTCGCCCTGCATGTCCAGTGGTCGCGAATACCAGGCGCTGCCCTCGAAGAAGTACCACTTCTCCTTCAGCATCTGCCAACAGGAAGGCACCGGCACGGTCTCGCCCTCATGTGGGTCATAGTCCCACGGCTCGGCGCGCTCTTCGGCCGGCATTTTCTCCATGGCGTACCATTTTTGACGCAGCCCGGTGTCGAGCAGGTCGACACAAAAATTCCAATCGCCGTCAAGCGATTGTGCCGGCCGGCCGCCGATGAAGATCATGCCGTCGTGGTTCAAGTCTTGGCGATTGAACGGCCTGTCATAGGCCTCGTCATGGAGCGCTTGCAGCGCGTTTTCCGCAAGATCTGAACGTTCCAGCAAGGTGACCTCCGAAGGGAAAAAGGGGTTGAATCTACCCATGACGAGGCCACCGGACGAAGTCAAATCGGTTGTTGGTCGTTTCCAGTCATCGGATCGTTTTTGCGCTTATCGGATAGACAACGCTGAAAGCACGCTGCATTCTTTAAGCTCAAAATATCCAGAGACCATACACAGGGAGGAGACGCATGACTCAAGACCTCGAAAAGGGCATCACCCGCAAAGGTACGGGCCACGCCGACAAGGCCTGGAACATTCTTGGCCAGACCTACTATCCGAAGGCCTGTTGCGATTCGACCTTCGCATTCGAGACCAACTCGGAACCCGGTCAGTTCGTGCCGGTGCATGTGCATCCCACCCAGGACGAGTTCATTCTCGTCCAGGAAGGCGTGCTTGACCTCAAACTCGACGGCCAGTGGGTGAAGGCCGAGGCCGGAGACCTTGTGCGCATGCCGAGAGGCATTCCGCATGGCTATTTCAACAAATCCGACAAGCCGGCCCGTGCAATGTTCTGGGTGTCGCCGGCCCGCAAACTCGAAGAGCTCTTCAACAATCTCCACAATCTGGAAGATCCGGAAGAAGTGGTGAAGGTCTCGGCGCAACACGAAGTCGACTTCCTGCCGCCGGAAGCCAACGACTAGACTAGACTAATGAGCCAACCCGGCCAGTTTGTCGGGATTGCGAACCACCAGAACCCGCTGGATGCGGCGGTCGACATCGATGTCAAGCCCGACCGCCGCATGGATCCCGTCGCCGACCGCGATGACAAAGCCGGGCAGTCCGCCGACAGTCACGGCATCAATGCTGCCTCTTGACCAGTGCTTTCGCCAAAGACCGTCCAGGAAACGCGCCACGCGATCGCTTCCGCTGATAATATTGGTCGCCGACAGTACCTTGCCACCGCCATCGGCCCACATCTCAACATCGCGGCTGAGCAGCGTCTCCAGCGAGGCCAGCTCGCCTGTCCGGATCGCCATCAGGAATTCGTCGAGAAGTTCAGCACCCGCCTCCTTGGGCGGCACCCAACGCTTACGTTCCTGGCGTGCATGGCGACGCCCACGCGCGACAAGTTGGCGGCAGGCTGTCTCGCTACGGCCCAGGATCTCGGCAATCCTGGCGTAGTCGTAGTCGAAAACCTCCCGCAGCAAAAAGGCGGCGCGTTCTGCAGGCGTCAGCCGTTCAAGCACCAGCAGGAATGCCATCGAAAGGGTGTCGGCAAGTTCCGCTTCCGGTTCGACAACAGCGATCGGCTCGGGAAGCCAAGGGCCAACATAGTCGATGCGCTGACGCTTTGCCGCCCGCAAGGAATCGATGGCCAGCCGCGTGCAGGTGCGCACCAGCCAGGCCTCGGCAACCCTGATCTTGCTCCGGTCGGCATTCTGCCAGCGCAGAAAGGTCTCCTGCACGATGTCGTCGGCTTCCGCCGCCGTTCCGAGCATCCGATAGGCGATGCCCCACAGGCGTTGCCGCGCCGCCTCGAACGGCGCGACTGGATCGTTGATCTTGATTGTTTCGCTCATGGGTTCCGGCTCAGGCGGCGAGAGATCCGTGGGCGGCGACACCCAAACGGTTCCAGGCATTGATCGCTGCGATGGTCATCGAAATCGCGGCAATTTCACCGGCATCGTAATGACTTTGCAGTTCGCCATAAAGCCGGTCGAGATCGGCACGGCTGTCATTGTCGGTCAAAGCCTCGGTCCAGGCGAGTGCCGCCCGTTCCGCATCGGAGTAGAGTTTTGTGTCGCGCCAAACGATCACCTGGTCGAGCCGAGCGTTGGCTTCACCGTCCTCGCGACCCTCCCGCGTGTGCATTTCGACGCAATAGGCACAGCCATTGATCTGCGATGCCCGGAGCTTGATCAGATGGTTGAGTTTCTTGTCCAGTGCGGACTCGGAAATCGCCTTTTCGACCGAAATCAGGCCCTGCACCAGTTCCGGTGCCGTCTTGTAGATGTTGAAGCGCATGTCGCTCATCTCTGATGTCCTTCTTGGTTTGTTGATGGGGGCATTTGGCCCACCTGAAACCAAGACGTGCGACAACATCCTTTTGTGACTCGGGGCTCCAAAAAAAATCGTTCAGGCCCGCTTCAGCTTGTCCGACAGTGCGACATAGTCTGTTTTTGACCGGTGTCGCCGGTCGAGGGGAATTTCCTTTAGATAGCGAACGTCCGGCACCCCAAGCTCTTTTGCGGCGGACTTCCACTGATCGAGCTTTGCAGAATCGCCGGCGACGGCAAGAACCGGTTTATCGTCGACATTCGCCAGCGCCGACCTTTCCGCACCCGGCCAGAACCGCGCGGCCGTCTCGACCGCGAACGGATCGACGCCGCCGATGCGCGCATTGGTTCTCCCCAAAAGCCAAAGCCGTCCCTGTTCGTCGAATCGGCCGGCATCTCCGGTTCGGTGCCAGATGCGACCGTCGCGTTCCACTTTGGTCTCGGCGTTTTGCGCCGGATCGAGATAGGATTCATTGACATGTGCGCCGGCGACCCGGATCTCGCCATCCTCGATCCAGATGTCGACCGCATCCACCGGCTGCCCCGCCAGCAGGCCCTCACCCGTTTTCATACGATCCAGGTCGTCAGCGGAGATATCGGCGTAATCGAGATGGGCGATCGGCTCAGCTTCGGTCGATCCGTAAACCGCCACCAGTTTCAGACCGTGGCACAGGTTGGCCAACCGGTTGAGCGTGTCGGGAAAGACCGGACCGCCGCCGGTGAATATCGCGTGCAGCGACGGCAGTGTCGCGGCGTCACCAAGGGTTTCGCAGATGGCCGGCGGAACCAGAAGCCGGGTGATCCCGTATCGTTCGATCTGTGCATGAATGGTTTGCGCATCCACCTGATCATGCCGGGTCAACTTCCATTCCGGCAGAACCGCGGTGATCCCCAGCGCCAGGCAAACCAGCACGAAAACCGGAAAGGCGACCAGGTCGCGCTCGCCCTCCTGTCGCGGTTCCAGCATCGGTGCGATGGCATCGCATTGCGCCATCATGAATGCATGGCTGCGGGCGATTGCCTTCGGTGCGCCAGTCGAGCCGCTTGTAAACGAGATCAATGCGATATCAGCCGGGGAAACCATCATGTCTGGTGCCAGCCCCGGGTCCGCCCTTTGTGGCGAAACCCGCAGCTCCAGACGTAAGAGCTCCGGGATCACAAAACCCAGAATTCGATAGAGGCCGCTGGCCAGAAAGGCCTTCGGTCTGGTCGTGCGAGCAGCGTGGCGAAGCCCTTTCAAGCCCATGGCCGGTTCCGGAAAGACCACGGTCGCACCGACCCTCCAGATTGCAGCAAGACTGGCATAGAGCTCGATGCCGACCGGCATCGCCATCAACACGCGATCGCCCGGACCGATGCCGCGTGCGGCAAAGCCGGCAGCGAGGGATTTCGCCAGGACGTCAAGATCCTCGAAACTGATATCCCGGCCGCTTTTCTCGATGATCGCCGGTCGGGAGCCGAAACAGTCGACCGCATCGGCAAAGGCATCGAGAAGCGTCGTCAAAGCGTTTGCCCAAAAAGGGTGTAGCGGCGAAAAATCTCGGCCCCGTGCTGGGTGCTGCGCTCGCGCGAGATATTTGCGTCGCTCATCAGCGCATGTACGGTTGTTTCGTAGCCCATATCGAGCGCGTTGCGGTGGAAGGCATCGGCGAGCAAATGACCGACGCCGCGCAATCCGCTGGCATAGGTCTTGAGGATGGCGGCGTCCGGATTTGGGCCCTGGCTATAGTCCGGGATTCCGAACAGAAAGCCGGTCAGTTGCCCGTCGGCGGTCCTCGCAAAGAAGATCAACTCGCGTTTCAGGAACGGCACATAGGGCATGTAGAGGCCGAGAAAGGCTTCCCGTGTGATCGGCTTGTAGAACGCATTGCGGGCGAACCCTTCGACCGAGAAATCATAAACCTCGCCAAAGAAGTCCTCGGGTCGCTCGCCATCCCAGTTGATGATTTCAACACCGTCAGGAGCTTCCGGACGATCGCCTATGGCATCCGCGGTGGCAGTCCGCATAGACACGTAACCGCCAATGGCCTCGAACCCGGTCGCTTCAAGAACCACAACATCATGCTCGCCGCTAACCGGTTCCATCAGGAACGTGGGCGAACCGTCGCTCTCTGTCACGGCCCGATAGGCATGCCAGGTATCGCCGTCCATAGGGCCAATCAGCGCTTCGAACCCATCCGCCGTCAGCATGGCCTTGACCTTTGAAACCAGCTCTTTGCCGCCGGCGGTCGATTTGAGTTTCAGCTTGCCCAGGGAGGCGGTTCGCTTGCCGTCCCATGCCGGTGCGTTGCGATAGACAGCCAAGCTGGAGGTTCCGTCCGAGATCGTTTCGAAATCGGTGTCGCCCGTCATGACACACCTCCTTGCCTGAAATGAAGATAGAGATAACTGGCAAGCGGAACCAGGGCTGCCACGATGGCAACCTTGGCATGCCGGCTGCTGCGATAAAAGGCCGGCAGCAGCAGAGCCGCCAGCGCGCACACCAGCAGGCTGATCACAATGAATGGCAAAATTGGCCCGTGCCAGCGGGATATTTCCGGATTGAAAGCGATGACACCGCTGACGATGGCCGAGAGACCGATCAACACGATGGCCGCAGTACCGACCAGAACCCACACTGGTCGTCCTGCGACGGCAAGCACCAACAATTGTGCGATGATGCCGGCACAAATCAGTGCGTAGAAAGAGATCGCCGTGCTGTCCAAGGCAAGACCGCCGAAGAAAGCGACGAAGGAAACCACGGCCAGCATGGCCAGCATGTCGAGGTCCGGGTGTCTGGCATTGCTCGGATTGTGGCGGCGGGCGTAGGCTTGGGCGACGAGTGTCGACGCCGGCAATATGATGTTGACCGGTGCAACAACAGCCCCGATCATGAACAGAGCGGCCGTGTAGGCACGTGCCGTGTGAACGCTGATGTCGAGCAGCGCACCGCCATAGACCCGAAGAAGCGTGAAGGCGGCAAGGAAGCCAAGCGCCAGAAGCAACAGCACCCAGGGTGCGCTCTCCATGTGAACGGCCAGGAGGAAAAGCACGCCCACGGGAACGAAGTAGTTGTCGAAACCGCGCCAGCTGTCCGCCTCCACCACCGTGCCAAAGGAGGCCGTGATCAACGACAGCAGAACGACATTGGCGCGCGGCACATCCGACAACAGCAGCAGCGCGACCATGGCCAGGATCCACGTCACCATGAAGAAGATGACCGATCCCTCGATGCTCTTCTGACCTTCCTCGATCGTATAGCGCATGCGTCCATAGCTTGAACCCGCCAAGGCGGCGGCCGCATCCGAAAGGGTCAGGACCGCGAGCGGCAGGACGTAGAGGACGGGTTCGGCTGCCTGACCGGAAAAGAAATAAAGCGTGGCGACAGCCGCCACCAGCATGAAGTCGCCCCAGGATTTGCGCTCGACTCCGTGAAGAGCCGCCCCTGCCCCGGCGGTGGCTATCGACGGAATCCGCAACACGGCCATCACCGCGACAGCCAGCGCCAGCAGACCGTAGACAAGCCAGGCCTCCGGCAGCAACCAGGGCAGCGAGATTGCGAAAAGTCCGGTCGCCACATGCACGGCCTTGCGCTGTATCTCGGCACTCCATCCGTAACGGCGGCCGGCCAGGCGCACCAGCCACATGCCGACGACCAGAAGGCCGACAGCCAATGGCAGGAGCAGAACGGCAAGTGCCGGTGGGAGCGTCAAGGCAGCACCTCCTCCACGACGAAGTCGGAGTAGAAGAAGGCCTTGTCGACGGCCTTGCCGGCATTCTCGGCATCTTCCCGCGTCACGATCCGGTCGCGAAAGGCAGCGGGAACGCGACGTGGCGCCATCATGTTCCAGTACACGAGCCTGGCCGCCGGGTTCGAGGCTTCGAGTATCGATCGGTAAACCTGCTCGAAGACTTCCAGCGACATGTATTCAAAAATGTCGGAGAGGTTGAACCCGTCGGCTTTGTCACCGGTCGAGATGAACGCCTCCAGCGACCCCTGACGAATGTCCAGTCGGTCGAGGCGATCCCGGATGGTGTCGAAATGCTCGGCGCGCCACGTCATCGGGAGATGATCGCCATGGCGGGCGTGCATGATCCAATAGAGATAAGGGTTGATCGACGGATCGCAGTCGACGGCCGCATGGCGAATGCGGCGCTGCACATGCGCGGCGGGAGACCCGTCGACATGGTCGAAAAATGCCTTGTCACGGCCCAACCGTCCCATGGCAAAGCGGGAGAAAAACATCGAGACCATGAGTTTCCAGCGCCAGTTGTTCCAGCGTCTGTCGAGAAACTCCTGCCGTTCCGGCTTCTGGCGCGGTTCAAAGATCGCATCGACCGTGGCGCGGGAATGCACGTAAGGCAGCACCCGGTTCTTGAACAGGCGGAAATAGCGTTCGAATTTTCCGCAGCCACCGGCGCCGTGTTCGATCACGTCACTTTCGCGCGCCTTCCAGAATGCTGCTGTGGCCTCGTTGCCACCCTTCAGCGCCGCCTCAAGCAGTTGAGCCCGCCTGTCAGAGGGGCGCGACCCCATCAGTTCGATGAGGCCCTGATGGTCGAGATTGCGGAAAGCACCGATACGCAGATTGAGGCACTCGATCTGGGCCTGTGACAGGTCGACAACCACGACACGTTGCGGATCGAGGGTCAGCATGGCCAGCGCGTTGTCTCCAGCCGAGCAAATGGAAACAAGCGTCGCACCCGGCGCAGTTCCCAGCGCATCGGTTAGAACGTCGGCATCCTCCCAAAGCTGGGCATAACGGATGTCGTCGAAATCAGCCTTGCCGGCTATCTGTGATGTCATGGCTGCCTCGTGACCTCGCCGCTGGTTCCGTCTACCGTCACCGTTTCGCCGTCGCGGATCCACGCAGTCGCGCCCTTCAGCGCGACAACGCAGGGAATACCCATCTCGCGGGCGACAATGGCCGAATGCGACAGCAGGCTGCCACGTTCGACAACAATGGCCGATGCATTGGAAAACACCGCAATCCAGCCCGGGTCGGTGTGGCGGGCAACAAGAATATCGCCGCTTTGCAAGCTCTCCTTCGACGGGTCGCGGATAACTCGCGCCGTCGCAGTGACAGTCCCGGCCGAACAGGCGGTTCCGCTGCGCCGCGTCTCGCTGCCGGCTTCCTCGGCCTCTGTCTCGCTGCCGATCTCGGCCGCGACATTGATCGCTGCCCCACTCACCGTCATGCGCTCGGGCGGATCCGGGCGGGTGGCGCTGGCGTCCATCTCGGACCGACGCAGATCAGCCAAGGGCTGCAGGTTTTGGGTCGCAGTATATCCCTCGATTGCGCCAAGCAATTCGTCCACCGTCAAATGGAACACGTCGCGCGCATCCCGAAGTTGGCCGAGCGCCGCCAGCTCCCGCCCCATCGCGAGAAACACCTTTCGGGCGCGGCCGAAAATGCGGGTACGCTCAAAGCGCAGGTTTTCCCGGTCGCGCACGCGCGCCTTCGCCCAGCCGACGAAGCGTTTTGCGATCCAACGCCGAATCGGCTTGCCGGCGGCGACGGTGTCGAAGTCATGGGCGCCAGATACCGGCTGATGGTCTTGCCGAGCCGGCCGACGCGACGACGCCGCGATCGCCGCCAGCAACGCCGAAGGGTCCTCGTCCAGGGTGACGCTCTCGAGCTTGAGTTCTTCGGTACAGCGGTCGCCGAAACGTTCGATGTAGGCTTCGAAGGCACGCCTTAGCTGTTCGTTCTCCGCGAAGGCATCAACGCCCGTGGAGTCGATCCGGTCAGCCAGACCATCGACGGTCGCGACGATGGCGCCCATCTCCGCGATGCGTTTCGGCGGTTCGGCAGAAATGATGTCGCCCTGGCCGATCATCACGTGGTTGTGGAGTTCGAGACCAGGCTCGCCGAACCAGCGCTGCATCAGTTTGCGGGAAGCACCGAAAGCCATCATGCAGAGGAAGTCGTTGACGATCGGAGCATCCCAACGGTCGAGCAGCGAAGCCTCGATGCGTCGATATTCCGCGGCCAGAGCGCTGAGGCCAGCCGAGGCAGGGTCAAGCGACTGCGGACCGATTGCCGCATTAAGCCGCCCCTGGAAATCGTCGATGGTCCCGCGCAAACGAACGGCCTGGACCGCAAGCCCCAGGCCGGCGCGCAGCATCCGGCCATATTCGCGCCAGCGTGCAGCTCCAGTGAGTGTGCCCGGTCCGATCGTTGCCGTGACCGATTCCGGCAACGGCTCCGATACGCCCATCATGGTTTCCATGTGAGCCCGGTTGACGGCGAAGCCCGGCAGAAGCGCCAGTGCGCGGTACCAGTTGACGAGATTGTAGTAGACGCGTCCATCGATGCGCCCCAGCATGTTCTCGAAAATCGGCGCATTGGCCGAGATCACGTCCTCGCGCACACCGACCATGCGAACGAAGGCACGGTAGACGCGGGCGTAGGCGTAACGGGCAAAGGAATAGGTCAGTGGCGTGACGAGGCCCGGATAGCTCTCGACGATGTTGGAGTTGTCGTAGATCACCACCTGTGGGTCAGAATGGGCCGGTGCCTTGAGTTCCGTGGTGATCGGCCGGGCCTGCAGGATATGGAGAGTGCCGTCGGCAATGGCCCATTCGATGTCTTGAGGCGCTGCGAAGGCTGCCTCTATCCCATCGGCAAGGCGGGCAATCTCCTGCGCCTGATCAGGCGTCAGGACCGTCTCGCCATCCGGCGCGGAGACAATGGCGTTTCGAATCGTATCGACCGTCCACGTCTCACCATCCTCTTCGCCTGAGACCAATCGGTCACCGAGCCCGGCGACTGCCGAAACGACCGCATGATGGCGCAAGCCGCTTACCGGGTCGGCCGAAAAGGCAACGCCGGCTGCCGTGGCATCGATCATTGTCTGAACGACGATGGCCGGAGCAGGATCGGCTTCGTCCAGCCCTCGCACGGCACGGTAGTCGGCGACGCTGCCTTCATGTCCCGATTGCCAGACCCGATGGGCGGCGTCAGCAACGTCACCCGGCTCGATATTCAGCAAACTGAGGAACTGTCCGGCATGTGAGTGGTCGCTCCCATCCTCCTGAGCGCCGGAGGAGCGAACCGCGAAAGGGCCATCACCCAGTTTTCCGGTCGCCTCGGCGAGGACCTTCACAAAGTCGGCTTTCAATCCGTCTTTATCGAACGCTGCGGGAAGAACGACGAAGAAATCAGGCGGCTTGAACCCTGCAGTGGCAAGCCGCGCAAGCGCCCTGCCCTTGCCGCCGGCCGCTTCTGGCAGAGGGCCATTCCCGGGATGCAGCACCATCGCACTCATGACAGCCAGCCCCCGACGATCGGCGCAAATCCAGCCGCGGTATAGCAGACGAACACCCAAAGGCCGGAGACAGTGTCGAGCCGGGACTGCCCTTTGTCATCCGGCGCCCGGCGCATTCCGAACGCCACCCACCAGGCGTAGAGCAGCATGGCCAAACCCGGCAGACCGGTGGCAAGCGCATGTCCTTTTGACAGGCCAACGCCGATCAGCAGCAGAAATGAAAGTCCGGTCATGGCGATCCAGACCGCAGTTGCACCCTGCACACCCCAGAGGCCGGAATAGGTTTCGACCCCCTCGCGTTCGTTGTCCGGGGCCCAGATCTTGCGCCCAATCTCCAGCACGCAGCCGTTGACGAAGGACAGCGCCAGGAAAAGCACCAGTGCGCTTGCCGGACGACCAGAAGCCGGCAGCCATTCCGCTCCGGTAACGAAGAGGTCGAGCAGCGGCATGATCGCCATATGCGACACGAGATAGAGAATCGGGCGCGCCTTGAGCCAGTCGGGTACGAAGAACTCGACCGTCATCAGCGCCAGCCACAGCCAGACAAGCACCAGCAGAAAGAGCAGCGCCGGTTGGTAAAACCAGGTCAGAAGCACGGCCACAGGAACCAGTCCCGCGCCGATCCCAAGGATCAACCGAAGACTCACCAGACCGCGCGGGATCGGCCGCTCCGGCCGGTAGCGCCGATCATCGGGCCCGTCCTTGTACTCGTCGCAGGCCCTCAACTGGATGAAGATAATGAGCGAAACCAGAAATGCGACGGCATAGGCCGACCAGTCGGGAAAAGAGCGACCGGCCAGCAGCGCCGAGACGTTGACGCTTGCCGCGCTGAAAACGGCCAAAAGGATCGCTGTCTTTGCCAGCGGAATGCGTTCAGCCTGATAGATCCAGAGCCGTCTAAGCAGCGGCAGGTCGCGTTCCGCCTCTACCTCGGTCACGCGCGCTGCCTCGCATAGCGCTGATGGGCCTTGGCGAAGTGGCCGGAGGCCATGGCGGCGACAATCGAGATTTCGCCACACAGGCAAAGCGCCGCCGCCACTTCCGCAAGTGCCGCGCGTTTGCCGGCGCCCTGCAGGCCGAGGATGCGCAAACCCGCTGCCTGGCTCGGCAACCCGGTGCCACCGCCCACGGTTCCAACCAGCAGATTGGGCAATGTCACCGAAACGAACAGATCGCCGTCATGATCTTCCATTCGGGTGAACCCGACAGCCGACTCGGCCACGCATGCCGCATCCTGGCCTGTCGCGATGTAGAGGGCTGCGAGTGCGTTGGCGTAGTGTGCCTGGGCGCCCAACTGGCCCGACAGTAGCGATCCGAGATTGGCGATGCGGCCATAGGCCAGCATCTGATCCACGGTGCAATGCAGTTTGCGCTCAACGGCATCGGCGGGAATGGTAGCGCTGGCCGTCACCTTGGCACCACGGCCGGTCAGCAAGCCGAGGAAGGATCCCTTCTTGTCGCCGGAGTAATTCCCCTCGACATACCAGGCCAGTGGCTTGACCGGCGACTGTTCGGCGATGTGCTCGCACATGGCTGCCGTGGCGATGGTGACCATATTCTGGCCCGACGCATCACCGGTCTGGTAGCGGCACAGCAGGAAACAGACGTCGTTGTCCATGGCCGGTTCGAGAGACACGAGCTTGCCGTGTCGGGTGGTCGTTTCCGCCACTTCCTTCAGCTTCTCGGCGTTGAGGACCACCCAGTCGATGAAGACCCCGGTCTCGGCTGTCGACCGGAAGCGGAACGCGGGCGTGCGCAACACGCCATCATACGTGAGAGCGGCTGCAATACCGCCCGTCGTGGCGGTGATGTCGGCGCCGCGTCCGTAGGAGGCGACCAGGGCCGCCTCGCTCGTCGCCAGCGGCACCAGAAAATCACCTTGGGCGTGAATTCCGTTGATGCGCAGCGGGCCGATAATTCCGACGGGCACCTTTACGGTGCCAATCATGTTTTCGATGTTGGTGTCGTAGGTGTTCAGGGAAGCGGCCGTCACATCATCCAGGATGAGATCCCGATCGGCTTCTGTGGCGTCGGTATCGGCGACAATGCGGTCCCAGAACCGGCGGGTGCTGCCAGACGTCGCCCGGCGGGCAGGTCTTAGTCGGTCCACAGCATGCGCCTTGGTAGCCAGCGTCCGGTCCACTGCGTCGGCATCGAAGCGGCTGCGGAGACTCGCGAGCATGTCGCGGATATGAAACGGTACAATCACGGTCACCCCCCAAGGTCCGGGTTCTGTTTACGTCATCCCCTGTTTCGGCGGCGTTAATGCCCCTCGTGTCGCGGCATCAGACAGCCAGAGCACCGCGCTCCAGCACCCTGCCGACTGCCGCCTTGGTTTCTTCGTAAAGCGGTTCAGTCGCCTGCAGCACTTCGTCGGTTTGCATCAGATCGAGGACCCGCCAAGCCCCGACCTTCGGCTGGATCAACAGGTCGCATCGCATGCGTTTGGTCTTTTCCTCGATGATCGTGCGCTGCATGAGCTGGCTTGCAGCATAGAGCACGTCGATCTTGCCGGGTATCGTGCCCTCTTCACCGTCGGGTCCGCCGGAAACGTCAACACCAACGATGACGGTTGCCTTGTCCTGCAAGAGATCGATCGGCACCGGGTTGGTCATGCCGCCGTCAATATGCACCACGCCGTCGATGACGACCGGGTGAAACACCGCCGGCATGGCGGCCGAGGCGGATATTGCGGGCAATAGGGGGCCGTTGGAAAAGACTGCAAAATCGTGTTCGTAGTATCGGGTCGCCACGATCTGCGTTTCCACATTCAGATCTTCAATCAGATTCGGCAGAGTTGGCGGCAAGAGACGCTCAAGAATGCGCTCAAGGTCAAGTTCGCCCAGCCTTATCCGGCGCGTACTCTTCAGCTCATCAAGGCTCTTAACCCGCAATTCCCATATGCTGGCCAGGATCGCCGCGTGATCGCCGAAGCGATCCATGAGGTATTCGCGAAGATCCTCGCCGTTCATGCCATGGGCGTAACAGGCTCCGAGGATCGCTCCGATCGAGGTCCCGGCAATCGAGGTCGGCCGTAGACCGAGATCGTCCAGGGCGCGCAGCACGTGGACATGCGCTATGCCTCTGGCGCCCCCGGCTCCCAGTGCCAGTCCGATCGAGTGTTCGCTCATGCGCGTCGCTGCCCAAGTGTGCTTTGTCAGTTGAACCTATGCACACATTGGCTGCGATTCAATTGCCAGGCACATCAAGCCAATCGGCTTCCACTGTTTGCGGAATCTATTGAGGGGGTTATCGCTGGTTACTTAGGTGGAGATTCAAATGCTTCGCGGATCAATTCAACGCTTGTCCCGATCTTCCGATATAGCTTTCAATGTTGCTTCCAAAGTTCGCGACCTGTCGCGCGTCCGGCGGGTCTCGGTGCCAAACCGCGAGGCGTCCAGAATACGCATGATTTCGGCAGCACCCTGATGATATCCGGGAGGCAGATCGAGGGAGGCGAAGGTGTCGCGAATCTCTTCCATCTCCCGCACCCAGCGCCCGGCATCGGCTGGCAGGCGCGGTATGGTGGCCCGAGCGCGGCGCATGAGATCGGGCTGGCTGCTGGTGAATTCGTCCAGGAATGCTTCGAGAAAACCCATGTCCTCGGCTGACAGCATGGCGGCGGTCAGAAGCGAGTTAACGCCCTTGGTCACCGATGCATAGCTCATCTTGAAGCCAGAGGCCGAGCCGATAGCGTAGCCGAGATAGATCACCCGAAAGGCAATGCCGTCCATTTCGCTGAGGAGCTGCGATCGAGCTCCGGATGTATAAAGCCGCGGCAGGCCGTTATCCGATGGAGGCGGGCCGACGATTCCGCCGTCGACAAAATCGACCGGCGATCCGGTAAATGCGCCGGCGATCTCGTTCACATGCGCCGGTGAAATGGCATTGCCTTCAACAAACACGAACGAGGCGTCCGCCGCCCTGGTGGCGTCCGCCAAACGGCGCGCTTCCTGTTCGGCAACGGCCGGCGGCAAAACCGAAAAGACAATCTCGCTGACTGCCGCCAGTTCCTTGTAGTCCGGGAAAGAAGCAATGCCGGCTTCCTGTGCCCGAGTCAGGCTTTCCGCACTGCGCTTCGAAAACACCGCGCCAACCTCGTATCCGGCGGCCTTGAGCCGGCCGGCGATTGCCGCACCCATTTCACCGATACCAAGAAGGCCGACTTTGACTGTTTTTGCGCTCATGCCTCCTCATTCACCACTGCTGTGGCGACGATCTGCAGGCAGCAGCCGTCGGGAAGCACCGTCTGGTGCGCCTGGCGTGCCGGGCGTCTTGCCGGATCAGGGTAAAGGCGCAGCCAGTGCGGATTGACCAGCGGCCTGTCGCCTTTGTCGGCAAAATAGAGATCGATCTTTACCACGTCCTGAAGTTCTGCTCCTCCCTCTTCCAGGATCGCTTCGAGATAGTCAAAAACCAAGGTGATCTGACGCGCCTTGTCTTCGGGATAGGTGTCGCTGTCGAGCTCCTTGCCGAGAATTGACGACGTGATCAGGAGCCCGCGGTGAATGGCGGCATTCGGAACCGGGTTCGTATGCTGCGCTGCCCGGCGGCTGGTGATTGAGCGGACGATCAGGCGCCCCCCTTGCGGTGAACGATCGGGTTGGCCAAACGCCCGAGCGGTTCGATCTCGATGGCGATCACGCCCTTCTCCTCGCCGATCAGCAGGCTCTTGTGGCCTCGTGTGAAACGTCCCGCCCCTTTTCCGGTGGTGCCGAAAGATATGAGGTCGCCCGGCTCCAGTGTGAAATAGCGACTGGCCTCGGCGATACTGGCCTGGATGGAGAAGCGGTAATTGCCAGTATGATCGCGTGTGAAAGTCTCGCCGTTCAGGGTCCCGGTCACGTGCAGGTCGTTCGGGTCGGCAATCTGATCCGCAGTGGTAATCCAGGGACCCATTGGACCGAAGGTGTCGGTTCCCTTGGACCGGGTATGATAGACATAGTAGGCGTCGGTATCGTCCGGACCGTTGAGATTGCGCCAGGTGTAGAATTCCGGCCGCGCCATGTCGCGGTCGTAGGTGACGGCAATCGAATCCTTCTGGAACTTCAGCCCGTGCGACGTGACATCGTTGTGGATGAGATAGCCGAAAACATAATCCAGCGCCTCATCCTCGGAAATGTGCTTTGCCCGCCTGCCGATGACGGCACAAAGCTCCGGCTCCGGTATCACCGCACCCCAGTCCGGATCGACGATGATCGGCTTTTCGTGGGCCTGCAGCGCCGAAGGCGGTTTGAGGAAGAAGTTCGGGACACCGGGGTCGCGATGCGCCTTCTTCATCAGTTCGCGATTGTTGAACGCCACACCAAGTATCTTCGAGGGGTTGGGGAGCGGTGGACTCCAGTCCAGTTCGTCCAAGCCAATCCCCGGAACCCGGTCAACGGCCTCCAAGAGCTGAGAAAGCAGTTCGGTTTGGTCACCCGACAGTTGCACCAACGTCAGGATATCGTCGACCGGTTCGAGCCCGGCGGCGACGCAGACGTCTTCGAGTTTGCGCGCCAGACCGTCCGTTCCCTGGATGACCGCGGTGCGTTTGCCGTCTTCGTAAATGGTCGCGAATTTCACGGCTTCACCAGCTTTCGAGAAATGCTTCGAGGGTCACCGGAGTGGCATCCATCAGAGGTTCGTTGACTTCGACACCTTCGAATTCCGACGCCTCGAAGAACCACTTCTTCGGCGCCGGAAAACCCCAGAGCTGTGAACGACGGGTATCGCTGAGGTCCCAGCGTTTCGGTTGATGATCGATATCGATCACGTTGTAATGGCTGGAGAAAATCTCGACGCGGTGTCCGTCGGGATCGCGGAAATAGATGAAGAAGGCGTTGCCAATGCCGTGACGTCCGGGTGCCCGGTCCATGGTCCCCGCGAGGTCGAGGGATGCCATGACGTCGGCCGCGTGGACGATGCTGCTGACCTCCGGCGTGTGATAGGCGAAATGATGCAGGCGCGGTCCGGCACCGTTGCCGAATACCACGTCCTGGGTGTTGTTCTTGCGTTTCAACCAGACGCCCCACATTTCATCGGTGCCGTCCTTGGCCGTGTATTCCGTCAGGCGGAACCCCAGATCGTTGTACCAACGATAGGCACCAGCCACATCATGGCAGGCAATCTGAATATGGTCGAGGAATGACAGCCTGCCACCCGCATGGGTGTGAAATCGCTGCATGCGATTTTCCTGTTGGTCCATGGTGGCGCAAAACTCAATGGGCACCCCAACCCCGTCATGCAATTGAAGCGTCAGCCCCTGATACGGGCGTTCGACAAATTCGGCACGCGCGCCATTTGCGTTGAAATGCTCGTGGGCCCGTTTTAGATCGTCATCGCTGTACATGCGATAGCCTACCCGTCGACACACGCCTTCACCGCCGGCTGACGCCTTTTCGAACATCAACGAATGGTGGCCGGTTTCCTCGATTGCCCGAAGACAAAGCCGCTCGTCGTCCTGCGACGTCACCTCGAGGCCAAGGCCGGTCTCGTAGAAATACCGCGTCTTGTCGAGGTCCCGGCTGGTCAGAACCATGTGGCTGAGACGGGTAATGTTGAAGGGCAGGTCGAGATGGGGTTCCAGCAGACTCATCAGTCACTCCGTACAATTCGGTCGAGGGGACTTTAGCCGATACCGGGCGGTCGAATGACGTTGAAAGTTAAAAAACTTCACAGAGTGAAATCAGGCTTGGCTGCGCGCCAAACCCTTCCACCGGCCCATCCTACTCGAGCGTTCCGTCAGGATGCGTCTGTCAGCTTGCCGGGATTCATGATGCCCTGCGGATCGAACAAGCTGCGGATCTGCTGCATCATTTCATATTCGACTACAGGTTTTTGCTGGCGCATGCGCTCGACGAATACCGAGCCGACGCCGTGCTCTGCGACAATCGAGCCGCCCAGTGACCAGATCAGCGCATCAATCTCGTCTGTATAGGTTTGCGCCAGCTTCTCCATCTCCGGACCCTCTTCGCCGGCCGGAAAAATGGAATAGTGGATGTTGCCGTCGCCGACGTGACCGACTGCATAGGATGTCGCTTCAGGTTGATGCCGAGCGGCGATTGCTTCAGCCTTTTCAAGGAACTCGACCATGCGGCTGATCGGCACGGAGACGTCCCATTTGACCTGACGTCCTTTGAAATATTGCACCGGGATCATCTGCTCGCGGATTTCCCACAGGTTCTGCTCCTGCGCTACGGTCTGCGCCATCACCGCATCCTCAAGAATCCCTTGTTCGAAGCCCTGTTCGAATATTGCCGCCAGCGTCTCGTCCACCGGGTCCGATCCGGCCATTCGGATCAAGACATACCAGTCGGCCCGGGTTTCGAAAGGGCGCTGCAGATCGGGATAGCGGTCAAGCGCCTTTTCAATGCCCAGGCCGTTCAGAAGTTCAAAAGCCACCAGTCTGTCACCGCCGATTCCCTTTGCCAGGTTGAGATAGTCGATGAGTCTCGACATATCGGTGAGGACAGCCATCATCGAATTTGTGACGGGCTGGCGCGGATGCAGTTTGAAGACCAGTTTGGTGATTATGCCCAGCGTGCCTTCCGAGCCGATAAAGAGCTGTTTCAGGTCGTAGCCGGAATTGTCCTTGCGCAGCGTGCGCATGGCGTCCCAGATACGCCCGTCCGGCAGCACCACTTCCATCCCCAGCACCTGCTCGCGTGTGGTTCCGTAACGAAACACGTTCTGACCGCCACCATTGGTGGCCACCGCGCCACCAACCTGCGCGGTCCCGCGTGCGCCCCAGTCGGGTGCGAACAGGCGGTTCTGCGCTGTCGCCGCATCCTGCAGCGCCTGGACGGTGCATCCCGCTTCGGCAGCGATGGTCGAGCAGGCCGCATCGACTTCGAGGATGCTGTTCATGCGCGATGTCGACAGAATCACGGCCTGCTGACCAGCCAGCGGCACGGCCATATGGCAGACGTTGGAGTTGCCGCCCTGGGGCACGATGGCGATGCCGTGGTCGGCACAGATCCTGACCGCTTGGGCGACTTCGTCTGTCGAAACAGGCCGCAGAACGGCCAGAGCCGGTTCTCCTTTGCCGCTCAGATCGGTCGCATAGTCGGCTGTCTCCGCACCGGTCAGGAAACCCGACGGCCCGAGAAGCGTTTCCAGTTCGGCCAGGGCGGGATGCGTCATGGGATTCCCCTCAGGCGAAATCGATATCAACCGATCCGAACGGGCCGAAGTCGGCGCTGACCGACGTGCCGGGCGGACATTCAACCGGGCGAATGAACGAACCGGACAGGATTACCTGACCCGCCTCGATCCGCTGTCCATACTGCTCCATGCGGCGCGCCAGCCAAACGATGCCTTCGACCGGGTCGTTGAGCACACCGGCGCCGAGACCGGTTTCTTCAACCTCGCCGTTGCGCGAGACGATGGCGCCGGTCCAGCGCAGGTCGTGGGCATCGACCGCATGACGTTCCTTACCCAGCACGATGCCTGCATTGGCCGCATTGTCGGATATCGTGTCGTAGACGTTGCGGGTTGTCCCCGTTTCGGGATCGGCCCGCAGGATCCGCGTGTCGAGGATCTCCAGGCTCGGGGCAACATGGTCCGTCGCTGCTATCACCTGTTCCCGGGTAACCGCTTCCCCGGCCAGCGGAGCCTTCATGACAAAAGCGATCTCGGCCTCGATGCGGGGCTGGATGAAACGACCCTTCGGAACGGTCGAAGCGTTTTCGAACAACATGTCGTCGAAGAGCACGCCCGAATCCGGAATATCGATGTTGAGAGCCGACTGCATGGCTTTCGAAGTGAGGCCGATTTTCCAGCCGATCACACTCCGGCGTTCCTCTAGCTTCGCAACCATCAACGCCGACTGAATGGCATAGGCGTCGTCCATGCCGATATCAGGGTAGCGCAGCGACAGCAGGCCTTTCTGCTGCCGCGTCTTTTCGGCCTGCAGAAGATCAGCCGCCGCAGCTGCGTGTTCCTGCGGCGTCACGTTTCGTCCTCCACGGTGTTGACCAGCCGACCAATGCCTTCCGCTTCGACCTCGATCACGTCGCCAGGCACCAGATAGCGCGGGGGGTCGAACCGGGCACCCGCACCGGTCGGTGTTCCGGTAACGATGATGTCACCCGGTACCAGCGTGGTAAAGGTCGAGATGTACTCGATTTCCCGACGGATCGGGAACATCATTCGAGACGTCCGATCATCCTGCCGCAGGTCGCCGTTCACCTTCGTGGTGATACGCACATCGTCGAGTTGCGCAGGGTCGGTGAAGGGCACCAGCCACGGCCCCATGGCGCCGGAGTGCTCCCAGTTCTTGCCCTGGGTCACATTGAATTTTGCGTGTCGCACCCAGTCGCGCAGCGTGCCTTCATTGCACAGCGTGATCGCGGCAATATGGTCATAGGCTTCTGCTTGCGGAATTCTCCGCCCGCCTTTGCCAATGACGATGGCGATCTCGCCCTCATAGTCGAGCTGCGGCGTTTCCGGTGGCCGGATCAGCGGTCGGTCGTGACCCGTGAAGGAGCGCGGAAAGCGGATGAACAGCGACATGTTGGTGGGTGCTGCCTGCCCGTCCTTGTATTCGGCATTGCGGTCGGGAAAGTTGACGCCGACGCAGATGATTTTTTCCGGCGCCGGGATCGGAATCTCGTAGTCGAACTCCGAATGGGTGACGGCCCTGTCTTTGGCTGCCGCTTCGAGCTCCGACAAAGCACCGGCCTCGATGACCTCGCGAAGTGTAGCCCATTGCGGGAAATCCGATGACAGCGCAATCATCCCGTCGTCAGTGACCGCGCCGTAGTACCGGCGCCCTTCGGTCGTGTAGGTGGCAAAACGCATGTGAATCTCCTACGGCGCGACGATTGGCTGGGCTTTCAAGACCGGCTCGGACAATTCCGCACCGTCGAACACCGAGCCTTCCTCGAACCAGCTTCGTGGCGCAGGCGCGCCCCACAGCGTCTGGCGCTGAGGATCCTTCAGGTCCCATTTGATGGGCTCGTGGTCGGGATCGACCGTCTGGTAGTCGGAGCAGTATATCTCAATACGGTTGAGGTCCGGGTCGCGAACGTACAGGAAGAAGGCGTTGGAAATGCCGTGTCGGCCGGGGCCGCGTTCGATACTCTCCAGCCAGCCGGTCGTCGACATCAAGTCGAGCAGGTCGATGATATTGAGGGCATTGGCCGTCCAGAAAGCCGTGTGGTGCAGACGTGGGCCGACACCGTTGGTGAAAGCCACGTCGTGCACACCGCCCTTCCGGTGCATCCAGGCTGCCCAGACCTTCCCGGTTTCCGCGTCCTCGGTGTATTCGGTCGTCCGGAATCCGATCTCGTTGTAGAAGGCGACGGACGCATCGACATCGGCGCTGAACATGTTGAAGTGGTCAATGCGCAGCGCCTTGACGCCGTGATAGAGCTTGTACTGCTGATGAATCGGCTCAAGCCGGTCCATCTTCACATAGAATTCCAGCGGGATGCCCCAGGGGTCGCGGGTGCGCAGCGTACGGCCCATATAGGGCCGCTCGATCCATTCGGTCGGCAAGCCCCTGCCCTTGAAGAAGGCTTCCGCCTTTTCCAGGTCCGGTTCGTCAAAGAGCTTGAAGCCGAGAACACCCACATTCGCATGGTCTGCTTTGGTCAGCACGATGCAATGATGGCCGCGTTCTTCCATGGCGCGCAGATAGATCTGGCCGGCGTCCTCGTGGGTGACCTGCAGGCCGAGCGTATCGACGTAAAAGGCACGCGATCTGGCCAGGTCGGTCACACGGTATTCGACGTGCGAAAGCCGAACGATGTTGAAAGGCGGGTAAAGAACCGGAGCGGGAACGGGCATGGCAAACTCCTATTGGACCGGAAAGATGACGTTGGTCTGGCCGGTGCCGGAACTGGGGAAATATTCGGTCACCACCTCACATTGGGCGTCGTAGGCATCCCAGCCCAACGCACCATAGAGCATCGCGGTGTCGTGCATCGAGCCTTCGCCGCAGCAGAAGTCAGCGTAGTCGCTGAGCATCCTGAGGAAAGTGGCGTGATCGCCCCTCTTCCACATTTCGAGCACATGCAGGTCGACCTGGCGGTTGAACTCCGATGAAATGGTGAAGGTGCCGTTGTTGGCCTCGTAGTCGCGGTTGGCCCAGATCTTGTGGGACAAGGAGCCAGACGCAACCAGCAGCACCTTGTCGTCACCGGCCTCAATCGCCTCACGAATGGCCTCACCCAGAATACGGCTTTCGTCGTGGCTGTGCACGGTGCACCAGGCAGCAATCGACACAACTTTCATCGGGTGTTTGCGCGACATGAAACGCATGGGCACCAGCGTCCCATATTCGAGTTCCAGGCTATCGAGATGGTGGCTCAGCGTGTAGACGCCCTTCTCGGTTGCCTTCTTCGCGATGGCGTCGCCCAGCTCCGGGTGTCCTTCATACTCGTAGGGAAGATCCTGGATGAACTGCGGGAACTCGTTGGAGGTGAACAGACCCTCGAAGCGGTGATTGGCATTGATGTGGTAACCGGCATTGACCACCCAATGGGTGTCGCAGATGACCACCGTATCAGCACCAAGTGCCGCCGTGCGCTCCGCGATGGCATAGTGCCCGTCGATTGCGGGCTGGCGGGTGCCTTTGATGCGTCCCTCCTGTTCCGACATCAGCAAGGTCGGAACATGAGTCATTTTTGCGGCGAGAACGATCTCTCCCATTTGGGCCTCCCTTCGTTCACGCACCGAGCCGCGGAATGCGGTGCTGGCCGGTGGCGAAACCGATATGCTTCTGCTCCATGTAGAATTCGAACGACCAGTCGCCGCCGTCGCGACCAATGCCGCTGGCCTTGACGCCGCCGAACGGCGTCGGCAGGTGCCGGACATTTTCCGAATTCACCCAGATCATTCCCGCTTCGAGCTGATCGGTGAACCGCAGCGCCCGGGTCAGGTCATTGGTCCAGACATAGCCGGTCAGGCCATAGGGTATGTCGTTGGCAATCTGCAGCGCTTCTTCTTCGGTGGAAAACGGAATGGAGGTCAAAACTGGACCGAAGATCTCTTCCTGGGCTATGCGCATGCCGTTGTTGGCGCCCGTGAACAGGGTCGGCTGGACGAAGTAGCCCTTGTCGCCGACCTGGGTGCCACCGGCGGCAACGATGGCGCCATCTTCCTTCGCAATGTCGAAATAGCTCGACACCTTGGAAAAGTGCTCCCGGCCGATCAAAGGACCAACCTCTGTGCTCGGATCAAGCGGATGACCGACCTTGATGCGGTTCACGCGTTCAATCAGCTTGGCCTGAAAGTCCTCGGCAATGGTGTCCTGCACCAAGAGGCGCGAGGACGATGTGCACCGTTCGCCGTTGATCGAATAGATCATGAACACGACAGCATCGAGCGCGCGGTCCAGATCGGCATCATCGAAGACGATAACCGGATTTTTGCCGCCCAGTTCGAAATGCATGCGCTTGAGCGTATCGGCACCCTGTTTGGTGATGATGGAGCCGGTGCGGCTTTCGCCCACAAAGGCAATCGCCTTGATGGCCGGGTGCTCCGTCAGTGCCTTGCCGGCTTCTTCGCCGAAACCGTTGACCAGGTTCCAAACGCCTGGCGGCAATCCGGCATCCTCAGCAATCTCCATCAGGATGCGGGCCGACATCGGGCTGAGTTCCGCGGGCTTGTGAACAACCGTACAGCCGGCGGCCAGCGCCGGCGCGATCTTCCAGGTGCTGAGCATGAACGGCGTGTTCCACGGCGTGATCACGCCGACCGGCCCGATGGGCACGCGGGTGGTGATGTTCAACAGCGTTGGTGACCGCAGGTTCTTGCCGTCGCGCGCTGCCGTCACCTGTTCGGCGAAATAGCGAAAATTCTCAGCCCCCCGCAGGGCTGCCTTGGACATGAAGCGCAACGCTTGCCCAGTGTCCCAGCACTCGCAAAGAGCGATCTCCTCGGCCCGTTCCTCGATCGCATCGGCAATCTTGACGAGGATTTTCTTGCGCTCTGTAGCCGGCATGTCGCGCCAGGCCGGGAACGCCGCAGCAGCGGCCCTGGCAGCCGCATCCACATCGGCGGCATTTCCCTGTGCCACACTGCAGATGACGCTCTCGTCCACCGGAGACACAGAGTTGAATGTGTCGCCACTGCCCTGCCGGTCCTCACCGCCAATGCGATTGAGAATGCCGCCTTCGCGAAAGCGGGCAAGGTAACCGTTCAGCTTGTCGATATTGGAATTCAGGTCAGACATCGGTCTGTTCTCCCAGGAACTTGCGGATGGTGCCCGTCTTGGGCGATAGCTCGGGGTCGATGTCGCGCATCTCCAGCGAAAGCGCGAGCGACCGGGTTTCAAGTGTCGGCGCAAGGAACGAATGCGCCGCGTCGAACATGGTCTGCGTTGCCGCCTTGCGAACGTCGAGGGGGCGACCGCCGCGAAGGCGCACCGAGATATCAACAAAACCATGCTGGGGATGACCGTCGGCGATGGCGTAGTGGTCGACCCGGGTCGCTCTCACCCTTACGCCGGCCGACGGAAAGGCTTCGATTGCCACCGCCGCCTTGCGCATATGCTCGCAAAAGGCGGCGAAATCGACCGCATCCTCCAGATTGGCGGAATACTCCACGATAACGTGTGGCATCGCGATCTCCTTGCGATATCAATAATTGCGATGTTAATCATTTATTGCTTGCGATGTCAACTAATATGTGGTGCAAAAAGAGAGGCGTTGAACGAGGCAGCCATGACATCATCCGCACATCGCGGCGCAAAATCCGGACTGCGATCAACCAGTCGTTCGCTGCCTTTCGCCCTGATCCGGGCGCGGGAAAAGGTGATGGCGCCGATCCGCGAAATGCTCGCCGATTCCGGCATTACCGAACAGCAGTGGCGGATCTTGCGGGTGCTCTCCGAATTCGGCCCCCAGGACGGCACACTGCTGTCGGAACGCACCAGCCTGCTGCCCTCCAGTCAGACGCGAATCGTCCAGTCAATGCTGGAACGCGGTTACGTGAGCCGCACCGCAGACAACAATGATCGCCGTCGCCAGACGGTGGCGATCACGCCTGCCGGCCAATCAATCATCGAAAACCACCTCGACGAGGCAAAGATCATCGCCGCGCGATTTCAGGAGACCCTTGGCAAGGATGATCTTGAGCGACTGTTGGAAATCCTGGCGAAGCTCGACGAGTTGTAGCAGTGGGGTCGTCTCATCTATCAATGATTGAAAGCCTCATTGCCGACGCAAAACCACGGTCAGGTACCAGTTTTGGCCGGGATATTGTCCCGGGTGGTTCTGGTAAAGATCGTCAAGCCGACGATAGAATTCGTCCGCCAGGCTCCGCGCGTCGCGGTTAGTTGTAGCGCTCGGTTCGAACAGTTGGGCGTTTAACGTCGAATGACCAAAGCCGCGGATGTAACCGACATAAAGCCGCGCATATTCGCTACGATCGCCGATAAAATCGGCATAGACATCAGTGGGATTGCGCGGGGCCGGCAGAACTGAGACTTCCTCGATTTCGAAGGCCTGTTTCAATTCGGGATCCTGCTCCAGCGGCTCGCGGGCCTCTTGCTCAGTTGGAAACCAGACGCCAAAAACAAAGCCGTCCAGAAC
This sequence comes from Hoeflea sp., assembly GCA_965228785.1. Classification (GTDB taxonomy): domain Bacteria; phylum Pseudomonadota; class Alphaproteobacteria; order Rhizobiales; family Rhizobiaceae; genus Hoeflea_A. The sequence goes on from CBDDIF010000002.1 coordinate 1,414,684, forward strand.
CCGTTGATCGATCAGGCCGTCATTCGCCATGTCTTGAGCTACGGCCTGGATCGCGCGGTAAGTTCCATAGCCGGAAGCCGCTATGCCGTTGATCTCCCGCTCATCGGCAACGGCACCAAGGTGCGATACCAGCAAAAAGCCGCCTCGACGCAGCTCCCTTGACCGGCGCTGCAGGAAGCGAACCCAGTCGTGGCGCGCTATCGCAGCCAACTCGGTTCGCGCCGCCCCCTTGAGATCAGCGAACCAGACGGAACCCGGTGCATTCAAGTGAACGGCATGGTTCAACCAGTGACTGGCCATGAAGCAGGTGCCTAGATCGACCGAGTCCTTTGCTACCATCTGGTCGTAGAAACTTCCGATAGCTGCCCCTGTGCGAATGCCGGAGGAAGCGTAGCCCGAAGCCCCGTTAACGAGACCGAAGAGGCCGTTCCAGTCATTGCCCGGCTGGTCCGCATGGCAAACCGAAATAGCTGCGTCGGCATACGTTGAACGGTAAGCCCCGATCGATGGTTCGACCGCTTCAATGGCGCTTTGTCCAGGGCCGCAGCCGTAATCGACGAGCCTCAACTCGGGCTCGATTCGTCCCAATCGCTTCGTCAGATCCCGAAGGCGGCCGGCATGATGATTGACCAGTTGCTGCTGCATGGCCGAGTTCTTGTTGTAGTCGACCATTCCCTCGGTAGATCGTTCGTCATCCGAATTGCTCGCCATCTTGTTCGTCTCCGCCAGTCGGGATCGCAGTCTAAACCGATTTGCGGCCAGACTTCGATCCCTGGCTTTTTGATCGAGTGAGCGAGTTGTCAGTCGCGACTGTTGTTTGTCCGCCGACCTCCGCGCGTATCGGATTTCGGTTCGCTGACAGGCTGTGTCCTGAAGGCGCCATCGGGCCAGGCCTTGATCAGGAATTCCTCGTCGCCCCTGAGACCCCTGTAAAAATCAAACTTGTGGTGGTTCGTCATAACGAGTCTCCCTTTGTCTCGTGTGGATTTGGAGGCCAAGAGTGGTCAACAATCCTCTCTTGGCTAACTTGAGATAGGAGACGATTTGCGATAGCTCAATTTGATTCTATCGATCGATGCGATAGACAATATCTATCAAACTGAGCTTCACTGCTTCACTCGACCGAACCCATTTCACGGGTTTCCCAAAGACGGTCTGCCCCGTCGTCATCGACCCGCGCGAGGCGCATGTTGAGCTGGTAAACATCCGGCCGGTAGAGCACTTCGATGTATTGAACCGCGCTGCCGTTCTTGTCGCGAACGACACGCTTGACCTGTAGCAACGGCGCTCCCTGCGGCACATCGAGAATGACCGACGTCAGGTCGTCAGCGACAACGGCGGTGACTGACTGATCGGCTTCCGCGACGGCTCTGCCGGAGCGTTCGATCAGTTTTAGGATCGGCTGATCGGTGAGATCCTGGCGGTCGAACGTTCGACCGATGTCCTCGGGAATATATGTGACAATGTGCGAGAATGGCCGATCGTCCTTTGAACGGCGGCGCTCGGCCCTCTGGACAAGTGCCTCCGGCTCCAAACCCAGCGCGTCGCCAACATAGGCCGGCACCGGCAAATACTCGAACGACAGGACTTCAACGCTGGTCGTTGCGCCGATGGCTATAAGGTTCTCCATCAGACCATAGAAGTCGGCTGACACACTCGACGGCGGCATCGAATAACTGACCGTGGTTCCCCTGCCCCGCTCGCGTGTTACCAGACCCTCTCGGGCGAGTTCGTCCATCGCGCGCTTTGCAGTAATCCGCGATACGCCATAGGTCGCCTCCTGGACGCTTTCGCTTGGCAACCGATCACCGTGCTTGAATGCACCGGATAATATCCGGCGCCGGAAGAGCAGATAGAGCTGGTGGTACAAAGGCGTGGGATTGCTGGTGTCGAGAACAGCGTTGGATGGAACCGGGTTCTCGGCATCCTTTTGGCCAGGATCCACTGATTTGTCTGAATCAGACAAAGAAGTCATCGGCCAGGCGACGCGCGTTGGGTCGCTTCAGGCAGCGCTTCCTGCCAACCGATCGGCAAACCCGCATCCGGCACGAACCCGTAGACCGTTTCTTCCGGCAGTCCCTTTTGGAGGATATCGCGAACCGCCAGCAGGCGATTCTGATCGATCCCGGTGCGGAGACCCATCGCTTCCAGCATGAAGACGAGGTCCTCGGTGACAATATTGCCGCTGGCACCCGGCGCGAAAGGACACCCCCCAAGGCCACCCAGGGACGAATCGAGCGTTGTGATGCCCTCCTCGAGTGCTGCCGCTGCGTTAGCGAGGCCTAGCCCTCGGGTGTTGTGAAGATGCACGCCGGTAAGCTTGTCTTCTCCCACCGCAACATGCACGGCGCGGATGCGGTCGCGGATCATTTTCGGATTGGCATAACCGGTTGTATCGGAAAGTCCGACCTCCTCCGCCCCGGCGGCCAGCAGTTTTTCGGCGAGATCGACCACCACCGCCAATGGAACGTGACCTTCCATGGTGCAGCCGAAGGCGGTCGCGATGCCGGCCTCGAAATAGGGGCGGTCCGGCGTGTCGACCTCGTCAACCAATTCTCGGATGGCCTGCACCTCGTCGAGCATCTGCGCGTGCGTGCGACGAACGTTGTTGAGCGAATGGGTCTCGCTTGCAGAGACGGGAATGGAAATCTTGTGCGCGCCCGCAGCGATGGCTGCTCTTGCGCCGTGGGCGTTGGGGACAAGCACCGCGATATTCAGGCCCGGAATGGTTCGCGCGAATTCGACCAATTCAGCCGTGTCCGCCATCTGCGGCAGCAATTTGTAATTCACGAAAGACCCGACTTCGATCTCTCGAACCCCCGCCGCTGCTTCCGCCTCGATCCAGCGTTTCTTGGTTTCGAGATCCAGAACGCGGTCGATGCTCTGCAGACCGTCACGAGGCCCGACCTCGCTGACAAGGACGTCGATATCCATGATGCCTCTGCCTACTTGTTAAATGTGGTATTGATATATTGTTATATCATTTCTATAGTCATGCCAACCGCCAGTTTCCGCCTATTGTTGCAAACAGCGGAAAAGGGTTGAATGGACTCTCACCCTGAGCAGGGTTACCGGTGACGTCGAAGATGCAGTTTTTGAATGGCATAAAGGTTGTTGAATTCTCCCACATGGTGATGGGGCCGTCTGCTGGTCTTATCCTTGCCGATCTCGGCGCGCATGTGACCAAGATCGAGCCGATCGGCGGCGACAAGACCCGCCGTCTGCCCGGATCCGGCGCAGGCTATTTCGCCATGTTCAACCGGAACAAGCACAGCATCTGCGTCGATCTCAAGAGCCCGGAAGGATCACAGGTGATCCGTGACCTATTGGGTGATGCGGACGTCATGATCGAGAATTTCAGACCCGGTGCTCTGAACAAGCTCGGCCTGGACTACGAGTCCGTCAAGGAGATCAATCCGCGGATCATCTATCAGTCTTCGAAGGGCTTCCTTAGCGGACCTTATGAAAAACGCACCGCGCTTGACGAAGTCGCGCAGATGATGGGCGGACTTGCCTACATGACGGGTCCGGAAAACCGACCCCTGCGCGCCGGGTCCTCGGTAATCGACATCACCGGGGGCATGTTCGGCGTGATCGGCATTCTGGCGGCACTGGAACGCCGCCACCAGAGTGGCGAAGGCGCTCATGTAACGTCGGCGCTCTATGAAACGACGGCTTTCCTGGTCGGCCAGCACATCGCGCAACACGCCGTGACAGGAACGCCGGCGAAACCGATGCCGTCCCGCGTCTCGGCCTGGGCCATCTATGACGTGTTCGACACCAGCGATGGTCAGGTCTTTGTCGGCGTGGTCAGCGACACGCAGTGGCGCACGTTCTGTACCGTATTCGGCTTTGACGACTGGGCCGCGGATGAAACCCTCGCGGCCAACCGCGACCGCGTCGAAAGGCGGCCCGATATCCTGCCACGGTTGCGCGAGCACTTTGCAGGCATGAGTTCTGCAGCACTTCAGGACAAGTTGGCCGAAGCTGGCCTGCCCTTTGCGCCGATCATGCGGCCACAGGACCTCCCGGACGATGCTCACCTGGCCCACAACGGCTTCCACACGCTGACTCTGCCCGAATCAAAGAAGAAAGCACGACTTCCCAAATTGCCGATTGAGATGGACGGGGAGCGCGGGGAGATCAGCCACGACCTGCCGGAAGCTGGCGAAGACAGCGATCGCATACTCGCGGACCTCGGGTATCCTGATGCGAAAATTCAGCACCTTCGGGCAATTGGAGCCGTCGCATGAGCAAACGCTCCGGCAAGACGATCTTCGACAAGCTTCTGGCCGACCATCAGATCAGGCGATTTGATGACGGATCCTCTCTCGTTCTGATCGACCGGATCATGTTGCATGAGCGCACCGGAACGGTCGCCCTCAATCATCTGGTCGTCGAGGACCGGCCGATTGCAGCCCCTGAAACGGTGTTCTGCACCATCGATCATATCGTCGACACTTCTCCTGGTCGCGTCAACAAAACGCGCATGCCGGGCGGTGAGGTGTTTATCGACGCAATGCGAAAACAGGCACGGGCACACGGCCTCCAACTGTTCGATGTCAACGATCCACGGCAGGGCATCGTCCATGTGATCGCACCGGAACTGGGGATCGCCCTGCCTGGCATCTCCATGGTCTGCCCCGACAGCCACACCTGCACATTGGGCGGACTTGGCGCGTTTGCCTGGGGCATCGGCACCAGCGATTGTGAGCACGCGCTCGCCAGTCGAACATTGCGGATCGGTCCCTTCCAGCAAATGCGCGTGAACCTGACCGGCACACCGCCGGCCTGGCTGACGGCCAAGGACATCATCATCCATCTGATCGGCCGCCATTCGGCATCTGGCGGTAAGGGATACATGGTCGAGTTTGCGGGTCCGGTGGTAGACCAAATGGAGGTCGAAGAGCGTTTGACCCTGTGCAACATGGCCGTCGAGTTCGGTGCGTTTACGGGGATTGTCGCTCCCGACGACAAGACCATCGCCTTTGTAACCGGCCGTCCCTACGCTCCGACCATGGAAACGCAAGAGCAGGCGGAAGCCCACTGGTTGTCGCTTCGCAGCGACAAGAACAGCAAATTCGACAAGGAAATCACCTTGGACACGAGCTTGCTGAGCCCGATCGTGACCTGGGGGACGAGCCCGGAACACGCGGTTCCGATCGACATGCCGGTTCCGTCCGCGGACAAGAAGGGGACCGCCGGCGAAACCCATTCCAGGGCGCTTGCCTATATGGGGCTCCAGCCCGGCATGCGCCTCACCGATCTGCCACTCAATGCCGCCTTCATCGGATCTTGCACCAACAGCAGGCTTTCTGACTTGCGACGCGCCGCGCGCATTCTCCAGGGTCGCAAGGTGGCCGAAGGGATCAAGGCGGTGTGTGTCCCCGGCTCGACTCAGGTGAGGCGTGCCGCCGAAGCCGAGGGCCTTGATCGGATATTCACCGATGCCGGATTCGCCTGGGGTGAAGCAGGCTGCGCCATGTGCTTCTACGCCGGTGGCGAAAGCTTCGGAGAAGGCGCTCGGGTGATCTCATCGACCAACCGCAACTTCGAGGGTCGCCAGGGCTCTGGCGTCAGAACCCACATCGCAAGCCCGGAAACGGTCGCGTATTCGGCCGTTAATGGTCGTATCAGCAATCCGGCAGACCTCTACCGGGCGGCCGCGCAAGAGCCGCAAGAGGCGCAGTGATGGAGAAATTCACGAAACACGAGGGCGTCGCGGTCCCGTTGCTCATCGACAATGTTAACACCGATCAGATCATTCCGTCGCGAGAGATGAAGCGGGTTTCGAAAGAGGGGCTCGCAGAGGGACTTTTCGCCAATATGCGCTACGCGGACGCGGCGCAGGGGGGCCGCGCCCCGAACCGCCGGTTCGTGCTCAACCATCCGAATTACATCAATGCGAGCATCCTTGTCTCGGGTGGCAATTTCGGCTGTGGGTCGTCGCGGGAACACGCTGTCTGGGCGCTTCACGAATACGGTTTTCGGGCAATAATCGCCGAGAGTTTCGGAACGATCTTTTTCGAAAACTGTATTGCCAATGGTGTGTTGCCGGTTGTTCTCGATCGCGAGCACATTCAGACGATTACCGATGCTATTGAAGCCGCCTCTGAACCGCACAGCCTGACCGTGGATCTGGAGGAGAAAGCCGTCGAGGCGCCCTCCGGCCGCTACGCTTTCGAGTTGGAAGAGGCCAAACGCGAACTTCTGATCGCCGGACTGAAGCCGATTGACGTGGTGATGAAGCATGGCAAGGAAATCGACCGGTTCGTGACCAGGGATCACAAGCGTCGCCCCTGGGTCTACGATCATCCCGCCCTAGCGGCCAGGGGTCGCACCTGATGGATCCCGTCCTGTTGTCTGTCCTGCAGGGACGTCTCGAGCAGATCGCCGATGAGATGGACGCCACCCTTTTCAAGGCCGCGTTCAACCCCATCATCGCCGAGGCGCACGATGCCAGTCATGGCTTTTATGATGCGCAGACCGGCGATACGCTGGTTCAGGGCAAGCTCGGCCTGCCGATTTTCGTCGGCGCCATGGCGTTTGCCGTGCGGGCAGTGATTTCTCACACACAAAAGCACGGGGCGCCCGCCAAGGGTGACGTCTTCATTTTCAACGATCCCTATGATGGCGGCACACATCTGAATGATTTCAAGCTCGTCCAGCCGGTTTTCGCCGGAGAAGAGATCTTCTGTTACATGGCGTCGGTGGGTCACTGGCACGATGTGGGCGGCAATGTTCCGGGCAACTACAACCCGGCTGCAACAGAGATTTTCCAAGAAGGCGTTCTGATACCGCCGGTTCGACTGATCAGGGCGGGCGAGATCCAACAGGACATCATCGATATCCTGGCCGCCAACACAAGGCTTCCATTGTCGCAATATGGCGACCTGCACGGCCAGATCGCCGCTCTCAATCTTGGCGAGGAACGGCTGCACGATCTGATCGGGCAGTACGGCGCTGACATCATAGCCGGCGCACTCGGCGAACTGCGCGAACGCACATCACGCCAAATGCGCAACCATATCGGAGCACTACCAAACGGCACCTATTCCGCAGTCGACCATCTCGACAACGACGGTATCGAAGATCGTGAGCTGGACATTGCCGTCGCGATTACCGTGGATGATGGGTCGCTGACGCTGGATTTCACCGGAACTTCAGATGCCTGCGCCGGACCGGTCAACATTTCGCGGGCAACGGCCGAGGCCTCCGTTTATGTTGCGCTCAAACACGTTTTCCACGACGTTGCCGCAAACGCCGGTGTCCTCGATCCGGTCACTATCCGGATCCCCGATGGCAGTCTGATGGCTGCCACGGCGCCCAGACCCGTGGGCGGCTACACGGAAACGATTCTGCGTGTCATCGATGTCATCTTCGTCGCGCTGTCGAAGGCGGCGCCAGAGGCGCTGAATGCCTGTGCCTACGGCACAATCAATGCACTATCAGTTGCCGGCCATCGGGATGACGGCTCGCGCTGGGTGATGTTCTCGTTTTTCGGCGGCGGCCACGGCGGCCATCCGCAAGGTGATGGGCTGTCGCACGGCAACGCACCGATTTCCATGGCGACAATACCGCCGGTGGAAATCCTCGAGGCACGTTATCCGGTACAATTCAGGCAGTGGGCGCTACGCAACGATTCCGGAGGCCCGGGTGAATTCCGTGGCGGCCTCGGTGGACTCTACGAAATGGAATTCATGAATGAAGCGACCGGATTCCTGTTCGGCGAACGAGGCAAATATCCGCCGCAGCCGATTGCCGGCGGCAAACCGGGTGCCTTGAACGTGTTCTCATATGACGTCGATGACGAACATGGTGGTCTGTCGGGACGGCCACCGATGAGCTCGAAGATTACCGGTATCCGGATCGGCAAGAGCCAGAGAGTCCGGTTGGAATCGCCTGGAGGCGGCGGATGCGGTGACCCTCGCAAGCGGGAACCGCAGCGGGTTCTTGCCGACGTGCTGGACGGGTTCGTTTCGATCGAAAAGGCACGGAGCGACTACGGCGTGGTTATCGTTGACGGTGCGGTGGACGAAACCGCGACACGGGCATTGCGGGAGACATCGTCAGCATGAATTCAGAATCCCGACCGCGCGACGTGCTGCTCGGTATCGATGTCGGCGGCACCTTCACCGATATCTTTGTCGTCGACCAAAAAACCGGCACCTGTTCCGTGCATAAGGTGCCCTCCACGCGGGGTCGTGAAGCAGATGGCTTCATCAATGGTGTGACGACGGGGGTCCCCGACCTCTCCAGCATCGCAGCGGTGATCCATGGAACCACAGTCGGCACGAACGCCCTGCTGGAACGAAAAGGCGCGAAAACCGGCCTTGTGACGACGCACGGATTTCGCGATGTCCTGCAAATGCGCCGTCGCGACCGGCCGACGACCTGGGGCCTGCGCGGTCGATACGAGCCGATCGTCCAGCGATCGATGAGTTACGAGGTCCCGGAACGGGTCTTGGCCAACGGAACCATGCAAACGCCTCTTGATGAAGCGGCTTTGCGTGCGGCACTTCAGGAGTTGCTGGCTAATGACGCCCAATCGGTGGCTCTGGTGTTTATCAACGCCTATGCCAACACGGCAAACGAGGATCGCGCCCGCACTATTCTGGAGGCCGTCTGGCCCAACGAGCACTTCTCGATATCCTCGGAGTTGTTGCCGGAAATCCGAGAGTTTGAACGGGCTTCGACCACAGCCCTGAACGCCTATCTTCAGCCGGTGGTCGGCAGCTACCTCAAAACCCTCGACGAACGCCTTGCCGAGGGTGGCTTCACCGGCGAGTTCCTGATCGTCCAGTCGAATGGCGGGGTTATGACATCGCGAGAGGCTGCTGGCTTGCCGGTGCGTACGGCTCTCTCCGGCCCGGCCGCGGGCGTGTTTGCCGCAGCCTATCTGGCTGGGCAGTCGGGTTTCAACAATGTCATCACCTGTGACATGGGAGGCACCAGTTTTGACGTCTCACTGATCGCCGACGGCGAGGCAACACTGTCTGCCCAGACATCGGTCGATTTCGGCCTGGTCATCCGCTCACCGATGATCGAAATCACCACGATCGGCGCCGGCGGCGGTTCGATCGCCTGGATCGATGCCGGCGGCCTGATCCGTATCGGCCCCGAAAGCGCCGGTTCGGAACCGGGACCGGTCTGCTATGGAAGAGGCAATGACCGCCCAACCGTAACCGACGCGAATGTCGTGCTTGGCCGCATCAATGCCGAACAGCCGATCGGCGGCCAGCTCGAGCGTCTCGACAAAGAGGCGGCGGAGGCGGCAATCCGAACCCACATTGGCGAGCCGCTAAGCATGACGGCACTGGCGGCGGCAGAAGCGATCATCGAAGTCGCCAACGCCCGTATGGCTGGCGCCATCCGGCTCGTGTCGATTGAACGAGGCCACGATCCGCGAGAGTTCGCCGCCATGCCGTTCGGCGGCGGCGGTGCGCTTCATGCCTGTGCCCTGGTGCGTGAAATTGGGCTCGGCCGTGCGCTGGTACCGCGTTATCCGGGGATTGTATCGGCGCTCGGCTGCGTGATCGCGGACATGCGGCAGGACTTCGTGCAGACGGTCAACCAGCCGCTCTCAACGGCCGACGAGAAGCAATTGACCGAAGCGATGCAAACGTTTTCGGAGACCGGCATCCAGCGCCTGGAAAACGCCGACGCGAAATTCTCGTCGATAGGCACCCGCGTTTCGGTCGATATGCTCTATACCGGCCAGACCCATACCGTCGATGTGCCGCTAGACACGGACAATTCAAGCTCGTTCGACCGCCAGAACATTTTGCAAGCCTTCGAGCGGCGCTACCGCGAGACCTACGGACGGGTGCTCGACGCTGTTGAACCGATCATCGTCAATTTGCGCGTCACGGTGATTGGACGCCGACCGAAGTTCGATCCCCGTGTTCTTGCTCCGCCCAGCGACGCCTCGCTTGACACCGCCCGCACCGGGTCCCGGCATGTCTATTTCGCCGGCGCCATGCACGATGCCGCCGTCTACCGCCGCCTGGACCTTCCGGTCGACGCCGTTGTTCACGGGCCTGCCGTTTTGGAGCAGCCGGACACAACCATCTGGATCGAACCCGACTTTCAGGCTCGGGTCGACGCCTTGGGTAACCTCGTCGTCAACCAGGAGAACGCCACGTGACCGCATCGCTTCACGCCGACCGCAACCGCGTCGCCTTGCTCATCGTCGACATGCAGAACGACTTTCTGCATGCCGAGGGCGCGTATGGTCGGGCCGGACAGACGAGTGCTCAAATCGCAGCCCTGACGGACCGTCTCTCGCCGGTCGCACAGGCCATGCGATCTGCCGGTTGCTGGATCGTATCGACCCAGTTTACCCTGGTGCCGGCAAAAGGCGGGGAGCCACTGATCTCGCCTCACCTCAAACAATTGCGACCATTCCTGACAAAGGGTGACTTCTGTCCGGGGCACTTCGGGCATCAGCTTGTCGACGCATTGGCTCCCGCCGATCTCACCATAGAGAAAGTCGCCTACTCGGCCTTCTACATGACACGCCTGGAGTGGCTGTTGCGCAAATGCGACATCGAACAGTTGGTGATCTGTGGCATCGTCACAAATGGCGGAGTGGCGTCGACACTACGTGACGCTCACGTGCGGGACTTCAAAACGCTTCTCCTGTCCGACGGAACAGGGGCGTTCGATCGGCAGGTTCACGACGATACCCTGAAAACACTCGCAACTATTTCGTCGATCGCGACCTGCGAGGAAGTCACTGCAATGCTGACGTGAGCAGCGCATTGGCGCGGATTGATTGACGTACGTTAACTTGTGATTCCGTTGCTATCAGTTGCATAGCCGGCACAAATTTCTACCCATAAATGCTTGTATGCACTTGCATTTTCTACCTTTGATTTCAATTTCCAATTATTCGCATTTCTTCCAACGCTTTGAAGAAGATTCTTAACCTGTACCCCCAACACTTGCAGTCGTGGGGGTGCGCGTTGTTTCCGACCGAGGAAACCGTGCTGAGATGTATCAGCTTGAAATCGCACAGTGAGTATTCAAGGTCCTTTCAGAAGGGTGGGACATGTTTGACTTCAATTCTGATGCCAAGGCAGTGCTCGAAGCCGTCGGCAAATCACAGGCCATTATCGAGTTCGATCTGGTCGGAAACATTTTGACTGCCAACGAAAACTTCTGCAGCGCAATCGGATACCAGCTTTCTGAGATTCAAGGAAAGCACCACTCGATGTTCGCCGATCCGGCCTACGCCGCCTCCGATGAGTACAAGGCGTTCTGGGCCAAGCTGGGTCGAGGCGAATTCGACAGCGGCCAATACAAGCGTCTGGCAAAGGGCGGCCGGGAAATCTGGATCGAAGCGTCCTACAATCCGGTCTACAAGGGCGGCAAGCCGGTCAAGGTGATCAAATTTGCCACCGACATTACCGCCAGCAAGATCAAGTCGATGGAAGACTCCGGCAAGTTGGACGCCCTGTCTCGGGCCCAGGCCGTAATCGAATTCTATCCGACCGGCGAAATCATCACGGCCAACGAGAATTTCTGTGGGGCCGTCGGTTATCAGTTGTCCGAGATCCAGGGACAACACCATTCCATGTTCTGCGACGCGGCCTATGCGGCCAGCTCAGAGTACAAGCAGTTCTGGGCTGACCTTGCGGCTGGCTCATTCAAATCCGATGAGTTCAAGCGGTTTGGAAAGGGTGGCACCGAAATCTGGATCCAGGCCACATACAATCCGATCGTCGATGATGAAGGCAAAGTGTTCCGGGTTGTCAAATTTGCGACCGACATCACCGCCCGGGTGCACGCCGTAGAAACACTTGCAGGCAGCCTTCAGGAACTGGCGGGCGGCAACCTCGACCAGAACATCGATGAGCAGTTCCCGGAAAACCTGGAAAAACTGCGCAACGACTTCAACCATTCTGTCGAAAAGCTTGAAAGTGCGATGCGCAACGTTGGCTCCAACGCCAACGAGATCGCAGCCAGCTCGGCGGAAATCAGATCCGCAGCGGATGATCTCTCCAAGCGAACGGAACAGCAGGCAGCATCCGTCGAAGAAACCGCAGCGGCACTGGAGGAGATCACCACGACCGTGGCCGACTCGACCCATCGTGCCGAAGAGGCCGGTGAGCTGGTTTCCAAGACTCGCGACAATGCCGAACACTCGGGCAAAGTCGTCAAGGAAGCAATCGAAGCAATGGGCGAGATCGAGGTTTCCTCGAACGCCATCAACAACATTATCGGCGTGATCGACGATATTGCCTTCCAGACCAACCTGCTGGCGCTGAACGCCGGTGTTGAAGCGGCAAGAGCCGGAGATGCCGGTAAAGGTTTTGCCGTTGTCGCCCAGGAGGTCCGGGAGCTGGCCCAGCGTTCAGCCAATGCCGCCAAGGAGATCAAGGAATTGATCACCAACTCCGGCGAGCAGGTGAAGAAAGGGGTTTCCCTGGTGGGTCGCACGGGCGAGGCGCTCGAGCAGATCGTCTCCCAGGTTGCCGACATCAACACCAACGTCGCGGCAATCGTCGAAGCGGCCCGGGAGCAAACCACGGGATTGAAAGAAATCAACACCGCGGTCAACACCATGGATCAGGGCACACAGCAGAATGCTGCAATGGTCGAGGAGTCGACGGCGGCCAGTCACTCGCTTGCCGGTCAGGCGGATGCACTCAGCTCATTGCTCCATCAGTTCAAAACCAGGGGCGGTGTTTCCGAGATGCCGACGGAGCCCCAAAAGGCGGCACCGGCTGCGGCTAATGCCGACTCCGCTCCGGTACCCTCACCCGCTCGCGCTATGACGGGCAAAGTGGCCAAAGCCTTTGGCGGCGGAGCCGCAGCAAAAGATTGGGAGGAATTCTGATGTCCACAAATGCATATGCTGACCAACCGGTAGAGATAATTGCGTTCCGGCTGCACAATCAGGAATTCTGCGTCAAAACCACTTCCATCCGGGAAATTCGCGGATGGGCTCCGTCAACGCCGATTCCCCATTCTCCGCCGGAAATGGTTGGTGTCATGAACCTTCGCGGAACAGTGATCCCGATTATCGACCTTTCTTACAAACTGGGAATGCCAGCAACGGAACCCAATGAGCGCAGCGCCATCGTCGTTGCCGAGTTGCACGACAAGGTGATCGGAATGCTGGTCGACCGGGTATCCGATATCTTGACGGTCAACGGCAGTGAGATTCAGCCGGTTCCGGAGATAAGCGCGACCTTTGATACGAGCTTTTCCGACGGCATCATCACCAAGGATGACGGCATGATCTGCTTCCTGAACCTTCCCAGGATGTTCAATGAAGCCGACATGGAAGGCCTCGCGGCCTGACACCGATTTCGGGTGCGGGCCGATACGTGGCCCGCGCCCCTACAGTCCAATCCCCTTGGACGGCCCAACCACCACCAAAATCGTTGCCGGCTCTTGGCCTGATTTTACATAGGCATGTTTCATCGAGCCCTCGAAATAGACGCTATCACCGGCGTCGAGGGGCAGCGGCACGTAGAATTCAGAATGCAGTACGATACTGCCCTTCAGCACATGCAGGAACTCCTGGCCCTCGTGTGACCAGAGACCGCCGACCTCTTCCAGAGATTCGGCCGTCACGTGATTGATCGCAGGGTGCATGTCCTTGTTAGACAGATCCGCACAGAGAACTTCCGTCGCGTAGCGCGCCAGCGTGTACCCTTTGGCCTCACCGCTGCGGGTGACGGAGCGCATGCCACTGGTCAGCGGCTTGGCGTGATCGGTAAAAAACTCAGCGATGTCGGCACCGAATTCATTGGCCAGGATGAACAGGTGATGAGCTGAAATGTCAGTCTGGCCGGTTTCGATGCGTGACATCGTCGCCTCCGAAACGCCGCAGATGTCGGCCACTTCGCTCAGCGTCATCCCCTTCGATTTTCGCAGGCTGGATATCCGCCGTCCGAGCGGTTGGCGAACGTTTTGCTTTTCCGCTTTGACGGCCTCACGCATCTACCGGTGTCCCGGATCCGCGTATGGCCTCAACCTCGATCTCCACATGCGCCTCCGAAACGGCAAGCGGCGAACAAATCGTGGTGTTGGTCGGCCGGGTGAAGCCGATGCGGTCTTTCAACACCGCAGAGACTGCCCCAACATGATCAGGGTTGGGCACATAGACGCGGGCGCGCACGATGTCCTGCAAACCGGAATCGGCTTCTTCAAGCGCTCGCTGGATCGTGTCGAACGCCGTGTGGGCCTGGGCTTCGGGACCTTCGGCCATTTCACCAGTGGAGAAGTCGACTCCCACCGTTCCAGAGACAAAGATTCGATCATCGACGATCACCGCACGGGCATAACCCGCCATGTCCTCATAGATCGATCCGCTGAAAACATGCTTGCGCGCGCCAGCCATGGTCGAAATCCTCTTTTCCCGGCGGAGGGACTGGCAGGGGACGCATTTGCCCCCTGCCCCGTTTTCATCTGATCAGTTGTCGAGCTTCTTGATCATATCGGCCACCTGCTCGGTGGTCAGGTATTCGGTTTCGACATTCTTGTCGCCGTCCAGCTTCCAGGTCATTTTCGGAGCCTGAACGTCACCGTTTTCGTCGAACGCAAGTGCGCCAGTTGCTCCGACATAACGGATGGTCTTGCCTTCAGCCAGCAGCTCCTTGGCACGCTTGATGCCTTCGGGACCCGGATAGACTTCGACACCGTCCGGTGCCGTGACCTTGCGGATATTGTCGCGGATGTTTTCGCCGGTGATATCACCAGAGGCTTCCATCGCCAGCAGGACCACGGTCACCGCATCAAAGACCGAATGCAGGCCAGGACCGTTCGGGGGGCTGTCGAAACGGGCCTCGAACAGCTCGTTGAACGTATCGACAGATGGCAGGCGCGGCTGGGCGCTGTCATAGCCCTGAAGGTTTTGCAGGTATTTCGGACCGACCGCCTGGAAATAATCGTCCGAACGCAACGAGTTGTTGACGATCAGGTTGTCGGTGCCACCGAGCGCCAGCCATTCACGGGTGATGGTCGCACCATCGACCGGAAAGGCGACCAGGAACAATGCGTCCGGGTTGCTTTCCAATGCCTTGGTCACCTCCGCACGATAGCTCTGCTGGCTCTCGTTATAGGCCACCATCGCAGCGATATTACCGCCCATCTTGGCGACATCTTCCTCGAAGCGTTTGGCCAGTCCGACACCAAAATCGGTGTTGACGTAGATCACGGCAATGTTCTTGAAGCCGCTTTTGTCGGCGAGGTAAGCTCCCATGGCAGCCTGGCTGCGGTTGGTCGCATAGGTACGGAACCAGTAACCGTCTGTCTTGCCTTCCTTGGCGAGCTCGGTGAAGCTCTCCGAGGACGAACAGCAGGAGACCTGTGTCACTTTCGACGGTACCGCAACCGACGTCAGAATCGGCAGGCTGACACCCGACGAGATGGCGCCGATCAGGGCTTTGACACCTTCCAGGTCGACAAGGCTTTTGGCGGCATCGACGCCGACGGCCGACTGACCCTGCGTGTCGCGCAGCACGTAGTCGACCTCGCAGCCGAGCACGCCGCCAGCTTCATTGAACTGATCCACGGCAAATTGGCCTGTCTCGGCGATGCGCTCGCCGACTTGGCCCATTGGACCACTGACCGGCAGCACCGCTCCCAGCTTGACGGGACAGTCGGCCGCGAATGCAGTCGAACCGAACCCCATAACAACTGCGGCCATTGCCGCTATGCTTAGATTTCGCAACATATCTTCCTCCGTTCGTTGCGCCCGGATGGCTGTCGCCAGACTCTCCGGACCCCCTTTACTTCAATTGGCCTTTTAGTTTGGCGTGGCGACGTTGTTCCTTTTCTCATGTCGTTTCTGCCGCCTCCTTTTGAGACTGAGCGTGACGCGACACATGCAATTCTTCACCGATCAGCCCACGCGGCCGCAAAAGCAGCGTGACGACCAGAATGAAGCCAATCAGGATTGCCTGCAAGGCACCACCCTGCGCCTGGATTTCGGCTGGTACGACCCGTGAGATGACAAAGCCGCTGAATGTCCATACGCCCCAGACGATGAGAGCGCCCAGCAGCGCGCCGCGATTGTTGGCGCTGCCGCCGACGATCAGCATGGTCCAAATCTGGAAAGTCACGATCGGCAGGAAATCCCACGGACTGACATAGCCGATGAAGGAGACATAGAGCGCTCCGGACAGACCCATGATCATGCAGCCTAGCACAAAGGATTCCATGCGTATGCGCGTGGGATTCTTGCCCAGAGAAGCAGCCGCGGTCTCGTCTTCCCGAATTGCCTTGAGCATGCGGCCCCACGGCGATTTGACGATGCGTTCGAGCGCCAGAAAAATCAGCCCGCCGATGACCAGGACGATGATCAGGAACAGGGCGTTTTGTGCCAGCGGCCCGTCGACCATTTCCTTGGTTGGATTGGGGATATCGATGAGGCCCAAAGTTCCCCCGGTCAGATATTCCCAATTCAGGCAAACCAGCTGAATCGAGACCGCGATGCCGAACGTGGCAACGGCCAGATACTCATCTTTCAGCCGCAATGTGACGAGACCGACAATGAGGGCTCCAATGCCGGAGGCCACCATCGCACCGAGAAGACCGACAACAAACGGCAATTCGAAACCGCCGAACACAGGCTCACGCGCGGGACCGGTAAGGATTGCCATCGTGTAGCCGCCGATCGCCATGAAGCCGGCGACGCCTGCATTGAAGAGACCGGTGAAGCCCCATTGCAGATTCAGGCCGAGCACGGCCACACCGAATACCAGCGACAGGATCAGAAAAAAGACGAGGTAGGAAACCAGCCCGATCATCGTGCCTTCTCCCCGAATAGTCCCTCGGGTTTGAGGACAAGAATGAGCAAGATCAACAGAAATGGCACAGCAGGCTTGTAGGTCGTCGGGATGATCATCACGGAGAGATTTTCCGATAGCCCGACGACGAAGCCGCCGATCACCGCCCCATAAAGACTGCCTGTGCCGCCCAGGATCACCGCGGCGAAGAGCGGCAGGATCAGGCTGAACCCAAGCTCCGGCCGAAGCTGTACGGTCAGGCCATAAAGCACGCCGCCAAGGGCAGCACCCGCCGCACCGATGATCCACACCCAGTTGATGATCGCGCCGACGTTGACGCCGCTAACACGTGCAAGGTCGGGACTTTCGGCAACACCGCGCATGGAAATGCCGGTTCGAGTGCGCGTCATGAACAGATGCAGGGCGACCACCGTGACGATGGTCAAGCCGAGCAGGAATACCTGGTCGGGCAGGACCCGCACCCCACCCGGCAGCAGAACGGCGAACTGCAGCTCATTGGAAAAGTAGATTGGATCCGAACCCCAGATCAGTACAACCAGATTGCGCAGGATCAGCGCGACGCCGAAACTGGCGAAGACCATTGTCATATGTCCCGCCATTCTGCTCAGCCGGTCGAAGATGAAGCGGTGCAGCAGATAGGCGATCATCCAGGTCAGTATACACGAACCGACCATCGCGACGAGCAACGGAAGGCCGAAGGAAAACGGGCCAATGGTTTGATCGAACAAGCCACCGAAAACACTGAAGAAGGCCAGAAAGATCAGCGCTGAATAGGCACCCCAGGTCAACAATTCGGAATGCGAGAAATTGGCGAAACGCAGCATTTTCATGGTGAAGCTGAGGCCAATCGCCCCCAGAGCGACAATCGCTCCACTCAATATTCCGTCTGCAAAGTGCTGCAGAAACATCAGGCTTTCCCCTCCTGCCCGGCTTGCACCGGATCCTCCCGCCGCATTCCCAGAAACACTTCGCCGATCTCTTCGTCCTCGAGCAGATCGTGCGCTGGGCCGTCCATCCTGTTGTGTCCCTCGGCCAGGACATAACCGCGGTCGGACACGCGCAATGCGGCCTTGGCGTTCTGCTCGACCATCAGCACCGCAGCGCCGTTTTTCACCAGATCGCGGACCAGTGAGAAAAGCTCGCTCGCGGCCATCGGCGACAGGCCTGCCGTCGGTTCGTCCAGCATGATCAGCCGCGGCTCGGTCAGAAGGGCTCGTGCTACCGCCAGGATTTGCCGTTGTCCGCCGGAGAGGACGCCGGCCTTCTCACGCCGGCGTTCCTTCAGGATCGGGTAGATGTTGAAGATCTCTTCAATCCGCCGTTCGGCCCGCTGTTTCGGCAACGCCGCTCCACCGATCACCAGATTCTCCTGGATCGTCAGTGTGGCGAAGACGTTGCCGGTCTGCGGGACAAAGCCGACTCCCTCGGACGCCAAACGATGAGCCGGGATATGGGTGATTGGCTCGCCATCCAGATGGATCTCTCCGTCAGACACGGCAACCAGCCCGGCAACTGCCTTGATGAAAGTCGACTTTCCGGCACCATTGGGTCCGATAATAGTGACGATCTCGCCCGGATCAACGAAGACAGAGACCCCGTGCAAGATCGGCATGTCGGGCACATAGCCCGCAACGACGCCCGTCGCTTGCAGGATATGTCCTGAAGCGCTGGTCATGGCAGATCCCCCAAATAGGCATCCAGAACCTTGGGGTCCTTGCGGGCGCCGTCGGCATCGCCCTGATAAAGCAGCTTGCCCTGGGACATGACCATGATCGGATCGCAGATCGACATGACCACATCCATGTTGTGTTCGATGATCAGGAAGGTGTAGCCGCGCTGGTTCAGCGTCTTGATCTTGTCGACCAGGGTGACCATCAGCGACGGATTGACCCCGGCGGCAGGCTCGTCCAGCAGGATAATCTTCGGATCGGCCATCAGCACGCGAGCCAGTTCCAGCAGCTTTAGTTGCCCACCGGAAAGGGTATCCGCCTGATCGCCGCGCACACGGGTCAACCCGCAAAATTCAATTATCTCACTTGCTCGCTCACGGGCCTTGCGTTCCTCGCGGGCGACAAGCCCCGGGCGGATCCAGTTGTTCCAGAACAATTCTCCTGCCTGGTTCAGCGGCACCATCATGACGTTTTCAAGGACCGACATTTCGGGAAACGGTCGCGGAATCTGAAATGTCCGCGACAGCCCGGAGGAAAAAATCCGATGAGGCGGTAGATCCTGGATCGGCATCCCGTCGAGCAACACCTGCCCTTCGTCCGGTCGCATCAGGCCAGCCAAGGTGTTGAAAAGCGTTGTTTTTCCGGCACCATTTGGGCCGATCAGGCCGCCAATGACTCCAGGCGACAGGTCGAATGACATGGCGTCGACCGCCGTAAAACCGCCAAACCGCTTGGTGACCAAGCGGATCGAAAGGAGTGCGTCGCCGTTTTCCGGCACTGTCAGATCGCGCAGTTGTTGGATCGATGGTCGCGCAATTGAGTGTTCCCCTTGGCTCTGGTTCTTTTTCCGGCGTTCCGCCTATCGGCGGTGGACAGCCTATCCCCTTTTGCGGAAGTATACTGCCCAGCGCGCGAATTGAGAAGCATGCTCGCAAAAAATGTCATTTTTGCAATTTTCCTGCAATTCTGTCAGAGTATTTTGAACCCGCCTGTCGGGAAAACCGCGCAACGCTCCATACCAAACCAATTGAGCCCGCAATGCTGACCAACACCGGACACGCTGGATATTTTCTTTATCATTCGATCGGGATGTATCCCGGAAAGGACGAGGAACTGGCCGCTGCAATGGCCGAGTTCGCCCAGGTTTGGGCCGCACCGGACGACAAGCAATGGGGTTACATCCTGCATCGCCGGCAGGACTTCATCGACTACTGGCGGCGCATCATAAATGTACCGAAAGGGTCGACAACCACCTGCGAAAACGTCACCCAGGGTGTTCATATGCTGATGCGCTCGCTGCCCGAGGGGCAGTTGAAGGGCAAGCGTGTTCTGGTTGCCGAAGACTGTTTTCCATCGATCCATTTTCTGCTGGCGGGGCTGGCGCCGAAGATGGGCTTTACGCTGGACACCGTGCCGAGGAGCGAGGGGAAAACCTGGGCCGAAGCTGACGATTTCATGGCTCGGTGGGGACGCGATGTCGGCCTCGCTCTTATTACCTGGGTGACATCGACGGCTTCCGCCCGCGTCGACCTGGCGCCTCTTGTGGCCCACGGGCGTGAAATGGGTAGCCTGATTGGAGTTGACATCACCCAGGCCGCCGGGCTGATCCCGTTCGATGCGATGAACCCGAAGGTTGATTTTGTTGTGTCGACCAGCCTGAAATGGATGTGCGGCACGCCGGGCGCCGGGATGCTCTACGTGGACAAGTCCCTTCTACTGGACCTCGAGCCGGAAACCCGCGGCTGGTTCTCGCAGAACAATCCGTTTTCCTGGGATCTCGACAAATTCGAATATGCCCCGGATATCCGTCGTTTCGACAGTGGCACGCCGGCCTGCATGCCGGCTCTGGCATCCTTGCCCGCGTTACGTTGGCATGCCGAGCAGGATCATGCCGAACTGGCCGCCTCGAACCGCAGGATGGTCGACCGGATCATCGCACGTGCCGACGCGTTGGATCTGCCACTCCATTCGCCGCGGGAAGCCGATGGCCGCGGTGGCTCGGTGATGCTTCGGTTCCCGGACAAGGCCGAAGCCTCGGCTGTCGTGGGCGCACTCGGCGTCGAGGGGTATTCGGTCGACTTTCGCGGGCAACTGGTGCGCCTGTCGCCCGGCAACATGACGCATGAGGCGACAATCGATACCGTCTTCGACATGACCGAAGAAGTACTGGCCCGCCGCAGGAACCGCTTTGCCGGCAAAGGTCCGCAGGCGTCGGCTGGCGCGAGCATCGGCGCGGCACCGTCTTCGGGCGATCTGCTTGGGTCGCTCGGTTCCATGCTGCTGTCCGGCAAAGTCGAGGTGGTCGATTGCTCGGCAGAACTCGGCCCGGACACGCCGATCCTGCGACTGCCGGAGGACTTTGCCAGGAACACACCCAAAGTCGAGATCCACAAGATCAGTGAATACGACAATGACGGCCCATTCTTCGCCTGGAACTGGCTGAAACTTGGTGAGCATTCGGGCACGCATTTCGATGCGCCGCATCACTGGATTTCCGGCAAGGATTTCGAGGATGGCGCGACCGACAGCCTGGACGTGCAGCGCCTCATGGCTCCGGTCAATGTGATCGACTGCTCGAAGCAGGCCTCCGAGGATCCCGACTTTCTGCTGACAGCACAAGGGGTCAAGGCGTGGGAGGCCGAACACGGCGAGATCGGACCAGGCGAATGGGTGGTCATGCGCACCGACTGGGACAAACGCTCTCACGACGAAGAGTTGTTTCTCAACGACGATCCCGATCCACACGAAGACGGCTCGCACAGCCCCGGCCCCACCACCGACTGCATCGACTATCTGTTGTCCAAGGGAATTGTCGGCTGGGGCAGCCAGTGCATCGGTACGGATGCCGGGATGGCCGGCAAGATGAGTCCGCCCTACCCGGCCCACAGCTACCTCCACCGCGACAACTGTTTCGGTCTCGCTAGCCTGACCAATCTCGATCGACTACCGCCCAAGGGTGCGATCCTGATCGCAGCACCGCTCAAGCTGGCCAATGGAACCGGCTCGCCTATCCGCGCGCTGGCTCTGGTGCCGCGGGGTTAACGCGGGCCTGATCAGTTTTTCGAGAAGTGGCGCCTCCACTCCAAGAGGCACCAGCAATGTCAGCCGCTTATTCGTCAGCCTCTGCATAGGCCTCCATCGGCGGGCAGGTGCAGACCAGGTTTCGGTCGCCATAGGCGTTGTCCACCCGGTTGACCGGAGCCAGATACTTATCCACACCGAACGAACCAGCTGGATAACAGGCCTGCTGGCGGGAATAGGGCCGGTCCCATTCGCCGACGAGGTCAGCCAGCGTGTGAGGTGCGTTCTTCAGCGGATTGTTTTCCGGATCGCTGCGACCTTCCTCGACATCCCGTGCTTCCTGACGGATCGACAGCATGGCATCGACAAACCGATCAAGCTCAGCCTTCGGCTCTGATTCCGTCGGCTCCACCATCAGCGTGCCCGCGACCGGCCAGCTCATTGTCGGCGCATGGAAGCCGCTGTCGATCAATCGCTTGGCAACATCGTCGACGGTGACATGCGCACTCTCGTTCAGCGGACGCGTATCGATGATGCACTCATGCGCGACACGGCCATTTCCTGATGTGTAGAGAATGTCGTAGGCGCCCTGCAGACGGGCGGCGATGTAGTTGGCGTTGAGGATCGCCACCTTTGTCGCTTGGGTCAGGCCGGCGCCGCCCATGAGCAGAACATAGGCCCAGCTCACCGGCAGGATGCTCGGTGAACCGAAAGGCGCCGCCGAGACAGGTCCTACCGCATCGTTGTACTCTGGGTGCCCCGGCAGGAACTCCGCCAGATGCGCCTTGACGCCGATCGGCCCCATGCCCGGTCCGCCGCCGCCATGCGGAATGCAGAATGTCTTGTGCAGGTTGAGGTGGCTGACGTCGCCGCCGATGTCGCCCGGACGAGACAGCCCGACCATGGCGTTCATGTTGGCACCATCGATATAGACTTGACCACCGTGTTCATGGGTGACGCTGCAGACCTCCTGCACGGTTTCCTCAAACACGCCATGGGTCGACGGATAGGTGATCATGCACGCGGCCAGCGCATCACTGTGCAGTTCGGCTTTTTCACGGAAATCTGCAAGGTCGATATTGCCGTTGGCGTCCGACTTCACCGGCACAACCTTCCAGCCGGCCATATGGGCCGATGCCGGGTTCGTTCCGTGGGCCGACGTCGGGATGAGGCAGACGTCGCGACTGCCTTCGCCTCGGGCGATGTGATAATTGCGGATGGTCAACAGCCCGGCATATTCGCCCTGCGCACCGGAATTCGGCTGCTGGCTGATCGCATCGTAACCGGTGATCTGGCAAAGCTTGTCGTTCAGATCCGCAATCATTTCGAGATAACCGGCGGCCTGATCCGGCGGCACGAAGGGATGCATGTTGCCGAATTCCGGCCAGGTGACCGGGATCATTTCCACCGCCGCATTGAGCTTCATGGTGCAGCTCCCGAGCGGGATCATCGCCCGGTCAAGTGCAAGGTCACGGTCGGCTAGCCGTCGCATGTAGCGGGTCATTTCCGCTTCCGCCCGGTTGAGGTGGAAGATCGGATGGGTGAGGTATTCGCTGTGCCGCAGCGCGTGTTGCGGCAAGCGGTATTCGCGGTTGGCCTCGCTGTCATCCTTCATGTCGCCACCGAAGGCGGCCCAGACTGCCTCGATGGTTTCAGGACGGGTCTGCTCGTCGAGACTGATGCCGACCCGGGTTGCATCGATTTTGCGAAGATTGATGCCTTGTTCGACCGCGGCGTTCATGATGACGCCCTGCAATGGACCGACTTCAACCGTGATCGTGTCGAAGAACACCTCCGGCTGCACCTCGAAACCGAGGCTCTCCAGGCCTTTGGCGAGGCGCGATGTCTTGCGGTGCACCGACTGGGCAATGGCCTTCAGGCCTTCCGGGCCATGATAGACCGCGTACATCGAGGCAATGACCGCCAGCAGCGCCTGGGCAGTGCAAACATTGGAGTTGGCCTTCTCGCGACGAATGTGTTGCTCGCGGGTCTGAAGGGCCAGCCGATAGGCCTGGTTGCCGCGGCTGTCGATCGATACACCGATGATACGGCCCGGCATCGACCGTTTGTAGGCGTCCTTGGTGGCCATGTAGGCTGCGTGCGGACCGCCATAACCCATTGGCACGCCAAAACGTTGGGTGGAGCCCACGGCGATATCGGCACCCATTTCGCCCGGCGACTTCAGCAGCACCAGCGACAGCGGATCGGCGGCGACCACAGCCAGTGCCTTGTGTTCGTGCAGCGCCGCAATCACATCGGTGAAGTCGCGCACGTGCCCATAGGTCCCGGGATATTGGAATATGGCGCCGAACACCGCTTCCGGGTCAACGTCTTCCGGATTGCCGACGATGACTTCGATGTCCAGCGGCTCAGCGCGGGTCTTGATGACGGCGATGTTTTGGGGATGGCAGTTTTCGTCGACGAAGAAGGCGGTTGCCTTCGATTTCGCCGATCTCTTGGCCATTGTCATCGCTTCAGCAGCGGCAGTGGATTCGTCCAGCAGCGAGGCGTTGGCGATATCGAGGCCCGTCAGGTCGCTGACCATGGTCTGGAAGTTCAACAACGCTTCCAGGCGCCCTTGGGAAATCTCCGGCTGATAGGGTGTATAGGCCGTATACCAGGCGGGGTTTTCCAGAATGTTGCGCAGAATTGGTGCCGGTGTGGTCGTGCCGTAATAGCCTTGGCCGATCAGTGACGTCAGCACCTTGTTCTTTTCGGCAACCTGCCGCATGTGAAAGAGCGCGTCGCGCTCCGTCATGGCCGGCCCCCATTCGAGCGGCTCCTTCTGGCGGATCACCGGCGGAACGGTGGCGTCTATCAGCGCGTCCAGAGACTCGAAGCCCAGCACCTCCAGCATCTCGGCCATCTCGCCTGGAGATGGGCCGATATGGCGGCGGTTTGCGAAATCATAGGCGTCGTAGTCAGTCAGTTCGAAGGCCATTGCCGTGTCCCTTTAACCAATCAATGCCTTGTAGGCGTCCGCATCCATGAGTGCTTCGAGCTGGCCGGCATCCGAAAGCTTGACCTTGTAGATCCAGGCGTCGCTCTCCGCCTTTTCGTTCAAAGCGCTCGGACTGTCGACCAACAGGGCATTGGCCTCGACGATTTCGCCATCGACGGGTGCAAAGATTTCAGACGCGGCCTTGACCGACTCGATCACGCCAATCTCGTCGCCTTTCTCGAAACTGTCGCCCGCTTCCTTCTGCTCGACAAAGACGATTTCGCCGAGCTGTTCGGCAGCGTATGCCGTAATTCCGATGGTTGCGACGTCGCCGTCGACAGTGACCCACTCGTGGTCGTCTGAATAGTAGGTGGTCATGATGATCGCCTCCGAACCTAACGTTTGTAGTTTTGTTTCACGAAGGGCAAGGCAACAACGTTTGCTGGCTGTGCCTTGCCGCGAATGATCAGATTGACGGCTTCACCGGGACTGGCAAAGCCGGCACTGACGTACCCCATGGCGACCGGGCCGCCGACCGTCGGGCCGTAGCCGCCCGAGGTCACCTCGCCAATCGTCTCGCCGTCCGGGCTTTGAATCTCCACCCCGTGACGCGCAGGAATGCGACCCTCCGGCTTGATTCCCACGAGTTTGCGCGTGGGACCTTCGACGATTTCCCGCTGGATGCGTTCGGCGCCTGGGAAACCGCCCTCTTCGCGGCGGCGCTTCTGGATGGCCCAAGTCAACGCGGCTTCTATCGGTGACGTACCGTTGTCGATGTCGTTGCCATAAAGGCAAAGACCAGCTTCAAGGCGAAGGCTATCGCGGGCGCCAAGGCCGGCCGGCTCGCAATCGTCATGGGCCAGGAAGGCCTTGGCAATTTCGACAGCGCGATCTTCCGGTATGGAAACTTCGTACCCGTCTTCGCCGGTATAGCCGAGACGCGAGATGCGACACTCGACGCCCAGGATATCGGCCACGGTGGTTTCCATGAAACTGAGATCACGTGCGGCCGGGCACAGCGCACCGATGACGTCCTCCGCCTTTGGTCCCTGGACGGCAACCAGCGCCCTGTCGAATATCTCGATGACTTCGACACCCTCCAGATTGTCCGCCATGTGCGGAATGTCCTGGTGGCGCATCGACGCGTTGACGACCGCAAAGAGATGATCGCCGGCATTGGAGACGATCAGGTCGTCCATGATGCCCCCTTCTGCATTGGTGAAGAAGGTGTAGCGCGCCTTACCTTCAGGCAACGCAGTCAGGGCTGATGGCACCAGGGCCTCCAGCTTTGCGGCGGCGTTCTCACCCCGCAGAATGACTTGTCCCATGTGACTGACATCAAACAGCGCGGCCTTGGTACGACACTGATTGTGTTCACCCATGATTCCCATTGGATACTGCACCGGCATTTCCCAACCGGCGAAATCGACCATCTTGCCGCCGAGCTCGACATGTAAATGGTATAGCGGGGTTCTTTTCGGCATTTCAGACATGAGCCAACACCTTTTTCGGACACCTTAGGAGATCAGTCGCGAATGACCATCACGGTGCAATGCGCGTTGCGGACGACGCGGGCGAGATTCGGACCGATTTCATAATTCGGAAAATTGCCTTTGGCGGACGCCATGACGATCATATCAAATCCCCCTTGATGTGCGAGTTTGAGAATCTCGCGATAGACACTACCCTGTTCGACGTGAACCGGCACGTCTTTGGCGCCCCGATCGTCAAGAATATTGCGGACGATACCTGCAACATGATCCTTGGCCCCTGCCCCATAATTTTCCGGCAGGTTCGGAAGGCGAATGATTTCCGGAATGACGGAAACCACTTCCAGCCCGGCGCCGTAAAAACCAGCCTGTTCCAGGGCTACCGGCAGTGCTCTCTTCCAGGAATTTTCATCCGAGTGATCGATTGGCAGCAGAATTTTGGTTGCCATCTTTACTTTCCTTTCTTGGTGCGTCGGGACGACCCGGCGAAAGCCGAGCCGCCCATCGATCCCCTTTTATTCGGCCGCGTCGCCCTCTGGTTCCGTCTTGCCGCCAGAGGCGAAGAACTCGCGTGTCAGAGTGAAGACGATTGGGCTGAGAAGCGCCAATGCGATCAGGTTCGGAATGGCCATCATGGCGTTCAGCGTGTCAGCCAGCAGCCAGATGAAGCCGAGATCGGCGGTAGCACCGAAATAGATCGCGACCACCCACAGGATGCGGTAGGGCAGCAGGGACTTGGTGCCAAAAAAGAACTCGATGCATTTTTCGCCGTAAAAACTCCATCCGAGAATGGTGGTAAAGGCGAAGATCGACAGTGCGATGGCGATTAGCGACCCACCAATGCCTGGCAACGATGTTTCGAAAGCCAGCGAAGTGAGAGCCGCACCCGATTCACCCGACGTCCAGGCCCCAGAGGCGATGATTGCGAGGCCGGTGATGGAGCACACGATGATGGTGTCGATGAACGTGCCCAGCATGGCGATGAGGCCCTGATTCACGGGCCCGGCGGTTTCGGCTGCCGCGTGGGCAATCGGAGCGGAACCGAGGCCCGCTTCGTTGGAGAACACGCCGCGAGCGACACCAAAGCGAATTGCGGCCCAGACCGCGGCCCCGGCAAAACCACCTTCCGCCGCACTCGGGGTGAAGGCGTGGGTGAACACGAGCCCGATGGCATCACCGATCGCGCCGATATTGATCAGCAGAACGAGTAGACCCGCAACGATATAAGCCACGGCCATGAACGGAACCAGCTTACCGGCAACGGCACCGATGCGAGTGATGCCGCCGAGGATCACGCCGGCGGTCAGGATCATCAGGACGACTGCCGTCGCCTCGGCAGGCACGCCAAAGTTCTCGTTGACCACATGGGCAACGCCATTAGCCTGTACGCCATTGCCAATGCCGAATGCGGCGATGGCGCCGAAAAGCGCAAAGGCCGGAGCCAGCCAGTACCATTTCGACGACAGGCCGTTCTTGATGTAGTACATCGGTCCGCCGACAAAGTTGCCGAGTTCGTCCCGCT
The DNA here is from genome assembly GCA_965228785.1 of Hoeflea sp. GTDB lineage: Bacteria > Pseudomonadota > Alphaproteobacteria > Rhizobiales > Rhizobiaceae > Hoeflea_A. Next base: position 1,442,094 of record CBDDIF010000002.1, read on the forward strand.
CCCGGTATTTCACCGCGCAAACTGCTTCGGCGTATTTGGTGGCCATCCCAACAAGCGCCGTCATCCACATCCAGAACAAAGCGCCAGGCCCACCAAGAAAGACGGCGGTTGCAACGCCGGCGATGTTACCGGTTCCGATCGTCGCAGACAGCGACGTCATGAGGGCATTGAATGGGCTGATCTGGCCCGCGCCATGGCCTTCGCGGCCTTTCCACAACAAGCTGAAACCCGTGCCCAGCTTCAAGATGGGCATGAATTTCAACCCGGCCTGCAAGAAAAAACCGACACCGAGAATGAGAACCAGCATTACCGGCCCCCAGACGATTGAGTTTATCTGGCCTACCAGATTGGATAGTGCTTCCATGATTGCCTCCCTTTGAGTTCAGCGGATTGCCCTGCCGGCTTTTTCAAATCTCCGACCAGCCAAGGGGCGATGAAAAAATCTCGGTTGAAAAAAGTGTCTTTTCCTATGTGTGAATCGTCCAGCCGAGCGCTTTAGAGCAGGCTCCCTGACCCCATCCTCAGTAGATCGGAAACCGGGTGCACAGATCCCTTACCCGGGCGCGCGTATTGGACTCGACCGTGCTGTCCCCTTCGGCTTCGGCGGCAAGCCCGTCGAGCACATCGCTGATCATGTGTCCGATCGTTGCAAATTCCTCGGGGCCGAAACCACGACTGCAGCCGGCGGCAGTGCCAAGACGAACACCGCTGGTAACGGTCGGCTTTTCCGGATCGTTCGGAACACCGTTCTTGTTGCAGGTGATGCCAGCGCGCTCCAGCGCTGCTTCGGCGGCATTGCCCTTGACACCCTTGGGCCGCAGATCGACGAGCATGAGGTGATTGTCTGTGCCGCCCGATACAATGGCGCAGCCGCGCTCGATCATGACCTCCGACAGAGCTTTGGCGGAGTCAATCACACGCCGGGCGTAAACCTTGAACTCGGGCTTCAGCGCCTCGCCGAAGGCGACTGCCTTGGCTGCGATCACGTGCATCAACGGCCCGCCCTGGAGGCCAGGGAACACCGCCGAGTTGATCTTTTTTGCCATCGCCTCGTCGTTGCTAAGGATGAACCCACCGCGCGGGCCGCGCAGCGTCTTGTGGGTCGTCGAGGTCACGACATGGGCATGTGGAACAGGCGACGGGTGAAGACCTGCAGCGACCAAACCTGCAATGTGAGCCATGTCCACCAACAGCCAGGCACCGACTTCATCGGCGATTTCCCGGAAAGGGGCGAAGTCGATAGTGCGCGAATAGGCTGAAGCGCCGGCGATAATCAGTTTCGGCTTTTCTGCCCGCGCCAAGGCCGCGACATGGTCGAAATCGATGCGCCCATCTGCGTCAAGGCCGTATTGCACCGGCTTGAACCATTTGCCCGAGAGCGCCGGCTTGGCACCGTGAGTCAGGTGGCCGCCGGCATCGAGCGACATGCCGAGAATGGTGTCGCCGGGCTGCAGCAGCGCCAGCTTCACCGCACCGTTTGCCTGCGCGCCGGAATGCGGCTGCACATTGGCGAATTCCGCTCCGAAAAGGTCTTTCAGGCGCTCGATCGCCGCCGTCTCGACGACATCCACGTGTTCGCAGCCGCCGTAATAGCGGCGACCGGGATACCCTTCGGCATATTTGTTTGTCAGGAGCGACCCCTGCGCCTGCAGCACCGCCCGCGAGACAATGTTCTCAGAGGCGATAAGCTCGATCTGGTCGGCTTGGCGGCTGCCTTCCGCCGCGATTGCGCTGGCCACGACGGGGTCGGAAATCTGTAGATCCGCTTGAAACATCTTTTCTTCCAAACCGGCTTCCCCTTCTTTGGGACACCATGTTGACAGGATTTCGCCGCTGATACGACATTTTTCCCTATCTTACAACATTTTCCATTATAAGAAACAAAATGTTTGTGAATTAAGATTTTGACGACTACCGGAACGCGCCCTAAGGTGCGCTTTCAACTGGAGAAACAGCCATGGAACCGGTACTGCCCAGCGAAGCGACCGACGGACTGGAAGCCACGGACACCGCGGATCTCGGAAAGATGATCTTCGAGGCGCGTAAGAAAAAAGGCTGGACGCTCGAGGAGACCGGTAAGGCAGCGGGAATTGGCCGCTCAACGCTCTCCAAGATCGAGAACAATCAGACCAAACCCAGTTTTGACGTCGTGCGTCGCCTCACCAAGGTGCTTGAGCTGCAGTCACCGCAACTCTTCGTCCAGTCCAGTCAAAGCAGCATCTCCGGCCGCCGCGACTATACACCGGACGGCCAGGGCGAGCCCCAGGATACGCCGACCTATGGCCACGAACTGCTGTGCACCGAACTGACAAGCAAGCGCATGCTGCCCTATATCAGCACCATCAAAGCGCGCGACATTTCCGATTTCGACACCTGGATCCGGCACCGAGGGGAAGAGTTCATGTTTGTGATCAGTGGCGAGTTGACGCTCTTTACCGAGCACTATCGGCCGCTGGAGCTCAAAGCGGGTGATTCCACCTATTACGATGCTGGGATGGGGCACTGCTGCGTTTCCACCGGCAAAGAAGACGCCAAGGTTTTGTGGGTGTCGCTGGAGAGCTGATAGAAGTAGCCCCAATGCAATTGATCTCCCCTAGTCACAGGCCCACTCGGCGACCTTGGCCAACAGCTCGTTTCCGACTTCTAGCTGATCGATCGTGACGAACTCGTCAGCCTTGTGAGCCTGCGCGATGTTCCCCGGTCCACATACGATCGCCGACATGCCCGCTCGCTGGTAGAACCCTGCCTCCGTTCCGTAGGAAACCGCGCCTTGCAGGCTGCCTCCGGTCAAATGGCGTATGAAATTCGTGATGGCGGCACTGTTCTCCTGCCGCAAAGCCGGCACCTGCGCCCAGCAGTTCAACTCGATCTCAGCGGCGGGATGGGTTCGACGCAAATACGGGAGCAGCTCGCGATCGAGGTGAGATTTGATATCCTCCATTATCGCATCGGTCGGTACGTCTGGGAGCGTCCGGAACTCCCAGTCGACCCGGCACCGATTGGCAACGAAGCTGGTTGCGATACCGCCGTCGATACGGCCGACATTGTAGGTACAGTGCGGCGGGTCGAAGCAGTCATCCTGTGGGAACCTTGATTGCAGCTCGTTGAAATAGTCATCGAGGAACGCAACAAGCCGGCTGGCCGCGACGGTCGCGCTGGCGCCCAGGTCGGGAGAACTCGAGTGCGCTTCCTTTCCGATGATCTGCGTTTTGAAGAGGTGCATGCCCTTGTGGCTGGTCACGGCTTCAAGGTTGGTGGGCTCGCCCACAATCGCCATGGCCGGCTTCTCGCAGGTGCGTTCAATGTGGTCGATGAGGTGTGGAATGCCAAGACAACCGGTCTCTTCATCATGGGTGAACGCGAGGTATATGGGGCGTCTCAACGGCAGAGTGGCAAACCAGGGGGCCAATCCGGTTGCGAGGGCAACGAAGCCTTTCATGTCAGCGGTGCCGCGACCGAAAAGGCGTCCATTCACTTCTGTCACTTCGAAGGGTTCGTATCGCCAATCCTGCCCCTCGGCCGTCACGACATCCGTGTGCCCGGACAAGACGATGCCGCCCGAGGTAGAGGGGCCGATTCTGGCCAGCAGGTTGGCCCTGTCCGTGCCTGGCGAAGGCAGCACCTCCACAGTGACATTGCGACGGTCCAATCGGGCAGCCAGCCATTCGACCAAAGGCAGGTTCGAACGATCCGGTGTTGTTTCAAACCTGACCAGTCTCTCGAGAATGGCGCGGTATTCGGTTTCCATGACCTGACCTTTCCGATCCACTGTCGTTAGCGCGTGCTGGAAACCAGATCGGGCAGCCAAAGCGCCACCTGCGGAAACGCGATCAGCAGCACGACAGTCAACGCCATGGCCACGACAAACGGGAACGAGCCGATAGCAACGTCGTTGAAACGGATGTCGTTTCGAATGCCCTGAATAACATAAAGATTGATTCCGATCGGCGGTGTTATGAGCGCCATCTCCAGAAGGACCATCAGCAGGATCCCAAACCAGATCGGATCGTAGCCAAGGGCGATGATGATCGGCGCAATCAAGGGCACCGTGGTCAGCATCATCGAGAAGGTTTCGAGAAAACAGCCCAGCACAATGTAGAATATGACGATGGCGATGATCATCTGCAGCGGCGTGAGGCCGAGGCTCTCGATGAACTGCGTCAGTTCGCGGGTCAGGCCGATCGCTGCAAGAACGAAATTCAGATACACCGCCGCCAGGATGATCAGCATGATCACGCCGGTGGTGCGCATGGTCGATAGCAACGCGTCCTTCAGCATGTTGACCGACACCGTGCCGGTCCAGACAGACAGAACCAGAGCGCCGATGACGCCGAGTGCAGCGGCTTCCGTCGGCGTCGCCAGTCCTGCATAGATCGATCCGATGACCAGCAGGAACAGAAACAGCGGCGGCAAGAGATCGACCAGCGAGTGGAACCGGGCGCGCCAGGAACTGCGGACGGGTTCGCCGCCGAAATCCGGTCGGACGAGGCATGCGACGAGTACAGTCCCCATGAATAGCAAGGCGAGCAGAATGCCAGGCACAAATCCCGCAAGATAAAGCTTGGGCACGGAAGTGTTCGTCAGCAGCCCGTAAACGATGAGATTGATCGACGGCGGAATCAGGATGCCGAGCGTACCTCCGCTGGCGAGCGTGCCCAGAAACAGGCGCCGGTTGTAGCCGTGACGGTCGCATTCCGGCATCGCGACCGTTCCGAGCGTCGCCGCGGTTGCCACGCTGGAGCCGGACGTCGCGGCAAACATCGCGCAACTTCCGACATTGGTGTGCATCAGCCCTCCGGGCAACCAGGACAGCCAATGCCCAAGAGCGTCATACATGCGCTTGGCGATGCCCGCCCGCAAAACAAGCTCTCCGAGTAGCACGAACATCGGCACGGCGACGATGAGAAAGTCGTTGCTGCTTCGCCAGAAAATCTCACCGAGAGCGCGATCAAGCGCAACCGGTGAAAAGACCAATCCGAGCCCGACACCCAGCAAGCCCAGGGCCGCACCGATTGGAACGGCCAGGGCAATCATGACGATGAGGGCGATTGCGGTAACAGCAAGCATGAAGCAAACCTATGCCGGAGAACTGCCGGACGGATCCGTCGACTGACCCCGGGTTCCTGCAATCTCGCGCACCTTTTGCAGGTCACCCGACATCAGAGCCGCCAGACTGCGCAGTGCCGTGAGAAGGAATGCGAACGTGAAAAACGCGAGACCGGCAAACCAGAGCGTTTGCGGGTAGACCTGAGGAAGACTGAGTGGGCCGACCGAGCGTGAATTGCGCTCGATCGTTTCGATCAGCACAAGCCCGCCGCGATAGGTGAGAATCAGCGCAAATCCGCCGATGGCCAGCAGGCCGATGACATCCAGAATTGCCCGAGAGCGCGGGGACATCAACCGATAAGCCGTATCGACGCGGATGTTATGCTTCCCTAGCAGACAGTACGGCAGCGCCCATGCGGTTCCGATCGCCAAAGCGTAACCCGACAGCTCGTCTGCACCGCCGAGCGTGTAGCCGGCCAGGCTGCGCAGCACCACGTCCACAAAGACGACAATGGCAGCGCCCAGAACCAGAAGACCGGCCGAAATCGCCGTGATCCTGGAAAACGAAAAGACTTTTTCGGCAAGGGAATCAAGCATTGCACCGCCCAGAGTTGGAGCCGCCGGCTGGCGGCGGCTCCGCTGTGACCACCGTCAATTGGTGGGCGCTGTCAATCCAAGAGCTTTGCCTGCGGATCCATTCCAGGCCGAAACGCAGTCGGCGCCGCAGCGCTCACTCCAACCGGCGAGCACATTCTCCTCGACAATCTTCTTGAGACGTTCGAGGTCTCCGTCGCTTGGCTGCACCAGCGTCATCTTCTGTGCGTCGCCGAACGAACAGGGCCCGTTGCCTGTATTGCAATCGATGCCTTCCTGGTCGGCCTTTTGGCCGAATGCCCAGGCCTGGTCTTCCAGCTTTCCGGCTTCAGCCAACACGACCTGCTGGGCATCGGGGCTCAGCTTGTCCCAGGTGGCGTTGCTGACCGCCAGAAACAGGCTCGATCCCTGTGCTGCATGCAGGGTGTAGAGATGGGTGGCGACTTCGTACCACTTGGCGGTGTAGCCCGACAGCGTACCGGTCACGGCGCAATCGACAACACCTCGCTGCAGCGCCGGCACAACCTCTGCGAAATCGATCGACGTCGGAATCCCACCCATCCCCTCGACGAGATCAGACAGCGCTCGATTGTAGACCCGGACTTTCTTGCCAGCGATATCGTCAATGCCGCTGATGGGAACGCGACAATAGAAAACCTGCGTCGGTTCACTGTAGATGGCGAGCAGTTTGGCGTCGAATGTGTCGTTGATCTGCTTGTCCAGAATCGGGCGGTAGGCGTCAACCGACTGCCGCGCATCGTCCCAGTTCTGGATGGAACCGGCCAGGTCGACCCCTTCAAACATGGCGTTGTCGCCGGCAACATAAGTGAAGCCGGCGTGAACAAAATCAAACAACCCCAGTTTCAGCATCCGCCCTACGTCAAAGCCCTTAAGCCCGAGTTCATCCAGAGGTGTGATCTGTGCCGACAGAGCACCGCCGGTCGCACCGGGAAGCGTTTGCTCCCAAAAGGGTTTTTCAGTGTTCTTGAAATGCGGTGCGTTGGTCCAGTTGCCGATCACCTTGAAGGAGTGATTTCCATAGTCCTGAGCAAAGGCATGGCCATTGACCAATCCCATCGCCCCGACCACGGACACGGCTCCCACGACGGCCAATTTCAATAAATCAGAGCATGATTTCACGGACATTTTCGTCCTCCCTCTTGTCAAAAGCTGACGGACTGATTTGCGACCGCTGGAAGTCCGCGGGGCATGCAAACCAACTTGTGCGGGTGGACGATATTGAAGCGTCGATTGAAAAAAAATCAAAATAAACGCGAATTTCGCTGAAATAAATTCATGCAACTTTCGGCATAAATGCACACGTTATAGCCGACCTCAGCGCGATGCTCAGGTGAGACTCTCGAATCAAATCGAGTGGATCTTTGACTATCAGTGTTTCGTTCGAATTCGATACGGAAAGCGTCTAAAATTCCGCTTTCTTTCAGGCCTTTAGCCCTCAACGCTTCCAGCAAGATACGGTTCGGCCAGGGTCACGGCCTGATCGCTTGACCAGGCCCGGCCATCGCCCTGCTCCACGCGTCGCAGGTTCATTTCGAACTGATAAAATTCCGGGCGATAGAGAACTTTGATGTACTCGATCGGTCGACCTGAGGAGTCGGAGACCACACGCCGCACTTCGATGAGAGGGGATCCGGCGGCGATGCCGAGCGCGGTGGCGATTTCACTGTCAGCAACCGTCGCGGAAATCGATTGTCGTGCCGATTCCACGGGAATGCCCGCGTTCTCGAGCAGCAGCAACAACGGCGTGGACGACATATCCTGGCCTTCGATCAAGGCCGCGACATCCGCCGGAATCCAGGTGACGAGATAAGTCATCGGGGTTCCATCGTGCACGCGCACGCGGATGGCGCGTTGAACCATTGTTCCTCTATCTATGTTGAGTGCTGCGGCGCACTCACCTGATGCGGGCGTCTGGCCGTGTTCAAGAACTCGAACGTCGGTGGTGCGTCCGATATGGCCAACATTTTCGATGAGGCCATCCATTGAAGCGACCACCGGGCGCTTGGATTCTACCTGGCTGGCAACACGGGTTCCGCTGCCGCGCTGCCGTTCGACCAGTCCGCTTTCGGCCAGTTTGCTCAGCGCACCGCGCGCCGTTACGCGCGAGACCCCAAAGCGCAAACACAATTCCTGCTCGCTCATGACTTTTTCGCCCGGCGACAGCTCGCCGGAGATGATCTTGTTCCGCAGGATAACAAAGATCTGCTGGTAGAGCGGAACGCCGGTTTCCGGGTTGAGTCGCAAATTTGGCTCCATGGAATTGTATTATTGTTATGACTATATTATAACTTTGCCGAAAAGGGAATCCTTTGCGCTGAGGTTTTTGATGGATTTGCCCGAAAACTGCGTCCTGATCGTCGGTGGCGGCCCCGTGGGGTTGACCCTGGCATGGCGGTTGACGGAAGCCGGGATACACGCCCGGCTTTTCGAGGCGGAAGACGATATAGTCGACCAGTTGCGCGCTTCGACATTTCACCCACCAACACTCGACCTGTTTGACGACGCGGGCATCACTGAAGAGCTCATCGAGAACGGCCGCATAACGCCGACCTGGCAGATCCGAATGGATGCCACCGGCGAGCGGGCCGAGTTCGATTTGGCGGTGCTGGCGGGTGAAACCGATCATCCTTACCGGTTGCAGTGCCGACAGGCGATTTTGAGCCGCGCCATCGCCGCAAGGTTGCCCGACGGTGTTGTTCGGTTCGGCGCCAAGGTGGATGCCGTTTCTCAAGACGAATCGGGAGTGAGCCTAACCATTGGAAACGAGACACTGCGCGGGGCCTACCTCGTTGGCTGCGACGGCGCCCGCTCGGTCGTGCGGGAGATGATTGGCGCTGATTTCGTCGGCGGAACCTATCCTGAGGAAACGGTTCTGGTGACCACTCACTTCCCCTTCGAGGATCACCTCGAGGGCCTGTCAGGTGTTAATTACATCTGGAAATCGGATGGCACTTATTCACTCCTGCGGCTTCCCGATCTGTGGCGCATATCGCTGCATCCGCGCGCCGGACAGAGCGCAGAAGACATCATGAAAGATGACGTCATCCGCTCCTATGTGGCGGAGATTGTTCCCGCGGCGGCGGAAATGGATATCGCCGAAAAGAGGATCTACCGCGTGCACCATCGGGTGGCATCGCATTACCGCAAAGGCCGCATGTTCATCGCCGGAGATGCGGCGCATCTGAACAGCCCCAAGGGTGGAATGGGCCTGAACGGCGGTGTGCACGATGCTTGGGTGCTGGCGCAGAAACTAGCCGCCGTCATGAACGGTGCCGACACTGACCTTCTCGATGAGTATGAGCGTCAGAGGCTGCCGATCGCGCGGGATGACATCGTCGCGCAGGCAGACACCAATCGGTCGAGAATGAACACACAGGACGAGCGGACACGCCGGGACCATCTGTCGGAACTTCAGGCTATCGCGGCGGATCCGAAAAGAGCCCGGGCGTTTCTTCTGCGCTCATCCATGATCGAGGGTTTGCGCCGTTCAGAGGCGCTAATATGAGCAGCGCGGTGGCAATTATCGGCGGCGCCGGCGGCATCGGCCGGGTCCTGGTGCGCGAAGCGCGGCAGGCCGGCTATCAGCCGATCGTTTTTGACCTGCCCCGCTCGCTGGAAACGCATCCCCCGCAAGATTGCGAAGCGGTAGCCGTAGACGCCTCCAGCGTTACTTCTCTCGAGGCTGCCGCAAACGCTATCGCCGAAAATCAAGAGCTCTCAGGTTTCGTCAACCTCTGCGGGTTTGTCGGAGACAACGAAGCAGTCCTCGATACGACGCCGGATCGGTGGACGGAGGTTGTTGATGGCAACCTCAATGCCGCTTTCCTCGCTGCCCGCGCCTTCGCGCCGAAACTGCAAACGGGCGGGGCCATGGTGAATGTCGGGTCGGGACTGGGACACTTTGCCCGCCCCGGGTACGGACCCTACGCCGTTGCGAAGGCGGGGATTGCCGCGTTGACGCGTCAGCTTGCACTGGAGTTGGCCCCGGATATACGGGTCAACTGCGTTGCGCCCTCCGCCGTCAACACGGCATTCCTGAGGGGCGGAACGGGGCGCTCGGACGAGGACGGTCCGCCGCGCCTCGACATCGACGCCTATGCGCAGTCGATGCCGCTGCAGCGAATAGCGGAGCCCTCGGACGTCGTCGGGCCGATCATGTTCCTTCTCTCGTCCGCCGCCGCCTATGTCACCGGACAGGTGCTGCACGTAAACGGCGGGGGCTATATGCCATGAGGTTCGAACTCCCGATCATTCCACCGGAACGGGTCACAGGTCGGGTGGGCGACCACCCCACCGCCGGGTCGGGTGCGGAACTTCCCGTGTACTATCCCGCCAGCGGAGATCAGATCTCGGTGCTGGGCGAAGACGGTCCCGAGACCGTCGACCAGGCCGTTCGCACGGCACGACGCGCATTCGAAGCGTGGCGCGACACATCCGTTCCCAAGCGCATCGAGTTGCTGGAAGCCTGCCGGCAGATCATTCTCGATAACGCTGATGAACTTGCCCGCCTTGAATGCGCGGCAACCGGATTGTTGCTGCACGAGCTGAAATCACGGCACCTCACACGGGCTGCCTACAATTTTCGTTTCTTCGCAGACTATATCAGCCAGTCGGCCGGACAACGGTACGATCAGACACCCGGATATATGACCACCGTCAGCCGCACGCCGGTGGGCGTGGCTGCCCTGATCGCACCCTGGAACGCTCCAGTGGCGCTGGCCACGATGAAAATCGCCGCCGCCTTGGCGTTCGGCAACACCTGCGTGCTCAAGCCGTCCGAACAGACGCCGCTTGCCCTGGCGAAGCTGGTCGATCTGCTGTGCGATATTCTGCCCGAGGGGGTCCTGAACCTGGTGAACGGGCGCGGGAACATCACCGGCGCCGCACTGGTCGCCCACGACGATGTCGACCTTGTCAGCTTCACCGGAGGGACAGAAACCGGGCGCCTGATCATGGCCGAAGCCGGCAAGAACCTGGTGCCCTGCACCATGGAACTGGGCGGCAAGTCGGCCAATATCATCTTCTCTTCCGCCGATTTTGAGCGGGCTCTCGACGGAGCACTGCTGGGCATCTTCTCAAACAATGGCCAGCAGTGTCTGGCCGGATCTCGCATCCTGGTCGAACGCCCGATCTTTGACGAATTCGTCGGGCGGTTTGTCGAACGGGCTAGCAATATCGCTGTGGGCGACCCAACCTCGGAAGCAACCGAGATCGGCCCTCTCGCGAGTGCCGCCCATAGAGAGCGCGTGCTCGGTTTCGTCGAGACGGCCGAGGCCGACGGTGGTCAACTCTTGACGGGCGGCCAAAGGCGCGAGGACCTGGGTCCCGGCTATTTCATTGCCCCAACGGCGGTTCGCGCTTCCAGCAACAATGATCGGGTTGCTCAAGGCGAGATCTTCGGACCGTTTGCAACCTTCCTGCCGTTCGACAGCGCCGACGAGGCCGCGGCGATCGCTAACGACACGCGCTACGGGCTTGTCAGCTATATCTGGTCGGATCACCTGCCGACCGTCATGCACATGACAGAGGCAATGCGCTCGGGCGTCGTCTGGGTCAACACACCCATGATGCGCGAACTGCGTGCGCCATTCGGAGGCTTCAAGGCCTCGGGCGTCGGCCGCGAGGGCGGTGCCGCCTGCGAGGCTTTCTACACCGAAGAAAGAACCGTCTCTATCCCGAAAGCCCCGCCGCCATTGAGAAAAATAGGGGCAAACCAGAAACCATGAAGGAGGACCCATGACAAACTGGAAACTCGCGCTGACCGGCACACTGATGTCGCTGATGATGGCCGCAACACCGGCCGTGTCTCAGGAACTGGTCAAAGTCGGCACGTTCGTGCCGGAAAAGAGCGTCGGCGTCAGCCGCGTCATCAAACCCTGGATGGAAGCCGTTTCGGCCGATGTCGGCGGGGACGTCAAGCTTCAGGGCTTCTGGGGCGGCACGCTTGGCAAAAGCCCGTTCAAACAGTTCGAGCTCGTGCAGAACGGCGTGGCCGATGTCACCTGGGTGCTTCCGGGCTATACCGCCGGTCAGTTCCCCGAAATGGGCCTGTTCGAATTGCCGTTCCTGTTCCGGACCGCCGAGGAAGCCTCGGTTGTCGGATGGAAACTGCATGAAATGGGTCTTCTGACCGGCTTCGACGGCGTACACGTCGTCGGCTTCTTCGCTGCGGAACCGAACGCCATCTTCATGAAGAAGAAGATCGGTTCGCTCGATGACCTGTCCAACATGAAAATCCGCTCGGTCGGCGGCATCCATGCCAGTTGGCTCGAAAGCCTCGGCGCCGCACCGCAGACCCTGAGTTCGGCTGAAATGAACGAGGGTCTCAATCGCGGAACCGTCGACGGCGCCATTCAAGGCTGGACCGGAATGCGCACCTTCAAGACGCTTCCGCTGGTCGACCAGGCCTATGTCGTGCCGGCTGGCGCCATTCCGTTCCTGCTGCTCATGAACGAGGCCAAATGGAACAGCCTTCCGTCGGACGTTCAGAACGCCGTGATGGAACACGGTGGCGCGGTAATGGCCCAAATGGGCGGCAAAGCCTATACCGACATTGGTGAGGCCATTCGCAAGGATGTGCGCGACGAAGGCAGGATCGAAGTCATCGCACCTGATACCGCGACCCTGGAAAAGTACGAGCAGGCCGCGCAATCCGTGCATGAAGACTGGATAAAGGCAACGCCGAACGGCCAGGCAGTCTACGACGCCGCGGTCAAATTGTTGACGGAAATGCGCAGCTCCAACTGATGCATCAAAGCACCGCGCAAAGGCTGGACCGCATCACGCAGACCGTCGCCATCGTCGGGTTTTGCGGTCTGGTCATCATGGCGTTGCTGATCTTCTATGACGGTGTGGCGCGTACCTTTGGCGCGCCACGCATTTCCGGATTCGCCGATTTCGGCGAGATCATCTTTCCACCCGTGATCGCCAGTTGCTTCCCGGCCGGCTTGCTACGGCAAACCAACGTGACCGTGCGGGTCGTCGGCAATCTTTATCCGGGCCGCGTCAACGCTTCGCTCGAGCTTTTCGCGGCCAGCGTTACTCTCGCCTTTTTCGGTGTGCTTGTCTGGCAGTTCATCGATCTGAGCGCGAACTACTGGGACGCAGGTCGAACCACACGCACCATTCACATTCCGCTTGGCCCGTTCTGGTGGATTACCACGGCCATCATGGCGATTTGCGTGCCCGTTCAGGCCTTTGTCGTCTGGTCCTGGCTGAAAGCAGTTGTCTTCGGAGAGACCCCTGCCCTGACCCAGTTGTCCTCTGACCAATTGGACGAGATGGAGCGCGGTTGAATTGGTTTCGGATCCACTGACAACCGGCCTGATCGGCCTTGCTTTCATGTTCGTTCTGATCATTGTCCAGGTGCCGGTCGGCATCGCCATGGGCGTGGTCGGCGTGATCGGCACGGGTCTGATCATCGGATTCGGCCCGGCGCTGACCCTGCTGGCAACGGAGCCGTCCGCGGCCATGGCCGCCGAGGGCCTGGCTGTCATCGCCATGTTTCTGCTGATGGGCAACTTCGCCCATGTCGGCGGGCTGTCCGACGAGCTCTATCGGCTGGCCTATGTCTATACCGGTCATCGACGCGGCGGGCTGATATTCGCCACCGTGGCCGCCTGTGCCGGCTTCGGCGCGATTTGCGGCTCCTCGGTCGCGACCGCCGCGACCATGGCCCGCATCGCTCTGCCGCAGATGCTGGAACGCGGCTACGCCAAATCGCTTGCCGCGGGAGCGATCGCCTCCGGCGGCACGCTTGGCATGATCGTTCCGCCCTCGGTGGTGATGATCCTCTATGCGATCCTGACGGAAAATTCGATCATCGCGCTGTTTCTGGCGGCGGTTATTCCGGGACTGCTGGCGGTCGTGTTCTACATCATCGCAGTGGCCATCGTCGTCAGCCGCAATCCAAAGCTCGCTCCGGTCGGCCCGCGCGAAAACTGGACCGTGCGCCGTCGAACCACGCAGCAGAGCTGGGCGGTCCTGCTGCTCGCGTTCATTGTTTCCGGCGGCATCTACTCGGGCACATTCACAGTCAGCGAGGCGGCCTCCGTCGGCGCTTCCGTCGCGTTGCTTCTTGCGATCTTTCGGCGGAGGCTGACCCGCTCCAAGTTTCTGGGCGCCCTGGGCGAGACGGCCTCCAACACCGGCCTGATCTTCGTTATCATCATCGGCGCCTCAGTCTTCTCCTACTTCGCCACGTTATCGGGACTGCCGGCAGCCACCGTGACATGGATTGAAGAGCTCGGTCTCCCGCCGATCGTGGTCATTGCCCTGCTGATGGTGTTCTACCTGATCCTCGGATCGCTGTTCGACACCATCGCAGCAATGGTCCTCACGCTGCCTTTCGTCTATCCGCTCGTGACCGGGCTCGGATACGACCCGATTTGGTGGGGCGTCATCAATGTGGTCGTCATCGAACTCGGCATGATCACGCCGCCCATCGGCATCAATGTCTTTGTGCTGCACGGCATGGCGCGCGATCTGCCGCTCGGCACCATTTTCCGTGGTGTCATTCCTTTCGTCTTTGCGGATCTCGCCCGGCTCATCGTGCTGATCCTGTTTCCGCCCCTGAGTCTGTGGCTACCGGGAGCGTTGGGCTGGTTATGAGCGAACTGACGGACTACGGATCAAACGGGCTGATCGGTGTTCTGACGCCTCAGGCAAACACCACGGTGGAGCCGGAGCTCTGGGCCCTGCTGCAGCCGGGCTGGTCGCTCGTCAACGCACGGCTGACCTCGGACAAGGGTACGATTGCCGAACGGCTCGTCGATTACACCACACGTTTCGCCGACACGTCGGACGCATTTGCCAACGCCCCGATCGACGTTGTCGCGGCGGCTTGCACCGGTGCATCCTACCTGATCGGCCTGGACGCAGAACTGCGGATCACCGAGGAAGTCGAAGCCCGGCGCGGGGTTCCGTTCCTGACCGCCGCCCTGGCGTCAGTTGCCATGCTGCGCGCCATGGACGCAAAAAAGGTCGCACTGCTGACACCCTACCCCGAAAGCCTCAACCGCCATTGCATCCCTTACTGGGAAAACCATGGATTCGAGATCACCCATCATCTGGGACCCACGCTGCGAGAAGAGGCGTTTCACCCGATCTACTCGCTTGCTGGCGATGCCGTCCTGGATAGCTACCGGGAACTGGCCAAGTCGGGAGCCGATGCCATTTTGATGCTTGGCACTGGCATGGCAACGCTGCGGCCCTTGCTGATCGGGCATCGGGAGGGCCTGCCCCCCGCCACATCCTGCAACCTGGCGCTGGCCTGGGCCTCCACACAGCGGAAACCGTGGCATCAGCTCGGTGATGGTAGCGTCGCTGAATGGATCGATACGACTGCTTGGACCGAGCGGGCGAATGCCTGCTTTGGTTGGCAGGATTAAAGGCGAGTTAGTCCACCGATCGCCAAGAAGACGTCAGCGCAAGAAGCCCGCAAAAAAAGCACTGAGAGCGCGATACGCGTCCAGCGGCAGGACCTGGGAGACATACTGATCAGGCCGCACCACGACCATGCAGCCCTGCTCCCGATCGATGCCGCGCATGTCGAAGATGTCTTCGCCTGAAGCGATGTCGGCACAGAAGATCTTTTCGTAGTCGCAAAGGCTGTATTTGCCTTTTCGCGGAAGCAGGAATGACGGCATCGTGGCCAGCTCCAACTCGCGGAATCCCTGCTGATAGACAGCGCGCACGTCGATCGCCGAATCCGGATCTGCGTCTTCAGGAGTGTGTCTGATGACCGGCGAATCCGGTGACGACTCCAGGAAGCTGCAAAGGGCGTCGACGGCCGATCCTGGGACTGCCGTATCGTTCTTCCCCGCAAAGATGAAAATCCGCCAGCGGCCATCAGCTTCGACCGTGTGCCCCAGATGCATCGGTTTGGCGTCACCGAGACGAATGACGGGTGCCGAGTGAAACCGCATGCCTATGGGGAAGCCTTTGGCGAGGTCCTGATTCGTTCGCTCACCGGTCAAAACGGACGGTTGGTAGACCGTTGCCGTTCCGGCGGTGTAGCGACCGCTTTTGACAAAATGGCCCTGCACCTCCGCCGGGTCGATACCATCCGGGTTGTCCGCGGATTTTGTCGGCATGCTCAGCATGCGTGCCCAGCGGCTGTCAAAATCGATCAGTTCCTGGGCAATGGCCTGGCGCTCTGCCGAATAGGTACGCAGGAGGTCAGCCTCCGAGCGGCCAAGTAGCACATGCGCCAGCTTCCAGCCCAGGTTGAACGCATCCTGCATGGATACGTTCATCCCCAGCCCGGCCTTCGGAGAATGGGTGTGACAGGCATCGCCGGCGATGAAGACATGGGGTAGCCGGGTCGCGAGGTCGCCTTCGGGGACATCGTCAAACCGATCGCAAATCCGTTGACCGATTTCATAGACGGACCACCATGCCAGTTCCTTGACGTCGATGCTGTAGGGGCTGAGAATCCGGTTTGCCGCGTCGATCAGGTAGTCAGACGTTATGTTTTTGCTGGCCACCCGCTCGTTTTCGGCCAGTTGGTCGAGTTCCACATAAATGCGAAACAGATAACCGCCCTCGCGCGGGATGATCAGAATCGTGCCCTGTTGCTCTGACTTGATCAGAGATTTCATGCGAACGTCAGGAAAGTCGGTTACGGCCAGGATGTCCATGACGCCCCAGGCCTGATTGGCCGCTTCTCCCTTGAGCTCCCGGCCTATCGCTTTTCGTACCGCACTGCGGGCTCCATCGCAGCCGACGACATAGCGAGCCTTCACGGTTTCCAGTTGGCCTTTGTGTGCTTCGTCGGTTCGTTCAATCTTCACCGTCACAGGATGAGCGCTGTTTCCGGTTTGATCCACGTCCACGTCGACGAGGCGGCGCTCGTAATCCGGCACCAGGCGATTGGGCGAATTGTGCATGACCTCAAGATACCGGTCGTGGACCCGCGCCTGATTGAGAATGACATGCGGGAACTCCGACAGGCCGTCCTCAACGTCCCTGATCCGATCGCTCCGCACGATCGACCCAGGCGATTCAGGGTCCGGTTTCCAGAACGTCGTCTCGCTGATCCAACAGGCTTCGTTGGTGATCTTGTCGGCAAACCCGAAGGCCTGGAACATCTCGATGGTCCGACAGGCGATCCCGTCGGCCTGACCGTGGGTGAGTGGGCCGTCCTTTTGTTCGACGATCCTGGTGGTGATGTCGGGAAAGGCCGAAAGCTGGGCGGCGAGCGTCAAACCGGCTGGCCCGCAACCGACAATCAGAACATCGACTTCAGCGGGAAGACTGTCCGGACCGGACTCGGATGCGCGGTGCTCTGCAGGATCCGAAATTTCGGGGTCGCCGGTTCTGAAACCATTGAGATGGAACTGCACGCGCTCCCCTCCTCCTCATTCTGCTCGACTTATATATTTTTAGTTAGTATACTTATTATTAGTATACACGTCAATTGATCTGAACCCACCGGAGGCGCGCTTGGCCAACATCTACTCAAAGCCCGGACACCTGATCCGCCGGTTACAGCAGATCGCCGTGGCGATCTTCCACACCGAAGTTGCGAAGCTCGGGCATGACCTGACACCGGTTCAATATGCCGCGCTGGCTGCGGTCGAAACGCATGATGGCATCGACCAGGCCACGCTGGCGGGACAGATCGCGTACGACCGTGCAACGATTACTGGCGTCATCGACCGGCTTGTTCAAAAGGACCTCGTAGTCCGACGTGTTAGCGAACGCGACCGCCGGGCCCGCGAACTCCACATCACGGAGGCTGGCAGACGAACACTGGGGGAGATCACACCGGCCGTCGACGCCGCACAGCGCATCATTCTGGAGGGATTGGCGCCTGAAGAAGCCGAGGAGTTCATGCGGCTTTTGAGCAAGCTCACGTCGTCTGCAAATGACCTCAGCAGAGCGCCACTGAAATCAACGAACAAAACCTGACATGAGAGCAGCGCCGTGGAGCGTCTGTGGGCGGACCCAATCAGCGGTCAAAGCTCTAGCCATCGAGTGATTGCATCGTTTGTCGAACCTGGCTGCTCCAACGTCGGCAAATGGCCGGCGCCTTTGACAATTTCAAGGTGCGAGCCAGGGATCAACGCGTGCATCAGTTCGTGTCTCTCCACCGGACAGGGCCGATCATCCTCGCCGCACAGAACAAGCGCCGGGATCTTGATCGCCCGCAGCGTCTCCTGCTGGTCGGGCCGCGTCTGCAAAGCACGCGACTGGCTGATGAAAACATCGGGGCCAAGCGCTGCTGCCATGTCCATGCAAAGGTCGAGAATTTCTGCGCGCCGAGGCCCGTCGGCCAGATAGTTCGGTTTCATCTCCTCGCGCATCACAACGGCCAGGCCGCCTTCAAGAACGCTCTGGATCTGAGGCTCTCGAGCCGCCCTCATCTCGGCCTTTTCCGCCCGTGGATTGGTATCCATCAGGGCGATGCGTTCGACGCGGTCAGGGGCCTGCCGAAAGATCTCCATTGCAAGGATGCCACCCATTGACAGGCCGGCGAGCGCGAAGCTCGGCGGTGCTTCCGCCAGCACCGCCGCGGCCATATCAGCAAACGTGTCATGACACGCGGGCTTTGGCAGAATGATGCTGTATCTCGACGCCAGCGCCGCGACCTGCGGTGCGAAAAGACGGGCGTCGCACATCATGCCCGGCAGCATCACGAGTGCTGTCATGAGCGTCCAGTTGCCAGCACTGCGCCCTCCGACAGCGTCGTGAGCTTGGCGTAGGCAATTTCGGGATCGACGGCGCCGAAACCAGCAAATGTCCCGAAGCCGCAATCGGATCCTGCAATGACGCGATCGGCACCGACAATCTGGGCAAAGCGGTCAATGCGCTGTGCAACCAGCTCCGGGTGTTCGACGAAATTGGTGGTGGTGTCGACAACCCCGGGGACCAGGATCCGATCGTCGGGAATGTCCTGCCGCCGGTCGCGAAACACCGTCCATTCATGGGCGTGGCGCGGATTGGATGTTTCGAACAGGAGGTAGCGGGCCTTTGCCTTCATCAGAACGCCGAAGACCTTCTCCATTCCGATATCGCAGACGTGCGGCCCTTCATAATTTCCCCAGCAGATATGAATTCGTATCTTGTCCTGGGGGATATCGCGCAGGGCATGGTCAAGCGCTTCGATGTGGCTTTCGGCGATCTTGACGAACTCCTCATCGCTGAGATCGGCGAACAGCATGTGCCGGGAGAGAGCCAGATCGGGACAATCGAGTTGCAGGTCGAGACCACTTGCGACAATCGTCTCGTATTCGTCCTTCATCGCATCGGCGAGCGCCGCCAGATAGGCCTCTCGGCTTGGATAGTGCTGGTTCTGCAGGAACAGCGATATCACTCCCGGCGAAGCCGCGTTCATGAAGCCACGCGACACGCCGTGCTTGTCCATGGCCTGCTTCAGATTGGCGATGTCCTTGTTCAACTCCCCCTGCCCCTTGGAGGTTACCTCGCCGGTACACATCGGCCTGGCATAGGTCGGCGTGCCGCCGGAATTTGCCAGCCGCTCAAGGAAGCTTGGGAACAGTTTGAGGTCGGCCGGAGCGTTGCGGTCGCTGTCTCCGGAAAACCCGGTGTAGCGGTCCTTGACGTAGGTCGCATAGGAGATCTTCGAGGTCTCGCCATCCGAAACGATATCGACGCCTGCTTCAACCTGCCGGCGGACCGTCTCGTCGACCGCAGCCGTCATTTCCGCGTCGAATGCGTCATGGTCATAGTCTTCCTCGCGCTCCCGCGCGAAGATGAAATCGACTACACTCTGGGTCCGTGGCAGGGACCCGACATGGCTTGTCTGAATTTTTGTCATTGGCCTAATTCCTTCCGTCAATGCCCTCGGGTTTTCTGGCCGAACTGCGGACAACGAGTGGCGCTGGAACCACAACCCGCTCCGGCTCCGCATCGGAGTTTTCGATCATCTCGATGAGAACCCGCACGGATTGCTCGACCATGAGATTGGCCCGCTGCCGTACGGTCGACAGGCCATAGGCCGGCCACGCCGCCGGCGGCACGTCGTCGAAACCGACGACCGAAACGTCGTCGGGTACACGAAGTCGGAGTTCGGTGCGTAGCGTGTCCATGACCGCGAAGGCCATATGATCGTTGGCAACGAAAACCGCATCCGGGCGGTCTTTGCCTCCGAACATCCGACGGGTCGCATCAATCGCCTCTTCCTGGACGAAATTGCCGACCTCGCGCGCAAAAAGCGCTACCCCATCTTCCGCCAGACCGTCGAGGAAACCGCGTTCGCGATCCCGCTGTGTAGACGCCCCTTCCCAGCCGGCGATATATCCGACGCGCTGGTGACCGCCAGCAAGCAGGAAGCGCGCAACTTCACGGCCGCCCTCATGATTGTCGGCGGTGACGCAAGACGTCTCGACGTCGTCCTGATAGCGGTTGAACAGCAGCACCGGAACGCCCACCGCCTGACAGCGCTCGGTCAGGTCCGACGACAGAGCGACTGACGCGACGATGATGCCATCGACCTGATAGTCGAGGATTTCCTGGACGACACCGTCGATATTGCCGGCCTTCTGCGACGCCATGAAGACCAGGATATGATAGCCCCTGGCCTGCAGGGCATTCGAGAATTTTTCCAGCGCCTCCGGGTAGAAGTAGTTCTCCAGATAGGCGACGACGAGGCCGATAATGCGGCTACGGCCCGTGATGAGCGACCGCGCCAGCACATTTGGCCGATAACCGAGCTTGTCGGCGGCCGCGCGCACCTTTTTAATCGTCTGCGCCGAGGCACTCGCACCGGGTGTGAAAACGCGCGAGACGGCGGACTGGCTGACACCAGCCAACCGAGCCACATCCGTCGAAGTTACCTTGTCCTGAGCCATCAGCCTGCTGCAAACTCTGCGCTGGCGAAGGCAACAAATACAGATCGACGCAATTTCATCATCAAGACAAAGCCCTGCCTGTCACCGAATCAAATCCGATGCGCGCCTTGTTGAACTCCCGTAGCCGTTCGAACACGTCAACGCCGAGCTGGCGGTAGGCATCGAGCAGGTCAACCATCACCCAGTTTTCGCGAATGAGGCCGTTTTCGATGCGCCAGAAATCAAGCGAGCACATGGTGATCTTTTTGCCGCTCGGGACGATGCCCATCCAGCCATCGTCAGTGACGGTCTGGATCATGTTGGGCCAACCGGTAACGGCAACATAGGCACCGTCACCGAAGAAATGATAGATGACCTCGTCCACATACTGCCCGCGATCGGGCATGCCGCGAAGAAACGGTATCTGGTGCCAGTTTCGAAACCCCTCAATGCCACGACCGGTACCGATCCCCGAAGGCCCGTACCAACTCATTCGGGGATGCCAGAAGCGCTCCATCTCCATGACTTCCGGCCCGCCGAGGCTGGGATGCCTTTTCATGTGGTTGAGCATCTCGACGATGTGAGCGCAGCTTTGGCTCGCCTGCTCCTCGTTCCAGGGGCCAGGCACCAATCCGTCCTGAGTCGCCGGGCCAGGCACATGCCACTCGCGCCCCAACGACGGCGCCATGGGCCATGCTCCTGCCTGGAGCATGACCTCCGGAATGTCCCAGAGCGCCTGAATCTCGGTGACTTTTCCGTCCGCTATACGGAAGAACTCATGAAACCGCATATGCATCTGATGCCCGGTGGGCGGAATATCGAGCCATGGCTGGCTGAATGTGCCGGTATAGTAGCCGCCGGCGCCGACCCAGTCATCGCCGTGTTCGGTGGGACCGGCCATGACAATGTAATCGCGCCGCTCCAGGTCCGGGACAGCCTGAGCCAACGGGCCATAGGCCTTGTCGTACAGTGTCTGCGGCCCGTGCAGATCGCCAAAGGGATGGGCGAAGCGGCACACTGCCTCCGGCGCCAACGTGGCATCAAGCGCACTCCGCACACCAGCTTCGGTGAAGTCATACATCGCAGCGCGCAAAGGCGCGATCAGCGTTTTGTTGGCCGTGTGGCGATCCATCAATCCTCCCCCGCCTCCTGCGGTTCAGCCGCAGCCCATTTGGCTTGTCCAGCGCAACCGGAAAAGCCATTTTTGCATACGAATGCAAACGATAGGCCCGGCGGCATCGTTTTGGCAAGTGATTTTGCACTCCTGGGAAGGTTGAAGGCACTTTTCAGGCGTTGCCTGAACCCGGATCAAATCACCTGTTTCTCCCTCTTATCAGGCAAGCAACCGCCGATCAGGGTCTTTAGGTGGCATCAGCTAAGATACCACAAGCACGAGCGAGCTCGCTGTTTTCAATACGTTGTGGAAGCGCTTCGATCAGCGATCAGCTTCGGGTGGATGACGGCGAACGATGCCGGATTAACGACGAAAAGCCGGCGAGCTGCGGCCTTCTCCAGCAGCCACTACTTCACACAGCCAACTGTCCGTAAGGTCCACCCACCTGATCTTCGTATAGGCCAATCGCAGGGCAATCTCCGTGGCGGACGTGCCTGTCAGTGCGTGATGACTTGATCCAGGAAATTGCGGGTCCGTTCGCTCTTGGGGTTGTCGAAGAAGTTGTCGGGGCTGTCTTCTTCGATAATCTCGCCTGCATCCATGAAAATCACTCGGTCCGCCACCTTGCGGGCGAAACCCATTTCGTGGGTGACGCATATCATCGTCATGCCCTCCTGCGCGAGCGTCACCATGACGTCAAGCACCTCTCCGATCATCTCCGGGTCAAGCGCCGAGGTCGGCTCGTCGAAAAGCAGAATGTCGGGTTTCATGCACAAGGAGCGTGCAATCGCCACCCGCTGCTGCTGACCGCCCGACAGCTGTCCCGGATATTTCGGTGCCTGGTTGGCGATCTGCACCTTTTCAAGATACATCATCGCGGTTTCCTCGGCCTCTGACGCGGATATCTTTCGCGCCAGCATCGGCGCCAGGGTGCAATTCTCCAAAATGGTCAGATGCGGAAAAAGGTTGAAGTGCTGAAACACCATCCCGACGTCCTGGCGAAGCTTGTCGATGGCCGGGTCTTCGGCGCTGATGGGGTGGCCGTTGATCTCGATCAGGCCCGACTGGTGTTCCTCGAGCTGATTGATGGTGCGGATCATGGTGGATTTGCCGGATCCTGAAGGACCGCAAACCACGATTTTCTCGCCGGGTGCCACCGTCAAATTGATGTCCTTCAGAGCATGAAACGCTCCGTAGTACTTTTCCACGTTGAGCATTCTGACTGCGGGTGTCTGTGTCATGGTCGCCTCTCTAGCTCTTTGTTGCCGCCACGATGATGATTTCCACCTTGAGCACGTCCCTTGCCAAACGGGCTTCGCCGCAGGCGCGCCGGTGCGTGACCGTCCGGCACCCAGGCGTCCCAAACGGCGTTCATTTCGCTGAAATCGGCCATATCGGCGAGCCAAATGGTTGCTTGCAGGATGTGCTCGCGGTCGGATCCCGCCTGGTCCAGGAGCGCATCGATCCTCGCAAGGCAATCCCCGGTCTGCTCGGCGACCGTGTCGCCGTCGCCGACCTGGCCGCAGAGATAGGCGACGCCGTTGTGTTTGACGATTTTCGACATTCGTCGGCCGGTTTCGAGCCGCTCGATCATGACAATAGTCCCCTGCTTTTCAACATATCCGCGATCTCGACAAGAATGGCCGGATCGTCAATCGCGGCTGGCATTTTGAAGTCCTGGCGATCGGCGATCTTCTGCATCGTGCCGCGCAGCACCTTGCCGGAGCGGGTCTTTGGCAATCGCTTGACCGCGATGGCCGTCTTGAATGCCGCAACGGCGCCGATTTTCTGTCGCACCAGCGTCACCAGTTCCCGCTCCAGCGAAGCCGTTTCCCGGTCCACACCGTCATTGACCACATAGAAGCCCAGCGGCATCTGCCCCTTCAACGCATCCGCCACCCCCACGACAGCGCATTCGGCGATGTCCGGGTGGGCGCCGATGACCTCTTCCATCGCGCCAGTGGACAGCCGATGGCCCGCCACGTTGATGATGTCATCGGTGCGCGCCATGATGAAGACATATCCGTCCTCGTCGATCTGTCCGGCATCCGACGTGGCGTAGTAACCCGGAAACTCCTCGAGATAGCTTTCGCGAAATCGCACCTCGGCGTTCCAGAGCGTCGGAAAACCGGACGGCGGAAGGGGCAGTTTGCAAACGATGTTGCCCAAAGTTCCCGGGCTCACTTCATGGCCGTCGTCGTCCAGAACGCGGATGTCGTAGCCCGGCATCGGAACCCCGGGCGAACCGTATTTCACGGGCAACTGCCCCAACCCCACCGGATTGCCGGACATCGCCCAGCCGGTTTCGGTCTGCCACCAGTGGTCGATAACGGATCGGTCGAGCTTCTCTTCGGCCCACTGAATCGTCGCCGGGTCGGAGCGTTCGCCCGCCAAGAACAGCGTCCGGAACTTCGACAGATCGTAATTGCCGATCAGCGATCCGGTCGGGTCTTCCTTCTTGATCGCGCGGAAGGCCGTCGGCGCGGTGAAGAGCGCGGTGACCCCATGGTCCTGAATAACTCTCCAGAACGCACCGGCATCGGGAGTGCCGACCGGCTTGCCTTCATAGACCACCGTGGCGCATCCGTTCAACAACGGCCCGTAACAGATATAGGAATGGCCAACGACCCATCCCACGTCGGATGCCGCCCAGAACACCTCCCCGGGCTTCAGCCCGTAGTGATATTCCATCGACCAGCGCAGCGCCACCATGTGCCCGCCATTGTCGCGCACGACGCCCTTCGGCTGGCCGGTCGTGCCTGATGTATAAAGAATGTAGAGCGGATCGGTTGCCGCGACCGGAACGCATTCGGTTGTCTTGCCGGCGGCTTTTGCCTCGCCGACGGCCTGGCCGTAGTCGATATCGCGCCCTGCGATCAAGTCACAGGTTCTTGTTTCTCGCTGCAGGACGAGGCAGTGGTCGGGCTTGCTGAAAGAAATCTCGATCGCCTCATCGAGAAGCGGTTTGTATTCGATCACACGGCTAGGCTCGATCCCGCAGGAGGCCGACACGATCATCTTCGGCGCGGCATCGTCGATGCGGGTTGCCAGTTCGTTGGCGGCAAAACCGCCGAAAACCACCGAATGAACGGCGCCCAGCCGGGCCGACGCCAGCATGGCGAAAATCGCCTCGGGCACCATTGGCATGTAGATGACCACCCGGTCGCCTTTGCCGACGCCGTGATCGCGCATGACCGATGCAAGCGCGCCCACCTCGGCCTGAAGGTCGCTGAACGAATAGTGCGCCGTCACGCCGGTCACGGGGCTGTCATAGATCAGCGCCTTGCCGTCGCCATAGCCGGCTTTCACATGACGGTCGACGGCATTCCAACAGGTGTTGCAGGCGGCGCCGACGAACCAGCGACCATAGGCGCCCATATCCGGATCGAAGACCCGGTCGGCCGCCGTGAACCAGTCAATGTCCTCGGCCGCGGCGGCCCAAAAACCTTCAGGGTCCATCTGCCAACGGGCATATGTTTGCGCGTAACTCATGAGACCACGTAGTTCAGGCCAAGTCGCCCGCCATCGACGTAGATCGTTTCGCCGGTGACGTAGCTGGACTTTGCAGAGCAGAGAAACGCCACGACATCGCCGATTTCGCGAGCAGAGCCTGCGCGCCCAAGCGGCGTGCGGGACATGGCCATATTGAAGGCTTCGGGATTGGCGTTGACGCCCGCCATCATCTCAGTGTCGATCGAGCCGGGCCCCACGGCGTTGACGCGAATGTTGTGCTTCGCCAATGCCAGCGCAGCCGCCTTGGTCAACTGCATCACGCCGCCCTTGGAGGCGCAATAGGCTGGAATGGCCGGGATCGCAACCTGTGCATTGATCGAGGACATGTTGACGATGGCGCCCTCAATGCCTTTGTCGACCATGGTCCTGGCCGCGCGCTGGGTCGCGACGAACAGACCACGCAGGTTGACCGCCATGACAGTGTCGAATGCCGCCAGGTCATAGGTCAGGAAGTCGCCCGGCATCGCAATCCCGGCATTGTTGACCAATGCAGATACCGGTCCATATTCGTCCTCGATCCGATCGAACATGGCGCCGATGGCTTCCACATCGCCCATGTCGCAAACCATGCCGATGCCGTCTACCGATGCCGCTGCATCGTGGACACTGTTCTTCACATCGGCCAAAACGACCCTATAGCCATCCGCCACCAGCGCCTCTGCGCAGGCAAGACCAATGCCCTGCGCCGCACCGCTGACAAGTGCGATTGGTGCCATGATCTACTCCTTAAATCCGTAATCTGTTCGCGCCTGGTCGGCGGTGATGAATCCAGCGGCGATGTCCCGGGCGATCGCGTCGCGGTCACGCGATCTCGGATCTCCGTAACCACCGCCACCGGGCAGGCTCAGCCGAAGCCGCTGCCCGTTCCTGACCAGTTGCCGCCCCTTCGAACGGAGCCTGGTTCCGTCAGCCAGTTCAACGGCGCCGGCACCGCCGGGCAGCCCTCCGTCCCGCCCACGTGCCGGGTTTTCAACCCGGTCGAACATCGCATTGAAATAGAAATCGTAACCCTCGCGCGGCTCGATCTCGATCACCTGCCCCAATCCGCCGCGCAAAGCGCCGGCGCCACCCGAGCCCTCGCGGAGGTCCTTGCGCCAGACCGTGATCGGCCCGACATGCTCGGTCGCCTCGACGCTCATGGTCGAGACCCCGGATGGAAAGGCGGTGGCGCTGAGACCGTCATAGGCGGGACGCGCGCCGGTCCCACCCGAATTGAACATCAGAACCTCGCGGTTCGGCAGCCCACTCGCCGGATCGGAGGCACGTGCGGAGATCTGGATGTTCCAGAGAGCGCTGGCGCCTTCCGAGGGCACGGTGTTGGGCATTGCCTGGTGCAAGGCGCCGAGCACCACATCCGGCACCAGATGCCCCATCACATGGCGCACCGAAACCGGCGCCGGTCTTCGAGCCGCCAATATACAGCCCTCCGGCGCCGTGATGCGGAACGGCTCGAGCGAACCGGTGTTGTTCGGCACTTCGGGTGCAATGGCGCATTTGAGCGCGTAGCAGGCATAGGCACGGGTATAGACCTCGGGGCAGTTGACGCCGAACCGGCTCATGCCGGATGTCCCATCGAAATCGGCGGTAAGTTGGTCGCCGTCGATCCGCAGCGTTACTTCCATATGAACCGGCGCATCGTAGCCATCGACCTGCATAGTCTCGCGATAGGTGCCGGACGGCACTTTGGAAATCGCCTCGAGCGTCGCCCGGCGGCTGGTCTCGATGAGGAAATCAGAGAGCGGCTGGAGATCGTCGATACCAAACTCGTCCATCATCGCCTGAAGCCGGCGATTGCCTGCTTCGTTGCAAGCAGCCAGCGAATACATGTCTCCCACGGTCTGGTCGGGCGTGCGCACATTGGCACGAATGATGTCGATCAGAAGAGGCTGAACCTCGCCGCTTTCTGCAAATTTGGTGATCGGGATCAGCAGGCCTTCTTCGAAAACCTCGTTGCCGTCCGGGCCGAATCCACGCCCGCCGATGTCGACGACATGGGCTGTGCAGGCGAAGTAACCGATGTGCAATCCCTTGCGGAAGACCGGAGTGACCACGGTAATATCATGCAAATGTCCAGTACCGAGCCAAGGGTCGTTGGTGATGTAAGCGTCCCCCTCGAACGTGTTTTGCGACCCGATTCTGTCGGCAAAATGGGTGACGCTTTCGGCCATGGCGTTGACGTGCCCCGGCGTACCCGTCACCGCCTGGGCCATCATCCTCCCATGCCGGTCGAACAGGCCGGCCGACAGGTCGCCCGCCTCGCGGACGCTTGTTGAAAATGCCGTCCGGATCAGGGTGGTGGCCTGCTCTTCCACCACGGCAATCAAACGGCTCCACATGATCTGATGGTCAATGGCTGTCGAGCTCATCGCTCAGGCCTCCTTTGCCAGAAGAAGCAAACTGCCATCGCCCTGCCCCAAGGCGCGATAGGCGCTGGTGACGATGGTGGACGTCTCGGATTCGACGATAATCGCCGGTCCATCGACGACGCGGCCCGGAGACATGTCCGACCGCTCGACTTCGCGTGCTTCAACCTCCGCCCGCAGCGCGGCATCGAAAAACCGCCTGTGGCGGACGGCGGTTGCATCCGTGCCGTTCCTGTGCCGCGCGACACGCTCAACCTCTGGCAGCATGGTCGAGACCGTGAGCAGCCAGTTGGTCACTTCCACGGACAGTCCTTCTATCGTCCGTCCAAACAGCGTGCGATAGGCGTCTTCAAAAGCGGCCAGGATCATGTCCACATCGGTTTCCGCAAACTCCTTGTGCGGCAGCACCACCGGAATCTCCCAGCCCTGGCCGGAGTAGCGCATTTGCGCGGTCAGCCGGATTTCGGTGTCCGCACCACCGGCGCCTTCATCGACGAAAGCTCGCGCTTCGGCTTCCATTTCGGTAAGCGCCTCGTTGACGGCCTTGGCGTCGAATGTGTCCATTCGCTGGAACAATCCGCGCGTCGCCTCGAAACTGAAGGGCGCCTTCAAGAAGCCGATGGCCGAGCCAACACCGGCCCCGGGCGGAACAATCAGGGCGCCGATACCCAGTTTTTCGCAGAGCCTGCAAGCATGCAAAGGGGCTCCTCCGCCGAAAGCGATCATGGTGAAGTGCTCGATATCGCGGCCGTTTTCGACCGTGTGAACCCGAGCCGCGTTGGCCATGTTCTCGTCCACCAGTTCGGTGATTCCAAAAGCCGCGTCCTGGACCGGGAGCTTCAGCTTGTCGGCCGCAGACGCCGAGTTTTCCGGATGAAGCCTGATCGAGCCGCCGGCGAAATTGTCGGGATCGAGCCGCCCGAGCAGCAGGTTAGCATCAGTGACCGTCGGCTCTTTGCCGCCACGCCCGTAACAGGCAGGTCCCGGTTCCGAAGCAGCCGACCGGGGGCCGACCTGAAGGCGGCCCATCGTGTCCACCGAGGCGATAGACCCCCCGCCGGCGCCGATTTCGACCATCTCGACGACCGGGGTCGACACCGTCATGCCGGATCCCTTCTTGAACCGGTAGGTGCGGGCCACCTCGAACGTGTTTGCCGTCTTCGGTGCGCCGTCTTCGATCAGGCAGATCTTGGCGGTCGTACCACCCATGTCGAAGCTCAGAACCTTGTCCAGCCCATGGGCCCGGGCAAAATCGGCGGCGAAGATCGCACCGCCCGCGGGCCCCGATTCCAGCAGGCGCACCGGTTGTTCAGCGGCGGTCTCAACGGTGATGAGCCCGCCACCCGAGTGCAGCATGAAAACCGGCGCATCAACTCCGGTTTCACGCAGCCGTTCCACGAGACGGCCCAAGTAGTCGGCCACCTGCGGCTGGACATAGGCATTGGCGATCACCGTATTGAAACGGGGCAGTTCGCGCATCTGCGGGGAAATGACCGACGATAGCGAAATCGACAATTCGGGCAACGCGGTCCGCAAGGCTTTGCCAACAAAAACTTCATGGGCATCGTTGGCGTAGGCGTGCATCAGTCCGACGGCGACCGATTGAAACCCGCCTTCCCGCACCCGCTCCACCAAAGCTGCGACCTCGGCCGGATCGAGGGCCAGCAGCACCTCGCCTCCCGGGCCCATGCGCTCGTTGAGCGTGAACCGGTCTTCCCGCGGCACCAGCGGCTTGGGCAGGTTCAGATTGAGGTCGTATTGTTCGAACCGGTTTTCCGAACGCATCTCGATCACGTCCCGAAACCCTTCAGTGGTGATGAAGGCGGTCTTCGCCCCTCGTCGCTCGATGAGCGAATTGGTCACCAGCGTGGTCCCGTGGATCACCTGACCGATCGCGCTCAATCCAACTCCGGCCTGTTCCGCGGCCTTGGCAATTCCATCCAGGATCGCCTGTTCCGGTCGGCTGTAATTGGTCAACACCTTGCAGGTCGCAAGGCCACCCGGATGCTGCAAGGCGACATCCGTGAAGGTTCCGCCGATGTCCACCCCAACGCGGATATTGTTCTGGTTCGACACGTTCATAGACTTTTGAGGACCTGATTGGCCGTAAAGGCGGTCTGGTAAAGGCGGGACATCAGGGGTGCCGTGGGCACAGTCCTGATTTCGGTGATCGGCAGTGGCAATTCGGCCGGATCCATGCCGGAGATGAGATCTGCCATGCACTCGCCGAAAATCGTGCCCGTGGTGATGCCCCGACCGTTGTAGCCGATAGAAGTGTAGAGGTTCGGGGCAAGCTGGTAGATGCGCGGCAGGTGATCGGGCGTCATCGCAATCCGCCCGTGCCAGGCTTCCTCGAATTCGACAGGCCCGAGTTCGGGATAGATGCGGGCCAACTGCTTTTTGGCCCATCGTTGCGACAGGCCGCGTCCCACTGCACCAATGACTGTTCCCATGGACCCGATGACGAGCCTGTCGAAAGCGTCACGCCGAAGGCTGAACATGATCTGACCGGTGTCCCAGATGCCCTGCCGCCCGGGCAGGATGTGGGACATATCCTCTTGCAACGGCTTGGTCGCCAGCTGGAAATAGTGGATCGTCGTAAAGACCCGTTTCAGATCCGGCCAAAGTTCGTCCGTATAGGCATTGGTGCCGAGCACAACATGTTTTGCCCGGACCGTCCCGCCGGTGGTCTCGACTACCCATGTTTGCCCGTCGCGGCGAAGATTGGTTACCTTAACACCGGTGCTGATCGTGGCCCCGGCTCCGAGCGCGGAGCGTGCCAGACCGCGGCAGTACCCCATCGGGTTGACCGTGCCTGCCCGGTGGTCGAGCAGTCCGCCGTAGAAGACATTGGTGCCGGTTTTCTCGACCATCTCTTCGCGCGAAATCAGATCCACCGGCTCCCCCAGCGCCAGCCACTCCGCGTGACGCGCCTCAAGATCGCGATGCCCCGACGGTGAATGCGCCGCGTGGATCGTTCCGGTCCTGGTCACCTCGCATCGGATCTGGTGTTTCTCTATCAATGAAAAGACCTGGGCCGGCCCCTCGCCAAAGCGTTTGATAAAGCGGGGCCCATAGGTCGTCCCCAATTTCTGCCGCACCGCCGCTGGTGGATGCCAGACGCCGGCATTCACCAGTCCGACATTCCGACCCGATCCACCGAAACCGATCCGCTTCGCTTCGATCACATGTGCGCCAAGGCCTTTTTCCGAGCAAAACAGTGCTGTCGACAGCCCAGTGAAACCGCCGCCGACGATGGCCACGTCGGTCTCCACATCGCCGGTCACCCCGTTGGGAACGTCGGGTTCCTCGGCCGAAGTATCCCAGAGAGAGATCGGGTCGTCTTGTTGCATGGGCCGGTTTGTCCCCGTTGGCTGGAAGAAGCGAGCCCATCACAGGCTGCCTCAGTCTCTACAGGTTGCAACGGACAGGCCGTTGTGTCAATATACGAAAAGCTTGTTACATATACCGGAACAAATTCCCATGACTCTGAAAAAATCCGCCAAGCAGATGGTGCAACAGGCCCGTGAGCGCATCGAGGAAATCGACACGGCCGACCTGATCGGGATGGTCGACGATCCGAATGTGGTCATCGTCGATATCCGTGACGTGCGCGAGCGTCAGCGAACCGGCTTCATCCCCTGCAGTTTCCATGCGCCACGCGGAATGATCGAGTTCTGGGTCGATCCGGACAGCCCCTACCACAAGGAGGTCTTTGCGCAGCCCGACAAGAAATACGTCTTTCACTGCGCGTCCGGATGGCGCTCTGCTCTGACGGTCGCCACCCTGCAGGACATGGGTTTTGAAGCCGCGCATCTCAAGGAAGGCTTCGGCTCATGGGAAAAGTCCGGTGGCCCCATCGAAAGGGCCGAAAAGAAAGACTGACGGATCGCC
This sequence comes from Hoeflea sp., assembly GCA_965228785.1. Classification (GTDB taxonomy): domain Bacteria; phylum Pseudomonadota; class Alphaproteobacteria; order Rhizobiales; family Rhizobiaceae; genus Hoeflea_A. The sequence continues at coordinate 1,473,434 of CBDDIF010000002.1, forward strand.
TGACCCGGTCCTCAAATCTGGCTTAGTTTCCTTGAAACGCTGTCCGCCGCGTTCTGCACAAGGATCCCCAGCTGTTTTTCGCCGCCCGGGTCCATATTGATATCCGGTAGCGAGATTCCCAAGGCGGCAATCGGCTCGCCGTCCGGCAGCAGCACGGCGGCGCCGAAACTCAGGATTCGGTCGCGAAACTCGCCCCGGTCAAAGGCATAGCCCCGTTTTCGCGTCTCGGCCATGTCGGCATCCAGCTCAGCCAGGGTCGTCAGCGTGTTGTCCGTGTACCGGTCGAGATTGCCGTCCAGTTTCTCGCGCATCCGCTTGTAGCAATTGGCCAGAATTGCCTTGCCCGTGCCGACGCAATGGATCGGCGCGCTGCCGCCGACCGGATTCCATGACCGTATCGGCTTTAGACTCTCGACCTTGTCGATATAGACGACCGTCAGCCCCTCCGGTACCGCCAGGTAGATCGCCTCACCGGTCTCCTGACTGAGGTGGGTCAATTCAGGCGCGGCGACCACCCGCAGGTTGAGGTTCTCGACCAGGGCTCGTCCGACCTGCCAGGTCTTCAGGGTCGCAGCATAGGTCTTATCTTCGAGGTGTTTCACGTAGCCGAGGGTGGTCAGCGTCTGCAACAATCGGAACGTGTTCGATTTGGTCAGGTCGAGCTCGCGCGAAAGCTCGGTCACGCCCTTGCCGCCGCGGGTTGCTGCAAGATTCTCCAAAATGGCGATTCCCTTCGAAAGGGTGGAGTCGACTTTTGGCGCCTTGGTCGTATCGGTCATTCGGAACCCTGATCTTTCAACCTGTTCTGTATAACAGAACGCGGAAGTGACACAAATTCCGGCGGGTCGTGGGCTCGCACCCGAGGCAGAGCGCCGCTGAAACGAGCAAGGTCAACCATTGCGGAATGGGACGCCGGGCTCTGCGTCAGGCTTGAGGTCCGCAAGTCATGAGTCAATGCGTTCGGATTGCCATGCCGATCTCGGTCTGCCGGCGCGTCGAAATCCGGGTCGTACCAGGCGCCCGTCCACAAAAACACGCATCCCTGCAGGATGTCTTCCGTGATTCTCGCGCCCGCTTGGCAGCGACCGCGTTCATTGAACAACTCGACCACATCACCATCGGAAATTCCTCTGGCAGCAGCATCATGCGGGTGGATCAGCAGCGGTTCGCGGCCTTGTATCTTGTGCGCCCGACTGACCTCGCCATTGTCCAGTTGCGAGTGCAGACGCGTACCGGGTTGTCCGGACAGAAGGTAGAGGGAATGCGAGCCCTTGCTTGCATCGCGCGGCGGGAACCAGGCGGCGTGGCCTGGACAGTCGACCAATTCGAAGCCGGCGATGCGTTCTGAATAGAGCTCTATCCTACCGCTTGGCGTCGACAGTGGATGCGCTTGAGGGTCAGCCCGGAACTCGGCCAGGAAGACCTGGGAGGGCGATGGGTCCTTCAGTTCGAGGATGTCGCCGGCAATGAAACTTTCCCAATCCGGCAAGCTCTCTCCGGCGGACTTGGCGGCCTCTCGGGTCACCTCCCATATTCGCCTTAGCCAATCGTCCGAACTCAGCCCGTCGGTAAACACTCGGTCATCACCCAGCCGACGGGCAAGATCTGCGAAGATGTCAAACTCCACCCGTGCCTCGCCGGCAGGTCGGGCATTGGCAGGCATCGGGATGAGAGCATTATCGGACTTGCCGCCGCCGAAGTCGGTCCGTTCCTGAGCCGCGGCCACGGGCAGGACGATGTCGGCGTGTCGCGCGGTCGCGGTCCAGTTCAACTCGTTCACGACAATCGTTTCGGGCCGCTGAAAGGCGCGGTGCAGGCGCCGCAGGTCCTGATGGTGATGAAAAGGATTGCCGCCCGCCCACCAGACCATGCGGATTTCGGGAAAGACCCGGGTCTCGCCGTTGTAGCGGTAGGACTTGCCCGGCTTCAGCAGCAACTCCGAAATCATGGCCACCGGAATGAAGTCATCAACCGGGTTCTTGCCCTGGGGCATCGTCCCCCAGCGGAACGGGCGCTCGATGTTTCCGATATTGGCGTTGACTCCGAAACCCACCGTGTAACCGCCGCCCGGCAACCCGATCTGCCCCAGCATCGCCGCCAGCGTCACCGTCATCCACAGTGGCTGCTCCCCGTAATCGGCCCTCTGCAGGCTCGCCGAACAGGTGATCATGGTGCGTTGCGATGCCATTTCGCGCGCCAGCGAAATGATGGTCGAAGCCGGAATTCCCGATATCCCGGCTGCCCAGGCTGCATCCTTGGCGACGCCATCGGTGTCACCACGCAGGTAGGCAGCCACCCTGTCGAAGCCGACAGTGTAGCGCGCCAGAAACTCCCGATCGTGCAAACCTTCGGCCAGGAGCGTGTGGGCCAGACCCATCATGATGGCCGTGTCTGTTCCCGGCCTGGGCGGCAACCAAACTGCGCCGATTTCCTCTGGGGCGTCGGTTTTCAACGGGCTGAAATTGACGAACCTTACGCCGGCTTGCGCACAGGCATGCAGATTGTCGACCATGCGATGTTTGGCAACACCGCCGTCACTGACCTGCGTGTTACGCTTGGCCATGCCACCGAACATCACCACCAGATCGCTGTGTTGGGCGATGACTCGCCAACGGGTCGCCTCGGCTACCTGTGTGCGGAAGGGTCCGACGATGTGCGGCATGAGCACCAATGCTGCGTTGTAGCTGTAGTTTCCCTCCGAGCGGACAAACCCGCCCTGCCCGTTCAGGAAGCGTTTGAGCTGGCTCTGGGCATGATGAAAACGCCCGGCGCTCGCCCATCCGTATGATCCCGCAAAGATGGCGCCGTTGCCATGCTCTGCTCGCACACGGGTCAGTTCGCCGGCAATCAAATCGAGCGCTTGGTCCCAACTGACCTCGACAAATGTATCGCGACCGCGAGTGCCGTTGCCCTCCAGCCAGCCCCGCCGTATGGCGGGTCGCAATACACGTGCCCTGCCATTGAGACTGGACGCGATGTTGCCGTTTATGTGAGAGGGGTTCGGATCGTTTGGATGCGGATGCACGGCCAACAGTTGCCCGTCCCGGATTTCGGCCATGCCGGCACCCCAATGGCTGGCAGTCAGCTTGTGTGTGGACCTGTTACTCACGCTTAGTTGTTCCGATATACGATACTTATTTGCTGAATATTGACACACGAATTCGAGACTGTCATCCTGCTGATTGCATGCAGAGGTCATAAAATTGCAGGACACACCATTCAATCTGTCGGACTGTCTGGTCCAGGACGGACGGCCTGATCGCGTCGAAGGCCGGCACGTCAACATGCCAATCGAACTCGGCTCGACCATGGTTTTCGACACCTTGGCCGAATTCGAAGCGGCTCGGGACGCCCGGTACAGCTCCGGCACCATGTATTACGGCCGGTATGGAAATGCGGCCGTCTACAAGCTGGAGCAGATTCTGGCCAGGCTCGAAGGTGCCGATACGGTAACTCTGACATCATCGGGTGTGGCCGCGATCACGACGGCATTGCTGGCGCTGGCCCGGCCAGGTAGCCACGTGCTCGTTGCCGACAATGTCTACGGTAACACCCGCGCCTTCTGCGACGGTCTGCTCACCGAGCTTGGTGTGGAGATCGAGTACTTCGACCCGATGATCGGCGGGGGTATAGCAGACTTGATGCGGGCTGCGACCGCCGCGACCGTGTTCGAAACCCCGGGCTCCGGCACCTTCGAGATGCCGGATATTGTTGCCATTGCCACAGCTGCACGCGCGGCCGGTGTCCCCACTGTTTTGGACAACACCTGGGGCACACCGGTTTTCATCCGGCCGCTGGAATTGGGCGTCGATATCGTTGTCTACTCCGCCAGCAAGTACATTTCCGGCCATTCCGACTGCATGCTTGGCGTCACGGCATCGAACGGGCCCTATGCGGAACGCATCCGCAAAACGGTCATGCAGATCGGGGACAAGACCGGTGGTCAGGAGGTCTTGCTGGCGCTCCGCGGCCTTCGCACCCTCAAGATCCGACTTGACCATATCGACCGTGCCGGCCGACAGATGGCGCAGTGGCTGGCAGAGCAGCCGCAGGTCAAGAACGTGCTGCATCCGGCTCTGTCGTCCTGTCCTGGTCACGAGAACTGGAAACGGGATTTCAGCGGAGCCGGCGGGCTGTTCGGCGTAGTCTTTCATACCACCAGCGACCAGGCGGTACGCGCCTTTGTCGATGCGCTGCATCACTTCAACATCGGCGTCAGTTGGGGAGGCTATGAGAGCCTCGTCCTGCCTGTCGTTCCCGTCCGCACCGCGACCAATTGGACCGAAGAGGGCCGCCTGGTTCGCTTCAACATCGGGCTCGAAGACACGGCCAGCCTCAAGGCGGACCTTGTCTCGGCCCTGCCACTTCTCGATAACTGAGGACCCTCATGCAAAACAGGATCGACCATATCGCTATCGGCGCGGACACGCTCGAGCAAGGCGTCGCGGCGATGAAGAGCATCCTAGGCGTCGAGGTTCCGCGCGGATCCAAACACGACGCGATGAGCACCCATAACTGTGTGATGCAGGCCGGCAACGACAGTTTTTTCGAACTGATCGCTATCGATCCAGATGCCCCCGACCCCGACCGCGTCCGCTGGTTTACCCTGGATGATCCGGTTACTCGGTCCCGGCTTGCTAACCGCCCCCGCGCACTGTGTTGGGTGGTCAATACCGACGACCTGGACGGGCTTCTCGACGCAAGCCCGGTCGACTTGGGCGAAGTGGTGGATTTCCGGCGTGGCGATCGAACCTGGCGGCTCACAGTACCCCGGGACGGACACCTTCCGGCGGACGGCCTTTTGCCGGCGTTCATCGAATGGTCGCCCGGACCGCACCCGTCCACTGGGCAGCAGGACCTCGGTGTGCGGCTGGCGAAGGTGTGCATTACCACACCGGACCCGGCACACTTGCAGGCCGCATTCGAAGCGCTGTCAATCTCACACCTGGCCGAGATCTCCGAGGGGCCCAACGCCCTGTCCTTTGTGTTCGACAGCCCCAACGGCAGCATAACACTCGACTAGCCTTACAGGGAGGCCGTGATGACCACCCCTCGCATCGATCTGTCGATAAAACCCGACGTCTCCGGGTTCTTCGACGACCACTCAAACACGATCAGCTATGTGGTTCGGGATCCGGAAAGCGATGCCTGCGCCGTGATCGATCCGGTTATGGAGTTCGATCCTGCGCCGGGCCGCCTCACCTTCGACGGCGCCGACAGAATCATTGCCTTCGTGCGTGAGAACGGCCTGAAGGTCGAGTGGATCATCGAAACCCATGTCCATGCCGATCATTTGTCCGCAGCGCCTTATATCCAGGAGCGCACAGGTGGCATGATTGGCATCGGCGAACATGTGCTGACCGTGCAGGATACGTTCGGCAAGATCTTCAACGAGGGCACGGAGTTTCAACGCGACGGCTCACAATTCGACCGGCTGTTTTCGGATGGCGACTCTTACCAGGTCGGCGCCCTGCAGTGTTTTGCTCTGCACACGCCTGGACATACGCCCGCGTGCATGGTGCATGTGATGGGCGATGCGGCATTTGTCGGCGACACGCTGTTCATGCCGGATGGAGGATCGGCCCGTGCTGATTTTCCAGGCGGCGATGCCGGACAGCTCTACGATTCAATTCAGCGCATCCTGTCTTTGCCCGATGAATTGAGGCTATTCATTTGCCACGACTACGGACCGGGAGGGCGAGCCGTCGCCTGGGAAACCACAGTCGACGCTCAAAAGACTTCGAACATTCATGTCGGTGCCAACAGGAGCCGCGCGGAGTTCATCCGCTTCCGCACCGAACGCGATGCTCAATTGGCCGTGCCGAAACTCATTCTGCCGTCGCTGCAGGTCAACATGCGCGCCGGCGACGTACCGAAAGACGACGACGGCTGCATGATGCTGAAGACGCCCGTCAACAGGCTTTGACCGGCATCCGTCCCATACTAACTTTGTGATCCCGCGTTTGACGTTTCGACAACCGATGAAGAGCGCAATATTGCCCGGACGGATTTCCGCCCGGGCGTCCTCCGCGCCGGTCTACCGCTGCGCCACCTTCATCCGTCGCTTGAGATACTCGCCGTACTGGCCAAGTCCGAAGAGGAAGGTCCAGTAGATCAACGCCACGAAGGTCAGGACCTCGATGTAATAGGGAGCCCATTCCGCCGTCCCGAAAGCGGCATTGGCCGATGCGAGAATATCGAAAAATCCGATGATGATGACAATCGCCGTTTCCTTGAACGTCACCACCACGTTGTTGACGGTCGATGGCAAGGCATGCCGAAACACCTGCGGCAGAACGATGCGTCCGAGGATTTGCCAGTAGGTCAATCCCAGCGCCTTGCCGGCTTCGAACTGGCCCTTGGGTATGGCCTGGAACCCGCCACGTAGCACCTCCGCCTGATAGCAGGCGAAGAACAGCCCGAAAGCGAGAATGACCCGCCAGATCTTGTCGCCCTCGAGCCAGTTCGGCAATAGAATCGGCACTACGACTGCGGCGGTGAAAAGCGTTGTCAGCAATGGCAGCGACCGGATCAGATCGATCACCAGGGACGCAAAAGTGCGCACCACCGGCATCTCCGAACGGCGCATCAGCGCCAGACCCAACCCATGGGCATGCCGATCAGAACCACGCTTGAGAACAGGAACAGCGTCAGCGCCAGCCCGCCCCACTGGTCCGTGGTCACTTGCTCAAGCCCCAAAAGGCCGCCTTCCATCAGCAGATAGTAGACCGCAAAACCGACGATCCAGATCGTCGACAGTCGCTTTGCCGTCCAGGTCCAGGGGAAGCAGGAAATGACGATCGTGGCGATAATCGAGACGCAGGCCAGGGTCGACCGCCAGTGCTCCTCATAGGGATAGAGACCAAACAGGATCAGCCGGTAGCGTGCATCGATAACGGACCAGCACGCGCCGCCGTCCTTGCATTGCTCCACATTGTCGGCGCTCCAGACGGCGTTGAACACCGCCCAGCTGAGCGCTTGCCAGGCCGCCCAGGCCAACACCGCGAACACAATGATCGTAATTGCGGAATCGGTTGGCGTCTGAAACGAGCGCCGCTTCATCCGGTCCCAGTCGATCAGGTCGAGCAAGGCTGCGTTGGCCATGTCAATGCGCCTTCAGCTTGAGGCTTTCGTTCAGCCAGTTGACGAATTGGGCGATCGAGAAATTGACGAGAAGGAAGGCGCCCATGAGGATCGCGATCAGTTCTAGGGTCTGGCCCGACTGCGTGATCGAGGTCGACACGATGTAGAACAGATCCGAAAACCCGATGGCGACGCCGATGGTGGTGGCCTTCATGATGAAGATCCACTGATTGCCCAGGGGCGGAATAATCGTGCGCAAGGCCATGGGCATCTTGATGCGGGTCCAAATCGATCGCTGGTTCAGACCGAGGGCCTCACCGGCCTCGATCAGGCCCCTGGGCACCTCGGCCAGTCCGCCGCGCACCACTTCGGCGATGTAGGCGGAGCCGTAGAGCACGATGGCGATGATCATCACCAGGAGTTCCGGTGAAATCGTCAGACCGCCGACAAAGCGCAGCCCCTTGAGTTCGGGCCAGGAAATCACGCCCTCTCCGGTCGGTACGAACAGGCCCCAGGCGCCCAGAAGAAGGAAGATCAGAAGCCCGACCCAGGCGACCAGCGACTGAACGAAACCGATCCGGGCCTTGCGCAAAAGATAGACCGCTGCGATGAGGATGAGGACGATCAGCAATGCAACGGAAAGCGAAACGTTGAGCAGTGGCAACATCAGGCCCCTGTTCGACAGGAACACCCCATCGGCCAGGGACACGGCCTGCCGTGGTCCCGGAAAGTGGATGACGATCGCATACCAGAAAATCGCCTGCAATATCAGCGGGATATTCCGGAAGATCTGGGTATAAACGGTTGCCGCGGTTTTCAAAGCCGGATTGCGTGCATCGCGGAAGGTTCCCACCAACACGCCAACAATGGTCGACAAGACGATGCTGAGGGCACCGACGAAAATCGTGTTGAGAAACCCGATCGTCAGCGTGCGGGCATAACTGTCATTGATGCTGCGATCAATCAGCGAGAACGAATAGGACCAGCCGGTGGAACGCTCCAGAAATCCGAAACCGCTGGTGATACCGAGCGCGGTCAGATTGACCCGCGCGCTCTCGATGGCTCCATATATCACCGCGACGGTAACGGCGATGAGGAGACCCTGGATGATCAGTCTGCGCCGCTTGGCGCGCGACTTCAGCTCGGCCGCGTCCATGACAGATCTTCTTTAGTTTGGAGGAAAAGACGCGTCAGAGCCGCCCTTGTCGGCGGCCCTGACCACCGGAGGAACCTCAGTCGAGCTGGGGTGCGTAGAGAACGCCGCCGTGGCTCCAAAGATTGTTCAGACCCCGCTCCAGCTTGTACGGGCTGTTGTCACCCAGGTTGCGGTGATAGATCTCGGAGTAGTTGCCAACCTCGGCAATCATTTCACGAGCCCAGGTGTCGCGCATTCCAAGCCGTTCGCCCATACCCGGCTCGGTGCCCAGGAGACGGGCGACCTTCGGATTGGGCGGATTGGCGGCCATTTCCTCGACATTCTCGGAGGTGATGCCCTCTTCTTCGGCTATAAGAAGTGCCGCAAGCATCCAGTTGGTGAAGTCGACGAAATCTTCGTCGCCCTGGCGCATGGCCGCTGAGATCGGCTCATTCGACAGTTGGTCATTCAAGATGACATGCCCATCCGGGTTGTCGAGTTCGGTCGCGCGCAGAACCGCCAGGAACGGACCCCACGCCGCGAAGGCATCGCAGCGGTTCGCAAGATAAGCGGCTCGCAGTTCCGAAGCTTTCTCGTAGCTGACCATCGTGTGCTCCACTTCGATGGCCTTCAGATGGTTTGCCGCAATCCGTTCAATTGTGGTGCCTGCCTCGACACAGATCGTGCCGCCTTCAAGCTCCTTGGCTTCGGTGATGCCGAGGTCACCGTGCGCCATGAATTGCGCGCCGCCAAAGAAATAGGGAATCGAGAACTGCAGGCCGAGCTCCGTATCGCGACCCATCGTCCAACCGGTCGCCTTGATGATGATGTCCACGTCGCCCGACTGGAGCGCCGGGAAGCGTTGCGCCCAGCTCAGCGGGACGATCTGCGCCTTGTCCGGGTCTCCAAGGATCGCGGTGGTCATCGCACGACAAAGATCGATGTCGAGACCCTTCCACTCGTTTTTGTCATTCACTTCGACAAAGCCGAAGTAGCTGCCGTTGTGCCCCGAGCACAGCATCGTCCCCCGGTCTTCGATCGCCTGGATCGTCACACTTTTGGCGACTGCCGATGCGGGAACGGCGATTCCAGCCGCAACAAAAAGACCAACCAACATTCCCCTAGCAAACATTCTGTTCTCCTTCATTGTTCTATATAGCAGCACGTTTGTGTCAATATAGAGAATGTCGAATTTGTATGGCGGAGTCAAGCTTGCCATTGCTGGGCGGTCGCGCGACGCCCGACCGCTGCAATTCGGACGCCAGTCATCGGCGTCATGTTGGCCATGCAGGCGGCAGTCCTCGGTGCCGGATCAGATAATGGAGGTCCCTGAAAACTTCGGCACCACCAGCACCGAGTGGGTCTGGAATCCAATGGGCTGCCGCAAAAACAAAAGCGCACCCATGAGGATGCGCTTCCGTGAATTGTCGGGTTTGGGGAAATCAACCCGCGAAGTCTTTGGCACCCTTGATGCAGTTCACCTTGATCGGAACCCACGGCGTTGATGCCTTGTGACCCAGCGCGACCACTTTGTATTTGCGGGACGTCGTTTTGTTGAACTTGTAGGTCTTGACCCAGCGTTTCTGGAAGCCGGCACCGCCTTTGGATGTCGTGACGCTTGCCTTTTGTTTCTTGCCGTCACCGCGATAATAAAGAAACTCGACTTTACCCGGGCGGTTGGTCTGGAACTCGGCCACCATCTTCACCGGCTTGCCGCACTTCGGACGCGCGGGGACAGTGTAGAGCTTTACACCTTTGAGCTTCAACGCAATGGTGGAATGCCCCGTGCGTTTCGGGCCTCTGGCCTGGCAGACGACTTTTGCCGTCAGCACGGCACTGCGGTGCACTGTCTGTTTGAGTTTTCCAAATTCTGTATGCCGAACCGTCAGCTTACCGTTCAGGCCCATTTCCTTGATGACTTTTTTGGTGCCGCCATAGGTGTTACAGGCCGCGCGAGCCGCTTTCTCCTTGTGCTTCATGATGTTGCTGCCGATGTTCAGGACAACGAGTTCTTCCTTGACGTTCTTGAGGTTTGTCAGGGTGCCAAACTCGACTTTTTCGAGAAAAAACCTGGCAGAGACATTGTGGGTCGAAATACCGCCCTTGTTGTGTTTGATCCGGTATTTCATGCGGGGCTTGAAGGCTTTGCCTTTGTTCGCCCACACCCATTTGCCGTTCTGATACTTCATTTCGTAAACCGGATAATCTGCATAGGCATCCTTCACGAAATGGAATTTGACTTCCTTGATTTTGGCGCTTGCTTCCGTGGCAGCCAAGGGGGTTGCCAGCACGATTGCCGCCAATGCGGCCTTCAGAATTGTATTTCTCATTTGACACTTCCTCATGTCTCCAGCAGCCCTTTGGGCTCGACGGTTCGTCATGGCGTGGGTTTCCATCGCCGTGATATCCGTCAGGTAGGAAGCGGATGTGTCGATATATTCTCAGAAAACGGACATCTTGTTTCAGTTGCGTTTCACTTGTCGCCAGGGGACGACATTCGAAACCATGCCCGATGCCTGGCGATCATCCAGATCGCAAACTGCCAGGAAGCCCAGCTTCACGACGCTACCGTGTAGGATATTGCGCGGTAGAACAGTTTCCCATAGCCGGCTATCAACTCGGCCTTGTCCAGGCGATTGACGATGCGCCTTGCCTGTTTCCAGTTTTCCGTGGTCGGATTGAAGTAGTCCGACAATTTCTTGCCTGTGAAACTGCCGTCGATCATGCCTTCAAAGATGATGCGAGCCGCAACGTCCGTTTCAAGAGCCAGTTCCGGATTGCTCACAAGGTCGACACCGAGCCTGTTCGACATGTCCTGATAATTGCGTCTGCCGGTGAGTTGGACGTAGCCTCTGCCGTGAAATTTCACACCATCGCCCGGCTGCGTATTTCCGAGGTCCCTTGCTACATCCGGACGCTGGCCCTCAATATCGTACATACGGAAAAAATATGCATCGGAGCCGTACTCCTTGATGGGCTGCATCTTCTTGTCGACCTCATGATAGGCCGTCGCCAACATGTAGGCCAACCAACGATCGTCGTTGCTTGCAAAGCCGTTTTCCCAATAATCCAGAAAAACATTCATGCCGTTGACTTGCGTCTGCCGCATTCGACCTTCGAACAGCGTCAGTCTTACGGTGTCGTAAAAGAACCTTCTGTTGATTCCTGCCAAAGCCGACCTCCATCAGAACGGGTTCGGCGTCGCAGAGCTGATTGTGAATGAACAGCCGAACCGTTTCATGTGCTGCTGGCGACTGTAGAGGGGATTCAAGTTTTGTATGTGGCTTTCGCCACAAATCAATCCGATGGCGTCAGGCAAAAAGCGAATGTTTTTCTGCGGAGCTACAAATCCTGATCAACAGCATCCTGACAGCTGGCAATCTTTCTGCATTATTTAACAACCGAAGCGGTTGAGTGCTAATTTGATGCAGGCTAATTATATTTATAGGATCACCCTGCCAATCAAAAATGGAAGCAGATGGGACACCAAGCAACTCAAGTTCGCGACGATATTGTCAACCGAGTGCTGGCACGCGAGCTTAATCCCGGGGATCGGATTGATGAGGTGGACTTAAAGGAACGCCTTTCGCTGTCCGGCACACCTATCCGAGAGGCGTTGATCCACCTGGAAGCCGAAGGAATCGTCGAACGCCGTCCACGCGGAGGCGCCCTCATTGTGTCGCTTGACCTGGAAGGTCTGATCAAGATGACCGAGGCGCTGGCGGAACTGGAAGGATCCGTTGCTGCACTTGCCAGCCGCCGGATAAACAAGAACCAGGCGAACCGCTTGGAGACTTGTGTCAAGGACTGCCTGGATCACGCGAACGGAAGTCGCAAGTTCCAAGCCAGCTATTTTGACCTCAACGTTGCCTTCCATGTCTCCATGGCGGAAGCCGCCGGGAACGAGCATATGGCCAAGTCATTGTTCAACGTGGGAAACCGCCTGGTCGCCTATCTGGCGACACGCCACGATCTGCCAGGCGAACCGTTGAGATCGGCGCGAGATCACCAGACAATCTTCAGAGCGGTACTCGATGCGGATGGTCCGAAGGCAAGGGATCTTATGATTGCCCATACCGTCTTTTCCGATGGAATGGCGTTGGATGTGACCAATGCCCTCCGCCGTTGCGGCTAGTGTCCTGAAACATAAGCTCGCCTCTTTGAGCAGCGTGCTCCGAACGAACTTCAAATCCCAGTTATTCCGCAGATTGAGCTTGCTCAAAGAAGCCAACGATCAAGGCAGCGAACTGGCTGTTGTTCGGGGTTTCCATGAACGTAGCTCGCGCCCTTGAAATGACGTCAGCAGGTTTTTGATCTGCGAGTTCTTCGACCAGATCGCTCATGAATTCTGGAGTGATTTCGGGATGGTATTGGGTGGTAAAGACCTTTTTGCCGATGAAGTAACCACCGACCGGACAAGAAGCCGACCCTTTGTAGGTCTTGGCCCCCTCGGGTAATTCGATGACCTGTTCGATATGTGCGGCATTCAACTTGATCGAAGAAAACACTTCCTCGGCCCACGGCAAATCCGTTGAAACGGCGGTTTCCGTCACACCAAGTTCCCATCCATTGGGGTTCTGCCCGACAGATCCTCCCAGAGCGACAGTGATTGCCTGATGGCCGAAACAAGCGCCGAATATCGGGGTTTTTGCCTCGACCGCTTCTCGCAATAAGCTGAGCAGTCGGTGGATCCAGGGGTCGGTGTCATGTACGGAGGCCGGGGATCCGGTCACGATAAGTCCATCGATGCCCTGCAAGGTTTCGGGAAACACATCGTCCTTGACGGAATAGACCACGAACTCCCAATCCGCGCGTAGGGGTGCCAGAAGTTTCTCCCACTTCACTCCGTCCTTCTGCCGCGTCTGCGCAAAGTCGCTTTCATCGGTGTTAGCCATCAGAATCGCGATTTTCATCTTTGCCTCTTTACATAATTAATGCGCCTATATATATAATTATATATTCTGTCTTTGCAACAAGATTCTGAGGAGGAGCAGATGACTGTCTGGACACCGCATGACGACGGCTACGTCGACCTGTCCAGCCACGACGTCTTTGCACGGGGAGCTCCGCACAATACGTTTGCACGGCTGCGGCAAGAAGAGCCGCTGAGCTGGCAGGATTGGGATGGCGGCAAGGGTTTCTGGAACGTGGTGCGCCACAAGGACATTCTGGAACTGAACCGCAACACGGAACTGATGTCCTCTGCCCGAGGGATCCGGATGGAAGATCAAAGCCATGAGGAATACATGGCGCGTCGCACCTTTCAGGAAACTGACCCGCCTGAGCACATGAAGACCAGGATCAAGGTCGCCAAGGCGTTTTCCAAACCCGTGGTTGCCGGCTTTGGTGATCAGATCCGCGAACTTTGCCACTCGATCCTTGAGGAAGCGCTTGAAAAGGGCGAGTTTGACGCCACGAAAGAAATCGCTCGCAAACTGCCAATGCTGATGCTGGGTCGGATTATTGGAACTCCGGACGAAGACCTGCCGTGGCTTGTTAAAAAGGGCGATGAGCTCATCGCAAATACCGATCCGGATTTCACCGACTTCGTGCTGGACAAAATGGACACCGATAAATACCGGTTGATGCCCTTCAACAGTCCCGCTGGTGGTGAGCTGTTTGACTATGCCAAACGGCTCATGGAGGAAAAAAACCGGAAAGGTGACACCGATGGGGTTCTGCATCTGATCTTGCAGCCAGGACCGGATGGTTCAGTCATGCCGGAGGTCGAATTCCGTAACTTCTTCTGCCTTTTGGTAGCGGCTGGTAATGACACAACCCGATATTCGATTGCTGCGGGTATACAAGCAATGGCGCATCAACAGGAGCTTCTGAGCCAGATGCAGGCCGGTGGCGACATCTGGGACACCGCACCTGATGAGATCATCCGATGGGCTACTCCAGCCCTGTACTTCCGACGTACAGCCACCCGTGACTTCGAGATGCACGGGAAGACGGTAAAGGAAGGAGACAAGGTCCTCTTGTGGTGGTCTTCCGGCAATCGTGATGAAGAGGCGTTTGAAGACCCGTTCCGTGTCAACCTGTTCCGAACGCCGAACCGCCATGTCAGCTTTGGCCAGGGTGGGCCGCATGTCTGTCTCGGGATGCACCTGGCCCGGCTCGAAATCAAGATCCTCTTCCAGGAATTGGCCATGCGCATCGAAGCGATTGAGCCCGCAGGAGAGCACAAGTTCCTCCGATCCAATTTTGTCGGTGGTATCAAGCAATTGCCGGTCAAGGTAACCGCCGCCTAACCCACTAATCTGATGCCGTGGTGCCATTCCTTGCACCGCGGAAAAGCAGGGAGAGAATAATGAACGATCGTTTGCGCGCGATGTTTTGCGATCACTTGTCAATCGTACGTGGCAAATACCTGCCTGCTTCGAAAGCGGGCGATGATGAGACACGATTCTGTCGTTCCACCTTCGGTGTGCATTTCGACAAAGACCTGCTGCCTTCGCCGGGCTCGATGATGCTCGACGGCCTGCCGGATATGGAACTGCGGTGGAACGAAGCGGATGTCCGCGAAGGGTGGGAACCCCATACCAAGGTCGTGATCGGCAATCTCTTTGACCAGGAGGGCGAGCCGCTCGGACAGTGTGCTCGCGGCGCCCTGAGGCGCGCGGTTGCCGACTGGCAGGCCCTTGGTCTCACGCCGAAAGTCGGGATAGAGCTGGAGGCTTATGCGTTCCAGCGCAACGAGGACGGTGGGTTGGTGCCCTACGACAGTCACGGGGTCGTCTATGGAACAGGACCTTTTACCGATCCTCTGCGTTTCACCGATGCCATTTGGGCAAAGGCCGAAGAGCTCGGTTTCCATCTGGACATGATAACGGCTGAATACGACAGTCCGCAGTTCGAGTTCACCCTCACTTTCGACGAAGCGCTAAAGGCTGCAGACGACATCGTGCTGTTTCGGCAGATGGCCCGAGAAATCGCTTATGAAAAGGGAATATATCTGACCTTTATGCCCAAGCCGATCGAAGATGCAGGTGGCAGCGGAATGCACCTGAATTTCTCCTTCGCAAACAACAAGGGACAAAACGCCTTCGACAATGGCCCCGTTGGTGGACCCGAAAACCTGAACGACTTGGCGCGCGCCTGCATTGCTGGCCTCGTGCATCACCACAAGGGGCTCGCAGGTCTGTTGGCCCCGAGTTCAAACTCGTACCGCCGCCTCACCCCGGGCTCGCTGTCGGGATATTGGAAAAACTGGGGTGGTGACCACCGCAATGTAACCACTCGGGTTACCGGAGAGGGCGGCCAAAAGGCCCGGCTCGAGCACCGGATGGCAGATGCTTCGGCCAATGTTTACACCGCGGTTGCTGCAGTGCTGCAAGCCTCTCGCCTTGGATATGAAAACAAGTATGCACTGATTGCCAAGGAAACGGGCGACGGGTTCGAAACGAATGACGCGACCGAAGGCACTGCAACCGATCTTGCAAGCGCGATGGCGGATCTTGAGGCCGATACGGCCCTGACAACTGCCGTAGGGCAGGACCTGGTCGACAATCAAATCTTCATGCGCCTGGCCGAGGTCGAGAAGACCGCAACCTTGAGCATCGAAGAGCAGCGCAACTTTTACGCGTTCTATATTTGAGGAAATGACGATGAAAGCGACATGGGTTCTGCCAGACGGGAGCGAAAACACGGCGAACGTGGCGGAAGGGACCAACTTGATGGAAGCGGCCGTGGCCAACAATGTGGTTGGGGTGATCGGCGAATGCGGAGGCAGCCTGAGTTGCGCAACGTGCCATGTGGTTGTGGATCCTGATTGGCAAGCCAGGTCAGGTGAGGTGGGTGACTTCGAAGATTCGATGTTGGATGTGACGGAAGCGGAACGTCAGGAGACCTCTCGCCTGTCGTGCCAGATTGTCATGTCCTCCGAACTGGACGGGATTCGGTTGATCGTTCCCCAATAGAAACGGCCAAAACGGTCTTTTCGGAGGAAGACGACTTGACGCTGGCAGGGCGGTTCCGCCTGAGCCCTTCAAGCGCAGCACTCAGGTGGCCAGCTTGGCCGGCCTCCCCCTATTCCCACTCGATCGTTCCGGGCGGCTTCGACGTGACGTCATAAACGACCCGGTTGATGCCTTTCACCTCGTTGGTGATGCGGGTGGCAGCGCGGCCGAGAAAATCCATGTCGAAGTGGTAAAAGTCGGCGGTCATGCCGTCGACCGAGGTGACGGCGCGCAAGGCGCAGACGAATTCGTAGGTGCGGCCATCGCCCATGACACCGACGGTCTGCACCGGCAGGAGCACGGCAAAGGCCTGCCAGATCGTATCGTAGAGGCCGGCATTGCGAATTTCTTCCAGATAGATGGCATCGGCCTCGCGCAGGATGTCGAGCTTTTCGCGGGTGATGCCGCCGGGGCAGCGGATGGCAAGGCCGGGACCAGGAAACGGATGGCGGCCGATGAAGCTCTCGGGCAAGCCGAGTTCACGGCCAAGCACCCGCACCTCGTCCTTGAACAGTTCGCGCAGCGGCTCCACCAGCTGCATGTTCATGCGTTCCGGCAGGCCGCCGACATTGTGGTGCGACTTGATCGTCACCGACGGTCCGCCGGTAAAGGATACGCTTTCGATCACATCGGGATAGAGCGTTCCCTGGGCGAGGAAATCAGCACCGCCGATCTTTTTCGCCTCTTCCTCGAACACGTCAATGAACAGCTTGCCGATGGTCTTGCGCTTGACTTCCGGGTCGCTCTCGCCCTCAAGCGCGGACACGAACGTGTCCGAGGCATCCACGTGTACCAGCGGAATGTTATAATGCTCGCGGTACATGGCAACGACTTCGGCTGCCTCGTTCTTGCGCATCAGCCCATGGTCGACAAGAACGCAGGTGAGCTGTTCGCCCACCGCCTCGTGGATCAGAAGCGCGGCGACGGAGGAATCGACACCGCCGGACAGCGCGCACAGGACGCGGCCGTCACCGACCTGTTCGCGGATCGCGGCAATCGCCTGATCCTTGTAGGCGGACATGGTCCAGTCGCCACCCAGGCCGGCGATGCGGTGGACGAAGTTCGACAGGAGTTTTGCTCCGTCGGGCGTATGCACTACCTCCGGATGAAACATCATGCCGTAGGTTTTGCGTTCGATGTTGCCGAAGATGGCAAACGGCGCCCCTTGCGATCTGCCCAGGATCTCAAAGCCGGGCGGCAGGTCGATGACCCGGTCGCCGTGACTCATCCAGACCTGGTGCCGTTGCCCCGGAGCCCAGATTCCGTCGAACAGTGGACAATCCTTGATGACCTCGACATAAGCGCGGCCGAATTCGCGGTGATCGGAGGCCTCCGCGCTGCCGCCCATTTGCACACACATGGTCATCTGCCCGTAGCAGATTCCAAGCACTGGAAGGCCCGAGTCGAAAACGACTTGCGGCGCGCGGGGGCTGCCGGTCTCATGGGTGGATGCCGGACCGCCAGAAAGGATGACCGCTTTCGGTTTCAGCCGCTCGAAGCCTTCCTCGGCGGATTGGAACGGAACGATCTCGCAGTAGACGCCGGTTTCGCGCACGCGGCGGGCAATCAGCTGTGTGACCTGAGAGCCGAAATCGATGATCAGGACGGTGTCGGGTTGTGCGGAGGTGTTCATGTTAGACCGTGTATTGGCTAAATAGTTGCATTTGACCGCGGTGATTTTGGTCTCTGGCTAGGCGGATTGCAGGCCGTGGTACCACCCCACCACAAGTGCAAGCCAACGACGTCAGGGGCCAAAAGCGCTCGGCCCTAAGGGTGGCTGCATATCGGCCCACCGGCTGCGTTACGCCGCTCGCCCGATGCCCCGCATCGCGCTGCGCGACGCGCCTGGCCGAGTGGAGCCGATCTGCAGCCATCAAATGCATCTATTTAGCCAATACACGGTCTCAGGCTTTAGTGATTCCTTTGCTGCAGCGCAAGCAAAGCGACACAATCAGCCCAGGATCTCACCACTTTTGATGGCATCTTCCAACCGGTCGACGGCAGCCGCCAACTTCTCGTCGATGATGTGGAGGTATTCGGTCCAGTCGTCGACATGGCGTAGCTCGTCCTTGCCGTCGGAGATGCCGCGCAGACCAATGAATGGCACATCGAAGTGATGACAGACACGCAGGACCGCGAAGGATTCCATGTCGACCATCTGGGCGTCAATATCGTCATAGGCCGCACCGGACACGATGTTGGCGCCGGTCGACAGCGTTGCGCCGGGAATACCCGGCACCTGCACGGGCATCTCGACCACGACGGGAAGATCGAGAAACGGCGTTGCCCCCTTTTCGAAACCGAGCGGCGAGGCGTCCATGTCCCGGTAGGAAACGGAGGTTGCCTGATAGACATCCGTCTGCTCCAGTTCGCGCGAACCGGCCGAGCCCAGCGAAACGACGAGGTCCGGCAGCGGATCAGCGGTCGCCAGAACAGCAGTGAGTTGCACTGCGGCCTCGACCGGGCCCACTCCGGTAATCAAAGGCGTGAATCGGGCTTTCAGTGCCGGCCCGTATTCCTGATCGGCGGCCATGACGAATTGCACCCGTTTTCCCGCGACGTTTGCCATGCTCATCCCTTGATCCCGTCACGACCGATCACGGCCATCAGTGTGCCGGTCATGGTTGCAATCAGTTTTTCACGTCCTTCAGCATCGACGGCAAAGGCCCTGCCGTCGGCAACACTGATGGTGCGGCCGGGTTTTGTGACTTCGGCACGGAAGAGAAAGCGCTCGCCCGCGGCCGGCGCCAACAGGTTGATCTTGAACTCGATGGTCAGGACCGCCGCATCGGCAGGCATCAGCGAAAAGGCCGCATAGCCGCAGGCTGAATCGAGCGCCGTCGAAACGATACCGGCATGCAGGAACCCATGCTGCTGTGTCAGGTCAGCGCGGTAGGGCATCGCCATCTCGACCCGACCCGCCTCGACATGCTCGAGCGTCATGCCCAGTGTCTTCATCACGGCCTGACGGTCGAAACTGTCGTTCGCCCGGTTTTCGAAGTCCGGGTTTTTGGGCACGAAATTCATCATTCGCTCATCTCACCCTTTGCGCTGCATGACGGCGAAGAAGAACCCGTCGGTGCCGGTCGATGCCGGCGTCAGCGTGATTGTCTTCATATCGGCCGACCAGGGCTGCGGCTTGTCGTCTCCGTAGAGGTCCTGCCAGACCTCACCGGCAGAGACCAGTTCGAATTGGCCGTCGTCCTCGCAGAAGCCGTAGATCTGCGCCTCGTTTTCCTGCGGCAGAATCGAGCAGGTGATGTAGATGAGGAAACCGCCGGTACGCACATAGGGTGCTGCAGCGGCCAGCACCTCCTCTTGCTGCTTGAGCCGTTCCTCGAGATTCTTCTGCGTCAGTTTCCACTTGGTGTCGGGACGTCGTCGCCAGGTGCCCGTGCCCGAACAGGGCGCATCGACGAGCACGCGGTCCATGCGGCCGATGAGTGCATCGAGATCGGAGGCGCCTTCGTGCACCTGAACATTGCGGGTCCCTGCCCGCTTCAGCCGTTCGAAGATCGGCGCCAGCCGCGTTCGGTCGATGTCGTAGGCGTGGATCTGGCCCTTGTTTTCCATGAAGGCGCTCAGCGCCAGCGCCTTGCCGCCGCCGCCGGCGCAATAGTCGAGCACCTGCTCGCCAGGCTGCGCGTAAATAAGCTCGGACACCACCTGGCTGCCTTCGTCCTGGACCTCGAACCAGCCTTTGGCGAAAGCCGGTTCGGCCGTCACGTTGGGCAGGCGCGAAGGCCCCTGCCCTGGCGCGATGCGCAGCCCGGCGGAAGCAATTTCCATCGGAACCGCGCGGCTGCGTTCCAGTGCTTTCAGTACCTTGTCCCGATCAGCCTTGAGTGTGTTGATCCGCAGGTCGAGCGGCGGCCGCTGGGCCAGCGCCCGGGCTTCGACCGGCCAGTCGTCGCCGAAATTCTCCTCGAACGCAAACTCGATCCACTCCGGAACATCCGCCTGAATATGCGGCTTTGCGTCCGACAACCGGCGCGTTGCAAAAGCAGTCCAGGTTGCCTCCGGCAGAGGCGGCGGGGCAAAGCGGTCGCCGTCAAGTTGCGACTTGAGCCGCTCGGCATCGAGGCCCCATTGCCGCAGAGGAACCGCATGCACGAGCGCAGCAGGATCCTCATCATCCATCATGTAGGCATGCGACAGCTTCTGCCGCAAAGCGTCGTAAACCAGATTTCCGATTGCCGCGCGATCGCCGGAGCCTGCAAAACGGTGGGAGTGTCCCCAATCCTTCAGCGCTTCGGCAACCGGTCGTTTCTGTCGTTCAATGGTTTCGAGCACTTCGATGGCCGCTGCCATCCGACCGCCCAGCCGCATGTCGTCGTCCTTCTCAATTCAGCTCGTCAGCGCGACGATAGAGGAAAGTCGGCCGCTTTTCCAAAGGTCAGATCAACTTCCACGCCAGCCACAACCACAACATGCCGTTGATCAAAAAACCGACGATGAAGAGCGGCCGGCGTTGGCGAACCCGGTTGGTGGTGATGTGCACCCATGAATGGGCAATTCGGCTGGCCACGAAGGCCCAGGCCAGCACGATAATGGCATCGTTGACACCGTTGACCATGTAAAGGACGACGCAGACGACATAAAAAAGAAAAGGAAGCTCGAACTGGTTGACCAGATTGCGCACCACGGTGGAGCTCGATTCCGGTTCGACCTGTGGCACCCGGAAGGCAGACGCATCCACCTCACCTCGTTTCACCGCAGCAAAGCGGCGGCGCGACATGATAACGTATATCGTGTAGATGAGCGCCGTCTGCACGATCAGAGGCCAGAAGATTGCGGTGTTGCTCATGATGATCCCTAACCAAGTTTTCTGCTTGCGACGCTAGTCGAGTTCCGGTTGAGAGGGAAGCTCTCCGCCCGGCTCACACCGCTCCGGGATAGTTCGGACTTTCACGGGTGATCGTGACGTCGTGGGCGTGGCTTTCGCGCTGGCCGGCGCCGGAAATGCGCACGAATTGGGCTCGCTGGTGCAGTTCCTGGAGATTGGCTGCACCGACGTAGCCCATGGCTGCCTTCAGGCCACCACCAAGCTGGTGCAGGACGCCCGACACCGGGCCCTTGTAGGGCACCTGGCCTTCGACACCTTCCGGCACCAGTTTCAGGGCGTCCCGCACTTCGGCCTGGAAATAGCGGTCGGCGGAACCGCGGGCCATGGCGCCGACGGACCCCATGCCGCGGTAGGATTTGAAGGAACGGCCCTGGTAGAGATAGACCTCGCCGGGGCTTTCGTCGGTGCCGGCGAGCAGCGAACCGATCATCACGGCGGACGCGCCTGCAGCAATGGCCTTGGCCATATCGCCGGAGTATTTGATGCCGCCATCGGCGATGACCGGAACTCCGTTCTCGTGGGCCGCCTCGACGGCGCTCATGATTGCCGAAAGCTGTGGCACGCCGACACCGGCGACGATGCGCGTCGTACAGATGGAGCCCGGGCCAATGCCCACCTTGATGGAGTCGGCGCCGGCATCAATCAGAGCTTTGGTGCCGTCGGCGGTGGCGACATTGCCGGCCATGATCCGTACCGAATTCGACAGTTTCTTGACACGCGAAACGGCATCGAGAACACGCTGCGAATGGCCGTGGGCTGTGTCGACCACAAGCATGTCGATGCCGGCGTCGATCAGTCGCTCGGCACGTTCGAAGCCATCTTCGCCCACCGTGGTTGCGGCGGCGACCCGGAGCCTGCCCTGCAAATCCTTGGCGGCATTTGGATTGAGCTGCGACTTTTCGATGTCCTTGACAGTGATCAGCCCGACGCACTGGCCGTCCGGATCGACGACAAGAAGCTTTTCAATGCGATGATAGTGCAGCAGCTTCTTGGCCTCGTGCTGCTCGACATTCTCATTGACTGTCAC
Organism: Hoeflea sp.; assembly: GCA_965228785.1. Taxonomy (GTDB): domain Bacteria; phylum Pseudomonadota; class Alphaproteobacteria; order Rhizobiales; family Rhizobiaceae; genus Hoeflea_A. Next base: position 1,495,486 of record CBDDIF010000002.1, read on the forward strand.
CAGCCCTTCGGATGTCATCAGCTCGTGGATCTTCTGTTCGGGGTCGGATGCGAAACGCACGTCACGGTTGGTGAGAATTCCGACCAATCGGCCGGTACCGAATCCACCAGCGCCGCCGTTTTCGACCACGGGAATGCCAGAGATCCCGTGGGTCTTCATCAAGGTCAACGCATCAGCCAGCGTCGCTTCTGGCCCGATCGTCACCGGATTGACCACCATGCCGGACTCGAACTTCTTGACCTGGCGGACCTCTTCGGCCTGCTCCTCGGGTGTCAGGTTGCGGTGAATGACCCCGATCCCGCCCGCCTGAGCCATCGCTATCGCCAGCCTCGCCTCGGTCACCGTGTCCATGGCGGACGATATTATCGGCAGGCTGAGGTCTATTCCGTCGGCGACGCGGGTAGCGATGTCAACCTGCCCCGGCATGACGGTCGAATGGCCAGGCTGCAGTAGCACGTCGTCAAACGTCAGGGCTTCCCGCCCGGTCATGGATTCGATGATACGCGCCATTGCCAATCTCCGCTTTGTAAAAGCCGCCATCGGTGCCGCCACGCGGCGCCGTGAAGAAACGTCAAATCATTCAGAAGTTGGCATTGGCAGGTAACACGGATGCGACGCCAAGGAAACCACAAATAACGCAGCCAAAGCGACCACGAAAAAGCCCGACATCGTTAGACTTCAGCTGCCGACTTCGTCTTCGCCCCTGCCCTTGAATCCCTTGGCGAGGAGATACATTTCCACCGATTCGGCGCGAGAGGCCGGTGGCTTGATATGGATGACGGAGGTGAACTGGCGTTTGAGCATCGACAGCAGGTCTGCCTCGGTACCGCCCTGGAAGGTCTTGGCCAGAAAGTGGCCTCCGGGCGTCAACACGTCGACGGCGAAATAGGCAGCGACTTCGCACAAATGCATGGTGCGCAAGTGATCGGTCCGCCGATGCCCGGTGGTCGGAGCCGCCATATCCGACAGCACGAGATCAGGCGCGCCACCGCAAGCCTCGATCAGTGCGTCCGGTGCCGCATCGTCGAGAAAATCCATCTGCAGGAAGGCGACGCCCGGCAGCGGGTCCATTTCAAGAAAGTCGATGGCCGCCACCCTCGCATCGTCATCGGTGGAGGACGTGACCTTGGCAGCTATCTGTGACCAGCTTCCGGGTGCCGAGCCGAGATCGACGATGCGGCGAGCGCCGCCGAGGATCTTATGTTTCTCATCGATTTCCAGGAGCTTGAACGCGGCGCGGGAGCGATAGCCCTCGAGCTGCGCCCGCTGCACATAGGGGTCGTTGAGATGACGCTCGATCCAGCGCCGCGACGACGCCTTGATCCGCTTCTTCTTGACCTTTTGTCCAAGCTTGCGGCCGGTGCGATTGCCGCCCGTCGGCCGGCTCATCGCTGGTCACCTTGCTGACGGTTGGGCCGCTTGTAGTAGGGCCGCCGGCCGCGCCCTCGCCGCCACACACCGTCCGCGGCCATCATTTCGGTCAACAGTCCCTCGCGCAGTCCCCGATCGGCCACCCTCAAACGATCCGATGGCCAACGGCGGCGGATCGCCTCCAGAATGGCACAGCCGGCGAGCACGAGGTCGGCCCGGTCCGAGCCGATACAGGGGTTGGAGGAGCGCTCGTCGAAATTCCAGGACAACAGCTTCTGGGTCATGCGATCGACCTCGCTGCTGCTCAGCCAGAGACCGTCGACACGGCGGCGATCATATCGAGGCAGATCAAGATGCACGCCGGCCAGCGTCGTCACCGTGCCGGAGGTACCGAGCAGGTGGAACTCTCCGCCAGCGCCATTGGCGCATCCTGGCAAATTCGGGCACGGGAACCCGTCCAGCAGATCGGCGACCTCCTCCACCATCTCCTCAAAGATCTTCTCGGTCACGTCGCGGCCGCCATGACGTTCGGAAAGCGTCACCACGCCCACCGGCAGCGATGTCCAGGCACTGATGTGATTGGCCAGCCGGTTGGAGCGACTGCCAGACAGGTCGATCGCGGCGATCTCCGAGGAGCCGCCGCCGATGTCGAACAGCACGACACCTGCGGTCTCGCGTTCGACAAGAGAGGAGCAACCGGAAACTGCTAGCCGCGCCTCAGTCTCGCGATCGACAATCTCCAGATCCAGCCCGGTCTCTTCCTTGACGCGGTCGAGAAACTCGGAGCCGTTGCCGGCGGAGCGACAGGCTTCCGTTGCGATCAACCGGTGGCGGCGCACGGTTTTGCTTGCCAGTTTGCTGGCGCACACTTTCAGCGCTTCGACAGCCCGGTCCATGGCGGCATCCGACAACCGCCCGGAAGCGGTCAGGCCCTCGCCCAGACGCACGATGCGCGAGAAGGCGTCAATGACGCGAAACTGTCCGGGGCGGGTTGGGATGGCGACCAGAAGCCGGCAGTTGTTGGTGCCCAGATCAAGCGCCGCATAGACAGGTGCCTGCCCGCGATCGCGACGCGGCTTCCAATGCTTGTGCTGTTGCTGTTTCTGCGCCGGTTCATCATTTGGCGCGCCATTGTTTGATCGTTGATCAGATCTGGTTTGCGACGTGGCCGGTGGCCGGGACCCGTTTATCGCCTGATCTTGCGCATCAGCCTCATTGCGATGCTTGTGCTTCTTCGAGCGTCGGCGACGACGCTTCCTGCCGGAATGTCCCTCTGAGTTGCCGCTCGCCGCCGCATCAGGCGGCTGATCGGGCCTTTCGGAGCGCCGGGCGTCGGTCTCATGTGACCGCTCCTGCCCTTCCAAAGCCGGCACGATGGCGGCGGCCCGCCTGTGTGCATTTGCGGCGGCACGGTCGTCCTGCGACCTCTTTGGTGCCTCTCCGCCAGCTTCCAACGCCCCGCTGATGGGCACTTTCGTGCCCGTTTCGGGGTCTGTCACTTGACTATCCTGACGCGCCGCGCATGCCCTGAGGAGCTGCAGCTGGCGCTTCTCGAACCTCTGTTAAGAAAAGTGTATCAGTGCCCTGATTGTTCGACAAACTTTTTTTCCGGGCTCACTCGACGACTGTTTTCGGTTGACTTTCCCGGCATGGTGGGCACTTACCCAAAAACCAGGTTGCACCTCAGCAGCGGAGGCATGGCCGAGGGCAAGTGCTGTACCCGACATGATTAACTCGTCTTTAAAGTGCATACTTCACAGGGTGGGCGGCATGGAAAATGACGGCCTCACCCGCGAGGACATACTGATCGCCTTCACCAAGAGCGACGAGAACGTCAACAACAACAGTCAGAACCTCGATGATGGTGTCTGGGTCGTGTGACCGACCCTTCGCAGAAGCTCATCGCCAACTGCGTCCGTTCCGCATTTTTTTCACGGCATCAGAACGGTATCTCGAGACGCGCACCGCCGCCGAAGATCTGGCTGTTCTCGGAGAAGCTTGCGGCGCCGTCCAACCGCAGAGTTGTTGACCGGAACAGGATATCGAGCCCCACGGCGGCCTCGAAGCGGGTTCGGTCCATATCCGTTGCGGTTCGGAACGACGGCATGCCGCCTGATGCAAACGAAGCCTGGATTGCCGGCGTCGCGCTGCCGAGCAGTTGTGTCAAGCCGACTTCAACGTGGGGTCTCACTCTGGTTTCCTGCTCGCCAAGTGTGAATTCACCTCCAAACTCGATTGCCGGATTGAGGCTGAAATAGGTTTGTGCGCCGGTATCAACCATCAATCGGAGTGAACTGGACCCTGCTTCAGTAAAGTCGGAGGAAGAGAAGTGAGCCACATCCAGGCTGACCTTTGGCTTGGCAAACCACTCGTCATTGCCGATCAGATACGCTGCCTCGACAGCTCCCGCTACGGACCAGATGTTCTGACTGCTGTTGATCACGCCCAAACCGAGGGGGTTGCGCTCGTTGTCAATATCGAAGTAACCGACCGCGCCCAGTGCCGAGATTCCAACGGCGCCGAACCGCCGTTTGGCTGACAAGCCGGCCATCAATTCGTCGCTGTCGCTGTTGGAGTTTGAATTGTTGACCTGAACCTGGCCATTGCCATAGCGCAGCGCGCCGCCGACATTCCAGTCTTCACCGATCGTGAGCTGACCGCCGACCGTCAGCGAAACGTTGGTGCCGTCAAAACCAAGATTGTCGCTCGTGGAGTCGCGTTCCAGATCAGAGCCTTCAACCTGCAGATATGCGCAACGGCCGCTATCGAAGAAGCGTTCGGACGTGCGGCCCGTGACATTTGAGCAGCTCAGGAGTGCATCGCTAAAGTCGTTCAGAGCCAGATAGGAGGCAATCTGATTGTCAACGAAGACTTCACCGGAAAGCGTGCTGTAGGCCCGCACCACTTCCTCATCAGTTCCCAGTGCAATGAGACTGAGCGCGGCATCGTCATCCAGTTCATGGGCCCGATAGATCGACTGCACCGATCCTGCAATGGCAGCCTGGGTCTCATTGGCGACCGCCAGGATGCCGGCGTTTGCAAAATCGATATCGAAACCAAGGCTGATTTCGTCGTTGCCCGTCCTTACCAGCTCGTATTGCGCAATTGCCGATTGCGTCACCTCGAGTTCCGTTATCAAGCCGCCGATCGGCATCACAGGCTCCTTGCCTTCCAACAACAAGGTATTGTCCACCAGAATGACGGGGACCACCTGCCTGCCTGGGTCGACCTGGAAGGGATCCAGCAGATCGACAATGACGAACCCGTCCAGATCGGCATCACCGTCAACCAGCAACTGGTCATCGGCGACGCCTTGCAGGTTTGTCACATTCGGATTGAGATCCACCTCGATCCTACCGGTGGCCGTTTGGAGAATATCCCCCAGAATCAGGGTCTGCCCGGTCGCTCCCGATGGCCCGATGTCCAGTATGCCCTCGTTGACAACAGCCTCAACCTCCAGTTTCTCAGCCTGGATGAAGCCGGTTATTTCGTTCATTAACCGAGAGCCAGGCGTAGCCTCGACCCGCCCAATGACTGTTCCTAAGTTCTCGAATATCGTCCGTCCATCGCCCTCGGCCTTGACGGCGAGCCCCTCTTCGCCGTCGGACGATACAATGTTGCCGAAATTGAAAATCTGGTTTGGATCAAGGCCAATGGCGCCGTCCTGAAGGAAAATCGCCGCTCCTTCCTGAGCACCCGCGAGCTCAGTGCCTCCGGTCACGTTCCCAAGCTCGCCCACGGTCACCAGGATCGGCCCTCGGCCTTCCCCAACAGACTGCGCATAGACACCATGGGCGCCCGCGCCAACGGCCGAAACCGTGCTCTGGATATTGAGATTGACGGCGTCCGCACCGGTTGCCGTACTCGTCCCTGTACCACCGGCACCCTGAGCAATCACGGCATGGGATTGTTCTCCGCCTGTTGCGACGACAGAGCCCGCAGCGAGGTTCAAGGCGATCCGGCCGGCCCGGCCGCTCCCGCCGGCCGACCCGAACAACGCGCCGCTGGCGCTTGAATCCGTGTTGCCGGCAATGCCGCCTCCGCCGCCGACCGACTGAAGAATAATCGCTGGCGAGTGGTCGCCATTGGTCATGACGCTGACATTGGTGAGATCAAAATTGATCGCACCGCCGTTGCCCCGGTTGTCCGAGCCGGCACCGAAATCCAGGTTCGATCCAAACCGATCTGATGACGAGACTTGAACGTGCCCGGCATACCCGCCGCCGCCGCCAACCGACTGGGACAACACACCCGGCGAGAAGTTTTCGGATGTTGAAATTGACGCATCCCGCAGATCCATGGAGACAGTCCCAGCGGAGCCGAAGGCATCATTGGTGCCACCCAGTTTGATGCTGCCGCCCTGGCCTCGGGCGCCCAGTCCGGCCATGCCGCCACCGGCGCCAATTGATTGCGCCACGATCGCTGTTGAATATTCGCGGAAGGTCGAAATCGACGTCGCCTGCTGGCCCGCACCCCAAACGTTGATTGTCACGGGTCGTCCGTTGCCTCCGACACCGTCCGCACCGAGATCAAGCGTGAATGTCGCATTCTGCTCGCCTGCCTGACCGGCTTCGCCGCCACCACCGCCGATGGACTGTGCGAAAATCGCAGACGATCCGGCGCCAAGGGTCGTTATGTTTCCGGCTCCGTGATTGACCTCGACGTTGCCGCCATTGCCACCGCTGCCGCCAGTCGCACCAAGGTTAAGAACTGCACTCCAACTGTCGTTGCCGTTTTCCGTTTCCACACCGCTGAGTGCCGGCGCTGCGCCACCTCCCCCGCCAATGGACTGTGCAAACAGGCCATGGGAACTTTGTGCCGCCGTGGCGACGTCCCCAGACGTGGTCGGCACACCGCTTTCCGTGCCATTTTCAAGGATAATGTTCCCGCCGCTGCCGCCGCCGTTAGCGCTTCCCAGTGCCAGCGAAACACCCTTGCTTGAGCCGCCGCTGCCAAAGACAAGTCCACCGGTCAGGTTTCCGCTGCCGCCACCGCCGCCAACAGACTGGGCCTGTACCGCATGGGAACCGGTCCAGGTCGAGTTTGGTGTCAACGTATCCGTCGTCGAAACGTCGCCGAGGTTTTGCACCCATACGGTCCCGCCGCTGCCACCACTGCCACCCTTCGTCCCAAGGGCAACGGCGATGGTCGATCCCGATCCGGTTTCGACGTCACCCTCGAGGCCGGCAGCGCCGTGGCCGCCGCCGCCGCCAATCGATTGGGCGAGAATGCCGACCGAGGCATCGCCGGTGGTTCGAACTTCCCCCTCATTCCGCACGCCGACACCGGCGCCTGCGATCGTTCCGATAAGGCTGCCCTGAGCCGCGTTGCCGCCGTTTCCGCCCGTCGCTCCGATGCCAATCGCCAATGCCTGACTGTCATCAGATCCGGAGATGGTTCCCTCGACCCCGATGCCACCGGAGCCACCGCCACCGCCGATCGACTGCGCGACAATGCCTCGCAAACCCGCCGGGTCGTTCGATGAACCAGCAATGCCGTTGATATTAGCCAGATTTTCAACAATTACCGCCCCGCCGTCACCGCCGCCGCCTCCGGCACCGCCAATTCCGAGAGCCAGTTGAACAACACCGGTCGCATCGTCCGCAGCACCCACTCCGCCGTTGATGCCGGCTTGTCCGTCTCCGCCGCCACCGCCGATGGACTGGGCGAAGATACCGGTCGAATCCTTTCCGCTGATCTGCAGGTTCGCATTCTGAAGGTTCAACACGTTCACACGTTCGCCTGAACTTGCACCCGCTCCGATGCCGCCAACTCCGACGGTCAATGCCTTTGCATCCTTGGCGACTTCAAGATCGCCCGCGATACCGATGCCGCCGGTTCCACCGCCGCCACCGACGGACTGGGCATAGATGGCATGATTGCCGTGATTATTTCCTGAACCCGTATTGTTTGTGATGATTTGCGCCGAATTGTTCACCGTCACCACACCGCCGGCGCCGGCTGAACCGCCCCGACGGCCGATGCCCAGATTGACGGAGATTGCGTTTGATGTGCCGTCGCCCGCCTTGATGCCGCCGTCAATACCAGCGCCGCCATTGCCGCCGCCGCCACCGACGGATTGTGCAAAGATCCCGCGGGAACCTTGACCCGCGACGGAGATCACTGAGCCTACACCTGTTGTCACGTCTACGGTTCCGCCGGCGCGGCCGCCACCGCCGCCGCCGCCGAGACCGATATCCAGGGCCTTCTGATCAGAATTGGACGTTATGTCGCCACTGATGCCGGCGCCACCGTTACCGCCGCCGCCACCTATCGATTGGGCAAAGATCCCATCCATTTGCCCGAGGCCGGATTCTCTTCCGTGCGCCATAGCACCGGTTTGAAGCACCACATTGTTCTGGACCACCACGGAAACGCTGCCGCCTGCACCACCGCTGGCGCCGGCTCCGCCAATCGCCAAAGCCAGTTGGCCTTGGCCTTCGTCGGAATCGCCTTCCAGCGAGCCTTCGATCCCGAACCCGGCATTGCCGCCACCGCCGCCAATCGATTGTGCGACAATCGCCTTGGCGCCGTCCCCGTAGGTGGTGATATCACCGGCGGTGGTTACTTGAACTCCGGACGCGGATCCGCCACCGCTCCCGCCGCCTCCCACCGTGACTGCGGCACCGAGTTTGCTGCCGTTCGAATAATCGCCTTCAATCCCGATCGCTCCATCGCCACCACCACCGCCAATGGATTGCGCAACGATGGCGTGCGCGCCGTCGTCATGGGTGGTGATCGTACCCCCGCCGAAATTGTTGACCAGAACACTGTTTGCTTGCTGGGTGCCGCCCCCTTTGCCGCCGATGGCCACGACCAGGCTTAGATCACCGGTGGTTTCAAGATCGCCTTTCAAACCGACACCACCCATGCCACCGCCCGAACTGATGCTCTGGGCCAGAATGCCATAGCCGACCGAAGGTGTGTCGGCTCCGTCATCGCCATTGTCCCCGGCGGTGCCCGTCACGATGTGGGACGTATTGAGAACCTCGACACTACCGCCGGCGCCGCCGGCGCCACCGCCGCCGCCAACACCCAGCTGAAACTGACTGGCGGCCGTATCCTGTCCAAGGCTGGTTACAATGTTGGAGCCTCCGGCGCCACCGCCGCCGCCGATGGACTGGGCTACCAGCCCCTTGGATCCAGGCCCTGCCACCATAACCATGCCACGATTGTCTATCTCGACTCGGCCACCCGAATTGCCATCGCCGCCACTACCGCCAACGGCGATGCCAAAATTCGAGGCATCATCGTTCGGCACCGCGAAGGAGCTTGTATATCCACCTGCGCCGCCGCCGCCGCCGATGGACTGGGCGAAGATTCCGTGAGAATCACGACCATAGGTGGTAGTTGTCGAAGACTTGACGACCTTGACAGTGCCCGCAACGGCTCCGCTACCCGCTGAGCCGCCGATGGCAACTTCCAGAGAGCGTTTTCCCTGATTGTTGCTTCCGGTCAGCGCAACGCTTCCGGCTCCACCCCCTCCGGCGATCGACTGGGCGAGAATACCGTGTTCACCTCCGATATCAGCCGCCGAATCCCGTCCGGCTTGCCCGGTGAAAATCGCGCCGTCGAAGTCAACATCGACCGGGCCGGAAAGGCCTCCGGATCCGCCGGTGCGACCGATCAACAGGCGAAGTTCCTTGCTGGCGCTGCCCGACACGTTTCCTGATATGATCGTTCCGGCGTTGCCACCGCCGCCGCCAATTGACTGGGCAGTCACTCCGCGGCTGCCCTCACCGGTGACTTCGATGCTATTGCTTCTGACGAGGTTCTCTAGCGTCTTGACACTTACCGCGTCAGCCGCGCCGCCGTCTCCTCCAATCCCGGACAATGCAAACCCGATCTGCGTCGATGATCCACCGAAGGAAGCGTTCCCGGACACCGCGGTTCCGCCATTGCCACCGCCGCCACCAACCGACTGGGCAAGAATTCCATCAGAGTAGACGCCAGACGTTGAGACTGTTCCAGAGGTCTGGACAGCAACAATCCAGCCCGATCCCGCGCCCCCGGCCGCGCCCCCGATTGTGGCACCAACCGCAGTGCCCTCGCTGGTGCTAATATTCCCGGATATTGCGGAGCCGCCATTGCCGCCGCCGCCGCCGACGGATTGGGCCAGAATACCGGCAGAAAGATCTCCATGTGTAGTTACATGATTTGTAGAAACGACATCCACACGGCCACCTGAACCGGCGGTCCCTGAATCGCCGCCCAAGCTGAACGACACATTGTTCGACCGGCCCAGGGAAACATTGCCAGCGACCGCCAGGCCACCATTTCCGCCGCCGCCACCGAGCGACTGAGCTAAGAGACCCTGGGAGTTATCGCCCCAGGTTTCCACTTCGCCAGCATTCGATACCTCGGTATCTGAGCCGTTACCGCCAGCTCGACCCTTCCCTCCAATGGCCGCGGCAACGTTGGTGGACTGTGTCATGGAAATATTGGCTGCGATGCTCGCCCCGCCATTGCCACCGCCGCCACCAATCGACTGCGCGATCACCCCGGCGGACTGATCCCCAGTTGTCACAAGCATTCCGGTGTTCCTGGCGATGGCGCTGGCACCATTTCCACCAGCATCTCCGCTGCCGCCGAGGCCAAAACTGACGCTGGCGCTGCTTCCAGCCGATAGGACCCCAGAAACCGCAAGTCCACCCTGCCCGCCACCGCCGCCGATCGACTGTACGACCATGCCGGCAGACTGATCTCCGGCGGTCGACACTTTGCCGGTGTTTAGCGCGAAGGCGGTAGAAGCCGAATTGCCGGTGCCTCCTTTGCCTCCAATTCCGACACTGGCCGCGATTCCGCCAAAACCCGCGGCGGCAGTGATAGATGCCCCCCCATTTCCGCCACCGCCGCCGATAGATTGCGCAACAATTGCGTTTGAACGGTCACCACTTGTGATTATCTGCTTGTTGTTGCTGATGTCCGCCACGCCGCCCAGCCCTCCAGCGGCACCAGACCCGCCGACACCCACTGAGAGCGACCCGGCATTGCTGCCTGACAGCGCCAAGGCAAACCCGCCATTGCCACCGCCGCCGCCGATCGCCTGGGCCAGCAGACCGTGGGATTCAACCCCGGTGGTAGACACAGTACCGCCTTGCAAATCGACGCTGGACCTTATCCGAGCCAGAACGGCACTGCCACCGGTCCCGCCGGTCCCACCAACCGAGATGGCAACGGCAGGAAAATTGATCCCAACCGAGGCGGACGCGGAAAATCCGCCATTACCGCCCCCACCGCCCAATGACTGGGCGACGATTGCAGAAGAGCGATCCCCGGACGTGCTGATATTGCTGCCACTCTCACTCTGGAGTTCGACGCTACCACCATTGCCGCCTACACCCCCACTGCCACCGATTGCCAGTGACGCGGCCAGACCGCCGGCGACCGCCCCACCACCATTGCCGCCACCGCCGCCAATGGATTGACCGATGATTGCGGAAGAACGCTCCAGATGGGTCGTGATGTCTCCTGAATTCTGGATAATCACGGACGATCCGCCGCCGCCGCCCGCGGCCGCGCCGCCGACTGAAAACCAACCGCCCGTGGTGCCACCATCGCCACCGCCTCCGCCGATGGATTGCGCGATAATCCCGTGGGAACATCCTATTCTGCATGGCACAAACAAGTCGGCAGCGGCGGGCCCCTGTGGCCCTCCGCCAGTCTCGATTGGCCCCGTGTTGATGATCTCAACGCTACCGGCATTCTGTGAGATGCCACCTCGACCGCCCAACGCAACGAGTCCGATGCTTGTTCCGCCTGAACCGCCAGTGCCGCTGATGGACTGTGCCTGTATTCCGGAGGCACTGTTGCCGAAGGTGTTGATCGCCCCGAAATTGTCGACAAACACCCCACCTCCGGCCCCGCCGATTGCCCCTTTGCCGGATTGTGAATAATAGATCCCAAAGGCGTCACCGCCCTTGCCACCACCACCGCCGATCGATTGTGCAAAGATGGCCGTCGCGCCATTTCCAATAGTGGTGATATTGCTTCTGCTCTGAACATTGATGATGCCGGCCTTTCCGGCGCTGCCACCATCTGCAGCGAAGGAGAACAATCCGACACTGGAGCCACCAGCGCCCGCACGACCGCCAAGACTCTGCGCAGAAATGCCGACGGAATTGTCGCCAACGGTTTGGATATTGCTGCCTTCCTCGAGCGAAATCTGGACGGGACCCGAGCTTCCCGACCCGGCCCCATCACCGCCGCCGCTGAAGAAACCGCCGTCTCCACCTTCTCCGCCGCGTCCGCCGACACTGCTTATCGCGATGCCGTCAGAATTTTTGCCCTGGGTGAGTATGTTGAAGGTGCCAACTATCGAGGCCAACGAACCAAAACCCCCGGCGGCACCGTCACCGCCCTGCCCAAAAGAGCCGCTTTTGCCACCATCGCCACCCTTACCGCCAACACTGACGCTGATAAGGCCCGGCGAATCAAAACCTCTGGTCGTAATGGTGGCATTCAGATTGCTGGTCGTGATCTGACCACCCGTACCGCCGGCCCCGCCGTTGCCTCCTCTGCCGGAGCCAACGCTAGCGCCATCTCCGCCTGTGCCTCCTTGACTAGAAAATCGAACACCGGGTGCTACTGGTCCAATGGTTTCCAAATTCAGAACGGTCTGCGGGGCAAAAATAAAGTTTCCGCCATTCCCGCCACGCCCGCCGTCGCCGCCGGGATTCACTCCCAATCCCGAACCACCCACGCCGCCGGTAGAGGCGGCATTCACAGCTGGATTGCCGCCCGCAATTGTGGTTACGGTAAGCCCATTGCTGCCCGTACCGAAGAAAATGTTTCCGCCGGCTGCTCCATTGCCACTGCCCCAAATACCATGGCCACCGGTTGATACGGCTTGTATTCCGGCCTGTCCCGAAATCTGCCCCCCCACATTGAAGGAGATGTCGCCGACAGCGCCGCCATTGAGACCGAATGGGGCACCAATCTCAGTGCGATTACCGGCATTGGTGACGCGGATAGCCGAGCCGGGCGCCGTTGACTCTATTTGTCCTAAGAAATTCAGGGAAAGCCCAAAGGCCCCAAGGGGTGAACCTTCGGGTCCATCGGTGATACCCTGAGAATCCATCAGTATGGGGATATCGGACCGAATGATGGACATCCCTGTATTGATGTCCAGTGTCCTCGTCGGCGGGTTTGGTCCGGTGGTCGGGCCGAGACCCCAAACAATTCCGGTCGGATTGACGATGTCGGCCGTCAAACCCGTGACGATGACCTCCGTCGTACCAGCGGGAACCGCCGCACCAACATTCAATCCGCCTGAAAAATCTCCGGAACAGACGAACGTTGTGCCACTTGTGGGGGAACAGACGGCCCCCGCGTCATCGACGCCAAGAAAATACAGAGGGAGAAGTGGAATGAGCGCCAGAGGGACCGGTTGCAGCATGGTGGCGCCCATGAGCCGCGACCCAAATTTTCTCAAGTTTAGAGCGGTATTGCCTTCTAAAATCACAAGTACGCCCCCGTACAATTATATTTAAAGTATAATATTCCTCTGCTTTTCCAGCTAATTAGCTTTTTCTTCGATATCGTTGATGCAACCAACCGGACATCGGTGATGTTAAAACCAGCTTTACGATCACTCAATCCCCAATCACACTTCATCCGCGCGAATCAACTATGCCGTGGCAGCCTCGCAACGATTTGAAACGTACCTCTGTCGGAACATCTGCCATACTGTCCGTGTTGATTCGCAGCCCAAGGGAGGTCTTTGACCGTGTCCCGTATCGCGCTCCTCTACGTCGTCTTCATCGACATCCTGGGACAGGGACTGCTGCTGCCGATCCTGAGCTCACTGCTGCTCGATCCATCCCAGGATTTCCTGCCGAAGGAGGTCTCGCAAGCCGGGCGCGAATTGCGTTACGGCATCGTCCTTGCCCTGTTTTATCTGGCCTGGTTTTTCGGCGCGGCTTTCATCTCCAAGGTATCCGATTACATCGGACGCAAGGTCTCGATCCTGATCTGTCTGGTCGGCGCGTTCGTCGGCTACGCGCTCACCATCGTCGCCATCGAATATTCGAGCCTGATCCTGCTCATCGTCGGTCGTTTCATTGGCGGCTTCACGGCCGGCAACCAGCCGATCGCCCAGGCGGCGCTCATCGACGAGGCGAAAGACGATCAGCAGAAGGCGCAATTCATGGGGCAGCTGGTCGCCGCGGTTGCACTGGGCTTCATCGCAGGGCCGCTGCTGACAGCTACCCTGAGCAGCAAGACCCTGATGGGCGATGCAGCTTCGCTGACGCTGCCGATCTATGCGGCCATTCTATTGGTTCTGGTCAACATAGCGCTGATCATCCAGTTTTTCCGGGAAACGCTGGCCGAACGTCGCAAAATCGATTTCGGATTGAGCGAGGTGTTTCTCACCCTGCTGCGCATCCGTCACCACCCGATCACGTTGAGGCTGGCGCCCGTCTTCTTCTTCGCGGTCATGGGTTTCAACGGTTTCTTCATTTTCCTCAACGACTTCCTGATCGAGCGCTTTCAATTCAGCACCGTCCAGAACAGCGTCATCATGATCGTTCTCGGGGCGACGATGGGTTTTATCAGCCTGTTTCTGGTCGGCCCGGTCTTCGCCCGCTACAGACAAGTCAACATCATGGTGGTGACGGTCGTCATCATGACTGTCTTCATCACCGCGTATGTCTTCAATCCGGTATCGGTGCTCGCCTATGTGCTGATCATTCCGATCATAGCTGCCTTCGGCATCGCCTACCCGACCCTGCTTTCGATGTTTTCGTCCAGCGTCGATGCCACTCGCCAGGGCTGGGTGATGGGTGTCTGCGTTGCCCTTTTCACCATCGGCTCGGGCTCGGTCTCGATCGTCGGAGGAAGCGCAATGCGGATCAACCCGGGCCTACCGCTGTTCATCGGGATCGGCAGTTGCATCATCGCGTTGGTGCTGATCGCCGTTCTGTGGCGCGGCAATGCAGACGTACGGAACCTTGATCCGCACAAGCAATAGCCCGCCTGCGCTCAAATTAATCTGGAACCGGCATTTACAATTCGCTATATTTACGCCTATAAGGCCGCCGCATCAGCGATGCCTGATTGGGGAATAGGTTAACGGTAGACCCACGGACTCTGACTCCGTTAGTCCCGGTTCGAATCCGGGTTCCCCAGCCAACCTCCAGCATCCAACATCCGTCCGTTCCGACTTTCAGGGATTGCTCCATCTCTCGGGCACTCCGGACTGTGTGCCCAACGATCAACGGCGAAAGCCCTTCAAGCAATGTAGTCTGTGGCGGGAAGAGCAAGGCGGCCGACTTTACGGGAACTCTCTTGAGGCGGGTTTCTCTGGTCGCCTGAACAATCGCCGCAGCAGATTTCGGGTAGAGGTCGAAACACTTTTGTCGGGGCTTTGCTGCCAAGCGTCGAAACGACCGCATCTTGCCCTCGAAAGACTTCTACAGGAACTTTGGATCGGTTCGATCACCGACCGCCACCGTCAGAGCTTCAAGCTGAATATCCCGGCGTTTCATCCGTGCATATAGCGTTCCTAACAGCTTGGCCGCTAACCTTCCCCAATTGCAAAATCCATGCCGAATGCGTGGACGGTCCCTGCTGAGGGAGTTCAGACATATTGCCAGTCGTTGCCTCGATTGTATCTCGCGATATCATTGATATGAAGTTCGATCCGCTAACCATCGGTTGCAAACTGACTGCATGTCGCAATTTGCCGTGCAGGTCGCTATATCAAATGACAAGGTGGATTTTGGAACAATCGCGGACGATCGTGAACTGACGGCGGCAAGCAACGAATATGATGGCTAAATTCCGGATCCACAAGATTGTGGCAATTGTTGTGCTGGCATTGTCGGCTGCCTGGGTGCTTACGGGCGAATTCTCGTCAGTGAACAGCGCGGCCGACAGCGGAGATGAAACCTCAGCGCAACCTGTGGAGACAAGCACGGCGGTGGCCGGATCGCCCGTGCTGCGGACTGTTGGTGTCATTGAACCGTATTTTATCGATCACAGCCGCGCCGTCCGCATATCCGGCCTGACCGAAGCCGACAAACGGGCGACATTGGCCACGCGTGCCGCAGGTGTCATCGAAACACTCCCCTTCGAGCAGGGTGATAGCGTTGCCGAAGGCGACGTTATTCTGTCGCTGGAAGTGGAAGAGGAAACCGCGATGATCGACACCGCGCGTGCCAAACTCGACCAACGCAAAAAGGAATATGAGGCAACCGAACTGCTTGTAAAAAAGGGCACCCTGCCCAAGCTGCGGGCCGACGAAGCACTCTCGGCGCTGACATCGGCGCGCTCGCAGTTGCATCAGGCCGAGGCCGTGCATGGCCGATTGCAGGTCCGTGCACCATTTCCCGGTGTCATCGACCGGCTGATGGTCGAAAAAGGAAGCTCGGTCCAATCCGGTGCTCAGGTTGCAGTGCTTCTCAAGCTCGATCCGGTGATTGCACGCGGCGAAGTCAGCGAGAGCGACCTGCACAACATCAAGCTGGGCAACGTGGCAGATATTCGTCTGGTCAATGGCAGGAAGGTACAGGGAACGATTACCTATATCAGCCGTGATGCCTCGCCGCAGACACGAACTTTTCCCGTCGAGATCGCGGTTTCAAACGCCGATTTGTCGATCCCGGCCGGCATGACGGCAGAGATTACGCTGAGGGCCGAAACCGTTCGCGCCGTAGTGTTGCCGCGATCCGTTGTCACGCTTTCCGACAATGGTGACCTCGGGGTCCGCATACTCAATTCGGACGACACAGCGGCGTTTGTGCCTATCGACCTGATAGACGACATGCCGCGGGGTCTGGTTCTTGGCGGAGTACCGGCAGATGCCCGCATCATTGTCGCCGGACAGGACCTCGTCGTCGAGGGCGAGAAAGTCAATCCAGTTGAGGCGGACAACGAAGTGGTCCAACGACTGATCGGTGAGGCAACCGGAAAAGCCAACCGATGACTTTTGTCGATTATGCCATACGCAATGCGCGGTTGACGATCTCGGTCCTGCTGTTCTTCCTGATCGCAGGCGGGCTTGCCTATCAGTCCATTCCCAAGGAAGCAGAGCCCGACATTCAGATTCCCATCGTCTATGTCAGCCTCGGCTATCAGGGCATCTCACCGGAAGATTCCGAACGGCTGCTTCTGCGGCCGGTCGAAACCAAGCTGAAAACGATCGCCGGCATCAAGGAGATGCGTTCAACCGCCTATCAGGGTGGCGGCAACGTCGTGGTTGAATTCCAGGCGGGCGCAGACCTCGACAAGGCGCTCGACGACGTACGCAACAAGGTCGACGACGCCAAGCCCGATCTGCCGCAGGGTGCCGACGAGCCGTCGGTCAACGAAGTCAATATTTCAGAATTTCCGGTCCTTGTGGTGACGCTTTCCGGCAATGTGCCGGAACGCGCGCTGACGATCGCCGCCCGAGAACTGCGTGACCGGATCGAAGAGATCAACGGTGTGCTTGACGCCAATCTACAGGGCGCGCGCGACGAGCTGGTCGAGGTGATCATCGATCCGGTGAAACTGTCCTCCTATGGGCTGCGCCTCGACCAGTTGATCGCCGGCGTCAACGCCAATAATTCGCTGGTCGCCGCCGGTCAGATGGAAGGCGACGAAGGCCGCTATGCGGTCAAGGTGCCATCGTTGATCGAGACGGTGGAAGATGTCGCCAACCTGCCGATTGTCGCAGGCCCTAACGCTGTGGTGCGTGCCCGTGACCTGGCGACCATCCGCTCGACCTTCAAGGACGCCGAGACCATCACCCGTTTCAACGGCAATCCGGCAATTGCGATCGAGGTATCGAAACGCACCGGCGCCAACCTGATCGAGACCGTCGACCGCGTGAAGGTTGCAGCAACTGAGTTCGAGGCGCTGCTGCCCGAAGGTGCTGCAGTAACCTTCAGCCAGGACAAGTCGACAAATATCCGGCAATTGCTGGGTGACCTTGAAAACAGTGTGCTGACAGCGGTCATCCTGGTTTTCGTGGTTATTCTTTATGCACTTTCCGGACGCGCCTCAATGCTGATCGGCCTGGCCATTCCGGCATCCTTCCTGATGGGCATTCTCGGCCTGTCTTTGGCCGGTTTCACGGTCAATATCGTCGTGCTGTTCAGCCTGATCCTGGCAGTCGGAATGCTGGTGGACGACGCCATTATCGTCACCGAATTCGCCGAACGGCGGATGACAGAGGGCATGCCGAAGGAAAAAGCCTTTTCGCTTGCCGCACGCCGCATGGCCGGGCCGGTGACCGCTGCGACGATGACGCGTGTCGCGGCTTTCTCGCCGCTCCTCTTTTGGCCGGGCATTGTCGGCGAGTTCATGAAATACATGCCGATCACGCTGATTGCCACACTGTCCGCATCGCTGATCTATGCGCTGGTTTTCGCACCTGCGCTGGGCGCGAAGTTCGCTAAGCCGGTGGTCGAGGAAGGACCGGCTCCCGACGGTTGGTACATGGCTGTCGCCAAGCGCGCCGTGCGTCACCCCTTTGTTGTCATGTTTTTGTCCATAGGCCTGCTGGTTGCAGTTCCGGTTGCCTACGGCAAATACGGGTCTGGCGTGGAATTCTTTCCGAGTGTCGAACCCGAATACGGCTTGCTGTATGTCAAGGCGCGCGGCAACCTTTCGCTGGAGGAGCAGGACGTGTTTGTCAGACGTGCCGAGGAGCGTATCCTTGGCTGGCCGGGCATTGAAACCGTCTACACCCGCACAGGCACCGCAAGCGGCGGCGGTGTGCAACTCGATGAGGATGTCATCGGCGTCATCCAGTATGAATTTGTCGACTGGCGCGAACGCAAATCAGCGAACAATATCCTTGACGATCTGCGGCTCGCCATGACCGGGATACCCGGTGCCGAGATCGAGGTGCAGGTGCCTGCGGCCGGTCCGCCCACCGGCAAGGCGATCCAGATCCGCCTGGCCGCGGCCGATCCAGAGGGTCTGGGTGTGGTGGCGCGCGACGTGGCAGCAATGCTCGAAACCGTCGACGATGTGATTGACATATCGGACGGCCTGCCGCCGCCCGGCATCGACTGGGAAATCGAGGTCGATCAGACGAAGGCGGCGCAATACGGCATCGCGCCGGCGACGGTCGGTACCGTGGTCCAACTTGTCACGACAGGGCTGAAACTGTCCGAATACCGGCCGGCAGGCATAGACGACGATGTCGATATCCGCCTTCGGCTGCCGGAGGACCGCCGGACGCTTTCTACGCTCGACCAGTTACGGGTGGAGACCTCTCAGGGTTCGGTGCCGATTTCCAACTTCGTCGATCGCAAGGCGGCCCCCCGCACCGGCACATTGAACCGCATCGACGGCGTGCGCACGATCGTCGTTCAGGCCGGCATACGCGAGGGTATTCAGGCCGACAATGTACGCCAGATAGTCGTCGCCAACCTCGAAGGCATGAACCTGGAACAGGGCAACACACGCTGGAAACTTGCTGGCGAAGATGAAGAACAGGCGGCCGCGAGCGCATTCCTGACCAAAGCATTCGGTGCGGCGGTTTTCCTCATATTCGTTGTTCTGCTGGCCCAGTTCAACAGTTTCACATCCGTGGCGCTGGTGCTTTCGGCCGTTGTGATGTCGACAATCGGCGTGCTGCTCGGTCTGATGATCATGGGCCAGCCCTTCAGCGTGGTCATGACCGGTATCGGCATAATCGCACTCGCCGGCGTTGTGGTGAACAACAACATCGTCCTGATCGATACCTACGACCGGCTGCGCGAGGAGGGCTGGGACAAGCTCGAAGCGGTTCTCCAGACCTGCCGCGAACGCGCCCGTCCGGTGGTACTGACCGCTGTGACCGCCATTCTCGGCGTGCTGCCCATTGCGTTCGGCCTCAATCTGGAGATCCTCAATCACGAGACCAGTTTCGGTGCGCCGTCAACGCAGTGGTGGATAGCGCTGTCGAGCGCCATCGTTTTCGGCCTGGCCTTTTCAACCGTACTGACGCTCGTTGTCACACCGTCCGCACTGATGATTGTGACACGCTCGAACGATAGCAAGGTGTACGCCTACCTCTCCCGTGTCAGGAATTTTCTGCGTCGTAAACGGCCGGAGGACAAAGAGGCCCCGTCAATGGGTAAAGAGCCGAAAGTACCGGTCAAGGGAGAGACCAAGGCTGCCGAATAGGCCCGCTGGGGTGGTGTCAGGCCAATTCTGACTGGTCTCGGCCAAGCCGACGTCACCGCTCCGAGAGAGGTTCGATGGGGCTGATCCTCAAGACAGGCATCAGCCCGTCTTTCTCTGACTCCGTTAGTCCCAGTTCGAATCTGGGTTCCCCAGCCAACCTTCAAAATACGATATTTCAAAGGGTGCATCCGTGTACTGATGCTGCCATGCGCGTTACAGTCTGCGTCGCCATGACCAAACCACGCAGAATGTCATCCCAGGAGGCCCATGCCTTTTTGAAGGATCGCACGCTGCATGCGCTGGATCCCGATACGCAGGCAGCTGTTGCTCGCGTGACCTATGGGAGCGATGGAAAATGCCATGCCGTCATGGTGTCGGGCGAGACCACGCCTGGCGTGTGGGGACTGACGGATACGGGATACTGGACCCAATACGAGCGATTTCGAGACGGCGCACGGCATGAGTTCACGCTAATACTGGTCAGCGACCGTGTCGCTCAGGCTTACTTTGCTGATGGTCGGCGGGCTTTCCTGCAGACACCGGATCTGCCGGAGCGATAGTCAAGACGAGGACGGCCAAAGCCCCTGCCCGTCCCCATCTTGGATCGCAGAGCCTACTTGATGGCATACCCCATCGCGGCGCCGATCGTCTCGTTCCAGAGCGCCGTGCAAGCTTCGCCGCAGCGCTTGCCGTAAGCCGGCAGCACAGCATTGTTGGCAGCGTCGGCGACGATGGCCATGTCGGCGTCCGATGCTTCGACAAGCGTCATCCCGGCAGCGTCGCCATACTTGCAATCGCCGCCGGTGTTGCAGCTCAAGCCGTCCTTGGTTTCCGTTGCGGCCAGCGTGAACATCTCGCCTTCGAGCTCACGCAATCCGCTTTCGATCACCTTCTGTACCGCCGGATCCAGGCTGTTCCACCAGTCCAGATTGGCGATCGCAGCGATGACTCCATGGTTGATCGCGATGTCCGAGATGTAGTTCGCCTGTTCATGCCATTTGGCATTGAAGCCCGACAGCGCCCCGGTGATTGCGCAATCGACCGTGCCGTTCGCAAGGGCCGTCGGCACTTCTCCAAAGGCCATGCCAACGGGCGAGCCACCAATGTGCTCGACGAAGACCTGTTGTGACGCTCCGGCGGCGCGTACCGTGCGCCCTGCAAGATCTGGAAGTGAGCTGAATTCGTCCCTGCAGTAGATCACCTGGCTTTGATAGGTGCCGTAGCCGAGCAGTTTGATGTTGTGTTCTTCGGCAAGGTAAGCGGCGTGAGCCTCGCGGAAAGCTTCGGCGGCCTTTTGCACTGCCTCTACGTCCGCGACAACGCCGACGAGATCGGTTGCCTCATTCATCGGGACGGAGCCGGACGTGTAGGGCAGAACCTGGTGCGCCAACTGAACGGTGCCGTTCGAGACGAGCGAAAAGAGTTCGCCGCCCTTGAAGCCCAGTTCGTTGAACGGGCGCAGGTTCGCCTTGATCGCCCCGCCAGAGGCATCAACGATGGTCTTGTTCCAGAACGGGTCTTCCATCTGCGTATACATCGACAGAATACCGATCGAACCCACCACGTTCATCTCGGTTTCAGGGATATCCTGGGCGACCGCTGGCGCGGCCATGGCGAATGAGAATGCGATCAACGGTGTCTTGAGTTTCATGGGAACCTCCTTGTTGGTGTCGTTGGTCAGTTCGGGTTGAGGACTTCGGGCAGCCACAGGGCCAGCCCTGGAAACAGGATCAGCAGTGCGACCATGATGAGCATCGCCACCAGGAACGGGCCCGATCCGACGAATAGATCGCCGATGGAACCGGTTTTGCGGACCGCCTGGACGATGTAGAGATTTAGACCGACCGGCGGCGTAATCAGCGCCGCCTCGATCAGGATGACGAAAACGATTCCCCACCAGACGGGGTCGTAGCCGAGAGCAACGATGACCGGCACGATAATGGGTGTCGTGGCGATCATCATCGAGATCGTCTCCATGAAGCAGCCGAGGACCAGATAAAACGCAATGATCGCGAGCAGCATGGCGAGCGGCGGCCAACCAAGCCCGAGAATGCCGTCGGTGATGGCTTCGACAAGACCAATGGAGACCATCACCAGGTTCAAAAAGAACGCGCTGAGGACAATGAGCAGGATCATGCAGGTGGTGCGAACCGTGCCTTCGAAGGCCGAAAGGAGAACGGGAAGGGTCAGCTTGCCGTTCGCCGCCGCAAGGCCCAGGGTCGCGATCAGACCCAGAGCCGCAGCCTCCGTCGGTGTTGCCAGACCGACATAGATCGACCCCACCACGACCATGAACAGTCCGAGCGGCGGCAGGAGGTGCGGCAGGCCAGCGATCCGCGCAGGCCACAGCGATCCGACTGCTCGCTCGCCCCGCACAAGGCCCGGCCTCAGCAAGACAGCCACCAGAACAATGCCGGAAAACAGCGCGGCCAACAGAAAACCCGGAACGAACCCCGCCGCGTACAGGTCGCGCACGGACGTCTCCGACAACACCGAATAGACGATCATGTTGATCGATGGCGGTATGAGAATGCCAAGCGTGCCACCGGCGGCGATGGACCCTAAAAACAGCGGTCGGTTGTAGCCACCCTTGTCCATGTTGGGTACGGCCACCGTGCCGATGGTCGCTGCCGTGGCGAGCGACGATCCCGAGGTGGCGGCGAAAACGGCGCTCGAAGCGATATTGGTGTGAATAAGCTGTCCTGGCACCCGTGCGAACCAGGGTGCAAGAGCCATGAATAGCCGCTCCGACACGCCGGACCTATGCATGAGTTCGCCCATCATGATGAACATGGGTGCGGCGATCAGGATGAAGTCCGTTGAGTGCGTCCAAACCAGCTGTCCAGACGCCGCGGTCATCGGGATGAAGGCAAAGTTTTCCGACAGAATGTAGCCTGACAACACCAGAACCGCGGCCACGGGCAGGCTCAGCGCGAGCCCGATCAAAAGCAGGAAAAGCGCCGCCTGGATCATTCACGCACCTGCGCACCGGTGATGCCACCCTGCTGCAGTTCCTCCAGGAGGCCGGGCGCGGAGACCAGCGTTTCGGCCGTATCGGCATCGCCTGCTACCAGCCGCACGATCGCATAAACCGGGGTCAGAACCGCAACCGTCGCAAACCAGACGAATCCCGCCCACCAGATGGTCTGGGGAACCAGCAAGGGTGTCCGCAGCGTGGAGATCGACCGGGCATCGACCCGCCAGCTCTCCTGCAACACATCAAAGGTGTACCACGCGAAAGCGACGGCGGTGACAGCGAGCGAAACAGACGCCGCAAGATCGAACGGTATTCGCAGAGTGCGCGGCAGTTGGGCCGTGACAATATCCACCCGGATATTGGCCTTCGTGGTGACGGTATATCCCATGCCGAGGCCGATGCAGAGCGCCAGCGCGTATCCCGAAATCTCAAAGCTTTCGACGAGTGTGCGTCCCAGCAGCGCCCGGGCGGTGACGTCGATTGCCACCGGAACAGCGCAGCCGAAGAGGATCGTGGCGCCGGCCACCCAGGCCAGCCATCGCGAAATACGCCTACTTATTTCATAGACAGGCTTCACCAATCACATCCTCGATAAAGCGGCATCCGTCCGCCAGCGCATTGATCTCGATAAACTCGTCATCGGTATGACCCTGGGCCATGTCGCCCGGCCCACAGACGATGACGTCGTGCCCTGCTTCACTGTAAAGGCCGGCCTCGGTTCCGAAGGTGAGGCTGACCGGCGCGCGCCCTCGGGTCAGCCGATCAAGGACACCATCCGGCGCGGTCCTGGCAAAGGGCGGGACATCACGGGACGTCTCGAGCCATGCGCCGGCGTCTTTGTGTCGACGTTTCAGGTCGTGGTCGATCTCCATCGCCAGCGAAGCCAACTCGGCATCGACCTGTTCGGTATCCGCCTTGGAAGCAGCGCGCAGCATCCAGGTGACCTCGCAATCGGCAGGCACCAGATTGATCGGCCCGCCACCGGAAATTCGCGTAACAACGAGGTTCGACGGGTAGCTCCCACCCGTCTCGGCGAGATCATCTCCAAGCTCGGAAAGGCGTTGCAGCGCCGGTATGGCGCTCGCGATGGCGTTGACCCCCAGGTCAGGAGATCCGGAATGGGCCGGACTTCCTCTGATTTTCATGGACTGAACGCGACCACCTTTGTGGCGGATGCCCGGGTGCAGATTGGTCGGCTCGCCGACAATGATCCATTGCCCGGGCTTCAGGCGATCCAAGAGGCTTGGAACGCCCAGGCAACCGACTTCCTCATCATAGGAAAATGCCAGCGTTATGGGGCGTTTCAGGCCGCGTGATGTCATATCGGGCACCGCCGCCAGAACCACGCTGAGGAAGCCCTTCATGTCGGTCGTGCCTCGACCGTAGGCCTTGCCGCCCTCAAGACGAAGGCGAAACGGGTCGGAGGACCAGCGGTCGCTGTCAGCCGGAACCACATCGGTGTGGCCGCTGAGGACGATCCCCGTAAGGCTACTGTCTCCGATCACCGCGATCAGGTTCTGCTTTTCGCGGGTCGGGTCGTTCAGGAGCATCGTCTCGACCCCATGCCGGTCGAGATATGCCTTGATCCAGGAGATCAACGGCAGGTTGGAGCGGTGGCTCGAGGTATCGAAACTGACCAGCTGCTCGAGGATCTCTATGCATGTCTCCAAACGGTCCATGCTGGAAGGTTAGGCTGATCAAAGGTATTCAAGCAATGAAAAAGATTGCATACTAATATACGCCCAACGTATAGTCGGCGCCATGCAACTTCGGCAACTCGAAGCCTTCCGCGCGACCGTCATTTCCGGGACGATATCCGCCGCGGCGGTCAGCCTGCGCAAGTCCCAACCGACAGTCAGCCGCCTGCTGCAACAGCTTGAACATGAACTTGGCATTGCGCTGTTCCGCCGTGAGCACGGGCGCGTGCATCTGACCCACGAAGGACTTCGCTTTTACCGGCGGGTCGACGAGGTCTTTGCAGCCTTTGACGAGCTGCAGACCATGGCCAGCGGACTTCGCAACGACGCCTTCAGCGAGGTGCGGATTTTCTCAAGCCTCGCCTTGTCCATGACGGTCGTTCCTGAGATCGTGGCAAAACTCTCCGAACGCTATCCCCGTATCAAGGCGAAAGTCATCACGCTCGACGCCTACAGCTATTTCGGCAGCCATTGCGAAACCGAACATGACGTGGTGCTCGGACCCCGGATCGGCTTCGAAGCGCAAGTGGAACAGGTGCCCTTGGCGGAAGTCGACAGTGTCTGCGTCCTTCCGAAAAGCCACAGACTCGCAAAGCAGTCCGTGGTGCACGTCGAAGACCTGGCGGGCGAGTCGATGATCTCGCTTCTGGAGGATAACAACCGTCTGTTCATCAAGCATGAGAGAGTGTTTCGGGATGCCGGGGTCGAGGTCGAACAACGCCTCTATTGCCACGCCTCGGCCGCGGCCTATGAAATGGTGCGCCAGGGGCTGGGTGTCGCGCTGATGGAGCCGTTCAGCGCGCCTTTCTGGGAAAAACGCGGCATCGTCGTCCGGCCTTTCAAACCAAGCCTGCGATACGAATTCATCGCCGGCGTCAAACCGGGCGCCCTGCAATCCGCATCGACAAGGCTCATACTTGACCTGGCGCGAGAAGCGTTTCTGCGAAACGAGTACGCCTCGAGTTGCTGAAATATCCCGTTGGGACGCTCCACCGCCCAAGATTCGCACAAGGCAGATCGGAGATAATCCTCCTCAAGGCGAATCACGGACTCCTGTCGACTGTGCCGCGAATTGTCCTGACACCAGACCACGGGCAATGATGTAGGACGTTTCCGACGACAATGCTGACGAATGCTTCCATCCTCGTCACCGGCGGCACCGGCTCGTTCGGCCATGCCTTTATTCCGCTGACCCTGGCGAAATACGATCCGAAGCGGATGGTCATCTTTTCACGCGACGAGATGAAGCAATGGGAAATGGCCAAGCGGTTCGGGGACGACCCCCGCGTGCGGTTTTTCATCGGTGATGTGCGCGACAAGGAGCGGTTGGCGCGGGCGTTGAACGGCATCGACTATGTGGTCCACGCCGCGGCGACGAAGATCGTGCCGACGGCTGAATACAACCCGTTCGAATGCGTCAAGACCAACGTCAATGGTGCCATGAACGTCATCGACACCTGTATCGATGCCGGCGTCAAACGGGTCATCGCGCTCTCGACCGACAAGGCCAGCAGTCCGGCCAATCTCTATGGCGCCACCAAACTTGCGTCCGACAAGCTTTTCATCGCCGGCAATTCCTACAGCGGTGCGGCCGATACGCGCTTCGCTGTGGTTCGCTACGGCAACGTGATGGGATCGCGTGGGTCGGTCATTCCTTACTTTATGTCATTGAAGAAAAAGGGTGTTCTGCCGATCACCGACACCCGGATGACCCGTTTCATGATCACCCTCGAACAGGGTGTCGAACTTGTGTGGACCGCCTTCGAAGACACCGTCGGTGGTGAAATCTACGTCAAGAAGATCCCCTCCATGGGCATCATGGACATCGCCAAGGCGATCGCGCCAGAGGCCGCGACGGATGTGATCGGCGTGCGGCCGGGGGAGAAGTTGCACGAGCAGATGATCGGCATCGAGGACGCGCTCCACACTTACGAATATGACGACCACTTCAAGATCCTGCCGGCCATCCACAACTGGTCGGAAGATCCGGTAAGGATTGGCACCGGCACAAAGGTTGACACCGACTTCGTCTACAGTTCCGACCAGAACGACGTCTGGATGAAGCCGGAGGAACTGGCGGTCTGGATCGAGCAAAACCACCCGGACATTCTGTAGGGCCGCACCATGATTCCGTATGGCCGACAGGACATTTCAGATGCCGATATCGAGGCCGTTGTCGACGTCCTGAAATCCGATTTCCTGACCCAGGGGCCGACTGTCGAGAGGTTCGAAACGGCCGTTGCCGGCTATTGCGGCGCTGTGCGCGGTGTTGCCGTCAGCAGTGCAACTGCCGCGCTTCACCTGGCGTGCCTCGCCCTGGATGTCGGCCCTGGTGACTTGGTGTGGACGAGCCCCATCAGCTTCGTCGCCAGTGCCAATTGCGCTCTTTACTGCGGTGCGGATATCGATTTCGTCGACATCGATCCTCAAAGCTATTCAGTGAGCGTCGATGCGCTTGCCGAAAAGCTTGAGGATGCGGCAAAGCGCAACCGGTTGCCGAAGGTCGTCATACCGGTTCATCTCGGCGGTCAGTCATGCCGCATGGACGAAATCGGTCGCTTGGCGCTGGAATTCGGATTTGCCGTCGTGGAGGATGCGTCGCATGCCATCGGCGGCACCTACATGGGTGAGACTGTCGGCAACTGTCGGTTCAGCGATATCGCTGTATTCAGCTTCCATCCCGTCAAGATCGTCACCACCGGCGAAGGCGGTATGGCTCTGACCAATCGGCCGGACCTGGCCGAAAGGATGACGCTGCTCCGTTCCCATGGCGTCACTCGCGACCCGACGCTCATGCAGGGCCCGTCACATGGTGGATGGTATTACGAGCAGGTGGATCTCGGGTTCAATTACCGCATGACCGATATCCAGGCGGCACTGGGCTGCAGCCAACTCGGCCGGATCGATGAATTCGTGCGCCGTCGCCGCGACCTCGCCCAGCGCTATGACCGGCTGTTGAAGGACTTGCCGCTGACCCTGCCGTGGCAACATCCGGATTGTCAGTCTGCGTGGCACCTTTACGTCGTCCGGCTGGACCGAGAACACCTTGCCGTCAGCCACCGGGAGGTCTTCGAACGCCTGCGGTCGGCGGATATCGGCGTCAACCTGCACTATATTCCCATTCACACCCAACCCTACTTCAAAAAGCTGGGGTTCAAATTCGGGGACTTTCCGGAGGCCGAGCGTTACTATGAGGAAGCTATCACCATTCCGCTTTTTCCCGGCATGTCCGAAGCCCAGCAGGACGAGGTCGTTGATTGCCTCGGGCGAGCACTGACATGACAAACATCGCCGTCATTCCCGCCCGTGGCGGTTCGAAGCGGATACCACGCAAAAACATCAAGCCGTTCGCCGGACGGCCGATCCTCGCCTGGGTCCTGGAGGCCGCACGGGATGCCGGTTGTTTCGACGCGCTGATCGTCTCCACCGATGACGAGGAAATCGCGTCGGTCGCGGCCGAGCATGGAGCCGAGGCGCCCTTTGTTCGCCCGCCAGACCTGTCAGACGATTTCGCCGGTATCGGTCCGGTCGTTGCCCATGCGGCGGATTGGTATGAACAGCATCGATCGAAACCGGACCATGTCTGCTGCCTGTTTGCGACCGCGCCTTTCCTGCTGCCGTCAGATCTCACCTCGGGTCTGGACCGATTGATCGCGGGCCAAAAGGACTACGCCTTCTCCGTGGCCGAGTTTCCCTACCCGATCCAGCGGGCGCTGCGCATCGCCAACAATGGTGAAGTGGCGATGTTCTCCCCGGAACATATGACGACCCGTTCGCAGGATCTGGAAAGCGCCTATCACGACGCCGGCCAGTTCTACTGGGGGCGCCATGAGGCATGGATCGCGCAAAAACCGGTCTTTTCAAGCGCATCGCTGGCCATCAAGCTGCCGCGCATTCGCGCCCAGGATATCGACACACCCGAAGACTGGGAGATTTCCGAACAGCTCTTTCGCGTACTCCGTGGTGTGTCTGGAGACGCCGAATGACACGGACAATCAGCATTGATGGCCGCGTGATCGGTGATGGGGCTTCCCCCTTTGTCGTCGCGGAGATGTCGGCCAACCACAATGGCAACATCGGCAACGCCTTCAAGATCATCGACATGGCGCTGGATGCCGGAGCCGACGCCGTCAAGATGCAGACCTACCGGCCCGACACGATCACCCTGGCCTCGAACGACGATGCTTTCACCATCAAAGACGGGCTTTGGGCCGGACGAACTCTCTACGATCTCTACGACTGGGCGCATACACCCTGGGA
The DNA here is from genome assembly GCA_965228785.1 of Hoeflea sp. Lineage (GTDB taxonomy): Bacteria > Pseudomonadota > Alphaproteobacteria > Rhizobiales > Rhizobiaceae > Hoeflea_A. The sequence goes on from CBDDIF010000002.1 coordinate 1,523,896, forward strand.
ATGGCATGCGGACCTGTTTGCATACGCCAAGAGAAAGGGGATCACGCTGTTCAGCAGCCCGTTCGATGCCACAGCGGTGGACCTGCTGGAAGATCTCAACGCTCCGGCCTACAAAATCGCTTCCTTCGAAGCGGTCGACCTGCCGCTTATCCGTTACGTCGCTTCGACCGGCAAGCCGATGATCGTTTCGACCGGCATGGCCGATGCCGAAGAGATTGCTGAGGCGATTGCAGCCGCCCGCGACGGCGGGTGCCGGGAACTGGCGATCCTGCATTGCATCAGTGGCTATCCTGCGCCGCCTGAAGACTACAATCTCAGAACTATTCCTGACATGATCGATCGGTTCGGGCTGGTGACGGGACTGTCGGATCACACGCTGGACAACACGACGGCCATCGCCAGCATCGCGCTCGGGGCATCGATCATCGAAAAGCACGTTACCCTCGACCGAAACGGCGGCGGACCGGATGACAGTTTTTCCCTTGAGGCTGCGGAACTGGCGGACCTGTGTCGGCAAGGCCGAACCGCCTGGTCCGCCCTGGGCGCTGTCGACTACGGCTGCAAGTCCAGCGAAGTCGGCAATGTCAAATTCCGCCGCTCGCTCTATTTCGTCGCCGATCTGGAGGCCGGCGACACAATCACCGAGGCGCATGTGCGCAGCGTGCGGCCCGGCTTCGGTCTGGCGCCAAAGCACCTCGATGAGGTCATCGGCCAGCGCGCCAGATGCGATATCGGTGCCAACAATCCGGTGACCTGGAACCTTCTGGAGCCGTCATAGCGCATGCAAACGATCGTCTTGAGAAGGATCGGCGACTGCGACGAGGACCAGCGGCAGCAGATCCGCCTGATCCGGAACCAGCCTTCAGTCAGACAGGCGATGTACACCGATCACGAGATCAGCGTCGAGGAACACCAGTCCTGGTTGGAGCGTGTCAGCAACGACCCGAGGCAGATCGTCTTCGTCGTGCTGAACGAAGGCCAGGTGGTTGGCTGCGTCAGCATCAACGATCTGGACCGGCGTCACAGCAAGTCGGACTGGGCCTTCTACCTGGACGAAAGCCAGCGGGGTGGGTTGGGCGCCGCTTTGGAGTTTGAACTGATCAATTACGCCTTTGGCGATCTTGGCCTGGAGAAGCTGAATTGCGAGGTCATCGAGACCAATCCCGCCGTGGTCAAAATGCACAAGCGGTTCGGCTTTGAGGAGGAAGGATTTCGCCGCTCCAACATCGAGAAGGATGGTAAAAGGATCGGCGTATATTTTCTCGGCCTCGTGAAGGCCGACTGGCTGGCTTCACGCGAAGCAATCGAAGCCGGATGCAAAGCGATACTCGACCGGTTTGCCATCAGGATCGAGGCGTGACGACAAACATGATCCATCTTGAAGAGATCATACCGAGCGACGAGCAGGTCCAAACCCTTTATCGGCTTCTGGAAGCGCGGAAGCATCGCATCAGCCACACCACCCTGCCTTCCTACGAGGAGCATGAGGCCTTTGTGCGGGACCATCCGTATCGCGTCTGGCTGCTTGTGCGCAACGCCGACAGCTACATCGGCTCGGTCTACGTTCACACTGATAACACCGTCGGCATCAATCTATTGGACGAGCGTGTGGCGGACTGTTTCGACGTAGTTCTCGACCAGGTGCTTGAGGTTTATGATCCGTTGCCTGCGGTCAAGTCGGTGAGACACGGATCCTTTGCCATCAATGTCGCGCCCGCCAACCGCGCCCTGATCTCTGCTCTTGAAACGCGGGGATACCCGGTCGCCCAGGTGACCTATCTCGTCGCCCGACGGTAGGTTTCCATAGGCGCCCTGTCTGCCCAAGCCACGCGCAAGTTTGATCCGGTACCTCTGGAGGTGGTCTGAAGGGACGCCTTGAAGGCGATCCGACCGGATTGGCGAGCAGATGACGATACATGCCCAGAAGCCGGCCGCGGCAAAAGCGCCCCCGGCGAAGCTCCTGAAGAAAATCCACTCCCTGCAGAAGCGTGGCAAATTCCGCGAAAGCAGACCGCTATGCGACCGGCTCGCCGGACAGGGTTTTCTGAGCCCCGACTTGCTGCACTTTCATGGCCTGGCCCTGCGGGCCGACAACGACCTGGAAGGCGCGCTCGTCAAGATTTTCGCTGCAACAGAGATGAAACCGAACGACGCGCTGATGCTGAATTCGCTGGGCGTCGTTCTCCTGCAGATGAACGAGATCGAACCCGCGATCGAGCAGTTCAAACGGGCCACCAACGCCGACCAGAAACTCTACGAGGCCTGGAAGAATCTGGGCGTGGCGCTCAAAAAAGCAGAGCGCTATCCGGCAGCCCAGATGGCGTTCACCTGTGCCCATCACCTTGATCGCACCCAGCCGGAACCGGTGCTCAACATCGTTCACATGCTCATCGACAATCGGCACTACAAGAAAGCCGAGGAGTTGATGGACAAGCTGCTTGATGCGAGCAGCCAGGTGAGCCCAAGCTTCCTGCTTCAGCGGCTGCACATCGCTGCCCGCCTTGAGGATTTCGACTACATCACCGAGAATCGAGACCGGATCGACCGGGCGGGTCTCACCATCGATGAACAGGCCGAGCTCGACAACATCTGGTCCTTCTACCTGCAGATCCACGGCCGCTACGACGAAGCGATCGCGGTGCTGGAAGACTGGGTCGACAGGGAGTCGGTCCACCAGGAACATTGCGTCACGCAGCTCGGGCTGTGCTACGCGGAAGCCGGCCGGATCGACGCGGGTATTGCCTACCACAAGGACCTGTTGGCCAAGAACCCCGATCACGTTGTCGGACGCTACAATCTCAGCATGCTGCAGATGAAGAGCGGCGATGTCGCTGAAGGCTTCGCAAACTACGAGGCGCGCTGGAAGCGGCGCGAGTTTCCTTCAAAACGCCGGGTGTTTGATGCTCCACGCTGGGAAGGCCAGCCACTCGAGGGCAAAAAGCTGCTCGTCTGGCGCGAACAGGGGATCGGTGACGAAGTGCGGTTCGCATCCCTGTTGCCGGATCTTGAGACGTCCGGCGCTTCGGTGTCGTTCGAATGTACGCCCAAACTCGCACCGCTTTGGGAACGGTCCTTTCCCTGGGCAGCCATTGGGCACGAAGGCGAGACCGACTGCCGCGGTGAAGCAGAATACCGGGATTTCGATTATCAAATTCCGGCCGGTTCGCTGGCTACATTCCTGCGACCCTGCGTCGACGCGTTCAGCGAAAAACAGTCGGCCTGGATCCGACGCTATGGTGATGTGGAGCAGAATGTCCGCGAGCAATTGGCGATCGGGCGCGACGAAACGCTCATCGGCGTGTGCTGGCGCTCCTCCTTCCGGGCCACCTCGCGAGAGCGCTATTTCCTCGGATGCGATCAGTTGGAACCGCTGAAGACGCTGCCGAACACCCGCTGGCTCAACGTGCAATACGATTGCAGCGACGAGGAAATCGAAACCGTCCGCAATCTCGGCCTTCCGCTGCATCACTTCACCGACGTCGATCAGCGGGATGACCTGGTCAGCGCATGCGGCCTGATTGGCGCCTGCGACGTGGTGATTTCCGTGGGCGTTTCGGTCGCCGACCTGGCGGCCGGTCTCGGCGTTCCCGTCGTTCAGTTCGGTCGCGAACAGTCCGAGATCTTCCTGGGCACAGATCATGTGCCGTGGTTCCCGACCTGCCTGTCCGTGCGGATGAAACCCTATGGCGGCGACGAGGCTATCGCGGATGTCATCGACCGGTGGCCGTCGATCCTTGAATGGGCAAAGGGTGTGACGACGGCAAACAGGCAACCGTTGTCCGCAACGACCCCGCCCGCGAGCCTCAATCTTGAATACGAAGTCCTAAGGACATAGGGCGCAACGGCGCTTGACGGCGAGCCAACCTGCGTTTTTGCAGACCGTTGCGGCCCTTTCTGTAGACTTTCTTACGGTGCCTGGACGATGCCTTCTCCGACATCTTCACGTTCGGCAGAGGCTACCAGTGCGCTACGGTCTGCGGTCGCCAGCAACTGGCCGGAAAGCACATCGCTGCGGATCCCTCCGCTTTCATCAAGCTGCTTCTGAGCCCAAAGGGCCGCAACACCGGCGACGTGCGGTGTGGCCATGCTGGTGCCACTCATACCGGTCAGGCCACCGCCGACCGCAGCGGAGATAACGTTGACGCCAGGGCCCGAAAGGTTGCATTGCGTGTTGGAAAAACGAGCCACGTCATGGCCGCTTGATCCGCCCTCTGACAGCGCGCCGACAGACAAGATTCCGGTTCCGGCAGCAGGCGGGCTCACCGCAATTTCGAATTGCGGTCGTTCTGACTCATTGCCCGAGGCTGCAACGATCAGAGTGGCTTCCTGAATGGCATTCTGGCTTACGAGCAGATCCGCCAGGCGCGAGAACAGGTTGACATTCGCACGGTATTGCTCGAGCGCGATCGAAGTCGCCGGTTCTACTTGAAAGCCCGCGTCAACCAACTGTTTGACAAATCCGGGAAAATCGATCCCAAGGGACATCGAAACCACATTGGCGCCTTCGCGAACCGACCACTGAATGGCCTCGACCAGTTTGGCCGACGATCCACCTCCCTGCCCCAATACTTTCCCTATGATAGCGTCGGTAACGCCGGTCGCCACGCCGATGCGCAATCCATTGACATCGCGACCAAAAATCGTTCCGGCGCAGTGAGTGCCGTGGCCATGCTGATCGTCATCGCCCTCGGCCGTGAAGTTCTTGCGGGTCAGATTGACACCGTTGAATGCTGGATGGTTCGGGTCAATTCCGGTATCGAGCACCGCGACCTTGATGCCCTCGCCATCAAACTGGGATTGAGGCGCTCCGACAGCTTGCACGCCCCAGGTCGCTCCTCCCGCCAGCGCGCTGGCGTCCGGTGGCGTCACATCCATTGGCTCAATCAATTGCAGCGGCATCGGTGCCGCTATTGCCTTTGTGCGGGGATCGCGGCGCAGATCGTCTCGTTCTGCCTTCGAAAGCGGCGCCACGGAAATGTCCAGCGTTTCCATGTTGGAGCTTGTGCTCGCACCAAGCGCCTCTGCCCCGGGCATGCCTAGATTGCCGGCCTCCGGAACGAACAGTCTTTCGGATCTCAATACGATAAAGTCCTGCTGCGTCATTTGGCTCTCCATCTCTGTATATTCGACTGAAGTTGCAGTGTTGGCCGGCCCCATCGGCCGCGGCCCCGTCTTGGGTGCCGCATTTTCGAACGATAGCGCGCAACGCTGTCGGACTATGTGAGTTTAGCCACATCAAAAGAAAAATGGTCACAGGCGACAAATCGGTTGCTGTTTGCAACCGGAGCGTATAAACACCGCGCCTCCATTCGTGGCGAGGCGAAAGCTCCGGTTGAAACCGCTGTCAGCTTGTTCCCGAGTGGCCCACAGCCGCAGGCGTGGCGTAGAACACGGTTACTTCGACTGTGAATCGAGAGGTTGTCGGTTCGAGCCCGACCCGGCCTGCCATGGGCCGGTAGCTCAATTGGATAGAGCGCTTTACCGGTTCGCCTGTTCCCGCCTGCGGTGAGCCAACTCCATTCGTTCTGAGTTTGCTTCAGCCAGTCGAGCGGAATCTTTTTTCATTTTCTATGTTGCAATTTGCAACATAGGCAGATACATAGCGCTCCGCCAATCGTGGTGAAGATGACGGTTACTTCATTCAGATTGAAACCAGACCGTCATCGCCTGTCCCCGAATGGTTCAAGACCGCAGGCGTGGCGCAGATCGCAGATACTTCTTAATCTGTGGTCGCGGGTTCGAATCCCGCCGCTCCGAAAGGAGTGTAGCTCAGCCCGGTAGAGCAGCAGCACCCAAACTGTGGTCGCCTGTTCCCGCCTGCGGTCCTGCCTTTTGTCGCATCCGCCCGTCCGGCGAGCGCGTGGCGTAGAAAACGGATACTTCGGTCATCCTTTAGCGGACGGGGTTCAACTCCCCAAGCCGTTTTCGAATGTTCCCGCGTTCGCCCGACGGGTCGGAAGCAATGAGTAACGATGGAGAAGAACGATGCGCCTGAACATCGCGTCCCGCATTCCCGTCCGCCGCACCCATCAAGGTGCGCCGGCCAAGCACATCTCGCCGGAGGCGGCTCTTCGCCGCTCGGTTCTGTCGTGCCTGCTGTGGGAGAACGAGTTCTATGAGGACGGCCAGCACATCGCTGACCGTATCATCGAGCACGCCGCAGCGGTCGATCGCGAAACCGCATCGGCGCTGGCTGTGGAAGCACGTACCGTTTTCGGACTGCGCCACGCGCCGCTGATGCTGCTTCTCGACCTGATCCGCCGCGGCGGACCGGGCGTTGCGGACACAATCGCCGAAACCATCCGACGCGCCGACGAGATCACCGAACTGGTAGCGCTCTACTGGCGTGACGGCAAGCGGCCCTTGTCCAAGCAGATGAAGCTTGGATTGGCGAAGGCGTTCGGGAAGTTCTCCGAATACCAGCTGGCCAAGTACGACCGCGAAGGTCCGGTGCGGCTGCGCGACGTGATGTTCCTCACCCACGCAAAGCCGCGGGATGCGGAACAGGCAGCACTGTTCATGCGGGTCGCGGACCGGTCGCTGAAGACTCCGGACACCTGGGAGGTCGCACTGTCGACCGGTCAGGACAAGAAGGCGTCATTCGAACGGCTGCTTCGCGAGGGCAAGCTCGGATATCTCGCCCTGCTGCGCAACCTGCGCAACATGGCCGAGGCTGGCTGCGACCTGGAACTGGTCAAGGACGCCATCGTTGCCCGCAAAGGCGCCGACCTGGTCTTTCCGTTCCGCTACGTCGCTGCGGCCCGTGCCTGCCCGCAGCTCGAACCGGTCATAGACCAGGCGCTGTGTGAGGCCATTGCGTCAGCTCCACGGCTGACCGGCCGCACCATCGTGCTGGTCGACGTGTCCGGATCGATGAACTGCCGGCTGTCGGGGCGTTCCGACCTGACGCGAATGGACGCCGCCGCTGCACTGGCTTCGATCCTGCACGGCGAGCTTCGCCTGTTCACCTTTTCCACAGATGTGGTGGAAGTTCCGCCGCGGCGCGGCATGGCAGGCGTCGATGCGGTGGTGCAATCGCAACCACACCTGGGTACGCGGCTCGGCGCCGCGGTCAAGAAGGTGAACCGCCTGCCGCATGATCGGTTGATCGTCATTACCGACGAGCAGTCTCATGATGCGGTGCCGGACCCGAAGGCCGGACGAGCCTACATGATCAACGTCGGCTCCTACCGGAACGGCGTTGGTTATGGCCGCTGGACCCACATCGATGGGTTCTCGGAAGCCGTCATCCGCTTCATCACCGAGGTCGAGAATGACCGGTGACGAGCTGAAACAGGCGGCAATCACACTCTTTGGCGAGCGCGGATGGCAATCCGCGCTCGCTCGCCATCTGGGCGTCGACCGCACCCAGATCTGGCGCTACGTCACAAACAACCGCGTCCCCGGTCCGGTCCGCGCCGCGGTGACCTGCTGGGTCAAACACGGGCCGCCGACGGACTGAGCACCCTGCCCTATTTCTTTCCCGGCCGCATTTGATCGCGGACTGCGTCTGTGCCATGAACCGGTTTCACAAACCGGGCGACACTCTCTCTTTCGGGAAGATCCATGAAACTTGAATTCCACCACATCAACTTCGTGTCAGAGAACGTCGACCGGCTCCATGATTTCTACACGAAGGTCCTGAGATTGGACGATATTCCGCTCAGTCAGTTTCCAAGAACGGAAGAGACGGACGATACGGGATACGGCGGCAAGATTCGATTTGCGACCGAGGGCGGGATGCAGTTGCATCTGGCGGAGCGCAATCTCGACGTGGCATTCAAGAATGGGCAGGTGATCAATCCAGTCGAACGCGGCCATATTGCGTTTCGCACCGATGATCTCGCCGCAGTAAAGGCCATGCTCGAAGAAAACGGGATCCACTATTCCGACTACGGCACCGCCTTCTCGAAGGAATGGCACCAGATTTTCTTCCATGATCCGGAGGGAAACGTGGTCGAGGTGCACCAGGAGGTCGCCACGATGGGCGATTGAAGCGAGCCCAGATGGGGTCACAGCGACGCTTGCACGGTTCACGCGATCGCCGCGGGATCCTCCTCAGTCTCAATTCGCTCCGGTCGCACACCGATCCCGACAATGCGGGCTGGAATGCGTCGCAGCACGGGAAACCAGCCGGCCAATCGCAACGGCAAGGGCGGGTTGATGGTTTCGGATTCGCTCAGAAGTGGGCCGATGACGCGGTTCTGCAGCATGACCTGGAGGCGCTGGGTTACTTTTGCGGCAAATGCGCGGCGTTGTTGAACGCGGTCGAGATCGGCCGCTTCGACGGGACCGGCGCGCAGCTTGTGGGCTAAGAGGTTGGCCGTTGCCACGCCGTCCTGCACGGCCAGATTGACGCCGACGCCACCGATCGGTGACATGGCGTGGGCCGCATCGCCGATCATCAACAGGCCAGGCTCGTGCCACTTGTCCAGCCGGTCGACCTGCACCGTCAGCAGCTTGATCTTGTCCCAGTCGTCGAGTTCACCGACGCGGTCTGCGAAGAAGGGTGCGATGGACAACAGGCTGGCGTGGAAGGCATCAAGCCCCCTGCCCTTGATCGGTTCGAAGTCGCCCTTGGCGATGACATAGGCTACCTGCCAATAGTCGCCGCGATTGAGCAGGATGGCGATGTGGCCTGCGGTGAAGAAGAATGTCGTCTTGTCAGGGTCAGCCGGCAGCCGCGACAGTCGAAACCACAAAACGTCCATCGGCGCGCCGAGCGATTTGGCCTGCAGACCGGCCTGCTCGCGCATCAGCGAGTGGCGTCCGTCCGCGGCAATCACCAGGTCTGCCCGGATTTCGAGCGGGCCATCGGGCGTCGTTGTCGTCACGCCCACCACCCTACCCTTCTCCGTGATGAGATCGGTGGCCTCGGTCTGCATGCGCAGGTCGAAGGTCCGGTATCGCCGGCCGAGGCCCGCCAGAAAATCGAGAAAGTCCCATTGCGGCATCAAGGCGATGTATTTGCAACGCGTGGGCAAGTGGCGAAAATCCACGGCCTCGCTGTCGAAGTCACCGAAGCGGAGGCCGATCACCGGAGTTTTCTCGTGCGGCAGTTTCAGGAATGCGTCCAGAACCCCGAGCTGATGCATCAACTCCAATGTCGATGGGTGGATGGTATCGCCGCGAAAATCGCGGAAGAAATCCGCGTGCTTTTCAAGAACGGTGACGTCGACGCCTGCCCGCGCCAGCAGCAGGCCTGTCATCACTCCGGCTGGACCGCCACCGACGATGCAACAGCGGGTTTTGATTGATAAGGACTCTGCGTCCGTCACCGACCCCTGATCCGCGGATCCAGCGCATCGCGCAAGCCGTCACCGATATAGTTGACGCTGAGCACGGTGAGCGAAATCGCGAGGCCGGGCCACAGCACCCGCTCGGGGTGTTGCTGCAGGTAGTCGGTCGAATCGAACAGCAGCCGGCCCCATGTCGGGAAATCGGACGGAAATCCGAGGCCAAGGAATGAAAGCGCGGATTCAGTGATAATCGCGTTGGCAATGCCGAGCGTGGCTGAAACAGTAATAGGCGACAGCACGTTGGGCAGAATGTGGCGCGAAATCATGCGCTGCGCCGGGGTACCGATCGAGCGCGACGCGATGACGAATTCGCGCTCCTTCAGCGCCAGCACGTCGCCGCGCACAATGCGCGCCGTTTGCATCCACGAGGTGATTCCGATGATGAAGACGATCAGCAGGAAAATCCCGGTTTCTGGCCCGAAGGCCGCCCGCAGCGTGTCGCGGAACAGCATGATGATGACCAGCAACAGTGGCAGCAGCGGCAGCGCCAGAAACAGATCGGTGAAGCGCATCAGCGGCCCATCGAGACGCTTGAAATAGCCGGCTACAACACCGACAAGCGTGCCCAGAACCAACGCCAGCAACATGGCCGTCACGCCGACGGCCATCGATACCTGGCCACCCATCAGGACACGGGCAAGAGTGTCGCGGCCGAGCTGGTCGGTGCCCATGGGATGGGCCCAGGAAGGACCCTGGTTGCGGGCGCGAATATCGATGTATTGGGCATCGATGTGCCAGAGCAGCGGCCCAATCACCACGGCAACAACCACAAAAAGGAAGAAGCCCATGCCGATCAGCGCGCCCTTGTGGGTCTTGTACTGATCCCAGACATTGAGCCATTGCGACTGCGGCGGACGCGCGGCGGCGAGTGAATCGGGCGCGATATCAGTCATAGCGGATCCTCGGATCGAGTATGCCGTAGAGGATGTCGGCAACCAGGTTGAACACCACGATCAACACGGCAAAGATGAAGGTCAGGGTCTGAACTGTCGGCAGGTCGCCACCCTGAATGGCGATGATCAGCAATTGACCGAGACCGTTCACCTTGAACACCTGTTCGGTGATGATGGCGCCCCCGAAGATCTGCGGCACGCCGAGCGCGATAACCGTCACGACCGGAATGAGCGAGTTGCGCAAGACGTGGATGAGCACCACGGTGCGCTCCCGCATGCCCTTGGCGCGGGCGGTACGCACATAATCCTGGTTCAGGTTGTCGAGCATCGAGGCACGCATGAAGCGGCTGATCTGCGCGGCGTTGAAGAGCGCCAGCACGGTCACCGGCATGATCATCTGACGAACCTGGAAGACGAAGCTCGACCAGTCGGTCACCTTGTGTGTGGTGTCATAAATCGATGGGAACCAGCCGAGCCAGACCGAGAAAACCACGATCATCAGTACGCCTGTAAAGAAGGTCGGGACGGAAAAGCCGACCATCGAGATGAATGTGCCGGCCTGGTCGAACCAGCTGTATTGCTTGTAGGCGGAATAGATGCCAATGGGCAGCGCGATCAGGACACCGACAACGTAGGACATACCCACGACCCAGAGGGTCTGCGGCATGCGCTGAACGATCAGGTCGACCACGGGAGAACGGGTCTGCCAGCTCAGCACGCGTAACCGGTCGCCGCCGATTTGCCATCCGGTCCATTGTTCGATGATGTTCAGCGGCTCATTGACGAAGAACTGGTTGCACCAAAGCAGGTAGCGGATCCAGATCGGTTCACCAAGGCCGAGGGACAGGCGGATCTTTTCGCGCACCTCGGGTGGGATCGTCAGGGGCAGGTTGGCTGTCGGGTCGCTGGGCGCGAGATCGAGCAGCAAAAAAATGATCAGGCTTATCGCGATCAGCGTCGGGATCGCCAGCAGCAATCGTCGGATGGTGTAATTCAGCATCGCTTCGGCGCCTTACGCGCTGGCAAATTGCCGCCCCGGGAGATCCCGGGACGGCAAAAGGGTCGTTACTGGGTCTTGGTGCGATGCCAGTCGGCAGCATTCCAAAGCTCGGAATCCCAGGTGTTGAGGATAACACCACCAAGCGTGTTGGAATGGGCCGAGACACGACCGCGATCGACGAGCGGCAGCATGACATAGTCCTGCATCAGCAAGTCGTTCATCGACTTGGCCAATTCTGCACGCTCGAGAAGCGCACCGGTCTGCGACAGTTTGTCGACCAGGGCGTCATACTCTTCACTGCAGTAGCGCGGCATGTTGTTGCCCTGCCACTGGGATTCAGGACGCGGTGCCTGTTTGCATTCCCAGTTGGCCATGTAGGCTTCCGGATCTGTGCCATCGAAGTTGTTGGCGTACATTTCGACGTCAGCAAAGAACTTCTGGTAGGTGTCCGGGCTCGCCGGATCGCCACCGAAGAAGACAGCGGCGTCGATGTTGCGCAGTTCGGTTTCGACACCGATATCCGACCACCACTGCTTGATCAGAGCCTGGAAGTCCTGACGCACGGCGTTGGTCGATGTCTGGTAAAGGATCGACAGACGAACGCCGTCCTTGGCGCGCACACCATCACCACCCGGCTTCCAGCCGGCATCGTCCAGCATCTTCTTGGCACCTTCGATATCCTGCACGAGGCAGCCATCGTTGGCAGACGACTTGTAGATTTCCGGAGCCGGAAGAACGTTACAGGTCGGCCGTCCGGCGCTACCGTAACCGATTTCGACCAGCAAGTTGCGGTCGATGGCCATTGACAGAGCCTGGCGAACTGCCTTGTCAGACAGGAACGGGTGCGGATGCTTGGCAGTCGACCGCTCGTCGCCCAGGTCCGGGCTCGGGTTGGTCAGGTTCACCAAGATACGCTCGACCAGCGTACCGAAGGACGAAACCACCTTGCCCTTACCGGCAGCTTCCATGTTGGCCAGGACTTCCGGAGCCAACTGCAGGTTCCAGGCGTAGTCGAATTCACCGGTTTCCAAGACCGAGCGACCAGCAGCCGCGGCATCACCACCGCCCTTGAAGGTCAGCGACGCGAATGCCGGTTTGGCCGGATCACGATAGTTCGGGTTGGCTTCCATGGAAATTACGTCATTCGGACGGAAGTCGGTGACCCTGAACGGGCCGGTGCCGATCGGACCGAAATTGGCGTCGGTGCATTCCGGAGCTTTCGCACCGAGGCAGTCAGCGAACTGAGCGGCCTGAATCACCGGAGTCTGCGCACCAACGAAGGCGCCGTATGGGAACGGCTTCGGCACGTCGAACATGATCGTCAGGGTCTTGTCATCGACAATCTTGACGTCGGTAATGTCGTTGAAGCGCTCGCTCTGGGCGCAGCCGCCTTCGGGATGCGTACAGTACTGCCAGGTGAACTGCACGTCCTTTGATGTCAAAGGAGATCCGTCGGACCACATAATGCCGTCTTTGATCTTCCAGGTAATCGATTTCAGATCAGACGAAACACCGCCGTTTTCAACCGTCGGAACTTCTTGCGCAAGCCATGGAACCATGTTGCCGTCCTGGTCGTAGCGAGCCAGCGGCTCGACAACCAGCGAAGAGGATTCGATGTCCTTGGTTCCGCCCGAAAGATATGGGTTCAGCGTCGACGGCGCCTGCCAATAGATAATGTTGACATGCCCGTCGGAGCCGCGCTCGGCGAGGGCCGCCGGCGTCAGTGCCAAACTGGCAACTGCTCCCAATAGTAGTGCTTTCTTGGTCATTGTTGTCCTCCGTTGGAGTTAGTTATTGCTGTTGTCGCCGGTGGTTGGTCCCCGGTCGCTATGGTTGTTGACTCGACTAAATGGCAGGCCGTGAACTGCCCGGGTGCTACTTCCCGGAAATCCGGGTCGACTTCCCGGCAGATGTCCTCGACCCTGGGGCAACGGGTGCAAAAATTACAGCCGCGGGGCGTATTTGCGGGCGACGGCACGTCTCCCTTGAGAATAATATGCCGGCGCTCCTTCTCGCGCACCGGATCGGGCTCGGGAACGGCGGAAAGCAACGCCTGGGTATAGGGGTGCTTCGGATCCGTATAGAGCTTGTCACGCGGTGCCAGCTCGACAATCTTGCCGAGATACATGACAGCCACTCTGTCGGCGATGTGTCGCACCATCGACAGGTCATGGCTGATGAACAGGTAGGTCAACCCGAATTGCTCCTGCAGGTCTTCCAGCAGGTTGACCACCTGCGCCTGAATGGAGACGTCGAGCGCTGCGATTGGTTCGTCGCAGACAATGAACTTGGGATTGAGCGCCAGCGCGCGTGCGATACCGATGCGCTGCCGCTGACCTCCGGAAAACTCGTGCGGATAACGATTGGCAAAGGACCGGTTGAGACCGACCGCATCCATCAGCGTATAGACGCGTTCCAGCCTTTCCGCCCGGTTCAGCTGTTCATGCTCGACCAACGGCTCGCCGATAATCCCTGCCACCGTCATGCGCGGATTGAGGCTTGCCTGCGGATCCTGGAATATCATCTGCATTTTCGGCCGCATCTTGCGCAGCGCATCGCTGTCAAGACTGGCCAGTTCGGTGCCGTCGATGGTCACCGATCCGCTTGTGAGTTCGTAAAGCCTGATGATGGCGCGGCCGGCAGTGGATTTGCCGCAGCCGGATTCGCCGACAAGGCCGAGCGTCTCGCTTTCGAAGATATCGAGGGAAATCTCGTCCACGGCCTTGATATCGCCGACATGGCGGCGAAAGACGCCGGCATAGATCGGGAAGTGCATTTTCAGGTCGCGGACCTCGACCAGTGGGCTCGCTGCGTCAGACATCGCGCGGCCCTCCAGTGACCGGATCCCAGAAACATGCAACGTCATGTTCGGGATTGACCGGTTGTCGACGCGGGTCGCTCTGACGGCAGCGATCGAAAGCATGCGTGCAGCGCGCCTGGTAGGAACATTGCTTCGGCGTTCCCAGAAGAATTGGCGGTTGGCCTTCGATCACCCGAAGCCGCTGTGCGCGGTCGCCGCGAATGTTCGGGACGGTCTGCAACAACGCCCGCGTGTAGGGATGTTGCGGATTGGCGAACAACTCGTCAACCGGTGCCTGTTCTACGATCTGACCGCCATACATCACCATCACGCGGTCAGCTATGCCGGCAATGACACCAAGATCATGGGTGATCCAGACAATGGCCATGCCGAGCTTGCTACGCAGGTCCTTCATCAAGTCGATAATCTGTGCCTGGATGGTGACGTCAAGCGCCGTTGTCGGCTCGTCGGCGATCAGAACCTTAGGATCGCAAGCCAGTGCGATGGCGATCATGACACGCTGTCTCATGCCGCCCGAAAACTGGTGCGGGAAGTCCGAGAGCCGATTCTCCGGATCGGCAATACCGACAAGGGCAAGCAGCTCCGCAGCCCGACCACGCGCTTCCGAATGGGTCATACCCATATGTTTGCGAAGCGGCTCCATCAGCTGAAATCCGACGGTAAAAACCGGATTGAGTGATGTCATCGGGTCCTGGAAAATAAACCCGATACTTGCACCGCGCACCGAGCGCAACTCATCATCGCTGGCCCGCAGCAAATCCATTCCATCGAAACTGACATGGCCACCCTCGATCACCGCTGGAGGCGACGGCAACAAACCGATCAGCGACATCATCGTCACGGATTTGCCTGAGCCACTCTCGCCCACAACGCCCAAAAGTTCGCCAGGCTTTAAGTCAAAACTGACCGAATTTACTGCGTGGATTTGCCCCTGACCCGTCTGAAATACGGTCCTCAGGTCTTTGACATCCAGGACGGTCCCCGAGCCGTCAGACATGTAATACTCCGTACGCGCACGCTTGCATGCAGCGTTTCACTCCCCTACTCGTTTTATTTTTTTAGTGAACGTATCACGAGAAATTCCCGCCGCAAGTGCAAATTGAGTTTGTCCCGAATAGTCGCCTTTTTGTCGGACGGCGTGACGGCTGAATTCCGCCGAAGGATAAGCAAGAGATGCGCCAGAATCCGGGAAAACCCTTGCGGACTGGGCTCGCAAGGGCATTGACCCCCGCGACATTTAACCATCGAGCGCAATTCAGCGCGTTGGTGTCGCTTTTTGGGCAGCATGGGTTGTGTCACGATTTGCACTCTATGCGCGCTGGTTCAGAAGGCGCCAAAAAAGGGAGTAGTGCCAACGGGTTGGGATTTACAGCTAGATTTTCCACCGGAGTTGGCTAATTTGTTGGCCTGAGCCACAAGAATAATGCCTCATAAGTAAGGGAGACACTATGAGCAATCCAGATACAGACGCCATTCTGGCGGCCATCTTGGAGGCTGCGCGAAAGAAACGCCTGAACCGCCGCGGATTCATGGAAGGCGCGCTTGCAACCGGTGCAACTGTCGCTGCGGCTTCAACGCTGTGGTCGACGGATGTCGCTGCACAGACCCCCAAAAAGGGCGGCACATTCCGTGTCGGCGTGCATGACGGCAACACGGCCGACAGCCTTGACCCGGGCACGACGGAAAGTGTCTACATGATCCAGCTGTCGCACGCCAGCCGCAGCTATCTGACTGAGATCACAAACACCAACGAACTCGGCCCCGACGTCGCCATGAGCTGGGAGGCAACTCCGGATGCCACGGAATGGCGGTTCAAGATCGCGCCGGGTATCACCTTCCACAGCGGCAAGGCACTGTCGGTTGAAGATGTCGTCGCTTCGCTGAATTTCCACAGGGGCGAAGAAACCACCTCGGCCGCCAAGGCGCTGCTGACGGACGTTAGCGACATTACCACTGAAGGCAATGATACCGTCGTCATCAAGCTTTCCTCCGGTAATGCCGACCTTCCGTACCTTCTGTCTGACTATCACCTTGTCATCCTGCCGGCGAAAGGCGACAGCATCGACTGGCAGAGCGGCGACGGCACCGGCCCTTACAAGATCGTCAACCATGAGCCAGGCGTTCGCTCCGAGTTTGTGAAGCACGACGGATGGCACCGTGAAGGTGCCTATTTCGACTCAGTCACAATGCTGGCGCTGAACGACGCAAATGCCCGCCAGACCGCCTTGATCACAGGCGATATCGACGCCATCACCGACGTCGACCTCAAAACTGTCGGACTGCTGCAGCGGGCACCTGGCATCAAGATTGATGATGTGCCCAGCGGGTCGCATGTAACACTGCCCATGTTTTGCGATCAGGCGCCTTTCGACAATGTCGACGTTCGTCTCGCTCTGAAGTATGCCATCAACCGTGAAGAGATCATCGAAAAAATCCTCTTCGGCTACGGCAGCATCGGCAACGACCACCCGATTGCCCCGTCCTTGCCCTACTGGGCGGATCTGGAGCAGCGTCAGTACGACCCGGACAAAGCCAAGTTCCACATGGAGAAGTCCGGCTTGGGTACTATCGACGTCAATCTATCGGCTGCCGACAGTGTGATGAGCGGTGCCGTCGACATGTGTGTTCTGTACGCAGAACACGCCAGGTCTGCCGGCATCAATATCAATGTCGTGCGCGAACCGGCAGACGGCTACTGGTCAAATGTCTGGCTGGTCAAACCGTTCATCTTCGTCCAGTGGGGCGCCCGGCCAACGCCAGACGTCATGTTCTCGCTGGCTTACAAGGACGATGCCGCCTGGAACGAAAGCCACTGGAGGAACCCGCGCTTCAACGAGCTGTTGCTGGCTGCCAAAGCCGAGCTTGACGACGCCAAACGCGGCGACATGTACCAGGAAATGCAGTTGCTCTGCCGCGACGACGGCGGCACGATCGTTCCATTCTTCCGTAACCGCACGATGGCACGGCGCGACAACGTCATGCATGGCGAGTTCATTGCGTCCAACTGGGAGTTGGACGGCGCCCGCGCCTACCAGCGCTGGTGGTTCGGTTAATCAAAAAGATACCCCGGACCCAGTGGGTCCGGGGTGTTCGACTTTCAAAAGACCCGGCGGTTGGCGCAAGCCCCGCCGGGTTTTTCTTACTTCTCGTTGGCTGCTTCGCCGACGTTTTCGACGCCGCGCTCTTCCAAGAGCTTGCTGAGCCAGTCCGGATCCATCTCCGGTACGGATGACAGCAGGAGGTCCGTGTATTCGTGATGCGGCGGTTTGAACATTTCGTTCTTGGGACCCATTTCGACCACCTTGCCCTCTTTCATGACGACCACCACGTCAGCGATCGAACGCACGGTCGCCAGATCATGGGTGATGAACATGTAGGCCAGATTCAGGTCCTTTTGCAGTCGGTCGAGCAATCGAAGAATACCCTCGGCGACCAACTGATCGAGCGCACTGGTCACCTCGTCGCAGATGATGAAACTCGGCTCCGCGGCCAGCGCACGGGCGATGCCGACGCGCTGCTTCTGTCCGCCGGACAGCTCTGAGGGCAGCCTGTGATAGTAGAGCGATGGCTCCAGTTCGATCTGGTCGAGCAACTGATCGACCCGCTTTTTCAGGTCGGCACCGCGCAGGCCACCGTAGAATTGTGCCGGCCGGCCGATGATTTCGCCTATCGATTTTTTCGGGTTCAGTGCGGTGTCAGCCATCTGGTAGATCATCTGCGCGTGGCGCAGTTGATCCTTGGTGCGGTCCTGGTAACGCCTTGGCATGGCTTTGCCCTCGAAGAGGATATCGCCATGGGTGGGCGGCAACAGCCCGGTGATGCAGCGGGCCGTGGTGGATTTGCCGGATCCGGATTCGCCGACGACGGCGACGGTCTGACCGCGATAAATGTCGAAGGACACGCCATCGAGTACCTGCACCGGTCCATAGGAGGCGGAAACGCCCTTGACCGATATCAGCGGCGTTTCGTTCTTCGGCGGCTCCGGTTTCTGATCACGCTGGAAACTCCGCACCGCCCAAAGAGACTTCGTATAGTCTTCCGATGGGTCGGACAGCATCTTGCGCGTGTCGGCTTCTTCGACCTCATCGCCCTTGAGCAGCACCTTGATACGGTCGGCCATCTGCGCCACGACCGCCAAATCGTGGGTGATATAGAGCGCTGCCGTATCGAACTGATCGACGATGTCCCGGATCGCGGCGAGCACCTCGATCTGGGTTGTCACATCAAGCGCCGTCGTGGGCTCGTCAAAGATGATCAGGTCCGGGCGGCAGCTCATTGCCATGGCTGTCATCGCACGCTGCAACTGACCGCCGGAGACCTGGTGAGGATAGCGGAAGCCAATTTCCTCCGGATTGGGTAGCCGCAGCCGGCGATAGAGCTCGATGGCGTCGGCTTGGCTCTCCGCCTTGGTGTTGATCTTGTGCAGCAAAGCCGATTCGGTGTGTTGGTCGATCAGCTTGTGGGCCGGATTAAAAGACGCCGCCGCCGACTGGGCCACGTAGGCGATGCGCGAGCCGCGCAACACCCGCCGCTCGGCCCTGGTTGCCGTCGTCAGATCCATGCCGTCAAACAGCACCGTTCCGTTGGAAATCCGACACCCGTCTCGGGTGAAGCCCATCGCTGCCAGTCCGATGGTGGACTTGCCGGCGCCGGACTCGCCGATGAGGCCCATCACCTCGCCGCGATGCAGGGTGAGATCGACTCCGTGTACAATCTCGATCCACTGCTCGTCGGAATAGCCCTCGATCTTGAGGTCCTTGATTTCGAGCAGGACACTTTTTTCTTTGGCCATGGTCTATTCCTTCAATCCGGACGAAATGTGCAGCATCCAGTCAACAACGAAGTTGACGGCGACTGTCAGCAACGCAATAGCGGCGGCGGGGATCAGCGGCGTGACCTCGCCGAAGGAGATCAGCGTGGCGTTCTCACGCACCATCGACCCCCAGTCAGCTGTGGGCGGCTGGATCCCCAGACCCAGGAAGGACAGTGCCGAGATGGCCAGGAACACGAAGCAGAAGCGCAGGCCGAACTCGGCCGCCAGTGGCGCCGTGATATTGGGCAATACTTCCCTGGTGATCAGGTACCAGGTCGATTCACCGCGCAGGCGAGCCGCCTCGATATAGTCCATGACGACGATATTGCCAGCCACAGCCCGCACAAGGCGGAAGATCAGGGGCGAATAGAGCAACGCAATAACCAGGGTGAGGTTGATCACGCTGGTGCCAACAATGGTCAGGAGCAGCAGGGCGAAGATCAACTGTGGGATAGCCATCAGCGTGTCGACGACGCGGCCGAGAACCTGATCCACCCAACCACCCAACTGAGCCGCAACGAGACCGGCAATCGTGCCGACCACGAAAGCGATCACAGTGGTCATCAGCGCGATGCCAACGGTATTGCGAGCGCCATAGATCAGCCGGCTGAACAGGTCGCGTCCGAGCTGATCGCCGCCGAGCAGCATCACATCGTCCGGGGGCGCAAAGGAACTGCCGACGACCTCGGCCTCGCCGAAAGGAGCGATCACCGGCGCAAACACGGCGGCGATGATATAGGCAATGATCACCAGCAAACCGAATGCCGCGGTCAGTGGAGCAGTTCGCATCAGCTTGGCGCCGTTAGGTGGCAGCAGCTGGATGAGGCTTTCGCGGAAGCTGTAGGCAAGACCACCCGCCGCCGCCAGAAGGGCGACACCGATAGTGATGTTGACGAGCACCTCGGCGCCCCCGAGCAGACCGGATATCAGCGACACGCAGAGCAGCGTGAACAGCAGCAACAGCGGCGTGCGGGCCTGGTAGTAGCCCGCCACGCAACAGGCGACGATGAGAAATGCATAGTAGATGATAACAAAGGTAAGCATTATCCGATCCTCACTTGGGGTGCCGCAGGCGCGGGTTGGACAGAATTGCGCCTACATCCGCTATCAGATTCAGCAGGATGAAGGTGGCAGCGAAGATCAGGCAGCAGGCCTGGACGACCGGGAAGTCGCGTTTGGTAACGCTGTCGACAAGCAACTGACCGACACCCGGATAAACAAAGACCACCTCGACGAGCACCACGCCTGTGATCAGGTACGCGACGTTGAGTGCGACGACGTTGATGATCGGCGCCAAGGCGTTGGGCAGTGCGTGGCGGGTAATTACCTTGGAGTTGGGAACCCCCTTCAATCGGGCCATCTCGATGTAAGGCGATGCCAGCAGGTTAATGATCGCCGCACGGGTCATGCGCATCATGTAGGCCGTAACCACCATGGCGAGCGTTAGGGCCGGCAGCATGGTTCGGTAGAGCCGTTCCCCGAATTCCATATCGGGCGTGACGTTGGAGATTGCCGGAAAGATCTGGTTCTGGACCGCGAAGAACACGATGAGGATATAGCCGAGGAAAAACTCCGGCGAGGATATCGACACGAGGCTGAGTGCGTTGGCGACGCGATCGAAAACCGAGTTGCGATAGAGAGCGGCCAGAACACCGAGGCCGATGGCCAGCGGCACGGATATAGCAGCGGCAACAAGAGCCAGCCACAAGGTGTTGGCGAAGCGCGGCCCCAGTTGTTCGGCGACCGATCGTTTGTTGGCCAACGAGACGCCAAAGTCTCCCTGTACGGCCCCGCCTAGCCAGTCGAGATATCGGGTGTAGACGGGCCTGTTCAGCCCCAGTTCTTCCCGCAGCGCAGCCACAGTCTCCTCAGTCGCCGATTGCCCCAAAATCTGCTGGGCAACGTCCCCGGGCAGCAATTCAACGGCCCCGAAAATAATGACTGACACCACAAGCAGTGTCACCAGACCAAGCAATAGCCGTCTGCCTATAAGCGGCAATACGCCTCCCATGATCCCCTCCTGGTTGATTGGTCATCGGCCGTGCCGATGGACCAAGTGCTTATTCTTACTGGGATGTTCGCAACTGGGACGGTGCCAAGTCAACCAAAAACACCTGCCGGTACATGGCCAGTTTTCCTCCCCGACCTCGAGCCTCGAGCCTCCCATGTGACAAAAACCTAACAGGTTGAGGCGCTTGGCAACGACCCGCCGTGCGACATTTCCTTGCCGCATTTGGACACAACATGCCGTATTTGAGACATTCGCGGGATAAGTCTCGACCGTCTTGCCTAGCCGGCTCAATGCCGACGCAGTCTTTCACTCGGGGACTGGCCGAAGGTCCGGCGGTAATCGACCGAAAATCGCCCGAGATGGGTGAAACCCCAATCGTAGGCAATATCGGCAACGCTGACACCGGGTTGGGCGCGCATCAAATCATAGTTTGCCCCAAGCAGCCGTTCGGCGCGAACGTACTGGAGCGGGGTCATATCACAGGCCGCTCGGAATCCCAGCTGAAGACAACGCGGCGTCACGCCGGCAGCCTGGGCGATTTGCGCGATGGTTATCGGTCGGCGCAAATTGTCCTGGATGAACCGCTGGGCGCGTTTGACGTGCGCTGGCGCAACTCGTCCCGGATCGTTCTCGAGGTAATGGCTGATATTGGACGGTTGCCGGAGACAAAACGCCTCGATCAGTTCCTCCTCGACCAGTCTCTGTGACAGGTCATTGCCGGATGCGAACAAGCGGTCATCATCGGCCGCGCGCACGACGGCGCGCACCCGCCGCCACCAATGGCGCATTTCCGGACGTTCGAAGGCGATACGCGGTTCGAACTCCACCGGTCCAGGCAGCCTCCGCCCAACCAGTTGTTCGGCGGCGGCCTGCAACGCATCGCGATCGATCTGCAGCAGGAGCTTCTCGCAACCGGCATACCAGCGCATGGTTGTATAGGAGTCCGGGTTGAGCACGCTGGGCGTAGCGGTCGTCGCACAGACATCGGTTCGACCGTTGCGAACCCATGCTTCGCCCCTGACCGGAATCTGGATGAGGTAGAAGGAGCCGAGCTCACCAGGCTCGATTTCCACGTCAGCGCCGTAACGAATGTAGTTGAGAGACATTCCGATGCCGGGCGCATGATGATGGCAAGCGTCGAAGCGGTCCTCACGATTGACCCGTTCGAGCCTATGGCGGCAGAACTTGCTTGCCACAAATTCCCGCGCCTCATCCAGTTCGGAACTTCGAAACAGGCGATGGCGTCGAAGCGGTGCCGCCGTTTCTGGTCGTGCTCCATTGCTCATCGGGCAAGTATTCTCCAGTCGGCGGTCTGAATCAAATCTTTGCGGTCACCGGACGACCGACCATCACTTTATTTTCGTTTTTTGGATAAGGGGCCGGACCGTGAGCCGCGTATCGTTGTTGCTAACCGTCAAAAAGGGGAATGCAACCATGACAAACACTGCCGGAGTAACCGCCGCAGCCTATGGGCTTGAAGGGACAAGTTGGAACGTTGTCGGGCACACCTACACGCCCAAAATGCACAGTGAAAATGCCTTCGTATGGCATGCGGTGATCCCGGCCGACACATTCGTGCCGCCGCATATCCACCCCACTCAGGATGAGTGGATTACCATGCTCGACGGCAATCTCGAGATTGAGTTCGGCGATGCCGTGCACAAAGCCGGCCCCGGCGACACGATCCGCATGCCGATGGGCTTGGCGCACGGGATCTTCAACCGGTCCGGAGCAACGGCGACCTGCGTGTTCGGGGTCGCCCCGTCGCGAAAACTGTTCGCGCTATTCGGCGCCCTGGACGGTGTGACCGACCCGGAAGAGCTGGTCCGCCTATCGGCCATGCACGAGGTGGATTTTCTTCCGCCGCCGGACGCAGCCTGAGAATTCGGTTCCGAGGACCCATCATGACGAAGAAGAAAAAGGTCGCCGTTGTCGGCGGCGGCGTCAGCGGATTGGCCGCGGCAAAGGCGTTCAAGGAACGTGGGCACGATGTTCACGGGATCGAACGCAGCCACGATTTCGGTGGGGTGTGGGAACTGTCTCGCTCCTATCCGGATGTGCAGACACAGTCTCCGAAGGATCTTTACCGCTTTTCGGACCACCCTATGCCGGCCGAGTATCCGGAATGGCCCAAGGGGCCACAGGTTCACGCTTATCTGCACTCCTACGCGCAAAAGCATGATTTGAAAGACAATTTTCGCCTCAATACCAATGTTCGCTCGATGGATCGGCGCGCCGACGGCCAACCCGGCTGGACGCTGACCCTTGAGGCTGGCGGTGAAACGACGACGGAGGATTTCGATTTCGTTGCCGTTTGTACCGGCCAGTTCTCGGACAAGAACACCATCACGCACCCGGGCCAGGACGACTTTGTCGCAGCTGGCGGACAGGTGATGCACTCTTCGGAATACACCGATCCAAGTATCGTCCGCGGCAAGCGTGTCGTCGTGCTCGGTGGCTCGAAATCAGCGACCGACATCGCGGTGAATGCGGCCAATAACGGCGCCAAGGCGGTCAACCTTGTCTATCGAGAGCCAGTCTGGCGCGTGCCCTATTTTGTTGGCGGCATCAACTTCAAGAGGCTGCTCTACATGCGGGCGCAGGAGCAGCAGTTCAACAGTTGGGGACGGAACTGGGCTCAAAGAACCGTGGCGGCGGTCTTCAAGCCAATTGTCTGGGCCAATTTTCGCGGCCTCGAGACCATGCTGAAACTGCAACTCGGCCTGAAAAAATGGGACATGGTTCCGGATGTGCCGATCGAAAAGGATGTGTCCTGTTCCATTCCCATCGTTACATCGGGCCTGTTCGAATCCTTCAAGGATGGGTCCGTCGAACCAATTCGCGGAACATTCGAACGCTACGAGGGTGGTGAGGTTGTGCTGACCAACGGCGACAAGGTCGGCTGCGATATTGCCATTCTTGGCGTCGGCTGGAAGCTCGGTGTGCCATATCTGGCCAAGGACTATCTCGACAGGCTGATCGAAGCGGATGGCCAGTATCGGGTCTATCGGCTTTCGGTGAATCCGGACCTGCCAGATATGGGCTTTGTCGGCTTCAACTCAAGTTTCTGTTCCGTGCTGTCGTCGGAAATGATCGCCAACTGGCTGGTCCGCTATGCCGACGGCCAGCTGGCAAACCAGCCGAGTGACCAGGAGATGCGCGACAATATAGACAACATGCTTGACTGGAAGCGCCGTGAGCGACCGGCGGCCAAGGTTTATGGCGGCCTTTGTTCAGCGCCGTTCCACTTCAAGCATTTCGACGAGCTGCTGGCGGATATCGGAGCCCGCAAACGCAAGCGGACCAACCCGTTGGCCGAGCAGTTCTCCTATCCGAATGCCGATGCCTATGGCAGCTACCTGGCATCAGCGCCGCAATACCGGGCCGGTTAGAGCGCAGTCCTATCCGACGCGGTAGATGTCGAGCGCATTCTGGCCGGCAATCTTCGCAGCTTCGTCCTGCGAAAAACCGGCCAAAATCTTATCGGTTACGGAAAGCCAGTCAGGCAGGCCGTTGGCCATATCCACCACCGGCCAGTCGCTGCCCCAGACCATGCGGTTAGGTCCGAAGACGTCAAGCACGTGGTCGACATAGGGGCGGATCGCCTCAAGGGTCGCCTCTCCCGGTGAACAATACGCCAGAATGCCCGACAGTTTGCACGAAACGTTCGGCAAAGCCGCGAGATCGCGCATGTGATCGCGCCAGGGATCGAGACCGCCACCTGCGATGTCAGGTACGCCGCAATGGTCGAGGATCAGGCGCGTGTTGTCGCAGGCCTTGGCGAGCTCCACCGCCAGCGGCAATTGCCGTGCCAGAAAGCACAGGTCGAAGGTTTTGCCGCGATCACCGATCTTGCGGACATTGGCGCGAAACGCATCTGTCTGCGAGAGATCATCCGGCACCACATGCAGAATCCGGCGAAAGCCAACGACATTCAGGGATCCGCATTCATCCAGCCAGGCGTCGAAGCCGTCACCCGATTCCGGGCGGCATGACGCGATAAGGCCTAAAATGCGGTTGTCAGGCCGTTGGGCGAGTTCGGCAACGTAGCGGGCTTCCGCCTGATAGTCGGCATCGTCGACGCCGGTCTCCATAAACAGGGTACCGCTGACGGCATCGCGACCGGCAAGGCCCTGATAGTCCTCAAGCGTGAAAGCCCGGTTGGCAAGGACCGGAATGTCGTCCGTCCAGCCATAGCCGGCGGCGTCCCGATAGACCAGATGCTGGTGGGTATCGATAAGCGCGACCATGATTTCCTCCTCGGGTCAGATATTGGCCCAGCCGCCGTCAATGACGTGGGCGACACCGCTGGTGTAGGCCGACTCGTCGGACGCAAGGTAAACGACGAGTGCGGCTATCTCTTCGGCAGTTCCCAGGCGCCCCATCGGCTGGCGGGCAATGAAGGCGGAACGAGCCGCCTCGTAGTCGTCATTGGCGCGCATGCGCTCGTGCAGCGACGGCGACTCGACGGTACCGGGACAGATGGCGTTGCATCGAATGCCGTCACCGACAAAATCGGCCGCGACAGATTTGGTTATTCCAACGACCGCAGCTTTTGACGCTCCGTAGACGAACCGGTTCGGCGCGGCAATCACGGAGGACGCTACTGATGACATGTTGATGATTGAACCACCGCCATTGTCGATCATTGCAGGCAGGAAGCGGCGAATGACGCGGTACATGGCGGTGACGTTGAGCCGGAAGGAGAAATCCCACTGTTCTTCGTCGCAATCGAGGATCGTACCGTTCGCCACGTAGCCCGCACAGTTGAACAGAATGTCCGGTGCGCCAACGGTTTCGACCGCGGTATCAATAGCCGAAGGGTCGAGCACATCGAACCTGAATGTCTCTAGACCCTCAGCGGCGAGACCTTTTAACGCGTCCTCGTTAACGTCTGTAGCGAAAACCCGAGCACCTTCCGCCTTCATAGCCAGTGCCGAAGCGCGGCCGATGCCCTGTCCGGCGGCTGTGACCAAGGCGGTCTTGTTGTTCAATCTTCCCATGAATGCCCTCGTTGAAAGCTTTGTTTTTTGATTCTTTTCCTAACCGACAATTGCACTGAATTCGCTGATTCTCAAACCGGCAGGCAAGCCGGCCCCAAGGGCTCGAACGTCTTGTAGGTCAAAATGAATTCGGCATGGCCGAGCGCTTCGGATTTGGTCGGTTGGCCAGCCGCGACCCTCAACAAACTGTCATAGATTTCACCACCGATCTCGTCCAGGGTCGCCTCACCCTTGATGATGCGACCGGCGTTGACGTCCATATCTTCGCTCAACCGATCATACATGACAGGGTTAGCCGCGATCTTGATGACCGGGGCCAGGGCCGAGCCGACGACCGAACCGCGTCCGGTCACGAACAACGTCAGGTGGGCACCGGACGCCATCATCTCGACGATCTCGGCATTGTCGGAAATGTTCGGAAAACCGAAGCGCACCTCCCCGTCCGGCACCACGTCCATCAGATACAGACCGCCCTTCGATGGCCTGTCACCAGGTTTGATCAGACCGGATATCGGCGATCGCCCCGACTTGGCATAGGCACCCATCGATTTCTCCTCGATGGTCGACAACCCGCCATCCGCGTTACCCGCAGCGAAACTGCCAAATCCGAGTTCGGCGTAGTAGCGGGCAGCCTTGGCCACCGAAGCGCGCAGTTCGTCGGCCAGTTCCGGTGTCGCGGCGCGGCTTGCCATGATCTCCTCGCAACCGATCAGCTCGCCGGTCTCCTCGAATATGCAAGTTGCGCCGTCGCCCACCAGTCGGTCGAAGGCTCGACCGACTGCCGGGTTGCCGGAAATTCCGCTGGTGCCATCGGAGCCGCCACAGATCGTGCCGACAACGAGGTCGGATACAGCCATCGGCACTTGCGATGCCGCGCGAAGCAAAGTCAGTTGCTCTTCGAGCCAGTTCTGTCCTGCTGAAATGGACGAAAGAGTTCCGCCTTCCCGCTGAATGACAACGGTTTTCACCGGCCGACCGCTGTCCTGCACCTGTTTTTCCAGTCGATA
The DNA here is from genome assembly GCA_965228785.1 of Hoeflea sp. GTDB lineage: Bacteria > Pseudomonadota > Alphaproteobacteria > Rhizobiales > Rhizobiaceae > Hoeflea_A. The sequence goes on from CBDDIF010000002.1 coordinate 1,550,743, forward strand.
CCGGTTGAAGCTTTCGCAGCCCAGCGAAACCAGCAGGACAGCGCCGACATTGGGATGCGTACACAGGCTCTCCATCATGCGCTGGGCATAGTCGTTCGGAAAGCAGCCCGGAAATCCGATGACATGCGCGTCCTTCCGGAAGGGGTACGCAATCTCTCGGGCCACATGGTGAGCGCATTCGACCAGGTAGGCGACGGCGATGATGTTGCGAATCCCCTTTCGTCCGTCGTTGCGCAGGTAGCCTTCAAACATCATCGGAGCTCTCCTCCCGCGCCCCGTCGAGCGAGTGGGATGGCGTATAGTCGCTGCGGATATTGTGCAGGTGAACATGATCGCCGATTTCGATGGGACAGGTCGCCAAACCGATGGGCGCACCGTATTTGATGATTTTGCTGCCAGGCTCCACCCGTGCGATGGCGATCTTGTGCCCCATTGCAATATGCGCGTGCACTCGTACTTCCCGGCCGCGCACCTGGATCTGTTCGTCTTCAGATAGCGCGCGCAAAACAACGGCGACATTGTCGCCCGGCGACAGCATCAATAGGCGCTCGTCGGTGTCGCGGTCTGAAGGTGCGGAATGACTGTGCTGCATGCCGTTCCTCACACCGTCGCAACTGTGGCGTCGTCGATCAGATCCCAATCGAGATCAATTCCGAGGCCGGGAGTTTCGGGCATGTAAGCGATGCCGTTTTCGATCGGCAGTGGCGCCTGCAATCCAAAATCGAATTGACCCGTCGGCCAAAGCAATTCGAGATAGGAGGAGTTTGCAACGGCGCCATTGAGGTGGAGATTGACCAGTTCCAGCGGATGGAAAATCGTGGTGTGCAATTCGCAATTCATGTGAAAGGCCTCGGCAAGGCGCGCCGTTTTCAATGCCCCGGTAATGCCCCCGGTCCAGGAAACGTCTGCGCGAACGGCATCGACCACCCTTGTGGAAACACATTCAGCCACGCTGTAGGGATGTTTGGCGAGAACTTCCGTGCCGACGACAGGAATGTCGAGGATCCGGGTTAGCTCGCGCAAGGCAGCAAAATTCTCATCCGGCAGTGGTTCTTCCAGCCATTGATAGCCAAGCGTTTCGAGTTCGCGTCCGAAACGGACGGCCTGCTCCAGCGAATAGGCGGCAACAGGATCGGCCATCAACGCGAAATCGGGTCCGACCGCTTCGCGGACGGCTCGGTGGATGGCAATATCCTCATCGAAATCCCGTCCGGGTGGATGCGTTTTGTAGGCCTTGAACCCGGCATCTTGCACCGCGGCTGCCTCAGCCGCATAGGCTTCGACATCTGGAAGAACCAGCGACGAAGCGTAGACCGGTACCTCACTGCGCACGCCGCCGATATAGCGCCACAATGGCTGTCCCGCGGCCTGTGCAGCAAGGATCCACAGGCAGCAATCGACCGGGCCATAGAGATAGATTGGCAAATGATGCCACCAGCGGTCGGCGACCCGCCAATCCTGCCAGGCGGCTTCCCGGTCGAGCGCATTACGGCCGACAAGAAATGGACGCAACGACGCGGCGGCGAGGTGCCCGGACCCCAGAGCCGAACGGCCGGCAAAGCCGAACATCGATGCCGACTGGCCGCTCTCCTCCTTCAGGGTGAACACCAGGAACTCGAGCCCGTCCTGGGCAATACCATCACGCATGGCCTCTCCGGGTATGGCAGCCCGGTCGAGACGGCAACAGCGAATGTCGAGCTCCGTGATCCGCATTAGAACTTGCCGTATGTCAGGTAGGCCTCTTGGGGATCCATGCCCTGAAGGATCGCTGCCCGCACTTTGCTTTCGGTCTGCATTGCTTCCGCCGACTTCTGTAAGATTTCGTCGAGATGTTCGTGCGGGATGCGGACCATTCCGTCGCCATCACCGTGCAGCCAGTCACCGGGTCGGATCAGCACGTCATCGATCATGATGTCGACTTCGGTGCCGGTCGGCAGCCACATCCCGACAATGTCCCTGGGCGTATGGTGTGTCCGCCAACAGGCGAAGCCCAGCTTGCGGATGAAATCGCTGTCACGCAACGCGCCATCCAACACGCAACCAAGCACCTCCTTGCGATGCAGGGTTTCTGCCGAAAGTTCACCCATCTGGGCAATCGCATGAGTATGCGGCTGGGCAGTCCAGATATGCCCCGGCCTGCATTGCGATAGCAGGCCAGTCCAGGCGAGTAGCGTTTCATGCGGATCAGCTGACTCGTCGATGCGGCCTTCGACTGTAAAGACCGGCCCGCACAAAGTGTGATCCGGTAGCAGTGGTTTGATGCGCGGAGGCAACGTGAAATTGCGCATATCCATCGCCCGCATGACGTCGTGAATAACGCTGGTGTAGCAGGCGCGGAACGGTTCGATGCGCGGATCAGTCATGGTGGAACACTTCCTCCATCATCGCCCACCATTCACCTTTCTGTCGTGTCTCCAACGGTACCTGGCAAGGCATGCACACATCCCACCATTCCTGGGTTTTCGGATCAGCCGCCATCAGTGCTGCATCCGCTTCAAAATCCTTACCGACATATTCCCAGTAGCCGAACAACAGGTTCTCGGGCTCCTTCAGGAAAATCGAATAGTTGGTGATGTTGCATTCGCTGATCTTGGCCAGGATCTCGGGCCACACCGCAGCGTGCAGGCGTTTGTATTCGGCGACCTTGTCGGCCTGGAGGCCGAGAACCATGCCCATTCTTTGCATTTCATTCTCCTATGTGATGGCCCGTGCGTGCGTTTCGCGGTCATGGATCGCCTGCCAGTCCCAATCGATCCCCAGTCCGGGATCCGCCGGTGGGATCGCATGGCCGTCACGAACGTCGAGCCGCGACGTCGTGATGGCGTCGAGTTGTGGAATGTATTCGAGCATCGGCGCATTCGGTACGGCGCAAACCAGGCTGACATGAAGCTCCATGAGAAAATGAGGGCAGATCGAGACGTTGAAGGCCTCAGCCATGTGGGCGACCTTTAGCCACGGCGTGATTCCGCCTATACGGGCAACGTCAGCCTGGACAATGGTGCAGGCACGTTGCTGCAGATAGTCCTTGAACTGGCTGATCGAATAGAGGCTTTCGCCAACGGCGACCGGCACGCGTGAGTGCCGGTTGAGCGACACGTGAGCACCGATATCGTCGGCCGGCATCGGCTCTTCGAACCAGCCGATGGAAAGTTCGGCCAGCATATCGGCGCGGCGCATGGCCTCTGACAACGAGAAACATTGATTGGCGTCGGTCAGGATCTGATACCGGTCACCGACGGCCTTGCGAACGGCGCTGAGCCGCTCCCTGTCTTCGGCGGCCGTCGGCTTGCCTATTTTGACCTTGGACCCGGCAAATCCCCGTTCGCGCATTTCAATCGCATCTTCGACAAGACGCTCTGCCGCCAGTTGGAGCCAGCCACCTTCCGTCGAGTAGAGCGGAACGGACTCGCGTGCCCCGCCGGCCATCCGCCAAAGCGGCAACCCGGCACGCTGACAGCGCAGATCCCAAAGCGCGGTGTCGATGGCAGCCAAAGCCAATGAGGTAATGGCACCGACGGCCGTGGCATGGGTTGCGAACAGCAGATCGCGCCAGATCGCCTCGATTTCTTCCGCCTCGCGGCCAATCAAACGCGGCGCCAATGTCGTTTCCAGCAGGCTCAGGATCGCCGGTCCGCCAGTGCCGATCGTATAGCTGTAACCCGTGCCGACAGCTCCATCCGTGTCCGTGATGCGGACAATCGGTGTCTCCTGGCTGACAAAAGCCTGGATGGCATCGTGTCGCTCGACCTGCGGTTCGAGGTCGACCAGCGACAGCTCGATGCGCTCGATACGCGCCATCAGTTCAACCTCACCGATTTCTCGCTGCCGGCATCGAAGAGGTGCAGCTTCTCAAGCGCGATATTGAAGGTCATGCGCTCGCCCTGGGCCACTTCGCGCGGATCGAACATCTTGCCGAGCACTTCCTTGCCGGCGATCTGCGTGTAGAGGATGGTCTCGGTGCCGAGCAGCTCCGCAAGATCAACCGACAATTCCATCGATGCTGTGTGCCCGTTTTCGGCGATGCCGTGACCGCGCGGCGTCAGATCGTCAGGCCGCATGCCCATGACGACACGCTGCCCTGTCTCCACGTTGCTGCGTAACCGCCGTGGCAGTGGAACCCCTCGCCCGTCACCGAAAACGATGTCACCATCATCGATGGTGGCCTCGATCAGGTTCATCGGCGGCGATCCGATAAAGCTTGCAACAAATGTGTTGACCGGGTGGTTGAACACTTCCATCGGCGTTCCGACCTGCTCGATCCAGCCGTCTTTCATGACGACGATGCGGTCGGCCAAGGTCATCGCCTCGACCTGATCATGGGTGACATAGACCACCGTGGTCTTGACCTTGCGGTGCAGTTTCTTGATCTCCGTGCGCATCTGCACCCGCAGCTTTGCGTCAAGATTGGACAGCGGCTCATCGAACAGGAACGCCTCTGGGTGGCGGACGATCGCCCGCCCCATGGCAACACGTTGGCGCTGGCCACCGGACAGTTCGGCCGGCGTGCGGTCCATGAGTTCCTGCAAGCCGAGGATCTCCGCCGCCTCTGCGACCCGCTCCTGGACGACGGCGTCCGGTTGCTTGGCGATCTTCAGACCGAAACCGAGGTTTTCGCGCACGCTCATATGCGGATAAAGCGCGTAGTTCTGAAACACCATTGAGATGTTGCGCTTGCGCGGCGGCAGGTCGTTGACCACTTCCGGACCGATGGAGATGGTGCCGCCGGATATCTCCTCCAACCCGGCGATCATCCGCAAGGTTGTCGACTTGCCGCAACCGGACGGGCCCACCAGCACCACGAACTCGTTGTGAGCAATGTCAAGGTCGATACCGTGCACCACCTCCAGGCGGCCATAGTTCTTAACGACGTTTTCAAGCCTGATTTCAGCCATGTCTATCCCTTGACCCCGCCGAAGGTGAGGCCACTGATCAAATGTTTCTGAACGATGAAAGTGAGAATGAGTGCCGGGATGATGATGATCACCGCCATCGCGGACATGCCGGCCCAGTCGATGGTGAACTGAGCTGTGAAATCCATCAGGCCGACCGGCAGGGTCTTGCTGTCTGTCGACCGGGTCAGCTGACTGGCCAGCGCATATTCGTTCCAGGACGTGAGGAACGCAAAGATGGCGGCCGATGCGATGCCCGATTTTGCCAGCGGAAATTCAATGCGCCAGAAGGCTTGCCAACGTGTGCAACCATCAACCTGCGCGGCTTCCGACATTTCCTTCGGAATCTGCCTGAAGAAGCCGTCGATCAGCCAGATGGTGAACGGCACATTGAGAGCCACATAGACGATGATGAGACCCGGGCGGGTGTCGATCAGCCCGATGCGGCTCCAGATCATGAACACCGGCAGAGACAGGGCAATGCCGGGCACCGTGCGCGACAGCATCAGTCCCAGAAATAGCGTATCCTTGAACTTGAAGCGAAAGCGCGCGAAGGCGTATCCGCCGGACATGCCGATCAGGATGGCAATCGCCGTGCTGGTCAGGGCGATGATCAGTGAATTGGAAAAATAGGCGGGCACCGGAATGGCCACCTGTTCGGCGCCGAAGCCGAATATCTGTGCGAAGTTGTTGAGGGACAGCTCCTCCGGGATCCAGACTGCCGGCTTGGCCAGAACCTCGCGATTGGGCCGAAATCCGGTAAGGACGACCCACAGCCCCGGCACGCAGATGACCAGCATCAGCAGAAAGGTCAGCACCCAGGAAACGGCCTTGCCAATGCGTTTTCTCGTATGGCTCGACATCAATCCGCACCCCCCATATACCGGCGCGCGGCAATCAGCTTGCGGAAGAAATAGTAGGTGAAGGCGATCGACAGCAGGATCGACACATAGGCCATGGCGTTGGCCTGGCCCATGCGTGAATTGTCGTAACCGACACGGGCGATCATGGTCCACAGGAGCTCGGTGCGGCCTGCCGGACCGCCACCGGTCATGACATCGACGATATCGTAGGCGCGCGCGACATCGAGCGAGCGGATTGTCATGGCAATGAAGGCAAAGGGCATGAGGAACGGCAGTGTGATGTGGCGAAAGACCTGCCACGGATTGCAGCCGTCCACCTTCGCCGCCTCCAGCGGATCGCGAGGCATGGCAAACAGGCCAGCCAGCAGCAGGATCGCGAAGATGGATGTGCTCATCCACACTTCGGCAAAAATGATTGAGAACATGGCCAGATGCTTGTCGACCAACCAGGGAATGGCGCCGTCACTCAGACCCAGCGCCTGCAGGGCGTTGTTCAGAATGCCGATATTGTCATTAAAGATGAATTTGAACTGGTAGCCGACGAGAATGGGTGAGAACATCATCGGGAACATCATGATCGTGCGCAACGTACGCTGACCCCAGGTGATCCGGTTGATCAAAAGGGCGATGCCAAGACCGAAGAGGAATTCCAGGTTGAGCGCGATCGTCAGGAAGAGCACCGTGCGGCCGAACGCGACCCAGAAATCGTAATCCGTGAAAATGCGTTCGTAATTGCGGAACCCGACCCAGTTGTACAGGCTGTCGGGCCGGATCAGCCGGTAGCCGGTAAAGCTTGTATAGAGCGAGAACAGCAATGGTATCAGAACAACCAGCAGAATCGTGATGATCGCCGGCGACAGCAGCAGAAGCGGCGTGAATCGCTCACGCCGCCAACGGCGCCTGGCAGGTTTTGCCGTTGCGCCTTTTGGTTCGGAATGGCCGCCGGCGGAAGCCGACTGCCAATCGCCTTGTGCTTCGGACACTAGAGGTAACCTGCGTCTTCCATCACTTCACGGGCCGATTCGGCTGCCTCGTCGAGAGCCTCCTGCGGCGTCATTTCGCCAAGAATGGCAGCCTGCAACCGCGGCCACAACTCATTCGACACCTCGATCCACGGCGCAATGAGCGGCGGCGTGAACGCGTCCTCGGCCATCGATTGGGCGTAGGTCTCGAAGACCAGCACCATGAAATCGTTGCCGGCATCGTTGAATTCGCCAATGGCCTCATCCCAGACCTTGCCGCGCGTCGGCAACAGACCCTTGCGGGCCTCGATCATCTGCCGCTCATGTGAGGTCAGGAAGCTGATGAAGGATGCAGCGGCCTCCTTGTTGTCACAGCTGTCGGTGATCGAGAAGGTATGGCTGCCGGACCAGCCGGAACGCTTGCCGCCAGATCCGACAGGAGCACGCACCAGTCCAATGTCTCCAGCGACCTTGGAGTTCGCCGGATCGTTGAAGAACGAGGCCCAGCCGGCCCAGTCCAGGTTCAGAGCAACCGTGCCGGAGGCAAAGCCGAGGCCGGTATCGTCCCACAGATAATTGAGCACGCCAGCGGGAACGGCCTTGGCGTCGTAGAGGTCCTTGAACCATTGAACAGCGCGAACACCGGCTTCGGAGTTGAATGTGGGGTTCCAGTTTTCGTCGAAGAGCTGACCGCCTTCGGCAACGAGCAGTTCATAGAAGCGACCGGTGATCGCTTCATCCTTGCCGACATATTGCGTGCCGAAGAACTCCGGTGCATTGGCGAAGAAGATCGCGTGATCCTTGAACTGATTCCAGGTTTCAGGCGGCGCCAAATCGTAGCCGTGTTTTTCCTTGAACCGGTCCTTGTTGCCCTGATCGGCGTAGAGCGATTTCTTGTAGTAGAGATTGGAAATGTCGGAGTGGCGCGGCAGCTGGACCAGCCGGCCGTCGACGGTGGAGTTTGCAAGCGCCAGAGATTGGAACTCGGCCAGGGTTGCTTCCGGGATAACACCGTTCAGGTCGATGTAGATCGTGCCGTATTGCGGCGCAAAGCTGGTGTGGTTGGAGCCGACGCACCAGTCGAGCGTGCCGGCTGCGATGTCCTGCTTGATTTCGCGGTCCAGCTCGAAGTGGTTCTTGCGCGACAGCACATCGACTTTGGCGCCGGTCATCTCCTCCCACTTTTCGATTTCCGCGTAGAGCGGCTCATACTGTGCACCGCCGATCAGTTTGACGCGCAGGGTATAGCCATCGAAGTTGCCGTAATCGATGTCCTCGGCAAGTGTCGCTCCGGTCATCAGCAATGGCAGCGCAGTGGCAGCGGCCAGCATTTTCAGGCGTTGGTGTTTCATCTTATCCTCCTTGTGATCAAACAGTTGCGTTGTGGTGTCGGGCAGTGGCGCCGGTGTCATCACCGCTCTGCCCCGCTCTCAGCTCGGCGAAGACCGCCTGCGTATGCTGTCCGAGCTCCGGTGCAGCCACCGGAGATTTCAATGTTGACCCGTCGACACGGATCGGACCGCGCAGCGCTTTCAGCTCGAGATGGGCGTTGCGACGGATCGTCTGCTCGAAATCCATCAGACGGAAGGCCTCGCTCTGCAGCATTTCATGCCAATCCAGCACCTCGGAACACCAGATGTCGGCCGGTTGCAGCACCGACAGCCAATCGGCCGTGCTCCGTTGACGAATACGATCGGCGAGAACCGTTTTGATGTGGTCGCGGTGCGCCAGCAGTGCGTTCTTGTCATCGTAGAAGATTTCGAGCCCCTCGACGTCGAGAAGTTCCGCAAGCGTCTTCAGCGACGGCGTCATGGCGAGCGCAAGATGACCATCCGTCGTTTCGTAAACGCCGTAGGGCGCCCCGAGATAGGCATGGGCGCCATTGACGCTACTGCGTTTTGGCAGGCGCCCACCGTCGTTCAGGTGGGTGGTCAGGACCTCGAACTGGAAATCAATCATCGCCTCGAAAAGGCTGGTCTCGACCAGAGCACCACGGCCGTGCAGACCTCGGCCTACGAGAGCCGCAAGGATCCCCTGCGCGAGGGCATTGCCCGCCAGCATATCGGCGACGGCAAGTCCCATCGGCATCGGTGGATCGTCTCGGCTGCCGGTCAGCCACAGCAGACCGGCACGCGCCTGGGCAAGGAGATCCTGGCCGGGCAAATCCTTCCAGGGCCCCTCCTCTCCGTATCCCGAGATCGACCCGTAGACGATACGCGGATTGATCGCTTTGACGGCGTCGTAACTGAAACCCTGACGCTCGATCACCCCGGGCCGGAAATTCTGGATCATCACGTCAGCGGTGGTCAGCAGATCGACCAGCCTCTGCCGGTCGGCTTCGTCACGCAGATCGGCGGTGACGCTTTCCTTGTTGCGGTTGATGGCGTGGAACAACGAATTGTCACCGTCGATGTCGACATCAGAGAGATAGAGATAGCGGCACAGGTCGCCGACACCCGGACGCTCGATCTTGATCACCCTGGCGCCGAGGTCGGCCAGCCGGAGGCTGCAAACCGGGCCCGACAGGAACTGGCTGAAATCAATGACCGTCAGTCCGTCAAGCGGCCGTTGGGATTGCGGCAGGTCTCTCATGTGCGACTCTCCCGGTAGGCCGCGTCGAGCCGGTCGAGCGCGGTTTCCACATCGATATCGCCGGTGAGGCAGGCATGGAGAATGTCGCCGCCCCTGTCCTGGAAACCCATGTAGCCGTCATATCGAGGCCGCAACCAGGCGGTTTCGAGCGTTTCGCGCGTGTTGGCGAAAAAGTCCCGGCTGGCTGCATTGCAGGCGGGGTCTTCCCAGGCAACGGCATTACCGGGCTGGCCGCCGGATTTGAAATAGAGGCCCGCCTGGCACTCGGCGCCAGCAACCCAGAAGGCATAGTCGGCGGCGACCTCGCGCTTGGGAGACGAGGCCGAGACCGCGATCCCGGTGCCGCCGATGACCGTGCCACGCGGGCCGTTTTCGCCGAGGCCGGGGGCGTTGGCGAAAACCAGAGGAAATCTGCAATAACCGTCACGGCTGTAATTCGTATAGCCGTAGCCGAACGGCGAATAGGCCGGTCCCTCGGCACTGCGACCCATCCAGTCGAGAATTCCGATCGGATCGAGCGTCAGACACTTCGGGTCGATCAGTGCCACAATCTCGCGCATCAGCTCAAGAACTCGCCGCCCTTCCTTGCGATCGACAAACCGATCTGGCGCCTCGGCTAAGGCAAGCTCGATATTGCGGGCAAGGCCAAAGAAGGTCATCAGGGCATTGATCGGAATGAGCGCAAAGGCGACACGACCCGACCGTGCCAGCTGCAACACCTCGTCCCACCGTGCCGGCGGCCGTTCCAACAGATCTGGGCGATAGGCGGCAACCGGGGTCGCCGCATCTATGGCAAGCGCCCATTGATGGCCGTCGAATTCGTAGGAGCGATGCGAGACGCCGACGGTCTGCTCCGCAAGTTTGGCCATCTCAGCCTCACGGCCGAGTGTATCCAGAGCCAGAAGCTGGCCGCTGCGGGCGACCTCGCCAACATGCGGATGGTCGATGACCATCAGATCGTAGGTTCCGGCCATCTCCTCGATCGGTCGATCCGCGAAAGCCTGCAGGGACCGCTTCTCCCACTGGATCGCAACGCCCGGATTCCGACGGCCGTATTCGAGACCCGTGGCAACCATCGGGTCGAAGCCACGGCTGTGGTCCCAGGTCATGCCGCGCAAGGTCACCGCTTCAGCCATGTCAGACCTGTGCCTCAACAGCGGCAACTTTATCGGCATAGGTTGACGGATCGCGGTAAAGCGCCGTCATTAGGTGCTCGCAGTAGAGCACAATCTCCCCGTCTCCCTTGAACACCGAATAGCTGACTTTGACCTTTCCCATCTCGGCGTTCTTAACCTCCTTTGAGAGGTTCTCGCGGATGGTATAGATGGTATCGCCGATGAACACCGGAGCGATGAAGCGCAGCCGGTCATAACCATAGGAAAACGAGTTCAGGCAGTTGGTTGCGGCCAGACCAAGCCCGTAGGAGAAAACCTGCGCACCGGCAACGAGGCGCTTGCCGAACACGCCTTCCTTCTCGGCAAAACCCTGATCGGCAACGTAGGGATGGAAGTCGAGCACCAGCGAGTTGAACAGCATCGCCTCGCCTTCCGATATGGTGCGACGGATCGACCGGATTTTGTCGCCCACCTCGAAATCCTCGAAATACCAATCCTCGGCATTCCAAACCGGTATTTGCGAATGGTCGTCTGGCATGCCCGGCAGGGCGCGTGCGTGGACTCCGATCTCCGCCATCTTTCCTCCCCGGGGTTTCGGATTGTCCAGCAAAGCATTCACAATTGCCTTTCATTAGTCAAATGATTTTGTATATATGAAATAGAAAATTTGTTCAGAGGCGTCTGCCACGCGGCAGCCGGGGAGGAAAAATGGAGCAGGAACAATATTTTGAGGATTATGTGGAGGGCGCTCACCGGGACACTCTTGGCCGCACGATCACGGAGGCGGACATCGTTTTCCACGCAGGTCACAGCGGAGATTTCTTCCCGCACCACATGGATGCTGTTTGGTGCAGCACCCAGCCATTCGGTGAACGAGTGGCTCACGGCACCATGACCTTTGCGATCGGAATCGGCCTGACCGCTACAGTCATCAATCCGCGCGCATTCACCTATGGCTACGAGCGGCTGCGCTTTCCAAAACCGGTCTACGCCGGCGATACTATCCGAACGCGTGTTACCATCGGTGAAAGGGCCGAGGATCCGAAGCGGCCGGGTTTCGGCCGGGTTGTCGAAATCTGCGAGACCACAAAACAGGATGGGTCGACAGTCATGTATTGCGAACACATTCTGCTAGTGGAAATGAGGAATCGAGACAAATGACGACTGAGCTCAAGCAATCCTGGCCGGCCCCCACCAAGCCGAAGCCCGTCCTCATCATCGGCGCCGGCGGTATCATTCGTGATGCTCACCTGCCGGCTTACCAAAAGGCGGATATCGTCGTCGGCGGTGTCACCGATGTCGATGCCGCTCGCGCCCAGAGCCTGGCCACCGACTATGACATTCCCGCTATTCACGCCTCGCTTGCTGACGCCGTCGCCACGCATGGTACGGATGTGGTATACGACATCGCCACTCCGCCGCATGTTATCACTGAAATCCTTCCGGACCTTCCGGACGGTGCCGCCGTACTGATCCAGAAACCGATGGGGTCCGATCAGAACGAAGCCCGGCAAATCCGCCAGATATGCCGGGACAAAAGCCTCAAGGCGGCGGTCAATTTCCAATTGCGCTTCTCGCCAATGATGATGGCGGTAAAGGATGCAATCGACAAAGGCATGATCGGCGAGCTGCTCGAAATCGAAGTGCACCTCAACATCTTCACGCCATGGACGCTGTTTCCATTCCTGATTCCGATGGAGCGGGTAGAAATCGCTGTGCATTCGATCCACTATCTGGATACCATTCGCGCGCTGGCCGGCAATCCGCAGGGCGTTTTCGCGCGCAGTATGGGCGACCCGCGCGCTTCTGATTTCGCCCAGACCCGCACCTCGGTCATTCTCGACTACGGCGACCGGCTGCGCAGCACCATGTCGATCAACCACAACCACCAGGGAGGCCGAAAGTTCCAGTCGGCCTGGTTCCGGATCGAAGGGACCGAGGGCGCCATGATGGTCAAACTCGGAGTCATCTTCGATTACCCGAACGGTGAACCCGACGAATTATGGTACTGCCAAAACGGCGGCGACTGGCAACAGATACCGCTTGAAGGCAGCTGGTTCATTGACGCCTTCATGGGCACGATGCGCAATGTTCAGCGATACGATGCCGGCGAGGACGACAGGCTCTACGCTTCCGTGGAGGATGCCTACGAGACGATGGCGCTCGTCGAGGCGTGTTTCAAATCAATGGAAACGCCGGCCGTAGGGCTTGAGCTGGATTAGCTCGGAACAATCAAGGACCGATGCTTCAAACGTCAAATCAATGACTACGCTCGCAGGCGATTACGTTCGCGTTCCGGTCAAGAAACATGGATATGGTCGGCACCGGGATGCGTCCATAACAAATATCAGCAGCCTTTACTTGCATTATGACTTTCGCGGTTGGATTAATAGCTGACAAAGAATTTGGAGCGGCTACGCCAGATCTTAGGAAATTTGTCGATGGGCAATCTGATTTATCTTACGCTTCCCTTTCGTACCTTTGCGGTCCTGACTGGCATCCTCCTTCTGGGGACCATGGTGTCCGGAGCATTTGCTCAGGAGTACGCGGTTGGTAGCTACAGAGCCTTCATCGGGCCGGAAGACCTTACCAATTCGCGCGGTGTTCGGCTGAGCACCGCTGAGCAGGTTCTGAGGCAGGACCGTGCCAACGTCTATCGGTACGGAATTGCCCAAGCGGGCGATGAAGATGACCCATGGTTCTTCCAGCCGGGCGCCCGAGGCGCCATGGACGGTATGTTTCGCGCCGGCGGCGGGATCGATCCGCGGACGGCCCGGCTCATTCTGAACGGCAATGTTTCAGTCGTTGTCACCATTTTCGCGGTCGACGGCAACTTCACCTCGCTGCGGGTGGATGTGGCAGGCGCACCCAGGGCTGCGGCCACGGGTTTCGACATCGTTCGCCCCAGGCCCGGTCCCGATCCCGAAATGGGGTGCCTGGTGAGAGGCCTTGATCCAAACGGCGACGGATTTCTGGCACTGCGTGCCGGGCCAGGCACCAGCTACCGACAAATCGGGGAGCTTCGAAACGGTGATGCCGCGTATCTCGGCGCCTTTTGCGAGGGGCGCTGGTGCTACGTGAACGGCGGTGCCATCGACGGCCGGGAAACGAGCTTCGAGGGTTGGATCTACGACAAATGGTGCGAGTTTTATCCCTAGACTAGCCACGCGGCCCTGATTCATCTCAATTGCAAGGCCCTGCGATCTCAGTCGGCTGCGGTGAAAATTGCGAACGTACCGTTCTGCCCCTTGAGCGTTTCCTGTGCGACGAGTGTTGCGGATCCGGGGAGCTGGTCCGCGAAGTCCTGAGAAAACAGGATGGGTTTTTCGTGCCGACTGCAAAATCCCTCGATCCTTGCGGCAATGTTCACCGCTTGCCCCAATACGGTGAAGTCGAGGCGTGTTTCGGAGCCGATATTGCCATAGAGCACCTCGCCGAAATGCATGGCAATGCCAAACTCCAGTTCGAGCGGGGGCTCGAGCATCTGAGCATTCTGCAAGGCTTCTTGAGCCGCTGCCAAGGCCCTTTCGCATACGGTGTGAGGCCCTCGCCCGCTTTCGGTCGCGAAGACCGCAAGCAGGCCGTCACCAACAAACTTGAGGATCTCGCCTCCGTGGGCCTCGATGGCGCCGGCGACAACTTCGAAGTAGCGATTGGCGCGCGCCATTGCTTCTTCAGCCGGAAGTCGGCTGTTCAGCCCGCTCCAGTCGCGAATGTCGCTGACAAAGATCGCCGCGTCGATTTTCTCGATGTCGCCGCGGGTAATTTGCCCGTCGAGCACCCGCTTGCCGGTGCGCCGCCCGAGATACGCCTCTGCGACGGCGAGCGAAACGCTGCGCGCCTTGAACACCTCGACAATCGGTGCAAGCGCTGCGGCAATGGTTGTGACCGCCTGCAAATCCGCGGGTGAAAATCCGTCGATTCGATCGGTGACGAGAACCAGGATTGAAAACCGCCCATCGGAAAACAACATCGGAACGCCGAAATAGTCGGTCGCGCCGCGGGCGCGCAGCTCCTGCAACACGCTGTGGTCGTCTTCGGTCAGTTGGTCCAGACGCCTGCGAAAGGGCTGCATTGTCTCACTGATGACGGTGAGCGGACTGCCGGCGAAACCCGCACGGCTCTCGAGGCCGTGGGACGATTCCAGGTGGTGCGTGCCGGTATCGCGCTCCCAAAGTGACGAGACGGCCACTACCAGCGGATGCAGAGTGCGCATCGAAATACGCAACCGCCAGATCGGGGCACCGGCCGCAATCATTTGCGGCCCAAGCTCGCCGACAAGCGCGTCCAGATCGGGTAGGAACCGGCCCTCCCGCATCATCCAGTCGACGATGGATGCCGAATCCCAGGACAGAGAGGTGTCGTCATTCATGGTCGATCGGTCTCCATGCATGACGCCGAACGCCGATTGTCCTCACCCGTCACCGTCCGATGCACCGCCGCCAAGGCTGCGGGTCAAAGCGCGTGCCGTGTCGACAAGTTCACGGCGACAATCCTCAAACGTCAGGGTTTCATGGTAGCGCTCGATGTGCGGGATTGTCAGAGCGGCGACGGCCCGACCCGAATGATCGATGATCGGGGCCGAGACATTGACGATCCCGCGAACGACGAAACTGTCGCGCACCTCGTATCCTTTTTCGCGGATGGTCTGCAGATCCTTGCGCACCATTTCCTGGCTCATTTCTGCCGGCAACGGCACGCTGGCGAAGTAGGAGGCGACTTCGTCTTCCGGCAAATTGGCCAGGATGACGCGACCCGAGGAGGCCGCCCAAAGTTCGATTTTTGCACCCAGGCGCACGGTCATGATGTTGTTGCCCGGCGCATCGACCTGGCCGATGATCAGGATGCTTTCATCGGCGAGAATGGCTAGATGCGAAGATTGGTTGGTGGATTTGGCAAGGGCACGCATGAGCGGCCCTGCAAAGGCGCTGAGGCGTCGGATTTTCGGAATCCGATGGGATATCTCGAACAGAAAAGTCGTCAGGATGTAGCGATCGCTAGTCGGCTCCTGAGCGACATAGCCGCGATCCATCAACACCACCAGCATACGAAAAATCTCGCCCACAGAACGACCCAGTGCCCTGGCGATCTCCGACTGACTCATGCCGGTCTCCTGGGTCGACAGCAATTCAATGATGTCGAGGCCCTTTTCAAGAGCGGGTGCCGAATAGGTCTGGCGCTTCACCGGCTTGTCCATGCACCCTTTATAACCGGCGACCACAACCTTTCCAATTTGTAAGAATGTGGGTCCGCAATTTCGCCCAATTGTCTGATAGGCCGCCGGCAACTAGATTATCCGACAGAATTCAAGGGGTGCATGCTTGGCCCGAAGCAACAGCGTCTACAAGGAAACCTTCAACCTGGGGCTCGACCTGGTTGCCGGACTGGGAGTCAATGCCAACTTGCCGCCAGAGACCTCTCTGGCCGCACGCTGGAAGACCAGCCGCACCACCGTGCGTGCGGTTCTCGAACAGTTCGACCGCAGTGGGTTGATCGCCTGGGAGGGCCGGCAGAAACGCGTCCTGCGTCAGCCCAGGACTGACGAATATTTCGGTGCCGAGGAGGTAAAGCCGACCAGCAAGAAGGTCGAAGCAGCCTTCATGACATACATTCTCGACGGTGATCTGGCCCCGGGCACGATCTTGCGCGAGAGTGAATTGGTGCGCGAATTCGGGGTGAGCACTTCTGCGTTGCGTGAATATCTGATCCGGTTCTCCCGGTTCGGGCTAATCCGCAAGGAACCGAATCGGCACTGGGTCTTGGTCGGTTTCACCCGCGACTTCGCTGTCGAACTGTTCGACGTGCGCGAGATGTTCGAAATGCGGGCCTTTCGCCGTTTTGCCTCCGAACCGCTATCGGCCGACGACCGAGTTAAGCTTGACCAGCTGCAAGAAGAGCATCTCGCGTTGATCGCCGATATCGACAACGATTTTCTTAGCTTTCCGCGCCTCGATGAACGTTTCCACGAGACGTTCCTGTCTCGCATGAACAACCGCTTCGCCGACGACTTTTTTGAGCTGGTATCTCTGATCTTCCACTACCATTACCGGTGGAGAAAGGTCGACGAACGTGATCGCAACCTGGCTGCTGCACGAGAACATCTCAGGGTGATCCGTGCCCTGCGTGCCGGCAATCAGGCCGTCGCGGAAAGAGCATTCGCCCAGCACCTTCAGACCGCTCGCAAGACGCTGCTGAAGTCCGTTACCTGGTCTTGAGGGCTACAGTTTGCCCATCACGAGATCGGCGCAGCGATCGCCCAGCATCATGGCCGGGGCATTCGTATTTCCGGCGTTGATGTTGGGCACCGCCGACATGTCGCAGACCCGCAAGCCATCAACACCCCTCACCCGCATCCGGGCGTCGAGCACTGCGAATGGATCACCATCGGCACCCATACGGGCTGAACCTGCGGGATGATAGTTGGTTTTGACGAACCTTCGGCAGTGCGCCGCTATCGTCTCGTCCGTGGCCTTGTCCGGATCCGGGATCACCACGCGTTCGATGCGGCTGGCAAGCGGATCTTGTTGAAAAGCGCGCATGAAGAACCGCTGGCCGGCCACCATGTCCCGCATGTCTTGTGGATCCTTCAATAGGTGGGGCGATACCAGGGGCATGGCCTTCGGATCCGCCGATGCGAGCCGCACGGATCCGCGCGAACGAGGTTTGACGACCACGGTGGTAATGGTCACTCCGTAACCATCTTCGACAAGCCCTTGGGTATCGCGGTCAAGGTACACGATCGGAACGCAGAAGGCCTGGATGGTCGGCGGCGCCACCGGATCAACCGGATTGACGAAAGCACCGGCTTCGACACCGGCTGACGTGACGGGACCGGACCCGAACAACTTGAACTGAATGCCGTTTTTCAGCATGCGCCATCCAACACCCTGGCGGTAATAACCGTAAGGGCCGTTGGCGACGGCGGTGGTCGGAACCTCAGGATGATCGATCAGATTGCTGCCGACACCGGCCATGTCGGCGACGACCTCGATGCCGTGTTGTTTCAGGTGATCGGCCGGCCCGAGCCCTGACAGCATCAAAAGCTTCGGGGTCACAAGGGCGCCGGCGGACACGATGATCTCGCCATTCGCTTCTGCCCGTTGCACTGCGCCGCTGCGATCGCGGTACTCAACGGCCACCGCACGCCCGTTTTCGATCACAATGCGCTGCGCTTCGCTGTGCAGGCGCACCGTCAGGTTCGGGTTGTTCTCAACCGGCGATATGTAGGCGTAAGCTGCCGAGCTTCGTTTCCCGTGGCGGTTCATGAATTGATAGAAGCCGACCCCACGCTGCGCCGGCCCGTTGAAATCGGGATTGTATGGTTCGCCCATGGCCTGCACGGCCTGCACGAACCAGCGGGACACTTCGTTGACATGACCGGGATCAGATACCAGCAGCGGACCTTCCGCACCATGCAGATCATTGTAGAGGCGGTTGTTGCCTTCCATGCGCTTGAAATGCTGCAGGACGTCGCTCCATCCCCAGCCGATGCGATCATTGTTGCCCTTCAGGATGTCGTCCCATTCGTCGTAGTCGGAGGGGCGGCCACGCATGTAGACCTGTGCGTTGACCGAGGAGCCGCCGCCCAGGACATGGCCCTGGGGAATGTCATGCACGCGGCCATCCAGATGGTCCTGCGGTTCCGTCTGATGGTAACGCATGAACTTGGAACCGTTGATCATCTTGAAGATGCCGGGTGGCATATCGAGCAGCGGATGGCGGTTCGAATGGCCTGCCTCGAGCAGCAACACCCGGGCGCCGCCCTCGTCAGCCAACCGCGCAGCCGCCACGCACCCGGAAGAACCGCCACCGACAACGATATGGTCGAACCGCTCGGTCACAGCTGATCCTCATCGAACGTGACACGAACATATTCCCAGGCGGCGCGCAGGTGATTGCCCAGCGCCTCTTCTGCGCCATCCGGATCTCTATCGACGATCGCGTCGAAGATGGCCTGGTGGCTGCGATAGTTGACGATGTTGCGGTCCGGCGACCGGAGCATCTTTTCCCAATGGGGAGCGAGCCAGGAGGTATAGCCTTCATGAACGGCGGGAAATATCGGATTTCTGGGGATGCGGTAGAGAACCCCATGAAAGGCCACGTCGGTTGCGTAAAACGCTTCGGAATCATCAACTGCCTGCTCATTGGCCGCCAGGGCGGATCTCAAATTGGCAATGTCCACCTTCTGCGCTGACTGGGCGGCCTGCCGGACCAGGGCGCGTTCCAGGAAAATCCGGCTGTCGTATAGGTTTTTCACGCCACCGCGTTCCGAGAGCAAATGGCGAACAATACCTCCAACTGCCGTCAATGCGGTCTCGTAGTCCGGCTTTCGCACAATCGGCCGGAAGCGCGGCCGGCTTTCGATCATGCCTCGGTTTGACAAGGTGGCTATGGCTTCCCGAATGACGGTGCGGCTGGCGCCGAACTGCTCCATAAGCGCCCGTTCAGCCGGCAATGGCGCCCTGTCTTCGAGCACGCCTGACATGATCTGCTCCTCTAGACGCGCGATGACCGCGTCCGCAGCCCTGCCCTGCCGGTCCTCTGTCGAAGCCGCCATGTCAAAGCTGTTTTCCATGCCGTTCACACTCGATCCCTTCGTCATGTCCAGCGTCTTGCAACGCAAAAACCAGAATATGGTATGATCAAAATAGCATTCCTTGCGCGCTTGTCTACCCAACAGAGGAGCTCTATCAGCACAATTTTTCCAGAACCAATTGACTTTTGGTCTGAATATGCTTCTATTCGTTTTATATTTTGGTCATACCAAATTTTGATATTTGGGATTGACCAAGGTTTTGACGGGCATCTGCGCAAGCAGACCGTTTTGTGGATTTGAGCTGAGGAACGAGATCAACCGCCTGTTACGGCACTTTCGCCGGTCCAAGCACCGGCAATTCAAGGAGGAGAAAATGAAGAGAAGAACTTTGCTGGGCACCGCCGCCGCCATCGGTTTCGGACTGGCTTCGATTGCAACGGTGGCGACGGCCTCCGACTTGCCCCCATTGGAGAAAAAGGACCGTTACAAGGTTGGTTTTTCGCAAATGGAAAGCAACAATCCTTGGCGGATCGCCGAAACAAAATCGTTTCACGACACCGCGGAAAAATGCAACTGGGACCTGATCGCCACCGATGCAGCAGGCTCCGCAGCCAAACAGGTTGCCGACGTCGACAGCATGATCGCACAGGGCATCGACGTTTTGTTCTTGCCGCCGCGGGAAGAAAAGCCGCTCATTCCGGCGGTCATGAAAGCGAAGGCTGCAGGCATTCCGACATTCCTGGTCGACCGCTCCGTCGATCCCAATGTCGCGCGACCAGGTGAACATTTTGTCGCCTTCCTCGGATCGGACTTCATCGATCAGGGTCGGCGCGTCGCCGAATGGACCCTGGCCAATTTCAAAGGCGACAAGGGTATCGTCGTTGAACTCGAAGGCACCACCGGTTCGTCACCGGCCAATGACCGGAAAAAGGGTTTCGACGATGTCATGGCAAAGCATGACAACATGACGATCGTCGCGTCACAGAGTGGCGACTTCGCCCGCGACCTCGGTCGCCAGGTCATGGAAACGTTGCTACAGGCGCATCCCGACGTGAACATTGTCTACGCGCACAATGACGAGATGGCCATTGGCGCCATTCAGGCTCTTGAGCTTGCCGGTCGCAAACCTGGTGATGACGTGCTCGTCGTGTCGATCGACGGGACGCGTGATGCGCTGCAGGCGATCATCGACGGCAAAATGGGTGTCACAGTGGAGTCATCCCCGTTCTTCGGTCCGCTGGCCTGTGAGGTCATGACCCGTTATGCCAATGGTGAGGAGATCGAGCACTGGGTGCAGGTCAAGGACCGGATCTTCACCGCGGAAAATGCCGCCGATCACATCGACGAGGCATACTGATCGCCGCATCGTGGAAGGGGTTGGCCTCCCCGGCCCCTTCCACCTACTTTGAGGACGGACCGAAAAACCCATGTCAGCGCTGCTCACCATGACTGACATCGACAAGGCCTTTTCCGGTGTCCCTGCCCTGCGCGGCGCGACTTTGGACATCGGCGAAGGTGAAGTCCACGCGTTGATCGGCCAGAACGGCGCGGGCAAATCGACGCTGATCAAGATCCTCACCGGTGTCTATCGCCGCGATCGCGGTGACATTCGCTTTGCTGGCAAAGACTCATCCATTTCCAGTCCGCGCGAAGCCCAGCACAGCGGCATTGCCACCATCTATCAGGAGCTCAACCTGGTGCCGTTGCGCAGCGTGACCGAAAACGTCGTCATGGGCTATGAGCCGAAGCGGTTCGGTGGTCTCGTCGACTGGCGCAGAGCACATCGAAAGACACGCGATATCCTGGCGCGCTTCGGCATAGACATCGACGTCAAGGCTCCGCTCGGCAGCTATTCCACCGCCATCCAGCAACTCGTTGCAATCGCCCGGGCGGTTTCGCTGGAAGCCCGGTTGGTTATCATGGACGAGCCGACATCATCGCTCGATGACCGTGAGGTTGAAGTTCTTTTCGGCGTTGTGCGGGAGCTCAAGAATTCAGGCGTTTCGGTGCTCTACGTGTCGCATTTTCTCGATGAACTTTTTCGCATCTGCGATCGCGTCACAACCATGCGGGATGGACAAACGGTATCGGTCAGAACCATCTCGGATTGCAGAAAGCTGAACCTCATAGCTGACATGCTCGGGCGAAATGTCGAGGAAATCGAGGCCGCCGGCATGACCGACTTCGGTGGCACAAGCAATTCGAAGCCTGGAGAGATTTTGTTGGAGGCCGAAGCGATCGCGACCGACCGCCGGCTGTCGAAACTCGATCTCGAAGTTCGTCGTGGCGAGATTGTTGGACTGGGAGGCCTTCTCGGCTCAGGTCGCACGGAGGCGGCTCGGGCAGTATTCGGCGTCGATGCACTGAGCGCGGGCGAATTGCGACTGAAGGGAAAACCGTGGCATGCCGCAGGACCGGCCGACGCCATCCGCGAGCGCATTGGAATGCTTTCGGAAGATCGCAAATCCGAAGGCATCGTGCCCGATATGTCGGTTCGCGAAAATCTGACGCTTGCGCTGCTTCCGAAGCTGGCGAAACGCGGGCGCATCCAGCGCGGCCCGGAACGACAGCTTGTCGAGCATTTCATCAAGGCACTGGGTATCAAGACCGCTGACATGGATCAGCCGATCCGGGAATTGTCGGGCGGCAATCAACAGAAGGTGCTGCTGGCGAGATGGTTGGCGACAGAGCCGGACCTGCTCATCCTCGATGAGCCCACGCGCGGCGTGGATGTCGGCGCGAAACTCGAGATCCAGGCGATTATCCGCGACTACGTTGAGAAGGGTTTCGGCGTCATTCTGATCAGCTCTGAGTTCGAGGAACTGGTTGAAGGGGCTGACCGGATCATTGTGCTGCAGGACGGCTACTCTGTCGCCACCCTGCAGAATCCCGGCATCACTGAGGATGCCCTTGTGCGCGCCATTGCCCATCATCACTCGGAGGATGCGTGATGTCCGACAATGCCATGCCGGAAACAGCACGCATGCGGCGGTCGCCTCATTCCTTGCGCGCGGGTTCGCTGCGAGACCATGGTGGGCTTATTGCGCTCGTTGTACTGATCGCGTTCAATATCCTGGTCACGCCGAACTTCCTTCAACTGCAGACGCTTTTCGTCAACATCAGCCAGGTGGCAACCATTGCTATCGTCGCCATCGGCATGACGCTGGTGATCGCAACTGCCGGCATCGACCTCTCGGTCGGAGCCGTCATGGCGTTGGCCGGCGCACTGGCGCCGCTGATTTTCCTGTCGGATTTCGGAACCGCTTATCCGGTCCTGGGGCTGATTGCAGCCTTTCTTCTGCCTCTGCTCGCCGCCTGTTTGTGCGGCCTGTTCAACGGGCTGATGATCAGCTTTCTCAACGTCCAGCCGATCATTGCCACACTGATCCTGTTCATCTCGGGCCGCGGCATCGCCCAGGTGCTGACCAACGGCAATCTGCAAACCTTCTCGAACCCGGGTTTCAGCTATCTCGGGACCGGCCGAGTTCTCGGGTTGCCGTTCCAGGGCTGGCTTGCCATGGCCTTGGCGATCCTGGTGTGGTGGCTGGTTGCGCGCACCGTTTTCGGCCGCTACCTGCTGGCCGTCGGCGGCAACGAGCGAGCTGCCCTGCTCGCCGGCGCACCGGTGCGCCTGGTCAAGACGGGCGCCTATGTCATCTGCGCCTTCCTTTCCGGCATCGCCGGGCTGATCGTGGTGGCCATCAATTCAGCATCCGACGCCGGTCGCAACGGCAACCTCATGGAACTGGATGCCATCGCGGCGGCCGTGGTTGGCGGTGCTTTGCTGCAAGGCGGTCGCGCGCCGATTTTCGGGGCCGTACTTGGGGCCGTGATTATTCAGTTGGTCAAATACACGTTGCTAGCCAACGGCGTTGAAGACGAGGTCGCGCTGATCGCCAAGGCATCGATCATCGTCCTGGCCGTCTATGTGCAGCAGGCGCGGAAGGAATAGGCATGCTCGACAATTCCGCGTTCGACCTGCGCAAATACCTGCGCAACAACGCCCAGACAAACGGCGTCTGGGTGGCCCTCGCTGCGCTGATTCTGTTCGGCCTGCTGCGCTACGAAAACTTCGGCAGCGCCTACAACATCGTGTCGTTTCTCAACTACAACTCGATGTTCATCATCATATCGATCGGCATGTGCTTCGTGATCATGACCGGCGGTATCGATCTGTCGGTCGGGTCGGTGGCTGCCTTTACATCGGTCGTCGCCGCCTATCTCAGCCCTTATGGCATCGAAGTGGCTCTGCCAGGCGGAGTACTGGCCGGTGTGGCTTTCGGCGCAATCAATGGCTTCTTCATTATCGCAATGCGCATCCCGCCCTTCATTGCAACCCTGGCGACCATGCTCGGAGCCAAGGGTGGCGCGTTGGTGATTTCCGGCGCGCAGACCATCTCGGTGGATTGGGGCAGCAATTTCACCAAGCTCGGCATGGAAAAAGCAATGGGGATTCTCCCCTGGTCGATCGTCATCGTGGTTATCGTGGCGGCGCTGCTCTGGGTCGTTTTGGAACAAACGTCGCTCGGTCGGACAGTCCTCGCCATCGGCGGCGGCGAGGACGCATCCAACCTGATGGGCCTGAAAGTCAACCGGGCCAAAGCCTTTGTCTACCTGCTGAGCGGCGGTTGTGCCGGACTTGCCGGGGTTTTCCTGGCGTCGGGCTTTGGTGCCGGCCAGCCGCTGGAAGGCATCGGTTGGGAGCTGTCGGCCATTGCCTCGGTGGTTGTTGGCGGCACGCTGCTGACCGGTGGTCTGGGTTCGGTACCGGCCACTGTCGCCGGAGCGCTGCTGCTTGGACTGGTCTTCAATATTCTGAATTTCGAAAACGGGCGCGGCACAATCAGCCTAAGCGCCTATTGGCAAATGGTCATTCGCGGCGGTTTCCTCTTCGTGGTGATCCTGCTGCAGACCCGCATGAATTCCTCCCGTCTGAAATCGAGTTAAGCCCATGGTCAAGATCGAACGCGTTGAAGCGCGCTACTTCGCTGTTCCCCTTGCGGAAGTTCTAAGTGATGCCATGCACGGCGACCACACGCATTTCGAATTGATCACCGCAACCGTGACCCTGGAAGACGGGAGCGAAGGCACCGGGTACACCTATACCGGCGGACGTGGCGGCAGAGCGGTGGTCGCCATGATCCAGCACGACCTCGCGCCGTTTCTGGTCGGACGTGACGGGTCAGCCGTGGAACACCTGCATGATGCGATGCAAACCTATGTGCACTACGTGGCTCGCGGCGGCATCGCGTCCTTTGCGATCTCGGCAATCGACATAGCGCTGTGGGACTTGCGCGGCAAACGAAGCGGCCAGCCGCTCTGGAGAATGGCCGGCGGAACGTCATCCCGGTGCAACGCCTATCGCGGCGGCGTCGACCTGAACTTCCCGCTGGCCAAGCTGCTCGACAGCATTCGCCGCTACCTGGATCAAGGATTCAACGCCGTCAAGATCAAGGTTGGCCGCCCGGATCTCGCGGAAGACGTCGCGCGCCTCGCCGCCGTTCGCGAACTGATTGGCCCCGATGCCGCCTTGATGGCCGACGCCAACTACGGCATGACAGTCGACCAGGCGATCGCCGCCTGCCAGGCTTTCAAGCCCTTCGATCTCCTGTGGTTCGAGGAACCAATCATACCGGACGCCTACGCGGATTATGGCCACATTGCCGACGCTACCGGCATGCCGATCGCCATGGGCGAAAATCTCCATACGATCCACGAATTCGAATACGCCTTCGAGCAATCGAAACTGGCCTACATCCAGCCGGACGCCTCGAATTGCGGAGGCATAACCGGCTGGTTGCGCGTGGCCGAACGATCGAGGGCCGCAGGCATCCCGGTTTGCAGCCACGGCATGCATGAACTCCATGTGAGTCTCGTTTCCGCCCAGAGCAATGCCGGTTGGCTGGAGGTTCATTCCTTCCCTATCGACGAATACACGACCCGACCATTGCAGATCGAAGACCACCTGGCGGTCGCACCAGACACAGCCGGTATCGGAGTGACTTTCGACTGGCACAAACTGGACTCGGCCAACGACCTCGCCGCGTAAAACTTTCAGGACCAAGAAATGACCATATCAGCTGCCTACTATCGGGGCGACAAGCGCTTCACTGTGGAAACGATTGCGGCGCCCCAACCACCAGGCCCCGGAGAGGTGCAGATCGACGTCGCCTTCTGCGGCATCTGCGGCACCGACCTGCACGTTTATCTTGGCCACATGGACCAGCGCGTCGGTTTCGAACGAGTGATCGGCCACGAGATGTCGGGAACTGTCGGTGCTGTCGGCGATGGCGTCGCCGGCTTAACCCCTGGAGACCGCGTCGTGGTGCGGCCGCTCGACGCCTGCGGCGAATGCCCGGCCTGCAAGCGCGGCCATGCCCATATCTGCCAGAACCTGAAATTCCTCGGCCTCGATACAGACGGTGCTTTCCAGGAGAAATGGACCGTGCCGGCCCATACAGTGCACAAGCTGCCCGAGGGCATGCCTCTCGATCATGCCGCATTGATCGAGCCGGTTGCCGTGGCCTGCCATGACGTGCGCCGCGGCCGGGTCGAGGCCGGCGAGGATGTACTGGTCATCGGCGGCGGGCCTATCGGGATGTTGATAGCCATGGTGGCGGGCCATGCCGGCGCAAACGTAACCGTCTCCGAAATCAATCCACACCGGTTGGCGGTGGCCCAAAAACTCGGATTCACAGCGATCAATCCAAAGGAGAGCGATGTCGCGGCGACCGTCCTCGAAGCTACCGGGAGCAAGGGTGCCGATGTCATCTTCGAAGTTTCAGGAACGCAACCCGGCGTCGACCTGATGACGGCGGCGGCCTCCACCCGCTGCCGGGTCGTCATGGTGGCGATCCACGCCAAGCGCGCCGAAGTCGACCTGTTCCAGTTCTTCTGGAAAGAGATCGAGATGATTGGTGCCCGCGTCTACGAGCCGGCTGATTATGATGAGGCCATCGAGCTGGTCGCCTCTGGCGCCATCGATGCCGAGACCATAATCACCGACATCCAGGGTCTGAACAGGATCGGTGAGGCCTTTGCAGAGCTAGCCGGGAATCCGCAGGCCATGAAAACTCTGATACGGTGCAACCCGGAGGCCTGACCATGAACGCATCCAAACTCTTCGATCTGTCCGGCAAAACCGCCCTGGTAACCGGTTGCAAGCGCGGCATCGGTAAAGGTATGGCCGTCGGGCTTGCAGAGGCGGGGGCCGATATTGTCGGGGTCAGCGCCAGTCTCGAGAAGCAGAGCAGTCTAGTTGGCAAAGAGGTCGAGGCATTGGGCCGCTCGTTCACCGCCTATCAATGCGACTTCGGCGACCGATCCTCTCTCAAGTCATTTATTGCCGAAGTGACTGAGGCACATCCGACCATCGATATTCTGGTCAACAACGCCGGAACCATCCGGCGGGCACCGGCCGCGCAGCATCCGGATGAGGATTGGGATGCAGTCCTCGAGGTCAACCTGTCAGCCCAGTTCCTGCTATCGAAGGCGATCGGAGCCAAAATGATCGAGCGCGGAAGCGGCAAGATCATATTCACCGCGTCTGTGCTGAGCTTCCAGGGCGGCATCAACGTGCCCGGTTATTCAGCAAGCAAGGGCGGGATCGCGCAATTGACCATGGCGCTGGCCAACGAGTGGGCCGGCAAGGGCGTCAACGTCAACGCCATAGCACCCGGCTATATCGGCACCGACAACACGGAGGCACTGCGCAACGACAGCACGAGATATGAGGCGATCCTGGAGCGCATTCCGGCCGGCCGTTGGGGTGATCCTGAGGATTTGGCCGGACCCGTGGTGTTCCTGGCCTCATCCGCCGCTGACTACGTTAACGGCACGATTCTCACTGTCGACGGCGGTTGGATGGGACGATAGCTCACACTGATCGTCTCGCTTTTTCATCGATCAAAACCTTCTGAACGGCCCGGCTCTTGATATTCAACGGCTCCCGGTGCACTGATGGCGTCGGCCACACTGGCGCCTAATCAACACAGGTTTTTTCCATGCATCCGACGCATAACCGCATCGCAGATATCGTTCCCGAAGTCAGGGAGTGGCGACACTGGCTGCACCAAAACCCGGAACTGCTCTACGACCTGCCGAAGACGACCGCCTTCATCGCCGATCGTTTGCGGGAGATCGGCGTGGACGAGTTGCATGAGAACATCGGACGCTGCGGAATGGTTGCGGTTATCCGCGGCGATGGCGAAGGCCCGGCAATTGGCCTGCGGGCCGACATGGATGCCCTTCCGATCCACGAGCGCACACCGTCGGACCATGCGTCGCGCACGCCGGGTGTCATGCATGCCTGCGGCCATGACGGCCATAGCGCCATGCTTCTGGGAGCGGCAAGATATCTGACGGAGAACCGGGACTTCGCCGGTACCGCGGTGCTGATCTTCCAGCCGGCTGAAGAAGGTGGCAACGGTGCAGTGACAATGATCGAAGACGGTCTCTTCGACCGGTTTGACGTCAAGGAAGTCTACGGCATGCACAACATGCCGACCTTGCCAGTCGGAGAATTCGGCACTGCCGTCGGTCCGGTGCTTGGCGCTACCGACTTCTTCTACGTCGATATCGAGGGTCGCGGTGGCCACGCTTCGACACCGCATATGTGCACCGATCCGCTCGCTGCCGCCAATGCCATCTATACCGCCTTCCAGACCATCATCTCGCGCGATGCGAACCCCATTCGCAACGGTTTGATTTCCGTCACCGCCATCCAATCGGGCGAAGCCAACAACGTGATTCCCCAGACGGCGCTGATGAAGGGCACCGTGCGCAACCTTTATGAGGATACGCGCGACATGATCGAGCATCGCATGCGCGAGATTGTTGATGGTGTTGCGAAGACCCACGGTGTGCGGGCCGAACTCACCTATGACAGACTGTGCCCGGTGACCGTCAATCATGAAACCGAGGCCGAGTATCTCGCCGACGCCGCGGCCTCCATCGTCGGGGCCGAGAAGGTCGACCGCCATCAGCCACCGCGGCTTGGTGGCGAGGACTTCTCCTACATGTTGCAAGCCAAACCAGGCGCTCTCATTTTCGTTGGCAACGGCAATACGGCCAACCTGCATCACCCCGAATACGACTTCAATGACGAGGCCCTGCCCTACGGCATTGCGCTATGGACACGCATCGTCGAAGAACGGCTGCCGCAGAACGGCTGACCGCATATCTGACATCGCTATTGGCATGCCTTGCCTGAGCATTGAAGGCCGCTATAGTGCCGGCCGAATGCGGCTGCGTGGAGATCATCGATGGGACCCATCCTCGAAGTTTCGGACCTGAAGAAGTTGGCGCGCCACCGCGTGCCCAAGATGTTTTTCGACTATGCGGATTCAGGTTCGTGGACCGAGAGTACCTATGACGCCAACGAGGCCGACTACCACGATATAAAGTTGCGTCAGCGCATCGCCGTAGACATGACCAACCGGTCGCTTTCGAGCCAGATGATCGGTCAGGACGTGTCCATGCCGCTGGCCCTTTCCCCTATCGGGCTGTGCGGCATGCAGCACGCTGACGGCGAAATCCTTGCAGCCCAGGCGGCCGAGGAATTCGGCGTTCCGTTCACACTTTCGACCATGAGCATCTGCTCGATCGAGGATGTTGCCGAGAACACGACTAAGCCGTTCTGGTTCCAGCTTTACGTGATGCGCGATCGCGATTTCGTGCGCAACCTGCTTGACCGGGCTCGCACCGCCGGCTGCTCGGCCCTGGTTCTGACCATGGATCTGCAAATCCTCGGCCAGCGGCATAAGGATCTGCGCAACGGTCTCAGCGCACCGCCGAAATTCACGCCCAAGCATGTCTGGCAGATGGCGACCTCGCCGTTCTGGTGCCTTGATATGGCGCGCACCAAACGCCGCACCTTCCGCAACATCGTCGGCCATGCAAAGGGCGTCTCCGACCTCTCCTCCCTCGGTTCGTGGACGGCCGAGCAGTTCGATCCGGAACTCTCCTGGGACGATATCGGGTGGATCAAGGACTATTGGGGCGGACCCCTGATCATCAAGGGCATTCTCGATGTCGAGGATGCCCGCAAGTCGCTCGACTATGGCGCCGACGCGATCATCGTTTCCAACCACGGCGGACGGCAGCTCGACGGCGCGCCGTCGTCCATCCGCGCCCTACCCGACATTGTCGACGCGGTCGGAGACAAGGTCGAGGTCCATGTCGATGGCGGCATCCGCTCGGGTCAGGATATTCTCAAGGCCCTGTGCCTTGGCGCCAAGGGCACCTATGTCGGACGTCCCTTTGTTTATGGGCTCGGCGCCATGGGCAAAGCGGGCGTCACCAAGATGCTCGAGATCGTTCGTGCCGAACTGGACACCACCATGGCGCTCTGCGGCCGACGCAACGTCGCCGATCTCGACCGCTCCAACCTCTACTCGGTTTTTGGGGAAAAGATGCCCATTCCCGCCGAGACGAAGCCGCGCCGCAAATCAACGCAAAAACGGACGAGCTCTGTGAAAACCAAGGCAAAGGCCTGAAGCTCATCCGGTCGCCATGCATTGAATAGCCGCCATTTGTCGTCGGTCCGGGGGTTCGCAGCACCTCATAATAATATCGATTTTTTCTCTCATTTGGATTATAATCTACATGGGAGGATATATTATGAAATTATCGATACCAATTTTGGCCGCCACCGCCTTTGTCGGATTGTCTATCGCCGCGCCTGGCGCTTTGGCCGAACCATGCCTGAAAGTCACGCTGACCGGCACTCAGGGTGGTCCGCCCCTGTTCAACGGTCAGGCCGGTGCCGGTACGCTGGTGCAGTATGGCGACGAGACCAATGGCTGCGGCGCCGTCAAACTGCAGTTCGACACGGGCCGCGGCACCAACATGAGGCTGTCTCAAGCCAAGGTGCCTGCCGGCAAACTCGATGCCATTTTCTTTACCCACATGCACTCCGATCACACCGAAGGGCTGTCCGACATTCTGCAACTGCGCTGGCACTTCAACTCTGGCGGACCGAAAGTCGATGTGGTCTGCAGCGATGACGCCAAATCGCCTCTCGGCCACACGTTGAGCTGCACGCGTTACGTCGCCCACATCGGCGATTCACTGATCCAGTCGGGCGAAATCGCGCAGCGTCTGGCCGAAAACAAGAAGCGTCTGCCAGGCGGTCCGGCGGACCTGGCCAATGTCCAAACATTCTCGCCCGGCGGAGAGCCGACCGAAGTCTGGTCGAAGGGCGACGTCAAAGTGTCGGCCATCGGTTCCAAGCACATCCCTGGCCATGCGTCCTACCGCGTGGACACGCCCGCGGGCAGCGTCGTGGTTGGCGGTGATGCCGGCAACGATGCCCCCAAACCACCGCGCCCGTCATCGACTTCGGCACAGGTCGAAAAACTCGCCCAAGGGGCGGACGTGCTGGTCCATTCCACCATCCACCCGGTGATGGGTCCTGACAAGGAGAGCGGCTTTCCGCCACCGATCTATTTCCGGCAAAGCAATGCGGCTGACCTCGGCGCCCTGTCGAAACGGGCCGGCGTCAAACACCTCATGCTCACCCATCTGATTCCGCCGATGGGCGCACCGAAACAGGGTCCCTTCCCGATCCCCGGTGGCGCGCTGACGGAGCAAAGCTACAAGGATGCGGTCAGTTCGAGCGGCTTTGACGGCAACACGATTGTCGGAACCGATCTGGTCACGCTGACATTGCCGCAGTCTTAGACCGAACCGCGTTAGCTATCGAAATGAGCCCGGCCACCTCGTGGTCGGGCATTTTTCTTTGAAAACGCCGTTTGGAGTGGATCTGCGACCTATCCGGCCATTTCGTTCAGCCGCAGTTTAAGGAACTCGCCCGTACCCGTGTAGTGGTCGATAAGCAGCTCAACCGCGCGATCTGCGTCGCGGCCCAGCGCAGCATCGCAGATGTTCTGGTGTTCCTGTGCGACATTACGCGACGGATAGGCAACGGAACCAGCGAGGTTGCGGTAACGGATGTTGAGGTCGTAGAGCTGGGCGCAATAGCCGATCAAGAACTGCGATCGGCAGGCGGCAAGCAGAGACATGTGGAACAGCCGATGAGCCTTTTCCCAGGTTGGCGAAGGAAGATCTGACGGACCTTCCGTGCGTGGCGTTCGCGTCAACCTGTGGTGGGCGAGCAGAACATTTTCTTCCCAGTCATCGGATCCACTGTCGATCGACTCCCGCAGGGCTCTCTCCTCCAGCCAGCAGCGGGTGCGCAGCAACTCCTCAAACGCGCTGACCGAGACGCCGGTGACGCGGAAACCGCGTTGGTCAAGCCGCTGGACCAGACCTTCGGCCGTCAGCATGCTCAGGGCTTCGCGCACCGGGCTCGCGCCGACATCATACTGTTCGCGCAACGTCTCGATCTTCAACTTCTGGCCGGGCTGCAGGACACCGTTCAAAACGTCATCGCGCAAGCGGTCGAACAGTTGCGCGGTGATCGACGAACCACCGGCAGGCGCCGTCTGCAGGGCCGGTTCAGCAACCATCATGATGATCCCTCCACCGGTTGCCGGAACTCGTCCGCATAGCGCTTGCGCAGTTCATTTTTCTGCACCTTTCCCATGGTGTTGCGAGGCAGCGCATCGGCAAAATGTACCGCCTTCGGGACCTTGAACCGGGCCAGTTGCTCGGTCAGATGCCGCCGTACCGCGTCGCCTTGCAACACAGTGCCCTGTTCGGGAACGATGACCGCCACGATACCCTCGCCGAAATCGTCATGCGCAACGCCGATAACAGCACTTTCGTTAACGCCCTGCATGTCGTCAATTACCGATTCGATCTCCTTCGGATAGACATTGAATCCGCCGGTAATGATCAAATCCTTGCCGCGTCCCACGATCACAAGATATCCGTCCGGGTCGATCATGCCGAGATCTCCGGTAATGAAAAAGCCGTCGTCCCGGAATTCTTCCCTGGTCTTCTCGGGCATACGCCAGTAACCGGAAAACACGTTCGGGCCACGCACTTCGACAACGCCGATCTCACCATCGGCAACCGGTTCCCCTGTCTTTTCTCCAACCACACGCATTTCCGTGCCCGGCAATGGAAACCCGACCGTACCGGGCCGTCGCTCGCCGTCATAGGGATTGGACGTATTCATGTTGGTCTCGGTCATGCCGTATCGTTCGAGAATGGCGTGATCTGTGCGCTCGCTGAACTGGCGATGGGTCTCTGCCAACAGAGGCGCCGAACCGGATATGAACAGCCGCATCGGCTCTGCGACATCGCGCGTCAGGCCAGGATTGGCGAGCAGTCGCGTGTAAAAGGTCGGCACGCCCATCAGCACCGACGATTGCGGCATGGCATCGATGATCGCATCGGCGTCGAAGGTAGCCAGAAACCGCATGGATGCACCCGACAGCAGGATGACATTGGTTGCCACAAACAGACCGTGGGTGTGGAAGATCGGCAGAGCATGGATCAGAACATCATCGCGGGTAAAGCGCCATGTTTCCCGAAGTGCCTGCGCATTGGACAGCAGGTTGGCGTGGCTGAGCATCGCCCCTTTCGACCGACCGGTGGTGCCGGAGGTATAGAGAATGGCAGCGAGATCATCCGCACCGCGTGGAACATCCTCGAAATTGCCGGGCAGCGATAACGACAGATCGGTGATCGACTCCGGGTGCCCAGGATCAAGCGTCATGACTCGGGCGTTGCCAACCTTGGCACAGAGCGTGCGCATGGAGTCGACCTGACCGGCATCAACGATGACGATGGCGGGCTCCGCATCACCCAGGAAGTATTCGACCTCGGCATGGGTGTAGGCGGTATTCAACGGCTGATAGACACCACCTGCGCGGATAACGCCAATATAGAAAAGCAGCGCGTCGACGGTCTTGGCGGCCTGGACCGTTACCCGATCGCCGGGTTTAAGCCCGGCGCCGACCAACGCGGCGGCATATTGGCCGGACCGTTCCACCATGTCGCCATAGGTCACCGTTCCCGCATCCGACTGGATGAAGGTCCGGTCCAGTCCGACGGCCGCATCTCGAATAGCGGCAAAGAGCGTATTGCTGTCCGCTTCAGAATTCATGGCGCTCCACTCTGTCCGCACACACCTCTCATTGCTCGCTATGCCACAATCACAGGCCGAATCCAACGCGCCGTCATGCCTCAGGCAGCATCTTCCCGGGCCAGAACAAAATCAAAATCCACGGTATAAAACGGCGAACTCAGACTGTCGCGCGCTACGATTGCTTCATCGACCTGACTGGCATCGTGCTGCTCATGGTAGTGCATGATCAAATCGGAGCGAACGCCGAAGACGGCATCGTTATCAAGATACGGGTCGTCGTCCGGGAACACTTCGGTCACCAGGGTCCGATAACCCGGCGCCATGACGATGAAATGCAGATGCGAGGGGCGCCACGGCTTTCGACCCGTTGCCCGAAGCATTTCTCCGGCCGGGCCATCGTCCGGGACCGTGTAAGGCGCCGGGCGTATCGTCGTGACCGCATAGCGACCGTCGTCCCTGGTCTTCAAGCGGGCGCGCAGATTGTAGTCCGGTTGGCCCGGGTCCTGGTTCGAATAGAGACCATTTGCGGCAGTTTGCCAGAGTTCAATTTCCGCCTTGATCGGATTTCCGTTCGTATCGCGGACCTGTCCCTGAAGAATGACGCTGGGCTCTTCGTGGTCGCCTCTGAGATCGCCGCCATATTCGATTTCTGGCGCACCCTGAATATGGAA
The DNA here is from genome assembly GCA_965228785.1 of Hoeflea sp. Lineage (GTDB taxonomy): Bacteria > Pseudomonadota > Alphaproteobacteria > Rhizobiales > Rhizobiaceae > Hoeflea_A. Next base: position 1,584,370 of record CBDDIF010000002.1, read on the forward strand.
CGGGCCCAGCACGCTCGATGATGTCGCCTCATGGTGTGTATTCACCATGTCGACGAGCGACGATACCCCCAACAAGTCTGAAAACAGGACGAACTCGTTGCGTTCGTCCGTGGTGATATGGCCGGCCTTGGTCAGCATTTCGATGGCTGTGCGCCATTCGTCATGGGTGAGCTCGGTCTCACGGACGAAATCATGCAGATGGTTTGCCAGGTGCTCCAGCAGATATCGCAGCCGGGGTGACGTATCGGGGCCGCAATAGTCGAGGAACACCTCAGTGACGGTTTCTTTCGTGACGTTGCGCATATCCGTCTCCTGTCAATTCAGCAATGTTGTCGAGAGCGCCGGGAAGCGGATCAGGACGATCAGAATGATCAGCATGACCCCGGCGAAAGGCAAGGCGCCGAGGAAAACATCCTTCAGCGAGATACGGTCGTCGTTGATGGTCGCCTTGATGACGAAACAGGAGATGCCGAGTGGCGGTGTCAGCAGTCCGATCTCGGCACCGATCACCGTAATGATGCCGAACCAGATCAGGCTGAGACCCATCGGCTCGATGATGTCGATAAAGAGCGGCACAACGATGAGGATGATGGATGCCGTGTCGAGCAACGTGCCGAGAAACAGCATCAGCAGCACGTAGGCGAACATGATCCAGAAGAAGCTCAGATCGTTACCGTCGAGGAAGCTCCGCAATTCGTTCGGCAGATCGACGAAACCCAGCATGCGGCTGTAGAAGGACGCGGCGGTGATCAGGAACAGTATGCTCGCGGTGATATGCCCGGTTTCCAGCAGTGCTTCCCAGAAACCGCGTCCGGTCATGCGACGTCGTACAAGCGCAATCACCAGGGCGGCGAGCGAGCCGGCTGCGCCGGCCTCGACGGGTGTCAGCCAGCCGGTATAGATGCCGCCGAGCACGATCATGATCAGCAGGACGATCGGTCCGGTCTTGATGAAGACCTGGCCCCACCCCATCAGGTCTTCGTCAGGGATTTCCTCGATACGACCGCCGATCGCCCGCGGCGAAATGCGGCCCATCATGGCGATGGCGACGATATAGGCGAGTGCCAGAAGCAGGCCCGGTATGATGCCGGCAATGAACATTTCGCCGACGGAAACTTCAGCGACGAAGGCATAGATAATCAACATGGCGCTGGGCGGGATGATCATCCCGAGTACCGATGAGCCGGCCACCACGCCGACAGCGAAGCGCTTGTTGTAGTCCAGCCGCAGCATCTCCGGCACGGAGATCCGGGTAAAGACAGAGGCCGAGGCGATGGACGAACCGGTTACGGCCGCAAACACTGCATTGGCGCCCACCGTGGCCATGCCGATGCCGCCACGCACCCGGCGAAACGCCTGGTTCATGACATCGTAGACATCTGTCCCGAGCCCGGCCTTGGACACCAAGAGCCCCATGAAAGTGAACAATGGAATCGTCGCGAACTCGTACTCAGTCACGCCGTCGCCGACAGCCTGACGCAGAAAGTTCACAGCAAGGATCGGCCGTTCGCTAACAATCCAAATGGTGACGAACGACACGCTCGCCAAAGCGATCGGGATATAGACCCCGAGATAGATGAGGACGACAATCGCGGCGACGGAGATGAAGCCGATTTCGACTGGGGTCATCGGGCGTTCTCCCCGCCGGTTTCAGGTGCGCTGTCGGAAGGATGCTCGGCCATGGAAGGCCCGTCAGGGTGCGCCGGATTGAACAGAACCTTCGACAGAAAGATCACCGCGCACAGAGCCGTGCTCGCCGTGATGACGAATTTGGCCGGCCACCAGGGAACGGTGAAGACACCGAGCGTCCCGAAATAGTGGCACCGGGCGGTCGCCTGCGTGAAGTCGGTCCAGAAATCACCCGTGAAGGGCGGACCGAAATCCGGCGGAGTAAAATAGTGGCAGGATTCGAAAGTCTCCACGACTTCGGGATAGGTGGCGTAGGCGATGGTCGCCATGGCTACACAGGCCAGCGCGTCGATCAGACGAGACAGTAAACCGGCCGCGGCAGGCCGGGTGCTTTTAAGGATGCCCAGGAACCCGTCAGACCGGGTGAGCCGGTCCACCCGCACAACGTCGGGCAATTGCATGAAAACAATGAGGATCATCGAAAAGATGACGATTTCAACAACCCCGAGAAACGGGGCGTGGAAGACGCCGCGCGCCACCACGTCGATGTTCATGACGATGACGAGAACGAGCACCGTCAGGGTGCCAACGGCATTGGCGCCGATCGCAATCGCCCTGACGATGCTCAATAGGCGGTGGACGGCCTGTCCGATGGGGGTTGCCCTGTTCATGAGAGGCCGTCCGTTTCGCTGACTTATTCGCCGGCGGCCCAGTCGCGGACCGGAACCGAACCTGAGGCTTTCAGCTTCTCGATGTAGGAGCCGAGCATGGCGGTACCGGGACCACCCTTCTTGTCGAGCGCATTGGCCCATTCCTGGGCGATGTTCGGCATGGCGTCAGCCCATGCCGACCGCTCGTCCTCGGGGATCACGACCACGGTTCCGCCGGCAGCCTTGAAGGCGTCGAGCGACGAAGCGGCGCGATCCATGGCAACGTTTGCCACCTGGTCCCGGTACTCAACGGCAACGGTTTCCAGAACGCGCTTCACTTCATCCGGCAGCTTGTCCCAAACGGCCTTGTTGACAGTTACGGTTTTGGAATTCACCGCGCCGAGATCGACCTTCAGCATATAGGGTGCGACTTCATTGATCTTGAAGGTCATCGCCGCTTCCGGCCAGAGCATGGCGGCGTCGACCACGCCGGTCTGCAACATGTTGTAGAAGTTCGGCAGACCGCCGCGCACACCGGCGACATCCTGCAATCCTTCCAGATAACGCAGATTGTATCCGGCACCTGCCAGTTTCAGACCCGAGAGATCCGAAAGCTTCTCGATCGGTTGCTTGGTGAAAATCTGGTAGCTGTCGAGCACCACGCCCGTGGCCAGATAAACCTGATCCTGGGCAGCGAATTCCGCCTGCATTTGCGGATATTCCTTGGCGATCTCGTCAACCGCCTTGGCCACTACGCGAGCGTCGGTGGATACCATCGGCGTTGCCGCAGATATCGCCTGGCTCGGCAGGGCCGAGTTATGGAAAATCGTGGTGACAATACCGATGTCGCCAAGCCCCAGCTTGATGCCGTCGAGCACACCGCGCGGCTTGACGATCTGGCCGCCATAGGCCTGCTGCCAGTCGATCTTGTAGTTGCCGGTGCGAGCCAGTTCCTCATCGACTCTCGGAATGAAGAAGTTGGCGAACTCCTTCACCCACATTGACCGCTCCGGATAGCCGTCAATGGCGATCATCTTGATGGTCTCGGTTGCGGAAGCCGGAAGCGTCGTCAATGGCGACAGCACTCCCAAAACAGCCGCTCCGGCCACCAGGGACCTGCGTAGCAATTTGGTCATCATTTTCCTCCTTTCGACGGCCGACCTCCCGCCGGCCGATGCGGCACCCCGGCTAGCCGGCCGGTTGCCAATCCTCAACGATTTCTGTTCCAGCCTGGCTGTAGAGTTTGGACAGCGGGCAGTACTTCCTGACCTCTCGCGCAACCATATCCAACGCCGCCTGCTCGGCCGGTCCATGGCTGCGGATCGTCAGCTCGATGCGCCGAAATGGCACGTCGATCTCCTCTTCAAGGGTGACGCCACGCCGATCGAAGGCGCAGTTAGCCGAAATTTCCAGGTGACCGATATCGACGCCCAGTTTGGCCGCGCATTTGTGGCCGATCACATTGGTGCAGCCGATCAGCGCCGCCAGAGCCGTGTCCGTGGGTGTCGGGCCCGCGTTGGTGCCGCCGCGTTCCTCAGGTTCATCAATGGCAAAGTTCAGATTGCGAATTTCGACGTCGGATCGCGAATGCGAGGGGCAGTCTGCCCTGGCTCGCAATGTCACTTCCGTTTTCATTCTGATGGCCATGGCCGCTTATCCTCAGGCGAAGCTGCAGACGTCGTCGAATTCGAAACGTGGAAGTTTCTGGAACAAGGCTGTTTCGTCTGCGTAGCCAATATTGCACAGGAAATTGGATCGCAGCGTGGTGCCGGCAAAGAACTCGGCGTCGATGATCTCATTGGAAAAGCCGGACATCGCACCCACATCCAGGCCAAGCGCCCTGGCCGCGATCATGAAATAGGCGCCCTGCAGGGTTCCGTTGCGAAAGGCCGTGACCTCGGAATGTTCGTCCTTGCCGTCGAAATGCGGCCGACGATCCTCGTGCGGAAACAGGTACAGGAGCTCTTTCCAGAACTCGATGTCGTGGGCGATAATTGCTGTTACCGGTGCCGTCGCGACCTTTGGCACATTGGCCGGTTTCAAGGCTTTCTTGAGCTTTTCACGACCTTCGTCGCTGCGCACAAACACGAAGCGTGCCGGCGAGCAGTTCATGCTGGTCGGCCCCATCTTGACGATGTCATAGATGGCGCGCAGCGTTTCGTCCGTTACCGGACGGTCCGTCCAGGCGTAATGGGAACGGGCACCGGTGAGAATAAGCTCGAGTTCATCGGCCCCGAGTTCGGAAATCCTCCCACGCAGATCGCGGATCTGGTCGTGCGTTTGGGCACGCAGGGCCGCAAGTTCTTCTCCGACCGGAGCTGTCTGCGGAGGTTTGATCATTCTGCGGCCTCGTTCTTGCTGGCATCCTGCTCGCCGACGACCGGATTTCGACAAATGCCGATCTGCTCGATTTCCACCTCAACGACATCACCGGGGACCATGAAGACCGGTGGCGTGCGGGCATGGCCGACGCCTGGCGGCGTGCCCATGGCGATCAGGTCGCCTGCTTCAAGTGTCGTAAACTCCGATATGGTGGCGATGGTCTTGGCCACAGGCCACATCATGTCTTTGGTGTTCGAATCCTGCATTACAGCGCCGTTGAGCCGGGAGTGGATCTTCAAGCCCGAGGCGCCCTCCGGCAGTTCGTCTGGAGTGACCATGACGGGACCGATCGCCCCGGTCGCATCAAAATTCTTTCCCGGTGTCCACTGATGGGTCTTGCGTTGGTAGTCACGCACCGATCCGTCGTTAAAGACGGTGTAGCCGAAAACATGATCGAGAGCCTCGGCCTCACTGATGTGCTTGCCGCCCCGCCCCATCATGACCATCAGTTCGACCTCGTAGTCGAGGCGGTCCGAGCAGTCGGGTTTGACCATCGGCTCTTCTGCCGCGATCAGCGACTGGGGAACGCGAACGAAGATCGCCGGATAGGTCGGAATGTCGTAGCCGCCTTCCTTGACGTGATCGACATAGTTCAGACCGAGGCACAGTACCTTGCGAAACTGACCCAGCGGCAAAGCCGGTGTCAGGCCCGACAACGCCACAGGTGCAAAGGCACGAGCGGCATCGGCCAGCTTTTGCCGGGCTGCCGGATCAAGTTCGACGAGCGCCATGAGGTCCGTACCCTCAAACCCACCCTGCCCGGTCAGGCGAAACGCAGCATCGCCATCAACCAGATAAACTGCAGTCGATTGCCCGTCCCGGGCGACCTGAAAACGCATTCAATATCTCCTCACTCATCATCAAATAATCAATATTTTCTTGCCTTGTCAATTTTTATCGATATTTTTTCCAAGCAACAATTGATTGGAGATCGATATGCCGAAATGGAGCGATTATGTCCGGGAGGCGCGCGAACGCGGTTCGCTGGCAGCCGAGCATTTCATGGTGATGAGCACGCCAGTTGCGCCGCCGGAAACGGTCAAGGGGATCCTGCCGCGACATCTGGAATACCAGGTGAAGCTACAGAACGATCACAGCCTGGTTTTTGCCGGTCCATTGTCGGACGAGACCGGTGAGAACATGGAAGGCGCCGGCATGATCATCTACCGAGCCGACTCGCTTGAGGCGGCTCGCGCACTTGCCGATGCCGACCCGATGCATGCCGAGGGCGGCCGCACCTACACGATCCGCCGCTGGCTGATCAATGAAGGCCATATTCCCGAATCGCTTAAGCCGCTTCTCGATAATTGAGCCTTTCGATATCAACTTCTGGAAGCTGCTAACGCCGCATTTTCAACCCGGGTGAGAAGCAGCTTGCCAGCGGTAGTGATTGTGTTTCATGTGGCGGCATGAAGCTCACCGGTCCCTTCCTCTTCATACTGGCAACCCTGATGATCGATGCCATCGGCATCGGCATCGTCTTTCCTATCATGCCGGACCTGATGGATCGCGTCGGCGCCGGCAGCACGGCCGCCGGCGCTTTCTGGGGCGGTGTCATGATGTCGGCCTATGCGACGGCAATGTTCTTGTGCGGCCCCATCATCGGAAGCCTTTCAGATGCCTACGGACGGCGGCCGATCTTGATCGCCGCGCTGGCCACTCTGACGATCGACTACGTCATCATGGCGATGGCGGAAACCTACTGGGTCCTGCTGGTGGGCCGGGTGTTGGCGGGCATGGCGGGTGCCACCTACATCACCGCGACCGCCTACATCGCCGACATTGCCGAGCCCGAGGAACGCGGCGCGAGCTTCGGCATGATCGGAGCGGCCTTCGGCATCGGCTTCGTTCTGGGCCCTGCCATTGGCGGAATCGCATCGGACTGGCATATCACCGCGCCCTTCTGGATTGCGGCGGCACTGTCAGCGATCAATGTGGCCTTCGGCTTCTTTGTCCTGCCAGAATCGCTCAAGCCTGAAAACCGCAGACCCTTCGGAAAACGCGACCTCAATCCCTTCGGCACCATTATCCGTGCATTTGTGGTCCCCGGATTGGCAATTCCACTTATCTGTATTTTCGTCTTCGAATTCGCCAACATGGTCTATCCGACGTTGTGGGCCTTTTGGGGTCGCGAAGTGTTCGGTTGGGATGGCTTTACGATCGGGTTGACCCTGTCGGCCTATGGCATTCTGATCGCCGTGGTACAAGCTGGCCTGCTGCCACAATTGACCAAACGATTTGGCGACTACAGGACCCTGCTCATCGCTGTCGCCGCCTCAATCATTGCACTGGTGGGTTTTGGGTTTACCGGTGCGATTTGGGCCGTTGTCGTGTTCCTGCCCATATCGGCATTGTCGGACATGGCACCGCCTTTGTTGACAGCATTTGCAGCCAATCGGGTGGGCGAAGACCAGCAAGGTTTGGTGCAAGGCGTCATCGCCTCGCTGTCATCCATTTCCGCGGTTGCCGCGCCGCTGGTGCTGACCGGCGTGTTCGAGCAGTTCGTTGGCGGCGAATGGATGTACTTTCCGGGCGCGCCGTATCTTGTCGCGGCGCTGCTGGTTCTTGTGATCGTTCCATTGGTTCTGCGCCTCGGCTCCCGAAGCGTGTCGAAAGAGCCCTGATCAAACAGCAGCTGCGGCCGGTTTATTCGGCCCAGCTCGCACGGGCACTGGCCCACCAGTCTCTCCAGGCTTCATGATCGTAGGCAAAGCGCTCGCCCGAGACAGCGGCAAGTGTTCCGGTAACCTGCGAGGACAGCCAGTCGGGATCACCTTGTCGACCCAATCGGGAAATCAGCGCATCGATGGTTGCCCGGTCGTTCTGTCCGGAGAGCTGTACGGCATGCAGGGCAATCAGGAGCGGATCGAACCACTTCTGCGGTCTGTTGGAGCGCTGCAACCAAGGCTGCGACAGGAGATCCGGGGGAACGCTCCGCCCATGGTTTCGAGCGATGGCTGCAATCAGATACCAATGGGCGATGTCGCGTGCCGCGACTTTGAACTGGCCACCAAAGACTTCGATTTCATCCGCGGGCATGGCTGCATCGAGCAGCGATGCGAAGAAGCCTTGCGGCGGTTTCTTCGCCAGAACCGAGGCAATCGCTCCGCGAAGAGGAAGTCCATGACGTACATAACTACTCAAATCGTTGAGGTGGGTCAGCAGAAGTGTGCGGTTCGCGTCTACATCAAAAGCCGGATCGGGCCGGTGGTTGCTCGGCGACAGCGACGCAGTGTCGCCACCGATTACCGCGGTCGTCGATTGCGGCCCCCACAGGATCGCACGGCCGTCCAACCCTTCGCCACCGACATAAATTTCTCCAGGCGCTCGAGCTACAACACTTTGAGCGGAACCACCGCGAAACGTGGCCGCTTGACCAAAATGCTCACCATCGATGCTTTTCCAAAGCTGCCCGCCATCCGCCGAGCGTCCGACGATCCACAGCGCTTCGCCATCGTTGGCGAGGAGTTGCGCGTCGACACCTGGAATAGGTGGATGAAACTGCTCCGCCAGTCCGTCCGTTGTGCGCCAAAGCTGCGACAGGCCGTCATTGGTGTAGACGATCCCATAGAGGGCCGAACCGTATTGGACAAGTTTTGAAAAATCGTGGTTTTGCGGCCAGCCGGGCACCGGTATCAGCTGACCGTCCCGATATTCCTTCAGGTCCGGTCCCGTCCGGCTCCAATGGCGTACAAACAGCCGATCTCCAAGCGCGGCAAGATCGTTGTAGCGATGGAAGGAACCCGATGCTGGCGGATCGTTGGAGAGGATACGCCAACTCTCCCCCGCATCTTCGGAGGCAGCAATAGCAGCGTTCCAGCCGGCCATAGCAACGACAAGATCACCGCGCCACTCAACGGAGGCGTGGGTGTGCATCATGTGGTCGCCCACCGGAATGAACAGTTCGCGCCAGTCGACCCCGTCGGTCACGCTGACGACGCCGGTTCCCAACCCAATGCGCATGTCCTCCTGGGGCCAGAACAGCAGGCCCCCATGGACAACAGGGTGACCGGCATCCTGCGAAAACAGATATCGTTCGAAACGCGTTGTTCGGCTCGCCGGGTCAAAACTCCATATGTCGGCCGAATTGTGGTCGACACCCTTGACGGACGTGGAGAACCAGATCTTGCCCTGATAGGCGATCAACTGGTCAGCGACCGGCCATGGATCAATTCGGGCCAGCACGGCCAATTCTTCCGCTTTGGCTACCACGGCACTGGCGGAGAGCAGCAGGGCCAGAGCAATTCGAACCACTTCACGCTTCATCGTGACTCCATCCCCTTAGCTTCGGCGGTGCCGGTGACCTTGGTTCGCAGAACAACAGCACAGGCCACAAACAGGCGAAAGCAACACCGGGTCACGTTTCAACACATGACGGTGATGCACCTTCCCCTGCGTTCGGCCAGCCATATGATGATGCGACAAGACTATCGGAGACAGAGATGCATTCACCCGGAACACACCTGAGAAGGTTTCTTATGGGCATTGCGGCAATGCTGCTCGCCATGATGGTCCCAGCCACGTCTCAGGAAACTGCTCAAAAGGCACCGGACACTGCCACCGAAATCGACGTCGATGCACTTTCCGTGGAGATCATCGCCGGCAATGAGGCGCAGAAACGAGGAGCCGTCGAAGCGCTGGTGGCGCGCGGCAATCTCGACATCGTGCCGACTCTGGTGCTCTTCTTGAGGTTCGGTCCGGACAAGGCCCTGCTTACCGAGGCAATCGAAGCGTTGACCGGAGAGCCCGTCAGCGACTGGGACGACGCCATGCGTTGGCAGGAAACCCATCCGGAGGTGGTCCCGCACGAGAGCTACAGGAACTTCAAGCTGGCGCTGTTCGCCAACATCGATCCGACCTTCATCCAGTTCTTCGATCCGACCTACACGACCCGCGACCAGATGCGAATCCGTCTTGAGGAAATCACCTGGGGAGGTGTGGGCGTGGACGGCATTCCGTCTCTCGACAATCCCAAACTGATCTCCGCACCGGAAGCGGACTACCTAAGAGACGACGATCTGGTTTTCGGGGTTGAGATCAATGGCGACGTGCGCGCCTACCCGCTGAGGATCATGGGTTGGCACGAGATGTTCAATGAGGTGATTGGCGACGTTCCCGTCGCGCTGGCCTATTGTACTTTATGCGGTGCCGGTATCCTGTTCGAAACACATGTCGAGAGCCGCGAGAAGCCCTTCATCTTTGGTTCGTCGGGTTTCCTCTATCGCTCCAACAAACTGATGTTCGATCGCGAGACCAACAGTCTGTGGAACCAGTTTACCGGTGAACCGGTGACCGGCCCGCTGGCGGATTCGGACATTCAACTGAAGATTCGCCCGGTGACCATAACAAGCTGGTCCAATTGGAAAAAAAGCCACCCGACCACGAAGGTCCTTTCGCTGGATACCGGCTTTCCAAGGGACTACGGATCGGGGGTCGTCTACAGTGACTATTTTGCCAGTCCAGACCTGATGTTTCCGGCCAACGTGCGCGATGAGAGCCAGGTCAAGCGCAAGGATTTCGTGTTCGGCGTTCGTGAGTTTGGTGCCGCCAAGGCGTGGCCGATCGAGGCTTTCCGCGATCGCCGGGTCATCAACGATCGGGTTGGTGCCACTGATGTTGTGCTCATCGGCGATGCAACCACCCGCACTGTACGCGCCTACGAGCGCAGCAGCATCAGTTTTGTCGAGAGTTCGCAGTTCGGCAAGCTTGACGGACCGGGCGGACAATGGGCAATCAGCGAGGATTTTCTGACCGGTCCCGCTGGTGAGAGGCTTGCCCGCGTGCCCGGTCATATCGCCTATTGGTTCGCCTGGGACGGCTATCTTGGCCTCAAAAGCGAGCTCTACACCGAGTAGGCCCGCACAAACGTTCAAGATCCAGGACGTATCTCCATGCCATTCATCCGCAGGTAACCATGCGGATTGAAACATGGCAGGCGACCTGATTGTACTTTGGCTGACGGCGTTTGCGTTGATGGGCAGTCCCGGACCAGCCACCTTGAGCCTCGCGGCGGTCGGAGCAGCTTTCGGTGGCCGGGCCGGATTGCGGTATCTCGCCGGCATTATCGCCGGGACCTTCTGCGTGCTGCTGTTGATTTCAACGGGCGTCACGGGTCTGATCCTCACACAGCCGGTTCTAGCCTCCGCGCTAGCCCTCGCCGGAGCCGCCTATATCCTCTACCTGGCTTACCGGATTGCTACGGCAGAGCCGATATCCGGACACGCAAAACCCGGTGAGCGACCGCCTTTCACGGGCGGCTTTGCGCTGGCAATCGCCAACCCCAAGGCCTTCGCGGCCATTGCTGCGGTGTATGCGGGGCACCGCCTGTTTCCAGCCAACCCCCTCCTCGACGCCGGTGTAAAAATCGCGGCTCTGTCGCTGGTCATCGTCGTGGTCAATAGCGGCTGGCTGCTGTTCGGCACGATGATCTCCAGTGTCTTGCGCAGTCCGCGTTCATCGCGCATCGCCAATCGCGTCTTTGCGCTCCTGCTTTTGGTTTCGGTTGCCTTCGCCTTTCTGTGACCGAACCGGTCACCATCGGATCCGTCAACTTCAGGTTTGGAACCACTGTTGCCCACACACCACAAAGTGCTCTTTTAAAGGAATTTCAATCATACTATGACTGATTGATAGGACTTTTAGTCAGGATGGACGGCACCGGCATGAACAAAAAATTTGCAGCGACCATTGTAACCGCGCTGGCCGCGGCGGTTCCCGCGAAAGCGGCGGATGTCTTCATTCCCGAAGCGCCGGTACTGACCAGCGAAACCAGCATCTATGACTGGTCCGGGTTCTACATCGGTATCGGTGGCGGCACGGGATATGTTCTTGACGAAATCTCCAGTCCCGTCCTTGGGTCAACGATCAGCGGCTGGGGTGGCCAGGGCTATTTCGGCAAGGTGCAGGTTGGCTACGACCACATGTTCTCCAATGGCTTCGTCGTTGGCGCGCAACTGGTCGGGCGCTACGGTGACATCAACACTTCGGCCTCAATCCCGCTGGTAGCGGTTTCAACGGAAATCAAAGGCGATTACGGTTTCGACGCCATTGCCCGTTTGGGTTACGCCATTACGCCACGTACGCTGGCCTATGTGATGGGTGGATACAGCTGGCAGAACTTTGAGCTGTCCTCGACTCTACCCGGTCTCGCCAGCGAATGGAGCGACAGCGGCTATGTCGTCGGCTTTGGCCTCGAAACGGCATTCCGCAACGGATGGACCTGGGGCGGCAGCTACCGGTTCTCGAAATATTCCGGCACAAATATCGGCCCGCTCGGCGGAATTGAGGTCAACCCGGCGGTTCACTCGTTCCACTCAAGCATCAACTATCGCTTCGGTGGCGGCCCATCGGACGTGACCCGCGAACCGGTGAACTACGACTGGACCGGTTTGAAAATCGGTGGCGCCATCAGCGGCGGCGTAGCCCTCAACAAGGTCAACGGCGCGCTCGGCCTGTTCTCGATCGATTCCCTCGCGACGGAGGGTTTCCTCGGCGAGGTAACACTCAGCTATGATCGCGAATTCGGCGCCAACTCCCGCTGGGTGTTCGGTGCACAGCTCGCGGCCCAGTTCATCGAAGCGTCGTCGTCATCAACGGTTGCCGGCGTCACCCTACGGGCCGAAGCTGAGAATTTCGGGTTCGATGCCCTGCTGCGCGGTGGCTACAAGCTCAACGACTATACACTGGGATACGTGATCGGCGGCTACACGTGGCAAGAGGTCACCGCATCACTGAGCTTCCCGGCTCTTGCCGTTACCGAAGGCCTCAACGGCTTCACCATCGGCACCGGTACGGAACTCGCCCTCAACGATCGGCTGACCGGTTTCATCGAATATCGCTATACAATGTATGAGGATCTCGACCTCGGCGTTATCGCAAACGTCGAATCGTCAAGCCACACGGTGCGTGTCGGCGCCAAATGGAAGCTATTCTGAGCTAAACCTCAACAGCAAAAGTAGACAAGCGGCGGTCATTCGATCGCCGTTTTGCATTAGAGCGTGTTGGTCTGTTTCGAAAGCGGCACCACCCTCAAGCGGCGCGATGATCTTTCGGTTTCTGGAAGTCGCCCAGATAGTGGGCCTTCATCCGATGGAGTTTCTCGCGATACACGACCAGGTCGTCGACACTGCTGTTGCAGCGCGCATGATACTCTTCCGTGGTCCGGATGATAATATCGATGACGTTGGGGAAGCAGCGGCAGCATTTTCCGCGCTTTGCCATCGCGTGATAAACTTTTAGCGGGACAATCAGTTGCCAGCGGTCCTCGTCGAGCATGGCGACGATGGCCTGCTCGATTTCACGTTCGGTGATGATGTTGCACTGACAGGTGATCATGGCGATCGACTACACTTGACTACTGGCTTCTTCAAAGGCGCAATTTGTCGCGCCTTTGCAGTGCACTAAAAAGCACTCAAGTCAGCCTGTTGTCAAACAATTTTTCTAATTTAGTCAACAAAAACAGTAATTTAGAACAATTCTAAACTGTCTGAGCACAGCCAGTCACAACGCTCCAGGCGGTTGATCGCGGGTCACCAGGCGGAAACTGTCGCCCGGGTGTATCAGGCGCACATGGGTAACCGGAGTATCCGTTAGCCAGGTGGTCCGCTCGATGACGAAAACCGGTTCTTCGCCGTTGAGATCCAGGTGTTGTCGTTCCTCCAGCGTTGGCTGCGCGGCTCGAAAGACGTGCTCGGCACTCGTGTAGGGCACCTCCTGCAGCAGCCATTCATTGGGGCTGACAGATTCGAAATCTTCCTGTTCCGCCTTCGGTACGGCGCCGATGCTGATCCATCTATCCTCCAACTGATAGGGCTCACCATCGGCAAAATGCAGGCTGAGCACATGCAGGGCATGGGCGTTGCCATTGAGCCCGAGTTCGGCCCGAACACGGTCCGGTGGCGTTCCTTTCCGTCGGTCGATCAGCAGGTAGCGGTAGTTTCCGCCACGCCGGGCGATTTCGTGCCTGACGATCGGGATGTGCAGAACGGTATCGCGGCTTTGCCGCTGTACCACACGCGTTCCGGCCTTGCGCCGACGCTCGACCAGTCCGGCATCTGCCAGCGCCTGCATGGCGCGGTTGACGGTAACCCGTGTACAGCCGAACTCTTCGGCCAGTTCGGCCTCGCCAGGCAGCAACAATCCCGGTTGCCAGCTACCGCCGGTGATCCGCTCGAGCAGAACGTTATGGATGTCCTTGTAACTCGGCATCAGGTTTCAGAGCCGAGCCATCAGGTCTGTCATTGTAGTCCGATAGGCTTGTTCAGCCGATAGGCGCCCAACATGCCGGCCCTGTCTGACGCAGTGCCGGCCGGCAGACCAGACTTCACGAACGAGGCCGTCATCGGCCGCGAATATCCAGCCATCAAGCAGCCGGTCTCCCATCAGCCCGGTCAAGGCAACATGGTCGCCTTCCAGCGCCACCATGTCGGCCAGCATACCGACCTGCAAGCCGCCAGAGTTTCGGCCAAGGGCTGCCGCTCCGCCTTCCAGAGCCTTTTCATACAGCAGACGGCCGCAAGACTGGTTGGCCGTCGCCATGACGTTGCGCGCCTCGTGCCGTTGCCGCTGGCTGTACTCCAGTTGCCGCAGTTCTTCCGTCAGCGATATTCGAACGTTGGAGTCGGATCCGACACCGAAACGGCCGCCATGACTCAGGTAACTGTTCCCGTTGAAGGCCCCGTCACCGAGATTGGCTTCGGTGATGGGACAAAGGCCGACCACAGCACCGGAGCGAGCGACGTCGCGGGTTTCAGATTCGTTCATATGGGTTGCATGAATCAGGCACCATTTGGTGTCGACCGGTGCATTCGCCAGCAGCCATTCGACCGGTCGGGCCCCAAGCCAGGCCTGTACGTCGCGCACTTCCTTCTGCTGTTCGGCGATGTGGATGTGTACCGGACCGGCTCCTGCAATGGCCATGATTTGCTCAAACTGCTCGGGCGCCGTGGCGCGCAGGGAATGGGGAGCGATACCGATCGTGAAATCGGCTGGATGGCCGTTCAATGCTTCATGTGCCGCAGCATGAAGTCGCTGGAAACGCTCAAGATCGCAGCCGAACCGAAGCTGACCTCCCGCAACCTCCGCCTTGTTGGCGCCTCCATAGGTATACAACACGGGTAGGTGGGTCAGTCCGATCCCGGTCTTGGCAGCAGCGGCAGCGATACGCGCCGACATTTCGGCACTGTTTTCATAGGCACCGCCACCGGGCTGGTGATGAAGGTAGTGAAACTCACCGACCGACGCATAGCCGGCTTCGAGCATCTCGACATAGACCAGTGCCGCAATCGCTTCTACGGCTTCCGGGGTGAGCACGTCGAGGAAGCGGTACATGAGCGAGCGCCAGCTCCAGAAATCGTCCTGGCCGCTCGAGCGGTGTTCCGTCAGGCCGGCCATGGCACGCTGGAAGGCGTGACTGTGCAGATTGCCCGGTGCCGGCAGAAGCACGTCGGTGACGATGTCGTCGTTGTGCGTCTCCTCGCCAGTGCCGATGGCACTGATGATCCCTCTTTCATCAAAGATCACGCGTACGTCCTGGGCCCAGCCGTCGGGAAGCAGCGCTCGTCTTGCATAAACGTCAGTCATCGTTGTTGCGCATTCGTTGACATAATTTTATTATGCATATACATAATAATGGCTCAAAGGCCAACTTTCTGTACAGGCTCATGATCGACACCACATTTGTCAATGCACGCATCGCAACGATGCGACCGAACGGCGATCCTTACGGCCTGATCGAGGGAGGCGCCATCGCCATCAGCGATGGTCGTATCGCCTGGGTCGGCAAGCAGCAGGACTTGCCGGAAACCTATCGCCAGAGACCGGTGGAAGACTTGGCGGAACGGCTGGTTACGCCGGCGCTGATCGATTGCCACACGCACATAGTGGCGGGCGGCAACCGGGCCCGCGAATTCGAGATGCGGCTCGAAGGCGCCAGTTACGAAGACATCGCCCGGGCCGGCGGCGGCATCGTCTCGACGGTCAAGGCAACCCGCGCGGCGGACGAGGCGGAACTGCTGGATTCCGCCCTGCCCCGGGTCGACCAGCTCATTGGCGAAGGTGTTTCCACCATCGAAATCAAATCGGGCTACGGGCTCGACCGGGAGACCGAGCTGAAAATGCTGCGCGTCGCGCGAGACATTTCCAATTATCGCGATGTCCGAGTGCGTACCAGTTTCCTTGGCGCCCATGCGATCCCGCCGGAATATGCCGGGCGGCCGGATGCCTATATTGAGGAGGTCTGCCTGCCGGCGCTGGACGCCGCCCATGAAGCAGGGTTGGCCGATGCGGTCGACGGGTTCTGCGAGGGCATCGCCTTTACGCCGGATCAAATCGAACGGGTCTTTTTCAGGGCTCGTGAGCTTGGCCTGCCGGTCAAATTGCATGCCGAACAATTGTCCGATCTCGGCGGTGCCCGGCTGGCGGCCCGCTACGAGGCCCTATCGGCCGACCATCTGGAATATCTGGACGAAGACGGCGTGGCCGCGATGGCCCAGTCGGACAGCGTCGCCGTTCTCCTGCCAGGAGCCTTCTACACATTGCGGGAAACGCAGGCACCGCCCATCGAGCTGTTTCGCAAACACGGTATCGGCATGGCGGTTGCGACCGACTGCAATCCAGGATCTTCGCCGGTTTCGTCACTGCTGCTCAGCATCAACATGGCCTGCACGCTGTTTCGCATGACGCCGGAGGAGGCCCTGGCCGGAGCAACGCGTGCTGCCGCGAAAGCTCTCGGGCTGGATCGGGTCGGCATGATCGATACCGGCATGAATGCGGAGCTTGCCATCTGGAATGTCGACCACCCGGCGGAGCTTGCCTATCGGGTCGGCTTCAACCCGCTGCACCGGCGTGTCATCGGAGACCTTTCGTGACCGCGCCCGTTGTTGTTCCAGGCCAGGTGACTCTGAGCGAACTCGAAACCATCTATCGCAATGACAGTGGCGCGCTCATCGACAGGTCTTGCCGTGAGGCAGTCAATGCCGCCGCCGACGTTGTCTCCAGGGCTGCCACTGGTAGCGACGCGATCTATGGCGTCAATACAGGTTTTGGCAAGCTGGCCAACATAAAGATCCAGCCCGAGGACACGGCCACGCTGCAGCGCAACCTGATCCTGTCGCACTGCTGTGGTGTCGGTCCGGCGGTTCCGGCAAACCTGGTGCGATTCATGATGGTGCTCAAGCTTCTGTCATTAAGCCGAGGCGCATCCGGCGTTCGCTGGCAGTTGATCGAGCTGCTTGAGGGGATGCTCGAACGCGGCGTCACGCCGGTCGTGCCGGCGCAAGGATCCGTGGGCGCTTCGGGCGATCTGGCACCGCTGGCACACATGACCGCGGTTATCATCGGCGAAGGCTTTGCGGAATTCGATGGCAAGACAATGCCCGGCAGCGAAGCGCTGTCAGCCGCCGACCTCGAACCGATCGCTCTTGGCCCCAAGGAAGGCCTTGCCTTTATCAACGGCACCCAGTTTTCGACGGCCCATGCACTGGCCAGTTTGTTTGACGCCTGGCGCTGCGCCCAATCGGCGCTCGTGACCAGTTCGCTGACCAAGGACGCGGTGATGGGATCGACCGCCCCAACCCGACCGGAAATCCACGCGTTGCGTGGTCATCGCGGTCAGATTGAAGCCGCCGCCGCCATTCGCGCCATGATGGACGGCTCGGAAATCCGCGAAAGTCACCGTGAGGACGACGAGCGGGTGCAGGACCCCTATTGCATCCGCTGCCAGGCGCAGGTGACCGGTGCCTGCATGGACCTGTTGCGCCAGGCGGCTACGACGCTTGAGATCGAGGCCAATGCCGTCACCGACAACCCGCTGGTCGTGGTCGAAACTGGCGACGTCGTCTCAGGCGGCAACTTTCATGCCGAGCCCGTCGCCTTTGCCGCGGACCAGATCGCTCTGGCAATCGCCGAAATCGGTTCGATCGCCCAGCGTCGCGTGGCGCTGATGGTCGACCCCACCCTGAGCTACGACCTGCCGACCTTCCTGACGCCGGAACCGGGACTCAATTCCGGATACATGATAGCCGAAGTGACGACTGCGGCGTTGATGAGCGAAAACAAGCATCTGGCCAACCCGTGCAGCACGGATTCGACACCAACCAGCGCCAACCAGGAAGACCATGTATCGATGGCCGCCCATGGCGCCCGGCGGCTGTCGCGCATGACCGACAACCTTTCCAACATTCTCGCGGTCGAAATGCTGTGCGCCAGCCAGGGCATCGAGTTCCGCGCGCCCTTGCGCACCAGCGATCGCCTGCAGGGCGTCATCGACCGGCTGCGCAGCGAGGTGCCGGCGCTGCGCGAGGATCGCTACATGGCTGACGACCTGAAACGGGCCGACACGCTTATCCGGTCCGGCGCCATCGTAGAGACAAGCGGCGTCGGCGAGCATGCCCCTCTGGGAGGGCTCGCATGAACCCGGTGGAGATCACCCGTAGCAACGGTCCCGTGATCCTCGGTTTGCCCCACACCGGGCTGCATGTGCCGGAGGAGATCGAGGGCAGCCTCAACGAAACCGGACGGGCCCGGGCCGATACCGATTGGCACATCCACGAGCTCTACGATCACTTGCTGCCGGACGCCACGACGGTACGCGCAACCTTCCACCGCTACGTTATCGACGCCAACCGTGATCCAAGCGGCAAGAGCCTTTATCCCGGCCAGAACACGACCGGTCTCTGTCCCCTCACCGATTTCGACAATCGGCCAATCTACAACGAAGGTGCCGAACCTGACGTCGACGAGATCGAGCGCCGACGCAGGACCTTCCACGCGCCTTATCACGCCGCACTCCAAAGCGAGATCGAGCGTGTTCGCGAACGCCATGGAATTGCGGTGCTCTATGACTGCCATTCGATCCGTTCCGTCATTCCCTTCTTGTTCGAGGGTACGCTGCCGGATTTCAATATCGGCACCAACAACGGCACGACCTGCGCCGCCAACATCGAGCAAAAGGTGGTTGCGATCTGTGAGTGCGCCGACGGCTACACCACCATCCTCAACGGCCGCTTCAAGGGTGGCTGGACCACGCGGCACTACGGTCGCCCGGACAACGGCGTGCACGCCATCCAGATGGAACTGACACAAAGCTCGCACCTGAAAACGGAAGCAGCGCCGTTCGAACTGGATCCGGCAAAGGCAGAGCACTTGCGCATTACATTGAAGGCCGTTCTCGACGCCATCGAAGCCTGGGCTCTTTCGCAGGCCAAGGGGAGCTGACATGCGCGCCCTCGCCCTTGCCCTGTTGCTATTGCTTACCGCCGGCCCCTCCAGCGCGGAAGAAAAACCACTCACCGGCGAAGAGATCCGCGCGTTGCTGCCAGACATCCTCGCCGTCAGCGAAACAACCCGTCAGACCTTCGCCGGGAACGGCGACACAGCGTTCGATGACGGACGGCGGGTGACCAGTGGCCGCTGGCGCATCCAGAACGATTTCTATTGCTCGATTTGGCCACCCGGCGGTGGCTGGCGCTGCTATCGCGTTCTTGTCGACGAAAAAGACAGCGGACCGGACGTGCTTGTCTGGGTCGATGTCGAAAACGGCGAGCGCACCATCAATACGATCCTGCCGAAGGGACAATGATCATGGATAACAACCGACACAACATTCGCGACGTCTACCCGCCGACCGGATCGGAACTCAACGCCAAATCCTGGCTGACCGAGGCGCCGATGCGCATGCTCATGAACAATCTGCACCCGGACGTCGCCGAGAACCCGCACGAGCTGACCGTCTACGGGGGCATCGGCCGCGCGGCCCGCAACTGGGATTGCTTCGACCGCATCGTCTCCAGCCTGAAGGGGCTGGAAGACGACGAGACGCTTCTTGTTCAGTCCGGCAAGCCGGTCGGCATCTTCAAGACCCACGCCGACGCACCGCGGGTGCTGATCGCCAATTCCAACCTGGTGCCGCACTGGGCCGATTGGCACCATTTCAACGAGCTCGATAAGAAGGGCCTGATGATGTACGGCCAGATGACGGCCGGTTCCTGGATCTATATCGGCAGCCAGGGCATCGTCCAGGGCACCTACGAAACCTTTGTCGAGGCTGGTCGCCAGCACTATGGCGGCGACCTCAAGGGCAAGTGGATCCTGACCGGCGGTCTCGGCGGCATGGGCGGCGCCCAGCCACTGGCCGCGACCATGGCCGGCGCCTGCTGTCTGGCCGTCGAGTGCGACCCGGATCGCATCGCCTTCCGCAAGCGCACCCGCTATGTCGACGAAAGCGCTGAGACGCTGGATGAAGCACTCGCGATGATCGACGCCTGGACCAAATCCGGCGAAGCGAAATCGGTCGGCCTGCTTGGCAACACCGCCGACATTTTCCCCGAACTCGTGAAGCGCGGCGTCAAACCTAACATCGTCACCGACCAGACCTCGGCACACGACCCGCTCAACGGCTACCTGCCGCAGGGCTGGACGCTGGGTGAATGGCGCGAGAAACGCGAAAGCGATCCCGACGCCGTTGAAAAGGCCGCCCGCGCTTCGATGAAGGTTCATGTCGCTGCGATGGTGGATTTCTGGAACCAGGGTGTTCCGACGCTCGACTACGGCAACAACATCCGCCAGGTGGCGCAGGAGGAAGGCCTAGAGGACGCTTTTGCCTTCCCGGGCTTCGTTCCGGCCTATATCCGGCCACTGTTTTGCCGCGGGGTCGGCCCGTTCCGCTGGGCCGCACTCTCTGGCGATCCCGAGGACATCTACAAGACCGACGCCAAGGTCAAGGAACTGATCCCCGACGACCCGCACCTGCACAACTGGCTCGACATGGCGCGCGAGCGCATCGCTTTTCAAGGGCTGCCAGCTCGCATCTGCTGGGTCGGCCTTGGCCAACGGCACCGGCTTGGGCTTGCCTTCAACGAGATGGTGCGCAACGGCGAACTGTCGGCACCGGTGGTGATCGGCCGCGACCACCTGGATTCCGGCTCCGTGGCTTCACCCAACCGCGAGACCGAGGCGATGAAGGACGGCTCAGACGCTGTCTCCGACTGGCCGCTGCTGAACGCCCTACTCAATTGCGCCTCAGGCGCCACCTGGGTCAGCCTGCACCACGGCGGCGGCGTCGGCATGGGCTTTTCCCAGCATGCCGGCATGGTGATCTGCTGCGACGGCACGGAGGCCGCCGACCAGCGCATCGGCCGGGTGCTGTGGAACGACCCGGCCTCCGGCGTCATGCGTCACGCCGATGCCGGCTACGACATCGCGATCGATTGCGCCCGCGAGCACGGCCTGCGGCTGCCGGCGATCCTCGGGAACTGACGAAAGGTTATTCGGCCAGTTGCGGCAACGCGTCCGTCTGCTGCTCGGGGCCGATCGCGGTGTAGCCGCCGTCGACAGCGATGTCCGTGCCGGTGATGAAAGAAGCTTCGTCAGAGCACAGGAACAACACGGTATTGGCGACCTCGTCCGGCCCACCGGTCCGCTTCAGCATGTGAAACGGCGCGGCAACGCCATCAGCCTTTTGCCGGTTGTCACCGGTTATGTCTCGGATGATGTTGGACCAGGTCCAGCCTGGCGATACCGAGTTTACCCGGATGTTCTCACCGGCCAGGGCCAGCGCCTGGGTCTTCGTCGTTTGCAGAATGGCTGCCTTCGACGCCGAATAGACCATGCGCCCCGGCTGTGCGACCTTGCCGGCGATGCTACCGTAGTTGACCACGGCACCGCCACCGCGCTTGGCCATTTCACGGCTTGCCTTCTGAGTGAAGATCGCACCGCCCACGAAATTCACGTTGAGTGCCGTCAGCCAGTCCTCCCGACTGGTCTCGAGACCGTTATCGAGATATGTCGAGGCGGCATTGATCAGAAAATCGACACCGCCGAACCGAGACACACAGGTCTCGAGGCAGGCGTCGATGTCGGAATCCACCGTCACGTCGGTTGTAACGAAATGAACCGTGTCACCGAGTTCCTCGGCCAATGCCGACCCGTCTGCTTCGGCGATATCCGCCATTACCACCGAGGCATCTGCGCGCACAAACGCGCGGACAACCTGTTGGCCGATCAATGTCGACGCACCTGTTACAATTGCCACCTTTCCGGATAGGCCTCTCATCGTGAAACTCCCTTAGCTAGTTCAATTCCTGCTTCGACTGACCCGGCGACCAATGCCCATTCACGAAGCCGCGCCCAGAAGGGCGTCGACCGGAACGGCGGTCATGAAGTCGGACTGCGCATAAAGCAGCGGTTCGGCCTCGTTCAGCTCGGTAATGCCGACGATGTCGGCAATGATGATCGCATGTGACCCCACATCAATGGCAACATCGACCGTGCAGTCGAAGGCGACAAGGGCATCGTCGAGAATGGGTGCACCGGTGCTCATCTGTGCCCAGTTGCCTTCACCGAAGCGGTCGACATCTCCAATATCGGTCATGCCGGCAAACCGCATCGCGAGGTCACGATGGGAGCAGCTCAGGAGATTGATGCCCAGTCGTCTGCTTTTGACGATCATGTCGTGGGTAAGCCCACCTCGGTTGACACAGGCCAGGATACGCGGCGGATCCGCGGACAGGGAGCAGACGGCCGTCGCGGTTAATCCCCGGCGACACGTATCGTCCCCGGTCGTGACGATGGTGACGGCTCCTGCCATGTAACGCATCGCATTCTTGAATTCTTCGATTTCAACGCTTTTCACGGCACCCTCGTCGGCTTCATCGACTTGTCGTGGCAAACGCCGACCATTCAAGGGCTCATTCGTGCCAACGGATGGTCGGTGCGCGGCAGCCCCACAACCTGGCGCAGTTGCCCCTTGCCGATCTTCAGCTTGTTGACCAAGTCAACACGACCCGCCCTGCCTCCGGAAACCTGGTTCATGAACTCCAGTGCTTTCTCCGGTTTGAGCATCTGCTGGGTAAAGCTCGTCGGATCATCAAAGTTGTCGCAGAAACTGTTGGCGACCATCTGATGAACGGATTCATTACCCTCCATGCCGTTGCTTCCATATTGCGCGATCAGAATGCGCTGTGCGGCCGGTGTGATTTCCTCAAGCAACAGGTTGTTGAACTCGTTGGTCACCTTGCCTGTGGTCTCATAGAAACGATCGAAAGTGGCGGTCATCCAGTCCTCGTCGTACACGCCACTTTCATTGTTTGCCACCGCATCCAGCAGGTTCTTGATCTGGCGATAACAGTTGTTCGCGCCCTGCCCGCCGATCGGATCGAGGGAATTGGCCATGTCTCCGAGAGCCATGACTTTCGATCCTGAAGGAAGGACACCAACCGGTTTCTTGAAACAGGGCGTGAAGGCCCCTTTGAGCCAACCCTTTTCATCGGCCAGCTCGGCATCCTTGATCCACTGATAGTCCCAGGGAATATGCTGCTTGAACAGTTCCTTGACCCGATCGAGGACCGCCTCGCCGGTCGTGCAATCATCGAAGCGGTCGAAGATCCCGCCGGGGCGGGCCTCGAAAAGAGCGTTCCAACATTGATATCCGTCCTTGTGCCAATAGGGGATGGAGAACTGTTCTCCCGCTGTGGCGAAAAAATTGAACTTGATGCCGAAGTGGAAGGGTACGCCCTGCTTCGACCGGTCCATGTCGACATTCTTGATGACAAACATGGCCAGCTTGCGCTGCGGCCTGTCATAGACACTGCGCTCGGCATCGACTTCGAATATTCTGCCGATGTCGCCCTTGCCCGCAGCCACCAGTGTCAGGTCGGCCGCTTCTGCGATTTGCTCAAGACGGTCGACATCCACGTTTTCCACCCGGATCGTGCCGCCGCGTTCCTCGAAGTCCTGCGTCCAGCGATAGGACTGAAGCCTCACGTCGATGGCGAGAGCTTTTCGGCTGAAGCGCCCCATCAGGTCGATCAACTGCCGCCCCATTTTGGGACAGAAGGTCAGGTGGATGCCTTCGATCGGCGTAGCATCCTCCCAATGGTTGACGCCCAGTTCACGCTCCAGATCCAGCGATGACCCGAAACGGCATGCTGTCCCGGTCGGCGGAACCTTTGTCAGCCAATCGTCAGCGCTGAGCGCCGAGTAAATGGTGACTTCGTGCCCCTGTTTGAGAAGTCCCAACCCGGCCAGCAATCCGCTGACGCCTGATCCGATGATTGCGATTTTGCTCATTCGTACGCTCCATCCCGTCTCCAAGACCTCGTCGATGGCGCAGCCAAACCCGGCAACACCATCGGCGTGGAGCATCGGCAGGAAAGAGAGTCGGCGCTATCCCATTCTTGCGGGCCTATCCGGTTTATGCGACTATTTAAGCATGAAATATCCACCTTGGACGGGTTCATGCACTTTGCTTCTTCCCATCTAAGCGACTTCACAGACGTCGTTTCCAGGCATTTCAGGTCTCACGAAATCACCGGGCCAGACCGTATTGTCGGCAATCTTGAAGCACGGTCTTTCGGATCACTGGGCCTGACGCGTCTGAGTTACGGTGCGCGCATGGACGTGAAAACCGATCCGTTGGGCTCGTTCGCGCTTCTGCAAATTCCAATTCATGGCCGGGCAAGCGAGCCTGCCGCCGACGACCGGCACCTGTTCGGCCTCGATGAAGGTCAGGTTCTCAGCCCCTCGCGGCCGATTGATTTCGCCATGCATCGGAATTGCACACTGCTGATCACCCGCTTCAACTGCGACGACATGGAGACCATGCTCGCAGCACTCAGTAACGGTGAAGAGCCCCATGACCGTATCAAAGCGCTGTGGCGTTGTGACCTGACCACACCTGCCGGCAGTGCGCTTGTCAGCCAGCTCAAGTGGCTCAATTTCGAGCTGTTCAGGCCCGATTCGGCACTGCAAAAGATGGGCCTGCACTTCTCCAACAACCTTCTTGCGAGTTTCCTGCTGGCGGCCATTCCGGAGCTGACAAGCGTCGAAGGCAAACTGCCTACAACTTCGGTCCTGCGCCGGGTCGAAGCGTACATGGATGCCCATTTTCACGAACCCCTTACCGTGGCCGACCTCGCGAAAGTGGCCGGCGTTCCCGTACGCTCGCTATACGATCTTTTCAAGCGCTACAAATCGCAAAGCCCGGCGGAATTGCTGCGAAAGAAACGTCTCATGGCCAGCCGTAACATGCTTGAGAGTTCAGACACGGAAGAAATGACGGTCACCGAAGCAGCCATGGCATGCGGGTTTACGCATCTGGGACGGTTTGCCGAATACTACCGTGCCGAATTCGGAGAAACGCCGTCAACGACGCTCTCGAAGCGCCGACGATGGATGGCGATCCAGGCACCGCCGGGGATTCACTAAAGGACACCTGGTGGAAGGCCAACGCCCTATTCCATATAGAACTGCTTTGGCAGCAGGTAGGGAAACTGCGTCGTCGGATCGATCTCGATCTTCATGATGGGCGCCATGAACTCACCCCAGCGTGCATTCACGGCGTCATCGGCGAGTTTTGCCTTGGTGGCCTCCAAGTCATCGGACTCGAAATAGCCGAACAGCGTCAGTCCGTGGCGGAAGATGTTGTAGTTGGAGATGCCGGCCGCGCGCAAAGCGTCGAGCATTTCCGGCCAGATCTCATCGTGGCGTTTCAGGTATTCCTCTTCATATCCCGGACGAACTTCCAGGACCCAGGCGTATCCGGTCATTGTGTTTTCTCCTGCCAGGCGCGGAAACAGTCACGCATGGTGATCGTTTCCGTCAGCACGTCGTCGAACAGCGTGTTCATGTAATCCTGATGGACTTTCTCGATGGCGAGCGCGCCCTGGTAACCGGCATCTCGGAGTGTCCCGAACATGGCCGGAAAATTGAGTGTTCCCTGGTCGAACTTGGCCTGCAGAGCGCCCATGCGGGCCTGCCGCAGATGCACGTGCACGGCGTGTTCGGCCAGCGGATCCACTTCTTCCTGGCGGAATCCGAGGCAGGCGAAATGGGAATAATCGAGCGCCAGTCCGATGCCGGTTTCGTCGATCAGTCGCTGAACGATAGAAGGCGACTCGGCAAAGGAATGCACATGCGGTTCGATGCAGATCTTGGCACGAAAATCTTGAGCGACAGCGAGCAGCGCCCGCAGGCTTTCAATAGAGACCGCGGCCGCCTGATCGCGCGACTGGCCGGCATTGACCACACCCGGCAGGATGAAGATGGTGGCGATGTCGGCGGCATCTGCGAAGGTCAGGACCCGTTCGAGGTCGCGTGCATTGCCGTCGATCGTGCCCGGCAGGGCCAGGTTGCTGCCGTCGAGCCCCTCGCCGAACAAGTGATAGTAGTTGGGGATACGCACACCGAGCGGCTTCAGGCGCTGCGCTGCCGCTGATGGATCGGACAGGATTTCTTGCTTGTCGAGTGCCGAGCGGTAGAACAGGCCGACATCCAGCGCGCCGATGCCGAGCGCCTTTGAGATGTCCGCCGCTTCCTGCAACGTGCAGGCCGGCAGTGACCAGGCGGTCAGGGAAAGCTGCATCACGACTATCCTCCGATTTTCACCAGTTCGCCGCTGCGGGCCGAGCGGTAGAGCGCGTCGAGGGCTTCCGTCACCCGTGCGCCGTTTTCCCCGTCAGCAGCATTGACGACCGGCTGCCCGGCGCACAATTCGGCAAATTTGAAGACCGGCAGCGCGCCGTCATACTCCGCTTCCTGCTGGCTGATGGGAACGATTTCGTCCTCGCCATCGAGGCGCCGCAACTCCAGTCGCGCCCGCTCGTTGTCGAACAGCAGGCACCCTTCGGTGCCGTAGATGCGGATGTCAGTGTGCATGCCGATATGTTTCGGAACGGTCGACGAGCCGGACAGCGACACCGTGGCGCCGTTGGTCGCCCGTGCCACAGCTGCGTCGTAGTAATCGACCCCGGCCTTCGACTTCACGTCCATGCAATAGACGCTCTCGAAGGCCAGGCCCGAGACGCGAAGCAGCCAGGCCAACGAGTGGGACATCTGACCCCAGCCATAACCGCCGGCTTTCTCCGGATCGGCCCAGGTGGAGGCCGGTGGCCGATACATGTGTTCAGCGGTTTCCAGCATTGGCTCGCCGGAAAACAGATCGTCAAGCGGCGATCCCATCTGACAGACGCAATGACGGATCTCGCCGAGACGTCCTTCGGCCACGATCTGCGCGGCCCGCGCTGTGTAATGGGTAAAGTTAAGACCACAGGGAACCAGCACCGAACGCCCAGCAGCCTTTGCCGCTGCGGCAATTGCCCGCCCGTCCGCGGCGCTGGTCGCCATCGGCTTTTCCACCAGCACATGGCAACCGGCTTCAAGCGCTGCCACAGCGGGTGCCGTATGGGCCACATGCGGCGTGGAGACGACAACGCCATCAAGCCGTTCCTGCGCCAACATGTCTGCCAGATCCGTGTATCGGGGCGCGATCCCGTAACTGTCGCCAACCGCCTGAAGACGTTCTTTGTCGAGGTCGCAGATCGCGACCACGTCAGCGTGCTGGCTCTCCTGAATGGTCGGGATGTGATTGAAGGTCGCCCACCAGCCGACGCCGACCACTCCGATTCTGGCAGTCATTTGCTTCCTCCCGTTTCGTTCTGGATGATCGTCGACTTGTAGACGTTGCGCATGTGGCGGGCGGCCGCGGCGGCGGCGGCGTCGGGATCACGGGCCTTCAAAGCCTCCAGAAGACGCTTGTGGTCGTGCACGCTTTGCTCCAGCACACCGCCGGTTTCCGATGCCCGCTTGCGGAATTCCAGACCGAGCACATTGAGGCTTTCGCCGATGCGCTTGAGGAATGCATTGCGCGCCGCCTTCCAGATCGTTTCGTGGAACGCGAAGTCTGACATGCGGAAGGCCAGGGCATCGTCGATGGTCTTCTGCTCATCGATCAGTTTCTGCAACTGCTCCAGCTCATCGTCGGTGATGTGCTCCGCCGCACGACGGGCCACGTCGCTCTCGATCAGGCTGCGCGCGTCGTAGAGCTCGCGAATATTCATGTCTTCCAGTGACAGGAAGAACTGGATCGGCCCGAGCAGTGATTCCGCATCGAGTTCGCTGATGTAGGCGCCACCGCCCTGACGGGTGCGAACCACACCGAGGATTGAAAGGCCGCGGATAGCTTCGCGTACGCTGGGCCGCGACACGTTCAGCGACACGGCCAATTCGCGCTCCGGCGGCAATTGGTCCCCCGACTTGAGAATGCCGGATTTGACCATTTCGAGCAGGCGAGAGGCAACAAGTTCAGCGACCGATTCCCGTACGATCGGTTTTTCGAATTCCAGTTTGGCGGGGGAGTCGCTCATTTCGGTGCCTCCGCGATTTCCTTCCTTCGGGTCGGCAGCCAGGCGGTCAGTTTGACGCGCGGCGCCAATACCGAGGCGATCAATAGAACGCCGATCACGCCGGTCTGGATGTGCCCCGTGATGTTGAACAGCGCCATGCCGTTGCGCAGATTGAGAACTATCAGGATGGCAAGCAGCGTACCGAGCAGCGAGCCGGTACCGCCGAAGATGCTGACGCCCCCCAGCAGCACGATGGTGATGATGTCGAGTTCGAAACCCAGCGCCACGTCGCCGCGTACCGCGCCGACCCGTGACGCATAGAGCAACCCGGCGAAGGCCGCGACCGTGCCGGAGGCGGTGAACAGGATCATCTTGTGGCGCGCCGTGTCGATGCCGGCAAATTCGGCAACGTCCCGGTTGGTGCCGATGACGTAGGTCTTGCGGCCAAATCCCGATTTCTGAAGCACCACATAAAGAATCAAAAACAGGATTACGAAAGCGATCAGCGCAAATGGGATCGGACCGAGAAAACCCTTCTGACCAAGCGCGTCGAACCATTCGGGGAATTCG
The DNA here is from genome assembly GCA_965228785.1 of Hoeflea sp. Lineage (GTDB taxonomy): Bacteria > Pseudomonadota > Alphaproteobacteria > Rhizobiales > Rhizobiaceae > Hoeflea_A. The sequence goes on from CBDDIF010000002.1 coordinate 1,612,718, forward strand.
CCTATCCCGCGATCCTCGACGAGGACGCGCGCGAGACCGCGGAATCCGATCAGAGTCGCCAGCGTAACGACAAGCGACGGCAGACCGATGCGGGTGATAAAAAACCCATTGAGCGCGCCTCCCGCAACGCCGATCAAAAGCACGATGACGATGGCCAGTGGCGGCGCCACGCCCGACTGGAACAGCCAGCCGAATGCACAGGCGGCGAGCCCCATCATGGAGCCCACCGACAGGTCGATTTCGGCATTGATGATGATGAAGGTCATGACCAGCGCAACGATGACCTTTTCGATCGACAGCTGAAACAGGTTGATCTGATTCGACAGTGCCAAATATTGCGGCGACAGGATGCTGTTGGCGATGATGATCACCAGCAGCACGCCGATCAGAAACCACTCCCAGGCCTGGAGCCGCCGAGTCGCAGCCGTGGTGTGGACGGAGTCGGTCATCGGGTGGCCTCCGCAACGGCGCCGGCGGCTTCGGACTTCGCCCTTTCGCGGGCGATGCGCAAGCGGATCAGACGGCGCATCAGCACAGCATCGACCGAGACCGAAATCAGGATCAGGGCGCCTAGCACGGCTTCGCGGAAGAACTCACTGACCAACGCCCATCGCACCAGGCTGGTGTCGATCAGATCGACCAGAACCGCCCCAATGAAAGCGCCGATAACCGTTCCGGAACCGCCGAAGATATTGACACCGCCGAGCACTGAGGCGGCGACGGATTTGAGCTCGAACCCGAGGCCGGCGACAACCGTGATGTTGCCAAAGCGGGCCAGAAACATCAGCCCGGCAAGGCCTGCCAGAGCACCGGAAAGGACGAAGGCGGTGAGAACCGTCGCCTTTGTGTTGATCCCTGCCATCTCGGCAGCTTCCGGGTTGGAGCCGACAGCATAGAAGCGCCGCGCCGGCCGCAATGTGTTGAGCGCCACATGGACAATGATGACGACCGCCAGGGCCGACAGAAATCCGGCGCGGAAGTCGAACTGGCCGATTTCAAAGAGCGCCGTGTTTGGAAAAGACACCAGCCATTGCGGCAGATTGGATGACGTGATCGATTTGGCGTCCGAGTATTCCACCAGAAAGGATCGGAACAACGCCAGCGTTGCGAGCGTCACGATGATCGACGGCACCCGCGCATAGGCGACGATCACGCCATTGAAGGCGCCGAAAGCCGCTCCGACCAGTGCGGCATAGAGCACCAGCAGCGCCGGATGGAGATCCGGCATTCCGGAAACCAAAGACCCGGCAGCAAATGCCGTAAAGCCGACGATCGAACCGACCGACAGGTCGATGTTCCGGGTCAGGATGACCAGAGTCTGCCCGGTGGCGATCAGCGCCATGATGGCGACCGAACTGCTGATGCGGTTGAACAGCCGGCCGTTCAGATAATTCGGGATCTGGGTGGAAAAGAACACCACCACCAACGCCAGCACGATCAGCAGCGCAAGGATGCGCAGCGTTTGCGGGCTTATTCGGCTGAGCATCTGACCCATCAGGACGCCTCCTGCAGAGCTGTTTGCCCGGTGGCAAGCGCCATGACCCGTTCCTGCGTTGCATCTTCGTTGTCGATCACCGCCATCTGCCGGCCTTCTCGCATGACCAGGATGCGGTCGCCCAGGGCCAGCACCTCGGGCAGATCCGACGAGATCACCAAGGCCGCCCCGCCGGCGGTGACGAATTCACGGATCAGGCCGTGCACTTCGGCTTTGGCACCGACGTCGATGCCACGGGTCGGTTCATCGAAAATCAGAAGGTCGGGCTGAAGGTTCAGCCATTTGGCCAGCATGACCTTCTGCTGATTGCCACCCGACAGCATGCCGACCTCCATGTCGACATCCGGAGTGCGGATGTTGAGCCGCTGGCGGAAGGTTTCCGCCGTTTCGTGTTCGCGGGCACGATCAAGCAGGCCAAAGCGCGAGAGATAGGAATTCAGTGTCGCCAGCGTGATGTTGGACCGAATGGCCAGCGGCATGGCGAGGCCGAGCTTGCGCCGGTCCTCCGACACGTATGCAATGCCGGCAGCCATGGCCGCGCCGGCATCTTCGATCTTCGTCTCGCTGCCCTTGTAGGTGATCGTGCCGGCGGTTGCCGGAGCGATCCCGAACAGGGCCAGACCGACATCGGTGCGGCGGGCGCCCACCAGGCCTGCCATGCACAGGATCTCGCCGCGATGCAGATCGAACGAAATGTCCTCGAAGACGTCTTCACGTCTCAGGCCGCGCACGCTCAGAAGCACCTCGGGACGGGTCTGCGCTTCCGCCTTGTCGAAGAAATGGTCGACCTCGCGCCCGACCATTTCGGCAATCATGGTGTCGGCGTCCGTTTCACCGACCGGCTTGGTCGAAATGTGCTCGCCGTCGCGGATGACGGTGACCCTGTCGGCGATCTCGAAAATCTCCTCCAGACGGTGCGAGATATAGACGACCGAAACCCCTTCCCGCGCCAGGCCGACGGCGATGCGGCGCAACTGCGCGGCCTCGTGTGCCGACAGGGATGCTGTCGGTTCATCCATCACCAGCACGCGCACGTCCTGGCTGAGCGCCCGGGCAATCTCCACGGCCTGTTGCTCGGCCAGGGTCAGGCCGCTGGCGGTGCGATCGACCTCGAGCTGCATGCCGATGCGCTCGATCAGGGCGTTTGCCTTTCGGCGCAGCTCCCTCTGGTTCTGAATAAGCCCCTCGCGGGTCGAACTGATGAAGATGTTCTCGGCGACGTCGAGATCGGGAAACACCATCGGTTCCTGATACATCGCCGCGATGCCGGCCTCGCGCGCGGCGTGCGGCCCAGCGATGACAATTGTCGATCCGTCAATTTCGAGCGAGCCCGAGGTCGGCTGATGGATGCCGGTCATGATCTTGATCATGGTCGACTTGCCGGCCCCGTTTTCCCCGACGACCGCGTGTACCTCGCCGGGATGGAGTTCCACGGACATGGACTTCAGGGCAACGGTCATGCCGAACGTCTTTGTCACTGAACGCAGGGCCAGAACCGGCTTGCTCATGTCCATCTCTCCCGCCCCGGGCGGCGCTTGGCCGCCCGGTTACTGGTCATTCGGCTACTTCGCGGCAGCTTCAACGTTGTCCTTGTTGTAGACCGTGAACGGTCCCATCAGGATACGCTTGGAGCCTGGGCGACCCGGATCCTCTTCAATCGTATAGTCACCCATGCGACCGGCATGGAACGATTCACCGATATCGCCCTTGAGCTGGCCGGTGGCCATCCCGTATGCCGTGTAATAGGTGAGGTAGCCGAGGTCGCGGAAATCCCAGAGGGCGAATTCCGGCGCACAGCCATTCATCGTGTAGGACACCATCTCCGACGGCAGGCCAAGGCCGCTGACCTTCACCTGGTCGCACAGTCCCTCGTCCTGAATGGCCTTGGAGGAAGCCTGGATGCCGACGGTGGTCGGCGACATGATCAGGCCGAGATCCGGATATTTGTCGACCAGCGCCAGGGCGCGATTGTAGCTGACCTCGGACTGGTCATCGCCATAGACCGTGTCGACCAGCTCGATATCCTTGTATTTGGCGTTGTTTGCCAGGTCTTCCTTGAGGGCTGCGATCCAGGCGTTCTGGTTGGCCGCATCGGGCGTTGCCGACAGGATCGCCATCTTGCCCTTGCCGCCGAGGATCGAGTGAGCCATGTCGGCCATCACCGTGCCGATGGAACCGAAATCGACCTGTGCCACGAAAACGCTCTCGCCCTTGCCGGACGGGATCGGGCTGTCCCAGGTCACCACCTTGGTTCCTGCGTTCTGGGCTGCTTCAGCCGAGGGAACGATCTGATCGCCCGCATTGTTGGAGAGCATCACGGCGCCCTGCTTCTGGGTTGCAGCCGTGGTCATGATTTCGATCTGGCCGGCGACGGAGTTTTCCGGCGTCGGGCCCTGGAAAAGAAGCTTGCCGGGATTCTGCAACTCTTTGTGGGCTTCCTGGGCGCCCTCATTGGCCTGGTCGAACACGAGAATGCCGAGGAACTTCGGCAGCAGGATCATGTCCGTGCTCTTGCCGGCTTCCAGCTTCATGGCATCCGCATAGGCTGCGCTCGATGCACCCAGCATCAACGCGGCCGCGATAGCTGTCAGTGTTTTCGTCTTCATGTCATTGTCCTCCATCTTGTGATTTTCGGCGCTTTAGCGCCTCGCTGCGAACCCGGGTGCGGTCATCTGCACCCGATCTCCTCCTAGGCCTGGCCGACAGACTGGCGTTGCTCGCCAAGCCCCTCGATGCCGAGCCGCATGACTTGTCCCTCCTTCAGATAGATCTGCGGTTGCTGTCCCATGCCAACGCCGGGTGGTGTGCCTGTGGAAATGACATCGCCCGGCTCCAGCGTCATGAATTGCGAGATGTAATGAACAAGATGACGAACGCCGAAGATCATCGTTGCGGTCGAACCATCCTGAAAACGTTTGCCGTCGACCTCCAGCCACATGGACATGGCCTGCGGATCGGCCACCTCGTCGCGGGTGACCAGCCAAGGGCCGATGGGTCCGAAGGTGTCGGCCGACTTGCCTTTGACCCATTGGCCGCCGCGCTCAATCTGGAATGCTCTCTCGGACACGTCGTTGATGACGCAGTAGCCGGCGACATGATTCATTGCGTCTTCTTCGCTGACGTATCGGGCGGTCTTGCCGATTATCACGCCAAGTTCGACTTCCCAGTCGGTCTTTTGCGAGTTGCGTGGGATCAGCACTTCGTCGTTCGGTCCGCAAACCGCTGTCGTCGCCTTGAAGAACAGTATCGGCTCCTCCGGGATCGGCATGCCGGTCTCGGCAGCGTGATCGGAGTAGTTGAGGCCGATGCAGATGAACTTGCCGATGCCGCCGACACAAGGACCGTGGCGCTGATCGCCTCCAACCTCCGGCAGCGTCGAAGCATCGAGCTCCCTGAGTTTCGACAAGCCTTCATCCGACAGAACCGGTCCGGCGATATCGTCGACCACGCCGGAGAGATCGCGGATCGTGCCCTCCCCGTCCAGCATTGCCGGCTTTTCGCTTCCTGATTCTCCAACGCGCAACAGCTTCATCGGCTTCTCTTCCTCAAACTATGTGACGGGCCGGCGTGGCGGTTCGCCCCGCAGCGCCCTCGATATGTCTTCCGCGACCAGACCCTGAAGCCGGCCAATTGCGGCATCGGAATACCAGGCGGCATGCGGTGTCATGAGAAGGTTCGGCGCATCGTGCAGCGGCGAAGTCACGGGCAACGGTTCTTTCACGAAGACATCCAGCGCCGCGCCGGCAATCGTTCCTTGTTTCAGCGCCGCGGCCAAATCAGCTTCATCGATCAACTGCCCGCGCGCGCTGTTGATCAGCATTGCGCTGGGTTGCATCGCCGCCAGCCGCTCAGCATTGAAATAGCCGGTCGTCTCGGCAGTCGCCGGAGCATGCAGCGAGATGATGTCGGCGTTGCTCAAAAGGCTATCCGCGTCGACTTTTTCGACTCCAAGCTCAGCGGCCTCGTCGTCGCTCAGCATCGGATCGCTGGCGATGAACCTAAAGCCGAAGCCGGCCAGGCGGTCGTGGACTGCGCGGCCGATCCGACCAAGTCCGAAAAAGCCAAACACCGTTTCGTTGAAGGGTTTCAGTGGCTTGGCATATTTGACCGCCGCCCATTCTCCGGCTCGCACGGACGCATCGAGCGGAATCAGTTTGCGCAACAATGCCAGAGCCGCAGCGGCCGTGTGGTCAGCAACCTCGTCCGGGCAATAGTCCGGAACATAACCAACTTTAAGGCCTTGGGCCGCGGTCGCGTGCAGATCGATATTGTCATAGCCGACACCATAACGGATGACCGTGGCGCCCGGTGCGACCGCATTGGCCGCAGCCTCCGTGAACGGAGCGAATTGGACGGCGACAACGTCCGCACCCGCAACAGCCTGCGCCACGTCTTCGGCGGATTTGCACTGATGCGAGGCAAACACGGCACCGCCGGATCGCGCGGCTTGCTCTTCGCGGGAAACATCCGGGAAGGTGTAGTCTGTCACGACGACGGACCGGGTCATGATGCCGCCTCCAGATAGTCGTGAAGGATCTCGCCGGCGACCAGCGTGAACTCGCCGCGCCAGAAGTAGCCTTCCAGAGGCTCGATCACGGGCAGGCGGAAGACAGGCAATTGCGCGTTGGGTCGGAGCTCGACGGTACACGGGCCGCGCCAGACTTCGTGCACGCTTACGTCTGCCAGGCGGCGTGAGGTGATCTGGCGAATGGCCGGGCGACCGTCGATATGATCGACGGCTTTGAGATTGAGATTGGTGGCGAAGTCGAAGTGCGGCTTGAGGTCCGCCGCCTCGGCCACTCGCTGCTTGTAAGGCAACGTCCCGGTGACAACGTCGATACCGTTGCGTTCGACCTTTCCGACCATCAGGTCACCACGAAAGTCGATCGCCGGATTGCCAAGCTTCTTCGGCTGTCCGTGCACCTCGCGTCCATGGGCGACACCGATATCGGACGACAGCACCAGATAAGGCGAATAGCCGGCGGTGGCCCCCCCCGGCATGCGCGCGCCAAACATGACGTTGGCCTCGCAATAGGGCCCGATCCAATCGGTGTCGTTCATCTTGTAGATGTGTACGCAGGCGACGTCGCCGACCGGCTCCAGCGGGGGCGGCAGCAGAAATGCCATGGCTTCGGGATCGGTGCGCCAGTAGAGCGTCATGATTTCCGCATCGCGAAATCGAAACGGAAAGGGCGGGATCATCGGTGCATCCCACGGTGTCGAGAAGCCCGAAGCGCGGATATCCGCCTCCGTCGGGCGCGTGACGCCGTATCGGGTGCGTTTGTCGCTCATGCGAACCTCAGTGAGCGAATGACATCTTCACGAATGTCGATGCCTAACCCTGGCCCTTCCTGCGGATAGGCCCAGCCGTCGACGTGCCACAGCTTCTGCTCGACAATGTCATCCTGAACGACGACGCCGAACGGCTTGTATTCGAAGATTTCCGTGTTGGGTGAAGCCAGCGACAGATGCAAGCTGGCGGCCGTGGTGATCGCGGTCGACCAGGCGTGGGCGTTGACGACCTTGCCGTATTGGCTCGCCAGCGCATCGGCGCGGCGAAAACCGGTGATGCCTTCGACCCTCGCCGGGTCGACGCCGTAAACATCAACGGCTCCGATTTCCATTTGCCGTCGATAACCCGCCTCGGTGAATTCCCGCTCGCCGCTGGCGATACGCACCGATGTGCTGTCCTTCAGCCGGCGATAACCGGCATCGTCGGTCGGGTAGAGCGGCTCTTCGTACCAGCCGATGCGGTATTCGGCCATACGATTGGCGACCGAGATCGCCGTGTCGACATCCCAGCGGACGCCATTGCCGATATCGACCAGGATTTCCCCGTCGTCGCCGAGTGCAGATCGCAGCGCACGAATGAAGCTTACGTCGGTATCCGGATCACCACCAATATCGGACTCGCCTTTTTTGGCAAAGCCCAGCTTGCAGGAGCGAAAGCCTGCCTCAAAGAAACCGACGACTTCGTCGACGCAAGCCGCCTCCCCATTCTTATTGACGTGGCTCGAGGCATTGGCAAGCAGCCGGTCGTGCTTGAGGCCGCCGAAGAGTTCGTAGAGCGGCTTTCCGGCGCGGCGGCCGGCAATATCCCACAGTGCCATGTCGATGCCCGATATGGCCAGGGACGCGATGCCGCCCTCGCCATACCAGAAGACGTGACGCCGCATGGCGGTCCAGGCGCCGTCGATATCGGCAGCATCATGGTCCTTCAGCAGCGGCAGGAAGCCTTCCGATATGATCGTGCAAACGGCCTTGCAGGCCTCCGGCCACATGGCAATGCATTCGCCCCAGCCGACAATGCCGTCGCTGGTTTCAACTCGCGTCAACACCGTCCGCCGGATGGTGCCAAAATCATTGGGGTCCGGGTACTCGATGGCTATCGGTTCGATTGCCGCAATGCGATCCATCCACCGTCCTCCCTGGCGCGCCGCAATTCCTTTTGACAGGATCGTCTCTTCGCGCTATCGGTAAATTGGTCAGGCCAATTAACTACGCTTCACGAAGAGGGTCAAGCAGAAATGTTCAATCTCGCGCCGGTGCCCGTTCCCGATCTCACGGGCAAGACCATCCTTGTGACCGGTGCCGGCCGGGGTATCGGCGCTGAGGTGGTGCGCGTCTTGATCGACAATGGAGCACGAGTTTACGCCGGTCTGTTCGACGATCACGCGGACACGCACGAGCCATTGCCCGAAGCCGCAACCCGACTTTCACTCGACGTGACTTCGCAAAGTCATGTGGACCAAACGATTGCCCGACTGCGTGAAGAGGCCGGACGTTTGGACGTGCTTATCAACAATGCCGGCACCATTGCGCCGATCGGCCATGTCACGAAGATATCCAGTGACGACCTGATTCCGACGCTGGCTGTCAACGTCGCCGGCGTTCACCGCATGACGATTGCGGCTCTGCCGCTGCTGCGTGAAAGCCGCGGTGTCATCATCAATGCCGGCACGGGTGCGGCGACCACGCCGATGGAAGGCTGGACCGCTTACTGCACTTCCAAGGCTGCCATGCACATGCTGACGCGCATGTTCGACCTGGAACTTGCCGAAGACGGCGTGCAGAGCTTCTTCATTGGAATTCCGCCCACCGACACGGCCATGCAGGACACGATCCGCGAATCCGGCCTCAACCCGATCAGTCGGATCGCCCAATCGGACCTCGTTCCGCCGGCGGTGTCAGCGTCGGTGATCGCCTGGTTGTGTGGGCCCGAAGCACGCCAACTCGATGAGGTTCTTCTGGACGTGCGGCAGGACCGTTTTACCGCCCTGATGGATCTGTAATCCGCAGCTCAGAGCGACAACGGTAGTTCCAGATACTCGCCATAAATCCTGTCCCGATGTTCGAGCAGGATCGGATCGAGTGCTGCATCCGTCTCGTCGTCGCGCATCTCAAAGGCAGCACGGGTGCTCGCGCGCATGGCGCACTGCTCTTCAAGCAGCGGACGAAACAATGCCATGGCGGTCGCGCCATATATGTCAACGGCGGTCAGGCTGTTGCCGACATAAAAGTCGCTGCCGGATTCACGCTGTTCGCCGAGGCGCGCCGCCAACATCCGCAGCAGCGCCCGTGTCCGATCGCCAGCCGCCTCGCCCAATGCCGTTGAATGTCCGTATTTCGGCGCGAGATAACGGGCGACGCCTTCCTGAAATCCGCCAGTTCCGTTGAGACCAGCATGGATCATCTGCAGTCGGCGCGACCAGCTCAGACCCTCTTCACCACAGATCTCATGAGCCAAACCGAAGGCCAACGCACGTTCACCGGGATCGGTAGGCAACAACCGCGGCTCAGGAGCCAGCCGCTCGGCCAGAAGCAGGATGTCGGCCCAACCGGATCGTGGCTTGTCATCGCCGTGCATCACAACCGGCGCGTTATGCTGGCCGGTCCAACTTTTCGTCGTGCCGTTTTCGTAGTCCAGCCGCACCGCTGCCCAGTCGATGCCTTTGACGTGGAAGATTCCTTTAGCGGCTTCGCCCCAGGGGCTCGGCACATTGCCGACCACCACCATGCGCAAGCCTGGGTGATCCCGGGCCTCATCAGCTGTCATGTACTCAAACGCCATTGCCGTACTCCCCGGTCAGTTCGATAAGCCCACGCATAACACACCGCATCAACGGAATTCACGCGTCTTTTGAGCCGCTTGTTGTCGCGCCTTCAACAGACCTCGTATCTCCGACATACCCGTTGTCGGTCTGATTCATCAGTTGTTGCTTGATCTTTGATTTTCAAACAGGATTCAATTTCCGTCAGGCGCGTGCAGCGCTTGCTATTTTCAAATGATTCTTGCGGAAGAGCGGCCATTATCCAGAATCCATTGAAAGTCTTTTTGCGCCGGCCTTGGTTCTTTTTGCACGATTGGCGCTAGGATAGTCTGGAACAATTATAGAGACTCCAGGGGTACGGTTCATGCGTCTCGAAATCCGCTTCATCCTGAACAGCGAGGTGGTGCATCTGTCCGATGTGTCGCCGACGCTGACGCTGCTGGACTATCTGCGGCTACAGCGCCGTCTCACCGGCACCAAGGAAGGCTGCGCCGAGGGCGACTGCGGCGCCTGCACTGTCCTGGTCGGGCGGCTCGGCGCCAAAGGGCTGGTCTATGAGACCGTCAATGCCTGCATCCGTTTTGTCGGGTCGCTGGATGCCTGCCATGTCGTCACAGTTGAACATCTGAGTGACGTGAACGAGCGTCTGCATCCGGTGCAGCAGGCAATGGTGGATTTCCACGGTTCACAATGTGGCTTCTGCACACCGGGCATCGTCATGTCTCTTTACGGCCTTTGGCTGGAGACACCGAAGGCCGATGCCGCGCTGATCGAAAAGACCCTGCAGGGCAATTTGTGCCGTTGTACCGGTTACGAGTCCATTCTGCAGGCCGCGCTTTCGATGGGTGACGCCGACAACAGTGGCGACAAGCTGATCGTGACCCACGAGGCTATCGCCGAAAAGCTCTCTGAATTGCGCGACGGCAGCCGCGTGGAGATTGATCATGCCGAAGGCAAAACCATCGTGCCCGGCTCGCTCGACGACCTGGCCGATGTCCTGGAGGCCCACCCGAACGCGACAGTCGTTGCCGGATCAACCGATGTCGGCCTGTGGGTCACCAAACACATGCGTGACATTGCTCCGGCCGTGTTCATCGCCAATCTGGTCGAGATGCAGACAATCGCGGAAGACGATGATGGCATCACGATCGGCGCCGGCGTGAGCTACACCGATGCCTTCGAGGCGATGGCCCGGCGCTACCCGACCATGGGTTCGTTGTGGGACCGTATCGGCGGCCAGCAGGTGCGCAATATGGGCACAGTGGGTGGCAACATTGCCAATGGCTCGCCGATCGGCGACACCCCTCCTCCGCTGATCGCGCTTGGCGCCAGCGTGACGCTGCGCAAAGGCTCGGCGGAACGGACATTGCCGCTTGAGGACTTCTTCATCGACTACGGCAAGCAGGACAGGCAACCCGGCGAATTTGTCGCGTCCGTGCATGTGCCTGCCCTGCCTGAGAGCGAGCATTTCGCCGCCTACAAGATTTCCAAGCGCCGCGACGAGGACATTTCCGCTGTACTGGGTGCCTTTCGCGTGGCGTTAGACGATGGCGGCAAAGTTAGTTCGGTACGCATCGCCTTCGGTGGCATGGCGGCGACGCCGAAGCGTGCGAAAACAGTCGAAGCGGCACTCGTCGGCAAGCCTTGGGATGAGGCGACAATCGATGCGGCAATGGCGGCCTTCGACAGTGACTTCATGCCGCTGAGCGACTGGCGGGCATCGGCGCAATACCGCATGTTGACGACAAAGAACCTTTTGAAACGCTTCTTCCTGGAGACGCGTGGCGAAGCGGTGCAGGTCACCCGTTATGAACCGACACTGGTGGAGGCGTGACATGACGGTACATCAGCGCAGCAGCACTGAAATTTCTGGCGGCGTCCACACCTCACGGCGTCATGATTCCGCACACAAGCACGTCACGGGAACCGCCGAATATATTGATGACATGCGCGAGCCGGCAGGGACGCTACATGGCTATCTCGGTCTTTCAGAACGGGCGAAGGCCACCATCACTGCCATGGATCTCGAGGCCGTGCGCAATGCTCCAGGCGTCGTCGGCGTTCTGACGGCGGCGGATGTTCCAGGCGAGAACGACCTCAGCCCGACGCACCGTCACGACGAGCCCGTGTTATCCGACGGCCATTGCTCTTTCTACGGTCAGCCGATTTTTGCTGTGATTGCTGAGACCCGCGAGCTGGCACGCCGCGCGGCAACACTGGCCAAGGTCGAATATGACGAGCAGCCACACCATACCGACGTCGTCTCGGCGATGGAGGCGGACTACCCGCACGTCACCGAACCGCTGCAATTGCGCAACGGCGACGCGGAGGCAGGCCTCGCCGGCCGCACAAACCGGCTCTCCGGTGAAATGCGGATTGGCGGCCAGGACCACTTCTACCTGGAAGGACATATCTCCATGGCTGTGCCTGGCGAGGATGACGAGGTTACAGTCTATTGCTCGACCCAGCATCCCAGTGAAGTCCAGCATATGGTGGCGCAGGCTTTGGGCACCGTTTCAAACGCCGTGACGGTACACACGCGCCGCATGGGCGGCGGTTTCGGCGGCAAAGAGACCCAGGGCAACCAGTTCGCGGCGCTCGCCGCGATCGCCGCCAAGCGGTACAACCGTGCCGTCAAGATCCGTCCGGACCGAGACGACGACATGACGGCCACCGGCAAGCGCCACGACTTTCACGTGGAGTACGATGTCGCCTACGATGATGACGGACGCATCGAATCGGTCGACGCTGTCTTCGCCGCTCGCTGCGGCTTCTCGTCCGACCTCTCCGGACCGGTCACCGACCGGGCTCTGTTCCATTTCGACAATTGCTACTTCCTGCCAAATGTTCGGCTTCGTTCGCGGCCGATGAAGACCGATACGGTGTCGAACACCGCGTTTCGCGGCTTCGGCGGCCCGCAGGGAAAGATCGGTGGCGAGCGCGTCATCGAAGAGATCGCCTACGCCCTCGGCAAGGACCCGCTGGAGGTGCGCAAGGCCAATTTCTACGGCATCGACGAGCGCAACGTGACGCCCTACCATCAGGTCGTCGAGGACAACATTATCCATCGCATCGTCGAGGAACTGGAGACATCGTCGGACTACCAGAACAGGCGGCAGGCGATCCTGGCCCACAACGCCGAAGGCGGGGTGCTGCGCAAGGGCATCTCCCTCACCCCGGTCAAGTTCGGAATTTCGTTCACCGCCACCTGGTTCAATCAGGCCGGTGCCCTGGTTCACATCTACCAGGATGGCTCGATCCACCTGAACCACGGCGGCACCGAGATGGGCCAGGGGCTCAACACCAAGGTAGCGCAGGTGGTGGCCGACGAATTCCAGGTCGATATCGAAACGATCCGTATCACCGCCACCAACACCGGCAAGGTGCCGAACACATCAGCGACCGCCGCCTCGTCGGGCTCCGACCTCAACGGCATGGCAGCGGCCAATGCCTGCGAGCAAATCAAGGCCCGGCTGGTCGACTATGCGTCCGAGCACTTTGGTGTTCCGGTCGAACAGGTCACTTTCGTGCCGAACCATGTTCAGGTCGGCAACCAGCTTATCCCCTTCCCGGAGCTTGTTCGCCAGGCCTATACCCACCGGGTGCAGCTGTCGGCCGCCGGCTTCTACAAGACGCCGAAGATCCACTGGAACCGAGAGACCGGACAGGGTCGGCCGTTTTTCTACTTTGCTTATGGAGCGTCGGTCTCCGAAGTGACCATCGATACGCTGACCGGCGAATATCATGTCGATCGGGTGGACATCCTGCACGATGTCGGCAAGTCGCTGAACCCGGCCATCGACATGGGTCAGATTCAAGGCGCCTTCGTTCAAGGCATGGGCTGGCTGACAACCGAGGAATTGTGGTGGGACGACAACGGCCGGCTGCGCACCCATGCCCCGTCGACGTACAAGATCCCGGTGGCCTCCGACAAACCGAAGGTCTTCAACGTCGATCTAGCCCACTGGTCGACCAACAAGGAGCGCACCATCCGCCGCTCAAAGGCCGTCGGGGAGCCGCCCTTCATGCTGGCCAATTCCGTGCTCGAGGCCCTCTCCATGGCCGTTGCCAGTGTTGCCGACTACCAGGAATGCCCGAGGCTCGACGCCCCGGCAACGCCGGAACGTATCCTGCTCGCTGTCGAGCGGTTGAAGGGAGCGTAACGCAACCATGGCACCGCGCGCCGCCAAGCTGTCGCGCTTTCTCGCCGGGAACGACGCGATCATGAAGATCGAAGTCGCGGAGGCGCGTGGCTCGACACCGCGCGAGGCGGGCACCTGGATGCTGGTTTCAGCAGACGGGTTGTTCGGAACCATCGGCGGCGGCCAACTGGAACTGATGGCGATCGAGGAAGCACGCGCCAAGCTTGCCGCCGGAGAGAACGGCGGTTCGATGGCCATTCCGCTCGGTCCGGAAATCGGTCAGTGTTGCGGCGGCAATGTCCAACTCACCATCAGCCGCCTCAAGGATGCAGACGCGGAAACGCTGCTTGATGTGCGCAAGGCGCGCGATGCAGCATTGCCGGAGGTCTACGTGTTCGGCGCCGGCCATGTCGGCAAGGCTCTGGCCATTGCCCTGAGTCCGCTGCCGCTGCGCACGATCCTTGTGGAGACCCGTCAGAACGAATTGGATGCGGCAACCGACGATGTCGACAAGCGGCTCGTGGCAATGCCAGAATCGCTGGTCGGCGGGGCTCATCCGGGATCGGCCTTTGTCGTGCTCACGCATGATCATGCTCTCGACTTTCTCATCGTCGGTGCGGCCCTGGCCCGCTTGGACGCTGCCTATATCGGCATGATCGGCTCCAAGACCAAACGTGCCAGCTACGCGAGCTGGCACGTCAAGGAAGCCGGGGGTGACCGCCAAGACCTTGAGCGCCTGGTCTGCCCCATCGGTGGCAGCGCCGTTCGCGACAAACGTCCCGAGGTGATCGCGGCGCTGACAGCGGCGGAGATCATGACCGCCATCGCAAGGCTGCCAGCATCAGAATAGTCTGCTCAGGCCGACACCGCTGATATGGCGGCATACACAAGTGCGGCCCCGAGCAGCACCGAGGATATGGCTGAGAGCCCAGCGCCGCCTGCACGCAAGTTCAGGAACAGCTTCTTGCGGCTCCCCTCTCCGATCCCATGCGACCCTGCTTTGTCGGAAAAACCGGCGATATGCAGCAGACGTGCGATGGCGAAGACGATGGCCGTCCAGAATGCTATCGCGGTCTGCCCCATCAGCAATTCGTACAGGGTGAGCGTCACAACAAAGATGGCGGCGTTTTCCGCGAGGTTGCCGTGGCGGCGTACCAGCCGTTCCAGTTTGACGTCTCCGTCAACCCCGGCTCCCTTGCCGACGTTGGTTCGATAGAGACCGACAGTGACCATCAGAATGTTCTGGACCACCAGCAGCGTACCGCCAAGGAGCGCCGCATAGAGCGGCATGTTCAATGACATTTCCATGGTTCTTGCTTTCCAAAGGGCGCGTTCAAATCAGGCGGCGTTCGGCGTCAGAATAACCTTTCCATCGCGGCCGCTCTCCGCCGCTCGAATGACAGCATCCTTGATGTTATCCAGCGAATAGCGGGAGTCGATCCGGGTCTTCAGCTGGCCGCTGGCAATCAGCGGCATAAGTGCTCCGAATGCAGCCTGTTTCTCCTCCTGGCTAGCCGTCTCGTACCACTTGGCCAACCAGAAACCGCGCACATTGACGTCATTGGCGATGACCGATGACAAGCTCAGTTGCGGCATCTGGCCGGACAGGACGCCGTAGGAAGCGATTGTGGCGCCGTAAGCCAGGGTGCCGACCAGGCGTTCAAAGGTTTCGCCCGCCACACTATCAAAGGCCAGCACGATCGGTGCGCCACCGGTTGCTTCCATCACTCGCTCGGCAAGGTCAGGCCCATCGGTCAGAACGACATCAGCACCCAGCGCCACCAGGCCGGGGATCGGGTTCTCGCGCCGCACGACGTTGACCGTCTTGATTCCACGTTGAGCAGCCAACTGAACGACCAACTCTCCGACGGCCGAGTTGGCGGCACTCTGGATGATCCAGTCTCCCTCGCTCAGATCCTTCATCTTGGTCAAAAGCAGATGCGCGGTCAGCGGATTGACCGCCACCATGGAGAGCTGCTCCGCATCTCCGGGAGGTGCCGGGATGAAGGCGGTAGCCGACGCCGTGAGTTCATCGCGCCAGGTTCCTCCCGCACCGGCCAGAAGAACCTTCTGTCCGGGCTTGAGGTGGTCGACCCCATCGCCAATCTCAACGACTTCACCAATACCCTCCCCTCCGGGTACGGATGGCAGGTCCGGTGATGACGCGTATTGCCCGGCGATTTGCATCAGGATCGCCGGATGAATGGGTGTAGCAAGGACTTTCACGCGAACCTCGCCAGAGCCCGGCGTACGCGACGGCAACTCCTTCAGCTCCAGAACGTCGGCCGGGTTTCCCAACTCGCTAAAATAGATGGCTTTCATTTTCAGACACTCCAATCAGTTTTCAATTATTGTCAAAACCGATATAAGAGCGCTAAATCAGGGAAAAAACCGACCCAAATCGCGGAACTGTATTGCCTTTCCGGCAATAGTTGGGAATTAAGCACGACCATGGACCACCTGCGCGCCATCAAGTATTTCATCAGGGTCGCGGACCTTGGCAGCTTCACGGCCGCGGCCCAGGCCACCGGCGTTCCGGCGTCATCTATCTCGCGTCGCATACAGGATCTGGAAACGGAGCTTGGTGTTTCTCTCTTGCATCGCACGACCCGGGTCGTTCGTCTGACGGAGCTGGGCCGGTTCTACCTCGAACAGGTCAGATCCGGGGTCAAAACACTTGATGATGCCGACGAATTGATCAAGGACCGCGCTGCATCGCCTTCGGGACTTCTACGCATCACCGCAACACCGGGATATGGACGGTTCCTTCTCATGCCAGCCGTCAAGAAGCTGATGCGCAAATATCCTGACCTCGTGGTCGATGTGGAACTCACGGATGAATCAGCCGATCTTGCTGCCAGTGAAGTCGACATCGCGATCCGGGCAACCGCAGTTCCCCCCGACCGCGCCATCGCCAAGAAACTGACCGATGAAGATTACGTTCTGGTCGCCTCTCCGGCCTACCTGAAAAAGCATGGAACGCCGCAGTCACTCTCAGATCTTGAGCACCACAAAACGATCCTCTACCGCGCTCCCGGGCGGATCGTCTTCTGGCAGGGCATGACCGACAAGGGATGGGTGGAGGTACAGACGGATCCCGCCTTCATCTGCAATATCGGCGAGGAAATGGTTGCCGAGGCCGTCGACGGGACCGGTCTGGCGCTCATATCCCGATGGGGGGTCGAAAACCAGCTGAGCGATGGAACACTGACATCGGTTGCGCTCGAAGATGCCCAGCTGTCGCTGACCAGACGCGGATCCGCCGGCATCTACTTGCTCTATCACCAGCTCAAGTACCGGCTGAACAAGATCAGGGCGACGGTGGATTTCCTGGTTGGCGAACTGGCCAGGCCGTGAGCCTGTTCTCCACCTAATCCAGGCTGTTGAGAAACCGTTCGAAGTAAGGATCGAATGCGTCAGGCGCCTCCCAGAACGGCGCATGACCAATGCCGTCGATCTGATGCACACGGTCTTCCCAGAGGTTTTCGTAGGCGAGGCCGGTGACAAAGTCGTTGTTGACGAAGGGTTCTTCCGCGCCGTTGACGATGGCGAGCGGCACTTTTGAACCGGTTGCCGTCGCCTGCTGGTCGACGCCCTTTCCCGCCATGAAGCTGGACAGCATCAGTTCGCGTGCCCTGCCATCGGTTCGAGCCACCGCCTGGTGGAGAAAATCTTCGAAAGGTGCGTTGATGCCGCAGGTCGCCCTGGCATAGGCGTCGATTTCTTCGGCGCTGAAATCGCACTGCCCGGCGAGGTGCATGTGCTCCGAGGGCAGGAACCCGGCTGAAACCGCCTCAGGTCCACGGCCCACCGGAGGTGTTCCGGTGATCATCAGGCCAGTAAGGACGTCGCTGCGACCCAGCATCTCCAGCCCGATATGGCCACCCAGCGACCAACCGAGCATGGCGAAACGGTCATGACCGAGGTTGCCCATGACCTCGATCGCCGTCTCGGCGTAACCGGGCATGGAGTACGTTCGTTCCGGTTCATGCGCATCGCCCGAACCGCCATGCCCGGGCAGATCCATCGAGACCAGTCGGTAGCGCGCGCCGATGGGCCCCTGCATCTGGTTCCGGAATACCTCCTTGCAGGACGAGTTCCCATGCACCAACAGGACCGGTGGCCCCTCCCCCGCGCTCTCGGCCACAGAAATGCTGCAGTGGCCCGTCTCGATCTCCTTGGTATCCATCAAACTCCCCCAGACTTGTAATGCCGGGCTATCTTGGCTGGTTTTCTGTTGAAATTCGACTCCCATGCTTTGCGAGTTGTCAGGAACCGTTGCCCAAAAGCATCGGGATCATCGAACCGACCAGCAACACAGCCATCGCCACATTAAACAGCGTCAAACGGCGACCAGTCGCCAAAGTGCTGCGAAGCAGATTGCCGAACAGGGCCCAAACACTGATCGACGGCAGATTGACCAGCGCGAAAAGACCGATCATCAGCAGCAGGCTGCGCAAATAGTCGGCCGGATCGGTGAACGACACCGTCACAATCAGCGCAACCGCCCAGGCCTTTGGATTGAGCAGTTGCAAGAGGGCCGCCTGGGCAAAGGTGACCGGTGTTGCCGCGGCCTCCGCATCTCCGGACCCCAGCGACCGGCTGCGTCCGATTTTCACAGCCAACCACAGGACGTAGGCCGCGCAGGCCAATCTCAGCCCGGTCAGGACCGGCGGAAACTGCCGCAATACTTCGCCAAGCCCAACGCCGACCGCAAATACCATTGCGAGGAATCCAAGGCTGATGCCGAACATCAGCGGCAGCGACCGTCGGAAACCGAAATTGGCGCCAGAAGACAGCAACACGAAATTGGCCGGTCCAGGTGAGATCGACATGACGAAGGCGAAGCCGATGAGAGCGAAGACAGTATCGAGCGACATGGGGTGTGTTCTCCTGATCGGTGAGTGACACCATGCCAATTCCGCCCTATACAATCTTTGCCATTTGATCTTGATTTCTTATCAGATCGTCTCAATACTTTACCCTAATGGATCAAAAAGATATCCTATCGGATATATTTTCGACACTGTGCATGTCCGCCGATCTCTATTTCGGCGCTGCCATGCGCGGGGCGTTTTCCGTCCAGTTGCCCACCGAAGCACGACGAATCCGGTTTCACCTGGTTCGGCGGGGTACATGCTGGATTCGGGTTCCCGGCCAGCCAGACACGGAACTGGAAGAAGGCGATCTCGCAATCGTGCCGCATGGAACGACGCAGATCCTGTCATCAGAGCCGGACCTTGAGGCCGCGCCCCTCGCGGACATCATCCACCGTTTCGGCGTGGTGGATGGTGTGCTTAGCTGCGGCGAAACAGGGCCACGAACTGAGTTGCTTTGCGGCTTCTGTCGGTTCGACGAGGCGATCGATCACCCGGTAATCGGCAGTTTGCCGGGTCTGATGGAAATACGGTCGCGTCATCTGGCCGCCGAACCCTGGACTCGCGCCACCCTTCAGCTCATGGCTTTAGAGGCGGACCTTGCCGCCCCGGGGACGACCGGCATCCTGTCACGGCTGATTGAAATCCTGTTCATCCAGACGCTTCGAAACGCGACGACCGGCCCGGACGACAAAGGGTACGCGGCAGCATTGGCGGACCTGCATCTGGCGCGGGCCCTGCAAGCCATTCACGACCATCCCGACAAGGCCTGGACTGTTCTGTCGATGGCACGGACCGCTGGCATGTCGCGGGCACGGTTTGCCGACAGGTTCGGTGCGCTCGTCGGTGTGCCGCCAATCGAATACCTCACACGCTGGCGACTGATGAAAGCCCGCCTGCTGCTCAGCACCACCGATCTCGACATGCAGGACATCGCAGAGCGCTGCGGCTATGCATCGGTGCCGTCGTTTACACGACGGTTCAAGCGGACTTTCGGCATTGGGCCGGGCACGTATCGCCGCAATTCCGCAATGATGTGACGATAGCACCATCATTTTCGGCATCTGGTCGTGACTGTCCGACCGCACTAGTTAGAGTTTATTGCAGCCCGGAAGGCAGTGCCGGTCGTTGGAGCTGGCAACTCCCACAACTCGGACGGCGTTTTTTGTTCGATTGATATGCGTCAATGCGCCGAAATGCTTTCCGCCGACAATCGTTGACAGCATGGAGGAGACCATGAATGCAATGAATGTTGTCGAACATGCGCGCAAGCTGTTGGCCGCGCATGGTGACAAGGCAGAGGCAGAAGCCGCCCAGAAAGCCAACGAAAGGGAAACCGAAGGCAAGCCGGAAGAGGCCGAAACCTGGCGGCGTATACGCGCCGCAATCCATGAGATGCGGCCACCACATGTCAGTTGAGGTGTTCGGCCGGTGAAGTGCTAGCCGCTCAGGCCAGCCTTTCGTAGACCATCGGCGATACGGGCTCGATCCGCGGGGTCGCGGTAGGCGATCGCCCGCTGAACGTTGGTTGCATTGGTGTTGGGAACCAGCGCCTTGAATTTTGCCAGCGCGGCTTCGGCTCGCGCCTGATCACCGGCATGCGCATAGGACGCCGCTGCGATCATGTGGGTGTTGGCGTGCTCAGACTTGATCTGAATCGCCCGTTCTGCTGCCTGTGCCGCTTTGAGGTAGCGACCGGCCTGGAAATGCGCGAGGCTGTAATAGAGTTCGAACTTGTCGAGGAAGATGTCCTGCGGACTCAGTCGCTTGGCACTGTCGACACAGCGAACCGCTTCATCCGGATTGCCTGCATAGGCGTTGGCGGCTCCGAGCATCGCATGGGCATAGGCGAAGTTCGGGCTGAGTTCGGCGGCGCGGGCAAAACTGATGATCCCGTCGGTGTTGTCGCGTGACACCATAGAGACCATGCCTCGACCCATATGAGCCCATGCTTCATTGGCGTCGGCAGCGATCGCGCGGCGAGCGGCATCGCGAGCTCTCGCGAGCGATTCCTCATAAGGCTCCCACCGCTGGATGACCCGCCATGACAGTGTAATAGCGTAAAGGCCCAGTGCCTGCGCGTAACCGGGATCGAGTTCTACCGCCCGCTCGAGCAGTTCCATTGCCTCTTCGCTGCCCTGTTTCGACTGCTGGCCATAACAATGAATGGCGCGTACGAAACATTCCCAGGCATCAAGGCTTTGCGGCGGTCGCCGATGCTGCCTGGCGTGTTCGGCAGCGTAGAGCTCGGGCGCCAGCCGGCCCACCACGCTTCCGGTCACCTCGTCCTGGATAGCAAAAATATCCGTCAGGTCGCGATCATAGCGTTCGCCCCAGATCTGCCGACCCGTCTCGCCTTCGCTCAATTGCGCGGTCACCCTGACCCGATCGCCGGCGGTTCGCACGCTGCCCTCCAGAACGTAGCGCACACCCAGTTCCTCGGCGATCTGCCGTGTGTCGGCATCGCTCTTCTTTAGAGAGAATGTGGTGTTGCGGCCGATAACGAAAAACCCCCGCAACTGCGACAAGGCCGTCACCAGGTCCTCGGTGATACCGTCCGCGAAGAACTCCTGTTGCGGATCGCCGCTCATGTTGACGAATGGCAGGACAGCGATGGATGGCTTGTCGACCGGTGCGGACCGCCGGTCCGACCCGGGCGGTTCCGGTACAACCCCATCGTCGAGTTCGAAGATGAACCGGAAACCGCGGCGTGGGAAGGTGCGGATTGCCCGCTGTTCGTCGCCGCTGTCACCAAGCGCTGTTCGAGCAGCGTTGATACGCGCGTTGAGCGTCCCATCGGAGACAATGCGGCCGTCCCACACACCCTCGATAATCTCGTCCTTGCTGACAACGCGGTCACGATTTTCGATGAGGAAAACAAGCAGCGCGAAGACCTGCGGCTGTACCGAAATCGCCTCGCCGTCAGCCGTCAGTTCCAGTCGCCCGGTGTCAACCGAGAAGGTTCCGAACCGGTAAATCACCGTTTTTCAAGCTTCCGGCAAGCGGAATAAAGCATTTGAGAAGCCACGCTAAAGCCTTCCTTCAAGCATCCCATCGAATGAGCGCCTACCCTGAATTCACGCTCAATTCTACCCAGTGAGGCACTCATGACCGCCCAACATCAGACTTTAGATCGTATCAAAACGAACCTTCAGGACAAGGTGTTGTGCCTGCCGGTGAACGTCCCGGTTCTCAAGCAGCATGTCCACGTGATCGCGAAGCGCATCGGTGGCGCTTTCTGGAAGCACACCGAAGACATGGGCAAATCGGACACCCGCCCCTTCGACGGCATCCTGTAGCTGCTCAGTGAACCGATGCGCCCTCGCTGCTTGCGGCAGCCGCGCGAGATACGACAAGCCGCGACAGGATGAAGGCAATGACGGCACAAAGGGCAATTGCGGCCACCATCGGCAGCGCCGTTCCGTCAAAGAACGGGCTGGCGACAACGATTGCCAGGCCACCGGCCAGCATCTGCAGCGTGCCGCCGAGCGATGAAGCCAGGCCGGCAATTTCTCCGTGCGGATCGAGCGCCATTACCATGGTCGTCGGGATCACAAGCCCGAGACCGGCATTGGCGCAGAACAGGAAACCGATAATAACCGCCAGATGGACATAACCGGCCATCAGAATCGCCAGCAACGCCGCGGAAAAGCACAGGAAGGCGGTAACGCCGCCCGCAACGACTCGAGCCATGCCGAAGCGCTCTCCCAGGCCAGCCGCGAACTGTGAAGCGGCAAAGAATCCGATGGCGTTCAGGGCCAGTGCCAGGCTGAATTCCGTGGGTGTCAGGCCGAACTGTTCGGTATAGACGAAGGAGGCACTGGCGATGAAAACGAAGAAACTGGCCATCCCGAAACCGCCGATGAAAGTCAGGCCCATGAACAGCGGATCGCGGATCAGCGTGCCCATGCCGCGCATCAGATTGGCGAGGTTCATGCGCATCCGGTTTTCCGGTTTCAACGTCTCCGGCAACATGTAGCCCGTCAACAGAAGACTGCAGACTGCAGCAACGCACAGCACAGCAAATATTGCCCGCCAGCCGGTCAGAAGGATTAGGCCGCTGCCCGCAAGCGGCGCCAGCATCGGCGATATGCTGATGACCAGCATGATCAGCGCCATCAGCCGGGTGGCCTCCGTGCCGGTGTGCAAATCGCGGATGATGGCACGCGGTATCACCATGGCGACGGCGGCGCCCAGCCCCTGAACAAAGCGCGAAGCAATCAGCCAGCCAATGGAGGGTGCAAAGACGCAGCCCAACGATCCGATGATGAAGATCACGAGCCCCGCGTAGAGCGGTGGTTTGCGACCCACCTGATCCGCCAGCGGTCCGTAGGCCATCTGCGCGACCCCGAACGCCAGAAAGAATGTAGTCAGCGTCATCTGCGTTGCGGCGACACTGGCACCGAGATCCTCGCCGATCACCGGCATCGCCGGTAGATACATGTCGATGGCGAAAGGGCCGACACAGGCCAGCAGACCGAGAATAACGGCCGACCGGAGCATTCCAGTTGACATGACAGGGCCTTTCAACGGGCTATTGCCCCCGCATTCACGCAGGGTTTGGCGGGCATTCACAAGAAGGGATCAGCACAATACCGGTGGCCATTTAACCCGGATCGATGCCGAGGGCAAAGCCAATCGTCGTTTCAACTGACGGTAGGCTGTCAGGAGCCCGAGACAAACTGACCCATGGCCTCGGCCAGCAAGGTCATCAACAGGGCTTGTTTGCCTGCCGTTCGTTCCTCCAGATCGACATGGTCGCGCAGAAAAACGCTCATCGGCATTTCGCCTTCGGCAGCGGCCATCATGGGTTCGTAGGATGTCTTCATGACGACATCGGGTTCGCTGGCCTCCTGGTAGACCATATCGACCTTTCCTTCCCGTGCCGTCAGGGTGAAAGGCTCACCATCGATCACGATCGACGCGACAAAATCGGCATTGTCGGAAGCAACCCGCTGGCAAGCGGCGCCCAAGGTCACTGCAACCGTACGGAGGTTGCCGGGGCGTCGGACTTCTTCATCAGGTGCAAACCGACCCCCAAACAGCGCCAGTTGAAACAGAAGCTCCCGAGTGCCCTGGCCTAGATCGGACAAGGCGTAGAGCGCAGCCCCATAAGGTCCGTCCTGCTTCTCCACCAATCCGTCCTCGACAAGCTGGTTCAGTCGATCGGTCAACAGGTTCGCGGCGATGCCCTTCAGCCCCGTTTGCAGATCGGAAAACCGCGCCGGTCCGGCATGCAGATCGCGCAAGATCAACAATGTCCAGCGATCGCCTACGCGGTCGAGCGCACGGGCGATCGGGCAAAGCAGTTTGTAGCGCCGGCTGGTGGCCATGGGATCTCCGTTCACAAACTTGTTACTTTAAAAAATAAAGCAACAAGTTGAAATTATCAATTGTTCGCTACCATCTTAGGTGCCTCGGCGGAGAATGGCCGAGCCCGTTCAACCGATCAACAGCGGAGGACAGCAATGCCCGTGAAACCGAAAATCCTCGTCACAAGTGCCGGCGGCAAGACAGGCCTGCCGACCGCACTTCAGCTTCTCGAACGCGGCTATCCCGTCCGCGCCTTCCTGCACCGTGACGACCGGCGCGCCTTGCGACTTCGCGAAGCCGGCGCGGAGATCTTTCTCGGCGACCAGTACGCGCTGGCTGACATGCGCCGCGCCATGCAAGGCATCCAGCGGGCCTATCATTGCGAACCAACGGCACCCAACGGCCTGCATTTCGGCGCGGTCTTCGCCGTGGCCGCCCGCGAAAGTCGTCTGGAGCATGTGGTCTCGCTCGGCCAATGGCTGGCCGACCCGCACCATCCTTCGCTGTTCACCCGGGAAGTCTGGCTGAACGACGAGATGCTCGACATGATTCCGGACTGCTCGGTCACCCACATCAATGTCGGCTGGTTCGCAGACAACTATTTCATGGTGCTCGAACCGGCAGCGCAACTGGGCCTGCTGACCATGCCTCTGGGTGACGGTTCGGTGAAGAAGAATGCACCACCCTCGAACGAGGATATCGCCGCCGTCAATGCAGGTGCGCTGATGGATCCGGCCACCCATGCCGGCAAGACATATCGACCAACCGGGCCGGACCTGCTGTCGCCAGATGAGATCGCCGAGACGCTTTCGAAGGTGCTTGGACACCGGGTCCGTTACCGCGACATTCCCGAAGCGATGTTCCTGAAGGCCCTAGCGGCGCTGCGGCCGGCCAATTTTTCCGAAGCCGCCATGACTCAGTTGCGCCTCTACACGGAAGAGTACCGGCGCGGAACATTTGCCGTCGGCGGTCCAACTGATGCTGTCGAACGGGTCGGTGGCAGGTCACCGGAGCCCTTTGAGGCCATCGCCCGGCGTGTGACCGCACAAAGGCCGGAGGCGGTTCGCTCGCTGCGCAACAGGGTAACCGCGTTGGTCAACTTCGCCAGGATCCTGGTCACTGCGAAGCCCGATGTCGGCGCCATAGAGCAACGGCGCGGGCATGTGACGCTAAAGGCCCCGGTTTTCGCCCAGGACAGCGGCGAATGGCGTCATGGCCACGATCCGGCCCACGGTGCGGCAGTGCTGCGTCCGGTGGCCTGACCTCCCAACCCAAAGAAAGGAAGATGACATGAGTGCCTTGATGATTTCCCGTATAAGGCTGAAAGATCGCGAGAAATTCGAACGCTATCTGGAAGCGAACCGCTCGCTGGTCGGGCCGCGCGGTGCTGAGCTTCTTTTCAGTGGCCGTGCGGTGCGAACCCTGAACGGCGATGAGGACGACCGCAGCCTGGTTGTGGTGGTTCGTTTTCCGGACGCCGACAAGATCGACGATTGGTTCGACTCGTTGGAATATCGCCCTTTGGCGGTGCTGCGCGAGGAAGCCGCCGATATGCACATGACGAGCTACATATCGGTTGACTGACACCACTTCAGACCTTCTCCTGAAGGGAACCGGCGGTCCGGGTCTGTCAGACCTGGATCGTTTCGACGCAATGGAAAGGCCCGCCATGTACCTGCATCCGGTTTTCAAGATCGATATCGACGAGGCGCTGCCCTTGCTGGAGGAACGGTCCTTCGGACTGCTCATCGTTCCGACCACCGATGCGCCCTTCGGCGTTCACGTGCCGTTTCTCATCGACGGAACACCCGAGACTGGCCTTCGCATCGCCCTTCATGTCGCCCGCGCCAATCCCATCCACACCCATATCGGCGACGGCTGCCAGGCGCTGCTCGCCTGCAGCGGCCCCGATGCCTATGTCAGCCCGGACTGGTACGGCAGCGCCGATCAAGTGCCGAGCTGGCTCTACACCGCTGTTCATGTGACAGGCACGGCGCGCGTCGCAGACAGGGATACACACCTGGCGCATGTCGATCGGTTGGCGGCCAAATTCGAGGCGCAGTTGGCGCCGAAGAAACCCTGGACCAGCGACAAGATGGACGAGACGAAACGCCGGAAAATGCTGACGGCCATCGTCGCCATCACCCTCGACGTTGAAGATATCCACGGGCAGAAAAAACTGATCCAGCACAAGAGCGAAGCCGAACAACGTGGCGCTGCCGCCGGAATGGCTGGTCGAGGCGATGCATCATCGGCGGCGATTGCCGAACTGATCGAAGCCAGCCTCAGGGATTGAAGAAGTCGCCCTGGAAGCGCTGCCAGATCTTCTCACCGATCATGCAATCGTAGAAAGATTGCTGGACCGGTTGCGCCGATGCCCGATGCACCGGCAGGTCGGTACCGGCCAGCTCCAGCACCAGCTTGCGACGCACGGCTTCGGGAAACGCCTCCCAATCCAGGACCGGAATGACGAACGAACGCGGGCCACCGATGACACAATTCTTGTAGTACTCGTCGAGGTCTTCCAGATGGAACTGCGAGCCCATGCCCTCTCGGGTCATCAACGGCAGACCGTTGATGGTGATGCCTTCGGCAATAGTTGCATCGCGCGCGGGAAGCACCGGGCGGCCTTGGTTGTTTGGACCGTCGCCGGACACGTCGATCACCTTGCGGTACGAGGTGTAGCCGTTGTTGTGAATGCTGTTTCGGGCATAGTCGAGGGCACCGGAGATCGATGTGCGCCTGAGTGCCGGATCGAAATGCGCCGTCAGTTGGGCGGCGATAACCTGCATATCTTCACGGCTGCCGACCATCGTCCAGTCGACGATGACGCGCTGCGACTGGGCGCCAGCCCATTCCACGTAGGTGAGCGCAACGCGCCCGAGCAAGCCATCTCGGATCGCCTGAACCACCGGATCACTGACAAGCGCCTCGGCGTAGCCGCGCCGCTGGATCTCCAGTTCCCGCGGCGTCATGGAACGGGATGCGTCCACCGCCAGAAAGAGCTGCAGATCGACCTCGATATCGTCGCCCAGAGCCGCACTTGATGCAGCCAGCAACGGTATCAGGATCGCACCGATTGACAGAAGCCACCGCATGGTTCCCGAACCTCCCGCTGTCAAAGATTCCGCTCAACTCTATGGTAGCGCAGATCCGTGCGAAGGGAACCGTGTCAGTTAATTCCGACTGACGAACCTCCTCAGCGAGCGCCCTTGCCGGCGACGATGCGGTCAAGGATCAAGGCACAGAACAGAATGGCGATACCGGCCAGGATGCCTTGCCCTTCTGAAGCGAATTGCAGTGCCTCAAGCACATCCTCGCCCAGTCCTTTGGCGCCGATCAGCGAGGCGACAACAACCATGGCCAGGGAGAGCAGGATCGTCTGGTTGACACCTGCCATGATGGTGCGGGCGGCGAGCGGAAGATCCACCTTGAACAGCAGGTAAGCCGGCGTCGCACCGAAAGCGAGTGCCGCTTCGCGTGCAGCATGCGGTACCTGTTGCAATCCCAGCACCGTCAGCCGGATGACCGGCGGCGAACCGAAGATCAGCGTTGCGACGATGGCTGCCGGTTTCCCGGCGCCGAAAAACGCAATCACCGGAATCAGATAGACGAAGGACGGCATGGACTGCATGAAATCGAGGACTGGCCTGACGGCGGCATAGACCCGCGGCTTGCGGGCGCAGAAAATACCCATCGGGATGCCCAGCGTGATCGACACCATGGCAGCGGCACCCAGCAGCGATATGGTCGTCATCGCCTTCTCCCAGAAGCCGAGCACGCCGAGATAGGCCAGCGCCGCAAGAGCAAAAATCGCCACTCGCGGCCCACCGGTCAGCCAGGCCAACATACCAACGACCAGGATGATGACTGGCCATGGGGTGCCGACAAACACCGTTTCCAGACCGTCGAGCAACGAGCGGATTCCAAGCGTGATGGAATTGAAGAACTCGGCACCTGAACTCTTGGCCCATTCAAATCCGGCCTTGATCCAGTCGGCCGTGTCGATGCGGATGCTCTTGTCTGTCGGGAAGTCAAGCAGCATCGGAAAAAGGTCGGGCCGGGCAAAGCGCACGGATGAAAGACCGGCTACCGCCAGAAAGATCACCGTCGCCACGCCCACACGGGCGGGAGACAGCCCGGTGGCCAGCGACGGGTCCGAACGCCAACGGGTGAACCGCGTTTCCAGGGTCCAGTTGGCGAGCAGGCCGGCAACGATCTTGGCGGCTACAACGATGGCGACTCCGAAGGCCACCAGCATGAATGCGTCGCCCGATGCCGCTTCGGCCCTGACGAGCGCATCATCGAGCGCAACCTGCAGCGAATTGGCGGCTCGCTGCAACGAATCCAGCGCGCTGGAGCCGGATTGCTTGGCCTGCTCGATTTGCTCGAGGCGCGTCGCGAGGGTCTTGCGGATCGCCTCGGCGCGTTGCAACTGGTCCTGTCCCAGATCGCCGATGGCGCCACGGAATAGTTGGATGTAGCCGAAAGTCTCGACCAACAGGAAGATCAGGAACCATGACCACAGCCCGCGGGCTCCAAACCAGATCGGGCTGGCGATGGCGGCGATGGGGTTGAAGGTGATCCGATAGCCACGCGCCTCGCTGAGATAGGCGAATTGGCGGCTGTAATAGTCTGCATTTGTCCCGGCAAAGCGCTCGACCAGTTTGTTGATGGGACTCGTTTCTGCCGGCACGTCAGACATCGGTCGTTTCCTCGGTTTTGCGTCCGCCCTGGATCGCGCGCATCAACGCTGTACGGTCGACAATGCCCACCGCCTCGCCGTCATTGTCGGCAATCAGGATCGGACCGTCGGTCTCGACGGCGACATCGATCAGGCCGTTGAGGTCGGTCTCGGGCGTTGCACGGGCAGCGTTCTCGCCAACCGAGCCATTGTGCTGTTCGTAGGCAGCCACAGGCTGCATGATGGAATGCGCGAACACCAGATCGAGCTTCGAGATGCCGGCGACGAAATCTGCGACATAATCATCGGCCGGGTTCATCACGATGTCCTCGGGCGTGCCGACCTGGACGATGCGCCCGTCCTTCATGATAGCAATTCGTCGGCCGATCCGGATCGCCTCGTCGAGATCGTGAGTGATGAAGATCGTCGTCTTGTGAAGCGACGCCGACAGATCCATGAACTGGTCCTGCAATTGCCGGCGGATAAGCGGGTCGAGCGCTGAAAACGGCTCGTCCATCAGCAGGATGTCCGGGTTGCTGGCGAGCGCCCGGGCAAGTCCGACGCGCTGCTGCATGCCGCCGGAAAGCTCGTGGGCGTATTTGTCTTCCCATCCAGTCAGGTTGACCATGTTGAGCACCCGGTCAGCCTCAGACCATCGTTCACGCTTCGACGCACCGCGGATTTCCAGCGGCATGGCAACGTTGTCGCGCACCGTGCGATGCGGCATCAGGCCAAAATTCTGGAACACCATGGCGACCTTGCGGTTGCGCAGGTCGCGCAGTTCCGCATCGTTCATGCCCATGACGTCGACCCCGTCGATCAGGATCTCTCCGGCGGTCGGTTCGAGCAATCGGTTGACGTGGCGCACGAGGGTCGACTTGCCGGAACCCGAAAGCCCCATGATGCAGAAAATCTCGCCCTCTTCGATCTCGAAGCTCGCGTCGGCGACACCGACGACGCAATTGAACTCTTCCAGCACCTCGGCCTTGCTCAAGCCGCGGTCATGGATCGCCTGGAGGGCGGCCTTGCCCTTGTCACCAAAAATCTTCCAGACATTTTTGGCAACGATCGGCTGTTTGTCGGCATCAGCTTTCACGTTATCAGTCCCTTCAAAGGGGGTGCGGGCGGCGTTTTCATCCGCCCGCGTTTGGGAGGCTATTTGATCCCGAGCCAGGCGTCGACGGTCTTGCCGTTGGCCGAAACCCAGTCGCGGGCGACATCAGCAGCATCCTTGCCGTTAACGACGACCTCGAAGGTCAGCTTTGAAACATCGTCGGCGCTCAGATCGACATTGGCCAGCAACTTGGCTGCCTCTGGCGAGCGCTCTTCCAGCGACTTGGAATGGGCGATGCGCACAGATTTGACGGTGTCGCCGCTGGTGATCGAAGACTTGTCGTACCAGTCGGCATCGGCGTCAGGCTGGATGATCGTATAATTGGCCGGATCGTGCGGCGGCTCTTCCAGCATGGTGACGTCGTAGAGCGCGTGCACGTAGTGCGGCTTGTAGCAATAGAACACGGCACCCTTCTCCCGGCCGACCAGGTCCTTCAGCTTTGAATAGAACACCGTCTCGTCCTCGGTGCCGGGCTCCAGGAAGGTTTCGATGCCGTAGTCGCGCGCCTTGACCTTGTGCACATTGGTCGAGGCCCAGCCGGATGCACCGATCCAGATCTCGCCCATGCCGTCGCCGTCACTGTCGAACAGCGCCTGGGCGTCGGGTGTCGCCAGATCGAACACCGTCTTGATGTTGTGCTTGTCGGCCATGAAGGTCGGAACGCAGAAGCCGGACCGGCCTTCATAAGCGCCGCTCGACAGACCAACAGTGCCTTTGCTGTCGACATACTCGTCAGTCAGGCTTTTCTGGTTCGGCAGCCAAACGTCTGGATGCACATCAATATCACCACGGCCTCCATCCATGGCCGCGAATATCACCGGATTGGTACCCGGTACCAGCTCCGCCTCGCCGCCGAGTTTTTCTTCGATCACCACTTTCAGCACATTGGCGATGATTTTCGCACCCGGCCAGCTTGGCTCGCCGATCATCACCTTGTCGGCGGCCGATGCACCGGACATTGCGAAACCGGTCGTCAGTGCGAAGACCGTTCCCATCAGCAATTTCTTCATGTCAGTTCTCCGTGTTTCACTCTGGTTGTCTTTTCTTCTTGTCAGGTGCGGGCGCGTTCCCGTTTCGGATCGTAGAACGGAATGTCGCAAACCCGCGCCGGAAGCCTCTTTATGTGGCCGTCGAGGCACCCGACCTCGAGGTCGGTATCCGCATCGGCAAACTCTACTGCAAGACGCGCCATGGCGATGGCGGACTGGAACATCGGCGATCGCACGGCACTGGTCACTTCGCCCACCTGCAGCGCATCGCTGAATACCGGCGCCCCATGCTCAGGCACTTCATTGCCGCGAAACTGCAAACCGACCAACTTGCGCCGAGGCGCACCGCCATTGCGCTCCAGCGCTGCGCGGCCGACAAAATCGCCCTTGGCCATGTCGACTGCAAAGCCAAGCCCGGCCTCGTGGGCATCGACGCCAGGCAGGAACTCGTGGCCCGACGCCATCAGCCCGGCCTCTACCCGCAAAATCTCCAACGCATCACTACCCATCGGTTGCAGTCCGAGATCACCACCAGCATCCATCAGGGCGTCCCAGACCACCAGGCTGTCGGCTTCGCTGCAAAAAATCTCGTAGCCGAGTTCGCCGGTGTAACCGGTGCGGCTGAGCATGAAGGACCGCCCCTGCCGGTCGCCGAGCCGTGCCACGGTGAAGCCGAACCAGCGTACGTTGTCCAGCGAAGGCTGATGCGGCTGGATGAAGGCCACGCGTTTCATCAGCTCGCGACTGTTGGGTCCCTGGACGGCTAGATTGGGCATGGCGGACCCCAATGCCTTGATCCAGACCCGCAGACCCCTCTCCTCAGCGACGCGCTTGAGCTGCCAGGCGCTTTCCTCGGAGCCGCAGCACCAGCGAAATGCCTCCTGGTTGAGGCGAAACAGAGTGCCGTCGTCAATCACCGAGCCGGTCTCCGACAGCATCAGCGCATAAACCGCCCGATTGGCGGAGAGTTTTGCAATGTTCCTCGACAGGCAGGCCTGCAACAGGGTTTCAGCATCGGGGCCGAGCACGTCATATTTGCGCAGGGACGACATGTCCTGCACGGTGACGGCACTGCGGCAGGCCCAGTATTCGGAGATTGTGCGGGTCGACTCGTAGCTGCTGGGCAGCCAGAGATCACGCGCCACGGCAAAGCTCTTGGTCAGCGCGCTGGTGCGCGCATGGAATGCCGAATTGACGGTCATACTGGCCTCACTTTCGGCAAACGGCCGGTGAGCGACTGCGTGGACCAACGGTCGCTCAGGCTTGTAGATACGCACATGGATGTCTGTCGGGTTCCAGCCATTGATGGGATCGACGTCGTCCGGACAGGCGGTCGACACGCAGACAAGATCGGTCAGCGCCTGCAGCGCGACATGGTCGCCGGGGCGTGACCAGGCCTCGCCCGCCTGCAATCGGTTGTCGGCCGGTGATATCGCCGAATTGAAGAAAAAGTTGATCGCGGGCCATGCGGCGCGCCGCGCGATCCCGAACGGTTCGTAGGCCTCCGAGATGTTGTCGGAACAATTCAGGTGCCCCGGAAATCCGCGTTCCTCATAGCCACGGGCCGTGCAGGCCAGCGCGAAGGTATCATGGCGGCCGACGGTGTCCTGCGCCAATGCCAAAAGGGGAACCATCTCCTGGTCGTAGAACTTGTCGAACAGTCCAGGTGCCGGATAGGCGCCCGCCACCAGGGTACGGGTGACGGTCGAGTCGATGAATCGCTCGATGCCTTTGTCCAGTGCGCCTGCGCGCATGGCCATAAAGTCCGAACACTGCCGGCCTTCAACATCAATGACTTGAACGTAGTCGCCCTTGCGCAAGTGGTAGGCCCGCGCAGTTCCGGAATCGACCCGGAATTCCTCGCGAACAGCACCGACCGGATCCGGTAACGGTCGCTCGCCCCTGGCAGCAGGAGAAATCTCGACCGTGACCGAACCGCCGCCGCCCCCCTCCAGGGTGCTTTGATCAAGCGGCACCAGAACCCAGAAATCCATGCGACTTTCGGCCCGAGCCACAAAACGCTCGCCGGCCGGCGTGGTTTCATCGAAGATCGGGATACGGGCGACTGGTTTGTCCGACCCTCCAGAGGCCATCATCCATGCGTCGATTTCGCCGCGGTCTATTCCTGTCGGAAGGCCGGCTTCACAGGTCGAGCCCGACTGGCCGAGTGCAGGGGTCGCGTCGTCACCGCGTTCATCGAAGGCGCAGATCCAGATCCGGCTACCGCCATCGTCGCTGATGAGGGTCACGAGATCGCCGGCCAACAATTCGATACGCTTTGCGCGACCGCAGGAGACCTGGTATCGCCGCCGGCCGTCGGCGGTCGATATACCGGGGTAGCGAACCCCGTCGGAGACCAGTCCACCCAGTCTTGGCGCGAAAAAGTGCATCGTCCGTGCCTGCTCCCGTAGCAATACGCAAATTCAACTGTAACCGGTTACATTTGTCAACAGCGGTTGGCGAATCCACCGTAGTGAAGGCCTGTGACTTGCCAACGAAGCCACTGTTCGGCTTACTTCTGACGATGACGAATCCGCAGACAAAGAACCCCGGCGTGCGCGGGCTGGCCAAGGCGACAGGCCTTTCCGTGGCCACCATATCCCGCGTCCTCAACAATTCCGATCAGGTCAATGTCAAGACGCGCGAGCGGGTTCTCGCAGCCATGCGGGAGACCGGTTACGTCATGAATTCGGCGGCAAGAGCGCTGGCCACAAACCGCACGAAAACCATCGGCGCCGTGGTTCCGACGCTGGCCTATTCGATTTTCGCTCGGTTCCTCGATGCGGTAGAACGGGCACTGGCTGAGCATGGCTATGCCCTGGTCATTGCCAGCACTGACGGCGATCTCGGAGTTGAGGAAAAACGCACCAGGGAACTTCTCGACATGGGTGCGGAAGGCATCATTCTGTCCGGTGCAATCCATGACAAGACTTTGCTTCAACTGCTTGAAAGCAGGAGTATTCCGGCCGTTTGCACCAGTGTCTGCAGGACCCGCAATGCGCTACCCGCGATCGGTTATGACAACACGCTGATCGGCCAGATGGCCATCTCCTATCTCGCTGACTTGGGGCACCGGTCCGTTGGCGTCATCCATGGCCCCCTGGCCGACAATGATCGCACGCGCCTTCGCGTCAGTGGCGTCACCCGCGAGGCGCGCAGGGCGGAGGTTCAAACCGACTTCCGGGAAACGGTGCTTGAGGTCGCGGGCGGTGTCGAAGCCGCCGCCGACCTCTTTGCGCAAGCCGAACCTCCAACGGCAATCCTTTGCCTATCGGACATTCTGGCACTGGGCACTCTGTTCGAGTCCGGTCGAGCCGGTCTTGCCGTCCCGGACGATGTTTCGATCATGGGATGCGACGACCTGGATTGGGCGGCCCATTGCCACCCACCGCTGACCACCGTGCGGCTTCCGACTGCACGCATGGGCCAGATGGTTGCCGTCTCACTGGTCGAAAGACTCGACAGAGCAGCCAACATCGAAGACCGCGCTATCGAAGCAGCAATCGTCGAACGGTCATCGACCCGGCAGATTTGACTGCGGTCAGGCCGCTCCCCTGACGACGATCAATTCCGCGTCGGCGTTGGCATTGCGGATGGCCTTGGCCGTCTGGTACTGAGGGCTTCGGTAGCAGGCAAGCGCGGTTTTGTAATCCTTGAACTCGACCACCACATTGCGCTCGCGTGCCTTTCCTTCCATCTCTTCGAACTCGCCGCCACGCACCAAAAACCTGGCGCCGTAAGCCTCGAAAGCCGGCGTTGCCGCTTTCAGGTAGTCCGGGTAGTTCTCCGCATTGTTTACCGATACGCGGACGATCCAGTATCCTTTTTCCATTGCTCTTCTCCGTTTCAGTTCAACCGCTCCCAGGCGGCTCGCGGCGGGTCATAGCGCTTGTTATTCATCAAGAAAAATGAATAATAAAGAACTTTACAATCTCTTGGAGAGATGGATGGAGTTGAGCGACCTACGGGTATTCACAGCCGTCGTCCGTGAGGGCGGTGTGACCAATGCGGCCCGACGCCTGCATCGGGTTCAATCCAATGTGACGACGCGCATCAAGCAGCTTGAGGACAAGCTCGGCGCGACGCTGTTCGTGCGCGCCGGGCGGCGCCTGCAACTGACGCCTGCGGGTGAGACGCTGCTTGCCTATGCCGACCGCCTGCTCGATCTGGCAGAAGAAGCCCGCGGAGCGGTCCTGGATGACACGCCGTCCGGCCTCTTCCGCCTTGGCTCGATGGAGAGCACGGCTGCCGTAAGATTACCGGCACCGCTGGCCCGCTTTTCCGAGCGCCATCAAGACGTCACGCTGGAGCTGCGCACCGGCAATCCCACAGCGCTGTCGGAAGCGCTGCTGGCCGGCGAGATCGACGCAGCGCTGGTCGCCGAGCCGGTCGCGGAAGAGCAGTTCGACTCTCTCGTTGCCTTCGAGGAGCAGCCGGTAATCGTGACGCTGGCAGACCGACCCTCCATCGACGCACCCGGTGGTGTACCGGAAACGATCATCGTCTTCGAGCACGGTTGCCCGCACCGCAAGCGGCTCGAGGCCTGGTACGAGGCACGAGGCCAGGTACCAGCCCGCGCCATAGAACTCGGGTCCTACCATGCCATGCTGGGCTGTGTGCTGGCCGGCATGGGCGCCGCACTGCTGCCGGAAAGTGTGCTGATGACCTTCCCGGAGAGCAAACGTCTAAGGATTCATCGGCTGCCGCAAGGCGAAGACGCGATCAGGACATTGCTGATCTGGCGAAAGAATATGCCAAAGCCGAACATCAGGGCACTGGCCGCGATCCTCGACAAAAAGGAGCGGGTCCCCTCTCGGTTGGTAATCTGAAGATTCACGCCGCCACTCGCTAAGACCAAATCCAGCATTAACAGCGAGATAGGAGCCGGTCCGTAGACCAATCCGTCATTCCCAGAGACGATTGCCTGATACTTCAGGAGATGTTCGAGTATTCGAAAGCCCAGAACGAGTGGGCACCACAGGATAGTCTCGTACAGTGCCGAATTCGAGTCTGCCGAGAAACCATGCTGGCTATTCGCCGATTGCGTGCTACAAGGACAGACGAGCACGCGATCTTGCGCGCCTGTCCCCATACCGATTGGACGTACTCATGCAACTTCCCGAATGGACGAAACCTGCGCTTGTGGGCGCGGGAGCGGGCGCTATCGCCCTGGCTATTGTGGGGTTCAGCTGGGGTGGCTGGATGACCGCCAGCTCAGCGACTGAAATGTCCAGCAAGCAATCCGTGGCTGCCACGACCAAGGCACTTACGCCCTACTGTGTCCTGAAGTCACAGGGAGATCCGAAGTCGGTCGATTTGATGGCGGAAATCAACGAGGCCAGCAGCTACAAACGACGCGGGATTGTCGAAGAGGCCGGCTGGGCAACGCCTTTGGGTGCTGACAAACCGAATCGCGCTCTTGCGGAAGCCTGTCTGACCGCGTTGACCGAAGACTCCTGACGGATTGCCAATTCGCACAAGTCCGTGCGGACTTGTGGAACTGAACACACCGCAAACCCACTGACCGCTCGGCGAGCTTGAGAATGTAAAGTTCTTGAGGCAACGGTGCTGTGCGTAAGGTTCCATAGATAAAAACCAGAGGCGTGGCGCTCCGCGGCTTCTCGGAATGAGCGGCTTCATGCTCATTCATCAAACCGGCGAACAAAGGGCCAGTGGCAACACTCCAAGTTTGGCCTGTTTTTAGGTTCGCCATCGCGACCAAAATCGAAAATTGTTGAGCTGGCGCGATACAGATGCTGGCGCCAAGCTCCGTTTTAAGGATCGAAATGTCTTCAATTACACATCTCGAACTGCCGCGTTCGTCAAACCTTAAAAATCGCCCGCCAGTCTTCGAGGGCACCAAACCGCAAGTAGGCCTGCCAAAGAGCCGCAAGCAGCAAAAGGCCAATACGGCAATCGTATATTGCGAAGGCAATTTCGGCGCGATTGACGGTAAAACGGCCAACGGGCTCGTCCGGCACTCGGAGAGGTATAGGATACTATCCGTCATCGACAGCGAAAAAGCCGGGCTCGATGCCGGCGAGGTTCTCGGGGATGCGCCGAACGCCATACCAGTCTGCCGCGACCTGGAGGATGCGCTGGAGCACGCCGCACACCTACCCGACTATTTCATCTTTGGAATGGCGCCATCGAGTGGCATGTTGTCGACCCGTGAGCGCGGTCTCGTGATAGAGGCGATGACCCTTGGCATGAATATCGTCAATGGGCTGCATGAGTTTCTCACCGACGATCCTGTTTTTGCAGCGGCATGCGTTGCCAACAAGGTAAGTATCCTGGATATCCGCAAACCGCGTGCCAAGAAAGATCTGCGTTTGTTCAGTGGTCGGATATCCGATGTTGCCTGTCCGCGTATTGCGGTACTCGGCACGGATTGCGCTATCGGCAAGCGCACTACGGCGACAATTATGACACGCGTTTTGAATGATCGTGGCGTCAGGGCGGTCATGGTGGGCACAGGTCAGACCGGATTGATCCAGGGCGCGCGCCATGGTGTAGCCATGGATGCTGTCCCGTCGCAGTTTTGCACCGGTGAACTGGAAGCGACAATCATCGAGGCATACGATGCTGAAAGCCCCGATATCATTTTTGTCGAGGGACAAGGCGCGCTCAGCCACCCGGCCTTTTCAACATCGTCTTTTATTCTGCGCGGCAGTTGTCCCGATGGCGTGGTGCTCCAGCATGCACCTGGCCGCATCAATCGCTGCGATTTCGAGAAAATGCCGATGCCGGATCCGGCAAGCGAAATCAATCTGATCGAAACATTCGCCGATACGAAGGTCATCGGTCTTACGATCAATCACGAGAACATGACAGACGCCGAAATCGGTTCCGCGATCGTGAAGTACGAAAGCGAACTGGGCATCCCGGTCACCGATGCACTGACAAGGTCTACCGATCACTTGATCGAGATGGTTCTTGCGGCGTTTCCCCAACTCAGGATGAAGCTGACTGCAGAGGTCAATTGACCGCACCGCGCCTTGAGATCGATCTCGTAAAAATCCGGCACAATGCCCGCACGCTTGTCAATCTGCTCGCCAGTCGCGGCATCTCCGTTTGGGGCGTGACCAAAGCCACCCTGGGCCTGCCGCAGATTGCCAGAGCATTGATGGCCGCCGGAGTGAGTGGGCTTGCAGACTCACGCATCGAGAACATACAAACAATGCGCCTTGCCTCGGTTGGGGCGAATATGGCACTTGTCCGCTCGCCGATGATCAGCCAGGCAGCTCAGGTTGTCGGGGATGCGGATACAAGCCTCAACACTGAAATAGACGTCATCTCGGAGCTTTCCAAGGCCGCACGCGCATTGGGACGCACTCATGGCGTCCTGTTGATGGTGGAGCTCGGAGACCTGCGCGAGGGTATAATGCCGGTCGATCTCGCCAAGGTCGTGAGCCAAGTGCTTCGCTTCCCGAACATTGCCCTCAGGGGAATTGGTGCCAACCTGGCTTGCCGTTGCGGCGTTGTGCCGGACGCAGAAAACATGGGTGAATTATCAGCTCTTGCTGATGCAATTG
Organism: Hoeflea sp.; assembly: GCA_965228785.1. Taxonomy (GTDB): domain Bacteria; phylum Pseudomonadota; class Alphaproteobacteria; order Rhizobiales; family Rhizobiaceae; genus Hoeflea_A. The sequence goes on from CBDDIF010000002.1 coordinate 1,650,918, forward strand.
ACGCGACCTTCGGCCCGATCCTCCCCATCGTCTCCGGTGGTAATTCTGGCAATCTCAACTGGGCTCTGGGGGGTGCCGATACGGGTCGAATCAACAATCTTCGCTTGGGCGAAGCCATACTGCTCGGCTGCGAGCCGCTCCATCGCCAACCAATCGAAGGTCTCCATACCGATGCCATCACGCTCGTAGCGGAAGTGATTGAATCGAAAAACAAGCCGTTGATACCATGGGGTGAGATTGCAGAATCGGCCTTTGGAGCCGTTGCTCCATCCGCAGAAGCCGGAAGCTTCTCCCAAGCCATATTTGCCTTGGGACAAATGGACACCGACCCAGAGGGACTCACACCCCCTTTCGGCTTGAAAATACTCGGGTCCAGCAGCGATCATCTTGTAACGGATACAGGCAAGAAACGACTGCCGGTTGGTGCCGAAATCACATTCCGGCTAAACTACAGTGCCCTGATACGCGCGATGGGCTCACCCTTCATTGCCAAACGATTCCGACAAGGTGGAAGTGAGCCGGAGTTTTCGACTCATATGTTACTGGAACCTGTCGAGCAATCGCATTAGTCACAGCCAAACCTGTCCCCAATGGAACGCCCTTTTGGCTCAGTGCCTCCTGGGGCATGTGAGATCGCGTCAAACCTCTCTCGCATCTTCTCCGGCTTCCTTGTGCATGATCAGCCGCACGCCGCGCTGCCAGGTGATGTAGAGCCACAGCCAGTGCAGCATGACGAAAAGCCGATTGCGGAAACCGATGAGAAAGTAAACGTGGGCAACGCCCCAGAGCAGCCAACCGAAAAACCCCTTGACCTTAAATCCGAATATGTCGGCAACGGCACGGTTGCGGCCGATCGTTGCCAGGGCTCCCGCATCAAAGTAGCGGAACTTGTCCGACGTCTGGCGACCGCGTGCCAGCGCTGACAGACGGCGCCCTACAAACACACCCATCTGCTTGGCGACCGGTGCTATTCCCGGCAAAGCCTTTCCGTCGACCTCAAGACGGGCCGTGTCTCCTATGACATAGACATTATCGAAGCCTGTTGGGCGCAGCGTTTCGTCGACCGTCACATGGCCGCCACCATCGAGAGGCAGCCCCAGCCATTCGCCGGCCGGAGACGCCTGAACCCCGGCCGCCCAAATCACGGTTTCTGCCGCGATATCCCCCTGATCCGTGGCGACCTTACCCGCTCCGACATCCGTTACCATTGTCCCTGTTCGGACGTCGACGCCAAGGTCTTCCAGATCGCGCGCCGCGCGGGCCGACAAATCTTCCGCAAAAGCCGGCAAGACGCGCGGACCGCCTTCAAGAAGGATGATGCGGTTGCGACGCTCATCGATGTTGCGGAAATCGCGCATCACCGAATGGGACAATTCCGCGATGGCGCCGGCCAGCTCGACGCCGGTCGGGCCAGCTCCGACGACCACGAAAGTCTGGAAGCGTGCCGCCGCCTCGGAGTCGCGATCGACCACGATTTCGGCCTGTTCGAAGGCCATGAGGATCTTTTCACGCAATCGGAATGCGTCGTTCAGGGTCTTCAGACCGGGTGCGTAAGTGGCCCAGTGATCCTTGCCGAAATAGCTGTGCCTCGCTCCGGTCGCGAGGATAAGCGCGTCATAGTGCACACAGAGCCCACTGCTCGTTTTGACCGATTGCCCAGACGCATCCACGCCGATGACCCGATCCAACAACACCTCGGCGTTGCGCTGACCACGCAATATGTGGCGGATCGGCACGGCTATTTCGGCCGGTGTCAGCGCCGCGGTCGCGACCTGGTAAAGAAGTGGCTGGAAAAGGTGATGGTTCTGTTGGTCAATAACCGTCACGTTAACGGGCGCTTTTGCCAGCTCTCGGGCAGCAGACAACCCGCCAAAACCGGCTCCGACGATGACAACGTCCTTGATGGACATTCGATCGGCTTCCAATGTGAAAGACATGCAGACCGGGACGGCCTGTACTTGTTTAGGTATGTATTGCGTTGCGACGGTCAAGGCCCTTACTTGACCACTTTCCTCAAGCGATATGCTTATCGCCCGCGTCGATCATCCTCCTCACTCCGGAAGGTATCGTGATGACCAGGACTCTCCTGCCGCACCACTTGATATCAGCGCTTCGATTTCATCGACAGAATAGCCCAGGCGAGAAAGGATCTCTCGTGTCTGTTGGCCGTATTTCGGAGCCGGTCCGGGGATCGTCACTTTGGCGCGATCCGGGCGCACCGCATTCGGCGCAACTAGATCGACCCAGCGGCCCATCGGATGCAAATCGTGCCGGATTGTTCGAAATGTCGCCTGGCGTAGATCGATCTCGCCAGCTGATTCCAGCTGCAGCGAAGCATCGCGTGTTTCGTACAAGGAGCCCAGTGGAACCACGGCTGCCGACGAGCCGGCAAACCGACGGATCCAATGGGCTAATGGATGCTGAATGAACCTTGCGGCCAAATCCTCAACAAGATCGGCATCATCGACCGAGGCCAGATCCGCCAACTCTGTAACGGCTTTCAGCGCTTCGCCTCTTTCCTTAGGTGCTGCAAAGAACATCCAGCCGTCAGAGGTCTCATAACAATGGTAGAAAGGCCCCCAGCCGCGGCACTCGCGGCCGGATGGCTCATCGAACGGTGCCCGTCCCTCGAAGTCGACCATGAACTGCGCCTGAATCAGTTCGCCGGCCGCCGCCAGCGAAGAGTGGGCGATACCTCCCCTGCCTGTCTGACGGCGCCGTTCCAAAGCCGCGCCAAGCGCAACGCAGGCGCAATAGCCGGTCAGAACGTCGATCGTGCCGAAATGGGCATGTTCCTCCGGCGTATCAGGACCGCCGCCGAAGCGGGTCATCACGCCGGTCACCGCCTGCGCCAGATCGTCATAGCCCAGATGATCGGATTTTGGCCCCCTACGCGGACCACCGAAGGCATCGAGCTGCACCAGAATCAGGCGCGGATTGATGTCGGCCAGCCGCTCCTCGGTGAGGCCGAGCGCGAGGCGTTGTTCGTCGGAGCCATTCATGGTGATAACATCGGCGTCACCGACGAGCCGCCAGAACGCTTCTTGCGCATGGCGATCGCGCAAATTCAACAGGATGCTCTCCTTGCCGCGCTGCGCATGCAGTCCGAATATCACCGCGTTCCAGGGGTCGACCGAAGGTTCAACCGGTTGGACAAGCCTCACTCTTGCGCCGAAACGTGCCAGCGTCGAACCAATGGTTGGTCCGGCAATGACGTTGGTCAGATCAAGAACCATGAGGCCCTCCAGCCAGCCACTGCTGCCGCTTCCGTTGCCAGCTTGCCGGGGAGGCTCCGCCAACAGCGCAGGCAAATCCGGACGAAGATCATCAGGCACCGGACCCGGGCGTTTGACCGCTGCTTCCCCGTCATCGGCCAGCCATGCCACGTTTCCCATCTGCCGCATCGACCCGTGTCTTGGATCATCGACCTCCAGCACGAGGCCAGACGCGAGCGCGTGCGGGTCGGCCAGCCACTCCCGTGTCGTTCGCTGTGCTGTCGCCGGGGCTTTGGCATCGCCAAACAACTCTTCCCACTCATACGACGGGCGCGTCAGAAAGGCTGCTTTCATCGCCTCGGCGATGCGGGCACGATCGCCGGCTCCGACCGGGTAACTGCGCAACGACCAGTCGGCCGGCCAATCGGCACGATCGAGATAGGCATCGAAATCGGGAAGGTCCGCCAACAGGTCAGCCAGCCCCAGCACCTCGAGCGCCCGCCGAGGATGGGTGGTGATCGAACAGGCGACGACGTAAAAGCCGCGGCCATCGGCGCACTCATAAGTCCGATAGAACGGATCCAGGAACTCGGAGAGTTCGGCAAAGCTGAGATCATTCGCAAGCCCCAGCCGTTCACGGCGTTCGAGTTCAACTTCGCGCGGTGACTTGTACCGCTCCGGATACTCTTCGATCTGTTCGCAGTTGTAGACCAGTCCTTCCAGCAAGGCTGAGGCCAAGGGCACCTCGATGTGGTCGCCGCCCTGCCTTTCCCGCGCCTGTAATGCGAACAACACCGCCATGGCGCCGAATGCGGCTCCATAGGCCGATGCCAGCCCCAGTGGTGTGAAGGATGGATTGATCCCCATCAGCCGTCGGTTCAGTCCCATATCAGTGAACTGGCCCGTACGTGCTGCGATCACTGCTTCCCAGGCCGGGATGTCGCGGAGCTCCGGATCGGTTGATGCAAAGCCGGGGAGAGACAATGACACGATGTCCGGATTGGCTTGGCGCTGTGCGTCGGGACCAAGACCGAGCCTTTGCATGACGCCCGGTCGGAAATTCTCGATCGTAATGTCTGATCGCCTGACGAGGTCGAGCGCAGTCTGGCGCCCGGTTTCGGATTTGAGATCGAGGACCAACGAGTGTTTGCCACGCGACAGCATGTCGAAGGCGGGGTCCTTCCAGCGCGGACCGCCCGGAGGATCGATGCGAATGACGTCAGCGCCCATATCTGCCAGCATCATGCCCACCAGCGGCCCGGCAAGATAGTGACCGAAATCGATGACCCTTATGTGGGAAAGCGGTCGCGCCGACATAATCTGACCCCCCAGTCCGGCGGGCCACGGGTGACCCGAACTGTGTCAGGCTATGCGATTTCCCGGATCGGCATTTGCTCGAATTGACCGATTGATGCCGTTTTTGCGCAAACGCCACTTTGATGGTGTGTTTTGAGGCGAAAAGTTACCGGGATCAGGCCGACAAACGCACCAGAATAGCTGTGGCGACGCCAGCGGCCATGGCCAGAGTTGCGTTACGCCGCAAAACCATGACCACCAGCGCAGCGCCGACAGCACATTTTATGGCGACATCACCATCGATTGCCGCCGGAGCGACGATTGAGATCAGCACCGCGCCCGCCAGCGCTTCCAAGACCCTTTCCAGACGTCGGGTGACCTTCATTGAGCTTACCGCGAGCAGACCGGCAATGCGGGTCAGAAAGGTGGTCAGCGCAAGAACCAGAACCGCCGCAAGAGCTGGAAGGTCAATCGTCATCTGCAAGTCCGGCCGCAACTCCGCCGGCAAGCGCACCGGCAATCACGTGCCAGTTGGCCGGGCCCCATTTGTAAGCAACCACCGATACGAAGGCCGCGACAAGCCACGGCATAGCGGTTTCGCGGCCTTTCCAGGAACCAACCAGCAGCGCTGCAAAGAAGGTTGGCATCAGAACATCGAGCCCGAATTGTCTCGGATCGGCAATCAGGTCACCAAAAACCACACCCCCGCCAGTTCCAGCGACCCAGGCCAGCCAGAGCGCTAACCCGGCGCCGACGAACACGCCGAGATCGCGCTCGCCTGCATCATAGGCCGCCTTTCCAGCGGCGAAATTCGCATCACTGAGAACCGCAACCGCCGCAAGCCGCCGAGGCCAGGTCAGGGGCCGCAACCAGGGAAACAGCGCAGCGCCCATCAAGGCGTGGCGGGCGTTGACGGCCAGCGACAATAGCACCAGCGGGATCAATGGAACCGTAGCCCCCCAGATTTCGAGCACGGCAAATTGCGAGGTCCCGGCAAACACCGTCGCGCTCATGAACACCGACTCTGCGCCGGTCAAGCCGCGTTCAACGGAGGCGACACCAAATGCAAAACCGAAAGGGATCACGAACAGCGCTACGGTTGCCATATCCCGAGCTCCACGGAGAATGCCGCGATTTGTGATTTCCGTTGGCACTTGATGCATGGGCGTTATCTAACCTTTTAACTGGTTAGATAACGCTAAGTGGTCTGCCGATTGATTGTCAACTGGTATTGTGGTTAGAATTCCCGACCGACAGTTCCGGGAAGAGAGCCATGAGCGTTCCGTCGATTGACCGAATTGAGTTTCGCGGAGGCCGGCTCTGCCTGGACTTCGTCAACACCACGAACTGGGTTTCAGATGACCCGGTTGACGATCGCCTGTCCGACACCGAAGCGCTGGCGACATGGCTAAGGCGGCAAGGTCTTGGCGTTCTTGACGACACCAAGGGAAACGTCAAAAAACTGACCGAGCTGCGCCGCATCGTTCGGCTTCTTTTCACACGGCCCGAAACCGTGACAGATGATCAGGCGGCGGACTTCAATGCCATGCGAACCCACCCGGCTCCACTTGATCTGTCCACCGGATCAGCGTCGCTCAAGGGTCCCGTCTCGGTCGACACGGTCGCCAGGATCGTAGCCGATTCCAGCGCGCAGTTGCTTCTCGCCAATCAGGGTAGTTGGGTCAAAATGTGCCCCGGCGACCGCTGCGGATGGCTGTTTTTTGACGACAGTCCAACCAACCGGCGGCGGTGGTGCTCCATGGCCGATTGTGGCAACAAGGCCAAGGCGAAGCGATTTTACCACGCTCATGGTTAGCGTGGCCTACCTGCGAGAAAGTCAGGTGCTAAGATAGACCGATCTTACCAAGTGCCTTCGCCATATGTTCATTGTCGCTATCCAACCTATAAGCGCGCCAATCCAGGAAAACCTTTGCAAACCCCGGATCGACACGTTCGCAATTTTGCAGCGAGGTTCGCGCTTCGGCCAGTCGATCCAGATAGGTAAGGCATATCGCCATGAAGAGATGCGTGAGTGCATAGTCGGTTTGCTTCGAAAGAGCCCGCTGAAGTGCTGTTAAGGCCTCCTCGTAGCGCCGCGCGTTCAGGAAAGCCCCGCCCAACCAAGTCATCGCGAAAGGTCGCTTCGGCTCAAGTGGATTGAGCTTCAGACCAATCTCTATGAGAGGAATTCCCTGTTCCGGGTCACCGTAGACGTCAAGCACATTGCCCAGCGCAACATATGCAAACGCGTTGCTTGGGTTGCACTCGACCGCTTGCTGGATTTCCGCCACAGCCTGGTCGTGCATTCGCGACCACATATATCCAACTCCAAGGCACACGTGGGCGGATGAGTCATTCTCGTCCAGTCTGATAGCTTGTCTGGCTGCCTCCACCACTGCAGCCACTGCGCTACTATGGTCGTCCACGCGGTTCGAGGCTACGTCTTGCAAATGGGTTTGCGATATCCCGACATAGGGCTGCGCGTAGTTCGGATCGGCCTCTAGCGCACGCTTGTACATTCTCCGCGCTTGTTCATTCCCTTCCGCGGTGAACTGATTGGTCAACTCAACTCCGCGAAGATATAAATCCCAGGCGCCGACGTCTCGCGTACCCAGAGACTTCGCACGGTGCAGTTCGAACTGGACGATCGCGGGCTCGATCACCGCTGCAATCGATCGGGTCAGATCGTCTTGAAGCTCGAACACGTCCGACAGTTCGCGGTCATATTTTTCTGCCCATACGTGGTGAGATGTATTTGCATTGATGAGCTGTGCAGACACCCTGATGCGCGTTCCCGACTTCCGGACGCTGCCTCCAAGGATAAATCCAGCACAAAGTTCTTTCGCGACCTGTGGCGGATCGACTGCCACACCTTTGTACACGAACGTCGAATTGCGTGCGATCACCGGAAAAGTTCGCCAGTAGGACAATTCAGTTATGATGTCTTCTGTAAGCCCATCAACGAAGTACTCCTGCTCCTCCTCACCACTGACATTCTTGAATGGAAGGACCGCCACGGCCGGTCGGCCCAGCCACAGTGAGCTCGGTGCTTTCGCATGCTGCAGATTGTCGTAACATTCGATCGTAGCCTGGCTCGGTTCGACGCCCAGCTCAGATTGCAGAGTGGCCTTGAAGTGGTGATAGAGTTTGACGGCGCTGGAGACTGAACCGGAAGCCGCCTTGATCTTCATCATCAAGCGCAGGGCCTCTTCATCCAACGAATCCTGCGCCAGAAGCCACGTTGCCAATTCTTCCGCGGCAACCAGGCTGGCGTTGTCGTGGAGCTGGTTGGCCCGACTGGTAACAGCCTGCCTTGCCAACTCCTGCCATTTTGCGCGTTCGATTGCGAGCCAATCCGAAGTGTTTGGATCTTTGCTGGCCAACGACTGAAGGAACACACCTCGTTGGAAAATATCTGCCGACGCCTCCAGGTCATTCTCGGCCAAAGCTGTTTCGGCATCAATCACGTCGACACTCACCCGAGCGGGATTGAGACATACGGTTTCGCGCGTAACCTGGAGGCTATCCGGGCAGGTCTTGAACACTTTGCCCAATGAGCTCAGTGCCTGACGGAGACTTTGTCGGGCCTGATCATCAAACCGATCTCCCCAGAAGATCGACGCCAGGGTCGATCGGGAACACGGGCATCCCAGATTGGAAGCGAGATACCCCAACAAGGCAATTTGCTTTCTACCGCGCACCGGTTCGGGCAAGCCCTCGATCCGGAACTCGCCCAAACAGTGGATCTGTACCTTCGGCCTCATCTCACACTGATCCCAATCCGATGCACGATACTAGTGCGACGTCATGCCGGCTAGGAAGGCACCGTCAGGGATTTATGTGAAATCCGAACGACTTTGACGCTTTTTTCACGAACCGAACGAGGCGCTTGCACCATCGACCTTGTGGGAGGCTGGACCTGTGTAATCGGTGAAAGCTTGTGGAGACCGTTTGTCCATCAAGGCGCAGGAGGGCCGTTGTCAGGGCGAGTGATTGCTAACCGTGGCTGTCCATCACGCCCACCGGAACCGCACCTCCGTTTGAACCTCATTGCTGCCTCCATCCGCATCGCCTAGGCTGCCAGGCATGAATGAGCACGATCGAAAACCCCTCCTCGAGGAGGCCGCCGAGCGCGGCATTCGCTACCTGGACACTCTGGGGTCTCGCCCCGTTTTTCCTTCGCAGGAGGCGATTTCACGGTTGGATGCGGCGCTGACGACCGGTCTACCGGATGGTCCCGCCGATGCTCTGGACATCCTCGCGTTTCTCGATGAATTCGGATCTCCTGCGACGGTGGCGAATGCGGGCGGTCGGTATTTCGGCTTTGTCACCGGCGGAGCACTTCCCGCGACGGTCGCGGCAAGCTGGCTTGCGACGGCCTGGGACCAGAACTCATTCGGTCATATGAGTTCTCCCGCCATCGCGCTGTTCGAACAGGCGGCGCTGCGTTGGCTGAAGGATTGCCTGAAGCTGCCGGCGGATGCGGAAGGCGCGTTCACCACCGGGGCGACCATGGCGAATTTCACCTGCCTCGCGGCCGCCCGCCATGCGGTCCTGGAAAGCGCCGGCTGGGATGTCGAGAACCAGGGCCTGTTTGGCGCACCGGAGATCACTGTCGTTGTCGGTGCCGAGGTCCACGGGTCTGTTCTCAAGGTCCTGGCCTTGCTCGGTTTCGGTCGGGAGAAACTGATCCAGGTTCCAGTCGATCGGCAGGGCAGGATGCGCGCGGACGCGTTGCCGACGATCGATGGACCGACAATCGTCTGCATACAGGCCGGCAACGTCAATTCCGGCGCATTTGATCCGGCGACGGACATTGTTTCCGATGTTCGCCAGAAAGGCGCCTGGGTTCATGTCGATGGCGCGTTCGGGCTTTGGGCGCGCGCTTCCAGCGAATACGAACATCTGGCGGTCGGTTTGCACCTGGCGGATTCCTGGGCGACGGACGCCCACAAATGGCTCAATGTTCCCTATGATTGCGGCGCCGCGATCGTGCGTTCACCTGAAGCACTGCGGGCCGCCATGTCGATCAGCGGGTCGTACCTGCTACAGGGCGAACGCCGGGACGCCATCGATGTCACGCCCGACAGTTCCAGGCGGGCACGGGCGGTCGACGTTTGGACGGCTCTCAAAAGCCTCGGACGTTCGGGAGTCGCGGAGCTTGTTGAACGCAACTGTACCCAGGCTTTCTGGCTGGCGAAGCAATTGAATGATGCCGGCGTTGAGATCCTCAATGACGTGGTCCTCAACCAGGTCGTTGCGGCGTTCGGCAGCGACGAAGAAACGAAACAGGTCATTGCCGCCCTTCAAGCCTCTGGCGAGTGCTGGTGCGGGGGGACGAACTGGCATGGTCGTGATGCCATGCGGATCAGCGTCAGCTCGTGGGCGACTACGCAATCAGATATGGAACGCAGCCTGGCCGCGATCCTGCGCGAAGCTAAGGAATGATGTGCGCGCCTAGCACGGCGTAGTCAAAACCGTCCGCGCGTCCTCCGAGCTGTCGGGCAAGAAAGCGTTCGATCAGGCGAAACATCAACATCTTCTGTTGCCAGGACATGTTCGCAAACGTGTGACCAGCACCGTCGATGACCTCGTAGCGGACATCCTTGCCAGCCGCCTGCAGCGCCTCGACCATGCGGTCGGACTGCTCCCGGATTACCCGAACGTCGTTCGATCCCTGAATGATCAGAATCGGATTCTTCGCGTTCTCAGCGTTGTAAAGCGGCGACCGCCCGCGAATCTCCTCGAGATCCTCCGGCTTCTCCGGATCGCCAATATATTTGCGGTACCAGTCCGGCCAGCCGGTCCAGTAGACGGGAACTTCCTGCAGCATGGTCGAAATATCGCTGACCCCGTTGATGCTGACCCCTGCGGCAAAAAGCTCCGGATCCTGGGTCATGGCAGTGAGGGTTTTCAGACCACCGAAACTTCCGCCCATGACGGCCACGCGCTGCGGATCGGCAATGCCCTGGTCGACAGCCCATTGGCGCGCATCGACGACATCCTGGTGCATCTTCTTGCTGACCTCTCCGACAGCAGCTTCTCGAAAGGCCCGACCGTAGCCGCTGCTGCCACGATAATTGACGTCGAGCACCGCATAGCCGCGGTTGGCGAGCAAGAGAGCCAGCCCGTTGAAGCCCCAGGCCGATCGGGCGACCGGACCACCATGGACCAGCACCACCATCGGCGCAGGCCCGCTCACGCCCAAAGGTCGGGTCAGGTAAGCCGGTATGATCAGTCCGTCGCTTGCTTCAATCTCCACGGGCTCCATGGGCGACAATGCTCTGGCCCGGGCGGCAATCGCTGGTTCCTGGATGAGTTCGACCGAATTCGCCTCACTGTCCACCAGGTACTTGGTCCAACCGCTTGTATCCTGCTCGACTTCCCAGATCGCCTTGGAGAAGTCGCGCGTTGCCGAGACGAGATGGAGAGACGCACCGGGCGGTACGCCAATCCTGGCTGTCATGCTCTCGACATTACGGTCGAAAAAGACCCTCTCCTGTCGGCCCGGGTAAGAGACCGCCATGATCGGATCACGGGTCTCGGGATGCAGTCTGACCGAACTCAGATCGACCTTGTCATGAGCAAAGACCACATCCTCGTCGCCGCTTTCGATATCCCGACGCACGAGTGCCATCTTGTCTCGCCCCAGATTGGAAAGGCCAAGCAGCCGAGCATTCTCGTCGGGTTGAGACAGGACAAAGAATGACTCCTCCATTCCGCCACGCGCGATCTCGCGCCATCCGTCCGCTTCCCTGACCTCGACATGCCATCGGCTGTCGTGACCCAGCGTCCGACGTGCAAAGACCTCACCGATCCGGTCGAAAGACCAGCTCACTCCCCTCTCTGTTACAAGATCGAGTTCTTCGGAATCACCGGTATCGAGGTTCAGCCGGTAGAGATCGAATTTGCTTCGGTCGCGTCCGTTATGGGCAATCAGGATTTCCGCGCCGCCCTCCGACGGGATCTCCGCGATGAACGATTTGACGTCCTTGCCGAAATCGTAGGTGCGCGGCTCCGCCCCCTCCTTCGTGACATCAATCGAGACGATCTGATCGTTTTCCCAGCCATCGCGATCGGCGAGGTACAAAAGGTAGCGGCTGTCGGCAGACCAGACGTACCAGCGCACCCTGTCCGGCGTGCGGAACACGTCCGAGCCGTCGGCGTCGAGACCGCGAACCCACAGGGCCGGTCTGAACCATTTGCTTTCAAGCCAGGCAATACGCTTGCCGTCCGGCGACAGGCGGAAACGCCATTGCGATGATGAATCGGCGTAAAATACCCGCAGCGGCACCAGGTCCGGCAGTTGACCCCCAGTGAGAGCCGGGTGAGTTGCGGCGATCGGCCGATAAAGGAACAGGAGCCCGATGCCAGCCACGCCAACAACCAGGGCAACGGCCATCAGTATCTTTCGAATCAACGTATCGCCTCCTGTCATCGGGTCGCGGCCGACTAGCACGCATTGCGGACCACGCCTACCGATAGCCCACATTTCTCACACTCCCTGCGGTGTGCGTTGCGTTTCGGCGAGGCAAATGCGGTTCCAGGCGGCGAAAAGCGTATCGAGTCATGCGGTTGAGCCGCATGGGACCGCAGATGTCCGCCGAAAGGCAACCCTTCGGGCCGGCTGAAGCGCGCGACAGCGTGCGTCGAAGCACTTGACCGTACGCCGGTACGCTCTGCGCACTTCTCCTTCTCTGACGCGCGCTTAAGCCGGCGCAGACCACAGAGAGTGTGAGAAATGCGGGCTAGTCCTTGCTGGCAGTTCCGGGCAGATAGATGAATGCCAAAACGCTTGCGGCTGCACAAAGCGCGGCTGTGATCCAAGCCACCGTCGCGAAGGCCCGATCGGTCGCTTCCTGGTGCAACGAGGTGTCCGCCTCAAACGGTTGGCCGAAACCGGCGGGACCACCAGCATAGTGATAGGCGGCCGCCGCGACACCGCCCATGGCAGCGACAGCGACAAGTCCGGCAACCCGGCTGACCGCGTTGTTGATACCGGAGGCAGCACCTGCATCGTCGGACGGTGCCGATCCCATGACGCTCGCCGAAAGCGGCGTCACAACCATCATCATGCCAATGCCCATCAGGCACATGGACGGCAGCAGATGGCCCCAGAAATTCTGCCAAACGAAGCCGAAGGCCAGCGAGGCAAAAGCAACCGCCACCAGCGCGCAGCCACCCCCGATCAGCGGCGCAGGACCCGTTCGTATCATCAGCCGACCCATCAGATTCGACCCGGCTGCTATCGCCACGGTGATGGGCAGATAGAGGACGCTGACCTGCACCTCCGGCAACTCCCAGCCGGTGATCAGAGCCATCGGCAGATAGAAAAACACCGCCGATAGGGAGAAATACAGCAGGAAGGTAACGGCATTGGCAGCGCTGAATTCGCCGATGCCAAAAAGCCTCAAAGGCATCATCGGATGATCGGCCTGTTGCTCCCAATGCAGGAAAACGACGAAGAGCAGCAACCCTGGCAAACCAAAGAGCAGGATGTGGCCGGCACCGGCCAGTCCCTCCTCGCCTTCCGGACCAGTGAGCGCCCAGGCGATGAGGCCGAGTGACAACGTTGCCAGAACCGCACCGCGCCGATCAAGAGAAACGTCCGCGACTGGCGTATCGTCGGGTACGCGAGCCAGGAGCATGTAAAGCGCGATCGCACCCACTGGCAGGTTGATGGCAAAGATCAATCGCCAGATTTCATCCTGACCGGTCGAGAGCAACGCGCCTCCGAGAACCGGTCCTATGGCAGTGGTCAATGCGGAGGATGCGGCCCAGATGCCAATGGCCCGGGCTCGTTCTTCCTGCGGATAGGTCTTGGATATGATCGCCAGTGATCCCGGCACCATGACCGCCGCGCCGATGCCCTGAAGCGCCCGGGCGCCGATCAGGAATTCCGGACCGGGCGCGACCGCACAGGCGATCGAGGCCAGGACAAACAGGGCAATGCCCACCGAGAACAGACGTCGAAGACCGTACTTGTCTCCAGCGGCACCGCCGACAAGGATCAATGCCGAGAGCGCCAGCATGTATGCGTTGTTGATCCACTGCGCTTCGGTCAAAGACGCGTCCAGGCTCGAGCGGATCGCCGGGATGGCGATCGACACGACGGTCCCGTCGATGAAACCCATCGCCGACGCCAGGATGGCCGCTATCAGCACGAAGCGTCGACGACGTTGCGGACAGTAGGCCTGAAAGGCGGTATCGGCCGGATTGACGTGGATCGATGCCATGGTCGGGCGCGATCAACTGTCGGGCTGCAAGGGCGACCCGTCGCGCTTTGAAAATTTATTGCCGGCTTTGGTCTTGGTCAGCAGCATGTCGATGTCGGAATAGTGGCAACGGTCTTCGTTGGTCCGCGTACCGACAATCAGATAGGTGGCCGGTGCGTCCGTTCGGTTCTGCAGATGGTGCCCGTTGGCATCTCCTGCCTTGAAGGCGGCCGCCTCCCCGGCCCGGATGATTTGATCTCCGTTGTCATCAATAAGGGTAACCTCGCCGGTGAGCACAAAGAGGAACTCGTCCTCGTTTTCATGCCAATGGCGAAGCGACGAAAACGCATCGGGATACAGGGTTTCCAGGTGCGCGCCGAACTGGGTCAGACCGCCGGCATCGCCGAGAGATCGCATTTCGAAACGACCAAGATCATGGTCGTGGGGTGCGGGGTAATTCGAACTGACAAGCGGTTCGACTTCCGCGGGCTTGATAACCGGCATGACGGGCTCCCACTGATTGGAGCGCCAAGCCTAACCCGACCAAACATCACAGACAATCGAGCGCGATCGGCGCCGTTCGTCGGTAAGGTGAATCAATTCAATCGCATGCAGGCGTATTCTCTGGATTTGATTCAAACGGGCGTTTTCCCAGGAATTGCATCTTTCGACCGGCGGTGATGTTGTGCCTGCCATCGTGACAGGAGACACAGCAGTGGCGCAGGAAAGACCAGATATGGATATCGGCGTTGTGTACTATCGAATCCGCCCGTCGGGCGGCGAGATGGAGGCGACCTGGTACTCGACCCGTTATCCGGACGAAAAATGCGGAACCGGACTTGCCAAGGGAGATACGTCGAACGGATTTCCAGGCGAGTACAGAATTACCTACTTCTTCGCCGATGGAACGCTTTCGGCTGAACTCGATCTGAGGATTGAGAAATCGGGCGACATCTACAGTTTGGCTTACCTGGAGAATGGCGACACCCTGCTCGCCGGAGTCGGCTTCGAAACTCCCGAGGGACTGGTCGCCGGATACCGTAAGCTCTGATCCAGCTGTGGAAAGAGAGCGTATCGGACCGCACTTCACGACCCCCACGCTCCTCCCTGGCGTGCAAGTCGCCACCTGGCAAAAATACTAGTTGATGACATTTCGTTAATAACGCAAGATCGCGCTTAAGCGCGAGAATCAATCGGCGATGCATGTCTCGAGCCACGGGGGAAAACATCATGAATAGTTGCAATGACGTTGCCGTCATCGTGTGTTGCTCATGTCGGATCTAAAGGCACGCAACAACAGGTTTGTCGCCCCCCGGATCGTCAGCGCGATCGCACTGGCAGTTCCTGCCGCGCCTTCATTGCTTCTGACCACCTCAACCGCACTCGCGACATGCACCATCAATTCGACGACGATGGATTGCTTCGGCGATGAATCGTCCGGCATCGTCGTGCGCCGCGACGATCACAAGCCACCCATCCAGACCCTCAATGTCGACAATCTTACCCGCACGATCGGTGGTACGGGTGTCGAACTGGAGGGCAACGGAAAGAAGGGAGACAACGGCGACGGCGATATCGGCCGAGGTCACCATGGCCAACCTGGTCAGGGCGGCTTGGACCTGACCATCAACTATCGAGATGACAGGTTCGGCGTGGAAACGACCAGTGCCGGCCACGAAGGCATTTTCGTCTCCAGCAAGGCTGGCAATGGTGGTGAAGGCGGTGAAGGACGCCGCGACTTAATCGATCCCTTTTTCACTCGTGGTGGCCACGGGGGTGAGGGCGGCAGAGGCGGCAATGTCGCCATCAACAGCGTCGCCACGATCAGCACTGGTGGCACTTTTTCGCATGGTATCCTCGCTGTCAGTGACGGCGGCGATGGTGGCAGGGGTGGCCACGCCCAGGCTTCGGCCGATTCGCGAGGCGGCGACGGTGGCGCCGGCGGCCGTGCTGGAACGGTTACCATCGTCAGCACCGGCGAGAGCATCAAAACGACTGGCCGACAGGCCCAAGGCATTTATGCGCAGAGCCTCGGTGGAGCCGGAGGTGACGGAGGCTCCTCGTCTGGCGGAATTTGGGGCGGCGGCGGTGGCGGCGCAGGTGGTGGTATCGCCGATGAGGTCACCGTCACCAACAGCAGCGCTATCGAAACCACCGGCCGCGGCGCAGGCGGCATTCTGGCCCAGAGTATCGGTGGCTTCGCCGGATCGGGTGGCGGCGCGGGTGGCCTGTTCTCTTTTGGCGCGAGCGAACAGAGCGGCGGTGACGCCGACCGGGTCACCGTCACCAATCACGCGACAATTACAACACAGGGACATGCCGCCGCGGCTATCCTGGCGCAAAGTACCGGCGGCGGTGGCGGCAGTGCCAATGATGACGGGGGCATCATATCTCTCGGAGGCAAAGGTTCGGCCGGTGGCGACGCCGGGCATGTTTGGGTCACCAATACCGAGACGCTATACACTCAAGGCAATAACTCAGCTGGCATTCAAGCTCAAAGCGTGGGCGGCGGTGGCGGCGATGCCGGTCTGTCGATCGGTTTGGTCAGCATCGGGGGCAGCGGCGGCAGCGGCGGCAAAGGCGGCGAAGTTACCGTCGAGAATTCCGGTGGCGTATCCACGATCGGTCGACACTCCGACGCCATCATCGCTCAGAGCATTGGCGGCGGTGGCGGGCATGGAGGTTCTTCCGGCGGCGTGATTGCTTCCGTCGGCGGTAGCGGTGGCTCGGGCGGCGACGGCAGCACGGTCGTCGTTGACAATTCCGGCGATCTTTCAACGAAAGGCAGCCATTCCAATGGCATCATGGCGCAGAGTGTCGGCGGCGGCGGTGGCAAGGGCGGCAGCTCCGTCGATGTGGGTGCGTTCGTTTCCATAGGAATCGGCGGCAGCGGCGGCGATGGCGGAGACGGCGGCAAGGTTGAAGTCAACAAGGACGTTGGAGCAAGTAGCGCGTCGACATCCGTTACAACCGCCGGCAACCATGCCAGCGGCGTTGTTGGCCAGAGCGTCGGCGGAGGCGGCGGCAAGGGTGGCTGGACGGTATCTGTCAGTGGCGGTCTTTATGGCGATGTCAGTCTCGGCATCGGCGGTAGCGGCGCCGATGGCGGTGACGGCAACGATGTGACCGTACACAACAAGGGCACCGTCGGCACCAGCGGAAAATTCAGCGACGGTGTCGTGGCCCAGAGCACCGGCGGCGGCGGCGGATTGGGCGGCTTCGACGTGACGGCCGCATTGTCGACCGGTGCCGGTCTTTCGGTTGGCGTTGGCGGCGGCGGTGGTGGCGGCGGAGACTCCGGTGCCGTCGAGCTCAGCAGTTGGACCAGCGTTTCGACAAGCGGCAATCACTCCAACGGACTTGTTGCCCAAAGTGTTGGCGGCGGTGGCGGTCATGGCGGCTTCAGCGCCGATCTGTCGGCCTCGGCCGATGCCAGCATCGGCATTGGCGTCGGTGGTTCCGGCGGGTCCGGCGGCGACGCCGGTGAATCTTCTCTGACATCGGAAGGCCATATCAGCACCGAGGGCAATCACGCCAACGCAGTGCTGGCACAGAGCGTTGGCGGCGGCGGCGGCAATGGCGGCTTCAGTGCCACCTTGGCGGTGTCGGAAAGTTTCAATGTCTCGGTCAGCGTCGGCGGACGCGGCGGCAGCGGCGGCGATGCATCGGCAGTCACAGCGACGTCCAAGGGCAGCCTCACGACCAAGGGCTCGCACGCCAGCGGTGTGGTGGCGCAGAGCATCGGCGGCGGCGGCGGCAATGGCGGATTTTCCCTGTCGCTGTCCGGTTCCGGCGAAGGCGGCGACATTCCGGTATCCGTCGGCGGTGGCGCCGGCAGCGGCGGAAAAGCCAAATCGGTCACCGTGTCCAATGACGGTAACATCTCGACCGAGGGCGATCATTCCTACGGCATTCTCGCCCAAAGCCTTGCAGGCGGTGGCGGCAATGGCGGCTTCAGCATTTCCGGATCGCTGGCTATCGGCGATGGCGCCGAAATACCGGTTTCGGTTGGCGGCGGCGGTGGTGATGGACACAGCGCCTCGGCGGTGAAAGTCGATAGTATCGGAAACATCAAGACCGGAACCGCGGACAAAGGGCGCCATTCAGCCGGCATCCTGGCACAAAGCATCGGCGGCGGTGGCGGCAATGCCGGCTTCAGCGTCAGCGCCGGTGTTGTCACCGGCGAGGACGGCGGCAACATCGGCGTCAGCGTCGGCGGCAAGGGCGGCACAGGCTCGAAGGGCGGAACCGTCGACGTGACTAGCAAGGGCGACATAAGCACAATCCTTGGCGGATCGCCCGGAATTCAAGCACAAAGCGTCGGCGGCGGCGGTGGCAACGGCGGTTTCAGCGCCAATTTCGACGGCTCGCAATACGGCAATATCGGTGTCAGCGTCGGCGGCGCCGGCGGCTCCGGCAATGACGGTTCCAAGGTCACGGTCGATAACACCGGCAAGATCGTCACGACCGGCAAACAATCCTACGGCATATCCGCGCAGAGCATTGGCGGCGGTGGCGGTCACGGCGGCTTCAGCCTCTCCGGATCGTTCAGCAAGGCCACCAATGTGACAGTTGCGGTTGGCGGTTCCGGCGGCGGCGGCGGTGACGGCGGCAAGGTCGAGGTCAAGCAGAGCGGCTCGATCAGCACCGAAGGCAACAGCTCACACGCGGTGCTGGCACAAAGTGTCGGCAACAGCGGCGGCGCCGGCGGTTTCGCAGGCGATGCCAACATTGCCATCGAGGAAGGTGGCAACATCGGCGTCGCGGTTGGTGGCGGTGGCGGTGACGGTGGGTCGGCAGAGTCCGTTACGGTCGAAACCGAAGGCGGAGATATCCTGACCAAGGGCCGAGGCGCAATCGGCATTCTCGCACAAAGCACGGGCGGCAGCGGCGGTAGCGGCGGCTTCGGCCTGACCGCCAATCTCGGCACCGGCAAGAAGACTGTGAACATTGCTGTGACCGTTGGCGGCGGCGGTGGCGATGGCGGCACCAGCGGCGACGTGTCCGTGACCAACGCCAGTTCCGTCAAAACAGAACACAGCAACGCACACGCGGTGCATGCCCAAAGCACCGGCGGCAGCGGCGGTAATGGCGGCATGGCAATCAGCGCCAACCTCGCGCTCAACCCCAAATCTCCGTCGCAAAACCTCGGCGTTTCCGTTGGCGGCGGCGGCGGCACCGGCAATGTTTCCGGCAAAGTCGTCATCGACAATGACGGCGGCATCCACACCAAGGGCTTCAAGTCAAAGGGCCTCTTTGCCCAGAGCATCGGCGGCGGTGGCGGCGACGGTGGCCTCGCCTTCTCCGGCAATCTCGCCGGCGGCCAGGACAGTAAGGAAATCAACGTCTCTGTGGGCGGAAAAGGCGGCACGGGCAACAATGCCGACACCGTCACGGTTATCAACGACGGCACAATCCTGACCGAGGGCCACTTCAGTGAGGGCATTCTGGCTCACAGCGTCGGCGGCGGCGGTGGCAGCGGCGGCACCGCGGCGGTGGCTGCCCTTTCGCGCCAGGGCCAGGGCACGTCCATCGATATTGGTGTTGCAATTGGCGGTTCCGGCGGCGCAGCCGGCGACGGCAAGGCCGTCGACGTCACCAACAACGGCACGATCATGACCACCGGCGTCTCGTCCACGGCCATTGATGCCCAGAGCATCGGCGGTGGTGGTGGTAAAGGCGGCTCGAGCTTTGCCGGAATCGCCGGCCTCACCCAGGGTGGTGATGAACCGAAACCGCGTACCGTCAATGTCAACGTCTCGGTGGGTGGGCAAGGTGGCAGCGGCGGTGATGCAAGCACCGTCATGGTGACCAATACCGGCCGTCTCTACACTGGAGACGGCTCATCGAAAGGCATTTCCGCGCAGAGCGTCGGCGGCGGCGGTGGTACCGGCGGAGCGGCCGATGCATTTTCACTGTTGGTGGGCCGCTGTGCGGTCTGCGGCCAAAAGGCGCCGGACAATGGCGCCAAGAAGATAAGCCTCAGCGTCAGCATCGGCGGTGCGGGTGGCGGCGCTGGCAACGGCGACGATGTCACGGTCGACAATATCGGCGAGATCGTCACCGAAGGCGCCGGCTCTGATGGCATTTTCGCCCAGAGCATCGGCGGCGGTGGTGGTGACGGCGGCACCGGCGCTCTCGGACTTAAGCCGCTTCTGGGCCTGACCGGCGTCATTATCGCAGACGGCAACATCATTCTCGATCCAGCCAAGGCCGCCAAGGTCTGGACCAACATCCAGGTCGCCATCGGCGGCAGCGGCGGTGCCGGCGGCAATTCCGGCAAGGTCAAGGTTGACAATTCCGGTCTGATTACCACGCTGGGTGACCAGTCGACGGCCATTTACGCCCAGAGTGTCGGCGGCGGTGGCGGTCGCGGCGGCGCCTCTTCGGGCAGCGCTTTCGCTATCGCCTCCATTGGCGCCAAGGGAGCTTCCGGCGGCGACGCGGAGACAGTGACAGTCAAGAACGAGGGCGATATTTTCACGCTCGGCCGCGCGTCGATGGGCATCTTCGCCCAAAGTGTGGGCGGCGGTGGCGGCCACGGTGGTGACGTTAGCCAGAACCTGTTCTGGCCGGGCATCGATGTCGGCATCGGCATCGACCTGTCGCTGGGTGGCGGTAGCGGCGGCAACGGCGGGAATGTGAAGGTCGACAATTCCGGGAAGATCGTGACCGAGGGCGCCGGCGCCCACGGCATCTTTGCCCAGAGCGTCGGCGGCGGTGGTGGCGTGGCTGGCAGCGCGGGCCTCAGCCCCGGCTCGGCCCTTTTCTTCATCGGCTCAACCGGCGATGATGGCGACGCTGGTAGGGTAGATGTTACAACCGAAGGCGACATCTACACCTTCGGCGACGGTGCAGCCGGCATTTTTGCGCAGAGCGGCAGTGGTCGCAAAAAAAGCGGGAACCACGACTACGCCAACGGCGCCACCGGTACGGGCAAGGAAGTCACTGTGACGGTCGATGCCATGGTCGATACGGCGGGCATCAACTCCAAGGGCGTGATCGCGCAGAGTATCGGCGTCAACAAGAACAGCGATATCACCGTCACGGTAGAAGCCGGTGGCGCGGTGATCGGCGGCGTCGATACAGACGGCAAAGGTAACGCCAGCGATGCTGTCGGTATCCAGCTATACGATGGCAAGGACAATCAGATCACCAATATGGGCCTGGTCACCACACAGCTCGGCTACATGGGCACGGCTATCGCCTCGCGGACAACACGGGCTAACGAGACAACTGTCAACGACACCGTCGACAACTACGACACCGTTACCGGATCGATCTTCCTCAGGGGTGAGACGAACAGTGTGACCAACTTCCTCGGCGGTCGCCTGAACATGGGTTCCGACATCAACGTCGGCGACGGCAACCTCGTGACCAATTTCGGAACCGTCTCGCCGGGCGATGTGGACCAGATCTTCGTGACGACCATCACCGGCAACTATGTGCAGAACGGCACCGGCAACTACGAGGTCGATGTCGACTTCAAGATTGCCGACGAAAACCCCGGCCCTGGCGTGCCCGGAGAGGCCGATCTGATTCACATTACAGGAACCGCCGAACTTGACGGTTTCGTCACCGTTAATCCCGTCAACGGCGCATACCTGCAGCCCGACGTGTCGGGCCGCGTGCTGATCCTGACGGCCGACGACGAGTATGGCGATCCGACTCTGGTGGCTCACGACACCGCGGTGGTCGATTACGAACTCAGCTACGATACGACGACCACCAACAACGTCTATCTTGGATGGACGGTCAATTTCGCGCCGGATGGTCTCAACCGCAACGAGACGAATGCGGCTGACTACATCACGGATGTGGTCGGCGCTGGTGCACCGGATGCCCTCACCCCGATCATCAACGCGCTGCTTGAAGCCCCCGATATCCCGACACTGCGCAACTACTACGACCAGCTGACGCCGGAAGCCTATATCGACAACGAACTGGCCACCGTGCTCGGCAACATGCGCTTCGGCCGTTCGTTGATGAACTGTCACACAGTGGACGAGGCCGGCCGCTGTGGATGGATCCGTTTCGGCGGGTACAGGACCGAGCGCGACGAGACCTTCGAGTATTTCGGTTTCACCGAAAACGTGCTCGATGGCGAAGCCGGCGTCGGTGGCATGATCAACGACAACACCGGGCTCTACTTCGGGCTGAACTATGCCCGCAGCGACATCGACACAGAGGACCTGGCCTCAAGCGATGGTCATCGAATTCAGGGCGGCCTCGGCTTCAGCCATTACGGTGACAGCGGAACCATTTTCTCGATGGCCGCACTCGGCGGGGCTGCGTGGTACGATGTCGAGCGGTATCTGACACTGACCGGCACGCCGATGACAGCGGAAGGCGACCAGAAAATCTATTTCGGCGGTGGCCAGGTGAAACTGTCCCACGAAGCCACCAACGGTCCCTTCTCGATTACCCCATCTGTTGAGGCCTGGGGCGGATATTTCTACAACAGCGCAATCACCGAAACGGGGGCAGCCGGCGCCAGCCTGAACGTCGACGGAGAAGGCGATTTCTTTGCTGCAGTGCGCCCTGCCCTGAAGATTGCAACGGAAAACAAAACGGCCGGTGGCGGCACCATCAGTGCCTTTGTCCAAGGCGGGATCACGTACATCGCCTATGGCAATCAGAACTTCGGCACCGGTTTCACGGCAACCATGCAGGGCGATGCCAATGCGGTCCCGGGCTTTCTGGTCACCAGCACCCTGGCCGACTGGTATTTCGACAGCACGGTCGGCCTGAACTGGACCTCACCGGGCGGGACCCAGTTCCGGTTAAGCGGCGGTGCGCAATTTGCCGATGACTACACGATTTACGGTGGCGACGCCGAACTGGTCGTGCCGTTCTGATATCATTCGGTCAGTAGAGATTTTTCCTGTAGGCTTCCTCCAGATCGGCGTCGATCTTTTCCATCTCCGCCTTGTCTTCCGGGGCGCCGGTCGTCTGATCGAGTATGATCCTGGCCAGGGACGGCATTTCGTTGCGATCCTGGAAGTGATCCGGGTCCCACAGCTTTGATCGCCGAAAAGCCTTTGCGCAGTGCAAGTAGACTTCGTCAATTTCAACGATGATCGCCACTTTCGGTAGGCGATCTCGGACGGCCATGGGCTCGAGCACCGACGGATCCGTGGTCACCTTTGCCCGACCATTGATCCGCAGCGTGTCATCAAAACCCGGCACCAGAAAAAGCAATCCGACAAACGGATTGGCGACAATATTGCTGAGCGTATCGAGGCGGTTGTTCCCCGGCCGGTCGGGGATCGCCAGGGTGCGGTCATCGAGTACCCGTACGAATCCGACCGGGTCGCCGCGCGGGCTGACATCCGCGTGGCCAACTTTGCTTTGGGTACCGATGCATACAAACGGTGATCGGGCAATGAACTCCCTGGCATGCGGGTCCAGGCAGTCGAGGCACTTCTGCACCGCCAAGGGGTGCCGTTCGTGGAAAAGCTCTCTGAGCGCGGTTTCGTCTGAAATCACGAAATTGTCGTCAATCTTGAAATCTGTCATCAACCGGCCTCCGGATTGAATTCACTATGTGCCAGCTTCGGCGATCGCCTTCCACACCTTTTCTGCAGTTGCGGGCATGTCGACATGTTCAACACCGGTATCGGCAAGTGCATTGCAGATGGCGTTTATCGTTGCTGCCGGTCCGGCGATCGCGGCAGCCTCGCCGCAACCCTTCGAACCCAGCGGGTTGGTGGTGCAAAGCGTTTCCACGGCATGAAATTCGATGCTTGGAATGTCGCCGGCCCGGGGCATCGTGTAATCGTGAAACGATCCCGTAAGAAGGTGGCCGGATTTTGGGTCATAGCGGCACTCTTCCATCGATGCCTGGCCGATTGCTTGAGCAGCTCCGCCATGGATCTGGCCTTCGACGATCATCGGGTTGACCACGCGGCCAAAATCGTCGACGGCCAGATACCGGTCGACACGAGCGGTGCCAGTTTGCGGGTCGACCTCGACTTCGACGAGGTGGCAGCCGTAGGGAAACGTGAACGCCTCAGGATCGTAATAGGTGACGTCTTCGAGGCCGGGCTCCAGATCCGGAGGGTAATTGGCCGGGGCATAGGCGCGGCCGGCGACTTCGGCGAACGTCAGCGTCTTGTTGCTCGGTCGAAGCCGGAACAGCCCCTCTTCCAGATCGATGTCCTCGTCCCGTCCCTCCAGGATATGGGCTGCGATCCGTTTCATCTTTTTCACGATCTTTCGAGTCGACGAGACCAACGCACTGCCGCCGACGGACAGCGACCGTGAGCCGTAGGTACCGATGCCATAGGGCACTCGCGCGGTGTCACCATGGACGATTTCGATGTCGGCCGGGTCCAGGCCGGTTTCTTCCGCAACCAACTGCGCAAAGGCGGTTTCGTGACCCTGTCCATGGGAATGGCTCCCGGTCAGCACGGTGATGCCGCCGGTGGGGCTGACCCGCACGGTCGCCACCTCGTATTGCCCGCCACCGCAGCCCTGCTCGATCAGCATCTCCGAGGGTCCCATTCCGCAGGCTTCCATGTAGAAGGCGATGCCGAGCCCGCGTTTCCTGCCGGTTGCTTGCGATCTCATTCTGCGGTCTGCAAAGCCGGGCAAGTCGGCGGCCTGCCGGCACGCTTCGAGAACGGCTGGAAGATCACCGGAGTCATAGGTCCACAGGAAAGGTGTCTTGTAGGGAATCATGTCGGCAGTGATCAGGTTTCGCCGACGAAGCTCGAACGCATCCATGCCGAGCCGGTGCGCGGCCACATCGATGATGCGTTCCAGAACATAGGTGCATTCCGGTCGCCCGGCACCTCGATAGGCATCGACGGCTGTCGTGTTGGTGAAGGCGCCGCGAACATGGATGTGGACATCGCGCAGGGCATAAGGCCCCGGAAACGGGTTGCCGCAAAAGAATGTCGGGATGGCCGGCGCGAACGTGGAGAGATAAGCCCCCATGTTGGCGATCGTGTCGACCTTGAGCGCCACGAACCTGCCATCCGCATCGAGGCCGAGCGCTACCTTTGTGACGTGATCGCGTGCATAGGTGTCGGCCTGAAACGCCTCACTCCGACTGGCTGTCCAAAACACCGGCCGATTGATCCGCCGAGCAGCCACGAGAACGAGCACCTCCTCGTTGTAGTGGTAAATCTTCATTCCGAAGCCGCCACCCACATCGGGCGACACAACCCGGATCTTCTCCTCCGGGACCTTGAGCGTGCTTGCCGAGAGCATGACCCGAATGGGATGCGGGTTCTGGTTGGAGGTATAGAGCGTGTATTCACCGCGACCCGGTTCGAAGAGGCCCAGCGTCCCGCGTGTTTCAATCGGCGCGGCGTTGATCCGGTTCTGAACGAGATCGAGCTCGATCACATGTGCCGCCTCGCCCATAACCCGCGCGGTTTCCGTCGCGTCGCCGAGCGTCCAATCAAAGGTGACGTTGGATGACAGGTCTGGGTGCACGATCGCCGCATCGTCGTCGAGGCTCCTCGCCAGATCCGTTTGTGCCGGCAGCACCTGATAGTCGACCTCGACAAGCTCCACTGCGGCTTCAGCCTGATGACGCGTTTCCGCCACTACGGCGGCAACCGGGTCGCCAACGTGAAGCGCGTAGTCGCTGACGAGAACCGGGTGTTCGGGTGCGGCCATCTCTTTCCCGTCGCTGCTGTGAACCGGCCACGCGCACGGCAGTCCGCCGATCCCCTCCTCCTGGAGTTGATCGCCGGTCAAGACCGTCAGGACACCCGGCAGCCGTTCGGCCTTTTCAGTGTCGATAGCGTTGATCCTGGCGCGGGCGTGCGGTGACCGTAACACGACCAGATGCGCGACACCGGGCATCCTGTCCGCAATATCCGCAACATAGTTCCCGGTTCCGGTGAGAAAACGCTGGTCCTCCTTCCTCAGGAGCGATTGACCGATCCAATTCATGTTTTTTCTCAGTATGTTAGATAGTAAACATAAAGTTACGGAGGACTGGCCGCCTTGTAAAATTCCGAAATTCGCGACGCTTTATCGAAAAAACAGCGCATGCCACCGGCAACCGGCTCGCTTCGGTTTTCATCCTGATTCAGGTCGATGGCGCAACGCTCTGATTTCGCTGAATATTGCGGAACACAAGCGAGCTCCGTGCCGAAAATGCAGTCTCAAAGGTGCGGAGGTTTCGATTGAAAAAGCGGTTGCTGTGATTCTCGGTATCGAAAAATCAGATAAGCCAGCTTCGGCCAGTCGTCAGGCCTAGGCCAGTGCAGCGCGGATCATCTTCTGACATCGACTGGCCATGAAGTCGATGAACAGACGCAACTTCGGATCCTGGAAATCCTTGTGCGGGAAGATCACCGCAAGCTTCGCCGGTATCGGCGGCGTGTCCGGCAGCACCGGAACAAGCAGGCCGGAATTGAGATAGCTCTGCACCTCGAAGCGCGGCTTGTTGACGATGCCGTGGCCGGCCAGCGCCCATTCCATCAGGACATCGCCGTCGTCGGAATCGAACACGCCGGAGACCTCGATCTTGCGCACGCCATCTTCGGTCTGGAGCGACCAGATGAACTCGTTGGAACCCGGAAACCGCAGCAGCAGGCAGTTGTGTCCGTCCTTGACGAGGTCATCTATCGTGTCGGGTGTGCCGGCCTTGGCGAGGTATTCCGGCGAGGCACAGAGCACCCGTTCGCAGTCCATGATGCCGCGCATCCGAAGGCTGGAATCCTCGATCACGCCGAGCCGAAAGGCCAAGTCGATGCTCTCCTTCAGGATATCGACATTGTGGTCGGAGAGACGCAGGCGCACCTCGATCTCGGGATATTGCTGCTGGAATTCCGGAATGCCGGAAGCAATGAACCGACGGCCGAAACCAAGCGGTGCCGTTACCCGGATGGTTCCCTTGGGTTGCCCGGAAACCGATGCAATGGAGGCTTCAGCGTCCTCCACGGCCTGAATGATGCGCCCTGCCCCGCGATAAAAGATCTTGCCCTGTTCGGTCGGTGTCAGTTGCCGCGTCGTGCGGTTGAACAACCGTACGCCAAGATACTTTTCGAGCTCCTTGACGCGGTTGCTGGCGACCGCCGGCGATATCCGAAGGTCGCGCCCCGCAGCCGAGAGATTGCCCAATTCCACGACCCGCAGGAACACCTTGATATTTTCAAAATAGGACATGGCGAAAGCATAGGATTATTTAGAATTTTTTGAAAGTCATGCCGAGACTTTCGACTTTCCTTGGAAGTCGCCGACCTTCAGAATGCCGCCGAAACACTAAGGGGATCGTTCATGTACGACTTTGCCATTGCCTGGGACTGGCTATCCTTTGCCGCGCGCTGGCTGCATGTCATCACGGCCATCGCCTGGATCGGCTCGTCCTTCTATTTTATCGCCCTGGACCTCGGCCTCAGGCAGCGTCCGGGCCTGCCGGAAGGCGTTTACGGCGAGGAATGGCAGGTGCATGGCGGCGGTTTCTACCGCATGCAGAAATACCTGGTGGCGCCGGCCGAAATGCCGGAGCACCTGACCTGGTTCAAGTGGGAATCCTACATGACGTGGATTTCCGGCGCGATGCTGATGGCGATCGTCTACTACGCCGGCGCCGATCTCTACCTGATCAACCCGGAGGTTCTGGATATCCCGGCCTGGGTCGGTATCCTGATCTCGATCGCCTCGCTGGCCTTCGGCTGGATCGCCTACGATCTGATCTGCCGGGCCTTCGTCGGGCGCAGCGACACTCTGCTGATGGTGCTGCTCTATGGCGTGCTCGTGGCCATGGCGTGGGGTTATACCCACGTCTTTACCGGACGCGCTTCGCTGCTGCATCTCGGCGCCTTCACGGCCACGATCATGACGGCCAATGTCTTCATGATCATCATACCCAACCAGAAGATCGTCGTCACCGACCTGAAAGCCGGCCGCAAGCCAGATCCGAAATACGGCATCATCGCCAAGCAGCGCTCGACCCACAACAACTACCTGACGCTGCCGGTCATCTTCCTGATGCTGTCGAACCACTATCCGCTGGCTTTTGCCACGGAGTTCAACTGGGTGATCGCCTCGCTGGTCTTCCTGATGGGCGTCACCATCCGCCACTATTTCAACACCAAGCATGCGCGCAAGGGCAATCCGACCTGGACATGGCCTGCCACGGTAATCCTGTTCATCCTCATCGCCTGGCTGTCGACGGCCCCAAAGGTGTTGACCGGCGAGAACGATGCCGAAGCCGCCGTACAGCCGGCCTTTCAACGTTTCGCAGTCGACAGCCACTTCGATGCGGCACGTGAGATTGTTCTGTCACGATGTTCAATGTGCCATGCGCAGGAGCCGGTCTGGGAGGGCATCATCGCGGCCCCCAAGGGCGTGCTTCTGGAAAATGACGCCGAGATCGCCGCGCAGGCCCGCGATATCTACCTCCAGGCCGGGCGCAGCCATGCCATGCCGCCGGCCAACATCACCAAAATCGAACTGTCCGAGCGGCGGATGCTGGTCGCCTGGTTCGAAAGCGCCGTCGCCGGCAATTCGGAGCAGAACCAGTGACAAAGAGACTGATACGGGGCCGCCTCCTGTCCTTCCTGGATTTGCCGAAGGATCTCGAGGACGACGCCTCCTATCGCTACATCGAGGATGGTGCTGTGCTGGTCGAGACCGGCGTCATCACGGCATCCGGCGATTATGAGACCGTTCGCGAGTTGGCCGGTCCCGACGTTCCTGTCGACGACCACCGGCCGCATCTTTTGTCGGCAGGATTTATCGACGCACACATCCATTTTTCGCAGATGCAGGTGATCGGCTCCTACGCCGCCGCGCTGCTTGAATGGCTGAACACCTACACGTTCATCGAAGAGCAGCGGTTCGGCGACCCGGCTCACGCCGCCCGCATAGCGTCTGCGTTCTTCGATGAAATGGTGCGTCACGGCACGACGACGGCCGTCGCCTACTGCTCGGTGCACAAAGCCTCCGCCGATGCCTTCTTTGCCGAGAGCCACCGGCGCAACATGCGGATGATCGCCGGCAAGGTGATGATGGACCGCAACGCTCCCGCCCCGCTCTGCGACACGCCGCGGACCGGCTATGACGATACCAAGGCCGTGATCGAGGCATGGAACGGCAGGGGCCGTCAGCACGTTGCCATCACGCCGCGCTTCGCCATCACTTCGACGCCCGAGCAGATGGAGATGGCGCGCACGCTGATGCAGGAATATCCGGACCTGCACATGCAGACCCACCTGTCGGAGAACCATGCTGAAATCGCCTTCACCAAGGAGCTGTTCCCCTGGTGCGATGACTATACCCATGTTTATGAGCATTACGACCTGCTGGGGCCGAAGAGCCTGTTTGGCCACTCCATTCATCTGAGCGACCGCGAGGCCGATGTGATGGCGGAATCCGGTTCCGTCGCCGTGTTCTGTCCGACCTCCAACCTGTTCCTGGGCAGTGGCCTGTTCGGCCTGAAAACTCTCGACGAGCGGGACAATCCGGTGCGCATTGCCATCGCCACGGATGTTGGCGGCGGCACCAACTATTCAATGCTGCGCACCGTTGACGAGGGCTACAAGGTGCTGCAGTTGCAGGGCCAGCGTATGACGCCGCTCGAGAGCTTCTACCGCATCACCCTTGGCAATGCTCGCGCGCTGTCGCTGGAGGACCGCATCGGCTCGCTTGAGACAGGCAGGGACGCCGACATCATCGTCCTCGATGCCCATGCGACGCCCGCCATGTCATTGCGTATGGAAACGGTTGAGAAGATCAGCGAAGAACTGTTCCTGCTGCAGACACTGGGCGACGATCGGGCGATCGTCGAGACCTATATTGCGGGAGAGCCGGCAAAGAGTGTACTTGGCGGGACATGAACCCAAGCTACTCCTACAATGACTGACATTCGTCCTGCATCGGATTTCTCGTCCGCTGATCTTTGCGCCGCCATGAACGACGCATTTTCCGACTATGCCGTATCGATGACGCTGTCCGACTCAGCCTTTCGCTTGATGATGCGGCAGCGGGGGCTCGACACCGCCGCATCACGGGTGGCGCTGGTCGCCGACAGAATTGCCGCCATCTGGCTGGTTTCCGTTCGAGAGCAGAAGGGATACCTGATCTCAAGCGGAACCCGTCCCGAATTCCGCTCCAGGGGCTTGGCCCGCGCGCTGGCCAATAACTGCCTGACGGGACTTAGGGCCAAC
Source organism: Hoeflea sp. (assembly GCA_965228785.1). Lineage (GTDB taxonomy): Bacteria > Pseudomonadota > Alphaproteobacteria > Rhizobiales > Rhizobiaceae > Hoeflea_A. Next base: position 1,680,780 of record CBDDIF010000002.1, read on the forward strand.
GGCACTCGCTCCTTCCAGACCGAGGTCATGGACGGAAACGAAACTGCCATGGCGCTTTATCGGAGCCTGGGAATGACCGTTTCGCGGCGCCTCGATTGCTACGAAATTGCCCCACCGCCGGCCCCGTCTCCGTCTTCTTCGCAATCGTCGCCTGCGAACTGGACCGAGATTGCCTCCGACGTCGCTTCCATAAGGGACTGGTCACCGAGCTGGCAAAACGATGATGCATCCCTCACCGCCGTTTCGAACGAGACGACATGCTTGCAAATCCGTGACTCGAACGGACTTGCCGCCTACGCGGTGCTGATCCCGCAGACGTCAACCCTCGCGCAGATGGCAGTGCGGCCAGATCGACGGCGCAGCGGCCTCGGCTCGCTTCTAGTCTCCGGTCTACAACGGGCGATGCCGGACCGGCCACTCCGTGTACTCAATGCATGGGCCGATGACAGGGGATATTCGGAATTTCTGTCGTCGTGGGGCGCCAAACCTACGGTGAAACAGAGCGAACTCTATATGCCGCTCTAACCATCAGCCGATCCGGATCATCGCTTGCGCGCATCCGTGTGACCGGATCTGCAAGAACCCCTGCCCAGGGATTTCTTGTGCTCTCACACGCACCAACCTTGCTTTGAGTACAATTTGAGTGCAAAGAGAGCCATGCGCGCACGAACGCAGACCACCATCGACAGCATCCGCTCCTGGATCGACACCAAAATTGCGAATGCCGAACCAGGAGACAGGTTGCCGCCGGTTCGCACGATGATGCGGCAGTTTGCGACCGCTCAACGCACCGTCGAAACCGCATTGCGGCCTTACATCGATGACGGACGCCTGTCCGTGAGACCCGGCGCGGGCATCATCGTGAACGACCCGGCTGCGGAAAAGGGCGATCAGGCAAACTACGAAGGCGATCTGCTGGTGCTTTACCGCGCGTCCGACAGCCGATTGGCCCACAATATTCTGCAGGAAGTGGAAGTGCGTCTCAAAGCGCGCGGTATGAGCATCCTGCAGCTCGGCTATTCCAGTGAAGAGCAGGCTCTGTCGATCCTTGAACGCATCGGCCGGTTCAAGACATGCATGCTGCAGGTCAATTTCGAGGTGCTGTCGATCGAGTTCCTCGCGGCATTGCGCCGGCACGTCAATTCGATCGTCATCGACGGCGTTTCGGCAACGGGCATCGATGTCGATGCGGTCGGTACCAACTGGCGCGAGGCGCTTTCCGTGGCGTTTCGTATCCTGCGCGACAAGGGCCACGAACGCATCGCCTTCCTCACCTCCGCACATCACGCGCGGCAAATCGCCATGGCCCGGCGGGAGTTTCGATTGTTGGCGGAAGCCCTCCCCGATCCGGACATGGCCTATCTCATAGAAATCAACCGGCTCCCGGGTAGCTACCGGATTTCGGATTTCGCGTCGGCTCTCGAGGCGCAAAAGGACAAGTCGGGCACGCTGCCATTCACGGCCCTCATCGCCTGGGGTGTTGTAGAGGGCTTCATGCTCGAACGGGCTTTGTCGAATCTCGGGCGGCGGATCGGCCAGGACATCAGTGTCATCCTGCTCGGAAGCATCGACTTTCCGTCCGAGCATCTTGGCCTGTTCGACGTGGTCGGCAATTCCAATGAAGACAAGTTGGCCGTATTCGAAGAGGTCATTGCGGACAGGATTGCCATGAAGCAACGCGAGCCCGAGACCCATTATCTGCCGATCAGCTATGCCCAGAACGGCTCTGTCACTGTTCAATAATCAATTTTCGAGTATAATTCGGATTGTACTGAATATTATACCCAAATAGGCTCGCCGCTATTGACCAACGGCAAGGCGGGCCATGCGCCACGAGCAACTGCAAAATCAGCACATTGGTGTCTCGATCATCGGCGCCGGAGAACGTGGCGTCTATTTCATCGGCTCACGCATGGCCGAGATCGCCGTCGAAACCGGATTTCGGATCGTTGGCGTGTTTGATGCTCTCCCCGAACGGGCTGAATATGCAGCCAGGCATTTGAGCGGCATTTACAGCCGTGTCGGCCTCGCGCACGACGTTCGTGTGTTTGAAGATCTGCCAGCCGCGACCGAAGATCCGGCTGTCGATCTGGTTCTGGTCACCACGCACACCAATGCCCACCGTGAACCGCTTGAGGCGGCGCTAGGCGCGGGCAAGAAAGTCTATCTGGACAAGCCGATCTCAGTCACGTTGCCGGATGCCGAAGCGATCGTAACGGCCGAAGAACAAAGTGGCACGCCAGTGCTCATGGGCTTTACCCGTCGCTACGAGCGACCGTGGATCGAGGCTATCCGTCTGGCCGCCGATGGCGCCATCGGCGACCCGCAAATGATCCTGTTGCGCTCGGTCATTCCCTATACCCGCTACCTGCAACTCTGGCACCGAAAGAGTGCTATCTCGGGTGGCGCTCTGAATGACAAATGCTCCCACCATTTCGATGTGCTCAACTGGATTGCCGGAGCCCGACCCGTCTCGGTCAGTGCCATCGGCGGTCGCTCCGGTGTCTTCAAGCCCGATCCGAATGCGCCCGAACGCTGCAGCGAATGCGAGCGTGACTGCCCCTACCGGCGTCACGAAACGCTGGTCGATCGGTTCGAAGGTATCGGTCATGCTGCCAACCCGAGCTGGAGCCGCGCGATCCGCGTCGAGGATCGCAACGACACCTGCGTCTACCTGCCGGGCGCTGATATTGACGACCATGCCATTGTGACCGTGCGCTACGAAAACGGAATGTCCGCCTGCCTGTTCTTCACCATCTTCGGCCCCTGGGCAGAAGATCAGGAAACGCTGGAGATTGTCGGTTCGACCGGCAGACTGCGCATGGAACGCCATTCCGGCAGCATCGACCTTGTGGCAGATCATGGGCACAAGCACGAGACAATAACCTTCAACGATCCCAACCGATCTTCGACCCATTTCGGCGCCGATCTGGAGCTGGTGCGCACCATGCGCCGCTTCTGCGCCGGTGAAGTCCCGCCCGTCGGCGTCAAGGAAGGCCTCGCCTCGTTGCAACTGGTGCTCGCCGCCAGCCAGTCATTGCGCAATGGCGGAGCTCCGGTCGATCCTGGCCAATTGGAGGCGTCCTGATGCCGGTACGTTTGCCAGAACGACTGATGCCGCTGGCCGCATCGCTGGGCCTGCAACCGCTGTTCGGCGACATCCACAATCATTGCGCCCTCTCCTATGGTCATGGCCGGCTGGAAGACGCCCTCGAACGGGCGTCGCTGCAGCTCGATTTCGTCTCTATCACTGGCCATGCCGACTGGCCTGACATGCCGACCGACGTCCCGGAAGTCGCTCACATCGTCGATTTCCATACCAAGGGCTTTGCAAAGCTGCGGCAGAGCTGGACAGCGCACTTCGACACGTTGAGACGCTTTGAAAGGGCTGGCAGTTTCAGCGTTTTTCCGGGCTATGAAATTCACTCCAGCGCCCATGGCGACTACACGATTGTATTCGCGGACCTGGATGCGACACCGCTGCAGATCGCTGCAAGCCCAAGCGACCTCAAGCAAGCCCTCGCCTCCTTGGGCAACCGGGCTTTCGCGTTTCCGCATCACATCGGATATCGCAGCGGCGCGCGCGGCATCAACTGGGACACGTTCGACGAAGCGCTGTCGCCCTTTGTCGAAATGTTCTCCATGCATGGCTGCGCGACAACATCAGAAAACGACCGTCCGTACCTGCACTCCATGGGACCGGTCGACGGTCATTCGACGATGGAGTGGGGTCTTTCGCGTGGCCACGTTTTCGGCATCGTCGGCAACACCGATCATCATTCTGCGTTTCCCGGATCCTGGGGACACGGCCGCACCGGTGTTTATGCCGAGGGGTACGATCGCGATGCGATCTGGGACGCCATGCGGCAGCGCAGGACAAATGCGCTGACCGGCGATAACACGCATCTGATTGCGGCGATCGATGGAACTGTTCAAGGCGGCATTTTTGAGCCGTCTGCCAATGCCAGGCTCAAGCTCGAGGCCGTTGCCGGTGGATTTATCGACGCAATCGATGTGGTCCGCAACGGCAGGCTCTTCGCCCGCGTGTCACCTGACCTGACCCCCTCGGAGATTGACACTCGGTCGGACGGCCGAATGGAAACTGTTCTGCAGCTCGATTTCGGTTGGGGCGCGCGCGGCGAATCACATGACTGGACGGGAGAAATCCGGGTCGAGGGTGGCGACATATTGGCGGCTGAACCCCGGTTTCGCGGATCGGAAATCGTCTCGCCGCTGGAGGGAGAAGACACCGGTCATGTTCTTCCAAGTCTCGAATGGTCCGATGAGCGGGTGTCGTTCTCCTTCACTGCCGAGGCCAATCCGAACAACGTGACACCGGCGACACAAGGCCTGGCTATGCGGATCGCGGTTCAGTCGGATGCAGTCATACTGGCCAATTTTTGCGGATACTCGGTGTCGATCCCTGTCGCCCGGCTGTTCGAAGGCTCGGTGTCGGGCAATCTCGGCCCGATCGATTCACCCGCCTACCAGTTCCACCAGCTTCCTCTTGCGCGGCAGTGGCAATGGCAAGGCGACATTGCGCTCGGCGCGCTGACAGCGGGCGACAACATTCACGTGAGGCTGCGTCAGGCCAATGGCCAGATGGCGTGGGCGTCACCGATTTTTTGCAGGAGCGGAAGCACCTGAACGCAATACGCCGCGCATGGAGGCGCGGCGTGGCAAAGGCTTTGGACAAGCCAAAGGGAGAAAAGGAAATGAAGCAACTCAGCAAATATGCATTGGCTCTCGTCGGTTCGACGCTGATGGCGTTTTCCGTCCAGGCGGCGGATCTGACCATCGTGCACGGTTCCGTCGGGCGCGACCAGGAAATCCTGCGCAAGCAGCTCGACAAGTTTGAGGCTGAGAGCGGACACACCGTCACGATCGTTTCGATGCCGGAGAGCACGACCGACCAATTTGGCCAATACCGCCTCTGGCTTGCCGCGCAATCGAGTGACATCGACGTGTACCGGCTTGACGTGATCTGGGCGCCGCAACTGGCTTCGCACTTCATCGACCTCAACCCGCATGTCGCCGATATCGTCGATGGTTTCATTCCTGCGGCAATCGAAAGCCAGACGGTCGACGGTAAACTCGTTGCTCTGCCGATGTTCCTCGGCGCTCCGGCGCTCTACTACCGCAAAGACCTTCTGGAGAAACACGGCGAGCCCGTGCCGACCACCTGGACGGGCCTGACCGAGACCGCGAAACGCATCATGGATGCTGAGCGCGGGGCCGGCAATTCCGACATGTTCGGGTTCGTGTTCCAGGGAGCTGCCTATGAAGGCCTGACCTGCAACGCGCAGGAATGGATCCATTCGATGGGTGGTGGAAGGATCGTCGAGCTGGACGGTTCGATCAAGATCAACAATCCGAAGGCGGCCGATGCTCTGGAACTGGTCTCCAGCTGGGTTGGCGGCATCGCTCCCGAGGGCGTCCTGAATTATAAGGAAGAGGACGCGCGTGGCGTGTTCCAGTCCGGCAACTCGGTGTTCATGCGCAACTGGAACTATGCTTATGCACTGGCAGCCGGTGACGACAGTCCGGTCAAAGGCAAATTCGGCGTGGCGATCCTGCCGGCGGGTCCCGACGGTCAAAGCACGGCCACGCTGGGCGGCTGGCACCTCGGCGTGACCAAGTATTCCAACAACCAGGAAGAAGCCATCGAACTTGTGCGTTTCCTCAACAACTACGAGAATCAGAAGGAACGCGCGATCGTCACCTCCCGGCCGCCGACCGTAAGCGCCGTTTACGCGGATCCGGACGTTGCCGAAAAGCAGGAGTTCATCCCGCTGTGGAAGCCCGTCGTTGACAATGCCCTGCCGCGTCCCTCGGCTGCCACGCTGCGGAAATACAACGAAGTTTCTGCCGCCTTCTGGACTGCCGTGCACAACACAATGTCCGGTGACGGTTCGGCCCAGGAAAACCTGGCGGAACTCGAAAGCGAACTGAAACGCCTGCGCGGACCGCGCTGGTAATCCGATGCAGCCGGCCCCGGCATCTTGTCGAGGCCGGCTGAACCCTGCAAACTGTTGTCAATGAGCCGGTCCGTGCACCGATCCCGCCTATCGCAATCGCGAATTCGTTCAGCCTGGATGTTCCTGGCGCCGATGCTGATCGTGCTGTTCGTCGTGGCCGCCTGGCCGCTCGGACGAACGATCTGGTTCAGTTTCACTGACGCATCGCTCGACCTGATGTCAGAGGCGCGCTGGGTCGGCTTTCGCAACTATCTCGAATATGTCGACTTCGGCGATGGCGAGGGTCAGTATTACGGCCTTTTGGCCGATGCACGATGGTGGCGTTCGGTCTGGAACACCATCCTGTTCTCCGTCGTTTCCGTCAGCTTCGAAACCGTGTTCGGCCTGATCATCGCACTGGTGCTCAATCAGACCTTCAAGGGCCGGGGAATATTGCGCGCGGCGGTTCTCATTCCCTGGGCCATCCCAACGATCGTGTCGGCCCGGATGTGGGCCTGGATGATGCATGACCAGTTCGGGATCCTCAACGACATGTTCCTGAGCATTGGTCTTATATCCAAACCGATCGCTTGGACCGCCAACCCCGATACCGCGATGATCGCCATCCTGATCGTCGATATCTGGAAAACCACGCCTTTCATGGCGCTGCTGATCCTGGCCGGGCTGCAAATGGTGCCACAGGATATCTATGAAGCCGCACGCCTCGATGGCGTTCCGGCCTGGCGCGTGTTTCGACGGGTGACGCTGCCGCTCATCATGCCGGCAATCCTGGTGGCCGTCGTCTTCAGGGCGCTCGACGCATTGCGCGTCTTCGACATCGTCTATGTGTTGACGCCGAACACCGACGCGACGCGGACCATGTCCGTCTACGCGCGTGAAAACCTGTTCGACTACGACAAGTTTGCCTATGGGTCGGCTGCCTCTACACTGCTCTTTCTGGTCATCGCGGCCATCACGATCACGTTCATCATTGCCACGCGCATGGATCTCGAAGGAGACCGGTCGTGACGGCAACGGACCTCAAACGCATCGGCTTCTACGCCCTGGTCGTGGTCATCGCCCTGCAGGCGGTGTTCCCCTTCTACTATGCCATTCTGACATCGTTGGAGGACGGGCAAGCGCTGTTCGAGGTGAACTATCTGCCGGCGGAGCTGAATTTCACCAACTACGAGGCGATGCTGACGCAAGGTGTGTTCGGCAAGCAGATCCTCAATTCGGTCTTCGTTGCCACGGTGGTGGTCATCATCTCCCTGTCGCTGGCGGTGACGGCGGCCTTTGCCCTGTCGCGGATCCATTTCAGGGGCCGCTCTCTGCTTCTCCTGACCATCCTGTCGGTTTCAATGTTCCCGCAGATTGCCGTGCTGTCCGGCCTGTTCGAGGTGATCCGAACCTTCCGTCTGTTCAACTCGCTATGGTCGCTGGTCTTCTCCTACATGATCTTCACCCTGCCCTTCACGGTCTGGGTCTTGACGACCTTCATGCGTCACCTGCCGCTGGAGATCGAGGAAGCAGCGATCATGGATGGCGCCTCATCGCTGACGATCGTACGCCGGGTCTTTCTGCCACTCATGTGGCCTGCCATGGTGACCACCGGCCTGCTGGCATTCATTCACGCCTGGAACGAGTTTCTGTTTGCGCTCACCTTCCTGTCGACCGACAGTCAGCGCACCGTGCCGGTTGCCATCGCGTTGATCTCGGGCCGCAGCGAGTTCGAAATCCCCTGGGGCAACATCATGGCGGCGTCGGTCATCGTCACACTGCCGCTGGTGGCCCTGGTCCTGATTTTTCAACGCAAGATCATTTCCGGCCTGACGGCCGGCGCCGTGAAAGGGTAGTGCATGGCATCCGTCGCGATGAATTCGGTGTGTAAGTCGTTCGACTCCGTCGAAGTCTTGCACAATGTCGATCTGGAGCTGAACAAGGGCGAGCTGGTGGTGTTCGTCGGACCATCCGGTTGCGGAAAATCGACGCTGCTGCGGCTGATAGCCGGCCTTGAGGACATCACCTCGGGCGACATCTTTATCGACGGTGAGCGCGTCAACGATGTGCTGCCGGCCAAGCGTGGCATCTCCATGGTGTTCCAGTCTTACGCCCTTTATCCGCACATGAGTGTGTTCGAAAACATGGCATTCGGTCTCGAACAGGCAAAACTGGATCGCGGCGAAATCGAGCAAAGGGTCAAGGACGCCGCCGATATGCTGCAGATCAGCGAGTATCTCGAACGCAAGCCCAAACAGCTTTCCGGCGGCCAGCGGCAGCGCGTGGCCATCGGTCGGGCCATTACCCGAAAGCCGCGCGTCTTCCTGTTCGACGAGCCGTTGTCCAATCTCGACGCGGCACTGCGCGTGGATACGAGAATTGAACTTGCGCGCCTGCACAAGCGTCTGGCCGGCACCACCATGATCTATGTCACCCATGATCAGGTCGAAGCGATGACCCTGGCCGACCGTATCGTTGTCCTCAACAACGGACGTGTCGAGCAAGTTGGCGCCCCTATGGAGCTCTATCGCCAACCGCAGACGCGTTTCGTCGCGAGCTTTATCGGTTCGCCGCGCATGAACATCATCGAGGGCGACATCGCCGGCACTCGCGGAGCCCATGCATACGGCATCCGGCCGGAACACATCACGATCTCCCGCGACGAGGGCCTGTGGTCGGGAACCGTTATTCTGTCCGAAGAACTGGGTAGCGACACCTACACCCACGTGGAAACGAGCGAGGCTGGTGTCGTCAATGCCCGCGCAGTAGGAGCGCATGAATTCGAAGCCGGGGAAACCGTCTATCTGACACCCGACGACAATGCCGTGCATCTATTCGACGAACGCGGACGCGCGCAACCGAACTAAGCCCCACAGAGTAAGGTCTTGTGATGCCTAACATCCTGCTCCTGATCGCCGACGACCTTGGACGCATGACCGGTTGTTATGGCGAGAAAGCCATTTCAACGCCGAACATCGACCGTCTTGCACGGGAAGGCACACGATTCGACATGGCCTTCACGTCAACCGCCTCGTGCTCGGCCAGCCGGTCGGTCATTTATACCGGCCTGCACACGCACGAGACCGGTCAGTACGGGCTGCACCACGACTATCATCATTTCATGACGTTCAGCCACGTTGAGACAGCACCGGCCCTGTTCAATTGCGCCGACCATCTCACCGGCATCATTGGCAAGGTTCATGTGGGGCCGCCGGACGCCTACCCCTGGGCCGTTCGCGAACACAGCATGTCGCGCGATGTCGCCTGGGTGGCGGAACGAGCCGCCGCGTTTTTGCGCCAATCCCGGGATGATGACCGTGCGTTTTTCCTGACTGTCGGCTTCGTCGATCCACATCGCGACATGACCCGGTCCGGTTTCGGCAACAAGGGCGATTATCCCGGCATCGAAGACCGGGTCTTCGCACCGGAAGATGTCTCAATACCCGATTTCCTCCCCGATCTGCCGGAGGTTCGGGAAGAGTTGGCCGAGTACTATCGCTCGGTCTACCGGCTCGATCAGGGCGTGGGTCTGGTTCTCTCCGCGCTCGAAGAATCCGGACTGGCCGACGATACCCTGGTCTGCTTTCTGTCCGACAACGGCGCGCCCTTTCTCAACTCCAAGACGACACTCTACGACGCGGGCGTGCACCTGCCGTTGATCATGCGCAAACCACGCGGTGATGCAGGTATCGCCAACCCGAACCTGGTTTCGTTCGTCGATATCCTGCCGACATTCCTCGACTGGGCGGGCATCGACCGACCTGACGGCGCTCGCCGCGGCCGCTCACTGTTGCCCATTCTTTCGGAGACCGAATTGCGGCCCGATTGGCAACGCGTTTTCGGCTCTCATACATTCCACGAACTGACCAATTTCTGGCCGACGCGGTTTCTGCGAACGCCGCGCTACAAATATCACCGCAACGTCGCCTGGCAGCTCGATTTTCCATTCGCCGGTGACCTCTACGGATCATTGTCGTGGCAGGGGATCCGCAATCATGAGCCGGTCAAGATAGGCGAGCGGACGCTGAAGGACTATGTCCGCCGTCCACCCGAAGAGCTCTACGACCTCGACACCGACCCGCGCGAAGTCCGAAATCTTGCCAATAGCCCGGCTCACGCTTCGCTTCTTGCCGAATTCAGAGACGCAATGGAGACGTGGCAGCGGCAAACGGACGATCCGTTCCTCTACCGGGATGGAGTATCCGTGCGTTCAGTCCAACACCATCTGGATGCCGGCATGGTCCTGCCGGACCGGTTTGATTTCGATCCCGACAATCCGGGAAATATCGATTAACCCATGGCGTCGCCGAGGCGTCAACTGCCCCGGTAGGTCGAGTAGCCATAGGGCGAGATCAGAAGCGGCACATGGTAATGGGCGTCGGCGTCTGAGATGCCGAACCTGATCGGGATCACGTCGAGAAATGGCGGCTCCGTCAGCGGCGCGCCGCTGGCGCGCAAATAGTCTCCCGCATGGAAGACCAATTCAAACTCGCCGGTCCGCATTTCGTCTCCGCTCAACAGCGGCGAGTCGACCCGGCCGTCATCATTGGTGACCACAGATTTGACGGTGCGTCGGCCATCCCTTTCCAGCGCGATCAGATCGATGGCCAGCCCCTCGGCCGGCCTACCTGTCGCGGTATCGAGGACGTGTGTCGTCAGGCGTCCGGTTTCAGCCATGGCTTTCTCCATTGTTTCTTAAGGCGCTCACACAGCGCTGGGAGGTTCAGGCCCATCCGTCCTTCTCCAGCACATAGGGGTCGGAATAAGTGAATTCTTCAAGATTGTTGCCGGGGCCGCCACGGTCGATCACCAGGAAATCGCAGACCTTGTCCAGCGCGATCAGCGGATGGTGCCAGGCCTTGGCCCGATAGTTGACGCCCTGCTTTCCCGAGGCAAGAAAGGCCTGTGGCGGGCCCGGAACACCACTCCGATCCTCGGCAACGACGACCAGCCACGGCCTGCCCGACAGCGGATAGAAAGCCTGGCTGCCCAGGGGGTGCCGCTCCATCATGTCGATCGTATAGGGGAAGCTGCGCGGTTGGCCGCGAAACACATTGATGATCACGGAACCCGCCGCGTCCGTACGTGCGGTACCAAGTGCATGGAACCGTTCTGTGGTTCCATTGTTGATCATCCGGATCTCCGCGCCATCGGTTTCAAGGATTTCACCGAACGGTGCGAAAGCCTGTCTCGACAGGGGCTGAACTCTCAGAACGTTGCTCATCTCGGATTCCCGTTGACGGTCAGGATTGCGGCAACAGGGCTTCCAGCCGCAACCGGGCAATCTTTTCAACCTGCGCACAGGCGGTCGAGAATTCCTCGTCGGCGCTGTTGGCGACACGTCTGCGGAACGCCCTCAGGATGCTGTCCTTGTCCAGACCCTTGACGGCGATGATGAAGGGGAAACCGAAATGCTTCATGTAGTGGGTGTTGAGCCGGGTAAATTCCGCATGCTCCGCCTCGCTCAACCGGTCGAGACCGGCGCCGGCCTGTTCCTGCCGCGAGTCCTCGGTGAGTTCTCCAGCCACTGCCAGCTTGCCGGCAAGATCCGGGTGGACGCACAACACAGCCAAACGCTCATCGCGCGAGCCGCCACGAAACGCTTCGCACATGGAAGCGTGCACTGCGCCGCTAGTCAACGGCTCGCCGATGGCCCCGGCATCAAAGGCGCGCTCAGCAACCCAGGGTGAATGTTCGAAGACACCGCCGAAGGTGTCGAGAAATTGCGTACGATCTACCACGTCAGAGGCCCTCCGGCGCCGGATGGTGTTCGTGCCAATGGCGGGCGATATCGATTCGGCGGGCGACCCAGGCATCGTCATGCGAACGAACATAATCGAGGAAACGTGCCAGCGCCGCAGCGCGACCCGGCCGACCCACCAGCCGGCAGTGCAGCCCGACCGACATCATCTTCGGCGCTCCGGCCTTGCCCTCGGCCCGCAACACGTCGAAACTGTCCTTCAGATAGGCGAAGAACTGATCGCCGGAGTTAAAGCCCTGCGGTGTGGCGAACCGCATGTCGTTGGCATCCAACGTGTAGGGAATGATCAGGTGCGGGCCATCGTGACCCCGGACCCAGTACGGCAGGTCGTCGGCGTAGGAGTCCGAGGTATAGACGAAACCGCCCTCCTCGATCGCCAGATCCACGGAATGCTCCGAAGACCGGCCCGTATACCAGCCGAGCGGCCGCTCGCCGGTCACCTCAGTGTGGATGCGGATCGCCTCCTGCATGTGCTCGCGCTCCTCGTCACGGCTGAAGTTGCGGTACTCGATCCAACGCAGTCCGTGCGAGGCGATCTCCCAATTGGATTCCTTCATGGCCGCAACGGCATCCAGGTGGCGTTCCAATGCCATGGCGACGCCATAGACGGTGACGGGCATGTCGCGCTCGGAGAACATGCGCCAAAGCCGCCAGAAACCGGCACGCGAACCGTATTCATAGATGGATTCCATGTTCATGTGCCGCTGGCCCGACCAGGATTGCGCCCCGACGATTTCCGACAGAAACGCCTCGGAGCCCTCGTCACCGTGAAGAATGTTGTTCTCGCCGCCCTCTTCATAATTGATGACGAACTGAACAGCGACGTTGGCCCCACCGGGCCAGTTCGGGTTCGGGGTATTGCGGCCGTAGCCGATCATGTCGCGCGGATAAGTCGACACTCGCTGAACTCCCTTTTCTACTTGCTTAAACCTATCATTGCAGTTCGAAAAAAGTCGACTTCCGACACCCGGCACAAATCTTGAAACTGTTTCACAATGGATTACCCTCGGAGCGGTTTTGTGTCAGGAGGCGTTTGTGCTTATCCAATACCTGTCGCGCATTCAGTTCGATTTCGGCGCGGTTGACTTGCTTGCAGGGGAACTGACGCGGCTCGGCCTGAATCGGCCGCTGCTGGTGACCGATGGGGGCGTGGCCGCTGCCGGTATCCTGCAACGGGTTCTCGACGCCGCCGGGCCGATCCAACCCATCGTTTACGACGGTACGACGGAAAACCCTACCGAGGCTTCCCTTGAACAGTGCACGGAGATCTGGCGAGACAAGAATTGCGACGGTGTGATTGCCTTGGGCGGGGGCTCGCCAATCGATCTGTCAAAGGCCGTGGCGTTGCTGGCCAGTCACGGAGGTTCCTTTGCGGACTATGGCGTCAAGACCGGCGGCTCGGAAAACATCGGTCGCGTCGCACCCCAGATCGCCATTCCCACCGCAGCCGGGACCGGCGCCGAGGTTGGCAGGGCCTGTGTGCTGACGCTGAATGACGGTCGCAAGACCGTCGCTGTAAATCTCATCATGGTCGCCAATACGGTCATCTGCGATCCGGAGCTGACGCTGAGCCTGCCACCGCGCCTGACGGCCGCGACCGGAATCGACGCGCTTAGCCACGGCATCGAGACGAGCCTGAGCAAATCAGACAATCCGCCGGCAGCATCGATCGCAATGGACTGCGTTGCGCGCGCTTCGAACTGGCTTCGGATCGCCGTCGAAGACGGCACCAACCGCGAGGCTCGCTGGCAAATGATGATGGCGGCTCTGGAAGGCGGAATGGCACTGCAAAAAGGGCTCGGTGGTGCGCACGCCATGGCGAACCCGCTGGGCGAGGCAGGTCACCATCATGGAACGCTCATCGGCATTCTCCTGCCCCACATTTTGCGGTTCAACCGATACGCGGCACCGGAAGCGATATCTGCCGTGGCCAACGCCATGGGGGTCGACGGTCCGGATGACGTCGCGGACGCGGTTGCGTCGCTGGTCGTCGATATCGGTTTGCCAAACAATCTCGGTTCACTGGGTGTGACAGCGGCAGAGCTGCCCTCCGTTGCGCAAATGGCTGAAACAGATCATTTGAGCGCCACAAATCCTCGCAAGGCAACGGCTGAAGACTATCTGGCATTGCTGCAGGCGGCGCTGTAGGTATCAGGGCAAACCTGTAACCGGGCCATCAGCTTGACCGACCTCTCCGCCTTTCCGATCACCCGCCGTTGGCCGGCAAACTTCCCGGATCGCATTCAACTCTACTCGCTGGCGACGCCCAACGGGGCGAAGGTGTCGATCATGCTGGAGGAAACCGGGCTGGCCTACGAAGCGCACGCTGTCGACTTTCGTGCCGGAGAGAACCGAAGCCCGGAGTTTCTCGCCCTCAACCCCAACGGCAAGATCCCGGCCATCATCGATCCACATGGCCCGGACGGGGCGCCGCTGGCGCTGTTTGAATCCGGTGCCATCCTGCTTTATCTCGCCGACAAGACGGATCAGTTCCTCGCACCCGATCCGGCCCTGCGTTGGCAGACCATTCAATGGGTGTTCTTTCAGATGGCAGCGATCGGCCCGATGTTCGGACAGGTCGGCTATTTCAACAAGTTTGCCGGCAAGGACATCGCCGACAAGCGCCCGCTTGACCGCTCCGTCGGCGAAGCCAGGCGATTGCTCGACGTGCTGGAGAACAGGCTTGAAGGACGCGATTGGATCATGGACGAGTATTCCATTGCCGATATCGCGACGGTGGGCTGGGTGCGCAACCTGATCACCCACTACGAAGCAAGGGACCTGGTTCAGTTCGACCAGTTGGAACAGGTTCCGGCCTGGCTTGATCGCGCCCTCGCTCGCCCTGCCGTGCAGCGTGGACTGAACGTTCCATGACGTTTCGGCACGCGGCGATCACTCAACCACTATTCCATGGATAAAGATGCTCCAGGTCTGTTCCAGGACATGGTCTATCGAGACATGCCTGGGACGGTGCCAGCGGGGAATGTCGGCTTTGTCCATCGATCCGTCTTGCCACCTCAACGACCATAAATTATACATCGTATAAATAATGGAGTTGTGGAGACAGTTATGCCTGGCGGACATGTCATGATGGCCATCACATTGGATGGATTTGTTGCGCGTAAGGACCATTCGCTTGACTGGTTGATGAAGCAGAAAACGGCCGACGAGGATCATGGTTTTGCCGAGTTCCTCGAAAAAATCGATGTCATCGTGATGGGCAGCGGGTCGTTTCGCACTGTTCTGAGTTTTGAAGCCTGGCCCTACGAGAAGCCCGTTGTCGTTTTGAGCAGTGTTTTGACCAATGACAACGTCCCGTCCGAATTGGCCGACAAGGTAGAGGTCACGAACCTATCGCCGGAAAACCTGATGACTGAGATGGAGCGCCGTGGCTGGCCGCACGTATACGTCGATGGTGGCGCTATTGTGCAGTCATTTCTGAAATTGGGATTGATCGATGATCTCAAGCTGGCGATCGTGCCAATACTTCTGGGCGACGGTATCCGGTTGTTTGGCGACTTGCCTTCAGACGTTGACCTTGAGCTGATCGATACGAAGGCATTCCCATCTGGACTGGTAGAATTGCGTTACAAGGTGAGTTGATCCATGCACCAATCGAAACGCAGAGGGCGGCCAAAGGATAAATCCGATGGCGTTGACAAAGCTGCGATCTTGACCTGCGCATTGTCGCTGATCGAAACGAGGGGCTTGGATCAACTTTCATTTCGCACACTCGCTGCCGAGTTAGGAGTGACGGCGATGGCTGTCAGCTATCACGTTGGCAGTCGTGAACAGATGCTGTGTGATCTTGCCGCCCAAGTCTTCGAAGGTATCACCTCCCGTGTCCCAGAAGGCACGCCCGGCACTGAGCTAAGATATTACCTGGTTCGATACAGTGAGCGTGCGCTGGGGAACGCAGGCCTTGTGCGGTTCATGCTGACCAACCCCAACTTTATTCCGATAGTGTTGAGTGAGTTCACGGCTCAAGTCAGAACAAGGACGCGAGCCATTAACGATGGCGATGCTGATGACGTTATGCTGAATCTTTTGATCGACTATGTGCACGGGTTTGTCCTCTCCGCCGATGCCGCACCAGCTGGGGTTAGCCTGACTGTTGAGGGCTGCATGAAGAGCATAGACTGGCTAATGGAAGCGCTGAAAAGCCGTCATTGATGCACAACTCGTGAAATGAAGCGATATGTCCGCGTGGCCGAGGTCAGCAAACGTTTGATCAAACTTGGAGGGTATCTCGAACGCGAACATCGACTTTGAACACAGGTTCTAGCTGCCGGGCTGCTCCTCCGGTGCTCTGCCCGGTCCGAGCCGTGCCAGCAAAACGCCACCGATGATCACCAGCGCACCTCCGGTCATATCCATGGTGCTGAGGTGCTCGCCGAAGGCGACAGCGCCGAGGACGGCGGCAAACGGAATGGCGGCGTAGCCGATCGGCACGACAACGATGGCTTCACCTGCCTGAAAGGCGCGGATCCAACAGAGCTGGCCAAGCAATGCCAAGGGACCGATGGCCAGAAGCCAAAGCAGGCTGAAGCCATCGACCGACTTCCACACGAACATGACCGGGACAAGCAGCATCAGAACAGCCAGAATGTTGACATAGGTCATGATGGCGACCGGACGTTCCCGATCGGAAAGCAGCTTGATGAAGAACAGCTCCGAGCCCGACAGAACCGCTCCGAACACGGCGAGGCTGATGCCAAAGCCAGGCGAACCGGCAACGCCCTCCGTTGCCTCGGCACGGGCGATCAGCATGGCGCCGGCCAGGCAGATCATCGAAGCCAGCCAGTGAAGCGGGCCGGCGCGCTCTTTCAGCAGAACGACCGCCAGAAGCATGGCGATGACTCCGCTGGTCAGGCTAACCGCCGTGGCATCCTCGTAGGCAATGAAGAGCGGCGCTGATATAATGCACAGCTCGCCGAAGACACCACAGGCCGCTCGGGCCGCATGCAGGCTGGGCCGAGGGCTCTTGATCGAAACGAGCCCGCCTCTCCAGACGGTGACGAAAAAGACGATGACGATACCAGCGCCAAGATAGCGCATGAAGACGACCTGAATGGGGTCAACCGCCTTGCCGACGAATTTCGCGCCGGCAAACACAAAGGTGAAGACAAAGGCTGCTCCAAGCGACCAGAGGATCGCCTGCACGGTCGATGCGTTCAGCTGCAAATGCTCTTCCCCTGCTCAAGGTCCGCCAAGGTCGCGCTTCCTGTGTAGCGTCGACCCCGACTTCGCGCAATCGGTCAGGCCTCGACCGTGCGCGATGTCACATAGGCCAACAATGTTCCCCCGACGACCACCAATGCAGCGCCGAGAATTTCCATCACGCCCAGGTTCTCCCGGAAGGCGACTGCACCGAGCACGGCCGCGAATGGGATGCTGGCGTAGCCGATGGGCACAACGAACAGCGCATCGGCGCATTGGAAGGCCCGAATCCAGCTGAACTGGCCGACCAGAGCCAAAGGCCCGAGCAGGACGAGCCAGACAAGATCACCCCCTGATACGGGCTGCCAGACCATCAGGGCGGGCACAAGGGTCAGGAGCACGGCCAGACCGTTGGCATAGAGCATGATCCCCAACGGCGTCTCGAGGCCGGACAGAAGCTTGATATAGAAGGTCTCTACCCCCGACATCAGCGCGCCGAACACCGCGAAACCAAGACCGAAAAGCGGGGCGTCCACCGCGCCAAAGCCGGCATCGGCCCGGGCGATCACCATGGCGCCGACAAGACACGTCATGGCCGCCAGCCAATGCATCGCGCTGGCGCGTTCACGCAACAGGACAGCTGCCAGGATCATGGTGATGACACCGTCGGTCAGGCTGATCGCCGTGGCGTCCTCATAGGCGATGAACAGCGGCGCGGAGATGATGCACAGCTCGCCGAAAACACCCGTGGCAACGCGCATCACGTGGATTCGTGGCTGACGGCTTTTCACCGGCGCGAAGCCGCGGTGGCGAAACAACACGATCGCAGTGACGACCACTGCGGCACCGCAATAGCGCATGAAAACAATCTGGATCGGGTCGACGGATTGACCGACAATTTTCGCCGAGGCGAAGACAAGCGTGAAAACAAAAGCCGCGCCAAGAGCCCAGCCAACGGCCGCAATCGTCGATCGATCCAGATGCACGGGTTGCTCCGTCTATGTGCCGCCGGTCGCTCTGTCGTGATTTCCGAATCGGAAATCACGATCTGAACCACCATGACGGTGCAAGGGAGCGATGACCAGCCGAAAGAAGCTGGCTGGGATTAGCGCTGACGGGTGAACACAGCCCGCAGCAGGACGGCATCGCCCACATCAGCCTCGATGTAGGTCAGCAGCAGTCGGTCGTTGTCGAGCAGTTGGCCGCGATAGATTCCGGTGTCCTCGACCTCGGCCATGGTGATTTCCTTGCCGTCGATTCCGATCAACCCGATAAAGGCCTCACGACCGCCTGTGGTTTGTTTATCGCCAATGTCGGACGTACCCTTGTATTCCTCATTCATTTCCCAGACGGCAGCGCCCACAAAAAACTCACCATCCTGTTTTTCGATAACGAGCGTGGTGGTTTCCTCTCCGATTTCGAAGACTCCGTCATCATAAACCGCGGCACGATACTTTCCCGACCAACTGCCAATCAGGTCTGGCATCTCTTGAGCCTGTACCGCAGCCGCCGGCAGGATCAGGAGCACGATTCCAACTAGACGAAAGCATGCGTTCAAAGACATCCGCATCATCGGTTTTCCTCCATGGAGATAATAACGCGATGAGTGTTGCAGCGAATTGAGGGCTTGCTGTGGCGAGTACCGAAGCCGAATTGCAATTCAGGGTTCGCTGCAGCGCTTTCTGCGGGTGGCGCGGATTGCGGCCACCAGGGCGGCACCGCCGACTTCGATGGCGCCGCTGTTGTCGATTTCCAGGGCATTGTAGAGAGAGCGATCAAGCGCGGCGCTACGTTCAAGGCGGCGCATGATGTCCTCATGGCTTTCGCGCCCACGCTCAGCCAGACGGCTGGCCAGAACTTCGCGCCTTGCAGTGATGTTGATCGCGACAAAGTGGGCATAGCGGGCCTGGAGACGCGACAAGGCTGCGCGCGATCCGTTGCAAACGGCCGTCTCGCCGGCACGAATGCGCTGGTCGATTTCGATCGGCAGGCCGTATTTGAGTCCGTGTGCTTCCCAGAGAAATGCAAACCTACCCCCCTGCCGGGCGGCATCAAACTCGGCTTCCGTGGCCGGCACATGGTCTTCTGTGGCGCCGTCAGAGGGACGGGTAATTACGCGCTGAACAAAGAAAATGCCATCGTCCTCAGCCAGTTTGCGGCGGGCGTAATTCAAGAGCGTGTCCTTGCCGGCGCCGCTCGGCCCGACAACGGCAACGAAGGCTCCGCCATGAGTGGGCAGCGCCTTGCCCAGCAAATCGGGGTCGCGGACCATTCCCATCACACGACACGGCGACCTTCGCGCCACACCGTGCGTACGACAGGAATTTCATGTTCGACACATACGCGCACCAGGTCAGCTCGCTTACCCACGGCAATTTCGCCTCTGTCGTCGAGGCCAGCGGCTTCGGCCGGGTTCTTCGACACCATGGCGACCGCTTGCGGCAGCGTGATGCGTTCGACAGACCCGTCAAGGCTGAAGGCAGATTGGATAAGACTGAATGGAATGTAGTCTGAGGATAGGATATCGAGCAGCCCGTGCTCTGCCAGGTCGCAGGCGGCAATGTTGCCGGAATGAGAGCCACCGCGCACCACGTTCGGCGCGCCCATCAACACGGACATACCGGCTTCCTTCGATGCCTTCGCCGCCTCGAAAGTGGTCGGAAACTCTGCGACCTGAATGCCCTGCTCGATCGCTTCATCGACATGGTCGAGCGTTGCGTCATCATGGCTGGCCAGAATAATGTCTCGATCCCGGCAGGCGTCTGAGATCGATTTGCGGTGGCCGGGCGAATTGGCTTCCGACTGCGCAATGCGACGCTCGCAGAACTCACGAAACGCCTCATCGGACATTTTCAACTTGCCCTGATAATAGGCACTGTAGGAGGCCAGATTGGCAAACTGGCGCTGACCCGGCGCGTGGTCCATCAACGAAACCAGACGCACTCGGTCATTGCCGTCATAAGCAGTGAAGTTGCTGTGGCAATCCGGACCTGACACTTCGCAACGCAGATGAAGGAAATGTTCTGCACGCAGCCGATCCTTGCGCGATCCTTCTTCGATTGCCTCGGCGAGCACCAGCATATCTTCCGAACTCAATTCGCCGTCGCCATCCATGCCGAGCCGCAAGGCATCGAAAACCGTGGTGATGCCCGATGCGCAGATCTGGGCATCGTGCGCAAGCACCGCTGCCAGCGGATTCCAGCGGACTTTCGGCCGGGGTGCATAATGGCCCTCAATATGGTCGGTGTGCAGTTCGACCAGACCCGGCATGATGTAGTTGCCTTCCATATCCTCCCCGCCCGACACCGTCGTGGACAGGTCGATATCGGCGATCACGCCGTCACGAACAAAAACCGCACCGGTGACGACTTCGTCAGCCAGGACGATCTTGGCATTCTTCAAAAGCAACTCAGACATATCTCTCTTTCACATTCGGCAGGCCCGGCGGATTCCAGACCACGGTTCAAGCGCTTCGCAATTGTTCCAGCGCCCCAAGCGGATGCAACGAATGCACCTGGAAGGGAGCGCCCTGCTCCGACTCGACAAACAGCGCAACATTGCGCACTTCGATGGGCTCGCTCAGAACCGGGTCGAAAAATGTGTGCAACGCCTGTTCCACCCGCGCCGCCTCGTCCGCGGCGATCGGACCGGTAAGTGTCATGTGGAACCGGAACTCTTCGAAGACGTAAGGATATCCCCATTGCTGTAAATTTGCGAGTTGCGAGTGGGTCAATTTTTCCGGATTTCTGCGTTCAATCTCCGCTTCCGTCAACGGCGCACGGAAGGAAGCGAACTCACGAACGATCCGAGCTGCCAGGTCGGTTAGATCTGGAACCGGCGCCGACGGCACCAAGGCGAAAAACGGTCCTAGCTTGCCGATCTCCATGCGTGGTATCTCAAAGGTGGGAACCGAAGCAGCGAAGATCAGGAGCGCGCGCAGCAGCGCCTCTTCGCTTTTGCCTTCGGCCAGTCGAAACGGCGCCTTGAGGGTTCCGTGAAACCCGTAACGACGCGGTGCCGCGGTAATATAGGCAATCTCGGCTGAGTTCAGACCGGTGATGGCCGGAGGCTCGACCATTTCATCAGTGAAGGGGTTGCGTCCAAGCCAGTTGGTCGCCACCCGGCTGACCGGGTCGTTCAACGGTGGCGCAAAATAGATTGCGTAGCGCATGGCTTCATTCCCTGCCCAATGATCCGTCGGTCACTAGCTGATTTGCGTGACAGTTTCATGCACATCGGAAACGGTGTGGCCAAAACTTCTGGTCGATCAGCCAGCTCAACTCCGACCTTCCCGACCCATGAGACGACTGCGTATTGCGTTGGAAATATTGTCGAAAATGAACACGGTTATCAAGATCAGGATAACCATGTAGGCGACGTTCTCCCAGTCCGCATTGGTTCGCATGGCTTCCCACAATTTGAGTCCGATACCACCGGCGCCAACAGCGCCTATGATGGTTGCGGAGCGCGTGTTCGATTCCCAGAAGTAAAGAGACTGGCTGGCAAAGACGGGCAAGACCTGCGGAACGACGCCAAAGCGCTGGACCAAAATCGGCTTTGCGCCCACGGAACGGATCCCTTCGCGCTGCTTATCGTCGATGTTCTCCAGGGCTTCCGAATAGAGCTTGCCGAAGGTGCCCGTATCGGTGAAGAAGATTGCCGAAATGCCGGCCAGCGGCCCCGGTCCGAACGCCCGTGTGAAAAACAGCGCCCAGATCAGCATGTCCACACAACGCAGGAAGTCGAAGAACCGCTTCAGCACCTGATTAAGCAAGCGATAGGGCGTGATGTTGCGCGCAGCGAAAAAGGATAGCGGCAGCGCCACGAACGTTGCGAACAATGTGCCCACGAAGGCCATCACGATGGTCTGCAACAACTTGATCCACACATCCGCATGCTGCCATTCGGCGTTGTAGAGGAAGTTGTTCCAGGCCAGTGCCGCGTTGGACATCTCCGGATCGAGGCGATCGCCTGAAAAGATGAGACCGACGACTTGAAAAAAGCTCTTGCCCCAAAACGGCGAATAAGTGTCGAACCAAAAATTCTCCCAGCCGAAAAAGCGGTGCCGGATCTTGACCTCGTCGCTTTCCACTTCGAGGGTTCCGACAAAGCCGAACTGCATCAGAATATCGCCGCCCTCGGTTCTCTGTGACGCCCAGTCCGGAAGAGGACCTCGCGCCAGGGCCGATTCTTCGGGCACGATGTCGATTTCCAGGATCTGCCCACCGTAGTCAACGCGGACCAGCCGCGGCAGCACCTCGACCTTCGCGGTGCCCAGTTCGATGTCGACGCGTGTGACTACGGTCTCAGTGACAATTCTGGTTTCGGTCACGGGTGCGGCGACGTCGGCCACGTCGTCTTCATCCAGACTGCTGCTGGACGAATCGATGCCGCTGCCCCCCTCTTGAGTTCCTGGTGCTCCCTGCACCATGAAACTGTTGACCGTGGATTTGGAACTGGTCTCGGTGCCCCGGCCCCCGTCGACCTCGACAGTAATTTCACGCTGCACCGTCTCCGACGTCCTCTGCAGCCAGGCCGGGTCGGGGTTTTCGCCCAGCGGCGAGAAGCGAGGAAACTCCACCCGCAGGTAGTCGCCGTCGTATTCGACATCCGGCCGCGCCTCGTAGCTGACCCAATCGGCGAGGTAGTTGCCGGCGATCCCCCAGTTGCCGTTTGCGAAGGTGGCGCCAAATCCGAAAAACACCCAGGCAAAGCAGAGATAGACAACGGCGGCGACGGCAATCAAAGGGGTGCGAGCACGCTCGAGAAACGGCCGCGTGAACACCGTCTCATGACGGGCAGCGATTGCTTCGACGGTTTCGGGAGACAAAGCGTTCATCGGTCACGCTCCTCCGAAGGAAAATGCCTGGTCGCCGACGATCCGCTTGCGCAGATGGGCCGAGATCTGATCGACCGCGACGATGGTGCAGAACAAAAGGATGATGATCGCCAGCGTCTTGGCCTCATGGCCGCGGCTGATCGACAGGCGCAGGGATTCGCCGATGCCGCCGCCACCGACGGCACCGATGATCGTCGAAGCACGTACGTTGATCTCGAACCGCAGCAGTGAATAGGACAGGAAGTTCGGCATCACCTGCGGCACGATGCCGAACCAGACCCGCTCGATCCAGTTGCCGCCGGACGCGCGCAGTCCCTCTTCGGCGCGCATGTCGGCATTTTCGACAACCTCGAAGAACATCTTGCCAAGCGCTCCGATCGTATGGATGGCCACGGCGATGATTGCCGGAATAGGCCCGAGTGACAGGACTGCCAGGAAGAATCCGGCGATAACGATCTCCGGAAAAGCGCGCAACAATTCCATGAAGCGGCGAACGAAGAAGCGCAGCCAGCGCCGAGTCGTCAGATTCTTGGCGGCGAGAAAACACAGGATGAATCCCAGAGAGAAACCAATCAGCGTCGCCACGAGGGCGATGTTGATCGTCTCGATCATCTTGAAGACGTATTCCGGCACGTAGACGTTTTCGGTGATGTAGTGGCGGCCTTCAACGTAGTTGTATTTCAGGCTGCCATCATCATAGGGGCTCGGCAGGTCGAACATTGCGCGCCAGATTTCCAGTCCGTCACGCGGCATGAGGTCGCCGATGAAATCGAAGAAGTGTGGCAGGCGGTCAAAAAACTTGCCGGCATTGGTGGCATTGGCAAACCACAGCGAGCCGAAGAGCGCAACGGCGAGCAACAGAATGCCGCCCCAGGTGTAGAGACGCCGCTTGAAAGCAAGTTCTTCCCAATGGCGCTCTATGGCTCTGCCCTGCTGGGACAGGACGACCGGCTGAACCGCTGATGTCATGGCTGAAATCCGAAAGAAATGAATGCGGCGCCGCGACGGGAGGATGCGCGACGCCGCTCGACAGATTAGCTGCCGATTTTTGCCTTACGTGCAGCGATGATGGTCTTGTAGAAGTTCTCGTCGACTTCCGTGAAACCTTTGTAGTCGCCGCCCTGGATGGCGCTGAAGCACTGCGGATCCTTTTCCGGCAGAGCCAACATGAATTCCTTGAACTTGTGCTTCATGTCGGCGTCCATCGAGCTGCGGATGACAATCGGGCCGTTGGGGATCTGCGGCGACTGCCAGACCTGGACGAGGTCGCCCATGTCGAGGATACCCTTATCGACCATCTTGCGCAGGTTGCCGGACGTGTAGCCGTCATCGAACTTGCCGACGCCGGAAGACCAGGTGGTGCCGGCATCAAAGTTGCCTTTGACCACTTCGAGAACCAGGTTCTCGTGGCCGCCGCCAAAGCCAGTATCACCGAAATACTCATCGATCGGCATGCCGACATCGCCCGGCAGCGAAACACTGGGCACCAGGTACCCGGAGGTCGAGTCGGGGTCGGCGAAACCGAGTTTTTTGCCCTTCATGTCCTCAAGTGACTTTATGCCGGAGTCCTTGCGGGCAACCATGACGGCAAAGTAACCGGTCGAACCGTCGGTCTGAATGGTGGTCAGGATGGGCTCAACGGCCTTCGGATCGCTGAGGTAAACTTTGGCATAGCCGGAAGCGCCAAGCTCGGCATAGTCGAGCGTCCCGCCGAGAAGGCCTTGAACGACACCGTCATAGTCGGCAGCCGGGAACAGCGATACCTTTTCGACGCCGATCGCCGCGGGAAGCTGCTCTACCATGCACTGGAAATTGCGCAGGCGGTCGGCTTCGTTTTCGCCGCCAAGGATGCCGATGCGGAAGGTCTTCAGGTCTTCCGCTTGAGCCACGCCGGCGGCCATGGCGGCCAAGGCGACGGTTGTCAGAAGGGTCTTTTTGAACATGGAAATCTCCTATCTTGTCCGTGTCAAAAACTCAGGGGTGAATGCAATGCGCCCGGTGAGCCGGGCACTCAGGTTGCGGCGGCCAATTGACCCACCGTTTCCGGGTCAGCGGAGGCGCCGCCGAGGCTGGTCGAGGTGATCTCCTCGGACAATTCGGTGCCGTCGGCACCGTAGATCATGCGGACCGCATCACGCGTCAGTTCGCTCACCGGTCCGTCGAAGACGACTTCGCCCGCGGCCATTCCGATGACCCGCTCGCAATAGGTGCGCGCGGTATCCAGCGTGTGCAGGTTTGTAATGACGGTCAGCCCCTCTTCGCGATTGATATCCCGCAGCGAATCCATCACCACGTTGGCGTTGAGCGGGTCGAGCGAGGCGATCGGTTCGTCGGCCAGAAGCATTTTCGGCTGTTGCATCAGCGCTCGGGCAATGGCGACCCTCTGCTGCTGTCCGCCGGAGAGCGTGCCGGCGCGCTGCAGTGCTGTCTGGGCAATGCCAAGCCGCTCCAGAGCGGCGATCGCCATGGCCCTTTCCTCACGGGAAAACGAGCCGATCAGATTGAGGAACGTTGAGCGATGATTGAGCCGGCCGAGCAGCACGTTGGTCAGGACGTTTAGCCGGGGAACGAGATTGAACTGTTGAAAGATCATGGCGCAGTCGCGCTGCCAGTTGCGCAGCATCGCGCCGCTAAGGTTTGAAACCTGGGTCTCGTTGAATCTGATAACGCCGCTGCTCGGATCGATCAGCCGGTTGAGCATGCGCAACAGGGTCGACTTGCCCGCGCCCGACCGGCCGATAACGCCAACCATCTGTCCCTGGGGAATTGTCAGTGTCACATCGCGCACGGCCGCGAATTCACCAAACCGGCGTGTTACCTTTTCAAGCCTCAGCATCGATGCCCCAACCCCTCTTTGTCTTGTCGTTGGGGATGCGATAAGGGGTCCAGGTAACCGGCCAATGTCAGTTTGATGTCAGCTTTGTAACAATCCACAAAACCGGCGAGGTTATCCCCGGCTGCTTCTTCAACCGCCTGCAAAATAAGGGAATATGTGGATCGGACCAAACCAATCCCACGCCGCAATTCAGCGCTTGCTGCGCCGCATCAGATGTATTTGGCGACGAATTGGTCGGCGGTCAAAGCACGAAAATCGGCCAGCGCTTCATGCAGACGCTCATGGCTCCAATCCCACCAGGCAATGGTTTCCATCGCATTGGCGGTTTCGGTTGAAAAGCGGCGGCGAATATCCTTTGTAGGCACGCCGCCGACGATGGTGTATGGCTCGACATTCTTCGACACCACCGCGCCCGCGCCAATCACAGCGCCGTTGCCGACCCGGACCCCTGGAAGGATGGTTGCGCCATGACCGATCCAGACATCGTGCCCGATGACGACGCGGTGGTCGCGCCGCCAATTGAAGAACTCGGCCTCGTTGCTTTCGCCGGCGAAATAGTCGCCGGCCCGGTAGGTGAAATGATGCTGGGTCGCCCGCCAGGTCGGATGGTTCGTGGCGTTGATGCGGACATGGCTGGCGATGTTGACGAATTTGCCGACGGTCGTCGCCCAAAGATCGCCGTCTCGCATGATGTAGGAATAATCGTCCAATTCGGATTCGACAATGCGACAGCGCTCATCAACCTCCGTGTACCGCCCGAAGGTGCTGCCGCGAACCTGAGCGGAGGCGTGGATGAGCGGTTCTTCGGAGAGTTTCATCAGGCCGCGGTCCGGGTTGCGGCAAAGCTGGTCACGTCGATGATCCGATCGGCAACCGCATCGCGAACATCCTGGTCATGAAAAATCCCAAGCAGCGCCTTGCCCTCGGCCTTTTTGCGCCTGATCAGATCGATGACGACAGCGCGATTGGCGGCATCGAGCGAGGCTGTCGGCTCATCCAGCAGCAGCACCGGATGATCGGTGATGAAGCCCCGTGCGATGTTGACCCGCTGCTGTTCGCCTCCGGAAAACGTCGCCGGCGGAAGTGTCCAGAGTTTTTCCGGAAGATTGAGCTGTTCGAGCAACTCGGTCGCGCGCCTATGGGCGGTTTCCGGCTCGACCCCCTGGATCAGCAACGGCTCAGCCACGACATCAACGGCTGCAACCCGCGGCACGGTTCGCAGAAACTGACTGACGTAACCAATGACGTCGCGACGAATGCGCAACACGGTGCGCGGGTCTGCACTGGCAAGGTCGACGGTTACATCCTCATGGGTCACCAGGATCTGCCCCTGATCGACCGAATAGTTGCCGTAAAGCATCTTGAGAATCGAGCTTTTACCAACCCCCGACGGTCCGCCAAGAACGGCGCACTCTCCTGCAGTCACCGAAAAGGTGACAGCATCAACCACCGGCAGACGGACACCGTCACGCAGATGCATGGTGAAACTTTTTGCGACTTCCGAAACAACAAGCGGAGTTGCCATGATCCTGCTCCTAGACCTGCAAAATCGACGAAACGAGAAGCTGCGTGTAGGGCTCGCGTGGGTCGTCGAGAACCCGATCTGTCAGCCCGTGCTCAACCACGCCGCCGTCCTTCATCACCATCATCCGGTGTGACAGCAGGCGCGCGACCGCAAGGTCGTGAGTGACGACAACCGCAGCCAGACCGAGGTCATTGACCAGTCCCCGCATCAGATCGAGCAGACGCGCCTGAACCGAGACGTCGAGACCGCCGGTCGGTTCGTCCATGAAGACCAGTCGCGGCCCGGTGACCAGGTTTCTGGCGATCTGCAAGCGCTGGCGCATGCCGCCCGAGAATGCGCGAGGCTGGTCGTCGATCCGATCGGTGGCGATTTCCACACGCTCCAGCCAGTCGGACGCTGTTTCTCGGATGTTGCCGTAGTGCCGTTCGCCGATGGCCATCAGCCGTTCGCCGACATTGGCGCCGGCCGAGACGGTCATGCGCAGCCCGTCGGCCGGGTTTTGGTGCACAAAACCCCAGTCGGTGCGCATCAGAAAGCGCCGTTCAGCTTCACCCAACTCATAGAGGTTGCGGAACACGCCGTCGCGCATGCGGTATTCGACCGTGCCGGATGTGGGCAGCATGCGGGTTGAAATGCAATCGAGCAACGTTGTTTTGCCGGAGCCGGATTCACCGACCACGGCAAGCACTTCGCCGGGCCACAACTCGAACGACACCTCGCGGCAGCCGACACGATTGCCGTAGAACTTGGTAACGCCACCGACACGCAACAGGGGCTGGTCGCTCATGGCGCGATCTCCTCAGGGTTGCCGGCGAGCGGTCCGCAGTGACCGGCCGCACGGCGTTTTTCGCAATGATCGGTGTCGGAGCAGACGAACATGCGCCCACCCTTGTCGTCGAGAACCACCTCGTCGAGGTAGACGTTACGCGCACCGCACAATGCGCAAGGCTCCTTGAACTTCTGCACTTCGAACGGATGGTCGTCGAAGTCCAGGCTGACGACGTCCGTATAGGGCGGGATGGCGTAAATGCGCTTCTCTCGCCCGGCGCCGAAAAGCTGCAAAGCCTGTGACTGGTGCATCTTCGGATTATCGAATTTCGGTGTGGGCGATGGATCCATGACGTAACGGTCCTTGACCTTCACCGGGTAAGCGTAAGTCGTGGCGATATGCCCGTTCTTGGCGATGTCCTCGTAGAGCTTCACATGCATCAGCCCGTATTCCTCGAGCGCGTGCATCTTGCGGGTCTCGGTCTCCCGCGGCTCGAGGAACCGTAGGGGTTCCGGAATCGGCACCTGATAGACCAGGATCTGGCCCTCGGTGAGCGTTTCCTCCGGAATCCGGTGCCGGGTCTGGATGATCGTCGCATTGCCGGTTTCCGTGGTGACCGCGACCTTGGCCACCTTCTGGAAGAAAGCCCGGATCGACACGGCGTTGGTGGTGTCGTCCGCGCCCTGGTCGATGACCTTGAGCGTATCGTCGGGGCCGATCACCGAAGCGGTTACCTGAACCCCGCCGGTTCCCCAGCCATAGGGCATCGGCATTTCGCGACTGGCGAATGGCACCTGATAACCCGGAATGGCAATGGCCTTGAGGATCGCCCGGCGGATCATCCGCTTGGTCTGTTCGTCGAGATAGGCGAAGTTGTAGCTCGCCAGCGTCGAATGCACGTTCATTCCGCGGCCTCCAGCGTATCGTCATCGCGCGCTTCCTGCGCCTCATCGAATTCCCGGCGCATGCGGCGCACCAGGTCGAGTTCCGCCTGGAAGTCGACATAATGCGGCAGCTTGAGGTGTTCGACGAAGCCCGTCGATTGCACATTGTCGGAATGCGAGATGACGAACTCCTCGTCCTGCGCCGGTGCCGTAATGTCCTCGCCCAACTCCCGCGCCCGAAGCGATCGGTCGACCAGCGACATCGACATTGCCTTGCGTTCGCTATGGCCGAAGACCAGGCCATAGCCGCGGGTGAATTGCGGTGGCGACTTGGCCGATCCCTTGAACTGGTTGACCATCTGGCACTCGGATACGCGGATGCGTCCAAGTGAGACGGAAAAACCAAGCTCCGGCACGTCGAGCTCCACCTCCACCTCGCCGATGCGAATTTCGCCGGCGAACGGATGGCTACGGCCAAAGCCGCGCTGAGTCGAATAGCCGAGCGCCAGAAGGAAACCCTCATCGCCGCGCGCCAACGCCTGCAGGCGCACATCCCGTTCCATCGGAAATTCCATCGGCTCACGTGTCAGGTCGCCGGTCACATGATCGTCCGGCAGATCGCCATCGCCCTCGATCAATCCTTCTTGGGCCAGGATCTCTGAGACGCGCGGTGTTCGACCATCGTCACCCTCGCGACGATCCGGTGTTTCCACTTCGGCATCTTCCATCAGCTCCGGATCGAGCAGGCGATGCGTATAGTCGAAAGTGGGACCGAGCAGTTGCCCGCCCGGCAGATCCTTGTAGGTCGCCGAAATGCGCCGTTCGATCAGCATGGCGCCTGTGTCGACCGGTACCGAATGTCCGAAGCGCGGTAGCGTCGTACGATAGGCTCGCAGCAGGAAGATCGCTTCGATCAAATCGCCGCGCGCCTGTTTGACCGCCAATGCCGCCAACTCACGATCATAGAGCGACCCCTCGCTCATGACCCGGTCAACGGCGAGTCCGAGCTGTTCGACTATCTGTTCCAGCGTCAAAGCCGGGACCGAACGGTCGCCACGGCGCCGGTCCGCAAGCAGTTGGTGGGCATTTTGGATGGCCTTCTCGCCACCCTTGACCGCTACATACATTACCTGGCCTCCTCCGAGTCGATGACCTTCACGGTGCGTGGCAGCCCGATGATCCCCTCGGGCGCTGCCAGAATGACATCGACTCCGCGAGGAAACCGGTTGCCATTGCCCGCCCACTGTTCGCAAAAGTGCGGCGGCAGGCTGGTCGGCTCGACCCTATGGACATCCTTGATACCGGGACCGCTGAGCTGCAGCGTCTCACCGCCTGTCAGGCTTTCGATCTGCAGGATCACGGTCGTCGAGCGATCGGGATATTCCTGTGTTCCCTGGTTGAAACTTTCGAGAGACGGCAGGACTGCGAGGTCGGCTACAATGGCAAATTGCGCATCGATCTGCTGGTCCACGATGGGCGCGGCCGTATGGAATGTCAGCCATTCGGCGACCGCCTCGCGCTTGGCCAGCTGCGGGTCTAGCCAGATGTTCGTGTCATGATCAAACAGTGTCGTCGCAATGGCTCCGACCGTGTGGGAAAGCGGCGCCGGCGGCGTGGCGACCGGATCGATCGCCTGGATGGTTCCGGGACGGGCCAAAGCATCCATGATGCGACGGAAAACCGATTGAGCATCAAAGACCGGATCCGCGAGCCCGCCGCGGTAGATCGATCCGTTGGTTGCGGTTTGCGGTTCCATCAGTCTTCCCCTCGAACCATGGTGAAGAAATCGACACGCGTCGCGGCGGTCTCATCGCGGCGCGCCGTGTCCTCGTCGGCAAGGCGGCGGCGAATCGGTGACAGGATGTTTTGCTCGACCGCCTGGCGTTTGCTTTCGTCCTGCCACAGTGCGTCGAAGATTGCGGCATGGCGAGCCTTGTCCCTGTCAGTGCCCAAAGCGTGGGAATGGCCTACCAATCCGGTCGACAATTCGACCGTTGCGCGGGTCACGGTCGCCTCACCGAGATTGAAGGCGGCACCGCCACCGCCCATGCGGCCGCGAACCATCACCAACCCGGTTTCGGGCCCGCGCAGCAACCGGACCTCCGGTTGGTCGGGCCAGTCGCTCCAAGCTGTTTCCAGTTCCTCCGGTTCGGCGCGCGCCAGCGCAGCCATGGCCGCCTGACGCGCCGCCTGGACCGGAGTCAGCTCCGCCGCATCACCTGTCTGAATGCTCATCGAATTCCTCACTTGTCTATTTATCTAGACAACTAGACATCTTGATGTTAGCTCTACCGGGCCAAGATGACAATCGTATGACTGGAGCGGTGATTCATGAGCCTTGTGGAACGCCATAGTGGCATCGCCCTGTGGCGACAGATCGCCGACCAGATTCGTGTAGCGATCGGTACCGGCGAGTTCGATGATCAGCAAACGCTGCCGGGTGAAATCGCTCTGGCCAAACGTTTCGACGTCAATCGTCATACGGTGCGCAATGCCATCGCCGCCCTGACCCGCGAAGGCGTTTTGCGGGTCGAACAGGGCCGCGGCACCTTCATCGAACGGCGCGATAGGTTGCGCTATCCGGTGGGCCGCCGCACCCGCTTCTCCGAGGGCCTGGCCCGCCAGACCCGGCAGCGTGGCGGTCGATTGAAGGCACATCGGGTGGAACCGGCCAGCAAAAGGGTGGCCGAGGGACTGGGCTTGGAAACCAGCGCGCCGGTGGTACGGCTCAATACATTGTCGAACGCCGACGGCATGCCCATTTCGGCTTCGACAAATTGGTTCGACGCAAGCCGTTTTCCGAAGTTTGCCGAGACGTTCAAAGAATTACAGTCCGTCACCGCAACGCTGAAAAAACTGGGCGTCGATGATTATGTCCGCATTTCGACCCGGATCTCGGCCCGTCATGCCAATCCTCAAATTCTCGAAGACCTGGACTTGTCGCCGGGCGCCATCGTGCTTGTGACGGAAGCGATCAATGCCGAGCTCGACGGTACGCGGGTCGAGTATTCGCTGACCAATTTCGCCGCTGACCGGATGGAGCTCGATATCGACCACAGCGCCGGCCAGTTCGGGCTCTGAGGCTGGAAACGGTGAGCTTGGCTTTTTGATTTGCGCGGCCGGCCTTCAATACTCCAAATGCCATTTCTTCTGGACGCCCTGATGTCAGGCAGGCATTCTTGTGGATGGTAATGCGGACGTCCAAGACAAGCCAGAGTGTGGTCACTCCAATCAGCTTCGACGGGTCCGCATTGAAAACCTGACAATGTTCACGGCCAGGTGGGATTCCAGATGCCCTTCTCCGGTCCTCAGCTCTCTGGACCAGCTCTCTTGAACGACTTGGTCGATGGTCCTGCCAACTCATCCCCCCAAGACATTGTCCTGCTGGCCGATTCCAAATCTTGGATCTGGGAGGAGCTTGCTGCCGATGTCACAAAACTGGCGGCGCGTCTGATCGAATCCGGCTTGAACCAGGGCGATCGCGTCGCCGCCCTGATGCCCAATTGCGGTGAGCTTCTGATCTTTTACCTGGCATGCTTCAAAGCCGGAGTTATCGCCACGCCACTCAACTATCGCTACACACCTGCAAACATCGACTATGCGCTTGGGTTCTGCGATGCGCAGATGCTTTTTGTTCATGCCGAAAGGCAGGCCGATATCGCCGAATGTGAGGTGGCAGGTAAATTGCCCAAAGCGCTGGTCTCGGTGGCCGGCGACTTCAAGGGCGCGCGTTCCTACACCGAATTGATGTCCGGTCCGATGCCGCAGGTTGACCTTCCGGTCGTCGACATTGACGCAACGGCACTGATTTTCTTCACGTCCGGCAGCACGGGCAATCCAAAAGGCGTGATGCACAGCATCATGTCGTTTGGCTCGATCGTGGCGAGTTTCGCCCAGGCGATGAAACTGGATGAAAACGACGTTGTCTTCCCCGGCGGATCGATTTCGCATGTGGGAAGTCTGTCAACGGCCTTGTGCGCGCTATTCACGCAATCAAAAATCGTTCTCAATCGTCGTTCGGACCCGGACACTCTCCTCTCCGAGCTTCGGCAACACAAACCGACTGTGGTCGTCGCGCTTCCTGCGGCACTTGTTTCTTTTCTGCACAGCCATGAAGCGACCAGGGAAGACTTCAGTTCAGTTCGCCTTCTGATCAGCGGTGGTGACAAGTTTCCTGTCGATGTGGATCGCAAGTTCCTGGACCTTACAGGGATCCCGATCACTGAATCCTATGGGCTGACCGAAGCCGCTGACTTCACGCTTGGCCCGGTGGATGGCACGGCAAAACCAGGTTCGGTTGGCCATGTCTGCCCCGGCTACGGGGCGTCGATCCGGGATGACACCGGAAATGAAGTTTCAGAAGGTGCGCTCTGGCTGTCTGGCACTCCGGTTTGCCAAGGCTATTGGAACAATCCCATGGAAAACGCCGAGTGCTTCCCCGATGGCTGGTTCAACACCGGCGATGTCATGGCGGTCGACGCCGATGGCTTCCTCTGGTTCAAAGGTCGGACCAAGCAGATCATCGTACACGACGGATCGAACATTGCGCCGCAGGAGGTCGAGGAAGCGGTCATGCTTCACCCCGCTGTCGACATGGCCGGGGCAGTTGGCGTGCACAACAAGCTGCATGGCGAAAACGTGTGGGCCTACGTCACACTCAAAGCCGGCGCAGACAATCCATCCCCAAAGGGCATCATCGACGTCGCTCGAAGAGAAATCGGATACAAGGCTCCTGAAGCGATCATCTTCCTGGACCAGATGCCTCTGAACGCCACGGGCAAAGTCGACCGAATGACGCTGAAGAAAATGGCGGCCGATCGCATCGGCGCTCATCATGAAGACCGAAGCAGCGCTTGAGAAGAACGCACCCACGCGGGGCGCCTGGAGCAGCAGCTTACCCCTCCACCAGCTCGTAGTGGCTGATTGAACGCGACTCCACCAGCTCCGCTTCCGCGGGATCGATATGGGGGCTCTTGTAATCTTCGCCGACAAACGCCTTGAGAGATTCCAGATCCTTCCACACCATCACGAAGCTGAACTCACGGGGGCTGTCTGGCCGCGGTGCTCCCGGCAGAACCGACACAATGCCCTCAGTTCCTTTCATCAGCGGTATTGCCGTTTCATGGAAAAATTCACTAAAAGCCGCTTCCTTGCCGGGCCGGACTACGACTTGGAAAATACGCATGATCATGGCTGCGCCCTTTCGACGTTTGTTCACGCGAGCGCATCATAGCATTTCGCGAAATTCCCGCCTTGGAGGCAATCGCCAATGGGTGTCAGTGCCCACCGGGTAAAAGAGGTTCGCCGATTTTCCTCCTAACGAGCAAATCGGTAATAAGCGGCACCCGATTCCTTCTCGACCCGTTCAAGCCTGACCGCTTCGCCCGCCACGACCTGTCTGTTTCCCGAGGAAACCACCTGAACTTCGCGACCGTCCCTCAAGGTGACGGTAGCAACCAACTTGCCGGTGCCTTCGTAGGACTGCTGACGTGTCCAGCGGGCAACTGTGCCCTGCAACTCGCTGGTGCTCACAACCGGGTCCGGCCAAAGGAACCAGAGCGCGATGAGCGCGATTGGCACCACGATGAGTGCCGCGGCGGCGGCATTGCGCAGCCGCCAAAGCCAGATAAGCCGATTGAGTTTTTTTGCCTGTTCCGATTTCAACGACGCATTCCGTTCGCTTGATCAACAGGATCTGCTCAACCCAGCCCGGGTCTGCGAGCACAACCCTGAACTTCCAAAGCACCCCCTGACCAACTCGGCGGACTGTTGAAATGATCTGGAACATCGTTGATCACCGGATACGTAAGTATCTGTGGCGCACATTCAATGCGATCCATGGAGGGTACACCCGATAACAATGCGCGGAAGCAGATCAGCTCTCAACGACAGGACATCTTCCTGAGTGACGAATCTGGCCGGCCTTCAATGCTCAACGTGCCAATCCCGTAGCGCCCGTGCGTCAGACAGCGCGTTGTGCGGCATTTCCGGCGCCAACTCAGGCACAGTCTTCAACAGCGTCGCATCACAGGCGCGGTGAAAGGAAGAACCGTGGTTCGGGCCGGCAAAGGAATCGAAAAAATGGACGAGGTCCGTGTACCAGTCGGCATAAACATGGATATCCGGAAAGCGCGCCAGGAAGACAAAGAGCGAGCGGTTGAACTGGATACGATCGACCGGCGGTTTGTCGAGTATCGGCACCACATTGGTTGCGACCCAAGGGTCGATTTCCGCGGGCAACGGCAGAGTCTCGTACCACTCGTGGCCCTCGGCGCTCACCACGGCCATGGACATCAGCGCGCCGCCGAAGCCGTTGAATTCCGTGTCGATGTAGAGGTCCATAACCACTTCCCTCGCCTCAAGGTTGAATAGACCCACTATGCCCGATTGTGCGCTGATCCAACAGCAACCTTGATCTCACCCTCCGGGGGAATAGGTTACGTCTGTCTGCATCTTGCTCGGGTTATTCGCGTGAATGAAACGGTCGACAATTATTGTGAACGCATTGATGCGTCGTTCTGGTCGGAGCCGATCAACGCGATCACCAATCTGGCCTTCATCATCGCTGCGATCCTGGCGTATCTGGTCTGGCGCAACAGCACCGGCAAAACGGCATCAGGGCTGTTCCTCGTCATCCTGATCGGGATCATTGGCATCGGATCGTTTCTTTTCCATACATTCGCGACTCGATGGGCCGGGGCGGCGGATGTAATCCCGATTCTGGTGTTCATTCTGGCCTGTCTCTATCTTGCCATACGCCACTATCTGGCCCTGCCTGTCTGGGGCGCTGCCCTTGCGACGGCCGCCTTCATTCCGGCAAGCGCCGTTATCGTGCCGCTGCTGACACCGCTGGCCGGGTCGTCCGCCGGATATCTTCCGGCGCTCTTTGCCATTCTCATCATCGGCTTCCTGATGCGCAGTCGCGATGTTGCCGTGTCTGTCAGCCTTCTGGTCACGGGACTCGTGTTCTTCCTGTCCATTGCTTTCCGCATGACGGACGAACCCTTGTGCGGCACGTTCCCGCTCGGCACACACTTCATGTGGCACGTGCTGAATTCGGTGGTGCTCTACCGGCTCGCAGTTCTGTTCATCGACTATCGCGATCGGAAGACTTGAAGACAGCGTCCGCGCTGCGCAGGCGGTTGGCCGGATAGTCCCAGCCGTGGTTGATGCCGTCGATCGTTAGCGGAAAGCTGATCCGCCGGGCCGGGCCCCAATCAGTGTTTTCGACGCTAGGATCGACATCGATGTCTTTTTCTTCGGCGATGTTTCCGATTGAGCCACGACGATAGCTGGCCAGCAGACCGGCCGTTCGAGCAAGTGACAATCGCGCGGTCACCGCCTGGCCGGTGGCAGTGCCCTCAGCAAACGCGTGCGACACGGCGGCAGCCATGAGATAGCCGGTGGCGTGATCGAGCGCCTGGACCGGCAGCGGCTTCGGGCGATCGGATGCGGCCATTGCCAAGCCATGGGCGGCAATGCCACTGCTCATCTGCAAAAGGCTGTCGAAGCCGCGCCGCGCGCTCCAGGGTCCGGTCCAGCCGTAAGCATTCAGAGCCACATCGACTATATGCGGATTGAGGCGCCGGACGGTCTCGGAGTCATACCCCAGGCGGTCGAGCGCGTCCGGACGATAGCCATGCAGAAACACGTCAGCCTGGGAAAGCAAACGTTCGAACACGGTTCTATCGGCCTTGTTGGTCAAATCGAGACCGGTACAGCGCTTGCCCAATGTGACTTCGGGCACAACGGCCGGTTCGTCCCAATCGAAGGGATCGATGCGCAGGACGTCTGCGCCATAAGCGGCCAGAAACCGGCCTCCGACCGGGCCGGCGAGCACTCGGGTCAAGTCGAGGACCTTGAGGCCGGCCAGCGGACGCTGCGGGTTTTTCGTGCGAAAGGTGGGGCCTTCACCGTCACAGGACTGCCAGTGAATCAAGGGTTCCCCAGCGACCGCCCTACCCTGCGGATGGTCGGACCACGCTTGCAGGTCACGCATTTCCGCCGCGCAGCCGCCGGCCCCGACGATCGCTGTCTCCAGGTCGGTAGAGGTCCATTCTGATACCGCCGATGCAACCGCGTCCCGCTCTGCCTCAACATTCAGAACCGAGAGTGCCGCCTTGCGGTGATGCGGTGCGTTTGTATGCAACCGGATCCAACCATCAGCCGACCGATAGTCGCCGGCAACCGGATCCCAGGGCGATGGCAGGTGCCAACCCTCTGGTCTCAAGGTCATGTTGAACCAGAACGATGCCAGCCGCCTGTCTGCAAGGACCTGCGGCGGATCCACAGGATCAACGAGACGTGCGAGCATGAGGCCGGCGATGCCAATCGACGCGACCGCGAGGTCCGTGACCTCGAACCAGGACGGCAGATCACCTTCACCGGTTTCAAACAGTCGTGACAGGTCGATGGACGCTCCACCTGTGGGAAATGTCTCGGCAATCTCTTCAACAATCGGCCTTGTCATCGAATGTCCTCACTCTGAATTGCGTTGACGGCACTTCAAGAGGATGCTTGACGAGGGGTCAATCTTGATCAAGATAATCAATATGAAAATGTCCGAGGATGGCGGCTATTGCACGATCGGCTCCGGCGAGGCCTGTGCCCGACTCGGGATCTCCCGCGACACGCTCTACGCCTATGTCAGCCGCGGTCTGGTGCGCGCCATCGCGCATCCGGTCGACGCCCGCAAAAGCCTTTATGACCGGCGCGACATCGAAACACTGTCGACCCGCAAACAGCGCGGTCGGTCCCGAAGCGCCGTTGCTGCATCCACGATCGACTGGGGCGAGCCGGTGCTTAGCTCCAAGATCACCCGCATTGCTGACGGGCGTTTTTTCTATCGCGGACGTGACGCGGTCGAGCTCTCCCGCAGCCTTACCTTCGAGAAGACACTGCACTTGCTGGCCGGGGTCCGATCCCGGCCGGACATGCCGATGCCCGCTTTCGTCGTGCCGCAGGCGAACTTGCCGTTCGATCGGATCCTGTTGAATCTGGCATCAGAAACGGCGCTGGGACGGCGAGGCAATGGCCGGCCCCGAGCTTCGCAGCTCGCCTGCATGGCGGCCGAGTGTGCGGCGGGTAAAGGCGGTCCACGGTCCCTTCCCATCCACGAACTGCTGGCGCAAGCGTGGTCCACGGAGAGGGTTGCGGCAGATCTGATCCGCCGGGCACTTGTTCTGTGCGCCGATCACGAACTCAACGCCTCGACCTATGCGGCACGGGTCGCGGCGTCAGCCGGCGCTTCCCTGCCCGCGGCCTTGCTCGCCGGGCTGTCGACCCTTTCCGGCACACTGCATGGCGGCATCACGTCACTGTGTCGCGACTGGATGGATGCCGTCGATACCGGGGCGCCTGCCCACACCGACGGACGCCCGCCGCCGGGATTCGGCCATCCGCTCTATCCGGACGGCGACCCGCGGACAGCCGAAATCCTGTTGCAGCTTCCTCTGTCCGCCCGCTGGCAGAAGAGGCTTGAACAGATCGTCGCGGAAACGGGCAGCCAACCGACGCTCGATTTCGGCCTCGCCTATCTTGAGCGCGCACTGCACCTGCCGGCCGGCTCCGGCCTGGGGATCTTCGCGGTCGGACGGACCGCTGGCTGGATCGCCCACATTTTTGAACAGCGTGAAACCGGCCGGTTGATCCGGCCGCGCGCCGCGCATGGCGACTGATCGACTATTGCTCGACCGGCGTGGCCGTCGTCGTGAGGCTGTGCGTCACGGTCCCGCCGGCCTTGCGGCAATCTTCGGCCGTTTGGGCCAGCAGCCGAACCTGATTGACTGCGCAATAAACGCCCACCGGCGTAGCGTCGATACCCCAGCTGGATTTGACGACGCCAGCGAGGTCCTGCGCGACGACGGGCGCGGCGCTCAGTGTCGCAGTAAGGAATGCTGCCGTCATTGAAATCATTCGCATGTTTGCCTCCTTGATGCCGTTTAACGGTTCAGTGAAATCGTTTCGAGCAATCCGTGCGGATCGCGAGAGACGGGTGTCTGCTCGCAAATCCGAAGTGCAGCCTGCCGTTCCACGCCGTAGTGCTTTTCGATTGATCGGACCACGGCCGACCCGGGGCACAGGGTTTTGGCATCTGCCCGGGTTTTTTCTGCCGCCGCCTCGATGGCTTCGGCAAAACTGGATGCTGCAGCGGAAATCGCCGGCGCCAGGTTCGAGGTGAACAACGCCATCGATCCCGAACGGTCGAAATTGGCGAATTGCCAGGACCGCGCCGACGCGACGATTGCGCGCCGCTGTTTGTCCGTTGCGGTGACGATGGACGCAAAGGCGTCGAATTCGATGGCAGCATTGCAGGAATCAAGGATTACGATCAGTTCGGCTGCTTCGATGCGGTCGATCATCCGGGCGAGATCCGAGCCTGTGATCCACTGCTTCCCGGCAAGAGCAGAAACCGCAGTAAACGGCTGTTCCAGTGTCCACAGCATCAATACCCCGGTGTCGTGAATCGGCTCGAAGGTATCGGAATGTTGTAACTCAGACCGATAATCGGCCGCCTGGTGGAGAGCGCCTCCGTGGACGCTGAAGTAGAGGACGACACGGTCGCTCGGTCCGGCCCGGGCGGCTATCCGGTCGAGTGCCCGATCCAAACCGCTATAGGTTGCTTCTGCATCAAGCAGTGTGTGCGCGTCGTCGTCGGCCACGCCCAACGCCGGACCGGTAGCCTTCTTCATTGCCGCAACATTGTTCGCGCAGGCGGGCGAAATCTGGCCGCCTGTCTTCCAGGGCGGGCAAATCCCGACAACCAGGAGGTGGGTCCGCGGATCGGAGGCGGCGGCTGTGGCCACGGCAACCACAGCCAAATACACGAGTACCCCGGCAAGTATGCGCGTTCGAATCATCGATCGGCTGCTCCCGCTGCCCGCGATTACGCCAAACAACGACGAAACCCTGGAACCGCATCCGTTAACAAAAGCTGAATCGCGGGAGCGTCACGCTTCCGGCGGCACCGGTTCGACCTTTGCGCTTTCGCGGAACACAACGTAGAGACCGGCCAGCATCGTGATGACGATGCCTATGGCGGCCAAGCCATTCGGCAGGTCGCCGAACATCAAGAAACCGACGACAGTTGCGAACGGGATTTCCAGATATTGCATCGGCGCCAACGTGGCCGACGGCGCGAAGCGCAGTGCCCACGTCATCATCAGGTGCGCAACAGTGCCTATGATACCGACGGCCGCCAGAAGAAGTCCTTCGGTCATGCCAAAGCTGACGGCACCAATCATCGGCAGGTCGGCACCCCAGCCGACCAGCACAATCGGTGCCAGTATGACAACCGCGACAAGACCGCTGATGGCCTGCTGTTGAATCGGCTCCAATTCCTTGGCGACCTGTCGGGTCACCAGCATGAACAGGGAAAACGTCACCGCGACCAACAGCGGCAGCAATGCCGGTGTGCCGACAGCCACGAAGCTCGGCTGGATGACGAACAGCGTGCCGATGAAACCCACAGCGCAGGCTGCCAGCCGGCGCGGTCCGACTTCCTCTCCAAGCACCATGCGTCCCAGCAACAAGAGGATGAAAGGCATGACAAATGCGATGGCGAGCGCATCGGCGAGCGGCAGGAAACGCAAGGCGTTGAAAAACGCACCGATGCCGATAATGTGGAGAATGGTTCTTATCACCGTCAACCGCACGATCCGCCGCGTCAACCTGATCGTCCTGCCGGCGTAAATCAACGCAGGCAGCAGCAGAACCGCCTGGATGCCGAAGCGAATAAGCAAAAGCTGGCCGAGCGGAATGGTTTCGCCAAGCAGCTTTGCAAAGCTATCGCCAAGCGGCGCAAGCATGCAAAAGCCGATGATCAGGACAACGCCGACAAACGGCCGGTCGGCCTGCGCCGCTGTGGCGGCGGTCATGCCGCTGCCGGCGTGGTGGTGCGAGACTTTAGGAAAATCATGCCCATGATGACGATGTTCAGCACATTCCAGAGGATGCCGTTGACAAAGGCCATCTTGTAGGAGCCGGTCATGTCATAGATCCAACCGGAGAGCCAGCCACCCAGCGCCATGCCGATGATGGTTGCCGTAAGAACCGTTCCGACACGGGCGCCGGCCTCACGCGCCGGCAGGTATTCTCGTACGATCAAGGCATAACTCGGGACAATCCCGCCCTGCGACAAACCGAAGATCAGGCTGACGATGTAGAGCGAGGCAAGACCGTTGAATGGCAGATAGAAAAACAGGGCAATGCCCTGCA
This sequence comes from Hoeflea sp., assembly GCA_965228785.1. Classification (GTDB taxonomy): domain Bacteria; phylum Pseudomonadota; class Alphaproteobacteria; order Rhizobiales; family Rhizobiaceae; genus Hoeflea_A. The sequence continues at coordinate 1,721,727 of CBDDIF010000002.1, forward strand.
GGGTCGAACTGATCAGAAGCGTCAGGACGCCGCCCAGGCGGTCTGCAATCATGCCGAAGGTGATGCGCGAAATGATGCCGGCAAACAGCATGAACGACAGCATCTGAGCCCCGGCGGCCGGCCCATAACCGAGATCGACACAGAGAGATACGATATGAACCTGTGGCATCGCCATGGCGACGCAGCAGCCAAGCCCGGCAACCACCAGGAGCCATTGGAACATGCGCGGCGACATTTGCACAGTCCGGGCGTTATCCGCGGCCAGTGTGTCAGCACTCTGGGTCGCTTCGAACGGAACCCGACGCCGCAACAGGAACGACAGCGGGATCAATGTCAGCGACGCCGCCGCAAGGATGAAATAGGCCGTCTGCCAACCGGACCCTACCAGGACCGGGGTCAGCAACTGTGGCCAGATGACGCCGGAAATGTAGTTGCCGCTGGCAACGATTGCCACGGCAATACCGCGTCGACGCAAAAACCAATGAGAGATGTCGGCAATCAGTGGGCCGAACCCGACGGCGGTGCCGAAGCCAATCAGAATCTGACAGGCCGACAGCATATAGATGGAAGTGCTCAGCGCCGCCAGGAGATAGCCAATGGCGATAAGGATCGCCGACCCGATCAAAGACAGGCAGACCCCGAAGCGGTCGATCGCCCGGCCGATCGCGATGCTGCCGGCCGCAAAGCCAACCATGGTCATCGTGAAAGGCAACGAAACCCCGGCCCTGTCCGTGCCGAATTCGGTCTGCACCGACGGCATGATAACGACAATCGCCCACATGCCGGCATTGGCGATCGCCGCGATCAACAGCGTGATCGCGAGCCGTTTCCAGGAGTAGCTACTGTCGAGAGACTGAGGAGTGGTGGTCATGGCCGGCACCCTATTGCGGGTTGAAGTCCGTGTCTAACGAAAGAGCACGCAGCAACAGTTCAAGAATATTGATGAATGCAACACGAATGCGAAAGCGGCCAGCCATCAGAATTTGCAGGCTGGCATAACCAATGTGTCAGAGCCATAATCCTTCTAGAGACGCGAGCGCAGCGGAGAAACGAGTCTATGAAAACGTCGATGAAATCCAGCGATCTTGGCGCCATGGACGCCATGCCATTCCTGTTCTGGGCCAAGAACGAAAAGGGTGTCTACATCTTCGGCAACGTCACAATCAACGAATTTGGCGGTGGCAGTGTTGTCGGCAAGACGGACTACGAACTCCCATGGGCCGACACCGCCGATGCTCTCGTTGAGCACGACAACAAGGTGTTGGACGGCGGCAAGCCCAGCTTCACTCACGAGTTGGTGCACAAATCCGCCAAGGGTGAAGTGACTCTGAATGTGTGCAAGTTTCCAGGCGAACTCGACGGCGTGCGCTGCACATTCGGTGTTTCATTCGTCATTGAAGATTGACTCCGGCAGAAACCGGAGACTGCAGAGCCAGCCATGGAATTGATCATCTTTTGCGGACTGCAGGGCGCCGGCAAATCATCCTTCTACCTTAAGCACTTCGCCGATACGCATCTGCGGGTCAATCTTGACATGTTGCGCACCCGCCGCAGAGAACAAGCCATAACTGACGCCTGCTTTTCAGTCGGGCAGCGGCTGGTTATCGACAACACCAATGTCAGCAAAGCGGAACGGCAACGCTATCTGATACCCGGTGTTGAGGCCCACTTCAGGCCGATTGCATACTTTTTCGACGTCCCTTTCGATACCTGCGTCCAACGCAATGGCAAACGCTCGGGTCGTGCGCGGATCAAGGAAGCGGGTTTGGGTGCCATGCGGGCAAAGCTGGAACCACCGTCCTACGACGAGGGGTTTGCCGAGATTTTTTTCGTTGGTGAAGATGGGATAGCCAAAGCCGCTTTAAAGGACACCCCGTGAATTTCGACGATTTCGATCGCATGATGCGACAACACGAACTGGATTTCGACCAGTTCGTTCCCGAGAACGCTCACTTGGTCGCCAGGTTGGACGGACGCGGCTTTACCAAACTGACCAAGGAAAAGCTGGATTTCGAACGCCCCTTTGACAGCCGCTTCAACGACAGCATGCGGGCGACCTGCGAACATCTGATGGGCTCCGGTTTTCCGACAGTGCTCTGCTATACGCAAAGCGACGAGATCTCCTTGCTGCTCGACCGCAACACTCTGCCTTTTGGCGGCAAGGTTCGAAAATTCGTTTCCGTTCTGGCAGGTGAAGCCAGCGGTGCGTTTTCGTTGAGCGTCGGGACCGCGGTGTGTTTCGATTGCAGGCTTTGTCCCCTGCCTGAGACAGGCGATGTGGTCGATTATTTTCGCTGGCGGGCGGAAGACGCGCGCCGAAATGCGCTGAACGCTTATTGTTACTGGGGACTTCGGTCCGACGGGCTGAGCGGCAAAGACGCGGACAGAAGGCTCTCTGGATTGTCCGTCCGGTCCAAGCAACAATTCCTGGAAGATCGCGGCATCGCGATTGACGGGCTTCCTGACTGGCAAATGCTGGGTCTGTTTTCCCACTGGCAAACCGAACCTCATAGCGGTTTCGATCCGGTTTCCGCCGCAACCACCTCGGTCGAACGAACCCGTCTGAACTGGCTTGAGCAAACACCGTCCGGCAACCAGATCGACGCCTTGGTTAAATCGATCATTCCCGATTGAATCGAAAGAACATGTGCCACCGCAAGGGCCCGAAAGCTCAGCTCCGTTTCCTGACAACCACCGCCCCACGGTTGTAGCGGCCAGTTAACTACCCGTCCGAGGCATCCGCGCCGTAGGTGACGGCATCTCCGAAGGTGAAGAAGTTTTCCCAGCGGACGCCGTCTGGATCTTCCACCCAGGTCTTGTCGCTGACGGCGTAGCAGCAGGTGGTCGCCTGCTGGTCGAAGGTGGTCTGATCGGCTGCCTTGAGGCGGGCTGAGATGGCGTCGAGGCCGTCCGTATCGGTGGTCTGGATGCCCAAATGGTCGACGCCGGTTGCCCGGCCCGGTCGAGAGGAGATGGCAAAGTTCACGGCCGGATCGTCGAGCATCCACTTGGCATAGTCGGTTTTGCGGACACCGGGTTGCGTATCGAACAGCGTTGAATAGAAACGGATCGACTGGTCCAGGTCGGCGACGGATACGTGAATGTGCAGGCGTTTCATAGCAAGCGTCCCTGTTTTTCGTCAGCCTGGGCAGCCCGCTGTGCCATCTCGGACAGCGGCGCCAGAATTTCCGGGCGCTCCTGGCAGCAATCCTTGAGCAGGAAGGCCATAAGGCCGCGAATGGTCGCGTAATCGGCCGAGTAGACCACGGAGCGACCGTTGCGGCGGCTCTCAATCAGCCCGGCATTGGCCAGTTGCGCCAATTGGGCCGATGCCGTGGTGAAATTGACGCCGGTCGCACGCGCCACCTCGCCTGCCGCCATGCCTCTGGGTCCGGCGCGCACGAGCCGTCGAAACAGGTTCAGGCGCCCTTCGTGCGCGAGTGCACCCAACCCTTGGAGAGCTTGTTTTGTTTTCATATTCCATGAATACATGGATTAATGGATTTACGCAATATTGGAATTGAGCGATCGAGAAGTGGCGTCATAAACCCTTCTATCGGTGCCAACTATCTGAGCTTGCCTAGTCTTTTGTCGCTGCTGGTGGCGGTGTCACCTGACGCCGAGCCGCTACGGCCTCGCGGTGCGAAATGAAGGTGATCGCGGCCACGACAATGCCGCCTCCAATCAGAACGAAAGGATCCATTGGCTCGCCGAAAACCATGATACCCAAGGCGGTGGCCCAAATCAGTTGGAGAAAGCTGATGGGCTGCGTGACGGTCAGTGGTGCAGCACGGATAGCGCGTGTCATCGTATAGTGGCCGGTTGTCGCCACAACCGCGGTGACTGCTAGCCAGAACACTTCAGATAATGTTGGTGTCACCCAGTTGAGGAGGGCACCGGGAAGCAGTGTCAGCGTGCAGAAGATCGACAGCATGATGACAATCATCACCGGGTCTTCGTCTTCAGTCAGGCGCTTGGCGAACAGAAACGAGGCGGCGAACAGCGGTGCGGCGATGAGCTGGGCAATCTGACCACTGGAAATCTCATGGAAGCCCGGCCTCAAAATCAGCATCGTGCCAAGAAAGCCGACGCCGACTGCTGCAATCCTGCGAAAGTGAAGGCGTTCGCGAAAGAAAAATGCTGCACCGATGGTTACGAAGATCGGCGCCGTAAAGCCGAGCGCCGTCACTTCAGCGATCGGAATTCGCGCCATGGCGTAGAACCACAGAATGACTGCAATTCCGTGAACCACACCGCGCGCGGTATAGAGCTTCAGTAATCCCAATGGCGGCGGGCTCTTGAAAATCGGACCCATGAACGGCAGGAACAAAAGCAAGCCAATGGCGTAGCGGATGAAGGCTGCCTCGGCTGCGGGAATGTCGCTCCCGATATAGCGAACGATCCCGGTCACGCCGACAAAACAGAAGGTGGTGAGCACCATCCAACCGATGCCGGCCAATGCCGCTTCGGGTCTCTGCTTTTCTGCAATACTCATCGTTCGACCATCTGGCCGGGCCATCCGGAGGCATGTCGGTTGCTGTGGGGCCGCTCCTGAAGAAGCAGGTCGGCGGCAAAGAGAACCTGACAAGGGTGTCATATCGTTTGCTTTCGAACAAGACCGGTTGCAACCGACATCTCGAGTTGCGGGTTGGCTTGCGCATCAAGCGACGCCTGAAAAATATGTGTTTTCGCGACCCAAGAGGCGGTCGAGGCTGCGCAACTCGCGTGGGGCAATCGGCGTTGATGGCCCCGGCCCTCCAGAACACCTTATGCGAGAAGCCCTGAAAAAATTCGTTGCAATTGCGTGTCGCTTGCTCCATCGTCGCCGCCGATGGTTCCGCTGAATCGAACCGAGACGGCGGATGAAAAGGGAACACGGTGAGGCGTACCCAACAGGGACTGAAACCGTGGCTGCCCCCGCAACTGTAAGCGGTGAGCACGCGTCCAAGAGAGCCACTGATCATCTGTGATCGGGAAGGCCGGCGCCGTGCGACGAACCGTAAGCCAGGAGACCTGCCATCGCTTGAACTCAACAAACGGGACGGGGTGTTTCCGATGGGCGCGATGGCAATTGACTTTCAAAAGACCGTAACCGGTCCTGCTTTTCGTTGTTCGTATCTGCCCCGCGTCAGGGCAGATGGCAGAATTCACTGACGGAACATCGCAGCCGACCGCACTTGATGCGGCAGGACTGACCTATCAGGCCGGACCTCGGCACCTGTTGGTCGACGGGGTTAGTCTATCCGTTGGCACGGGAGACGTCGTTGCAATTGCCGGACCGAACGGGGCCGGCAAATCGACCCTGCTGCGCGTACTGGCCGGCCTGCTTGCACCCTCGGCGGGGACCGTCCGGCTGTTCGGACGCGCCATCGACACCTACCCAGCGGCAGAGCGTTCCCGGCGTGTCGCGATCGTCGGACAACGGGATGAACCGGATCCACGTCTCACGGTTGGCGACTATGTGGCCCTTGGCCGGATCCCGCACAACACATCTGCAACGAATGACGTGCACCGGCGGGTGATCGCTGAAGCAATCGAGTCCGTCGGGCTGACAGGCAAGGAGAGCGCACGCCTTGGCCTCTTGTCCGGAGGCGAACTTCAGCGTGCGGCAATCGCAAGGGCGCTGTGTCAGCAACCGGATATCCTGTTTCTGGATGAGCCCACCAACCATCTCGACCCGGCAGCCAAGGGCGCACTCCTGTCCGTTGTCGCCGCCCATCAGATCACCACGGTTTGCGTGCTGCACGATCTCGCACTCATTCCAAAGATTGCGAGCCACACTCTGCTGATGAACGATGCGCGTGTTGTGGCTTTCGGACCGACCCGTGAAGTCCTGACACCAAAACGCGTACTCGACGTGTTCGGTGTCGAATTTCTTCATTTACCGCATCCGGACGAAGACCGATTCCTGAGTGTGCTGGACATCCCTGTTTCGCACCCGATCCATCCAAACTGAAGGAGCCTCTCGTGAAAAAACACATTCCTTTTTTGATGTTGCTGACACTAAGTCTGCCGGCGCACGCTTTTCCCGTTTGGGTCGACAATTGCGGTGAAACCCTGACCTTCGACAAAAGCCCTCAGAGCCTCGTCGTCCATGACATCAACATGTCGGAAATGGCGTTCGCGCTGGGACTGCAGGACAAAATGGTCGGCGTGACCGGAATTTCCGGCTGGTACAAGACCAGTCCTGAATTCGACAGGGAACGCGGGTCTATCCCGGAGATTGCTCCGAAATATCCAACTGTCGAAAACCTGATCGCTGCCGATCCCGACCTGTTTTTCGCTGGTTGGTACTATGGCATGAAGCCAGGTGGTGACGTCACGCCGGATACACTGGAACCGCACGGCATCAAGACCATGGTTCTTTCCGAAAGCTGCATCCACCTAGACAAGGACCAGCAGCCGGCCTCCATGGATCTCCTGTACAAGGACATTTTACGGCTCGGCACGGTTTTCGGGAGAACTGCCGAGGCGGAGAAACTGGTCGAAGGCTGGAAGGCCGAGTTGGCTGACATCAAGGCAAACGTCAACAACGAGGGCAAAACCCGCGTCTTCCTGTTCGACTCCGGTGAGGACCAGCCTTTTACCGCCGGCAAGTATGCCATCATCAACGCCATGATCGAAGCCGCCGGCGGAACCAACGTCACCGGCGATATGGAAACGAGCTGGGGCCGCACATCCTGGGAGGCCGTCGCGGCCGCGGATCCGCAATTCCTGATCCTGCTCGACTATCAAAACGGCACCGGTGCACAGGGCCTGCTCGACTGGCTCAAGAAGCATCCGATCATGAAGGAAACCTCTGCGGTGAAGGCCGAACGCTTTGTGCCGCTGCGCTACGAGGAGCTGACGCCCGGACCTGCGAACATCAAGGCCATTGCCAAAATCGCCAAGGCGATGAACCCGGAGGCGTTTTGACGTCGTGATACGACTGCCGGCAACGATCCTCGGAGGGGCGGTCTGCCTGATCGCCCTTTCCTTGCTGTCGATCGGCCTTGGCTCGACGCCCATTGCACCGGCGGAGGTGTGGACAGCTTTCGTCAAGGCTTCCGGCTTGTCGGGCGACAATGCGTTCACGCCGATCGATCGGATCATTGTCGACCTGCGCGCACCACGTGCTCTACTTGCAATCCTCGTCGGAGCCGGGCTTGGCATGGTCGGGTGCCTGCTGCAGACGGTCACCCGCAACGATCTGGCGGACCCTTTCCTGTTCGGGCTGTCATCCGGCGCGGCCGCCGGCGCCGTGCTTGTCATCACTGTCACCGGTGACCGGCTCGGAGTGTGGACGCTGCCGCTCGCCGCGTTCTGCGGCGGCATGCTGGCTGCCCTGATCGTGCTTGCCCTTGTCCGTCGCATGGGCTTTCGCGGGCCGGAAAAGCTAATCCTGGCCGGTCTCGCCGTCTCGTTCCTGTTTACTGCAATCACCAATTACATGGTCTTCGCAGGCGATCAGCGTGCAGCGCATTCGGTTCTGTTCTGGACTCTCGGAGGCCTTGGATTGGCCCAATGGAACTCCTTGCCGTTGATCGTATCGGGCTCTGCCGCGCTGGTTCTCTTTGCCGTGTTCCGTCATCGCCAACTGGATGCGCTTCTCGGCGGAGAATTGACCGCGGAAAGCCTTGGTGTGCGTGTCAATCGGTTCCGACTTCAGGTTTTCCTGGTTTGCGCCTTTGCGACAGCGATTTTCGTTTCTATCACCGGTGTCATCGGCTTTGTGGGCTTGATGGTGCCGCACGTCGCTCGGGCTTTCGTGGGTCCATTGCACGGTCCAGCACTCTGCTTGTCGGCACTCTTCGGGTCCATCCTGCTGTTATCTTCAGATCTGGTTGCCCGAACCCTGCTCGCCCCGCAGGAGCTGCCGATCGGGATTGTTACCACCTCGATCGGCGCAAGTTTTGTGTTTGTCCTGTTGATGCAACGTCGGCTTATCTGAATACAAACGCCGACCGAACGATGACATCGGATCTGCAATTGCATTGACACCTGCTCACCGTGTTGCGTTAGGTTGCTGGTTGAGCGCAGTTGAACAGGAGACCAGGACAATGAAGTCGGCGAAGGACTATCTGGCAGAAGCCAATGCAGTGGTGCCGCGGATATCCGCGGAAGAAGCGATCGACATCCACAAGGCCGGAGGCGGCGTTTTTGTTGATGTGCGCGACAGCGGATCGATTGCAGAGAGCGGGACCATCGCGGGGGCCGAGCGGATCACCCGCGGGATGATCGAATTTGCCGCGGACCCGGCGATTGAGGCGTTCTACAATCCGAAACTGGCAAAGGATGCCGCGATCTATCTGGTTTGCGGTGCCGGCGGCCAAGCCGCACTGACGGGCAAGACACTCAAGGATATGGGCTACCAGAACGTCACGAATATCGGCGGCTTCGGTGACTGGAAAAAAGCCGGTGGCCCGGTAGAGGACTGATCACAATCGTCGATCGAATTACACCGACAAGTGATGTTCGATCCGAAAGCTGTGTGGGATGCCTTCCATGCTGCCCTCCATCGCAAGGTCGAGGGCGCAACGGGCCATTTCGTGAGCGATCCCGAAGGTGATCTTGAAGCCGCCCGTGGCAACATGGAGATTGCCGTGGCCAGGCACCGCACCGATCATCGGATCGCGCTTGATGGCTTTCGGCCGGACCCCGGCCCAGCGTTCGATGACCGGTGCTCCGGTAAGAATCGGGCAGAGGGCCTTGGCTTGGGCGATGACTGTGTCCAATTGCTCATCGGTATTCGTGCCACTTGCGAATGACGTTTCGCTGGTGCTACCGACGGCGACGCGCCCGCCTTCATGCGGAACGACATAGGTTCCGTCATGAAATACCAAAGGTAACTCGGGATCGATGTCGGCCTGAAACAGGGCCGCTTGCCCTTTCACGCCGCGGCCAAATTCCTTTGACGGTCGCCCGGTCAAGTGCTCAAGCAGCGGGAAGCTGGCGTGTCCCGCCGTCAAGACGACTGATCCGGCCTTGATCGCCCGCCCCTTGGCGGTCATGGCCGTGCCGGTCAACTGGTCGACGCTTTGCATCGCATCGCCTTCGATCAGGATGACGTCCTTGGGGAGACTTTTCCTGAGCGCCGTCAGATAGCGCCGGGGGTCGACCCGCGCCGCCAGTGTTTCGTATGCGAGACCATGGGGCATGGCATTTGAAGCAGGCCAATCGGCGTCCGGTGCCTGTTCGAGGCACTGCCAGGAATACCCTCCTGCGGCCGTTTGCCATCGGCTCGCGGCATCCCCTGTTCGGTCGCGAGCCAAATCGGCATGGTGCGGCTTTACCAGAGGCAAGAGGCGACCGCAGCGGCGGTATCCACAGTTAAGGCCGGTTTCAGTCTCAATCTCAGCGATCCTCGTCTCAAGCGAAACCAGCGCATCGAACTGAAACTGTTTTTTTGGATTCCAGCGTTCCGGCATGTGCGGCATCAGTGCGCCAAGAAGCCCGCCGGATGCGCCGCTACCGACCGTTTCGGCCTCCAGAATGAGAGTGGAGTGCCCTGCCTTGCCCGCCAGTCGCGCAACCCACAGTCCGACAATGCCGCCGCCGACCACGAGTATATCGCAAGACAGTGCGCCCGTGTCCGGGTTATAGGGACCGGAATGAGCCATGGGCAGATTGGATGAACGACAAGGACAAGATCACAGGCAACCGATTGGAATGGCACGACGATATGCCCTATTCCACCGCCTTTGGCGATCACTTTTATTCCAAGGCTGACGGCCGGGCGGAGTGCGGCCATGTCTTCCTTGGCGGCAACGGCCTACCGCGACGCTGGACAGGTGGCCTGTCTTTCACGATCGCTGAACTCGGCTTCGGCACGGGCCTGAATCTCCTGGAAACCGTAAGCGTTTGGCGGGAAGCGGGATCTGGTGGCCGGCTGACATTTGTCAGTTTCGAGCAATTTCCGCTCGCGGCGGCAGAGATGCGCCGTGCATTGGCCTTGTGGCCCGAACTCGCCCCAATCACGGAAAGGCTCTGCGCTGACTGGCCGGAAGATCCTAGCGGGACCATGCACCTGGATTTCGACGACGACATCACGCTAGAAGTGCATGTCGGCGATGCGCGGCAGCGTGTACCGGCATGGTCCGGGACAGCTGATGCCTGGTTTCTCGATGGCTTTGCTCCGGCGCGCAACGCCGAAATGTGGTCGCAAGACCTGATGGAGGCTGTTTTTGCGCACACACGACCGGGTGGCACGTTTTCCACCTACACTGCCGCTGGGTGGGTTCGTCGCAACCTCCAGGCTGCCGGCTTCAGCGTTGAAAAGGTCAAAGGGTTCGCCAGCAAGCGTGAGATGCTGAGCGGCGAACGTCCGCCGGCTCAAGAGTGAAGTTTGGCGCCCTTGGTGATCTTGTCGACGAGCTTCTTGTCGGCGTGGAGCGCGATCCCCACGACCTTGGCATCGTCGGGGCCGAATTCGGCAAACACGGCGCGGTTCGCCTCGTCATGTCCGGTCGAGAACATTTCTTCGACGTAGAGTGAGGCCACAAGCCCGCGATCCAGGACCCTTTGGTGGATGGTCCGCATTTTTTCGGCGGGCGCCGCAAGTACGATCATTGGCTGCCGCGACAGTGGATTGTAGAGATTGCCGGCGCGGTCGCGATAGGGCTCTCCGATAAGATCGGGCTTCTGGGCCACCAGCCCGCTGACCAGGAATGCGGTGACATTGAGCGCCTGCCAGGAGGCGAGATCGTCTCGCAGGACGATGGCGATTTTGGTATCAAACATGGACGGCACTCCCGAGCGGATCGATTTTCATGGCGCCTGAACAAAAACCGGAATACCTGGCGGGTCTTGAACGATCGTGCACGACCGATACCGGCGAGCGCATCGTCGAGGCGCCACCGGTGCCGGGCATAGAACGTTTCGAGGCACGCTTTGCGGGCGCTTTTTTCACCCCGCACCGACACGACACCTACGCCATCGGGGTGACCATGCGCGGGGTGCAGACATTCCATTATCGCGGAAAGCAAGAATACAGCTTGCCCGGGCGGATCATCGTCCTGCATCCGGATGAGGTGCATGACGGCGCGGCCGCCACTGAAGCAGGCCTGTGCTACCGGATGCTCTATGTCGAACCGGCGATGATCCACCGGGCTCTCGGCGCCCGGGCTGGCCCCCTGCCCTTCGTCAAGCATCCCGTTGTCGAGGATCCAGCCCTGCAAGCCTCACTTCTGGCTGCTCTTGGCCGGCTCGACGAAGGGATCGAAGACCTCGCGCTCACGGACATCATCGCCGGCGTCGCTTCAGGCCTTTCACGCCATTCGGACCGTCAGCATCCATCGCTCGACCGGGCAACGATCGATCGTGTCTATCGGGCCCGTGACTATCTTTGTGACAACGCCCTGCGGACCGTTCACTCAGAGGAGCTGGAAAAGATCGCCGGGGTCGACCGGTTCGCACTGTCGCGACAATTTCGCAAAGTGTTCGCCACCAGTCCACACCGCTTTCTGATCATGCGCCGGCTTGACCATGCGCGCCGCATGATCAGCCAGGGCGAAGACTTGGCCGAGGTGGCGGCGGCCGTGGGCTTCGCCGACCAAAGCCACCTCACCCGGCATTTCAAGAAGAGCTATGGCGTCACGCCCGGCCGTTGGGTCCAGGCGACTCGGTTGCAAATCTGACATCAGGCGCCTTGGGTTTTCGCTTGTTTGGGCGATGCGACAGCGAAGACAACCGCGGCGGCCACAATATTGACGATGGCCATCGCGAGGATAGCCCAAACCACGTGCTGCATATGCGCAACGGCGGCCAAAACGACGGACAGGCCGATGGCGACGAGCCGAACCAGCGTCCTCGACATGGTCATTCCGACGACGCGCATATCGTCGGGTGCGACATCGAGAAAATAGAGGGACTGGGCGCTCCCTACGCCTCGCGTGGCGACAGTCAAAACGAACACAGCGACAGCGTGGAAAAGGGTCGGATTGACCACCTGCAACAGGTGATTGCCTACTGTCAGGAAACCGGCGATCGCCGCCAACACACAGGCGACTGCCATGACCGTTCGGTGTGATGCTCTGCCAAGAAAACCCCACAGCGGACCGGCCACCGCAAGCGCCAGTGCTGCCGACATTATGAGCGCCGTGACACCGCGAGCAGAGTGTTCGTTGCTGACTGCTGCGAGTATTGCAAAGAACGGTAAGGCCAGTTCGACTGATAAAAGAGGCAGTCTGACAATCAGGAACCGGCGAAACCAGGGCTCATCGATCAGGGTCCGGTAGTCTGACAGCAGTTTCTTAAGGTCCAGTCCGCGCCTTTGTGCGTTGTGGGTTTCGCCTGATGGAATCCCCGTCTCCGTGTTTCTGCGCACGATGATGATGATCGCGGCCGAGGCCAGGAAGCAGACGGTGCCAATCAACACGATCGTCGAATGGCGCACCGCGGGGTTTGCATCGAGCATCAGCATGTGAATCGGCCAGACCAGCAGGATTGTGCCCAAGCCGCCGAGAGCCATTCCCCAGTACCGAATGCGCGTTCGCCCCTCGGACGACATCGTCCTGCCGATGAAATCAGCAAACAAAACGCTTCGGAGTTCGGTGACAATTCCCAAGGCAAACATGATTGCCACAAGGATCACGCTGATGATCAGAGGCGAGCCAAGCAGAACCGATATGATGGCCATGGCCAGGCAGACCGCCAGCATCACGTCTACCGCAGCGAGACTGCCAGGCCTGTGGCGCTGGGCCTCAATGAACGCGCCACCAAACAAATCGACCGCGATAAATGCGACACGCCTTACGGCCATCAGCATGGCTGCGAGAAAAACCGGGACATCCTGGGTGATCGCGATATAGGTCAGAACCACCGTCGGACTCGCCATGTTCCATCCGGTGTTGATCAACCCACCCTGCGCCGACAACAGGGACAGGACTCGGTTCTGTTTTTTTGGTTCCGCCGTCTTCATGACAACAATGGTCGTAGCGCCACCCGGTAAGTCAACGGTTAATCCGGGCTTGCGCTGCCTCTTGTTTCTACGCTTGACAATAGGTCAGCATTGCTGACATAAATTTGTACATGACCTCACCTGCGCCAAACACCGGACCTCAGCCGACCCTCTGGGAACCAGCCTATGCCAGCCGGGCCGACCGGCTGCAGGCGTCGGAAATCCGCGAATTGCTCAAGCTGCTTGAGCGTCCGGATATCATTTCGTTTGCCGGCGGCATTCCTGATCCGGCCCTTTTTCCGGTCGACGACGTGCGTGCGGCCTACGACCAGGCGCTGGGCCATCAGGCCTCTGCGGGACGGTTCCTGCAGTATTCGGTCAGCGAGGGCGATCCCGATCTGCGCGCCTGGATCGCCGGGCACATGGCTGACCGTGGCGTCACCTGTTCGCCTGAAAACATCCTGATCACCAACGGATCGCAACAGGCGCTGGAGTTTCTCGGTAAACTGCTTCTGTCCCCAAACGATACGGCCCTCGTTGTGGCGCCGACCTATCTGGGAGCGCTTCAGGCGTTTTCGGCGAGTGAGCCCCAGTACGATGCGCTCGATTTCGGCAGCGGCAACCGCACCACACAGTCCTATCGCGAAACGGCGGCTGCTGCCGGCGGCGCTGTAAAGTTTGCTTACGCCGTACCGGACTTCGCCAACCCGACCGGCGAGACGTTGTCTCTCCAACAGCGGCAAAACCTTCTGGCGCTGGCCGAAGACCTCGATATTCCGATCATCGAGGACGCAGCCTATGCAGCCCTGCGCTATGACGGCGATGATGAATTGCCGGTCCAGGCGCTTGATGTCAGCAAGTCCGGATCGATTGACGCGTCGCGAGTCATCCATTGCGGGACATTTTCGAAGATCTTTACGCCCGGCCTGCGGGTTGGCTGGATCTGCGCATCGCAACAGCTCATTCGCCGCCTGACGCTGATCAAGCAGGCCAGCGACCTGAACAGCGCCGCGATCAACCAGGCGGTCATTTTGCAGCTGGCGCAAACGCAGTTCGATGCACAGGTGGCGCGCGCTCGTGACCATTACCGGCAGAAACGCGACGCCATGTTAGCCGCGCTAGCGGCACACATGCCGGCCGGAACGCAATGGACGCAACCCGATGGCGGGTTGTTCGTCTGGGTGACGCTGCCCGGCCATATCGACGCGGCCAGCCTCCTCACCCGGTCGGTCGAGGAAGCTGGCGTCGCCTTCGTGCCGGGCCATGCTTTCTTCGCCGACGGCTCCGGCCGGAACACCATGCGGTTGAGCTTCTCGCTGCCCGATCTCGCGACGATCGATGAAGGGATCCGGCGGCTTGGAATTCTGGTGAATTCCAAATCTGCACCAGGTTGATTGCCAACAGAGTAGAGATCCGGATCGCGATCGACTAAAGTGAAGCCATGACTATAAGGCTTACGCCCATACAGGAATCCATCGTCAAGCAAGCCATCAAGGATGGAAAAGTCGAGACGGCGGAGGAGTTTATCACGGTAGCGTTGCAACAGATGCAGCGTGACCTTGAGACAAATCTTGAGCAACGCCTGGGCATGCCCATTGATGATATCAATCGCGAACTGGATAAGGGGCTCTCCGGCGACGCTGTGGCATGGGAGGGCTCAGCTGAGTTTCACGACAAGATGGTGAAAAAACACCGGACCGTCTCGCGTGGCGGTTCTTCTCAGTAGAAACGCAGAAGCCGATCTCGAAGGGATCTGGCTGACATCGGTCTCGGAATACGGCGTCGCTCATGCTGAGCGCGTTGTTGAACATCTAAGCCATATTTTCGATCTTCTCGATCAGTTTCCGGGCATCGGTCAGGACTATCCGCGCCTACGGAAGGATGTTGTCTAATTTCACGTGCGAACATATCCGTTTCTGGTGTTTTATAAACACGTTCGCGGCGACATTCGCATCGTGCGAATTCTCCATGACAAGATGCGTGTAGAAGATCATCTCTGACGGTTAGTCGCCTAAGTTTCGAACAGCGCCCCCAACGTCTCGTCGTCCATGCGATCGACACCCGACGCGTAGTTCAGTGCGTTCTGGTGATAGAAGCGGGCGTTCACCAGATTTGCAGACCCATTGTCGCGGGTGCCGACCAGCTTTGAGGGTACACCGGCAATGATCGAGTTTTCGGGATATTGGGTTCCCTCCCGCACGATGGTGTGACCGGCAACGATCGAATTGGCACCGATACGGGCGCCATCCATGATCGTCGCATTGATGCCGATCAGGCAGCGATCGCCGATTTCACAGCCGTGCAGTGTCACGTGGTGGGTGATCGAGCAATCCTCTCCGACAACGGTCGGATGGGAATAGCCGACATGAACCATGACGAAGTCCTGAATGTTGCTGCGAGCGCCGATCCGGATCTCCTGGAATTCAGCCCGCATGACGGCGTAGGGCCAGACGGATGCACCCTTGCTGATGTAGACGCGGCCGTAAATTCGCGCGGTGTCATGGATGAAAGCCGGGTCGTCCAACACGACGCTCGATCCGATCTGTTCCATGGCATTCCATCCCTTCAAATGTCTGGCGTCGCCCAAGGCAAGTCTTGGCAATTGCTGCATAAAATAGCAGATCGCCGTTTCGTGAAAGACCTTGCGACATTTTTTGAGAATTGCCGCAGAAATTTGCTCTAGCATCCCGCAAAAGAGGTTCTGCGGCGCCGAACGGGTCGGTCCAGCACTGGGGGAGACGCGCCGTGAACCACGTTGCAAAGGACCGATGCATGGCTGAACCTGGCTATTACGCACCTTCTGGCGGATTGCCGCCGCAATCGCAGCTGCTTACCGGCCGTGCGGCCTTTACGGAGGCCTATGCGATCATCCCGAAAGGCGTGTTGACGGACATCGTCACCAGCAAACTGCCTTTCTGGGAGGCCAGCCGGGCGTGGGTGCTGGCACGACCGCTTTCAGGCTTTGCCGAAACCTTCTCGCAATACATCGTTGAAGTGTCACCCGGCGGCGGAAGCGACCGGCCAGAGACCGACGATACGGCGGAAGCAGTTCTGTTCGTTGTCGACGGAACGTCGACACTGACCATCGGTCGAGAGACCCACCGGATGGAACCCGGCGGATTTGCCTACATTCCGCCGGAGACCGACTGGAGTATCCGCAACAGCGGCGACAGCGATCTGCGTTTCCATTGGATCCGCAAGGCGTATGACTATGTTCCCGGGATTGACGCGCCCGAGGCATTTGTCACCAACGAGAGGCTGATTGAGCCCTCACCGATGCCCGATACGGATGGCAAATGGGCGACGACCCGCTTCGTCGACCCGGCCGATATCCGCCACGATATGCACGTGACCATCGTCACGTTCGAGCCGGGTGCCGTCATCCCGTTTGCCGAAACCCATGTCATGGAACACGGGCTTTACGTGCTGGAAGGCAAGGCCGTCTACCGGCTCAATCAGGACTGGGTCGAGGTGGAAGCCGGCGATTTCATGTGGCTGCGCGCCTTCTGCCCGCAGGCCTGCTATGCCGGGGGCCCCGGCAAGTTCCGTTACCTGCTCTACAAAGACGTCAATCGGCACATGAAGCTGGGACGGTTCTAGGAGGAAATCCGGACACAAGTGTCCATTGGGTTCTGAGCCTAATTGGAGGGAACCCCGGCATGTTGCATTGCGACCTTTCGGAAGCGACGCAGTTCCGTGGGTGACGCATCCTCGCCGGTGAAACTTTTTATGTAGGCTTCCAGAAACGACATTCGGAGATCCATCGGCTCTCGCAGCTCGAGGGCGTAGTAACCGATCTGCGTAAAGTACAGCACCCGGGCCCGGATAAACGCGTCCAGATCTTCGAAGCCGTGACGGCGATACATGTCGGTCAGCACCTGAACACGGGAATCATCCGCTTCGTCGACCCGCCGACGCACATCCGGTGACCGACGCGCCCACTCCCGCACCGCAAAATCAAGGCGCGGATCGTAAATCTCCTCATCCACCCAGCATTCCGAAACGCTGAGCACCGCTTCGGTGATCGTTTCGGACGGCCGTTGTGCGCGGGCGACGATGCTTGCTGTGTTCTTGTGCTCCCACATGTGCAGAAGCCTGTCGAGCAGATCCTTCCGGCTTTTGAAGAACCAGTAGAAGCTGGAGCGAGACACGCCCAGGCGCTGCGCCAGGTTCATGACCTTGACCTGTTCGACTCCTTCGTCAACCAGCATGGTCAGAGCCAACGCAATCCAATCGTCACGCGTCGTCCGTCTGGTATCGGAGGTTGCCTGATTGGTTGGATCGGTCGTTACGAATTCGGTCATGCGGTCAATCGTATCGGTTTCTGTACAGTAGTGTCTAGACGATATTTCTTCATTGCGCTATGGTTCCGCGTCAAATCGGGAGGCCGGAGGATCAAATGGATCATTATCGCGTGGTGGTGATAGGTGGTGGTGTCGTCGGTGCGTCGGTGCTTTATCACCTGGCAAAGTATGGATGGCAGGATGTCTGCCTGATCGAGCGCTCGGTGCTGACGGCCGGATCTTCCTGGCACGCAGCGGGCGGGATCCATGCGCTCAACGCCGATCCGAACATGGCGGCGCTACAGGCCTACACCATCGATCTGCTGTCGGAGATAGAGAAGGAATCCGGTCAGGATATAGGGCTGCACATGTCCGGCGGGATCACCTTCGCAGCCGCGCCAGATCGCTGGGAGTGGCTGCAGTCGGCCTACCGGATCTTCCAGACGATCGGCATCGAGGACTGCTATCTGATGACGCCGGCCGAGATCAAGGAAAAGTGTCCCATCATGGACACGACCGGGATCATCGGCGGGCTGTGGGCCGATCGCGAAGGCTATATCGACACCACTGGCACCGTCCAGGCCTACGCCGGCGCCGCCAAGAAGAACGGCGCCAAGGTGATCGAGCACAATCGCGTGCTGGAGCTCAGGCAACGACCCGACGCGAGTTGGGACGTGATCACCGAAAAGGGCACCATCCACGCCGAACATGTCGTCAATGCCGGCGGGTTGTGGGCCAAGCAGGTGGGGCGCATGGTGGGTCTCGAACTGCCCGTTTCGCCGCTTGAGCACCACTACCTGTTGACCGAGACCATACCGGAAGTCGAAGCGCTGGATTTCGAATTGCCCATGACGGTCGACCTCGAAGGCTTCACCTATATGCGCCAGGACCAGCAGGGCATGCTGGTGGGCATTTACGAAACCAATGCGCAGCACTGGAGCGTCGACGGCGCTCCCTGGGATTACGGTATCGAGCTGCTGCAGGAAAACACCGACCGCATCGCCGATGAGTTGGTGATGGCCTTTCAACGCTATCCGGTGCTGGAAAACGTCGGCGTCAAGAACTGGGTCAACGGAGCCTTCACCTTCTCACCCGACGGCAATCCGTTGGTCGGACCGGTGCGCGGAGTGCAGAATTACTGGCTGGCCTGCGGCGTCATGGCAGGCTTCCTGCAGGGCGGCGGGGTCGGCAAGACGCTGGCAGAGTGGATGATCCACGGCGAACCGGAGGCCGATGCCTGGCCGATGGACATAGCGCGCTACGGCGACTTTGCGTCAAACCGCGAATACATCAAACAGACGACCGGCCAGTTCTACGCCCGCCGTTTCGTCATGACTTATCCGAATGAGCAATTGCCCGCCGGGCGACCACTGAAGAAGGCGCCGGCGTTCGATGCCATGTCCGCCAAGGGCGCGATCTGGGGCTGCAGCTGGGGCCTGGAAGTGCCGCTTGTCTTCGCGCCTCCCGGCTTCGAGGAGAAGCCGACGCTGCGTCGTTCCAACGCCTTCGAGCTTGTCGCCGAGGAATGTCAGGCGGTGCGCGAAGGTGTCGGCCTGCTCGATATCACTGGCTTCTCCCGCTACGAGATCACCGGAGATGGTGCACAGGCCTGGCTCGACCGGGTGACCGCAGGTCGGCTTCCCGCTCCTGGCCGCGCGCGTTTGGCGCCGATGCTCGGGCATGACGGGCGACTGAAAGGCGACCTCACGATCTTCAACTGGGGTGACGGCACCTGGTGGATCATGGGTTCATATTACCTGCGCGAATGGCACATGCGCTGGTTCACCGACCACATCGGAGCCGAGGATCAGGTAACGGTGCGCGATATCTCCGACGATATTGTCGGCTTCTCGCTTTCGGGCCCTAAATCGCGGGATGTGCTGGCCGCCCTCACCCATCAGGACATCAGCCATGGGGCCCTGCCCTTTTTGGGATGCGGCCGTATTGATGTCGGCCTGATCCGCGCCCATGTGGGCCGTCTGTCGGTTTGCGGCGAGCTTGGCTACGAAATCAATTGCCGGGCGAACGAACATATTACGCTGCGCAACATCCTGCTTGAGGCGGGTGCCGAGCACGGGCTGCGCGAAGTCGGCTACTACGCTCTCAATTCTCTTCGGCTGGAAAAGAGCTTCGGCATCTGGTCGGCCGAATTTACCCAGGGCTACACTCCCGGCATGACCGGCATGGATCGCTGGATCGACTTCGACAAGGACGATTTCGTCGGCCGCGAAGCCGCGCTGAAGGAAAAGCAGCAGAACACCGCGAAACAGCGGCTGGTGACACTTGAGATCGACGCCGCTGACTCCGATGCTTCCGGCTACGAGCCTGTCTGGCGCGACGGCAAACGCATCGGCTTCATCACCTCCGGCGGCTACGGCCACCACATCGGCAAAAGCCTTGCCATGGCGCTGGTCGAGCCGGATGCGGCCGAAGCGGGCACCGAACTGACAACCCACCTGGTCGGTGTGGAACGGGCAGCGAAAGTCATACCGGCCAGCCCCTATGATCCGTCCGGATCGAAGATGCGCCTGTAGAGCAGTTTGTGACTGGATACGATCATTTGATGGCTGCAGATCGGCTCCACTCGGCCAGGCGCGTCGCGCAGCGCGATGTGGTGCATCGGGCAAGCGGCGCAACGCAGCCGATGGGCCGATATGCAGCCACCCTTCGGGCCGGGCGCTTTTGGCCCCCGGCGTCGTTGGCTTGCACTTGTGGTGGGATGGCACCACGGCGAGCAATCCGCCTAGCCAGAGACCAAAATCGCTGCGGTCAAATGACCGTATCCAGACACAAACTGCTCTAGGAGACCAACACATGTCGCAGACAGCAGATGCCGTCATCATCGGCGCCGGCGTGATCGGCTCGGCCGTGGCGCTGGAACTCAACCGCCTGGGAATGCAGACCATCTCGGTGGACAAGAATCCGGCAGCCGGCTACGGCTCGACCAGCGGATCCTGCGCCATCATCCGGGTGCACTATTCAACCCTGGACGGAACCGCCTTCGCCTATGAGGGTTACCATTATTGGCGTGACTGGGCCGACTATCTCGGCGTCGAGGACGAACGCGGTCTGGCGGAATTTCGCGAGACCGGTTGCCTGGTCATGTGCACGCAACAGAACGGCTATCTGGGCAAACACACGTCGTTGTGCGACGAGCTTGCCATCCCGTATGAGCGCTGGGACGAAGCCCGGGTCAAAGAGAAACTGCCGATCTACGACCTGACGAGCTATTTCCCGCCGAAACGGCTCGACGATCCGCAGTTCGGACAGCCGGGCTCGGGCAAGGTCGCGGGCGCCATCTATTTTCCGACAGCCGGATACATCAGCGATCCGCAGCTTTCCACCCACAACCTCCAGCGGGCGGCCGAGGCCGCCGGTGGAACCTTCCTGTTCAACAGAAAGGTTGTCGAAATCCCTGTGGTGGATGGCCGCGTGACCGGCGTCAAGCTTGACGATGGGACGGAGATCGAAGCACCGGTTGTCATCAATGTCGGTGGTCCGCACTCGGCCAAGATCAATGAGATGGCCGGCGCGCTCGGCGACATGACGATCAAGACGCAGGCCCTGCGCCAGGAGGTCGTGCACGTGCCGGCTCCGGAAGGCTACGACTTCTTCAACAACGGGGTTGTTGCGTCCGACAACGATATCGGCTGCTACTGCCGCCCGGAAAAAGGCAACTTCATTCTGGTCGGCAGCGAAGACCCGGATTGCGACGACCGCGAATTTGTCGACCCAGACGACTACGATCATAACTTTACCGACCAATGGACGGTACAGGCACAGCGCTATGCACAAAGGGTGCCGAGCCTGGGAATTCCCAATCGCACCAAGGGTGTGGTCGATCTTTACGACGTCTCAGACGACTGGATCCCGATCTATGACAAGTCCTCGATCGGCGGTTACTACATGGCCATCGGCTCCAGCGGCAACCAGTTCAAGAACGCTCCGATCGCCGGCAAGATGATGGCCAATCTGGTAGCCTATTGCGAAGCCGGCAACGACCACGACGCCAATCCGCTGCAGTTCGAACTGCCCTATATCAAACGCACGATCGATGTCGGTTTCTACTCGCGCAAGCGGGAGATCAACCCGGAAAGCAGTTTTTCGGTCTTGGGTTAGACGAGGAACGGGCCGACATCAGAAGGGCACGGTCACCTTGAGGGAGCCCTGCTTGTTGCTGGTATCCTTGCCGAACTGACCGCCGATGCTGGCGCGCAGGCTGACACCGCTATCCAGCATCCAATCCAGACCGGCGGTAACGGTCAGCAGGGTTTTGTCCTGTCCGGCCGTTGTTGTGAAAGACGAAACACCGGCCGGCGTTCTCACCAGGCTCGCTTCCACCGCCGGGACATCGCCGAAGCGCTGCAACACGCCTACCCTGGCCTTGGCACGCAGCGTGGACGTTCCGAGAACGAAATCTCCGCCCGCTTCGATGCTCGGTTCGATCGAGGCGTATAGTTGTGATTTCATGTCGACGGACAGGTTGGTCAATCCGCCGCCGGTTTCGGTAAACGCACGCTGATGCATGTAGGTGGCCGAACCGTCGACGGACGGCATGAGGTAGCGGTTGCCATAGTCGAGGAAATGCGACCACCGGACGTTGGTCGACACGTATCCAATTCTCTGCTTCGCACCCGTGATCCCGCCGACGCTGCCAACATTCACCACGCGGGTGGTGTCGAAATGCCCGACACCGCCGATCAGCGATCCTGCATAGAGGTTCGCGCCGTCGCGGTACTCCAGTACGACACCGGCCTGCGGACGTTCGCCCTCACCCCAGGCATTGTTGCCGGAGTTGAAGGACGTCTTCTCGAACGATCCGGCCAGACCCAGATAGAGTTTTTCGGTGACATCACCCAGAAAGCCCATGGCGAAAATGTGGCTCTCTTCTGTGTAGGCAAAGTGCGAGCTGTTACCGCTGTAATCCTGCTCGATCACCGCCCCTTGCGCCCAGACGCAGTTGCGTTGCGCGAGCCCGTAATCGCCATTGTCGTCGCGGCAACTCATCATGGCGTTGCTGAAGTAGTCGATGCTGGTAACGGTCGTCGCCAGATTGTCGGCATAGGGTTCCGGGATCAGGGAATCGTAGGCGGTTTTCAACTCCTCCAGCGTTGGAATGACAAATAAAGTGCCAACGAGGTTGGCAAACACATTCGATCCGCCGGCCAGCTGCACGTTGTTGATGTAGTCGCCGAAGGCCGTTTGGTTGCCGTTCAAACCCACCGGCGAAAAGTCGATGATGTATTGGAACTTCGCTTCCTGACGGCTCGGATAAAGAATGTCGTACATCGCCACGGCGGAAGGCGGAGCATTCAGGGTCAGGTTCTGCGACGTCATATCCCGTTGAGTTGTGAAGAATGTAACCTCGTGCGTGCCGGGCGCTGCGGCATTCGGATTGACGATGAAGAGATCGAAAGTCCCGTCGAGTTGCGCAGAGCCCGTCGCATTGATGCGATCGATCTTGCCCACCGGGGTGTTGCCCGAGACAAAGTCGAGATCGGCTTCGTAATTGGCTGTGGGCGTCTGATTGTAGGTGCCGCCGAGTTCGGTGGTGAGCACCGTCTCGATCCTGCCGGTGTCCCCCGGCTGGACGATTCCGTTGTTGAAAAGCAGGTGGGACGCCAATCCAAGGTCAACGGTCTCGCCGGTGTGGAATTGGGCGGTTTCTATCGCATTGTTGAACCGGTTCGTACCGGTCGCCAGGGTGACGCTACCCGAAACCAGGCCGGTGTTGTCGATCGTTTCGTTTCCGGTAGTGCCGGAAATCGCCAGGCCTCTGGCAAGTGCAGCGGTCGTGATGGCGCCTTCATTGGTGATCGTGTTGTCGGCTCCGCCTCTGATATCGAGGCCGATCCCCTTGGCACCGCCTGACACAAGCCGACCCGCTTTCACAGCCACCGAAATATCACCACCGGAGGTTCCGGCGCTTTGCGCCAGAATGGCTGTCGAGGTCTCGTGGTCTGTTGCAACGCTGCCGTCGAGCGTCAGGTCGACTGCGGCGCCGGTTCCGTTACCGCCCGCAGTGTCGGCGAAAACACCGTCGATGAATCCGCCCCCACCGCCTATGCTCTGCATGACGATGCCGAAAGATTCGCTGCCGCCGGTCATCACATCCCCGGTCTGGACCAAAGTCACGGCGCCACCGTTGCCCGAGTTCGCGGCACTGAGCGAATTGCTCACCAGTTTGGCGTCGGCGTCGTGGAAAACCGCTCCGCCACCGCCCCCGATAGACTGCAGGAAGATGCCGTGAGAACGGCTGCCGGTGGTCATCACATTACCGGTGTTGGTCAGCGTGACCGCATCGCCATTGCCGTTGGCGCCCGCCTGACCACCGAGCTGAATATTCAGGGCCGCGGCTCCGGCACTCACATGCTCGATACCACCACCGGCTCCAATGCTCTGATGAACGATGGCACTGGCGTTTTCGCCAGATAGTGCCGTGTCGCCGAGCCTCGCCAGATTGATGGCACCGCCGTGATTGCCAACACCACCATTGGCGCCGAGTACCAGATTGACCGGGGCAGTTGCCGTCACCGCTGAAGATGCAAAACCCGATGCCGGCTGTGGTGCAGACAGCGCCGACACCGCTGTTGAAGACGGCAGCGTCGTATCGAAGGTCTGGATACCGCCACCGCCGCCGATCGATTGGACGAGGACGCCGAGCGATTGATCGCCGATCATGGTGATCGCACCGTTGATACTGTAGGTGATCGCTCCACCCGTTTCGGACGTTCCGTTGGTGGCGCCGAGTTTAAGGGTGGCGGGCCCGATCTCTCCATCCGTCGTATCGACCGTAAATGTCGACCGGCCACCACCACCGCCGATGGTTTGAAGCAGGACACCGTGGGTATTGGCACCATTGGCGATAAGTTCGCCGCTGTAGCTGCCCGATATGGCGGCGCCATGATTGTTCCTGCCGTTTTCGCCGCCCAGCGTCGACCGGATTTCCATCGGCCCCACGGTCTGACCATTGGCCTGTGCCAGTACCAGCTCGGTCAAGGTCGTTCCGCCACCGCCACCGATGGACTGAACGCTGGTGCCGGTATTGTTGTCGCCGGTGAGCCCGAAGGTCCCGGTCACGGTGACAGTCACAGCTCCGGCGCTCATGTTTTCGGTGCCTTTGCCACCGGCAACTACTTCGATCGCCGGATCCGACGTGGACGTCGAGGAGCCGCCGCCGACGGGAAGAAACGAGCCACTCCTCAACGCCGCAACACTGTTCATATCGAGGATGAGGCCACCGCCGCCGCCATTGATGCTCTGTGCCACAATTGCCTGGGAGCCTGCGCCGACAACCGTGATATCGCCGGAATGGTCGACCGTGACACGGCCGCCGAGGCCGCCGGAACCGCCCCCAGTGGAGCCGACGATCGCCGAGATGGTGTTGGCCAGAATTGTTACTGCCGGCGCGCCTTTGCCGGCGGCGAGGTTGAGGCCGAGCGCCGCATTGCCGCCGCCACCGCCGATGGACTGCGCCAGAATCCCGTTGCTGTGTTTGCCCTCGGTGCGAATCGTGCCGGTGTTGTTAACCGCCACGTCGCCGGCGTTCTCGCCGGATCCTCCCCGGCCGCCGATCGCCAGAAGCGGACTGACGCGGGTGGGATTTTTGGCGAGAATCGTATTCATGGCAACGCTGGAACCGCCGTTGCCGCCACCACCGCCGATGGACTGGGCGAAGATACCGTGAGCTTGTCGACCCGTTGTCTGGATTGCACCGTTGTTTGTGACCGACACATTCCCGGCCGAGCTGCCGCTGCCGCCGGAGCCGCCGAGGCTGAAACCGGCCAGAACACTCTCCTTTGTTTTTGCCGTGTTCTGCGTGATGACCGAACTGCCATTGCCACCACCGCCGCCGATGGCCTGGGCGAATATGCCATGCGCCCCTTCGCCGCCGGTATCGATGCGAGCACCGGTCTGGTTGGTCACGACGACGTTGCCACTGCTGCCGCCAGAGCCACCGCTGCCGCCGATGCTGACGTCCAACCGGATGGTGGCGGCTTTTCTTTCAGACTGCAGGATGTTGTTGATGATGACGCTACCGTTGCCGCCACCGCCGCCGATCGATTGCGCCTGGATTCCATAGGACCCTTTGCCCGCTGTCGTGATGGCGTCGCCATTTTCGACCGTCACGGTTCGGCCGACACCGCCCGTGCCGCCGCTGCCGCCGACAGCCAAACTGACCGCGTTGCTGTCCTGTCCACCGGTCGTGGTCTGGTTGATGATCAGGCCGCCGTCGCCCCCGCCACCGCCGATTGATTGCGCGGCGATGCCGGCAGATTGGTCAGCCTTTGTCTCGACCGTTCCCGAATTGACGACCCTGACCGTGTCGGCTTCCGCACCGGTTCCCCCCTGGCCACCGACCCCGACTGTTGCTGTGATGGAGCCGTTGGCAGAAGCTCCACCGGTAAGCTGGGCCAATGTAGCGGCCTTGCCGCCGGAGCCGCCGGCACCACCTATGGACTGGGCGTAAATTCCATGTGAACCCTGCTTGTTTGTCGCGATGTTCGCCGCACTGGTCACATCAACCGAACCGGATTTGGCACCTGATCCGCCGGTGCCGCCAACGCCAATTTTGATGGTCGCACTCTCCTGGTAGACGACATTCGTGGCAGCGCCACCAGTCCCGCCGCCCCCACCGACACTCTGGGCATGCACACCGTGCGAGGCCGAGCCATTCGTTGCGATGGCACCCGTAGCGCCGACAACGACCGTGCCGCCTGTACCACCGCTCCCACCTTGAAGCCCGATCGAAAGCTGGGCGGCCCGGGAACGCTCTGTCGTTCCGTCGCCTGTTTGGCTTTCCACGCCCACCGTCGTGGCGGTGCTCGATCCACCACCGTTGCCGACGCTCTGGGCCACGATTGCGGATGCCATATCTCCGGATGTGGTGAAAACGCCATTTGCCGCCACCGAGACGGCACCGCCTGCTCCACCGGTTCCTCCGGTGCGTCCGAGGGTAATGTTCAGGGATTTGCTGGTTTTCAGATTGACCGCGAGGCTCAGTGCCGCGTTGCCACCGCCGCCTCCAACGCTCTGCGCAACCAGAGCAGATGCACCGAGGCCGGCCGTCGTGATGTTGCCGGTATGGTCGACCGCGACACTGCCGCCGGTTCCACCATTGCCGGTACCGCCGCCTATAGCCAAGTTGAGAGCCTTTGTGCCTTTGTTGAAGCCGGCACCAAAGTTGAAGTTGGCATTGCCTCCACCACCGCCGATCGATTGCGCCAGCAATCCGGTGGATTGCGTACCGGTGGTTCTGATTTCACCCTTCTGGTTGACGGTGACAGTGGATGCATTGCCGGCCGCACCGCCCGAACCGCCAACAGTCAAGAGCATGGATTGATTGGCCGGCGGAACCGAACGGCTGGCGGCCAAAATGATGTTGATAGCGGCGTCACCACCGCCGCCGCCGATCGATTGGGCGGTAAGGGCATTCGCATGATTGCCGATGGTCTGCAGGAGGGACTGGGTTGTCTGGCCGCGATTGACCAGGACCGTTCCGCCATTTCCACCTGCTCCGCCTGTTCCGCCGACACCGGCGACGAGGGGGCTACCGAAGGGAGAAATCGCACCGGCTACATTGACGCCGCCGGACCCTCCACCCCCGCCGATCGACTGAACCAGAATCCCGTTGGCGTGATCGGAAAAGTTGGTTCCAATTTCGGCAAGGGGCGCGGCTGTGAACGGGTCATTCGAATTGCGCGTTCCATCGACGGTCACCATGCCGTTCGATGTCAGCGCCACGGCATTGGAATCGGCACCGGCGCCACCATTGCCGCCGATGCCGATCGCCGCGTTGTAGCCTTTGCCCAACGCCAGATCGGCAGACACATTCAAGCCACCGGAGCCCCCACCCCCGGCAACTGACTGCGCTAGAATGCCGATCGAATCCACACCCGCGACAGAAACACTGCCTGTCTGTGTGGCTGCTACCGTGCCGCTCGAACTGGCGCTGCCCCCTGCACCGCCAAGACCAAACGACAGGGACGGAACCCCCGAACTTCTGTTCGCCTGAATACCGCCGCTGATGTTAGTGGAACCGTCACCGCCACCGCCACCGACCGATTGTGCGACCATGCCACGGGACCGCATGCCGGTCGCCATAACATCTCCCGTGACCGTTGCGATCACGTTGCCGCCTCGGCCGGCTGAACCGCCGGAACCGCCGACGCCAGCGGTTATGGCGCCATCCATGCTGATTCCGCCAGACACGTTGATCGCGCCGTTGCCCCCGCCACCGCCGACACTCTGAGCCAGGACCGCCGATTTTCCGGCGCCGTTGACGGCCATAACACCCTGCGAAAAGGTCGCTCCACCCACAACCGACTTTTCCGCCAGGACGACGAGATCGACCGATCCAGCATGACCACCCGAGCCGCCGAATCCGCCAAGGCCAAGGGTCAAAGCAAAATTGCTGCCGCCACTTGGAGCTGAAAGAGACAGCCCGCCGGACACGTTAATACCGCCGTTGCCGCCGCCGCCGCCAACGGACTGGGCGACCACTCCGTTGGAGCCCTGTGCCAACTGCAGTGCGGCCGCACCAGTCGACAGACCGGCCCCGATATTTTCCCCCGTCGCGATGACATCCCCGGTGACCCGCCCTTTGACATTACCTGCCGCACCACCGCTCCCGCCGAAGCCGCCGATGCCGATGTTGACCGCAGCCGTCGTGCCGCTCTTGGATGCGGCGATGCCGCTGCTGATGTTGATCGCACCGTTGCCGCCACCGCCACCAATGCTCTGACCGACAACCGCATCAGCATGAATTCCTTGTGTGACCGTGTTGCCGGAACGGGTGAAATCGACATGCCCTCCGGTTCCACCTCCGCCACCGAAGCCGCCGACCCCGACGCTGACCGTGCCGGAACTCTGACTGAGGATGGCCAGTCCTCCGGCAACGTTGAATCCACCATCACCGCCGCCACCGCCGACCGATTGAGCAAGAGTTCCGGTAGCACTCTTGCCTTGAGTACCAACCGCACCGGTCACATTGGAAATCACGCGTCCACCACTGCCGCCGCCGCCGCCGGCCCCACCGACTCCAACGGAAACAGTACCGGCCGCTGTCCCCTGCAACGTAGCCGCGATAGTACCCGACACATTGAAGCCGCCATTGCCACCGCCGCCGCCTATGCTCTGGGCGGTGACCCCGGTGGAATCCTGGCCGCTGGTCGTTGTCGTTCCATTCACAGTCAGATTGACCGTCGACCCGACGCCGCCATTGCCTCCCGATCCGCCAACCCCGATGGCCACGGCACCGGCACCGGTTTTCGCTCCCGAAAGCGATCCCGAAACGTTGAAGCCACCGTTGCCACCGCCACCGCCAACTGACTGCGCCACGACGCCGTCGGAACGTTCCGCTTCGGTGCGCACCGTGCCGTTGAGGAGCCCCGTTACGGTACCGCCATTGCCGCCGGCGCCACCGGATCCTCCGATACCAACCGTTCCCGCACCGCCTGCCGCCTTGGCTGCAGCGATCGCTCCGGACACATTGTAACCGCCGTTGCCGCCACCGCCGCCGACCGCTTGCAGAAGGACTGCTGTGGAGTCAGCCTGTCTTGTCGTTACGTCACCGGAGTAGACGGCATCGACCTCGCCGGCGCTGCCGCCCGAGCCGCCAGTTCCGCCGATGCCGACAGAAACGCCGACTGCGGCCTTGTCAGATGCGGCCCCAGCCAGGGACAGCGAATGTCCGCCGTTGCCGCCACCACCGCCGATCGATTGCGCGACCAGGCCGTCCGATATGGTGCCGTTTGTGGTGATTGAACCGCCCGACCGGATCTGGACCCGGCCGCCAACGCCGCCACCGCCTCCCGATCCGCCGATGCCCAGCGCCGCCGACACCGCACCGCCCTGTCCGGCGGCAAGTGCAACCGACGTGACCATGCCGCCATTGCCGCCGCCGCCACCAACGCTTTGGGCCAGCAAGCCATCGGAATTCACACCTTGTGTGGTTACGGCACCATTGCCATTTACGCCGACGACACCACCAGCACCGCCATTGCCGCCGCGGCCGCCGATGCTAACCGAGGCGGCCCCAAAGGCCCCGGCGGCCACCGACGTCGAGTATCCGCCATTGCCGCCGCCACCGCCGACAGATTGAACAAGAATGCCATTCGACCGGTCGCCCTGGGTCGCTATCAGCGGGTCAACCTGCGTCGACGCACCGTTGATGATGACCGTTCGAGGTGAAAGAGCGACCGTCGCCGTTCCGCCGGCACCCCCGTTGCCGGCGGTGCCCCCGATACCGACCGCTACGAATACGCCTGCGGCAACGGAGCTACCGCCATCGCCACCCCCGCCGCCAACGGATTGCGCAAAGACACCGCTGGCGTCATGTCCCTGGGTCGCGATGCTGCCGGAATTGGTCGCGTTGACGACGCCACCATTGCCACCGCCACCGCCGCTTCCGCCAATCGCAATGATGCCGCCGGTTGACCCGCCGCTACCGCCTCCGCCACCGACGGATTGTGCAAAGATCCCCCGCGCCCTGTGTCCGGATGTTTCCAGGGCGCCGTTGTTCTGCACGTTGACAGTGTTGCCCGAACCGCCCTGGGTTCCAGAACCGCCGATGGCGACGATGCCGCCGCTCGCGGCTCCCGATCCACCGCCACCGCCGACGGATTGCGCAAAGATTGCGTCACCGCGCAGACCCAAGGTCTGCACGCTGCCGCCATTGATAACGGTGACTGTATTGCCGCTGCCGCCTGCGCCCCCCGAGCCGCCCAGCGATACCGCACCTCCCACGCCGGAGGCCGAGCCGCCACCACCGCCGACGGATTGAGCGAAGATCCCCTTGGCCTCGCCCTGTCCAGTGATGACGAGACCCTGGTTTTCGACCAGAATGACACCGCCGTTGCCGGCGGTGTTTCCTGAGCCACCCAGCGCTATAAAGCCGCCAGTAGCACCACCTGCTCCACCACCGCCACCAACGGATTGTGCGAAAATGCCATGGCCGAATTCGCCTTGTGTCTGGACGGAACTTCCAGCCTGGGTCTTCACCTCCACAGTCCCGCCGTTGCCACCGCGCGATGCCTGAGACCCGAATGCAACGATCCCGGCACTGACCCCGGCGCTGCCACCGCCGCCGCCGACGGATTGGGCGAAAACCCCGACAGCTCCGCGCCCGCGGGTCAGGATCGTGCCGCCGGCAAGATTGTTGACCAGGACGCTGCCACCGGCTCCGCCCCCGGCGTTCGCCGAAGCGCCGCCCAGCGCGATGATACCTCCAGCGTTGCCGGTATTGCCGCCCGTGCCGCCAATGGATTGGGCCTGAATGCCGTAGGAGTTCACGCCTCGAGTTTCGATCCCGCCGGAATTGGTGGCCACGACCCTTCCGCCGTTGCCGCCGATGCTGCCGCTGTTGACGTCGCCGACAAGACCATAGCTGTCGCCACCCGCACCGCCGCCGCCGCCAATCGACTGGGCGAAAATTCCTACTGCGTGATTGCCCGTCGTGAGAATTTCACCGCGGTTGATCGCAGTAACACTGCCGCCAGCACTCGCCGGCCCGCCTGCGCCACCGCCGGAGAATATGTAGCCGCCGCCGCCATCCCCGCCCTTGCCGCCGCGGCTTTGCGCGAAGATGCCGTGGGCACGCTCGCCGCTCGTCGAGATGTCGACGCTGGAATTGACAATGACAGTTCCGCCCAATCCGGCGGCGCCGCCATTCAGCGGCGGAAGGCTTCCGAAGGAATCGCCGCCATCCCCACCGTTGCCGCCCTGACTGATGACCGTGATGCCTGAAAGGCCCGGTGTTATTGTCTGGATGTTTCCGTTGTTGCCCGGCGTCACGGTACGAGAGATTGTAGGGCCATTACCACCCGGATCTCCCGAATGTCCGCTGCGGCCTGCGATAAAGCATTTCCTGAGGGGTGAAACACCTATGCAGAGTTCAACGCCGTAACCATTGCGTCCGTCGGACCCACGTGGACCGACGCGATAATCATGCACGACATTGACGTTGCCCGACGGGATGGGAACCGTTACCGGCCCTCCGGGGTTACCCGGCGTGATTCCAGTGGTGCCGCCATCGGGTACCGTAAAGGCAGTCAGCGTGTCCCGGGTGATCGTTCCCGCGCCACCCGTTTCTTTCAACGTGATCTCGATGACGCGACCGGCAGGATTGGTCGTTACGGAATCTATGGCATATTCAGTGCCGCCAAAAGTGTATTTGTCGCCAATCGCCAGGCGCGTGAGGATGGCGTTGTCCTGGTCGGTGAAAACGGTGCCGTCGTCCAGCACCTGCACCACGCTTTCCGTAGCCCCCGTGATCGGATTGATCACGGTATCGCCTACAGCAACGGCATTCGCGCCGGCCGGCAAGACCAACAAGAATAGTGAAAGGAGAAACCAGAACCGGTATCCGGTTCCAAAAACTAGACAGCCTTTCCCGCTATGGATGTACCCCTTTACATTGCACATTCGTCCCCCGTCCCCCGGACAATGCATGCAACTATCCAGATAGGTTTAGAGGCGATTCGCGTTCATGTCATGATGCGTCCGTACTACAAAACGCGAATATTTGTGCTAAACTGCTGAAAAATACAACAAATATTGACTGGTTTCGGGTGGGGTGGATGAAACAGTCTTCAAAACAGCGAGATTTGCTTCGCAGGCACAATCTGGCAATGCGCAACCTGGACGATTACGGCGCATTTCTGGAAGCCTGGCAGCAGTTGGTGGACGAAAACGACATCGACGGGTTGCCCGATCACGAGAGCTTCGCCGATTTTGAACGGTACGCCTCCCACGCGGTTCAAACCTTCCTTGAAACCGGCCCGAACCTGACCGGCGGAGACCTGGGACAACATGAATGCGCGGCTGCCCTCGTAACCGGCTCTGGGGTGATCAGAAATGCCAACGCATTTGCCAGCCGGTCGGAAAATCTGACGCCTGGCCGCAATCTGTCAGACTGCGGCATCCGCATTGCAGAGGAGAACGATCTCGAACGACTGTGGCAACGCAAAGAGCGCGCCAAACCTTCGACCTTTCATCTCGTACAGGCGGAGAATACCCGTTCAAATGCTTCCATGATTTCAGTGGTGTCCAAAGCTGAATCAGAACCGGGTGAAGAGCCCCTCTTTCTGGTCCTCTTCATCGATCCCCCGGAAGTGCAAACGACGGCCGTGCTCATGGCAAGCAAATTCAATTTTACGTCGGCCGAAACGGATATAGCGAAGGCCTTTCTGGAAGGCGTCTCATTGCGCGACATCGCCCGGAGGCGCGGGCGGTCCTACGTGACAATACGAAACCAGTTTCAGAGGATACTGGAAAAGTCCGGCTGCACTTCGCAAACCGATCTGTTTCGACTGGCGTTCAGCCTCCTTTTGCTCATCGACAACCCGGTCGATGAGCGACTGGGCGGGGAGCGCAGCCTTGGGAAAACCATGACGTTGCCGCGTCCCGGCGGACGGACCGTCGAGTTGACATTGAGCGGCGATGATGCCGGCCAGCCGGTGCTCAGTCTGCCCAGCCTTTTCGGCCACGGCATTACACCGGAAATAGAACAATTGCTGAGCGACCGCGGCGTGTTGATTATCAGCCTGATGCGACCCGGTTTCGGAGGCACGAGCCCGCCCGCGCGAAACCAGGATCTCTATGGCTGCACCGCTGGAGATGTTCGTGCCATTCTCGATAGCCTCGAGATCGAAACGTGCTCCTGCATCGCCAGGGCATCCGCGGCTCGCCCATTCTACAATCTGCTCGCACGATTACCGGAACGCATCGATCGAGGCATCCTGGCCAACGGTCTGGTCCCGCGCGAGTATATCGAGGGCAAGAGCGTGGTCTCCAAATGGACTACCGCGCTGATGAGTGCTTCGATCGTTTCCTATCCGATCGCCAAACTCATTCTGGGCACCGGCAACAGCTTGTTTGTCCGATCAAAGGGCGCATCCTTTCTGAAGAGGATGTATCAGAACTCGGAGACCGATTGCGCCGCCTTCGACGACCCCGAGGTTGTGGCGTCGGTTCGAGCCGGTGTGCGCAAAGTCACGCAACAGGGGCTTGGTGCCGGGGTCCAGGAGATGGTTGACGGATTTCAGAACTGGTCATCGGACCTGGCGGATCTGAAAACACCGATCACCCTCTATCACGGCAAGTACGACCCCAATGTTCCGATCGAGAGCGTTCGCGATTTCGCGAAGGAACATGCCCATTGTCTGACGCTGGTGGAGGAAGAGGAAGGCGGCGGGCAACTCAGCTATTCTCACATGGAAACTATCATCGATATGGTGATGCGGGATCAGACTGGCCCGACAGAAGCAGGAGGATGAACGATGGACATGAGAAAGATCCTGGAGGATTTCGACGCGGCCTATAACGAGGCTTTCAATCGCGGCGATGCAGCGGGATGCGCCGCCTTCTTCACCGAAGACGTGATGCTGTTGCCACCCGACCAACCGATGATCCGAGGAAGAAAGGCGTTCGAGGAGACCTACCAATCCCGGATAGAAGACAATAGCGGCGGGACGCATACCAACGAACTGGTCGACTTTGGGGTCGACGGTGACCTGGCCTATCAGATCGGAACCTATGCCATCGCCGACTCGGACCCACCCGAGAAGGGCAAATTCGTCAACATACTCAGGCGCCAATCGGATGGTTCCTGGAAGGTCAGCGTGTCCATCTTCAACAGCGACATGCCGTGACGTCAGCTACCGATCCAGTGGTGCATTTGCGTTGCGTTCCGGTTTGATCACCGCCTGTCCACTCCTTTCAGTCCAGGCTCTTTGCGATCTCCGCAAGTCCTGCCGCAACAACTTCAGGATCGGTAAGCAAGACTTCGTGACCGCCGGGGATCTCGACGGTGGTACCGTCACCCATCAGGGTGGCCATGCCTTTCCACGCATCCTGGGGGAGTGATTGATCGTCCGTTGCCAGCAGCACGAATTTCGGTGCTTCCACATCGGCAAATGACGAAGCATCGATTTTCTGAGTGTAGTAACCGAATGGCTGCGGCACCATCTGGGCGATGATGTCCGTAGCCTGCGCTTCGTCTACACCGTCCAGGAGAACATGCCGCCAGAAACCCTCATCAACACCCAGGCTGTTGTCTTCGGAAGCAGCGGCGGCGGCTTCAAACACTTTCGCAATGTCCGGCGGAAGCGCTTCAAAGAGCGATGTTCCGTCCGGGATCAGAAATGCGTTGTGAAAGACCACCGCGGCCAGCTTGTCGGCAACCTTTCCGGACGCCTGCTGCAGCAAAACACCTGCCGCCGAATGGCCTACAAGAATGACCGGTGTTTGCTGTTTGGCGACATGATCGAGCAGAATTGTTTGCGAATCCGACAGGGTGACATCTTTGCGGTCGGCATCCTTGCCGTGGCCTGCCAGGGTGATAGCGTCGGCCTTATAGCCCAGCTTGTCCAGTTCACTGATGACACCGCTCCAGGCATCACCGACATGCCAGGCACCGTGGACAAGGATGAACTTTACATCCTGTGTGGCACCGGCAGAGCCAATAATCCCGGCCACCAGACCGATCACCGTTACCATGGATATGAAAGCCTTTCGAACCGATTGCATTTGGCACTCCCTTCGGTTGGTCTGGCCCAAGACTCCCGTGTGGGAGTTCGGGCAAGTTTGACAGCCCAGCATCGCGCGTGATGATGTTGTGAGTCTCTGGCGTCAGGTGAAACCGACTTGCACCAGGCGAACCGAGATGCGGACAGACCAGCGGAAACGAGCGGGGCAATGTGTTCCCGATGGAAAATCCGGATGTAGTCGATGGGTTTGGAACTGGAAGAAACAGTCAACTTCGAGTGGGATACGTCAAGCGTATTGCCCGACGAAAGGTTCGATTGCTTTAGCGACGAAATCTGTCGCGCTTTTACTCATCTCGACCCGGAGCTTCCCGACCGGCACTCCCCTTTCTTCGCTCGTATCCGACACCATGAAGGAGACGGAGTTGCGGTAACCAACTTGTCCAGTTCCAGCTACACCAGTCGGCGAACTAAGACCGGGATATCCAGATCCGACAATCACGACTATTTCCTGAATTTTCTTTCAGCCGGCTCACTCGACGCGCAACAGGATGGCGCCAGGACCCGGGTTCAACCGGGCAGTATTTTCCTGCTCGACAATGCCCGGCCTTTTGATCTCTATCTGCAACCCGATCAGATCTTCAATTCATGCGTCATCCGATTGCCGCGCTCGCAAGGCCTGGATCGATACAGTGACAAGCTGCTGAATTTCGAATGGTTTTCGAGACACCGTCTTTTCCATTTGCTGAAACTGAACCTGGCTCAGTTGACCGCTTCCAGCCGCCCTGACGAAATCCACTTCCTCGGCCAGAACGTCGTCAACCTGGTC
Source organism: Hoeflea sp. (assembly GCA_965228785.1). Classification (GTDB taxonomy): domain Bacteria; phylum Pseudomonadota; class Alphaproteobacteria; order Rhizobiales; family Rhizobiaceae; genus Hoeflea_A. The sequence continues at coordinate 1,757,202 of CBDDIF010000002.1, forward strand.
GGGTTGATCCTGGCTGATCGGGAACACGATGCAGGTCAATCCAAAGGCCCGGACTGGTTTCTGATCGAGGCGGAAGTCGACCGCAATGTCGATGATCCACACTTCACTCTTACGTCGTTGGCTCGCCATTTTGGCGTTACAAATCGAACCATCCAGAACGCTTTTGCCACTCGTTCCGGTACATTTTCCCAACACCTGCGGGACAAACGCCTCCGCATTGCCATGGATCTTCTTTGTTCGGAAAACCGGAATGTCAGCATCGAGTCGATCTCGGAAACCTGTGGCTTCAAGGATCCGTCGACCTTCTACAGAAGCTTCAAGCGACAATATGGAGTCAGTCCAGGCGATGTAAGAAGGAATGGACGGTGCAATGGTTACCTGTGAGTCGATTGGGACCTGGCGGCTAGCGCGACGCCAACATCCTCCGCATTTCGCCGTTCTCGAAGACGGCTTCCCTGCGCACTTCATGGCGGGCGGCGTGCAACATCGCTTCCGCCAGGTCGTGTGAGGTGATGCCGATTGCCGGCAGTAACCGGAATATGGGCGTCATCAGTGTGTCGCTGAACTTCGGTTTCTCACGCGGATGCGATGGTGCGATGTAGGCTGGGCGGAAAGCGTATTTGCGAGGCAGCGGGCTGGTGAAAAGCAGGTTTTCAGCGGCTCCCTTGGTGCGCAGGGCAAAAGACAAGCCACCACCGTCCGGCCGGGTGCCAGCGGCCGAAAACAGGCAGAACGTCGATTGTGGTGCACTTTTCGCAGCAGCATCAAGCAGCGTCTGCAAGTAGGCCAGCGTGATGGTCTCGTACTCGGAGCGGCTGACCATGCTGGAGTACGTCGACAGGCCGTGGAACACCGCATCGATACCTTCGAGATGCGGTGACAATGCAGCTGAATCGGTAAAGTCCGCAATCGAAACCTCATTTAGCTTAGCATCGGCAAAGCCTGTCGGCCTTCGACCGAGCGACACGATCCGCTGAACATCATCGGCTGCAAGGAGAACCCGCAGGACTGAGCCACCGACAAGGCCGGTCGCGCCTGTTAAAAGCACCGATTGCATTTTGCTTCTCCAAACGTCCGGGCTTTAGGCCAGTCGCTTCGAGCGCGGGCTTTCATCCATCTGGCCAATGAGATGGTGCGCCAGCGCCAGCGTCAGGTCGTTGCGGACGACCGTATACTGGGGATTGTCCCAGAGATTGTCGAGTTCCTTCGGATCGTCGGCCAGATTATAGAGCTCGCCCCAGTCGCAATCCTTGTAAAGCGATAGCTTCCAAGGGCCCGAGATGAGAGAGCGCACCCTCGCCGGTGGATCGAAGCCCATGCGCTTGCCGCTATCGTTATACTCGATCAGCAGCGCATCGCGGTGCTGATCGCCTCGCATTGCCGGTAGGAAACTCCGGCCCTGCATGCCGAAATAGGGCTTCAGGCCCGCCCGCTCAATGATTGACGGGGCGATGTCGACCGTCGAACTCAGGACATTCGTGCGGCCGGCCATGCGGGTCGCCGGATCCGACCAGATCATCGGCACCCGGTTGATAGCCTCCTTCGCCCAGGAGCCTTTAAGAAGAAGGTTGAAATCGCCCAGATAGTCGCCGTGGTCGGAATTGAACACGATGACCGTATTGTCGAACTGCCCGGTTTCTTTGAGAGTCTCGACGATCGAGCCTACCGCATCGTCTATCATCGAAATCATACCGGCCGTGAGCGCCATTGCCTCCCGGACATGTTGGTCATCGGCAAGGAAGCTGAGCTGCTTGACTTTGTGCACGACGCCGCGGTCATGCGCCTCTATGGCATCGAGAAGGGGCGGTGGCGGGTTGCGGTGGTCGCCAGCTCGGATCTGCAAATTGAACTCGTCGGGGCTGTACAGGTCCCAGTAGCGGCCCGGTGGATTGAACGGGTGATGCGGATCGGGAAAGCTGACGAAGGCGAAAAATGGCGCAGCGTCGCCGGCCCGATCGGTGAGATAGTCCTTCGCCTGGTTGCGTATGTAGGAGGTGGGATAAAGCTCTTCCGGGATCGGTGTGCGGAAAGCCTGCGGACAGGAATAGTTGTGCGGCAGTTCATTTGCCGGATCCGTCAAATCCCGCCAGCAAGCGGTGCGTTCGCGGAACCATTGCTGGTAATGGCCACCAGCCCGATCGCCGTGGCCGGTCACCACGTCGACATGGTCGTAGCCATAATAGGGCGTCGGAAAGTGAAACCGCCCGTCAGCGCCGTAGTGAACCGGCTCCTCCTTGGTGAAGTCTCCGTCCTCCTCCTTCCAGGCTTCCGCAATCGGCCCGGCCTCGATCGGGTCGCGCTGCATCGGTTGCTGATCGGTGAAAGGCTGTAGGTGGCTCTTGCCGATCGTGGCCGTCCGGTACCCCCCCGCCTTGAGCACATCCACGAACGTGTTGGCGCGCTGCGGCAGCAGGCAGCCATTGTAACGCAGGCCGTGCAGGCTCGGATAACGACCGGTCATGAAACTCGCGCGGTTGGGCATGCACACGGGGGTTGCGACATAGAACCGGTCGAACACAGTGCCCCGCGCTGCAATGGCGTCGATGTGCGGTGTGCGCACTACGGGATGGCCGGTGCAGCCAAGCCAATCCGCCCGGTGCTGGTCGGTCATGAAATAGAGGAAATTCGGCCTTTCGCTCAACCTGCTTCTCAAGCCTCCACCGTCCTGCCTGCTCGAACCCGATTCCAAGCAAGCAGCGCCAGACCGAGCACCGCGCCCGTCAGGTAGATCTGCGGCTGTGGCGCAATCAGCAGGATGCCTGCAGCGAAGCGCGCCACCGCCTCGGGCAACGATATGCGAGTGGCGTCGAATCGGCTGGTCGAAGAGGCAAATAGCAGGATCATCAGACACAGGCGCAGAACGATCAGCACGACACCGATAAGGCCGGCGGCCTCGCCGTCCGCCGCGGCTTGCGAGACAATGAGCATTTCCGGGTTCAGCGCGAAGGCAAAGGGAATGGCGAAGATGACGATGCCTATCCGCAACGCTGCTACGGACGTGGCGATGGCGCCGCCGCCGGCGATCGCAGCCGCCGCATAGGCAGCGATCGCGACTGGTGGCGTGATCACCGAGGCGACGCCGAAGTAGAAAACGAACATGTGGCTGGTCAACGGTGTGAGCCCCATGGCCAGCATGGACGGGCCGAGTATCAGCACGATGGTCAGATAGGCCGGCAGCGTCGGCATGCCCATGCCGAGCACCAGCGCGGCCACTGCGGCCATAACGAGCGTGACGACGAGATACTGCTCCGCAGCGCCGGAGATCGCCAAGGCGAAATCGTTGGGCAGGCCGGTCGTGCCTAGCACGCCGACGGTAATGCCGACGACGCCCGCCGCCATCATCAACCGGCCCATATTGAAACCGCCGGTGGCCAGTGCCTCGATCAGCGTGAATGGACGACGACGGATATCCGGATTGAGGAAGCTCAGCGGGATCAGCGAAATCAGCGCGAGGATCGCCGACCCTGCGGGCGAAGCGCCGAAGATCAGAGCCGCCACTACGATGACGATCGGCACCACAACCAGGATCAGGTTGATGTAGTCGGTCGTCGTTACCTCGACGGCTTCACCCTCGACGCTGGCTTCGACGCCAAGCCGACGGCTTTCGAACACCACGACGACGAACAGCGAGCCGTAATAGGCCAGCGCCGGAATGATCGCGCAGATGATGATGGTCAAGTAGGAGATGCCGGTGAAATCGGCCATGACCAGGGCTGCGGCGCCCATGATGGGCGGCATGACCTGCCCCCCGGTCGAGGCGGTCGCCTCGACGCCGCCGGCGAATTCCGGCGCAAAGCCGCGCCGCTTGATCATCGGAATGGTGATCACGCCGGTACCGACGACATTGGCGACAGCGGAGCCGGAGATGGTGCCGAACAGGCCGGATGCGAGGATCGCCGCATGGGCCGGGCCGCCGCGAAAGCCGCGCATGGCGGCAAAGGCGATCTTGATCAGCGAACGGCCGCCGCCGGAGGCCTCCAGCATCGCGCCCAGCAGGATAAAGGGAAAGATCGTCGAGGTGACGATGCCGAGAATGGAGCCTAGCACACCGTCATTGTTGTTGAACCAGAGATTGCCGGCGGTGTCCTCGATGAAGTCCACCGGCGCCGTCTTGAAGATGCCAGGCCAGATCGGACCGGTGAAGAAGTAGATCAGCATGACGATGCCGACCAGCGCCAATGGCAGGCCCCAGATGCGCCAGCACATCAGGATGATCGCGGCACAGCCGGCAAGCGTCGTCCATGCCTGTTGCGGTTCGAAGAAGAAAATGCCTTCGTCGAGTTCGGTGACCACCACATAAAAGCGCCAGAAGGCATAGAGCGCAACAACGCCGACGACGACATCAAAGAGACGCAGGCCCCAGCGCAAAGTCGACGATTTGATGCCGAGCCAGGATTCTGCCGGCATCGAAAGCAGGCACACAACGACGCCGCCGGCCATCAGCAGCGCCCTATAGGCCTCGATGTCGAACGGCCCGATTCGCGGCATCGGCCCAAAGGCCGGCGTCGAGTTGCCGAGTCCGCCCAGTGCCATGGCCAAGCCAATCGCGAAGATCAGCCATTTGATAGTCAATGCCACCAGGCTGGTATCTTCACCGACGCCCATTGGGTTTGAGGATTGCATGGTTCTGTCCGTTCGATAACGCCGCCAACCGGCACCACGCATTGTGGCGCTGATCATCGCTAGATAAATTTGGCGGGCGGCTACGCTGCCGACTTGTCCGACCTAGTTGGTTGCAGGCTTCAGATAATCTGGAATGGCAATCCCGACTTCGTCATAATACTTGACGGCACCCGGGTGGAGCGGCGTGTTAAGGCCTACAAAGGGCTCGTCTGCAGTAGTTGCGATCAGCGTAACAACCGCCTTCTTGGAAGCATCGAGATTATCCCAAAACGCCTTGGTCAGGTCATAGGCCATCTGGTCATCCATGTTTTTATGAACGCCCATCACCATGGTGTACATTACCGTATTGACATCATGCTCCTTGTTAACCTGCTTGTCATAAGTGTTGGCAGGAATCACACCGGCGAGCCGGCCAGGGGTCTTGGTGAAATTTTTCCACTCTTCGGAACCGGTGGCTCCCTCGGGCATGTTGATCAGGCGTACGTCGCGTTTCAGGCCGATCTGTTCCATCAGAGCAGAATTGAGCGGCAGCGGTCGCATGAAGACATCGAATTGTCCGTCTTCGAAGGCTTGAAGCCCGGCGCCCCACCCCATCTTCACGCCCTCATAGTCCTCTCCCATTTTCAACCCGGAAGAAACGTTGATAAGCCCGGTTGTCATAGCCACGGCGCCGCCGGAGGGTGGACCGACAAAGACCCGTTTTCCCTTCAGGTCGTCATAAGTCTCGATACCGCTGTCAGCATAGGTCAGTGCGTGCAAATGACCGGCGGCAAAACCGAACAGTGACCGCAGATTTGACGACACCGGTTTTACCTTGTCGGCCTGCTTGGCATACATGCGCGTGCCATTGACCATGGATTCGTAAGCGACCGGCGGGTAGACAGCGGCACCGAGCCGGTCATTGGCAAGCAACAATGCCGACTTGGTCAGCGTCTGGCCTTCGTTGACCTGGATCTCATAGCCACCGTTTTGGCCAGCATATTTGGCGAGCAACTGGGACACGACACAACTGAGGCCGCCGGGCGCGCCGCATTCCGTCTTGATAATATCAGCGCGGGCTCCGACTGCCGTCGCGGCCGTGATCAGGACGCCGGCGAACAGACCGGCACCGCTCTTCACATAATGGTGCATGTTCTTCCTCCCATTGTGGCCCCGCAGTCCTACGGAGCTCCATCCACCTTTATTGTGCCGTGCAATCTGATATAGATAAAATCGAAATATCTTCATAAAGAATAGAAAAATGCATACCTTATGGACCCACGACTGCTCCACCAACTGGCAACCGCCATCGAACTCGGCTCGCTTAGTCGAGCGGCTCAGCGGCTCAATGTCACCCAGCCTACGCTGACCCGTAATGTAAGAATCATTGAGGATCGCGTCGGTGCACCGGTTTTGCGCCGTGGGCGATACGGCGTGACGCCCACCGAGATCGGCGAGCGACTGGCCGCGCAGGGCCGTGCGGTCGGCGAACTGATGATTGCCGCCGACACGGCTGTTGATCTTTGGAAATCCGGTCTCTCCGGCGAGCTTCGGATCGGCGTAGGACCGATGCTGGCGGTGACGGCCATGCCGAGCTTCTTTCAGCTCGCGATGGAACAGACCTGGCCTTATGCGATGAGCGTCACAACCGCTCCGGCCGGCCGGCTGGTCGACCGCCTCAACCGGCAGGAACTGGAAGTAGTGTTGGCGCCATCGCAGATGAACCTGCACCAGGAGCGGCTGCACCAGGAGATCCTGTTTGAAGACCGGATGGCGGTTTTTGCCGGTTCCCGTTCGCCACTGAGCCGGCAAGCTTCAAAAGTCAAACCTTCGCAGCTTGAAAATGCGCGCTGGGTGACAACGGGTGACAGTTCGCGCATTCACGGCACCACCCGCGATGTCCTTGAAGGTCTTGGGCTGCCTGTAGCGGCAGCGAAACTCACCTTCGCCGGAGACGTTGGCATGGCACTGCACCTGGTGCGGACCACCGACATCCTGATTGTGCTGCCGGAAAGGTTGGTGCGGTTTCTGCCCGATCTCGGCGGCGCAACCATGCTCGATCTGGACGCCAGGTCACCGAACCGGCATATCGCCTTGTGGGTCAACAAGGCCACCCGCGACCGGCCGGAAATTACCCATTTTGCCAGCCGTATCCGAGCGCATTTTCAAAAACTTGACGAGACCCTGTCCAGTGGCCGCACTGTCTCGCGCGACAGGAAGAAACGGACTGCCAAACCCGCACGATCGCCGTAGGAATCTCCCATGCCAAAGATCAACATCACTGACTGGATTGAGATTGCAGGAGCGCCCAATTCGATCACCGGTATCAACGATGGGCCATACGCAGAGAAGGTACTGGGAGATTCTGCCGGACTCAAGCAATTCGGTGTGCGTCTCGAGCAATTGGCCCCAGGCTCGCGTTCATCACACCGACATTGGCATGAGACAGAGGATGAATTCGTGTACGTGATTTCGGGTGAGTTGGTTCTGGTTGAGGACGAGGAAACGCTGCTGACCGCGGGTGACTCTGCTGGATGGGCCGCCGGCGCTGCCGTCGCCCACTGCCTGGAAAACCGCTCCGGCGAACCAGCCTCCTATCTGGTTGTTGGCACACGCGCAGCGTCGGGCACCGTGCACTATCCGGATCACGATGTCGTTCTGGAACACGGACCGGAAGGCCGTCGTTTCAGACGATCGGATGGCACTCCGATCGACCCGAAGCCCTGAGGCGACTGTTACTTCTTGCCTTTGTGCTCGATCTTCTCCGGGGTGTCGTCCTTCACCTTCTTCAGGCCGTCACCGAGAGACAGACCGAGTTCGTCGCCAAGCGTCTTCAACGCCGGCAGTTGCACGGCCATCCCGAGAATGGAATCGAGCGCCTGGTTGACCGGTGTGCCGCCGCTGTCGTAGCCGCCGCCCTGCCCGCCCCCGCCAAGACCAGTCACGTTGTGGATTTTGATCGAGTCGATCTTTTCGGCCGGGCGGACCATCTCAGCAATCGCCTTCGGCAGTGTCTCGATGCGGGCGATTTCCTCGCGCATAGCGACGTGCCGCTCGTCCAGCGTGTTTTCAGCCTCGTGCAAGGCACGCTGACCTTCGGCCTCGGCCAGCAGTGCTGCCTTCTTGGCCTCCGCTTTCTCGCGCTCTGACTGGGCTTCGGCCTTTGCCGCCTGCAGACGCGCTGCCGCATGGTCAACCGAGGCGTCCTTTTCGGCCTTGGCTAGCGTTTTCAGCCGCGCGCTCTCGGCTTCGGCTCGCTCCTGTGCAGACAGCAGCGCAAGGGAGCGGTTGCGTTCGGCCTCGGCGATCAGGCGTGCCGTGGCAACGCCCTCCGATGCGGTTGCAGCCTGCGCTCGCGCCAGATCGGCGGCGGCTTGGGCGTCGCTTTCGGCCTCGGCCTTGTTGGCGATTGCAATCATGCGGTCCTGCTGCTGCAATTGCAGGTCGCGCTCCTTCGCGATCTCGGACGACTGGACCTCCAGGTCGCGGGTGATCTCGGCCGCCCGGACGGAGCGTTCGCGGGCGACTTCGGCTTCGCGGACGGCGCGTTCACGAGCAATGCGAGCTTCTTCGGCTTCCCGTTCGGACCCGGCTCTCTGGCGAGCAATCTCTGCCGACTGAGCCGCCTTCAAGGTCTCGATTTCCTGCTGCTGGGCGATGCGTGCCTGCTCTTCGTCCTGCTCGATCTCCAGCTTGCGGCGGGTCGCCTCCATGGCCGAACGGCGCACCGATACATCGGCATCGGCGTCGATCTCGGCGCGTTCCTTTTTGGATTTGGCGATGACCTCGGCCAGCTTGCGCATGCCGACGGCGTTGAAGGCGTTGTTTTCGTCGAGTGCCGAAAACGGCGTCTGGTCGAGTGCGGTCAGGGAGACCGACTGCAGCCGCAGACCGTTTTCGGCCAGATCGTCTGAAATCAACGAGCGCACTTCCTTGACGAATTTGGCGCGGCCTTCGTGGGCCTCGTCCATGGTCATCTGGGCAGCAACGGCACGCAGCGCGTCTACCAGCTTGCCCTCAATGATCTCGCGCAACCGGTCCGTGTTGAATGTGCGATCGCCAAGGGTCTGAGCAGCGCGCGAGACACCCTCCTCCGTGCCCTCGACAGCGACGGAAAAACTGGCGCCGATATCGATCCGAAGCCGGTCTTTGGTGATCAGACTGTCCTCGCCACCGCGATGCACTTCGAGCCGCTGGGTGCGCATGTTCACTTCAGAGATCTGATGGAAATAGGGAAGCGCGATTGTGCCGCCGGCCATCACCACCTGCTGACCGCCAACACCGGTCCTGATCAGGCTAACCTCGCGCGATGCCTTGCGATAAAGCCGCGCCAGCACGACAATCACCACGACGGCAATGACCACCAAGACAATCAGTGTCGTCCAAAATGCAGACATTTCATTCCCTCCCGGTCAAAACCTCAACCGTCTTCCTGTCCGCATGGTGGCACATCAGCCTTTGCGCGTCAGGACAAAATCGTAATCGACGGCATAGCAGGGGCTCGGAGCAGCAACGCCGTCGGGCATTCTCAGGCCGGTCTTTTCGTGAAACGGTACGACTAGCGAGTTCTTCACGCCAAAGACCGGGTCGGCATCGAGAAATTCGTCGCCGTCGATGAACAGCATCGAGGTCAGACGCTCGTAGCCCGGCGCCTCGACGCGCACGTGAACATGGGCCGGCCGCATGTGCGGTCGATTGGCCGCCCGCAGCAATTCGCCAACCGGTCCGTCATTGGGGATCGGATAGGATTTCGGCAGGATCGAAGTGAACCAGAACTGGCCGTGGGCATCGGTGCGGAACAGGCCTCGCATCGCCGGCTCGGACCGATCCTGCATCATGATGTCGTAAGCGCCGACATCGTCGGAATGCCAGACATCGACGCGGGCGCCGGCAATGGGTCGGCCATCCAGATCAAGAACCCGAGCGGTAAACAGCATCGGCTTGCCGTCGAGGCCGCCTGAAATATCAGAGCCATTGTTGAAAGTGGGCCGATCCTCGACGAAGAACGGACCAAGCACCGAGTTTTCCGTGGCTCCGTCGGGGAAGCGATGGTTGACCAGGTCCACCCGGGTGGTCGCACCCATGACGTCGGACAGCAGTACAAATTCCTGTCGTCCCCCTTTCGAAAGGTGGCCGGTCCGGGTGAGGAAATCGATGCCCCACTCCCACTCTTCCTCGGTGGGCTCGATCTCGTCGATAAAGGCGTGGAGGTGCCGGGTGAAGGCGTTCAGGACCTTCTGCGAACGCGGCGTGCGCGCACCCTTCATGGTTTCCAGCACAACCTGGGTGAGGTTTTCCTCCTTGATGTCACGACCATATCCCATTCGCGCAGCAGCCGGCTCCGGTCCGGCGTCCTCCTGCGCTTCGGAGGGATAGAATTCGGCAACATATTCCGACGGCGGATTTCCAGGCCAATAGATCACGGCATCCTGGAAACTCGGCCGGTCGAACAGCCGCTTGGCATAGGCGGCTACATGTGGTCGCTCGATATCGTTGAGCGCGTGACCGCCCTCCCAGGCGAAACCCATGCCCAGCCATTTCAGCCGGAACAGGCTGACGGCCCACTGGATATCGGCCATGGTGTAGACATCGCCGCACACCCATTCGCGCCCGTCGGACAGCCGTTCATCCAGCTCACCGATGATGCCCAGGATCTCCCGTGTGGCCTTACGCATGAGATCCGGGGTGGAGACGAAACTGCGGGCGGCAGCTTCCTTGCGGATCTTGGCGTCATAGGCCGCGATGAGCTTTGGATGGCCGACAGAGAGCGAGCGCCCCTCCATCAACTTCATGATCTTGAAATCATGGGCGCCCGGCATGTTCTGCTGCAGCATTTTCGGGCGGAAATCACCGTCCGGATGAGCCCCGTACAACACTGCGACGTGCGGTGTTCCGTCGACGATGGCGATCTCCCGGTCGATCTCGCGCTTCAGGCGCGTCGTGTTGAGTTCGGTGCCACCCTCCCAGATCCGGTCGATGTGGTCACAGATAACGCGGCTGTCGACCAGTACCTGCCCGGCTTCGTGATCGATAAGCGTGGGTACGACGCAAGGGTCGAAACCCTCCGTGGTGGTTGAGGAACGGCCGGTATAGCCGTTCACCATTTCGCGGCCCGGTGCGCCGCGCATTCGCAAACGCACATAATCCGGATGATAGTTTTCCATGCCGGGGGGCAGGATCATGATGTCGTGGCTTCGATAAGGTACCGCCTTTTCGGCAAGCACCGTGCGCACCTTGTGCGAACAAACGCTAAGGGCGAAATGGTAAAGTTCAAATCTCGGCGTACCGCTGCCGATCACCCGGTTGCGTTCCGGATCGGTGAGCGGCGCATTGGCGGCGGCGACCCGCTCTGCCAGCGTCGGTTCAGCCATTCTCCTCCCCCGCGTTTTGTTCGGATTTTGAATTCTTGAGTGAACAAACGCCTGCTGACGAACCAGCATAGGCGGTTCGGAAAAACAGTCAATATCAGCTGGCTTGCCAAAGCTTGAGACAAGATCCACTGGCAGCGGGCTTTCTATCCATATGTTTTTCCTGAAGTTATCTCAAACCGGAACCAAACCTCACTTCAGCGCGCCAAAATAAATCCGGCAAAAAACTTGACTCAGACGTCTCCGGGTCCGAAGCTTGCAAATAAGTTCGCAGAGCGAACAACAAGAAAAGCACGATGCGAATAAGGGGGGTCGGTGGATCATTTCACCTACACGGCACTTCCACTCCGCGTGCGTTTCGAGCGCGGTGGTCGGACCAAGGTTGGCGACGAGGTTGAACATCTCGGGCGCGAACGAGCCATGGTGCTGTCGACGCCTGAACAGCAACACCACGCCGAGGAACTCTCGGACGCGCTTGGTGAGCGATCCGCAGGCGTGCTCACGACCGCGACCATGCACACCCCCGTCGATGTGACCGAAGCAGCTCTGTCCGCCGTGCGAGAGGCAGGGGCCGACTGCACCGTCGCGGTCGGTGGAGGCTCGACCATTGGTCTGGCCAAGGCGATTGCGCTGCGTGACGACATTCCGCAGATTGCGGTACCGACAACCTATGCCGGCTCGGAAATGACGACGATCCTCGGGCAAACCGAAAATGGCGTCAAAACCACACTCAAGGATCTACGGGTTCTGCCTGTCAGTGTCATCTACGATGTCGACTACACTCTGAGCCTGCCGCCGGCGATTTCCGCAACCTCCGGCATGAACGCCATCGCCCATGCGATCGAGGCGCTCTACGCGCAGGAAAAGAACCCGATCTCGCGGCTACAGTGCCTGGAGGCGATCGGAGCGCTGGCCGGCGCCCTACCCATTATCGTCGAAGATCCGGGAGATGTCAGGGCCCGCCAGGAGGCCCAATATGGCGCTTTTCTGTGCGGCATGGCGCTCGGATCCGCCGGCATGGCCTTGCACCACAAGCTTTGCCACACGCTAGGTGGCGCCTTCAATCTGCCGCATGCCGACACCCACACGGTGGTGTTGCCGCATGCCACAGGTTTCAATGAAGCTGCCGCCCCCGAACTGGCGGCGATCAAGGATATCCTGTCGTCCGACAGTGTCGGCGGCGGTCTTTGGGATCTGGCAAAACACATCGGCGCGCCGACCTCGCTTGCCGAAATCGGCATGCCCGCAGACGGCATCGACCGGGCCGCCGACCTGGCGACCCAAAATCCTTACTGGAATCCGCGCCCCTTCGATCGCGGCGACATCCATGCACTGATCAGCCAAGCCTATGCGGGCACGCGCCCCAACGACTGAAACCATGACCCGGGAGGAAATCATGAAACAGACCAAAACCGGCGGCCTTGACCGGCGCTCATTCATCAAGACAACGGCAGCCGGAGGACTAGCTGCTGCTGCCGGCGTCTATGCGCCTGCCGTTCACGCCCAGGCCCGCCAGGTCAAGATCGGCTATGTCAGCCCGCAAACCGGGCCGTTGGCCGCTTTTGCGGAAGTGGACGATTTCATCATCAACAACTTCCTGAAGGACACCGCCGGCGGTATCGCGGCCGGATCGAAAAACCTTACGTTCGATGTGGTCGTCAAGGACAGCCAGTCCAACCCCAATCGCGCTGCCGAGGTGGCCAAGGAACTGATCGTCGACGACGAAATCGACATCATGGTTGTGGCACACACGCCGGAGACCACCAATCCGGTGTCGACCATCTGCGAGATCGAGGAAATCCCTTGCATTTCGACGCTTGCGCCATGGCAACCATGGTTCATCGGCCGCCAGGGCAACCCGGGCGATCCCGGCACCTGGGCACCGTTCAATTACACCTACCACTTCCTCTGGGGGCTTGAGGACGTCACCCAGGTGTTCATGAACATGTGGAACCAGCTCGACACCAACAAGACCGTTGGCGGATTGTTCCCCAACGATGCAGACGGAAATGCCTGGGGGGACGAAAAAGTCGGATTCCCGGCCATGGTGGGACCGTCGGGCTTCAAGCTCATCGATCCGGGCCGCTATCAGAATCTTCAAGACGATTTCTCTGCACAGATCACCGCCTTCAAGGACGGCAATTGCGAAATCGTCACTGGTGTTTGCCTGCCGCCCGACTTCGCCACATTCTGGACCCAGGCGGCACAACAGGGCTTCAAACCGAAAGCGGCATCCGTCGGCAAGGCAATCCTCTTCCCGTCTGCCGTCAACGCCATCGGCGACAGCGCACAAAACCTGTCGTCGGAAGTCTGGTGGTCGAATGTCCACCCCTTCGCGTCGTCGATCAACGGCACGACCGCCGGACAGCTTTGCGACGCCTATGAAAGCGGCACCGGAAAGCAATGGACCCAGCCGCTCGGCTTCGTACACGCGCTCTTCGAAATCGTTGTCAACACGGTCAAAAACGTCGACTCCATCAACGATGCCGAGGAGGTGGTCAACGCAATCGCGGCCACCGACCTGAATACCATCGTCGGACGAATCAGGTGGGACGGCAACGGGTTGCCGCCAATCGCCGCCAAGAACGTCACCAAGACGCCGCTGGTCGGTGGTCAGTGGCGAAAGTCCGACGATGGCAAGTTCCGCATCGTCATCGTCGACAACCAGACCTATCCGGATATCCCGGTGGGTGGCGACATGGAGCCGATCACCTGATCCTGCGGTCACGGCGGGAGAGCCAGAGACGCTCTCCCGCCCAATCCGGGTTGATGCTTTGCCATGCCGCTTGAATTGCGCAATCTGAACAAGGCGTTCGGCGCCGTCGTCGTCGCCGACGACGTGACGCTGGATGTCTCGGATGGCGAAGCACTCGGCATTATCGGTCCGAACGGCGCCGGCAAATCCTCGCTCTTCAACCTGATTTGCGGCAACCTCAAACCTGACAACGGCACGGTCTCGCTCGACGGCCACGATATCACCAATGCGCCGGTGCGCGCCCGAGTCCGAGCCGGACTGGGTCGCAGCTACCAGATCCCGCAACCATTCGAGCATATGACTGTGTTCGAGAACATCTCGGTGTCGGCCTGTTTCGGCGGCGATGCACGGGAACGGGACATTCAGGACGAGGCGGTCGACATCCTTTACCGCACAGGGCTGCTGCGCAAAGCCAATTTGCCCGCGGGAGCGCTGACCCTGCTCGAACGCAAGCGTCTCGAACTGGCGCGTGCCCTCGCCACCAAACCGCGGTTGCTGCTTCTCGATGAGATCGCCGGCGGGCTGACGGACGACGAATGCAATAGCCTGATCGCAACGATCCAGGGTGTGCATGCCGAGGGCACGACCATTGTCTGGATCGAGCATGTCACACACGCCCTGCTCGCCGTGGTTTCGCGGTTGGTCGCCATCGATTTCGGCAAGATCATCGCCGACGGCGAACCGCAGTCAGTGATGAATTCCGATGCCGTCCAGCGCATCTATATGGGTGTCGACTGATGGCGATGCTCGAAACCCATGGCCTCGTCGCGTCCTACGGCGACTTCCAGGCGCTCTACGGTATCGACAGTCACATCGAGGAAGGCGAGACCGTCGCCATGATCGGCGCCAACGGTGCGGGCAAATCAACCTATCTTTCGGCCCTGGTCGGACTGATGCAAGCAGCACCCGAAATGATCGTCTTCGAAGGCCAGCCGATCGCCGGCTCCAAGCCCGCGCAGATTTTGCAATTGGGCATCGCGATGGTCCCCGAGGGCCGGCGTCTGTTCCCGTCGCTGTCGGTCGAGGAGAACCTTCTTGTCGGCAACTATGGCCGCAAGGTTCGCGGTCCGTGGTCGCTGGAGGCGGTATACCGTTTGTTTCCCGTGCTCAGCGAGCGCCGCAGCCAGGCGTCGACCAGCCTGTCCGGCGGTCAGCAGCAGATGGTCGCCCTCGGGCGTGCCCTGATGGCCAATCCCCGGCTGCTCCTGTGCGACGAAATCAGCCTGGGGCTGGCGCCATCGGTGATCAAGGACATTTACAAGGCGCTGGACGCCATCCGGGCTGAAGGCGCCAGCGTCATCATTGTCGAACAGAATATTAACCAGGCTCTCGAGGTCGCCGATCGAATCTACTGCCTGCTCGAGGGGCGCGTCACCCTGACCGGGCGGCCCGGCGAAGTCAGTCGCGAACAAATTCGCGCCGCCTACTTTGGGAGTTAGCGCCGTGGTTTGGGTCGACACGATCATTCAGGGCATTCTCCTCGGCGGACTTTACGCGCTGTTCGCGGTCGGCCTGTCGATCATTTTCGGCATCATGCGGTTGGTCAACCTCGCCCATGGCGACTTCATGGTGCTCGGGGCCTTCGCCGTCCTGGTGGGGATCGATGCTCTCGGCCTCAACATCATCGTCTCCGCGGTGCTGGCGGCCGTCATCATGTTCGGCATCGGCTACCTGCTGCAGACCATGCTGCTCAATCGGACACTCAATCGGGATATCCTGCCGCCGCTGTTGGTCACGTTCGGACTGTCCATCGTGTTGCAGAACGGCATGTTGGAAGTTTTTTCCGCCGATACGCAGAGGCTGAAGGCCGGAGGTTTTGAAGAGGTTTCGATCCGCCTTGGCGACAGTTTGGCGATCGGCGCGATGCCGTTGCTGACCTTCATCTCCGCCATCGTCGTCATCACCGCGCTCAACTGGCTTTTCTATCACACGGAAACCGGGCGAGCCTTTCGCGCCACCTCCGACGACCCGGTCATCGCCCAGCTGATGGGCATCGACAATTCGCGCATCTTTGCCCTCGCCATGGGCCTCTCTATGACTGTTGTCGCGATCGCCGGGCTCTATCTCGGCGCTCGCGCCACCTTCGATCCGCTGATTGGTCCGGCCCGGCTTATCTTCGCATTCGAGGCGGTGATCATCGGCGGCCTTGGCAGCCTGTGGGGAACACTGGCGGGCGGCGTGATCCTCGGCCTTGCCCAGACCATCGGCGCCAAGATCAATCCGGAATGGCAGATCCTTTCCGGGCATATCGTTTTCCTCATCGTGCTGGTCCTGCGCCCGCGCGGCCTGTTTCCACGAGCCTTCGACTGATGCTGGACCCGAAGAAATACAGCGTCGGCAAGTCGACCCGGGCCAGCAACATTGCCCTGGCAGTGCTCGCCGCCGTCGTCATCCTGCTGGCCATCGCACCGCTCTTCATCAGCCGCTCACTGATCCAGGATCTGTTCTTCGTCCTGACCATGATTGCGCTGGCACAATGCTGGAATCTGCTGGCCGGCTATGGCGGGCTGGTTAGCGTCGGCCAGCAGGCGTTCGTTGGCCTGGGCGCCTATGTCGGTTTTGCCGGTGCCATCCTCTGGGGTCTCAATCCGCTGGTCGCCCTGCTGCTCGCGGGCGTGGTCGGGGTTCTTCTGGCGATACCCACATCCTATGTGGTGTTCCGTCTGCAGGGCGCCTACTTCGCAATCGGCACCTGGGTGGCGGCGGAAGTCTACAGGCTGGTTTTTGCTCAGTGGAAAGCGCTGGGTGGTGGCACCGGGACATCGCTGCCTTCGGGCGTTGCCAAGAGCATGTTCGGCGTGGGCTGGGTTCGCGAGGTGCTCGACGTCAAGACATCCGCCGCGCGCGACATTGTTTCCTACTGGGTAGCCCTGGTTATCGCGATCATCATCATCGGTGCGATTTACGCCTTCCTGCGCACCCGCGCCGGACTTGCGTTGTCGGCCATTCGCGATAACGAACGCGCGGCTGAAAGCGTCGGCGTAAATATCGGCCGGGCCAAACTGGGTGTCTATCTGTTTGCCGCCTGCGGTGCGGCCCTGACCGGCGCGTTGATCTTCTTTCAGCGCGCCTCCATCACGCCGGACAGCGCCTTTTCGGTCATCGACTGGACAGCCTACGTGCTCTTCATCGTCATCATCGGTGGCATTGGCACGCTGGAAGGCCCGATCATCGGAGCACTGATCCTGTTCTGCCTGCAGAACTGGCTGTCTGATTTCGGCACCTGGTATCTCATGCTGCTCGGTGCCATCGCCATCGCCTTCATGCTGGTGGCGCCGAAGGGCATCTGGGGGTTCATCCAGGACCGCTATGATTTTTCGATTTTTCCGACGCGTCGGCGGCTGATCGGTCCCGATACGCCAGTGCCCGACTACACGCAGCCCGTCCGTGAAATGGCAAAACCGGCACCCGTAGGGGTCAGCGGCGCCGACATCCGAGTGGAGGACCCCATGTTCGATATCGAGACCGACGTTCTGATCATCGGCTCCGGCCCGGCCGGAGGAGCGATGGCGGCGTTGCTGTCGAGCTACGGCGTCGACAACGTGATGATCGAAAAATACGCCTGGCTCGCCAACACGCCACGCGCCCACATCACCAATCAGCGCACCATGGAAGTGCTGCGGGAACTCGGCATCGAGGAAGAGGCCAAGGAAAAGTCGGTGCCGCAGGAGCTGATGGGCAACAACGTGTTCTGCACATCCCTCGCCGGCGAGGAGATCGGCCGGCTGCTCACCTGGGGCAACCACCCAAACCGCAAGGCCGACTACGACCTCGCCTCGCCCAGTCGCATCTGCGATATTCCGCAGACCCTGCTTGAACCGATCATTGTCGGCAAGGCGATGGCAGACGGCACTATCGCCCGGTTCAAGACGGAATATGTCAGCCACATGCAGGACGAGGGCGGCGTGGTGGCGACGGTGCGCGACCGCGTAGCCAACCAGACCTACCGCATCAGGGCCAAATACATGATCGGCGCCGACGGCGCCCGCTCGCAGGTGGCCGAGGATATCGGCCTGCCTATGGACGGCAAGATGGGCCTCGAAGGATCGATGAACATCGAGTTCGAGGCGGACCTTTCGAAATATGTCGCCCACCGGCCGTCGGTGCTCTACTGGATCTTCCAGCCCGGCTCCAATATTGGCGGTATTGGCGCCGGCGTCATTCGCATGGTGCGCCCCTGGAACAAGTGGCTGTCGATCTATGGCTACGACATCCAAGACGGTCCGCCGCAGCTTTCCGATGAGGAAGCCGAGGCGATCATCCGCCAGCTGATCGGCGACGACGAGGTGCCCATCAAGATCAGCAAGCTCAGCTACTGGACCGTGAACAACATGGTGGCGCGGCGCTATTCGAAGGGGCGCGTGTTCTGCATGGGCGATGCGGTGCATCGCCATCCGCCGACCAACGGCCTCGGGTCCAACACCTCGATCCAGGATGCTTACAATCTCGCCTGGAAAATGAAGCTTGTCCTCGACGGCAAGGCCGATGCGAGCCTGCTCGACACCTACAACGCCGAACGGCAGCCGATCGGCAAGCAGATCGTCACACGCGCCAACAAGTCGATCGAGGATTATGCGCCCATCTTCGAGACGCTCGGACTGCTTCAGCCCGGTACACCCGATGAGGTGAAGCGGCGCATGGAGGCCCGTAAACTGCCGACGGTGGAGGCGGAGGCGCGGCGCAAGGCGCTGAACAAATACATCCGTCAGAAGAGCTACGAGTTCAATTGCCACGGCGTCGAACTCGGTCAGCGCTACAAGTCCAGCGCGATCATCCCTGACGGAACGGTGGAGCCCGAATACACCCGCGATCCCGAGCTCTACTATCATCCAACCACCTGGCCGGGCGCCAAGCTGCCGCATCTGTGGCTGGAGCGCGATAACAAGCAGGTGTCGACACTGGATCTGGCGGGCCACGGCCGCTTCACCCTGTTTACCGGCGTATCCGGAGCCGGATGGGTCGAGGCCGCGGCACGCGTTTCAGCCGAGACCGGAGTGGAGATCCACGTCTGGCAGGTGGGTCCGGGCTGCGAGGTCAATGACACGTTCGGCGATTGGGCGGTTCAGTCGGAGATTTCCGATTCCGGTTGCATACTGGTTCGGCCCGATGCACATGTCTGCTGGCGGCAACGTGAACTGACTGCGGCGCCGACCACCGACCTCGCGGCGGCGATGAAGACAATTCTGGGGTTGGCGTGATGGGCGCGCGCAATGCAAGGCCGGAAGACGGGGGCGAATTCGTCACTGGTTTGGCCAATGGACTGGCAGCACTCAAGGCATTTGAAGGCGCCGAGGCGCCGTTGTCGCAATCCGAGGTCTCGATCGCCGCTGGCCTCACCCGCGCCACCGCACGTCGGTCGCTGCTGACGCTGATCCAGCTTGGCTATGTGGAAAAGACCGCAAACGGCTATCGGACAACGCCACAGGTCATGGAACTCGCTTCCGCCTGGTTGAACGATCCGGCCGGTTGGGTTGAAATTGCCCGGCCCTGGCTTTCCGTTCTGCGTGACAAGGTTGAAGAAAACGTCTCCTCCGTTGTGCTCGACCGCAGCGACGTGGTTTATGCCGTCACATGCCCGGCCAATCGGGTGATTTCGCTCAACACACGGATCGGAGACCGAAAACCGGCTTTCGCGACCGCCATGGGCCGAGTCCTGCTGGCGCAGTTGCCGCAAGAATGCCTGATGGATTTTCTGGAGCGTTATCCGCGACCGCAATTCACGTCCAAAACCGTCACCGACGAACAGGAGTTCCTGGATGAAATCGCGGCGATCCGGGAAGCGGGCTACGCCATGATCGAGGAGGAACTGGAACCCGGCTTGTGGGCGTTGGCCCTCCCGATCCACAACCGTCGCGGACAATGCCTGGCCGCCCTCAATATCTGCGGTCACAGCTCGCAAAGCTCGTTGCGGGAGTTGCACGCCCGGCACCTGGACGACGCTTTGGAGACTGCACAAAAGCTGAGACAGGCCATTCCCTGAGGCCGAACGGTTGGAATTCGGCGGCAAAAGGCCCATCTTTGTCGCATGAATGTGCAAACCGGACAGATCGCAAACCAATATCGGCTTGAAGTCGCGCCCATTGAGGGTGAGGTGATTGCCAGGCATGACGGTGCCGTCGTGGCAGCCAGTCGTGCCGCGAGGGTCATGTACGAATCCCGGCTGCCGCCCGTCGTCTATTTCCCCCTCGACGACATCAAGGCGATCCTGCTCGAAACAACGGATCACCGCACGTTCTGCCCGTTCAAGGGAACGGCGACCTATTGGAACGTCAAGATCGGTGACACGATAATCGAGAACGGCGCCTGGACCTACAAGAAGACCTTGCCGGAATCGCGCGACATCGAAGGTCTCGTCAGCTTTATCCCGGAAGTGATTACCGAACTGGATGTAGGTGGCGATGAACTCGATCGGGAGCTCGGCGGCAATATCGTCGGCCCAACTGCCGCCTGGGTGATGCGCGAGGCATGGCTGTGCCCATCGCCGGAAGAACTCACCGCCGCCATCGGCCACAAGTTGCTCGAAGACGGCATTGCTGTGTCGAGGATCAGCGTCATGATCTGGTCGCTGCATCCGATGATCGCGGGCAAGAACTACGTCTGGACGAAAGCCAATGACAAGGTCGAAAGCTACGCACCGTCTTATGACATCTTCAGTCACCCCGCTTTCGTCAACAGCCCGATCTTGCATGTCAGCAAGGGGCTGGGCGGCGTTCGACAGAGTCTGCTGGCGGAAGAAAGCGAGTTCAGCTTTCCGATCATGGACGACCTGAAGGCGGAAGGCGCGACGGACTATGTGGCGATGCCTTTGCCCTTCTCAAACGGCCAGATCAACGTGATGTCACTGACTTGCGATCATCCAGACGGTTTCACCACCGCCAATCTCGGCCTGATTTTCGAATGCGCGCCGGTTATCAGCCGGCTCTACGAGGTGTTTGCGCTTCGCGACAATGCCTCGACCCTGTTGGAAACCTATCTCGGCAAACGCACTGGGGCGCGGGTGCTCGGCGGTGAGATCCGCCGCGGCGACGGCGACCAGATCGATGCCGCCATCCTGTTTTGCGATCTTCGGAACTCGTCGTTGCTCGCTGAAGCCATGCAGCGCGAAGATTACCTTACTCTGCTCAACGGTTTCTTCGAAACTACGACGCAGGTCATCAACGCCCATGACGGAGAGGTTCTGAAGTTCATCGGCGATGCCGTGCTCGCAATCTTTCCGGCGGCCGACGGGCGCGAGAAGGCCTGCGCCCAGGCGCTCGCGGCAGCCCGTGAGATTGCCGCCAGTTTCGACACCGACGAGCAACAGCAGACGGAATGCGCCATCGGCCTTGCCTTCGGGGATGTCACCTACGGCAATGTCGGCTCGCAGGAGCGGCTGGATTTCACCGTGATCGGCACAGCCGCCAATATTGCCGCGCGGCTTAGTGATCTCGGCAAACAGGTAGGCCACACTGTCGTCGCAAGTGACCACGTGGCAGCCCATTGCGGCTTGGAGATGATTTCGCTTGGACGCGTCGACCTGCACAATGTGTCGACGCCGATCGAGGCCTTTGCACCGGGAGAATAGAAGAACCCGCGGGTGAGTACGGCCGCGGGTTCTCGATGAGTTCAGACGCTAACGATTAGCGATAATCGTAGGTGCCGTCCTTCCACTCGTACCAGACATAGCCCGGCAGCGAGACGTCGCCCTTGTCATCGAAGGCGAGATCGCCGAGCACCGTCGAGAACGTGCCGGCGTTCAGCGCCGGGATGACCTTTTCCGGATCGGCTGAACTGGCCGTCTTGGCGGCTTCCGCCCAGGCCTGAATCGCGGCGTAGGTGTAAAGAACATAGCCTTCCGGCTCGATGCCCTTGTCGCGGAAGGTCTTGACCAGTTCTTCCACGCCCGGGTTCTTACGCGGGTCCGGTGAGAAGGTCATCAACGTGCCCTGGCCGGCGTCGCCGGTGATCGACCAGTATTCGTCGGTGACCAGCGCATCGCCGGAAACCAGCTGCGTGTCCATGCCCTGATCGCGCATCTGGCGAACGATCAGGCCGGCTTCGGTGTGGTAACCGCCGACATAGGCCACGTCGATGTTTTCCTGCTTCATCTTGGAAACAAGAGCAGTGTAGTCCTTTTCGCCAGCCGTGTAGGCTTCGTACATCTTGGCGGAGCCGCCGAGATCTTCAAGAACGCCCTTGGTGGCATCGGCGAGACCTTTGCCGTAGGCGGTTTTGTCATGCAGAATGGCGATGTTCTTGCCCTTGTATTCCTCGGCCAGGAAGCCGCCGGCCACCAGACCCTGCTGGTCGTCGCGACCGCAAACGCGGTAAACATTCGGGCCGCCTTCATCGGTCAGCTTCGGGTTGGTTGAAGCGGGCGAGATCTGAATGATGCCTTCTTCCTCGTAAACCTTCGACGCCGGGATCGAGGAACCGGAGCAGAAGTGACCGGCCATGAAGACGACATCCTTGCCGACCATCTGGTTGGCAACGGCCACAGCCTGTTTCGGGTCACAGGCATCGTCGCCGATGTTGAGGACGAGCATCTCGCCATTGACGCCGCCAGCGGCGTTGATGTCTTCCACAGCCTGTTCGGCACCGGCTTTCATCTGCGCACCGAAGCTCGCGTATTGCCCGGTCATCGGACCGGCGGTCGCGATCTGGATATCCGCCCAGGCCACACCGGCGCTTAGGCTCATGCCAAACGCCATTGCGGTCGACGTGAGTAGTATCTTTTTCATGTGCTTTCTCCCATTTTGGTTGGATGTTGGGCAAGGCTGGTTGGACCCTGCCCGACGTTTTCGCAATCCGAACCGGATTGCAAATCCCTCTTGAAATTATCCTTAAGACCCTGCTTTTTCCCTCCAGTTGAAGAGACCGGCTCGCTCATAAAGCCAGCTGTATTGGGTCACCATTTGACGCACCCTCGTTAAGCGGTAACCCAGCAGCGTGGCGGCAATCAGGACGGCGGCATCCACGATGAAATAATGCACCGACAGCAAACCGCCATCGAACAGGGCGAAGTGGAAGAAGCGCACCACTGCCGCCAGAAGCAACGTGTAAAGGATCGGTTGGATGATCGGCCGCCAATGAGACGCTAATGCACGCCCTGTCATAAAAGCCGCGCCGCCGCCTATGATGACGGTGAGGATCAAAAAGACGGAAAAACTGTTTTCCCAGAGGATACCCATCAGTGCGCGCCCCCTTCGAGGTAAGCAGCCCTCACCTCTTCGCGCGCCAGCAGTTCAGCGCCAGTCCCGCTAATGGTGATCTTGCCGTTGACCATGACATGTGCCTGATCGGCCAGTTTCAACGCGTGATAGGCATTCTGTTCGACCAGGAAGACAGTCAGGCCTTGCTCCTTGTTTAGTTCCCGTATCACCTCGAATATCTGCTTGACGATCAGGGGCGCCAATCCAAGCGATGGTTCGTCGAGCAGCAGCAGCCGGGGACGCGCCATCAGAGCGCGGGCAATTGCCAGCATCTGCTGCTCGCCGCCGGACAAAGTACCCCCGCGCTGGTCCTTGCGGTCCTTGAGACGCGGAAACAGCTCGAAGGCGCGCTGGACGTCCTCATCGAAATGAACCTGATTGTTGACGGCCGCCCCCATCTGCAGATTTTCCATCACCGTCATGCGGGGGAAAATCCGCCGCCCTTCCGGAGACTGGGCGATGTCCATGCGCATGATCTCGTGGGTGGGCACCCGGGTGATATCACTGCCGGAGTAGACGATCTGTCCATGGCGGGCGCGTGGATCACCGCATATGGTCATCATCAGGGTCGACTTGCCGGCGCCGTTGGCCCCGATCAACGTGACGATCTCGCCCTCGTTGACATCGAGGCTGACACCGCGCAACGCCTGGATCTTGCCGTAGAATGTTTCCACGTCCCGGATCTTGAGAAGCGGCTCCTTGCTCATGAGCGCGCCTCCCCGGCGGTTTCCTCGATTTCGTGTTCGACCGATTCCACCTCTTCGTCCTCGACACCCAGATAGGCCGCTATCACCCTGGGATCATTGCGGACTTCCTCCGGCGTTCCATCGGAAATCTTGACGCCGTAGTCGAGCACCACAATGTGATCGGAGATCTCCATGACGACGTTCATATCGTGCTCGATCAGCAGAATGCCGGTATTTTCCTCGCTGCGAACAATCCGCAGCAACTTGTTGAGTTCTTCCGATTCCGCCGGGTTGAGGCCGGCCGCCGGCTCGTCGAGACACAGCAGTTTCGGCCGGGTGCACATGGCACGGGCGATTTCCAGTTTGCGCTGGTCGCCGTAGGGTAGATCGCCCGCGGCATCATCAGCCCGATCGATCAGGTTGGTGCGTTCCAGCCAGTGTTTGGCGAGTTCAACTGCCTCTTGTTCCGCCTTTTTGTAGCTGGCGATACCGAAAATGCCGCCGATGCTCATCTTCGAGGCCCGCATCAGCGGATGGTGCTGAGCGACCATCAGGTTTTCCAGAGCGGTCATGCCGCCAAACAGGCGGATGTTCTGGAAAGTGCGTGCGACCTTCGCCACCTTTGGGATGCGGAAATCGTCCATGCGCTCAAGGAGGAAGGTACTGCCATCCTCATGGTGCATGGTGATGCGCCCTTCTGTCGGCTTGTAAAAGCCGGTGAGGCAGTTGAACACAGTCGTCTTTCCGGCGCCGTTGGGGCCGATCAGCGCCGTGATATCGCCGCGAAAGGCGGTCATGGATAGGTCGTTGACGGCCAGAAGACCACCGAAACGCATGCTGAGGTGTTCGACGGTCAGCAGAGGTTCTTTGGCCATGTCAGTGCCCCTCGCCCTGCGCAACGAGATCGGCTGAAACCGCTGTCTTTCGCTTGAGGAAAATCGAGGGTTCGCGTGTCGAAATCAGCCCACGCGGCCGCCAGATCATAATGATGACCATGGCCAATCCGAAGATCAGCATGCGGTACTGTTCGGCTTCCCGGAAGACTTCGAAGCCACCGATCATGGCAACCGAGGCGATCACCACGCCTATCTGAGACCCCATGCCGCCGAGAACCACGATCGCCAGGATCAGTGCCGACTCGATGAACGTAAAACTTTCCGGCGAAATGAACCCCTGACGGGTGGCAAAGAACGAGCCGGCAAAGCCAGCGAACATGGCGCCGGTGGCAAACGCGCTTAGCTTGATCGTCGTCATGTTGAGGCCGAGGGAGCGGCAGGCGATTTCATCTTCGCGCATGGCCTCCCAAGCCCGGCCGACCGGCAATCGGCGCATGCGGATCGTTACCATATTGGTGATCAGCGCCAGAATGAGAATGAGGAAATAGAGGAAGATGATCCGGTGGATCGACGAATAGTCGAGCCCGAAAAAGGCTGCGAATCCCTCTTCGCCGCGTTTGAAGGGAATGCCGAAGAAGCTCGGACGCGGAATGCCGGATATGCCATCCGGACCGCCAGTAAACTCGTACCAATTCAGTAGCACGACACGGATGATCTCGCCGAAAGCGAGCGTGACAATTGCCAGATAGTCGCCGCGAAGGCGTAACACCGGGAACCCGAGGATGATGCCCCAGAACGCTGCCAAAATACCGGCGAGCGGCAGGCAGATCCAAAATGACAGGCCGAAGTATTGGGCGAGCAAGGCGTACGAATAGGCGCCGACCGCGTAAAACGCGACATAGCCGAGGTCCAAAAGGCCGGCCAGTCCGACGACGATGTTGAGGCCCCAGCCAAGCATCACGTAGGTCAGGATCAGAATGCCAAGATCCAGCAGATATCGGTCGGTAAACGGCAGAAACGGAAAGACCACGGCGAATAGAAGCACCAGCGGAAGCGCGATCTTGCTGAGGCTCGCAAGGGCCGCGCTCCATCGCGACCGCAAGGCCGCAGGCACAAATGTCTGTTCTTGCCCCTTTGGCCGACGCCAGAACAGCAGCCACAGCAGCGCCCGGCCGATCACCACCGCAGCGATGACATAGAATGCCGATTCGAACCTTAGCACCAGCGACAGACCGCCCGTCGCCGTTTCTGTTTTGAAGGCGATGGTGGAGCCGAATATGGCAAGCCCCAGAAATGCGGTCACCGCCAGGTCTTTGCCGATTTCGGCGAAATCCGGACCGCGATCGCCGGTCCCTTGCGTGTCGACAGTCATCAGACCTTTTCGACCTCCGGCTTACCAAGCAGGCCCTGGGGCAGGAAGATCAGAACAATCGCGAGCATCGAGAAGGCCGCGACGTCCTTATACTCCACCGAGAAATAGGCTGACCACATGGTTTCAATCAGACCAATGACCAAACCGCCGAGCATGGCACCGGGAAGGGAGCCGATGCCGCCGAGGACCGCTGCCGTGAAAGCCTTCACGCCGGCGACAAAGCCGATATAGAAATCGATCACCCCGTAGTAGAGCAGATACATCAGACCGGCGACGGCCGCGAGCGCCGCGCCCATGACGAAGGTCATCGAAATGGTTCGGTCGACGTTGATGCCGAGAAGCGACGCCATTTTGCGATCCTGTTCGCAGGCACGCTGTGCCCGGCCCAGCGAAGTTTTGGCGATGAGCAGTGAAAAGATCGTCATCAGGACAACCGTCAGAACGATGATCAGAATCTGCATGTTGGATATCTGAACGACGAACTCGCCCTGTTCGTCGACCCGCTTCATCAGCGTGTGGCCGCCCGTTACGATGGGCTGCAGCGGCTTGACACGCGCGCCTTGGGAAATCTGGATGTAGTTCTGCAGCACGATGGACACGCCAATCGCAGTGATCAGCGGAGCCAGGCGAAACGAGCCCCTCAGCGGGCGGTAAGCAAGCCGCTCGAGGGTCCACCCAAACACGGCCGAGATGAACATGGCGCAAAGCAGCACCACCAGCAATGCGAGGATGATGACACCGATACTCGACGAGGCGGCCAATCCCAGTGCGGTAATGACAATCAGTGCAATGAAGGCGCCGACCATGAAGATGTCGCCATGGGCGAAGTTGATCATCCCGATGATGCCGTAGACCATTGTGTATCCGATGGCGATCAGGCCGTAGATCGACCCCAGCGTCACACCATTGATCAGTTGCTGCACAAAATATTCCACGCACTATCCCCAATCATTGCCCGGTCGGTTCAATCCGACCTCAAACTAGCAGTCTACCGAACGCGCATCAAAAAACCGGCATTGACGGCCTTTCCTCCAAAGCGTGCTGTGCTGACACAGGGTGGGGAACCCGATTCTATTGGAGCAGATACCGATGCTTCTCCCAGGCGATTGTCCAAGCTTGGTGCGATACCGTCATCGATCTGATTTGTTGTTGAAACAGGCCGCAATCGCTGGCTGGACGAGCTGAAAAGCTCTGGCCATACGCTCACCAGGTGCCCCTGGATCCGACTCCAATTCGCTGACCATTGGTTCGCCAGCAGCATCTATTCCCCGATCCGCGCCTTTGCAGCGCTTTTTTCGCGATCGTTAGATTGGATATATTTTCGGCGAGATCAACCGTTAATTGAGAGCAAATTCCGATTTGTTCAGGACTGGGAGCTAGACTTTCGTCGATAGCAAGGTCGGACCGCTTCTCAGGGTCCAGTGCTTGAGGGTGTGCTTCTTACCCCTCTGGCATGCTCTGAAGCAAAAACGGGACCGGTCTGCCGGGCGAATGCGCCCACAAGGATCAATCCGAAAACAGCCAGATAGGCGAAATAGAAACGGCCCTCATAGAGCGGCAGGAGGACAAATCTAGCCGGGATAGCCACCAGAACAGAGAACAGGGCGATCGCCTCGGACCGTGTGAAGGTGAAATTGCGGCGTAGCATCAGAGCCAACAGGAAGATCAACAGCAACAGCACCGCCGGCCATTGCTGTTCGACAACAGCTCGTACGACCGTCCTGACCAAAGCCACTGCGTAGGTAACCACGGAAAACGGGGGATCGAAGCCCTCGAGGGTCGGCACAAATTCGACGTTGGAAAAATACAGCTGTATCCACCAGCCGGGATGGCCCGACGCCCGGGATATCAGCACATAGGCAACCAAACCGATCAGAAAGGCGCCCACCGCACCCCAACTCACAGGCCGGAAAACGATGGACATGACCATCAGCACCCCTACGAGGGAGAGATGATCGGGACGCGCCAGGACGGCTACGATGAGAAATGCCGCTGCTGCGATGTCACGGCCTTGAACAAAAAGCAGCATGCCGGCCAACAGGAAAAAGGCCGAAAACATATCTGGCGTGGCGGCCCTAGCGACCGCCCCGAAGCCCGACAAAACCAATACGATAATCGCCAGTGGTGCGTAGGCCAACGCGCGTTGATCAATGAGCCAAAACAGAGTCAGGCCGCCAAAGGCCGCAGCGGACAACGCTGAAACGGCGCGCAAGGCATCGACTGGACCGAGCCAGCCTGACAGCAATTGCGCTGCTTCCAGGTAAAGCATTTTCACCCGGTAAAAACCCAACATGGAAAGAAATGCATTCGGGTCGTCAGCCTGGCGGATCCGGTAAGGCCTGTCTTCCGTCAGCACGAGGTACTGCCCATCGCTGACCTTCTGCCGAACCATATCATAGGTCTGGGTGTGAAGTGACGCCGGGTCCATACCGGGCTGCTCCAGTATGCTGGCGACGTAAGCGATCATGTCCCAGTTGGCATCGGGAAATGCAACGGCAACCGCGCAAACCGTGGCTGTGTAGAGGATGAGCAGTAAAGCACCCGCAACGGCAGCAGGATGGCGGATCGCATTTATCATGGGAAAGGCCCCTATGACTCGTATGGTCGGAGCATAGTCAGAAATAGTTGACGAATTGAAACGCCGCCGAAGGTCAGCCGCTGCGCACGGATCCGTTGGTGAGATAGACACCAGTCACGACAACGGCGGTGCCTATGACCATCGGCAGCGTTGGAACCTCGCCGAAGAGCAGCCATGCCTGCACGGCGACGGCCGGCGGAACCAGATAGATCAGCGACGCGGCCTGAGTAACCTGACCGCGGCGGATCACATAGAGCAGCAACACAACGGCGCCGATCGACAATCCCAAGACGGACCAGGTCATCGCGAGGATCAGTTCCCTGTTCCATTGCATGCGCATATCTTCGAAGGCTAGAGCCAACGGCAGGGTGAAAGCCACGGCACCCACATATTGCAACATAGCCGTGCTGCGCAGATCGGCCGATTGCAGGAAGCGTTTCTGGTAAACGGTGCCGAGCGCCACACTGACCATAGCAACAATGTTGACCGCAATCGGAATAGCCGCTGCCACAACCAGCTGCCATTCGAGACCGATGAGACGCGGTGCGATGGCGATGACCAGCCCGGCCAACCCGAGTGTGATGCCGAGCCACTGCATCCGGGTCAGTCTTTCTCCAACCAGGAACGGTGCCGTCATGGCGGTCAGAAGCGGCTGAAGCGCAGCGATCAATCCGCTGAGTGCCGTCGGCACGCCGACATCGATGGCCCACCAGACCCCGCCAAGATAGATGCCGTGCAGCATCACACCGGACCCGATGGCATGACCCCAGTCTGCTATACGCTTAGGCCAGGTGACGCCGGACAGGACGCACAACGCGAGAAGCGCAACGCCGGCCAGGGTGTAGCGGACCACGAGAAAGGTCAGCGGCTCACCATGCGGCGCGGCATAGCCCGCCGCAATCCAACCAGTGGACCACAGCAGAACGAAAAGCGCTGGCGCAAGGCGGTCGAAGAGCATGAAACAAGAGGGCATTCGAAGGATGGGTAATCCGCACCCTACTCCCGCTCAGACTTGTAGTACAGCGAAGCCGCCTGCTCTGCTCCTGAAATTGACAACCTATTGCGACGATCAGCCTGGCCGGTTTTGGCTGACCTTCGAGAGCCAATACCGAACCTGATCAGAGGATAAACGGATCGCAAATGTCGACCGGATCTTTCGTCACATCGCAGTCAACGATGCAATCGGCGCCGACGATGTCTTTGAACGAAATCTGCGCTTTGCTGTCCAATCCGACGAGTTCCATGACCGCCTCGGGCGCTGCATCGGTGCCGGCTTCATTGTAGTATACGCGCAGCCAGGATTCGCTTTTGGCCGCCGTTATGGTCTCGATCAGGTGCAGCGAGCTGGACCAGATCCCACCGATGTCGTTGGCATCGAAACCGTCGTCCAGATCCGCCAGAGCCGTGTCGACATCGGCTTGATCGATATCGACACCCCAGATCAGCCCATGGTTTTTCTGCAGAGCATCTTCGAACGTTCTGGCGCTGACATGGTAGCGAAGGGAACCGTTCGAGCCGAACGCGTTTACGGCGCCTGCATCGGCGTCGTCGCGATCGACGGCGCTGTTTTCGGTTTCTGAGTAATTTGCCGCCGTGCCGCATTCGTCAAGCTGCCCGTCCGACTTTCGGAATGCCAGCTTATCACCCTCAATGCGGTCAACATCAGCTTCAAACGCGGCTTTCAGTGCCATTCCGGTAGCACTGCCGGGATCCGTGTTTTCGGATCTATTGACTGCCTCGTTCAAGTGCCATGTGGATAGATCGTCGAGGCCGTTCCCCTGGTTGAAATCCAGCACATACACGACACCCGCGACACCTCCGTCCTCACCGTCATCGCCGCCTTCGAGCCCCGCCGCCTTCATCAGCCCCCTGAAATCATGTTGCGGCATGAGGTCATTGTCGTACCCGTCCGCCGCGAAGGCTGCCGCATCGTTGGTGCGGGCAGACGCGACAAACACATCTTGTGAGGCCTCCGATTTGTTCTCGGATTCGACAAGAATGCCCAAATCTTTTTCGATCGGCGGAGTGCCTTCGATTTGTTCGACCTCGTCAAGTGACTGCGTGTCATCGTCATCAGGATCTCCGTTTGTGGCGGAGACAACCACTGCCGGCGTCTGACCGGATTTGTCGTCGGGCCCTATCAGACCGATCCTGCCGTCGTCACCGACGACCATGGAGAAGCCGGCGGCTCGCAGTGCGGCGGCAGCCGCGTCATTGGTCGGATCGACATTGTTGACGTTGTTGAAGTCGTCAGCAATGAGCTGCGCCAAGGCCTTTAGTTCAGAAACCGTATCGACGATGCCGTCACCACTGACGGCTGCTCCCAGATCCGCGGAATCATAGCGAAACTCGTAGATCTGGTTCAGAGGTCCGCCATCGAACCATGACACATCCCAGGAAAATATGTCGGCCGATCCGATCTGCGCATCCAATTCTGACACGTGTAGCGCTGGAATCGCAGCATCGATCCCGGTGAACTCAATCGTTGGTCTCTCGCCCACCTTGCATATGGTCAGGGTCCCATCAATGGTGAAGACGTCCCAACACTCGGGTTCACCGGAACTTGCAGTGGCGGGACTGGTGCCTGCGATCCATTGGTCAAACATCGTCTCGAAGGCAGTTGCAATGGCCGGCGCGGTCGCGGTGGTCTCATAGATCTTTTCGATCTTGGTATTGCCGATCGTATCCGACGGATCTCCAGGCGCGATGTCCACCACCGGAACCGAGTCCGGCGGCGAATTGGCGGTCATGACCAGTTTGTTGCCGTCCCTGGACAGCACATAGCCACTGGTATCTGCCGCGATGGCCGGACCCCAGGTGGCGACGAAATGATCGATGGTCGCTTCAGTACTGCCCATGTAGAGGCTCTGGTAGGATGCGCCGTCGACCAGCGCTTCGAGCCACCCGCCGGCGGACAGGCTGATCTCGGACTCGCAAATGAACTCGCGAGCGCCGTCGGTCCCACCAACCTCCACTTGAAACCCGATTTGAACGGGATCGCCGTTGTTCTGGTCAAACTTGATCGTGAAGGTATCGCATTCGACAATTTCCGCTGGAATCCGAATGTCAACGTAGCAGGGCTCGCAATTGTAGTCGCCGATCAGCACATCGGTGCCCGAGGCGCCGGCATCGAGAAAATCCGCCCCGCGGCCGCCGATCAGCAGATCGTTGCCATCCTCGCCGAACAGGCAATCGTCCCCGTCATCGCCGCAGATGGCGTCGTCGCCGTCACCGCCGCGCAGCAGGTCGTCAGCGATGCCACCGAAAATCACATCATCACCGACGCCGCCATCTACATAGTCGGAGCCGCTGCCGCCATTGAGCAGGTCATCACCCTCGTCGCCCCAGATGCAGTCATCGCCCGCCTCGCCCTGCAGTTCGTCGTCACCCGAACCGCCTTCGATCTGGTCATTGCCCGCTGCGCCGAAAATCAAATCGTTGCCGCCGTTGCCGCGAACGAAGTCGGCACCGAGGGCTTCCGGCGTGCCATCGGCGGTCAGGCGGTTGCCCGTGAACAGGTCGTTGCCCTCGCCGAGATTGACGACCGCGCCGTCATCGGAAACGACGAGTTCATCAGCGATCCGTCCAGGGAAAGTCTGGAAGCCCAAATCACCGGGGCGCACCGTGCCGAAGTCATCGCCCCATTTTTCAAGAACCGGCAGGAACTTCAGCGGCGGTTCATCGCCGTCTTCGATTCTCAGGAATTCCTGGTTGCGCACGCCATCAGCGCCATTGATCAGCGACAGGTTTGGCGTGTTTCGGAAAAATGTTTCCTGGGTTCGAATCCATTTATCGAATTGATCAAAGTCCTGCAGGATCCGTGTCGTTCCATCGTTGCCGTCATCCGACAGCAACAGTGTCTGCAGGGCGCCATGTTGAGAGCTCAAGTGGCCTATTTCGAAGATACCATCCGTGTCGTCATCACAATCCTCAATCCGGACATGAAGCGTTGAGACGTCTCTGATGGCGAGATTTCTGAGTTCGACCACGTCATCGACGAAATTTGGGTTGCCCGGATCGATGTTCAGGATGAGATCAAGGCGCGAAATCGATCCGTCGATATCCAGGAACAGGTCGATGTCCGACCGAAAATCACCTCGATCGGGGATCAGATGATCGTTTCGTGTATCAAGGTCAAAGCAACACTGATCGATGGTGAAAACAAAGCCCTTTTCACCGAATTCTCGGCACAACACGGCCTGATCGGTCGTCCCGCCGGGATTGGGAATGTTGAAAAAGGCCGTTTCCGTGATTAGCCCTCCGGCCAGAACAATCTCCTGCGTTGTATCGTCGAACATGTGCAGTGATTTTTGGCCGAAGACCCCCTCCACGACCTTGATCCGCTCGACACCGGTGATCGCGTCGTCAGGGCCGAAATTGAGGTCGGTCTGATAGACGCCGACCGTGTCGAAGCCCTCGCCCGCATCCAGCGTTATGCCGGAGAAACCGCCTCTTTCGAAGAACAGAAAGCTGCTGCCTGCACCATCGCGGATCTCAAGCGGCGGGCCATCACCGTCGGAGTCCGTATCGTTACCCGTGTTGCCGAATACCATGAAGACATCGCCCCCGCCCTCAATGACAACATCCTCGAGACCGGAAAGGCCATCGCCGATTCCATCGACCTGGCCTGCAAAGAAGTCTATCGCTGCTGCATTGGCTGCTGCCGCGGCCGGACCAACGGCCGCCGTCGGACGTGTTCCGGTCAGATCCGGCACGATGATGGTCAGCATTGAGGTAATGCTCGGGGCGGCAACCCCTCCGAGGCCCGGGCCGTTATTGATACTGCCGACCACCGACGGAATGCCGGAGGCCACCAGCCGGATCGCCCCAACCTGCTCGGCGCGCTGAATGCCAGGCTCGTTGCCTGAAGCATTCTCCGTTATCAGCAACCCGTTGATCAGCACTTCATCGAGGTTGAAGACAATTTCCTCGACGGGCGCGTCCGCTACTTTGGCCTGCGGGTCGGAGTCGATCCACAGGAAGTCACCGGTAACGTCGACGACATCGACCACCGGGCCGCGATCGTTCAAGTCCAGCGGGTCCTTGGTCCAGAAATCGGCTTGCAGGTCCCACACGCCCACGGAACCCAGGCTCTGGTCGAATGTCAAATGGTCGATATCCGGCGCCAATGAAGCCTCTAAAATAACAGGATCGTCGAAATTCGGCGCCATCACCGGCATCTCGAGACAGGGCGTGCAAACATACTTGAAGATGTCCAGCGTCTCTTCCGGCTCGAACGGACTCCTGTCGCGATTGGCAATTCGGACCGACTCGATGTCGTTCAGCGCCACTCCGGAAACAAATGACGTCCCGTCTTCGTAGTTGTTGTTCTGCTTGGTCAGCACAAATGTGTCGCGACCAGCCATACCTTCGGCAACGTCACCGGCATTGGCAGTCCTGTTGAAACCCGGAACCGGTGCATCAGGACCATATCCGGCATTGGCGGTGAACGTGTCATTGCCCCCGGTGCCCTCCAGCACTTCGACAGAGACGTCAGTGAATGGCAGAATGGCGCCGCTCTGGTCGACGCTCACATGGATCGTGTCCGTATAAGTGTTACCGGCACTGTCGATGGCCTGAACCTGAACCGGCACGACGACGTAGCCGTCGGCCACGCCATCGGCATCCAGAGCGCCTCCGTCAACAAGGTATGTCGAGCTGATCTTCTGTTGATCGGCCAGAATAAGGCGCTTTCCGGTCGCATCAATCGCGAATGCACCGCCAGTCGGATCGTTGGCGATCGCGAAAGAATGGCTGTCAGGGCTGGTATCAGGATCCATTGCGACGAGCGGCGCGATCTCGAAGCCAGCCTCCGCCGTCGCGGCCACCGCCGCCTGGGCCGGAAGGATGCCGGTCGGGTCCTCATCGACAATCGCACTGACGTTGATCGGAATCACTTCCTGAGTGAATTCGCCATCCGGATCGGTGGCGCGAACCGTCAGATGTACCGTCTCGACGCCAGCCTCCGCATCGATCAATTCAGGCTGGGCGACGACAATCAGATCTCCAACGATCTTGAAAGCTCCAGGCAGACTTGAAGCGACTATTGAATAGGTCAGCGGGTCGCTGTCATCGTCCTGCGCACCCAAGACCGCGACGACTGTCTCGGGCAGTCCGGGATTGGACAGGGATCCGTCCTGCTCGGCGATTTCCGTGTTGGAAACCTGCAAATCCTGAGGTGCTTCGTTGACGTCATTGATGGCAATCGGGATCACCTTTTGGAAGGTGTTGCCCGCGCGGTCGGCCACCTGCACCCGTATTTGATGACTGGTAGCGTCCTCGTAATCCAGTTTGCTGGCGTCGGCGACAAGAATACGCGGACTCTGGGCGTTCTCATCGTCAAGCACGAAACGACCGCCGGCATCGTCGAGCAACTTCCAGACATGCGCTTCTTCGCCATCCGGATCAACAGCTCTCAACTGCCCGCCCGTCACCGGTGTGCCGGCGGCGGCATTTTCGTCGACACCGGTGCCGGAGATAATGTCGACCGGTGCCTCGTTGGACAACTCACCAGCGTGAATGTTGCCATCGGGGACATGATAATCGAGATCATCGATCACATCGTTGCTGGCAAGCCGGGCCGCGGTTTGCAAGATGGCATTGGCTTCATGATCGACGGCGGATTTGAATTCATCCGACTCGGTGAACTCGATGACTAACTGTTCACGACTGATTGGGTCGATGGGGTCTTGCAGCCGTGCGAGCCAGTAATTGTAACCCTCCTGGTCGGCGTTGCGCCCGAGAATATTGAGAAAAAGGAACGACAAAAAGTCTTCGTTTGACGGGTCGGTGCCATAACGCGCGACATATTCGTCCGACTGAAACCAGGACCGGATCGTTTCTACCAGCGCTTCCTTGTAGGTCAGGTTGGGATTCTGCTGAAGAACTTCGCGAAAGTTGTCGACCCAGAAGGTCAGACCGCTGCTGTCTGCAACGCGATCGAAGACCGCCTGGTAGATACGCAGGATCGAGCGGACCTCATCCGCTTGGTTGAGCAGCGACTCGGCCATTTCTTCAATGGCTTCAGCCTTGTCCGCCGCCGTTTCGATGTGATCGAGCCACAGATCGATCTGCTGCTCCGTCGCTTCCTTGTGGAGAATCGAAAGAAAGTAGTCCTTGATCAACTGCCGCATTTGAGGCCCCTAGCCGCTCGTTGGTGGGACATCCGAGCAATGACGCTCGTCACGGTTCCTGCAGCGTTCGGCAGGATGGATAAACCGTCAAAACAACGGATGCATACAGCAAACGACTAATTGGCCGCGGGTGCGACACATACTGTCAGAGCTGACGGTTTGAGTAGGTATTTTTGACAGTGGTCCAGCAAGCGCCATAATTTCAGGCTCGCAGCGAAAGGGTCCCCTTTTCCTGGAACTCACCGGGCATTCTGCGCCCATTGCTCTAGGAAACTCTAGTCCCGGACGGGTCCGTAGTAGAGCGAAACCGCGTGCTCTGCCTCCGCGAAAAACAGCCAGCGCTCGACAAACAATCCGGCGAGCATTGCGACAAAAGCGGGAACAAGCCAGAGCGATGAGGCTGACAGAATCCAGACCAAAAAAGCGATCAGAAATGGCACCAGAGCCCCGATGAGCAGCGAAATGGTGCGTAATTTTTCCGCGTGCTTTCGGCCGATCACGTGGACCATTTCTTTCGTCAGGTAGTTTTCACCCGTATGGGGCCGCTCCAGCAGGCGGACCTTGCCAATATGTCCCAGACCGGTCGCCGTTTCGACCGTGGAACCCGATGCAGCGAGGGATTTGACCCCAGCGTGGTTCCACCAGGCGAGCTTGAGGCCCCAAGCCACCGCGACGGCAACGGCAGCGCTGCCAGAAGCTGGCGCGGTTCCTAGCCCGACGGCGAGCAGATACCCGCAAGCCAGCGAGAAGCCGAGATAACAGACCGGCGTCAGCGGCGTATGCCAATGCGGCACGGTCTTGAGCTGGGCGTAGATCATCGCCGTCGTGTAAACCGTCGCCAGCGCCAACAGCACTATGATCAGCCCGAGCCAAAGCGGGCGATCACCGGTGATCAACCAAACCAGTGTGTAGATCCCGAACAGGCACAGTGTGATGACAGACAAGACGCCTTCCCGTGACAACCACGAAGACCGCCACTGGCTGAAGGCGCGAATGGCACGTTCCGGATGCCCCAGGTGAAACGTCGATGAAACGAGTCCGGCTACCGCCAGTCCGCCGCCCAGCAGCGGAATCAGGAAGGCGGCGATGCGACCCTCCGGCAGTGGCATTCCGGCTCCGATCATGGCAATCAAGCCGAAGCCGGCGCCAGACATGACAGTGAAGAAGATGACGGAAATCGCTGGATGCATGTCTCAGCCCAACCTTTCCAACGCGCGGTCGAGCCAGCCGAGAAAGCCGCCGGCGGCCTCCGCATCGGGCAGTGCTGCGCTTTCGGCGCCAACATCCGGTTTCGTCTTCGGTCGTGGCGGAAGGTACTTGTTTACGGGCGCGGTTCCCATCTCCGGCATCAGGTCGATGCCGCCACGTTCCGCAACCAGTTGCGACACATTCGACTGCGGATCGGCGAAATCGCCGAAATGACGGGCGCCGGCAGGGCAGGTTCGCACGCAGGCCGGCACGCGGTCTTCCTCCGGAATGTTGTCGTTGTAGATACGGTCCACGCACAGCGTGCATTTCTTCATCACGTTTTCGACCGGGTCCATCTCGCGGGCGCCGTAGGGGCATGCCCAGGCACAAAGACCGCAGCCGATACACATGGATTCGTCGACCAGCACGATGCCATCCTCTGACCGCTTGTAGCTGGCACCCGTCGGGCAGACGGTCACACAGGGCGCATCGGTGCAGTGCAGGCAGGATTTGGGGAAATGGACGATCGATGCGGGCGCATCCTCGGGACTGACTTCGAACGTGTGGATGCGGTTGAGCCAGGCACCGCTCGGGTCCGAGCCGTAGGGATCGGTATCGCCGAGCGGCGCACCGTAACCACCCGTGTTCCACTCCTTGCAGTTGACCACGCAGGCATGGCACCCCACGCAGGTGTCGAGGTCGATCACCAGGCCGAGTTTCTTGTCAGTCGATGTTGGGAGACTGGTCATTGGCCGTCCTCCCATTCGGCGCCGTAGGCAAGCGTCTTCGGCGGTTTGGGCAGGATGTCCTGCTGTGGATCAAACTGAGGTTGGGAGACCGGGTGCTCTTCAGGCTTTGCCTTTTCGATGCGCACCCGCAGATCGAACCAGGCGGCCTGACCGGTGATGGGATCGGAGTTCGACCAACGCAACCCATCCGACTTTTCCGGTAGAAGTTCGTGGATCAAGTGATTGAGCAGGAATCCCTTTTTGGCTTCCGGCGCGTTGTCGTCCAGGGTCCAGGCGCCGCTGCGTTTGCCGATGGCGTTCCAGGTCCACAAGGTTTTCGAATTCACCGCCTCCATCCGACGAACGGGTACCTTGATCTTTCCGTGATGGGAGATGACCCAGGCCCAATCACCGTCTTCGAGGCCCGCCTCGTCGCAAATCGGCCCCGGCACATAGAGTGGATTGGTGCCATGGATCTGCCGCAGCCAGGCGTTCTGGGAACCCCAAGAGTGGTACATGGCTGCCGGCCGTTGGCTGATCGCGTGATAGGGATAACTGTCTTCGTCGATCCCCTCACCTTCGAACGGCGGATACCAAAGCGGCAGCGGGTCAAAGCAGCGTTTTATGCGCTCGCGGTGACTGTCCGGCGGCTGCCGCTCGCCATGGCCTTCGGCGGCGAGTTGGAACCTGCGCAGCGGCTCAAGATAGAGCTGGAAGACGTTTTCGACGGGCCCGTCTTGAAGCCCCATCTCGATGGCCCAGTCGGACCAGGCGCGGTTGGCATGTTTGAAATACTGCGCCTCTTCCGGCACATGCGCCTCGAAGAAGCCGCCATTGTCGATATAGCGCTGGATCTGATCCGGGTTCGGTTCGCCGCGTCCGTTCTGGCTTCCATCCTTGCCGCGCCACCCGGCCAGCGGACCGACACCGGGCCGCCGCTGGTGGTTGACCATGTAGTCGGCATAGTCCTTGTAGAGCGGATTGCCGTCTCCATCGACCATGCCGGGCAGCTTGAGACGGACGCCGAGATCGATCAGGACCGACTGGAAGCCGCGCACGTCCCTGCCTTCGCCTTGCGTCACCGGATCGACAACCGGCCAGCGCAGCGAATCGGCCAGCGCCTCGGGTTCCGATATCGGCCGGTCGAGAAGAGAGATACAATCATGGCGCTCGAGATACGTCGTGTCCGGCAGCACCAGGTCGGCATAGGCGACCATTTCAGATTCGTAGGCGTCCGAATAGATGATCTTCGGGATCACATAATTGCCGTCGGCGTCCTTGTCTTCGAGCATCTTCATGACGCCGCCGGAATTCATCGACGAATTCCACGACATGTTGGCCATGTACATGAACAGCACGTCGACCGGATATGGGTCACCGGCATGGGCGTTGGAGATGACCATGTGCATCAGCCCGTGCGACGACATCGGCGCGTCCCAGGAGAATGCTTTGTCAATGCGCTGCGCCGTCAGGCCGTCTTCCTGAAGCAGCAATTCTTCGGGTCCGCGCAGGAATCCCAGATGCGGACCCGGCAGCGGTTCGCCCGGTTTGCAGCCACCATGCGGCTTGGGCTGACCGTCGATCGGACGCGGATAAGGCGGCTTGAAACGAAAGCCGCCGGGGCAATCGATCGAACCGACCAGAATTTGCAACAGGTGCAGGGCACGACAGGTCTGGAAGCCGTTCGAATGGGCCGAGATGCCACGCATGGCGTGGAAAGAGACAGGCCGCCCGATCATCTTGTCGTGGCGTTCGCCCTTCATGTCCGTCCAGGCTCGCTCGACGACGATCTCCTTGTCGAAAGCGGCCTCTGCGATTTCCGCAGCCAGCCGACGGATTTGCGCCGCAGGCACGCCGGTCTTGTCTGCAACGGCGTCCGGAGCGTACGCGTCATCTAGATACTTGGTGGCGAGAACCTCGAACACCGGGCGTGCCCGGCGACCGTCGGGCAGCGTTATGTCGCCCTTGAGAGCGGCGCTGGTTCCCACGGATTTGGAAGCCACGCAACGTTGGTTCTTGCGGTCGAATACCAGAACGTCACCCGCTTCGTCTCGGGCGAACAGGCCGTGATCGGCGCTGCTTTCGTCGTCGATCACCAGCCAGGGCGCATTGGTATAGCGCAGCAGATAGTCGACATCGACCTTGCCGCTGCGCAGCAATTCGTGGACCAGCGCCAGGATGAACAATCCATCGGTTCCTGGTGTGACACCGACCCATTCATCGGCGACGGCGTTGTAGCCGCTGCGCACCGGATTGACGCCGATGACCTTGACGCCGCGCTCCTTGAGACGGCCAAGCCCCATCTTGATCGGGTTGGAATCGTGGTCCTCGGCAACGCCGAAGATCATGAACAGCTCGGTCTTTTCCCAATCGGGGGCGCCGAACTCCCAGAATGCACCGCCGAACGTGTAGATGCCGCCGGCCGCCATGTTGACCGAGCAGAAACCACCGTGGGCAGCAAAATTTGGGGTGCCGAATTGTTGCGCCCACCATCCCGTCAGTGACTGGCTCTGGTCACGGCCGGTAAAGAAGGCCAATTTCTTGGGGTCTCGGTCACGCACTTCGCCAAGCCACTCAGTGGCAAGTGTGAGTGCCTCTTCCCACTCGATTTCCTTGAATTCACCCTTGCCGCGCTCGCCGGTCCGCAGCAGCGGTTTCATCAACCGTGCCGGCGAATAGTGTTGCATGATGCCGGCCGATCCCTTTGCACACAAAACACCACGGTTGATCGGATGGTCGCGGTTTCCCTCTATGTAGCGGATCTTGGGATTGCCGTCGGCGTCCTTGCGCAGGTGCACATTGATGCCGCAGCGGCAGGCGCACATGTAACAGGTGGTCTTGCGGATTTCGTCTGAAACATGAGGTGAGAGGTTCACATCGTGCCCATCACCGCTCATCGACAAAAATCCCCCGAGTTCACTTAGCCAACAACCAAGTCTTATATATTATATAGTTTCCAGGGCAACGCCCATGACGCTCTATAGAAAGAGCCGGAAAAAACCGGGAGGACCAGCGACGGGCGACTCAGGGAGCCAGCGCTGACAGGAACGTGAAAATCGGTGTCTGGCCGGACGCCCGCAGTTTTGGCACATTGCACCCCGAGAAGCACCTGACTCGGCACCGCAGCGGACGGAACAATACTCTTGATCGAACTGCTTTTTGCCTATGGCGCGGGCCTGCTGACGCTGATCAACCCCTGCGTTTTGCCAGTGCTGCCAATCATTCTTGCCTCGGCGCTCAGTGCCGATCGACGCGGACCGTTGGCACTGGCACTCGGCATGAGCCTGTCCTTTGTTGTCTTCGGAATGATCGTGGCAACAGTTGGCCACGCCATTGGACTGACCGAGACGACCCTGTCCAACATCGCGGCGACACTGATGGTGTTGTTTGGTCTGGTCCTGGTCGTGCCAGCATTCAGCCGGCAATTCGAAACCGCGACCGCCGGAATTGCCGCAGGCGCTGACACACGGCTGCACGGCGTCGACCTTTCCGGTTTGCGGGGCCAGTTCCTTGGCGGCACATTGCTGGGGGCCGTCTGGTCGCCCTGTATCGGACCGACCCTGGGCGGCGCCATCGCACTCGCTTCGCAGGGTGAGAGCCTGCTGCGATCTGCCGCGATCATGATCGTTTTCGCAGCCGGTGTATCGACCCTCATCATCGGGCTGGGCTACGGCGCCGGCCATTTCATACGGTCCGACGGGCTCAGGGTATTTGCGCAGCGATCCAAACCGCTGATCGGCGTTCTTTTTGTTGCCGTTGGTGTGATGATCCTGCTTCGCGTCCACCACATCATCGAAGCCTGGGCCGTGCGCTCGTTGCCAATTTGGTTCCAGGACCTATCTGTCGCACTTTGAACCGGAGGAAATACCTTATGATCCGTCGCAGTTTTCTTGGACTTGCTCTGGCAATGACCGCCCTGCCCGCGCTGGCAGGTGAAATGCTCACCTACAAACCCGGCCTCATCGACAACGCTCTTTCGCAAGGAAAGACTGTTTTTGTGGACTTTGCCGCGGACTGGTGCTCGACCTGCGCCCGCCAGGAACGCGTGATTTCGTCGCTTCGGTTGGAAAACCCGGCTTACGACCAGGCAATGGTCTTTGTCCGTGTCGACTGGGACGATTTCCGCAACCACGATGTCGCTACCACGCGCAATATTCCGCGTCGATCGACCCTTGTCCTGCTGCGCGGCGACCAGGAACTTGGACGCATCGTCGCCGGCACCGGTACCGGTGCTATCAAAGACCTGATGGATAAAGGGCTAACGGCCACGAATTAAACACCAACACGATTGCCGGCGAGCAAGTCAAGAAATCCGATCACCAAACCTTGGCCGGCTCCAGCCGGTCAATTTAAGAACCCGACGCCGCTCGTTGCATACAGGTGATACAGAATGTCGCAGCCTATCCTGAATTGTATTTAATATTTACTCCAAAATACGTATCTTTTCCTTATTTCATACAACTTATCCTTCAGTAGTAAGACTTATTTCTAATGAGCATCGC
Source organism: Hoeflea sp. (assembly GCA_965228785.1). Classification (GTDB taxonomy): domain Bacteria; phylum Pseudomonadota; class Alphaproteobacteria; order Rhizobiales; family Rhizobiaceae; genus Hoeflea_A. Next base: position 1,799,141 of record CBDDIF010000002.1, read on the forward strand.
GTGGCCACGAGTGCGTGGCAGTGGTAGTTGCCAGCGCCATATCACATGGGTGCTGGAGGACGATATGGGTGCCAACAGATTTGAAGACTGCGTCACATTCCACCCTGAATCTCATGTCATGGAGGTCGACTTTTCAGATGTCACCTTCGATGTCTCGGCCAAGGTTCACCAGGCCTACGACGTGATCGACCGCAAAGTGTCCGAAACCGGGAAGAAGTGGTTTTTCCTGGTGAACTATCTGAATTGCAAGATCATGTCCGAGGCCTGGATCGCATATGCGTATCGCGGGAAAAAGCTTAACCTGGCCTATTCATTGGGAAGTGCGCGTTACGCCGCATCGAGCAACACTGCTGAGGAAATCCTTGAGAGCGCAAGACAGGAAAACTTCGACCCAAATCTGTTTCGCACCCGTGAAGATGCGCTCGCGCATCTGGAGCAATTGCTCAGCGAGATCCCGCAGGACCAATTGGAGCTGAGGCTGCTTCCGACACTTCCGAGGACCAGACAGCCGTCGGAACGCATCACTTTCCACGCGGATTCGCAGATCCTGGAAATCGATCTGTCGGACTGCACCTTCGCCAGAAGTTCAGACGTGAACGAGCTTTACGACGAGATCGGCAAACGGGTCATGGAAACCCACAGGAAATGGTACTTCCTGATCAACTACAAGAACGCCGAAATCCTGCCCGATGCCTGGACCAGTTGGGCGGTTCGCGGCTGGCAGTTGAACTCCACCTCCTCGCTCGGAACTGTTCGGTTCGACCCCAATGAGCGAACCAGGGACGAGATCGAAGAGCGAGCGGATGCCGATGAATTCGATCCCAATATTGTTTCGACCAGAGATGAGGCGCTCTCTCGCATCGAAGAGATGAAGCGAGAGCGGGCGTCCGACGCTCAGTTGGTTTTTTAGTCGGACGGCCCCTCATCCAGCTTGCTGCCCGGTGGAAGCCAGGCGCGTTTGATGCGTTCGTGGGCGTCTGGTGCACGGTTCGACAGGCTTTCCTCAAGCTCGTCTTGGATCTCCTTGGCGAGCTTGATGTAGGCCTCATTCTCAAACACCGGAATATCCGGATCGTAGAGCGCAGCAAGGCGTCGCACGCCCTCGCGATCGTGATCGACAAACACGGTGATCAGCTTCTCCACTTCGTGCGGATGCACACCGTAAGCCTCCAGAGCATACCGAGCGGCACGAACGGCGCTATCGAAGGTTTCACGCACGATGTCGTCCGCGCCGGCCTTGTAGAGCGCATAGACATGGTGGCGATCGCGCGCCCGGGCAATGATGTGAAGGTCGGGATGCTCGCGGCGGGCGTGACGGACGATTTCGATTGCCCGTTCCTCATCGTCAATGGCAACCACAAGCAGCTTTGCCTCATCGAGACCGGCGGAATGCAGAAGGTCCGGGCGCGAGGCGTCACCGTAGAAAGCGGCAATGCCGAACCTGCGGAACCCATCGATCATCTCGGCGCTGACATCGAGCACGACTGTGTTGTAGCCGTTGCCCTTCAGCACACGGTTGATGATCTGGCCGAAGCGACCCATGCCGGCGATGATCGCTGTTCCCTTTTCGGTAATTTCGTCGGCCTCGCGGCTCTGCTCATCCGTCAGGCGCGGCAGGACGACCCGGTCGAAAGCGATGAAAAGCGCCGGCGTCAACAACATCGACAGCGCGACAACAAGCAGCAGCATTTCCGAGACGCCGGTGGGAATGACCGAATTCTGTACCGAAAAGGACAACAGCACAAAACCGAATTCGCCGGCCTGCGCCAGCGACAGGGTGAACAGCCAGCGATCGGAGCCACGCAGCCGGAAGACAAAGGCGAGCGCCAGAAGAACCAGCGCCTTCAGCAGCATCAGTCCGACGGTCAGGCCAAGCACCGTGAAGATGTTGGAAAATAGCAACGAGAAATTGATTCCGGCGCCGACCGTGATGAAGAACAGGCCGAGAAGCAGCCCCTTGAAGGGCTCGATATCGCTCTCGAGTTCGTGGCGGAACTCACTGTTGGCGAGCACGACGCCGGCGAGGAAGGTGCCGAGCGCCGGCGAAAGGCCGACAAGTGTCATCAGGAAAGCAATGCCCACGACCAGGAGCAGCGCTGCGGCTGTGAAGACCTCCCGCAGTTTTGCTTCCGCGATGAAACGGAAAAGCGGCCGGGTGAGAAAATGACCGCCAGCTACTACCGCGGCGATTGCCGCAATATTGACGAGCGCCACCTGCCAGCCGTTTAGACCGGCAATCAGGCTCAATTCGTCGCCATGCCCGTGACCCGCGCCATGGTCAGCGGAATGCCCAACAAGTTCCGGCAGGGCTAACAGCGGGATCAGCGCCAACATCGGGATGACGGCGATGTCCTGAAACAGAAGCACCGAGAAGCTCGACTGTCCGCCGTCGCTTTTCATCAGTCCTTTTTCATTGAGCGTCTGAAGCACGATGGCCGTCGAAGACAGGGACAGGACAAGGCCGATGGCGAGCGCCACGGTCCAGGGCTGGCCGAACAGCATGGCCGCGCCCATCACCAGTGCGGCGGTCAGGCCGACCTGGAAACCGCCCAGACCCAAAAGCCTGTTGCGCATGTTCCACAGATTGCGCGGCTCCAATTCGAGGCCGACCAGAAACAGCATCATCACCACACCGAATTCGGCGACGTGCTGGATGCCCTGGGTTTCCGAGCCGACAAGGCCCAGCGCCGGTCCGATGACGATACCGGCGATCAAGTAGCCGAGCACCGAGCCGAGGCCTAGGCGCGAGGCCAGCGGCACAGCAATCACGGCGGCACAGAGATAAACGAAGGCCTGGAACAGGAGACCTGTCATGTTCTTGCCTCCTCACGGACCGGAAGGCTTTCGGCGGACATCTGTTCCATTGCCGCCGCCGCTTCCAAATCCAACGTGCCGTCGCGCAGTGCCTGCAGCAGCCGGGCATAACCCTCCGCGTGGCGATCCAGGCTATCGTCGCCGGGCGCCTTCAGGGCTGCAAACAGTGCGTAAGGCGGCACAAAGCGTAGCCCGCAAAGATTGGCGGTCTGCTCGAGCGGCCTCAGCAGGTCGCGCAGCGGATAATTGTTACGCCCTCCGGTGCGGTAGAATTCCTCCGGGCCGCCTGCCGTAATTACAGGCTGAAACAGCTTGCCGGCGATCCGGTCGCCGCCTTCGCCATAGGCGAAACCATATTCGAGTACCAGGTCCTGCCATTCCTTCAAAAGCGCAGGCGTCGAATACCAGAACAGCGGAAACTGGAAGAGGATCACGTCGTGGGAGAGCAGCCGGTCCTGCTCGGTTTCGACATTGATCTTGAAACGCGGATACTCGGCATAGAGGTCGACGAAGGTGACGCCTTCGGTTTCACTGGCAACCCTTGCCAGCTGTTCGTTGGCTCTGGAATAGCGTTGCCCGGGATGGGCAAACAGCACGAGTACCTTTCGGGTTTGATCCACTGCTGCCCCTGCTCCCTCGCCTTACCCGAAGCGGTATGTTGCGTTCGCCCCCCGGCTTGTCAAGGTTTCGGCCAAAGCCTCGTGTCTGGCAGACAGCATCGACTGGTATTCCGGTTTTGAATGACAAAATTTCAAATTGCCGCGTACCGCGATATCAAGCCGTACGCTAGGCTTTGATAGTTCTGAAGCACAAGGCACCGCCATGCACACATCGCTCGATCCCCTCGCCGACGACGTCATCAACGATCCCTATCCTTTTCTGGCCCGGGCTCGAAAGGACAGTCCGGTCGCCTATTGCGAGCCCATCGACATGTGGCTGGTGACCCGGCACAAGGATGTTGAAGAGGTCTTTCTCGACCCGAAACGTTTCTCGGCGTCTATCGCCCAGGCACCGCTGATGCCGTTATGCGACGAGGCAATGGCGATCCTGAGGGCGGATTTCGGTATTCAGCCGACCATGTCGAATTTCGACCCACCCGGCCACAGCCGCATCCGCAGGACACTTGCGCGGGCATTTTCAACCCGACGCATGCGCATTCTCGAGCCGGTTATCCTTCAGCGCTGCCGGGAGATTCTCGATGGCTTTGCCGACCAAGGATCGGCCGACCTCGCACGCGAGCTGTGCTACCCGCTGCCCGCCCTGACTATCTTCGCGATGATTGGGTTTCCAGATGAAGATGCCGATCAGATCAAGAGTTGGTGCGCCGACAAACTGGTGGTCAACTGGGGACGCCCCAGCGCCGAAGCCCAGGTGCGCGCGGCGCAGACCATGGTGGCATTCTGGAAATACTGCGTCGCCTATGTGAAGCGGCGGCGCGGCGACCCGGGTGACAATCTCGTCGCCGACCTGATGCAGGATCCAGACGTGGCAGAGCCGCTCACCGACAACGAGATCTCCAGCATCATTTTCGGCCTCAGTTTTGCCGGCCACGAAACGACGACGAACCAGCTTGCCAACTGCATCCGGGCGATCTGCGACCACGGCCTGTGGCAACAATTGCGTGCGGATCGCGATCTCATTCCGGGGGTCGTCGAGGAATCGCTGCGCCAGGTCTCATCGGTCATCGCCTGGCGCCGCATCGCTGTGGAAGACACCACGATCGGTGACGCGCCAGTGCCGAGTGGCGCCAAGCTGCTGTTGTCGCTGGCCGGCGCCAATCGCGACCCGGACGTTTTCCCGGAACCGGATGCCTTCAATCCTGGCCGCGAAAATACGAGAGCCCATCTCTCGTTCGGCAAGGGTATTCACCTTTGCCTCGGCGCGCATTTGGCACGCATGGAGCTCGGCATCGTGCTGAACGAAATGCTGGACCGTTTCGAGGAGCTACGGCTTGATGAGAGCCAGGAGTTGGAGTTTCCGCCGAATGTGGCGTTCTGGGGTCCGATATCGCTAAAGGCGAATTGGAGTGCCGCATGACAATTTGCTCAATTCGCTCCGCTGCTTAAGGGTACTCATCTCCTTCTGCGGTTGAATAACGTCATCCGTCACCTGAATTCCGGCTTGCGGCCATCCAATCAAGCAGCCCCTTCGATCATAGCCATCACACGTTTCGCGAATTCACGCTCCGGGTCGGCAAGATCCAGAATGATGTCGAAGTGGTTGCGGTCTGAAACCTCGAAGGTCGTGACAGGAAAACCCGCCTGCTCGTATACCTGCCCGTAGTCTCGACTCTGCCGCTTGAATTCATCGGTATCGGACCCGGCCCATGTAAGCATGAGCGGGCAACCCGCCGTCGGAATGTGATGGATCGGACTGTTGCGATGCGCGGCGTCCTGATCGAGCTGCAACCACTCATTGGGTCGGCAAAGACGAACCGGCTCCAGGTCGAACAGGCCGCTGGCCGATGCTGCTCCGGCAATGATATCGGCGGGAACGCCGGCATCAACCTGCCAACCATCAGCGAGCAACATGCCGACAAGGTGACCGCCGGCGGACGAGCCGCCGATGTGGATGCGATTGCGATCGATGCGATAGCGGTCGGCATCATGCCAAAGCCGGCTGACGGCGGCGCGCACCTGACGGACGATTTCATCAAGTGTGACCTTCGGCGCGAGAGCGTAGTTGACGGCGGCAACCGCGATACCGCGATCGACAAAACACCTGGCCATGAAGCTCGACTCGTTTTTCGTCAGAAGCCGCCAGTAGCCGCCATGCACAAATACGAAAACCGGAGCGTTGCGCCCGGCCGGAAACAAATCGAACACCTCGTCGGCGCTCGGTCCGAAGGGGATGTCTTCCACCACCTCCAGATCGCGTTTCGCCGCGACGCTCAGATCGGCGTATCGAGCGAGGAACGGCGCGATATCGTCGACAGTGCCTCGGGCGTCGTATTGAACATCCAGATCCGACAGGTTCATGCCGCGGTAGATCGGGTCGCCGCTCGTCATCACACCCCCAGGTAGCGGTGCCGCAGATCGGGATCCGCCTGGAAATCAGCATTGCTGCCGGACCAGCAGGTGCGTCCCTTTTCGATGATGACGTGGCGATCGGCAATCCGCGACAATTCGCGGATGTTCTTGTCGATGATCAGGATGGATTCTCCCTCGGCCTTCAGGCCGGCAAGGCATTCATAGATTTCCTTGCGGATCAGCGGCGCCAGGCCTTCGGTCGCCTCGTCGAGGATCAGCAGATATGGATTGGTCATCAGTGCCCGGCCGATCGCCAGCATTTGCTGCTCGCCGCCGGAGAGTGACGCGCCGAGTTGGTCAGCACGTTCTTCGAGGCGCGGAAACAGCGCATTGACCCGATCCAATGACCAGGGGTTCGACCGACGATTCCTGTTCGCCGAGGTGGCAACAAGGTTCTCCCGTACCGTCAGCGTCGGGAAAATCTGCCGGCCTTCCGGCACCAGCGCGACGCCGAGCCGGCCGATGCGGTGCGGCTTGAGCCCGGAAATGGTCTTGCCGCGAAACACGATCCGACCGGCATGGGCCGAAAGCAGGCCGACAATGGTCTTGGTCGTCGTGGTCTTGCCCATGCCGTTGCGCCCGAGCAGGGTCACCACCGCGCCTTCCTCGACATTGAGATCGATCCCGAACAAGGTCTGGCTGCGGCCGTAGGAGGCCTCGACTTTGGTCAACTCAAGCATCGGCAACGCTTTCGTCGCCCAGATACGCCTCGCGCACCTGCGCATTGTTCCTGATCTCGTCCGGCGATCCGGTTGCGATAATCTGACCATAGACAAGCACCGAGATGCGATCGGCCAGCGCAAAGACCGCGTCCATGTCGTGCTCGACCAGCACCATCGTCACATTTTCCTTCAATTGGCCGAGCAACGCGATCACATCCGCCGTCTCCTCCGTGCCCATGCCGGCCATCGGTTCGTCAAGCACCAGGAGCTTTGGGCGCAGGGCCAGAGCCATCGCCAATTCGAGCCGTCGCTGCTGCCCATGCGACAGGGCGTAGGCCTGGCTGCCGGCACTGTCGATCAGACCGACGACCGAGAGGAATTCCCGAGCCGGTTCCGTCAACGTGGCGTCACGTTCGGCATCTGCGAAGAAATGGAAGCTGTGGCCGGCATGGATCTGCACCGCCATCATGACGTTTTCGAGTGCGGTGAAATCGGGAAAGATCGAAGTGATCTGAAAGGAGCGCACCAGCCCCAGGGCCGGCCGCTGTTCCTGCGGCAATGCGGTGATGTCCTCTCCGTCGAAATGGATGGTCCCGGCATCAGGCTCCAGCTGGCCGCAGATTTGCGCCACCAGGGTGGTTTTTCCCGCACCGTTGGGTCCGATCACCGCGTGGATCTCGCCTGGCAGGATATCGAGATGGACGTTGTGGCTGGCCTTCAGGGCGCCGAAGTTCTTTTGCAATCCGGCAATCTGCAACAGCGGCTTATCGCTCATCTCGGCCTCCTATCGAGGCGAAGGTTCCAAGCAAGCCACCGCGGGCGTAAAGCACGACCAGGATCAGCAGTGGTCCGAAAACCACGCGCCAGTGCTCCTTGAGTGTCGGCATGCCAGCGGTGTCGAACAGAACGGGCAGGAACTCTTCCAGTAGCAGGAAGGCGATGGCGCCAACGATTGGCCCGAACAGGGTGCCGATGCCGCCAAGAATGACCATGATCATCAGGTCGCCTGACTTGGTCCAATGGAGGTAGTCGGGGCTGACATATTCGGCGTGGTTGCCATTGAGCGCGCCGGCGAGACCGGCAGCGGCTCCGGCAAGCACAAAGGTCGCCAGCTTGTAGCGCTCAACCCGGCAGCCAAGCGCCCGCATGCGCGCCTCGTTCTGCCGCGCCGCCTGCAGCACCTTGCCGAAACGCGAGCGGATGAGAAAGGAAACCAGTACCGTGAAGCCGACGAGAAAGGCCAGGCAGACAAAGTAGAAAGTCGTGTCGTTTGACAGATCGAGCCCGGGAAGCGTGTTGCGACCATTGTACATGATCACCCCGTCGTCACCGCCGTACTGCTCCATGGAGACAAAGAGAAAATACAGCATCTGGGCGAAGGCCAGCGTGATCATGATGAAATAGACGCCGCTGGTCCGCAGCGACAGCGCGCCGAGGACCAGCGCAACCAAAGCAGAAATGACGACAGCCAGGATCCAGGACAGCAGCGCCGCATCGGTGCCGCCAAAGCCCAGGACCGTACTTCCGTCGAACACGTGGAATGACGCAATGCCGACCACATAGGCGCCGACGCCAAAATAGGCGGCGTGGCCAAAACTGATCATCCCGCCATAGCCAAGGATGAGGTTGAGGCTCATCGCGGCCAAGGCATAGATGACGATACGGGTGGCCGTTCCGATGAGGTAATCCTCGCCGACGGCTGACAGGATGAAGGGGATCAGGATGGCGATCCCGATCGCGACCAACGGCAATATGGGAGAGCGGGTGTTTTCCATGTTCAATGCCTGCCCGCCGTGACCGGAAACAGGCCGCTGGGCTTCAGGACCAGAACGACTGCCATCAGGATATAGATGGACATGGAAGACAGCCCGGCGCCGATACCATCGGCCGAAGCCGGATCCATGAAGAGTTTCAGCAGGTCGGGTATGAAGGCACGGCCCAGCGTGTCGACAATGCCGACCAGTAGTGCCCCTATGAGAGCGCCGCGCACCGACCCGATTCCACCGATAACGATTACCACGAAGGCCAGGATGAGCTGCTGTTCGCCCATGCCGACCTCGACCGACACAAGCGGCCCGGCCATGGCGCCGGCTAAGCCGGCAAAAACTGCACCGAGCCCGAACAACAGCGTGAACATCAAGGCAATGTCGACGCCGAGCACCGCGACCATGTCGCGATGGGTGGATCCGGCGCGGATCAGCATGCCCGCCCTGGTGCGAGTGATGATGACGTATAGAATGACGGCGACCAGGATACCCATGGCAATGATCGCCAGTCGATAGATCGGATAGAGCACGCCGGGCAGGATCTGTACCGCGCCGTTGAGTATGTCGGGCACATTGAGAAACAGTGGTGTGCGGCCGAACACCATCGTGACGAGCTCGTTGGTGAACAGGATGAGGCCAAAGGTCGCCAGCACCTGGTCGAGGTGATCGCGGTCGTAGAGCCGCCGCATCACGACAACTTCCATCAGCACGCCGACGGCGCCAGACACCGCCAGAGCGATAAGGATGCCAAGGCCAAAGGACCCGGTCCATTCCGTAGCAACGGCTGCAGCATAGGCACCGACCATGAACAGCGAGCCATGGGCCAGATTGATGACGCCCATAATGCCGAAGATCAGCGTCAGACCGGCGGCGATCAGAAACAGGAAGACCCCGAGCTGAATGCCGTTCAGAAGCTGTTCGAGAAAAAGAAGCATGGAGGCTGGTACCCGCAGCAAAGCAGAGGCGGCTCAGGACAGCCGCCCCTGCATTTTCAAGTCGACGTCAGTTCGTCAGAGCCTATTCCAGCGGGCACTTGTCCGCATAGGCATCCTTGTGGTCCGGAGAGACCACCTTGACGATGCGGTTGACGATGGTGCCATCGGCATCTTTTTCAACCACCTGCCCAAGCCAATTGTTGATCGGGTGGTTGTTGTTGGCGAATTTGAAGTCACCGCGAACGGAGTCGAAATCGGCCTTTCTGAGAGCGGCCCGGAAGTCGTCCTTGGAATCCTTGACCATACCGCCCGTCGCCTTCAGCGCGCTGGCGATCAACTTGGCGGTGTCGTAGCCCTGGGAGGCATAGACCGTCGGTGTCCGACCATAGGCCGCTTTGAAGCCCTCGACGAATTTCTTGTTGGCTTCGTTGTCCTGCGCAACGTTCCAATGGGCAGTACTGCGCACACCGACCGCCGCGTCCTTGACGGCTCCCATGATGCGCTCATCCATTGACGCAGTGGATACGACCAGCGGATAGGAATCCTTCAGGCCGGCCTGGGAATACTGCTTGAGGAAGTTTATGCCCATGCCGCCGGGCAGGAAGTGGAAGACCATTTCGGGATCGGCCGCACGAATCTTGGCGATTTCCGCGGCATAGTCCGTCTGGCCCAATTTGGTGTAGGTTTCGCCGACGATGTCACCCTTGAAGTAGCGTTTGAAGCCGGCAAGCGAATCCTTGCCCGCCTGGTAGTTGGGCGCCAGGATATAGGCGTTCTTGTAACCCAGTTCGTTGGCATAGACGCCGGCGCTTTCGTGCAGGCTGTCATTTTGCCAGGAGGCGACGAAATAGTCTTCGTTGCAGCCATCACCGGCAAAGATGGACGGCGCGGAGTTGGGCGAGACGTAGAAGGCACCGGCCTTCAGGGTCAGTGGCACCACCACCGGGGTTATGTTGGAGAAGATCACACCGGTCATGATCTCGACCTCGTCCCGCTCCAGGAATCGGTCGGCGATCTGCTTGCCATTGCCGGGTTTGCGGCCGTCATCCTCAACCAGAACTTCAACTTCGGTTCCGCCAAGCTTGCCGCCCTCTTCAGCGACGGCGAGCAGGAAGCCGTCACGAACGTCTTCGCCGAGATAGCCGGCACCGGTCGAAAGCGTTGTGATCATGCCGATCTTCACTGGCTCGGCATTGGCGACAACGGCGCCCATCAGAAGCGCTGCCGAGGCCGTTGCCAGGGTCAATTTGGTTTTCATCATGTTCTCCCTTCCTATTCAGGCTCGTGGCCCATTGTTTGTGTCCGTTCAGTCGCTGATCCAGCCCTCCGGCGGCTCCTTGCCGGGATGCATGGCACCACAACTCTTGCAAGTGCGGTCTTCCTTGCTTGCATAGAACGCTTCATAGAGCGGCGGCAGGTCCTTGACGATGTCATTCAGTTCCACCTCGACACGATGCACGAGATTTCCGCATTCGAAACAGAACCACTCGAAACCGTCCAGATCACCTTTTCGCCGGTTTCCCTCGACCACCAGACCGATCGATCCTGGAACCGGTCGCTGCGGCGAATGCCGCACATGCGGCGGCAGCATAAACACCTCTCCTTCTCGAATGGTCACATCGGAGATGCCATCACTATCGGCAATCTTCAGGACCATATCCCCCTTGAGCTGGTAGAAGAATTCTTCCACCGGATCATCGTGGAAGTCCACCCGCGTGTTGGGACCACCGACGATCATGACGATCATGTCTGTCTTTTCATCAAACAGTTGCTTGTTGGCGACAGGCGGCTTGAGTTGATCCTTGTTGCGCTCGATCCAGTCGTTGAAGTTGAACGGTTTGAAGCTCGGATGTGGGGGCACGTTGTGGTCCTTTCCGCTGTGGCCGGTTTGAGCCAAGCCTATTGATGGCACTCAGTCGCGTGCGGCTTCAATGATTTTTTCAGCCAGCAAGCCGGGATTGGTGAAGCAGGCCTCGTGACCACCGGGCATCTGCACCAGCCGGCACAGCCCGAGACGCGCCGGGAATCGCGGCACCCAGGCGAAGTCACCTGGTGGCATGGCGATGTCTTCGGTGCAGTTGAGATAGGACCTTGGAATCTGGAGGTCGTAGAAGGATTTCAGTTCCAGCCGATCGGTCAGCGTCCGGTGCGGATGCGGTGTCGTCATCTCATAGGTCTCTTGCGCCAGTTCCAACGACGCATCGTTCATAAAGGCCTCGCGCCAGACCGGAAACGGCAACTTGACCGCACCGGGTCCATAGGCACCGGATGCAGCAATCCCGTCCATCATTTCCTTGTAGGGCGGCGGGCTGACGTCTTCGACGGATTCGCCGTCCATCAGCACGAAGGCATTCCAGTAGACCAGACGGCGAATGCGGTCGGGCATCGCCTCGGCAACCTTTGAGATGATAGTGCCGCCATAGGAGTGGCCAAGAAGGACAAAATCGGAGAGATCGTTGGCGTTGAGATAGTCGATAGCCGATTGCACGGCTTCCGCGTGACCGATAGTCCGGTCGACATCGCCGGGTCCGTTCCCCGCTAACGTCGGCGTATGGACCTCGTGTCCGGCAGCGCGGAGCGGCGTTGCAACCTCTTCCCAAAGGGAACCATCATGCCAGGCACCGTGTATCAGGACGATAATCATGCGGTCTTACTTCCTCTGAAGGCTCGGTTCGACCCGATCTAGAGGCGGTTCAGGTATCTCAATCAAATTGAAAAAATTGAAATTGCTATTCCAATCTCTTATAGCCAACCCATGAGTGCCAGAAACCGTCATGTCAAAATCATCGAGCGTGTGTCGACGCGGCTGAAACTCAAGCAGTTGCGGCTGCTCGTGACGATCGCCGAGCATATGAGCATCCTTCACGCGGCAGAGGAGCTGAACATGTCGCAGCCGGCGGCGACAAAGCTCCTGAAGGACCTGGAGACGGATTTTGCTGTCAAACTGTTCGAGCGGACAAATCGTGGCGTCATCCCGACGGAATTCGGCGCGGCGCTGGTGCGTCACGGCAAGCTCATCCTCGCTCAGATTTCACAGGCCGCGCAAGAGCTGGACGATCTCAACGAGGGGCTTGGCGGCCGTGTGGTCGTCGGAACGCTTCTCGCCGCATCCGCTCGCCTGCTGCCCGAAACCATCGAGCGCGTGCACCGATCGCGGCCGAATGTCAGCATCGTCGTGCGTGACGGAACCAACGATTTCCTGATGCCGCTGCTGCAGACCGGCGACCTCGACATGGTGGTCGGACGGCTGACGGAATATCGGCATCGGGAAGCACTGGTTCAGGAAACGCTTTATGGCGAACGCATCGTGGTGGTTTGTCGCCGGGAGCATCCGCTGGCCGGCTCGGAAGCCATTCCATTTGAGGACCTTATCGACCAAAACTGGATCCTGCCACCGGTGCAGACGACGCTGCGCCGGCAGATCGACAAGGAGTTTCTGGACCGGAAACTGCCACCGCCATCCAACGCGGTGGAGAGCATCTCGTTCCTGACCAACCGGGCACTGCTCCTGGCAACGGACATGTTGTGCGTTCTGCCCTACCAGGTGGTGGAGCATGAAATTGCCCAGGGGCTGCTCGCCGTTGTCCCATGCGACCTGAGCATCTCCAGTGGTCCGGTGGGTGTCTCCTATCGGAACCCGGGTTCACTTTCGCCGGCGGCGCAGGAGTTTCTTCAGGAGCTCCGCCGCACGGCCGATGAAATTTCCGAACTCGCTGACTGACTGACGCTTCGCCGCTGCACCACGATAAAACACATATCCGAACCAGTTGGATATCAAGTTTCGAAATATCAATTTTCGAAATTTGGAAATTTACGTGGTCCGCTCGAATGCGCAATATGGGCCGGCTGCGCCGACCGGGCCTTGCTCGCATACCGCAGCTATTCATGGCTACGGCCTTGGATAACCTTCTGAACTCAAGGCAATATTCGTGCTCATCAGTCCGAACAGTCAAAACCGGCAGGCGACCAGCGAGCAGATCGGACAGGCACCGCTTCGACGCGAGGATAAACGTCTTGTCACCGGTGCGGGCCGGTTTGTTGCAGATGTCATTCTGGACGACCCGTTGCACATATGCTTCGTCCGAAGTCCGGTCGCGACGGGAACGATCAGCTCGTGCACCACGACTGATGCGCTTTCCCATCCCGATGTCGCAGCGGTTTTCACCGGCAAGGACGTCGCCCACCTCGGCGCGCTGTCGGTCAATCCGGTGCTCGGACCGACGGGTGATCAGATCTATCAGATCCTGGCCGCAGACCAGGTGAGCGCAACTGGCCAAGCCGTTGCCGCCGTCCTGGCAAACACCGAGCGCGCTGCGCGCGATACCGCGGAGATGGTTTTGCTGGAGGTGGACGAAACAGCGTCTTTCGAGCGGGCCAATCCAGCCTTCGCCAGACAGTGGCGCGAAGGCGATACGCAACGGGCATTTCGGGAAGCCGACCATGTGGTGGAAGCGGAAGTCCACCACCCGAGACTTGCACCCTCGCCAATGGAGAACCGCGCGATTGCTGTTCAATACGATGGGCATGCGGATACAGCAACGGTGTGGCTCTCCTCACAAACGCCGCATCGCGCCCGAAAGGAACTGGCAGATATCCTGGCAGTGGATATCGACCGCATCCGCGTTGTTGCTCCGGACGTCGGTGGTGCTTTCGGACTCAAGGCATCGCTCTATCCGGAAGAGGTGTTCGCGGTCTGGGTCGCGTTCGAACTGCGTCGATCAACGCGATGGATCGCCTCAAGGTCTGAAGACATGCTTGCGGCTTCGCACGGACGCGGGATCGTCACACGGGGTCGGCTGGCCCTCTCCAAAGATGGCGAATTTCTTGGTCTGCAAGCCTCAGCCACGGCACCGGTCGGCAACTGGCTGACGAACAGCGCAGCGATTCCCGCATGGAATGCCGGGAGGATCCTGCCCGGCCCTTACGACATTGCATCGCTTGACTTGCATACCCAAGGCGTTTGGACGAACACCGCGCCGGTCGGCATCTATCGCGGCGCCGGGCGTCCGGAGGCTGCAATGCTGATGGAGCGGCTGGTTGAAGAGTCCGCCCGCAAGCTCGATATTGATTCAATGGAACTTCGCAGGAAGAACCTTTTGCCTCCGGAGCAGTTGCCGAAGGCTCGCAAGAGCGGTGTTGTGCTCGACTCGGGCGATTACCCGGCCGCCTTGGCCATGTTGATGGGCTTCAGTGATTACGACCACCTCCGCCAGGAACAAAAGCGGCGCAGATCCGACGGTGAATTCGTCGGCATCGGCGCGGCCTTTTTCGTCGAGCCTTGCGGGACCGGATGGGAGAGTGCTGCTGTCCGCATCAACCCGGACGGATCGGTGATCGTAAAGACCGGTGGCAGTTCGCAGGGGCACGGCCGCGAGACGGTGCTGGCACAGATCGCAGCCGATACGCTTGGTTGTGACCCGGAAAGGATCACGGTCGGCCATGGCGATACGGAAAGCTGCCCGGACGGGATCGGCGCTCTGGCCAGCCGCAGCACCGCCATCGGCGGCAGTGCGGTGGTTCAGGCAGCAACCAATGCGCTCGAACGCGCCGGCGGATCGCTGATGCCGCAAGAACCTGTCGAAGCCCGAGTGAAGTATTCGGCCGACGGCGAAGCCTGGGGGTATGGCTGCTATCTTGCACTTGTATCGATCGATGCCGATACGGGAGCCCTGACCATCGAGAAGCTTTTCTGCCTGGACGACGCTGGAACGATTGTTCATCCGGATTTGGTGAAGGGACAGTTGCGCGGCGGAATTGCCCAGGGAATTGGCGAGGCAGCATTGGAACGCCTGGTCTATGACGATGCCGGCCAATTGATCACCGGATCGTTGATGGACTACGCGCTGCCGCGCGCCGCCGACGTGCCGGAAATTGCCTTCGCGCAGATGGAAACACCCTCGCCCATGAACCTGCTCGGCGCCAAGGGCGTAGGCGAAGCTGGTACCATCGGAGCCCCGGCCGCGATCTGCAATGCGGTGGCCGATGCGCTGGCACCGATTGGCGCAGTGCCGCCGCCAATGCCGATGACGAGCAATGCAATCTGGCAGGCCATCCGGTCTGCTGCCGACCAACCGAACGGAAACGAAGACTGATGCGTTACAAAAAAAACGAGGCCAAGGAATACAGCCGCGAGACCATGAAGGGCATCTGGGCCGCGGCTCTCAATCCGATGCTTCCGGACGGTTCGATCAACGAGGACGGCCTGCGAAGGAACATTCGTCACTGGGTAGACGATCTGGGAATCCGCGGCCTCTTCATCGCCGGCAAGCAGGGCGAGTTCTTTTCCATGAGCCTGGAAGAGCGCAAACGCAATTTCGAACTGGCCGTGGAGGCGGTCGACGGCAGAGCTGGCACCATCATGTCCTGCTCGGACCAGAATTTCGACACGGTCATCGAGCTGGCCCGGCATGCCCAAGACGTCGGCGCCGACTATATTGTCGTGCACGCACCGATCCTGCATTTCATCCATGATCGCGACGATACGATCTACAACTATTACAAGCTGATCTGCGATCAGGTCGACATTGGCATCGCCATGTGGAGCCACCCGGATTCCGGCTACCTGATGAGCCCGGAACTGTGCGCTCGAATTGCCGAGCTGCCCAATATCATGGCCATCAAATATTCCGTCCCGCGGGAAATGTATACGCGGCTGACGGAGCTTGCCGGCGACCGGATCCTCGTCAGCACTGCCTCCGAGGACGAGTGGTTCGACAATATCGTCGAGCTTGGATGGCAACTCTATCTGTGTTCGTCGCCTCCCTACCTGCTGCAAACCGCAACGGACCGGCGCATGCACGAGTACACCAAGCTTGCCTTTGCTGGGAAAATCGATGAAGCCAGGCAGGTCCGTGATAGCCTCGAGCCGGTTCGCCAGGCGCTGAAATCCACGAGACCGGGTGGCAAGCCGCAGGTGCACCAGAAGTATTGGCAGGAATTGCTGGGCCAGGCTGGCGGACCGGTGCGCGCGCCGTTGCTGCAGCTGACCGACGATGAAAAAGCCAGCACAAAGGCGGCTTTCGAGACCTGTGGGCTAAAGCTTTAGTGCGACAAACGCGAGCCTAATCTGCAGATGTGGCGCGCAGGATCATGCCAAACAGATCGCGCGGTTCGTCCGGGTCGGCGATCATGTCGAGTTCCTGGTAAAGCCCGGTCGTTTCGAGCTGAGCGTAGATGTAGCGCAGCGCCGAGAAGTCCTCGATGGCGAAGCCGACGCTGTCGAACATTGTTATCTGTTTGGCGTCACGCCGGCCGGTGACATCGCCGCGGATGACCTGCCAGAGTTCAACCACCGGGTAATCAGCCGGCAATTGTTGGATTTCGCCCTCGATGCGGGTCTGCGGCGTGTATTCGACGAAAATGTCGGAGCGAAGCAGGATGTCCTTGTGCAGTTCGGTCTTGCCGGGGCAGTCGCCGCCGATCGTGTTGATGTGGACACCGGAGCCGACCATGTTGTCGGTCAGGATGGTCGCGTATTGCTTGTCGGCGGTTACTGTGGTGATGATCTGCGCCCCTTCGACCGCCTCTTCCGGAGAGGCGCAGGGCACGAGATCGAGCCCCCAGCCCTTCAGGTTGGTGACGCATTTCTCTGTGGCTGTCGAATCGATGTCGTAAAGCCGCACAGTCGACACACCGAGCAGTGCCTTGAAGGCGAGCGCCTGGAACTCGGCCTGGGCACCATTGCCGATGATCGCCATGCATTCAGAGTGCTCTGGCGCCAGATATTTGGCGGCAACAGCTGACATGGCGGCGGTGCGCAATGCGGTCAGGATGGTCATCTCGGACAGCATGACCGGATAACCGGTATCGACATCCGCCAACATTCCGAAAGCGGTTACGGTCTGCAGGCCTTCCTTCATGTTCTTCGGATGGCCGTTCACATATTTGAATCCATAGACCTCGCCGTCGCTGGTCGGCATGAGTTCAATGACGCCCTCGGTAGAATGCGACGCCACGCGCGGCGTCTTGTCGAACAGGTCCCAGCGGCGAAAGTCCTCTTCAATGCGCTCTGCAATACCGCGCAACACGTCCTCGACGCCAATTTCCAGCACCAACTTCATCATGTGATCGACACTGACGAAGGGTACGATATTGAGCTTTTTGTCGACGGGAATCATCTCGGTTTCCAGTGCGTTTGGCTTTCTGGGATCCCCCGAATGTAGCCAAATCAAGCGATATTAAATATGTCAATCATTTACAAAATTTGCTCGACAATTAGACAAATCGACAGTCCGTGTTGTGCAAATAGTCAACTGCGTGATGTGAGGTGTATACCTGAACGAAAATGGCCGGCGCACAAAGCGCCGGCCATTGGATGATTTGCAGGCTGGCCCCGATCTAGGCCGATTCGGCAGCCTGCTTTCCGTTCTTGACCTTCTTGATTTCGCCGCTGGCCAGCTTGGCATGGTAGTCCTTGAGCAGGGCCCGGACTTTCGGAGCCAGCATGTATAGGCCGACAATGTTGGCAAGCGCCATGGCGAAGATCATGGCATCGGAGAAGTCGATCACCGGACCGAGGCTCATCGAGGACCCGATCACCACGAAGACGCAAAAGATCACCTTGAAGACGATTTCCTTCGCCTGCCCTTCGCCGAACATGTAGGTCCAGGCTTTCAGGCCGTAGTAGGACCAGGAGATCATGGTGGAGAAGGCGAAGAGCACAGCGGCTACTGCCAGCAGATAACCGAAACCTGCGAAATTGGCCTCGAACGCCTTGGACGTCAGAGCAATGCCCGTCACGCCGCTGTCCGGCACCCAGGAGCCGGTGATGACGATGACCAGCGATGTCATGGTACAGATGACGACCGTGTCGATGAAGGGCTCGAGAAGCGCGACGTAGCCTTCCGTAACGGGGTGCTTGGTCTGCACCGCCGAGTGGGCAATCGAAGCACTACCGATGCCGGCCTCGTTGGAGAAAGCCGCCCGGCGGAAGCCCTGGATAAGGGCGCCGATGGCTCCGCCTGCTACCGCTGTCGGTGCGAAAGCGCCGGTGACGATGGCGCTGACCGCGGCCGGCAGAGAACCAATATTCAACAGGATTATGATGAGCGCGGCACCGACATAAAGCACGGCCATGCCGGGCACGACCTTCTCGGTCACACGGGCGATCGATTTGATGCCGCCGATGATGACCACCCCGACGACGGCCGCCATGATCAGGCCGAAGAGCCAGCCCTTGCCTTCGAAAAACGGAATGATACCGGAGATCTGGACGAAGGACTGGTTGGCCTGGAACATGTTTCCGCCGCCCAGAGCGCCACCGACACAGCAGATGGAAAAGAAGATTGCCAGAAACTTGCCAAGCCCGGCGCGGCCGTCTTCCGAAAGTCCCTTGGACAGATAGTACATCGGACCGCCGGATACGGTGCCGTTTTCGTATTCGTTCCGATAGCGCACACCCAGCGTACACTCGGTAAACTTGGTCGCCATGCCCAGAAGACCGGCTATGATCATCCAGAAAGTCGCGCCGGGACCGCCGAGATAGACCGCCACGCCGACACCGGCAATATTGCCAAGGCCGACCGTTCCCGACAGCGCAGTCGCAAGCGCCTGAAAGGGTGTGACTTCACCCGCGTCTTTTGGATCGAGGTAGTCGCCGCGGACGAGCTCGATCGAGTGGCGGAAACCGCGAAGCTGGATGAAACCGAAATAGACGGTGAAAACCACCGCTGCGATCACCAGCCATCCGACAATAAGCGGAAAATTGACCCCAAAGAGCGGGACTGAGTAAAAAATCGTGCTGACGATGGGATTGACGATGGGAGCAACAGCGTCACTGATCGCCTGGTCGATGGAGCTTTGCGCATTGGCCAGCGTTGTCATGCCCAACAACGCGCCGGCAAACCATCCGGTAAATCTGATCATGATATTCCCCTGTTTAGTGTTCCCCGGGATGTAGTCGTTACGGAACGACGGTGACGGGCACGGGCGCGATTTGCAGAAGTGTCAGGGCGAGACCGCCCAACAGTCGCTGAACAAGTGCTGAATCGCCGGTGCGGCCGACAAAAATCTGGGCTGCCTTTTTATCTTCGGCGATCTTGCAGATGATGTCGCCGGCGTGGCCGTGGCGCACTTCGCACGTGGCGGTCAGGCCGTCTTTGTTTAGACGGTCAACGACCGGCTGTATCATGGCGTTCGCGCGTTCCAGTTCCTGTTCGCGCCGGCCATGCCGCTCGGCCAGTTCCTGTGGCGTGTGGAAACTATAGGGCGACCACTCGAGCACGTGAACGAGATGAAGCGCCGCGCCACTGCTCTTTGCCCGCCCGGAGGCAAACTCAATTGCCCGGTTTGACTGGTCTGTGCCATCAAAACCGATGATATAGGTATCCGTCATAGGGATGCTCCTTCTTCTTGGCACCGTCCGCTGTAGCCAAAAGGATCAAACATCACCCACCGCCGACGCGCCTCATGCGCTGACAGGACCGACTGCCGATCCAGTCAGAAGCAAGGTCAAGGGTAGCACGGTTTGTCATATCGCAATCGGCGCATGTGGATAACCTCCGCGCTTCGTCGGGCATTTACACTCACTCCTCGTGTCTCGCGAACGCAATTCGTGATGCTCTCGCCTGCTCGTGAAGTATTTTTGGTGACGTTTAAAAAATCGAAAAATCAGACTGACAATGCGAGAATTATCCATCTAAAGCGCTAGATAATTGATCAGATCATCATCATGATAAGGCAGATTGCCATATGAGCCG
The DNA here is from genome assembly GCA_965228785.1 of Hoeflea sp. GTDB lineage: Bacteria > Pseudomonadota > Alphaproteobacteria > Rhizobiales > Rhizobiaceae > Hoeflea_A. The sequence continues at coordinate 1,819,044 of CBDDIF010000002.1, forward strand.
CGATCAGCGCGCGACTACCCATCATAGTCTCGATCAACTCGACCGGAACCTGATCGCCCTGCTGCGCAATGACGGACGTGCGCCGCTGTCGAAATTGGCCGATGTCCTGAAGGTTTCTCGCGGCACAGTACAGAACCGGCTGGACCGGCTTCTTCAAACCGGTTCGATCTTGGGCTTTACGATCCGGGTGCGCGATGATCACGGGCTCGACATGATCCGAGCCATCATGATGATTGAAGTGACCGGAAAATCCACCAGCAAAGTCATCAATCAGTTGCGCGGGCTGCCGGAACTCCAGACCCTGCACACCACCAACGGTACATGGGACCTTGTTGCTGAAATTCAGACCTCCAGCCTGGCCGAATTCGATCGGGTGTTGCGTGATGTGCGGATGATCGACGGCGTCCTGAACAGCGAGACCAGCATCCTCCTGAGTTCCGTCTGATACGGGCAGTTTCCACAGGCGACCCTGTCGGCATCCGTTCCAGCGGCTATAGTTCGCCAAAACAGGGGTTCTCCATGGGTATTCTGCTGAGCGTCTTTCTGCCGCTGTCGCTTGCCTTCATCATGTTTTCACTCGGGTTGGGCTTGACCCTCGCCGACTTTGCCCGCGTCGTTGCTCAGCCCAAAGCCTTCTTCGCAGGTGCCACCTCTCAGTTGGTTTTGCTTCCCGTGATCGCCTTCGCGCTGCTGCAGGTCTTCAGCCTCGAGCCCGAGCTCGCGGTCGGTGTGATGATCCTTGCCTTTTGCCCCGGTGGCGTCACGTCCAACATCATGACCAAGTTGGCTGGAGGTGCGGTGGCCCTGTCCGTAACCCTGACGGGGATCGTCAGCCTGGTATCGGTGGTAACCGTTCCGTTGCTGGTCGCCTGGTCCGCCAACTGGTTCATGGGACAGGCCGCGCCTGATATCGATGTGACCGCACTGGCGCTCGCTATGTTCGCGATAACCGCCGTCCCAGTAGCAATCGGCGTTGCCATCCGCCACTTCGCCATCACCCTCGCAACCCGCATCGAACCGATGGTCATCCGGATCGCAACGGTGCTGTTCGTCATCATCGTGCTCGGTGCGCTCGCAGCCAATTGGAACGTCTTTGTCGTCAACCTGGCCGTTCTCGGACCTCTGCTTGTGGTCCTCAATATCTTGCTCCTGGCGGTCGGTATGAGCTTCGCCCGATTGCTCGGCCTTGATCGCGGCAACAGCATCGCCGTCGCCATCGAAACCGGAATTCAAAACAGCACACTCGGCATCACTGTCGGCAGCCTGATCGTCGAAGCGGCACAGGGCCTGCCTCCCTTCAGTCTGCCCTCCGGGGTCTATGGCATAACGATGTATTTCGTTTCGCTGCCCTTCATTCTGTGGATGCGAATGGGGCGCAAGGGCTAGCGAAAGGGCCGTTTGCACGGGACGGGAACGGTCCGGATCCGCAAGGCGAGTTGGTCAGTGCCCTTTGCTTTCTTCCTGAATCGCGTCGAGATTGTCGAGAAAGCGTCGAAGCAAGGTCGTCAATTGATCGACATCATCCGTCGAAAAACCTTTCAGCAGGCTGCGTTGTCGTTCAAGGGCGATTTTGAGAATGCGATCGTGCATTTCTTTGCCGTCCGTGGTCAAAACCCAACTTTTTCTTCGCACATCCGATGAATTCGATGTCGATTGAGCCAGGCCGGCCTTCTCCAGCCGGGCCAGGCTCCTGCTGACGGCACCCTTGTCGATCCCGATGGTTCGGCTGGCCTGCGCAACCGTGCAGCCGGGAGCCCGCGTCATCATGACCAGCATCCGCCAGTCCATTGCGCCAATGCCAAACCGGTCCTGATAGTCCCGCGACGCCAACCGCGTGAAGCGGTTTGCCGCGAAATTCAGCAGGACCGTTGGAGAGCGGGAAAAGCTCAGGGTCTTTGTCCCCTCACCGTCGGGGCTCACCAGAAACAGCTCATCGGAAAGGTATTCGTCGGACATGGATCCCTCGTTTCGATGTCTTTCTATACGACGTGTTGACATGACAACAACAAAAAACTACGTGTTGTCATGACAACACACCTGGCGGAGACCTGACATGTCCAATGCCCCCGTTTACGAAATCGACCCGGAAACGTTCTGGAACGATCCCTATCCTGACCTGAAGGTCATGCGGGAAACCATGCCCGTGGCTTATGTTCCGCAATTGGGGGCGACGCTGCTCACACGGCGTGACGACATCTTCACGAATGAGAAGATCATCGAGGTATTTTCATCGGACCAGCCCGAAGGCCTGATGACCAAATTGATGGGCCAGAACCTGATGCGGAAGGACGGGAAGGACCACCTGGACGAGCGCAACGCCCTATTCCCGAGTTTTTCGCCGCGAACGGTCAAGACGGTCTGGAAGCAGCAATACGAGCAAATGACCCGAGAGGTGCTCGACGATATCGAGCCGCGGGGTCAGGCCGACATGGTCGCAGATATCGCCAAACGCATATCGGGTGAATCCCTCAAGATCATCACTGGGCTTTCCAACATGACCTGGCGGGAAATGGACCGAGTCAGCCAGGGGATGATCGATGGTGTGGCCAACTATCAGGGCGATCCGGCGGTCGAAGCTCGCTGCAACGAATGCACAAAGAAGATAGAAGACACCATCGATGAAATGGTGCCTGTCCTCGAGCAAGTACCGGACAAATCCCTGCTCTCCGTCCATCTTCAGGCCGGTCTGAGCAAGGAACAATATTATGCCAATGTGAAGCTGGCGATTTCCGGCGGACAAAACGAGGTACGCGACGTCATGGCCGGGCTGACATGGGCTCTGCTAACCCACTCTGATCAGATGAATCTCATAGAAGACGGCGTTCACACCTGGCAAGACGCCTTTGAAGAGTTTGCGCGGTGGATGGCCCCGGTCGGAATGTCGCCACGCCGCGTGGCCAAGACCTATGAGATTCATGGTGTCACCCTGGCCCCGGAAGACCGGGTGTTCCTGATGTTCGGGTCCGGGAACCGGGATGAAACCGTCTTCGAACGCCCCGACGTGTTCGACATGTCCCAGGATGCCAAGGCGTCCGTCTCTTTCGGAGCCGGCCCGCACTTCTGCGCCGGTGCCTGGGCGTCGCGTTGTCTCATCTCGGAAGTCGCCTTGCCGATGATTTTCGATCGGCTGAAGGGGTTGAGGCTGACGGGCGAAACGCCCTTTGGCGGGTGGGCATTTCGAGGCCCGCTGAAGATGCCCATTGCCTGGGATGTTGCCTAGCGAATTCGCCAGCCGTCCAGTAGACTGACCGGGTTCAAAATCACAAAAAGTCGCCGACTATCTCCATGATCTTGTGTCGATGCGTGTACGTTACCGCGTGACCACCACTGATCTCCCGGCTAACATTATTTCTGTTCCATTTGTCGAAACGACTCATTGCCAGCGGATATGGGATCGTTCCGTCCTCGTCCGCAAAAATTGCTAGGACTTTGGTGCTTGATCTAGCAATAGCCTGATGTTCTGCCTTCTTCCGAGAAGCCAAGACACCCTTCAACGAAGACAAAAGCGCCGCAATGTATTTTTTATCACGTAGTTCGTTTAGCTGGTTGGCCAGAACATGCTGTACTGCAGAGTCATCTGGGTAGCGCTTTGCCGCTCTTTTGAACTGGAACTTCAGCACCTTTGGGAGTATCGCAGCAAAAAACGGATCAAGTATCGGCATATTCTGAGTAGCAAACCTGGCGACTGGAAAGCTAAGTGCCATGCCTGCAGGTGCAATTAGTAACAGGCGCTCCACATCGTCCAACCTGTCACCAACAAAACTTGCCGCAATAGCACCGCCCATGGAATAGCCAACGATATTCAGCTTTTCCTGGTTCAGGTTCAACTCTTCCAACAGTTCGGTCAATTGATCCGTAAAGAGAGCGGTTGTGTGCTCTACATCAGGTCGAGCTGAACGCCCACGCCCATAAAGGTCATACGTCAGGACGCGATAGCCCTTTTCCCGCAGGCACGGTCGCAGGCCTTTCCAGACATAGCTAGCCGTCGACCAACCGTGAATGCAGACAAGCAAAGGCTTGTCCGTCTCCTGGTCCAGTTCACAATAGGTTCGGCCTTGCGTGAGTTTCAAATTGAAAACTTGTGGGTCTGCTGGATCAACCATACGTTCTTCTTTTCTGAGGCGGCGCCGCAATCCCTCCTTGGTCAAGAAACCTCAGCCCTGACCACGTACCAAACGCATGGGTGAATTTGCGATCTTCAATCCATCCAATCAGCGATTAGGCCGGCCGTCCTTGAGTTTGCAAGATAGCCATAAAACTTGTGCGGATTCGCCTTTCCCTTGAAGGCCCAGCAGTTGTAAATTCGGTAGTCTTTAATTTCGTCAAGAAACTTATGTTTCAACATTGCCCTAAAATCATCTTTCAGTGACGGATCGTGACTAATGAAGTCATCGCGGGCCGCTACGTTGCGCCATTTACTTATGATATTCTTCGGGTATTTATCCGTGCCCCCGGGGTAATTTCGTTCGTGGGCGTCGTACAGATTGGCCTTTACGCCAGCCTCACCGAGTGGCGACCCCAGCGTCAAGAAAAGAGAAACCGGATTTTCGGCTTTCTGGACATCCTTGTATTCACTCATTCTGGAGAACTTCCAGAGCACATCATAAGCAACCATTGTGCCCATGGAGTGTGCGACGAGGCAGACGTCTTCTCCGCCAATGAGCGCGTTCTTTAATGGAGTATGGAGGCGCTCCCGAATGCGCGAGCCTATCGTTCGTTGCATCAAATAGGCAGCCAAATCAGCAGTCGCGAATTTGATTACCTGTTCGTTCAATAAGGTCGCTGTAGACAACGCGCTGATGGTCGAGGCGAAACGCGCCAAGTTGTCCTGCCAGGTCCTGCTGTCATTCTCCTTCAGGACACGCCTATACTCACGCCTGTTGAAGTCTTCGAACTGCTTGAGCTGATCTATCGCTTCTGAGTATCCAACGCTTGGGAGGCAAGGCGCATTTGCCGGATCCACGGAATCGGGGTCTTTGGCGGTCAACTCCTCTCGCACCTTTTTGGAGCTCTGGCTGAGAATTTTGTTGTTGACGTCGCCGTAATAAACGTAGTCGACCGGTACGCTTCCGTCCGCAACCTTGGCCGCCTTTGCCGCGTCCACTCTATTCAATCCTTGCAGAAGAGATCGCTCAAGAAGCTTTGCATGCTCTCTCTTTGCAGGCTTGGTGCTGCGTCCGTGTATCACGATAATTCGCTGAGGCAAAATCTTCTCCTAATATTTTCTAGTGTCTACACCCTTCATATACTCCATACTCCATTCTTATATTTTAGATATCAAGTATAAAAATGTGATTTTCTATCAATTTTCCAAATTAAGTTTTGCAAATTTACCCAAAGTGTAAAATCAGAAAGTCAGGCTCACACCTTCTCTGACATACTCTGAGTGTAGGTCGTGGCCTTTGGGGTATGAAGATTTCGCCTCACAGCCCCGTCCATGGCGGCATCTCTTTTGAGTTTCTGCTACTTGGTACTCATGAGTCTCACCTACCGCGACACTGGCCTGGCACTTCTTGCGGCGCTGATCTGGGGAGCGACGTTTCCGATTTCGGCAATCGCTCTCGAAGACACGCCCCCGATCTTCTTCACGTTTCTCAGGTTTCTGTGCGCCGCCGTTTTTGTCGTCGTGGTTCCGCGTCCGAAGATCCCATGGAGAAAACTCGTGCTGCTGGGGCTGCTTCTGGGCGCTGGACAGTATGGATTGATGTTTGTTGCAATGGCTCAGGGCATGCCGGCCGGCGTGGCGGCGGTGTTGGTGCACACGCAAGCCATTTTCACAGTTTTGATCGCGGTTGCGTTCCTTGGCGAACGTCCAACGAACCGTACATATTTCACCCTCCTACTGGCGGCGGCCGGCCTCGCATGTTTGCTTCTGGATCGCTTGCAGGGTGGTGCTTTGCTCGGTTTTGTCCTGATGATCGCGGCGGCTCTTTGTGGTGCCTCGGGCAATGTCGTGCTCAAGACGGTCGGGCAAGTCAAAATGATCAGCGTGGTGGTTTGGATGAGCCTTGTTCCGCTGCTTCCGTTGGCGCTCCTGAGCTTCTATCTGGAGGGCGGGAACTCCATCGGCGAGCTCCTTCATACGGTATCGTGGAAGACATTGGCGGCCGTTGGATACTCGGGTGTGCTCGCGACTGTTGTGGTATTTGCCATATGGGGCAGACTGTTGGTCAGGTATTCGACAGGACAGGTTGCCCCGTTCTTTCTCCTGGTCCCCATGCTTGGCCTTGGACTTTCGGCATGGATCTTGGGCGAGGAGTTCTCAGCGCTTCAGATCGCCGGTTCAACGCTGATCGTTGCCGGGCTGGCTCTCACCGCTTTGCCCGCCAGAAGGCCAGCGTGACCTTTTGTGCCTCTCTCATCACTCCTGCTTGCAACAACGGCCTCCAGCGCTTCACGTCGAGAACGGTTTCGGATATGCGATGCTTATTGTCGCCGAACACAGAGACCCAAGAAGGCGAGCGAGTGGCTGTCTTGTGTGAGCAGACGAGATACCCGAAGCCTCCTGGGTCTCATGCCAACCATCCGTGCCTCAAAAAGGAAGATAAAAACTATGCCGACCGCCAAAGTCCCCATGTTTCAGGTGCTTGCGGATGCCCTGGCCGCCCATGACGTCAACCACCTGTTCGGTCTGATGGGCGATGCCAATCTCTTTCTGGTGGAACACTTCGTCCGACAGCATAGAGCCACCTTCGTCCCGTTTGCCCATGAGGCCGGGGCTGTTTTAGCGGCCGTTGGATATGCGAGCACATCGGGCGACGTGGGTGTGGCCACCGTCACCCACGGACCGGCATTGACGAACTGCGTTACCGCTCTGGTCGAGGGTGCCCGCGCCCGTCTGCCGGTCGTTCTTCTTGCTGGTGACACCCCTGTCATTGCCAAGCACAATGTGCAGAGCATCGACCAGCGTGAAGTCGTCAAGACCACCGGCGCCGGATTCGAACAAATGCGCAGCCCGGACACGGCCGCCGAAGATCTGGCGACGGCCTTTTACCGGGCACGGGCCGAGCGACGACCGGTCGTGTTGAACATGCCAACAGACTTCATGTGGCAGAATGTCGACCCCCAGACGCCGGTTTATGCGGTCTTTGAGACGCCTGCCATGGTTCCGGAAGGCACCCATATGGAAGAGGCTATCGGTATCCTGGCCTCGGCCCGCCGACCCCTGATCGTGGCCGGCAGGGGCGCGATCGATGCGCGCGATGCGGTGATTGCGCTGGCGGAACGACTTGAAGCCCCTCTGGCCACAAGCTTACAGGCCAAAGACTTGTTTGCAGGACACCCTTCGAACATCGGAATATTTGGAACGCTCAGCACCGACGGTGCTTATGACCTCATTGCCAAGGCCGACTGTGTCGTTGGTTTCGGCACCCAAATGCACATCTTCCACACCGAACACGGCAAACTGTTGCAGGGCAAGCGCACGGTTCAGATCAACGACACGGCTGCGGCGGTAGGCGAAATGTTCCGACCCGACGTCGCTTTGATAGCCGATGCCCGACTAACGGCGGAGAATTTCCTGCACTGGATGAACGAAGCCGAGGTCGCACCATCGGGCGTTGCTGCCGAGATCGACACCGCGACCATTCTGAACCACGCCCCTGGAAACCAAGAGTCCGCCAAGCCGGGTTTTGTGGATTATGTTTCGGCGCTTGATCGGCTGAACGAAATTCTGCCTCAGGACAAGGTCCTGGTCTGCGACGGCGGCCGCTTCATGACAGAGGTCTGGTGCCGCATCGGTCTGGAGGACCCACGGCACTTCGCCTACAGCACGCGTTTTGGAGCCATCGGCTTGGGCCTCCAGTTGGCGATAGGTGCCGGCTTCGGCGCACCTGAAAAGCTCGTTGTCTGCTTTACCGGCGACGGGGGATTCATGTCCGGCGGCATGACTGAATTCAATACAGCGGTTCGAACCGGACAGCGATTGATCGTCATTGCCGCCAATGACGGCGCTTATGGCGCTGAATACATCCAGTTTACCGACCGCCAACTCGACCCGACCATCTCGACTTTCGAATGGCCTTCCCTGGCCGAGATTGCCACCACGTTGGGAGGCCGCGGCATGCAGGTCGCGAGTCCCGAGGACCTGGAGAAGGTTGGTTCATTCATTGCGGACAACACCGGTCCGCTCCTGATCGAACTTAAACTCGATCCGGCGGAAATGCCACGAATGAGACTTTAAGGGTAGGCCTGGCACGCCGTGCCGCATCACTCCGGCGTAAACGTCCGATCCGCTTCCGGGTCGCCGCTGGAAAATGGCAACGCCATCAGCTCCTCCCACACGGCATCAGGGATCGGCCAGTTGCTCCATTCAACAGTCTGCGCGATCCGTTCCGGCCGGGAGACACCGCAGATGGTGGACGTGATACGCGGATCGCGCATGGAAAACTGCAACGCTGGCGCTCCCGGCGGAATGCCGTGACGGTCGCAGATACGTTCGATGTTGCGGACAGGCTCAAGCACCTCGTCGGAGACTTCTTGATAGACATAGCGAGGGTGGGCCTGCGTGCCCTTGGCGAAGACCCCGCCGGCGTAGGGTGCTGCATTCAAGACAGCGATGCCCAGCGCATGGGCGCGATCGATCACCGCCTCAGCCTGCCGATTAACCAAGGTAAAGCGGTTGTGGCTGATCATGGCGTCGAACGGCCAGTCGAACAGCAGTTCAGCCATCAGGTCGATCTTGCCCATGGCCAACCCAACAGCGTCGACCAGTCCCTCCTCCTTCATGCGGAATAGCTCGTCAATTGCACCGCCCGTGCGAACGACTTCAGAGAGATCCGCCGCGTATTCCGGATCGTGCAGGTGCAGAATCTGTACACGATCCACGCCCAGCGCAGACAAGCTCTCTTCCAGCGAACGTCGCGCGCGTTCACCGTCGAATTGATCGGTCTTCATGTCGCGGTCGAGTTTGGTGGACACGATGAAGCCGTCCGGCAAACCACCGCGTTCCCTGATGACGGAACCGATACGCTTTTCACTGCGTCCAAGGCCGTAGTTTCTCGAAACATCGAGAAACGGCACGGGTCCATCAAAGATTGCCCTCACCGTGTCGATGGCCTGATCCTCGTCCACGCCATAACCGTAGGTGGCCGGTGCGCCACCAAGTGGTGCGGCTCCGAAACAAAGCTCAGGTACGGTTAATCCCAACCGATCTTCAGTTGCCGTCATTTTGAACCTCCCCGTTTGCGCCTTTCACCTGATCTAAGGTCGCAAGACGAAGTCTTCAAATTTTGCCGGCTAATGTGAGCGCTTGCGATCCGCCTGGGCCTGCAGTTCACTTTCGAAATGCTGACTTGTCCAGGCGTCCTGGAGCGCACGGCGCATCAGACCCTGCTGGCTTTCCGGGGCCATGCCGCTCAAGGGCGAGTCGATGTCCAGGTTGGCCGGAAACGGATACCCCTCGGCGCAAGCGACAACGACATTTTCCAACTCGGCCGCTGACAAAGCCTCCGTCTGTTTCATCTCAAGAAGCACCGGATAGAGCGCCCGGCTCATGCGCATACGGTCGACGATTTCGATCGAACGGCCGTAACCCGAACCGATCTGCATCAGATTGGCAAAACGGTGAATGTCGGTCGAGCGGTTCTCGCCGGCCGCATGAAAGGTCGCCGGGTTGAAGAACAGCGTGTCGCCCTTGTCGAGCGGAAGCTGTACGTAGTTGTCTTCGAAGTAGTCGCGGAACTCCTCCTGCAGTGTGGCGAAAAAACCCGGCCGATAGGCCTGCGAATAGGGCAGCAGTTTGGTCGGTCCGGATTCCACCGGCATGTCGCTATGGGCAATCGCCCCCTGCAGCGTCAGCAGCGGCGTCAGTTGGTGGGCGATCGCCGGATACTGTGCCAATTCCTCCGCGGTCTGGAAGCCCATGTGATAATCGCGGTGGCAGGTCTGCGCCTTGCCGCTGGGCCGCACAACATTGACCTGTGTGGTGATCTGAAAGTGCGGCCCGAGCCATGCGCGGCTGATGACCGGGATGATCGGGTTGGCATTGTAGCGCGCGAAGAGTGCGGGATCGGCCATGCACAGTTTTTCGTGCGCGTTCCAAACGCGGCTGTTCGCACCCGCCGGAGCAAAATGGTCGCCTGAGCCTGCCGATTGGCTTTCCTCTTGGGCAATGATTGTGTCGAGCACGCCGGTCACCGCATCGACGAGGTCCGTATCCTCATAGGTGTTCTTGAAAACCACGACGCCGGGACCAGTCGCCAGAACCCGGTTCCATTCGGCCATGAAGGCCCTCAACCGGTCACGATCGCCCAGGGCCGCGCGGACTGCGGCGGCGTCGTAAATCGGGATGTTCCTCGAAATGTCGCTGGCGAGCGGCACGCTGTCCATCGTCGTGTCGACTTCGACAAGGGCGCGAAAATCATCGAGCGAGCAGGATCCGGCATCAAGCCAGACCGGGTCGTTGCCTTTCAGAACCTGATCCATTTGCAATCCTCCATGGCCTCCCTGGTATCTGGCCTGGACAATAGACTTGGTTCGGGTGGTCGCTTAAGGTCGAAATCCATCAAAAATCCATCAAAACGGACTTATGGCGCACCGATTTCTGATCAAGGACATTGCCCTTCAGGCCGGTCTGGGCACGGCGACGGTTGACCGGGTCATCAATAAACGCGGCGGTGTGCGCCGGCAAACGGTCCGCCGGGTCGAGCACGCGATTCAGGAACTGGAGGAGCAGGAACGCACCATCAGCCTTTCGGGTCGGAAGTTCCTCCTCGATTCCGTCATCGAAGCGCCCGACAGCTTTGGCCGTGCCCTCAAGGAGGCGATAGCCGCGGAACTGCCCTCACTCGAACCGGCCATCTTCCGATCGCGCAGCGACATCAGGCTGCTGTTTTCAGAGGGCGAGATCGATCGGGCGTTAACCCGCATCCGCAAGCGCGGCAGTCATGGTGTGCTTTTGATGGCTCCTGACTCACCGGCGATCACCGCTCGGATCGAAGACCTGAGCCGCGCCGGCATTCCGGTGATCACGATGGCGACCGACCTGCCCACCTCGGAGCGCATCGGTTATGTCGGCCTCGACAATCGACGCGCCGGTGAGACTGCCGCCTTCCTGATGCACCAGTGGCACACCGGGTCGTCACCAAATGTTCTGGTGACCGTGCGCAACAACCGGTTTCGCGGTGAAGAGGATCGAGAGATTGGCTTTCAGGAGCATATGAGCCAACTGTTCGAGCAGCCGCGTGTCACCGAGTTGATTGAAGGTGCGCGGTCCGGCGATCCAATCGGGCCACAGGTCCGCGAGGCGTTGGACAAGAACCCTGAAATCGATGCCGTCTACTCAATCGGCGGCAGCAACCGGCAGATCCTGGCTGCCTTCGACGAAGCCGGTTGCCGGCCGAAGGTGTTTATCGCTCATGATTTTGACAGCGAGAATCGCGAATTCCTGCAGTCCGGCCGCATCCAGGTGGTGCTCGACCATGATCTGCGACAGGACGTGCGCACCGCCTGTCGCATGATCATGGCCCATCATAAGGCAATCGCAGTGACCGACTTCCCACGCCAGTCGCCCTTACGCGTGCTGTTGCCGACGATGGTCAGCTAGAAGTCGAAGGTCACGCCCTGGGCCAGCGGCAGCTCCGCAGAATAGTTCACGGTGTTGGTCTGGCGGCGCATATAACCTTTCCAGGCATCCGAGCCGCTTTCACGGCCACCGCCAGTTTCCTTCTCGCCACCGAATGCTCCGCCAATTTCGGCGCCGGACGGCCCGATATTGACGTTGGCAATGCCGCAATCGGAACCGGCGTCGGATACGAACCGTTCAGCCTCGCGCATATCCATGGTGAAGATGCACGACGACAGACCTTGCTGAACGCCGTTGTGCATTGCCATGGCCTCATCGAATTCGCGGTAACCCATGACGTACAGGATTGGCGCAAAGGTTTCCTGGCAGACGATGACCGATTGTTCCGGCATTTCGACGATGGCCGGCGAGACATAGGCGCCACCCTGAGGCACGCCCTCGGTCACCGGCCGACCTCCGTGCACGGTGCCGCCGGCTACCTCAGCCTCGCTCAGTGCCTTTTCCATAGCAGCGAGTGCGGCATGATCGATCAATGGACCAACGAGGGTTCCGTCTTCACGCGGATCGCCAACAGGCAGGCTGGCATAAGCCTTGACCAGCCGCGCCGTCAGGTCTTCGCGCACCCGCTCATGCACGATCAGGCGGCGCAGTGACGTGCAGCGCTGGCCGGCGGTGCCGACGGCCGAGAAGACGATGGCACGCACGGCCATTTCGAGGTCAGCCGTTGGCGCCACGATCATGGCGTTGTTACCGCCGAGTTCGAGGATGCAGCGGCCAAACCGCTCGGCAACCCTGGGACCAACGGCACGGCCCATGCGCGTCGAACCGGTGGCCGAAACGATCGGCACGTCGTGGGAATTGACCAGCGCCTCACCAATTTCCGGCCCGCCGATCACCAGTTGCGCAAGTCCCTCCGGAGCGTCGTCACCGAAACGGGCGACGGCGCGGTCGAAGATCTTCATGCAGGCCATGGCGGTCAACGGCGTCTTTTCCGACGGTTTCCAGATCACCGGATCGCCGCAAACAAGGGCCAGGGCTGTGTTCCAGGACCAAACGGCAACGGGGAAGTTGAAGGCGGTGATGACGGCACACGGGCCCATCGGGTGCCAGGTTTCCATCATCCGGTGGCCGGGACGCTCTGAAGCGATTGTCAGGCCGTAGAGCTGGCGCGACAGGCCGACGGCGAAATCGCAGATGTCGATCATCTCCTGGACTTCACCAAGCCCCTCGGAGACAATCTTGCCGGCTTCCAGCGACACCAGTGCGCCGAGGTCGTCCTTGGCGGCACGCAATTCTTCGCCGAGCAGCCTGACCAGTTCGCCCCGCCTCGGCGCCGGCAGTTCGCGCCATGCGACGAAGGCGGATTGAGCGCGGGCAATAAGGGCGTCCATGTCCCCGGCAGGCGTTTCTTTGACCCGTGCGATCTCGGCTCCATCGATTGGTGAGGAGACGGCGAGCGACCCACCGGCTACCTCGTCCTGACTCAAGCCCAGTTTGCAAAACAACTCAGTTGCGTTCATCGGTTCTCTCCCGTGGCAGGCGAAAATGTCTCTTCGCCTGGATGTCAATTCGAAGTCGCTGCTCTAACGCAAATTCGATTGCGATGCGACACTGCGCGAGGTGTATTTTGAGGGTTTCTGGCACTTTGTGATCGGCATGAGCGAGACGCATAAACCGGTGCACAAACAGCATGGCTGCCTGTGTTTTGACAGGTCAAATGGCTTCCGGGCGAAACAGAGCCGGCAAATATATCGCCTCGTTTGACCAGTTTGGGTGATGTATCGATGTGTCAGTGGTGCGAAGCAGGCTGATCAACAGAACCGACTTCGCCGAAGAGACATGATTTTCGACCTCATCGACATTTTTGATACTTCACTGGCTTTTCGGTTCCTGGGCATACTTGGCTTTCTACTTTACGTTGGCACTTTCACAGCGCTTCAACTGCGCTGGATCGATGGAAATTCGATTACCTATACATGCGCCAGCGTTCTTGCAGCGTCATTGGTCCTCACAAGCATGACGATCGAATTCAATCTCGCATCGGCGCTGATACAGATCGTCTGGATCGTGGTTGGAATCTGCGGCATCGTCTTGCGTCTAACCAAGCTGCAACGCTCCAAAAAAATCCGCGAGGAGATTTCCAACGCAGACAGCAACGCCAGCATTCGGCCGATCGGTGTCACACGCGTCTCAAGCTGCCGCAGGCGGTTGGCCCCTTCCAATCAGAATTTTCTTGAGGGTCGCACCTCACGACCAAACCGCCACAGACGCTCTTGAAGTGCAAGCGCGGTGTCATCACCGGCCTGCAGGGCAAACACAAAGGCATGGGTGAGGTAGAAACAGGTGGCCTCGATATCGCCTTCCGCCTCTTTCAAATCGGCAACCTCTGCATAGAGCGCGGAAAGCTCTTTTGGATCGTCGCGGCCATGGGCCTCCAGCAGTTGTCTTTCGAGCCCGTCGTCGGCCTCGTTCATCCGGCTTGCCGCGCCCGGCCGATCTGATCCGCCACCCAGTGGTGGAAAAGATGGGTCGGGCCGTCCATTGTCGGAGAGAAGCGACCGCCGTCGAAAAGCGTTCCATGACGGCCGCGCTGCATGCCTTCGACCACGAAAACGTCTTCCTCGAATACGCTCTTCCATTGTGCCGCGTTCGCGCGGTTGAGGTCTTCCAGCACCGCGTCCCCGGCAATGTCCTGCGGGTAGTAGACCTCGACATGTTCAATGGTCCGGTCGACGCCCATCGGCTGCAGTACGATGGCAAAGGTGTGGTCGCGATGAACGCCGAGCAGAACGTTGGGAAAAACGGCAATATATTCCGCGCCTTCGTCCCATTGTCCGGATAGATCTTCGAAGTCCGGAAAGACCGCCCCGCCATCGCCCTTGAGTTGGCGATAGACCAGGGTCCCCTGCCCGGAGAAGCGACCGGGTGCCTCAATGTTGTAGTGATCCTCGAGCCGAGAATAGCTGTTGAGGCCGGGATGAACCCACGGCAGATGGTAGCTTTCGCAATAGTTTTCGACGGCCAGCTTCCAATTGGACCGAACATCCAGCTTGAAGGATGCCGCCGCTCCGCCGTGATGCAATGGCCGGTCGAATTCGCGCCAACGTTCGAGCAGGTCGGCCATGGCCTCTTCGAAAGGCGGCGCATCACCGGAGATGTTGACGAAGATGACATCCTGCCAGATGTGAGCGCGCACCTGGAACAACCCCATGTCGCTCCGGTCGACGTCCTCATGGGTGTTCTGGCCCGGTCCGCCGATATGCGGCGTGGTACGCAGATCGCCGTTCAGCGCATAACACCAGCTGTGATAGGGGCAACGGATGGCGCCCGTGATTTTGCGCGGCTCCTCGACAAGGATCATGCCGCGATGACGGCAGGTGTTTTGAAAAACCCTGACCACCCCCTCCCCGTCGCGCACCACCAAAAGTGGCATGCCGAGGAAGTCGATGGGCTTTGCATCTCCAGGCTCCGGCACGTCTTTGGCAAAGCCAATGCCTGACCAGTTGGCGAAGAGGACGGCACGTTTCTCCTCACTGAACACATCCTGAGAGATATAATGCTCGTTCGGCAGGCCGCGGGCCTGGCTCAGCGGGGCGACAACGCGCGAAAGATCGGTATGCGTGTTCACGACAGCTCCTCCGGTCGCAAATGCGTGGTCTTGATATTCGATCTATATGCGCCGAAATTCAACGGCACAAATCTTCGCGTTCAGATGAGTTCAATTCAACTCAAACATTACCCAACAACCAATCGCGCACAGTCTGCGCGTTGGCGGTAATCATGTCGTCCGGGTCGGACACGATGTAGAACGACGCCGGCGCCGGTATCTCATGGCGACCGAGAGGAACGAGAACCCCTCGCTCGATATGCGGCCGCACAAGCCGTTTCCAGCCAAGTACGATGCCCATATCATCGCAGGCGGCCTGCAAGGCGATCGTATAGTTGTTGACCTTCAAGCCTTTGGCGATGTCGCCGTGATAACCCAGTTGAGTGAACCAGGTGCGCCAGGTGGTCCAGGTGAGGTCATCGGCATCAGGGTGAATCAAAGGCAATTGGGCCAGCGTTTCCAGATCAGGCTGTGGGTGCGCGTCCGCAAAGGCCGGACTGCAGACCGGCACCAATTCGTCACGAAACAATGGAAAAGTGACGGTTTCTTCTGCATCGATGTCGCCATAGCGAATTTGTAGGTCAGCGTCTTGCCGTCGGGGTTCCGGCTTGTCGGACAGTTGCTGATTGACGGCGATGCCACCATGCGCCTTCCAGAACGCTGTCAGCCGCGGGGTCAGCCACAGCGAGGAAACCGCGGTCGTCGCGGCAATCGTGACAGCCGTCTCTCCTGCGGCCCGGCGCAACCGGGTCAGTACCGTCGATATGCGGGTGAAGCTGCCCTCCAATGCATGAAAGAGCACCAGCCCCTGCTCCGTCAGCGTCACCCCACGGTGGCGGCGCTGAAACAGCGCGACGCCAAGTTCGCTTTCAAGCGCCTTGATCTGGTGGCTGACGGCGCCCGGGGTCACATTGAGTTCACCGGCTGCGTCCTTGAAGCTCAGCCGGCGTGCTGCAACTTCGAAAGTGGCCAGTGTGGTCAGAGGCGGCAGATCGTAATGTTTGCGGGCCATTGCGTTTTCACGGTTGAATGCACCTCACCCCAATATGAGTCTTTTTGGGCTTGCGCGCGAGCAAAATCCCGCGAAGGTGCCACAATGGTTCAATTCGGATGACTTGAAGACATGCGCTCACACGCCCAGGCGGTCGTCATCGGTGGCGGCGTCATTGGATGTTCAATCCTCTATCATCTCGCAAAACTCGGCTGGACCGATGTCGTGCTGCTCGAACGCGACGAACTGACCAGCGGGTCCACCTGGCACGCTGCGGCCAATATCCATGGCCTGCACGACAGCACCAATATTTCGCGACTGCAGCACTACACGATGCAGCTCTACAAGGAGCTCGAGGCTGAAACCGGACAGGGCTGCGGCGTCTTCCAGCCGGGATCGCTCTATCTGGCTCAGACCGCCGAGCGCGAGCATCAGTTGCGGCTGCAGGCCGCCAAGGCGCGATATTACGGCATGAACTTCCACGAGGTCGGCCGCGATGAGGCAGAACGCCTGCATCCGCTTGCCGATTTCGATGGTGTGCGCTGCATCATGTTCGAACCGGATGGCGGCAACGTCGATCCGTCCGGGGTCACACAGGCCTATGCCGCGGGCGCCCGCTCACGCGGCGCTGAAATCCATCGTTTTACACCGGTCACAGCGACGCGCCAGCAGGCCGTCGGGAGCTGGATCGTGGAGACACCGAATGGCGACATCCATACACAGTGGATTGTCAATGCTGCTGGCCTGTGGGGACGCGAGGTGGCAACGATGGCCGGGATCGAGTTGCCGCTCATCCCCACGGAACACCAATATTTCGTAACCGAGACAATTGCCGAGATTGCATCACTCGACCGGCGGTTGCCATCGATCGCCGACCGCGACGGCGAGTATTACCTGCGACAGGAAGGCAAAGGTCTGCTGGTCGGTGCCTACGAACGCGACATGCGCTTCTGGGCAGAGGACGGCACCCCGGCCGGCTTCGGTCACGAGCTGTTCGATGACGACCTCGAGCGCATCGAAGACAACATCATGCGGGCGATAACCCGAGTGCCGGCTGTCGGCGAAGCCGGCATCCGTCGCGTCATCAACGGGCCGATGATCTGGTCGCCAGACAGCGGAGCGCTGATCGGACCCGTGCCCGAACTGTCGAACTATTTCTGCTGCAACGGTCTCATACCGGGTTTCTCGCAGTCGGGCGGACTTGGCCTGCAGTCAGCGCAATGGATCATCGAACAGGAACCGAAGCTCGATCTATTCGGTCTCGATCTTGCCCGTTTCGGGCTGTGGGCGAACAAGGCCTACACGAAGGCGCGGGTCGCCGACCAGTATGCCCACCGCTTCAAGATTCATTTCCCGAATGAAGAACGCGAGGCCGGACGACCGGTGCGGACGCGGCCGGTTTATGCCATGCAGCAGCAGATGGGCGCCGTGTTTGGCCTGAACTATGGCTGGGAACATCCTCTTTGGTACGCCGACAACCCGAACAACGCCCATGAGACATACGGTTTCGAACGGCAGAACTGGTTCGAACCGGTTGGACGCGAGTGCAAGATGCTGCGCGAACGGGCCGGCATTATCGATATCTCGAATTTCGCCAAATATTCAGTCTCCGGAGCAGGTGCCGAGGATTGGTTGAATGCGCTGTTCGCCAATCGCATGCCAACGAAGATCGGCCGCTCCTGCCTGACGCCGCTGATCGGGAAGCGCGGCGGGATTGCCGGCGACTTCACGGTGACGCGCCTTGGCGAAACAGAATTCATGATCGTCGGCTCCGGTTTGGCGGAGCGCTATCATCAGCGGTTTTTCAAGGCCGTACCGCTGCCGGATGATACGGTCTTCGAAAGCCACACGGAGGCCCTGTGCGGCTTCAACGTGGCCGGACCGCAATCACGGGACATTCTTGCACGGCTCACTAATGCGGACCTTTCAACCGAGGCGTTCCCGTTCATGCGTTCCACGCGTATCGAGATTGCCGGCATCGAGGCCATTGCCATCCGCGTTTCATTCACCGGTGATCTTGGCTGGGAGTTGCACTGCCAGGCAGACCGTCAGCTCGATCTCTACAGAGCCTTGCTGGAAGCGGGCAAAGCGTTTGGAGCCGGGCCGGTCGGCTCCCGGGCCTTGATGTCGCTCCGGGTCGAAAAGGGATACGGCAGTTGGGGCCGGGAGTATTCACCGGAATATTGGCCGCAGGAATCCGGACTGGAGCGCTTGGTCAAGCTGGACAAGGGCCCCTTTCTCAATCGGGACGCCTGCGAAGCGGTGTTGACGAATAAACCGCGCGAATCGCTTTCGATTCTGGACATCGACGTCACCGACGCAGACGCCAACGGGGGTGAACCGGTGTTTCTCACGGACGGAACCCCGGTCGGATATGTAACGTCGGGAACCTACGGACACTCGGTCGGCAAGTCGCTGGCGCTCGCCTATCTCAAGACGGATCTGGCGCCCGAAGGTGCCGAACTCGATGTGGCCGTTCTCGGTCGGCCGCACCGGGCCGTCAGGCTGGCCGAACCACCTTTCGATCCGGCCGGCCTTCGTTTGAGGCAGTAGACCCTACATCAGGTGCTTCTTGAAAAAGTCTATGGTGCGTTGCTCAGCGAGCTTCGCCGCCGCCTCGTCGTAACGCGGCGTGGTGTCGTTATGAAAGCCGTGATTGACGCCCGGATACATGTGCGCCTCGTAAGTCTTGCCATTGGCCTTGAGCGCCTCTTCATAGGCTGGCCAGCCGGCATTGATCCGCTCGTCGAGCTCGGCGTTCTGGATCATCAGAGGTGCCTGAATTTCGGCAACGTCGGCGGCATCCGGTTGGCGTCCGTAAAACGGCACGCCGGCCGCCAGTTCCGGATACGCGACCGCCAGCGCATTGACGACACCACCGCCGTAGCAGAAGCCCACGGCTCCAACCTTTCCACTGCAATCGTCCCGTGACAGCAGATATTCGAAGCCGGCGAAGAAATCATTGAGCAGCTTTTCGCGGTCGACTGAGCGTTGCAGGGTGCGACCCTCATCGTCATTGCCAGGATAGCCGCCCACGGAGGTCAGGCCGTCCGGCGCCATGGCCATGAATCCGGCCTTGCCGAGACGGCGCGTGACGTCTTCAATGTAGGGATTCAGCCCCCGGTTTTCGTGGATCACGAGCACTGCAGGCAACTTGCTATCGGCACCTGACGGGCGCACAAGATAGGCGTTGACGGTCCCGTGACCATTCGGCGAGGGAAAGGTAATGCGGCTGGTGTTGATATCAGGATCGTCGGAGGCCACCTGCTGGGCCAGAGCGTAGTCAGGTGACAATTGCTTCAACAGCATAGCCGCGGTGACGCCGGTGACGGCAAATTTGGCGGCGCCATCGAGAAACTGGCGTTTGCTGATCATGCCGTGGGCGTAAAAGTCGTAAAGGTCGAGCAGTTCCTGCGGAAAGTCCTTGGCGGTCTTGCGGCGGTGGGGCTTGTGGATATTCATAGATCGGCTCCCTGTTGGGTCAAGACGCGGCGACGCCTCAAGTCAAATGAAATCATCAATGAAATGGATATGCCCTTTTTGAGGGAAAAAGTGTGGCGAGGGTGACCAGGAGTCAAGACGCGTATGCCGGCGCGCTCCGTCTAGCGCGTGCAACAGGCTTGACAGAGCCCACCCTTCGTTGAAGGTTCATGCGGCAAGGGGATGACGGAATCGGAAATTCGGGTGGACAGGCGCATCTGTAGCCGTGCACCCGACTGTCTGATACCCGAACCCAGCAAGGCCGCGATGAACAGCGAGAGGCACTTTGGAGCGCAAACTACTTCCCTATATCTGGCGGCATACGAGAAAGCAGCAGATCTGGATCTTCATCATCGTCGTGATCTCCAT
The DNA here is from genome assembly GCA_965228785.1 of Hoeflea sp. Classification (GTDB taxonomy): domain Bacteria; phylum Pseudomonadota; class Alphaproteobacteria; order Rhizobiales; family Rhizobiaceae; genus Hoeflea_A. The sequence goes on from CBDDIF010000002.1 coordinate 1,839,015, forward strand.
GCCGGTGTACTTCCAGATGCTGCAACTGCCGAAACTGGTGGTCAACGGTCCGATTCAGGGTGACGGATTCGACTCCCCGGATTCGACCCAGTCGTTTCTTTCCATCGACCTGCCGTTCTCAGACTTTCTATTCGGACGATCGATCAATCTGTTTGGCGGCTTCCAGCTGGAACGGCTGGACATGCTGGTGGCTTTGTGCATCGGATTTTTGGTCGCCGTCGCCCTGAACGGCTGGTTCAAGCTCTATATCAACACCTTCAAAGGCAAACTAGGTGAGCGGCTGCTTCGCCGGCTTCGCTATGAACTGTTCGACCGGGTGTTACGCTACCCGATCTCAAAGGCGCGACAGGTCAAACCGTCTGAAGTGACGAGTGCCATCAAGGACGAAGTGGAGCCGTTGGGAGAATTCTTCGGCGATGCCTTCTCCATTCCCGTCTTCTTGGGCGCTCAGGCCATCACCGGCCTGCTGTTCCTGTTCCTGCAAAGCACAATGTTCGGCGTCATTACCCTGGCCATCGTGCTGTTCCAGGCGTGGATCATACCGCGGCTGAGGCGGCGCCTGCTGGTGCTTGGCCGCATGCGTCAAACCGCAGCGCGTCGGCTATCGGGGCGTATCGGCGAGTATGTCCAGGGCATGGACGACGTGCACCTGCACGGCGTTTCAAACCGTGCCCGCTTCAATATCTGGGGCATGCTGCGCAACATCCTGGCCATTCGTTTCGAACTCTATCAGCGCAAGTTCCAGGTCAAATTCCTGAACAACTTTCTGATTCAGCTTCTGGCCTTCCTGTTCTACCTGATCGGCGGCTACCTGGTGATCACCGGCCGCATGGATCTCGGCTCGCTCGTTGCGTCCATTGCCGCCTACAAGGACCTACCGGCGCCCATCAAGGGCATTATCGACTGGGATCAGCAGCGGCTGCTCAACCAGATCCGCTACGAGCAGGCGATCGAAGATTTTGCCAATACCGACATTACGCCTGCCGATCGTCAGGCACCCATGGACGCACCGGCGGCGCCAATCGTGACCGGTTACGCCGTACACAACCTCTCGGTTCTCGATGCATCCGAACAACCGATCATCCAGGACTTCAGCGGCGCGCTGACCCGCAACGAAGCCGTGGCTCTCGTTGGTGGCGGAGACTCCGGCGCCGAACAGGTGGCGGAGGCGCTGGCACGACTGATGCAGGCAGCATCCGGCAACATCACCCTGGACGACAAGGAGCTGGTAAACCTGCCGGAAGGCATGACCGGCCGCAGGGTGGGATATGCGGATAGCGGCACGTTCTTCGCGTCCGGATCCATCAAGGCGGCGCTGGCCGATACGCTGCCTTTCGAGGGAGAGGCGACGCCGATCCTGCATTCCGGCTCCTCGAATGCCGACTTTTTACCGCATGAATCCGAGATCGCGGCCGGAATCGAGAAAACCGACGACGATACCGGAATTTTCGAACCACCCGAGCCATGGCCGGACGAAGCATTGGCGCCGCGGGTCTTCGACATCATGCGCTGCGTTGACCTATACGACGACGTGCTGGAATTCGGTCTGCTGCGCAAGATTGGCGCGGATGGCGATGAAGACATCAAGGCAAGCGTCATGGATGCGCGGCGACAGTTTGCCGGCGACCAGACGATCAGCAGCGCCGTCGAGTTTTTCGATCCGGACAACTACAATCAGCAACTGACCATTGGCGAGAACATCATTTTCGGCACGCCCGTGGACGAGAGCTTCGAGACCGACAATCTGCCGACGAACGAAATGCTTCGCGGCCTTTTGCGTGAGGGTGGTCTTGAGGGTCCGCTGTTCGACATGGGGATCGAGATCGCACGCAACAATGTCGAACTGTTCGGCGATCTGGCTGAAGACAGCGTACTGCTGCAACGTTCGGGCGGCCCCTCGCCTGAGGAGCTGTTGCTGATGAAGGAAGCGTTGGAAAAGCTCGCAGGCAAAAACGCAAGCAATGCAGGTGAGAAGGACCTTGCCGCGATGCTCGGACTCGCCTTCGACTATTGCGAAGCACAGACCCGTTTCGGCGTTCTCGATGAAAATGAGCAGGCGCAATTGCTGGAGCTGCGCCACAAGCTGCGCGCTGCCGTTGAGCAGAGTGGCAACAACGCAGTGGCCTTCCACGATCCGGACCACTTCAACCCGTCGCTGTCACTGCTCGACAACATCCTGTTCGGCCGTATCGACGCCCGGCGCATCGGCGCGCGCGAACGCGTGCTCACCGCCATCAAGGAGCAGTTGGAAAATAGCGGCGTGTCGGATGCGCTGTTCCGCATCGGACTGTTTTTTGACATCGGCACCGGTGGGCGTAACCTGAGCACACACCAGGCGCAAAAACTCAAAGTGGCGCGAGCGCTGCTGAAGGAACCGGATATCGTCATCCTCAACCGGGCGATGTCGGCCCTCGATCCGGAGGAGCGTATGCGGATAGTCGAGGGAGTTCTCGCCATGGGCAAGGACGGGGACGCCCGCAGCATGGGTGTGATCTGCGTTCCGCTGGACACGAAGGACCTGGATGTCTTCGACCGGGTCATTGCAATGGAACACGGCCGCATTGCCGTTGAAGGCACCCCGGACAAGGTCGCGGCGCGGCTCGAAACAGATGCCGATTAGCGAAAGCATGGGAGAGTAGGAGTCAATCGATGAGTACGTTGAAGGATGATGTGGCCATGCTGCGTAAGGTCCCGCTGTTCGAGAGCGTGGACCCGAGCAAGCTCAAGCTGATCGCTTACACAGCCTCACAACTGATGTTCGACGATGGCGAGATGGTGTTTGCGCAAGGCTCGAACGGTACCTCGGCCTATCTGATCGTGGGAGGTGATGCCGACATTCTGTCGGACAGCGGCGGCAAACAGGTGGTCGTGGCGAAACTTGGAACCAATGCCCTTTTCGGCGAGATCTCCGCATTTTGCGACGTTCCTCGAACCGCATCTGTCCAGGCCAATGGCCAATTGACCGTGCTGGAGCTCAAACGGGAAAACCTGATGGAGCTTTGCGGCGAATTCCCCGATGTCGCGGTCGAGGTCATTCGCGAGTTGGCGCAGCGTCTTGCCCGCACGACGTCGGACCTGGCGAACGTTCTGGATAGGAAATCCGCCTAGCCAGAGACCAAAATCGCCGCTGGCAAACGGTGCAAATTTGTCGCCCCTTGCCCCCGGAGCCTGCTACATGCCCTGCTTCGAAGCCATGATGACTGCGATCATCACGGCATAGGTCAACTGATGCACAAGCTGATCGGCACCATGCAGCACCCAGTAGTGGCGGGTGTGCACTTCCAGCTTGTGCCTGCAATCATACTGTCCCTTGGCATAGTCGGTCAGGTAGTGGACAACGAATTCGAAAGCCAGAAGCCCGACGATAACGCCAACGGGAATGCTGCAAATTAGCAGCACCGGCAGGGTCAGGATCACATGAATGCCAGCGTGAATATAGCCACCGGGTTTCGTGAGGTAGCACTTTTGCTGAATCATCGACGGCCACTGGAGGGTGTAGTCCGCTACAAAGTGCTTTATCTGCAGACCGACAAGTGCCCATAGCAACGCATAGTCCATGATCCTCAATAACACCCTTCCCTTGGACCGTCACTCCCTTGCCGGTCACCATGGAGGGTATGCCCTTCCCGGTCAAATAATTTTGCAGCCGCCGGGCTTCGATAGAAACGACTTGCATCGGTGCGTCGCAAAAAGAGCAATCAGACGGGGCTGACAGTCAAGCCATGCTCCCGGTCTGAACGGGCGGCAAGATCCAGAACTTCCTGGAGTTGGGCGGCTCGGGCGAAGTCCGGATCGACCTGGACGCCCCGACGCACAGCATCAGCGTAACGCTGGTAATTTGTTTCGACCGGAGGAAATGCGACTTCCCGCCAGACCGGTTTTTGCAGATCAGCTGGTCCGCACACAAGCAGGCGCTCGTTTTGTCCCTCCGTCGCCACCTCGAGACCGCCTTCGTCACCCCAAACACGCAGCCTCAGGTCGTTGACGTGACCGGACGCAAATCGACTGGCATGTACGACGCCGATCGCCCCAGTACCCAGTTCAAGCTGCATCGTGAAACTGTCATTGGCATCGAGCGGATAGGCGCCGATGCGGTCGCCCGGAGCTTTGGAAACCGTCTTCAGACGACAGGATACGGCGGTGGCGTTGTCGCCGATGACGTAGGTCGCATAGTCGAGAATATGAATGCCGACGTCTCCGAGCACACCGGCAGATCCATGTTCAGTCGACAGCCGCCACAGCCAGGTCGAGTCCGTGCGCCAGTCGCCCCAGAGCGGCTGGGTGAGCCAACTTTGCAGGTAAGATGCCTCGAAGTGTCTGACGGTTCCGACTGCGCCGGCAGCGATACGGCGTCTTGCCTCCTGCATGGAAGCTAGGCCGCGATAGGTCAGATTGACCATGTTGACGATACCAGCTTCTGCAGCAGCGCTCGTCATTGCGATGGCATCCGCATGGTTTTCAGCCAGTGGTTTCTCGCAGAGAACGTGTTTGCCGGCGGCCAGCAGCGGCATGGTCGTTGGGTAATGGGCGCGGTCGGGGGTCACATTGGAGACGCTGTCGAACCCACCCCAATCAATCGCATCACCAACCGAGCTGAAACGACTGGCTATCTGATGTTCGTCGCAAAACGCGTTCAATCGCTGCGCGTCGGTATCGATGGCGGCGACAAGGTCGACACCTTCGTCAGCTGCAAAAGCCTTCGCATGCTGGGTGGCCATGCTGCCGGTTCCCAGAATTGCATGCCGAAACCTGCTGGTCGTCATCTCATCCCCCGTGGCGTGCCGGATCAACGGAAACCGGCTTCACCATCCTTGTGAATTTTCGGTCCCCGGTCCTCGATCGCTTCGAGCGCCTCGTTCACCGGCCGATTGGGAGCATCAATCGTGCTCTCACGACTGCGCCTTTCGCCATGCGCCCATTTTGCCGCGTTGGTCAGCACGCGCTGCACATTGGCATCGTGATAGGTCGGGTAGGTTTCGTGACCCGGGCGGAAATAGAACACCTTGCCCGCGCCGCGGCGGTAGGTCAGACCGGAGCGGAACACTTCCCCGCCCTGAAACCAGCTGACGAATACGGTTTCGGCAGGCTCCGGAACACCGAATGGCTCGCCATACATTTCCTCGTATTCCAGTTCGAAACTGTCGGGCAAACCGGCGGCAATCGGATGGCCGGGCGAGGTCAGCCACAGCCGCTCACGTTCGCCGGCCTCGCGCCAGGTCAAATTGCAGGGCGATCCCATCAGCCGCATGAAAACCTTGCTGAAATGAGATGAATGCAGAGCGACAAAGCCCATGCCCTGCCAAACATGTCTTGCGACACGTTCGACCACGTCGTCAGAGACGTCGCCATGGGCCGCGTGCCCCCACCAGAATAGCACGTCGGTTTCAGCCAGCCGCTCTTCCGGCAAACCGTGCTCAGGTTGCTGCAGAGTCGCTGTTTCAGCCGTGATGCCGCTATCGGCGTTCAAAGTTGAAGCGATGCATTCGTGCATTCCATCCGGATAGATGGCGCGCACGACATCGCTGGTCTGTTCGTGGACGTTCTCGCCCCAAACAATCGCTTTAGTGATCATGTTGGAACCCTCTCAACCGGCTGTATTGGCGGTCGGGAATATGATGGCAGGTCTCCGGGTGCTCAGGCGGCCACGGAGTCGTCACATCAACACAGCCCAGATGGCTTGGCAAGAGGCCTGTTGCATCCCGTGTGAGACAATTCCACAATACCGACAGTTCCTCCATTCGACCGCCAAAGGAAATACTATGCCCCTTAGCATCCTCTTCATTGGCGGCACCGGGCAGATCTCGTTTCCGTGCGTACTGGAGGCCGTCAACGCGGGCCACGAGGTAACCGTCCTTAACCGCGGCAGCATGACCGACAGGCTTCCAGCTTCCGTGCGCTCAGTCATTGCGGATTTTCAGAATGATGCGGATTATGCCCAGGCGGCCGCCGGCACCTGGGATGTGGTCTGCCAATTCATCACCTTTGAGCCTGAAGAGGCTGAGCGGGATGCCGCCCTTTTTGCCGGAAGAACCGGGCAGTACGTCTTCATCTCGACGGCTTCGGCATACGCGAAACCAGTCATCCAGTGCCCGATTACTGAAGCCGTGCCGCTGGACAATCCCTATTGGGAATACAGCCGCAAGAAGATTGCCTGTGAACAGGTTCTACGGCAGGCGGACGATCTGCTCCTGACCATCGTGCGGCCGAGCCACACGATCCGCACCCGCTTCCCGACAGCGATTGGGGAAGGCGATGCGCTGCTGTCACGCGTCCTTCGCGGACTGCCAATCGTCGTTCCGGGAGACGGTCGAGCCCTTTGGACGTTGACCCGGGCGGAGGATTTTGCACCGCCCTTCGTTCGCCTGTTCGGCAATCGTGCGGCGATCGGCGAGGCTTTCCATCTCACGTCCGACTATGGCTTTCCCTGGGACATGATTTATGCCGCGGTAGGCCGCGCTATCGGTGCCGAACCGAAATTGGTTCATGTACCGACCGACAACCTGGTGCATTTTCATCCGGACTGGGAGGGTTTCCTGAAGGGCGACAGAGCCCACACCTTGCTGTTCGACAATACCAAAATCAAATCCGTTGTCGGAGATTTTTCCTGTGAGAGCGATCTCGATGCCCTGATGCGCTCGCCACTCGAGCACTGGCAGGCCAATGGCGGTACCGCAACGACCCGGCCGTCGGCAGAGCTGGACTCCCTGCTCGACAAGATCATCGCCCTTCAAGTGCAGGTCAGGCCATAGAGTGTAAAGCTTTACTCGCCCTCCTGCGTTTTTTCTTGCAGATCCATCAGATAGGCCAACACATCGGCCTTTTCGCTCTCGTAGAGCCGGAAGATCGTCATGGGGAAATGGTCGCCGGCGAGGAAGTGCTTCAGATAGGCCCGGTCACGCCTTGGCCGCTTGACAATACTCTCGAAGGGCGGCGCCATTTCCGGATCGGCCGCGTCGCCGGCCCGCAAATGGCAGGTCCGGCACCAACTCTCGACGACATCATGGCCACGGCGCGCCGCATCACCTGCGGACATGAACGGGAGCGGGACAAGCAGAAACAGCAGGCCGAGCAGGCCGACCCAAATCAACTTTCTCGATCGGCCGGAGCGCTTGATGCGATGCGGACCTGCCATTCCTAACCACCCCCCTGTGGCCCGGAAATACTATCTGCATTGCGCGGCCCGTCAATTGACCGACGTCAAGGGGACCGCCTTTGCCTTGTTCTATGGGCTCAAGTTAAATTGATCGCCGTCAATGCAAATGATGAAAAATCGAGCACACACTTCGTTTCAGACGGCGGAACTTCGGGCAAATAACACCATGATCGTCACAAAATGTGCGCGGGCGTTGGAAACCCGCCAAATAACAAGGTGGAGCGGATGAGAGGCGCCTTCGTTGACCGCGAAGAGGCCGGCCGTTTACTCGCGGATGCCGTGGCGCGAGAACGCTACAAAGATCCGCTGGTGCTGGCTTTGCCGCGAGGCGGCGTTCCTGTCGCGGCGGAGATTGCCCGGGCCTTGTCTTTCCCGCTGGACGTTTTGCTTGTTCGCAAGATCGGAACACCCGGCCAACCGGAACTTGCGCTCGGTGCTGTCGTTGACGGCAATCCTCCGCAAGTCGTCATCAACGACCATATTCGCAGACATCTGGATGTCCCGGATGAAGCCATCGAAGCCGCGACACAGGTTCAAGTCGCCGAAATCGAGCGACGCCGAAGCCTTTATCTCCAAGGCCGCCAGAGCTTTACCGTCAAGGACAGGACGTTGATTGTGGTTGATGACGGCATTGCCACCGGCGCCACCGTGCGTGTCGCGTTGAAGGCCCTGCGTCTGGGGCAACCCGACAGGCTTGTTCTCGCGGTGCCTGTAGGGCCGCGGGAAACCATCGCGATGCTGGAGACTGAAGTCGACGACTGTATCTGCCTGAGTACTCCGGAGCCCTTCCATGCCGTCGGCCTGCACTACCGAAATTTCGATCCGGTGTCGGATCAGGAGGTGGCTGCGATCCTGGAACGGTCGGTTGTTCGTCGGTGGTCCGGCAAGGAATCAGATGAATGATCCAACATCAATCAGATGGAGCAATCGTTCGACAGCCGTTCAAATCAAAATATTGATTATTTTCAACACCTTCCTACATACCAGTGAGTGACGATAGTAACGAAGGTAAGCACGCGCAACGCCGAGATCCACGACAAGGACGAGCGAAAGCCCCGCCGATGTCTGATGTGTGGTATCCTGTTTGACAGCTTTGGTCCCGGCAACCGCGTCTGCAAGAAGTGCAAGTCGACTCAGGCCTGGCGCAGCGGCGCCTGAGCGCCGGCGCCACCCGACTCGCCGGGATTGACTTGCCTCAAAATCCGCTGACTCTGACACTGCATAATCGATCCAACATGCTGCAAGGATGGTGACGACAGTGGCAGAGGCAAAAGCGTTGCGCGCATCGGTGCTTCGGCAGCGATGCGACCACAGACGACTCGGGTTCAAGACAACCGCGGAGTTGAAACCGGCCGAACGGCTCTTGGGGCAAGACCGGGCACGGGATGCCATGCGTTTTGGAACGGCCATCAGACGGACCGGCTACAATCTGTTCGTCATAGGCGAGCGCGGCCTCGGCCACCAGGATGCCGTTGTGCAGTTTCTTGAGGAGCGTGCCCGCTCAGAAACGCCACCGGACGAATGGGTCTACGTCAACAATTTCCAGCAAAGCCGCAATCCGATCGCGATCAGACTGCCGGCGGGCACCGCGACCGACTTTCGCCGGGCGATGGACGAATTGATCGACGACCTGAAATCGGCCCTCCCCGGATTGTTCGATTCCGATGATTATCGCACCCGTCTGCGGGCGATCGACGAAGAGGCAAAGGAGGAGCAGGAACAGGCATTTGAAAACCTGCGCCAGCGGGCCGAAACGGAGAACATCACCATCATGCGCACGCCCATGGGGTTTGCCTTGGCGCCGACACGCGACGGCACCGTGATCCAGCCGGACGTGTTCAATGCCATGCATGAGACGGACAAGAAGCGCATAGAGGCCGTGATTGCCGAATTGCAAGGCGAACTGGAGCATGTCTTGCGCGAATTGCCGGCCATCGACAAGCGGCGGCGCGACCACATTCGCAACGTAAACGAGGAGTTGGCTTCGGCAACGATCGGGGCATCAATCGCCGTGCTGCGGCAGCGATTTGCCAAACACAATGCGATTCTCGATCACCTGGATGCTACCCAGACCGACCTGGTCCACAACATCGGTCTCTTTGTTCAGGACGGAGCCACAGAAGAAGCGGCCAACAAACCACCTGCCGCCATCGCCGCCGCGACCGACCGCCGGCTTCGGCGATACGGCGTCAATGTTCTGGTCACCGATGGTCACCAACAGGGCGCGGCGGTTGTCAGCGAAGAACACCCGACACTCGCCAATCTGCTTGGCCACATCGAACACCTCTCCGAGCTCGGCGCTCTTGTGACAGACTTCACCTTGATCAAGCCCGGGGCGCTGCACAGAGCCAATGGTGGCTATATCGTGCTCGACGCGCGCAAGCTGTTGTCCGAGCCTTACGCCTGGGAAGCGCTCAAACGGACACTTCGCGGAAACGCAATCCGCATCGAGTCGGCGGCATCGCAGATGGGCCTGGCAACCACGCTCACGCTCGATCCGCAACCCATTCCGCTCGATGTCAAAGTGGTGCTCGTGGGTGAACGGCGGCTCTACGACACGCTTGTTCAACTCGATCCGGATTTCAGAGATCTCTTCAAGGTGGAGGCCGATTTCGAAGACCGTTGGCAACGCAACGCCAGAAACGAGAAGCTGTCGGCGCGACTCTTCGCCACCATTATCGACGCCGAAAGTCTGCTTCCATTGACGTCAGACGGCGCCGCCTTGCTGATCGAGGAATCCGCTCGTTTCTCTGACGATTCGGAGCGTCTTTCGCTGCGCATCGGTTATCTCACCAATCTGCTGCAGGAAGCCGATTTCTGGGCCAAGGACGCTGGCAAACGGACAATCAACGCCAGTCACATCGAACAGGCATTGGCAGCTCGCATCCGCCGCAAAGACCGCATCCGCGAGCGGGTCTACGAAGGCATCGAACGCGACACGGTGCTGATTGATACCAAGGGCCTGGCTGTTGGCCAGATAAACGGCCTTTCCGTCACGGGCATTGGCGACTTCATGTTCGGCAAGCCCTCGCGGATAACGGCACGGGTGCGCATGGGCAGCGGCAAACTGATCGACATCGAACGGGAAGTGGATCTCGGCGGACCACTGCACTCCAAAGGCGTGATGATCCTGGCCAGCTATCTGCAAGCCAATTATGCGCTCGACCGTCCGGTTTCGCTTTGGGCCAGCCTCGCGTTCGAACAATCCTACGGCGGTGTCGATGGTGACAGTGCCTCCTCAGCAGAACTTTACGCGCTGTTGTCGGCACTGTCGGAGGTTCCGATCCGTCAGGATCTCGCTGTCACTGGCTCGGTCAACCAGCGCGGTGAAGTGCAGGCAATCGGCGGCGTCAATGAGAAGATCGAGGGGTTTTTCGATATTTGCCGGGCGCGCGGCCTCACCGGAAGCCAGGGTGTGTTGATCCCAAAGTCCAACGTCAAGCACCTGATGTTGAGACAGGACGTGGTCGATGCGGCACAAGCCGGGCAATTCCACGTCTATTCGGTGCGAACGATTGACGAGGGCATTGCCATCCTTACCGGTCAGACCGCCGGTCGGCGAAATGCGCGCGGGCTGTTCCCGGCCGGATCGATCAACGGGCTTGTCGACGCCAGGCTGGCGGGATTCGCCGATGCTCGCCGCGATTTCGCCGCCCGCAAAACCTCGGGTGGAGATACCGCGGAGGAAAGCCCGTCATGACACGTTTCAGGATCCTTGCGGGGTTCGGATCGGTCGCCGATGAAGAACCGACGATCGACACAGCGCTGATGCTGGCGCACGCGCTGGAGGCCGACATCGCCGGCTATTTCGTTGAGGATACGGACCTTCTCAATCTGGCCGCCTTGCCCTTCGCCAAAGTCGTCCGTCCGGCGGATCGAAGCGTACGCGAGATGGAACTTTCCCACATGGAACGCGCCATGGCGCGAGCTGCCGGAAACTGGAAACGAGCGCTCCATGCCAGCGCTGGCCGCGCCCGGGTGCGTTGCTCATTTGAGACGATACGCGGTGCCTATTCCACCGAAATTGCGAGAACCTGCGCCACGACAGATCTGGTTGTTGTCAATCCGGTCAATCTGCCACACCGGTCGCCGGATGCGGTAATCAGCCTTCTGCGAAACATGAACCGGCAAGCTGCCGGTACGGTTTTGCTGCCGGAAAATCGAAGGCGTGTACAGCACGGGCCGCTCGTGGTGATCGCCGCAGGCGGGGATGATGACAAGCGTCTTTTTGAATTGGTTGCCCACATTGCTCGGGCGACAGGAGCGCCAGTCGTCATTCAGCTCGCTGGAGGAGATGAACCGGCAGTGCGAGCGCAGGCGGAGGCGGCCTTGGGGACGAACATCGAGCTTCGCGGCATGGCGATCAACTCCCAGATTGAGGCTGCCTGGGCGATTGTCGAGCAGCGCCCGTCACTCGTTCTGCTGCGGCAGGAAACCCTTTCCAATGCCGTTGTCGAGAAGATCCTCGCCGACGGCGGGGCGCCCATGCTGTTCGTTCACACAGAGATCTGACGTTATGTCATCCGCCGCCAAACTCGGAACTCCGAAACTCAAACGCACGCTGACGTTACCCTATGTAGTTTTTTACGGCATGGGGGTTACAGTCGGCGCAGGAATTTACGTGCTGGTTGGCGAAGTCATCTCCCGCTCGGGGCCACACGCACCCTTTGCCTTTCTGATCGCCGGTTTGGTGATGTTGTTTCCCGCTGCGGTGTTTGCTGAACTCACGGGTCGGTATCCCTTTGCCGCGGCCGAAGCGCATTTCGTTGAGGCGGGTTTCAATTCGAAACGGCTGTTCCTCCTTGTGGGCCTTGCGGTCGCATCGGTCGGCATCATTTCGTCAGCGGCCATCGCTCACGGGGCAGTCGGTTACCTGCAGCAACTGATCGACCTGCCCCGACCAGTCCTCCTGGTCGCCGTCATTCTAGCAACCGGGTTGGTGTCTGCTTTCGGCATCCGTGAATCGATCGCCTTTGCAGCCGTTCTGACTCTGGTCGAAGTTGGCGGGCTTGCCGCCATCGTCATCGGCGCTGCGATATCAGGCGCGGATATGACCGGACAAGCGGTCGAGATGGTGCCGACGACTCTGTCACCCGTTGTCTGGACCGGGATCGCGGCCTCCAGTCTGCTGGCTTTTTTTGCCTTTGTCGGCTTCGAGGATATCCCTTCGATCGCCGAGGAAACAGTCGATCCTCAAAAGACGCTGGCGCGCGGCATCTTCATCACACTCGTCCTGACGCTCATTGTCTATATTCTGGTAGTCGTGGCCGCTCTCGCCGTTGTACCGGCCTCGGATATCGCGGCCAGCGAAGCACCATTGGCACTGGTCTTCGCTGCGACCACCGGGCTGTCGCCCCTGTCGATCACGCTGATCGCCATTGTTGCAACGGTCAACGGTATCATCGTCCAACTCATCATGGCTGCCCGTGTGCTTTACGGACTGGCCAATCGCGGCTCACTGCCGGGTTTCCTCGCCGTCGTGAACAAGCGGACCCACTCTCCCGTCATAGCAGCGGCGATCTCGACCAGCGTTGTTATGGTTCTGGCGCTGGCATTTCCGATCACCCGACTGGCCGAGTGGACCTCGGCCATAACACTAATCATCTTCATGACGGTTTGTGCTGCTCTGGTGCGGATCAAGAAAGCAGGACTGAAGGCGCCCGAGGGAACCTTCATCGTGCCACGCTGGGTTCCGTACGTGGGAATTGCAGCCTGCGGCACTCTTTTGATCTCGGGTCTTTTGGCCGGCTGAAAGCCGGGCATTCGGATCGCGGCCGAGCACTGACCTCGGGACGGAACCAGACGCGCACCGCGCCGGACGAAGCGTGGGCTAACGATCAAATCCGGACCGGCTTTAACACTGTCATGAGGGGACGGAAATGTCCCCAAAATCGTCCCGAAGGTCCTCGTCTTCTGCAACATTTTCAATGATGTAGGACATCAGCTTCGCTCGGCACCGATTCGCGAACCAGAAGCTGAAAATCGTGGTTCGCGGCTGACGGCTCCAGCTCGATGAAGACTCCATCAGGCGGCTGTCGCGCGGACCAAAGGGGCAGAGAATGGGGCGACCAATATGATAGTTTTGGATCGGGACGACGGAGCGATCTGCCTCCGTGCGTCTCATAGTGCTTCGAGCGTGGCGTCGGTCGGACCGTCGCAATTCCAGGTAGCCGACTCTGTCGCCCCCGGCCCTGGTTTCCTCATCGGCTGTTCGGCTGGACGGAAGTCGCTGTTCAATTGCCAACGAGCCGCACGCCTCGCTCGGAGGCCCCACTTTGAGTGGCAACTGAACCCTTGACACTAGCCGGACTGATACGGGGAATCAGGCCCCGTGAAATCGTGGAGGCGTCGCTGATTGGCGGGATCGCCATTCTGACCGTTATTCCGAGCGTCATTTGGGCCACCGAACACGATCTTCCCGTGTGGTTGTTGCACGAAGGCGGTATCTACGAACACGGATCGGCAATCGCCAGTCTCGCCGCAAGCCTGTTTTTTTTCCTCGCCTTCAGACAATCGAAGGATCGACTGGAGGGTGTTTGGTTACTGATACTGGCATTGGGGACATTTGTGCTGGCCGGAGAAGAGGTCAGTTGGGGCCAGCATGTGTTCGGATTGGAACCTCCGGACATTGTGCGAGAAAACAGCTTTCAAGGTGAATTGAACCTCCACAATCTCACCGTTTTTCAATCCACCAACAACGCGGTGACGTCCTGGTTGTTTCGGCTGCTGATCGTCTATCTCATGCTCCTGCCGATCGTCGTTCGCATCTTTCCAACGATGGCCGATATGGTAGCAGCGGCCCGTTTTCCGGTTCCCACATTGCCGATTGCCCTGGCAACCTTGCTGGCTCGTGCCGGCACGAGATTCGATTATCAACTCGTGTACGACGGACACGTTTTTGCACCGGATGTGTACCGCATCGGTGAAACGCTGGAATCACTGGTTCAGGTGTGCCTGCTCTGGTTTGCGGTCGAGTTGTGGCTCAGATTGACGCAAAAGCAGGAAATTCAAAACCGAGGGCGATCGGTCCGATAGCCTCAATTGTTGCGTTGCGGACTAATGGCTACATCATCCGCTGCACGGCTTCTTCCCGACATTTGGATGGCCTGCAATTGCTATACTGCCCCTACACCAATCCTGTCCATCAAACGGGACTATGAGATGTCCCGTTTTTCGTAGGCGCTGTCCTCGATTCCGACCGCTTTTTTTGCGATCTACATATTGCGGATGTTGATGTTTGTTTCGATCGATGGATCGAGCCTGGCTCGCATCACGCAGGACATCTATCTGCGGGATTGCAGCGAAATGATCGTTGCTCGTTCCGCATCCAGGGGGCGAAATTGCACTTCAAAAACAGTTTTTTGATTGGGAGAGCGAGAACGATCAGTTCCCGTTTGCCCCAACGTGCTTCGGGCGTGGCGCCTGTTCGGTTTGCCGATGTGCTAGGAACCGTGTTGTCGCCCCCGGCCCTGGTTTCCACATCCAGGACTTGACTTGAACGCAAGTTGCAATCCTGACAAGGATTGTTCGCCACGCCCGGAGGCCTGTCGCTTTGCGCGGACGGCTTATGTATCACAAAGACATAAGGACACATTGAGCGCCCAATCCACCTGTTGGGTGCGGCTTGGGTCGGCCATCGGTATGGTCCAAACGTGGACGGCCGAACCAGTGTCGGGCCGCGATTGCGGTGATGTCTATTTCGCTTGAGAAGCGAGAGAATGCGGGTTGAAGCCGGTGTTAAATTTCTCGTGCCTATGACGATATCACCGGCCTCATGCACCAGTTTAGCTTCAGCCGCTGGCCTGGGCTGATTCGAACTTAGCCTTTCTGAATTCGGCCGGTGTGGTCCCCGACCATCTTTGAAAAGCCCTCCGGAAGGCCCGGTCGTCGGAGTAGCCAAGTGCATCTGCAATAGCCGGCAAGCTGATCTCAAGATCGCCCAACAGATGCCATGCATTTGCCTCGCGCGCCTTGTCCAGGAGTTCGCGCATCTCCCAACCCTGCTCCTTCAACTGCCGCTGCAGGGAGCGTTGGTTGGTGTTGAGACGCGTCGCGAGAGCACCGGAGGTATATTCGCCCGATGCCGCATTCTCGGCCACCGTTCGAAAGATCTGTTTCATTTCCGCCGACACGTTGGCCTTGGATACGCGTGCGCGCATGAGTTCAAGACGCGTCAGGTTGAAGCGATAGAGCTGCTCGTCCGCCAGGGGAGGACGGTGGTCCAGTGCCTCCCTTGGCAGGATGATCGCGTTTCCGGGTTGTTTAAACCGGACCTCGACTCCAAGAAAATCCTTATAGACCGCAATCGGAAAATTCGGACCATGGGCGAATTCAATGCGGCGAACCGGTTCTTCAAGCCCGAGAATTTCGCGAAACCAGCGCAGGTACAGCGCGATACCCACCTCTGACGTGGCGCCATTGTCCGCGAACTGCATTGGATGAAAAAAGCCCAACCGCGCTTCTGTTTGGGACTCCGTCAAAGAGTGATGGGAGCTGTCCGAGAACACCTTGCAGTTTCGCACTGCCGTATTGAGCGCTTTTCGCACCGTCGGGGCATATTCCAGACCTTGCAACAAAGCTCCGAAAAAGCTGAACGGCGTTGCCTGTGCCATTTCAACAGTGTGTGCCCCTGTCGGATAGGCCTCCTTCACGAGCTGCCACAATCTGGGAACAATCCTTTCAGGAACTCTCCTTCCACCACCGAACAAGGCCTCTTCGTCGATGCCGGTTGCCCGCTGTATCTGCTCTTGTGTCACACCGTTGGCAACCGCGTAGTTGAGCGTGTATTTGACGAGGTCGCTGTTGGTCTTCGGTGTAGTGTTTGCGTGATCTGAAACTCCGCCCGGTGTATTCATCACTTCAATAACCAATCTTCGTAGTTTTTCAGGATTGCCCGGCTGATCAGCTTGCGCGTGATCGGTCCGAACGTTTTATCGCCCCCCAAAAAGCTAACTTATTCTATGGTCGCAAACCTCTTTCTGTACTCCGCCGGTGTTTTGTCCGACCAACGCTTGAACGCACGCCGAAATGCCCTGTCGTCGGTATAGCCGAGCGCATGGGCGATTTGAGACAGGCTGAGTCCCGGTTGGTCCAGCAGCCTGCGGGCATTGGCCTCGCGAGCCTTGTCCAGAAGGTCGCGCAGTTCGAATCCGTGCGTTTTGACCTGGCGCTGCAGCGCGCGCTGGCTCATGCCCAGGTTGGCTGCAAGCGCAGAAGCGCTGTACTTCCCTGACGCGGCGGTGTCCGCAATGGCCATGTATACCGGTTGCATGCCGGGCGGCATGTCGGGTTCCACCGCTATGCCCTGCTGCATTTGCTCCAGATTTGTCTGCACGTAGCGGAACAGCCGCTCATTTGCCAGCGGTGGAGTGTGGTCCAACGCTTCCTTTGAAAAGACCAGCGCGTTGTTCGGCTGTTCGAACAGGACATCAATTCCAAAAAAATCGTCGTATTGCGAGCGCGGGCCAAACGGCTGATGTGCAAATTCAACGCGCTTGAAGTGGTCGCCGACCTGCAGGATCTCCCGCCCCAGGCGAAAGGACATGGCCAGCCCTACTTCAGCTTTCAGACAGCGATCCGGACCGTTGGGTTGGAGACAGTTGAACTGCGCTTCTGTTTCACCTTCAGTCAGCGAAACCAGGAACCGTTCGTCGAGAATGGCCCGGAAACGGATTATTCCGGTTAAGGCGTCCCGTACGGTTGGCGCGTACTCATACCCTTGGGTATAGATGCCGAAATAGGAAAGCGGAGCCGCCGCCGCCATCTCAATGCCGAGGCTTTGCCCGGGAAAGGCTTCGCGCATCAAAAGCCAAAGCTTTGTGACGATTTCTTCCGGCAAGCGTGCTTCAGGATCGATCACGTCTCGTTTGCTGATACCGGTTTCGCGAGAAATCAACTCAATTGAAATGCCCTTGGCCAGAGCAAAATCGAGTGTGGCTCTCGTGACGCTGTTCAGAACCTGTGGTTTGACGCCGGAAAAGCCATGCGCGTCTATCTTTTTGGTCAATGTCCCAACACCTGAAATTTTTCTTTTTCGTATTGCGGACGCTGGCTTAGCGGGGGGATGCAGCGAAATTGATATACGTTTGAGCTTGTCGTGATTCCAGCTCGTTTCCGAAAAACGGAGCAGTTTGAGACGAAACGATAATGAGTTGAGACAAAACAGCGCCACAACCAGCAATGCATGCCCTGGGACCTGGGAAAAGCATGGGTCGCAATTTGGCGGCCTTGCGTCCCTAATTCTGGAAGTGACGATTCATACAGGAACGGGATTGTCCCAAATTTCGCACCCAATGTCCTGTTCCAGCACCTACAATCGACTAAAGATGCCGAGGCATTGTCAGCGTTGGCCTTCACGTGGGGGAAGTGCAGCGGAAGACTTTGCCTTCTGCGATCACACCGATCCAATGTTTGGCAGGATGAACGCAGTGTTGGATTTGGAAACAGACGAGTGAGTTAAGACAGAACAAGCACATTCGGGGGCGATGTCGCATTGAGGCTTCGGGCACGGTGCATTGTCGCGCAAACGCGGACGGACTTGGCGTAGTGACCCTCTTCCGAATGCACTCAGTATTGCAAATACCGGCCTTTCCCATCAATTGGCCGATCCTTGCTCAAAGGGCGCACCGTGCCCGAAACCTCAATTCGACGATTTCTGCAAGGTGCCTTTCGACCGACCGCACCGTTTGAGCGGCATCAACAAATTCTATTATAGATTGCATTTCGCCGTTCACAACAGGATCGCCGAATTCAAAATGCATTGGCAACAACCGGGGTTGGCCATGAAACGGCCTGCTCCGCCACTGCGATTCCAGAAGAATTCGTAACTAATTGATTTTTTTAGTTAAAAAAGTTAAAAATTCAGCTTGCAGGCGTATTAGAATTACTCTATAGCTCCCCTTGGGTCAGGGGGCTACGACTCAGCAGTGGTGTTCAAAATCGGCTTTCTCGACCCGAATCCAGCTCGCATCGTATTCGTATTTGCCCTTCATGGTTGCATTTCACGATGCTATGATTTCGGTCATCTGCCGCAGGATGAACGCCTTTTGCTGCCGCCGGCGTAGCCGGCCAATTGAGCAAGGTGATTGTCCATGGCTTATGAACAGCTAATAGAATCCTACTACGAGGCGGTCCTGCGGGAGACACCGACGGACGCCCAGATCGAACTTTGGGAATCGGTTCTCTCGGACGCCGACGATCTCGAAGAAGCGATCGCAGACTTCGCGCAGGCGCTGTGCCTGCAGGCTGAAGAGGTTCGCTCGATCCTGCGCCTTTACCAGGCGGTTTTCGATCGCGTCTCCGACAGCGGCGGCCTGACCTACTGGACCAATACCTTCCGCCAGGTTCAGGAAGACAATCCGGACCTGTCCTACAAGGAAGCGCTGATCGAGACGATCACGCAGTGGCTGGAATCGGACGAATATGTCGAACGCTTCGGCAGCGAGCTGTCCGACGAAGATTTCCTGTCGCTGCTTTATATCAACATCCTGGGCCGCCCGGCCGACCAGGACGGCTATGATTTCTGGCTCGCCATTCTGAAAAGTGGCGACATGTCGCGCGAGCAGCTGATCATCGAGTTCACCGAATCGGACGAACTCAAGGACCAGATGGACGAGGAAGCCAACAACCTGCTGAAGACGGCGGCGGCCCTTGCCAGCGATGAGACGGCGGACGACCCGGACTACGAAATCCCTGGTGACGATGTTTACCAGGGCGAGCTGGGCAACGAGGCACCGACCGACATCCTGGTTGGAACCGACGTTGACGAAGATGCCGAGAACGGCGACTTGGTCAATGAAGGCCAGTTGACTGCCGTCGATCCGGATGGCGGCGAGACCTTCACCTGGGAACTGATCGATCCGAGCGGCGCCTTCGGCCTCGATGACCCGAACGCACAGCAGCCGAACATCATCGTTGTCGACGCCAGCAAGCTCGACCACGAGACGGCTGATGTGATGACGGTGACCATCCGCGTGACGGACAGTGCCGGCAACACCTATGAGGAAGAGGTCCAGATCGACGTCAACGACGTCAACGAAGCGCCGACCGATATCCTTCCCGAGGGCCCGATCGTCATTGACGATCCGGACGCTGTGGATGCTGAAGGCGACGTGGTCACGACACTGACCGCAGAGGATGAAGACGATGGTGACAGCCACACCTTCACCATTGTTAGCCAGACCGTGGCGAATGCCTTTCAGATCCTGCCAAACAGCAACGAACTGCAGGTCGAAGACCCGTCCCTGCTCGGCACCGGGATCCACGAGATCACGATCGAAGTTGAAGACTCCGGCGGCGAGACGACCCAGCGCACGATCACGATCGACCTCAGCGAGCTGAACGAGATCGGCGATAACTTTGCCTTCACCCTTGACCAGGACGCACTCGGCGGCACTGACAGGAACGACACTTACCGGGCAAGCTCCGGCTATGGAGAAGACGAGGACCGGGGCGACGGGTTCGGCCGGACGGCAAATCCTGGAGATTATGCCAATGGCGGCGATGGCTACGACCGGTTCATCTTGACGCGGCCGGATGACGAAAACGACCATGACCGGTCCGTCGTCAGCGGCGTGGAACTCGAAAACATCGAGGTGCTTGAGCTCACCAATGGTGACGATTCCCACTCTGATCCCGAAGGCGCAGAGGAAATCGAATGGGGCGAATGCGATCCGTTTATCAATCTGCCGCAACTCGGGCCAGACGACGCATCGGAACTGTTGTTCTATGCCGACAAGTCTCCGAATATCGATCGGGTTGAAATTACCGACAGCCTCGCGAACGTGACGGTTTATGATCTGCAGGAGGAGTTCTGGACCAAAACTCCAGATGATGACACCGACGAAGGCCCCACCGTCCTCATCTCAGACACCACCGCGGACCTGATTTGGATCGACTCCGACATCCAGTCGAAGGAGTTCGTTGATGAAGACGAAGACGGCAAGGACGATGGCGAACTCGTCATCATTCTCGACGAAACGACCGTCAACGAAGTGCGGATCACCGAAAACGCCAGTGACAAGGTCCCCGGCGACAACGGTGACGACGGCGACCGGGGCGAACAGGTCGGAACCATCACGTTGCGCGTGACGGGTGACGCTCCTTCGGCCATCGGCGCGATCAACAACGGCGACGGTGACGAAGACGATACCGGATCGTTCACGCACACCCTCAATATCGAGGTGTCCGACCTGACCGATTCACGTCCGTCGACGGGAAAACCCGGCGATGTCACGAACCTGGCTGCGTTGAACATGGCGGCGATCGATTTCTTTCTCGGAATCGACAGCGGCTATGAACTCGGCGATGGACTCCTCGGGCTCGAAAACATCAACATTACGGGAGACGGCGATGTCTACCTGAGTTTTGACGAAGACATCGACAACGATGACGATGACGGCGATGGCTTCACCATCGAAATCCAGGACAGTGGTGGAAACAGCTTCTTTCACTTCGAAGAGGATTCATTCGGCAACGACGTCAAGCTCGACGGTGGCGATGGTTTCGACACCCTGATCGTCTACGAGAGTGACCTTTGGGACCATCCGGGCGCCCTCGACAACGTTACCAACATCGAACGCGTCATTGTGCTCGATTCCGGCAACTGGGAATATACTGATGAGGGCATGCGGGATTACGTCCAGCTCGGTGACGAGTGCCTGTTCGGTGACGACGGTGACAATCAGCTGGTTGGCGGTACGGGCAACGATTTCCTCGATGCCGGCCCTGGCGGCACCGACGTACTGGTCGGCGATCATCAGGACCACTACAACGTAACGAGGATTGCATTCGACAGCGACGACGACAGCGTCAATGACGGTGATGTCTTCGAAATCTCGGTTGATTGGGACGGGAATGGCATTGCCGATTATACAGCAAGTTACACGTACGACTCTGCCGACGATACCAGTGGTGACGGCATTGATTATGTTGTAGGCGAGCTCAAACAATTGTTGGAAGACAACCAACCGTTCTGGAGTGATGCTCATATCGGCGATAGCAGCACTTATAACTCGTTGTACTTCCAAAACCCCGGGGATGACGGCTCCGCGCTTCGCGTCCTGTCGGCAACAAAGACTTCGGCCGGTGGAACTACTGAAGATCTGCCGTTGACGAACAACTGGGCAGGCGGTTCGGATATCTTCGTGACCGGCGCCCGGGATATTGAAGACTTCTCCGACGGCTTCGACAACGACAACCTGCCGGACGATGTTGACGGCTTGTTTTGGGCTGCCGGCCGTACGGCGGACAGCGACGGACCGGATGAAGGGGCCGACGGCGTGGGCTATGTCCTGGACTTCAACCAGGGCAGTCACGGATTCAACCGCTCGACGCCGGGCAGCGAAGCCTACAATGCCAACGAAGGTGACCTGCTGGCCTTCCGCAACACCGACGGAATCCTTGACGAATGTGGTTCGGCAACGAACTACCAGGAAGTCCAGGATCAGGGCGTAAACCGTGACGATGCCGACGCCAATGCCTTCAATGCCTTCGCGTCAAACGATGGTCTTCGCTACTACGTCAACGCCCGTTCGTTCGAAGATGCTCTGCTGGAGAACACCGGCATGGTATGGGGTGTCGATGTCAACCAAAACATCCTTGACCGGGCGTTTGCCGACATTGCGGACGGCATTGATGACGGCATCACCAGCCCCGGAGGTCGCTACTCCGGCAGTTCTGTGGACCTGATCAACATGATCGACGAGGCAAAGGCTGATTCCTGGCTGAGGGTCTACTACAACGAAGCGGGCACCGATGCGACACCGGAAGCAGTGTTCGAACTTGTCGGCCTCGACAATATCTCGCAGTTCAGCTTCGACGATATCGCCGGTGCCGACTGCATCGAGGACAAGACGGATCCGTTCGAGTTCGTGCTCTGCTAGATGCGCGTACCGGCAAACCGGAACAATGTAAGATGGGCCTCGGCGTTCGCGCCGGGGCCTTCCGATTCTGACCTAAGCGGGTTTTCGGATGCAGCCGAACACCTGCTCGTCTTTCGCGAACTACCTGGCTGGCTCATGCATCAAAAACAGCTGTCGACAACCGACGCGGTCGATTCCCTTTTCGAACAGATCCTCCTGGTCGCTCCGGCGCAAGACGAACGCACGCGGTGGATCCAGATCATTGACGCCGCCGCCGACCGCAATTCTGCGATCGAAGACCTTGCCGAAACACTGCTCCTACGCACAAATGACCCCCGGTCCGTGCTGCATCTCCACATGAGTTTTCTCGAAAGCACGCCGACGAAAGGCCAACTGGATGAGCTCGTCGGAACTTACGAAGCGATGCGATCCGGAACCGATCTTACGAAGAAGGAGGCTCTGGTGCTAACCGTCAGGAACTGGCTCTACGACCAGCAAGAAGCTCCAATCGAATTCACCGAAGCCGATTTTCGCTCAATTCTCTTTCTCAACCTGATTTTCGGAACATCTTACGAGTAAAGGTCTTTTCAATGGACTGGAAGCGGCCCTTCTGCCTCGCACATTCAGTCGTAACCTGCAGGCAGAAAATATCCTCAGGGCGTTCGCACCGAGTCTTGGAACCGCACGCGCGCAGAGATAATGAGAATGTTGGATTCCCTGCCCTGTCCCCCATTTAGAAGCCACGCATGTCAACCGCCGACACCGTTATCGCCTATTTCGATCAGATTCTTCAGATCGTCCCGACGGCCGTAGAAGAAGCCCATTGGATTGCTCGGATCGACGCTACTGCAGATCGCAACGAAGCGATCGAAGACATGGCCGAATCCCTACTGCTGCGGGCAAACGATGTCCGGTCCATTCTTTATCTGCACATCAGTTTTCTCGACCGCCCGCCCAACGAGGAGCAGTTGGACGTGCTGGTGGGTTTGTACAACCGGATGCGCGCAAACGATCCGGACTTGGGGAAAAAGCACGCGTTGATTCAGATCATTCGGAAATGGCTGGCTTCCGAGAGGGGGCCGGTGCGGGGCGTCTTCGAATTCTCCGAAGAGGATTTTCGCTCTATCCTCTTTTTGAACCTGCTCTAGGAGCGACGACCAAGTCTCACACGGCTGTCTCGCCGAGCCCCATCGATTTCGGCTCGACTCATCAGACAGAATGCCGTCGACAGCCCATCAGCCTCGGCAGCGCTCTTTGCCTCCACCGTGACCTGCGTCCAACGGCCTCCAGGTCTGCCTGTGCGAGGATCAATTATGTGTCCAACGGTCTCACCGCGATCGAATGATGTTGCAAGCGGTGCCGATGTTGCGACAGCCCGGTTACTCAATAACATCTCGCTTCCGTCCGGAAGCACGACCGACCAAGGCGAGTCCCCTTGTGCCCGACCTGCAGCGGAAATTTCTCCGGTATTGACCAGCACGTTCTCGATGCCATGGCGACGCAGCAGCGAAACCACCTTGTCGGCGATGAAGCCCTGGGCGATGCCGTTGAGGGTCAGCGCCATGCCAGGCCAGCGAAAGGAGATTTCCGACGGTGAGAGGTCGACCTCCCGCCAACCGGTCGACCTGCAGAGGCGCTCGATTTCATGGTCATCAGGAGCCGCACCGCGTGACCAGGCCTCGGCGTGCAGGGCCCACAGTGGTTGCACTGTGGGATCAAAGGCGCCGTGTGTGCGGTGGTGCAGAGCGGTGCAAAGGCTGGCAAGTTCGATCATGTCAAGCGACGGCACGTCGAGACGCCCATCGCGGTTGAGCCGCGACAGTTCGCTGTCGGCATGAAAGAGACTGAAGATCGCCTCAAGCCGGCGGATTTCAGCGACGGCGCGCGGAATCAACACGTCAGCGTCGGGATGGTCGAGAACGATATAGGCCTCTGCCCCCAACGCCACGCCGCGCCATTGGGCCGTTGCCGCCCTGCCCGGTCGCGGCAGGAAAGGCAACGCAGCGACACCGGCAAGAATGCCGAGGACACGTCGGCGTGTCGTCATGAGTCCGCTCCCGCGGGCGCTTTGAACTCCACCGGAGACAGCACGGTGTCAGCTGAGATGTCATCAAGCCGCATGACCGAGCCACCGCGTTCCTGCGCGAACACCGTCGCCTTTTTCACATCGGAGAACGGCACGATCTCCGGTGCGCCCATGCCACCGGTGGCGTCCGAGCCGACGACGAAATGCGCTTCAGTCGCATCGATCCAGTTGTCGATGCCGGGTTCCGACCAACTGGTCGCAGCTCCCATGTCGTTGACGTAGAGCACCCTCAGTTCGGCGGACTGTTCGGGCGATTTGAGATAGGCGAGCCCGTCGCGTACCTGTGAGAACCACAACGGAGCCTCAAAGCCGGCGAGATGTGCCTGTGCCTTCGGCCCCTCGTGTTCGAGGATCACCATCTGGCAATAATGGCCGGCAGCTTCCTCGGTCAGCGCGATCGCTTCCGGCTTGACCGATTGGGATGTGGCGTCAGTGCATCCGGCTGCAGCAACAGCCAGCAACAATGCAAAGGGGATCAGGCGTTTCATATGTTCACCCTCCGAAAGGCGATCCAGGCCAGGAACAGAGTCAGAAGCGGCCAGCCGATCAGCGAAATCAGTTGGCCGACGGGGCCGGATACGGCGCCGGCGGCATCCATGCCGGATGCCAGGACGGACACCGACAGGTCCGGCATGTTGAAGAGCCGGAACGCGTCGGCCGGATTGGCGACCAGCAGCCACGGGAACACCGACTTCGTGAACGTCCCTCCGTCGTCGGCAACCAGCGCTCCAAGCAGGCCAAGATCGTACAGCACGACACAGACCAGCCAGATGACAATGACCATGGCCGAGGCGACACCCGGTTGTCGGGCCAGACTGGAGACCACATAGCCCATGCCGATGAAGGCAGCCCCGAGAGCCAGCGAGGTCAGGAACAGTCGCACAAGCGGTGCGAGCATCAATTCCAACGGTCCGAACAACAGGCCGACAAGCGCGGCCGTCACGGCCAAACCGACAGCAACGGCGAAGGCCAGAACACAGATATGGGCGAGGAACTTGCCGATCAGGATTTCGGCGCGCGACAGCGGATAGGACAGTCCGAGCGCCAGCGTCCCGCGCTCCCTCTCGCCGGCGATGGCATCGAAGGACAGAAGCAGGGCAATCAGCGGAATGAGATAGACTGACAATGTGGTGATCGAGGTTGTCGCGACGATCAGCGGTGAGACGCCCAGCGTCCCCGTCGGGGCGCCACCAGCCACGGTGAGAATGGCGCTGAACAGCGCCATCAGAAGCACCGATGTAGCGACCCACAGATTGCGGCGGGCGATCGTCAGCTCCAATCTTGCAACGGCGAGCGCAGCCATCACGGTACCTCCTTGTCGATTGCGGAATAGAAGCGGTAGAGCTCCTCAAGCGTCGCCGGTTCCACTTCAATGTCGCGGATTGCCGGTCCGAAGGCGGCAATGCGGCCGAGCAGTGCGACCTTTTCGTCCTGGCTGCAGGTCAGGGCAACGGACTGGCCATTGATACGCTTGCCATCGAAGTGTCGAGCGACGCTATCGGCTTCGTCGGCAGCAGCGGTCACCTTCAGCCTGATCGGCAATTCGGCCTTGCGCCGCAGCGCCGGCAGGTCGGCGTCGGCGACGAGACGACCCTGGCTCAAAATGGCGATCCGATCGGACCGGGTCTCCAGTTCGGTGAGCGCGTGGCTGGAAATCAACACCGCCGTTCCGGCCTGCGCCAGCTCGCTGACGAAATCGTAGAACTCATGGCGCGACACCGGATCGAGGCCGCTCGTCGGTTCGTCGAGAAGCACAATCTCGGGTTTGCCCAGCAATGCCTGGGCGAGACCGACACGCTGGCGCATACCTTTGGAGTAGGTGCGGATCTTGCCATCCGCGGCCTCGGCGAGGCCGACGCGTTCGAGCAATTCGTCGGCGGTGCGGGTCGGCGTCGACTTCAGCCGGGCAAAATGATGCATCTGTTCGCGGCCGGTCAGCGCGCCATGAAACGCAACGCTCTCCGGCAGGAATCCGGTGGCGCTGCGCGCCCGGCGCGAGCCCGGTGCGGCGCCGAGGATCTCAATCCTGCCTGCCGATAACGGCGTGAGGCCGAGAACCATCTTCATCAACGTGGTCTTGCCGGCACCGTTGTGGCCAAGCAGCGCGACGCGCTGCCCCGGCTCGACACGCAGGCTGATGCCGCGGACGGTCTCCACAGGACCATAGCGCTTGACCGCGTTGTCAACGAGAAGCGATGTCATGGTTGATCCTTCCTTTGTCCGGCTCGGGGCTCCACCGGCTGCATCAACGGTGCACGATCGGTCACGCCACCCGGCAGCAGCGCCGGGAATGCCGATTGCGACCAGCGGATGAGCTGTACAGCGGGCGAACCGAGCAGGGTGCGCGCCGCCGGCTGGGTCCACAACACATGGTCCATGATGTCGTTCGGCCTATAGGCCTGATCGGCGATGCCGTTGCCATCGAGATCGAAGGCGGCGTGGTCGGACCAGTAATTGCCGCGGCCGTCGCGGCTCCAGTCGAGCCAGCGCGAGCCGACATATTTGACCTGGGTGCGATTGCCGATGAAAGCGTTGCCAACAATCTCGTTGCGTTCCGAACCGGCGGTGAAATGTACGCCGATGTCACAGCCTTCGAAGCGATTGTCGTGCAGGCGGTTCTTGTGGGCGTTGTAGATGAATACGCATTTTCCACTGCCCGCCTCGACATGATTGCCGACCACCTCGCTGCGATTGGTGTAGTTCATCATGATGCCGTGATCGCGGTCGCCGCGCGACAGGTTGCCCTCGATGCGTACTCGGTCGGAATACATGACGGCGTACCCGAGATGGTTGCCGAGCGACACATTGCCGGAGACGACGCTGTCATGGGCGTACATGTAGTGAACGGCGAAGCGCAGATCGCGAAAGCGATTGTCGGAAAAGACGTTCTTCTTCGAGGTGTTGACGAAGATGCCGTCGCGACCCCAACGGATATCGTTTCCGGTGACGGAGGCGCCCGGCGCATTCCAGACATAGACGCCGTTTCCACGGGCGTTCATGCGGTGATCCCGCCGGCCTTCGATGACGTTGTTTTCGACGCGGGCATCCCGCGAACCGCGGATATCGACGCCGACGAGGTTGCCAAGGATGCGGTTGTCGGTGACGAGCGCGCGGGCGGCTTTCTTGCCGAGCGAAACACCGGCATCGCGCCCCTTGCCCTTGGACCCCGATCCGACAATCGTCAGGCCGCGCACAATCACGTCCGGAACCGTCACGGAGACGACCGATCCGGTTTCGTTGCCGCGGATAGTTGCGGTCCCCTCCCCGTCCAGCGTCAATGCCTTGTCGATCACGACCGGACCGGCATGCGTGCCAGGGCGAAGGCGGAGCACATCGCCCGCCTTCGCCGTTTTGATGACTGTCGCCAGCGCTCCGTCCGTCGCCGGCACAACATGCTCGGCCGCCCCGCCGACGGACGCCGGGAACAACAGTGCAGCAATCAGCAACGGACGAAGGGACATCGCGATGGTCCCTACGCAGGCTCGACCAGCATGCGGCCGCGCATTTCCATGTGCAGCGCATGACAGAACCACTGGCAGTAATACCAATGCACACCCGGACGATCGGCGGTGAAGGTGACCGAGGCCGTTGCCTGCGGCCCGACTTCGAAGCAGATGCCGTGGTTGCCCAGCGTGAAACCGTGGGTCAGGTCGTCGACATCGTCGATGTTGGTGAGGAAAAGCGTCACCTCATCGCCCTGTTTGACCGTGAACTGCTCCATCGAGAAGGTGGGCGCCGCCGAATACATGTAGACGCGCACCTTGTTGCCGTCGCGGATGATCTCGTCGTGGCCGTCCTCCAGCACGACACCGTCGGCCTCGGCCTGCTTGCGGCAGTCTTCCCACAGCGGATCATCACGATTCCAGATGTTGAGCGGGTTCACCTTGGACCGGTGAACGATGATGCAGTCATGCGGCTCGGCGAAGGTCGGGCCATCATGCACCACCACCGGGGTGTCGCTGGAAATGTCGAGAAGCTGCTCGTTCTCCGGCTTCAGCGGGCCCACGTTCAGGAACCGGTCCTTGGAAAACTTGTTGAGTGAAATCAACCATTTTCCGTCCGCTTCGTTGGTCTCGCCCATCGAAGTGTGGTTGTGCCCGGGCTGATACTGGACGTCGGTTTTTGAGATGATCGGATCGACATCTTCGCCATTGTATTGGCGGATCGCCTTGTCGATGTTCCATTTGCAGCTCTGGCTGTCGAGGAACAGAGTCGTGTGGGCGTTGCCTTTGCCGTCGAAGGCCGTGTGAAGCGGTCCGAGGCCGAGTTCCGGCTCGGCGACGATGCAGGAGCGCGGATCGGCGCCGTTGAAGACCGCGTCGACCTTATCGTAGGCGATCACAGAAACCGTCGGCGACAGCTTGCCGTTGATCATCACGTATTTGCCGTCCGGCGAGGAATTGACGCCGTGCGGGCTGTTGGGGATCGGAATATAGGCCGTCAGCGGCGAACCCTTGCGGCCGTCGAGTACTTTGACGCCGTTATACTCTTCGTAATCGCCGGCCGCGACCGCCGCCTCGATGCGTTCGATGTTGAAGATGACGGCATGGTCCATCTCGGATTCCGTCATGTCGGCCAGCGTGACGCCGTTCTCCGAGTTGTAGCAGGACGAGACAGCATATTTGCCCTGGTAGTCGGCATCGACATTGTCGAGGTTGCCGTCGACGATGACCTGCCAGGCAATTTCCATCGTGTCGCCGTCGATCGCCGTGAAAATGGCAACGTAATCTTCCGGGCTGTCGAGGATGGAGCCGTCATTGACCAGCGGGATGCGGTGCTCGCCATTGGCGAAGACGTAGCCGGTGCGCGGATATTTCTGCGGCCGCAGGCCGTGAATGTCCGAGGCATTGGGAATCTCGATGATCTTGTCGCATTTCATCACGTCGCAGCGCACCCGGGCAACGCGCGTGTTGGCCTTGTCGTTCATGAACAGATAGCGGCCGTCATAGGTGCCTTCGGTGAACGACATGTGCGGGTGGTGCAGGTCGCCGTTGTGATAGGTCACCTGGCCGCGCTTGGCGAGAAACTCCTTGGACTCAGGCAACAGACCTTCGGTCAGGACCTTCAGCGATTCATTGGTGGAGCCCCACCCCGTTGCGGAGCAGCGGTTGAACACCGGAACGCGCATCAATTCGCGCATGGACGGAATGCCGAGAATGCGCATCTCGCCCGACTGACCGGACGACCAGAACCCGTAATATTCATCCAGTTCGCCGGGCTGCAGCGCAGCACCCGCAGCCCTTGCGGGTGTCGGGCTCAGCATGGCCCCGCCGGCTGTCGCCAGCGTTCCGGCAACCACCGCGCCGGCGGCGGTTCCGGTCAGCAGATCCCTGCGGGATACGCCTTCATTCCTCTCGTCTTCCATAGACATCTCAGCTCTCCTGTTTTGCGGCTTTCGCCTGGCCGATCATGCGGTCCATCGCTTCGGCGGATCCCGCCGTGCTACGGGCCAGTTTTTCCCGCCATTTGCGTTGCTTGATGCAGACGGGACATTTCTGGTCGTCCTGGTAGAGAACCTGGCAATGCAGGCAGGACAGACATTCGTTGGGGTTGATTTCGCCGGTCGGGTGGATCGACTGGACCATGCATTCATTGGCGCAGATCTGGCAGGGATCACCGCACATGCGGTACCGCTTCAGCCAGTCGAACATGCGCAAGCGGCCCGGAATGGCGAGCGCGGCGCCCAGCGGGCAGAGATAGCGGCAGTAGAAGCGCTCGACAAACAGCCCGGCTGCCAGCAGCGCCAGGGCAAACAGGACGAAGGGCCACGCGCGCTGAAACTTCAATATGATTGCCGTCTTGAATGGCTCGACTTCGGCGTAGGTTTCGGCCAGTGGGATCGATACAAGCGACAGTCCGAACAGGCCCAGAAACAGGATGTACTTGATGGGCCAGAGGCGCTCGTGCAGCCCCCAGGGAATACGCCACTGCGGTACGCGGAAAAAACGCGCAACGCGGTTGGTGAGCTCCTGCAACGCGCCGAACGGACACAGCCAGCCGCAGAAGGCTCCACGGCCCCAGAACAGCAGTGAGGCGGCGACCGAGAACCACAGGATGAAAACCAGGGGGTCAAGCAGGAAGGCATCCCAGGTGAAACCACTGGTGAGCGACGCGCCGAGCGCCATCAGGTTGACGACCGACAGTTGGGCATTCTCCATCCAACCGAGGAAAACCAGCGTCAGGGTCAGAAAACCCATGCGGAACCAGAAGAAAGCGCGTTCGTTGCGGGTGACCTGTTTCTGGAAGAAGAACACGCCGGTGAGGCCGGTCAGCATGGCCAGCAGAACGCCGATCTCGATCTGCTTGTCCCGCCATATGCGCTTCCAAAGTTCGGCTCGGGCCGCCGCATCGTCGTCGGAATCCACGGCGGAGACCTGGGTTGCCGGCGGATCGACAGCGATCCGATAGCGGTCCGGCAGGCGATAGCCAAGATCGAAAGTCAGGAAAGCCTTGGCGACCGGGCCCACAGCGCGGTTCGCAAGCAGTTGGACGCGCCACGGTCCGGTCGGATCGAAGCCGGCATCGGCCGGAATCTTGAACAGGTCGATTTCCTTGAAACTCGGTGCGCCATCGGCGGCGATGGCACCCAGCCGGCGATGCTGTCGGTCGAAGAAGCGCACCGAAATGTCGCCCTGGATCAACTGGATGCGGTCGAAGATGCCGCCGCGCACGTAGCCGGAGCCCTTGAAGGAATAGCGGCCTCGACCAGCGAGCAGGATGGCCTGTTCGCCCTCCTCCATCCAGTCGGTCAGATTCTTGTATTCGGCGTCACCCAGCAGGCTGCGGCCGATTATCGGCGCCGAAACCAGCGCGGCATGCAGGTCGATATAGGTATCGTCGGAGTTGCCGGGTTCCGGTCGCTTGGCGGCCCGCTCGTCACCTGATTTCTCGAACGCGTCGTTGATCTGGCCGACATCGAGGGTCAGCCGCCTGGACGAGCCGTCGCCGGACAGGGTCTGCCAGTCTTCGACGCCAGCCTGCTCCATGTCGAGCAGATATCTGGGCCCGGCGCTGGCGACCTCCGGAGCCAACCCGCCGAGCCCCAGCGCGCGCGCAACCTTGATGGCAGAGCGAACGATGGAATCGTCGATCACCATGATGGTCACGGTCGCGCCTGAAATGATGTCCAGTTCGTGCGCCGAACCGCCCGCCGCTGCCTCCGCAACGATGTCGAGCCCGGCATAGCTTTCGGTCAATGCCTTGATTTTGCGGTCCGGAATGCCGATCAGCACGATCGGTTCCGAGTGCTCGACAAGTTCGGCCCGCAACAGTTTGCCATCCGGTGCGATGGCCGCCAAGACGTGAATGGGCTTGCCCGAATAGCCGGTCGTGCCGACGAAATCCGACGTGATGAAGGCAAAGCCCATCACCTCGCTGCCCTTCAGCACCGGAACGACCGGGATATCGTCCCGCATTGCGCCGTAGGCAGTCGCCCCGGCCACCAGTTCGCCAGCCGGATGCTTGGGTAGAAAATCCGTCAGTTCCACTTTGGACGCCTGGGCGACAGCGTGGCCGGCGCCGAGGAGCCCAACGGCCAGCGTCAGAACGAGCACACCCAGCCAGGTGCGCACAGTCAGTGCGTTTCCGGTAATCGTCATCAAACCCATCATGTGGCTGCAAGCAGCGCGGTTACCCGTCAAAGGTCGCGGTCGGCACCCCAGTCCCAACGGTCTGGTTCGGTGGAGAACTCAGATCGCGGCATGCGCTGCCATCGACTCGTCTGATGCCCCCCACCGGCCGGTAGCTCAAACCCCGAACCGTGTCGTCATATGAACAGAAGCCGCGGTCTTCCGGCTTGATCTGGGTCAATAAAACATTCATTTTCTTTGCATCAATTAGGATAATGCAGCTCGGCCTGATCGATCGGCGGAGAGGACCGACCTGTTTCAGCAACCGCTCAGGTGTCTATCCGGTTTCGTCGATATCCTGGGGTCGGCATGGAAGAATCACCCTGATTGCCGAGCGGTGTTGCGCCCGGTCAACCAGGGTGACTGTCCCCCCATGGGCTTCCGCGATTTGGCGAACCAGCGGCAAACCAAGCCCGTACCCGGTGACATTCTGCTTGCCGGAACCGCGATAGAAGGGCTGAAATACCTTCTCCCGGTCGGCATCCGGGATCCCGTCACCACCATCGGAAACAGTCATGGTCACCATGTCGGCGGAAGTGGCGACATCGACGGAGACCGGAGGGCTTCCGTGTTTGCAGGCATTTTCAAGCAGGTTGCGCAGCAGACGGTGAAGCAACAGCGGATCGCCGCGGATTTCCGGCGCGGCGCCCTCGACGACGCAGTCGTCGTACCGCGCGCATTCCTCGGCCGCCAAAGCGACCAGATCGATCGCCTGATCGTCCTCCAACCGGTTGCCGGCGTCCAGACGACTCATCAACAGGATCTCGTCCACCAGTGCATCGAGCTCCGAGACATCCCGGCGCAGGGCGGCACGCCTTTCGGGGGTGTCTCGCTCCTCCGACATCTCCAGGCCAAGCCGAATGCGCGACAGCGGCGTGCGCAATTCGTGCGAAGCATTGGCAAGCAAAAGCCGGTGAGCGCCGACAAGGTTTTCGATTTTCTCGGCCGCCTCATTGAAACTCTCAGCAAGCCGCGCCACCTCGTCCCGCCCCTTGACCTCGACACGGGCGCTGAGATCGCCGGCGCCGATACGCTCGACACCCCGCTGCAGGCGCTCAAGACGCCGGGTGAGCTGGCGCACGAAGGGAAAAGCGGCAAGGCCGACGCACACTGCAACGAGCGCGAGCATGGCGAGCAAGCTCAAGACCGGGCTGAACTCGGAATCGCGGTTCGGATTGAGCACCAGCCAACGCCCGTCCGGCAGATCGAGAGACAGCACCGGTCCCCCGCGACCACGGTGCCAATCGCTCTCGCCGTAATGGCGGCGCGGCGGAAGGGTCGGATTGTCAAAAGTGGCGATCGGATCGCCATTGGCATCGTAAAGTCCGATGCGAACGTCCAGATCCCGACCCAAGCGGGAAATGAAGTCCTGCTGCTCGGAAGCCGGCGCATCAGCGGGTGGCAGCACCAGCGCGGCAAACTTTTCCGCCTTGTCCAGAATACCACGGTCGGCGCGATCTCCGTCGAGCACGTCCCATAGAAGTCCGCCGAGCACCACCATCAGCACCAGGCTGGCAATGATCGTCAGGTAGATCTGCAGGTAAAGTTTACGTCTCAGCACGAGGGGGAACCCAAAGGTCAGTCTTGCGAACGGGCGAACACGTAGCCGGCCCCACGCACGGTAATCAGGCGACGCGGACGGTTTGGATCGTCCTCGATTTCTGAACGAATGCGCGAGACGTGCACGTCGATCGACCGGTCGAACGCCGCCAGGTTTTCACCCTTCAGAGCATTCATGATGGTGTCGCGGCTGAGGACCCGCCCGGCCCTCGACGCCAATATCTCAAGCAGCTTGAACTGATGGGCCGTCAAGGCACAAACGCGGTTGTCGACACGCGCTTCCATGGCGTGGGTATCGATTTCCAGACTGCCAAATCGCAGTACTCCGCCCAGCTCATCCTCTCTGCCGCGGCGCAGAATTGCCCTGAGCCTCGCCAGCAACTCGCGCGGCTCGAAAGGCTTCGGCAGATAGTCGTCGGCACCGAGCTCGAGGCCGATGATGCGATCGAGCGGCTCTCCCTTGGCGGTCAGCATCATGATGGGGATTCGATCGCGACTGCGCAGAGCTCGGCAGACTTCGAGACCATCCATGTCGGGCAGCATAAGATCGAGCAAAACGGCATCGAACTGACCGGAGGCCTGTCGATCGAGACCGGACTGACCGGTTTCGGCAATCGTGACGTCGAAATCGGACTCGCCGAGATAGTCCCTGACCATCTCGGCGAGCCGGCTGTCGTCTTCAATGAGAAGGATGCGTTGATTCATCACACGCGGCTGTTAAGTCCCATTTCACCGCACCGTCAAGGCTCAGCGACGCCACTGCCGCCAGGAGCGCAAGTCCTCGAGACGATCCTCGACCTTTTGCCGCTGTTCGGCCGTCAGCACCATGGCCACGTCGGTAATGGCGTTGACCCATTGTTTGCTGATCTCGCCGGCCTCCGCAACCTTCTCTGCCCGAAGTTCCTCGATTGCCGCACGATTCACGGTGTCAGCTGTCAGAAGTCCGGCAAATTCGATCCCGGTTCCCTGCATTTCGCCGCGCATCGATTTCATATTGAGCGCCACCGGCATCAGGATGGCGATAATCTGCGCTTCCTGTTCAGGCGTGGCGTCGATTTCGATGCCGGCATGCCGGACGACCCGCGTTATCCGTTCTTCGATTTCCGAGTCGCTCAGATTGGCCCAGCCACCACGGCGATGGCTGCGCCAACCGATCGTCTGCAACGATCCGCCGCCGCCCTCCCTTACATCCTCACTCGCGTAGAGCTTGAGATGAGAGTAGGTCTTGGTCTGGGCGAAGGCCTGAACCGCGAAGGCGCTTCCGGCGATGATACCGACGCCGGCGACGAAGGCGACGAGACGGCGATTGCCGCGGCTCAGCCAATCGGGTTTCGGATTTTGCTGGTTGTTTGTCACTGTGCTTCTCCTTCACGGTGGCGGCGGACCATCCGCCTTGATGTCAACTTAGGAGGCCGGCGTTTCGGCGGCTTTTCGGCAATGTAAAGAAAGGTAAAGGCGAAACCTCAGGATCCGACCTGGGCACGCATCTGGCGCCGAATGATCCTGAATTTGTGCATCTGCTGCGATGTCAGCACCGCTGCGAGCTGCTGTTCCATCGCGTCTACATTCAATTTCATGTCGGAACGAATGGCCATGGAGTGGCGCAGAGGCGGCCGCCCCTCCTCCGGGTCGAAATTGTA
Source organism: Hoeflea sp. (assembly GCA_965228785.1). GTDB lineage: Bacteria > Pseudomonadota > Alphaproteobacteria > Rhizobiales > Rhizobiaceae > Hoeflea_A. Next base: position 1,873,943 of record CBDDIF010000002.1, read on the forward strand.
TTTGTCCATGGTCGCATCAACGGAGTCTCGAAAGTCGCCGATGATGCGGACGAATGCGACCTGTTGGTCGGTGGTCAGTTGCAGCTCGCTTGCCGCGCGCTGGACCGCGCTCTCCTGCTGGCCAAGTGCGGACTTTGACTGCGCCTGGGCATAGGCGGTCAGCAACGTGAAGCCCAACAGGAAGACACCGCCGGCAGAAGCCATGCGCAGAAATGAATGGGGCGCGTTCGTTTTCATGAAGTGATTCCCTCGACTTACGGGCGCACCCGGATTGGCCGCGCCTTGTAGTAGGCATCTGGGAACCCGCCATTTCGGCTGCTTTTCCGCAGGGTAAAGTTATGTAAAGGCCACCGGGTCGGGCATTCACGGGATCTTGCCGCCGCTTGGCCGAGCGCTATTTGTGGAAGTCAGGGATGGCCCGGTAGGGGCAGCGGACCGGCGGGCACTGCGTGCTTTCGACGCCCATCCACGTCGAATTCCTTGTTGCCCGCCGGGACGTACCACATTCATTTTTGGCCGAGCGGTTTTGCTGGGTCGTGATTTAGCTGGCGTTCGAAGCGACATCCAGCAACTCCTCAACCAAATGACGGTTTCTGCTGAGGAATTTACTGTTCTTGGTGTAGTGGGCCAGCGCTCCCGTCACCAGGTGGCGCGACCAGGAATCGTCGGTATCGGGCAGCAGGTGCTGTCGGACAGCAAGCGCGAATCCCCACTCATTCTGGGTCAGGTAGCCGGAGCGGCTGATCGACCATCCCTGGGATCCCGACGCGGTATCCTGGTATTGCCGATGGACCAGGGCGGTATTGGCGCCGAAGATCCCGAAACCGAAAAACACCATGGCGAGATCGGTGGCGAACTCCTCCGCTTCTGCGCCACCCGGCGGCTCGTCTGCGATCGACAGCAAAATCGGATGGCAGATTTCATGAGCAAGAATGGAGATCAGTTGTTCAAGGTCCGCCAGGGCTTTCGGGTTTACAGTTATCAGATGCCGCTCGTCATCTGTCCGGTAGGTGCCCAGCGGGCCGGCCGGCGGGTCGACCACCGCTGCCATCGGCGCGACAAGCGGATCGACATCCGGCTCCTGCATTTCGAGACGGAAGTTGGTGCTGTCAACGCCAAAGCACCGGGTCACCTGCTGAAAGACGACTTCCACGTGCTCCAGGCCGGTTTTGCCCGACGGCGGAAAGTCGGAGCGTGACGGCAGCTTCATTGGATAGGCTGAGAGCGCCTCGAGGCCTCCCAGATTACGGAGCAACCAAGACCAGGCTTCAAGCTGCCATTCCATATCATCCGCACCGATCGTTGGCTGCGATCGCAAAATGGAGTTGCGCAAGAAGTTCAGCATCCGTCTTTCCTAACCGAGTTTTCTTTATGTGCGTCAAAAGGACCGGCCGATTGTGGCGTTCATGCGCCATCAGCACTCATCAAATATGAGTGCTAACACACTGTTATCACTCGCATTTCAGCACACTCATGTTTTGACAAAGCGCTCGAATCGGGCATCATATCTCTCGGGGAACAACAATGAGGGCCGCATGAGCAACAAGGAAATCGAGTTGATGCTAAGCGGGCATGGTCTGACCACCGCCCAGATTTACTACCGCATGCCGGATTTCAAACAGGTACTGCAGACCTATCTTTGGCAAGATTACGACCTGGCACCGGATTTTCCGAAACTGTTCCGCTTCCTAGATTTCTGGCAGGAAAAACTCGACGGGCCGATCCATTCGGTAGCCTATTCGCATCAACATCTGATCAAGCCGGGCGAGTGGCGCAAGATAGACGGTGAGTTCCTGCTCAACTGACCCGGCTTGGCCGAAGGTCTCAGACCTTCATCGATACATCGCTGAATGCGAGCCCGTCGGCACCGTCACCGGCGGATAGAATGCGATTGACCGTCCAGTCCTCGGTGTCGATCTCGACGACATTGCCGCTGGCCTGCGCACCGACAAACAGAGACGAGCCATCGGGAGCGAAAAGCAGCGATGCCGGGGTCGTCGCGCCTACCGACTTCAGATCAACCTCGGCGATTTCGGCATGGGAAGCCGCATCGTAGACGACAATGCGGTCCTGATGCAGGTCAGCGACGGCAACAGCATGGCCCTCCGGGTGGAAACGAACTCGAATGGGCAGGAATCCCACATCGACATGGGCCAGGTGATCCATCGTATCGACATCGAAAACAAAGATGTCCTGCGACTGATTGTTTCCGACCCAAAGCGTCCGGCCATCCGGGCTGACATCAACGGCCTCAGGTCCCTCGCCGGCTTCGATCGTCTGGCGCAAACGCATGGTTTCCGTGTCGATCACACTCAGCGTATCGGACCCTCTGCTGGTCACGAAGGCCGTTTTGGAGTCGGGAGAAAGCGCAAGGAGATGTGACCCCAACTGATCCGTCGATGCAATGCCTGTTGTTTCTCCGCGATCGATATCGACGCGGATGACGTCGCGGGTTTCTTCGGTCGTGGTAATAACGTCGTTGGTTCCATCCAACCAGGCAATACCGTGCGGCGCCTGATGCGGCGCTATCGAGATCGTATCTCGGAGGCTGGCGGTGGAAACGTCGAAAACGTTGAGTTCCTCGCCGACATATCCGTCTTCCAGGTAGGAAACGACCACCACGGTCTTTCCGTCCGGCGACAGCGCCAATTCATGGGGCGATCCGCCGGTGACTGGCCGGGCCACTTCGGTTCCGGATTCGAGGTCGATAAAGCTGACCGTTCCCTCGAATTTGTTGCCGACCATCAGGGTCGTTGCCAGCGCCGGGGCAGTGAGGCCCGCGACGGCTGCCAGTGCGACAAGCATCGTACGCATGTTGATCTCCTCTTCCGGTTGGTTGGCCGACCCGCCCGCCGTGCCTGTATGCATCGGACGTGGGAATTGAATTCAGGCTTTTCCGGGGCAGCAGAACTGCTTGAACATTCAGGCGACAGCCATATTTCCTGCTTGGGAGCGGGGAGTCCCAAGATGGACAAATCAGATAACGCGGGAGTCAGAATACCACCACCGCTGGTTTTCCTGGCAGCGCTGCTGGCGGGCCTGTGGTGGGATTCGCCGTGGTTTGCCGGGCGCGCAACAGGCACCGGCTCGCTGGTGCTGGGCAGCATCATCACCTTAGCCGGTTTGTGGCTGATGGCCGCCGGAGCCATAGGACATCGACGCGCGGGCACCAATATCGAGCCCTGGCATCCGACGACGGCGCTTATTACAACCGGAATCTACGGCTACTCGCGCAACCCGATTTACCTCGGCATGGCCACCGTACAGGCCGGAATTGCGGTCTGCGGCGCCAGCCTTGGAGCGTTGGTCATGATCATCCCGTTCCTGGCGTTCATCCAGTACTATGTGATCAGGCGTGAGGAACGCTATCTGGCTTCCAAATTCGGCAGCGCTTACGAAGACTACAAGAACCAGGTACGCCGCTGGATCTGATCGCACACGAAAGTGCGTTTCGGCTCAAAGTGCGCCTTCGAGCTGCTTTTCCAGACGATTCAGCTTCCTGGCCGACGCGTTGAGTTCTGTTTTGAGTTCGCGCATTTCATCAAGGATCTCGCGCAGTGCATTGCCGTGAGGCGCTTCAACCCGTTTCTGAACACCTTCCTGAGCGCTTTCGGCGATGCCACTGATCAACCAGCGCAGGGAAACGTTGAGAATGGCCGCAATCATTTGCGTTTTGTTGGACCGCGGCCTGGTCTTGCCGGACTCCCATCCGGCGAGTGTTTTCGGGGTCAGGCCGAGCCGGGCAGCCAATTCGTCTCGCGTCAGGTGCTGCGCTTCCCGCGCAGCCGTAACCCGCCCGGCGAAGGTCGAATACTGTGTGCCGGTCTCGTTGTCGTTCATACTGCCCGCTCCTCGTTTCGTTTGCATCGTCACTTAATTCGACGATGCGCTGACCGCGTTTGCTGCGGTGCACGCGGCTGTTTTAACAGGCCGGAAGCATTGAGCAAGCTTGTGGCCAAACTAATCGGCCGTGTGTGACAAATCTGCTCACTCAACGAAGTCGCCGGCGGATCCCGTCGGACCCGCCGGCGTACTGGCTTGGTGCTGCCGACACGCGATACGGTTCAGGTCAGCACCGCCACACCGAAATGGTTGTCGTCGTCGGTCCATAGATCAGCGAGCTGCCAGCCGGCGCGCCTGGCAAGATCCCGGAACCTGTCCGGCGTGTATTTGTGCGAGTTTTCCGTGTGGATCGTTTCTCCTTCGGCAAATTGCATTATCTTGCCGCCAACGGTCACTTGCTGACTTTCCCGGCTGACGAGATGCATTTCGATACGGGACTCGCTGTCGTTCCAACGGGCCTTATGGCGAAATGCGGCGGGGTCGAAATTGGCACCGAGCTCGCGGTTGATACGGGTCAACAGGTTGAGATTGAACGCCGCGGTCACACCTTCGCTGTCGTCATAGGCGCGCAGCAAAATTTCGCGGTCTTTGACGAGATCAAACCCGATGACAAATGCCGCAACATTGTCGATTCCCCGCAGGCGACGCATCAGATCGATACCCGCCTCGACCGAGAAGTTGCCGATCGTCGACCCGGGAAAGAACAGAATTTTGGACGCATCCCCACAGGCATCGGGCAAATCGAAATCCGCGGTGAAGTCCGCTACGACCGGATGCACATCCAATGCGGTGTAATCGTCGGCCAACAGTCGGGCGGCATCGATCAGATGTTCGGCCGAAATATCGACGGGCACATAGGCCGCCAGTTGAGGCAGGGCATCGAGAAGAATGCGGGTCTTGACGCTGGACCCGCTGCCCAGTTCGACGAGTGCAGCACCCTTTGGGGCATGATTCAGGAGGTCTTCGGCCCGCGCTTCCAGAATGGCCGTCTCGGTTCGCGTCGGATAGTAATCGTCCAACCGGGTGATGCGATCAAACAGTTCGGAACCCGCCGCGTCGTAAAGCCATTTGCTTTCAATCGTTTTCTGCTCGGCGGCGAGGCCTGACAGGATCGAGCCGGCAAAGCCGCTGGCGGGCATGGCGGCCGCGTGCGTTGTCCGCGTCCCGTCACGCTTTTCACCATCTTCGGCAAGCCTTAGTCCCAGCATCTGCCAGCGCTGGTGAGGATAGAAGAAAGTGCGATAGGACGGCCGCATTTGCGCCAGCGGCGTGGCGCAGGAACCGCCGCGCAGCACAAACTGGTTGCACATGAACTTGCCGTTGTATTCGCCGATTGCTCCCTCTGGCGGACGAAAGCCGGGATAGGGCGTGAACGGGCTGCGCGTCCATTCCCAGACATCACCCCAGAACTGCTCGCCGGTCTCCGCATCCGCTTTCAAAGAGCGGATGTCGGACGGCATCGGCCGGTAATTTCCGCCGTCGAGAAAATTGCCGCGGATCGGCCGGTCGCGAGCGACCACCTCCCATTCGGCTTCGCCCGGCAGTCGTTTTCCGGCCCAGCGCGCATAGGCATCGGCCTCGTAGTAACTGACATGAACCACCGGTGCGTCGAGGTTGACAGGTTGCGCGCCGCGCAGAGAGTAACTCCACCACTCGTCATCCTGGTGCCACCAGTAAAGCGGTGCGTCCCAGCCTTCGCGCTGGCTGCACGCCCAACCGTCGGAAAGCCACAGGGTCGCGGTTCGATAGCCGCCATCCTCCATAAAGGCGATCCAGTCCCGGTTGGTGACAGGTCTCGACGCCAGGCGGAATGGGTCGAGCCACAGCCGGTGACGCGGCCCCTCGCAATCATAGGCAAACCCGTTGCCATCGTGGCCGATCTCCACCAGGCCACCTTCGTTCTCAATCCATCCGAGCGGTTGCTCGTTCGACAGTTTGATCGGTTCGGGTGCGCGATAGGCCGGCAGCAAAGGGTTGTGCGACAGGGCGTGCAGCAGATCGGTGACCAGGAGTTCCTGATGCTGCATTTCATGATGACAGCCGAGTACCATCAGATCATGGATATCTTCGCTGTCGTGGCGTTCTTCATCCAGCAACAGGCGCATCGCTTCGTCGACATGAACGCGATATTTCAGCACTTCCGAAACCAGCGGGCGCGACAGCATGCCCCGTTTGGAGCGAGTGTGCCGCGGGCCGGCCTGGACGTAATAGGAGTTGAACAGAAAGGCAAAGCGTTCGTCGGGTGATTGGTAGCCCGATACACGATGCCTGAGAATGAACTCTTCGAAAAACCAGCTGGTGTGGGCCAGGTGCCATTTGGCGGGGCTTGCGTCCTCCATTGACTGCAAGGTCATGTCTTCCGGGCTCAACCCTTCGACAAGCGCCTCGCTGCGGGCGCGAACGGAGTCGTAGAGAGAAATGCCAGTATCGGTTGCTGGCAAGGAGCGGTGTTTGGGCGTCACTGTCACGGTACCTCATTGATTGCGGAGTTGTATGCACTGCCGTCTTGTCGGGCTCCTTTTCGCCGCCTTTTCAGGAGTATACGGTGCCCAATCGCTCCGCCCCCGCATCAGCCGCACCTCGAATATCCGCTTGAAATAAGGCGCAGCCGAGACGGGGAACAGACCCGACCGATCACAGTTGCGTAACTTCGGCGAAGCCGCGTTACCCGTAAAGGTCGTGACGACCGGCCTCCTGACAGAGATTGTCAGGAGGCATGGGGTTTGTTGCGGCGCAGCCAGTCGGCAATGCCCTGACCGATCAGGTGCGGGTGATCTTCCTGCAGGAAATGCGTGCCAGCACCAACGAACCGGACCTCCAGATTGGGCACGTTTTCGCTCAGGTAGTCGACCACCGGCTTCGGAGCCAAAGCGCCCGGTTCCGCATGAAACAGCAGTTTCGGTATCGGGCTCGCCATCAGCCATTCGCCATTCTTCAGAACTTCAGCTTCGGCAAAGGGGGGCTCGCCGCCAATCGGGACTTCGCGCGGCCATTGCAAGGTGGGCAACCTGCTGTGACGCGTCGGGAACGGCGCGCGATAGGCCGCCATCTCTGCTTCGCTCAGGGACCGCACCACGCCCATTTCGGGCAGTATCGTCTCGACAAAGAAATTACCGTCGAGAACCATCTTCTCGCCGACATCCGCGGTCCGCAGATCACGAAACAGCGGGCCCAGTTGTGGCCCCATGGCCTCGTAACTTGGCATTGGCAATGCCGGCGGTACAAGCGCCTCCATGAAGGCAACCGCTGCCACCCGATCAGGATTCAACCGTGCGTGACGCATGCCGATCACCGAGCCCCAATCGTGGATGACCAGGACCATGTCATCGAGACCGAGCGCGTCGATAAAGCCATCCATATACGCTACGTGGTCCTGCAGCCGATACTCGATGTCGGGCTTTGCGCTGTCGCCCATGCCGATCAGATCCGGCGCGACGGCGCGATATCCGGCAGCGACGACGTAGGGGATAATGTTGCGCCAAAGATAGGACGATGTCGGGTTGCCGTGCAGAAAAAGCACTGGCTGTCCACTGCCCTCATCAACATAGGCGATTGCCGAACCCTCGACCTCGACAGTTTTTTTGGCGAATGGAAATTCCGGCGAGATCGGCAGTTGGAGCGGCGGCTGCGACTGGGCCCGGCCCGCAACCGGCACACCAGCCGCCGCGGCAACCAGACCGGCCGTTCCAGCTGCAAGTGTAGCACGGCGTGACATCAGAAGTTTTTGCGACATTGAATTCCTCACCCGACAGGGCACGCACCATGCGCGCCTTCGCAATCTTCACCTAGGAAGTCATCGTCTCTGTCAAAACCGCCGGATTCGCGCCGCCACGGTGCAAAAACGATCCGGGACGAGAGGTTCGTTTTCGAGCGTCAGTCGGCCTGATGGCGACCGACACCGACCCGCCTCTAATTTACTTTCGGCGGACTTATTGTTACTATTCAAATGCAGGCGGAGCTGAAAAAATGGATTTTAGTGAAATATTTACCGTATCAAATATTTCCAACATCATTGCCAGAATTCTTTACACCGGTGTACTTTTAATCGGGATCTTTTTATTGGCCAGATTGGCCATTCAACTGTGGACCGCAAAGCCGATCGCATTGGGCGAAATCAAGTTCGTGGAAAACGGCGTCCAGAATGATGATCTGGTCAAAGGCGCAACTGAGGAAATAACCGATTATCGCAACCACATTCGCGATCTGATCAGCGAATTCGTCAGCCAGGAAAAGGAACGGGTCGAGAAGGGCAATGAGGGGCAGCTCATCTACGAGCAGCTCTTCAGCGACGAAGAACTCGCCGACTTAACCTCTGCCGCCGATGCGGCACCGGAAATCGAATTCAAGATTCAAGGAAACGACGTCGGATCCTGGCTAAATGCAATCCGCAAGCTCATTGAACCGCGCAACGCCTTGCGGGTGAGCGTTTTCAAGCGGCAAACCGACCATTCCTTCTCGATCGGGTGGCCTCGACGCCACAAAAATATTGATGCCGGGCATGTCAAGCAGGGGTTTCGGGCCGGCCACGTCTCCCCCGACGCCATCAACCGGTCCATCGGTTGTCGTATCTTCTGGCTGGAACTGGCGGAGACATCCCCAAAAATCGCCGGGGTTTCACCCGGGATTTTTTGCCAATGGGTAAGCGCAAGCCAGGAATTCGACGTCGTTCAATCGATGCGCGCCAACTACGAGCAGCTGGACGAGATCGAAGCGCAGGTGAAGACGACGCTCACCCGCGTCGGGCCGATGGCTGACACGGTGGCAGGCTTCCCGCCTCTCCAGCATCTCGTGGTGCAACTCTATTCGCAGCTTCCCGATACCGACCCTACTCTTCTGGTCCATGCGCAAAACAATCTGCGGGAAGTCATCAGAGGCGGGCAGCCGAAAAAATACGAGAAGATAAAGGAGGATATCGAAACCGTTCTGGCGTCGGCGAATGAGGCTCCCATTTCAGCGGGCGAGATTGTCGAAATATCCGGCGGAAAGTCCGGCAGCATCCGGGCCACGCTGACGGCAATCCTGGCTGACGGGGACGGCAACCACTTTCTGCTGCTGCCCGACTATGCTTTCCCCAACGGGGCCTCGGAAGTGTTCCAGATCAACGAAGCGGATGGGTCGCTCACCCGAAAGGTTGCCACGCTTGACCGCTTCCTGCCGGAGCATTTCGTAGCCCTTGCCCGCGTCGATGAGAGTGTCAAATTCAGCAACACGGTGAACGGTGTCTCCATTGCCGGCGCGGTATCCCCCCAAACGAACTCCAACGTCCGCGTTCTTTCAAAGGGCGAGACAATTGACAGCAAGATCTCCGCAACAAAGGTGACCTTTAAAAGCAATTCGAATTCCGGCGTCATCACCATCAGCAATGCATTCCAGCTGACACCAGCCGTCAGTCGTCCGGGCAGCGGCGGGTCGCCTGTCGTTGATGAAAATCGCAACTTGATTGGATTGCATCATTCCGCATCCAAGACGATCTCACTTGCCCTGCCGGCCAAAGCGATCCTTGACACGTATGGGCTGAAGCTCGCCGAGTAGGCACAGCTTCGTTGTGACGGGTATACGAATGTGACGTAGTTGCACCCGAAGAAGCGTATCACGCAGTTGAAAGGTGCACTGACATCGACCAAAAATTACTCTTGCCAATTCAGGACTGGCTTATGCGAACCATATCAGCATCGACGGCAAGGCATAAGTTCGGACAACTGATGGACATGGTTCAAACTGAGCCCATTAGAGTCACCAAGTTTGGAAAGGACGTAGCGATCCTGATTTAACCCGCCGATTTCCAACAATTGTTGGGCAGCGCCGATGAGGTCAACCCGCCTGTTAAGCGTCTACATCGAAGAAGCACAAACCGTTGGGCAAAGGCCTATCAGGCCTTGGCCAGGTAGGCTACTGAGTGGCCGCTTGATCCACCTAAAAATGCAAGAAGATCCAACGCGCATGCATCCCGCTATTCTTGCCGAGCCTCCGGCGGCGGATTCCAGCCAAGCGCATTGTAGATCCGGTACTGCAGCATGCCGAGATATTCGTGCAACGCCGTATCGGCGGCAGCGACATTTCCGGCGATCGGCAACCAGGTGGAATCCGCTTGCAGTGTTAGCGCCGGCAATGGTTGCGGACTAAGGCCGAAGTGGCGGAAGAACAGAAGGCTGCGCTGCATGTGGTAGCCGGAGGTCACGAGGAACACGCGGTCGAAACCGCGACCTTCCAGCAAACGGCTGGTTAGCCGGGCGTTTTCGAACGTGTTGCGGCTGTTCGAGTCACGCAGAGTATCGGCGTCGGGGACGCCCAGTTCACGCAAAGTCTCGGCGAAGACATCCGCCTCGGCCACTCCCTTGCCATGCGGATCGCCACCGCTGACAACGATCGTGCAGAAATGACCGGCAGCTTTGCAGTCGCGCCAGGCCGTGACTGCGGTCTCGATGCGGCCGAACCCGGTCAGGCTGGGGTTCGTCTGATTGCCGACCTCCACGGTGCCGGAACCGAGAACGACGATGGCGTTGCGTTCGCCCCAGTCAGGGTGCGGCAGATCGACAAAGGGTTCCTGAAGGTCGGAAAGAAGACGCTGCGATAGCGGTGCCGTCCCTGTCAGACCCAGGACCAGCAACAATACCAGCACCAAAGCCACCGACAGATGGCGCCAACCCGCCAACAGCATCAGGACGGCTGCCACCAGCAAAACGAAACCTACGGCCAGGATCATCGAAGCGCTTTCTCGTTTTTCCGCGTCTCCGGGGTGAGTTCTATTACCGGAACCGGGCGATTGAAAGCGCAGCGATAGGCCCTGCTGGGCCGTACGATTTGGCGCTATCACTTCCGCGTGTATGGCAATCCTATGCCAATTTCACTGCGTAGGGACCCACAGACACGTCGATCAAGGTACCTATGATACTCGAAACCCTGCCCGTCCTGACCCGGTTCGCCGATGTTGCCGACCCGACCCGCTATGTGCCGGTGGCGGACGACTGGGTCGTTTTCATGTCCGACGTGGTCGACTCCAGCGCGGCCATCGACGCGGGTCGATACAAGGCCGTCAACCTCGCCGGCGCGGCAACCATCAGCGCCGTTTCGAATGCGCTGAATGGCGCACTTAGTCTGTTCGCGTTCGGGGGTGACGGAGCTGGTTTCGTGGTGCCTCCAGAGCAGGCGGAAACCGCGCAAACGGCGCTTGCGCGTGTCGCTGCATGGGCAAGCCGTGATCTTGAGCTGGAGCTGCGCGTGGGCAAAGTGACCGTCAGAAAGATCCGTGAGGCAGGTCAGGATCTGCGGGCCGCTTTCTGGCAGGCATCTCAGGATGTCCGCTATGCGATGTTTGACGGCGGCGGAATGGCCTGGACCGCTGTACAGCTAAAATCGGGAGCAGTCCGTTTCAAAGAAGACGAAAGCGGGATTGACCCGGATCTGACAGGCCTGTCGTGCCAATGGGACACAGTGCCGGCCAGGCAGGGAAAAATCGCGTCGCTCATCGTCAAGCGCGGCGATAAGGCGACCCCGGAGCAGTTCGCCGACCTCACAGCCAAAGTCATCGATCTGCTTGAGTCGGGCCGGTCCTTCAATCCGGTTCCAGCGCAAGGCCCGAAAGTCCGGCTTGACGGCAGGTCTCTTCGGATGCAGCTGCGGGTACCGGCCGGAATGGGCGGATTCTGGCGCGCTCCAGCGGTCTTCGGCATGGCTGTGTTTGCATGGACATTGTTTCGAACCGGTCTTCGGCTGGGAAGTTTCGATCCCGTTCGCTACCGCCGCGAGATCGCCAGCAACACGGACTACAGAAAATTCGAAGACGGATTGATGATCACCGCCGACTGCCCGATGCCTACGATCGAGCGGCTGCGCAGCGAGCTTGAAACCGCTACACAGAACGGACTTGTTCGCTTTGGCCTGCATCTGCAGGACGAGGCTCTGATGACCTGTGTGGCGCCTTCGGTCACCGCTTCGGACCACATTCATTTCGTCGACGGCGCGGGAGGAGGCTACACCCTGGCGGCCCGACAATTGAGAAATTGATCGACTTTTCGATTGGCCACGGTCGCTGAGTCACATTCCAAATGACATAGCTCAATGCCCCCCGGCAAATCCACGTCACTCTTGCTTGTCAGGAGGAAGCCATGGAGTTGCCGTTTCTGTTGCTGACAATCGGCGGACTGTTGCTGGTTGGCCTGGTGGCCGACACGATTGGTCGTCGTACGATGGTGCCGAGGGTAACGGTACTGATCCTGTTCGGCGTTGCTGCCGGACAGTCCGGGCTCGATCTCCTGCCGCAGGCGCTGTCAGCCTGGTACGAAGTTCTCGCCACCATTGCGCTGACCATGGTGGCCTTCCTGCTTGGCGGAACACTGTCAGCAGAGACACTCCGGGCTCATGGCCGAGCCATTCTGGCGATCTCGATTTGCGTGGTTCTGCTAACGACTTTGGTGGTCGGCGCCGGCCTTGCGTTGCTTGGAGTAGCCCTCCCGCTGGCACTGCTGCTTGCAGGCATAGCTACGGCGACCGCCCCGGCAGCTACCCAAGACGTCGTTCGACAATCCGGGGCGGCCGGGCCATTCACCACGACGCTGCTTGGTATCGTCGCCGTTGACGATGCCTGGGGCCTTGTCGTGTTCAGTATTCTGCTGGTCGCGGCAAAGACCCTGATGGGTGGCGACGGTGTGGAACTGCTGACAACGGGGCTGGCGGAAATCGGGATTTCGATGCTGATCGGCATTGCGGTTGGCCTGCCGGCAGCTTTTCTCACCGGACGGCTGCGACGCGGCGAACCGACCCAATCAGAAGCAATCGGCATCGTTTTCATCTGTGCCGGCCTGGCGACCTGGCTGAGTGCCTCCTTCCTGCTGGCGGGGATGATCGCAGGCGCCATCGTTGTCAACTTCGCCAGCCATCACGAGCGCGCCTTCCACGAGATTGAGCGTATCGAATGGCCGTTCATGGTGCTGTTTTTTGTGCTCGCCGGCGCCGCGCTGGAGCTCGGCGACCTGGTACTCCTCGGCCCTGTCGGTGTCGCCTGCCTTGTTCTGCGTTTCGGATCGCGCCTCGCCGGCGGATGGCTGGGAGCGGTTATCGCCGGTTCACCTATCATTTTCCGCCGCTGGATCGGGCTGGCCCTCGTCCCGCAAGCGGGTGTCGCGCTGGGCATGGCCCTTGTCGCCGGTAACAGCATACCGGAACTGCGCGACGGGTTGCTCACGATCACAATTGGAACGACGATCGTGTTCGAGATCATCGGACCTGTTATGACGCAAATGGCGCTGAGGCGCGTCGGGGAAGCCGCGCCAAACTGAACCGGCAGCTTATTTCTTGCCCGATCGTTTGGGATGATTCGAACCTTTGCCGGTTAGCAGATGAATGATCTCGTTGATCTGCTTTGAATTTTCCTGCACAGCCCGCTCGCCAGCCTCGAGAATGAGGCCGATCTGGGCCTTGTCGGCGCTAAATCCATCCACATAAGTCGGAACCGAAGGAGCGAGCTGGTAGGAGACGACATCGATGTCCGATTGGAACAGGCTGTGGCGCTCGAGCGACAATCGGCTGATGCTGGCCTCGCCGCGAAATATCATCGCAAGCAGCGGACTGATCCACTGAACAATGCCACCGCGAACGCTGGTGTAATCGGAGACGCTGAAATCCCAGTGTGTTCCAAGGCTGACGACGATGAACTCGTCCGCATTCGGGACATTGGACCGGGCGTGCAGATAGGCGATGTCTCCCGGTGAGTTGAGCATCAATCCCGCATCTGCAAAAAAATCTTCATCCTGATTGTTTCCCGTCAACAACACCGCCGGAAAGTAGGTGGGTGCACTTGTCACAGCCGAAACAAGCGGCGCCAAATAGAGATTGGCCTGATCCGGGTGCCAATTGTGAAACATCTTGAGGCCCGCTTCCCGTTGCGAAAAAGACGGGTACATTGCGGGGCGCAGAAGATCGCGAAACGTGCCTTTGCTGAAAGCCTCTTCCGAGGCAAGGATTCGCGCGTGGTTCAGCATTCGGGGACCCAGGAACCCGTCGGCCGTCAGGATCTGATGGTGCAGCGGCGCCGACAGGATTTTGCCGCCGAGTGCCTCATACTCCTTGGCCACCTGTGCCGCCGTCGGCGGCTTCCCGGTTTTTTCGTCGGGGTAGAGCAGCAACGTCGAGATGATGGCACCGGTCGAGGTTCCGGACACAAAATCAAACAGTTCGTAGATTTGTTTGCCTGAGCGTTCCTCAATGGCTTTCAGGACTTCGAGGTCCGCCAACCCCAGCAGACCGCCACCCTCGATAGCGAGGATCCGCACGCGGGATGGATCGTCCGGGTTCCACTGGACCGGCGGGCCAAAATCCTCTTTCTTCGGCCAGCCGACCATGCGGTATTCGTACTCGACAAAGTAGCGGTTGTAGACGTATGCGACCCCAAGAAAGAGCAGCAGCGCCGCCGACAGCGTGGCCAAAAGCCCGATAAGGATGCGGAACAAACGCTTCATGCCGGTTCTTCCCGCCAGCGACAAATCGGTCCGCATTTTCCGATTGTCCGCATCAACTCTCCTCAATTCACCGGTGCCGAGGGGATAAGCCTTCAAAGTCTAACCGGTTTCATCCAATCGACATCGGGCCGTCCGGCCAGTTCAAACGTACGGCGGCGCAATTCTTCCACAAGGGCGGTCCGATCACCAAGTCCGACAAGCTCGGTCGGTGCTATCGGAGCTCCGATGCCCACATCGATACGCCTACCGATTTTACGCACCGTTTCGTGGCAGAACATGGACGACCGTAATGTCTGGCCGAAACAGCTCGCCAAATGGAACAGCAGGCTGTTCTGCCCTGAAAAGTGTATCGGCACGACCCACGTATCCGGGAGACTAACCAGCCTAGCCGTAAAGCTGATCCATGGTAGATCGCGAGCAGGCGACAAAAACGGCGGCTTTGCTGTCGCAACGCCGCCCGCCGGAAACAGAGCAATGGCACCGCCGCCTCCAAGTGCGGCTGCTGCTGCGCGCCGAGTCGCAATAGTGGTCGCGTTACCTTCGGGCGTGCCCGAGAAATCAACCGGGAGACAATAGGGTTGGACCTCTGGAGCCCGGTTCAAAGCGTTGACGGTGACCACTTTGACCTCCGGCCTCACTTTCAGAGTCAGCCATGTCAGCAGAACGCCGTCGATCACTCCATAAGGGTGGTTTGCGATGAACAAAACAGGCTTGTCCCGTGGAACACGCTCCAGCGACTGCGCGTCGTAGCGAACGTCCATTTCAAGCAGTCGGACAGCGGAATCGAAAAATGACTCATGTCGATATTGCGGCGATTCGCGTTCGATGCAGTAGCGCTCGTAAAGCCGTTGCAGCCGCGTCTGGCCCGAGAGGCGTTCAACGGCCCGGATCATCGCCCGTTCTCCGCGCGTCTGTCCGGGGACGGCGTAAGTCAGAAAGTTTTCGGTTTCAAGGCCCATCCGATGCTGATCTGTACCCGACTGCTGATTGTGCCGACCGTACCCACCCGAGCATCGGGTTCAGGCGCACAGTATGGATTCTTTACTCCGAGGCAAGACTATGTTTGGCAACTGTGGCAATCTCCGGCCACGGAGAGGAACTTGCCGTGCACTATCTGCGACCACCCTCAAGACTCCTCCATGTGGCCTTCGTCGCCGCGGCGATGGCTCTGGGGCCGCTACTGGTCAATGGCAATGCACAGGACGGCGAGCCGCAGAATTGTTTCGGGCCGCCTCCCTACAACTGCTATTCTCTTGGCGACATCCCGCCCAGCGCCCCGGACGGATCCTATGAAACGCTTTACCGGGCCTACGCCCATTTCGCGTGGCAGGATTTTCTGGCTCTGAATTTCCCGGCAAAAAACACCCCGGGAGGGCCGGTTCCGATCCCAGATACGACGAATGGCCTCAATTATCTGAATGGCACCTACACGACCGTATGGGAAACCTACGCCGAGGCGCGCGACCTGTTTCAGCCCGATGGATCGACGCCTCCGCCCTTCGGGACGGGAGCCGAAGTGCCGGCCATCTGCCTTCAGGAAGCACGTGTCAGGGGCAAGGACAACGTTCATGTGATGGTCAGCCAGATATCCAAGGCAGACACCATCCGCGGAGGCGACGTGCTGGACGAGTACATCCAGGCCAATCGCATGGGTCCGGTCATCGATCAGAACGGCAAATATTTGCGTTTTGGTATCAGTTTCAACGAGGCAATGTACGACTACATCGTCGACAACAACCTTTTCACGCCCGAGGGTCAGGCGGCGTTCGATGTGGACGATCCCGACCACAGCGGCTCCCCGGTGCAATGGCCGCGCGGCGCCTATTCCAATGTTGTCGATAAAACCGGCATCGGGTCGATCATGGTCAAGGCGGCCTGGAAGGTTCTTGGCGATCAGGAAGATGCATCCAAATTCCACACCATCGACGGATTTGTCTACAATGCGGCGAACGGCGCCTTCGGACAGGAGCCGCAGGTTGAGGAGAGCTGCACGGTCGAGAAACTGGCGCTCGTCGGCCTTCACATCGTGCATCGCACGAACAGTTCACCTCAATGGGTCTGGTCGACCTTCGAGCACATCGACAATGCCCCCTGGATGGCCGATTTTGGGGTTGGCACGCCGACGGGACGCTACAGTTTTTTCAACCCGGAAAGATGCGTGTCGCATCGCGGTTTGCCCGCACCCAACTGCCGCTACAATCAGGTTCCCGATCATCCCTGGGATCCGGAACGAACGGACCTGACCCCAACGACCGTCATTCGCATCGGCGCTCCAGGCCGATACGCGATTGTCATGAACAAGGCTTTTCGCGACATGCTGCGGAAGTCCTACGGCGCCGGTGGAACGGTTTGGGAAAACTACTTTCTGGTCGACGTGCAATTCCCGACAGTCACTCTCAAGGGCAAAGACGACATCCGCGATGTCAATCCGGCTTACCCGGACGGACTGCCGACGCCAACCTTCCTGCCCAACTCCCTGATCGAGACCTACATCCAAGGTTTCACTGCGGGCGACATCACGTCGAACGGCAATGCCGTACCCGAAACGGATCAGATGCAGAATGTCAGTCCGATCGGCGGCCCCGTCAACGTGGATCCGTGGAACCCGGACGCGATCTATAACAAGAGCGGCGGGGCGCAACGCAACTCGTCAAGCTGCATTGGTTGCCATGCCGATGGCGCCATGGCCAACGGCACATTCTCGACCTACGTTTTCTCGCTCAGTCGCGCACGGTCGCCGAACAATGCGAACGAGAAGCCGTTGCGAGACTGGCTCAAAGGCCTGGGCGGAAAGTGACAGGACACCAGCCCGATTTGCGAAAGGAGATGCTCCGATGAATCCGGACCGCCGAACTGTCATCAAAAGCGCCGGCGCGCTCGGCGCCACATTGCTAGCTCCCAATCTGCCGATGTGGGCGCGCGCCGAGGAGGCTCCTTCCGTCGCCGCGCCGGACAGCTTCACGGACGCATCGGCCGCGCTTCTGGATGTCGCTGCGGACGTTTTGGTGCCGGAACTGAGACAGGACGATATCTCGCTCGCCGACATGCATTACGATCTGAGCAATCGGGCCATGCCGAAAGCGGTCTCCACCATGCTGTCCGATTACCGGACCTACACGTTGCAGGGACATTCGCCGCAGCAGATCGCCAATCTGTTTCTGCGCAGCTCGGGCGACCCGAACCTGCCGAACAGCTCGAGTTCGGGAGCAGCGGCAAGGCTGACCATGATGATGTGGCTGTTCGGTGCCTGGTATGGCGGCTATGAGGTACAGAGCCTCAGCGGCTCGGCCAACTATATCAGCGAGGCGTATCAGACCGATTTCATAGTGTCTTCGCGAGCCTACAAGAACGCATGGATCTGGCGCTTCGCGCAGGCCCATCCGATGGGTTTCAGCCACTTCAAGTTCGGATCCTGGGCAGGCCCGCCTCCGGACCTTTCCAACTATACGAATCCAACCGGCTGACGGCCACCCTTGCCCTGGCCAACAGGAGACCCGTGATGGGTTACAATACGCCACATGAAACGGTCGCTACGACGAGCTACGACGTTATTATCGTCGGTTCCGGTTTCGCCGGCGCCAATATGGCCTATGTGCTCGGCTCGCAGCCCTACAACAAGAAAGTGCTGATTATCGAGGCAGGCCCCGGTCTGGAACGCAGTCGCGAAGACTACATGGAGAACTTCTTTCTCAACACGTTCAAATCACCCTCCTCACCCTACCCTCCCAATGACAACGCGACATTCATGGACGTGCCGCCGAAAGAGGTGAATGCGCCGCGCGCAACCATTCAGGATCTGGTCAATGGCTGGTCGCGGGGCGCCGCCGATCACTTCCAGAGCTTCCCTGAAAAGGCTTACCTGACCTATACGACCGGTTCGAAACCATTCGCCAGCACCTATGAACGGCTTGCTGGTGGAACCGGCAACCACTGGATGGGGACCTGCCTGCGCATGTCCCCGGAAGATCTGTCGACACAGGCCGATTATGGCGTCGGTCGCAATTGGCCGATCGGATACGACGATCTGACCGGCTTCTACAACCAGGCAGAATATCTTATCGGCGTTTCCTCGGACGTCGAACAGCAGAATCTAGCCGTTGGGAGCGAATGGGCCCAGGCTGAAGAACCGCAATTTACCGACGGCTACCGCTATCCCATGCAGCCGATTCCAACGAGCTACTGGGACCGGCTGTTTTCAAAGGCCGTTACGGGACATTCGCTGACTACAGACAACCGCGTGACGGCCATCGTTTCGCAGACGCCGGCTGGCCGCAACGCCGAACCCTACATGAACCGACGCGTCTGCCATGGAAACACCAACTGTACACCGATCTGTCCAATTCAAGCCAAATACGATCCGCAATTTACGCTCAGCCTGGCGATGGATACCGGCAATGTCGACATGATTTCGAAATCGGTCGTCGACTATCTCGACATCGATGGCGACGGTCGGGTCAACAGGGTGCATTACGTTACCTACGAATCGACCGCAGTTCCGGCAACCTCCGGCAAAACAGGTGAAAGAACGATCACCATCGACTTTTCCGTGAAACCGACGGTGGTCGTATTGGCCGCGCATGCGATCGAGAACGCAAAGATCCTCCTGAACTCCGCGGTGGTTACCGGCAAACCCATTGCAAATCTGTCAGGTCAGGTTGGCCGCAACCTGATGGACCATCCGACCTATCTGGCGTGGGGCCTGATGCCTGCAACGACGCCCTGTTTCGGCTATCGCGGTCCGATCTCGACATCCGGGGTGGAAAATCTCAGGACCGGTCAATTCCGGGCAAGCCGCGCACCTTGGCGCATCGAGATCGGTAACGAGGCGTGGAGCTGGCCGGTGACCGACCCCTATACGTCCGGTCGGGATTATCTCTATGGGACCAACAATGGCGGAACCAACACGGGCGCCAACCTCATCCTCGGCAACGCGGACTATCAGTTGCAGTTGAACAGCATTCTCACCCGACAGTTCCGGATGGCCTTTCTGGTGGAGCAGCCAGCCCGGCCGGAAAACCGTGTGGGCCTCTCGGCCACCCATACCGATAACCTGGGAATACCACGCCCGGAAGTGACCTATGATATCGACGAATACACGATGAAAGGCTTCGAATCCGCCAAAGAGGCGGCGAGCAAGATCATGGGTCTGCTGAACGCAACGGAACATACCGCATTCAACGACGCGTCGGCCGCACAGTTCCGCTACAACGGTACCGATTTCAACTATCAGGGCGCCGGACATCTGTGCGGAACCCACATCATGGGAGCGAGTTCATCTGACTCGGTGGTCAACTCCTACCAGCAAGCGTTCGGCCACAAAAATCTCTTTCTGTGCGGCTGCGGGTCTATGCCAAGCATCGGCACCGAAAATCCGACATTGACGATGCTGGCGCTGGCCTGCCGGTCGGCTCGGTACATTGGTGAAAACTTTGCCTGAGCGATCCTACTGATCACGATCGCCGTGTAACCATTCGGCAACCCGATTGCGGCGGCGGCGGGCGGATTCGTCCTTGCCCTCGATCCAGCGTCGTTCCATGCGGCCGGTGAAACCACGGGCGTTTTGGACCCGGAGCCAATAGTCGATGAAACTGGTGAACTGATCGGCATCGGCCGGCATCAAATAGGCGATCAACATCTGGCCGCCGACATCCTCGGGAACCACCGCGGTGTAGTTCTTTCTGGGCGCCGCCCAGGCCTTTGCCTGCGCTTTCGTCCAGATGGCGGCCTCAATTTCGGGACGATCCGGCAGGACGTCATAATCCGAGACGGTCTCGATCACGGCCGTGGGGAAAAGCCGCTTGACGAGCGCATCCATCACCGGGTCGTCGAACACCGTGATCGTCAGATCCTGGAGTGCATCAATCTTGTCGCGGCTCAGATAGCTATCGGCAAAGGGCGCCCTGACAATGAAGGCGATCGGGCTTTGCAAATAGGGCACCGAGACATGGAAGCGCTGCAGCCGATCTTGGGTGGCGTAGATGCCGGACATCGCCAAATCGAACCGATGGTTTTCCAGATCCGCATGGATGGTCTCCCAAGTGAACGGGATCAGACGCAGTCGCACGTTGAGGTCGCGCGCCAATTGGTAAGCGTGGGCGATGTCGAAGCCGACGAGCTCGTTCCGGTCATTGCGATAGCTGAAAGGGATGATGTGCGGATTGAACCCAACGCGGATTTCACCGGTCCGCTCAATACGGTCGAGAATGGTCTGGTCGGAGGGCGCCGGCGTCGCGTTTGCCGTGTCCGTCGATGCCCTCTCCTCCGGTCTCTCTATGGTCACCCGAATTCCCTCCGTGACTTCGGGTTCCATACGATACGCCAGATAGGGAATCTCGCCCGGCTCTACCACGGAGTTGTGAACGAAACGCGCAGTCGACGTAGCAATCACGATGGCTGCCAGGCCAACCGTCAGCGACAGGGCCAGGCGTGGCCACCGTATGGTGACCTTGTTGTAGTAGGCCATGGTGACCAACATTGTCACGAAAGCAAATCCCATGACGGACGCCACCACCTGACCGTAACGGGTGATGGTCATCATGCCGACATAGAGGTTGGTAGCATCTTCCGGAAAGGCCAGCCACGCGGACAATGACGCAACCGCGTCCACGGAAGAGGATGGTGAACCGAAACCGGACAGAAGGGTCACGAACGGGAGCGCGATCTGGTCACTGGTCGGCAGCGAGATGCGGAAATAGAAAGCTCCGAACAGGATGAACAGCCAGATGAAGAAGTTTCCGAGTTGCGCCAGCGGATAACTGACCGCGATGGTCGTCTGGATTATGTCATCGCGATCCGGATTGTCGATACCGACACGGTCTGCCAGCCGCTCAGCGGCACGCTGAACGAATGGCAGGGCGGCGACCGAAAGCGACGTGACCACAGCTATCACCAGCGCGCCCTGCAACTCGCGCAGAACCCCCCGCGTGCTCATAGGACAAAGGGCGGCGATCACCGAAGGCAGGATCCAGAAGGCGAGGATTGCAGTTCCGCTGACCATGGCAATGAGGTAGACGGACAGGTCGGCCAGATCGTCGGGGTCGACGGTGCCGGCCGTATCGGCAAACAGCGCGAACACGCCCAGCGGCGCAAGCAGAACGATCCAGTTCCAGATCGTTACGCTGGCACTGCGCGTCAGATCGAGTATCGACAGAAAAGCTTCCTTGTCCTTAACGCGCTGGATGGCGACGCCGTAGACGATGGAGAAGATGACGATGGCCGGAAGGTGGTTTTCCACCAGGTCCAGGAATGGATTGGCGGGGATCAGCAGGTCGAGCAGCTCAAGTCCCGCTCGCGGCGCGCCGGCATCTATCAGACTGGGCGGTGGCACCGGCGGAACGGACAGTGCCATGAGGAAGACAACGAGAAACGTAAGGCCCCATGCACCGAGATAGATGCGCCAACTGCAGCGGAAGAGCCGCAACGCCATTTCCGGCGACAACCGACCAAGGCCGTGCAGTAGCGAACTGATAATATAGGGGAAGACGACGACTTCCATCAGCCGCACATAGGTGGTGCCAGCCGGCCGCAAGACCGCCGCGTCGGCACCGAACAACAGCCCCGTTGCGATGCCCAGCACCGCCCCAATCAGCACCCAGAGCGGCAACCGCGCCGCGTATCCTGAACTGCTCGACATCGATTCGCCCCCGTCGGTCAGCAGGTTAGAGAGTTTGCCGATGAACTCAACCGCTGCGGGACTTCAGTTGTTCGGCTGCTCGCGCATAACCACCAGCGGCACCGTCAACGAAATGAATGTGATCGTCCGCCGTTACCGACGGCACGATACAGGTCATGATCGCCTCGTCCTGTTCGTGGATCGCGAAACGGATCAGGCCCTCCGCTTCGGCGGCGGCAAGCCGCTCCTCCAACCGCTGGCGGGTCGCAGCATCGCAATCGATGGTCATCTTCAGGCCATCGTCGAATTTGCGAAAGTCGGCATTGATGCCGGAGGTATAGATGTAGTGTATCGGATCGAATGACCCGAGCTTGACCTTGGTCTTGAAGAAGATCAGCGCGATGAAGGTTTCCAGCAGCAATTGAGCCTTGCGCAGCGAAAGCGGCCGCTTGCCGCGGCTGGCATGGGCTTCCAGCGCCAACCCATCCGGGGGCCAGACGAAGCCAGGCCCATCGGCCGGAACCGGATGGCCGCCCCGTTCCAGGCTGCGGGCCAGGTCGATCACGTCGTGATAGAGCGCTGCATGGGCTTCGGTGGTCTCAGGCGATTGCGGCAACACCAGCAAAGATAACACCTTGCCGTGCCGGCTTTGCATCGGCGTCCAGCGGCAGGAAAGTCCCGTTAGGTCCGGAAAGGCGCCTGACGGCGCCATCGCAACGGCGTAGTCGCCGGCCTTCATGTGATCGTCGGCCCAACGTACGCCACCACCGCCGAACATGGCGTATTCTATGCCAGGCGAGGCCCGGTAGCGGGCAACCGCAACTTCACACCCAGCGGCGCGAATGTCATCGATCGGAACCACAGCGGCGCGCAGCGACATGCCAAACTCGGTATCGGCCCAACGCATCACCTCGCCGAGCGCCTTGGAGGAGACGTCTGCCAACTCCCCGGGCAGCGCGAACACCGCTCCATCGCCGCCGAAAGCGAAGGGCAGAGGAGTCCCTTTGAAGGCATTGATTTGCGCAGAGATTACCGCCGCACCGACGGTGTTGACGGTTTTGTAGCGACCCTCGGCAATCGCCTTGGTGGAACCGACAATGTCTGCCGCCCCGACAATCCAACCGTCGGGCAGAGGCTGGTAGGCGTCCGCGTCGGCCAGTGCCGCAAAGCGCTCCTGCAGGGGTATCCCTGCGTGAAAGTCAGCGAGCGCTTCGAGGGGTCTGACCATTGCTACTTGCAGCGGTTCGGGCGGCCATTGTTGCGGGCGACGTGGTTGCCCCAGCGCAGCAGATTGACGTTGCAGTCGTCGCGATCGATCGTCACCTCGATGAAACACAGGCCGTCGCGCCCCTTGGCTTCCTCGATCGCCTTGTCGAGTTCGCCTTCGGTCGTCGCCTTGCAACCCCAGGCCTTGCCCTCGCCGGCGCCGAATACGTCGACCAGCTTGGAATAGTCCCAGTTCTTGATCGTGTTGTAAGGACCGTCGTGGATTTCCACTTCAATGGTATAGCCACCATTGTTGATCAGGAAGATGATCGGATTGGCGTCGTAGCGGATCATGGTGGAGACTTCCTGGGCGGTCAGTTGGAAAGAGCCGTCGCCGATACAGGAAATCAACCGGCCGCCGCTCTTGCCCAGCGCATAACCGAGCGTCGCGCCAACGGACCAGCCGATCGAGCCGTATTGCATCTGGATTTCGAACCGGGCGCCGTCCGGCAGCTCCAGCTCCATACCGTTGAACCAGGAATCGCCGGTTTCAACGAGCAGCGTGCTGTCGCCATCGAGCATTTTGCCGATTCTGGCGAACAGCTGACGCACCGAAAGCGGCGTGTCGTCGGCACCAGGCTCCGGCACATGGCGTGGGCTGCTGACACGACGATAGGCCTTGACCGCGCCGTCATTGGGGGTCAGCCGGTCCTTCAGCGCATCGAGGAAGTCGGTCATGCGGACGTTGCTGTAGCTGGTCTCGCCGAGCTGCACCGACGTCGTATGGGCGATGACCGCCTTCTTCGGGTCATAGCCGAGTTGGTGGCCGGTCGTCGTGTAATCCGTGAATATCGGGCCCGCGAAAAGCAGCGCATCGGCGGCGTCAACGATCTCGCCACATCCCGGTGTAGAAACCGGGCCCCAGTAGATGCCCATGAAATTGTCATGCGCTTCCGAAAGGAAGCTCTTGGCATTGGGCATCGATGCCTGGGCGTAGCCACAGGCGTCGCCGAGACCACGCAGAGCGGCTTCGGCACCGGCCGCACGCACCTTACCACCGGCTATCAGAACCGGCCGGTCCGCGCCGTTCAGGAATTCCGACACGTGTTCGACCGCCGCGGCCAGTGAATCCGGATCGCTGGTGACCCTACGGGCAAATCCACGGGCGACCGGTGCCGAGGTCGGCGCGCCGGCAATGTTGGCGGCAATTTCGATATAGACCGGCTTTCTACGCAGCATCGCGGTGTCGATGGCCCGATCGATCGCCACCGGTGCCAGAGACGGGTGGTGGATGGTGACAGCATCGGCGGTCACCCGGGCGAACATCTCGCGCTGATAGTCGTAGTCGACCTTGCCCAGCGTGTGGTGCAGGTATTCCCACTCGGCTTCCGAATTAGTGTTCGGCCCGCCTGAGATGGCAATCAGCGGCAGGTCTTCGGCATAAGCGCCGGCAACCGCATTGATCAGGCTTAACCCGCCGACCGAGAACGTGACGACTGCCGCTGAGGGTCCTCCAGTGGCGCGGGCATAGCCGTCAGCCGCATAGCCGGCGTTGAGCTCGTTGCAGCAACTGATCATCTTGAGATCCTGGTTGCCGAGCAGTTCGTCGAGCAGCACAAGATTGTAATCACCGGGAACGGCGAAATAGTGCGCCATGCCGGCATCCTGCAGCCGCCGCGCCAGATAGGATCCTACGGTCCAGTGTTCCGATGCCATGCCATCGCCTCCTTGGCCTGGTTCAAATGGAAGGTTCGCTATGCGTAGTCAGGCTGCCACTGGGTGGCATCGATCGCCGCAATCAACTCATCCTCTGTGGTTTTCGGTGCGACGCCGTCTTCCTGCGCCTGTTTGACCACCGCAATGGCCACCGACCGACAAACGTCGCGGATATCGCTGACATCGGGCAGCAACGATGCACCGGGACTTCCCGCGGCCGGGGTCGAATCCGCCAGCGCCTGAGCCGCCGCCATGAACATGGCGTTGGTTACCCTCGACACCTTTCCCGCAATGACGCCGAGACCGACACCGGGAAAAATGTAGGTGTTGTTGCTCTGGGCGATCGTATAGCTGGTGCCCTTGTAGTCCACCGGGTCGAACGGGCTGCCGGTGGCAACCAGCGCCCTGCCCTCGGTCCAGTGGATAACGTCTTTGGGTGTCGCCTCCGCGCGCGATGTCGGGTTCGACATGGGGAAGATGATCGGCCGATCGCACTCCTTTGCCATCGCCTTGACGATGTCTTCTGTAAACAGGCCCGGCTGACCGCATACGCCCACCAGCACGGTCGGTTTTGCGTGTTTGACCACGCTCGCCAACCCGATCTCGCCCTTCTCGTCGGCCCAATCGGCGACTGCGTCATGCGGCTGGGCGAGCTTGGCCTGGAACGGCGCCAAACCATCCATCTTGTCATGCAACAGGCCGTAGCGGTCGACCATGAAGATACGCGCCCGCGCTTCGTTCTCGTGCAGACCGTCAGCAACCATGGCTCGGATCGTCTGTTCGGCAATTCCGGCGCCTGCGGAGCCTGCACCCAGGAAGGCGACGCGATGGTCACGCATGCGGGTGCCAGAGACCTTGGAGGCGGCTAGTAGCGTGCCGACGGCGACGGCTGCCGTGCCCTGTACATCGTCGTTGAACATGCACAGCTGGTCCCGATACTTTTCCAGCAGCGGGACTGCGTGTTGGATCGCAAAGTCCTCGAACTGTAGAAGCACATTCGGCCAACGCTTCTTTACCGCCTGGACGAAGGTGTCGACGAATTCCAGGTAGTCGTCGCCGGTGATGCGCTCGTGGCGCCAGCCGATATAGAGCGGGTCCTTGAGACGTTCCTGGTTGTTGGTGCCGCAATCGAGCAGGATAGGCAGCGTGTTGGATGGATGGATGCCGCCGGCAGCCGTATAGAGCGACAGCTTGCCGATCGGGATTCCCATTCCGCCGGCACCTTGGTCGCCAAGGCCGAGAATGCGTTCACCGTCAGTAACGACAATTGCTTTGACGTCCTCGCGCGGAGTGTTCGTCAGCATTTGGTCCATGTTTGCGCGATCGGGATAAGATAGGAACAGGCCTCGCGGCACCCGATAGATCTCGGAGAACTGCTGACAGGCCGCGCCAACCGTCGGCGTGTAAATGATCGGCATGGTCTCGTGCAGGTGCTCCACAACCAGTCGATAGAACACCACCTCATTGGTGTCTTGCAGGTCGCGCAGAAAAATGTGCTGCTCGAGAGGCGAAGATTTCGACTTGAAGGCCTCGTAGGAGCGCTCCACCTGCTCGTCGATGGTCTCGACCTGAGGCGACAACAGGCCCAAAAGACCCAGCTTGCGTCGCTCGTCTTCCGAGAACGCCGCGCCCTTGTTGCGCAATGGATCGCTGAGGATTTCGTGGCCCCGTTTCGAGGCGGTCGCATCGGTCATGTAGAATGTCCCCCGCTTGGTTTCGGGTATGGCATCGGCAGACGCGTACCTGCCGCACGGCACAACCCAGCACAGCATAGTCTAACACGGCGTAAAGATCGTTCGCGGAATTTGATGGACGCACTGGGGAAATTTGTCGACTTAGCGACTTTTGTTCATAGCCGCACCGTCACTCCGGGTCGTCCTGGGCTCAAACGGCCGGCATCGCAACGACCATGACATCCGCATCCGGGCGTTTGGCATAAAGACGGTCGATTGCAGCCGCCCGGTTGGTCAGGCATCGCCGCTGAACCAGATGACCCTTGTCGTTGATCTCACCCGCATCGGGATCGGGTGGCCCGTCCATCAGGATGGCGCGTCTGATGGCCATGGAACTGGCTGGCCACTGATCGTTGTGACCCGACAGCGCCTTTTCGAAGACGCCAGTAAGGTGCTCGCGTTCCTCGGCCAATGCCGCCGCTGTGGGAAACAACAGCACCCCGAGATATTCGCGGGTCTCGCCGGCGATGGCCACATCCGCCAGGTACGGTGCGCATGCAGCGAGCAACATCTGACGTAGAGCCCCGACGCGAACGCGCGTGCCGCTGGTCAGTTTGAAATCCTCGGCCAGACGCCCGTCGAAGCGCAGTCCCAGTTCCGGATGCATCGGACGCACCGGCGCCACCACGTCGCCCGTGCACAAAAAGCCCTGTTCGTCGAGTGGCATGCCGACATCGCCATCGGCGGTAATATATCCAGGCGACACGCACGGGCCTTTGACGCGGACCTCGGTTCGCCCCTCGACATCGACCAGTCGTAGGGTGTGCCCCGGTAACGGAAGGCCAATCTCACCCGGGCTCCCGGGCTCCTCATGCGCCAGGCAAATCGTCGACGCGGCCTCGGTGGAGCCATAACCGGACGCGATGCGCAGACTGGCTCGTGTATCATCCCGCGACTTCAGGATCAGCCGGTTCATGTGTCCCCAAGTCTTCGCATCCATTCCCGCACCGGCAAAGAAGATCAGCTCAAGCCTGGAGAAGAAATCAGTTCGTTCAGAGACGCTGTTCTCGAGACTGTCGAGCAGCAGTTTGATCCCAAACGGGACGTCGACATAAAGCGTGGGGCGAACGCTGGCGATCAGGGAAACCGCCTGATCGATGGTGTCACGGGAAGGCGCCGGTCGGACATGATAAGCCCCACCGTTCCAGACCATTTTGAAGAAATTGTCGAGGCCGCCGAACACGTGATGCCACGGCAGCCAATCAACCATCACAGGCGCTTCGCGGGTCAGAAACGGCCAGTGGACGGCGATCGCTGCATGAACGGCGCTGATCATGCCGCGCGTGATGCGAACGCCCTTGGCATCGCCGGTCGATCCGGAGGTAAAGTAGATAGCGGCCGTATCGTTCGGGGACGCCGGGTCCGTCGTTTCCCCCGCCACAGCGCTGTCCGCTTCACCGTCAGTCAGCATGCTTGCCATGGTCTCGACCGGCGCGATCGTGCCAATTTCGGATGACCGAACCGGCTCCAAAAGATCCGTCTCGACTAAAATCAGCGATGGTCTGCAAACCTTGATCATGCCGGCCAGCTTGGCCATTCCGGATTCGGTGTTGACGAAACTGGGTGACAGTGGCGCGTGGACGAGGTTGGCGCGCAGGCAGGCCAGCTTGATAACAGCGTGGTCACACCCGGCTGATGCCACGACGCAAACGGTGCCGCCGGATGTGGGAGCGAGAGCCCTTAACCTGGCAGCGACGGCTCGTGAGGCGTCTGCCGCATCAGCGTAGGTCAGGCTTCGCCGGCCCGTCGCTGCGGGCTCGGAGATCAACACGCTGTCACCCCTGGCTGTCGCCCAGTGATCCAGCCTGTCGATCATGTCCGGCACGGGCGATGGCAGCGGCAGGGCGTTTCGCAACACGAAGTTGCCTTCCCCATCGCGATGCGCACGCATGTCGGTCACGGCAAAGGCCGCCAGCGCCTCGGGAGAAACCGGAGAACCCGGCTCCAACGTGATCATGTCCTGCACGCGGTTCACTGGGCTACCACGCTTCTTCTCGGGTTTGCGGAAAGATCCGCCTGCTCATAACACTCGGCCAGATAATCGATCATCTCGGCATAGACAACCGAGCCCGAGTCGCCGCGGCGAGAGCGGATCGCAGACAGGAGGCGGGCATTGAAGGAGACGATCGTTTCGCGCTGGTGGTAGCGGAACACCATCATGCGGGTTGCCGCCGCCAGCGAATCGTTGACGATCAGCATGATCAACTGCAGAACCCGGTTGCCTGAGGCATTGGCGATAGCACCGTGGAACTTCACGTCCGCATTGCAAAACTGTTCATTGGACCCGCCGGCATCGGCCATGCGCTGCAGCTCTCGCTCAAGCAGGAACAGATCCGTTTCGGATCGCCGCTGGGCGGCCAGTCCCACGCAGGCCTGGCCAAGGTTGCGCCGCGCCTCGGCGATATCCTCTCTCGAAAAGATTCCGAGTGTCACCAACCAGGTTGTCACGCTTGTCAGCAGCCGGTTGGTCTGGTCAAGCGTCGGACGACTGACAAATATTCCGCCGTTCGGGCCGCGTCTGGATTGGGTCAGGTTCTGTGCGGCCAACATCTTCATGGCTTCACGAACCGTCGGCTTCGAGGCGTTGAAGCGGCGAGCCAGCTCCGCCTCCGCCGGCAACCTCTGGCCGACCTGAAGGTGGCCATGGATGATCTCATCACGCAGCGATGTTGCGATCCTGCGCGTGAGCCCCGCACCGTGATCGGCGGCGACGATTTCGTCCTCGGCCATCATCATTTCAGTGTTTTGTCCTCCTGCACTGAGAGAGCCTGCAGTCCATCAGCAGAACCGTCTTGTGCCTTCTCCCCTAACAACACCAAGGACCAATTGCCAGTCAAATGTGCAAAACAACACAATTTTGATATTATAATTTGATAAAATTGTGTTTTTAATATATTAAAATATTTGTATTTCAATGATTTAATTGACTTCCTGCACGGTGCCGCCTTACGGTTCCCCGGCCTGTTCGGCCCGTCAGCAATATTGTGACCGGTCCGAATGGCGCCAAACAACCCGTGACGATGGCGGGTATCGGGAACAGACGGTGGAGAACAGGTTATGCACGAGATCAACAGGCGGCTATTTCTGCTCGGGTCGTTGGGCGCCGCAACCGCGGCTTCCATGGGAACAATGCCAGCCAATGCAGCGGGAACCCTCGTGGTGCCAAGTTATGGCGGTCGCTGGGGCAAATTTTGGGAACAACAAATCATTCCCGGTTTCAACGCTGCCACGGGCGTCGAGCCGATGCACGATGTCGGACTCGGCAAGAACTTCGTGGCCAATATCAGAGCCGGCGGAGGAGCCGCCCCCTACAGCATATTCATGGGCAACGAGAACATTGCCACGATGCTACGCATGGAGGGTTTCTTCGAGCCGTTCGATGCCGCCAAGCTGCCGAATCTGGCCAATGTCTACGACAATCTGAAGAACCCCGGTCTCAATGGCGTTCGCGGCATCATATCGCCGATCGGTCTCGGGTACCGAACAGACCTGGTGAAGACCCCGCCCACTTCCTGGGATGACCTTTGGTCGAACCCGGAATTCAAGGGCAAGATCGCCATGTACCAGATCGGCAACACCGCGGCGGTGCTGTTCCTTCTGCTGACGGCCAAACTCTATGGCGGCTCCGAGGACAAGATCGACGTCGCGTTCGAGAAGATCAAGGAATTGCTTCCGTTCGAGCAGGTATCCTGGAGCGGTGCCGCTGCGGCTTCGCTCGTACGTGGCGACTCGATTATCGCTCCCGTCGACTGGGGCGAAGTCATTGCCTTGCGGGAAAAAGGCGCGCCCGTAGACATGGTGGTGCCGAAGGAAGGCGTGATCGCGTTCGAGCAGTCCTTCAACCTGGTCAAATCTGGCCCGGCCAAGGATGCCGCGCACCAATATCTGAACTACATTCTCGACCCTGCCGTACAGGAGGAGTTTTCCGGGGCGCTCTTTACGTCACCCTGCAACGGACTGTCGAAGCTCTCCGACAAGCTGGCCGCCGATATTCCGATTACTGGCGACAAGATGAAGGAGATCATCAGTTTCGACTGGCAGGCCTACATGCCGAAGGTGGCAGAAGTGGCCGACCGCTGGAACCGGGAAATGCAGTAATCGGGCTGCCCGCAATTGACCGCGGCGTGGTAACCCCTGGAGGCGGCCGTCTGACGGCGGCTGCTTCCAATGCTGCCAGGGCACAGAGATGACAGCACTCGGCATACACAACCTTCACAAACGCTTCGGCGATGTCGATGTCCTTCGCGATTTCGACCTCCGGATCGGCGATGGGGAATTCGTTTCCCTGCTGGGACCAAGCGGTTGCGGCAAGACGACGACCTTGCGCTGCATCGCCGGGTTCGAGTTTCCTGATGAAGGGCAAATCCTCTTCGGCGATCGCGACCTGACCGATACGGCACCGGAACACCGCGATGTCGGCATGGTGTTTCAGTCCTATGCTTTGTTTCCTCACCTGACGGTGCGCGAAAACCTCGCCTTCGGCCTGGACATGCGCAAAACGCCCGGTGGAGAGAGCAGAAAACGCATCGATAGCGTGCTCGACATGGTCCAGCTGACTGGGCTCGATGCACGCTTTCCGCGGGAGCTTTCCGGCGGCCAACAGCAGCGGGTCGCGCTGGCGCGCGCTCTCGTGATCGAGCCCTCGGTGCTTTTGCTCGATGAGCCGTTGGCCAACCTCGACGCGGCCTTGCGCGACGACATGCGCTTCTTCATTCGCGATCTACAGCAACGCGTCGGCATTACCTCCGTCTACGTCACCCACGACCAGTCGGAAGCGATCGTCATGTCTGACCGCATCGTGGTCATGTTTGACGGGCGCATCGCCCAGGTCGGCACGCCAAGGGAGATCCACGGCCGCCCGGCCAACCGGCAGGTGGCAGAATTCATCGGCCGTTCCAATTTTCTCTCCGCTACGGTGGAGGGCAGAGAAGACAGTGGCAGCTACCGGGTCGACACGGCAGCCGGGACAATGATCGTTGACGGCCCGGAGGGGCTGCAAACCGGAGACAGAGCCGATCTCCTGATCCGTCCGGAGTGCCTGCGACTGGGCGAAGGCGACGCCGGTTGGAACCGGATCAATGCCCGCGTGGAAAAACTTGTTTATCTGGGCGACGCCATCACCCTGAAACTGGCCGCGACGGACGGCACACAAATGACGGCCGAAACCCGTGCCGACAGCCGGGTGGCATCCGGAGAAACGATTACCGTCAGTTTTCCGCCGGACAACGGTTGGCTGCTGCCATGACCGCGTCTGTGCTCAATGCCGGACGCCGGCTTCCTGCCGGGTCGCTGGCGCTCATCGTGCCGGCGGTGGCGCTGCTTTTCGTGTTTTTCGTCCTGCCCTATTTCACCATCATCACCATGAGCATTCGGACCGCGTCGACCAGCGCGCCCTATGGTGACGGCTACACGCTCGAGCACTTTTCCACGGCTCTCGGCGACAGCTACATTCGCGGCGTGCTGCTTCGAACCCTGGGCCTCGGCCTCCTGGTGACCGTGATCACGCTGATTCTCGGCTATCCCGTGGCCTATCATCTTGCGCGAACCCAAAGTCGCTGGAAGGGCCTGCTTTACACCCTGGTGCTCTCACCCCTGCTGGTCGGCCTGGTGGTGCGCACGTTCGGCTGGATGATCATCCTGTCCAACAACGGCGTTGCCAACCAGTCGCTCAAGTGGCTGGGGCTGATCGACACCTCCGTGCAACTGATGAACAACAACCTCGGCGTTACCATCGCCCTCGTTCACGTATTCCTGCCCTTCATCATCCTGCCGCTGCTCGGCAACATCCAGGCGATCAATCCGGAGCTGGAGACCGCGGCTCGCTCGCTGGGCGCCTCCAGATTTCGGACGTTCCTGCGCGTCACCCTGCCACTGAGCATGCCGGGCATCCAGGCCGGAACCATCCTGGTGTTCGTGCTCGCCATCAGCGCCTACGTGACGCCGGCAATGCTCGGCGGCGCCCGCGCCAAGACCATGTCGGTGCTGGTCGTCCAATACCTGATCGACAATTTCCGCTGGCCGGCAGGAGCCGCTCTCGCCATTGTTCTGGCCGGCGCCGCAATCGTCTCGGTGTCGCTCTATTTCATGCTGACCCGCCGGCTGATGAGGCGGCTGCCATGAGACGCCGCAACTTGCCCGCCCAGCTGTTGCTGGCCTTTGTTGTCGCGGTTTACATTTTTCTGATGGCGCCGATCCTGCTGATCGTGGTGATGTCTCTCAACGCGGGTGAATTTCTGATTTTCCCGATCGACGGCATCTCGTTTCGCTGGTTCGGAGAGCTCTATGCCAGCAAGCAGTTCATGAACGCAATCGGGTATTCGCTGCGGGTTGCCTTTATCGCAGCGCTCGTTTCGGGGATACTTGGAACGCTGGCGGCGATATATTGTGTCCGCCACGCCGGGCGATTGCAGGGCGTCCTGCGGCTCTACCTGATGACGCCGCTGCTGATCCCGGAGATCCTCACCGCGATCGCGCTGCTGTTTTTCATGTATCAGATCGGGATCGGGACGCGGTATTCGATCGGACTGCAGATCGGCCATATCGTGGTCACCCTGCCCTACGTCTTCATGAATGTTGCGACGTCCCTGTTCAATTTCGATCGATCGGTCGAGGAGGCTGCCCGCAGTCTCGGGGCTTCGCCATGGACGACGTTCAGACGGGTGACATTGCCGCTGATCAAACCCGGCGTCATTACCGGCTGTCTCTTCGCCTTCATCATCTCTTTCGACATCTTCAACATCTCGCTGCTGCTCAAGGGCGTGGGGACCAGCACGCTGCCGATTCAACTGTTCGATTACCTGCGGTGGGATTTCGACCCAACCGCTGCTGCTGTATCCAGTGTTTCGATTGTCATGACACTGGTCGCCATCCTGATCCTCGATCGGTTTGTCGGCCTGCGGTCACTGCGTTTTTGAAAACCTGCAAGGAGAAAGCCGAATGACGGCCGATCTCGTCATCGTCGAACGTGACCCGAACGACCCGTTCCTGACCGCGACACTCAACCGGCCGGACCGGATGAATGCGCTGTCCGTCGAGCTGTTCGATCAGCTGGAGGCTGTCGTGATGAAAGCCGCCGACGATCCGGCGATCAACGCCATGATCATCACCGGTTCCGGCAAGGCGTTTTCCTCCGGCTTCGACCTGCAGGGCGAGGATTTCGAGATGGATGTCGACGGCTGGCGCGCCGACATCGACGCCAATTGCCGTCGGCTTCGAACGATCTGGGACGCCCCCATTCCGGTGATCGCCGCGGTCAATGGCTACGCCCTGGCCGGCGGGCTGGAGTTGATGATGGTGTGCGACCTGGCGATTGCATCGGAAGACGCCCGGTTCGGCGAACCGGAAGTCCGGCATGTCTCCGGCCCGCCATCGCTGATGATGCCGTGGACGATCCCGATGCGGCATGCCCGTTATCTGATGTATACGGGCGACATTATCGACGCTCGGGAGGCAGAACGCATTCACCTGGTCAATCGGACCGTGCCGGCTGATAGATTGATGGAGGAGGCTCGCCGGCTGGCCCGCAAGCTTGCCCGGGTTCCGCTGCCATCCATCGGCACCGCAAAAGCCGCGCTCAACCAGCAGCAGGAAGCCGCCGGTTTCAGCAATTCATGGGACTACAACGCGCAGGTGGTCGCCGAATTGCACGCCGGGCCTGAAGGGCGCCACTGGATGCGCCTGTTGAAAGAACACTCCCTCAAGGAGTTCCTGTCGTTGCGCGACGACCGCTACGACGAGCTGGACTGACCCGGTCACCCACCTTTTGTGAATATTGCATTGCAATATTTTCTTTTGCACTGCATCAAAGAACCGTCACTTTCAACGGTCAGACTGTCCGGGTCTCGATTCGCGGGACGCCTGGACAAACGACACAACAAGGGCGGGTAACTGTGATGGCACAGCAGAAAATGCAGGGCGGCCTGGATGGCCAAGATTTCGATACGATGATCAAGCGCAACAGCGATGCAATGAGCGCCATGATGCAAAGCTGTGGCGGCATGCTCGAGCAGTGGAACCGGCTGAACGCCGACACAATGGAATTTTGCGCACGGCGCTGGAAGGAAGACCTTGAAATGCCGGCGCGGCTTGCCAGCTCGCAGGCAGCCGGCGACGTTGCCGAGGTCTATGCGGGTTTTGCCCGACAGATGCTGGCCGACTATGACGACCATGCGCGCCGGGTCATGGACTTTGTTGATGGACTGCGCCCCGTTGCAGCAGAAGAGCCGGCTTCGACCGAGGCACCCAAACCGGCAAAGACGACAAAGGCCAAGGTCACACGGAAACCCGCGAAAGTTTCTGCGGTGGTTGAAGCGGTACCAAACGCCAAACCGAAGGCACCGGTGAAAAAGGCAACCGCTCCAGCCAAAGCAGCGGCAAAACCGGAGAAAACCTCTGCGGTGGTAGCAGCGGCACCGGTGGCTAAATCAAAGGCACCGGTGAAAAAGACCACAGCCGTTGAAACCGCGCCGGCCAAAGCGCCTGCGGTTGTCGAAGCAACACCGGTCGCCAAACCGAAGACACCGGTGAAAGAGACCACAGCCGTTGAAACCGCGCCGGCCAAAGCGGCAGCGAAACCGGCGAAAGCCTTTGCGGTGGTCGAGGCGACACCAGTCGCCAAACCGAAGGCACCGGTGAAAAAGACAACTGCCCTTGCAAGTGCGTCGGCCAAAGCCACGGCGAAAGCCGCACCGAGGGTCAGCCAGCCGGCGCCGGCAAAGATAATTTCCGAAAACGGGGTTTCACTCCCAAGCGTTTCGGTACAGGCCGTCAAGGCGCCAACCAACGCCAAGACGGAGCCGGCGCCAAAGCCGGTCAGGGCAGCGCCGAAAACCCGCCGGACGGCGGTCAAGACGAGTTCACCGAAACCCGCATCAGCGCCCAAGACCAAACCGACTGCGGTTAAAGCGGCTTCGAAACCATCAAAACCGGCGGTAAAGCCCGAAGCGTTGGCGACCAAGCCCGCTGCCGAAGCAGCCAATGGCGCCGCCAAACCAAAGGCCGACGCCGCCAGCGTTCAAAAAACGCAATAGGCCGTTTCAACCGCGCGCTTGGCCGGATGCAGGTCCGGCCGGGTTGCGCACCGCGTCGCGAATGGCGTCGATCATTGCCGCAGACAGCGACAGCGGCGCCTTGGGCGAGATCATGAAAGTGCGCAGTGCCGGCGGCAGCGGCGGCAGGCCGTCCTCGCGCGTCAACAGCCGCATGGCACCATCGACA
Source organism: Hoeflea sp. (assembly GCA_965228785.1). Taxonomy (GTDB): domain Bacteria; phylum Pseudomonadota; class Alphaproteobacteria; order Rhizobiales; family Rhizobiaceae; genus Hoeflea_A. Next base: position 1,909,723 of record CBDDIF010000002.1, read on the forward strand.
CTGCGATGCGGCAGCACGCCGACGGCAAGGCCTGAACGGATTGCCGCGCGAAGGCTGGTAAAGCTGCTGCTACGGTAGGCAACCCGCCATTCGCGGCCCATCTCGTCGAGGGCCTCGGTCGGCATGGCCCGCCACCAGCAATTGCGATCGAGAATGGCCAGCGGCACCGGGGCGCTCGGATCCGGGGCGTCGACACCGGCCCAGACGACCGGTTCCGACGACAGCGGAATACCGTCGAGCGGCTCGGCGCTCGAGCAGACAGCAATGTCGAGCCGCCCGCCACGGATCGCCTTCGGAAAGCGTGACGTGCACCCTGATGTGGCAACGATCTCGACGTCCGGATTGCGCAGGGCGAAAGCGGCCAGCGCCCGTTCGAGTATCGTGTCGTCGTAGTCGTCGGGAATACCGACGCGGATGCGCCCCGCCAGAGGACTGTCGAACAGCCGTGTGATGCGCTCCAGTTCCGCCAGGGTTCGACGCGCGGCCGGCAACAGTTTCTCGCCACTTGCCGACAGCACCATGCCGCGCGCCTGTCGTTCGAACAGCGTCGCATCAAGCGTCTCTTCCAATTTGCGCAGTTGAACACTGATTGCGGATTGCGTCTTGTGCAACTGTTCCGCCGCGCGCGTCAGATTCCCGCATTCGGCAATGACCACGAAGGTCTTCAGCAGGTCACTGCCGGGCAATTGACGTTCGATTTTGTTCATGGATGCCATGATAACAATTCGCTTTTTCGAAGGCAATGGAGCCGCTAGTTTGCGTCCGAAGCACTTACGGAGATGCCGATGACATTCGAGACCATGATCCTGCTGGCCGGCATCGGCCTCGTCGGCGGCGCCTGGAATGCCGTTGCCGGCGGCGCCACGCTGTTTACCTTCCCGGCGCTCGTGGCCACCGGTCTGCCGCCGCTCGTCGCCAACGCTACCAATTTTCTGGCCCTGTTTCCCTCTAACGCCGCGGCCCTTCCCGCCTACCGGCAGGAGTTGCGTGATGTTGGCAGCGCGCTGTTCCCGCTGCTTGCTGTCTCCGGGCTCGGCGCCATTATCGGATCGCTACTCCTGACTATCTCAGACCCGGCTTTCTTCGTTGCCCTGGTGCCCTGGCTGATCCTGTTCGCTACAGGATTATTCGCTTTCGGCGACGCCCTGCGCCGCCAAATGCTGCGGCTCGCCGGCGACAAGACTGGCAACACGTTGGCCTATGGTGCGCTGTTCCTGTTTTCGATCTATGGGGGCTATTTCGGTGCGGGGCTCGGCATCATCCTGCTGGCAATCGTGCAGATCATGGGCTTCTCGACATTTCATGTTGCCAACAGTCTGAAGAATTTGCTGGCGACGAGTTTCACCGCTCTCAGCATCGCCGTCTTCGGCATGGGCGGACTGATCGCCTGGCCTGAAGCCGTTACCATGATGGTCGGCAGTACGGTCGGCGGATATGCTGGCGGTCGCTACGCCCGGCGGGTCAACGAGCGGCTGTTGCGCGCCGTCGTCATCGGCTTCGGCCTGGTGCTGTCGGCTGTCTATTTTCTTCGGGAACCCGGCGGTTAGGGCCTGTTCTAGAGCAAACGTGTTATGATGCGGGTATCCCACAACAGACGCACGGGAGGTCCACATGCCCGGAGACACCTTTGAGAAGGATCCGGATATCTGTCTGGTTTACCGACGCAAGGGAAGCGGTGGAGAGGTCGTCACTCACGCCGGCCCCGAAGCAGTGCCGGAGGCAGCGGGCAGCGATCCGAAAATCTGCGCCGACGGCGATTCCTGGATCAACATCCTGTGGCCCTGGTCAGGCGCATTCGGCTACAACAAGACCTTCTTCGACTGCCTGCAGGATGACGGCTACCACAACACCAGTGTCGCCTGGCCCGGCGACACCTTCGAGGACATGGTTGCGAAGAAGGATTACAAGCAGCCAATCCAGTCCGGCATTTTCGATTATTTCATCTTCTCCGGCGGCGGTAACGACGTGCTCGGCGGCGGCGCGTTGCGTGCCCTGCTCAAGGACAAAAGCGCCGGCGGCGGATCAACCGACCCTGCCGATTATCTCGACGCCGACCGGATCAACGATACGGTTCTCAAACTGCGTACCGGTTATCTGCAGGTCGCGGCGGAGATTCGCGTATGGTCGGCGGGAACACGCATGCTGGTGCATGGCTACGACTATCCGGTGCCACGCGCGGGCGAGCCGTGGCTCGGCCGGCCCTTCGGCGACAAAGGTTACGATCTCGTCGGTGACGCAGCGCTGATCCAGGGCATCATCGCGCTGCTGGTCGACAGCTTCTATGCCATGCTCGCCGGCGTCGCGGCGGACGAAGCCCATGTCACCGTGATCAATCTGCGCGGCATCTGCACCGGCCGCTGGAACGACGAGCTTCATCCCGAGGCCGATGCCTCACGCGATCTCGCCGACAAATATGTCGAAATCATCGGCGCACCGCTGGTGGCGTGATTGCGTCCTGAGCCCTGCCATGCAAACGCCGCAATGGTCATGCCCGGTACCGGCACACACGCAGACAGGAGACAAATGCGCATGATCAACACCCTCGCCCGCTTCGCCCTGGCCTCCGCCGCTCTGATGGCGTCAATCGCCGCCGCACCGGCCCAGGAGGCGACCGATGCGCAGAAGGAAGCGCTGCGCTCCCACTGCGCCCGCGACTTCCTTTCCCATTGCAAGGGCGTCCCGACAGGCGGCATGCCGGCCTTCATGTGCCTGGACAAGAACATGGACCAGCTATCGGAAGGCTGCCAGACGGCGGTGAAGGACGTGTTGGCGCATCACAATTAGGACTATTCAGTCCTGCTTGATCACGCCGCTGGCGTCGAAGCCGCCGTCGACCGGCAAGGTCACGCCGGTGATGTAGCTCGATTGCGGCAGCGCCAGGTAGACGGCTGCCGCGGCGACTTCCTCAGGCGTACCGTACCGATCCATGGGAATGCCGGCGAGATAGGCGCGTCGGGTCTCCGCATCGTGCATGCGCTTGACCAGTGCCGTCTCAATCGCACCCGGTGCCAGGGCATTCACCGTGACCCCCTTGCCAGCCCATTCCATCGCCATGACCCGCATCATTGCCGCCACGCCGCCCTTGGACGCCGCGTAGGCCGTGCGGCCGGTACCGCCGCGAATTCCAGCCATGGAGGACATGGCGACAATGCGCCCATAACCTCGATCGACCATGACGCGGCCTGCCGCCTGCATCACCAGAAAACTGCCGGTCAGGTTGATGCCCAGGATCTTGTCCCAGGTGTCACCATCGGTCTCGAGCGCCCGTTGTTCCACGCCGATGCCGGCAAAATGCATCAGGATTTCCAGCGAACCGAACGCGTCGAGCGTCGCCTGGATCAGCGCCGCCACATCGCCGGCATCGGCGACATCGCTCGCAATGAAGCGCGCGTCGCCGCCGGCTTCGGCCAACTGTTCGAGTGCGGCCTGGCCCGCCTCGGCGTTTCGGTCGGCGATCACCACCCGGGCACCAAGTCGAACAAGCATGTCGGCCGTTGCTAGGCCGATGCCGCTGGCTCCGCCGGTGACGATTGCTGTCTGTCCATCGAGTGTGAACATGCATGGGCCCTCTCCGTGAGGCGGGAAGTGTAACGTGTTGGGGCCCTTGAGGAAGAGCCAACGGCGACGTCGCCGCTAACCGATCGCGACCGCAGCGGTTTTCGCCTTTTGCGGTGGCGCGTCTGCTTGATAGTGTATTCCCAGTGTTTGAAGCCTTCTGCAGAGTGGTGCGATTCGCGACTGAGTCGTCACCTGGATAACGCGGGGACCGGATGAAATCCGCCAATACATCTCTCGTTCCCGTCTACGTTGCGAATGTCACCTGCGGCATGGGCATCATGGGCTTCATCGCTGCGGCGGATTCGCTTGCTGATCTGCTGAAGCTGGAGGCGTGGCAGATCGGGCTGACGGCGACGGCCGGCGGTGTCGGCTGGATCATGTCGGCGCGACCCTGGGGTCGGGCGGCCGACAGCATCGGACGCAAGAAGGTGCTGGTGATCGGGATCACCGGCTTTTCACTGGCCTTCCTGTCGATATGCATCGTCGCGCAGGCCGGCATCAGCTTTTCCCTCACCCCTGTCTACATGGTCGTGGGCCTGTCGGTCACGCGACTGGTGTCCGGATTGTTCTATCCCGCGATCACCGCTGCGGGTGTTGCTATGGTCGCCGACCAGTATGAACCCGACGCCCGCGCCGGCGCGATGAGCCGTCTGGGAGCCTCGCAGGCGGCGGGATTCGTTCTCGGGCCGGCCTTCGTTGCCGTGTTCGCCGGGCCGCTTCCCACGGTTCCGCTGCTTCTGCTGGCGCTCCTGCCCTTCGCGGCGCTGGCGCTGGTGCTCCTTCGCCTGCCTGCGGCCGAGACCTTTCGCCGGGAGGACATCACGCCGCTTGCCCTGTTTGATCCGCGTCTTCGCATCCCAATGATCGCCGCCCTGGCTGCGATCATGGCGTTGGGGATCGGGCAGGTCGTGGTCGGTTTCGTTGTGTTGGATCGTTTCGGCGTTTCCGACGCGGAAGCGACGCGCCTGACCGGCATTGCCATGGCGACGCTGGGCATAACCCTGATTCTGTCGCAGTTCACCGTCGGCCTGCTGAACTGGCCGCCCGGACGACTGATGCGCATAGGCGCGTTTGTGTGCACGCTCGGCCTGCTGGTCGCGACCTTCGCGCCAAATGCGGCCACCCTGGTCGCCGCCTACGCGATTTTCGGGCTGGGCGGCGGTTGGGTTTATCCGGCCTTTCTGGCGCTGGCGGCCAACGCGGTGACCGCCGATGAGCAGGGACGCGCAGCGGGCACCCTGGGGGCTGCCCAGGGCATCGGATCGACGATCGGCCCGCTGATCGGCGGTGTTTTCTACGACGTCCAGGCCATGCTGCCGTTCCTGATCGCAGCCGCGTCGACGGCTCTGATCCTGGCGCTCACGTTCTTCTTGCGCGACGACAGGGACGCTTGAGCCGGTGTTCAAGCCAGGAACGTGTCGAGCTCGCACCAAAGCCTCGCGCGGATCGCATCGCTTTCGTGAAAAATGCAGTGACGCGCATCCGGGATCTCAAGGTAGCTTGCGTCGGGAATGCCGCCGACAAGCGGTTCCAGCAGTTGGGCCGGCGCCCGATGGTCGGACGTACCACGCAGGACAAGCAGCGGGGTCTCATTCGCGTTGCCGAAATCCGGCTTGTCGAACTGGGTCACCACCCGGGAATACGCCAGGGCCCATGACAGGGTGCGTTGGTCGCTGAACAGCGATGGATCGAGGAAATAGGATTTCCAGTAGCGCTCGCTGCGCACGGGATCATCCGAAATGTCGCCCAGATGCGGGTGGGCGGCATGCATGACCGGATCGTATTTTTCCAACGGCAACCGTCCCAGGCCGACCCCGACCAGCGTCCCGGCCACCCCATGCATCACCCACCGCGGGATCCCCTTGAAATCGGCGATCAAGGGCGGCGCGATCGCGGTCGCCCGCTCAAAAAACCGCGGTTTGTTCCCCAGCGCGATTAGGAGGTTCAGCGCGCCGGTCGAGAAACCGATGCCGTAATAAGGCGGCGAACACTCTGCCTGGACGCCTTGCACAAAAGCTTCGAGATCCCGGGCGTATTCGTCGAATGAACGAATGTGAACTTTGCCGACATCGGCTACCGGTCGTTCGGAACCGCCCTGACTGCGCCAGTCGAAAATCGCGAAGGCATAGCCACGATCAAGGCAATTCTCGGCAGTCTCGTAATATTGCTCGATCGTCTCCGGAATACCGGGCAGCAGGCAAACCGTGCCGCGATTGTCCGGGCCTCTCGCATCCCAGTGCGCAAACCGCAGCGTGACCCCGTCTGCCGTCCTCAGTTCCCTGACATGAGCGCCATCCGGGATCTTCATGTCTTCAGGCTCAAACAGGCGCATGGGCTGCTCCGGATTCGACAAACAGGCACACCCTCACTCAACGCGGGGGTCAGATCAACCCCATTGCTTCCATTGGGTTTCAGGCGCGCTCACCCGCCATCGACGCCCGGAACACGGCCAGCGCCGCGAGTACCACGATCAGCGCGCCCAGCGGCAGCAGATCAGGCCCGAAACCGGCATAAATCAGGCTGCACAGCGCGGCGCCGAACGCATTGCCGACATAGATCGCTGAAGCGTTGAGCGCCAGCGTGAGGTTCGACCGCTCCGGCGCCAGCCGCACCAGCCGGCTTTGCATCGGCGCCATGATGGCAAGCGCAAAGAACGCCCACAGGGTGCTGAAAGCGATGCCCATCTCCGGCGACAGCGGCACCGTTCCCAGCACCAGCAGCACCGCGGCCATCAGGGTTATGGCCGCCTGCACCGTGCGCTCGGCTCCGATGCGCGCCGTAACAAGCGACGACATCGCATTGCCGGCGACGCCGCCGATGCCGAACAGCATCAACGCCAGCGGCACCAGGGAGGGCGCCGCACCAAGGCTTTCGACCATCCAGGCCGCCAGCAGCGTATAGAGCACGAACTGACCGCCGATCTGCACGGCCGTGGTCGTAACGGTCAGCGCGATGGGCCGGTTGCGCAGCAGCGTCACAAGGGTGCCGAGCGTCGCCCGGCTGCCGCGATTGTCGGCCGGCACGCTCGCCCAGACCAGCGGCGCGACGGCCAGCGCGCCCAGCCCGACCACCGCCCAGGACCAGCGCCAGCCGACGGTCTGGCCGAGAAAACTCGCCAACGGAATGCCCATAACGATCGACACGGTCATCCCGGCAAACACCGCCGACAACGCCCGCGCCCGCGCCTCCGGCGGCACTAGCGAAGCGGCGGTCGCCGACACGGTCGGCCCGACCAACGCCGCCCCTAGTGCCCCGATCAGCCGCATGATAAGGAGCGTTGTGTAATTCGGCGCCAGCGCAGAGCCAAAGCAAGCCGCCGCCATCAACCCCAGCCCGGCCACCACCAGCCCCCGCCGCTGCACCCCGCCCGCCACTGTCTGCAAGCCGGGCGCTGCCAGCGCGTAGACGATGGCAAACACGGTCACGAGGGTCGCGATCAGGGAGGGAGAGACGGAGAGGTCCGCGCTCATTTCCGGGACGAGGCCGATGACGGCGAGAGAGGACGCGCCCACGAAGAAATAGGCGGCGGCCAGGGCTATGAGGGCCAGGCGGGGGTTGGAATGGGCAGGAGCTATCGTCATGCGCTGCCGACATGATGAACCAGGCGCACAACATTAGAACTAGCGAACCTATACACTCGCGAACCAATCTGGGTTGACGTCGATTTGTTCAATCATCTCGGTCTTCACACCGAGTTCATATTGTTTCAGAAGCTCGCAGAGTCTCTCACCATCTATGAGATCGATTGCTATTGCGCCGTCACGGGTAGCTTCCTCCGAAGCTTGGGAGGTGAATGTCCCGGTAGTGATAAAAAGGCCTTTGTCAGCCCGCCCTTGCAACGCCCCGCGGAAGTCACGAATTTCCTTTGCTCCGACACTGCCTTTCCAGCGTTTGCATTGAAAAAAGATTTGGAACGACACGAGGTTGACGCGCAGAACACCGAGACCGTCGATCCCGCCATCACCAGTTTGGCCACGCACCTCAACCTTCACAAAGCCCGCTTCTCGCAGAAGTCGCTGGGAAAGACGTTCAAAAGCCGCCGGGTCCATTCCGAGAAGTGTTTCCATTAAGCGAACAGTCCAATCAGATTTGTTCTCATCCGCGCCATCCGAGTTGGCGTCTGTTGGGTCAGTCTGCCCTTCGTTTGCCTGTTCTTGCTTCCTTTGGTTTCTCTTCTCGCGAGCTCGAACCCGCTCCTCCTCATTTACACGAGTGTGGATGGCCTCCGTTTGCTCTCTAGAGTTAATCTCCTCGCCGGCATCGGTTAAGGCCCAAACACCTCGGGCTGAATTTTGCAGCGCACCACCTCGCTTCAGGAAAGTGCGAGCCCAAGACAGGTAGTACTTGAGCTTCGGTCGACCGTCATTAGGCATCGCAAACGCTTGTTCAGCTTCCGTGACACCCTCGCGTTCTATTACCGTTTGATCCAGCTCCTGGATCGACGCAGAACCTCCAAGCATCCTGAGCGCTTCAATCGTCGATAGCATCAGCTGTGGCAAATCGGGGAAGCCACTTTCCTCAATCACAAAACTGCGTTTCATTGATCCAACCTTTCAGCCAAGGCCAATCTCGGATGCGGAGCGAAATGTTTGGCTACCCTTCACTTGTATCCAACTCTCTCAGGGTCGTGCAGTACACCGAGGCTCGCTCGTGGAGCCAATCGATTGCAACTGGCCAATTGTCTTGGGTGGTTAGATCAATCTGTTTTTGCTGATCAAAAAAGTTTGCCCCGGTCGTTCGCCCGTATCGAGCACTCAGCTTAGCTTCCAATTCACTGGCTAATGGTCCAAAGCGCTCCGCGAGTTCGGAGCCATCAGACCCGCGGCTGCCTCGAACGAACAAGCCAAGTTTGGTTCGCCCCACCCACAACGCCACATTAAGTGCATTGGGTGGCTCGACCTCAAGCCAGACGCTGCTTGTCGCCGTTGGCACAAACCCGAGCTCCTCGTCTCCAGGATGCCGCTGCAGATAGGCTTCCCAGAATGCGCGCCTGAATCGACCAATCTCGGAAAGAGCGCCCTGCCCCTGCATTGCCTGTACCGTCCGCTCCCAGTTGTTTGGGCGGCTTAGGACCTCGAAAATTGGTGCCATCGGGCTGTCGCCGATTTGCACAACCCGGAGGCGCACCGCGAAAAATCCATAGGGATCGACCGTATGGTCGTTGAGCCACTTGATTGCCGAGAGGTGCGCGTCGCGGAATTCGGTAGCGATCCAAACGACAACTTGGGCGTTGAGACCCGCTAGGTAAGTTAGCAATTGGCCAAGATGCTTGTGATCGGTTCCGGCGATCTGGTTTTCAATCAGGACGTTGCTGCCATCGGTCGGATTTGTGGCGAGGATGTCCGCGTAGAAGGTGTCCACGGACACTTCACTGTCCTCCAGTTCTAGCGGTATGCCGATCGCATCGCCCAATTGGTCAAGATGACCGGCAAGCCAAGGCGTAAAGTGCTGCGCCTCATTCGGCCAGGCAGTCCGAGGATCGACATCTTTAAGTCGGCTGATTTCAGTCATGCATCCTGTAACAAACGTTCTTTTGGCCTGCCTAATTACTTCGTCGACTCGACAGGCACCAATTTTGCGCCCTCAACATCGTATACGTAATCGGTGATCGTGCCTTCCTTGATCTTGTCCACTGCATCATCTATCGCAGCCAAAGGCACCAGGAACCACTCTCGGGGAACAACCGGGTTTCCAAAACGGTCTGTGATTTCTATTGCCAATCTGGCGGAAGCGAAGAAATGGTGGATCAGATTTTCCAGTTTTGTGCGGTTGATATTGTAAAGCTTGTAGGAAGCAACCACCTCGACGTCCGCCAACAGGAAAGTCGGGTCCTGCTTCGCATTGGCGATGCGGGTTTCAACCGTACCAACGGTGACACCAATCTTGTGCAGCACGTCTCGATTCTCTACCACCTGGGGCAGATTTGCATTGCTGCGCAGCACATATATTGTACCGCTCTCTTGATCCTCGTCCTCGACGTGGCCGGCAAACAAGGGACCGGCGACCGGATCCGTGATCCGTCTTCCCGCTTCATCCTTGTTCAATGCCCGCTGGAGCGACCGCTTCAACATGTTGCTTTCCGTGCCGTTGTCAAAAATGACACGAAGCCTGGCATCCCGATCACCATATTCTTGGGTGAACTCTTCACCCATTTCCGCCACGTAGGCCTTTTGACCACCCAGGATGAAGAAACGACCCGGTTGGATCTCAGACTTTAATTCAAATGGTCTGGTCCGCCGAAGGCCGGCATCAAGCTCCTCCTGAACTTGCTTGAAAAGCAACTTGAATTGATCAAAATCTTCACACAGCGTGCGGTTGGCAATCTCCTCGGCGGCCTTCTTTTCAGCGCTGGATCTCACATGTATTAGATCGGTGATCGGCAAGCCGTCGGCCTCGACGCCGAGTTCAGCAAGCAGTTGGTCGTCGTCAAGCTCGTCTGCGACGATCGTGGGTGGGCGAGCTCCCTGCGCCAACAATCCCTGATGATCGAGTGGCTCGACCAATTGTCGGCATTCATCCAGTTCGCGGATACGGTCTAGTCGTGTGGCATAGAGCCGCTCGAAGATATCACCGTCTTCCCCGTGTTGGGGATGTCGTCCATGCTGTTCATAGAAGCGCTGAATTTCCTCAAAACCCGCTATGATCCGTTCCTCGCGTGGAGTTCTGTTCGAAGCGGTTTTTGCTTCTACCTCGACGCCAAGCTCAGCAAGAAGGGCGTCATCCTCTTCGCTGAAATTGTTAGCCATCTGCAGCATCCCGCTTCATCCGTGCGAGAAAAGCGACGCCTTCGGCCATGCGTTTCTCCCACGCGTCAGGAGATGTGATAGACGGGAGCCTGCCGCGTTCCTGCTTGAACTTCAAAGCCCGCTTGGCCAAGTCGCGCGCCTCTTCCGGCGTAAGCTGAACCTTCTTCGCCGATATGATTGTGGCAACCTGTCTGAGGCTTTCCTCGCTCATGGTCTTGGCAAGGATCGCATAGGCTTCACTGAACGGATTGATCCGGTCGATCAGGTCGATGTCGAGTTCACGAACATCCATCGCAAACTTCCGTACGCCGTCGATCAGAGCTGTGTTTGCTTTATCCTCCATGTCGTCATCCTCGAGCACTGCTTCCTTGGCCTTTTGCGTCAAGTTGAGGGCAGCAATAGCATGTTGACGGACAGCTTCCTGATCTTCGTCATCCAGCTCTGGGTATTTGTCCTTGATGATCTTGCCCATGCGGACCTGCGTCAGCTCTTCGGGCACTAGTTCCTCGTCAAACATGCCCCGCTCTACGGTCGGCTTGTCCTGCGCGAATGCGGCGATCACTTCATTCAAGTCCTCCTGACAGATGCGCTCGGCCTCTTTGCTCTTCGGCTCAGTCAGACCTTTGATCTCAATCTGGAACTGGCCGCTCTCTTCATTGAAGCCGACATTGCATTCGCCTTCCTTGTAGCCGCCTTCGCCATAGTCGAAACCCTCAACAGGACCACTGTCGGCGCGCTTCGGGGTGAAGTTGAAACGAGGCGTGAGAACCTGTTCCATCAAAAGGCTTGCGGCTATAGCCTTGAGAGTATCGTTCACAGCTTCGGTGACTGCATCTTCAGATGCGTCCGGTTCGGCAATCAGATTTGTGAAGCGAGCCCGACCCTTTCCGGGCGCGTCGCGTGTCGCGCGCCCGATGATCTGAACGATCTCGGTCAGGCTGGCGCGATACCCGACTGTCAGCGCGTGCTCGCACCAAACCCAATCGAAGCCCTCCTTGGCCATGCCGAGGGCGATGATGATGTCTACGTGGTCGCGGTTGTTCTTCTGAGCGGGGTCTTTCAGCGCTGCCGAAACCTTGTCACGCTTGGCGGCTTCATCATCGACCAGATCGGCAATCCGCAGGATGCGCCCATCCGAAGTCTTGACCAACTGGAAGCCCGTCGCTGGGTCTGTGCCTTGCCAGTCGCCCAACTCATCGATGATGTGCTCGACTTCCCTGTGTTTGTCCTTCGTGCTTTCGCGGGAATTGACGCTCGGGATATGGATGATGGTCTTCTCGTTGGGATCGAGAACCTTTAGTATGTCATTCGCATACGCGCCCGAGTAGAAGAAGTAGCCGATGTCGAGCTGCTTCAGATATTTGTAGCCGTTGAGTTGCTCATAGTAGGTGTAGGTAACCGTATCGAACTTGGCCTCGTCGTGCGGCGTGAGCACAGGTTCAGCATCGCCTCGGAAATACGATCCCGTCATCGCAACGACATGAACCTTGTCCCGTGCGATCAACTCGGAGAGTTGTGCACCTAGTTTGTTTTCGGGGTTGGCGGAAACGTGGTGGAACTCATCCACGGCGATCAGGCAGTTATCGAACGCCTCGATGCCGAATTTGTCGACAGCGTTTCGAAATGTCGCATGGGGACAGACTAGCACTTGCTCGTCGCCCCCCAGGAAAGAGCCAACCGAGTCAGCCTTGCTACCCTCCGATCCAGGCGCGTTGCAGAGGTTCCACTTCGGCTCGACACGCCAGTCGGTCCAGAAGCCAAAGTTGGATAGCGGTTCGTCAGCGAAGCTCGACCCGATGGATTTTTCGGGAACAGTTATGATGGCTTTGCGCAGTCCTTGATTGTGCAACTTATCCAGCGCCACGAACATCAAAGCACGGCTCTTGCCAGATGCAGGCGGCGACTTGATCAGAAGATACTGTTCGCCGCGCTTTTCGTATGCACGCTCCTGCATCGGACGCATGCCAAGTTCGTTCGACTTAGTCGAATTGCCGCTCTGGGTGTAGGTGACTGATACGGAGGGAGCGCTCTTCTCGCTGCTCATTGTTTATGCTTTCATTCGAGGGTTCACATTCTTCATATCGTTCGCAGCAGTCATTTTGGTGTAGAGTTCAAACAGCTTCTCCAATCTCTCCGTGTCGTTCTTGAAACGACGACCAATGTAGATGCGCTCCAGCACTTCATCATTGCGGTCATGCGCGGCACGCAGATCGTCCGGCATCTTCCCGGGGTCATAGAGATCGGCAATGGTTGCAGGCCAATGCGCTTCACGCGCCAGGAGGATGTTTTCGGCGCGTCCGGTTAGGTCTTCTTTGTTCTTCTCCGTCAACTTGGGGACAGGAAAGGTGTTCCAACCGAGGGTGTTGGAATAGCTGAAATCGTTGCGCATCCGAACACACACGGTTCCAATCCAGACCCAATGCAGCCGCGAAAGCACGATCGACATGTTCCACAGTGGTGCGTCGTACAATGCGAAATTTCTATCTCCAATAATTGCACCCTGTTTCAGCGTCCCAGCAGGCAAGTAATCCCTATTTTCTGAGCTTACTCTGGGAACCACGACCACGGATTCGTTGCCCCTTTGCCTTATCTGCTGAAACTCGTACGGTGTATTTGCTCCGCGCCTTGTGAGCTCCTTTTTGCTCTCGGTGCGAAACTTGGCTACGTTTTCTACCCGCTCTCGTATCGCGGGGCACGCCAACGCTGCATCTTTGTCCTCATCTGTAATCCAAATGCAGAACCGAAGAACCCCTTTTATGAACTCAGATGATCCGAGAAACGGCCTGATGAAAGGAGCAATTCGTTTGTCCAATTCTTTAAGCTTTACTGCTTCCTCGTGGCTCAGCATCAGGAACCCGCCATCAACCGGCTTATTACCGTTCAGCATCTCCGAAACTGATGTTAGGGGTTTTGTTTCAGCCGTGATGAGAATGTTTGCCTGTGGGACGAGGTAGGCGTTAATGTTGTCGACGATCCGCATACTCGGAGCGACTTCGCTACGTTCGTCGAAGACTGCTTTTGGTCGACCCCGCACGGTTGAAAGTCCAATTATGACAACGGTAACCCCAGCGTTGTGGGCAGCCAAATTTTTCCAATGGAATGGTGTATGTGCAAATTGAATGAATGCGCCCTGAGAGAACAGTATTGGCCAAAGTCGAGCAACCTGCTCACCTTGGCAGATAGATTTTGTGCTAACGAACGCTCCACTTGAAGGAACAATTGCAGCGTAATCCGCAAACTTTAAAAACCAGCCAGAAACATAATCAAGCGACTTCCAGCTGTTGGTTCGATGATCGAACAATGCCTCCAGATCAGCTTTCTGTTCGGCCGATTGAACTGTGCCACCAAGGTACGGCGGGTTCCCACAGATGTAGGTCTCCCCTCCCTCATTTTCGAAGTCGATCTGCGTTTGGTCGAGAGGCGAGTAAAAGAGGTCGTCAGCATGGTGCTTCACGCCCGTCCCTGTAGGCGGGCAGATGCTCAACCAGTCGAGTCGCAAAGCGTTGCCGCAGGTGATCCAGTTCATAGCATCGAGAGGCAGAAACTCGGCCAGAGCCTCCTTCTGACCACGATAGCTCACGTCGCACTGATACTCGGCGATGATCAGCGCCAACCGCGCGATCTCGGCGGGGAAATCGCGCAATTCGATCCCGCGAAAATTGGTCAGCGGAATATCTGTTCGGCGGTCGGCTTCGTCGCGCCGCTTGTTGATCTCGGCCTCGATCGCCCGCATTTCCTTATAGGCGATGACCAGAAAGTTGCCAGAGCCGCAGGCCGGGTCGAACACCCTGATCTTAGCCATGCGCTTGCGCAGATTGAGCAACTTTTGCGTGCTGTTGCCAGCCTCTTCCAACTTCTTGCGAAGATCATCGAGAAAGAGTGGATTGAGTACCTTCAGAATATTTGGCACGGATGTGTAATGCATTCCCAGGGCGCCGCGCTCCTCATCTTCAGCTACTGCCTGAATCATCGAGCCGAAAATGTCGGGGTTGATCTTGGTCCAGTCGAGATTGCCGATATGCAGCAGGTAAGACCGCGCAATCTTAGAAAAGCGTGGTACTTCCACCGACTCTGAAAACAAATGTCCGTTCACATAGGGGAAGGCATCCGCCCATCGCGGCAGTTTGGCGGTTACCCGCCTCTCGATCGGCGTATCCATTGCGCGGAAGAGTTCGCTCATGACCTCGTGCGTGTTGGACGAATCCCGTGCGCTCATCTGATCAATGGTGGCGGTGAAAAGGTCTTCGCCATGGAAGATGTCCGTGTCTTCAGCAAAGAAGCAAAAAATCAGCCTCGCCATGAAATGGTTCATCTCATGGCGTCGGTCAGCAGTACCCCAATCCAAATTGTCCTTCAGCAGCTCAACATAGAGCCGGTTCAGCCGTCCAGTGGCCTTGATGTCAAATGCACTCTCGCGGATTTGCTTGACCGTCGAGATGCCTGCGAGCGGCAGGAAGAAACCAAAGTGATCAGGAAACTCTGCATACTCGCAGGCAATTGGCGGCACGTCTGTAACAAGGTCTTCGGCTTCCAGCGTCACGCCATCAGTTGCAAGGATGAACTTTACTCGATTGCGGGCATTCGTGGTCGCCGAGCTGTCGCGCAAGCTCCTGATCGTCTCTGAAACCGTGCCTTGGTCGCAAACCTTGATGTGGATGTTGCCGGTTTGCAGAACGCCGCTAATGTCTGATTTGTTGGTCGTGCCAGAACGAAGGCGCTTGATGGTCGTTGCCTTGTTGCCGAATGCTTCGAGAAAGGCGAATGGAAATTCCGCCGGATCGAACGGCTGCTCGGCAAAGGCGGATATGGCTTCTTCGATCTCAACGGCGTTCAATTCGGTGATCTTTCCCCAAACACAATCGTCATGGCATTGGCGCAACATTGTATGCTTCGTCAGGTTGAAAGTTGCGTAACGCATCACTAGCGTATGCACAAAACCTAACTTACTACAATCTTGCGTGCAGCAACCGAACATACAATCAGAAGGGGAGGCCGTGGACAATTCCGCTTTGCTTTTCGGCTGCCTCTGCATCTACTTCCAGGCGACTGCCAAGAATTCCGGCATCTTGAATGGGCTGTAAGCTCGGCCAACATCAAATTGGATTTGCTTTACACTATCAACCCCCGCACCGCCTCCATCAACCAGGCCCTCCCCCCAACATCACCCGGCCTCTGCCGCACATAGCTCTCCGCTATCAGAACCCGATAGAACACATGCGCCCGAAACGCGCTCTCCGTCGCATCCGCCCCTGCCCCGGCAAACAGTTCCTCCAGAAACGCCAGCCGGTCCGCATCGATCCCGCGCACGATTTCGGCAATCCGTGGATCCCGCAGGGCCCAGGCGCGGATGGCGGCGTCGTATCGGCCGAGGTGGCTGTCGACGATGGCGTTGACGAGGTAGGTCAGGCGTTCTTCCAGCGTGCCGCGGAAGGTGCGGACGCGGTCTAACAGGCTGTCATTGTGGTGCACCTTCCAATGGTCGAGGGCGCGGAAGCGCAGGTCGCCGATGCCGGTGAAGAACCAGTAGAAGCTGCCCTTGGACATGGCGATCTCGCGGGCCAGCGGCTCGACCCGCAGCGCTTCGTCGCCATCGCGGGCGATCGTCTCCAGCGCCGCCTCGATCCAGATGCGGGCGCCTTCGCGGTCGCCACGCGAGGGCATGGGCGGGCGGTTCATGCCTGGTGGCGCCCGCGGCTTTCGTCGCGCTGCGCCTTGACCCGTTGCTGGCGCTCGACCATCTCCGGATCGAGGGCGCGGTCCTTCGCCCGCTCCTTGATCTCGAACCGGCCCTTCCACCAGCTCGACGGCTCGAGTTGTTCGGGGTGCGGGTTGGGGTTGGCGAGCGTCTTGTTGAAGTCTACCGGATTGAATATGCCGCTATTGACCTTGATCACGCGGTAGACCGTCAGCCAGCCATGGACGGCAGTTTCAGGATCATCAGGCTGGCGGCGATCGCGTAAGCCTGAAAACCGAGCTGTCCATCGTCCCCTCCTTTTGCCCGTTCCGTGAGCCTGTTAGGCTGAACCATACCGCACCGGGCGTCATGGCAGAGGCGTAGCTGGTGGCAGGGGTACCAGAATAGCTTTGTTTGGCCTGGTGTCCGACGCAACCGATCCGGTCAGACCGATCACAAGAGGGGCGTCAGATGAACATTATTGCTGTCGATTGGGGCAAGGGGACAACCAAGCGTGCCGCGTATCTGGCAGAAACACGGACACGGACCATTGGCCGATTATCGTTCGACGGGTCGCTGCAAAACCTGATCGATCGCGCATCCGGTATGGCACCTCCGGTTCTGATCGCAATCGACGCGGTCATCGGATTTCCCGCGTCTGCCTGGAAACGGCTGACCGATGAAAGCCGATACCAGCTTGGCGCCTTTGTCGATTGCCTGCATAAGGGGGTGTTGCCGGACAATTTTTTCGATCCGGTCGCCACGCCTGAAGAATGGCGTCCAAAGCGCCCCTTCATTCGGCCGCCCCGCCGGGAGCTGGTCCAGAAACGCTTTCGAAGAGGCAGCTCAAGGCGGCTTTTGGCGACGGGTCGACATGCGACTCAAGGCGAATCCAATGTTCGTCACCAGCGGAATTCCGGGTACCGTTGGAAGCGGAACCGCAGCGCTCTGGCAAGAGATCGTGGCGCTCACCGCTTCCTACGATTTCCGTATCTGGCCGTTCCATGGCTCGTTGGATACTCTTTTGGGGACCGGTAAACCGGTGATTGCCGAGATCTACCCCAAGGCCTGCTACGGAATCGCGCTTGCGGGTGTCCTCCCGGCTGCCCTTCGATCGATCGGAAAAACAAAGGAGGCTGAACGTCAAAGTGCGATTCTGGAGTTGCTGGCCGCCGGCTGGATCAACGACCGAGCAATCAAACTATCAGGTATCGGAGCAGCCCTGTCCAACGAAGACGATTTCGATGCGCTGCTTTCCGCAGCTGCTTTGATGCGGTTGACCCTCGAGAATGCAGCATTCGAAGGCCCTGATATCGATCCGATCGCCGAAGGCGGCGTTCTGGGCGAGGCCAGCGTGGATACCTTAATACGACACTCGGCGAAGGTGCCTCACCGACAGACACCAAAGTCGGCAAGCCACCATCAACCAAAGACACGACGCAGTGGATCGGCCAATGGTGTTTTTCGGAAGTCAGCGAATCAGCGCACCTACAACTGTCCAATTCCTGGATGCTCGCATGTGTTTCAAAACTCTCGCGGTGGTTGGGATGCCCATGTTGCGTCTTACTCGCGCCATTCGAATTGGCACCCGACAGTTCGCGACCCAAAGGCGCGCAAGCAGCTTTTCAAACAGCAGTTTCCGGATTGGTTCAAAGATTGAAGGCCTTGCGTGAACTGCCTCCTGATCAATGCGTGTATTCGCACTCGGCGGGACCGTTCCTCAGAAACCTAACGGTCCAGTTGGTCGTGAATGTAGTCCTTTATCCGGTCCTTCTGTATTTGGGAGAAGCCGTGAGCGCCGGACCAGTGTTTGGTAAAAAACCAGGGACGTCTTTCCGGATCCTCAAAGTGTATCACCAGACGATGATTGTTTTCCCGGTCCCGGAGCGTTTGCAGTTCGGTGAGGCCGAATTTCAGCGCAACGAGACCGGCTTCGCCAAGTCCGGGGAACAAGATTGCGATCGGATCATATTCCTCGATCATGACCCGCAGCTTACTGACACAAAAATCGAGGTGGGGCGACCTCCTGAGGGTCCCGTACCGCCTGCGGAGCTCATCGGTGTTCGGAGTGCTCCAAAAGAACAGGTTTCCAAACACGATGTTCGTGGAACCGGCAAAAAACTGCGCATTCTTGCGCCATTTCTTGCTACCGGGTGAACGTTCCTTTCCCCCGTCACGATGAAAGTCTCGTCTCGACGTTTCCTGCTCTCTGCCGTTCGGATGTGAGATCCAGTCGGATTTCGATTCTCCAGGATTCAGCCCGATCACGATGAAACTGATCTGGTCGCAACCGGGATCGAACGGAAGGTCATACAGGAAATGGTGGGCTTCACCCAAGTCGGGATGCTCGTCAGTGTACCGCACGATATCGTCTATCGCGTCATCTAACCGCTGTCTGTCCACTACCCTCCCCTATTGCTGCTCGACCCGCATATATCATTCCGATCATAGCGAGTATCTGCAACCCAGGTGTATCCGAGGCTAACCATCGTTCCCCGCCAGCCGCCACGCGGCCTCCATCAGCCAGTCGCGGCCGCCGGCGTCGCCAGGGCGCTGGCGGACGTAGGATTCGGCGATCAACACCCGATAGAACACATGCGCCTGAAACGCGCTCTCCTTCGCATCCGCCCCTGCCCCGGCAAACAGCTCCTCCAGAAACGCCAGCCGGTCCGCATCGATCCCACGCACAAAATCCGCGATCCTTGGATCCCTCAGCGCCCAGGCGCGGATGGCGGCGTCGTAGCGGCCGAGGTGGCTGTCGACAATGGCGTTAACGAGGTAGGTCAGGCGTTCTTCCAGCGTGCCGCGGAAGGTGCGGACGCGGTCGAACAGGCTGTCATTGTGGTGCACCTTCCAGTGGTCGAGGGCGCGGAAGCGCAGGTCGTCGATGCCGGTGAAGAACCAGTAGAAGCTGCCCTTGGACATGGCGATCTCGCGGGCCAGCGGCTCGACCCGCAGCGCCTCGTCGCCGTCGCGGGCGATCGTCTCCAGCGCCGCCTCGATCCAGATGCGGGCGCCCTCACGGTCGCCGCGCGAGGGCATGGCCGGGCGGTTCATGCCTGTAGGCGCCCGCGGCTTTCGTCGCGCTGCGCCTTGACCCGCTCCTGGCGCTCGACCAGCTCCGGATCGATTGCGTGATCCTTCGCCCGCTCCTTGATCTCGAGCCGGCCCTTCCACCAGCTCGACGGCTTGATCTGGTCGTGGGCGCGGGTAGCGTCATCGAGTTTGAGCGCCCACCGCCGCAGCGGCGAATTGAGCAGCGCCCGCAGGAGCTTTGGCCAGAGGCCGGAAAACTCCTTGTTGTAGGGGCAGGTGCGCACGCAGTTGGCGCAGTCGGTGCCGCGCGACACCCAGAATTTGAAGCACTTTTCGCCGTCGGTCGTCCATTTTTTGATGCCGGCAATGTTGGAGCGGTTGAAGGTGTAGGTGCTCGGCGGGCCGTGGTCGATTGCCTGCGGCGGGCAGTTGTTGGCGCAGCGGCGGCAGATGTCGCAGGTCTTTTCGACACCGAAGGAAACCGGCTTGTCATGGTCCAGCGGCATGTCGGTCAGGATGCGGCCGAAGCGCACCCGGGGGCCATAGTCGCGGGTGATGCAGAGGCCGCTGCGGCCGTATTCGCCGAGCCCGGCGGCGACCGCGTAGGGAATGGCGAGATTGGTGTCGTTCTGGGTGGCGACCGCCTGATAGCCGAGGCTGCGGATGAATTGCGCCAGCGCCAGCAGCGTGATCGCGTCTTCGGCATAGCCGGCGGCCGGGCCGGTGCTCGCCGCGGCACTGGGCGACATGCCGATGATGTCATGCTCCATCGCCTTGCCGAGCACGATGACGTTCGTCAGACCGTCCGGCAGTTCGACCGGCTTGGAACTCAGCGTGCGGGCACTGAATTTCGAACGGTAGGTCCAGCGCGGATCGTAGGCCGTGATGCCGACCAGATCGGCGCCGTAGAGTTTCGCCACCTTCTTCACCCGGCGCGCCGCCTGCTTCGGAGTGCCCATGTCGGCGGGCTCTACCCTGGGCGGAATGTGGGCGGTGAAATCGTCGGTGAAACCGTCGCGCCGATCCTTCGCCTTGTGCATCTCGGCGAACATCTCGGTGACCACCCAGGGGCCGTTGCGCAGGGCGAAATCCTCGCGCGTGAAGCCCTCCTCGTCGCGCACCCGCTCCAGCGGCTTGACGAAGGAGCGGAAAAAGCCGCGAGTCACCCGGTTGGCAAAGGAGCGGTCCCAGAAGCCGCGGCTGAACATGTCGTTGGGCTGGTCGAAGGGCCGGTAATCCGGGGTGATCTCGATGTGGCGCGAGCCGGCAAAGGCTTCCGGCTTTTGCGGCGCGGCGGCCGGATCCTGAAACAGCGGCCGGCGGTCATTCTGCTGGAGTTCGGTCATGGTGTCCTCCATCGCTGCCTGTTTCTATACGCTACCGTATAGAATGCTTCAACCTTGAAACGCTTTGCCGGCCCTGTCAAAGTGAATCGAACCAGCTGACAAAGGGATGACCCATGACCGACCGATCCGTCGACCTGCACCTGCCGGAGACCGCCGAGGCGCTTGCCGCGGTGCAGGACCAGCGGCGCCGGGCGGCGTTCGAGCGGGCGAAGACGGCGCCGTTTTTCAAGGGAAAACTCGATCATCTGGATGCAAGTCGCATCTGTGAGCCGGAGGAATGGGCCAAAATCCCGATCCTCGACAAGGAACAGCTGCGGGCGCTGTCGCCCGATACGTTCTACAACGACTTCTGCCTCGGCGGCCGAACGGCGGTCAGCGAATACTGGCGCTCCGGCGGCTCGACCGGCCGGCCGCTGTTTTATCCGCGCACGCAGGAGGACGTGTTTTACGGCCTGCTCGGTTTCATGCGGGTGCTGACGCTGGCCGGGATCACGCCCGAGGATGTCTGCCACATGGCGCTGCCGCTCGGCATTCACCCCGCCGGGCACCTGATGGCGCGGGCGGTGGAAAAGATCGGCGGCGGTGCGGTGTGGGCCGGCGGCGGCAACACCCTGCCGTCGATGGCGCAGCTCGACCTGATCCGGCTGTTCAAGCCAACCTCTTGGATCGGTATGGCAAGCTACGGCATCCAGCTTGCCAACCTGGCGAAATCGGAGGGCTTTGACCTGTCTGCGTCGGGCATCGGCAAGGTCGTCTGCACGGCGGAACCGTTGTCGGCCTCGAAACGCAGCAAGCTAGCGGCACTGTGGAGCGCCGAGGTGCGCGACTGCTACGGCATGACCGAAATGATGATGCTCGGCGGCGAGGATGACGCCTGCGACGGCTTCCGCTTCTGGAGTGATTTCTGTTACCCGGAGGTGGTCGACCCGGACACCCAGGAGCCAGTTGCCGATGGCGAACCGGGCGCGCTGATCGTCACTTCGCTGACCACCAACAACGCCACGCCGTTCATCCGCTGGAACAGCGGCGACATCGTCACGCTGCGACGCCCCGAGCCCGGCGCCAGTGGGTTTGGCCTGTTTCCGCTGGTCACGCATACCCATCGCACGGCCGGTTTCGTCAAGGTGCGCGGCATCAATATCGGCTTCACCGACCTGGAGGATCTGCTGTTCAACCGGGAGGAGGTCTCGGATTTCCGGGTCGAGGTGGTCGACGAGGACGGCCGGGACGAGCTCGACCTGCATGTGGAGCTCGCCAGCGAGATCGCCGAGACCGAGGCCAAGGAGGCGGTCACCGCCGCCGTGCAGCGAACGTTCGGCCTCAACCCGCGCATCGTGCCGAGCGAAGCCGGCGCCATCGCCCGCGCCTTCGAAGGCAGCTTCAAGCCGGCGCGGTTCCAGGACTTGCGGTCCTGACATGACCATCGACATACGCGAAAGCCTGGCCGACGATCTGCCCGCAATCGAAGCGCTCTATCCGGCCGCGTTTCCTGAGGAGGACCTGCTACCGCTGGTGCGTGCCCTGCTGACGGACAATCCCGGCGTTCTGTCGCTGGTCGCCGTCACCGGCGGCGGGCTGGCCGGCCATGTGGCGTTTACGCCGTGCGGGGTGAGCGAAAGCACAGCCAAGGTTTCACTGCTCGCGCCGCTTGCGGTCGCTCCGGAACGACAGCAGCAAGGCATAGGGAGCGCCCTGGTGCAGGAAGGCTTTCGACTGTTGAAAGCGGACGCAACCCAACGGGTGTTCGTGCTTGGCGATCCGGCCTATTACGGCCGTTTCGGATTTGCCGCGGACGCGTTGGTCGCACCGCCCTACCCGATGCCCGATGAATGGCGGAGCGCATGGCAATCGCGCGGCCTGCAGGACGGTGCGCCTGAGGAACGCGGTGCCCTCACCGTTCCACCGGTCTGGCGTCAGCCGGCACTTTGGGGGCCGTGAGCGCCCATTTGACCGCGCCTGCAAAACCGGCCATCGTCGACACCGGTAAAATGGGAGGTCACCATGGATGCGATCCAGTCCGTTGTTG
Source organism: Hoeflea sp. (assembly GCA_965228785.1). Lineage (GTDB taxonomy): Bacteria > Pseudomonadota > Alphaproteobacteria > Rhizobiales > Rhizobiaceae > Hoeflea_A. The sequence goes on from CBDDIF010000002.1 coordinate 1,932,109, forward strand.
CGACATATGGAAAAGCCTGGCTCGAGCCGGACGAGGATGCGCGGCGGGTGCTGCTCGAAGCCAGTTGGGCCGATGACGGTCTTTATCAGGACCCCAGCGCCGATTTGCGCGGGCGCGAGGCGCTGATCGCCCATATCGGTGGCTTTCACAAGCAGCAACCGGGAGCCCGGATCGAGCTCACCAGCGGCGCCAGCCATCACCACGGGCGGGTGCACTTTTCCTGGCAGATGGTGACGGCCGATGGAACGGTCGCACTGCAGGGCGTTGATTTCGGGACGCTTGGAGACGACGGCCGCCTGACGCAGATCATCGGCTTCTTCGGCGCACCACCGGCGCTGTAGTCAGTCAAGCTCCAACGGATCAAACCGGAGGCCGAGCATGTTCAAAGCGGCAGTCATCGCATTGCTTCTGACGATCCTGGCGATCCAGCCGGGTTCGGCTCAGGAGACCGAGGCCAAGGAGCCGTCGGTGATGCGGGTGCCGCTGATCGCCTGGCTGGCAGCACGACCGCATGTGTCGCCGGATTCACTCGGCGATTTCGGCTTCGACCCGATTTCGCAGGGACGCTTTGCCGAGGCTCTCAAATTTGCCCTGCAGGAAGACTGGACAAATGCGCTGCCGCTCGCCCGCCGCATCGGTTATGAAATCGTCACTTTGGAGGACGGCAACAAGCGCTACCTGGTGGTGCAGGAGGATTTTCCACGCGGCATGGGGCCGACGGTGGTGATTTCGCAGCAACCGAGGCGCAACGTCATTGCCGAGGCACCGCATGCGCGCTTTGAACAGGGCACGCCGGAGGAAGCGGCCATCCTGTTGAGCGAACTCGGGTTCCGCGCCGCCATCATATCCGGCGCCCACCGCTGCGCGTCACGCACGTTCGTCGCCTGCCGCGGCCACACCGCCGTATGCGGTGACCGGCCCGGCTCGCCCTATCGCAATTCCGACGTGGCGCACAATCCGGCCTCGCTGTTCCACCTGGCGCACGTGACGTTGACCGACGCCTGGCCGAAATCCAAGGCGATCAGCCTGCACGGCATGCGCCGGCGCGGTGAAACGATCACCGTGCTCTCCGACGGTTCGCATGCCCAGAACGGACCGCAGCAGGAAACCGTAAAAGCCATCCGCGACAATTTTCGGCGGCTGCTCGGTCCGGGCCATGGCGAGATCTATAGCTGCAATCATGCGGACGACCGTAAGGCTTCGTTCCCGCCACTCTGCGGGACCACCAATGTGCAGGCGATCGAGCTCAACGGGGGCACCGACGAATGCGGCCTCAGCACCGATCACAGCACCGGCCGCTTCGTGCACATGGAGCAGACATGGGACATCCTCGGCGAGTTCCACCGCGAGTGGGCGGACCTCGACGGAACGACCCATGCCGCGCCGCTGATCGAGGCCATGGGTGTGGCGTTCCCGGAAGACATGGGCGACGGGCAGTGACCGGCGGCGTTCAACGGCCCTGACTCGACGTTGGGGCCCATCACTTCTCTTGGCAGATATCGAGGGGTGTTTGTCGTTGCTGCCAAAACCTCCCGCACTATGCTTGCATGAGGAGGAGACGCAGCATGGTCGGAACGCGAAAATCCGAAAAACTGGTGGTGATGGTCGCCTTCGATGGCGCCAGTTCGCTCGACATTGTCGGTCCGCTGGACATCCTGTCCGGAACATCGGCGGTCTTCGCTGGCGGTGAACCTGCCTACCGCATCGAGGTGGCGACGGTTTCCGGCGGGCCGGTGACCACGTCTCCCGGTGGATTGCAGATTGTCAGCCGGCCGCTCTCCGATTTCGACGACACAAAGATCGACACGTTGATGGTATCGGGCGGCCTCGAAATGTCCAAGGCCCGCAAGAACCGGGCCATCGTCGACTGGATCGCCAGGACCGCGCCGCGAGCACGCCGCGTCGCATCCGTCTGCACCGGTGCCTTCCTGTTGGCCGAAGCGGGGCTTCTGGACGGCCGCCGGGCGACGACCCATTGGTACTGGGCGGAAGAATTCGCCACATCGTTTCCGAAGGTGACCACGGACGCCGACGCCATCTTCGTGCGCGACGGCAAGGTCTGCACGTCGGCCGGCATCACCGCCGGCATGGACATGGCGCTGGCGCTCGTCGAGGAAGATCACGGCCGTGATGCCGCGCTCGATATCGCCCGCAACTGGGTGATGTTCCTGAAGCGACCGGGCGGCCAGTCGCAATTCAGCTCGTTTCTGCCGCGCCAGCAGTCGACCAACCGGTCGATCATCGCGCTGCAGGACTGGATGATGGACCATCTCGACGCCGACCTCACCGTCGACCGGCTGGCAGAACGGATGTGCATGAGCCCGCGCAACTTCGCGCGGCTGTTCGTTGCCGAGGTCGGCATCCCGCCGGGGCGCTACGTCGAGGAGCTCAGACTGGCGGCGGCGCGCAAGCATCTGGAGAGCACGTCCATTCCCATAGACGCCATCGCCGCCATCAGCGGCTTCGGCAATGCCGAGCGCATGCGCCGCACTTTCGTGCGCCGGCTGAAGGTCAATCCGAAACAGTTCCGAAGCCGCTTCCAGGGAACGCTCGGAGACTTCGAGCCAGAGGCCGGCGTCGCGCTGCAGTGACCGCGCCACGGGTCTGACGGCCCGAATTTCAAACACAGTTCAACCACCAGGAGGAGCAGCTCATGAGCAAGCTGAGAGTCGGAATCTATCTGTTCGAGAACATGACCATGATGGATGCCTATGCACCGTTGCAGATGTTCGCGTTCGTCGACGCGTTCGAAACCTTTACCTTCGCCAAGACACGCGAAGCCTTTCCTTCCGATTGCGGTGCCCTGCTGACACCGCATTACGGCTTCGACGACTGCCCGGATATCGATGTGCTGGTGGTGCCAGGCGGCGGCAACACGCTGCAGCAGATGCGTGACCGCGAGGTGATCGATTTCATCCGCCGGGCCGGCGAAAATGCCCGCCACGTGACGTCGGTATGCACCGGCGCGTTGATCCTCGCCGAAGCGGGTCTTCTCGATGGCTACGAGGCGGCCACCCACTGGGCATATCGCGAAGTGCTGGAAGCTTATGACCAGGTGACGGTCGTCGACAAGCGGGTCGCCATCGACCGCAACCGCATCACCGGCGGCGGCATAACCGCGGGGCTCGATTTCGCGCTGACCGTCATTGCCGAACTCACCGACGAACCAACCGCGCATGTCATGCAGCTGTTGTTCGAATACCGGCCGCAGCCACCGTTCTCATCAGGCGGGCCGGAAGAAGCGCCGTCGGAAGTGGTCGGAATCGTGCGCGGCAAGGTCGGCGAGATCGCCGGCGACCTGATGGATTATGCCAATGAAAGGAGGGCCTGACATGACCGAGACCAGAACAGTGATCGCGGACAACAACGCTACGATGATGGCGGCTTTCGGCGCCGCAGACCTGGAAACGCTTCAGGGGCTTTATGCGGAAGACGCCCGCTTCATGCTTCCAAGCGCCCCGCCGGCCGTTGGCCGGAATCAGATTGCCGCCGCCTTCCAGGGCATGATCGGCAGCGGACTAAAGGGCCTGAACCTCAGGACTGAAGAGTTGGTGGTCAGTAGCGAGACAGCCGTCGAAGTCGGTTCCTACACGCTGACCGTCGAGGGAGGCGTGGAGGCCGACAACGGTACCTACATGGTGTTGTGGCAGGCGGCAGGCGATCGCTGGATTATTCATCGCGACATCGTCTGCAGCAGCGTCCAGCAGGACGCTGCCTGAGGAATATTCTGGAAACAACCGCAATCAATTCAATGCGTTCGAGGTGCCGGTGAAGACATTGATTCCGGCACCTCAGAAACTGATCAAACCCGATTGCCCCGCAAAATGTCCTTGAAGTCGCCAACGCGCCGACGCATCCTGTGCCTCTTTGTGGCCAGAAGGGCGAGGAAGAATCATGAAACGCGAGCCAGTCAATCCGGATACCATGTACAATTCCGTGCAGTTCGGCTTTTCCCATGCAGTCGAGAGCGAGGGCGGACGGCTGCTGCATCTTGCCGGTCAGGTCGCCTGGGATTCCAATGGCGAACTGGTCGGACCCGGCGACCTCGCCGCCCAGGCGAAGCAGTGTTTCGACAATCTCACGGAAGTGCTGGCCTCGCGCGGCGCGACTGCCGCCAATGTGGTGCGCCTGCGCACCTATGTCGTCGACTATTCGCCAGACAAGCTGGAGGTCCTCGGACCAGCCATCGGGGCTTTCTATGGTGATGTCATCCCGGCAGCCAATACGCTGCTCGGCGTGCAGACGCTGGCGATGCCGGATTTCCTGATCGAAGTGGAAGCGACAGCAGTGCTTGACTAACCGTCACGGCTTGGGCCGGGCCGTGCTGTCGCGTACGGCCAGCCAGGGTTCAAGCCGGGCAATGCGTTCGTCCGGCATTCGGCCTTCAATCAACGTGAGCAGATGACGGGCAGCCGCTGCGCCGACGGCACGGCGCGGCTGATGCACGCTGGTGAGCGCCGGAATATAATGCTCGGACACGTCTATGTCATCGAATCCGACCACCGAGACATCGCCCGGAACTGATACGCCGGCCTTGTGCAGGGTCGACATGAAGCCGAACGCGCTGCGGTCGGCGGCGCAGAACACGGCCTTTGGCGGACTGTCCAGTTCGAGCCAGGCGCGTGCGGCCCGAATCCCGGTATCGATCGAGTAGTCGCCCTGGAAGACCCAGGCGGCATCAGGGTCGATCCCGGACCGGGACAACGTGGTGCGAAATCCTTCCAAACGGTCGCAGCCCGGCTGGTGCGTCAACAGGCCGGTGACGTGACCGATGGCGCGGTGTCCGCACTCGATCAGATGCGACACGGCCAGATCGGCCCCCATCAGATTGTCGACCAGCGCCATCGGTACCGTCTCGTCCGAGCACCATTCGCCGGCCGTGACCATGGGTGGCAGGTTGAGATTGGACTCGCGCATCTCCTCGACCGAGATGTCACCGTCGAGGATGACGATCCCGTCGATATTGTTGTTGCTGAAATAGGTCTGCAGCCGGGCATGCGTCATCGACGATTTGCGCGTATCGGCGATCAGTACATTGATACCGCTTTCCGAGCAGATACTCTCGATGCCCTGGAGGATGTTGGAAAAGTGCGAATTGCCGATATCCGGGACCAACGCGACGATGGTTCCGGTTCGGCGCCTGCGCAGATTTCGGGCCGCGTGGTTGAGCACATAGCCGGTCTGCTCGACCGCACGCGCCACGCGCTCGCGGGTCTTTTCCGTGACCCGGTCGGGCGCCGAAAGCGCACGACTGACCGTGGCCGTCGACACATTGGCGGCACGTGCAACGTCCTGCACCGTGGGAGCGTTTCTGCCTGTTTCCGTCTTGCTCATTGGTTCCGAACAAACCGCCTGATCACGCTGGTGTAAAGATCAAAGCCGAAAAACCGGTGTTTATCCGGCGTTCGGGACGGCCTAATCGACATTGAGATTGGTGTGTCAACTCAAGGCGCGGGGATCAAAGGGCGTTTGAGGTGCCCGACCCCGGATCAGGTCGCTCTTGCGTTCCGCCATCGCTACAATCGCTGCATTGTGCGGCCCCGTTGTTGCCTTTGGGATGACCGAGCCGTCGATCACATGCAGCCCTTCCGTGCCGCGAACCACAAGAGCCGGATCGACCACGGCTTCGTCGTCGGAGCCCATCCGGCATGTCCCGACAGGATGGTGATGGGTGAAGGCGGCTTTCCCAAGAAAATCCAGCTTCTCTGCGCGCGTCCTGAGGTCAACGCCCGGCAAGAACTCTTCCTTGCGCCAATCGGAAAAAGCCTGGGAATGACCGATCGCTCGTGTACGATCCATCGATTCCATATAGATCTCGCGATCGTATTCCTCAGCCAGATAGTTGGGATCGATGTCAGGCGGCACTGTTGGATCGACTGACCGAAGTTGAATGGCGCCACGGCTCCTGGGATGTGTGAAGCCGAACATCAGCGTATAGGCTTCCCCAAACGGTGGCGGATCAAACGCATCGGTGGCCACCGGAACGACGACGCAGGCAGCCACCATCTCTGGCGCCAGCTTGTCATCGCCGTTTCGCGATGAATAGAGCAGCGATTCCGAGTGCTGGGTCTGCGTGAACGGAACCTCATCTTTCGATAGATAGACATTGCCACCTGACAGCAGGTGGTCGTGGAGATTCCGTCCGACGGCAGGCAGGTCGACTTGCGGGGATACTCCCAGCTTGGCCAGTTCGTCCGCCGACCCGATGCCAGATCGCATCAGGATCGCCGGCGAATTGATGACGCCGGCGCACAAGACGACCCCTTCCCGAGCCGCGATATGCTCAGGCTTGCCGTCGACAATCAGATGCAGTCCCGAACATCGCGTGCCGGTGAAGGCCAAGCGATCGACGAGACAACCGGTTCGAACCGTCAGATTGGCCCGCGACAGCGCCGGCGTCAGATAGGCATCAGCAACGCTCTGGCGCCTGCCATCGACAATCACCAGGGTGTTGAGGGTTGGTCCCGTCATCCGGGCACCGTTGTGTTCGTCCGTCGGCACATGCCCCTGCTCTTCAGCGGCGGCCATGAAACATCGCGTCAGGGGATGGGGATCGCTCGGAACCATCTGCCGGATCGGCCCCTGATCGCCGTGATAGGGCGACGGGGCAAAGGGCGATGTTTCCGACGCGATGAAATAGGGCATCAGATCAGCGTATCCCCAGCCCTCGCAGCCAGACACAGCCCAGTTGTCGAAATCGCTGGGATGACCGCGCACATGCGCCATCGCATTGATGCAACTCGATCCGCCCACGACGAAACCCCGCGCCCAGTCATGGATGCGATTGGCAGTGTGCCGCTGCGGCACCGTCTTGAAGGCCCAGTCGATGTCCGAGCCTTCAAGCATCGGCCACATGGCAGGCTCGGAAATTGCCGGTTCGTCGGCCTCGCCACCCGATTCAATGAGACAAACGGTGGCGTCTTCGTCCTCGCTCAGGCGGGCCGCCAGAACGCATCCGGCCGTGCCCGCGCCGACGATCACGTAGTCGTACTGCATTGCCTGTTGGTCCTTAAACGACACTGTTCTGAATTCTCTTGCGGCCGCCCGGAAGGGTCAGGCAACTCTGACGTTCGCCAAAGCTGCGTCCATTCATTCGGCAGCCGTAGACGTGCCCGTGCTAAAGTCAGGTGACATGCGGTCGAAGATGACGGCGCGTACGGCCAGCAGATGCTGACGCATGCACTCCTGTGCCAGGTCCGGATCTCGGGCAACAATCGCCCGTGCGATCTTCAGATGCTCCGCATCCCGTTTGCGCCGTCGGTCAGGACATGGCGGCGCCCGATCCGGCAATCGCACGCGCGCATCTCCGCCAACCTGGCGAAGAATTCGGTACAGCTCGCGCGCCAGGGTGTTTCGCGTCGCACTCGCGACTTCCAGGTGGAAGGCCAAATCCGGTGCGCCGTAGGACTCTTCCTTCTGGCTGTTGGCCGCTTTGACGATCCGCTCGGCTTCAAGCGAAGACGCCTTCAGTGCCGCCAATCGCGCAAGCTGCGGTTCAATGATCAGACGCAATTCAATCACATCGGTTGGATTGGCGAGACGTACGAGGTTCTGGACCTGGGGACTTGTTTCGCGAAAATTGCGGCGCCCGACGCGGGCCGGCGGAATCAGGTTGTCTTCTCTCATCTCCGCCAGAATGCGCCGCAGACGCGACCGGGTGATGCCGAACTCCTCGACCAATTCCCGTTCCGGCGGAAGCGTGCCGTCTTCGTTGGCCAGATCCGCGATCGTTTCCTTCAACTCTTCCGCAGAAAGCCTGGCTGACTTTCGGTCTTCGGTCATGACGTCCTTTGAATCTCCCTGGGAACCATCTGAAACATAATACGGTCGCGGACACTAGGCAACCATATTGACATAATTGGTTGCGTAATGGTTTCTTCTGTGGACAGACTTTTTGAAGGTAACAGGAATGGCCACGGGTTTCGACTATGTCATCGTTGGCGCGGGATCGGCTGGCTGCGTCCTCGCCGACCGGCTGAGTGCCGATCCAAACCGTCGCGTCCTGCTGCTGGAAGCGGGGAATTGGGATCGCGACCCTTTGGTTCATATACCGCTGGGCTGGGGCATCATATTCAAGGAGCGCCGCCACGACTGGGGCTATGACTGCGAGCCCGAGGATACGGTCGACGGTCGCGCCATCGAATGCGTGCGCGGAAAGTTGGTCGGCGGTTGCTCGTCCACCAACGCAATGGCCTGGGTTCGTGGCAGCACCCACATTTACGACCGCTGGGCCGCGGAACCGGGTCTGGATAACTGGGGCAGCCAATCCACCCTGCCCTATTTCAAGAAACAGGAAAGCTGGGAGGACGGCGCGGACGATTGGCGCGGCGGAGATGGTCCGGTCACCGTTCAGCGATGCCGCTACGATGATCCGTTGGTGGAAGCCTTCGGCGAAGCCGGCCGGAGGGACTTCGGCTGGACGGACGACTACAACGGCGCCAATCGCGACGGTTTTTCGCGGCTTCAGATGTCGATCCGGAAGGGACTCCGCGCCAGTACGTCGAACGCCTACCTTCGACCAGCCGCCAGTCGCAAGAACCTGACGATCAGAACCGGTGCGACCGTGCGCGAAATCCTGTTCCAGGGCGACAAGGCAACCGGTGTTCTGCTCATGGACGGCGGCGAAACAATTCATGCGGAACGCGAGGTAATTGTTTCCGCCGGCGTCATTAACACACCGAAATTACTCAAGAATTCTGGTATTGGCGCAGAAGACGAGCTCGACGGACACGATATCAACATCCGCAAACCACTCCCCGGCGTCGGCGCGAACCTTATGGATCATCCGTCGATCATCGTGATGTATCACAGAGACGGACAAGGGCCGTTTCACAGGATGATGCGCTATGATCGCATCGTTCCGGACCTCGTGCGGACATACCTTGGCGGCGAAGGGTTTTCTGGCGACGTGCCGGGCGGCATCACTGCCTTCCTCAAGTCCAGCCAGGCGACCGATACGCCTGACATTCAAATCCTGTTCACCGCTGCTCCGCTGGCCTCCTGGCCCTATCTTGCGCCATTCAAAAAACCGTTCCTGGACGGCTTCGCAACACGCCTTGTCCTGACGCAGCCGAAGTCTCGCGGCGAAGTCAAACTGGCCACCTCCGACCCGCAAGGTGCCCCGCTGATCCATCAGAATTTTCTTGATGCGGAATATGATCGGCGCGTCCTTAGGGAGAGTTTCGACATCGCCCGGTCGCTCGCCGCCTCGCCGGAAATGAAGCCATTCGTGAAGGCGGAAGTCGTACCCGGACCCGATTGCACCAGCGACGACGCCATCGCGGGCTACGCAAGGAAATCGCTGATTACGGTTCATCATCCCTGTGGGACCTGCCGCATGGGCAGTGCCGCCGACGAACGGTGCGTGGTCGGCCCGGACCTCAAGGTGCATGGCTTCGATGGACTGCGCATCGTCGATGCTTCGGTTTTCCCGGAGATCCCGAACGGCAACATCAACGCCGCGGTCATCATGGTGGCCGAACGGGCTGCCGATATGATCCGTCAGGGAACCTAAACAACCAGCGCCACCCCGCGAACCATAATTGAACCATTAACAAATAATTATGTTGTAATTGTCGGTTTTTGGGTGTCTACTCTGATCGGCAGCGTGAACCAGAGGAGTGAATTATGTCAGTAACCGCGACGTCTGATACCGGTGCCAACAGGAAGGAAGCGCTGAAAGGCCTGCACTCCGCCGTGTTCAGCGCGAACATGCATCCGTTCTGGGCAACCACCAAGGACGTGGAGCATGACGAGGTGGCACAGCTAATGTCGCCGCATAAAGCCGTTCCCTGGGTGTGGAAGTATTCCGATATCGGACCGCTGCTGGAACGGGCGGCGGAGCTGATCACGATGGCCGACAGCGACCGACGCTCATTGGTTTTGGTCAATCCCGGACTGGCGCCGCGGCGCGCTTCCGTCACGACCATGTATACCGCCTACCGTTTCAACGGGGTCGACGAAATCATGCCCCCGCACAAGCACTCGGCAAGCGCCTGCCGTTTCGGTCTTCTGGGCGGCGGCAATTTCACCAGCGTTGAAGGCGAAAATGTCGTTTTCGGTCCCGGAGACATGATTCTCACGCCGAACGACGCCTGGCACAATTTCGGCAGCATCGGCAACGAAGGCGCCCTCAATCTTTCCGTTCTGGATTTCCCGTTGGTTGAAACGCTGCACGCCCTGGAGTTCCACCACCATTACACCGAGATGGAAAACGGTAAGGAAGTGGAGAAAAAGGAACAGTCCGCGCGCTATCCCGTCGACTATTCGAAGCTCGTTTATGGCCAGGGCGGCATGATGCCACGCTTCGTGGATCATCATCGTGCGGGGGGCTTTGCCTCCCCGCAGGTCGTGTATCGCTGGGAAGCGATGGAAACTCTGCTCGATGCCCACAAGGACCACGACGGCGATCCGCATGACGGCATCATCATTGATTACGTTAATCCACGCACCGGCGGGCCCGTTTTCGAAACGATCAACTACTACATTCAGATGCTGCGCCCCGGCGAAAAGACGGTGCCGAAGCGGGAGACCGCCAATCTCTTGTTGGCGCCCTTCAAGGGCAAGGGACACTCCATCGTCGATGGTGAGCGGTTCGACTGGGAAGAATTCGACACGCTGGCGGTTCCGGGCGGCTGCTGGGTGGAGCATGTCAATCCGTCCGAGACCGAGCCGGTGATCCTCTTCGGCGCCACGGATTCTCCAACCCAGAAGAAACTCCATCTTTACAAGAGCTGGGGCCGCAACCAGGCAGGCGACCTGCTTCGTCTCGCATAGTTCCGTAATCAGTCGGCGCCGCTTGGTGCCGAAGACCTACCCAGCTCAGGCGAGAAAGCGACTATCCTTTGGCAGATGCTCTCAACACCACGCTTCTTGCGCATATTGACTGCCCCGGCGGCGGTCAGGTCTGGGTGGACGGCACGACACTCTATATCGGACACATGCGTTTCCCGTCCGGGACAACCATCGTCGACGTGGCGAATCCGCGCCAACCGAAAGTGATCAGCCAGATCGGGGTGCCGGACGGCTGGCATTCGCACAAGGTGCGGACTGCAAACGACCTCATGATCGTCAACCACGAAAAGATCGGTCAGGAAGGCGATCAAGGCTTCGGCGGTGGCCTCGGCATTTATGATGTGGCCGATCCGTCCAACCCGCGTCTTCTGTCCAAATGGCGAACCGGCGGTCGCGGCGTTCACAGATACGATTTCGATGGGCGTTATGCCTATATCTCACCGACCGCCGACGGTTATGTCGGCAATTTCGTGATGATCCTGGACCTCAAAGACCCGGAAAAACCCGAAGAGGTCGGCAGGTGGTGGGTCCCCGGGCAATGGCAGGGTGGTGGCGAAGACTACCCATGGGACGATTGGGTTCCGCCCCGGTGCCATCACCCGATCCGGCGCGGCAACCGTCTCTATGTCAGCTACTGGCACCACGGGTTGTTCATTCTCGACATTTCCGACATGTCGAAACCCAAGGCGATCTCGGGCCTGAACACGAGCCCGGTGTATCCACACCCGACCCATACCTGCCTGCCGTTCAAGGAAAAGATTGCCGGCCGAGACATCATGATCGTGGCCGATGAAGATGTCGCCAAACTCTATCCCTCGCCACCGGCGTTCACCTGGGTCTACGATATCACCGTAGAGACCCTCCCGACTTCGATCGCCACGTGGCAGGTCGAAGGACTGCACGGCGATGGCTCACCGCAGGAGCCGATGACAGGCTGCCATCAGCCGTCGGAGCGCGTGGCTGGCACGATCGTGCCCTTTGCCTGGTTTGCCCAGGGACTGAGGATTGTCGATTTCGCCGATCCGTACAATCCTCGCGAGCTCGGTCATTTCCTCCCCGACGTGCCGAAATCCCAGGCACGGCCGTCATCAAACGATGTCACGATCGACGATCGCGGCATCATTTATCTTATCGACCGGATCCACGGCGTCGACATCATCGAAACCAGCGCATTTTGAGGGACCAATGGCCAAGATTTCCGACAAGCACTACGCCATCGGCAAGAAAAACCCGAACCTGCCGTTCCATCCAGCCGTTCGTGCAGGCGATTACATTTTCGTGTCGGGCCAGGTCTCAAAGGACGAGAACGGCAACATGATGGTCGGCTCGATCGAAACCGAAACGGCCGGGACCATCGAGGCCATTCAACGCCTGATCGCCGAGGAAGGTGCGACCCTGAAGGACGTTGTGCGCGTCTGCACCTACCTTGAGGACCCGCGGGATTTTGGCCGCTACAACGCTGTTTTCAAAAAATATTTCGACGGCGCGGTGCTGGCCCGCACCACGGTCGAGGCACGTGCGGTGATCACGACGCGGATCGAGATCGATTGCATCGTTTACAAGCCGTTGGAAGACTGAACGTGAAACCTGGGAAATCGACATTCAGGAGTAACCCATGATCCGGGTATTGGGACGCAAGACATCGGGAAACGTGCAGAAGGTGCTGTTTTTCCTTGAGGAAACCGGGACGGAATACGGACGTGAGGATTTCGGCCGGCTGTTTGAAAATACCAAAACGCCGGAATACCTCGCCATGAATCCGACAGCCAAAGTGCCGACGGTCATCGACGGCGACACGGTCATGTGGGAGAGCAACACGATCCTGCGTTATCTCGCTGCAACGAAGGCACCCGAACTCACCGGCACCAATCCGGCCGAGTGTGCCGAGGTCGAACGATGGATGGACTTTCTGCTTGCGGCGATCAATCCCGGCTACCTGGCCGCCTTCAAAGGCGCGAAGCTCGAACCGTCGGAACGACCTGCAGGCTTCGAAGCCCAATTGGCGGATCTCCACGCCCAGATGGCAATCGTGAGCAATGCTCTGGACGGCAAGGAATTTGCGGCGCTCGGAAAGCTGACGATCGCCGATATCGCAATGGCGCCCATCATGGGCCGTTGCCTGAATTTCCCCTACGACCGTCCGGCGATGCCCGGGCTTGAAGCCTGGTTCGAGCGGATGTCCGCTCGCGATGCTTTCAAGGCGGCAACAGGGTGATCAGGGAGTGATGACAGGGGTGCGCTGATGCAAATCGCGATCATAGGCATGGGCTCCATGGGCCCCGGGATGGCAGCGCGAGTGGCGCGCGGTGGACATGATGTCCGCGCCTTCGATATCGCCGAAGCCGCACGAGAGCGCGCTGCATCGCTGTTGCCGATGATCGCCACGGCGCTGGACGGCCTGGAGGTCGAAGATCAGGGTGGTGCCCTTTCCTTTGCCGGATCTCTCGGTGAGGCGGTGGCGGGTGCTGACCTTGTCATCGAGAACATTCCCGAGAACATCGAAACGAAAGCAACGCTTTATCGCGAACTGGACCCGCTTCTGGCCGCCGACACGATTGTCGCGACGGACACTTCGGGCATTCCCATAACGAAACTCCAGGAGCACATTTCCCACCCTAGCCGGTTTGTCGGCATGCACTGGTCCAATCCTCCGCACATCGTACCGATGATCGAGGTCATCGCCGGCGCACAAACAGCGCCGGAAACCGTGACCGAAATACAGACCTTGATCCGCGATCTCGGATTGCTTCCGGTGACCCTCAAGAAGGACGTGCCGGGGTTTGTCGAGAACCGCGTGCTCTATGCCCTGTTGCGGGAATGCGTGGATCTGGTGGAGCGCGGGGTGATCGATCCCGAAGACCTCGACACCTGTGTCAACTGGGGCATCGGCTACAAGTTGGCCGTCATCGGTCCCATGCGGCTCCTCGACATGGCAGGCCTGGACATCTACCACTCCGTTTCTTCGTTTCTCAACTCCGAGCTGTGCAACCGCGACGATGTCTCGCCGATGGTTACAGATGCAACCAGCAAGGGTCAGCTCGGAATGAAAACCGGTGGCGGCCTTTTCGACTACACGGATGAGGACCTCACCACTCTGCCGCGCGAACGGGCACAGACTTTGATCGCGGTACGCAAGATTCTCGAGGGTCGGTCATGACACGTCCATCCGGAAGCTTGGGCACGCGGGCAATCAAGACCCTCAAGCTCCTTCTGGGCCTCGCATTGGTATTGATGGTGGTTTTGAACATCGTCAATGCGGCGGGGCGCTACGGCGGTCTGCCCGTTCCGGGCGGCATGGACGAACTTCTGGTCTTCGCCATGATCTGGATCGTCATGATCGGCTGCATCCTGGCAACGCATGACCGCACTCACCTGTCGATCAACCTGCTACCCCAATCGCTCAACCACGACGATCGCCGCATCCTGGAAACGTTTGTGTCCTTTCTGACCGCCGGTGTCTGTGCGTTTGTCGCCTGGCATTCATGGACTTTCATCGAGCGCATCGGTGCGATTGGACAAAAGAGCATGGGGCTCGGGGTGCCGATGGTCGTGCCGCACATGGCCATACTGGTCGGATTTGCGGGCACCGCGCTTGTTTCGCTGGCTCTTGCGATCACGGACTGCCGAGCCTTGTTCCTGGATCGGGCCGAATGATATGGGCCATCGCGCTGACAATCGTGGTGCTGGTGGCGCTTGGCGCACCGATCTTCGTCGCACTTCTGGCAGGAGCGGCTGTGGGGCTCTCCCTGTTCGACGGCCCGCCGCTGATTGCCTTGCAGCAAACGATTTTCGGCGGACTGGATGCCTACGCGCTGCTGGCCGTCCCGTTCTTCGTCTTTGCCGGAGAGCTGATGGCCGCCTCGGGCATCGCGGACCGGCTGATCGCGCTGGTCCAGGCCTTGTTCGGTCGCGTTCCGGGGTCGCTTGGGATCGCGGCACTCGGAGGCTCAACCCTGATCGGAACGATATGCGGTTCCTCCGCAGCAGCCGTCGCTGCCGTCGGCAAGAACATGTACCCGCGGCTTCTGGATGCCCAATACGGTCGGCGTCGGGCGTCCGGGATCATCACGTCGTCCGGCGCGATCGACATCGTCATCCCGCCGTCTATCGCCATGATCCTTTATGGGGCCGCCGCCGAACAGAGCATTCCCAAACTGTTCATCGCCGGAATCGTACCGGGTCTGTTCGTGGCGCTGCTGATGGGCATCTACATCTCGGCATCCGCCCGCTTCGCCGGCCTTCCGACAGAAGGCCGGTTCGATTCACGCCTGGCACTCGTCACGTTTCGACAGGCGATCGGCGCATTGTTCATGCCGGTTTTCATTTTATCGGGGATCTACGCGGGCGCCTTTTCACCGACCGAAGCCGGTGGCTTTGCCTGCGCCTATGCGATCATTCTCGGGCTGGTCTTCTACCGCAGCCTGACTTGGTCGGACATTCTGGCCGCAGCCGCCCGTGCAGCGATGATCACAGCACAAATCATGGTTGTTGTCGCAGCGGCAAGCGTGATTTCCTGGCTGCTCACGGTCAAGGGAGTGCCTCAGGCGCTGATCGCCGGAATTGCCGACGCCGGCCTGTCGCCGCTGATGTTTCTGCTGGCCGTAAACGTTCTATTGCTCGCCATCGGCTGTTTTCTCGACCCGACTTCGGCGATCCTGGTTCTGGCGCCATTGCTGGTCCCGATCGCCATCGCTCTCGGCATCGACCCCATCCATTTCGGGGTCATCATGACGGTGAACCTCGCGATCGGAATGTTCACGCCGCCCTTCGGGCTGAACATTTTTGTCGCTCAATCCGTTCTCGGCGTGTCGGCAGCCGACATCTATCGCGGCGTCCTGCCCTTTGTGGGCGTGCAAACCATTGCGCTGGCAATCATCACGCTTCTGCCGGTGCTGTCTCTGTGGCTCGTCCGCGCAATGTCATAAAAATCAGGGAGATAAGATCATGAATTTCGTCCGGAGCTTTATCGGCCGCAAGCTGCTCGTAGCAGCAGCAGCGACGGCCATGCTTTGCGCACCGGCTCTTGCTCAAAGCACGATGAAACTATCGTCGGCCACCATCAACGATGTCCAGCATGAGTGGCAGAAGGTCTTCGCCGAGGAAATGAGCAATCGCGCCGGGGACACGGTGAAAGTCGAGATCTATCCGGCCAGCCAGTTGGGTGCGATCCCGCGCATGACCGAAGGCGTGCTTCTTGGCACAATCGAGGCCTTCACCACTCCGACATCCTTCGTGACAGGTGTCGATCCGCGCTTTCAGGCTTTCGACGTTCCGGGCCTTTTCCAGGATGCCGACGAAGTTCGCGCGGTGATCCACAATCCGGAGTTTCGTGATCATCTGGAAACCCTGTTCCTGGACAAGGGCGTGCGCATCATCGGCGCAATCTACAACTCGCCGATGCTGATGCTGACGTCCGAGCCGGTAACGGAGCTGGCGGGAATCGACGGGCTCAAGATCCGTACATTCGCCTCGCCTCTCCAGCAGGAGCCGATGAAAGCCATCGGAGCCATTCCGACTCCGCTGGCCCTTTCGGAAGTCGTGCCCCAGCTTCAGTCGGGCGGCATCGACGGCCTGCTCGCCGGCATGCCCATTCTGACCGCGTTCAAATTCTACGACACGGCTGAGCACGTGACCGACTTGAACTTCTCACATCTCGTATCAATCACGCTGGTCAATGAGGCATGGTTCCAAAGCCAGACACCGGAGGTCCGTGAAGCCATTCGTGAAGCCGGACGAGCGGCCGAAGAAGCTGTGTTCGACTGGGGCGTCGCCAATGTCGAGCGTGCCAACAAAGCCTGGATCGACGCTGGAGGCAAAATTCACAATCTTCCGGAAGCCGAGCAGTCCAGCATGATGAACACCTTTGCCGACGTCGGCGCCAAGACGATTGCCGATCAGGCCGATGTCGTGGCCGAGTACGATCGCATTGTTGGCGTTCTCGACGCTCACAGGTCCAAATAGGCTCAGTTGGAGGACCCGTGTTCGACTTCCCGGCAAACCACGCGACTGTCGCTTCCATCGGTACAAATGTAACTGATGGAAGCCGGCGTTTCGCCTGCGCGGTAGTCAAGACGAACCATCGATCGGGTTGCGTGCGTGCGCGGCGGGCGCCCACACCAGATAGCTTCGACCGGCATGCGGTCCTCCAGCTCGTTCAAGAGATTAAACACACCGGTCTCGGGATTGTGCCAAAGCTCGAAGCGCACACTTCCTTGCGTTTCGGCATCGCCGACAGGCGCCGAATACCAGTGTGCAAGGCTCGCCGAACAACGGAGCGGTCCATCGCCATCGTTCCTGATTTCTACCGGCACCGCGTTGACTCCTTCGGTACCGCGCTGAAGATTCGAGTACGGGATGTATTCCTTTTTCTCGTTCGCTTCACCGGGTCCAGCGGCCGAGCCGGCAAGAACAATGAGAACCGCCATCGGGCGGCGAAGGTTTGTTGTAAAGCAAAGGAGACGTAGGAAATGAAACATCTGTTATTCTCCATGGTGCTGGCCGCGGCCGTAACCGCGACATCGGCCCATGCGCAGGACATCGATACCATAGCGGTTCTGACACCGGAAGTCGGCTCCGACTTTGGCTGGAATCAGCAGGGCGTCGACGCCGCAAAGGCCGCGGGTGAAGCGGCCGGCGTCAAAGTGGTCGTGGCCGAAGGCCTCGGCTACGGCGATGTCCGCGCGCCCATGAGGGAGCTCGCCGCCGAAGGCGTCGACCTGATTATCGCGCACGCATCGGGTTACATCACAGCGGGCATCGAGATCGCCGAGGAAACCGGCGTGCCGGTGGCCATTGTCGACAGTCCCGAAGCTCTGAAGAAAGGCCTCGTCGCCGACTACACCCTGTCGGGCCATGAAGGTGCCTGGCTTGCCGGACGCATTGCCGGCAAGATGACCAAGACGGGCACCGTCGGCATTGTCGTTTCGGGTGAGCCGCCATCCTGGAACTCGCAGTCCGCCGGCTTCGCACAAGGCGTGCGTGCTGAAAATCCGGACGTGAAGATCCTCTACGCGGTCATCGGACCGGCAGCCTATGCGGATGTCGCCGGCGGCAACCGGGTGACAACCTCCGTCATCGCAGCCGGCGCCGACATCATTTTCGGCCAGGGCAACGGATCGACCTTCGGCATGCTGCAGGCCGTCGAGACCAACAAGGCCCCGGACGGCTCCGATGTCATGTTCATCGATGTGATCGGTGACAAGACATCCGTCGACAAGGGCCATTTGCTGACGTCGGTCCTGTGGGACATGACGCCGGTCTACGGCGCGATGATTGCCGACCTGAAGGACGGTTCGTTCGGAACCAAGCACTATGCCATCAGTGTCGAAGGCGATAGCGTGAAGCTGATCAAGACACCGCAGATGCCGGACGATGTCTGGGCCGCTGCCATGGCTCTGCGTGAACAGATTGTGTCAGGCGATGTTTCGCTCGAGCCGATCTTCGATGCCGAAGAAGTGCGCAAGCTGGTCACCTTGACCGAGTAATCCGATGGAGAATGACCTTTCCCGCAATGAGGAGCGTGTATCACTCGTCAATGTGACCAAACGGTTTCCCAGTGTGGTCGCTGTCGACAAGGTGTCGCTGTCTTTCCATGCGGGAGAGGTTCATGTCCTTCTGGGTGAAAACGGGGCCGGCAAATCCACGATCGTGGGCATGCTTGCCGGCCTCCAGGGGCCCGATGAGGGCCACATATTAGTCGACGGGCGTCAAGTACGCCTGTCGAGCCCAACCGAAAGCCTGGCGCACGGCATCAACACAGTCTTCCAGCATGTGATGCTGGTGCCGACGCTGACGGTTTTCGAAAATCTGATACTGGGAGCCCCTTGGTGGACGCGTCCACCGCGCAGTGAAATCGAGCAGCGGGTCGAGGAGTTATCCCGCGAGTTCGGATTGTCGGTGCCACTGGATGCTCGTACGGGCGACCTTTCGCTCGGGGAACAGCAACAGATCGAGATAGCAAGAGCGCTGCTACGCGACAGCAGAGTGCTTATTCTCGATGAAGCGACCTCGATGTTGACCCCACAAGGCGCGGATGAGCTTGGCGATCGAATGCGAAGGCTTGCAGAGCGGGGCATCTGCGTCATTTTCATCACGCACAAGCTGAGTGAGGCATATCGCTTTGGCGACCGCATCAGCATCCTGAAACAGGGTCGCTTCGCCGGCGATATTGCGCCGGAACGCCTCTCCGAAATGACCGAGGAAGAGGCCATCGAAGAGAAGGTCCGGCTGATGTTCGGTCAGAGCGATCACGGCCAGGTGGAGACCACCAGAGCAACCGGCGATCCGGGAGAAGTGTGCCTGGCAGTAGAGGGCCTCGCGACGGAAGGCGAAGCGGAAGTCCTTGCCCTCACCGACATCTCATTCGAATTGCGAGCCGGCGAAATTCTCGGCGTTGCCGGTATTGACGGCAATGGCCAAAAACAACTTGCCGAAGCGCTCGCAGGGCAACGGACCGCGACAGCGGGCAGGATCGCGCTGGATGGCATGGATATCACCCGGCTGCCCGTCGGACGCCGCCGGAAGTTGGGGCTGCGTTATCTCACCGATGACAGGCTGCAGGAAGGCAGCGTCGGCGAGTTTCCGGTCTCCCACAATGCCGTGCTCAAAGAAATCGGCGCCCCACCCTTCTGGGTGCGCGGCATCGAGCAAGCCCGCAAGATAGCCGATCATGCCATCCGCCTGATCCACCAATTCAGCGTCAAGACGCCGGACGAAAAGACGCCGATCGGCCATCTCTCCGGCGGCAATATTCAGAAGTTGCTGCTCGGCCGCGAACTGTCGGGCGAGGCGCGAGTCGTGGTCTTCAACAAGCCCACCTATGGGCTTGACCTGCAGAACATTTCCGCGTCGCGGAAGCGCATCCGTGCCATCGCAGACGCTGGCATGGCCGCCTTGCTCATTTCAACGGATCTCGACGAAATTCTCGAACTGTCCGACCGCATCATGGTGATGGAACGCGGGCGGGTGCGCGGCATTATCGAAAACGACCCCGCACGGCCGGACGACCTGCGACAAACGGTCGGGCGGCTGATGGTCGGCGAGGATCTGGCGGCATGACGGAAACCCAGGTGCCGCCGGCGTCGACTGATGACATGGTATCCGTCCAAAGGCCGGAAAACCCGTGGAAGCGGGCCGCCATCACCTCGCTTGGACCGATTGTCGCCGCCGTCGTGCTGTCGGGATTGATCCTGCTTGCCTTCGGCGTGGATCCGATCGCCTATTACGGGTTCGTCATCGAAAAGGGCCTCTTGTCGTCGCTTGGTCTGCAGCAAACCCTGACGCGCATGGCCCCTCTCCTGTTTCTTGCGGCCGGCCTGATCGTCGCATTCCGGGCCGGAATATGGAACCTCGGCGTGGACGGGCAGTTCCTGCTTGGTGCCGTGGGTGCGGCAGCGCTGGCACCGGTGCTGGTCGGAACGATGCCGGGCTGGCTGGTGTTGCTGCTGGGCTTCCTGATGGCCGGACTGATCGGAGCGGCGTGGTCGGTGATCCCTGCACTGCTGCGGGCCTATCAGGGCGTTAACGAGATCATCACGACGCTGATGATGTCCTTTCTTGGCGTCTCCATTGCGAACGCGCTCGTCAAGCTGGTGTTCTGGGACCCCAACACGACGGTTCCCCAGACAAGAACCCTCCCGGTGGCTGATCGGCTTCCGAGGTTGTTCGACACGACGATTTCGTCTGGCGTGCTCTGGGCGCTGCTTGCCATCCTCGCGGTCCATTTCGTCATGACCCGAACCGCCTTTGGCCTGCGTCTTCGCACCGTGGGTGCCAATCCGCGGGCGGCGACCCATGCCGGCCTCTCGGTTCCCCTTTTGACCGTTGCCGTGTTTGCCATTTCTGCAGGATTTGCTGGCCTGGCAGGCGCCACGGAGATCCTCGGCGTCAACGGAAACATCCGCACGGATTGGAACCCGGCCTATGGGTTGATGATCATTCCGCTGGTCTTTCTGGCACGATTCAACGGACCGGTGTCGATCATTCTGATCTTCTTCTATTCGGCAATTCTGATCGGCAGTGAAAGTGCTGCTCGACGCGTGGGCGTGCCGCAGGATTTCCGGCTGATCCTTGTCGGAATGCTCATGATCTTTCTGGGACTGGCGGAATGGCTGGATACCAGAAACAAAAAGCGGGCGGGATAGGTCATGGAAGCTCTTCTGACATCGGCCTTCATTTCGTCGCTGCTGACCGGGGCGATCATTGCCGGGATTCCGCTTCTGCTGGCGGGCCTTGGCGAGCAGATGTCCGAAAAGGCCGGTGTCCTGAACATCGGTATCGAGGGCATGATGATCATGGGCGCCTACCTGGGCTTCCTGGTCGCCTGGGCTACAGATTCGATATGGCTCGGGTTTCTTGGCGGCGTGGCGGGCGGCATGTCGGTGGCGCTGCTGATGGCGATCCTGTGCGTGCGTCTGGGGCTGAACCAGATCGTTATCGGGATCGGACTGACGCTGAGCGCTGAAGGGCTGACGTCGCTCCTGCACCACTTTCAGTTTTCGCGAACCTACCCGCGTCTGCCGGCACCGGTCAGGCTCGATATTCCGCTGCTCACGGATATCCCCATCATCGGGCCCTCGCTCTTCGGTCGTCATTTATTCGTCTATCTTGTATTCTTGGCGGTAATCGTACTGGCCGTCCTTTATCGCAAGACCGCCCTGGGACTGACGCTGCGCGCCGCGGGCGAGAAGCCGGCGGCTCTCGATGTTGCGGGTGGGCATGTCACCCTGTTGCGCAGTGCCGCGGTGCTTTTCACAGGTGCCATGGCCGGCCTTGGCGGCGCTTACATGGCAAATATTGCGGCAGGCATCTTCATTCCGTTCATGACCGGTGGCGCAGGGTTCATCGGCATCGTTCTGGCCATGCTGGCCCGCGACCGACCCGTCTGGGTGTTGATAGGCGCGATGATCTTCGGATCGACGCTGTCGATGACCACCGCATTGCAGGTGGCCGGCTCGAACATACCCACCGACATCATTCAGACGCTGCCGTTCGCGGTCGTCATGATCGTCCTCGTGATCTTCGGCCGTCGTGCCCACCTGCCCGCGGCGCTCGGCCTGCCGTACGAACGGGGAGCCCGATAGGGCAATGTGCAAAAGAAAGGAAGCAAAATGACCGATACGAAAGTCTATCTGCTCGATGGGGGATCGCTGGTTCTCGACGGTTTTCACATCTGGTGGAACAAGGGGCCGGGCGGCGAGGTCCGTTTTCCGGTCTACTCGGTTCTGGTGGAGCATGCCGAGGGCAACTTCCTGATCGACACCGGCTATGACTATGACCATGTGATGAAGGTCCTGCCCTTCGAAAAGCCGCAGCAGACTGAGCAGCAGACCATACCGGGCGCGCTGAAGCTGCTGGGAATGGAACCGAAGGACATCGGCGTTGTTTTCAACTCCCACTTCCATTTCGATCATGTCGGCGGCAACAAGTTTTTCCCGCATGCAAAGAAGATCTGCCACAAGGCCGAAATCGAACAATCGGCCACGCCGGAGCCCTTCGAGGTACTGGGCTATTCCGACATGACCTTTTCGGCGGAAGCGGCCGAAGCCCGCGGCATGTCGGACCAACTGACCGACGGGCAGACAGCCGACAATACGAAATATGAACATGTCGAAGGCGACGTGGAACTGGCAAAGGGCGTCACGTTGATCTTCACGCCAGGACACGCGATCGGCCATTACTCCCTCTATGTCGAGCTGGCGAACCGCCGCCCCATGCTGTTCACGCTGGACGCGGCCTATACCCGCAAGAGCTACGACAATCTCATCAATGCCGGCTTCCACATCGACCCCATCGCCGGGGTGGAAAGCATGAAGAAGCTCAAAAAGATCGAGGAAGAGACCGGCGCCGAGGTTCTCTTCTCCCACGATGCCGAGAGCTTCGCCAACTACCAGACCGGCGTAAACGCCTACAGCTGAACAGGTGACGCATGCGATATTCTGAAACACGCCCGCCGGCTTTTACACTCTCCGCCGGCCCCGTCGACGCCTATCCGGAAGTTCTGCGTGGAATAGGCACCACCGTCCTCTACGACTTCGATCCGGCATTCCTCCACGTCTATGAAGGCGTCGCCAGGAAAGCCCAAAAAGCCATGGGCATGAGCGAACCGCCGGTCATCCTGCATGGTGAACCGGTACTCGGGCTGGAAGCGGCAGCCGCGTCGCTGATCGCCAAGGAAGACGTGGTGCTGAACCTGGCTTCCGGCGTTTACGGCAAGGGTTTCGGCTACTGGGCCGCCCGCTATGCCAGCCGGGTGGATGAAATTGAAACCGACTATGACGATGCCATCGACCCCGCCGCGGTTGCTGCGCATCTGAAAGCGCACCCGGAAACCGCGGTTGTCTCTGTGGTGCACCATGACACGCCTTCTGGGACCCTCAACGACATCAATGCCATCGGTCAGGTTTGCGCCGACGCCGGCGCCCTGCTGATTGTCGATGCGGTGTCGTCCTGGGCCGGGATGGAAACGTCCCCGGCGGCGTGTCAGGCCGGCATCTACATCACCGGCCCGAACAAGTGCCTGGGGTGTCCTCCGGGGCTGACGATGGCGGCCGTATCCGATGCCGCCTGGGAAAAGATGGAAGCGAACAAGAACGCGCCCTTCGCCTCCATGCTGTCCTTCACAGACTGGAAAAATGCCTGGAAGGCGAGCGAGCCGTTTCCGTTCACACCGTCGGTTGCCGAGATCAACGGGCTGAACACGGCGCTCGACCGGTATCTGGAAGAAGGGCCGGAGACCGTCTGGGAGCGCCACGCGCTGACCGCAGCGGCTACCCGTGATGGTGTCCGCGCCATGGGCATCGATATCTGGCCCAAGCGGGAAGAAATTGCTTCCCCGACCTGCACCGCGGTACGGATGCCCGACGGAGTGGACGCCGGTACGGTCCTTGCCGAGGCCCGCGCCCGCTATGGCGTCAGCATGTCCGCGGGTCGCGCCGAAACGTTGGGCAAACTGATCCGAGTCGGCCACATGGGCCCGACGGCGCAACCGGCTTACGCCCTTGTGGCGGTAGCCGCCTTGGGCGGAGCACTGCAGGCGCTGGGCACAAAAGTCGATATTGCTGCCGGCCTCGGAGCCGTGCAGGCGCGAATGGATCAGGGTCTATAAAGTCAAATACGAAGGGAGATCAGGCAAATGGCTGCAAATCTGGATGGAAAAACGGCTGTCGTCACAGGCGCCGCACAGGGGATTGGTAAAGCGATCGCCAAGCGACTGGCCGAAGACGGCGCCACAGTGACCTTAGGTGATATCAATGCCGAGGGTGCGGCCACGGCTGCCGCCGATATCGGCCATGGCGCCAAGGGAATGGCCTGCGACGTTTCAGATCCGGCCCAAGTGGATGCCTTGATTGAAAGTGCGGCACGCGACGGGGCACCTGATATCATCGTCAACAACGCCGCCATCGTTCCATTCATCGCCTGGGACGATGTGGATCTGGAGCACTGGCAGAAACTGATGGACGTCAATCTGACCGGTGTTTTTCTGACCAGCCGCAAGGCAACCGACATGATGCGGGCTGTGGACCGCAAGGGTCGGATCATCAATATCGCCTCGAACACTTTCTTTGCCGGCACACCCAACATGGCCGCCTATGTCGCGACAAAAGGCGGCGTGATCGGATTCACTCGGGCGCTGGCGACCGAAATCGGGCAATACGGCATCACCGTGAACGCGGTTTCACCCGGATTGATCGAATCCGATGGGGTGAAAGCCAGCCCCCACAACGATGCCTTTGAATTTGTCGGAATGCTCCAGGCCATGCCCGGGAAGGGTCAACCGGAGCACATCGCCAATGTTGTGTCCTTCCTGGCGTCTGAAGACGCCGGCTGGATGACGGGCCAGACGGTGAATGTCGACGCCGGCATGATTCGCTGGTAATTGCCTTTACCAGAAGCTGCTTCTCGGGTATCGCGCCAGGAACAGCGGCACCAACCTCCCTCCGGTTGGTGCCGGCCAATCCATTTTGGGTGAATGACAGTGCCAACGACAATTGCCTCCCTGATCGCTGACCATCCCGACCAAAGTCCGGCAATTGGTGCGCCGGGCCGTTCCTGGCTGACCTACGGTCATTTGCGCTCTCTTTCCGAAGATGTTTCCCAGACACTGTCCGGAATGGGAATCGGACGTGGAGACCGCGTGGCGATCGTGCTCGACAACGGGCCTGATATGGCCTGCGCGTTCATCACGATTGCCCAGGCGGCGACGACGGCACCCCTCAATCCGGCCTACCGCGAAGAAGAATATGCCTTTTACCTGGAGGACCTTCAGGCAAAGGCGCTTGTGGTGGCGGAAGATTATGATGGCCCGGCGCTGGCGGCCGCCGAAACGAGCGGCGCCATGATCGTGCGCCTCGCGTCCGACGCCGATGGACCGGCGGGTGCATTTCGGCTGTCAGGGCCAGTGGCCGATGATGCCCAAGCTGTCGGCAAGCCCGATGACTCCGATGTTGCCCTGATCCTGCACACCTCGGGCACCACGTCGCGGCCCAAGATCGTGCCGCTGACCCAGTCCAATATCCACGCTTCGGCAAACAACATCCGGTCATCGCTGGCGCTGACGTCCGAAGATCGCTGTTTGAATGTCATGCCGCTGTTCCACATTCACGGTCTGATTGCTGCGGTGGCTTCGTCGCTGGCGGCAGGCGCGTGCATAAGCTGCGCTCCCGGGTTCAATGCCTTGCGCTTCTACTCTCAGCTCGAGAGTGTCTCACCCAGTTGGTACACGGCCGTCCCGACCATGCACCAGGCGATCCTAGCCCGCGCAGCGCGCAACCGGGAGATCATCGACAACGCCGGTCTTCGGTTCATCCGGTCATCGTCCGCGTCTCTGCCGGCACCGGTGATGGAAGAACTGGCCGCAACCTTCGGCGCGCCCGTTATCGAGGCTTACGGGATGACCGAGGCCACCCACCAGATGTGCAGCAATCCTTTGCCGCCGCGCGCCCAAAAGCCCGGATCCGTGGGCTTGGCCGCAGGCCCGGCCGTGCAAATAGCCGCCGAGACCGAGAACAGTCTGCTTGAGCCGAGCGCAACCGGAGAAATCGTTATCAGCGGTCCGAATGTGACCCCGGGTTACGAGGGCAATCCGGAGGCCAATGCAGCCAGCTTCTTCATCGCCGGCGACAAGCGCTGGTTCCGCACCGGCGATCAGGGATCGTTCGACGAACAGGGTTATCTTCGTCTGACCGGACGGCTGAAAGAGATCATCAACCGGGGCGGCGAGAAGATCAGTCCACTCGAGGTGGACGCGATTTTGCTCAGCCATCCTGATATTGCCCAGGCTGTGTGTTTTGCCGTGCCGCATGCGAAACTGGGCGAAGACATCTCGGCCGCAGTCGTCCTGGCCGAAGGCTCCGAGCTTGATGAAAAAACGGTTCGCACGTTTGCTGCAGAACGGCTTGCCGACTTCAAGGTGCCGCGCTCGGTGGTGATCCTGGAAGAAATCCCCAAGGGTGCGACCGGGAAAATCCAACGCATCGGCCTGGCTGAAAAACTGGGCCTCGGGAGGACCTAGCCATCAGGATCTGTGTATTCGGCGCCGGTGCCATCGGCGGATATCTTGGGGTCAAACTGGCGCAAGCCGGGATGGACGTAAGCCTGGTGGCTCGCGGCCCGCACCTGAGCGCCATGCGCGAAAAAGGTCTGACCCTGATCGAAGAGGACCAGGCGCCGGTCACCGTGCCGGTCACGGCGTCGGACGATCCCGCGGAGCTTGGCGTCCAGGACTATGTCATCGTCACGCTCAAGGCGCATTCGGTTCCGCCCGTGGTCGGACGGATGCGGCCGCTGATCGGCGAAAACACCACCGTGGTCAGCGGCGTCAACGGTGTGCCGTGGTGGTATTTTCACAAGCTCGGCGGCCCGCTCGAGGGCCGTCGCCTTGCGTCCGTCGACCCGGGCAATGCGCAGTGGGACGGTTTCGGGCCGGACCGCGTCATCGGATGCGTTGTGTATCCGGCGGCAGAAGTTGTCGAGCCCGGGGTGATCCGGCACATCGAGGGTAATCGGTTTTGTCTTGGCGAACCCGACGGATCGAAGTCCGATCGGGCGAAGGCTCTGTCCGAAGCGATGATCAAAGCCGGGCTGAAGGCGCCGGTGCGTCCGCGCATCCGCGACGAAATCTGGGTGAAGCTTTGGGGCAACCTCTCCTTCAATCCGATCTCGGCCCTGACCCATTCGACGCTGGACGTGCTGTGCACCGATCCCGGCACCCGGGCGGTGGCGCGGGCCATGATGGTCGAGGCGCAAGAGATCGCCGAGAAGCTTGGCGTGCGCTTCCCGATCGATGTCGATCGCCGCATCGACGGCGGCGCAGCGGTCGGTGCCCACAAGACCTCCATGTGGCAGGACCTGGATCTTGGCCGCCCGATGGAAATCGACGCGCTGGTCACAGCTGTCCAGGAATTAGGCCAACTGACCCAGACACCGACACCGACCATCGACACGGTCTTGGCTCTGATCCAGCTGCGAGGACGAACGGCCGGGCTTTACGGCTGACATCGCGATTGGTGGATTGATCCCGGTAGACCGTCCGGTCTCGCCCCGATTTTAGATCTTTTTAGACCGGCCTGTAGCTGGCACTGGCTTTGCTTTGGCTCCCTGCCATCAACGGCAACACAGTGGGGGCTTTGTGGTGGTTCACGCAGATCTATTGGAACCGACAACAACAATCGAACGCGCCGAGACACCCGAAGACGTGGAAGCTGTCAAGGATCTCGTTCGCGACTTTTTTCGCTGGGCCATGTCGGAAATTGCCGGCGAATCGGGTGAGGACGAAAATCCTGCGGTGTTTGCAAATCTCGATACGGAACTCGCCGGTCTGCCCGGACGCTTTGGTCCGCCCACCGGATGCCTGCTTTTGGCCCGGCTTGACGGTGCGCCGGCCGGCTGCGTTGCGTTCTACGGCCAGGACGCCGATACCATGGAGATCAAGCGCATGTTCGTGCGAACGGAAGCCCGGGGCAACCGGATCGGCAAACGGCTGCTCGATGCGCTGCTGGCCGAGGCCCGGGCAGCCGGCTACCGGCGTTTTCGACTTTCGACTCACCGCTCCCTGCATCATGCGCAAACTCTTTATCGCGATGCCGGTTTTCGAGACGTACCTTTGTCAGAGGACTTTCCCGGCGTTGTGGAAGGCGTGGACATCTGCATGGAAATGATGGCGAACGACTAAAAGCACGGTTCGATCCCCAAAACCGAGCGCTTCGGTACAATTCAAGATCGAAGCCGTCATTCAAAATATTCGGAATGCGTTTCGTAAATATAGGTGATGGTCTTGTCGAGGCGACCGAGATGCTGTCGCGTTATTTCGGCGGCTTCATCCGCCGAACGGCGCTGCAGGGCATTGGCCAGGTTTTGGTGGTCTTCAAGCAACGTGGAAGATTCGTTTTCCCGATCAAAGCTCAAGACACACAGACGGTCGACCTTGCGTTTGCACTCCTGGATTGTCTCGAAAGCCAGGAGCTGGTCACCAAGTGCGCAAATGTGCCTGTGGAACTGGTAGTCCAACGCGTGAAACATGTCCTGTTGGCTGGTTTCGACGGCCATTTTCTGTTGCTGCAGGTTCTGCTGCAGTTTCGCGTCGCGCGATTCGTCCCAGATGGAACAGGCATGACGGACGACCTCCAGCTCGACCGCCAGCCGCACGAACCGGGCATTGGCGATGTGGCGCATTGAAAACCCGCGCACTTCGGTGGCTTTCTGAGGCCGGATCAACAGCAATTCGAGATGTCCCAGCCGGTTGAAAGCGTCCCGGACCGGCTGACGTGAAACGCCAAAGCGGCGTGCGACCTCGACTTCCGACAACTTGGTACCGGGCAACAACCGAAGCGATGCGATGTCATCGAAGAGCTGATCGAAGACCACGTCGGTCGTCGTCCGTCGTTCGAAACTTTCAGAAATTTCCAGCATCCCACCCCACTCTTGACGATCTTTTACCGCGAACAACACGGGCGCGCAAATGAACCGTGTAACCCGGAAAGCCTTGCGCACCATGCGTTTCCGTCTCGATCTGGCACCGCAACAAGACCTCTGCAGAGCACCCTCATCGATTCCTACTTGACAATACTAGTATCCTAGTCTCCTAATGCAAGCCCAATTCAAAAACTTGCGAGCATATTCGCAGGTTTGTCCGGGCAACACGGAGCCCGAGGGATCGCAAGGGAGGACAGGATATGCGCTTCAAGAAGCGTGTCATGGTTTGCCGCAGCCGCGCTGTGCGTCCGCCCAACAGCCACCCGTTCACAATCAAGAAGTCGAGCCAAACGTCCGACGATTCGGTCTGACATGCGCAACGGCGAAAGCCCAGGAGGAATAAAAATGCACGAACCCGCCAGCCGTCGAGCTGCTATCGAACACTCGCTGACGGGCAAAACCGCCATCGTAACCGGCGCCGGCCGTGACATCGGTCTTGCATGTGCCCTGGTGCTGGCCGAGGCAGGTGCGTCAGTTGCGCTAAATTATCACAGCTCGGCCGCAGGCGCCGAAACGGCTGTTGCGGAGATCAACTCAAGCGGCGGACAGGCGTTGGCCGTTCAGGGCGATATGACGTCTGGTAGCGATGTGTCCTCTCTCGTTGCAGAAACCGTTAAGGCTTTTGGCAACCGGATCGATATCCTGGTTCATGTTACCGGTGGTCTTGTGGCGCGAAAGACGGTGGCGGAAATGGACATCGAACACTGGAACCATGTGATGGATCTCAACGCCACCTCGTTCCTGCGCGTGATCAAGGCAGCGCTGCCGCACATGTCGGCAGGCGGCTCGATTGTTTCAATCGCCAGCCAGGCAGCCCGCGATGGCGGCGGTCCCGGTGCTGTCGCCTACGCAGCATCGAAGGGCGCGGTGATGACGATGACACGCGGCCTGGCAAAGGAGCTGGCGCCGGACATTCGCGTCAACTCGGTTTGTCCGGGCATGATCGACACCGACTTTCACAACGTCTTCACCAAGCCTGAAGTGCGCAGCCATGTTGCCAACGTGACGCCATTGAAGCGCGAAGGCACGCCTCGCGACGTGGCAAACCTGGTCACGTTCCTGGCGTCGGACGATGCTGCCTTCATCACAGGCACAAATGTCGACATCAACGGGGGCCTGCTTTTCTCGTAAATGGCCCCGACACAATCACTGTAAAACTGGTCTCATTACCCAAGGGAGGAAAACATGTACCAGACACTTTCTGCAAAACTGCTCGGCGCGGCCACGGCCGTGGCAATGCTCTGCGGCACCGCCGTCGCCGCGGAGGAATGGCGCGCCTGGAACATCCACCACGATGGTCATCCGAACACGCCTGCCATGGACCGCTTTGCCGAGCTCGTCGACAAGAACACCAACGGGGAAATCAAGTTGGAAGTCTTCCACGGCGGTGTGCTCGGGTCTCAACCGGATGCGATTGAGCAGGTTCGCCTGGGTGCAATCGAAGTCGGTAACTTCAACCTCGGACCGATTGGTCCGATGGTCAAGGAAGCCAACCTCGTTTCCCTGCCCTTCATTTTCAAGAGCGTGCCGCACATGTTCCGCGTCCTTGATGGCGACGCCGGCGATATCATGGGCGCCGCAATGGCCGAGGCCGGCCTGACGCCGTTGGCATGGATCGACGCCGGGGCGCGGTCCTTCTACAGCCAGAAGCCGATCAATACGCCGGCGGATGTCGAGGGCCTGAAAATCAGGGTCATGAACAACGACCTCTATACGGCGATGATCTCCGCCCTCGGCGGCAATCCTTCGCCAATGGCTTTCTCTGAGGTTCAGCAGGCGTTGAAAACGGGCGTGGTCGACGGTGCGGAGAACAATTTCCCATCCTTCAAGAATGTCGGCCACTTCGAGGTGACCACTCACTATTCGCTCAGCGAACACCTGATCATACCGGAGTGTATTTGCGTAAACACGGCAAAGTACAACGCTTTGTCTCCCGAGTTGCAGGCAGCTCTCAAGAGTGCGGCGGAAGAGGCCGCCCTCTATCAGCGCGAACTCTGGGCGATCCAGTCGGAAAAGGCGCGCAAGGACGTCGAGGCAGCCGGCATCGTCGTCAACGAGATTGCCGACAAGGCACCCTTCCAGGCCGCCATGGATTCGGTCTACGAAGAATACCTGACGGCCAATCCCGACATGCGCAAACTGGTGGATATCGCCAGGGGGACAGAATAGCGTCCAGGCAATAGACTGAAACTCGCCCGGCTCCGAACACGGAACCGGGCGGTTTTAACACCGGGAGGGGAAAATGAGCGGCTTGCGTGAAGCGCCGGATTTCCTGCGGCGCATGGACACGGCATTCGACCTGATCACCAGGGTCTGCCTCATCCTGGCCGGTTCGGCCCTTGTCATCATGACGGTGATATTCGCCTGGCTGGTGTTTGGCCGCTACGTGCTGAATGACACCCCTACCTGGGTCGAGCAGGTTTCGTTCCTGCTGGTGATGGTCATAACATTTCTGGGCGCCGCAGTCGGCGTCCATCAGCACACACATCTATCTGTTGTCGTATTCCGCAACATCGTTCCGTCGCCGGTGCGAACCGCTTTCGTCTTTACGTCCGACGTGCTCATGGCCGTCTTCGGCTGTATATTGTTCTGGTACGGCACCGAGTTGACAATTTTCAAATGGAAGACCCTGATCCCCCTCCTCCAGTGGCCGGAGGGTCTGCGTTCGCTCCCGCTGACCGTCTGCGGCGTGCTGCTGTTCCTGTTTTCCACCGGCCACCTGATCCGGCTGTTCCTGGGGCGTGACGCGCGCCAGGACAACATCGAGCAGGGATAATATGGGACTTCTTCTGCTTCTCGGCGTTTTTGCTTTCTGCGTCATCATCGGCGCCCCGGTTGCCTTTGCGCTCGGCATCGCCGCCCTCGCGGCGTTCTGGCATGAGGGCCTGCCGCTCCTGGTTGGCGTCCAACGCATAGTCTCGGGGATCAACGTGTTTTCGCTGTTGGCGATACCGTTTTTCATTTTCGCCGGCGAGCTGATGTTCCACGGTGGCATTGCCATGCGTCTGGTTCGATTTGCCCAATCAGCGGTTGGCGCGGTTCGCGGCGGCCTTGGCGTCGTGAACGTCTTTTCGTCGATGCTGTTCGGGGGAATTTCCGGATCAGCCATAGCCGACATTTCCGCACTCGGATCGATCCTTGTTCCGGTCATGAAGGACAAGGGCTATGACGCCGACTATGCGGTCAACGTCACCGTTACCTCGTCAATCGCCGGAATTATCATCCCGCCGAGCCACAACATGATCATATTCGCGCTGGCAGCGGGCGGCTCGGTTTCGATATCCAAGCTCTTCCTTGCCGGCGTCGTGCCCGGCGTCCTGATGTGCACTTGCCTGGCCGTTGCCGCCTATCTGGTCGCTGTCAGACGTGGCTATCGCGCTGAGAAGTTTCCCGGCTGGACAGCTTTGGCCTTGAATTTCGCCAGCGCCATTCCGGGCCTGTTGACAGCCGTCATTATCGTCGGCGGCGTTCTTTCCGGTGTCTTTACCGTGACCGAATCCGGTGCTTTCGGCGCCATGTACGCGTTCGTGGTGACCCTGCTTGTCTATCGCAGCATCACTTGGGAGAACTTCAAGATTGCGGTTGTGCAATCCGTCCGCACGACGTCGATGGTCATGATCCTCATCGCCTGCGCGGGTGCGTTCGCATATATGCTGACCTTCTATCGTGTGCCGAGCAAAACCGTCGACCTTCTCCAGGGGATTACAGAAAACCCGATCCTGATCCTTCTGATGATCAACGCCGTGCTGTTGCTGCTGGGCATGATCATGGACATGGCTGCCCTGATCCTGATCTGCACACCGATCTTCCTTCCGGTCGCCAACAGCCTGGGCATGGACCCACTCCAATTTGGAGTGATGCTGCTGGTCAACCTCGGTCTCGGTCTTTGTACACCTCCGGTCGGCACCTGCCTCTTTGTCGGATGCGCGGTTGGAAAGCTGCCGATTGAGAAAGCAGTGCGAACGATCTGGCCCTTCTACATGGCGATTTTCGTCGCACTCATGATGATCACCTTCGTTCCGGCCATCTCCTTGACGCTGCCGCGATTGATTGGACCTTAGCGGCCGCGTCCATCTCGCTCCATCCTTGTTGTATCTCACAACGTGGCATAACCTGCGCGCCGAACGTCCATTCAGAGTTTTTGGGGCTCGCAGGTCCCATTGAAAATGTTGCAACGCAGGTCAGTCGAACCTGGTCGGGCGCAGCCAATCTTCCGGACGCCGACATGCCAATGGCATGGCCCCTTGACCTGATCAGTTCAATGACCGATTTACCCACTCTTGCATTGTGCAGCTTACCGACCTGAACCAAGGAGCTCGGCTTGAAATGGAGTCTCACTTTGAGTGCTCTTCGAGATCGACTCTTCGGCAGCGCAATCAATGACGTCAAAACGGGGGAACAGGATGCCTAACCTGAAACGCGGTCTGTTGCTGGTACTGACCCTCCTGTGGGCAGTGAACGCTTCTGCACAGGATTTGGACAATGCCGTTCCCCTGGCAAAGATCATCACGGTGACGGAAAGCGACGGGGCCATCCAGAGGCAGTTTTTCGGCCGAGTGGCCGCCCGCGAAACTGTTGATTTGGCCTTTCAAGTCGGAGGCCAACTCATCGAGCTTCCAATCGCAGAGGGTGAACCATTGGCCAAGGGTGCGCTCATCGCGCGGCTTGACCTCGAACCCTTCCAAATCACTCTCGATCAGGCGCTTGCCCAAAAGGAGCAGGCCGATCGCAGTCTGGAGCGTTTGAGCCAGTTGAGCCGCGTCGCCGTCAGCCAGGCCGAAGTCGACGATGCGCAAACCGAGGCTGATTTGATGGCAATTGCCGTTCGCAATGCCGAGAGATCGCTCAAAAACGCAACGCTGTTGGCGCCCTATGATGCTCTGGTTGCTTCACGGCACGTCGCCAATTTCTCCACCGTAGGAGCCGGTGCCCCGGTTGTCAGACTGCACGATATGTCCGAGCTGCAAATCGAGATCGATGTTCCGGAGGTCCTGTTTCAAAGCGCGGGCGAGTATCCGGACGTCAGGGTTGAGGCGGAATTCCCGGCCATTGCTCGGCGGTTTCCTCTCGAAGTTCGGGAATTCAAGGCAGAGACGTCGGAGGTCGGCCAAACGTTCCGGATCATTCTTGCCATGCCGCCGCCCAAGGATCGGGAGATCCTGCCCGGATCGTCAGCAACGGTCTTTGCCACCCTGTTCGGACCCGAATCCAGGCTCGTCATCCCAAGTTCGGCGATCGTCTTTAAGCCCGACGGCACGTCTCAGGTGATGGTCTATTCACCAAGTGCAGACGATCCAGACCTCGGCACAGTGAAAGCTGAGACTGTGGAAGTGACACCCACGGACAACGGAAATGTTCTGGTAACCGGTGGACTGACCCCGGGTACGGAAATTATCGCGTCCGGCGCTTCCAATTTGCGCGATGGCGATACGGTTCGACGCTTCTCCGGGTTCCCCCAATGAGCGCACAAGCGATGTCGATAGCCCGCCTGTCCATCGATCGCCCGATCTTCACCTGGCTGATCATCCTGGGCTGCCTTGTCGGGGGTATCTGGGGTTTCCTCAACCTTGGTCGGCTGGAAGATCCCGCCTTCACAATCAAGACCGCCGTCGTGGTCACACAATATCCAGGTGCCACGGCAGAGCAGGTTGCGCGGGAGGTGACAGAACCGCTGGAGTCCGAAATCCAGAAAATGGGGGAAGTCAAAGACATAACCTCCATGAACCAGCCCGGGTTGAGCTGGATCAACGTCGAAATGAAAGACATCTACGACGGGGGAGATCTGCCGGAAATCTGGACGGACCTGCGCAACAAGGTCAACGAGACGCAGTTGCCCACAGGCGTCAATCCGCCATTCGTCAACGATGGATTCGGCGATGTCTTCGGGATTTACTATGCGGTCACCGCACCCGGATATTCAGATCGAGAGCTATACGAGCTTTCGACCTTCCTGAGACGTGAGCTTCTATCCGTCGAAGGCGTTGCGGATGTCGACCTGTCCGGCGTTCCTGAAGAGGTGATCTATGTCGAACCGATCGAGGTTCTCGCCGCCAATCAGAACGTGCCCCCGAACGCCCTGATCAATGCCCTCGTCAATGCGAATTCGGTGGTCGATGCAGGCTCCGTGCAATCGGTCGAGGGACGGCGATTGATTCAGGCACCCAGAGGCGAGGACAGTGTTGGAGACATTGCTGGACTGTCCGTTGGTGTGGATGGCCAGGTTCTCAACATTGCCGACTTTACAAATGTCTATCGCGCTCGCGAAGCCAATCCTGACATCTTCATACGACACAATGGTGTCGAGGCCTTTACAATCGGCATCGCCGGGCTCAGCGACGAGAATATTGTCGATGTTGGCCTTCGGGTCGATGCCAAACTGGCGCAGCTGGCTCCGCAAATCCCTTTGGGGATAACGTTCAACCCGATCTATCAGCAACACCTGATCGTCGCGGAAGCGTCCAACGATTTTCTGGTCAACCTGGCAATGTCCGTCACCATTGTCGTTGCCGTTCTGGCGATTGCAATGGGGTTGCGCGCCGCCGTCGTCGTGGGATCGACACTGCTTCTGACGGTTGTCGGCACGCTGCTCTTCATGAACATATTTTCGATCGAGATGGAACGCATCTCTCTCGGGGCTCTGATCATCGCCATGGGGATGCTTGTCGACAACGCGCTTGTTGTGGCCGAAGGCATGCAAAACGCCATGGCGCAGGGTCAATCCAGTCGCGACGCTGCTGAGCAAACGGCAGGCAAGACGCAGGTTCCTCTGTTGGGCGCAACCGTCATCGGCATCATGGCCTTCGCCGGGATCGGTCTATCGCCCGATGCCACCGGTGAATTCCTGTTTTCACTCTTTGCCGTCATCGCAATTTCTCTGCTGCTGTCCTGGGTTCTGGCAATCACCGCGACGCCATTGCTCGGCCACTACTTCTTCAAGCGAGGCACGAAGAGCGGCGACGAGGCCTATGCAGGGCTTGCCTTCCGGCTTTACGCCAGCTTCCTGCGCCAATGCCTGCGGCTCTGGTTTTTGGTCATACCGATTCTGGTCGCCGTGACGGCTTTGTGTTTCATCGGCTTTGGCCAGATCAAGCAGCAGTTCTTCCCGGACAGCAATACGCCGCTCTTCTTCGTGGACTACAAACTGGCGCAAGGCGCTTCGATCCACCAGACGTCGGCGGACATCGCCATCCTGGAGGATTGGTTGGCCCAACAGCCCGAAGTGGTCGGGTCGAGCGCCTTCGTCGGACAGGGCGCATCGCGGTTCATGCTCACCTATGAGTCGGAGCGTCCGAACGCATCTTACGGTCATGTCATCGTGCGAACGGAGGGGATTGAGCCGATCGCCGGGGTCATAGAACGGATGACCGAATTCGTTTCGAGGGCTTTGCCCGATGGCGAGTTTCGGGCAAAGAGGCTTGCATTTGGTCCTTCAGGCGGTGATTCAATCGAAGTCCGGTTTTCCGGACCCGATCCGGCAGTGCTGCGGGAATTAGCACAAGAAGCCCGCATCATCCTCGAACAGAACTCTTCCGATATCGTCACCACCCGTCAGGACTGGCGTGAACAGGAGTTGATCCTGCGCCCGATCTACGCGACCCCGCGGGCTCAGGAAGCGGGCGTGACCCGTGACCTGATCGCCGAGTCGTTTCGCTACGCGACGAATGGGACGCAAGCAGGCGTTTACCGGGAAGGCGACCGGCAGATCCCCATCATCGTTCGTCAGCCGGTCGACAGCGAAATGACCTTTCTCGATCAGGTGCTCTATTCCGACGGAGCCGGCGCCCAGATCCCGATGAGCCAGGTTATCGAAGGCATGACATTCGAGCCGCAAAACACGCTGGTCCACCGCCGCAACCGCCTTTTGACGGTCACGGTCGGCGCCGATATCGCCAGCGATGTGACGGCGGCGGAGGTGCAGGCGCAAATCGATGCCCCAATCGAGGCTATGGAAGTTCCACCTGGATATCGCATGGAATGGGGCGGCGAGAAGGAAAGTGCCGGTGATGCGCAAGCTGCGCTGGGAGCTCAGCTTCCATTGTCGCTGATCATTATGGTTCTCATTTCGATCCTGCTCTTCAACGCGTTGCGTCAGCCGCTGATCATCTGGCTGCTGGTGCCCATGTCAGTCAACGGCGTGACCCTGGCGCTGTTGGGCACCGGAATGCCCTTCACCTTCACTGCTCTGCTGGGTCTGCTGTCTCTATCTGGCATGCTGATCAAGAACGGAATTGTCCTGGTCGAAGAGATCGACATCGTCCGCCGCGAGGCCCCTGCCCTTCCTCTCGCGGACGCTATCGTCACAGCCTCGACATCGCGTCTGCGTCCGGTATTCCTGGCTGCCGCCACAACAATCCTTGGTATGATCCCGCTCATTTGGGACGCGTTCTTCGTATCCATGGCGATCACCATCATGGGCGGCCTCGCCTTCGCCTCTATCCTGACGTTGATCGCAGCGCCGGTGCTTTACTTTCTGTTCTTTCGTTTCGACGGCAGGAGCGAGGAAGCGGCCGCCATGGCGTGACGGCCGGTCTGGGTCGTTCCACGCTGGGTCTGCGCAATCCTGTGTCGGGCTCGCTTTGGGCTGGACTTAGCCAACGGGAACTGCCCTGAAACGGCACATATTCCAGTTTACCAGAGCGTTGACAGACACACGCCGAGTCATAGAAATCGGTGGTGACAAAAACAGCTGTGGAGCGTTGCGATGGCCAATTGGTATTTTGACAAGGACGCGGATCTTTCTCACCTCGACGGCAAGACGGTCGGCATTTTCGGCTATGGCAACCAGGGTCGCAGCCAGGCGCTCAATATGCGAGACAATGGCGTGAACGTCATCGTCGGATCGCGCCGGGACGCGTCGGCCGAACAGTCCGTTGAGGACGGCTTCGCGACCCATCCCTTGAGCGAGGCCGCTAAACTGGCCGACATCCTGTTCATCCTGGTGCCCGATGAAATCATGCCTCAGGTCTATGCCGAGCACATCGAACCGGGGCTGACGGCGGGCAATACGCTGGTTTTTGCCAGCGGTTACAATGTTCACTTCGAACTGATCGTTCCGCAAAAGGATGTCGATGTCTTGTTGATCGCACCGCGCATGATCGGCCGCGGCGTGCGCGAGACCTTTCTGAACGGCAAGGGCTATCCCAGCCTGGTCGCCGTGCATCAGGACGCCACTGGCAAGGCCTGGGACCGGCTGATCGCGCTGTCCAAAGCCATCGGCTCGACCCTGATGGGCGTGATTGAATCGAGTTTCGAGGAAGAGACCATCGTCGACCTCTTCGCCGAGCACAGCGGTTACCTGCACGCGATCCGGCGCGCCTATGAGGCTTTGACCGAGGCGGGGTGCAGCCCCGAGTCGGTGATGCTCGAGCTCTACGCGTCGGGCGAGTTGCGCGAAGCCGCCAACTACATGATGGAAGTCGGGCTGTTCGAACAGATGAAGTTCCATTCGCAGACCAGCCAGTACGGCCAGTATGTCTATGGTCGCCCCTCGCCCGAGGAGGAGGAAGCCGACAAGGAGCGGCTACGCGGGCTGATCGGCAATATCAGGGACGGATCGTTCGCCAGGAAGTGGACCGAGGTCCAGAAAAATGGCCTGCGGGAGCTCAACGAGGCCATCGACGACATGCGGGACAACCCGATGATCGACAAGGAACGCGAGCTCTATCGGCGCCTGGGACGACTTTAGAGCCTGTCCCGGTTAGATTGAAGCAATTCTGTTTGTGGTCGGCGAGGCGATCCGCGAGGAAGGAGCGCAGCGCGATGCCGGAGGCATCTCGCGAGCATCATGACGCTGCGGGCGTCCGCCGACCGCAAACCCGAAGGGCCGGGCGCATTTGCGCCAATTCCTTCGCTCAAAGCCTCGGCCGGGCCACCAGCCCGACCTGCGTTTTGAGCTCGACCTTGACGCAAATGCACCTCGGCAGAATGGTTCAATCTAACCAGGACAAGCTCTGGGGCTCAATGCGAACAGCCGTACTGGAAGCCATTGTCACAATGAGCCTTGAGGCGTTCCGTGTCGTCAGCCGTCCAGCCCTCCGGTGCGGTCACCTGCACCCAGGGGCTAATATAGTCCTGAGCGTAGTAGGCGTGACCAAAGCCCGGCGGAGCTCCAAAGGACAAGGCCATGTCCAAAGCCAGCTGGAATTGCGTCACCACGGGCATGAAAATCAGATGCTCCGACACATCTGGCGCCGGCGGGTCCCGCATCCATGGGGGCGAGCGCCACAGCGATTTGGGATCGTAGAACACGATCGGATCGCTGGAGTATTGCAGGAATACGATCCGCATCGGGCCCCAACCGGCCGCCGCGTTGGACGCGTCCGAGGTATGCGAAGCATAGCGCACGAGCGATCCGTCCCCGATCGTCGGCAGGACCCAGGTCGAACCTTCCGCTCGATGGTTCTGCACGTAGGTCCACAATGCTGAGGGAAACGGAGGCCCGGCCCAAAAAGCCCCGTCAATCGGTTCGTCCAGCAATCGGAAAAGATTGGTTGCGTACATCGATGACCACGCCCCGAGGCTGAGCCCGTGAACGTAAAGCCGCGGACGCGTCTCCTCCGGCAGTGTCTTCCAATATTCGTGCACGACTTTCTGCAGCGCGGTTGCCTGCTCGAGGCCGGTATTCGTCTCGAGGATCAGCGCCAGCGGCGATTGCAGATAGGAATACTGTGCGGCGACCGTCGCAATATCGCCGTCGTGCATGTACTCGACAGGATCATGCGATCCGGGATCCATCCAGCCGGTCCCGGTCGGGCTTGTCACGATCAGCACTTTGCGATCGAAGGCCCCCTGACGCTTGAGTTCGGCGAGCGCCAGTTCGGCGCGCAACTCGGGTGTTTTGTCGTTGGCACGTCCGACGTAGACGCGGATCGGATCCAGCGCAGGCCGTCCGGTGAAAGCTGAAATGTCCTCCGCGGATGGTCCCGAGGTAATGAAGTCCCGCCCCGGTGTGCCGATGGCTGCCCAATCGATCAGCGAGGCATTGCTGCCGGTTTTTCGCGCATCGGTCGGTTTCGGCGGCGCGCTTTCGAACAAAGCCTGAGCCGCCTCGTAACTTTCGTCAAGGCTGCGCACCACAACATCGACTATGCCGTCTCGCGTGACGACAAAAAGAATCAACACGACCAACACAAAACCGAGGATGTTTGCACGCCTTGGCGGCATTACTCGATAAAGGCGACCGCGGATCAGGCGAAAGAGCCCCGCAACCAACCGTCCGAGCAGGTATGCCAGGAGAAAGGTGATGAGTGCCGTCAGGAGGATGGTCGCGAACCCCAGCGCCTCCGCCGGCTCCATTCCCATCTTCTGGCGGATGTCGTTCTGCCAGGTCAGGCTCGATCCCAGCACCCAAATGAAAAACCCGATCACCGGAAGCGCGACAAGACCGGTCAGAATACCCGCGGGGCGTCCGGAAAGGCGCGGCAGATCGCCTGCCCGCCACAGGAGCGCAGCGAGTTGGCCGATCAGATAGCCAATAGCCGTGACAAGGCCACCAAGAACACCCTGGACAACGGGTCCCCGCGGGATCAGCGAAGGTGTCAGGGATGCGGCAAAGAAGAGCAGCCCAAGCAACAGGCATGGGATAGAGAAGCGGCCGATCAGTCTGCTGACGAACTTGCCTCCCAAACGTGCCTCCAAGCCTCCTAGTGCCACAAAAGCATTTGTGATCGCAGATCAAGCTGCGGGCTTCACAAAAAACGACAGCTCAGCCATGGTGTTCTGTATTCAAAAAATCTATCCCAAGCACCCCATGCATACAATCGAACGCCCTTTTTGTTTCTCCGCTTGCTGGACGTGCTTTCGGGATTTGGTGACTCGATCTTTCCTCCCCAGCAGCGAGGGTTGTCGAGGCAATCGTGGCCGTACGCCGAGTGTGCTCAACAGTCTGCTCTATGCAGCAAAACAACCGATTACCGGATCGATGATTTTCGGGCTCGCCCTCGCGATGTCGTTGTGTGTGCAGACCTATCCAACCAGGGCACAGACGGAATTCGAGCCCGTTGATGTGGCATTCCTGACCCTGCGGAACAGAACGACTGCTGATCTCCCCGCAGACTCTTTCGGGGATCAGCGAGGCACCTTGAGTGCAGGCATATGCCGCGTGCGATCACTTGACTTCGGCGCGCTTGTTCCCCTGGCGCAAACGGCGCCGGCCTATGTACAGGAAGAGTTTCTGCGCATCGATGCCATTCAGGAAATGCCACCTGCCGAAATCCTGGCGGGTGGGCCATCAGACACGGATGACGGGTCACGAGTGGTCTATGTTCATGGCTACAATATCGGTTTCGCAAAGGGTTGCCGCCGCGCCGCACTGCTTCAACGCAATGCGCGTCTTGAGGACAGAATGCTGTGGTTCAGCTGGCCGTCAGACGGCGCGGTGACCAACTACTTGCGTGACGAATCCGATCTGTACTGGAGCGTGCCGGACCTCGCTGACACGCTGCTTTATCTGGTGGATCAAAACGCCAATCCGGTCGATGTCGTGGGCCACAGTCTGGGAGCCCGCGGTGTCGTGCTGGCGCTTTCCGAGGTAGCAAACAGGCGTCCGGGCGCTCGGCTCGGAGACATCGTGCTGCTCGCCCCGGACATGGATTTTGAGATTTTTGGGCAGTTCCTGCCACGGATCCTGTCTATTGCGACCAGCCTGACCGTTTATGTGACCGATGGAGACCGACCGCTGGCGCTCTCGGCGCAATTGCATGGCTATCCGCGTCTTGGGCAGGCCGCCAACGATGTTTCAGGCCTTGCCGGGGTGGAAGTCGTCGATCTGAGCGCGTTGGACGTGGAAGACCTTACTGGGCACCTGTACCACATCTTCAGCCCGGAGGTCGGCGCCGATCTCGACCTGTTGCTCAACGAAGGCGTGCAGGCATCCGACCGGCCGGGTTTACGCCAGATCGGGCCCAATCGCTGGCAAATGGACCTTGGGCCCGACGCCCAAGCGAAATGACTGGCGCACCTGACACTATGCATGGCCCCTGCCCACGGGGGACGAAAACGTCAAGACCTATTCGCTCCAAGTGACAGGCCGGAGACATGACGGTGGGCAGCAGCGCTGGCAAATTGAACACTCTGAGAAAGAGATGCGTTCGCTAATTTCGCGGCGAGTGCCCCGCAAAAAACGTCGCCGGCACCGTGGGCTTGAGGCCGCTCAACTCTCTTAGCCGGCAAGCACCCCGTGTCGCCCTGCGTTGTCGCCCAGGCACATCCTGCAGTTCCCGCCGTTACGACCACATCGGTCCCGGACGCGCAAAGCCGGAGCGCGGCCTGCTCGGCCTCCTCCAGCGAGTCGACCGATTGCCCACAGAATTGTTCGGCTTCGACGGCGTTGACGACCAATAGATCAACTCGTTCGATCAGCCCCTCCCGATCAGCTCGCATTGGAGCCGCGTTCCAAAGAACCATCGTCCCCGCCTTGTGTGCTGTTTCAGCGGCAAGCAAGTTGATCTCCGGTGGAACCTCATTTTGCAACAGCAGGATTGAAGCGCGTGCCAGTGCTTCGTTGCCTCTCACGGATTCCCTGCTGATTGCCGCATTTGCGCCGGTGACCACAACGGCCGCATAATCACCCTCGTGATCAATCGTTGCCACACTCATGCCCGAACCGACTTCGACGCGCTCGACAGCCGTTCTGTCGACCGCTGCTGCGTCGAGACCCGCAACAAGCTCATCGCCAAATGCATCATCCCCGACCGCGCCTATGAAAAAGACATTGGCACCCAACTGAGCTGCCGCCACGGCCTGATTGCCGCCTTTGCCGCCAAACTTCGGAAACCACTCATGACCCATCAATGTTTCGCCACGCATTGGCTGACGATCGGCACGGACGACGATATCGTGATGCAGCGATCCAACGACGACAACCGGATCGGCGGAAATCGATCTGCGCATGTCCGTCAGTTCCCTCTTCTATTTGTTGCAGATCGCGAACCCACCGTTCTTGCGCAGCATGGCATACAACAGTTTGCGGTCAAGCAAGCTTTCGCCGCGACCTCGACCAATGGCCTTGCGTTCAGCAACTGATTGATTTTACGGAAAAATTGGCGCACCCGACACGATTCGAACGTGTGACCTCTGCCTTCGGAGGGCAGCGCTCTATCCAGCTGAGCTACGGGTGCCTCTTGGGCTGGATAGCCGATACGGCGCGCTACTGCAATGCGAAAGTGCACCAATGCCAAACACCTGGCTCAAGGAGCGCCAAGTCAATCGGAGAACGCGACCCGGACTCCGGTGAATTCGTAAGTGGCGATGATGGGCAGGGCTTGGCTGTCCAGCGGGTCGCCGGCGAGGTCGGTGAAGGCGATGGTGGCGTTGCCGGTCAGTTTGCCGGAATTGGCATCGACCGTCGCCTGGAAGGTAACACGGGCGATTTTGGGGTCCGGCTCGGACTGCGTCGGGAAGGTGAAATCGAGGATCAGCGCCTCGAATGCGACTGCGTCACCTTCCGATGGGCGGCAGCGCCAGATACCGCGGCCGCTGGAGAATGGCTGGTATCCTTCAACGCCGCCTTGCGCTGAATCTGTCAAGGCGGCGTGGCCGTCGCTGGTCAGCGACAACAGGCTGCGACCGACATGTTCTGGTCCTGAGACACCCTCGTTGATGCGACTGGTGAGATAGGTTCCGACTGCCTGCGAACAGGTGGTCGGTTTACTTGGGTCCTGCGCAACCGCTGAAGACAAGGCGGCCAGGACGCCAAAGGCCGTCAGGATCGGACGGATGCTCTTCATCGGGCGCTCCACTCTCGAGGGTAGTCATCGATACCGCCTGCGCGATCGGAAATCCACAGATGGAAAGGCCAATGGTTGACGGTGCCTTGGCATTGGCAGAACAGGCCAGCCTCCACACCGGTCTCGCCAGCGCAGGTCGCGCCCAAATCCCGCATTTACTGTACCGCAAGTACAGTTTTCGCTGCCGCGGCCCAGCCAACCGACTGGCAAGCCTTCGAAGCCTCTGAAAACAAGACACAAATTCCAGTCGCCTTACTGAACCACAAACTCACTATCGTCTCGGACGGCACACCTTCATCATTGCGACCAGAGACGACGACGAAGGACGCCGGCTGCAGACCGACGGCCAATCGGCGCGCATGCCGAGCAGCGCGACAAAACGAAAAGGGACATTTCGATATGCTGAATAGGATCAAATTCGGCCGCCCGGCCAGCCGGGACGATGCAGCCCATCTGGCGCGGCTGATCAACATCGCCGGTGAGGACATGCCGATTGCCTTTTGGCAAGAGCTTGCCGGACCCGGCGGTGACGCCTGGGCCATCGGCCGCGAGAGGGCCGGGCGCGATAGCGGCGGCTTTTCCTGGCGCAACGCGCTCGTCGCCGAGGCGGATGGGAAGGTTGCTGGAACACTGATCGCCTATACGATCGACGAGCGGGCCGGGCCAGAGGATTACGCCTCCATGCCAGAGGCCTTTGTGCCGCTGCAGCAACTCGAGGACGAAGCGGTGGGCAGCTACTATGTCAATGTGCTCGCCTGCTACCGGGAGTTCCGCGATCGTGGTTTTGGCACCGGGTTGCTACGAGAGGCGCAGAAGGCGGCCGGTTCACGACCGATGAGCATCATCGTTTCCGAGGCGAATGTCGGAGCGCGGCGACTTTATGAACGCGAAGGCTTTCGGGTTCGCGACAGCCGTCTTGCAACGGACAGGCAGCATCGTGGCGGCAACTGGCTGCTGATGCTGACCTGATTT
Organism: Hoeflea sp.; assembly: GCA_965228785.1. Classification (GTDB taxonomy): domain Bacteria; phylum Pseudomonadota; class Alphaproteobacteria; order Rhizobiales; family Rhizobiaceae; genus Hoeflea_A. The sequence continues at coordinate 1,976,571 of CBDDIF010000002.1, forward strand.
TCCGGCGGCGGCCAATGGCCGCCGCTGCATCATTCCTGGATCTATTCGCCTGCGGTCTTGTGCATCAGGCTCAGCCCCTTGGCGGTGCGCGGAGCAAACCCTTTCCAGTAATTGTGCTCCGGCTTCGGCGAGCCATCCTCATTGAGGGCGTGCACGGCGTCGCGGGAGTGTTCGACCAGATCGAGATAGGCGGCGATCTCATTGTCTCGCTTGAGATACTGGCCGAAGAAGGCGGTCACAAAGTGCTGGGTGACGTTGTTCATCCGAACGGAATCCCAGACCGGATCGGCATAATGGTCGAAGGGGATGAAATCGATATGCTCCGACGGCTCCCAGCTTTCGGCCGGCGGCGGCATCGGTGCCCCGGCATTGTGGTTGGCATATTCAAAGGTCAGCAGGTAACGCTCCGTATTGACGCTGGCTTCGAAGATCGCCTTGGTGCCATTTTCATAGCCTGACACGTCATCGTCGCTGCCTGCGATGAAGAACATCGGCTTGCGGACGCCCTTCAGACCCTCGGCATCCCAGAAGCCGGTGTTCATGCCCCAGGGGGCAACCGAAACGATTGCCTTGATGCGCGGATCGATCAGGGCCTCGTGGGTCTCGGAACCGGCCAGGTGCATTTGCAGCGTGCCGGCCGGGGCGCCCCAGGGATATTCGGTGCTTGCCTGGGTAACACCGCCACCGGCGGTGATGACCGCCCCGTATCCACCCATGGAATAACCCACGAGACCGGTGTCGTCGGTGTTGACGAGACCACTCAGGAAGCCGTCGTCCGCCTTGGACATACGCTCAATCGCATCGAGCACGAAGCGCTGGTCGAGTGGCCGATTCACCAGGGTGCTGCCGAACGCCGCCCTGTTGTCGTAGGTGCTTTCCGTGTGATCGATGGAGACAACCACGTAGCCCTTGGTGGCCAGGTTCTCACCCAGATGGCTCATGAGGAACCGGTTGCCGGGATAGCCATGGGATATCATTATCAAGGGATAGGGTGCGCTTGCCTTTGACGGTTCGGCATCGCGCTCAGCGGCTCCCGTCAAGGACACCTTGGTGACGCCGTCGCGCAACTGCACATCGGAATAAGTGTTGCCGACACCCGTGCCGGCATTGGCCGGATACCAGACCTCCAAGGTCAGTTCACGGTCGTAGCGCGGCAGGTCCTTGCCCTCTTCGACCTTGAGGATGTCGATCTGGTCCGGATTGGTGACCGTCACCGTGCGAACGCCAATGGGCATATCGCCGGGCGTCGCCAGTTCCGGAGCGTCAGGACGCAGCAAATCGATGCGGTTGACTTCCGCAAAGGCGGACGCGCCCATAAGGCTGGTTGCAAGCACAATTCCGATGGCTTGTTTCATGCGATCTCTCCCTGTTTATGGATGACATACTACCGAGTAGGTTCCCGCCGGCAAGTCCTAATGCAGCGTAACAGCGGAGTTGTGACGTGGGTATCACAAAGCGAGTAAAATCGTGTCCTCACTTCCGTCACAAAATCAATATCACTTAAGTTATGGATAAATTTCCCTGATATATAATTAGACATTCGAATTTCGCCTGCGGTCTTACTATAGTGCCTGACGTTGATAACGGGACGGATCACGTGACGGATCACTATTCCTTTCTTTCTCTGCTGCGCGAAGCCTGGAAGGGCAATACGGGCTGGAAGCGCGCCTGGCGTGCGGCAGAGCCGAAACCACAGTATGACGTGGTGATTGTCGGCGGTGGAGGCCACGGCCTGGCGACCGCCTACTATCTCGCCAAGGAACACGGGTTGAACCGTGTGGCGGTGGTCGAAAAGGGTTGGCTCGGCGGCGGCAATGTCGGACGCAACACCACCATCGTTCGCTCCAACTATCTGCTCCCGGCAAACTCGCGCTTCTATGAAAAGAGTATGACCCTGTGGGAGGGGCTGTCACGCGACCTCAATTTCAACATCATGTTCTCACAACGCGGCACGCTCAACCTGGCCCATACGCCGGCGCAAATGGACGCCTATGCGAGGCGCGGCAACGCCATGCGCCTGGAGGGCATCGACGCCGAATTGCTGACCCGCGAAGAGGTCAGCAAGATGGCGCCGGATATGGATTTTTCCGACCAGGCACGGTTTCCGATCGAAGGTGGCCTGCTGCAGCCGCGCGGCGGAACGGCGCGACACGACGCCGTTGCCTGGGGGTTTGCGCGCGCCGCCGATCGGCTTGGCGTCGACCTGATCGAGAATTGCGAGGTTACCGGTTTCATCCGCACCGGCGAGCGCATCACCGGCGTTGAAACGACCCGTGGCCGCATCGAAGCCGGCAAGGTCGGCGTCGCCGTGGCCGGCAGCACGTCGGAAGTGATGCGCCGGGCCGGCATCGAGCGGCTGCCGATCGAAAGCCATGTGTTGCAGGCTTTCGTTTCAGAACCGCTGAAACCGCTGATCAACACCGTCATTACATTCGGCGCCGGGCATCTTTACATCAGCCAGTCCGACAAGGGCGGCCTTGTCTTCGGTGGCGATATCGACGGCTACAACTCCTGGGCACAGCGTGGCAATCTTCCGGTCCATGAGGACGTGATGACAAGCGCCGTGGCACTGTTTCCAAACCTTGCCCGGGTGCGTCTCCTGCGCAACTGGGGTGGCATCATGGACATGTCCATGGACGGCAGCCCGATCATCACACCAGGCCCCCTGCCCGGCCTCTATCTCAATGCCGGGTGGTGCTATGGCGGCTTCAAGGCGACGCCGGCCTCCGGCTGGTGCTTCGCCCACACCATCGCCCGCGACGAGCCACACGAACTCAATGCGGCCTTCACCCTGCAACGGTTCGACCAGGGGCGTGTGATTGATGAAAAGGGCGTTGGCCCGTCGCCGGAGTTGCACTGATGCTTATTCATTGCCCTATTTGCGGTCACCGCGACTCGCATGAATTCACTTATGCCGGTGATGCCCAGCGGCAATTTCCGGCGCTCGATGCCGGCACGGACGAATGGAGTGCCCACGTCTATCAGCGCGCCAATCCGATGGGACGGCACATCGAATTCTGGCAGCACACCTCCGGGTGCCGTGCGGTCCTCGCGGTCGAGCGCGATACCGTTACCCACCAGATCCTTGAGACCCGACTGGTCGGCGCGCAGGCGGAGATTGCCGAGAGCGAGGCGGACAAATGAGTTCCTATCGGCTTGAAAAAGGCGGTCATCTGATCGACCGCCAGAAACCGGTGCAATTCCGCTTCAACGGGCGCGAGGTCAGCGGCTTTGCCGGTGATAGCCTCGCCTCTGCATTGCTTGCACAGGACATCCAACACATTGCGGCCGGCTTCAAGTATCACCGGCCGCGCGGTGTCATGACGGCCGGCTCGCAGGAGCCGAGCGGTATGGTCACCCTGCGGGACGGCGGTCGTCGGGAAGCCAATTGCAAGGCGACCGAAGTCGAGATTTTCAATGACCTCGAAGCTCATCCGCAGAATGTCTGGCCGTCGCTCGGCTTTGACGTTTCGGCGGTCAACGGTTTGCTGTCGCCAATCTTTGCGGCCGGCTTCTATTACAAGACCTTTTTCGAGGCAGGTCAGCGCGGCTGGCACTTCTTCGAACATTTCATCCGCCGCGCAGCCGGCATGGGATCGGCCTCCAGACAGCCCGATCCCGACCGCTACGAGCGCATGCATGGTTTCTGCGACGTCCTGGTCGTCGGCGGCGGCGCGGCCGGCTTGGCGGCAGCACTGACAGCGGCTCGATCCGGCGCGAGGGTCATTCTGGCCGAAGAGACAGCCCATCTGGGCGCCGGGCTTCTGACGGACCTGTCGACTGTCCGCGGCGTCCCATCACAGCAATGGGCGCGCGAAACGGAACTCGAACTGGCCGGGCTCGATAATGTCACCCTGCTGCTGCGCACCGCGGTGCACGGGCTGTTCGACGACAACACCGCGGGGGCTGTTGAACGGGTCGCCGACCACAAGGTACAACCGGAGCGCAATGAACCCCGGCAGCGCCATTGGACCATCCATGCCGGAAGCATCGTGTTGGCGACCGGCGCGTTCGAGCGGCCCATGGTATTCGACGGCAATGACCGGCCGGGTGTCATGTTGGCAGGAGCAGCTGCCTACTACGCCGCTGCCAATGGTGTCGCGATCGGCCGCAAACCGGTGGTGATGACCAACAATGACAGTGGCTACCTTTCCGCCTTTTCGTTGAAAGAGAGCGGGGCTTCTGTCGCCGCAATCGTCGACTTGCGCTCCGACCCGCCAGCTGCGTTGTCGGACAGAGCGGCGACCTTGTCGATCCCGGTGCGCAGCGGCCAGGCTGTTGTCGCCGTCAAGGGACGCCGGTGCGTGTCGGGCGCGTCGGTTGCAACCATTGATCCGCAAAGCGGCGCCATCACCGGGTCGGCGCAAAACCTCGAAGCAGACGCCGTTCTGATGTCGGGCGGCTGGACACCCAACATCAATCTTGCCAGCCAGGCCGGCGGCAAGCCGGTTTTCGACGAACGCCTGCAGGCTTTCCTTCCCGGCGAGGCACGCGACAATGTCAACTGGCAAAGTTGCGGCTCGGCAGCCGGCATCTTCGACCTTGGCGAAGCCATCACAAGCGGCAGCAAAGCGGGCGCTGCTGCCGCGCAGCGAACCGGCCACACACCGGCAGAGCCACCGGCAGTGACGATTGAGCCAGCGTCGCCCGATGTTTCGCCGCTGCCGATATTCGACATTCCAGCCCCAAAAGGCGAAGGCAAGCGGTTCGTCGACTTCCAGCATGACGTCACGGCGTCGGATATCGCTCTGGCGCACCGGGAGGGGTACGTCTCCGTCGAGCATCTGAAGCGCTACACCACGCTCGGAATGGCGGTCGACCAGGGCAAGAACGCCAATCTCAATGCGCTGACGCTGATGGCAAAGGCTCAAGGCAAACCCATCGAGGCAGTGGGCACCACGCGTTTCCGGCCGCCCTACGTTCCGATCAGCCTGGGATCGGTTGCCGGCCGCGAAACCGGCGCACGTTTTCGCCCGGTGCGCCGATCGCCCATGCACGACTGGCACATGGCCAACGGTGCGGTGATGGTGAATACCGGTCCTTGGAAACGGCCGCGCTACTACACGACCAACGGCAAGGACCTGTCCGAAGCCTATGTTCGCGAGGCAACTGCCGTGCGGGAAAATGTCGGCATGGTCGACGTGTCATATCTCGGTAAAATCGATGTGCAGGGTCCGGACGCCGCGGAGTTTCTCAACCGGGTCTACAGCAACGCCTTCCTCAAACTCCCGGTCGGCAAGGCACGTTACGGATTGATGCTGCGCGAGGACGGCATTCTCTATGACGACGGCACCACCTGGCGGCTGTCAGAGCATCAGTATCTGATGACGACGACAACGGCGAACGCCGCGCTTGTTCTACAAAAGCTCGAATACTGGCATGCGACGGCCTGGCCGGAATTGAAGGTCCGGCTCGCATCCGTCACCGACCAATGGGCCGGCATGGCCGTTGCCGGACCCAACAGCCGCGCCGTCCTGCAGAAGGCCGTCGACGGACTGGCATTGGAAAACGATGAGTTGCCTTTCATGGCGGTGGGGCGCGGTCGCATCGGGTCGGCCGATGTCACCATTGCGCGGCTCTCCTTCTCCGGTGAACTGGCCTATGAGGTGTTCACGCCCAGCAGAACTGGTACCGCTGTGTGGGAGGCCGTGATCGAAACCGGTCGGGAATTCGACATGGTGCCCTACGGGACCGAGGCACTGGGGACATTGCGCATCGAAAAAGGTCACGTCACGGGCAGTGAAATCGATGGCCGCACCACGGCAGACGACCTTGGACTGGGCGGCATGTGTTCGAAGAAGAAATCCTTCATCGGCGGCGCCATGCTGGGGCGGGAGGGGCTGACAGATCCGAACCGCCTGCAGCTCGTGGGCCTTGTGTCGAAGGAAAACCGGGCCATGAAGATAGGCGCGCATCTGACAGCCACCGACAATTCCAACAGCGCGGGTCACATCACCGCCACCACCTACAGTCCGGCTCTCAAATCCTATATCGCTCTTGGGCTGCTGGCCGGTGGCCGTGAGCGGCACGGTGAAACCGTGACAGCGCGCTTTCCGTTGAGAAACGACACCCACGTAGCGGAAGTGGTCGACCCCGTATTTTTCGATCGTGACGGGAGCCGGATGCATGGATAATCAACGCGATGCGACGCTTTTCGGCCGTCCCGGCGGTCGGCTGCATATTGCGCGAGACGATCCTTCAACCATGGTGCAGATCGGGTTCTGGCCTGACAGCGCGGAAACGGTTCATGCCCGGATCAATGAGCTCGCTGGTCTGGAAGAAACCCTGTTGCCGGGACGCTTTGCCGACAAAGGGAGCGCTCGGATCGCACGCACTGCATTCGACACCTATCTCCTGATCGACTCGACGGTGCCGGATATGGAGCCGACGGTGGCAGCGACAACGGACCTGTCCGATTCTCGCCGGTGTGTCAGCATCGAAGGACCCGCGGCTGAGAGTTTCCTCAACCGTGACTTGGCGGTGGACCTGTCGCTCACGGCATGCCCGGTGGGCAGCGTCCTGCAGACAGCGATGCACCATGTACCAATTCTCTTGCTGAGAACCTCCGAAACCCGGTTTCACCTCTACGCCTATCGAAGCTATATGGACGATCTCACCGATTGGATGCTCGACATGGCACTACCCTTCGAGAGCTGAGGACTTGCAGGACCTGCCCAGAGGCTTTGACCTGAAATCGCTGCGCGCTTTCGTAGCGGCGGTCGAACTCGGTGGCATGACCCAGGCCGCGCGACAGCTTGGCATGACCCAGTCAAATATGTCGCAGATTATCAGTCAACTCGAACAGGCAGTGGAAAGCGAACTGTTTGATCGCACCGCACGGCCGATCACGCCGACATCGGCCGGCCACAGTTTCTACCAACAGGCGCGCGAAATACTGATGCTGGCAGATGAAAGCCTGCGCCATGTCACTGGCGGGCGCGAGGACACGCTCTCGTCGTTGACCATTGCCATGCCCGACTCCGTCGCCAATTCGATCGGTGCAAAGCTGCTCGAAGCACTCCGTTCCAAGGCGCGGCGTCTACAGCTTTGGTCGGGTATCTCGCCGCATCATCATGATGCGTTGCAATCGCGCAGCGTCGACATGATCATCACCGCCAGCGACGCGTTGGCTCATACTGACGGGCTGGTGAGCCGAATGCTCTTATCAGAGCCGTACGTGGTAGCGGTGCCAGACAGCCATTCCGGCCCAACCGATATCGAAACACTGGCGGCAGAACTGCCCTTCATTCGCTATACGCTGCGTTCGGCCATCGGCAGGCAGATCGAAGCTCAGCTTGGCCGCATGAAGGTTCGGCCACCGGTGGAGATGGAGTTCGATTCCGCCCCGAGCCAGCTCGCCGCGGTTGGCAACGGTCTCGGCTGGAGCCTGACGACGCCGTTGTGTCTTCGCCAGGACATGAACCTGCTTTCCGGCCTGGCTGTGTTGCCGCTGGAGCGGGGTCGCTTCGGTCGATCGCTGTCCCTGATCGCGCGCGAAGACTGGCATCCGGATATCGCGGAAAGAGCGGCCAAGACCGCGCGAACACTGCTGCGTCGCGACGCTATCAGCCCAATCATCGAGACCTATCCCTGGATGGCTGACCACATCGGATGGCCGGAACAAGAGCCTACTGCTGCAGTCGATACAGCCGAATGATGTATTCCGGCCCCTTGGAATAATTGATACCGAACACTGCTTCTCCGCTCACCGGCTCCACACCGGCTTCCTCAAGGGTTGCCCGGAACGGAACTGCATTCTCGTCGGGCACCGCGGCGATGGCGCAGTCCGGGTCGGCCAGAAGGTGCCGCGCCGCACCGACGGCGTCAGTCATCACCGTGTCGGTGCCGGCAAGGAAAACCAGGCTGGGTTCATGGTAGGTGACCGAGGCAAGCACCGACGCATCGCAGACTTTCTCCGCATGGTACCGCGCAGCAATCTGTCGCCCGAGCCAGAGCTGGTCAATCTGCGGCAGGATACCACCGAACATCAACCCGTAGGCGGTGGTCGCTGTCAGGGCGGCGACGGCAACCCTGCGGAACGGCGATACGTGGACACGCAATCCAAGGCCCAGCCAGCCGGCGACCAAAAGCAATGCCGAGGCCGGCAGACTCCAAATCGATAGCGCCCCGGTCAGGTAGATCGGCGCCACCAGGGCAAGGGCAACGAAAGCGATCGTCACAACCGCAACGCCGAAGCCCGCCAGGCCGTGAAGCAGGCGTTGCCAGACCATCGCCTCGGGCTTGTCATCAACCGGGAGAGTCAGGAACCAGCCACCAAGCAGCAGGATCGCCGGATAGGCCGGCAGCACATAGTGCGGGAGCTTGGTCGGGATGAGTTCGAAGACGAACCAGAGCGGCAGATACCAGGCGATACAGAACAGCAGTCGCGGATCGGTGAACATGCGACGCAAAGCATAGGTAAACCCGATGGCCGCGATCAGGCCGAATGGCCAGATGTAGAGCGAATAGGTGATGGCATAGTAACCTGGCCACGCGCCGTGCGATTCCTGACCGCCAGCAACCTTGCCAAGCATGTCACGCCCTACGGCCTCGGCCCAGAAAGCACCGCCGGTCTTCATCGTGATCAGCACCAGCCACGGCAAGGTGACAAGCGCCATCAACAGAATGCCGCGAAGAGGTTTGAGGCCTTTCAACCAACGCTGATCGCGGTTGTTGTCGAATATGACCAGAAAGGCGATCGTGACTCCGCTCAGCAGCGGTGTGATCGGTCCCTTGATGAGGATCGCACATCCCTGGACGATCCAGAACAGCCAAACGGTCGCCGAACCGGCGCTTTCGCCGTTACGCGCCGCCAGATAAATTCGCGCCAAAAGCCCCTGTGCAAGGATAGACAACAGCAGCAGCACTGCATCGGTTTTGGCCAGCCGCCCCTCAAAACCCGCTCCGAACAGGCCCGCCAGCATCAGCGCCGCTATCGCAGCGGCCCATGGCCCGAACATGAAAGCGCCGATCCAGTAAAGCACCGCGAAGGCAAGCGCCATGGCAACGACCGAAACCAACCGATAGGCCCACACGGAGGTCGAGGCGTCGCCGCCCGACAAAATGACACTGGCCGACTGCAGCCAATAGATGCCGACCGGTTTCTTGTAGCGTGGATTTTCCTGAAACCGAATGTCGATGTAGTCGCCGCTTTCAACCATCTGCTTGGTTGCCTGGACGTAGCGAGACTCGTCCCGGTCGATCGGCGGCAATTGCGCCACACCCGGCAGCAGCACGGCCACACCGAAGACAAAAATCAGCAGATAGTGTAACGCCGGTACCTTTGCCTGCACTGGCGTCATTCAGTGTCAGCCATCGCGGCTCTTCTTTCGTTGGCGATCAGCCAAAGATTACGAATGTAGATTATCAGCCCCATCCCCTGCCCTGCAATGAACACCGGATCCTGCCGCTGGATCGCGTAGACAAACAGCATACCCCCGCCGAACAGCGAAAAAAACCAGAAAGCAACCGGCACCACGCTGCGCTTGGCTCTTTCGGAAGCGATCCATTGCACGACAAATCGCATGGTGAAGCAGGCCTGGGCCAGAAAACCAAGCAGGATCCAGGCATCAAACTGATCGACGAATACCGAACGGAACCAGTCGACCAGTTGCATGAAGGTCTCAATCATTATGAATTTCCTCGACAACCGGCATCGCCTTGCGCCGCCGCTTCAGCCACCAGACCCCGAACAGGTCGAGCGCACCGCGCAGGCCGCGGTCTAGAATGCCGTAATTGGATGTGCCGAACCGACGCGGCCGATCGACGACGTCAATGGCCACCACGTCAAAGCCTTCCTGGATGACCAGGGCTGGCAGAAAACGGTGGGTTCCATTGAAAAACGGCAACCGGCGGAAGATATCGGCATGCACCGCCTTGAGCCCGCAGCCGGAATCGCGCGTCTTGTCGTTGAGAATCGATCCGCGCAGCCAGTTGGCAAAACGCGAAGAGAGTTGCTTCAGCTTGGTGTCCTTGCGGCGCACCCGCTGACCGCAGGCGATCCCCACCGCAGGTCCAGATTCAATGAGCTTGTCGACCAGCTTGCCGATATATTCGGGATTGTTCTGGCCATCGCCATCAATGGTGGCGATGACTTCGCCCTTGGCTGCCAGCACACCGCTGCGCAGCGAAAGACTCTGACCAACGGAACTCTGATGACGAAGGTGGCGGACAGGAAACGACCGGCGGGCCGCCTCGGCAGCCAGAACGTCTGCAGTGTTGTCAGTTGAACCATCGTTGACGACCAGCACTTCGATGTCCCGGCCAGCCAAATGTTCGGCGATTTCGTCCAGCAGCGGCGGAATGTTATCCGCCTCGTTCTTGCAGGGTATGACAATCGAAATCATGGTGACGCCCTGTGTTGGCCGGGTAAGGGTAAGGCGCGGCCCACGCCGGCTCCATCGTCTCGCGCGTCGCGCCGGATCGGAGTTACCAAGCGGGCGCGACCGAAGCAAGCTTGCCGGCCCGGTTGCCCCACAACGGAGAGAAAATCAAGGCTTTTCCTGCGCGTCGATGCGGGCCATACTCCGAGCAAACCCGGGCAAGACAAACCGGAAGAAAAGGGAGGAACACATGCTCGGACTGATGCAGGAATGGCCGCTGCTTTGCCACAAGATTCTGGACCATGCGGCGCTTTACCACGGCGGTCGTGAAATCGTCTCGCGTTCGGTCGAGGGAGCGATCCACCGCACAGACTACCGAGCTCTTCACGGCCGTGCCCTGCAAGTTGCCAAGCGGCTTGACATGGACGGCATCAAATTGGGCGATCGGGTTGCCACCATGGCCTGGAATACCTGGCGACACCTTGAGAGCTGGTACGGCATTTTGGGCGTTGGTGCCGTCTATCACACGCTCAATCCGCGGCTGTTTCCAGAACAGATCGCCTGGATCATGAATGACGCCGAAGACCGGTTCCTGTTCGTCGATCTGACGTTCCTGCCGTTGATCGAGGCAATTGCGGACAAAGTTCCGAGCCTGGAAAAAGTCGTGGTTTTGACTGATGCGGCGCATATGCCTGATACCAGGCTCAGCAATGCCGTGGCTTACGAGGAGTGGCTGGCCGAGGCGGATCAAGACTTCGCCTGGAAGGAGTTTGACGAACGCACGGCCGCCGGCATGTGCTACACCTCAGGCACAACCGGCAACCCCAAGGGTGTCGTCTATTCGCACCGGTCCAATGTTTTGCATGCCATGGCCGCGGTGCAGCCGGATATGATGGGCCTGTCGGCGCGCGACCGCATGATGCCGGTCGTGCCGCTGTTCCATGCCAATGGCTGGTCCACGGCGTTTTCCTGCCCGATGGTCGGAAGCGCCATGATCATGCCCGGCCCCGGCATGGACGGAGAAGCGATCTTTCAGCTGCTCGCCGAAGAACATGTGACGATGACCGCGGCGGTGCCGACGGTGTGGCTGATGCTGCTGCAGCATCTGGAAAAGACCGGCGGTGCACTGCCGGACCTGGAGCGGGTTATCATCGGCGGTTCGGCCTGTCCGCGCGCCATCACCCAGGCCTTCCAGGACCAATACGGCGTCGACGTCATGCACGCCTGGGGCATGACGGAAATGAGCCCGCTCGGAACAATTTGCTCAATCAAGCCGGAATACGAGCATCTCGAAGGTGAAACCAAACTCGACCTGCAGGCGAAACAGGGGCATCCGCCCTTCACGGTCGAGATGAAGGTCACAAATGACGAAAACGAAGAACTGCCGCGCGACGGCAAGACGTTTGGACGGCTCAAGGTGCGCGGACCGGCAATTTCGTCAGCTTACTTCAAGGGTCACGGCGCCGAGCAATATGACGACGAAAACTGGTTCGACACCGGAGATGTCGCGCATATCGATGAATATGGCTACATGGAAATCACCGACCGGGCGAAGGACGTGATCAAGTCGGGTGGCGAATGGATCTCCACGATCGAGCTGGAAAATCTGGCGGTCGGTCACGATGACGTCGCGGAAGCCGCGGTCATCGGCATCCAGCACCCGAAATGGGACGAACGGCCGCTTCTGGTGATCGTGCGCAAGGAAGGGCGCGACCCGGCCAAACAGGAAATCCTCGATTTCATGAACGGCAAAATCGCCAAATGGTGGATGCCCGATGAAGTCGAGTTCGTCGACGAAATCCCGCACACGGCCACGGGCAAGATCCAGAAAACGACCCTGCGCGAGCAGTTCAAGGATTACCGTTTCCCTGGGACGTAACCAATCAAAGGTAGGAAATGGACGGCATGGATTTTATCCCATGCCTTCGATAGCCTGTTCCGGTCAAATAAGCCTGGTCAACAGATATCCCGCACCGGCCGAGACCGCCGTCAAGGCCGTACCCCAGGCAATGTCCACCAGCAGCACGGCCATGGGCCAGCCGCGCAGCGTCGCATAGTTCGTGATGTCGTAGGTTCCGTAGGCCATGCAACCCAGCAGAGCGCCCAGCAGGAGCGCGGTTGTCACGGACTCCCCGCGCAAGGCTGGGACCACCGCAAAGACTACGATACCGGCGACATAAAGAATGTAGAACATCGCTGCAACACCGAGCCGCGGCTGGTCGAGCATCATCGAACCTATCTGGTCTCGATAGAAGGTGCCGGCCATGCGGGACAACCACACATAATCCAGCACGAAAAATACCATGGCTGTGGCGATGTAGGCCTTGATGTATAGCATCGTTCGAAACTCTTGCTTTGTTGCCCGGTTACTACGTGTTGGATCCGGCCTCGGATCACCAAATTTGTTGATGTGAAACAGAATGATCCGGCCCGGTGATCCAGGCCTCCACGCATTGCGTAAAATGCTTACTGGCAGATCAGAGACGGACAGGAGATCCCGTTGAGAAAACAGACGATTGCGGTGATCGGTGGTGGAATATCGGGGCTCTCGGCGGCGTGGCTTCTAAGCCGACGCCATCAAGTGACGCTTTTCGAGAAAGCCGACTATGCTGGCGGACACGCCCATACGGTCGACGTCGAAACACGTGACGGGCCAATCGCGGTCGATACCGGTTTCATCGTATTCAACGATCGCAACTATCCAAACCTGTCGGCCCTGTTCAAACATCTGGACATCGAGTGTCGCGACACGCGCATGAGTTTTTCTTTGACCCATGACAACGGTCGCTACGAATATGCCGGTTCCGGAAAGGGGTTCTTCGGTCAGCGCCGAAATCTGTGGAATCTGCACCACTGGATGATGTTGCGGGAAATAAATCGGTTCTTTCGTGAGTGCCGAAAGCGGGTCGCGCAGTATCACGAGGATCTGCCGCTTGGTGAGTTTCTGGAGCGGGAACGGTATTCGCGCGATTTCATCGACGAGCACATCGTGCCCATGGGTGCTGCTATCTGGTCGACCTCGGTGGAGAAAATGCTGCAGTTCCCTGCCCGGAGCTTTGTCGACTTCTACGCCAATCACGGCATGCTGCAATTCAAGAAGCGGCCCTGGTGGAAGACCGTCATCGGCGGCAGCCGCATTTATGTGGAGCGGTTGATCGCTGACGGTCAGTTCGAAACCCGCCTCAACGCCGACATCAAGGCGGTGCACCGGCGGCCGGATCGGGTGCTGATAGAAACGCATGACGGCGTGATGCACCTTTACGACCACGTGGTATTCGCCACCCATGCCGATCAGACGATCGACCTCCTGGCCGACGCCGACCAGGCGGAGCGTGCGCTGCTATCCGCATTTCCCTACCAGCGCAACATTGCAGTGCTTCACCGCGACGAAGACTGGATGCCGAAGCGTCGGCAACTCTGGTCGGGCTGGAACTATATCAAGAGTGGCAACCCGATCGACGGAGAATTGTGCGTCAGCTATTGGATGAACAGGCTGCAGGGTTTGCCGACAAGCGAGAACCTATTTGTGACCCTCAATCCGAGCCGGGAGATCCGGGCGGACAAGATCGACCGGGTCCTGGAATACGATCATCCGGTTTTCGATACTGCAGCGTTTCGCGCTCAGGAGCAGATGGATCAGATCCAGGGTTATCGCCGCAGCTGGTACTGCGGTGCCTATCTGGGCTACGGTTTCCACGAGGATGGGATCGCCAGCGGTCTGGCAGTCGCCGAGGAATTGGGTGGCGTTGCTCGTCCGTGGGCACGCGATGCCGATTTCTCCGGCAAGCGAGCCCTCGAAACGGAGTACCGGCAGGTGGCTGAGTGAAAACGAGTCGCGATGGAATATTTGCGGGCAGCGTGATGCATCGGCGGCTGCGGCCGCACATGCACCACTTCAAATATTCTGTCTTTTCCATGTTTGTCGATATCGACAAGCTGGAGGCGCACGGCCAACGGCTGCGGCTTTTGTCGCATAACCGGTTCAACCTGTTTTCCTTGCACGACCGAGACTTCGGCGATGGCGGTGATCTGAGCGCCCACCTCGATGCAATTGCCGCGGACACGGTAGGACCAGGCGTAGCGAAGCGCTTTTTGATGCTGTGTTATCCGCGGGTTCTTGGATATGCCTTCAATCCGCTGACCGTCTATTATGGCCTCGATGTGCGGGATCGAACGGCCCTCGTCATCTACGAGGTATCGAACACATTCGGCGAACGTCACACTTATGCAACCGCGGGAGGGATCGACCCAGACGGGACGATGCGCCATTCCTGCACGAAGGTCTTCCATGTGTCGCCGTTCAACCGGGTGACCGGGCGCTACGCGTTCCGGACGAAACTGCCCAACCAGACCGCCGCCGTCGGAATTCGTCTCGACGACGAAGACGGGCCGCTGATGACAGCGCACTTCGCCGGCACATTTGAACCGCTGACGGATCGCACCCTGTTGAAGCGGTTTGTTGTCACCGCGTTCCTGACCCAAAAAGTCTGGCTTGGAATACGGTGGGAGGCACTGCGGCTGTGGCTCAAACGCCTGCCTGTTTTCCGCAAGCCGGCACCGCCGAGCACTGCGGTCAGCGTCTATCGGCCAAGCAAGAAAGACCTGGACATCGCCGCCTGACTCAGGTGGCCAAGACAGGTTGCCGACGCTATCGCCGCATAAACCGCCCGATACCCCAAAAAAACAACCAGTTTGGCAGCACGTTGAGAAACCGCACACCGTTGGCAAACAACGTTGGAAATAGAATGGCGAAGCGTTTTTTGCGGATGCCGGCCAACATCTTTTCGGCCGCCAGATCTGAATCAATCAAACCAGGCATCTTGAACGTGTTGGTGCGCGTCATTGGCGTGTCGACAAATCCCGGGTTCACGACGGAAACATCGACGCCGAAGCGACGCAGATCGAGCTTGAACGTCTCAGCGAGATTCATCAAGGCCGCCTTGGTCGGGCCATAGGCCGCAGCGTTGGGCAGGCCGCGGTACCCGGCCACCGACGCCACCAGAACAATATGACCGCGACCGCGAGCCTTCATACCCGGCAGCACCGCGTTAACGGTGTTGACCGCGCCAAAGAAATTTACGTCCATGGCCTTGCGCATTTTGGCGATATCGAGCTCATCGGAACGCATGATCCACCACAGGCCGGAGCACACGACGACAAGATCGATGCTGCCAAATCGTTCCTCGATAGTACCAGCCGCTTGAGCCAGTGCGTCCGGTGATGTCACATCGAGCGGAAACGCCGTCAGATTCTGTCCTTCGGAGGCAATCGTTTCAAGCTTGTCCGCTGAACGGGCGGAAATCGCCACATGCTCAGCCTCGCCATCCATCAGGCGCGCAAAGCTCTCACCGATGCCCGAACTGGCACCGATCACCCAGACGGTGCCATAGGACTTTCCGGACACGGATCAGATGCCGACAATTGGCTGCAGGAAACGGCTGACCATTCCTTTGAAACGGGTCGGGTGCTCCGTCGCCACAAGGCATATGCATGGCTCATCGGAATCGACCATTGGCTGATGTTCGACATGCTCGTCGAGGTCAGCAACGTCACCCGCACGATATTGACCCAACACGTCACTGTAGGAACCGCGCAAGATCAGCGTCATCTCGGTGCCGCCATGACCATGTTCCGGCATTTTGCGGCCGGGTCCGATCTTCAACATGTAAAGTGAGGAATCGGTCTCCGGTAGATCGATCCGATGGCGTTGAACACCAGGCACGACCCGACGCCAGTCTATATCGTCGAGCGAATTGCCGACGTGACGCCGCAGCGGCAGCGGGATCTCGGACCGACGGCCGAAATCCGCCTCGCGCACATTGCTGACGCCCGCATCGCCCTCGTCAAGGCGGTTTGCGAGCCGCGCAAACGCGCCATCGCTCAGCGTCGCTTCCGGGGCTTCTTCCAGGCAATCGCCGCCCATCGCCTCGAAAAGGCGTACTTCGCGACGACATCGGTCGCACATAGCAAGGTGCGAAGCTACAACGATCGTGAAAGCCGGGTCCAAATCCCCGGTCGCATAACGCATGAGCGTTGCAGCATCCAGATGATGGTGAATGCTCATCTCAATTCCTCAAGGTGTTCTTTCAATTTCTGATAGGCGAGACGCATGCGCGATTTGACTGTGCCAATAGGAAGGTCCAGTTCCTTGGCTATTTCGCTTTGCGGCTTGTAGTCGGTGAAGGCCATTTGGATCACCGTCTTTTGCTCCTTTGGCAACAGAGCCACCGCCTCGCGAACGATAGAATCATGCTGACTGCCAATCACAACTTCTTCGGCGTCTGGTGCGTCGCTCTCCAGCGTCACCGTTTCTACGTCGATATAGGGCTGTGTCGGCTGACGCCGAAGCTTGTCGATTCTGGCGTTACGCGCGATGGTGAAGATCCAGGTGCTGACATTGCCGCGATCCGGTGCATAGAGCGACGCCTTGCGCCAGACCGTCATCATGACGTCCTGGACAAGATCTTCGGCCACGTCCTGTGACGCTCCCGACTTCAGCATCATGCCTTTTATACGCGGTCCGAAACGAACAAACAGCGCTTCGAAGGCGGCCCGGTCCTGGTTCAGCGCAATATTTGCAATCAACGACTGCAATAGTCGCTGATCCGAACCCGGATCCTCCCTCGTCGTTTCCATTCGCAGTGCTTTCAGCATAGCCCGACCTTGTTCTGTCGAGCTCTATACGTGTCCTGCGAACGATCAGATCACAGTCAGGGCTGATTTTGAACCGCAACCAAAAAAGTCAGCAAAATTCGTCGCTTGGGTGATCCGATTGAAAAACCGACCCGTAGAAATGCACCGCTAGCGAAGAGAAAACCAAGGTTGTCGACCACAGATCCCAGAGGAAATTGGACTATGAAAAAGATGCTCATCGCAGCCGGCCTGGCAGTCGGCACCCTTATGGCCGCCCCCGCCCAGTCGGCTAATATCGTCGAAACCGCACAGAGTGCCGGCAGCTTCGAGACGCTTCTCGCCGCCGCCAAGGCCGCCGGTCTGGCCGACGCTTTGGCTACGGGCGAAAATCTGACGGTGTTCGCACCGACAGACGAGGCGTTCGCGGCCCTGCCGGCCGGAACCGTAGAAACTCTGCTCAAGCCGGAAAACAAGGATCAACTGGTCGCCGTGCTCAGCTATCACGTGCTGCCACGCAAACTGATGTCAAACCAACTTCCGGGCCGCGCTATTCACGTCAAGACCATCAAAGCAGGCGGCGACCGCATGCTGACGGTCGAGAAATCAAGCAGCGGCGTAACCGTTGATGAAGCCAACGTGGTCTCCGCGGACATTGTGACTGACAATGGCGTCATTCACGTGATTGACAAGGTCATGCTTCCTTCCAGCTGACCGACCTAGGAGATGCGGAAACGGCCGGCCTGGCGAAAGCCATGGCCGGCCGTTGTCATTTACCTGTCGAAGGACGGAGGCGCTCGACTATCGGATGCGTGCCTCGGTATCGCCGTCGAAGAGCATAGCCCGCTCGGGATCGAACTTGATTCCCACCCGAGCGCCCTCGGTCGAACGCTCGTCGCCGTGTTCTTCGACAATGATTTTTTCACCGGTATCGGACATGAGGTAGTCGTAGGAAACACCACCTAGCGCTTCCGTCAGTTCGACACCGAGCGTGTCGGCCGAACGGTCGACCTCTATATGTTCGGGTCGCACACCCAGAATGATCTTCTTGCCGGCCTCCGGTATGGCGACCGGAAGTTTGAAACTGCCTTTCAGGGCCGGAACCTCGACTTCATCTCCGGTGCTCGTTCCTTCCAGGAAGTTCATAGCCGGTGAGCCGATGAAGCCGGCAACGAATTTGTTGTCAGGGTCCTTGTAGAGATCAAGCGGAGCGCCGACCTGCTCGATATAACCGCCACGCAACACTACGATTTTGTCAGCCAGAGTCATGGCCTCAACCTGGTCGTGGGTCACGTAGATCATTGTCGCGCCGATTTCCTTGTGGAGCCGGGCGATCTCAACCCGCATTTCGACGCGCAGTTCCGCATCCAGGTTGGACAATGGTTCGTCAAACAGGAAAACCTCTGGTCCGCGAACGATGGCACGGCCGATGGAAACGCGCTGGCGCTGGCCACCTGACAGGGCGGACGGCTTGCGGCTGAGATATTGCTCAAGTTTGAGGATGCGGGTGGCTTCGGCGACCTTCTCTTCGATCTCGGCCTTCGGGTGGCCGTTCATCTTTAGGCCAAAACCCATGTTTTCCTTAACGGTCATGTGCGGATAGAGCGCATAAGTCTGGAACACCATGGCGACGCCGCGCTGCGCAGGATCCATGCGCGTCACATCGCGCGCCCCGATCGAGATCTTGCCTTCGGTGGTTTCCTCCAGCCCCGCAACCATACGCAGAAGCGTCGACTTTCCGCAGCCCGAAGGACCGACGAACACGCAGAATTCACCGTCCTCGATCTGCAGATCCACGCCATGGATCACCTGAACTTCGCTATATCGCTTGATTACACCCTCAAGTGTTACACCTGTCATTGTGTTAGATCTCCATTGTTTCCGGCGCTTTCTGATTGTCGGGGAACCGCCAATACTCGGCCGCTGTCGCTATCTCGCAGGCTGCACCCTGCAAATCCGGTACAAATTTTTTCAGTTTGCTCAGCGAGGTCCTGGCCGCTGTGCTGGTAATCGATATCGCCCCCATCATTTGTTTTGTCCTGGACAGGACCGGGACTGCGACGCAGATGATGCCAGGCTCATGGTCTTCACGATCGAGGGCAAAGCCGTCGCGGCGGATCTGCTCCAGCTCAGCGGTCAGTTCTCGCTCCGAGCAGATGGTGGTCGGGGTAAAGCGGTGAAAAGACTGTTGTGGCAGGACGTTTCGCAAATCGGCATCGGGCAAATGGGCAAGCATTGCCTTGCCGACACCGGTGCAATAGGCCGGGCCTACTTTTCCGGCCTCCGAGAACATGGTGACGCGGCGTTTCGCGTCACGCTTGTCTAGATAGAGAACGTGTGGTCCGTCCAACTGGGCAAGGTGAATTGTTTCGCCTGTCGCTTCGCTCAGGGCGTTCAGATGAGGGCGGGCAACGGGTGCCAGCGACGATTGGGTCCACGCGGAATGCGCCAGACGCACCAGACGGACGCCCAGAGTGTAGGTCTGCCAATTGCGATCAAATGTGAGAAGGTCCTCGGTGACCAGATTTTGCAGGATGCGATAAAGCGTCGCCTTGGGAAACGGCGATCCTTCGAGCAGGTCGTTAAACCGCACGGGCCGTTCAAAAGACGCCACCTGGTCCAAGACGCTCAGCGCCTTACCCACAGTCCCGCTCGACTTGCGTTCGCTCTGCAATTCCGTTCCTCCCTACCCCCGCCAATCAGCAACTGCAGGCGAGGATATTCTTGACAAGCGTATGGCAACCGTGCTCCAATTTCAATATGTAAATACTAGTTTCATTATTCGGAACCAAAGGGAGGACACCATGCGTTCCATTTTAACGGCGTCAGTACTGGCGCTTGCCACCAGTGTCGCATCGGTTTCAGGGGCGTCGGCCGCTGACAAACTGAGCGGCGATCTCAAAATCTTCCTCGATACATCAAACCCTGCACCGCGGGCCACCTTCGAAGGCATCATCGCACAATTCGGGGAGATGCATCCGGATCTCAACATTGAGACGACTATTATCGACCGCGACGCCTACAAGACGCAGATCAGAAACTTCCTGACCGCCAATCCCCCGGATGTCGCGACCTGGTACGCCGGTAACCGCATGCTGCCCTATGTGAACACCGGTCTTTTCGAAGACGTCTCGGATCTTTGGCAGGGTCAACTTGCCGAAGAACTTGCATCGACCAAAACGGCACTGACCATTGACGGCAAACAGTGGGGCGTTCCCTACACCTACTATCAGTGGGGCGTTTACTACCGCAAAGACATTTTCGACGAGTTGGGCCTGACTGTTCCGACCACGTTCGAAGAGGAAAAAGCCAACTGCCAGAAGATCGTCGATTCCGGCAGGAATTGCTACACGATCGGTACGAAGTTCCTTTGGACCGCTGCCGGCTGGTTCGACTATCTGAACCTTCGCACCAATGGCTACGAGTTCCACATGGCTCTGACGGCCGGCAAGGAAAGCTGGACGGATGACCGCGTCAAGAAAACCATGGCTAATTGGCGTGAGCTGATCGACATGGGTGCTTTCATCAACGACCACACGGCCTATAGCTGGCAGGAAGCCATCCCGTTCCTGGTTGATGGCAAAGCCACCGCCTATCTTATGGGCAACTTTGCGGTTGATCCGATCAAAGCCGCGGGGCTGACCGACGATCAACTCGACTTCTATCAGTTCCCGCTGATCACTGAAGGCATCCCGATGGCCGAAGAAGCACCGACCGATACGCTGCACATTCCATCCGGTGCAACTAACAAGGAAGCGGCCCGGGCATTCCTGCAGTTTGTGGCAACACCGGAAATCCAGACGTCTATGAACGCAAGCCTCGGGCAGTTGCCCGTCAACAACAAGGCCAGCGTCAATACGGACGACAAGTTCGTGAGGCAGGGTTTCGAGATGCTCAACAAGGCCTCAGCTCTTGCCCAGTTCTTCGACCGCGACGCACCGGCTGAAATGGCCAAGGTCGGCATGGAAGGTTTCCAGGAATTCATGGTCCGTCCTGACAACCTGGACCGGATCCTGCAGCGCTTGGAGAAAACGCGCGAGCGCGTCTACAAGTAATCAATCCGGGGCGGGCCTAATGGTCCGCCCCGTTTGCCTTTCGGGCTGTCCGGCAGCCCGCATTCAGTCATCAGATTCGCCGGCCCTCTGGGACATGCGAACGAACTGAAGAAATGGGGTTCGCGATGTCGACTGCCAGCCTAGCCAAAACCGAGTACGATTCCACAAACAGATCCTGGTACAAACGGAACGAGATCAGCGTCACGCCGTGGCTGTTCCTTCTGCCGGCGATCCTGTTTTTCATGGTCTATGTGATCATTCCGATTTTCCAGAGCTTCGAGATCTCGCTGTTTGCCTGGGACGGATTGGGTGCCCGCGAATATATCGGCACCGAAAATTATGTCGAACTGTGGGACGACCCAGCGTTCTACACGTCGTTGAAAAACAACATCATCTGGCTGATCCTCTACCTTCTGGCGATTCCGGCCGGTTTGTTCATTGCCCTTTTCCTGAACCAGACGGTCATGGGTATCAGGCTCTACAAGTCGCTTTTCTTCTTCCCGTTCGTGATCAGCCAGGTGGTCGTCGGCCTGGTCTTCACCTGGTTCTACGATCCGACCTTCGGTCTCTTCAATACCGTCATCGGATGGGTGGGGCTCGGCCCGGTCAATGTTCTGGGCGATCCGACCTACGTGACCTATGGCATCATCGCCGCCGGCCTCTGGCCACAGACCGCATACTGCATGATCCTCTATCTCACCGGCCTCAATGCCGTTGATCCCGAGCAGATCGAGGCGGCTAGACTAGACGGCGCAAAGGGCTGGAAAATGCTCTGGTATGTCATCGTACCGCAGCTCAAGCCGGCCACGTTCATCGCCTTCGTGGTTACGATCGTCGGCGCATTGCGATCCTTCGACCTGATTTCGGTCATGACGAATGGCGGACCTTTCGGCGAAAGCCGGGTGTTGAGCTTCTACATGTTCGAGGTCGCGCTCTCCGAATACGGCTTCCGCATGGGCTATGGCGCAGCCATCGCCGTGGTGCTGTTTTTCATCATGTTGTTCTTCATCGCGTACTTCCTTTACTCGATGTACCAAGAAGAGAGGGGTCGCTGAGATGTTTCCGACACCCATTCAGAAAACCCCGCGCAGCTGGCAGCTCACCTATCAGTCCCTTCTGCCTGTTGCGCTGATCTTCTGGCTGTTGCCGCTGATCGCCGTCGCTCTGTTTTCGGTCAAACCGGAAGGCGATTTCTCCGGCGGCGATTACTGGTCCCTGCCCTCGACTTTCGGCGGGTTTGAGAATTACGGGAGGGTGTTTTTCGAGTCCGACATGCCCCGGTATCTTCTCAACTCGCTGTTGATCACGGTGCCGACGGCCATCGGTGCGGTGGCGCTCGCCTGCATGGCGGGATTTGCGTTGGGAATCTACAAATTCAAAATGAACCTGTGGATCTTCTTCCTGTTCGTCGCCGGCAACTTCGTTCCCTTCCAGATCCTGATGGTGCCGGTTCGGGACCTGACGCTGGATCTGGGGCTCTACAACACCAAGACCGGCCTTGTGCTTTTTCACATCGCCTTCCAGTCCGGTTTCTGTACCCTTTTCATGCGCAACTTCATCAAGGGTCTGCCTTTTGCGCTCATCGAAGCCGCGCGGGTCGAGGGCATCGCCGAATGGAAGATTTTCTTCTACATCGTCCTGCCGTTGATGAAACCAGCCATCGCCGCGTTGAGCGTGCTGATCTTCACCTTCATCTGGAACGACTACTTCTGGGCGATCGTGCTGACACAGGGGGTTGAATCGCAGCCGGTGACGGCAGGCATCACGTCGTTCAATGCTCAGTTCCGGGCCGCCTATCACCTGATGAGCGCCGGCGCCATCGTGGCAGCGCTGCCGCCGGTCGCGATGTTCTTCATGATGCAGAAGCACTTCATCGCAGGCCTTACACTCGGAGCCGTCAAATGATGCCATGCCTGACAACCGGAAAGCGGCCATGATCCAATGCTGGCGGCTGGATGACAGGCGTCAGACTCTGGTACTCGGTTCCCACCGGGATCACCTCGCCGAGGTGATCTACTGGGGACCGAGACTGCCGGACGACGAGGATCTGAGTACTCTTTTTTCTGTACATGCCATCGATGTCACCGGTGGCATGCTTGACTTGAACCCCGAGCTTTCCGTTTCCCCTGAGGCGACGCGGACCTTTCCCGGCCAACCGGGCCTGATCGTGCGCGCCAGGGACGGCACCCAACTGTTGACGAAATTCTGTCTCGTCAGTGCCGAGGAAGAGCCAGGAAAGCTGCGCCTTGTCTTCACGGACGAGAACAACGGCCTGACCTACACGGCTCGATTTGCGATCAATGCGCAAACTCACGTGATCGAGACCCAGTCTTCCTTGGAGGCAGATCAGCCGGTGCACCTGCACTGGATGTCTGCCCCGGTGATGCCGGCGCCACAGCTCTCCGACGAAATGATCGATGTCGCCGGCCGCTGGTGTGGAGAATTTCAACTCAACCGCACGGCCTGGTCGCCGGGGATGCGGTTTCGCGAAAACCGGACGGGCCGAACCGGGCACGAGCACTTTCCGGGACTGATGGTCCCTTGCCGCGGAGCGACCAACACGCAGGGACAGGCCTACGCTTTCCACTATGGCTGGTCGGGCGGGCACAAGATGATTGCAGAGGAACTGCCGGATGGGCGACGGCAGATCCAGTTCGGCCATGCCGAACGCATGGAGGTGGCGCCGCAGACCCGGTTCGACACGGCACCGCTCTACATCACTTATTCCGATGATGGACTGAACGGCTGTGCCGTTGCCTTCCAGCGTCATCTGCGCGACGAGATAGTGCGCATGCCCGATGCTGGCCGCGTCCGGCCGGTCCATTTCAACTGTTGGGAAGCGGTCTATTTCGATCACAATCTGCCCGCCCTCCAAAAGATCGCGACGCACGCCGCTGAGCTTGGCGCGGAGCGCTTCGTGCTGGATGACGGCTGGTTCGGCCGCCGCGATGACGACACCAGGGCACTGTCGGATTGGGAGGTCGACCCGCGCAAATACCCAGACGGGCTCAACCCGCTTATTGAGCATGTGCACAAAATCGGCATGACGTTCGGCATCTGGTTCGAGCCGGAAATGATCAATCCGGATTCCGACATTCACCGGGCCCACCCGGACTGGGCGCTGGGCGGTGAGGACCAGATCCTCGGCAGGAATCAGAAAGCCCTCAACATGGCCCTGCCGGAGGTCCAGAATTTTCTGTTTGACCGGATCGCGGCTGTGCTCAGGGACCACGCCATCGAATACATCAAATGGGACCACAACCGTGTCCTGCCGATGCCGGATGCCGCTCAGACACGCGGCTCCTACGCATTGATTGATCGGCTGCGCCACGAGTTTCCGCATGTCGAGATCGAAAGCTGCGCCTCCGGCGGCGGGCGTATCGATTTTGGCATCCTCAAACGCACCCACCGCATCTGGCTCAGTGACAGCAACGACGCGCTCGAGCGGCTGAGGATGCAGCACAATGCCTGCCTGTTTCTGCCCGCCGCGGTGACTGGCAGTCATGTCGGCCCGCGCAAATGCCACACGTCCGGGCGGGTACTGGACATGCACTTTCGCGCCTGGGTCGCCGCCCAACGGCATATCGGCATTGAAATGGACCCGCGCGAGCTGACGGAAGAAGAAGCGGGAATCCTTCGCCACGTCATTGGCTGGTGGAAGGAAAACCGCGACTGGATGATGAGCGCCGACATCCTGCGATTGGAGAGCCCTGATCCGGCTGTGGTTGCCGAACAGCAGCTCGCCACCGATCACAGCCGCTTCGTCGTCTTTGTCGGCAAGGCAACAACCAGCAGCCAGATCGCGCCCAGGCCGTTGCGGCTGACCCGACTGGACCCGGATGCCCGTTACCGCATCACCCTGATCAATCGCGACAGCGCCAGTGGCCTGTCGCGCGGCACTCTGACGCTGAAATCGGAATCGGTCGATCTCAGCGGCACCTACCTGATGAACCATGGACTGACCCTGCCTTGGAGCTTTCCTGAAACCATGTGGGTCATCGAAGGAAAGCGGCTATGAGATCCGCCAACCTTCCATTGTCGTGGCTTGAGCATCGTAACGCGCCAGCCCGCGAACCGAGTGAACTGGAGTAAAGCGCAGATGAAACTCGACGCACATTTTGACGACCTGACGGGACAATCGGTGTTTATCACCGGTGGCGGTTCCGGCATCGGCGCTTGGCTCACCGAAGGATTTGTCGCGCAGGGGGCGAAAGTGGCTTTCGTCCAACGCTCCGATGCGACCGAACTTTGCGACCGTCTCGAAGCCGAATATCAGAACCGGCCGCTTTTCATGGCTTGCGATATCACCGATATCGAGGCCTTGCGCACCGCGGTTCAGCATGCGCGCGATGCAAACGGACCCATCACGGTTCTTGTCAACAACGCCGCCTCCGACAACCGTCACGGTTTGCACGACTACTCGGTCGATGACTGGGACAGATCAATGGCCATCAATCTTCGGCCGCATTTCTTCACCGCACAGGAAGTCGCTGGTGACATGCGGGCGGCCGGGCACGGTTCCATCATCAACTTCTCTTCCATATCCTACATGATGGGCAATGACGGCTACCCGGCCTATGTGGCGGCGAAATCAGCGATCACTGGCCTCACCCGCGGACTGGCGCGCGAGCTCGGCAGCGACAACATCCGCGTCAACGCACTCATGCCGGGCTGGGTTCTGACCGAGCGCCAGCGCGACCTCTGGGTGACGCCGGAGGGTCTCGAGGCGCACCTTGAAAGGCAGTGCCTGAAACAGGAAATCCTTCCCGAAGACATCGTCGCGCCGACTTTGTTCCTCGCTTCTTCTGCCTCCCGGATGATGACCAGCCAGGCGCTCGTCGTTGACGGCGGTGTCGTGATGACCGGGTGATCCATGGAAGCACGTTTCGCTGCAGTCGACTGGGGTACGTCAAGCTTTCGCATCTGGCTTGTGTCGGATGAGAACGCCGTGCTGGCGGAACGGCGCAGCCACGAGGGCATGATCCATGCAGCCAATGCCGGTTTCGAGCAGGTTCTCGATGCCCATCTTGCCGCCCTTGGTGCAGGGTCTGACCTTCCGGTTGTCATCTGCGGCATGGCCGGGTCGCGGCAAGGCTGGCAGGAAGCGCGCTACCTGACGGTACCGGCCGCTCTGTCGGATATTGTCGACAAGGCAGTGCAGGTCGAGGGCCAGCAGCGCGATATCCGCATTCTGCCGGGACTGGCCCAGCGCGACGAGGACCGACCTGATGTGATGCGGGGGGAGGAAACGCAACTCCTTGGGGGTCTTTCCGAAGCACCGACCGAAGGCCTTGCCTGCCTGCCGGGCACCCATTCGAAATGGGTGCGCTTCTCCAATTCCCAGGTCACCGGCTTTTCCAGCCAGATGACCGGCGAACTGTTCGCCCTGCTTGCGAAACAGTCGATCCTGCGCCATGCCGTCGGCACCGGCCCGGATTGCAGCCCGACAAGCGACGCCTTTCTTGATGCTGTACGCAACGGTTACCGCCGGCCAACGGAGATGTCCCGGCAGTTGTTCTCGCTGCGCGCCGGACAGCTTCTGTTCGAGCGCCCGCAACCGGAAAGCTACGAGCGGCTCTCGGGTCTGCTTATCGGCTCCGAAATCGCCTCTGCCGGCCTCGAATTCGGTTCCCTTGCAACCGTCAGGCTGATTGCTTCCGGCAAATTGTCGAACCTCTACCAGGCAGCCTTCTCCGCCCTTGACATCACTATTGATGTGGTTGATGCCGACCGGGCGGTGCTCACCGGTCTGGAGATCGCCGCAAGCCGGTTCTGGCCGTTGCCCGACCAGCAAGCCCGATTTGGAAACTTGAACGCATGACCCAACCTGTCGCCTGGCCGTCCCTGAAACGGTCACTCGTCGCTATTTTGCGCGGACTCAAACCGGAGGACGCAGCTGCTACGATCGCTGTGCTGGTCGAGGCTGGATTCGAAGCCATCGAGATCCCGCTGAACTCTCCGCAGCCGTTCGATTCGATCCGCATCGCCGTCGAAACGGCGCCCGAAAGCTGCCTGATCGGCGCCGGCACCGTGCTGTCGCACGGAGATGTCGACCGGCTTGGCGCAGCCGGTGGCCGGTTGATGGTCAGCCCCAACGTTGAACCGAAACTCATCCGCTACGCCAGCCAGCACAACATGGTGACGATGCCCGGTGTCTTCACACCGACAGAGGCGCTCGCGGCCATCGATGCCGGCGCGTCGGGTCTGAAGTTCTTTCCGGCCAGCGTGCTCGGTCCGTCCGGCGTCGGCGCTATCCGCGCCGTGTTGCCAGCAAACACCGAAATCGGCGCAGTCGGCGGCGTGTCACACGAGGACTATGCCGCCTGGAGCAAGGTCGGCGTGCGCACGTTCGGTCTTGGGTCCAGCCTGTTCAAGCCTGGTATGAGCGTCGATGAGATCGGCGAGCGCGCACGACAGTCCGTCGCAGCCTATGATAGCGTTTTCGGAGGGTAGGGTGAGCGGTTTTTCGGTCTATGATGCCAACGCATGCGAGCTGGGCGAAGGCCCGACCTTCGACCCGGACAACGGCACTGCCTGGTGGTTCGACATCAACGGCAAAAAGCTCTTCGAACGTCCTGTGGGCAGCGATGCCGCGATCGTGCACGACCTGCCCGTCATGGCCAGCGCACTGGCGATCGTCGACGCTGAACGCCATCTGATTGCGGCCGAGGATGGATTGTATATTCGCCAGCCGAAGTCCGGCGAGTTCACCCTGCTTCTGCCGCTGGAAGACGACAATCCTGCCACTCGGTCCAACGACAGCCGGGTGCACCCGAGCGGTGCCTTCTGGATTGGCACCATGGGCAAGCGCGGCGAAAAGGGCGCCGGCGCGTTCTATCATTTCCGTCGCGGGGAGATCCGCAAGCTCTATTCGGACATCACCGTGCCCAACGCCATCTGCTTCTCGGCCGACGGTTCAATCGGTCATTTCACGGACACCGTGACCGGCCGGGTCATGCGTGTGCAGCTCGATCCGGAAACCGGGCTGCCCACCGGTGAGCCAACCGTCTTTCTCGACAAGGGAGCCCAGGGTGCCGGACATCCAGACGGTGCGGTGGTCGACGGCGACGGGCTGTTCTGGAACGCTCGCTGGGAAGGGTTTTGCGTCTCCGCATTCGACGCCTCGGGCGCGTTGGTCGAGAGCATCAACCTGCCAGCCGGCCAGATCACCTGCCCGTCTTTTATCGGCGGTGACCGGATGATCGTCACTTCGGCCTATGCCGGTCTCGACGATGCCACCCGGGCTGAACAGCCCGCGGCCGGCCAGACCTTCCTCGTCGACCGCACGGTCAAAGCCCGATACTGTCCCAAGGTCCTTTTGTAGGAACCACAAACATGCTGGAAAACCGCGCCATCGGCGTGTGCTATTACCCGGAGCACTGGCCTGAAACCGTGTGGAAAGACGATGCCCGCAAGATGGCAGCGCTTGGTGTCCGCTATGTGAGGATCGGTGAGTTTGCCTGGTCGCGGCTGGAACCGGCCCGCGGTCAGCACGATTTCGATTGGCTCGAGCGGGCAATCGAAACGCTGCACGTGGCCGGACTGAAGGTCATTCTCGGCACGCCGACGGCAACGCCGCCGAAATGGCTCGTTGACGAAATGCCCGACATGCTGCCGGTCGACCGGTTTGGCCAGGTGCGTGGCTTCGGCTCGCGGCGGCATTGCTGTTTTTCGCATGAGGGATACAAGCGCGAATGTGCCGGTATTGTCACGGCAATGGCCGAGCGTTTTGGCACCCACGATGCGGTGGCCGGCTGGCAGGTCGATAACGAATATGCCTGTCACGATACAGCACGGTCGTGGTCCCAACCCGCACTCGCCGGCTTTCGCCGCTGGCTGGCCGAAAAATACGGCGACATCGAGCGGCTCAACTTCGCCTGGGGCAATGTGTTCTGGTCGATGGATTATCCGGATTTCGGCTCGGTTGAACTGCCGGGCATCACCCCAAGCGAACACAATCCGGCGCACCGGATGGAATTCTACCGCTTCTCGTCGGATCAGATTGCAGAATTCAACAGGCTGCAGGTCGAGATCCTGCGGCGGCTGTCACCCGGCCGCGACATCATCCACAATTTCATGGGCCGCACGCTGACCTTCGACCACTTCAAGGTTGGCGCCGATCTCGACGTGTCGAGCTGGGACAGCTATCCGCTGGGCTTTCTGGAGGATCGGCTGGAGGCCGACGACGAGTGGCGCAAGCGCTTCATGCGCACAGGAGATCCAGATTTCCAGGCGCTGCATCACGACCTTTACCGGGCCACCTCGAACGGCCGCTGGTGGGTGATGGAACAACAGCCTGGTCCGGTCAACTGGGCCGACCACAATCCTGTTCCGCGCGCTGGCATGGTTCGGCTTTGGAGTTGGGAGGCCTTTGCCCACGGAGCCGAAGTCGTCAGCTATTTTCGCTGGCGTCAGGCGCCCTTCGCGCAGGAACAGATGCATGCCGGTCTGCTGCGCCCAGACGGCGGCGAGACCGAGGCCTTTGAAGCCGCGAAAAACGTGGCGGCGGAGATTGCACGCCTGGAGTTACCCGCAGCCGAGCAGGCCGAGACCGCCATCGTCTTCGACTATGCCTCGTCGTGGGCTTGGGAAACCCAGCCCCAAGGCCGCGAATTCGACTATTTCCGCCTGGTGTTCGAGTTCTACCGAGCATTGCGGGCCCGCGGCCTGTCGATCGACATTGTGCCGCCTGATACCGAGGACCTGTCCGGCTACAAGCTAGTCCTGATCCCCGGCCTGTTCACATGGGACCCGAAGCTCGTGGCCGCACTGGAGGCCTTCCGCGGCATCGTGCTCGCCGGTCCACGCACCGGTTCCAAGACCGAATATTTCTCCATCCCGGAACGGCTGCCGCCGGATCTTCCCCCCACCCTGCTCGACCTCAAGGTCGCCCAGGTCGAAAGCCTGCGGCCCGACTGCACGGTGGTAATCTCAGGCGGAGAAGGAGCGGTGAAGTTCTGGCGCGAGTTTCTTGAACCAGGCGTCATGGCTGAAACCGTGATGGAGAGCACCGACGACATGCCGCTGATGGTCCGACAAGGCGGCCTGCACTATCTCGGTGGCTGGCCGGACACCGATATGATGTCGGCAATCGTTGAGAAGCTCGGCAAGTCGGCCGGACTGGAGCTTCTGAACCTGCCGGATACCGTCCGCATCCGCCGCAGCGGCACGCTGACCTATGTCCTGAACTACGGTGAGACAGAAGTCGATCTGGCGGCGCTTGGGCTTTCGGGGGACTATAAGCTCGGGCAACCGCTCTTGGAGCCTGCAGGTGTCGCGATCCTGGCGCATTGATCGATACGGTGCCGCCCTCCATTAGTTCGGATCTTGCTGCTTAAAACTGCGTCGATATTGGACATCTACTGCGAGAGCGAGCGCTCCGCTTCCAGGCTGACTAGACGAGCCCGCCACTTAAACGGCCGACCATCTGCAGGCGAATCCGCTCGACAGTTGTCTCGTCCTGCACGTCTATGCATTGAATGCCATGGCCACGCGCTGCCATCAGTCCCAGCTCATTGTCGCGCAACGATCGATCGACAAACTTGTCGACCAGATGTTTCTGGCTTGGCTCCAGTTCGACATAGTGGCTGTTGCGAAGGATGCGATCGGCAAGAAACTCGCCTTCGGAGTATAGATGAACCACTTCTGTCACGGCGCCGGCCAGTCCGGCGACATATTCCGGACGCAGTGCGCTTCCTTCCAAAACGAACGGAATTTTTTCTGCACCCAGACCGCAGACAAGCCTGCGGATGGCTGGCCACATGTTCTGATGATGCTGCAACAGAAATTGAAAAATCGTCTCGTCTGAAAGGCGGGAATAGAATTCGGCCACGTGTGTTGCCACCTGCGGCCACGGTCGTCCGGGGTGTCGGGCGATACGGTCGGTTGAGAGAACACTCCAACCGCACGCCTCCCCAATCGATCCGGCGAACGTCGATTTGCCGGTATGAGACGCGCCAGACACAAGCAGTGCCGGAATACGATCGACGATCAGACCCTCCGCGCGCAAACGAATTCCAAACTTCGCAGATCGCACTTGCAATGATCCTTCATTGCAGCAGCGCCACCCATGCTGCAACGGGATAACACCCGCAGCGCATACTGCCAATTTTCTGCCCTCCATTCGATGAGTAGAGCCAACAAGGCAGGGTATCTACCGGACTCTTGCCGGTGCTCGAGGTGACCAACACACATCTCTTGTTCACTTATACGCTTGTAGGACAACTAAACATGCGCTAGCTTTACCTCCATGAGAACGACCGGATTACCTTCGCAATGAGTGCAGCGGGCCAACAATCAGCGTCGAGTTCCGACAGCACCGTCCGAGCCATACAGTCGGCTTTGCAACCGATTGAGGTCATGCCTGCGGCGGCCTTCGGCGATCGATATGTCACCGACTGGCCGGGCGATCACCACGGGCAGACTCTGGCAGTTGCCCGGCCGCGCACGGTACACGACGTGCAGAGACTTGTCGGTTACTGCGCCGATCAGAATATCCCGATCATTCCGCAGGGCGGCAACACCGGCCTGGTATCGGGCGCCATATCGGACAGGCCGGGCCGGCTCTTGGTCAGCCTCGAACGGCTCAACCGAATCCGCGAAATCGACGCCGCCAACCACTCCCTTGTCGCTGAGGCTGGCTGCGTCCTGCAGACAGTCAAACAGGTTGCTTTGGAGGAAGACCTGTTGTTTCCGCTTTCGCTTGGTGCTGAGGGAAGTTGCCAGATTGGCGGCAACGTGGCGACCAACGCCGGCGGCGTGAACGTCCTGCGTTACGGAATGATGAGGGACCTCGTGCTCGGTCTCGAAGCCGTGCTGCCAGACGGGTCGATTTGGAAAGGGCTTTCAGGTCTGCGCAAGGACAATCGCGGTTTCGACCTCAAGCAGCTGTTCATCGGCAGCGAGGGGATACTGGGCATCATCACAGCTGCTAGCTTGAAGCTGTTCCCGAAGCCGGAAACCGTCGAGACAGCTTATATCGGCGTTAACTCATTCGCAGACGCCACAGAGCTTTTCGGACAGGCTCGTCGGACCTGCGCCGATTTGCTCAGCGCCTTTGAGGTTATCGGGTCGGAATGCCTGCCCATGGCAGCCCGCATCTATCCCGATATGCGCAATCCGCTGTCGACGGAGGCGCCGGTCCACATTCTTCTGGAAGTGTCGGGCGCACAAACTGTCGAGTTGCGATATGCGGTCGAGCAGCTCCTAGCGGAAGGGATTGAAAGCGGATTGGTCAAGGATGCCGTTCTGGCTGCCAACATCGGTCAGTCACAGTCCTTCTGGCAGATCCGTGAAGGCCTCGTGGAGGGGCAAGCGCAACGCGGCTATCACGTTCGCAGCGATGTCTCCGTGACTCTTCCGAAAATCGCGCCGATCATCGACCATCTGCGCGCGATGCTCGCGGCCGAATTCCCCGGTTGGACCGGGCAAGCCTATGGCCACGTCGGAGATGGCAACGTGCATTTCAACGCCCTGCCCCCATCCACACTGACGGAGCCGCAAGCGCGTGCGACCGGCCAGATCATCGAAACGCGGATATTTGAGATCGTCGAGGAATTTAACGGATCGATCAGTGCAGAACACGGCCTCGGCCGGACCAAATCCGGCCGCTTCACCGCAACCGTTGATCCGGTGCATCTCTCGCTCATGCGCAGCGTCAAGCGGGCGATCGACCCCCAAAACATCATGAACCCGGGCTGCATGCTCGCCGAGGAGACCGCAATCTGATGAGACATGTGTCGGACAAGATCGGCTTTATCGAACACCTTCCCACCAAGGTGGCTGCCTATATCACCCGCGAGATCGCGACGGGTAATTTTCGACCGGGCGAGCAGCTACCCGGTGAACATCAGCTGGCCGGATCGCTCGGCGTCAGCCGCAATGTCGTGCGCGAAGCGATTTCGCAATTGCGTGCCGACGGCGTCATTCTCGCCAGACAGGGTGTAGGTGCTTTCGTTCAGGAACCGGAACGCCGCTCAGCGATCCGCCTGGATTCGGAGGCCCTGAAGACAGAGGGGTCGATGAAACGCTTGTTCGAATTGCGCGGGATCCTGGAGATCGAGGCCGCCGGGCTCGCCGCGGAACGCCGCAACGAGGAACAGTTGCAGAAAATCGAACAGGCGCTGGACCGGATGCGCGGTGAGGAGCGCTGGGAAGACGGCAGCATCGAGGCGGACCTGGAGTTCCATCGAGAGATCGCCCAGGCGACGGGCAACGATTACATCTACACGTTCGTCTGCTTCATCTGTGAACAGATCCGCCGTTCGATCTACATCGCGCGCGACACGAACCCGTTGCACGAACTGGTCGAGATCAACGTCGGCGAGCATGTCCGGGTCTTCGAGGCGCTTCGCGCCGGTGATGCCGACGCCGCACGCGCGGCGATGGGCGCGCATATCCACGGCGCCGGCGAACGCATTGGCGCGGTGCCGACAGACAGCGATTCAAATCCGGATAAGGGATAGGACCAAAATGGCCTTGGAGAAGATCAAGAAAATCACCGACGTTTGCCTGCTCGTCGAGGATATCGAACAGACGGTGGAGTTCTACACGAACAAGCTGGGCTTCACATTGCGCAGGCGAGCGGAAGGCTTTGCCGATTTCCACGCCGATGGCGTAACGCTCGCCGCCTGGGAACTGGACCATATCAATGAGCATACGGGCGTTTCCAACGCTCGCTCACCGAAGGAGGCTCACAAGGCCTGTGTCGCTGTCGAGCTCGATGAACCCGCTGCTGTCGATGCAATCTACGCGGAGCTGAACGCACGTGGCGTGCCGTTCTATGGCCCTCCGCAGGAATATGTCTGGAACGCCCGTTGTGCCTATTTCACGGACCCTGACGGGACACTCTGGGAACTCTACGCGTGGCTCGACGGTGGCCCCGGAGACTATCACGACAACACTGCATAGCGTCGGTACCGGGCGTCATCGCCCGCCCGATCACAATCCTGAAGGAAACAAACAAAGGAGAACACGATGTCCACCAACAAACGCTTCGGCACACTCGGTCGCCGCTCATTCATGAAGTCTTCTGCCTTGGGCCTGGCGGCGTTCGGAACCGGCATTCAGCTGATCATTCCTGAAGACGCGAAGGCAGCCACCAAAGTGGTGATCAAATACGATTGGCTGATGTCCAATGGACAGATCGGCGACATCATCGCCGCGGTCAACGGTTACTTCGAGGAAGCAGGCCTTGAGGTGGAATTCAGCCCTGGCGGCCCCAATTCTGCGACCGTTCCTCCGGTCATCTCGGGTGCTGCCGCACTCGGCCAGTTTTCGGAAACACCGCAATTGTTCAACGCGCGGGCCAGCGGCATCCCCGTCCGCATCCTCGCCTGTGGCTACCGGACCGGTCCCTACGCTCTCACCTCGAAACCGGATAAACCACTGCGTTCTGTCGAAGATCTTCGCGGTCTGAAAATCGGCATCCAACCGACGGCGCGTTTCCTGATCGACGCGATCGCGGCCAAGAACAACATCCCTGTCGGTGAACTCGACGTGGTCAATGTCGGCTTCGACAAGGCGCCGCTGGTTCGAGGCGAGGTAGACGCGATCGGCGGCTGGATCACCAACACGCAGGCGCTCAGTGTTGTCGGTGATGACCGCATCGACCTACTGGTACGGGATCTCGGCCTCAACTCCTACGCCGACGTCTATTTTGCGACCGATGATGCGGTCGCCAACAACGCCGAAACGCTGGCGAAGTTCATCGGCGCCGTCGCCAAGGGCTGGGGCTGGACCCATGCCAATCCGCAGGAGGCGGTCCATAAAGCGGTTGCCGCTTTCCCCAACATGGATCTCGACTGGGAACTCAAGACCATCGATCTCGTGCTCAGGATGAGTTTTGACGACGCAACGGCCAAGGACGGTTGGGGCACCTTCGATCCAGCGTCTCTGGAGGAGCAGATCGCGCTTTACGACCAGATTGAACAATATGCCAATGGTCGGCCGAAGCTCGAGGATGTCTACACGTTGAAGATCCTTGAAATGACGGCTTCGGAACGCCCGAAACTGAATGCACCGGGCGCCTGACCCCGTCATGGAAGCGGCAGTGGAGGCGCGCGGCCTGGACATTGGCTACCGCAACCCGGACGCCGACGTCACCGTTCTCGCCGGCCTCGATCTGACGATCGGGGTCGGCGAATTCCTGACCATTCTCGGACCATCGGGCTGCGGCAAGTCGACCATGCTGCGAGTCGTGGCTGATCTTCTTGAGCCGATTGCCGGCGACATCCGGGTGCTGAACGCGTCGCCGCGCCGAGCGCGACAGCAACGCCAGATCGGTTTCGTCTTTCAGGATTCGACATTGCTGCCGTGGCGGACCGTGCGCAACAATATCGAATTGCCGGCCATCGTCGGTGGCGCCAACAGGCACCGATTGCCGGACGGCCGCACAAACGAACTGCTGACCTTGCTCGGGCTGGACAATCTCGGCGAACGCTTTCCGCACCAGCTTTCCGGCGGTCAGCGTCAACGGGTCGCCATCGCGCGGGCGCTGATTGAAGAACCGAAGCTATTGCTGATGGACGAACCCTTCGGCGCGCTTGACGAAATCACACGGGACCGGCTCAACAACGAACTGCTGGCAATCTGGCGGCGGACCGGCACGACGATCCTGTTCGTCACGCATTCGATCCAGGAGGCGGTCTATCTTGGGCAGCGCGTGATGGTCATGGCAGCCAATCCGGGACGGGTCGTCGCCATCCGCGATCTCCGCGACATCAAATCGGCGGACAACGCCTGTTCGCGCGAAGACCCGGCCGTTGTTGAGGCCATGGCCGACATGCGAAAAGCTCTGGAGACTGCCTCGTGATGGAGCGCCCCCTACCCCGCAATGCCCTGATCGGTCTGCCTATCGTTGGCGCCCTATCAATTGTCGCAGCCTGGCAGTTTCTGATCCCGCTTGCCGGCATTCCGCCTTACATCGTGCCAACACCGGCGACGATCGCCGAGGTGTTTCAAAACCAGTGGCCACTGCTCTTCTCTAACCTGTGGCCAACCATGGTCGAGAGCGTCGCCGGCTTCCTGATCGGCAACACGGTGGCCGTGCTGATGGCTATCTTGTTCGTCTACAGTCGGGTCGTGCAGGCCGCCTATTTTCCGGTCGTGCTGTTCTTCAACACGATCCCTATCCTGGCGCTTGCACCGATCATAATTCTGATTTTCGGGCTCGGCATGCTGCCGAAGATCATCATTGCCGCTGTCATTTGCTTCTTTCCGACGCTGGTCAACATGATCCGAGGGCTGAGTTCTGCAAGCTCGAGCGAGCAGGAACTGCTGCGTATCCTGTCAGCAACGCCGTGGGAAACGTTTTGGCGACTGCGGCTGCCGCGGTCGCTGCCAATGTTGTTCTCATCGCTGCGCATCGCATCGACGACCGCGGTCATCGGCGCCATCGTCGGCGAGTGGATCGGTTCCGACAAGGGTATCGGTGCGCTGATTATCCAGGCGACGTTCAACTATCGGGCGGGTCAGCTCTATGCGGCGATCGTGCTTTCGTCGTCGATGGCGATCTGCCTGTTCCTGATTGTCGTCTTCATCGAGAAGAAGGTCATCCGGTATGGCTGACCTCGGGCTCTAACCTCGATCACCGCCGGTAACTGGCTTGTTGGCAAGGATCAGGCGTGCCAACAGGGAACAGCCGATTACCGTGATGACGATGCGAAAGACGTGCATCATGGTGACCATGACCGGATTGACGTCCAGGCTGAGCGCGATCAGTGCCGTTTCCGTCACCCCGCCTGGGGCGAAGCCGATGAACAGAACCTCGAAGGGGATGTCGAGAACGGTGGTGAGCGCCGAAACCATGGCCGCATCGAGCAGCAGCATTGCCGTTACGGAAATAACCGCCAAAAGAACGGCTTTGCCGATGTGACCTAGCCGGAAACCGCCGAAACGGGCGCCAAGTCCGGTGCCGACAACCACCTGCGCCAATATCACCACCCAGGCCGGTGGTGGTGCATCCGTCAGGCCGGCAATGTGTGCCGCAGCGCTCAGGACGAGCGGTCCGACGATGATCCCGGCGGGCAACCGCAATGCCTTTCCCAGAAACAGCCCGATGACGGCGCAGGCTGTCAGCACCAGCCAATCGACGGGATCCGCGATCGCACCCTCGAACGTCACGCCGGCGGCACTGCCGACCGTCTCACCGACACGCAGAGATATGATGAAGGGAAGAGCAGTGATGACCAGCGAGATTCGCGAAAATTGCTGCAGGCTGACGCTGCGTGCATCGGCGCCGGCTTTCTCGCCCATGACGACACTTTCGATCAGGCCACCGGGCATGGAGCAATAAAAGGCGGTGACCGGATCGTAGCCGCCGAGCCGGCGGAAGATCAGGTAGTTGACAGCCAGAGCCGC
Organism: Hoeflea sp.; assembly: GCA_965228785.1. Classification (GTDB taxonomy): domain Bacteria; phylum Pseudomonadota; class Alphaproteobacteria; order Rhizobiales; family Rhizobiaceae; genus Hoeflea_A. The sequence continues at coordinate 2,013,937 of CBDDIF010000002.1, forward strand.
GGCAACAAAGACCGCGACACAGGCAAGCGGCAGCAAGATGACTTCCAGACCGTCAAAGGATTCGGGTCGGAAACTGCTGCCGATCAGCACCCCGATGACAGCCACGAAGGCATTGCGCAGCGCCAAAGGCAGTTCCGGCTTGATACCGCGCAGCGAAAAACCCGAGGCCGAGGCAATCGCCGAAAACAGAAAGGCGCCGAGCAGAAAAGGCATCGGCGTGCCAAGAAACGATGCCGCCACGCCGCCGCAGGCGCCGATGACGAGCGCCAGAGCGATCGTCTGCAATGTTTCGATGCGAAAAAAGCGCGGCATGGAGGGTATCCGGTGAAGGCAGGCAACCCGCGTTGAACGGGCACCGGTATCGGTTACCACAACAAGAAGAGGAAGCCTAATCTGCGCACCGCCGGAGATGCTTCAATACCGTCAAATTCTGATGGGAACAGTGCCGGGGAGGATTGACCGGCTAATTGCCGGCTTTACCTTCAAGTAGAATTCAATCGCCTCGGATCAGATATGCCGCGTCTCGCTGCAATTGGTCAATGAGGTTTCTTGCCTCATCAAGATCAGGGAGATTGACCCCTTCATCAAACCAACTAAACGTCTCTTTGAGGGGCTCGGCCGCCCGACTGAGTTGTCCACGTTGTATATGAAGGCGGCTTATGCAGTTAGTCAGACGAAGCTCAAAGAATTTCGCCTGCTGGGTTCTGGCAACCTGAAGCCCACGCACGAATTCGATTTCGGCCCCCTCCAAATCCGGCGTTGACAACTGCAACAACAATTCCCCTCTCAAACGGAGCAGTTCCGCTTCGAAGTTCCGTTCACCGTACTTCTCTGCGAGTTCAAGCCCTCTGTCCGCGGCCTTCAAACCTTCTTCGGTCCGGCCAAGCAACTTGCAGCCCTCTGCAAGCTCGGTATGAAAAAAGACCTGATTGACCCTGGACTTTGTCGACTTGAACAGTTCCCACCCGTTTTGAAGTTTCTTGAAACCCTCCTCGATCTTGCCCATCCGATACATCGCCAGACCAACGAAGGCTTGCGCCGAACCCACGTAGAACGGCAGGTCGTGCTCGCTTGCATAGCGAAGGAACTCAGTGGCGATATCGTGAGATTCGGGTCGCCTGATAATCTGGTTGGCATTGCAGAGACAAACATACGCGTTGGCGACCGACAGGGGCAATTCCAGTTGCCGCGCCATGCTAATGGCCTGACGGCCAGTCGCCAACGATTGGTCCGGATAACCCAACATTGCCAGAACGATGCTGAGCGGTGCCAGCGTTTGCACCGGGGAATCACTGTCGGCCTTGGGTCGATACGAGGAGATCTGCTGCTCATCGTAGTGCGACAGGCTCTCTTCCAATTCGCTGCGAGCCGCCACAAACTTCCCCTGCCAGAGTAGCGGCACACCAATCATGTGATGACCGACCATCTTGGCATAGGGGTCTCTTGCGATTTCTACGTAGCGTTCTCCCCAGGAATGGGCGGTCTCGTATTGCGCCCGCGCGTAGTAGGCGTTGAACAAACCTCTTACTGCGCGTCGATAGGATCGCTCATTGCCGACTGCCATCGCCAGATCGGCAACCCGATGGTAGGCCTCCATTGTCGTTGTCGAGCCAAACCCCGCGCTTGCTCGGGATGCTTCACCCCTGATTTGCTGCAACTCCAGTTCAACGCGATCGCGTTCGTCGGGGTCAGGCAGGTTTTCAACCAGACGCACGCCCTGTAGAGCATGTTCCGCAGCTTCCCGAACGGCAAAACGATCGAGATTCCGTTTCGCCGCCAGTTGCCAGAAATCGATCGCGCGAGCGTAGACTTCTGCGTCGGTCAGATGACGAGCGAGAAACTCGGGTTCGGCCTCGACGATTTCGGGAAACAGTTCTTCGAACGCCGCGGCAATTTTTCCGTGGAGGTCCTTTCGGTGCTTTTTCAGAAGGCTTCTGTAGGCGGCATCCTGAATCAGAATATGCCGAAATCGGAAGCTTCTGTTTTCGCGTGAACCATTGCCGACGAGAATCCCGGCGTCGGCAAGTTGTTCCAGTGCAGAATCTACATCGTCCTGGGTGGCTCCGACCACCTCGGTCAGGAGCAAGGGTTCGAATTCGCGACCAATCACCGAGCTAACCTGGGCGAATTCTCGCGCCGAATCGAGGCGATCCAACCGCTCCATCAGGGTGTCTTGAAGCGTGAGCGGAAAGACCGGAAGCGTTGACGATTGCCTGGCGACTTCCATGTCACCGTCTGGACCCGCCGTTTGGGCATCGCAAACGGCCTTTGTGCATTCTTCTATAAACAGAGGATTTCCACCGGTTGCTTCAATGATCGATGCAACGAGATCATCAGCCAGGGGTTGCCGTATCGTCAGATTGTTGATCATCCGCGCGGCATAGTCTTCTTCGAGGCTTTGCAGATGCAACACCGTGACGTGTTGCTTGCGCGACGGTTGGTGCCTGAATTCGGATCGGCAACTCAAGAGGGCGGCGATCGGGAGTTCGGAGAGTTCGTTGATTGCCCGATTGACCAGATCAAGCGTAGACGGATCTGCCCAATGCATATCCTCAAACAGCAACAAAACTGGGCTCCGCTCGGCGTTGTATTTCAACAGATCGAAAAACGCCTTCTCGGTTTTCCGTTTGCGCTCCCGACCCGAAAGCCCGGAAAGCAGGTCACTGTTTTCCGGCGGCAGGGACGCCGCTTCGGTCAGCAGTGCGAACTGTTCGGTTGTCGCCGCGTGCTGCTTCCGCAGCAGCATGTCCATTTTTTCCCTGCGGTTGTCCGCGCTTTCCTTGCTGACAATGCCCGCGGCACGCTCCAACTGTTTAATGAGCGGATAATAGGGACTCTGCGTATGGAAGGGTGAACACTGATAACGAATGGGGATGAAGCTACGCTCACCGGCCAACCTCCGGGCTTCTCGCAGCAGCCGCGATTTGCCAATTCCCGCTTCACCGGAAATCCACACCACCTGGCCCCGTCTTTTCTCCGCTTCAGCCAGGCATCTTTCCAGGTGTTCGAGTTCTTCTGCTCGACCCGCGATCGGCAGAAGCCGGTCTAAGTGGGTGGCTTCGAAGCGACCGCGGTTGGGGATCTCCCGGATAACCTGAAAGGCCGGCACCGGCGTTTCGAAGCCCTTCAAGGACCGATTGCCGAGATCCACATATTCAAACAATTCGCCAGCTAGGCGGCGCGTCAACTCGCTCACGACGATCATGTTGGGATCGCCGATATGCTGCAACCGCTCCGCCAAGTTGGGTGTTTCTCCAAACACGGAATCGGTCTGGTTTGTGTTTGCAATCCGAAAATCACCGACAACCACGTTGCCCGACGCAATGCCGATGCGACACTCGACCTTGAGGTTCCTCAATTCGTTCATCTTGCGAATCGAGTCCAAGGACGCGAGAGCGGACCTAATCGCACGCTCTGCGTTGTTCTCAAAGGCGAACGGCCAGCCGAACAGCATCAAAACTCCGTCTCCGACCAGCCTCGCGAGGTGGCCGCCGAACACCTCCGCATCCTTGCAGACCGTGTTTTGATACTCGACGATGACATCCAGCAGTTCCTCCGGATCCAACCTGCGCGACAGGCCGGTTGAATCGACGAGGTCAATGAACATCACGGTGATGAGCCGGCGCTCAGCGTTTATCAGCATTGACTGCCCGGCCGCATCAGGCCGGTCATGCGATGAAGATTCGTAAGAAAAATGACGTCGCAGTGCAGATGCATGGTCCGACGAAAAACCCAGCCCCGAAAGCTGCTGTTCGGACAATTCCGAGAGCTGCCGTAATCCGATCCCGCTGGCAATCAACCGATCCGCGTACTGATCCAGTCCGAATTTAGTCAGCCATGTCCGGAGTTCGCTTTCCATGGCACATCTGTGCTTTCCGATCTTACCACCCGGGAACCTCGAAAGTGGCCTGAACTGTAACAACAGAAAACCGGGAAATCCACTACGCGACAATTGATCAAAACCAATGATCCATGGATTGCACGGAACACTGATTCGTTAAGTTTATCTTGCGGATTAATTCCATTTTTGCTAATATTTGCATGGTTTTCTGAACAGTATAGGCGAGGATTTTCCTTTGAAGTATATTCTTTATGTGACGATAGTAATCCTAATTCTACCCATTACTCGAGCACTCGCGGACAAACCTGTCTACGTCGAAGTCGAGCGGGAGTTCCTGGCACCGGCGCACGCGATATGGGAGATCATTACGGCAAAGTGTGCGCCGACACGGTGGGTACCCAACATTGTCGGATGCACCTCCTACCTCAATAAAAAAAGGGAACTCACCAGGGATTTGAATTTCGGCGACTTTTGCCTGACCGAATCCGAGACGGAGCGCTCTCCGTCCAAAATGACAATCCGGTACTACGCGATCGACCACCCGCTAGAGTTCAGCGAATACGATGCTTCCGTCAGCGTGAAGCCGATGAGCGACAGCCGCTCGGTAATGGTCTGGAAGTCCGAATTTCAGTCGAGAACACCGGAGGCTGCCCACAAACTCGTCGAGCAATTCTATCAAGGCGGACTGGAGTGCCTTGCAACGATCGTGGAACAGAACACCGAGTGCAAGAAACCCACCGACATCAAATGCAGCTAAGCGCACGTTCGGGGATGAGAAGCACAAAGCCTCGCGATGATTAGGGTGCGGACTCAATTCGCCCAGCATCTGATTGCGAAGAGTTGCACCATTGATAAGAAGTTGCGCGCCTTCTTCTCAAACCTCGTCGCCAGTCTGCGCATATCCTTCATTTTGCAGAAGAAACGTTCGACGATATTCCTCTGTGCGTAGAGAGTGGCATCGTGGGGCACCGGTCTGTGTTGGTTTTTCTTCGACGGGATCACTGCCAACGCACCTTCATCGGCGATTTGTTGTCTGATCTTTCGGCTGCCATAGGCCCTGTCTGCGACGATCGCCAAGGGTGGGCTCTGCCAATCCAGAAAGGCATCCATCATCTGGCTGTCGTGCAACTGCCCGCCTGAGATTGCCAGCCGCAAAGGGCGCCCGCTGGTATCTACGGCCGCGTGAACCTTACTCGTGCGACCGCCTCGTGAGCGGCCAATACCTTCTTCCAGTTCCCCTTTTTTGACCCACTCGCTGCGCGGTGAGCCTTGATGATGGAAGCGTCTATAAAGATCAGAGCATCTTCGCATTCCTGCGCGAGGGCCTCAAATATGTCTCGCCAAACCCCTCGCTCGCCCCAACGGGTATAGCGGTTGTAGACCGTGGTTCGCGGACCATACCGATCCGGCAAATCACGCCAGGGCGCACCGGTTCGCAAAATGTAGAAAATGCCGTTGAGAATTTTTCGGTCGTCTTTGCGCTCGGTGCCACGCCCTTGCGGTGGAAGAAGTGGCTCAATAACCGCCCATTCCTCATCAGAAAGATCAAATCGTGCCATGAAAACCTCCTTCAATGGAGGTCGTGAATCACAACTTCATAGGCAAAATCAACACCATGAATTGGGTTCACACCCTAGTGTGGACTTGAAGTTCCTGTAATTGTTTCGCGACCTCGTCATTGGAACTTCAAATCCCAAAACCACGCTAGATCCGATGATTTATAAGGTGTCCTCATCGAATCTGACGTTGCCCGGATCCTGCCATAAGTCCAGCGAACTTCAGATTCAGGATACTAGTTCTGGATGAGGCCCGCCGCCTTTTCCGCTATCATGATGACAGTCGCGTTGGGATTTCCGCACACATGTTCCGGCATGATCGAAGCATCGCACACACGCAGTCCATCAACGCCGTGAACCCTTAGTTCATGATCGACGACCGCCAGTTGGTCGTCGGCGGGGCCCATTTTGCAGCTTCCAACCGGATGCCAAAGACCCCGCGACACCTGACGCACATACGCTTCGAAATGGCGTCTGTCCGCGTCCGGCGCCGGCGGCCAAGGCACGGACGGCACTGGGGGGATTTCCTCCCCGGCAAGAGCTCCCAGTGCCTTTGAGTTGACAAGTTCCCGGATGAGGAAAATTGAATTGATCATCGTATCAATGTCACTTCTCTCGTTGTAGTAGCCCGGGTCGATTGCAGGCGGATGCCTTGGATCGTTCGAAAGCAGCGAAATTCTGCCCGTACTTTTCGGACGGCACAGCGAAGGTGCAATGAGGAAGTAATTCTCGGGAAAATGCGTGTATGCGCGCTCGCGTATTCCGGCATTGGCAAAGAGCTGAACTGTCGGCCACCCGTCCTTGTCCCAATTGGGCTTCTCATCTTCCGAGACGTTTGCGAACAATCCGGCTTCGGTCAAAAATTTTGGCTGAGCCAGGGGTAGTTTCGATTCGAAATGCATCGCGAATATGACGTGGTCACGCAGGTTCTGACCGACTCCCGGCAGATCTGCCTTTGGCTCGATATCATGCGCCTTCAACTCTTCCACGGGGCCGATACCCGACAACATCAGTAGCTTGGGTGACTCGAAAGCTCCGGTGCAGACAATCACTTCACGGCTGGCCGAGTAGGTAACCGCAACCCTCGTGTTGGGATCGAGACAGCAAACACCGGTCGCCTGAAGGCGGCCACCGTCACCCTTGCTTGTCTTTATTTTGAGCGCGGTACGATCGGTCTTGATCGTGAGGTTTCCGCGCCGGTGCATCACCGGCCTGAGGTAACCGGTCGCAGAACTGCAGCGGATGCCATGTTTTGTGAAGGCAAACTGATAGGTTCCGGCGCCGCCTTCCTGTTTCACGTCGTTGAAATCCCAATTCGGCCCGTCGAAACCCTTTTCTGCTGCGGCGCAACAAAAGGCCGTCGCCATCGGCGTAGGCGATATCAGGTTGCGGACAGAGATCGGACCGTCGCCGCCGCGATAGCGTGATTTACCCTCTTCGTAATTCTCCGACAGCTTCAGATAGGGCAACACGTCCCTGTAAGACCACCCAGGATTGCCCAGCTCCTCCCAACGATTGTAGTCTTTTTTGTTCCCCCTTACATGGATCATTACGTTGACGGCACCGCTTCCTCCGAGCGTCACTCCGCGAAGCAGCGCCGGCCACTGTTTGATATCGGTTTCGCGCTTCATGTGATATTCGTGAACATAGTCGGCGTCCGCCCACAGCTTGAAGAGATCAGGGATGAGCGACTTATCGATGTTCGGGTGATCGTCGGTTGGACCTTTTTCCAACAGCAGTACGGAAACGCCAGCATCCTTGCTGAGTCGATTTGCCAGAACACAGCCTGCAGTCCCGCCGCCGACGATGATGTAGTCGTATTCCTGATCCCCAGACATGTTCCGTTCCTTTCTTTGCATGCGTTGACGAAAGATCCGCTCAAACGGCTGGTCGTGTCTTAGTCGTGCGGCCCGGCATCGCGGGGTTGTGACCGGACGCCGAAACGGGTCTATCCCAGTGGCTCACTTCCCGAGGGCCCGGGCAGGTTTGCCAGATATCGAATTGCGCGTTTTCCGGGCAGGAAAAAATATCCGCCGCCGCGCACTTTGATCAGCCTTGAGATGTTCTCCAGACGCAAGTTCACCGGACGCCCCTGGATGGTCAGGGATGTCGTTTGATCACCCCCCTGCCCGATGATGGGATCTAGTTCTTCATACTGTCCGGCGAAATGCGGATTGTTGACCCAAGAATGCTGGATATTCTCGTACTGTCCGGCGATATCGGTGTTCAGACCGAGAAAAAACAAGCCCCGTTCGACATGCTCCGCTTCACGGCCTCTTTCCCCGCTGTCGGGATCGTAATGTGGCCCGTAGAGGCGGCCCCTGCGGAGAATGCGGTGCCGTTTTGACAACAGCAGAGCCGATTCGGGATCCGGGCCGAGCGAGTCGCGCGGATTGGCGCGGCGAACATGTGAACTGATCGGGCAGTGCAACCCGTCCCGATCGGCGTAGTAATACAGAAAGTCGTTGTTGTCTCGGTTGCCGCCGACCAACGCGGCGGCCGAAAGTGCCGTGTTTTCCGGCGTGAGCGGCGCGCCCGTTCTGAACCGGCCCATCAGGCGTGCAGCGGCCCATTCCCTTGCCTCGTTCAACGACATCGATTCGCCCAGGTCGTCGGCAATCGTGTCAATGAGCGCGTTGAAAGCGGGCACATCCTGTTCCAGTTGCCTGACAACGAGATAGGTGCCGTTTTTGCCGAGGTCCTTTCGGCCGTCCTTGGCCGGCAGCACATCCTTCAAATCCGATTTGCCCGCAACGGTCGGGCCGTCGGGCAACAGGCGGCGCTCGTTCTCATAGCCGAAGAGGAACTCGCCGGGTTCGACGACATTGCTTTTGTCAAGACTTTGGGACATCTTCGCCGCGGCCTTGGTACCTCGAAGAATGGGCTGGGATATGCTGTCCACGAAGCCGAAATGCTCGCGCCCATCGGCAGGATAGTTGGTTTGATGCAGAGACGGATTGCCCTGGCCCTTGGCCCCGTTGCGGCAAAGCGCGACGCCCTTGGCATCCAGAACCCACACCTTGAGCGCCGAATTCACCGATGCGACCGTGTTTCCATAGACGGCGAGCAGGATGTGAATTTCGTCCCTGTGGATGGCAGCAACATCGCCGCGTTTTTTTTTGCCTTTGGCCGGTATTCCGCCCCACGACCAGTGCGTCGCCGCATTGACGTCGATGTCGCCCAGTATCCCGGAGCGCCTCGTATAGGGACCGGACCGGCCGTCGGGGTCCGGCGCCATACCCTCCAAAAACTCGTCGGAAAACCCATCCAGATCCGGCTTTTCCATTCCGAGCGCTTCAAGCCCACTTCGGGTAAACGCAATATTCAGATAGCAAGAGTCCTCGGCCGGCACTTTTGCCCCGCTTTCGGCTGCGTTGGAGGCGCCCGGGCGGGCAGAACCCGGTTCGGGACTGGTCAAGTCACTTACCACCGTCAGGGCGGTCGCGATGCTGTCCAGCCAACCGCACGCCGCGGCCCTGTCGGTAACTTTCACCAGTGCGAAAACGGACATGGGTTTGTCCTTGTAACCCTTCAGGACAATTCCCTGTACGTCACTCCAATCGATCATGGCTTTCGGGCCTCACAGGCGTTGCACAAAAGAATCCAGTTCCGCGGAAGAAAGCGACTTGAACAATTCGTCACGAATTTTGCTGTTGTGGTTGATGTTCGTGACACTCAAATTCCGGTAGGCACCGTACCAGGCCAAGGTTTCAAGCTGGCTGCAGCGCACGTACATCTTGAACTGTCGCTGGAACCGGGCACCGTCCCACAGCAGGAATCTCGACCTCGGAAATCCGACCGGTTTGTCTTCTGCGCGCAGCTGCGGCAGCCGCGTGTTGGTCCAGATGGCATTCACACCGGTGACGGCCGCGAGGTCGATAAATTCGTTGAGATACGATTCCCAGGCTCCGCCGTAGTGGGTCAGAAACAACAGCCTTTTACCTCGGTCGATCAGGACCCAGCGAGCGGAAAAGATCGTCGGAATCTGCCCCAGTTCTCCCTTGTTGAAGCGGTAACGCGCGAGAAAATTTACGGACCGCAAAACGGTGCGTAGAATCATCTGGCGAAACAGCCCGGGCTTGACGACGGTGAGACTGGCGAGGTGGTTCTGCCTCTCGTTGACGCCATGCTCCTCGCGGGCATAAACCGCCGAGACGGCTCTCGACCTTGGCGTCAGCGATGAAGCATCTGCGAAACTGTTTACCTCTCTACGCTCCTGGATCCGAATGGCGCAGAACAGTAGCGTGTAGATTAGCCAACCTAAAAGGGCGGCTGCCACGACGAAGCACGCGCCGACCAGGCACCAGATGGCGAATAGCTCGAGGGCATCACCAAAATCTCTTCTGAAGTCGGACGGAAAATGCCTGGCGACGATCAAGATCATCGCCAACACTGTCACGGCTCGCAGCATCCATACGCTATCGTACAGGAAAATTCGCACGGCCTCCTTTCCGTCTTCCAGATCGCGCAATTGCACCTTTAGCTCGAGCGATGTCTTGAAATACTGGAGCACAAGGAACAGCGGCAGCAGGACCGCCAACAGGACCCCCAGGCTGATCAGAAAGTCCCGGCTTCGAAAGGTGCTCCCTGTTTCCGGTAGCTTGCCGAGAAAACCGCCGAGGTCGATGGCATCCGCACATACATGCGCGATGGTGATTACGCCGCTGAGCAACATTATCCACAACACCGAATTACGGAAGATGCGGACCAGCAGCGCCAGCGAACCGTCGGCAAAGTTCCGGGTCGCCGGATTTGCCTTTCTGTCGGCGAAAAGCTCTGCAATACGCAAGCCCAACCAGATGCAGGCAAGAATCAGGAAAACAGTCGAGGAAACCGAAAGGGACTGTACCATGAAAGATGGTTTCAGCGGTGCATCGTCGAAATCGCTTTGCCTGGGACCAGACGCTCTTTGATCGACAAAGTTCGAGCGGATTGCGTCAAAATGCTGTTGCGGTGACCAGTCCAGAGTTTCGTAAGTCAGGGCGGCCAGGATCAATGCCGAGATCGCAACGACCGCCAGTCCGCCCAACCTTAACAGGGTTTCCCCGTGGCGGACTTCGGCCGGCTCGCGATAGGGCAGTTCCGCCCAACGCATGGATGGGTCCATGCGCACAACATCCCGCCGTATCAGCTTCTGGATGCCGCTGTAGGTCGGTGGCAGGGTTTTAATCTTTCTGAGGCGGCCATTGATATAATCGCTGATTTTTTGTCGCAAGCTGTTCTCGCCGACGATCTGCGCGACGCTGCGGCCCGGAAAACCGCAATAATACGTTTGGGCCCAGACGAAATGCGCTGAAAGATACTCGGTCACGAGTCTGGGTACATCCGTCCCGCAGATCGGATAACCGACGCAATGGCGGTAGATTCCGTCGACGATTTCCGGAGAACTGGAAACCAGATCCTCAATGAAGTCGCGCCAGTCACCGTCGATCGTAGCCTCAAGCACCAGACACGCACGCAGGTCGAGAGCCGCATCCTCGGGCACGACGACAAAACTGAAAAAGTGCAGATTCGGCAATTTTGAAAAGGCCAGTTGCCGATCTTCGCCGGCGGGCCCGATATCGGCATGGCATCGAATATGGTCCCGCAATTCGAATTCACGTCCGGGCTCAACACTGGTGATAATCGTCACGATGTTGGGTTGCAGCACTATTCTTCCAATTTCTGAACGATGAGCTTGTCGACGGCCGGCCCCTCATACGAGATGCGCCCATCACTTCCGGGCTTGAGCCTGAGGCCCTGGTGTCGAAAAAGCTGTGAAAACACCTCGACGAACTGGCTGTCCGCAACGAACTTGCCGAAGCATGCGTGGGGACCGCGGCCAAAATGCAGGTAGTTCGTCATCGGCCGGTCCGGGCAGAATTGCCCAGGACGCGGAAAAGCCTGTGGATCGAACATGCCGGCCAAAGCTACGGGCAAAACCGAGGCACCGGCGTCGATCAGGCGTTCCTGTGGCTTGCCTGACGCGACAACCGTCTCGCGAAGACAGTATCTAGCGGAGAAAGCCGGCAGCATCGGATTGAACCTGATCGCCTCGTAGCAGACCTGTAGCATGCGATCTCTGATGCGCTGCGCTTCCCCTGGCTTCGCGCTCCCGTTATCGAGGGAGGCGTACTTCGTTGCAGCATCCCGCACCGCGCTCAGAGCACCCGGCTGCCGAAAAACCTGATAGATGCCTTGCGTCATTGCCCGTGCGACCGTCGCCGTGCCGGCGACCATCATGCCCGCCACAAGGCGAAGAACCCAGGCTTCATCGAGCCATGGATTGTCTTTCCCATTCGGCTCGATCTGCTTCAAGAGGCGCACGAGAAGGTCATCCGAAAAAGCGATCTTCTGATCTCCGGATTGCTTGATCCCGTCATGCCGGCAGGAGATCAGGGCCTTTATATGGACAACCAGCTCGGCCGATGCTTCGGACGTTCGGAACTCCTCCAGGCTCCCCACGGGCGGCCGATGAAAAATCTGCGCGGCCAGGATGCGCATCCATTGCCTGAATTCCTCCTCCCTCCCTTCGGGAGCCGGGACGCCGAGATACTGCTTGACAACTTCAAGCGCAGTATCTTCGGAAAGATCGCGTGCCACGTTGAGCTCTACCGGCTTCGCCGTTCGGCCCAGTGCTGCGTCTATCACGGACCGGCTTTTGACACGGGCGATCGTTCTGATGCGCTCTTCGTCTTTCTGCCGAAGGCCGTCGACGACACGCTCGAGTGCCCGGCGTTCGCGCTCGTGCTGCCGCTTCCAGTCTATGCTCAACACGAACGGGCCGGCCGGCATCTTCGGATTCATGCCGTCTGCAGAGCTGAACTCGCCCATACGCTCCATGACCTCGCAAACATCCTCGTGGCGAGCCAGGAAAACACTGTTTCGTATGATCAGGATCGGCCTGAGATACCGTACGACACTGGATACCGTTCTGAGGAATTTGATGAAGTGTGCGTTGGACAGGCCGAAATAGATCGCACGGACCCGATAGCCGGCAAGAGTCTGTACGACTTTGGACATAAAGCGCCGCAAGGTCGACGGCGATCCACGAGTTTCAGTTAATCGTGAGTTGCGCTCTCGAGCCGGCGCCGAGCCGAATACCATCGCTGTCTCCGTTTTCAAGAGCGGCTTAGTCATCCGCGCCGTCTTGAGCCACTGGGCCCTTTTGGCTTGGCAGCCCCTCCCCTTTATGGGCAGTCCATTAGACCAAGATCCGTCAATAATTTTCTGTGACAATACTCACACTGAATGACTTCGTACAGAATTATCCAGCTTTTAACTGAATATCTCAATAAACACCTGTATGCATTTCTGCATTCCGTTTTCCTTCTGCCTCGGCTGGATCTTCTTTGGTGAGACTCCGTTCGATCGTTTGATCCCAGGCGTCTTCATGATCGTCGGCGCCGGCCTGTTCATCATCTGGCGCGAGCGCCTGAAGAAGCGGATGGAAGCGACGGCCTGATGGCAATCGGGTCGGCGGTGGCGTTGCTTCAATTTGGATCCTTTGCCGACGCCCGCTATGACTGATCCAGTATCAGAATCGGGAGGCACGTCATGATCGCATCGACACATTCGGAAGGACAGAAACCTGACTGGGCTGTCTGCTTCTCGGCAATGGCTCTTGCACTCCTGGGCGTGCGGTTCGTCCAGGGCTTCATCTTCTGGGGCGGCGCCAGCCGGAGGATGATTTACGACTACCAGGAAATCGCCGGCATCAACCACGCCGTGAAGCTGGACTTCGAAGCCGCCGGCTTCGTCGCCAACAAGATGGTGCATGCCCTGCCAGGCGTGCTCTGGATCGGCGGTCCCATCGAATGGCTGCTGAGCAAACCGGACCTGGTCTATCTGTCCGTCTGGTTCTGGACGCTGGCGGAGCTCGTTGTCGGTCTCGGCCTGATTTTTGGGCTGCTGACCCGGGCGCTGGCGCTTGCCAGCGTCGGCCTGAATATCTCGCTGATGCTGGTGTTCGGCTGGATGGGGTCGACGTGCCTTGATGAATGGACCATGGCGGTTTCCGGCTTTGCCATGAGTGCCGCGATCTTCGTCGCCGGCGGTGGTCGACTTTCTGTAGATGGGCTGCTGCAGAACCGCCTGGGATCGTCCGGTTTGATAGTCTGGCTGATGAGCGGTGCCCTGCCCGCGGCCGCCGCGCGACGGGCCAGTTTGACCCTTGCCATCATGGGCGCAGTGTTCACAGTCGGCAGCTACCATATCCTGTTCGGCGCGGTGGTTTCGCCACTGCACCCGCGCGTCAACTACCACAACCACCACATCAGCCTGTCGAACATTGAGCTGGCTGCCGATGCGGGCATCACGATGGATGCCTATGTAGACGCCGGACCCGACACCGGCGCCGCCTATGTCATCGCCGCTCGGCTGCAAGCGCCGGACGGCACCGTTGCGGCCGAGTGGGATGGCGAAACTCTGGCCGATCTGGCCCCGTCTGCCATCGTGAACGCCTACCCCTATGTCTGGGCTTCCCACTTCAAGACGGAGAGATACGGTTTCAGCGGCAAGACCGGCGGCAAGGCCCGACTGAGCCTGCCCCCGCCTGCGGCGGCGGCTTCCCTTTCGCCTGGAACCTACGAGCTGTTGCTGGAAGCCATCGACGGCCAGACCTGGAGCGCTACGGTGCGCTATTCCGGCTGAAACCTGCCCGCTTCCACCCAAAGCGCTTTCGGCAACGACATCCTTTCGCACAATTTGCGCGCGATCATTTGACAACCGCCGGGCAATGGCGAACCATGATGGGTTCAAGGCCTCTAAAAGGCCCTCACGCGCAGCAAGCAGGGAGGAAATCATGGCTGACGGAGCAACCACAAACGGCAGAGAAACCGGGCCCCGGTGCATCGCATTGGTGGGGCCTTTCGGAAGCGGCAAGACGACCCTTCTGGAGGCGATGCTGGCGCGCGCCGGGGCCGTCAACAGGCAGGGCAGTGTCGACCAGGGCAACACCGTCGGCGATGCGTCGGCCGAAGCCCGAGCCCATACCATGAGCGTCGAGGCCAATGTTGCGAGCGCCGATTATCTGGACGATCGCTACACTTTTATCGACTGTCCGGGATCAGTGGAATTTCTCAGTGAATCCAGTGGAGTGCTGGCCGGCGTTGACCTGGCCGTTGTCGTGGCTGAAGCCGACGACAAGAAGCTTGCGGCCCTGCAGGTGATCCTGCGCCAGCTCGAGGACAGCGGCATTCCTCACATGCTGTTCGTCAACAAGATCGATAAGTTCCAGGGCAGTGTGCGCAACCTGCTGAAGGCCGTGCAGCCAGCATCCTCCGCACCGCTGGTGGTGCGCCAGATTCCCATCTGGAAGGACGGCATTGCCACCGGCGTCATCGATCTCGCTCTGGAGCGCGCCTATGTCTACAAGGAGCACGCGACCAGCGAAGTCATCGACATTCCCGACGAGGACAAAGCGCGCGAAGTGGAAGCGCGCTTCGAAATGCTCGAGCAGATCGCCGACTACGACGATGTGCTGATGGAGCAGTTGCTCGAAGACATCAATCCCGAGCGCGACCTGGTGTTCACCGATCTCGTTGCCGAGCTGCGCGCCGGCGATATCTGCCCGGTCTTCATCGGTTCAGCCGAACACGGCAACGGCGTCTGGCGGCTCCTGAAAGCGCTGCGCCATGAGGCCCCAGGCATCGCCCAGACCCGCGAACGCCTGAGCCTCTCGGAAGGCGGATCCTGCCTGCAGGTTTTGAAGACCTACTACACCGCCCATGGCGGCAAACAGTCTGTCGTGAGGGTGCTCAATGGTAGTGTCTCGGAAGGCGACACAGTGACCCGGCCCGACGGCGCGGAAACACGGGTCTCCAGTGTCAGTGACCTGCTCGGCCAAACCGTCACCAAGCGCGGTCAGGCCGGCCCAGGCGACACGGTTGCGCTTGGCAAACTTGACGATGTGGTCACCGGCGACACGCTGTGCACCGATGGCAATGCAACAGAAAATCTCGTCGATCTCGAGATCGCCGATCCGGTCATAGCCTTCAGCGTGGCGCCAAAGGAGCGCAAAGACGAAGTCAAGCTGTCGACGGCCCTGCACCGGCTTGTTGAGGAGGACCCGTCGCTACGGGTCGTCCACAGCCAGGACACCGGCGAAACGCTGCTGGAAGGCCAGGGCGAAATGCATCTGCGCGTGGCGTTGGAACGGCTTGCCGGCAAATATGCCATTGCCGCTGATTCCGGGCAGCCGACGCTGCCCTACAAGGAAACGATCCGCGCCTCGACCCAGGTGCGCGGCCGCCACAAGAAGCAGAGCGGTGGCCACGGCCAGTTCGGTGACGTTGTCGTCGAGATCAAACCGTTGCCGCGCGGCGAAGGTTTCGTCTTTACCGACACGATCACCGGGGGCGTGGTGCCGAAACAGTATATCCCCTCGGTGCGCGAAGGCATTCGCGACTATCTCACCAAGGGGCCGCTCGGCTTTCAGGTCGTCGACGTAGCGGTCAACCTGTCGGACGGCTCCTACCACTCGGTGGATTCATCCGACCAGGCCTTCCGCACCGCCGGCCAGATCGCCATGCGCGAGGGCATGCCGGAGTGCAAGCCCGTGCTGCTGGAGCCCATGGCGCGGGTTGAAATCTTCTGCCCCAATGACGCAACGGCCAAGATCAACGCCATCGTGTCGGGCCGCCGCGGTCAGTTGCTCGGCTTCGATGCCCGCCCGGGATGGGACGGCTGGGACGCGGTCAACGCCATCATGCCTGAATCGGAAATCCAGGACCTGATCATAGAACTGCGCTCGGCCACCGCCGGCGTGGCGACGTTCAAGAAGACGTTCGACCATCTGGCCGAGGTCACCGGCAAGCAGGCCGACATGGTTCTGCAGAAATACGGGAAACAGGCGGCCTAGATCAAAGGGCGATAAGTTTGCACCATTTGACCGTGGCAATTTTGGTCTCTGGCTAGGCGGATTGCTCGCCGTGGTGCCACCCCACCACAAGTGCAAGCCAACGACGCCAGGGGCCAAAAGCGCCCGGCCCGAAGGGTGGCTGCATATCGGCCCCTTTTTTATGCCTACAGGATGCGCGGCTTTTCGATCGATGCATCGCGCGCAGCATCGGGGCCGTCCCATAGCCGGCCGATATAGCGTTCGCCGGTATGACCGTTGGAGCGGTCGGAGGCGAGCCAAAGGATCGGCTCACGCATGACATCCGGAGACAGAAGCATGCCGTCCGCCCCACGCTTGTTTGCCGACGGCGGAAGGAAATCCGTGTCGGTTGCGCCGCCCGGCAGCAGGACATTGATGTCGATGCCCGTGCCCGCCAGGTCACCGGCCCAGACCCGAGTCGCTGCTTCGAGGAACGCCTTTGACGGCCCATAGGGGGAATAACCCGGTCGCACCATCGTCTGATCCGAGGTCGAGACGTTGATGATCTTGCCGAAACCGTTTGCCAGCATGTGAGGCACCACGGCCCGCGCCATCTGGAACGGGCCGTTGACATTGATGTCGACAATGGTGCGCCAGGCCTCCGGTTCAACTTCCCAGAAACGGGTCGGTGCCGTATTGAAGGTTTCGGATACCAGACGCATGCCCTTGCCGGCATTGTTGACCAGCACATCGATACGCCCGAAACGCTCGACGCAAGCTGAGGCAACCGCCGTTGCTGCGGTGGCGTCGCGTACATCGGCCGCCAGCGCGAGCACATTGTCTTCGCCTGTCAGGTTCGCAAGCTCGGCCTCGGTCGAAGCAAGCGCTCCTGACGGTGTCGTGCCGGTGATGCACAGGCAGGCGCCCTCGCCAGCCAGTGCCAAAGCCATCTCCCGACCAAGACCCCGACTGCCACCGGTGATCAGGACGACGCGCCCCTGCAAGGATGTGTCTTTTGCCATGCGGACCCTCAGCGGTTTTCGAGAAATGCTCCAAGCGAGCCATTGTCAAACCGAGCACAGTTACCTACAACTTGTCCAGACAAAAGCGAAGTTGATGCGGCGGACCGGGCGGGAGACGGCATGAAGGCAACGGAACAGGTGGTGGTGATCGGCGCCGGACCGGTCGGTCTGGTGGCCACCGCTTCACTGTTGGCCGAAGGTATCCCGGTCACCTTGCTGGAAGCCACGCCCGATCTCGCGCAGGATCTGCGCGCGTCGACCTTTCATCCGCCGACGCTGGATTTTCTCGACCGTTTCGGCGTTTCCGATCAGCTCATCGAAATTGGCCTGATCTGTCCGCAATGGCAGTTCCGAGACCGCGAACAGGGCGTTGTCGCGACCTTCGATCTCGGCCTGCTTGAGGGTGAGACACGGCATCCCTACCGCCTGCAGTGCGAACAGTGGAAGCTCACCCAGGCGGTGCGCAAACTGGTCGATGATCATCCTGACGGCACGCTGATCACCGATTTCAAGGCCGAGGCGGTCGAGCAGGACGAGACCGGAATCCGGGTCGAAGGGAGCCACCCGGACGGCAGCCGGTCTGAGGTAACCGGGCGCTACCTGATCGGTGCAGACGGAGCCAGGTCGATCGTGCGCAAAGCGATCGGAGTGAATTTCGAGGGCATCACCATCCCCGAAATCTTCCTTTCGATGTCGACACATTTTCCCTATCACGAGGTCATCCCGGGTCTCTCCAACATTGCCTATATTGCCGACCCGTCGGAGTGGCTGGTGCTCCTGCGCACACCCAGCCTGTGGCGGGTGCTGCTGCCCACCGATCCCGACCAGAGCGAAGAGGACATGCTGGATCCGGACAACATCGAGCAGCGGTTGCAGGCGGTGACACCATCACCGGAGCCGTTCGAAGTGGTTCACAAGACCGCCTATCGCGTGCATGAGCGGGTCGTCGACAAGTATTTTCAGGGTCGGATCTTTCTGGCCGGCGATGCGGCACATCTGAACAACCCGCTCGGCGGAATGGGGATGAATGGCGGCATCCACGACGCCGTCAACCTGACCGATAAGCTGACGCGCGTGTGGCATGGCGCACCACTCGACAGCATGGGCCGCTACCAGCGACAGCGTCGCAAGGTGGCACTCGAAACGGTTCAGGCGCAGGCGCTGCGCAACCGCCAGATCCTCAACGAAACGGACCCCCAGAAGCGCCAGGCTTACTATGACGATTTGCGAGCAACGGCCGACGATCCGGCTCGACACAAGGCTTTTGTGATGCGCTCGTCGATGATCCAGTCCTTGCGGGATCTAGAGAGCGTCGCATAGAGGAAGCCCGGCGGGCACGGCATATGACGGCATCGACCAAGACAGTTGCAAAAAAGAAGGGCCGGTCGCCGCGCTATCTGGAAATACTCGAAATCCTGCGCGCCCGTATCGGCGCGGGCACCTATCCGGTCGGTGAAAAACTGCCCAGCGAGGCAGAGTTCTGCAGCGAGTTCGGCGCTAGCCGCTTTACTGTGCGCGAAGCGCTGCGGCGCCTGCAGGAGCAAGGCCTCCTGGAAACCCAGCAGGGTGCCGGCAGCCGCGTCATTCAGCGCAATCCCACCGGCGCCTTCGTGCAGAGCTACAGCTCGGTCGCGGACCTCTATCAGTTTGCGCTCGACACCCATTTCGAGATTCTCGACATCGAAAACACCAAGGTCGATGCCGAACTCGCCGGCATGATCGGTGGCGAGGCGGATGAAGAATGGTGCTTCGTTCGAGGCCTGCGCTCGACGCGCGAAGGTGGCCAGGCCCTCTGCCTGATCGAAAGCTATATCCCGATACGCTTCGCCCGCTTCGTGGTGTTGCTGTCGCGCGCCGATGGGCCGCTCTATGCGGTGCTGGAAGAAGCATCCGGTGAAACCGTGACGTCGGTCAACCAGGCTTTCCAGGCGCTTGAAATGCCGCCGCACGTGTCAGCGGCCCTGTCAGCTCCCGGCGGCAGTGTATCGCTTCGGCTACTGCGTCGTTACCAGGGTGACCAAGGCACCATCATCGCCTCGTTCAACTGGCACCTTGGCGGTGACCGGTACATTCACCGATCGGACCTTTCGGTCCGGCGACCCTTCGGCTGACGCCCTACTCCGCCGCCTCACGCTGGGTGCGGTCCCAGCGACGGTCGAAGTCCCAGACATCCTCGAAACCCATTACCCGACAGAAATCGTCGAAATCGTGCAGACGCGCCTCGGTCACATTGCCGGTGCGCTTCAGTTCCCCATAGGCATTCTGCAACGCTTCGCCCGCCGACAGGAAACCGAGACCCGGATGGATGCCGATAGCGTAACCGAGTTCAACCAGCCGCTCGGCCGGCAGCACCGGCGTCTTGCCGCCGCTGACCATGTTGGCAAGGAGCGGCCGGTTGATGCGTTGCGACACCGCCTGCAGTTCCGCCTCGCTTTCGGGCGACTCAACGAACAGGATGTCGGCGCCTGCGCCGGCATAGAGCTCGGCGCGCCTCAGGGCCTCCTCAAGACCAAGCGCGGTGCGGCTATCGGTGCGGGCGATGATCAGAAAATTCGGATCGCGGCGGGCTTCGACGGCGACCTGGATCTTGTCGACCATCTCCTCGGCCGCGATCACCTTGCGGCCGTCGGTGTGGCCGCACTTTTTCGGAAACTCCTGGTCCTCGATCTGGATGGCCGACACACCGGCGGTTTCGTATCCGCGCACCGTGTGCCGCACGTTCAGGAGACCGCCATAACCGGTATCGGCATCGGCGATCACCGGCGTGTTGGTGCCTGCAACAATCTGGCCGACACGCCCGACCATGTCGCTATAGGTGGCAAGCCCAGCGTCGGGCAGCCCCAGGTGTGACGCCGATATTCCGTAGCCGGTCACGTAGAGCGCATCGAAGCCCATGCGATCGGCTATCAGCGCCGAGATCATGTCGTAGACCCCGGGGGCCAATACGAACTTGCGGTTGTCGATTGCCTGTTTCAAGCGCGGATCGGCCATGGATGTCTCCGAGATGGAAAGTTTGCAGAGGACAGCCGGTTTGGCCATCGGCCCTCAAATACCATGTTCGATTTGTCCGGACAAGTTCTTGACTTCCGGCGGACTTGCCTATTTTATTCTTCAATGACCCGGTCCGCGGGGATGACGTGGGAGAGGCAGGCGATGGCAAGGGATGCTCTGGGCTGGCGTTGCAAATTCGCTGTGGTTGCCCCATCCACCAACACCATCGTGCAGCCCGATATGGAAGCCTTCCGGGTTCCCGGCGTCACCAATCATTTCGGCCGCATTCACGTCCCCAACATGAAAGTGCGCAACGACGACGAATTCGTCGCGCTGGTCGAGGCCATTGGTGCTACGCTCCACGAGGCGGTCGACCGTTGCATGACCTGCGAGCCCGACTACCTGGTCATGGGCATGTCGGCGCTGATGTTCTGGGACGGGCGCGATGCATCCGAGAAACGCATGCAGGAGCTGGCGGACTATTGCGGCGTCGGCGTTTCGGCCGGCTCCTTCGCCTGTGAGGCAGCGCTCAATCTGACCGGAGCGAAGCGGATCGCGGTGATCTCGCCCTATTTCCCGATTTCCGACACAAACGTCACGCGCTTCTTCCAGGATTGCGGGTTCGACGTCGCGAAGTTCCGCGGCTTGAAGTGTCCGAGCCCGGTGGCCATCGCCCAGGTTCAGGAAGACACACTGCGCGATGCGGTGCACGAGATGGACGACGACAGCATCGACGCGTTCGTTCAGGTGGGCACCAACTTGTCGATGGTGCGGCTCTGCCGGGAAATGGAGAACAAACTCGGCAAGCCGTTCGTCGCCATCAACGCGGCAACCTATTGGCACGCACTGCGCGCCATGGGGATCGACGACCGGTTTTCCGGTCACGGTCCGCTGTTTGAAAAACACTGAAAAACAAAGAGAAGGGGTACATCCTTATGAAACTCAAGACTGTGATCATCGGCGCCCTGGCGCTGACCATCAGTGCCGGCGCGGCGCTGGCGGAAGTGGCCGCACTCGGCTCCACCCAACGCGGCGGCACAAGCCAGATCGGCCGGGTGCTATCCGCGGCGATTTCGGAAGCGTCCGACCTGCAGATGCGCCCGCAGGAAATGGCCAACACGGCCGACTACATCCCGCTGGTCAACAATGGCGAGCTGGAGTTCGGCATCTCCAATGTCGTGCAGCTGAAGCACGCCGTGACCGGCACCGGCATGTCGGAGGGCCGCAAGAACGAGAACCTCAAGATGGTGGCGACACTGATGCCGTTTCGCGTCGCGTACATCGTGCGCAAGGACAGCGACATCAAGTCGGTTGCCGATCTCAAGGGCAAGCGCGTGCCGGTGTTTTCGGAGGGCTCGCTGGGCCAATTCGTCACCCGCGCCTTTCTCGCTGATGTCGGGATGACACCGGACGATGTCGACGGCGTTGCCGTGCCCAACTTCCCGCGCATGTGGAACAGCTTCAGCGAAGGCTCCACGGATGCCACCATCGTCGTCGTCGGCGCCGCCAACACGCGCGAATTCGATGCCGCCTTCGGCATCCGTTACCTGTCCTTCGTCGACAGTGCCGAGGCGGTCTCCGCAATTCAGGAATACCTGCCACAGGCTTACCTGCAGACGCTGCAGCCTGACAGCGGCATCCCGGGCATCGACGGGCCGACCAACATCGTCGTCTACGACTACACCTTCTTTGCCGCCGCCGACACGTCGGACGACATGGTCTACCGTGCCGCCAAGGCGGTCTATGAAAAGGAACAGGACCTGCTGACGACCAGCCCCTTCTGGCTAGGCTTCGCCAAGGACCGCATGGCCACCAAGAACGGCGTGGAGTACCACCCGGGTGCGGTGAAGTTCTACAAGGAAGTCGGTATCTGGCAGGACTGACCTGTAAACCGTGACGTCGGTCGACGAGAAAACCAAAACTTCAGACCGCCGCATTCAGCTGATTGTGGCGGTTTGTGCCGCCTTGTCGACACTGGCGGCCATCTTCTGGTCGTCCAGCCTGCCGCTGTGGATCGGCTGGCGGATCTATTCCGAGCAGATCCTGATGGCCGCGCTGTGCCTGTCGATGGCCATCGTCTACCTGACCCGGCCGGTCAGACGCGGCAGCGGCGACCGCCCGGGCCGCATCAGCCACGGCGCTGCCGTCGTCTCGCTTCTGCTCGGGGTCTATCTTGTTGTCCGCTTTCCCTATCTGACCGAAAACTATTTCTATCATCCGACCGAAGCGCTGGCCGTTTCGATCATCGGGCTGGCGCTGCTGCTGGAGGCTATCCGCCGCACCATCGGCTGGAGCCTGATCGTCATTCTCGGCGTGATCTGCCTTTATGCGCTGTTTTCCGACATGCTGCCCGGGCCGCTGCAGAGCCGGCCGATCAAGCCGCACCGGCTGGTCACCGGGCTGTTTCTGGATAGCGCCTCTCTGGCGGGTGCCGCGCTCTATATCGCGGTCGCCGTGGTGCTGCCCTTCCTGATCCTCGCCCAGCTTCTGCTGGTGACCGGCGGATCGGCGTTCTTTTCCGACCTCTCGGTTGCGCTCACCGGACGGCGTCGGGGCGGCGCCGGCAAGATCGCCATCGTCGGGTCGGCGTTCTTCGGCTCGGTTTCCGGCAGCGCCGTCTCCAACGTCGCCTCGACCGGCGCGATCACCATTCCGCTGATGAAGGACGGCGGCTACCGGCCGAAGACCGCTGCGGCCATCGAGGCCTCCGCCTCGACCGGCGGCCAGTTGATGCCGCCCATCATGGGCGCCTCGGCCTTCCTGCTCGCGGAAAACCTGCAAGTACCGTACGGGGAAGTGATGCTGGCGGCCATCGTGCCGTCGCTGCTCTACTATCTGAGCCTGTTCTTCTTTGCCGATTTCGAGGCCGGCCGGCTGAAAATCGCGCGGGTCGAGGAAAGCCTCATCCCGCCCGCCGGCCGGGTTCTGCGCAAGGGCTGGTTTGTCATCGTGCCCTTCGCCGTGCTGCTGGTCGCGCTGTTTCACTTCAATCTGCGACCCGAAACCGCGGCGCTTTATTCGGTGCTGACGCTGTTCGTGCTGGGCCTCGTTCGCACCTATGACGGAGGCCGGATCAATGTCGGCGCCATCGTCGAGGTGCTGGTGCGCTCGGGCAAGGCGGCGGTGGAGATCATTCTGATCTGCGCCATTGCCGGCATCATCATCGCTCTGTTCGCGCGGTCCGGCCTCTCCTTCGGCATGGGCTTCTTCCTGGTGCAGCTGGGCAAGTCCAGCCTGCTGCTGCTTCTGGTCGTCACGGCGATGGTGTGCATCATCCTCGGCATGGGTCTGCCGACGGTCGGCGTCTATCTGCTGTTGTCGACGCTCGCCGCACCGCCGCTGATCCAGTTGGGCCTGCTGCCGATGGCGGCACACCTGTTCGTGCTCTATTTCGGCATGCTGTCGATGCTGACGCCGCCGGTGGCGATTGCCGCCTTCGTGGCGGCCAACATGGCCAAGGCGCCGCCGATGGCCACCGGCTGGGAGGCGGTGCGCATCGCCTGGCCGGCCTTCCTCGTCCCCTTCCTGTTTGCCGCCTCGCCTCAGCTTCTGCTTTACGGCAGCCCGCTCGACGACGTGCTGGTCATCTCCACGGCGGTCGTCGGCGTCTACCTGATCACCGCCGGCATTGTCGGCTATCTGAACCGCACCCTCACCCGCCCCGAACGGGCCATCGCCATCATATGCGGCGGCGCCGCACTGCTGCCCCAGGGCCTGTTCACGGGCGCCCTCATCGTCAGCGTCGCCGGTGTCCTCGGCGGCATCGTACTGCTGGCCATGAACCGGCGGCAGGCTGCGGCTGTTTGAGGCTGTGTTGCCTCCGACGACTCGTTTAAAAGGTCGGCGGAGGTTCAACTGTGACAGCAACAATTCGACGCATTGAGATCGAAGAGGTTGGAGCCGCTCGCGCCTTGATTTCGAGCGTTGTTGCCGAAACCTATGGCCATCTCATCGATCTTGATGCCGCGACCATCACCGGCGAAGAGGAACTGGCCGACTGCCTCGTGGCCGTTGTCGAAGAGGAGATCGTTGGCGTGGGGCTGTCGGTCGCGGATCTCGTTGACGATTTGTGGGTTTCAGGAAAGGTCCGCGGCCACGGCGTCGGGGCCGAGTTGCTTTGTGCGCTGGAGCTGGAGATCGCCAACCGCGGGCATGAGTGCGGCAGGTTGCGAGTCTTTGCCGACAATGCGGCGGCGCGTGGCTTCTACAAACGGCAGGGCTGGCGCGAGAACCGGCAATACCCACACGAGAAGCTGGGTCACATGATGATCGAATACGTCAAAGACCTTCCGCCATCAGGATAGGCCCTCAGAGCAACAGCGCCCGCTCGTGCTCGGTGACATGCTCGCGAGGCGACGGCAGGGTGCCGGTGGCACCGGTCGGTTCGAAACCAGTCCTGGCATAGAGGCGGATCGCAGAGTGATTGTCGTCGGCGACGTCGAGCACCAGGCGTTCAAAGCCTTTCTCGCGCGCCCAGTCGATCACGGAGCCCACCAGGGCTGCACCGACGCCGCGGCTGCGGGCGTGCGGTGCGACCCACATGGAAAACAGACCAGCGACGCCGTCGCGGCCGCGCCATTTTGCACCGCCGACCAGACCGGAATCGATGCCGTCGATCACGGCGATGAAGTTGGCGGATTCTGAAGTCAGCCGCCTCTGCCAGTCCGGCTGTTCAAATGCCGCTTCTTCCTCAAGCGTCCGGCCGAAGGCATTCGGCGTGTCCTTGAGCGCCTGCAGGCGGATTTCCCTAAGGCGCTGCCAGTCTTTTGATGTGAGTCGGTCCACTCTCATTCAATTTGTCCTGCCGTGGGGCATGGGAATCGTTCGGTTCGCGGATATATACACTCATTGTGACAATCTCGAAGAGCCCCTACCATGACCGCATCCTCCGTCGATACCTCCGTTGAAGAACCCCAGACCGATGCCGAGACGCGCCGGGCCAAGGGCGAGTTCGTGCGTGGAGTCAGCGGCTTTCGAAGCGTGCTGGGCGAGGATCCGGACTTTCCCGCCGAGCCCGACCGCTACCATGTCTTCGTCGCCTATAACTGCCCCTGGTGTCACCGGGTAACGCTGGCGCGCAACGTTCTCGGCCTGCAAAACAGCATCAGCATGGATGTCGCCTTCCCCAACCGCACCGGCGAAGACGATCCGGAAGGTGCGCGACGCTGGGAGTTCAACCCGAGCCGCATCGCAACGCTGACCGGCACGACGCTGCCTGAATGCACCGAAGAGACCGCCACCGGCCAAAAATTCCGCCTGGCGAGCCAGATCTACGCGGCCGAAGGCTCGACCGAAACCAGCGTGCCGATCCTCTACGACCGCAAGACCACACGCATTGTCACCAACGAAAGCGCCGAGATCATCCGCATGCTGAACGCCCAGGCCGGCGCCCTCGGCAGCACTCTGACGGATGCCAAACGGCCCGACCTTTATCCGCAGGTCGACGCGGAGTTATGCCGCGAAATCGATGCGCTCAACGAGCAGATCTATGTCGGCATCAACAACGGCGCCTACAAGGCCGGCTTTTCCTCCAGCCAGGAGGTCTATGCCGCGGCCTTCGCCCACTATTTCGAAACGCTTGCCGAACTGGAACAGCGTCTGTCGGACGGCCGCCCGTTCCTGACGGGCAACACCTTCACCGAGGCGGACCTGCGGCTCTTCCCGACGCTCTACCGCCACGACCCGGTCTACTACGTGCGCATGAAACTGAACGGCGCCCGCATCCTCGACTATCCGCACCTGTGGCGCTGGCTGTGTCGTGTCTACGCCCTGCCCGGTGTCGCGGTCAGCAACTCGCTGGTCCACTGTCGCCAAGGCTATTTCGGCCGGTCCTGGAACAATGTCATCCCCCACGGGCCGCTGCATCCGATGACTTATCCGGAGGCCTATCACCACCCCGAGTTGGCGGGATAAGCTACGACCCGATCTCGTGGGGCGCGTCGAAGACCGTCGCCTCCTGCGGCTCTCCGTCATTCGTGGTGGCGTGTTCGACATAGGTTGGCAGGCCGGGTGGAACGACAGTATCCGGTCGGGCGACGCCGAGGAAAATGTGTTTCGACCCCGGCGGCTCGATTGGGAACCAGTGCGGGTCGTCGAAAGTGCCGCCATAGACGCCGACCGCATCGGGAAAGCGCTCGAAACTCAGCCAGAGCTTGGTGCCGCAGTCGCCACAGAAATGGATGTGGACCACCTTGCCGGAGCCTTCCGACACCTGGTCATAGGTCCTGGGATTGCCCGAGACGAGCTCGAAATCCGTCTTGGCGAAGATCGGCTCGACCATATAGGCCGACCCTGTCGCCCGCTGGCAGAACCGGCAATGGCAGACCGTGACGCGGCCGGGCACCGCCAGCGTTGCATAGCGGACCCGTCCGCACAGGCAGCCGCCCTCATTTCGGATCATCGGTCATTGCCTCCCGTTAGAGTGGTGGATTTGAAGTTGCTATCATGCTTGCGGCAGGCTCTGTAGGAAACTCAAATCCAAAAACCACACTAGAAACATGACCTTGCCAGTGTCCTGATAGAATCTGAAGTTCGTTCGGAACACGCTGCACCATGAGGCGAACTTTAGGACGCTAGCGTTTCATCTCGATCCGGATGCCGTGGACGGTTGTCTCGCCTTCGTTCAGAACGCGTCCAAGAGGCTGGGGTGCCATGTGCACGACCAGCGGGCCCTTCCGGTCCCAGGCCTGTATGGCCTGCATGACGTCGCGGCTGGGTGGCAGCCGTTCGCCTTCCGGGGAGACGTCTTGGACATCGCCATGGATTGAATCGAGTACGAAGACCGACGGCCATCGGTGGTGGTGGAGCGGCTCTTCGTCGTTCGGCTCGACTGTCACTTCCAGCACCCTCAATGCGTCGTTTTCGAAGATAACCTTGTGGTGATCCGGAGCAGCGGCAACCGCATCAAACTCAGGGTCCCATTGGGAAGGATCGGTCGGGTCGTTCTCGGCAGTCATGGAAAGCTCTCCTCCTGAAAATTTCGTCCTCACTCTAACGAATGGCGGGAGGACGGTAAAACGGCCTGCGGTTGCAATGCGGAGGCGCACGGCGTTCGAGGACGGCTTTGCTGATCAGGAGACTGTTCCATCTTGTTGAAATCCTCGCCCGTTGCTACTTTCTCCGCCGAGCTTGACGGGCCGGGGCGGCTGCCGAGGGTCAACTTGCTGGTGTGGACACCGGCTTGAAACCGATCGACAGATGTCCCATTCATCCCTGCCCGCACCTCTCAGTTGGGCGGTGCGAGCTGGTGAAACTGGGTGCGGATGTCGCGGCCTCGCTGTTCGGATCGTTGCCACGCCTTCTCGAACGCGTCGTTCCAGACAGCGCGCCCCAGTTCGTCCGGGTCCACCACCGTCACGCCAGCTCCCCGGGCCGTTGCGACGAGAGCCGACATACGTGCCGCCTGCTCGGCATTGAATTCGAAGGTCACTTGGTCGCATTCAGCGATTACCATCTCCGGAAGATCGTGGCCGAAAACCTCGGCGGACTGTCCGTTGATCACCAGCAGCAGCGGATAGGTGAATGGTGAGAAGTCCTCGGCTAGCACGATAGAATCGACCCCGCCCTTCGCCACAAGGGATTCGGCCATGTCGAGGCTGACAACGGCGCCGTCCAAAACCCCGTAACGCACCGCGGACGGCACTTCGGAGGAGGACATCTGAACCTCGATCGCGCCGAGCTCGGAAAAGACGCTCGATGTCATGCCGAAGCTTCGGATCTTGGCGCCGCGCAGGTCCGCAATCCGATCGTTGCCGATCAGCACGCCGGGGCTCCAGCCAATGCCCAGCAGCCGCAACGGCAGCTTGCCTTCGAGCTGTTTCTCGATCTGCCGCAGCAAATCCGGCCGCGAGGTCACTCTGGCGAGCGCGTCGGGATCGGTCACAAGACCCGGCGACGATAGCGCCGCCAGGCCTGGATAGAAGCGTTCCATCGCCGTCGCCGGAACCATCGCCATGTCGATTTGCCCGGAAAGCAGCCGTTGCGGAAGTTCCCAGGACCGGCCGACCGCCCCGGCCGGGTACATTTCCACGTGGATCCCGGACCGGGAGGTCGCGCATTCGATGAAGTTGCGGGCCCAGCGTCCGAAATCGCTGTCTTCCTGATATCCGTGCGCGAAGGTCAGGCCGCCGGCCAGGGCGTTGGTTGCGGGGGTCGCGAGCCACAGAATCAAGCCGATTGATGCAATCGAGCGCAAACGGGCAATCATTGCCGGGACCTCCAATCGCTACAGACTTCCAGGTCGTCATAGACCCGCGCCCGGTCGACCGCATCCATAAGCCGTCGCATGGACGGGCGGTCGCCGGCGATGATCCCGAAATCGGGATGTTCGCCAAGAACTTCAATCAGCCAGGGCAGCCTGACGGCGTTTTCAGCCGCCGCAACGGCCCTGTCGCGATCGCCGCGCATGGCATGGTACCGGGCAATCTCCAGATAAAGCACCCGCTTTTCGTAGGAGTCCGGTTCGCCCTCGAAATAGGCCTGCACCTCGGCCAGCAGCGTGTCCTGGCCGGAGCCGCCAACCGGTTGCTCGCATTCGTGAATATGCAGGTCGACGAGCTTGCGGCGATGGCTTGGCCGGATGCTGCGAAGCAGTTGATCGGCCCTCTGGTACAGCACCTGAGGATCGGTTTGTCCTCTGCGGCAGAGATGTCGAAACTCGACGAACCGAAGCGGCCAGTTCGTGCTCGCGGCAACGCCGGAACCGGAGGCCTCGATCGTCGTGCGCAGATCCACCAGCATCGCGTCCACTGCCGCCCCGTTGGAGCCGGCCTGGTAGAGCTTCGCGTCGAACCGGGCCGCTTCGAAATAGGGCCGAATCGCCGCCGGCAGCAAGTCTACCCGCTCGGTCCTTTTCAGGCAGCCGTCCCACAGGGCGCGCCGGTGATGGGAGAGCGCACAGGAAAAGTCGGCACCTTCGACACCGGCCAGCAGCTGCGGGTCGATCCGCGCATCGCCGAAAAGATGCTCGAAATCCTCCAGTCGGCGACGATTGACCGCGTCCATCAGGAACCTGCTGGAACGCGCATCGCGCATATAGCCTTCCATGGCCCCAAGCCGTTTTTCGATGTCGACGGGGGCACTGCCATGGCGGGCCAGATGAATGGCGGCGTCGAGCTCCAGCACGGCAAGACCGAAGGCGGCCGGTGGCGGGGTCAAAACCAGCGCGCCGCCCTGCCCGGCCTCACCAAGGGTGGTGCGCGCCTTCTTGAGCCGCTCGCGCGCCTGTTCGACGCAGGCGAGCGGCATCGTCGAGGTCTCCCCGCAGCCGCCGCTGACGATTTTCAGGCCCTCCGATACGGCCGTCAGCCGATCCATCGAATTGGGGATACTGGCGGCGAGGAGGAACGGCGGAACGGCCGCCTTGTTGCTGGCGTTCTCCGCCCGCCAGGCATCGCCGTGTTTCTTGACAATGCCGCGCATGACATAGACCGCGAGATTGTCGGCCAGCGTGCCCTTCTTCCCGACGATGGTTTCGGCCGAGATCAGCGGCGGTTGGTAGCGAACGTTCATCCGATAGCAGGGCTCGTCGGACGTCGTGTCGACGCAATCGGTCGGTTCAATCGAGGTCACGGTGATGAAATAGTCGGTGTAACCGAGGGCCTCGTAGAGCGTTTCGAAAAACTCCACGAGATTGAGCTTGCTGACCACCCGGCCGGTCTCATCCTCGATCTCCAGTTCCAGCCCGAGGCTTTCCACAATGGCGCGAAACTCCGAAGGCTCGTCTGTGATCCGCGATTTGGGAAGCGGCGCAATGGCCCTGCCGGCGATCTGGGACGACAGATCGGCATGGGCGTCGAAAGCGGAGCCAATGCTCGCCTCGGCATTGGGAAACAGCGAAACGGTCAGCCAGTCCGGGGGATTGTCGGCAAGGACCGAAAAGCGCGTGTCGCCTGTCGGTCGAGCGATGAACAGCGTGATCGCCAGAACAACGACAAAAATACCAGCAACCGAAAACAACAGCCGACTTGCCCGATAAAAAAAATCCTTTCGGGGAACCTTCTTCGCATCTTTTTGTTCACTAATTTCTGTTGAACTGCTCACAATTGACGCCCTTCAACTTGAACAGCGAGAATAATACATATTTATTGCTATTAATTCAATTGACTTTTGCATTGCAGCGCAAAACCTGGCTTCATCGGAGGACTTCCGATTTTGCCGCTATTGCCGCCGTTGCGATCTTGTTGAAATCCTCGCCCGTTGCTACCTTCTTCGCCGAGCTTGACGGGCCGGGGCGGCTGCCGAGGGTCAACTTGCTGGTGTGGGCGCCGGCTTGAAACCGATCGACAAACGTCCCATTCATCCCTGCCCGCATCAGCGGGCCTGCCGACGTCCGGCGACGAGGGGTACGGGCATGGACGACAGGAGCGACGCGGCGAGCGCCAACGACCGGGCACAGGAGATGTTGAATGACATCATCCAGTCGCTCGACGAAGGGCTGTCGCTCTATGATGCGGATTTGCGCTTCATCATGCGCAACAGCCGCCGCTATGGCATGTTCGGTCAGGATGTCGAGGAAGTGCCGGTCGGCCGGCACCTGGGCGACGTGACCCGCGATCTGGCGAGCTCCGGCAAGATCGTGCTGGCCGAGGGCGAGACGCCGCAGATGTGGTCCGACCGCATCGTGAAACTCACCAAGCTCAGCACCAAGAACATCGAGATCCAGGCGACGGACGGGCATACCTACTATCTCTCGGTCCACCGCACCAAGCTCGGCGGCTACCTGCTGGTGTTCAAGGACATGACGGAACAGTTGCGCGCCGAAAAGGCGCAGCGGGATGCCGACCTGCTGTTGCGCAAGATCGTCGAGACCTGCCCCACCACCTTCCTGGTGTCGCGGGTCGAGGACGGCAAGATCATCTACTTTCCGCCGGCCTCGCGCGAGCGTTATGGCGGCATCGAGACGACGCTGGAGTTCTTCCTCGACCCGACGGACCGGCAGACCTATCTGAACGCGCTGCTGCCGACCGGCGCCATCGACGACTACCGGGTGCAGTTTCGCCGCCGTGACGGCTCGGTCATGCAGGGGGTCACCTCGGCGCGCGTCACCGATTACAAGGGCGAGGACGTCATCGTCTCGTCGACGCGCGATATCACCGACGAGCTGGCGCTGCAGGCGGAGCTGCAGCAGCAGCGCGAAATCGCCCACCAGAACGAGAAACTGTCGGCGCTGGGCGAGCTGCTCGCCGGCGTCGCGCACGAGCTCAACAACCCGCTGTCGATCGTCGTCGGCTATTCGCTGATGCTGCAGGACAAGATCGAGGATCCGAAGCAGCGGCGCCAGATCGAGCGCATCGGACAGGCGGCCGAACGCTGCGCCAAGATCGTCAAGACCTTTCTGGCCATGGCCCGGCAGAAACCGGCCAATCTCGACAGCTGCTCGCTCAACGAGATCCTGCGGACGGCCCTCGACGTGGCGGCCGGCGGGCTGAAATCCTCCGGCATAGAGGTCTGCGTCGAGCTCGACCCGGACCTGCCGCCGGTCACCGCCGATGCCGACCAGATGGCCCAGGTCTTCGCCAACCTGATCACCAATGCCGAGCACGCCATGGCCGATTGCGTCGACCAGCGCCGGCTGACCCTGATCACCGAGCACGACCAGGCGGCGGACGAGGTCGCCGTGCATGTGCGCGACAACGGCCCGGGCATACCCGAGCACATCCAGGCGCGCATATTCGAGCCCTTCTTCACCACCAAGGAAGTGGGGGCCGGCACCGGCGTCGGCCTCGCCTTCAGCCACCGCATCGTCGCCGCCCATGATGGCGAGCTCACTATCCGGTCGCGCCCCGGCGAAGGCGCCACCTTCTCGGTGCGGCTTCGGGTGGCGGAGTTACCGGTCGAGCCGGAAGTGACCGCCCCCGTGCTACCGCCGCCGTCCGGCCGGCGCACCGTGCTGGTGATCGACGACGAGACCTTCGTCACCGACCTGATCCGCGATATCCTGGAGGACCACGGCTATCTGGTGGAGGCCCATAACGACCCGGTGCGGGCGCTCGACCGGCTGCAGATGCAGAGTTTCGATGCCATCCTGAGCGACATGAAAATGCCCGGCATGGACGGCAAGACCTTTCTCGACAGGGTGCGCGAGACCAGCGAGCGCCATGCCGACCGGCTGGCCTTTGTCACCGGCGACACGATGAGCCCGCAGGTCGAGGCGTTCCTGGAAGATGCCTCCATCCCCTGCCTCGAAAAGCCGGTGGCGCCGGCCGACCTGGTCGAACTGGTCGGCCGCCTGTGCGCGGGCCGCGGGAATGCGATCACATGAGCCACGCGACGATCCTCATTTGCGATGACGAAACCCATCTGCGCGAGATGGTGGGCGAATACCTGGTCGAGCGCGGCTACGACATCGTCCAGGCCGCCGACGCCGACGCCATGCAGGCGGCAATGCGGAAGCAGCCGGCCGACCTGGTGATCCTCGATATCAACATGCCGGGCGAGGACGGGCTCACGGCGCTGCGCTCGCTGCGCACCACGTCCAACGTGCCGGTCATCATGCTGACGGCGGCGACCGATGTTGTCGACCGGGTGGTGGGGCTGGAACTCGGCGCCGACGATTATCTCGGCAAGCCGGTCGACCTGCGCGAACTGGAAGCGCGCATCAAGGCCGTCTTGCGTCACCGGCTAGAGCCGCAGCCGGCCGCGGCAGCCGCATCGGATGACGATAGCCTTGCCGGCGCCATCCGCTTCGGCAATTGCCGACTCGACCGCGACGGCGCCCGCCTGTTCGGCCCGGACGGCGCGGAGATCCCGTTGACATCGGGCGAGTTCGGCCTGCTGTGCTTCTTCGTCGAAAACCGCGGCCGGCCGCTCAGCCGCGCCCAGCTTCTCGACCACGCCGGCGAACAGGGCCGCGACCCGGCCGACCGCGCCGTCGACCTGCGCATCTCGCGCCTGCGCCGCAAGATCGAGGCGAACCCGAAGAAGCCGAAAATCCTGCGCACCGTGCACGGCGTGGGGTATATTTTCGATTAGGCGAAGCTGCGCGTTCGGCGCACACATTTTCGTGAAGGTTGGCTTTGTTTCCGCTGACAACGAGCGAAATTTTGAAAAATTTCGGCCTCATCGTGAGTTTTTTCTGCGAAAAGCCACAGGCGCGGAGCCCGCAATTTCGGGGAGATTGAGTTCGTTCAATCAAAGGCCGTGCAATGAATTTCGGGGACAGTTTACTTAATTCAACCCGGCCCTCGCTTCCTCGATAAGATACTGAAAGAATTAAGTAAACTGTCCCCGAAATTCCCCCAAGACCTATCGGGAATGAAGTCAATCACCCCGAAATTTTCGCACGGCCGCAGCCACAGCCTCGACCCCAATCCTGAAACGAATGTTTCACATGTGTCATCGATTTCGAAACACTGACACAAATGAAACATCGAGTGAAATCAAACGGACAATCCTGAGCGCCAAATTGTGTCCCGTGGTCGCCAAGCCCCAACGGAGGCCACACCAAACCACCAGCGCTCGAGCCCCCGCGGGCCGGCCAACGAGGGACGGCCCGCGGCAGCGCACACAAGAAGGAAAGACGTTATGTTGAAGACCGCCCTGATTGCCGCCGCACTCGTTGTCGCTGGCATGGCCATTGCACCGCAATCGTTCGCACAGACGAAGAATACCGGTGTTCAGTTGTCGCGTTCTGCGACGATCAACCAGCTCAAGGCCGAAACCCGGCAGACCAAGCTGAAGTGTACCGGCGGCGCCGGCCACATGACCTGTACCTCCAAGGTCGCATGGGTTTGTCCGTCGGGCTGGAACGCCTGCTCCGCCCCTGCCGGCGGCACGTGCTGCACGCAGAACTAAGCATCCCCGGCGGATTTCCTGCTCCGCTGCGAAAGATCGCGTCGCTCTCCGTCTTCCTCCCCACCGGCGGACGAGCGGCGCGATCTCATTTTTTTACGCCCATGGATTTTCTACAACCGATGCGTTAGTCCAACTCTCCTGTGCCGTAGAATACCGCAAGGGCAGGAAGGAATGGACAGCGATCCTGATTTGGAATTTGTATTGAGCATAATGGATTGCGGAGACCCGGCGAGAATAACCCAAACGCTCGCCGTTCAACCCACTAGCGAATACAGAAGGGGCTCACGATCGACCGAGCCGATCGTCTTGCCGCGACGCAACGCGTGGCATTGCAAGACCAGCATAGAAATCGGAGCAGATTTCGAAACCGAAGCTCCTCTTTTTCTGACCAAGTTCGCCGCACGCAAAGAGGAATTACGCTCGCTCGTTGGTGAGTGCGATGTCGCGATGACGATTATCGTTCATGATCGATGCCATTTCGAATTGCCCACCGAGTTACTGACCTTCTGCACGGATCTCGGTATTCCGCTCCGAGTCGATCGATACTGAAGACCCGGTCGTCGACGCATCTGTCGACCCGCTTTGATACTTGAATAAGCATGGCCGAGCCTGATTTGTGATAAACGACAGCGCCGCTGCTGTCGTTTCAGGTCAGCACCGGGATCGAAAAGTCCATGTGACGTGTGCGCAAGGTGGGATTTGATGCAATACAAAAAACGCGTCGTGTTGAAGCCCGATTTTTTCGATCATGACTTCTTCAAACATGAGAGGCTGAGCCGGTGGGCGGCCTACAATATAGCCGAGCGGGCCATAGAATATTCGACGCTTGTTGCGATGATTGAGGGCGGTATCTGGCACGACCCGGGATTCATGCCGAGAAGCGATTGCATTTGGAAGTCAGTGCAGGATGAGGATTTTTCTCTCGACAGAGCAAGGAAGTCAAACATTGACGCAGCCAACTTCATTGCCCAGGCAGATATGGAGGTTGATACCTTCATTCTGACCTATTTCCACTCGCAGGCAACGTCATGAGCTGCAGCGCGCATTGCCAACACAACGTTGGCCGCAGTTCTGATCCGCCTCCACCACTCCCCTACTCCGGCCGCAACTCGCGCGTCTCCTCCAGCATCCAGTCGCGAAACGCCGCGATCTTCGGGCGGCTTGTGCCGTCCTTCGGCGTCAGCAGATAGTGTGAAAAGCTCATCGGCTTGCTCAAGCCCGGGTCGAACGGGCTGACCAGCCGCCCGGCCGCAAGCTCGTCGGCCACCAGGACATTGCTGACCAGCGCCACGCCGTGGCCGTCGAGCGCGGCCTGCACGGCCATCGCCTCCATGGTGAAGCGCGGACCGCGGGTCGGGTCGATCTCGGCGAGGCCGGCGGCCAGCAGCCACATGCGCCAGCTCGCCTCGGCCTCTTTCCATTCGACATGCAAAAGCGAGTGGTGGCGAAGGTCCTGCGGCGCCCGCAGCGGGTGCGCGCCTTCAAGCAGCGCCGGGCTGCAGACCGGCGTGTTGACCCGGTTGAACAGCCAGTCGACCCGCACCCCCTCATAGCCGCCGGGGCCGTAGCGCAGCGCCACGTCAGCCTCGTCGCGGGTCAGGTCGACGAGCCGGTCGGTGCCGTCGATGCGGATCTCGATCTCCGGATGCAGAATGCGGAACCGCTCCAGCCGCGGCACCAGCCACATGGCGCCGAAGGACGGGCAGACGCTGATGGTCAGCACCCCGGTGTCGCCATGGGCGCGCATGGCATCGGCGGCCTCGGCCAGCCGGTCGAACCCGTCGACCAGCGCCGGCAGCGCCGCCTGCCCCGCCTCGGTCAGCCGCAGCGCCCGGGTCAAACGACGAAACAGCCGCACGCCGAGCAGATCCTCCAGCGCCTTGACCTGGTGGCCGACCGCCGCCGGCGTGACGTTCAGCTCGGCCGCGGCGCGGGTAAAGCTGAGATGGCGCGCGGCCGCTTCAAAGGCCCTCAGGGCGTTAAGCGGCGGGAGCGGTCGAGCCATGATCCATGCCCAAGTTTTTCTAGCCTATCAGCCGAGATCATATCGTTTGTGACAGCCGCTGGCTACGCATAACCTGCCGATATATCAGACAGATGGTCACCAGCCTGCGCGGCGCCGGCGATCGGTCATTCAAACAAATCTAGAGCAAATCGGGCGCCCCGGCGCGCCATGGAGGCTGCATGACATTCAACGGCGCCCGGCGGACAGAGCTGTCCGATTATCGGTTCGGCATCGGTCTCGTGGTGGTGTCGGCCGTCACCTACAGCACGGCGGGCGTGTTCACCAAGGGCGTCGGGGCCGGGCCGTGGGAGGTCATCTTCTGGCGCGGCGTGTTTGCCGCGGGCTTCACCATCGCCTGGACGATCCACCGCGGCGCCTTTGTCCGCAACTTCGCCGGCATGGGCGCCGGCGGCTGGGCGGTCGCCATCGTCGCCTCGCTGGGCACGGCGGCCTTCATCTCGTCGTTCAAATACACGACCATCGCCAATGTCTCGCTGATCTACGCGACGACGCCACTGCTCGCTGCCCTGTTCGCCTGGCTCGCCATCGGCGAACGGGTGGCGCCGCGCACGGCGGCAGGCTGCGCCGGCGCGCTGGCCGGTGTCGCCATCATCGTTTCCGGATCGCTCGGCCGGGTGAGCCTCACCGGCGACCTGCTGGCGCTATCCATGACCGTCGCCATGGCCACCATCATGGTGCTTTACCGCGCCTTTCCGCGCACGCCAGCTGCCGGCCCGCAGGCGCTGTCATCGCTGCTGCTCCTGCCGGTGGCGATGCTGTTCGGCGACCCGTTCGCCGTCGCACCACAGGAGATCGCGGTGCTCGCCGCCTTCGGCCTGCTCTTCGCCATCGCCTCGGTCACCCTGGCGGAAGGTTCCAAGCGGGTGCCGTCCGGCCAGACCGCCTTGCTGAGCACGCTGGAAACCCCGCTCGCTCCAGTCTTCGCCTTCCTCCTGCTGGCCGAGCTGCCTGGCATGGCGACATGGCTCGGCGGCGCGGCTGTGCTGCTAGCGGTGCTCTGGTCCCTCGGTCCTTCACGATGCCGATGAAACACATGTTTCACTTGTGTCATCACTTTTCAAAACATGACACAAATGAAACATCGGGTGAAATCAAACGGACAATCCTGGCTGGCAGTTTGGCTCTCGTGGTCGCAAGCCCCAAACGGCGATCACGTTTAGCCCGCGGACGAAAAGCCCGCGCACAAAAGGAACCGTGTCGATGTTGAAAAGCCCCATCCTGTTCGCCGCCGCTGTCATGGCCGCCTCCCTGACGCTGGCCCCGCAATCGATCGCCCAGACGAAGAACCCGAACGTGCACAAGCCCGGTCCGGTGAACATCGCCAAGTTCAAGTCGAACACGCGGCAGACGAAGCTGAAATGCACCGGCGGCGCCGGCCACATGACCTGCACCTCCAAGGTCGCCTGGGTCTGCCCGTCGGGCTGGAAGGCCTGCCCCGCCCCCGCCGGCGGCACCTGCTGCACCCAGAAATAAGCTCTGGCGGACTTGCTCCGCTGCGAAAGACCGCGTCGCCCCGCCTACCTACCCCACTGGCGGAGGCGGCGCGGTTTTTTTGAGGGAGGTTGGGGACCGAAGTCTGCATGAAGGCGTGCCTACTTCGGGTCGAGTTTCGTAGCAAAACGCTGGTAAGGTTCAATTGGCCTCGTGTGGCAGTGGGGACCGAACCCTCACCTCCTCCACGCTCGACGCCGTATCTGCGCCCTTGACCAATATTTGCCTGTGCAAAGCAGTCCGAGATGGCACACTTGGGAACAGCAGTCGCTCGACGTGAAAGACAACAACCTATAACAAGACACAGAACAAAGCCGAGTTGCCGTCTTTGTACGCAAACTCATTCAGTCTTCCGTTCCACGCTGTGGCCTTTGTAGGTTGTGTAACATGCACAGCATTGCAATGTTTCACAACTTTGGTAAGTTACCCAAAATCGTGGGGACCTTCTATGGTTGATCAGAAGAAAGACCAACGTGTGGCGGTCATGATGTCTGCCGACGAATTACAGCGTCTTGATGACTGGGCATTCGAGCAGAGGATCAGGTCCAGAGGCGAGGCCATCCGACAGCTTATCAAAATGGCGATAAGCGGCAGATCCGCGTCAAAACAGTTGCCGGGCAGCAAAAACCAAAAGAGAGCAGGGTAACGAGATGCCATGGTGGGAACAGATACCGCTCAAGCGAGCCAGCAAGTTGGCGGTCAATAAACTAAGTTTCGATCAGGAAAACCCAAGATATTCGTCTGACAAAGGACTGCCTCACGAAAATGACGAGCAAATCGCAACTTTTCTCTACGAAACTTCCGATTTGACAGAGCTCCTACAATCGATTTCCACCAGCGGTTATGTAGATATTGAACCACTGATCGTAATGGGTGACGGTGAAGATCTGATTGTGCTGGAGGGAAACCGCCGCCTAGCGGCACTTCGAGTTCTCACTGATGCTGCGTTTGCGGCGCGATGCGGGATCACGCCACCTCCAATTACTCCAGGTAAAGAGGCTACGCTTGATGAAATAACGGTATTTCGGGTTGAAGAACGCAATGATGCCCGTGACTTCATCGGATTCAAGCACATCAATGGTGCGCACAGGTGGGATTCAATTGCAAAGGCTAGGTACGCAGCAGCTTGGCTCGACGAGGAACGCGCCAAAGGTCGCGATGGGCTCACACTCAAAGAGATCGCCCGTCGCATGGGCGATCGACACTCGACCCTACAGCGAATGGTGAGCGGTTACTATGTGTTGCGCCAAGCGGAGAGCAACCGCCTCTTCGAAGTCGAAGACAGAGAGCAGGGCAAACAGTTTTCTTTTTCTCACTTGTACACAGCGCTGACTAGACCAGGATATCGCAGGTATCTTGGTCTCGACGATGAATCCAGATCAGCAGAACCAAAAGAAAATCCGGTATCAGCAGATCGGTTCCCGGAGCTGCAACAGCTGATGCTTTGGCTATTCGGGTCGGATTCCGATGCAGTGCCAGCAGTTATACGTTCACAGAATCCGCACATAAAGCAGCTTGGGGAGGTTCTGGATAATCCGAAAGCTCGCAAGATCATGCTTGAGAGCAACGATCTCCCGAGAGCATATTCTGAAGTAGATTCTCCACTTAGACAATTTGAGCGCAGTCTTGTTCAAGCCCATGGTGCCACTGAGGACAGCCTAAAGAAGGCATCTGCCTACACTGGCGAGGACCGAACTCTCTTGGAGCTGGCAGAGGAAATTCAAAGAAACGCGGGAAACCTTCTTTTGATTATGCGAAACGTGCAAACTTCGACAGCCGAAAATGATTGACCCGCCACAAGAAAGCGACGACCCAGGCGAACTTGCCGATTGGTTGGAACTCATCGCGCTCCTGTCAACAGAAAGGGCCGCTCGTTTTGATCTAGTGTTGAACGCGATTGAGATCGCGGACGATGCCGAAAATGAAGATATCGCTGCTGCAGATGAGGCAAGCGAAGCGCTGGTTGAATCAATTACGGAGCAGCTAAGGCAACGAAAAACTGCCCTGACAGATGTGGCATACCCTTTTGAGGTAGCTGCCAATGGGGAAGCCTTACATCTAAAAAGTGATCTAACCTATGGGCACAGAACCTACCTGACCTGTTTGGTTATCTCGCACTCCTGGAGATCCGGCAAACTATTACCTCCTGTGAGTTTGACAAACCAAGAGCTCAGGGATGGACGTAATCACTTCGAAGTTTTGTCGGCTGTGGCTGCTCTTGGCGTCTCGGGCGGCCCATCATTCCTACTTGGGACTAACAGAATTGGAGCACAGGGTCTTCTTGAACGCGTTAGGTCAGTGTGTGAGCAAGTTGGCGAGGGCATGGCGAGGGCAGAGGTTCACGCCGCAGCGCCCCAAGCTGCGAATGACGATAAAGTCGATGTACTTGCCGTTGAGTTGGAAGTGGATGGCCCGCCGCACCGGAATTTTTGGTTCTGTCAATCAGCTGCTGGCGCTAACTTCAGGGATAAGCCTATACAGAACGAAATCGAACGCTTCATGGAAATGTGGTTTCACGAAAGGCCAGCTAACACCCAGGGGGCTGTCTTTTGCCCAGCCGCGATGACGAGTGCCGAATTGCTTTATGAGACGCGGCGACTGGGTAGTATATTCCACCGAATGCGCATGCCGCACTACGCACAAGAAGGTATCCAGATATTAGGTCGAGACCCTAATCTGCTTCAATATGTTGATAACATTGAAGCACCAAGCGTTTGGCTGGACGCCTATTTGGAACGCGCTGCTTTGGAACTGGACTGATGAGGCATCGATTTCATGCCATTTGCCCGTACTTTGCGATGTTCCCCGAATCGTTTGTGGAGAAACACCTTGTATATTCAAAACCCGGTGACTTGGTGTTGGATCCCTTCAGCGGCCGAGGGACTACTGGATTTCAAGCCTTGCTTTCGGGAAGACGATCCATATCATCGGATGTAAGCGCCGTTGCTGCTTGTATCTCGAAAGCAAAGACAAACTCTCCGTCGCAACGTGACACGCTTCTGCGTCTGACTGAACTCGAGACCCGCTATGTCGAGATCGATGATCCGGCACATGAAGACGCGTTTTATCAGGCGTGTTTTGCTCCGAACACACTTAGGCAGCTAACCTTTCTTCGGAGCCAGTTGGATTGGAAACAAGACGACCGAGATTGTTTTCTAGCAGCCTTGGCGATGGGTTGCCTCCACGGAGAAAGTCACCGAAGCAAGCGATATTTCAGCAACCGCATGCCAAGAACGATTGCGACGAAACCCGACTACTCGATTCGATGGTGGAACAAATACAATTACCAAGCACCACACAGAAACGTATTTGACATACTGAGAGCTGAGATCGCTTATCGTTTTGACACCGGTCGCCCCTCTGGTGAGGCTCGAGTAGCGCTAGCGGACGTAAGGGATGCGAACTCCGTTTTCCATGATTATAAACGTCAGGTTCGGCTTGTGATTACTTCGCCGCCGTACCTTGATACAACACACTTTCAAGAGGATCAGTGGTTAAGAAATTGGTTTGTCGGCGGTAATCTGCGACCGACGAAAATAGGTCGTGCGGATGACAGGCATACGTCCAAAGAACGATACTGGCAATTCCTAACCGATGCATGGGCGGGGATTTGTGAGCTTCTGTCCCACAATGAGGCGATTGTGGTTGTGAGAATTGGAGGCTCAAAAATTGGGTTTGATGAAGCCCGAGAAGGTATCTTGTCGTCTCTGGCCAAAGGTACAGAACGACAAACTACTCTTAAGTCCGCATCCGTCTCAGAGATCGTAAGAGGACAACTCAGATCCTTTCGACCGAGTGCATTGGGCACAAAGAGAGAATACGACATTGTGGTTGCTCTAAGTTAGTCCGGTAATGCACCACACCACGCTTAGGATTCCCTAAATCCTGTTCGTTAATCCGCTCGAAACGCATCCCCTTTGGTCGCTCGTCCGAGAGAAATCTCAACGATGCGATCAATAACGCGCTCTCGATCTTTCCACTTCATGACTAGCTTTCCGGGGTCCATTCCGTATTGGGCGACCACATCCAAGAGGAGTTGCAGGTCAAGCGTCGCAAGCTTTCCGCGCAACTCGGACTCACCGTGTTTGGCGAGTTCGATTGGATCGAGAACAGCTGGTGCCCGGCGCCCACCCTTGCGCTTCCCTTTGGCGCTTGAGGCTGATGCGGCACTTCCAATTACAGCCTCTATACGAACTCGAAATTCGGGATTTCGCGCAGCTTCGTCGGCAACAACTTTCGCTAATGCGCTCAAGGTCCGTCTAAGATTCATGTCTAGATCTCTAATCTATCAAGCAATTCCTGCGCAAGATTGATATAGCGGACTGCCAAATCGCCGTAACCATACTTTTGTTTCAGCGTGCGTCGACCCGTTTGCAATTCAGCAGCTGCAGCAATCTGATTCGCTTGGCGGATTACGTTTTCAAACACTGGCGGATCATTCTCGCGTCGCAGGTCACGAGAGACATTTACGTGTATGGTTGACGCTTCCTGATACTTCGTAATTATGATGCCCAGCGGCTCAATATCTTCAGCAATCTCCTTGGAGAAGTTGCTGACACGCTTAAGAATTTGCGGGATGCCGTACGTTGACAGCACATCGGGCACCGTGGGGATAATGTATCCCTCGGAAATTCGCAGACCATTCAGTGTTATGATGCCGAGATTTGGAGGGCAGTCCACCAAAACGAGGTCGTATTCGTCAAGTATCGATTTAACCGCAAGCCGCAGCAGATCGATTGGCGTCACGGAATAGAACTGACCCGTCGGAGCGCTAGCCAGTTTGTCCTGCACGTCGATTAAATCGAGGCTGGACGGCAGAAGGTCCACTCTTTCAGCACCCTGTACATCAGACACTTCCTTTTGCAGGGTTTTATCGAGATCAAATGATTTGTAGTTCGGATCAAGTGCATCCTTGAATAGCGTTGCAAGGGTCCAGCCTTTTTCGTTTATTTTCTTCCACCGCTTTTCGCCGACCAGCATGGTCGTTGCGTTAGTCTGTGGATCGAGATCGATTACGAGAACGCGTTTTCCGTAATGCGAGGCCAGGGTTTCTGCAAGCGCAACGGTTGTCGTCGTCTTAGCGACGCCGCCCTTAAGGTTGATGAGTGAAACAACGCGAGCCATCGGCACCTTTCTCCTTCTTAGCCAAGCCTTCACTTGCCTTGTCCGGAAAACCGGACCGGACTTTAGTTCTGTGATCGGTCTTGGAAAATCCGCGAAGCGAGCGCGCCAATTGGCGACAGCTTGGCGAGAAACACCGGCAATCTCGGCGATTTCGTTAATTCCGATAAGGTCATCTTCTGCGAGGGGCATCCCAGATGTCCTGTTACCGTTGATCACAAATCTTGTTTACAACGTTCACAAGCAATTGGCAAGCTACACGAAACTGAGCCCTTTACCAAACCAGTGTCTATTCCATCCGTGTCAAAACGGACGCCACACAAACAAAGATGAGAATGGTTTGGCGATACGCTAGTAACACTGGCGAGAAGTGCGCAGCTAATGCTGGCTCAATAAGTTTTACGTTGTTTTGCATTGCTTACTAAAGTCCAACGCTCGTCAGTCAGGATGAGCTAAAAACAGGGTAGCAATACATACTGTCAAGCATCGTTCGCTAAAGAACCAATCGCTGACGGGCCGGACACATTCGGTACCGACTCCCCTACCCCACCATCATCCCCACCAACGCCTCCAGCTCCCCCTCCAGCGCCTCCCCCGGCACCCCGATAAACCGGTCCTGCAGGCTCAGCGCGATCACGCCGTGCACCGCCGCGAAGATCGTCCGGGCGCGCGTCATCAGCATCGACTCGTCCAGCTCTGGCCGCAACTCGGCCAGCGGGCCGGCGATGGCGCCGAAAAGGGCGGCGTGCTCGGCCAGGTGCCAGTCGGGGACGGGTTCGCCTTCGGGCATGCGGTGGTCGAACAGGGCGAACCAGAGGTGGCGGTTTTTGCGGGCGAAGGCGAGATAGGCGAGCGCGAAGACGGTGAGCTTTTCGCGCGGGGCTTCGATGCCGGCGGCGGCGGCGCCCAGGTCGGCAGCGAGGCGGCCCAGGGTGGCGGAGTTGACGTGCAGGATCAGGTCGTCGAGATCCTTGTAACACTTGTAGATGGTGCCGAGGCCGCAGCCGGCGTCGTCGGTGATGTCGCGGGCGCGCAGCGCGTCCAGGCCGTGCGCCTCGATGCGCCTGGTCGCGGCGTCCAGCAGCTTTTGCGTCAGCAGCTCGCGCAGGGCTTCGCGTTTTCCGACCATTAACCAACCTTTCTGTCTTCTCGAAAAATCGTGAACGGCGTTCACAATTTTCTTGAACAATGTTCACGGTCGTGCCATATGTAAGACGTGAACAGTGTTCATGAAAGGAAAAATTGAATGCTCAGACAGATTTTCACGCTTTTTCGTGGCGCCGCTCACACCGCGAGCGAGGAGTTCGTCGACCGCCACGCGCTTACCCTTCTGCAGCAGCAGATGCGTGACGCGGCGCAGGCCGTCGAGGCGGCCCGCAAGGCGGTCGCCGTCGCCACCGCCCAGAACCGACAGGAAAAGGAGCAGCATCAAAAACTGCTCGACCGCATCGCCGATCTGGAAAGCCGCGCCGTCGCGGCGATCGGCAAGGGCGAAGAGGCGCTCGCCCACGAGGCGGCCGAGACCATCGCCCTGATGGAGGACGAGAGTGCCGCCTCACAACAAGCCCTCACCCGGTTCGAAACTGAAATTGCCAAGCTGCGCAGCAATGTGCGGCTGGCCGAAGCCAAGCTGCGCGACCTGCAGCGCGGCCAGCGCCTGGCCACCGCCACCGAGCGCACCCAGGCGCTGCGTGAGACCGTGCCCGGCAACGACTTGTCTGCACTCGACGATGCCGAGGCGACGCTCAAGCGCCTGCGCGAACGCCAGACCCAGATCGACATGACCGCCGAGGCCATGGACGCCATGGACGGCGAACAGGACCCGGCCGCGATCGCCAAAAAGCTGGCGGAGGCCGGCTGCGGCCAGCCGCTAACGACGTCAGCCGACGCCGTGCTCGAACGGCTGTCGAAGCAAGCGAAGAAGCGGGCCTGACCCGCACACACCCTTCAAAAGGAGAAAGACCATGAGCCAAGTCAACGTCACCAACACACCGGCCTGGACCCAGTTTTCCATCGCCTCCTTCGTCG
This sequence comes from Hoeflea sp., assembly GCA_965228785.1. Classification (GTDB taxonomy): domain Bacteria; phylum Pseudomonadota; class Alphaproteobacteria; order Rhizobiales; family Rhizobiaceae; genus Hoeflea_A. Next base: position 2,058,605 of record CBDDIF010000002.1, read on the forward strand.
TCGCCGTGGCGATGATGGCCGGCGGCATCTTCTTCATGGAAGCAAGTTTTGCGGCCAAGGGCTTCTACGCCATGGCCTCGGTCATGCTGGTGCACAGCTCGATCACCGTCACCAAGACGCTGCGCGACAATGCCGAAGCCGACCGGCTGCTTTCGAAGATCGAAGACGCCAAGACCGAGAAACTCTTGAGAGACGTCAACCGCCGCGACGCTGCTTAGAGCGCCCGTGGCAGCGCCCGGCGGCGGCCAAGGTCATCGACGTCGCCGGGCATTAAATAAACCAGAGGGGAGAGTATCCATGTCGAAGAACCTCATCGCATCCCGCCGTTTCGCGCCGCTGTTCTGGACCCAGTTCCTGTCGGCCTTCAACGACAATTTTCTCAAGAACACGCTGGTGTTCATGATCCTGTTCCAGCTCGGCAGCCAGGCCGGCGCATCGCTGATCGCCGCCGCCGGCGCCGTGTTCATCGCGCCCTTCCTGCTGTTTTCCGCCCTCGGCGGCCAGATCGCCGACCGGTTCGACAAGGCGCGCATCGCCGAAAAGCTGAAGCTGGCCGAAATCGGCGGTGCCGGCCTTGCCGTCGCCGGCATGGCGCTCTCCTCGGTGCCGCTGCTCTTTGCCGCTCTGGCCTGGTTCGGCGCCGTCTCGGCGCTGTTCGGACCGATCAAATACGGCATCCTGCCGGACCACCTGAAGCCCAACGAATTGCCGGCCGCCAATGCCTGGATCGAGGGCGGCACGTTCACCGCCATTCTCGGCGGCACGATCGCCGGCGGCCTCGCCTTCCAGTATGGCGGCTCGACGCTGGTCTTCGGCACGCTGATGATGGCGCTTGCCGTCGGCTGCTGGTTCATCAGCCGCTTCATCCCGTCGACCGGCTCCGCCGCGCCCGACCTGAAGATCGACACCAACCTTTTTCGCTCCACCGGCCGGCTGATCCGCGAGCTGCATGGCGACAAGCGCCTGTTCAAGACGGCGCTGATGGTCTCGTGGTTCTGGCTGATGGGGGCGCTGTTCCTCTCCGTCCTGCCGGTTATCGTCAAGGACCTGCTGGGCGGTCATGAGGGCGCCGTCACGCTCTATCTCGGCGTCTTTGCGGTTGCCGTCGGCATCGGCTCGGCGCTCGCCGCCTGGCTGTCGGCCGGCCGCGTCAACCTGCTGCCGGCGCCGATCGGCACGGCGCTGATGGCCGTCTTCAGCCTCGACCTTGCCTACGTGCTTTATGGTGCTGCACCGACCGCCACCGCCGGCTCGATTGCCGAGTTCCTGGCGATGGACAACACCATCCGCGCCGGCATCGACATGGCAGGCCTGGCCTTTGCCGGGTCGTTCCTGGCGGTGCCGAGCTTCACCGCCCTGCAGAACTGGGCCGCCAAGGACCGCCGCGCCCGCGTCGTCGCCGCCAACAATGCGCTGAACGCCGGCTTCATGGCCGTCGGTGGCGGCATCCTGGCCGGCGTCCTGGCGCTTGGCGTCTCCGCTCCGGCGATCCTGCTGGCGCTGGCCGTGCTCAATGTCGCGGCGGCCATCTGGATGATCGTCAACCTGCCGACCAACCCGCTGCGCGACGCCGTCGCCCTGCTCTTCCGGGTCTTCCACCGGCTCGAGGTCGAGGGGCTGGAGAATGTCGACAAGGCCGGACCGGCGCCCATTCTCGCGCTCAACCATGTGAGCTTCGTCGACGGGCCGCTGGCCATGGCGCTGACCGAGCGCGAGCCGACCTTCGCCATCGATCTCGCCCAGGCCGAGAAGCCGTTGATCAAGCCGTTCCTGAAGCTGAGCAAGGCGCTGCCGCTCAACCCGGCCAATCCGATGGCGACGCGCACGCTGATCAAGGCGGTCGAAGAGGGCAATCCGCTGGTGATCTTCCCGGAAGGCCGCATCACCGTCACCGGCGGGCTGATGAAGGTCTATGACGGCACCGCCATGGTCGCCGACAAGACCGGCGCGCCCATCCTGCCCGTGCGCATCGAAGGGCTGGAGAAGAGCTTCTTCTCGCGGCTGCGCGAACCGCATGTGCGCCGCAAACTCTTCCCCAAGGTGAAGGTGACGATTTTGCCGCCGCAAAAGCTGGAGATCGACGAAACGCTGACCGGCGGCGCACGCCGCAAGGCTGCCGGCACCGCGCTCTACCGGATGATGTCGGACCTGCTGTTCCGCACCAGCCTGGATGAGGAGCGCGGCATTGTCGAGCGGCTGATCGCCACGGCGAAGGAGCGCGGCATGGGTGCGCCTGCCGTCGAGGATCCCATCGCCGGCGCCCTCACCTATGGCAAGATGCTGACCGGCGTCGCCGTGCTGGCGCGCAAGTTCGAGCGGCTGCTCCGCGACCAGCGCCATGTCGGCGTCATGCTGCCCAACAGCAACGGCGCGGCCGTCACGCTGTTCGGCCTGATGTCGGCTGGCAAGGTTCCGGCGATGATCAACTTCACCGCCGGTGCCGCCAACATCCTGTCGGCCTGCCGGGCGGCGCAGGTGACAACCGTGCTAACCTCGCGGGCGTTCATCGAACAGGCGCAGCTCGAGCCGATCATCGAGGCGATTGAAGGCAAGGTCGACATCGTCTGGCTGGACGACCTGCGTGAGACCGTCAGCACGCTCGACAAGTTGCGAGGCCTCGTATCGCGCAGTCGGGTGCGGGTCAAATCAGGCTTCGACGATGCGGCGGCGATCCTCTTCACCTCCGGGTCGGAAGGCACGCCCAAGGGCGTGGTGCTCAGCCACCGCAACATCCTCGCCAATGCGGCCCAGGCCGCGGCGCGGATCGACTTCCACGCCGGCGACAAGGTGTTCAACGTGCTGCCGGTCTTCCACTCCTTTGGCTTGACCGCCGGCACGGTGTTGCCGCTGGTCTCCGGCGTGCCGGTCTATTTCTACCCGTCGCCGCTGCACTACAAGGAGATCCCGGAGCTGATCTACGGCTCCAACGCGACGATCATCTTCGGCACCGACACCTTCCTGTCCGGCTATGCCCGTGCGGCGCACCCTTACGACTTCCGGTCGATCCGCTACTGCTTCGCCGGCGCCGAACCGGTGCGCGACGCCACCCGCGCCACCTATATGGAGCGCTTCGGCCTGCGCGTGCTGGAAGGCTATGGCGTGACGGAAGCCGCGCCGGTGATCGCGCTGAACACGCCGATGCACAACCGCGCCGGCACCGTCGGCCAGCTGATGCCCGGCATGGAAGCGCGGCTTGAAACGGTGCCCGGCGTCGATGAAGGCGGACGGCTGTTCGTGCGCGGCCCCAACATCATGGCCGGCTACCTGCTCGCCGACGAACCGGGCGTGTTGAAGCCGCCGGCCGATGGCTGGCACGACACCGGCGACATCGTCACGATCGACGCCGACGGCTATATCGCCATCAAGGGCCGCGCCAAGCGCTTCGCCAAAATCGGCGGCGAGATGGTGTCGCTGGCCGCGGTCGAGGCGCTCGCCGCGACGCTGTGGCCCGACCACCTCTCGGCCGTTGCCGCGATCAAGGACGAGCGCAAGGGCGAACGCCTGGTGCTGATCACCGACAACCCGGACGCCACCCGTGCCGACTTCGTCGCCCACGCCCGCGCCACCGGCCAGCAGGACCTGATGGTCCCGGCCGAGGTCCGCAGCGTCGACGCCGTCCCGGTGCTCGGCTCCGGCAAGGTCGACTTTGTGGCCGTTGCTAAGCTGGCCGCGCAGAAGCCGGAGCTCGCCAAGGCCGCATGAAAGGGTGAGTAGAAAGCAAGGCGGGTCCGGGTGAGAGCCCGGGCCCGTTTTGCCCAGAGGGCTCTGTGCTTTGCCGCAAGCACACCGCGCCCGAAATTTCGGGGACCATCTGCATAATTTTCCGCTGACCGTAGAGCGAGAAAAGCGGTGACAGTTTACTTAATTCCAGCAGGGCTCCTGCGAGAACTGCGTGGCATCGGAATGAATTAAGTAAACTGTCACCGGTTTTCCTGGCACCGCCTTGCCGGAATTATGCAAATGGTCTCCGAAATTCTTCGCACGGCCTTCGTGAACGGTCGCTCCATGGCCATTTCGTTGCCGTATTGTGCATCCTTGGACAGGCCGTTCGGCGTTTGGAAAAACGCCTCAGCGTATCCCCGCCAATACGGTGGTCACCGAGAAACGGATAAGCTCCTCGGCCTCCCGATCCTCCATGATCTCCAGATCGACAAGCCCGTGCATCGTTGCCCAGAGCATCCTTGCGGCATAGCTGATTTTGACGGCGTCGACAATTGGCGAAGCCGCCTGTTTCAGCGCCTTCGCGAAAAGATCAAACGCATATTGCGCCTGTTCCCGAAATCGGTGATCGCTTTCATCCAGCAGTTCCAGTCGGAACATGATCGCGGCATAGCCGGGATGGCTCTGACCCATCGTGCGATAGGCCTTGCACATTGCGACCACCCTGTCTTCGGCACCGCGCGAGGTCGCAGCTGCCAGTTCCATGTGGTTCGCGAGCTTGCCGAACCCCTCAGCCGCGATTGCGGTAAGAAGGCCTTTGGCGTTGCCGAAATGGTGAGAAGGCGCTGCCACGGCCACGCCGGCGCGTCGCGCAACCTCACGCATGCTGAACCCGTCAATTCCCTTTTCTGCCAGGAGTTTTGAACCCTCGTCGATCAGGGCCTCAGGAAGGTTGCCGTGATGGTAGCTGTCACGTGGTCTTTTCATGCCATCACCCAAGCACAAATCCGATATTGACACAATCTGATCACTGATTAGATTATTATCTGATCAACGATCAGATTGCGGATGACGCGCTGGGTCGATTCACGCCTTGCTGGTGACACGCCTCATCACCAAAAATGGAGAAGCAGTATGAATACATTCAATAATATCGTCTTGGCGCTGTCCGGTCTGGCGCTGTTTTATGTCTGCACGATGAGGCTGATGGACCCGTCAGCGGCCGTATTTCTGCAGACCTACCTTGAAGGTTCTGGAAACACGATAACCACTGAAATGGCCAGTGAAATCAGGGGGATCGGCGCCGAAATGGTCTTGGGGGGCATCGTTGCCTTTCTCGGCATCTTCATGCCGCGCTTCCAGGTCACGTCCTTTGTCGTTCTGAGCGTTATCTTCGTCGGCATTGTCCTGGGAAGATCCGTCAGCCTGGTTGTCGATGGTGTTCCGGATGAAAGCCTTTTTCGACCGGCGATGGTCGAAGCGGTTCTGGCCGGGCTGAACTTGTTTTGCCTGGCTTACATCCTGATCAAGATAGAAGATCACAGGGCAAAAGATCGGCCCCAAGAGCCGGCCACTCTCGGTTGATTCAGCAAATCGAAAACATGAACTGGTATGCGACTCGGATGAAAACGAGTTGCGTTCTGTCGAAGAAACCGGAAACGGTCGTCGCGTGATGCGGCGGTGGATCCTTTTCGGCACGGTCGGGGTCGCCGCTGTCGCGGCCGGCCTTTGGTCTTTTGCACGCCACGAAACTCCATCGCTGGCTATCCCGGCGTTGCCCGACAGCGCATCCGCATCGGACCGTGGCGCGGCGGCCTTCGAGGGTTCTGCTTTCGGGGGCTTGAGCATGTCCGCATTGGAGACTCATGCCCTGCCCTGGCGGCTGGTGGCAGCGGCGCTGGTGCTCCAGGCGCAATCGCAGGATCCAACTCTGCCGGCCAACCAGGAAACATTGGACGGCGTCCTGTCGGGGTTCGGGTTTCTGCCGGGCGCGGTTCCGGCCAACCGGCCCGCGGCAGCCGGAACGCAAGCGGGCGCCATGCCACTGGGGTTCACCTACGGCGATCTGGCGCCGGTTGGCGGCACGACCGTGCGGGTGATCAACCTTGGTTGTCCGGCCTGCCATGCGGGCGTCACGTACACCGCCGACGGACAACCGGACCCGCAGCGCGCCTGGCTCGGCATGCCCAACACCTCGCTCGATCTGGAGGCCTATACGGTCGGCGTGCTTCAGGCGTTGAAACTTGGCATGGCAGAACCCGACCAACTGCTCGAGACGGCGGATGCGCTGTTTCCCGATATGGGCTGGCGCGAGCGGCAGACCTTGCGGTGGCTGGTGCTGCCGCTGGTCCGGCAGAAGCTGGCGGCTCTGGGCGATGCCGATCGTCCCCTGCCCTTTCCCAACGGCGTGCCGGGCGCCACCAATGGCGTTGCCGCGCTGAAGCACGCATTGGGGGTGCCGCTCGCCGGTGGCGGGCCCGGCGACGCGGGTTTCGTCTCGGTCCCCGATCTCGGCGATCGTCACCGGCGCAGCAGCCTGCTGGTTGACGGTGCCTATGCCGTGCCGGGCCAGGAGCGTCAGCGGCCGACCGGCGCGGCGGATCTCGATGCCGATCATTTGCAGGCGCTGGCGACGATTGCGACCTTCTTCACCGTGCCCAGCATGGGCGTGCATCTGGAAACCGCCGAGACCTATCTCGACGAGGCGTTCGACATCTTCACCTTCCTGAAGGATGATTATCGGCCGCAGCCCTTCCCCGGCCCCGTTGACGACGCGCTCGCGCTGGATGGCGAAGCGGTGTTCGCGCGGGAATGCGCCGAATGTCACGGGACCTACGGGCGGGATGGCGGCGGATTGCGTCTCGACAGCTTTCCCAACTGGCGCGGCGATGTCAGCACCGATCCGCTGCGCGCCTCGGTCTTCTCGGACGCGCTGGTCGAGCGCATCGGCGACAGCCTCTACGGCTCGAAGATCGCCGTTGCCCGCACCGACGACTATGTCGCGCCGCCGCTGACCGGCCTGTGGGCCTCGGCTCCCTACCTGCACAATGGTTCGGTGCCGACGGTTGAGGATCTGCTGATGCCGGAGCGCCGGCCGCAGCGGTTTCAGGTCGGCGGCCATGCGCTGGATTTCGACAGGCTTGGGCTGCGCCTGGCGTCAGACGGGGCCTATCCGGGAGGCTACACGCCGTTCTCCAATCCGGTCTGGTACGACACCAGCCTGCCGGGACAATCCAATGCGGGCCACGATTTTGGTGAGTCACTGGGCGAGACTGAGAAACGGCAGTTGATTGAATTCCTGAAGCTGCTTTAAGCGGGAACGAGATGGCAGAAACGAAGTGCCAGAATTTCGGGGACGGTTACCTTAATCCAGGCAAAGCGGTGCAGTGAAATTCGGTGACGCCCGTCGTGATTAAGGTAACCGTACCCGAAATTGCAGCTTCCGAATTCGCTGCCGGAGGCACTGCCCTAAACCAGCAACTCCTCAATCGGTCGGCGGGCGCGGGGATAGGTAGCGCCGTCGGGGCGGCGACCGACGCGGAAGGCCGAGACGACCCGGCGGTCCGCCGGCAGGCCGGCCTGCCGGGCCAGTTCGGATGCCGCTTCGGGACTGTCCGCCAGGGCCGCCAGCACCGCCGCGCCCATACCAGCCGCCTCGATGCGCAGCCACAGGCGGTAGAAGGCGCGGCCGCTGTCGAAGGGAGGTTCGTCGCCTGGCCGGTGGAAAAGAAGAATGCCGGCAGCGGACGTCGTCTTCGCCGTTTCCGCCAGCGCCTTGCCCGCGAGCGAGAGACCGTCCAGAAGCGAAAAGACCGGGCCGAGCACAAGACCGGCGGCCGCCGCCTCGACGGCTCCGAGGTTCATCGCCTGAGCATTCAGCCCATCGAAGGCCCAGCGTTCGTGACGGCGCGACAGCCGCATCCACGAGACGAGCTCGCGGCGAAACGCTGCATCGCGCATGAAGCCGAAGCTTGCGTCGTCGACCAGTTTGGCCAGGGCATCGAGTTGATCATCTCCGGCGAACACCTCGCAATCCTCCGATTGCAACGAATGGAGCGTCTCGCGATCGGCCGAATTGGCTGGTGCGAACATGCCGCGCCAGGACTGGCGCTTCGAAACGACGTCGGCCAGCGGATCGGCGGGGGCTCCGTTTTCGAAGCGGACCCGTGTGATCGGCCGAAGCGTCGCCGTAGCTTCCGGCAGTGGGCCTTCGTCCAATTCAACTGTCAATCCGGATTGCGAAGCGGCAAGCGACAGCCCCTCGACAGCGGCACCGAGGCTGATCGCCGCGTCGTTGCCGTCGGGATCACCAACCGACAGGCGCGCTTCGAGATCCTCGAACAGGATCAGACCATCATCGGCCAGCCGCCAGCGGGCGGGCTGCACGTTGTGCACGCTGGGCGCCAGCGCGGCTTCGCGGATCAGGGCAAGCAGCGCGTCGCGGGTCATGTCAGGTCTTTCCGGAACAGGTTCAGGTGATGCAGCGGTTCGGCGCCGAGCCGCTCCATCTGGCGCAGGCTGGCCGGATTGACGTCGGCGATCCAGGTGATGCCCAGCCGTTCGTAGCCGGCCGATTTGAGCGCCTTCAGCGTCCGCGACAGCATGGAGCCCATGATGCCCTGACCGTGCTGGTCGCGCACCACGGAATAGAAGATGATCACCGCGCGGCGGCGGTTGAGGCGAAAGCGCAGGAAGTGCCACGGCGTCAGCAGGCCGAACCGCGACCGCGTCGCCTTCAGCAGGCCGTTGAGATCGGGAATGCAGATCACCACGCCGACCGGCCGGTCGCCTTCGGCCAGGATCGAGGACAGGCGCGGATCGAGAATGGTCGTCATCTCGCCGGCCTGGAAGAGGAATTCTTCGGAGGTCAGCGGCACGAACATTGGATTTTCCGCAAAGCCGTCATTGAGTACCACACGGGCCTGTTCCATGAGCGCAGCAAAGTCCTTGCGCTTCACTGGCACAAAGCGGAACCGGCTGTCCGGCGGCCGGTCGCCAATGGTCGCCTTCGACAGGTCGAGATCGAACGTTGTCATGGGAAAATCGGCGACGAACCCGTTTTGCTTCAGCAGGTCCGGAATGTGCGGCGGATTGACGATCATGTCGGTATAGGCCGGCTTGCCGAAGCCACCGGTCTGCACGCCCATCTGCTGCATGGCGGTCAGGTTGAAGTTGCCGGCCAGTTCGGTCAGGCCCTTGTTGCGGGCCCAAGTTTCCGCTGCCTGCAGGAGCGCAGCCGCAACCGCGGAATCGTCGGCGCAGTCGAAAAAGCCGAAGCTGGCGCGGTTGGTGTCATGCAGCCGGTTCGAGGCCGCGTGAACGTGAACCACGATGCGCCCGAGCGGACGGCCGTCGCGAACGGCGGTGAAAAAGGTGAAATCGTCATCGCCGGCAAAGAGCGGATTGACGCCTGCGGTCAGGAACCGGCGCAGGTCCGACTTCATCGGCGAGACGTAGGCCGTGTCGCTTCCGTAGGCGTTGAACGGCGTTTCGAAAAAGCCGTCGAATTCGCGTTCTTCGAGCCGGATCATGCCGCGGCCCTCGCCGAGAGCAGATGCGCCATGCGCTGGACGATCTGCAACTCCGCCTCGGTCGATGGCGATTGAGACAGCGTCGGGATGTTGAGCGCAACCACGGTGAACGGGTCATCCGCGGCCAAAAGCACATGGGTGGCGGCGTATTTTTCGAAGAACCAGCGGAGCTGTTCGTCCCCGGCGCCGAAGTCGCTCTGGCCGAGATCGGACAGCCGCCGCACCGGATGCCGGCGCAGCGCGTCGCGGAAGCTTTCGTCGAAATCGTGCAATTCGTCGCCCTTGAGGATCACCGCGTCGGCCACGGCCGCCTGGCTCTGCAATCCGCTCAGGAAGGTTTCCGGATCATCGGTGCTGCCGGCGACGTAGCGTAGCAGGCTGGCCCGCTCCCGCTCGCGGCGCAGCGCACGGGCCTCGATCGCCAGCGACGACAGCACGGCGGCGCTGACGATGATTGCGGTCACCTGAAACGCCGTGCGCACGTCGAACTCGGCCAGCCCGGCAATGACCAGACCAGCCAGGATGGGAACACAGAGCAGAATCAGAAACGAGGATTGCACCTCTCGATGATTGAATCCGCCGCGACGAAGGCTGACGGACAACCAGCACAGGAACAGCACGGCGATGCCGGAGAGGCGCACCGGCGTGTCGACCAGTTCGGACCGGTAGTCGGTGATGGCGAAGGGCAGAATCAGAAGCAGCGACAGACCGATGCGTTCGACCGCGCCGTTTTCAGCCGCCGACAGGCTGTCCCTGTCGCGCGTCAGCACCAGATAACCGGCGCTGAAAAACACGAAGGTCTGCAGAACGACCAGGCCGATAGCGACACTCAAAGACTGCGGGTCGACAAAGGCCAGCACCAGGAAAGCCAGGGCGCCGCCGGCGGCCACCCATTTCAACAGGCGCGGCGCGTGACGCTGCAGCAAGCCTTCGCACAGAAGCAACGTTGCCAGTGGAATCAATCCGGCTGCAATGACCACCGCCGTGGCAAAAATCCAGTTGCCGGTGAGCCAGAACAGCACCCGGGTGAACATCAGCACGGCGACCACGTCGATGCCGAACAGGAAGCGCGCCGTTACGGGCGTGCGCGGGGTTGCTTTCAGCATCGCGCGCAGGATCAGCAGGCCGACGACGGCGCTGATCGAAACGAAGGTGTCGGCGATCAGGTCAACCGGCATCGGCCGATCCCGCCATCATCTGTCGCAGAAACCGCCGCACGATGGGCGCCAGGATCATGGCCGACAGGGCATTGCGCGGCCGCTCGACCCGCCCCGTATAGGGATTTAGGAACCAGCCGCGGCAATCAGCGCCGGGCGGCCGCTTCAGGATGCCGTTGATCGCCTCATAGGCCATCAGCATGCCGGTGGTCAGCACCATCGGCGCGAACGACATGCGGCTGCGGGTGCCCGCAGCCACCTCGCCAGCCAGGTCGAGATCGACATAGCGGCGCGACGTTGAATGAAGGATCACGTGCTCGGCCTCGCGCAGGAAGGCTTCGCTGCGCTGCTCTTCGCTGAGGCCGTCCCAGGGCGTCCCAATTGTGGGGTAGCCGAGGCGCTCTTCGGGCATCGGATCGCCGGCCTGCGTGACATAGATCGACGGCAGTGGCGAGGCATAGGCATCGATGACACCGCGGCCGTGCTTCTTTGCCGTTCGGTAGAGCAGCAGCGAGGCGCCGAGATCGTCGGTGCCGTTGACCACGATGGCGCTGTCGGCGACCGTCTGCTCGACCCGGGTAGGCCATTCGTCCCGGTAGACGGTGATGTTCATCTCGGGATTGATGGTCAGGCAGATATCGCGCGTCGCCTCGGCCTTGTGGCGGTCGACCGTGTTCATGAAGGCGAAGGCCTGGCGGTTGAGGTTGGAAACCTCGAAATTGTCGATATCGGCCAGCACCAGATTGCCCACCCCGGCGCGGGCGAGCGCAAACACACAGGCGCCGCCCATGCCGCCGGTGCCGCAGACGAAAACGGTTGCCGCACGCAGAGCCTGCTGTTCGCTTTCGGTCACGAACCCGATGTTGCGGGTGATGAACTCGTCATAGGTAAAGGCTGCGGTCATTTTTCTCTCGGTCTCAGGATGCCCCATTGCCGCGAGCTGTCGAACCAGTAGACGGCCGGAAGGATCAGGCGTTGCAGGGTGGCGAAGAGGACGGCGACCAGCAGGCTGAACAGCGCGCCGGAGGGAACGCTGTTGTGGACGTAGCGGCGGGTCGAGGCCAGGTCCATGAAACCGAGTTGCAGCACGTCATCGCCGCGGCCGTAGTCGAGCTGCTCACGGCAGAAGTCGTTGAACCGGTCCTTGCGGTGCTTCGGCGCCTCATCGAAGGTTTTCTTCAGATTGTCGGACCCGCCGGTATAGGCGTTGGTGATGACGAACCGGTCCTCATCGAAACCCGCATCGTCGCCGACGCCGAAGACATGCCGGTGATGCTGCATGATCTGGCGGGCAATCAGCAGATGCTTGAGCGAGCGATGACGAGCCATTTCAGGCGCCGGATAGACCTCGGAAAAGGTCTCGGCCACCATGCCGACGACCGCCGGAACCTGAGTCACGCTGGAAATCCACAAGGGGCGCAATTGGTTGCGGAAGAACAGCAGCAGGCAGGTCAAGCCGTAAAGCACCCAGGAGAGGCCGCGCGACTGTTCGTTGGGATCGACCATCACCAGCCCGAGATGCAGGACCCGCAGCGGGCGGTTGCCGAGGTCGATGTCCATCAGCGCCAAAGCGTTGAAGGCGATCGGCCGGCCGTCGCTCTTGCGCCGCACCAGCGTGATCACGGTGTTCTTCATCGCCGCGGCGCTGCCGGAGAAGACGCCGTAATCGAGATCGCCCTTCGGCAAAGTGTGGGAGGCCACCTCGACGAGCTCGGACGACAGGACCTCCAGCTCCTTCGCAGACATCCAAAGCCCCGGGCGCTCGACAATGCGCGTCTCAAGGCCGCGACCGGCGCTGACATAGAGGTCCATATACTTGTGCAGGACTGATGTCGTCAGAAGCTTCAGCAATATTCCACCTCGAAGTTCAGGCGGAAACTACACGGGCACCCTTGATGTCGAGTAAATGGCGCGGTGATTTCTTCAACTTGCGGATGAACGAGAATTGCCTCGACACGGATCACGGCCTGTGATGAAGCTGCGTCGAAATCAAAAAGTCTGCCGGAGTTGCTCCGTGAGCGTGCCCTATTCCATCGTCGACGTCTTCACCCGCCAGCGTTTCGGCGGCAACCCGGTTGCCGTGATCCATGACGGTCGCGGTCTCGATGACGCGACCATGCAGGCGATCGCCCGAGAATTCGGGTTTTCCGAGACGACCTTCGTGCTGCCACCAGAGACGACCGATGCGACCGCGCGGGTGCGGATCTTCACACCGCATGACGAGATCCCCTTTGCCGGGCATCCAAATGTCGGCACGGCCTTCGTGATCGCCCATGAGGAAACCGCCGCGCACTACGACGGTGCAACCGACATGCGCTTCGAGGAACTCGGCGGGCCGGTGGCTGTGCGCGTGCTTGCGGAAAACGACTCCGTATACGGCGCCGAGATCACGGCTCCGCAGGGGTTGAAGGTGCATGGCCCGGTAGACATTGATCTGATGGCGCGCTGTCTTGGCCTCAACGCCAATCGAATCGGGACGGATCGTGTCACCCCTTGCGTCGCATCGGTCGGACTGCCCTTCGCCTATGCCGAACTGACGGATCGCGAGACACTTGCCGCCATCGTTCCCGACATTGCTGCCTTTCGGGAGGCCGCCGAGCGCGGGCCGGCCACGGTGGATGGCTTCGCGGTCTGCGCGTTCGTGGTCGACAGGCATGGGGAATCAGCGGTGAACATTCGCTCACGCGTGCTGTCACCGCTGGGTCATCCGCCGGAAGACCCGGCGACCGGCAGCGCCTCGGGCGCGCTGGCGGCGCTGCTTGCCGGCGCGCTCGACGCAACGACATTCGAGATCCTGCAAGGTGTCGAGATGGGCCGCCCCAGCGAGATCACCGTCCGGATCGACGGTCCCGCCCAGCCGCCACGCATCGAAGGCCATTGCGTGCCGGTCAGCACCGGGATCATGCTCGTCTGAGTTGGTTGCTATTTGAACCCCGTGAGCTACGACGGTAGGAAGACGACGGCGCAGAAGGACAATCAAATGACAACAAAACATCCGCTGCAGGCTGACCTCGATGAGTTTCGTGGCCGTGTCCACGCGGGCTATGCCCGATACCGGCCCCTATCCGGGGTGATCCGCATCGGGTCGAGCATGCCGATCGCCACGCGGCACGCCGATGTCGAGGCGATGGCCACGGATCCGCGCACCCGCCAGGTGGAAACCGAAATGCTGGAGATGATCGGCATCAAATCAGGCGCGCTGCACGATTTCTACTCCAACACCATGCTGCTATCGAACCCGCCTGCCCACCAGCGGCGACGCCGGCCGGTAGCCCGCGCCTTTGCCTTCAAGCTGATCGAAGCCTGGCGGCCGCGCATTCGCGCTTTGGTTTCGGAACTGATCGACGATTGTCAGGCGCAACGCGAAGCTGACTTTGCAGAGGCCATCGCCAAGCCACTGCCGTCGCGCATCATCGCCGAAATTCTGGGGATCCCCCGCGAAGAAGCGCCCCGGTTCGCGGCCATGGTCTACGGCATGTCGCGCGGCATTGCCTTCTTTCGTCCCGAACATTTTCCCGGCATTGAACAGTCGGCCGGTGAACTGAACACCTATGTCGAGGAGCTGATCGCCACGCGGCGCGCCGAGCCGCGCGATGACTTTATCACCGATTATCTGCGTACCGTCGATGAGGATGGCGGTCTGAGTGACGCCGAAACGCTGATGCAGATCGTTTCCCTGATTCTCGCCGGCAGCGATACCACCCGCTTCGGATTGACCGCGCTGGTTTACCTGCTTTTGTCCCATCGCGACCAATGGACGGCTGTCTGCGCGGATGAAGCCTTGGCGCCAGGTGCCGTGCGCGAGGCGCTGCGTTTCGAGCCGCCCGTCGGCTCATTCGGCCGGGTGGTCACCGAACCGCTGGAGATCGACGGCGTGACCCTGTCTCCCGGCACACCTCTGCAGCTTTCCATTCTGTCGGCGCAGCGCGACGAGGCGGTCTATTCAGACCCGCAGCGGTTCGACATTCACCGGGACGACCATCCGCGCTGGAGCGTCAGTTTCGGCGCCGGACCGCATCGCTGCCTCGGTGAAGCGCTCGCCCGGGCCGAGATGGAAGAGGCGCTGATTGCGTTGAGCCGGAAACTGCCTGATATGCAACTCAACGGCCCCGCACCGGAGTTCAAGGGCCATATGGGCATTCGCGGCACGGCGCCGATGGCGGTGCGCTGGGGCTGACGCACCTCACTCGACCAGCTCCTATGGCGGCGGCAGGAACGGCCGGTTGCGGGGTGTGTTGGGCAGCATGTCGCGATATCCGGTGACGTCTCTGCGATTGCTCCAGCGTGGTCGGGTCATGGTGACCCGCCCCGTGGTCGCACCACGGCGACGCCGCACCGTCAGCTCCAGTTCGACCGTCCAGTCGAAATATCCGAGGATGGCCGTCGGCCGCGGGACGATGCACACGACCCAGGTGCGGAACGTCCACTTGATCTCCATCTTTGTGCCGTCCGGCAGGCGGCCGGTGTTGATGCCGTCAGCGCTCACTCGTCCCTGTGGGTTCTTCACGCCGGGATAGTCGCGCATCTCTAGGCCGCCGCCGGGAAGCGGGCTGACATGCGGATAGCAGGGCGACTTCGCGCCCTTTTCAACGTCGAGCACAAACTTGTCGCCAGTGCTGAGTTGTCGGGCGTCGCGGAATACTCGCTGGCGGGGCCGCTTGAGCCGCACTTTGCGGACTTTGCCCTGGACGAAACAGAACTTTCGGCAACCGCCGCTCCGGGGAACGAAGCGCATACGCGTATGCGCCCCGTAATAAGTATTGCCGCCGCCGATATCGAGGCCCGGAATGGAGGTGATGCCGCTGCTCGCAGTCCCGGCCGTAGCGGTCCCGGCGGATCCCGACTGGCCTTGCGGACAGGGATCTGCAACTTTGATCTCGACGATTTCAAGCGCCCTTATGGCCGGCGGGCGTACCGCGGTGCCGCCGCCCGGCGGCGGAGGTGGCGCCGGGCCGGTCAACGTCAGGCGGTCACCGACCTTCGGCTTGACGGCTCCCTGCGCATCGTGCTCGCAGCACAGCCGCAGCTTGAATGTCGGGCCCAGACGTCCGCGCACCTTTTCCTGCACCTCCAGATCGACGCAGCGCCCGATCGCGCCGGGAATGGAGTTGCCGCTGCCATCGGTCCAGTGGAGCGGCCGCTTTTTGCCACTGCCGATTTCGGTGCTGATCGCGGCACCGGATTCGTGCCGCGCAGTCACCTTGATCTTGCGGTTGTGAATGTTCTTGAGGCGAAGGCGGGTGAAGCAGCAATGGGCGGGCGCCTTCACCCTGCCGCCGTCTTTCTCATCCGGTTCTTCCTTCCGGATGATCGTGCCGTCATTCTCGATCAAGATCGTCTGATCGGCGAGAATGTCAGGCGCTTCCTCATCAAGCTTCAGCAAATCTCCGAGCTGATGCTCGGCAAGCGTCTGGGACGCCAGCAGGTTGTCGCGGTCCTGTTCGTCCCACTTGTCAGTGTCAGCAACGAAGAAATCCGCCAAAACGGCATGATAGGGCGCCAATGCCTTGTCGAGCAGCGGACCGTACTCGAACGGATCGCGCCAAGCTTCGAAGACCCGGTCACGCAGGTCGACCCCGTGCGCCGCAGCCTTTTCGAATGCACTGATGAGGCGATCTGGCTCGCCTTTGCTCTTGCGCATGCCTGCCTCCGTTCCGTCAGATCATCAAACTTCCCCAAGTTATCGTAGCGGGCCGATGCTGGCACCGACCCGCATGCTCACCAGAGAGCTTTTTGGGTTAGGCCTTGCCTTCGGGCACGACCACTTTGCGATAGAGGTGCCACGTCGTGTGGCCAAGCACCGGAATGACGATCGCGAGGCCGACCAGCAGCGGGATCGTCCCGATCAGCAAGGCGACGGCCACGATGAAGCCCCAGAAGAGCATCGGAACCGGATTGGCCTGCACGACGCGTATCGACGTCTGGATGGCCGAAAAGGCGCCGACATTGCGGTCGAGGAGCAGCGGAAACGCGATAACTGTCGTGCACAGCACAATCAGAGCAAAAACAAAGCCAACGGCGTTGCCGAGGACAATGAGGGTCCATCCGCGCTGGGTGGTCAGCACGTCGCCGATGAAACCAAGGATCGACTCCGGTGTCCCGGAGCCGAACAGGGCCGTGTAGATGGTCTGTGCTGCAAGCATCCAGGCAACGAACAGCGCCAGCAGCAGCAGAGCCACCGCCATGATCGCCGGAATCGCCGGTGACCGCCGCACTTCGAGCGCGTGGTGCCAGGACGTGTCGAGCCCCTTTTCCCTGCGCCGGCTGATCTCATAAAGACCGATGCCGGCGATCGGACCGAGCAGTGCGAAACCGGTCAGCAGCGGGTAGATCAGCTGCACGACATTGCCCCCCGACGTCCATGTCAGCAGAACCGCGCCCACGATTGGATAGATCAGGCACAAGAACACGTAGTGCGACGGTTTTTCCCAAAAGTCGGCAAGGCCGAGGCGGAGCGCATCCATCACGTCCGATGTCGTGATCTGTCGTACGTCGGGATGATCGACCGGAGCGCTGGCGTCTCCAATAAGATGCGTATCAGCCATAACCTGTCCTCCTTTGAAGGGGTTCGCTTGATCAGGTCACGGCGCTGCGGAACGGCTACGTAAACCCGCAACCTGCACCGGAATCAGTATACTCCCTTCGCAGTGCGCGGCAATTGGTCGCATCTACAACTTGACCTAACAGATGCGTTACCGGGAGGCAGAGGGTCAGGGCGGTCAGGCAAACAATCGGCGCCGAAATGCGCGCAGGGCAAGCAGCCCGAGCGCCAGGGGAAAAGCAACGTTGTTCACCGGCAATGCCAACTGCGCCACAATGGAATTGTCGATACCGACAAGCGGATGTGTCAGCAGTCCGGCCAGCACGGCAACGGCATTTTGCACCGGCGAGGCCAGCAGCAAACCGACAAATAGGATTGCAGCCAAGGCGACCACCCGGCGCAATATTGCCCGACGCCGCGGCACGGCCGATTTGGCCATGACGCCTACAGTGAATGCCTCGTCCTCAAGTGATTGCTCGGCGTTGGCAAACAGCGCCTGAATGGTGCGGTCGCGATCGTCGGTCATGTCTTCTCCCTGGGCTCGGTTGTGTAATCAGCCAGCATCTGCTGCAGGCGCTTTGTCCCTCGGCGAATGTGCGATTTGACGGTTCCCGGCGGCAATCCGGTCAGCTCGGCAATCTCCCCGTGGGTCATGCCTTCGTGATAGGCGAGCACGATGCACAGTCGAATGGGTTGTGAGAGTGCGGCCAGCGCCCGATCGAGGTCGATCGCGGTGCCCGATTGGACTGACTCCGATGGAGTAGTCTCATCGAGTTCGACCGAACCGCGTAACGCGTCGACCTTGCGCGCGTGCTGGAGCCAGACATTGACCGCAAGCCGTTTCAGCCATCCGCCGAAACGACCCGGCTGTCGCAACTGGCCAAGGCTGCTCCAGGCCTGCACAAATGTCTGCTGGGCGAGATCGTCGGCCAGGTGGGCATCGCCGCTGAAGCGCCGCATCAGATTGCGGATCCAGGACTGACGCCGGCGCACCAGTTCGGCGAATGCGGCTTCGTCCCCGGCTTGCGCCAGAGCCACGATCAGGGCCTCCGGCCGATCGGCATGAGGTCGTCCGCCCGTCACGGCTGTCAGACCGCATCACCATCGCGGCCGGCGATGCGCCCAGCGACCACCAGCCCTATACCGATGGAGCCGACCAGAACCGCAGCACCGAGAATTGGATACAGCGCCGGCGCATATTGCAAGGCGATGAACCAGCCCAGCACAGCCAATCCCGGCGCAATGGACAGCACGACGATGCCCCAGACCATCAGTTCTCGAGCAAGCTGCGCCCTGCCACCCGAACCCGCCGACAGCACTTTGTCGATGAGCTCCTCGTCAATCTGCTGGCCGCTCTCCAGTATGCTGCGCAGTGTCCGCTGCTGCGCCTCACGCCGGCGGATATCGTACCACATGCCGGCCACCACGATGGCCGCGAGAAAGAGCCAGAACCCGATCGCCGCTACCCCGGCACCGGTATTGATCATCATGCCTTCCATGACCCACATCCTGTCGTTTGTTTACACCCTACAAACAGAGATGCATCACGGATTGATTTGGATGCAGGCGGTGAAACTTTTTTGCCGAGAGATTGCTGAGGACTATTGCAAAGGCCAGGCGCAGGTCTGTTCGCCGACATCCTTGCACGGCTCATAGATTGCCGTATCGCTGGTGCTGCCATCGTCCCAGACGACCTGAACCGCGACCGTTTTGGCCGATCCCGGTGCAAAGCGGATCGCGATGTCCTCCACTCCGGCGTCCGATGGCAATGCGAAGGGCATCAGCGGATTGCATTTGGCCAGAGGGAACCGCTCGTTCAACAGCCGTGAATTGACCGAATAGCGTATTTCCTTCAGCCGGCAGTGCATGGTCTGCAAGGCCGTGAAATAGACCCACTGGGCACCGCCATAATTGCGGAACTGTACCCAACCCGATTGCCGATTTGCGTCCAGCATGGCCTGGTAGATCGCCATCGGCGGCACTCGCATCTGTTCCTGAGAAAACGCATTTGGCGGGATTGCCAGGCAGGCCAATAGCGCCAATGCCGACCGTTTACCGTTCCAACTTCGCTTCATGGTCACTCCCCTTCCTCAAAGGGAAGTCTGACCATGCCGCCGGACAATTGCAAGGACCCGGCAGCCTCTTCAGCACTGCCGCTGAATTCGCTGCGGATCGATGGGGAGGTCGGCAAGCTCGCGTTGCGACATTCGCCGCAGTTGCGGGTGTGAAAGAGGGTCGCAGGACCACGGACCGGTCGCAAAGCCGCGGTCGGCACAATGTGAAGCGGGTTGGCGCATGCGCCTCAGGAAGGTTTTGATCATATTTAGCATCCCTGAAGCTTATCGTAGAGTGACGCCTAAATTGATCGATTCTTTCTGCACTATGGTTTAGCGTGACTATATGAAAAACTTGAACCGAACGACCCTGGCAGGCCTGCGGGCCATTGAGGCGGTGGGGCGACTGGGCACTCTTCGTGCGGCCGCTGACGAACTCGGTGTGACGGTCGGCGCCGTCAGTCAACAGGTTCAGAAGACCGAACAGCAGTTGGGACGGCCGCTGTTTGAGCGTCGACCCAAGGGACTGGTGGCGACGGCTCATGGCGAGGCTGTTTTGCTGCGTTTGAGCCGCGGCATGGCGGAACTGTCGGCCGCTGTGGGGTTGGCCGGTCAACACAGCGATCATACGTTGACTGTATCGGCAGCTCCGGTCTTCGCCAGCAAATGGCTTGTCTGGCGCCTCAAGAGTTTCAATGCCGAACATCCGGACATTCAAATTCGCGTAGACGCGTCCGACACACTGATTGATCCAAACATCTCGGATGTCGATGTCTGCATCCGCGTGGGCCCTGAGCCTGCTTCCGATGTGATCAGTACGAAATTGCTCGACCATCGCATTTTTCCAGTATGCAGCCCGGTGCTCGCGCGGCGTGTCAAGACGCCGGCCGATTTCGGCAAACTTCCCATCATTCGCGACCAGAACGCATCGCACGACTGGGATTCGTGGCTTGGGCCGAAAGGTCTCGACACCGCCATCCTCGGAGACGGTCCGAGTTTTTCCGACGGGTCTATGTGCCTCGATGCTGCCATCGCCGGCCAGGGCGTGTTCCTGGCCTGGGAAACACTGGCCTGCGATGCCCTTCGTTTCGGCCGCCTTGTCGCGCCCTTCCCTGATCGGATTTCCACCAACCACGCTTATTGGTTGGTGACCGGCACTCACACACCGAGACCGAAAGTCGTTGGCGATTTCGAGCGCTGGCTCAAGCGCGAACTCGATGCATCGATCAAGGCGACCGACGGTCGTGCCGACGACGAGGAGTGCTAGGTTAGCGAGTTTCTGCGCAATCCCTACTGCAGCAGGCCGCGCCGTAGAGCCTTTACTGCAGCGTGGTGCTTGTTGAGGCTACCGAGTTTTCGCGAAGCGGTCAGCGCGTGATGGTTCACCGTCGACACCGACAGACCGAGGATTGTTGCGATCTCGCCGGCGGTCTTGCCTTCCAATGTCCAGGCGAGGCATTCGCGCTCGCGGATCGACAGCTCGACGGCATCGCCACCGCCACCACCTGTGTGCGCCTTGATGGCCAGGTCATGCATATCAAAAGCGGCCGCAGTAACACGGCCATAGGCTCCGCGGGTGACGTCATGCAGGTGTCGCTTGTCCGACGACACCACGTTGAAGACTGACAGCGAACCGTCTGGTCCGCGCACCGGGACGCCGAGACCATAAGTGATCTTGAACACCCGCGCCTCGTCAAAAACCAGTCGCTGCGGTTTCTTGAAACTGCGCAGAAATCTCCCTTGTCCCCAGAAGAACGGCCGCGCGCTCTCGCGCGCCAGGTCGGTCACCGGGTCGAGTTCGAAATAGCGCTTGGCCATGTAGCGGCCTGTCCACTCGTCGGGATAACTGGTCCGTAGCGTGTTGACGATGCCGAACGGCCGCCGGCTTGGTGGCGTCAGCACGATAAAGGAGAAATGCTCGAGCCCCAGATTGTCAATCATCGCGCCCATGCGGCGACCGACGTCGGCTTCCGTGTCATCGGGCAGAAACTCACTCTCCGCCAACCATGGCGTCATGACGGGACTCCACGCTGCCCTTTGGCGCCCGGTTGCGTCGTCGCTCCGACAAGCCAAAAGATTGCAATTTCTCTCAAATTCTACACCCGACGGCGCAATTTTGGCAAACCTTGGCAATTGAGCCTTTCCCGCGCGCCTGTAGCCTTGGCGGCGAAAAACCAATCGACAAAATTTTGAGGGAGAACCCCATGAAAAAACTAACACTGGCGCTGGCTGCCGCTACCATGCTGACCGGATTTTCGGTCACCGCATCGTTGGCAGATGTGGTGAAGATCGGCGTGATGGCGCCGCTGACCGGACCGACCGCATCCGACGGCGAGGAATTCGTCAAGGGTGTCGAGTTGGCGGTCAAAGAAGCCAATGCCAAGGGCGGCGTTGCCGGTCACACCTTTGAGGTTGTCACGGCGGATGTTGTCGACCACTCGGCCGCCAATGTCTCGGCCGCCGCAGAGCGGCTTCTCTCGACCGATGGCGTGCACGTGATCCTCACCGGTTACGCCAGCCTGTCGATGTTCGAAACGGAGCTGATGGCCGAGGCCAACATGCCCTACATCCCGGCCGGTCCGTCCCCGCAATTTGCCGCGATCGTTTCCCAGGCTCCGGAAGATTTTACCTGTTGCTGGTCGTTTACCGCTGACTTCAAAGGCTACGAAACTGACGTCACACCCACCATCGAGGCGCTCTCGGCTGCGGGGCACTTCCCGCTTGAGGAAAAGACCGTCGCCATCATCTCTTCCGACAACCCCTATTCCAAAACGATCTCTGAAGGCATGAAAGTCGCGTTCAATGATGCCGGTTGGACCATCACCACCGACGAGTTGGTGCCGTTCGGCCCGGTCAGCGACTGGCGACCGATCCTCGCCAAGGTGCGCGAAAATCCGCCGGAGGTGATCATCAACACCGACTACATTCCGTCAAATGCGGCCTTGTTTACCAACCAGTTCCGCGAAAACCCCACCGATTCCGTGCTGTTCCTCCAATACGCACCGCTGGTACCGGAATTCGTCGAGCTCACCGGCGAGAAATCGGACGGTGTTCTCTACAACGCCATCGGCGCCACCCTTGATGTCGATAACCACCCACGCGGCCAGGAGGTTGCGGAGAAGTATCGGCAGGAATACGGCGTCGACTCCGGCGCCTACGGCACCGGTCTCTATGAAATGGCCACGGTCTATTTTGACGCGCTTGAGAAGGTCGGCGACCCAACCGACCACACGGCGATCGGCAAGGCGATCGGCGAAACCAGGCGCCCGGTGGTCTCTGGCAACCTCGAGTTCGATCCAGAGACTCATGTGGCCAAGCAAAGCAACGACCACGTGCCCGTCACCTTCTTCCAAATTCAGGACGGCAAGGGCGTGATGATCGCGCCGGACAAGTACAAGAACGGCTCCTTCAAGACGCCGGTCTGGATGAGCAAGTAAGGCTCAACCGCCGCAATGCAGCCTCTGTTGAAGATCGAAGGACTGACCAAGTCCTTCGGCGCCCTGGTCGCGGTCAATGACGTGTCCTTCGAGGTCGCGCCGGGCGAGATTCTTGGTATTGCCGGACCGAACGGGTCCGGCAAATCGACGCTGTTCAACCTGATCAGCCGGATTCCGTTCGGCGCGGACAGTGGCCGTGTCACCTTCGACGGCCAGCGGATCGAGCGAACCGCCGATTGCAACATTGCCAAGCTTGGTGTTGTTCGCACCTTCCAGCGCGAAGCCGTGTTCGCCTCACTGTCATGCATCGACAATATTCTGGTCGCGATCGAGCAGACGCTGGGCAGCCGCGGCCGAGAGGCTGAAAAGCTTGCGGATGAGGCATCTGAGCGGGTTGGCTTTCCCCGCAATTTTCACAACATGCCAGCCGCTTCAATGCCTGTTTTCTACCAGAAGCAGTTGATGATGGCGACGGCTGTGGCGCAGCGCCCTCGATTGCTGCTGCTCGACGAGCCGGCCTCCTCCTTGGTGGAAAACGAGATTGACTGGGTGCGCGAAACCATCACGCGCCTGAACGAGGAAGGGGTTTCAATCCTGCTCATCGAACACGTCTTGCAACTGCTGATGTCCGTTTCGCGCCGGCTCCTGGTGATGGAACAGGGCCGTGTCATTGCGCTCGGCGATCCTCAAGAGGTAACGCGGGAGAAGGCGGTGATCGAAGCTTATCTGGGGCAAGCGCAATGAGTGCCCCGCTCCTGCAGGTAACCAATCTGGCCGGCGGCTACCCGCCGGTATCCGTCTTTCGCGGCGTCGATTTCCAGATCGGCACCCAGGAATCCGTTGGCTTCTTTGGCCCCAACGGCCACGGCAAAACGACTTTGTTGAAAACCGTCGCCGGCCTGCTCGACCCGTGGGAGGGAGACATTGTCTTCGCGGGGCAACGGCTGAACGCGGAAGGCCGTATGCGCCCCCGCACCTCTCGCAACATCAATTACGACCTGTTCCGGCGGCGGCGAATTCGGACCACGACCGTTGTTGATGCAGGCCTGATCTACGTCATGCAGGGCAACCAGTTGTTTCCGGAAATGACGGTCGAAGAAGTGCTCGATGTCGCCCCGCTCGGCGCCAGGGGACGAAGCGGCGTTGCCGAGATGCGCGGCCAGATCGCAGACCTCTTTCCAAGGCTGGCGGAGCGCCGGCGCTCAAAGATCCGATACCTCTCAGGCGGGGAACGGCAGATGGTCTCGATCGCCGTCGGGCTGATGGCCTTGCCGAAACTGCTTGTGCTCGACGAACCGACCCTCGGGCTGTCGCCGAAACTGCGGATCGAGTTGCAGCAGGTGATTGGCCGGATTCGCGAAACTGGCGTGCCGCTCATCATCGTTGACCAGAATGTGGAGTTCCTGACATCGCTGGTCGACCGTTTGTTCCTGTTCGATCACGGGTCGATTACCCGGGAAATCGATGCGGCCTCCATGCCGTCGCATGATGAAATCATGGAAATGATGTTCGGAGCGGGTCATTGATCGCCATTGACACCCTGGTTTTCCTGATTGCCTCGGGCATTCTGCTCGGCGGACTTTATGCGCTGATGGCCACCGGCCTCGCCATCGTCTGGACAACGCTCGGTATCTTCAATTTCGCCCACGGCGCTTTCGTCGCGCTTGGTGCCTATGTCGCCTGGCAGGTGTCCCAGAGCGTGACCGGCGGATTCGGCTTTCTGATCGCCGCACTCGCGTCCGCCGTTGTCATGTTCGGCGTCGGCTTCGTGCTTCACTACGCGCTGGTCAAACCATTCGAACGCAATGCAAACCTGGTGCTGCTCGCGGTCATCACGACGCTGGCCGGCGCCTCGATCATCGAAAACGGGATCCTTCTGTCCTGGGGTCCGCGGGACAAACAGATTACGCCCCCCATCGACGGCACGATCGGCTTGATGGGAGCTGAGCTCAATCTCTGGGATGTCGTGATCCTGTTTGTGGTGCTGGCGATCCTTGCCGCGTTGGCATTGTTCCTGCGACGCACCACGATCGGCCGAGCGCTGCGGGCAACAGCGCAGAACCGAGAAGCAGCGGAACTGATGGGGCTGAACGTGTCGCTGCTCTTTGCACTGACAATCGGACTGTCGGCGGCGACAGCCGCCTTCGCCGGCGTGTTCATCGGCTCGCTGCGGTTCATCAGTCCGACCTTCGGCACGGATCCGCTGATGAAATCACTGATCGTGGTCATTCTGGGCGGTGTGGCGCGCTTCACCAGTCCCATCTATGCGGCCTTCATCGTCGGCATCGCCGAAGCCTTCTCCGCCTACTACCTCGGTCTTTATTGGGCGCCGGCAGTGCTGTTCGCGATGATGATCGCGGTGCTGTTGATCAAACCCGAAGGCCTGTTCGGCCATCGCTCCAAGACGTTGTAGACACGTGAAATACGCTCCCCCCTTTCACCGCACCAACGGTTTTCTGCCAGTCATGCTGATCCTGGTGGCTCTTGTCGTGTTGCCGTGGGTTTTGACCGACACCTATTTCCGCCACACGCTGATCCTGGTGTTCATCTACGCGGTGCTGGCATCCAACTGGGATGTTTCGCTGGGCCTCGGAGGCGTGGTGAATTTTGCCCATATGGCCTTCTTTGCCATAGGCCTCTACGCCTACGGTATCTTCGCCAAGGTCATCGGCATCGATCCGTGGCTGGCGATGATCCTGGCACCGCTGCTGTCGGTGGTTTTCGCCGGTTTGCTCGCGGCACCTATTCTGAGGCTCGAAGGAATCTATGTCATCCTGGTGACCATCGCGGCCACGCAGCTGCTTCTCCAGGTGGTGGTCAGCCAGTCCGACTATACCGGTGGCACCAGCGGCATGGTGCTTTTGCCGCGCCTGACGCTGGGTGATTACCGGCTGAGCAGTGACGGAAGGATCGGCTACTACTACGTGGCGCTGCTTCTGCTCGCTGCGTCGACGTTCTTTCTCTACAAACTGGAACGCTCGTCGCTGGGGCGCGCCATCAAGGCCATGCGCGACAACAAGTATTACGCTATCGCCCGTGGCGCCTCTGAAGGACGCATTCGGTTGCTGACGCTCGCTGCCTCGGCTGTCTTTCCGGGACTGGCCGGCGCTTTCTACGGCGCCTATCTGCGTGTCGCTTCTCCGGATGTGTTCGGGCTCGGCTTTCTGACCGTTACCCTGTCGATCCTGTTGCTCGGCGGCATCTCCACCATCTGGGGATCTCTGATCGCAGCCTTTGTCATCACCATTCTTGCCCAGCTTCTGGGCGACTATGGCTCATGGCGCGACATCTTCATCGCGTTGCTTATCATTGGTGTTGTCGTGGTCTATCCGGGCGGCCTGTTCGGTGCCCTTCAGGAAGCCTGGGGCGCGTTTAACCGGGCCAAGACCAACGCCATCGCCGCCTGGAACAGACGAAACGGCCGAGCTGCCAGACGGCAGGCTTTGAATGTCGAGGACCGGCTGGTTCAGACCAGTCACGGTCCGGTTTCCGTCGCAGACACGAAAACCGGCGATAAAACCTTGCTGCTCATCCACGGAAACTCGGCTTGCAAGGAGGTGTTCCGCCACCAGTTCGCTGAGTTCCGTGACGACTATCGCGTCGTTGCTTTCGACTTGCCGGGCCATGGCGTATCACCCAATGGCGATCCGGAAGACGATTACAATGTGGAGGCCTATGCGGAGATCGCCCGTGATCTGGTGCAGGCACTGGACCTGGGAACGCCTGCGATCTTCGGCTGGTCTCTCGGGGGTTATGTGGCGCTTGAATACGCGGCCGCGGGATACCCGCTGGCATCGCTGGCGATCTGTGGCACTTCGCCGATCAACAAATACCCGGACGACATGCCGCGCGGCTATATCGCGACCCCCCACATGGAACTGGCCGGCAAGCGTTTTCACTCACCGCGGGAGAAGCACAATTACGCGCTTCACACCGTTGGTATGCCGAAGGGCGCCGAACCGTTGGCATGGCAGACAGTGTGGCGAACCGACGGACAGGCGCGCGAGCAGGCCTTCGCCAAACTCAAGACAATCGACTGGCCACGTCAGATGCGGGTCATGCGAGACGGCACTGTGCCCTTCGCCATGATCAACGGGCCCGGCGACCCGTTTATCAACCACGATTATTGCCGGTCGCTGACCTATGGAGCCATCTGGAACGGCGCACCGCAAAACGTTGGGACCTCCGGCCATGCACCGTTTCTCGAGGATCCCGAAGGCTTCAACGAGATGCTGCGCGGTTTTCTGACATCAACGAAGACACCGGTTCCCGAATTGGATTGAGCCATTCGCCCCAGCCCCGTTCATTGTTTCTGCACCGTTCGGTGATATGGCGGTATTGATCCGATCGCCGAAACAAGCGGATGCAGTGCCATGCAGTCAGCCTTCAAAGCCTACGACATTCGCGGTGAAATTCCGCAACAGATGAACATTCCTTTCGCCTACCGCTTCGGTCAGGCCGTTGCTCAGGACAATAGGCCCGCTAGCGTTGTTGTCGGCCACGATATGCGCCAGGACAGTCCGGCGCTGGCTCAGGCGATCGCCCAGGGGCTGCTAGACAGCGGCGTCGATGTCCTACCGCTTGGACAATGCGGTACTGAGGAAGTCTATTTCCAGACAGATGTCAGTGGCGCCGATGCAGGGCTGATGGTGACGGCGAGCCACAATCCGTACAGCTATAACGGCATCAAGATGGTGCTTGCCGGCGCCCGGGCAGCCACCCGTGACAATGCGCTGCAGAGCCTGGAATCCCTGGTCTATTCGGACAGAAAGTTTCCGGCTGTCAGCGACTTTGCACAGCGTGGACGGCTGGCGCCGATGCTGTCAAAAGACCGATATGTCGAGCGGCTCCTCAGCCAAGTCGAAGGCATCGATCTGAAGCCGCTGAAAATTGTGTGCCATGCCGGCAATGGCTGTGCCGGGCCGGTGATCGACCTGCTCGAGGCGCATCTGCCCTTCGAATTCATCAAAGTGGATCACGAGCCGGATCCAACGCTGCCGAACGGCATTCCCAATCCGCTTCTGCCGGAGAAGCGGGCGCGAGCAAGTGACGCGGTGCGCGAGCGCGGCGCCGACCTCGGTCTCGCCTGGGACGGCGATTTCGACCGTTGTTTCTTCTATGACGAGAAGGGTCGCTTCGTGGAAGGCTACTATCTGGTCGGGCTGATCGCCCAGACCATGCTGCAAAGCCACCCGGGCAGCACGATCCTGTACGATCCGAGGCTCACCTGGAACACCATCGACGTGGTGGAAAAGGCCGGCGGCACGCCAAAGCTCTGCCGCACCGGCCACGCCTTTTTCAAGCACATGATGCGCGAGGAGGACGCGGTGTATGGCGGCGAGATGAGCGCCCATCACTATTTTCGCGACTTCAGCTATTGCGACACAGGCATGCTGCCCTGGCTTGCCCTGGTCGCCGAACTGTCGGCCAGTGGAGCAAAACTCAGCGAACTGGTGGAAGAGCGTATCGCGGCCTTCCCCTGCTCAGGCGAGCTCAACTACACGGTCGAAGACAGCGACGCAGTCCAGAAAAGAGTCGCCGATCACTATGCGCCGGCCTATCCGACTATCGAAACGATTGACGGCCTCAGCATGGCATTCGACGACTGGCGTTTCAATCTTCGCGCTTCCAACACGGAGCCGTTGCTGCGGCTTAATGTGGAAGCGCGCGGCGACGAGGCGCTGGTCAAACAGAAGGTCGCTGAAATGGCGGCTATGATCGAAGACTAGCAGCAAACGGCATTTTACGTTCAACTGTCTCCGCGAGCGTTCGGAAAAAAGAGCTGCTGGCCTTGCAGACGGAATGAGGCAATGGCTGCCTGCCCTGCCGGCCCCAAAAGCCAGTCAATGAAATCCTGGCCGGCATCGGCCTTGACCTTGGGACAGCGGGTGTCGTCGACCAGAATGACACCGTATTGATTGAACAGGTCCGGATCGCCCTGCGCCAAAATCCGGTGCTTCATCTTGTTGCCAAACGCAATCCAGGTCGCCCGGTCCGTCAGCACATAGGCATCCATGGCAACCGCGATGTTGAGTGTCGCGCCCATTCCGGAGCCGGTTTCCCGATACCAGTTGCCGCTGTCTTTGATTGGATCGAGCCCGGCGGATTGCCAAAGAGCCATTTCCTTTTTGTGGGTTCCGGACGCGTCTGCTCGTGACGCGAAGGGTAGTTTTGCGGCGGCGACCTTTCGAAACGCGTCAGAGGCTTTTGAAGCGCCTTCGATGCCAGCCAGATCGCTCTCGGGCCCGACGATGACGAAGTCGTTGTACATTACGTCGAACCGCTGTTTGCCATAACCCTCATCTACAAATGCCTCTTCGTCGGGCTTGGCGTGGACAAGCAGAACATCACCATCGCAATTGCGTGCGTTCTTGATGGCCTGGCCGGTGCCAACGGCCACAACCCGCACCTGGGTTCCGGAGCTCTGTTGATAGACCGGCAGGATGTGTTCGTAGAGTCCGGAATTCTGGGTTGACGTGGTGGATTGTAGAATAATGAACTCATCGGCGCGCGCAGATCCAACGAAAAGCGCGAACGTTAGCGACGCGAGTGCAAATCCGGCGCGAAGCATGATGGGTGGTCTCCCTTTCAGATGAGCAGCTTACCTGCGATGAAATCCGCGGCCTCGGAACTTTGTGGTGAATCGAAAAACTGCTCCGTCGGTGCCCGTTCGACGATCCGCCCGTGGTGCATGAACAGGATGTCGTCGCTGATCCGGCGCGCCTGGGCAAGGTCATGGGCGATCAGGACGATGCGCATGCCGCCAGCGCTAGCCGCCTGGACCATTCGTTCAATGACCAGCACCGAGGCCGGATCGAGACTGGAGGTCGGTTCGTCGAGAAACAGGATATCGGGCTGGGTTGCCAGGGCCCGCGCCAGGGCGAGACGCTGGCGCTCACCGCCGGAAAGCACCCGGGCCGAAGCGCCGGACAATTTGCTCAAGCCGGCCTCATCAAGCACCCGTTGAGCCCGACGGGTGGCCTCCGCCGAAGGGTGGCCGACCGACCGCAGTGCGAATTCGACATTCGCGAGGGCGGTGCGGCGCAAGAGCACCGCACTCTGCAAGACCATGGCGAAACGGCAATAGCGGTCACGGGCCGGTGGCTCGCCGTTCCACAAAACACGGCCCCGGTCCGGCTGGTTCAAGCCGGCAAGCACGTGCAGGAGCAGGGATTTGCCGGCTCCATTGGGTCCGACCAGAACCGATGTGCCCCGACCGCCAACGACAATCTCATCGACTTCGAGGAGCACCCGACCCTTTCGGCGCACATAGAGACCGGATCCGGTAAGCGGCAGGATCGGCCTGGCGGCCTGCTGAACCGCCGAAGGGCGATCGTCAGGCATAGGCCACTCTCTGGGCGGCGGCGCGCATGAGAAACACCATAGCGTTGACGGCGAAGGCGATGATTACCAGGACAATCCCCAACCCCAATGCCAGCGCCAGATTTCCCTTCGAGGTTTCCAGCGCAATGGTCGTCGTCATCGTTCGGGTTACGTGGTTGATGTTGCCACCGACGATGATCACGGCGCCGACTTCCGCAACCGCTCGCCCGAACCCGGCAAGCAAGGCCGTCATCAGGCTGTAACGTCCTTCCCACAGCAGCGTGCGAAGCCGAGCGAGGCTGCCCAACCCAAATAGCACAAGCTGATCGCGGTATTCGCCGTGCAAGTCTTCCAGGGTCTGCCGGGTCAGCGCAGCGATGATCGGAAAGACCAACACGGACTGGGCAATGATCATCGCGGTAGGCGTGTAGAGCAGTTGCAGCGGCCCGAGTGCGCCGGCGTTTGACAGGAGCATGTAGACAACAAGGCCGACGACAACGGGCGGCAGCCCCATCATCGCCGTCACCGTAACTATGACCAGCCCCCGGCCGGGAAACCGCGACACGGCCAGAAAAGCGCCGACCGGGAGTCCCACCAGCGAGGCTACCACTACGGCCGTCAGGCTGACACGCAGCGACAGCCAGACGATCTCCAGCAATCCGGCATCCAGTCCCAAAACCAGCCGGAAGGCCTCAAGGATCGATGCGGTGAAATCTTGCATGCGCTGTTTGCCACTCCTGCGACTTTTCTGGCCGTTTTAATACGCAAAGCACCGGCGCATGCCTACCGAAAACGGCATTTCAGGACAGGGCAGCGTCAGTGAGCCAGCCAAGAAGACGCAGGTTCAGGGCAAACATGGCGACTTCTGCGGGTCCAACCTGACTCCCCACATCCGGCGCTCGGTTCACAAGATTTCACAAAATTTCGGCGTGCATTTCATGACGGCCACCGAGCACGGCAGTAGTCGAAACCGGCTATCGGCACTCGCCGAAATTCAGACGGAAACCGATAAATGGCAGACACTATTCACTTCCAATCGAAGTCCACACAACCCGGAAACCGGGTGTTCTGGTTAAGAGTGGCTTGTCTTTTGGCGATCGTCGGACTGACACTGCCGGCAAAGGTTGCACGAGCTGATGCCTGTGGGGCAACGGCGGAGCTGATTGACTTCGTTGCAACCGAGACCGGCCATCGTCCACTTGCTGATTGCCCACAAGTAGAAACGAGCAGTCCTTCGCTGCTCAAATCCCTGTTTGCTAAGGCATCGGCTCACGACGAGGAACCGATGGCGGCATATCTGCCCGGCAGTGGGAACATCCTGCTGAGTTCCGAGATCGATCTGACGACGGCGTTGGGCCGAAGTTATCTGGTTCACGAACTTGTCCACGCCTCGCAAGCCGCTCGGCATCAGCACGCGTCATGTCTGGGATCGCTTGAGGCAGAAGCCTATTGGGTGCAGGCCAGCTACTTGCGCCGCCACGGCCAGCACGAGACGGCAAAACCCTTTGCTTTGTTAAGTGTCATATTCAGCGTATGCCCGCAGCCCTACGGACGTTGACAAGGGTGCAGCTTACCTAGGCAAGGCGAACCTCAGGCTTGTGCACCCCGCCGATGCGGCGCCGCGAGGGCACACAATGCCAGGATAAGACCGCTGACCGTCGCAATCATTCCCGCGGCGCTCACGCTGAAACCGCTACCGATCAGCTCCATGCCGCCGCCTGCCAGCCAGAAGCCAAGAACCGCCGAAATCACGGCGAACACGACGCTCCAGGCTATCTGCGGAAGCAGTCGGTTGGTCATCAGCCGTGCTGCAGCAGCGGGACAGATCAGCATGGCAATCGTGATGATGGCGCCGACCGCTTCGAATGCAGTCACCGCGACCACGGCGACCAGTGATATCAGCAGAGCGCCGATCAGCCTGACCGGAATGCCGCTGGCCTGCGCAAAGACCGGATCGAACGTTGAAACGACAAGGGAGCGCCAGCACACGACCAAAAAGGCAATCACAATGAGCAGGACAAACACAAGTCGCCCAAGTTGCGGCGGCAACTCGGCAAGTGTTTCCGGGTCGAAAAGGGACTGCGCATCGATGCCGGCGAGCCATACAAGGCTCTCCAGATTGCCGTAAAGGGCATGTTCCACGTCGAAATGGACGTTGCGCGTGTCGCTTTGCTCCAGTAGCACGACACCCAGCGCAAACAGTGCTGTAAACACCACGCCCATCGCCGCGCCCGGCTCCACCTTTCCCAGGTTGCGGACCAGCTCGATCAGAAGTGCGGAGATCAGCGCCGCCGCGGCCGCCCCCAGCAACATCGGCCCGACGGAAATCGATCCGGTCACGATAAATGCGACGACTATGCCGGGCAGCACCACGTGGCTGACGGCGTCGCCCATGAGGCTCTGTTTTCGCAGCACGAGGAAGTTGCCCAGCAGCGCGCAGGAAACCGCCGCCAACACCCCTATCAGCGTCGGTACGAGAACCAGTCCGATCCACAAACCGTCCATGATCATCGCGCTCCGCTGAGAGCGGCTGGCGGAGCCACCGGGCCCGAAAGCCGTTTTTCGAGCTCGCTGATCTCCAGTTCCGTCAGCCGGTCAGCGATCGGGTCGAGCCGCATCCGTGCGGTGCGGTAGCCAACTTCGGGATTGTCACGCAAATAAAGTGCCCAGAGCGCCTCTTCGCGCGCCGCATTCTCGGCCGCATCGATGCCGAGCCGGGTCGGTGTGCCGTCAGCGCGGATGAACCGGTCGGCCTTGAGCACACGCAGCGTGTCGCGATCATAGATTGCCTCGCCGCGCAGGATGGCCAGCAGGCCCTGCCGCCGATGCACCTTGCGCGAAAAGGCACGAGCTCGATAGACGCCATAGAACACTCCTCGCGCCGGTGCGAAGAGCAGCGACAACGCAAAGAGGAAAGCGGCAACCAGAACGATGACCGGTCCAGCCGGAAGATTGGGTACAGACGCCGACAAGGCCGTACCGACAAAGCCCGAAACAGCCCCGATGATGCCGCTGACCATCACCATCGTCGTGGACTTCTCGGTCCAGAACCGGGCCGCAACAGGCGGAATTATCAACAGCGCGACCACCAAAATGAGACCGACGATGCGCAAGCCCGTCACCGTAACGGCCATGACCAGAAACATCAGCAACAGGTCGGTGCGTCGGATGTCGATGCCAGACGTCCTGGCGAAGGTCTCGTCGAAACAAACGAGGGTCAGTTGCCGGCGAAACACGAAGACGAGGCCGGCAACGAACAGTGCCAATCCAGCCAGCATCAACGCTTCACTGCGCAGCATGCCGGACGTCGAACCGAGCAGAAAACTGCCGATGCCGGCCTGACGCCCGACCCCGAGCGACTGGATCACTGTCAAAAGCACAATGCCGAAACCGAAGAAAACCGAGAGAACCGCGCCGATCGCTGCATCGGAGTGAAGGCGCGTTCGTCGGGTCAGCCATTCCACGGCGGCAAGTCCGATCATGGCGCTGATCGCCGCGCCCAGAAGCAACCCCGGCAGGAACCGGCCAGAAGCGCCGAAAGCGGCCATGACCAGAAAAGCTATTCCGACACCCGGCAGGGTGGCATGGCTGAGGGCGTCCGAGACCAGTGAACGTCGACGCAGAAGAAGATAGGTGCCCACGGTTCCGCCGGCCCACCCCAGAAGGATGGCGCCGACCGCAACGATGGCTGTGTTGTAACCAGCCTGAAACGTCAGTGCGCCAAAAAAAGCCGACAGGTCCAACATGGCAGCTATCTAGTCCGTTGCGAACAGCACGTCAGCGGCGCGGGTCAGCCGGCCGCCATAGGCCTCTGAAAGATTGGCATCGGTGAACACCTTGCCGACCGGACCGTTGGCGATGCGCCGAACATTGAGGATCAGCACGTCATCGAAATAATCGGAAACGGTCGCCAGATCGTGATGGACGGCGATCGCCGTGCCACCCCTGCCGACGAGCTTTTTCAGCAGAGTGATGATGGTCTTTTCCGTCGCAGCATCGACCCCGGCCAAAGGCTCATCGAGCACCAGCAGATCGGCATTCTGAGCAAGCGCTCGCGCGATAAAAACCCGTTGTTGCTGACCGCCGGACAGCTGTCCGATCTGACGAGAGGCCAGTTCAGCCATATCCACCTCTTCCAGGCAGTCCATGGCGATTTTCCGCTGCGACCGACCGATCAATCGGAACGGGCCGAGGCTGCGGTAGAGCCCCATCATGACAACTTCGATGACGGTTACCGGAAAATCCCAATCAACGCTCGCCCGCTGAGGGACGTAAGCGATGCGGTTGCGCGCTTCATCAAGCGACTTGCCGAAGAACCGGACGTCGCCGCTGATCGTTGTAACAATGCCCATCGAAGCCTTGAGCAATGTGGACTTGCCGGCGCCATTGGGCCCGACAACGGCACTCATACGCCCCTGCTCGAATGCCGCGTCAACAGCCGACAGTGCAGGCTTGTCGCCATAGGCAACCGAAAGGCCGCGCACCGAAAGAGCTGGCACGGGTCGGGTCTTGTCCTTCTCAGCTGCCAATCAACTTGCCTTTCATGCCGCCCTCGGGCGCTTTGCCCCCCAGAGCGTTGGTAATGGTTGTGGCGTTTGAATCGATCATTCCGATATAGCTGCCGGTGTAGGTTCCGGCGGTGCCCATGGCATCGGAAAAGAGCTCGCCACCGACCTCCACTTTGTGTCCTCGCGCGGCTGCACCTTCGACCAACGCCTTCATATTTCGCTCAGAAACGGATGTTTCGACGAAGATCGATTCAATATTGCGATCGACAATCAGGCCGACGATTTCGTCGACACGCTGCAATCCCGCCTCGCTTTCCGTTGACAGCCCCTGGATGCCTACCACTTCGAAACCGTAGGCCTGACCGAAGTAACCAAAAGCATCGTGAGCAGTCACCAGGACGCGTTTGTTTTCCGGGACCGTGGCCAGGCTTTCTCTCGAATAGTCGGCGAGCTTGTCCATCTCAGTCAGATATGCAGCGGCGTTCTGCTGATAGATTTCCGCACCTTCGGGATCCAGTTCAACCAGCGCGTCCCGCGTTGCAAGGACCGCATTGCGCCACAATTCTGGCGCCATCCAGATATGGGGATCGAAGCGATCAGGATAGTCTGCGCTGGACAGGCGTTGCTCCGTGGGCACCGCTTCTCCAACGGCAAACACCGGTTTGCGCGCTGCCAGTTTTTCCAGAAACTCCTCCAGCTGCGCCTCCAGGTACAGGCCGTTCCAGAAGACCACGTCAGCACGCACCATCGCGGCAATGTCCGACTGGGTCTGCCGATAGAGGTGCGGATCAACCCCTTCACCCATCAGCGTCGTGACGTCTACACGATCACCGCCAATGGCAGAGACCGCATCACCGACCATCGAGACGGTGGCGACCACATTCAGCTTTTCTGCTGCCCAGGTGGAAGCAATGGTTAACGGACTGACCGCCAAGGCGGTTACGGCTGAAAGTCCAATGAAGAAACGACGCGTGAACATGTCCTGCTTCGACAATCCCTGTTGAAGATAGATCCTATATAGATCGATCTTCTTTCAAATGCAAATCATTCGCAATAGCAAAATCTCGATCTGCGAAAAAACGAGCTATGACCCTTTTCAAGGACATGCGAATCCCCGAAAATCTCCTGATGGTTGTCAAACAGCTTCCGGAAACCCTGATCAATCAGATCGCCGCAGGCGAGGTGATCGAACGCCCGGCCAGCGTCGTCAGGGAATTGGTCGACAATGCGCTCGATGCAGGCGCGACGCGCGTCGACATCGCCACGGTGTCCGGTGGCAAGGCGCTCCTTCGGGTAACCGACAACGGTGTCGGCATGGAAAGCGGCGATCTGGCAATGGCGATCGGCCGGCACTGCACGTCCAAGATTGACAGAGGCCTGGACAACATCGCGACGCTCGGCTTCCGTGGCGAAGCCCTTCCCTCAATCGGATCGGTCGCGCGCCTGCGTATTCAGAGCCGCCGGGCCGACGACGACAGTGGCCAAGAGATCCGCGTGGAAGGCGGCAAGGCTGAGCCGGTGCGCCCCTGCGCCATGAACCCCGGTACGATTGTCGAAGTGCGGGATCTGTTCTTTGCGACGCCGGCGCGACTCAAGTTCCTGAAGAGCGAACGGGCGGAAGCCGGCGCCATCACCGAAACGGTCAAGCGCATTGCCATTGCCTTTCCGCAAGTCCGCTTCAATCTGTCGGGCACTGATCGGTCGACACTGGAGATGCCGGCAACCGGGGATGACCGGCTGGCAAGGATCAGCCAGGTTCTCGGGCCTGAGTTTGCCGACAACGCCATCGAAATCGAAGCCTTGCGTGAAGGCGTGCGATTAACCGGCTTCGCCGCCGTCCCAACCTTCAACCGGGCCAACTCGCTGCGCCAGTTTTTCTATGTCAACGGCCGACCGGTCCAGGACAAGCTGCTGCTGTCGGCGTTGCGCGGCGCCTATGCAGATACCATCCCACGCGGCCGCTATCCCATCGCCGCTCTGTTCGTCGAAATCGATCCATCGCAGGTCGACGTCAATGTCCACCCGGCAAAAGCTGATGTCCGATTTCGCGACCCCGGACTGCTGCGCGGCCTGATCGTCGGTGCGATCCGCGAGGCACTGACGCGCCAAGGCGACCGGGCCTCGACCAGCGGTGCGAGCAGCATGGTCGATGCTTTTCGACCCGGCCCGGCATTTTCCCGGAACCACGGAGATCGCCGGGACGCTCCCAGGCCACAGGAATATACCAGCGCGCAGTCACCCTTCCGACCGCTGGATGACCCACCGACGGGTGGATTTGCCGAAGCCGCCGCACCAGCTTTTGCTGTTATGGATGCTCCAACGGCACGGACCGAGACCGCCACCTTCCAATCAGCTCCGGATGACGGCCATCCACTTGGTGCTGCTCGCGCCCAGCTGCATGAAAACTATATCGTGGCTCAGACCAATGACGGTCTCGTCATTGTCGACCAGCATGCGGCCCATGAACGGCTGGTCTACGAATCTCTCAAGGCCTCGCTGCACGCTGAGACCGTCCCGTCACAAGCGCTGCTCATTCCAGAGATCGTCGATCTTACGGAAGAGGAGTGCGATCGTTTGATGCCGCATTCCACGGCGCTGGCCGATCTTGGACTGGCGATCGAGCGCTTCGGCCCAGGTGCCGTTGCCATTCGTGAAACGCCGGCGATCCTGGGTGAAATCGATGGCGCTGCGTTGGTACGACAGTTGGTCGACGAAATTTCAGAGTGGGGCGACGCGAGCGGCCTTGCTGCGCGGATTGACTATGTCGCGGCCACTATGGCATGTCATGGCTCGGTCCGCTCCGGACGCCGGCTGACTGCGGCGGAGATGAATGGCCTGTTGCGGCAGATGGAAGCGACGCCGGGATCGGGCCAATGCAATCATGGGCGACCAACCTATATCGAGCTCAAGCTCAATGACATTGAACGGCTGTTTGGCCGACGCTGACTGTATTTCCATAGGATGCAGGAATGAACAGATTTGAAGGACACGGATCGGGGGAAGCCAAGGTACGCTATCTCGACGCGGATTTTCAGGTTATCGCTCCCGGGTCGCATGTGCGTTGCGCCGTCACTGGCGAAATCATCCCGCTTGACGAGCTGAAATATTGGAGCGTCGCACGGCAGGAAGCCTATACCGATGTCAACGCATCGCTTGAGGCGGATCGCAGGGCCGGTGTTCTGCCTGTTTAGCGGCATTTGCGCCCCAAAGGCGCAAACCTGATTCAATTCAAAACCTTATGACTCGAGCTTGAGAGCGGGCATCAAGCTTCGCAAGCTGAGATTTCGATTCAACTTGCTGGCGTAGCCGCCTTGGTCAATTGCCGCTTTTTGAAAGCTTCCACGGTCTGACGGATCAACAGATCCGGCAGGTCCGGTGGGTCGAATTCAAGTTCGACATTGAGGACCGCAGCCTTTTGCGCGAGTTCTGCGGAGCGACCATGCCCGCTTTTCAGTCGAGCCATGTCCTTCGCCGTTGTGACGATGCCGAGACCCTGCCGTTCTGCCAGCGTCAGCATTTCTGCAATTTCATCATCGGCAAATACATGGTGATCGGCATAGCTCCTTTGGGCGACTATTTTGGCGCCCGTCGACCGGAGGCTGTCGAAAAATTTACCCGGGTTGCCGATCCCGGCAAAAGCGAGAAACTGGCGGTCCCGGAACTGATGGAAGCCTGGTACGGTAAAGCGTCCGGTATAGACCGGTTTGGCCGCCCTGCCCGCACAACGAACAACCGGGTCGGCTGCCCGCCCATCGCCGATCACCAGAAGCGACGAGGCAAACCGCATCTGATCGACAAGCGGAGCCCGCAGCGGCCCACCGGGAATGATGTGACCGTTGCCGATGCCGCGCGAGTCATCGACGACCAGCAGTGCATGATCAAAGTGGATCGCCGCACTCTGGAAGCCATCGTCCAGGATGATGATGTCGGCGCCCTCGTCTATCAGGCGGCGCGCGCCGTCCAGCCGGTTCGGCGCAATGACGGTCAGAGCCCGCCTGGCCAAAAGGACCGGCTCGTCTCCGACGTCGTGGGCATTGTGTTTCTCGGGATCGACGACAGTCGTGTTGCGAATGCTTGCCTGGTAGCCTCGAGACAGAAAGCCCGGTCGAATGCCCGCCTCGATTGCCGCCAAGGCGATTGCCAGGGCCGTTGGCGTCTTGCCCGCGCCACCCACCGTGAAATTGCCTATGCAAAGAACCGGACGGTCGACCGGCGCCCGGGGTGCTTTCTCCAGGCGCGACCGGGCCACCGATCCGTAAATGCGAGATGCCGGATAGAGCAGCCAGGCGCGCCAGTCGGCGTCGTTCCACCAGAAAGGAGGAGCTTCGCTTACCATCGCCGCCTGCGAGCGCCCTCCTGGTTCAGTTCCGCCTTGACGGTCAGCGGCGTTATGTAGGGTTCGAGCGCCCTTACTGTGCGCGGCAGCGCACCACTCATGTCTTCGACAGTCTTGCGGGCGGCGGCGCGCATCTTGTCGCGAGCACCGTGGTTGGCAAAAAGGAAATCCACCGACTTCGCCAGCATCTCACCGTCATTGACAAGACGGGCTCCGCCGTTCTTGAGCAGATTGCGATAGCTTTCGCGGAAGTTCTGTACGTTGCGCCCGGACAGGATGGCGCAGTCAAGCATCGCGGGTTCCAGCGGATTTTGTCCGCCTTCGGCAGCAAGCGAGCGGCCGACAAAGGCGATATCCGCCAGTTTGAGGAACAGCCCCATCTCACCAATGGTATCGGCAAGGTAGATATCCGTTTCCGGCGTGATGATCTCGCCAAACGAGCGGCGTGAGACGTGCAGCCCGCGACGCATGAGCATGTCCGAGACCTCATCAGCCCGTTCCGGATGGCGTGGAACGATGATGGTCAACGGGTGCAGTGAAGCGTCCAGCCTTGCATGCACATCTGCGGCGATAGCCTCTTCACCGAAATGGGTCGATGCCGCCGCCCAGACCGCTCGGTCGCCGATTTGCCGCCGCAGGATTTCGTATTCTCTCTCATCGAAGGGAGGCGGCTCCGTGTCCACCTTGAGATTTCCCGATACCGAAACAGGACGGGCTCCGAGCGTGCGAAACCGTTCGGCGTCCTCCTCCGACTGGGCAACCACCAGCGACAGGTTCTCAAACAGCGCCTCCGCCAGATGCGGCCGTTTGCGCCAATTGGTAAAGGAGCGATCGGAAAGCCGCCCGTTGACCAGGATATGTGGCATCTTGCGGGCGCCTAACTCGAGGATCGTCATTGGCCAGATTTCGGACTCGGCGATCAGTGCAAGGTCGGGTCGCCAGAAATCCAGAAACCTGCTGATTGCGGGCTTCAGGTCCAAAGGAACATATTGATGCACGACAGAGCCATTGAGGCGCTCGTTGGCCACGGCGGCCGACGTGACGGTGCCGGTCGTCAATATGACGAAGATTCCGCGACGGGTGACCTCTTCGATCAGTGGCACCACAGCGTTCGTCTCACCGACACTTGCCGCATGAAACCAGATGACCGGTCCGTCCGGGCGCTCGGAACTGGCGAAGCCATAGCGCTCACGACGCCGGGCGGGCTCTTCCTTGCCCTTGGTTGCGCGATAGGCAAGATAGGAACCAAGAAACGGATAAATCGCTGCGCCCAGCCATCGATAGGAGGTCAGCGCGACACGTGCCCACCAAGGACTCATGATGCCGCTCCGACCGCCTCGTAGGCTTTTTCAGTCACAGAATTCAACTCGTCGGTCACCCTTGTACGGAAACTTTCCAGGTCTGCGTCGGACGCGTCCTGAGGCACATAGATCGGATCGCCCAGCTTAAGGCAAGCCTTGCCGAATGGTAAATTTATCGTGGTTTTGTCCCACGATTTTTTGACGACATAATAGCGGCTGGTCGCAATTGCCATCGGTATGACGGGTCGACCGGACAATTTGGCCAGCGTCACAATGCCGCGTCCAGCCTGCCGCGGCGTTCCTTTCGATATGTCTGCAATGGTGACGACATTAAGGCCGCGGGCCAATGCATCGGCCATGCCCTTGAGGGCCTGAACGCCGCCCTTGCGCGCCGTTTCCGCCCGATCTCGACCGCCGGACCCCCGGATAACATGAACTCCGGCCTTCTGCAGCACCCGGGCGTTGATCTCGGCGTCGGCGCTGCGCGACACCACGGCCGCGACCCGCTCACCCTCTGGTGTCACAAACGAGGCAAGCAATTGCTGTCCGTGCCACAAAGCGACGATTACCGGCGTTTTGCCGGTGACGACCGTTGCCATATCATCCGAATCCGCGACATGACGGCTGGTTCGGTAGATGAAGGTCAACGCCGCATGCACGCAGCTCGCCGCAACCGACTGAAAGGCGTCCGATCCCAAAACAGCTTTCTGGATGCGACGCGTCAAAGACATACGTCCGCCCCACAACGGTCCGGCGTCAGGCACTGCCGGAAGAGGTCGCGCCATTCACCCGGCAACACTTCCGGTCAGCTTTCCGTTTCCGGATCGAGCAGCTTGTGCATATGGACGATGAAGTAGCGCATATGTGCATTGTCCACCGTCATTTGCGCCTTTGCCTTCCAGGCGGCATATGCACTCTTGTAGTTCGGAAAGATCCCGACAATGTCGAGGTCGTCCAGATCGCGGAACTCAACCGCATCCAGGTCTTCAAGCTCTCCGCCGAACACCAGGTGAAGCAGCTGTTTTTCGTCGTTTTCCATGGTCTGTTCTCACGCGCATGGGCCGGCAGGGCCGGTCCGTTCTCAGGTCACCACTGGAATTGCTGCAAAATCGGTCAAAAATCAATGCCGATGATGGCTTCACGCATGGTCGGCAGCATGTCGCTGGGTGCGGCAATCAAAATACCGTGTGTCGTATCGCCGTCATTGTAGCGCAGCCTGGCGCCGTCGATATCGACAATGGCGCCGCCGGCTTGCTCGAGGATCAGATCGGCCGCGGCCAGGTCCCAGTCGTTGGAGTTGGGTTTAACATAGGTCGCGGCGAGCCGGCCGTCGGCCACCATGGCCAACCGATAGGCGAGCGACGACACGTGCGGGGCCTGCTCAAGGCCTTCCAGCAGGCCTTCCGGCAATTTGCTCAGAACGCTTTTGGGAGCGGCGATTTTTCGGGTGCTTCCCGGTTCGGCAACACGCACGGCTTTTCCATTTTGCAGCGTTTCCCTGTCGCTGGCCGCCGTAAACAGTTCGCCGCGCGCCGGACAGGCCAGAACACCAATGTCAGGCCGGCCGTCACGCACCACCGCGACGCTGACACACCAGAGATCGTCACCGCGAATATAGGCGCGGGTGCCGTCGATCGGATCGACGACAAAGACCGGCTGCCCGCTGAAACGCGAGTGGTCGTCCTCGGTTTCTTCAGACAACCAGCCGTAATTGGGGCGCGCCTGCCTCAGGGTCTCCTGAAGGTAGCGGTCAACGGCGATGTCGGCTTCGCTCACCGGCGACGTTCCGCCCTTGTACCAGACCTCGGGGTCCTTGCGAAAATACCCCATGGCAATCTGCCCAGCGTATTCCGAGGCCC
Organism: Hoeflea sp.; assembly: GCA_965228785.1. GTDB lineage: Bacteria > Pseudomonadota > Alphaproteobacteria > Rhizobiales > Rhizobiaceae > Hoeflea_A. Next base: position 2,100,312 of record CBDDIF010000002.1, read on the forward strand.
GGGTCACAAGTTCAAGATCGTCCTGTAAGACGCTACTTTCCCGCAACAGTCATGCCCTCGATGGCCAAAGTCGGCGACGCCGTTCCAAACTTGCGGTCGATATCATCGGCCGGCCGCACGTTCAGGAACATGTCCTTGAGATTGGATGCGATCGTCGCCTCCGAAACCGGATAGGTCAGCTCGCCGTTCTCAATGCGGAAACCGGAGGCGCCGCGACTGTATTCTCCGGTGATCATGTTGACACCCTGACCGATCACCTCGGTCACGTAAAGGCCGTCGCCTACCTCACGGATCAGCGACTGAGGATCGACGTCGCCCGGCTCAAGCGCCAGATTGGTCGAAGACGGATTGACGTTGGATCCGCTGCGCACGCCGCGTCCGTTGGTCTGCAAGCCCAGTTCCCGGGCGGTGCCGGTGGAGAGGAACCAGCATTGCAAGACACCGTCGCTGACCATATCCAGGGCTGTTCCATGCACACCTTCGCCGTCAAAGGGACGCGATGCGGGGCCGCGGACGATCTGCGGATCGTCAGTGATGCGAATGCCGCGCGCCATGATCTGCTCACCCATGCGATCGCGCAGGAAACTGGTCTTGCGCGCCACCGAGGCGCCGTTGATCGCTGAAGCGAGGTGACCGACGAACCCCCGGGCAACCCTGGGATCGAATATCACGGTTACACCTGCGCCGGTTTCCGGTTGGCGCGGTCCGAGGCGGCGGACCGTTCGTTCGCCTGCCGCCTTGCCGATCGCCTCGGGCTGATCGAGATCGGCAAAGAATATACGCGAATCGAACTCGTAGTCGCGTTCCATGGCCGTTCCGTCTCCAGCGATAACGCTGACTGACCGGCCGAAACGCGTTCCCATATAAGCGCCGGAAAAGCCATCCGAGGTAACAAGAACGAGGCCGCCCATGCCGGAGGAGGCAGCGGCGCCACCAGAGTTGCTGACGCCTTCCACCGCGAGTGCCGCACCCTCGACCGCTAGAGCGTTCTCCGTCAGCGTGGCCGAATCGACCTCTGTCGGATCGTACAGATCGAGATCCGCTATCGTCTGGGCCAGATCTTTTGGATCGGCAAGCGTCGCAAAGGGATCTTCGGGTGAAACCCGCGCCATGGAAACCGCTCTCTCGGCCAGTTGAGCGGTTTCGTCAGCGATATTGGCAGAGACGCTGGCAACGCGGTTTCCAACGAATACCCGCAGCGAGAAACTGTCGCTCTCAGAGGACTCCGTTCCCTCGACCTTGCCGAGGCGCACGCTGACGGACGTCGATCGGCCGCGGGCGACCACCGCATCGCATCGATCGGCGCCAGCTTTTTTTGCCGCCTCGACCAGCTGTGTCGCCCGGTCGAGCAGTTCTTCGGTGCGGTCCGCCTGAAACATCTTGATTGCCTTTCTTGAGAGCAATAGGGGTAGATTGCTCTGAGCCCCATTTATTGTGACGCAGGTTGATCATCAAGGCCTCGGCCGAGCCGATCACAACGAATTGGTTAAGTCAGCTGACGAAAGTACCTGTTCCATTCGGGTGCGTCTGGCTCTAAGAGCGTGTATTGTCACCACCAGCTCATCAAGAAGGGCTTTGGCCAATGGCCACCGAAGGCATGTCATATTACGTCTACGCGCTGATTCTTCTTGGAGGCGCGGTGATCGCGGCGCCGTTGGCCAAACGGATCGGCCTTGGCACGGTGCTCGGGTATCTGGCAGCGGGAATCCTGATCGGTCCTGTGATGCGGGTGGTCAGCAATGGTGAAGAGATCCTGCATTTTGCCGAGCTTGGCGTCGTCTTTCTGCTGTTCATCATCGGCCTTGAACTGAAACCCTCGCGACTATGGTCTCTGCGAAAGGAGATCTTTGGCCTGGGACTGTTGCAGGTCGTCATTTCCGGGGTGTTGCTGATCGGCCTCGTGGTGTTGCTTGATCGGCAGAGTTTCGCCGCGGCAACCATTATTGGCCTCGGCCTTGCCCTTTCCTCAACGGCCTTCGGACTGCAGATCCTCGAGGAACGGGGGGAACGCAGCACCGCCTACGGCCAGCGATCCTTCTCCATCCTGCTGTTTCAGGACCTGGCCATCGTACCCATACTAGCGCTTGTGCCGCTGCTTGCGCCCCTTGGTGATGGAGCGGATGAGCAGCCAGTACATGCCACTCTGTTAGCGCTTGGCGCGATTGCGGCGCTGATCCTGGCTGGCCGTTTTATTCTCAATCCGATTTTCCAGCTGATCGCCAGCACCGGCGCGCGCGAGGCGATGATCGCTGCAGCCCTGCTCGTCGTGCTCGGATCGGCGATGCTGATGGATGCCGTCGGCCTGTCCATGGCCATGGGATCGTTCGTGGCCGGGGTCCTGCTGGCTGAATCTTCCTACCGCCATGAGCTCGAAGCCGATATCGAACCATTCCGCGGTGTGCTTTTCGCTCTGTTCTTCATCGCCGTTGGCTTGTCGCTTGAACTCGATGTCGTGCTGAAGAACTGGATGACGATTTCGATTTCCGTTGTGGTGTTGATGACGGTGAAAAGCGTGATCATCTATGCGCTGTGCCGGGCGTTCGGTTCAAACAAGGGCGATTCGCTGGCCATCGCAGGCCTCCTCCCGCAGGCCGGCGAATTCGGGTTTGTGATTTTCACCGCCGCCTCAGCCGCCGGCATCTTTTCCAATGCAACGGCATCGCAGCTTATTGCAATCGTGACGGTTTCAATGGCGCTGACGCCGCTGGCTTCCGCCATTGCCAAACGGCTTGTTCCGGCAACAAGCCATGAGGAAATGGGTGAGACGTTCGAGGGGGCCGGATCCGATGTCCTGATGATCGGGTTCTCCCGTTTCGGGCAGATTGTTTCACAGACGCTGCTTGCCGGCGGATCCGATGTGACCATCATCGACCACTCCGCCGACCAGGTCCGCAGCGCCACCAAGTTCGGCTTCAAGATCTATTTCGGCGACGGAACCCGCCGCAGTGTGTTGCAAGCCGCCGGTATCGAGCGGGCAAAGCTGGTGGCGATCTGCACCCATGGCAAGGTTACGACCGACAAGATCGTCGACCTGATCCAGGCGGAATTCCCATCAACAAAGATTTTCGCAAGGGCCTATGACCGCGCGCATACGTTGTCGCTGCGCGAACGGGGCATCGAGTACGAGCTGCGCGAGACGGTGGAATCGAGCTTCCTTTTCAGCCGAGCACTGCTGGAAGCCCTTGATCTGGGTGACGAGCGCATTCACGCCATCCTCGACGAAACCCGTCGCCGCGACGAGGAGAGACTGCAAATCCAGGCCGTCGAGGGGATCTATGCGGGCGTCAACATGCTTCACACGAAGCCGGTGACGCCGGAACCGCTGATCAAACCGAAAAGGGAAGCCGAGCGGCTTGATCTCGACACCGAAGAGTCGACGGAGCCGACTGAGACTGCAAATTAGGAGCACGACCACTGCGAAGGGACAATCGATGATGAACGGGCCTGACCGCGGCCCGGGATCCGCGCCATGAACACGCCGGCGAAATTCGTCACCGGCTCGACCCTGCGACACGTGATCGTCATGTCGGCCACCGGCTCCATCGGTTTGATGGCCGTCTTTCTGGTCGACATCCTCAACCTCTTCTACATTTCGCTGCTCGGCCAACAGGAGTTGGCGGCGGCCATCGGCTACTCCGGCACACTGTTATTCTTCACGATCAGCATCGGCATTGGCTTGTCCATCGCCGGTACGGCCATCACCTCGCGCGCGCTTGGTGCCGGTGACCGGGAAAGAGCCCGGCGGCTCGCGGGAGCCTCCATCCTGTTCACCGCATTGACGATGCTTCTTGCGATGGCAATCCTTTACCCGTTGCTCGACGAACTGGTCGCATTGATGGGTGCCGAGGGAGACACCGCGCGGTTGACCGTTGAGTTCATGCAAATCGTACTGCCGTCGCTGCCGGTCATGGGCGTGGGCATGACGATGGCCGGACTGCTGCGCGCCGCAGGCGATGCTAGGCGGGCCATGTATGTGACGTTGATCGCTGGCGCTGCGACGGCGGTCCTGGATCCTATTTTCATCTTCGGGCTCGATCTCGGCATCCACGGTGCGGCTATCTCGACCGTGATTTCGCGGTTTTCACTGATCATCGTCGGCTATCATGGTCTGCATCGCGTGCACAATCTGCTGGCGTGGCCTTCGCTCAAGGTCATCGCCACAACGGTCGGGCCTTACGCCTATATAGCTCTTCCGGCCATTCTGACCCAGCTCGCAACGCCGGTGGGCAACGGTTATGTCACTATCCAGATCGCCAGCTATGGCGACGCGGCGGTGGCCGGCTGGGCCGTAATAGGACGGCTCATTCCGGTGGCGTTTGGCGCTCTCTTCGCAATGTCGGGCGCAGTCGGTCCCATCCTGGGGCAAAACTACGGCGCGTTGCGCTTCGACCGGGTGCGCAGCACCATGCGCAACGCCTTCATGATCATCATCGTCTACACGATCGTGGTCTGGATGCTTCTTGCCTTGGGGCGGAGCCTGATTGCCGACTTGTTCCTCCTGCAGGGCCAGGCCCGCGAACTGGTTGAATTCTTTTGCCTTTTTGTCAGCCTCAGCTTCCTGTTCAACGGACTGCTGTTCGTCGCCAGTGCGGCCTTCAACAACCTGGGCTTCCCGGTTCTTTCGACGGTTTTCAACTGGGGTCGATCGACCTTGGGCACCATTCCCTTTTGCTGGTTGGGTTCCAAATTCTACGGCGCCGAAGGCGTATTGGGTGGATTCGGTGCCGGCGGCGTGTTTTTCGGTGCAGTCGCGGCCATCGTCTGCTTGCGGGTCATTGACCGCATCGCCACCCAGCCGACGCCTGAGGTGGTTCAGGAGGGAATTCAGGTTCCACCGGCGGCGAATTCTCCCTTCACCTCCGGCAAAGGCGCGACGTAACGCAGACTGTTATTGCCGAAACGCGAGGATGGCGTCCAGACCGCGTTTGAGCTCGTCGCGAACACCCGTGGACGCACGCAAGATCTCTTCGGCCTTGAGGAAATCGAGCACGCGGAAGCGGCTGACATCAGGGCGCAGGAATATATCCGGCGGTGCCGTCCTCAATTTCATGGTGATGATCGACTGCATCATCAGTTGACTGGCGCCAAACAGAAGATCTGTGGTCGAGGGGCGCACCCCGTCATCGCCACTGGGGCCGCCGACCACGTCGACGCCGATGACAATGTCCGCCACGCCTGCCAGGTGGTCCGATGGCAGCGGATTGAAGATGCCACCGTCGATCATGTACCGGCCATTGCACAAGACCGGACGAAACAGCGCCGGGATCGCTGCCGAGGCCGCCAGCGCGTTGCGCAAATCGCCCTCAGAAAGCACCGCTTCCTGCTGGGCATAGAAGTCTGTTACCACGACCTTTGTGGGGATCGTCAGCTGCTCAAAACGATCCGGAAACATCTCCGGCAGGAAGGCTGACATGATGCGTTCGACATTGAACTGACCCAGCCGGAAGCCACCGCCCCAAACCTGGCCCATACGGGACGGTCTGAGGCGCCAGACTCGGCTGACAATCTCCGCTCGCCGACCGAGCGTCGCCAGAGCATACTCGCGTATGTCACGACCGGACATACCTGCCGCCATCGCGGATCCCATGATCGCACCGATCGAGGCTCCGGATATGGCAACCGGACGAATGCCCAGTTCGTCAAGGACTTCAATGACATGGATATGAGCCAGGCCTCGCGCACCGCCTCCCCCGAAAGCAACCGCTATCGTGGGGTCGCCAGACCCTCTTCGAGCAAGGGCTTCGCTGGTGTCGTAGAGCACCTGGTTCCGCATGGTCGGTCCATTCTGCACCGACCGATTGATCTAATCAAACAGGTTCGGCTGCCTCACTGAATATAACGTAACCCGCCCGGCGTAACGCGGATTGCTCTTAATCAAACTTCGGGAGCAGAATGTGGCACGTACCGATAAAAACGCACAGCGGTATCGCCGAACGACCGGGTTTCGATTGGCTGGAACGACGTACCCGGTTGCGGGTCGGCATCGGCACGTTCCTCCAACAGGATCAGCGCCTCGGGTGCGAGCCAGCCGCCGGTCGCAGCCGCCTCTAGAGCAAGGGTGCCGAGACCGCGTCCATAGGGCGGGTCAGCGAACAGCAGATCGAACGGGCGCACGGTTCCGCTTGCGCCAAGTGCCGTTGCATCTCTGCGGAAAACCTTGGTAGCGCCAGCCACGCCGAGCGCCTCGATGTTGGCCCTCAGCAACGCGCGCCCCTCCGTCGAGCGCTCGACGAAGAGTGTAAATTCGGCTCCGCGCGACAGGGCTTCGAGGCCAAAGGCCCCGGTTCCGGCGAAGAGGTCGAGGACCCGCGCCCCGGTCAAGTTCTCCGAATGGCTGTGGGACAGAATATTGAACAAGGCCTCACGGGTGCGATCGGTGGTCGGCCGGATTGCGTCCGAACGCGGCGTGGCAAGACTGCGGCCTTTGAACCTACCGCCGACGATCCGCATGACCACTCCGGCTCCGACCGCGACCGCCGCCATCGCCCTTTGCCTGTGGTCGGGCTTTGTTGGACTGCTTTGCAGGTTTTCCCTTTCCGGGTGCCGGTTTTTGTTCGTCGGATTTGCGTTTGCCCTTGTTGCCCGTGGGTCTTGCGCCCGGCGCCATCCAGACATTTGAAGCGCGGCTGCGGCGTTGCTGCTTGCGTGGCTTGTCATCCGGCTTCTTCGTTTCGAGCCGAGTCTCCGCGCGTCGCGGCTTGCCAGCCTCCGGCTTTGCCTTGGCTGGTCGGGAACCCGCTGCCTTGCGTTTATTCTCATCAGGCTTGCTGGGTTTATTCTCTTCAAACAAAGGAGCCTCAAAGTCAGCTCCCGCCTCCTCGATGAGGCGCGGTCCGAGTTGATCTCGCAGGGTGCGCCCCTTGACCTCGCGAGCCTCGCTTTCCTTCAGGTCGGCAAGCTGGAACGGGCCGTACGAGATACGGATGAGGCGATTGACATCCAGACCAAGCGCGCCGAGCACGTTCTTGATTTCGCGGTTCTTGCCTTCGCGAAAACCCATGGTGATCCAGACATTCGCTCCCTGGACGCGATCGAGTGTCGCCTCGATGGCACCATAGAGCACACCATCAACGGCGATGCCGTCCTGCAACCGGTCAAGCGCAGCCTGGTCGACCTTGCCATGGGCCCGGACCCGGTAGCGACGCAGCCAACCGGTGGTGGGCAGTTCGAGAACGCGCGCCAGGCCACCGTCATTGGTCAGCAACAGCAGCCCCTCGGTGTTGATATCGAGCCGGCCGACGGAGAGCACCCGCGGCAATTCGGACGGCAAGCGCTCGAATACTGTCGGCCGCCCTTCCGGGTCCTTGTGCGTGGTCACCAGTCCTGTGGGCTTGTGATAGAGCCATAGCCGGGTTCGTTCGATCCCGCGTAGCGGCTCGCCATCGATCTCGATCCGGTCGGCCAACGTGACGTTGATAGCGGGTGTGTCGAGTACCGAACCGTTGAGCCTGATCCGGCCATCGGCAATCATGCGTTCGACCTCGCGACGCGAGGCTATGCCAGCGCGCGCCAGAAGTTTGGCGATGCGTTCGGGCGCTGCGGTAACGGCAACCTCGGGCGCCTTTCGGCGATTGTCGGCGCCCGCCGGGCCGGATTTGCGGGCCGGCTTGCCACGGCTGTTCATTTGGTGTTTGCCTTTCGCTCCGGCCGTGATCACTGTCTCGGCCATGAAGGTCATTGGTTTGTGCAGGCTTTATCAGGTCGAATGGAAAGGGTTAAGCACAATGTTGGCGATACTGGAAATCGCAACAGGACGATCCATCTCATGAAACCCAAAGAGCCGACGCCAATGGACCTTGCCATGCAGGAAGCGCGGCGCGCTGAAGAGCGCGGCGAAGTTCCGGTCGGCGCTGTTGTGATCCGCGGTGGAGAAGTGATCGCCCGTGGTGGCAACACCAATCGGGAATTGCACGACGTGACTGCGCATGCGGAGATCAATGTCATACGCCAGGCCTCGCTGCGGCTAGGCAACGAACGCCTGTCCGATTGCGATCTTTATGTCACGCTTGAGCCCTGCACCATGTGTGCTGCCGCCATCTCCTTCGCCCGAATCCGACGCCTGTATTTCGGCGCCGAGGACAGCAAGGGGGGTGCGGTCGTCAACGGAGTGCGGTTTTTCGAACAGACGAACTGCCACCATGCGCCGGAGGTCTATGGCGGCATCGCGGAACAGGAAGCATCAGCCTTGCTGAAGGAGTTTTTCGGGAAAAGGCGTTAGCCAGATCAGAACGGCCAGATCTTGAAGCCGCCTTTTTCCTTGCGTGCGGCCGCCTTGCGGCGCTGAGCCTTCTTGAACTCCGATTCGCCAAGTTCCTCCGTCGGCGCGGATTCGGCGGGAACGCGATACTCGACCGGCGGGTCACTGAGAAAACGGCGGCCATCATAGGCAGCCTTCTGGTTGGCCCGGGCCTCACGGAACTTCTGAAACTGCTCCGACGATTCGGCTGGCTTCGCCAGCGGTCCTCCGCGGTCTGTCGGATTGTCGTCAGCATCGGCTTCGGCAACGAGCCGCTGGCGCGTCTCTTCCGGCGATTCCGGCCACTGTGGATTATCCTTGGATGCCAAAGTCGACTGCGGCGGCGGCAGTGGCGCGCCCTCAGGCGGATCGACCAGTTCCGGTCGCGGCTTGTAGGCCACACCATCTTTCTTGCTCGGAGCAATGTTGACCATGCTCGTCAGGCCGTCGAGCAAATGTTGATTCGCCGTCTTGTGCGTTCCATAGGTCGGACTGCTGACACAGCCGCCAAGTACCAGCGTCATGGACACTCCGCCCACCAGCGCGCGTATCGTGCGGATCGAAGCAACTCTGTTCATTCTGGCATATCCCACTCCGGCCAGGGAAACCCTTGCACGGCAATTTCGGCTATTTCTTGGCGCCGTTTTACCCGAAATAGCGACCATGAGCAATTCAACTGCTATTGGCCGTTGTTTTGTGACCCACTGGGCCGCAGCGACACCAAAGCTTCAAAACCGCCCCATCGACCTCAATTCGTGCAGTGCCGCGGCATCTCGCGCCGACACATCCGGGAACTCCGGGTCGGATCCGACGTCATTCGTCATCCGCCAGGATCGGGCACATTTGCTGCCCGACGCCGGTGCCGGCACCACGCTGACACCCGGGACATCAGCAAGTCGAAAGGCGTCCTCCGGTCCGTCACGATCAGAGAGCTGCACTCCCGAGGTGATAGCGATTTCCGCAAAGTCCTGTCCGTCCAGAGCCACCATGAGGTCTTCGTCGGTGACATGAACCACCGGAGCAGCCTCAAGCGACGAGCCGATGCGCTTGTCGCGACGCTCGATTTCCAGAGCTCCCGTGACAACGCGCCGCACCGTGCGGATTTTCGCCCATTTGGCCGCAAGCACATCGTTGCGCCAATCCTGCGGGAGCGTTCGGAACTGTTCCAAATGCACTGACTCGGCCTGCGGATAGCGCGCCAGCCACGATTCCTCCGTGGTGAAGGGCAGCATCGGCGCCAGCCAGGTGGTCAGGCAATCGAAGGTCGTCGAAACCACCTGCAATGCTGCTTTGCGACGGACGCTTGAGGGCGCGTCGCAGTAGAGCGCATCCTTGCGGATGTCGAAATAGAAGGCCGATAGCTCCACATTGGCAAAGTCGATCAGCGCCCGCGTAATGCGTTTGAAATCGAAATCGTCATAGCCCTTGCGAACCAGCTCATCGAGTTCGACCAGCCGGTGCAGCATCAGCCGCTCCAGTTCCGGCATGTCCTGGCAGTCAACCTGTTCGCCTTCGTCATGGCTCAATGTGCCGAGCATCCAGCGGATGGTGTTTCTGAGCTTGCGATAAGCGTCGACATTGGTTTGGATATTCGTCTTGCCGAGCCGCTGGTCTTCCCAGTAGTCGGTGGTCATGGCCCAGAGACGCAGGATATCGGCGCCGGATTGCGACATGATCTCTTGCGGCGTGACCGTGTTGCCCTTGGACTTGGACATCTTTTCGCCCTTCTCATCCATGGTGAAGCCATGGGTGATAACAGCGTTGTAGGGTGCCACGCCGCGCGTTGCGCAGCTTTCCAGAAGCGAGGAATGGAACCAGCCGCGATGCTGGTCTGACCCCTCCAGGTAAACGTCAGCTGGCCATTTCAGGTCATCCCTATCTTCCAGGGTGAAGGCGTGGGTGCTGCCTGAATCGAACCAGACATCGAGAATGTCGGTCACCTGCTGCCAGCGATTGGAATCGGCGCGTCCGGCCAGAAAGCGTTCGCGCGCGCCCTCGGCAAACCAGGCGTCGGCACCTTCCTTCTCGAACGCTTCGATGATGCGGGCGTTGACCGCGTCGTCATGCAGGATCTCGCCGTCTTCGTCGACGAAAACCGTGATCGGCACTCCCCAGGCCCGTTGCCGCGACAACACCCAGTCCGGACGTGCTTCGATCATCGCGCGCAGACGGTTCTGACCGGCAGCCGGAACGAAGCGCGTTTCGTCAATGGCCTTGATCGCCCTTTGCCGCAGCGTCGTGCCGTCCTCGAAAGGCTTGTCCATGTAGACGAACCATTGCGGGGTGTTGCGGAAAATGATTGGCTTCTTCGACCGCCAGGAGTGCGGATAGGTATGATTCAGCCGGCCACGGGCAAAAAGCGAGTCAACGTCGATAAGCGCTGCGATAACCCGCTTGTTTGCGTCACCCTTTTTGCCCTTGTCGTCGATTACGCGGGCCGCGCCCTCGGCGGCGTCCGGTCCGAAGCCTGGGGCGTCGGCGGTATAATGGCCGTCATCGCCAACCGGAAAGGCGATTGCGGTGTCGATATCACGCGCCGCAAGGTCCGTGAGATTGTCCATCCAGGCCTCGAAGTCTTCACGACCATGGCTTGGCGCTGTATGGACGAAACCTGTGCCGGCATCGTCGGTGACATGGTCGCCGTCAAGCATCGGTACGGCGAAGCTGTAGCCGAGCGCTACCAGCGGATGGGCGCAGGTAGTTTGGGACAACTCTTCAGCCGAAACATCCGCCAGGCGGTTCAGTTCGACCTTGGCTTTATCCGCGCACTCTTGAGCAAGGCTGTCGGCAAACAACACTTTTTGGCCCGGTTGGGGACCGAAGTCATTCTCCGCCGCGGTCACTTCGTAGAGACCGTAGCTGATGCGGTTCGAATAGCAGATGGCTCGGTTGCCCGGCAGCGTCCACGGTGTCGTGGTCCAAATCACGACGAAGCTGTCGGTCAGGGCTTCTGGCCCGGACACGACGGGAAACTTGACCCAGACGGTATCGCTTTCATAGTCGAGATACTCGACCTCCGCCTCCGCCAGCGCGGTACGTTCGACCACCGACCACATGACCGGTTTTGATCCGCGGTAGAGCTGACCCAAGCCGGCGATCTTGATGAGCTCACCGGCGATCCGCGCTTCGGCGTGAAAGTTCATCGTCGTATAGGGGGTATCGAAATCGCCTTCGATGCCCAGACGCTTGAATTCTTCCGTCTGCACGCCGATCCAGTTGGTGGCAAAGTCCCGGCACTCCTTGCGGAATTCGTTGATCGGCACGTCGTCCTTGTTCTTGCCGCTGGCGCGATACTGTTCTTCGATCTTCCACTCGATCGGCAAGCCGTGGCAATCCCAGCCGGGAACGTAGTTGCTGTCGTAACCGCGCATCTGAAAGGAGCGGGTGATGACGTCCTTCAGCACCTTGTTGAGGGCGTGGCCGATATGAATATTGCCGTTGGCGTAGGGTGGGCCATCGTGCAGGACATATTTCGGCCGTCCGGCGGCTGTTTCGCGCAGCCGGCGATACAGGTCCATGTCCTGCCAACGGGCCACCAGTTCCGGTTCCTTCTTGGGAAGGCCGGCACGCATCGGAAAATCCGTTCGCGGCAAATTGAGGGATTTGGAATAGTCGGTCTTTTCGGTTGTTTCGGTCATCATTCTATCGCTCTGTCGATCGGCCCATCGGCGATCGGTCTTTTGGACGTTGGTCTCGCCCTAAACTCGTTCAGGAGATCTGCGCGCCGGATCTGCACGCCTTTTTCCCGACTTCCCTCCGGCCTGACCCGAAGGGTCGGTCTCGCTTAGGAAGCCGGGCCGGTAATTCGAATGCTGAAACCGCGTATGGCCTTCATAGTGAGTGGCCTCATAGCAAGGCTGCGGTCGCGAATAAAGATTTTTCTCAGTAAACATCGCGATCCAGCTTCTCGAAAATGACGCGGCGCATGAAGCGGGTCGTCAGGCGCGGCAACAGGGTGCCCATCAGGCGACCGGCACGGGCCGGAAGGCCGGGATAGAGAACCCGGTCCCCCCGTCGTGCCGCGCGGATGATCATTTCGGCCAACACCGCAGGGTCCATGCGGCGTTCGGCGCTCGCCTGTGGCGGCGCATGCCGCGCCGCGTGCTCTGTTCGCAACGGCCCGGGGAACACCGTCGTCACTCCAATCTCGGCTTTGGCAAGGTCCTTTCGGATGCTTTTGGCATAGACCGTCAGCGCATCCTTCGAAGCGCCATAGACCGAGCCTCCCGGATAGCCGGTGTGGTGGGAAAGCGACGAGATGAAGACGATGCGACCCCCGGCAGCAATCCGACCGGCCTCAAGCATCCGCGCTGTCATGACAATGGGAGTCTCGCAATTGAGGGTCAGAACGGTGCGATAGGCCGTTTCAGGAAGACGCTCGAAGCCGCCCGTTGCACTGACGCCGGCATTGTGGACGATCCAGTCAAAGGCCGCCTCACCCTTCAACTCATCAAGCAGGCGATCAACAGCGTTGCGATCAGCCAAATCGCACTGCCGACTGTCAAGCCCGCTGTCCTCGGGCACGGGAGCACGATCGATCGCAGTGACCTGGGCGCCGCCCTCGGCGAGCAGACGGGCGACCTCGCGGCCGAGTCCAGCCGCGGCACCAGTGACCAGCACCCTCATGAGGCTGCCCCGGTGAACAAGCTCCGCAATCGGGACAGTGCACCGACGGTCGCCGATGGTCGTCGTCCACGCATCAGACGGTCGATCTCGGCAGCCATGTCATCGGCCGAAAAGAACAGCGATTTCAGTTTGCCGGGGTCGTAGCCTGCCCTTTGGTGCATGTCGGTTACCGTGGGGCCGGGATGGATGACCTGCACGGCTATGCGGCCGCGCCACTCGGATTCGAGCGACCGCCCAAGACCTGCCAAACCCGCTTTGGACGCAGCGTAGACCGGCATATTGGCTGATCCGCGATGGGCGACCGACCCGATCAGAACAAGCTTGCCGCGCGCCTTCTCAAGCTGCGGCGCCAGGCGACGCGCCAGCAGGACGGGTGCCACCAGATTGACGTCGAGAGTTTCGCGAATGAGTTCTGTGGTTTCGGCTCCGGCGGAGCGATAATAGCCAACACCGGCATTGACAATCAGTTTGTCGATCGCGGTGATCTCGAAAGTATTCAGCGCGGCCTCGATGGTGTCGACCGCAGCTTGCGGGTTGCTCAAATCCGCTTGCACATATCGCGCATCACCCGGCAATTCCGGCGGGCATGCCGGTCTTTCCCGGCGACCGCACAACACCAGATCATGAGATGAAGCAAGCCGCTGCGCCAGCGCGAGCCCAATGCCGGTACTCGCCCCAGTGATCAGCGTCGTCGGTCGCCCTGCCATGGGATGTCAGCCGAAGGCCACGACGGTGTCCAAAGCGCCGACCGGCCGGGCCGTCGCCAGAATGGCGCGTGCCGCATCTGCATCCTTATGCATCTGAACGGTCAGCGCCTCCAGACCATCGAATTTTTCTTCATCACGCAGGTGGGCAAAGAAGCTGACAGTGCAGATCTCGCCATAGAGATCGTCATCGAAGTCGAAAACGAAAGTCTCAAGCAGGACCGGGCCGCTTTCATCGACGGTGGGTCTGCGGCCGAAACTGGCGACCCCGTCGTGCAGCGATCCATCCGCCAGGCGAAAACGAACGGCATATATGCCGGATCTAAGTGCAGCGTTTGCCGGCAGCGCCATATTGGCTGTTGGAAATCCAAGAGTTCGACCGAGCTGTTTGCCGGCGATCACTTCTGCCTCGACACTGTATCGGTACCCAAGCAACCCGGCCGCTTCGGATACATCACCGGCACTCAGGCAGTCGCGGATCCGGCTGGAGGAGACCAACTCGGCATTCTCATCGCCGAACGGCTCGACAACCGTGACGTCGAAGCCAAGACGACCGCCGACCTCGCGCAGGAAGTCAGGGCTGCCTTGCCGTCCCTTACCGAAGAGGAAATTGAAGCCGGTGACAACGTGCCGTATTCCAAGTCGTTCAACCAGAACCTCCTCGACAAACTGCTCCGCGGTGTTCTGCGCAAATTCCCTGGTGAACGGCAGCTCGACGATGGCTTCAAAACCCATGGCTCCGATCAGCCGAGCCTTGAGCAGCGGCGGTGTCAGACGAAACACCGGCTTTTCGGGATTGAACACCGTGCGAGGATGGGGCTCGAACGTCAGTGCCGTTACCGGCATTGCATCCGCTTGTCGGGCCTCCAGTGCAGCGTTCAGCACCGCCTGGTGGCCACGATGCACACCGTCGAAATTGCCGATCGCCAGGGTGCCGCCGCGCAGTGCTGCGGGAAAATCCTCGAGTCTTTCGATCCGCATGATCGGTTTGCTGCCCATGTCTACCTCAGCCGCTGTATCCAGGCCACGGGATGGGACGCGTGACGTTCCAGAAATGCCTCGAGGCGAGCCGTATCGACCGCGCCGTCCTGCGTATAATCGCGGGCATGGATGCCATCGGAAACATAGAGCAGATCGAGACCGAAATCCCGTGCCCCTTTCACATCGGTTGGCATGCCGTCACCGATAGCAAGAATACGGTCGTTCGCGATGTCAGGACGCAACTGGCGTGCCTGTGTCAATGCCGCCTCGTAAATCGGCCTGTGGGGCTTTCCGGAAATCAGGGTCTTGCCACCCATCTGATCGTACAGCGCAGCAATGGCGCCGGCGCAGGGGATGAGCCGATTCCCACGCTCGACGATAAGGTCCGGATTGGCACAGATAAACGACAAGCCCCGCTTGAGGAAATCCTCGAGGATCGATTGGTATTCTTCCGGCTGTTCGTGCTCGTCGTCATAGAGGCCAGTGCACACGACGATGCCCGCCTCTTCCAGACCCACACGCACCACACCCAGCCCATCGAAAAGCTGCAAGTCGCGATCCGGTCCAACAAAATAGATCTCGTCCGGTCCGGCCGCTATGAGATCACGCGTAACGTCACCTGAAGTGACGATGCGGTCAAAGGCATCCGGATCAACGCCGATCAACGCCAGCTGATCGTCAACCTGCATACGTCGCCGCGGCGAATTGGTCAGGAGGATCACCACACCGCCCCGTCGCCGAAAAGCGGCCAACGCTTCTCCGGCAAGCGGTCGCGCCTCGACACCGTTGTGCAGAACGCCCCAGACGTCACAGAAAATGACGTCGTAGTCGGCAGTCAGATCGGCGAGGCGATCAAGTTTTCCTGGCATGGGTTTTGGTGATTCCGTAGCGTGCGGCGGTTTGCATGTCAGTCAGGCCAGCGCAGACATTGACTATCACGGCCGAGAAAACAAGCCCTAATACACTGGAGCTCGGTGGAGGATTGCCGGGTTGGGAGTATCGGGTGGATTTGCCAACGTCAGTTGCCCTTGAAACAACATAACATAATTTCCATCTGCAACCTTGACTCGGGCAGATCTTCCACCTATCTCGACGACGATTAGCACTCTCTAGAGGTGAGTGCTAGCACTTAGTGAGCCGGGCATTTCGCCCGGCGTGTCATTCGATCGAGGGTATAGACAATGGCAGAAGTCAATTTCCGTCCGCTGCATGACCGTGTCGTGGTACGGCGCGTCGAGTCTGAAGAAAAGACCGCAGGCGGCATCATCATTCCAGACACCGCAAAAGAGAAGCCTTCCGAGGGCGAAGTCGTCGCTACCGGCAATGGCGCGCGCGACGACGGCGGCAACATCGTTGCCCTGGACGTCAAGGCCGGCGACCGCATTCTCTTCGGCAAGTGGTCAGGCACCGAAGTCAAGCTCAATGGCGAGGATCTCCTGATCATGAAGGAATCCGACATCATGGGCGTGATCGGCTGATCCGAACCGTACTATCAGTATCCCCTTTAGAGTTATGGGCGCACACCGCCCGGAAATGAGGAATCATGGCAGCTAAAGATGTAAAATTCAGCCGTGACGCACGCGAAAAGATGCTGCGCGGCGTCGATGTTCTCGCTGATGCAGTCAAAGTGACGCTTGGCCCGAAAGGCCGCAACGTCGTCATCGACAAATCCTTCGGCGCACCGCGCATCACCAAGGATGGTGTTACCGTCGCGAAGGAAATCGAACTGGAAGACAAGTTCGAAAACATGGGCGCACAGATGGTGCGTGAAGTCGCATCCAAGACCAATGACGAAGCCGGCGACGGCACAACCACCGCCACCGTTCTGGCTCAGTCGATCGTCCGCGAAGGCGCCAAGGCCGTTGCCGCTGGCATGAACCCGATGGATCTGAAGCGCGGTATCGACCTCGCCGTTACCGATGTCGTTGCCAACCTGCTCAAGCAGGCCAAGCCGATCAAGACGTCGGAAGAGGTTGCCCAGGTCGGCACCATTTCGGCCAACGGCGAAAAGCAGATCGGCGATGACATTGCCGAGGCCATGCAGAAAGTCGGCAATGAAGGCGTCATCACGGTCGAGGAAGCCAAGACCGCAGAAACCGAACTGGAAGTGGTCGAAGGCATGCAGTTCGACCGCGGTTACCTGTCGCCTTATTTCGTAACCAATCCGGAAAAGATGATCGCCGATCTCGAAGACTGCTACATCCTGCTGCACGAGAAGAAGCTCTCCAACCTGCAGGCCATGCTGCCGATCCTCGAATCGATCGTCCAGTCCTCCAAGCCGCTGCTGATCATCGCTGAAGACGTCGAAGGCGAAGCCCTCGCAACGCTGGTCGTCAACAAGCTGCGCGGTGGCCTCAAGATCGCTGCCGTCAAGGCACCGGGCTTCGGCGATCGCCGCAAGGCCATGCTCGAAGACATCGCTATCCTGACCGGTGGCCAGGTGATCTCCGAGGATGTAGGCATCAAGCTGGAAAACGTCACCCTCGACATGCTCGGCACCGCCAAGCGCATCAACATCTCCAAGGAGAACACGACGATCGTCGATGGTGCGGGCAAAAAGGCCGAGATCGAAGGCCGCGTTGCCCAGATCAAGTCGCAGATCGAGGAAACCACTTCCGACTATGACCGCGAAAAGTTGCAGGAACGCCTGGCGAAGCTCGCTGGCGGTGTTGCCGTGATCCGCGTCGGTGGAGCAACCGAAGTCGAAGTGAAGGAAAAGAAGGACCGCGTCGACGATGCTCTGAACGCAACGCGCGCCGCTGTCCAGGAGGGCATTGTTGCCGGTGGCGGCACCACCCTGCTGATCGCCGCTTCGGCACTGAAGACGAAGGGTGCAAACGATGATCAGGATGCCGGCATCAACATCGTGCGCCGCGCCCTGCAGGCCCCTGCCCGCCAGATCGTCGCCAATGCCGGCGACGAGGCTTCTGTCGTGATCGGCAAGATCCTTGAAAAGAATGACGGTAACTTCGGCTACAACGCCCAGACCGGCGAATATGGCGACATGATCGCCATGGGTATCGTCGATCCGGTCAAGGTCGTTCGCACCGCTTTGGAAGACGCTGCTTCGGTTGCCGGCCTGCTGGTCACCACCGAAGCCATGGTTGCCGAGGTGCCGCAGAAAGAAGCGGCTGCTCCGGCCATGCCCGGTGGCGGCATGGGCGGCATGGGTGGCATGGACTTCTAAGCCACTTTGCACAAAACACGAAAAAGGCGGCTCCGAGCCGCCTTTTTTGTTGCCTCGAATTTGACTGCTGTCAGGGCCGCGGCGGGATGTTCATACCCTTGACGCTGGCAGGCCGCTCCATGCACCGCTCCAGCCAGTCGGTGACATTGGCAAAGCCATCGAGGCCAACCGCCTCGCCTGCTTCGTAGAAGTCGCGTACCGTGCGCACCCAAGGGAACGTTGCGATATCGGCGACGGAATAGATGTCACCGGAAATCCATTGGCGCCCCTCGAGCCGTTGATCCAGCACTCCCAGAAGCCGTTTGGTCTCGTTCTCGTAACGCTCGGTCGGATAGGTGTCGTTCAACTTGTCGGCCATGAATTTGTAGAAATGGCCGTATTGCCCAAACATGGGTCCGACGCCGGCCATCTGGAAAAACAGCCACTGGATGCATTCGAGCCGTTCCGCCGGATCGGAGGGAATGAGTTTGCCGGTCTTTTCCGCGAGATAAAGCATGATGGCGCCAGACTCGAAGATGCCGATGGGCTCGCCAGCCGGTCCGTCCGGATCAATCAGCGCTGGTATCTTACCGTTAGGGTTGAGCGCCAGAAACTCTGATCCCTTCTGGTCGTCGGATCGGATGTCGACAAGGTGGGCTTCATAGGGCAGACCCGTCTCTTCGAGCGTGATGGAAATCTTCACGCCGTTCGGTGTTGGAAACGAATAGAGCTGGATGACGCCTGGATCCGACGGTTTCCAGCGCTCGGCAATTGGAAAGGATGAAAGTGCGTTCATTGTGCTAGCAGGTCCTCAAAGTGAAAAATCCCCGGTGGCGTCCGGTCGAACGCCGCCAGATACCACATAGAGTGCCTTTTGGCGGGATGGTAGGGGCGAATTCGTGGACACCGTGTTCGCTCTGTGGTCCACCTGGCAAACAAAAAAAGCCGCAAGCGACCACACGACGCTTACGGCTTCTCTAAATTCAACGGGCCTAAAGTCCCCAGCAGCCCGCTGAATGGCACCTAGAAACTAGTTGTTGAAGAGCGTCGCGAAGACGTCGACCCCCTTCTCGCGGTAATACTTGGATGCGTTGCGGCCACTAGGGCCGATTACGATCACCTTTGCGCCGACCGGCGCACGCTTGTACAGGTGCTTGACGTCCTTGTTCATCATGCGAATGCAGCCGGACGACATGTTGAGGCCGATGGTCCAGGGCTGGTTCGTGCCGTGGATCCGATAGATCGTGTCACGACCACCGCGATGAAGATATAGGGCGCGCGCACCGAGCGGATTGTTGATGCCGCCCTTGACGTAACGCGGAATGATGCGACCCTTGCGACGTTCGCGAGCGATCATCGTTGCCGGTGGGCGCCAGTCCGGCCATTCGGCCTTGCGACCGACCTTTACCACACCGGCCCAGCCGAAGCCCTCACGTCCGACACCGACGCCGTAGCGGGTGGCGCGACCGTTGCCTTCGACGAAATACAGGAACCGTTTGCTGGTATCGATGATGATCGTACCCGGTTTCTCGCGGGTCTCGAGACGCACTTTTTTGCGTAGATACTTGTTTTTCGGCCGCTTCTGGGTGGCCGTCAGTGTCACCTGCGTCGGGGTGTCCTGCCTGGCGACGGTCGCATCGCGCATGAACGCGTTGGCACTGCCTGTCGCAAGGAAGCCCACGGCCAGCATGACGGCAAGCAAGGATGTTGCGAATCTGCCCACTGTTCCACTCTCCTCTTATCAATTATCCGTCAGGGTAACATTGGATTACGGGCTTGCAACATTAGGCGGCAAAAATAAAGATAAAGTGATCACAGACGTTTGCTGTCATTTTCAAGCATAGCGTGTGTAAATTAGCCCGACATAAACCTCCCGTTTGCCAATTTCGACCGATCAGTGGAACATCCGGTCAGGCAACCAGGTTGCGATTCCCGGAAATGCCAACAGCAGGCACAGGGCCAGAACCTGCAGAACAACGAACGGGGCGATGCCCCGATAGATCTGCCCTGTTTTCGCGAGCCCCCCCGCGGTTCCCTTCAGGTAAAACAGCGCGAAACCGAATGGCGGCGTCAAAAAGCTGGTCTGAAGGTTCACGGCAACAAGGATCGCGAACCAATAGACAATGTCGGAGCGGGCGACGTGGTCTCCGAAATCCAACTGTGTGACGATCGGTGCGAAAATCGGCAGGACGATCAAGGTGATTTCGATCCAGTCGAAAAAGAAGCCCAGCAGGAAGATCAGAAGCATCAGGACCGCAAGAACGCCCCAGGCGCCGAGAATTGAAGCTTCGGCCCAGGACAGAACAAGATGGTCACCGCCGAAACGTCGGAAGAGATAGGAAAATGCCGTCGCACCGACAAAGATGAAGAAAATCATCGAAACGGTCGTCAGCGAGCTTTCAAGAACATCATTCAGGCCCGTTAGTGTCAGCCTTTTGCGCAGAACGACCAAAGCCAGAGCGCCCAACGCTCCGACGCCGCTCGCTTCGGTGGGGGTCGCCCAGCCGCCAAGAATGGATCCGAGCACCAGGGCG
This sequence comes from Hoeflea sp., assembly GCA_965228785.1. Classification (GTDB taxonomy): domain Bacteria; phylum Pseudomonadota; class Alphaproteobacteria; order Rhizobiales; family Rhizobiaceae; genus Hoeflea_A. The sequence continues at coordinate 2,120,559 of CBDDIF010000002.1, forward strand.
ATGAGCAATGCCGGAGGCACGAAACCAACGAGCAGGCGGCGGAAGAGCGCTCGCCGCTCGGTAGCCGACAAACTGCCGGCAACCGCAGGCGCCAATCCCGGTCTGAGCCGGCTCACTATGGCGATGAATACCAGGTAAAGCGCTGACAGCATCAGGCCGGGCACAAGCGCAGCCATGAAAAGTCTACCCACTGAGATCGTCAGCAGATCTCCCATGATGACCAGCATGATTGACGGCGGGATGAGAATCCCGAGTGTGCCGGACGCGGCAATCGAACCGGCTGCGAGTGTCGGCGCGTAACCGCGATTGACCATCATTGGCAAGGCCAGCATGGTCAGCATCGTCACCGACGCACCGATGATGCCGGTCGACGCGGCAAGCACGGTTCCGATGATGGTCACGCCCAGCGCCAAGCCTCCGGGCAAGCGACGCATCAGGGTCTGCAGGCCCTCCAGCAGTTCTTCCGCAACGCCGCTTCTCTCGAGCAACGTTCCCATGAGAACGAACATCGGAACGGCTACCATGACCACATTGGAGACAATGCCGCCGAAGATGCGATTGACCAGCAGCGGCAACTGAACGAACCGAATTTCGCCCAATGCCAATCCGATCAGCGCAAAGGCGAGCGATACACCCCCCAATACGACTGCGACCGGCAAGCCGGAGAACAGGAATAGAGCCAGCGTGCCGAACATCAGGATCGGCAGCAATTCGGCCGTCACAGGTTTTCTCCCAGGTGGATAGGGTCGATTCGACCAGACAGTTCGCGCAACTCACAAAGGCAGCGAAGGAGAACGGACACAGCCGAAAGAACGGTGAGCGACAAGCCAATCGGCAGCACAGACTTGATGATCCATCGATGGGACAAGCCGCCGCCACTTGCGGACCCTTCGCCGGAGACGTAGGCCCGAACCGCGTAGTCGATTCCGAACACCGTCAGCGCCGACAGGTACGGGATCATGAAGATCACGATGCCAGCGATTTCCAACCTCAGCTTTGCCACCGGACTGAAATGCTCTCGGACCAGGTCCACACGGACGTGGGCGTCCCGCAGATAGGCGCGTCCAAATCCAAACAGAAGAGCGGCGCCGTGCAGGTGCCACTCCAAATCCTGCAGAACCACGGACCCGGTGTCGAAGAACTTTCGACCGACCACGTCGTAGCCGATGACCATTGCCAGGGCGAAAAGCATCCATCCACCCAGCCGATTGCCCCAATTGCAGGGGCGCGCCAGAAGGTCTGCCCAATATTGCATTTCGGTTCTCCCGGATCGCCGGAGCGCGCGCCGCCGGTCACGGACCCTGCGACGCGCCTCTTCCGGGAGGATCAGCGCATGTAGCCCAGCTCGCGCCAGCTGGCATATTGATCTCTGAACGTCACGTAAGAGTCCCAGACCCGCTTGAAATCGGCGTCGGCCGACAGCTCGCCCACGACCTCACTCCAGGCCGCGTTCATGGCCGCCAGAACTGCCGGCGACCAGCGGTGAATGGTGACGCCCATGTCGCGAAGTTCGCCAAGCGCCTCGAATTGAATGGCCTCGCCCATGGCGACCGACTCGGCAACCGCGGAGCGGCAGACTTCCTCGACGGCGGCTCGCTGCCGGTCGCTCAAACCATCCCAGACAGGACGGTTGACGAGCAGCGTTATCAGGCTGGTCTGCTGATGCCAGCCCGGGAAGTAGTAGTGCTTGGCATAGTCGGCCATGCCCAATCTAAGGTCGAGTGCCGGCATGGAGATCTCCGCCGCATCGATGGTGCCCAGTTCAAGTGCCGGAACCGTGTCGCCCACCGGCAAGGTCTGGGTTGCCACCCCAAGCTTCTCCATGACCCGTGCACCGAGCCCGAAGAAACGCATCTTCTTGCCTTTCAAGTCCTCCACCGTTTCGATCGGCTCACGGAACCAACCGGAGGCTTCCGGCGGCAGGGTGGCGCACAGGATGCTCTTCACCTGATGTCGATCCGTGATCTCGTCCCAAAGGTCCTGACCGCCGCCAAAGTAGTACCAGGCGAGGTATTCCGGTGCCTCGGGCCCGAACGGCACCGACGTAAACATGGCCGCCGAAGGGATGATGCCCTGGGCAAATCCTGGCGAATACCAGGCCGCATCGACGGCACCTGTCGACACGGCATCCCAGGCCTCAGGCGCCGGAACCAGGGCACCTGGTTCGTGAAACACAATGTCGAGTTCTCCGCCCGTCACCAGGTTGATGCGGCGGCCGAGGTCCTTGCCGATCTCACCGATCACCGGAAACGAACTCGGATAGACGCTGGTCATGTCGAGCTTCGAGGCCGCAGCAGCACCAGCCGGTGCCAATCCAAGCGCGAGTGCAAGCGACGCGCAGGTCAATGTAAGTTTCTTCATGGCTTTCTTCCTCCCTGATAGCCTTCCTTCAATCATCGATGTGCCGGACCGCCCCTTTCGAAGCGTTGGAAACGGCCCGGGCGTAGAGTTGCAGAGCGGTCGAGACACGGCGCTCGCGGGTCTGGGGCTGCCAAAGCGCTTTCCCACAGTCGCGGTGATCCGCGCGGCGGCGAGCCAATGTAGGGTCGGGGACACAAAGCTCGATCGAGCGTGTTGGAATGTCGATGCGGATGAGATCGCCGTCTTCGACCAACGCGATGACACCGCCCTCGGCAGCCTCGGGCGAGACATGGCCGATCGAAAGACCGGCCGAGGCTCCGGAAAACCGTCCGTCCGTCAACATGGCGCAGCTCGTGTCGAGCCGCATCGCACGCAGATACGCCGTTGGATAGAGCATTTCCTGCATGCCGGGCCCGCCCTTCGGCCCCTCATAACGCACGACGATCACACTGCCCGGCGCGATGTTGCCGGCCAGGATGGAATCTGCCGCTTGATCCTGCGATTCGAAGACCACGGCCGGGCCTTCGAACCGCATCATGGCCGGATCGACCGCGGCGGTCTTGACGATGCAGCCATGTTCGGCAATTCCGCCATGCAACACTGCCAGGCCACCGTCCTGCGCATACGCATGATCAATATCGCGGATACATCCGGCCTCACGGTCAATATCGAGGCTTGCGTGGCGGCGGCTCTGGCGCATCGCCCGAACCGTCCTGACACCGCCCGGCGCAGCCTGGAAAAACCGCCGAACCTCATCCGATGGCTGACGACGGATATCCCATTCGGCGATGAATTCCGCCATGGACGGGGCATGAACCGTTGCGACGTCCGTATGGATAAGTCCGGCACGATCCAGCTCACCAAGAATGGCAATGATCCCGCCAGCGCGGTGGACATCTTCAATGTGGTAATCGGACGTGGCGGGAGCGACCTTGCATAGATTTGGGACTCGACGAGACAGCCGGTCGATATCGTTTAGCGTGAAGTCGACCCGAGCCTCGTGGGCGATGGCCAATAGGTGCAACACCGTGTTGGACGATCCGCCCATGGCGATGTCGACCGTCATGGCATTTTCGAAAGCGCGCTGGTCTGCAATACCGCGTGGCAGGGCGGTATTGTCCTCTTCCTCGTACCAGCGCTGGGCCAGCCGAACGATCTGCCGCCCTGCCCTTTCGAACAGATGTCGCCGGTCACTATGCGTCGCCAGCAACGTACCGTTTCCCGGCAAGGCCAACCCCAGCGCCTCGGCCAGGCAGTTCATGGAATTGGCCGTGAACATTCCCGAGCAGGAACCGCAGGTCGGGCACGCCGACCGCTCCAACGCCTCGATCTCCTCATCCGGCCGACCGGGATCGGCGCCGGCATAGATGGCCTCGGTGTAGTCCGTGGCCTTGACCTCACCGTTGATCTCGGTGCGCCCCGCCTCCATCGGCCCGCCCGATACGAAAATCACCGGTACGTTGAGACGCAGCGCGGCCATCAGCATGCCCGGTGTGATCTTGTCGCAATTGGAAATGCAGACCATCGCATCAACGCAATGGGCGTTGATCATGTACTCGATCGAGTCGGCGATGATCTCGCGTGATGGCAAGCTGTAGAGCATCCCGTCATGACCCATCGCGATGCCGTCGTCGACCGCGATGGTGTTGAACTCACGCGGAACGCCACCGGCCTCGCGAATGGCCTCTGAGACAAGCGCAGCGGGCTCGCGCAAGTGGATGTGACCCGGCACGAATTCGGTGAAGGAATTGACGACCGCGACGATCGGTTTGTCGAAGTCTTCCGTCGTCATGCCGGTGGCCCGCCACAGCGCCCGCGCGGCAGTCATGCGGCGGCCCGATGTCGTGGTTCTGGAACGCAATTCCGGCATGTTCGTTCGTCCTCTAGCGGTTCCCTCTGAACCGGTTGACGAACGCTAGCATTGCGTATTAGTTCGAAAAAACGAATTATATGGAAGAAACTCTTCGGAAAAATTGATATGTCTGCGCGACGCAATATCGACATCGACCTGTTCCGCACGTTTATCGCCGCTATCGATCTCGATGGACTGAACAAGGCGGCGACCGCCGTCGGTCGGTCGCAGTCGACGGTCAGCATGCAGATCCGGCGCATGGAGGACATTGTCGGCTGCGCCCTGTTCGTGCCAGACGGACGCAAGGTCAAGCTAAGCGCCGAGGGCGAAAAGCTGGCAAGTCACGCCCGCCGCATTGTTGCGCTTCACGATCAGGCGCTTGACGCCATGGCCGCTGACCGGATGGAGGGCAATGTCAGCCTGGCGGTCATGGGCGACTATGCGACGCACGTTCTTCCGGCTCACCTGGCTGCATTTATGGAGCAGCACCCCGGTATTCTGGTTGACGTCACCACCGGCTTCACGTCCGATCTGCTGGACCGCCTCGGGGGACAGTTCGACCTGGTTCTATCCACCCATCCGCTTGGCGAAGGAAAGGGCGAACGGTTGCGGGTGGAAAAAACCCGCTGGGTGTTTTCCGCAAACCATGAGGTCCCGACAGCGCCCTCGGTCCCGTTGGCGCTTCTGCCCCCTGGCAATCTTTTTCGCAACTGGGCGATTGAAGCCCTGGACAGTGCGGGCATCGGTTGGCGTGTGCTATTCACCAGCTCCAGCATCGCCGCCGTGGAGGCCGCGGCAGCGGCCGGAATCGCGGTTTGCGTGGCCAAGCAGGGGTCTGCCAGTGAGGGACTGCGGTTTCTCGGACCGCAACACGGGTTTCCCGATCTTCCGGATACCGAAATTGTTCTCAACCGGTCGTCAGGCCGATGCCCCAGTGCAACAGGCGTTCTCGGCGACTATCTCGCCAGGGTGTTGGCAGCTTAGCGTAGATAACCTTGCATTTGCTTGCAGTCGCTACCACCTCAGCTGTCACACCCGTGAACGGAAGGAAACGGTCTCGATGGCATATTTCGTGGCTGCAATGCTGGTTTCTGCCGCTGCAGGGTTCAGCGCGCACTATCTGGCAACCAAGAAACGACGAGCCGTGAAGCCTTGGGTTGTTTCAAGTGTCTTCTTATTCCTGCCGGTCTTCCTGTTGGCCTTGCTGCCAACACGGAAAGAACAGAACACGCTCCTCAACGGAGCTTGACTGTTATACCGGCTCTCGGCAGGCGACGGTTTCTCGGCTCCCTCGGCGCCGGCGTCGCGGCCACTTTCATTCCCTGGAATGGGGCCTCGGCACGAGGCCAACATTTGCGGGGATATATCCGCACCAATTGGAGCCGCGACCCGTATTCCTTCGGTTCCTATTCCTACGTGGCCAAAGGGGCACGCGCACGCGACCGTGGGGTGCTGGAAGAACCAATTGCCGACACAATTTTTTTCGCCGGCGAAGCGGTGTTTCCGGATCACAATGCAACAGTCCACTCTGCCTACGAATCGGGTCAGCGGACGGCCGGCATGGTCCTTCAAGCCATTGCAAAAAACGTGGCCGTTATCGGCGCCGGAATGAGCGGGCTCTCGGCCGCCCACAGACTGGCAAACGCGGGTCTCGACGTCACCGTTTATGAAGCAAGAGACCGTATTGGTGGCCGCATCTGGACCGACGACCGTTTGGGCATGCCTCTCGACCTCGGCGCAAGCTGGATACACGGGACCGAAGGCAACCCGTTGACTCACCTGTCTGATTCCGTTGGCCAACAACGGATTGCCACCGGAGAGAGCTATCTCATAAGGGGCAAGGATGGCCGACTCATCGATGACGACGACGGGCCCGACTGGCTGGAAGGCGTCACCGAAATCCAGCACAGTTATGGCGCCGATCGGGACCAGATCAACTTGATGGCCGACTTGTTCGAGCACGAATATGACGGCCCGGATGTCAAGTTTCCCGGCGGCTATGCAGGCATATTCGAAGCCTTGCACGGTCCCTATGAAGTCAGGCTTTCAAGCGCAGTAACGCGCGTTTCGGTCGACAAGAACGGAGCAACCATCGAAACCGGCCAAGCCGAGCGGCAGATCTACGATGCGGTGATTGTGACGCTGCCGTTGGGTGTTTTGAAACAGAATTCGGTCGTCTTCGATCCGCCGCTACCCGCGCGGAAGATGCGCTCTATCGAAAAGCTCGGAATGGGGATCCTGGACAAGGTCTATTTGTTGTTCGACGAACCGTTCTGGGATCGCGATACGACATGGATCGCCACACCTGAAAACGGTTTACCCAATGGCCAATTCAACGAGTGGCTCAACCTGCACAAATACATCGGTGAACCGGTGATCATGGCTTTCAATGGTGGCACTCCGGCTCTGGATCTTGCTGGATTGCCGGACGAAGATGTCATCAAACGAGCGCGAAGGACCCTGGAAATCGCGTATCCGAACTGAAGGCGGATTCTCACCGGAAGCGGATTCACTGCCACGATCATTGCTCGCTCAAGGGGGAGACGAGGCCGGATGCGCTTCTCCGGCCTCGCGGAACGCGTCAGCCCCTCAGATCACCACCACCTTGGTGCCATTACCGACGCGTTCGTAAAGATCGACCACATCCTCGTTGCGCATGCGGATACAGCCGGATGAAACAGCTCCGCCGATGGTCCACGGCTGGTTGGTGCCGTGGATCCGGTAGAGCGTGGAACCGAGATAAAGCGCTCGGGCGCCGAGCGGATTGGCGGGACCACCGGGCACGTAGGTCGGCAGAATGCGTCCCTTCTTCTTCTCACGCGCGATCATCTGCGCCGGCGGACGCCAGTCCGGCCAATGGCGCTTTTGGGTGATGCGGTGCGTACCGGCCCACTCGAAACCGGGCTTGCCGACGCCAACGCCATAGCGCCGCGCCTGGCCGTTTCCGAGAACCAGATAGAGAAAACGGCTGGGCGTATCGATGACGATCGTGCCAGGTTTGTGGTGTGTCTGGTAGGCGACGGTCTGCGGCAGATAAACCGGGTTCATCTTCGCCGTGCGAGCCTTGTTCGACCGGTTCACCGAAGCGACGCGAGTATTCGCACGCTGGCCGCCCCAACGGGCCTTGCTGCGCCGCTTGACGACAGCACCGGCACCATGGGCGGTATTGCGTTGACGCAACTGGGTGACCCAGGGTGCCGTCAGATCAGGACTCAAGACGACTGGTGGACGCTGGACATAACGGTCATTGGCTTTGACCATGCCCATGCTGACGGCCATGCAAAGGACCGCAAGAAGAGGGATTTTGATGTTCATCGGACGGACTCACTACCTTTCGTCAGACAACAGTTTCTCCGCACGCGCTCCGAGGGGTAACGCGAGGGAAAGTGGATTGGTAACGGCTTGACACTGGAACTGGAAAAAGACTCAAACGTGAATCGAATTGGATAAAATGCGATTCATCCTGCAAAGCTATCGGCAAGGTTATCGAGGCCTTGAAAAAGCCGGTTAACCGAACGCTAAATGTTTGGAATCACGCATTAACCATGAAAGGGAGGCCGATGGCGGAGAACGGACTGATCGAAAGCGACGACGGCGTCTGCCGCTGTTTCTGGTACGGCGGCAAGGACGACTACCTGGAATATCACGACCGTGAATGGGGTCGTCCGGTGACCGACGACAAGCGGCTGTTCGAGAAAATCTGTCTGGAGGGTTTTCAGTCCGGCTTGTCGTGGCTGACCATCCTTCGCAAGCGTGAGAATTTCCGCGCGGCATTTGCCGGCTTCGATTTCGACGCGGTCGCCCATTTCGACAAGGAGGATGTCGAACGGCTGGTTCAGGACGCGGGTATCATCCGCCACCGGGGCAAGATCGAATCGACCGTCAACAATGCGCGCCGGGCCTGTGAAATGCGCGACGAGTTTGGAACGCTGGCCGCCTACTTCTGGGCGTACGAGCCAACACCCGAGCAGCGACCTTCACGTCTCGACCACGCCACCTTGATGACGATGGGAAAAACGGAAATCTCGACGGCGATTTCCAAGGATCTGAAGAAACGCGGCTGGAGCTTCGTCGGCCCGACCACGGTCTATGCGTTCATGCAGGCCATGGGCATGGTCAACGACCATATTGAAGGCTGCTTTGCGCGGACCGAATGCGAAGCCGAGCGTGATGCCCTGGTGCGGCCGACGCGATCGACCTGAACCGCCGCTTGCTGCACTGTGGCCAATGGTTTAGGACAACGCGAAATGTGATTTTTGGGAATTTTTTGGAATTCTACAAAGTCGCAAAATTCCAATATGCCACCATCACCGCCGGACATCATCGATATGGGCGAAAAGAAAAAGAAACAGCCGAAGCTGAAGGCGCGCCTGCCGCGCGGGTTTGTCGACCGGTCGCCGGCCGACATCCGAGCTACCGACGAAATGGTCGCCAAGATCCGCACCGTGTTCGAGCTCTACGGCTTCGATCCGGTCGAAACGCCGATGTTCGAATATACGGATGCGCTGGGCAAATTTCTGCCGGACAGCGACCGGCCGAATGAGGGCGTGTTTTCGCTGACCGACGACGACGACCAGTGGATGAGCCTGCGCTATGATCTGACAGCGCCGCTTGCCCGGCACGTTGCTGAAAACTTCAACACGATCCAGCTTCCCTATCGCACCTATCGCAACGGTTGGGTGTTCCGCAACGAAAAGCCGGGACCGGGCCGCTTCCGGCAGTTCATGCAATTCGACGCTGATACCGTCGGCGGACCGGGTGTCCAGGCAGACGCCGAGATGTGCATGATGTTCGCCGATTGCATGGAAGCCTTGAGGATCGCCCGTGGCGACTACGTCATTCGCATCAACAACCGAAAGGTGCTCGACGGCGTCATGGAGCAGATCGGTATCGGCGGTGACGACCATGCCGAGACGCGGCTGACCGTGCTGCGCTCCATCGACAAACTCGACAAGTTCGGTGTCGAAGGCGTGCGCCTGCTCTTGGGTGAGGGTCGCAAGGATGAAAGTGGCGATTTCTACAAGGGTGCCGGCCTTGACGCAGCGGCGATCGATCGGGTGATCGCCTTTGTTGAGGCCGCCGGCGACGATACGCAAACGACCATCGCCAATCTGCAAGGCGTCGTCGGTGAGGCAGGGACGAAGGGCGCCGAAGGCGTCGCCGAACTCGAGCTGATCGGTGAACTGGTTTCGGCAGCAGGCTATGACGACGGTCGCGTCAAGATCGACCCGTCCGTGGTCCGTGGCCTCGAATACTATACCGGCCCTGTCTATGAGGCAGAGCTGCTGTTCGACGTCGTCAACGAAAAGGGCCAGACCGTGCAATTCGGATCCGTCGGTGGCGGCGGACGCTATGACGGACTGGTTTCGCGTTTCATGGGTCAGCCGGTGCCGGCAACAGGCTTCTCTATCGGCGTGTCACGGCTGATGACGGCGCTGAAAAATCTCGGCAAGCTTGGCACGGAAGATCAAATCGCGCCTGTCGTCGTCTGCGTCATGGATCGCGACACGGAGAGCATGGCCCACTACCAGCGTTTCGTTGGCCAATTGCGTACGGCCGGAATCCGCGCTGAGATGTTCCAGGGCAACCCGAAGAATTTTGGCAAGCAGCTGCAATATGCCGATCGGCGCGGAAGTCCGGTTGCCATCATCCAGGGCTCGCAGGAGCGAGATGAAGGCACCGTGCAGATCAAGGACCTGATCGAAGGCAAGCGACTGTCCGGCGAGATCGAGGACAATGTCGCCTGGCGAGCCAGCCGGCCGGCGCAGATTTCGGTCGCCGTCGACGACCTGGTCGAAGAGGTCAGCAAAATACTTGCCGCACAGGCGGAAGACCGCAAGGCCGGATGACATGCGCGGCCAGCCGGATTTTGCCGATGTCATCCTAGAGCTGTTTTGCGATCGCGACACCGACGCGGTGGAGATCCCGGTCATTCAGCCGGCCGATCCTTTCCTCGACATGGCCGGAGAAGATCTGCGCAGACGCATCTTCCTGACGGAAAGCGAAACCGGCCAGAGCCTGTGTCTTCGGCCGGAATTCACCATTCCAGTATGTGTGAGCCACATCGAGGGCCATTCCGGCACACCACGGCGCTACGCCTATCTCGGCCAGGTGTTTCGCCAGCGTCGCGACGGAAGCAGCGAGTTCTTTCAAGCCGGCATTGAAGATCTCGGCAACGCCGACATGGCAACCGCCGACGCGCACGCTGTGCGTGACGCCGCGGACACGCTGTCCATGCTCCTGCCCGGCGCCGAAGTCACAACCACACTCGGCGACCAGAGCCTGTTCGAGGCGGTTGTTGCGGCACTCGGTTTGCCGGCCGGCTGGCAAACCCGGCTGATCCGCACCTTCGGTGATCACGGCAAGCTCGACCAGATGCTGGATACCCTGTCGCGTCCGATCGGTGCCAATGACGGCTCCAACAATCCGCTGATTACCCTCGCCCGCGACGGGAACCGGGACCAACTGGAAGAAAGCATTGCTGCGCAGATGCACTCCACGGGCTATCTCAGCAATGCCAGCCGCACGCCAGCCGAGATCGCCGAGCGGATGATCGCCAAAACGGAGTTGGCGAACGCTCATCTCGACACCAATGCATTGGCCATTTTGCGTGATTTTCTGGCGCTCGAAACAAGACTTGGCGATGCACCGGCGGCACTGGCAACTTTCGCCGGCGGCGCCAATCTCGACCTGGGTGAAGCCTTGGCAATGTTTGAAGCCCGCGTTGCGGCACTTGAGAACGCCGGCGTCGCGATCACGGATTTGAGTTACCGCGCCGCCTTCGGCCGACCACTGGACTATTATACCGGCCTGGTTTTCGAAATGGCATCGGGCGGGGCAGTTATCGCCGGTGGCGGACGCTACGACCGGCTGCTGACTTTGCTCGGCGCCGAGACGGCCATTCCGGCCGTCGGGTTTTCCCTCTGGCTCGATCGTATCGAGGCGGCGCGCGCGGGAGCTTCCGCATGAGCATCACGATCGCCCTACCCTCGAAGGGCCGCATGAAGGACGACGCTTTGGCGGTCTTCGAAAGGGCCGGCCTCAGGATCGTCAGTGCCGGCAATGACCGCTCCTATCGTGGCCGTGTCGAGGGCATGGACGACATCGAGATCGCCTATCTTTCGGCCTCCGAAATCGCCCGCGAACTTGGCAATGGCGGAGTCGATCTCGGCATTACCGGCGAAGACCTGGTTCGCGAGGATCTGAGCGACGTTGACAATCAGGTGGCCATTTGCGCCCGTCTCGGCTTCGGCCGCGCCGACGTCGTCGTGGCAGTCCCAGAAGTTTGGGTCGATGTCGATGCCATGGCCGATCTCGGCGATGTCGCGTCGGACTTCCGCGCCCGCCATGGCCGTCGGCTGCGCATCGCCACCAAATACTGGCGGCTAACGCAGCGTTTCTTTTCCGCCCAGCACGGCATCCAGGTCTACCGCATCGTCGAAAGCCTCGGCGCGACGGAAGGCGCTCCCGCCTCCGGCCAGGCCGACATCATCGTCGACATCACATCGACCGGCTCGACGCTCCGCGCCAATCATCTGAAAGTGCTGGACGACGGCATCATCCTGAAATCGGAAGCCTGTCTCGTGGAATCGTTGATCCGGCAACGCAACGCATCCGACCAGGCAAGCTTACAGGCGCTGCTCGCGCGGCTTGAAGCGGCCTGATCTGTCAGGCTAGGGCCAGTCTGCGTAACTGGTGATCTCGAGTTCCGGTTGCTCCGGGCTCCTGTCCTGGAGATGACGCCGATAAGTTGCCGGCGGATGTCCGGTCCACTGTTTGAACGATCGGGAAAAGTGGGCGTTGTCGCGGTAGCCGAGGCGTCCGGCAATTTGCTCGACCGACAGCGTCGAGTTCTCCAGCATCATGCAGGCCTCATGGACAACGCGCTCCTGGACCAGCCTTTTCGGCGCCCGACCGAGTTTCTGCGTGCAAATATCATGCAGCCGGTCGGACGAAATTCCGATGGCACCGGCATATTGGCCGACCGACCAGCGGTCACGGAAGTTGGCCTCCACCAGGTGGCGAAAATGCTGCAGGACCAATGCCGATCGCGCCATGGTGCCCTTGATGTCGTCACTCTCGGCCGAAAAGCGCCATAGCAACACGAGGACCGATCGGACACAGGCCTCGATCATGGTCGTCGAGCCGGCGCGGGGGCGTTTGGCCTCGCGCTCGATAACCTCGAAAGCATGGGTGGCGTCTTCCATCGCCTCGGAATCGCCTCCAATCGGCACCACCAAATGACGCTCCGACAGCATCCGGATTTCCGATGATTCAGCATTGTAGCCGATGGCGTTGGCAAGGATGTCGGCCGTGATCGAGAACTGCATGCCGACACCGCCCGCACCCACCCGCAAAATGTGATCGCCGCTCCAGGGAGACCAGAGGAGGCAGGGTGATTCCAAAGCCATCTCGGCCGTGTCCGACGACAAAGTGCCGGTCCCTGACGTCAGCAGCACACCCCGCCAGCTTTGCTGCAAAGCGGCGATGCCGAGGCTGAAAACCCGGTCGTGCAACGCGCAGTCGATTCTGTCTGCCTTGATCATCCGTACCGACCCTTTTGCGCGGGAATCCGCCCAATCACTCCAGAAATATACAAGACTATGCCAGTTTTTTGCATTCTTTACCGAATTTTTCTCTGTTTAACTTTCCATATGCCGCCCAAATGAGCGCACCGGCAGCACGCCGGAGCTCCAAACCAGAGCGGTCCGACAGGGAGGAGTCTCGGTTGAACGAGGCAAAGCTGATCATCGGCGGGGCCCATGCCGACGCCGAAGGCGGCGCGGTTTACGAGCGCCTGGAGCCGGTCTCCGAGAGGCTTGCGACTCGCGCTGCCTCGGCATCGCCCAACGACGCCCGGAGCGCAGCGAATGCCGCCGCGGCCGCCTTTCCTGTCTGGTCGCATACCGAACCCGGCGAACGCTCACGCATTCTGCTGCGGGCCGCAGAACTCGTCGAAGAAAGAACAAACGATTTTGTCGATGCCATGATCGACGAAATCGGCAGTGCAAGACCGTGGGCCGAGTTCAACTGCAAACTGGGGGCTGAAATTTTCCGTCACGCGGCCAGCCAGACGGACTTCGAGCAACTTGAAACGGCTCCCCCCGGCAACAACGGCGTGACGTCGATGCTGCAACGCCAGCCTGTCGGTGTGGTTCTCGGCATCGCGCCGTGGAACGCCCCGGTCGTTCTGGGCATCCGGGCAGTGGCCGGACCACTTGCCTGTGGCAACACGGTGGTTTTCAAGGCGTCGGAACTTTGCCCGAAAACCCACAGTCTGGTCATCGAGATTCTTGGCGAGGCCGGATTGCCTCCGGGTGCTGCAAATCTTGTGCTGCATGCGCCGGAAGAGGCCGAGAAGATTGTCGAAACGCTGGTAGCCCATGCCGCCGTTCGGCGGGTGAATTTTACCGGTTCCACCCGGGTCGGCCGCATGGTCGCAAGCACCTGCGCTGCTCATCTCAAACGCTGCCTGCTTGAACTCAGCGGCAAGGCGCCGCTGATCGTCCTTGACGATGCCGATATTGACGCGGCCGTCGCCGCGGCTGCATTCGGTGCCTTTTTCGCTCAGGGTCAGATTTGCATTTCCACCGAGCGCATCATTGTCGACCGGTCCATCGCAGAACCGTTTGTCGACAAGCTGATCGAAAAGACGGACACGCTGACCGCCGGCGATCCGCGATCCGGAGATTTTCCGCTCGGCTCGATGATCAGCGCCAGCGCTGCCCTGCGTGTGCGAGCCCTGATCGATGACGCGATTTCAAAGGGCGCGGTGCTGGTTTCGGGCGGTGATGTTACTGACACGATCATGCAGCCCACCGTTCTCGACCATGTCGACAGCTCCATGCAGATCTACCGCGAGGAAAGTTTTGGCCCGGTGGCCGCAGTGATACGCGCCCACGGCGAAGACGAGGCGGTATCGATTGCCAACGATACTGAATTCGGATTGGCCTCGGCGGTGTTCGGACGCGACGTGGCTCGCGCCAAATCCGTTGCCGATCGCCTGGAAACCGGCGTCTGTCACATCAACGGCCCGACCGTTTACGACGACCCGCGCATGCCGTTCGGCGGCTGCAAGGCCAGCGGCTATGGCCGCTTCGGCGGCGAAGCAGGAATACGCGAGTTCACAGAATTGCGCTGGCTCTCGGTCCACGAGGAACCCCACCAATACCCGATCTGACGCGGCATCGGGATGTCACAGGAACCACCAAAGGAGGAGCAAATGAAACGCAGAGAACTCATTTCCATAGCAACGGCCGCCGCTGTTGCCGGGATGATGTCGTTCGGTGCCCAGGCAGCCGATACGGTCAAGATCGGTGCGGTAGCGCCGAAGACCGGACCGCTGGCCGGCGGCTCAACGGTCACGCACTGGCCCAACATCCAGTTGTGGGTCACCCAGGTAAACGACCGTGGCGGCCTCAAGGTCGACGGCGGTCAGAAGATGATCGAATTGATCGAGTATGATGACAAGACCAACCCGGCCGAGCACCTCAAGGCCGTCCAGCGGCTCGCCACCCAGGATGAGGTCGACTTCATCATCGCGCCTTACGGCACTGGCTTTAATGTTGCGGCAGCGCCCATCTACGCCAAATACGGCTACCCGCAGATTGCCGTCAGCGCCATTACCGACCAGATCGAAACGCTGACCGATCGCTATCCGACGCTGTTCTTTACTCTCGGGTCGACGACGGCTTTTGTGGAAGGTGTGCGCGACGTGTTGAGCGACATGCGCGAAGCCGGAAAGATCGGCAACAAGATCGCCATGGTCAATGTGGCCGACGCCTTCGGTATCGAACTGGCCGAAGCCGCACGCCCGATTCTGACCGACGCCGGTTTCGAGATCGTCTATGACAAATCCTATCCGCTCGGCACGCCGGACCTTTCTCCGGTGGTCAAGGGCGCCAAGGCGACCGAGCCGGATGCGTTCGTCGCCTGGTCCTATCCGCCCGACACATTCGCGATCACCGAGCAGGCGATCATCGAGGACTTCCCGGTAAAGGCCTTCTACACCGCAGTTGCGACGCCCTTCCCGGCCTATTACGGCAAATTCGGTTCCAAGGTTGAGGGCAATCTCGGCGCTGGAGGTGTGAACCCGGACACGCCTGAGATGCAGGCCTACCGCAAGGCGCACAAGGACATCACCGGCAAGGACGCCGATTACTGGGCCTCTGCCAACACCTATGCCAGCCTACAGGTCCTTGAGCAGGCCATCGAGGGCGTCGGGTCGCTCGACCGGGCAGCCGTGACCCAGTACATCAAGGACAACACGTTCGACACGATCATGGGGCCGATCAGCTTCGACAATCAGAATTCGGCCAAATTCTGGAGTGTCGGTCAATGGCAGGACGGCGTGTTCCGCGGCCTCACCGGCTCCAATGTCGACGGTGCCGTTCCGGTGATTGAAAAGACCGGCTGGAACTGAGCCCCAGTCCATCATACCCGGCGCTTTGGCGCCGGGTATCCTGACAATACGGAAACTCCACGATGGACATCATTGTCTCCGGGCTGCTGCTTGCCGGCACGTATGCGCTGATGGCGCTCGGCCTCAACCTGCAATACGGCGTGGCCAGGATCATGAACCTGGCCAATGGTGAATTGCTGGTGCTCGGCGCGCTCGCTGCCTTCTGGCTGTTCACCACCGCTCAGATCAGTCCGCTGGCAACCTTGTTCGTGGTCGCGCCGCTGGCCTTCATCGGAAATTGGCTGGTCTACCGGATCCTGCTCAGTCCGCTCGTCCGCCGAGCCCACAATCAGGGGCAGCTTGAGGTCGACAGCATAC
Source organism: Hoeflea sp. (assembly GCA_965228785.1). Taxonomy (GTDB): domain Bacteria; phylum Pseudomonadota; class Alphaproteobacteria; order Rhizobiales; family Rhizobiaceae; genus Hoeflea_A. The sequence goes on from CBDDIF010000002.1 coordinate 2,136,551, forward strand.
TCGCGACCTTCGGCATGAGCTTCGCGCTGGTCGGCGTCATGGTTTCCATCCACGGCGAGTATTTCACCTATTCTTTCATGGCCGATCCGTTGTCGATCCTCGGCACGACTGTTGCCCTCAACCGGTTCATCGCCTTCGTCATGGCCGTCATCATCGGCGGTGCACTTTATCTTTGGCTCAATCATTCACGCCTTGGCATGGCGGTGCGGGCCGTATCGGTCAGCCCGCAGGCGTCGGGGCTGGTCGGCATCAACGTGCCGCGTATTTCCGCACTTGCCTTTGCCATCGGCGGTGCGGTGACCAGTGTCGGCGGCGTGCTGATTTCGACCTTCATCACCCTCGACGCGTCGATCGGCGTGATCTTCACCATGAAGGCGCTGATCATCGTCATCATGGGCGGTGTCGGGGATATTCGAGGGGCTATCATAGCCGCGATCATCCTCGGAGTCGTCGAAACGGCGGTCGCGACCCTGATCGATCCCGGACTGACGCTGGTCGCTGCTTATCTGATCTTCCTGCTGGTGCTGCTTTTCCGGCCGCAGGGCCTGTTCGGCCGGGGGGCGTCATGACGGCCAATCGTATGGAGTTGCCGATTGCAGTTGTCGCGATCATCCTGGCGGCTTGCATTCCACTTGTGGCCAACGGCTACTGGCTCTCACTTGCCGTCACAGCCGCGATGTATGTCGCACTGGCGACCAGCTGGGCGCTCTTTTCCGGCCCGACCCACTATATCTCGCTGGCGACCGCAGCGTTTTTCGGCATCGGCGGCTACCTGGTGGCGACCGGCATGAGCGATTACGAGCAGTCCTTCTGGCTGATGGCCCTGATCGCACCGCTGGTGGCCACTGTGCTGGCGATGCTGATCGGCCTGGCGACCTTGCGCCTGTCCGGCGTCTATTTTGTCATCTTCACGCTCGGACTGGCGGAGATGATCCGCAATCTGGTGTCCTGGATCCAGAACAACTTCCTCGGCTCGCGTGGCCTTTACGTACTGACCGATTTCACCGAGGCGCACATCTACTGGATGCTGCTCACCGTCGCGGCGGTTGTCTATCTCCTTGGCTGGGTGTTGCAGCAATCGCGTCTTGGTTTCGCATTGCGCATCATCGGCAATGATGAAACCGTCGCCCGGCATGTCGGCATCAACACCGCCTGGTCGAAGGTGGTGCTGTTCATGACAACCGGCTTCGTCGGCGCCCTGGTCGGGGCCATCATCGCCCCGCGGTATTCCTATATCGAACCCAACCAGGTGTTTTCGCCCGAACTGAGCTTCCTGGTTGTCATCATGGCGCTGCTGGGTGGATCGCATCGGCTGTGGGGCCCGCTGATCGGCGTCATCCCGTTCACGCTGTTATGGGAAGTGATCACCATCTCCTTCCCCAACTACACGACCCTGTTTCTTGGGCTGACCTTCCTGGTGATCGTTTATTTCATCCCCAACGGCATCGTCGGTCTGGTGGAAAAACTGGCGAGGGCGGCACGATGACCTCGGCACGAACCGTCCTCACCGTCGACAACGTGACCCGCCGATTCGGTGGCCTGGTGGCTGTCGATTCCATGAGTTTTGCCGTCGGCCAGCACGAGGTGCTCGGCATTATTGGGCCCAACGGCTCCGGCAAGACGACAATGATGAACCTCATCTCGGGCGCCTTGCGGGTTTCCGCCGGACGCATCGCCATGGGTGAGCACGTCCTGAGCACCGCACCCGCCCACCATGTTGCACGCTGGGGTGTCGCGCGAACCTTCCAGCTGGTGCGTATCCTCCCGAGCCTGTCGATCATCGAAAATGTCATGGCGGGCGCCGCCTTCGGTCACCGGCCGCAGTGGGGCGCCACGGCACGCGACCGCGCCACGCGCCTGCTTGCTCGTGTCGGGCTCGAGGGACAAATCCACGTCGACGCCTCTGCGCTCACCTATATCGACCAGAAACGTCTCGAACTTGCACGAGCTCTGGCGTCCGATCCGGAGATCCTGCTGCTTGACGAATGGCTGGCTGGCCTCAACCCGACCGAATTGCAAGTGGGCATCGACCTGATCGCCGACCTGCGGCGCGAAGGCCGAACCATCATTCTGGTCGAGCACGTGATGGACGCCATCCGTTCGCTCTGCGACCGCTGCGTGGTGATGAATTCCGGCGCCAAGATCGCCGAAGGAACGCCCGCAGACGTGCTTTCCGACCCGGAAGTGATCCGCGCCTATCTGGGGGACGAATGATGCTGGAGGTTCGCGACCTTTCCGTCACCTACGGCCGCCACCGGGCGCTGGCTGACATCGGGATCGATGTAGGGCAAGGAGAAATCGTCGTCATTCTCGGCGCCAATGGTGCCGGCAAGAGTTCATTGCTGCAGGCGATTGCCGGCATGTCGGAGGGAACGGTCGCCGGAACCGTGACGCTCGACGGTGCTCCCCTGCTCGGGCTCGGGGCCGATGAGATCGTTGAACGCGGGATTGCATACGTGCCGGAAGGGCGTGGTATTTTCGGCGACCTTTCGGTGGGTGAAAACCTGACACTTGGCGCCTATTCGGCGCGTGCACGGGCTCGCGAAAGCGAGAACATGCGCGCCGTGCTCGAGCTCTTTCCGAAACTCGCCGAACGCCGCAAACAGATCGCCCGCACCATGTCGGGCGGCGAACAACAGATGGTGGCCATTGGCCGGGCAATCATGTCCGACCCGGACATCCTGATGCTCGACGAGCCGTCTCTCGGCCTGTCGCCGCTTTTGTGCAAGGAACTGTTTCACAATCTCTCCGAAATCCGTTCCACCGGGCTTGGTGTGCTGCTGGTGGAGCAGAACGCGAAACAGAGCCTGGCGATCGCCGACCGCGGCTACCTGCTCGAAAATGGCGGTATCATTGGCGAGAACGACGCCGAGTCGATGCTCAAAGACCCCGCTGTACAAGCCGCTTATCTCGGGGGTGCGGCGGGCCATTCAGACCCCAAGTCCACTCCCCCTTCAGGCAAGGCCGCATCGAAGCCGAGCTTCGTTCGACCGCAACCTGTCACGGATCCGGGACGCAGCGCCGACGACCTTGCAGGAGAGGCCATTTCCGGTCTCGTGCGGCGAGCGGCCGAACGGGCCACACCACCACCCTCCCCGGCCGTCCTTCCACCGAAGCAAACGGTGCGTTCCGAGCCGGCGGAAACAGAGCGCTCCATTGAACGTGATCCGGACATCGCCCGGGTGTTGGGGGAGATTGAAGAGGCGGCCGAACGAGCCCGCTCCGGCGACAGCCCACCTGTCGCGCGCCGACCGGCGCCAAGAACCGAACCCGAAGGTCCACTGCCCGAAATCAAGGTCTGGCGCCGCAATCCGATCGAAGTGTGGAAGCGCGGCCCCGATGGCAAACTCAGGAAGGGAAAGTAGCATGGCACGCCAGTTCGAATCCTACTACGCCGGAGGCTCGTGGCGCCAGGCGCCATCCCGTTTCCAGGATTTCAATCCGGCCGACGGATCCGTCTGGGCCGAAGTCGCCGATGCAAGCCTCGCCGAGGTGCGTTCGGCGATTGATGCCGCCCAGGCGGCCTTTGCGGACTGGTCGGCGCGGCCGTTTCACGAGCGCGCCCATTACATGCTCAAGGTCGCGGACGCTTTCGAAGCCCGCCGCACCGATCTGGTGCGGGCGCTGCAGGAGGAAGGCGGCGGTTGGTTCGGCAAGGGCATGTTCGAATCCGGTTACGTGCCCGAGGTTTTCCGCGCGGCGGCAGCCACGAACTACGCACCGATCGGCGAAATCATGCCGTCCGAGCACCACAAGGTCTCGATGGCCATGCGGCGGCCGATGGGCGTCATCACGGTGATCTCGCCGTGGAATTTCCCCTCACTGCTCACCTCTCGCGGCCTCGCTTTCCCGATTGCCGCAGGCAACACGGTTGTGCTCAAACCATCGGAAGAAACGCCCTATACGGGAGGCCTGATCTTCGCCGAAATTTTCGAAGAAGCCGGCGTTCCGGCTGGCGTGCTCAACGTCGTCACATGCTCCCGGGACAACCTGGCCAATATCGGCGACGAGCTGGTCGAAAACCCAAAGATCAAAGGCATTTCCTTTACCGGCTCGACTCCGGTCGGTCGCATGATCGCTGCACGTGCGGGAGCGCACCTGAAAAAAGCCTGTGTTGAACTTGGCGGCAAGGACGCCCTGATCATCTGCGACGATGCCGACTTCGAGCGCGCCGTGGGCGCCGCCAATTTCGGCAGCTTCATGCATCAGGGGCAAATCTGCATGAGCGTCGAGAAGGTGCTCGTGCAGGATACGCTCTACGACCGTTTCCTGCCGGCCTTTGTCGAACGGGCCGGGCGCCTCAAGGTCGGCGATCCTTCCGCCGACCAGGGTCATGTGATCGGGCCGCTGATCAACGACAAGCAGGCGGCCAGGGTCAAGGCGCAGATTGACGATGCCATTGAGAAAGGCGCGCGGGTCGAGTTGGGCGGCGGCGTCGATGGCCGTTTCGTTGAGCCAACGATCCTGACCGGTGTGACGCCCGAAATGCTGATCTACCGCGAGGAGACCTTTGGTCCCGTGGTGCCCGTCATTCCCTTCCGCACTGACGACGAAGCGATCGCGATTGCCAACGACAGCGAATACGGCCTGTCGTCCGGTGTCATCACCCGCGACGAGAGCCGCGGCCTGGCGATCGCCAGCGCCCTCGAAACCGGCATGTGCCACATCAATTGCTCGTCGGTGAATGACGAACCGCATGTGCCCTTCGGGGGATCCAAGTCATCCGGCGTCGGACGGCACGGCGGACGCTGGTCGACCGAGACCTTTACCGAAACCCGTTGGATCACGCTTGAGCGCGGTGGCCGACCCTATCCGCCCGCATTTTGAGGAGAAGCATCCATGTCCGATCTGAGTTGGGCTGAAGGCAAGCTGCTGAAAGACAAACGTATCGTGGTCACCGGTTGCTCCTCCGGGATCGGCCTGGAAACAGCTCGAACCATCAAGAAACTGGGGGCCGAGGTCATCGGCGTCGACGTCGCCAAAACCGAAGACTATGTGGACGAACTATACGTCGCCGACCTCTCCGACCGGCAAACGATCAAGGCGTTGGCAGAAGCTTTGCCTGGCGGCATTGACGGTCTTGCCAATGTGGCCGGTCTGCCGCCGACCGCCCCGGCAGACAAGGTAATCCTGGTCAACCTCGTCGGCCTGCGCTTCCTGACCGAGAGCCTGATCCCGAAACTCAACGACGGGGCATCGATCGTCAATCTGGCGTCACTGGCGGGTTTCGGCTGGCCACAGGCAATGGAGACGGCGCTGGCCGCCGATGAATTGGAATTCGAAGACGTCGAGAACTTCATCCAGCGCCATCGCGTCGGCAACGAAGGCGGCCGCAGCTACTTCTTTTCCAAGGAAGCGCTGATCGTCTGGACCATGAAAAACCGCTGGACCTGGCGCGATCGCGGGATCCGCATGAACGCGGTGTCGCCGGGACCGGTCGACACGCCCATTCTCAAGGACTTCATCGAGACGCTGGGCGCACGTGCCGAAGAAGACATGCGCGTCATGGACCGACCTGGCCACGCGGATGATATTGCGCCGGTCGTGGCGTTTCTTCTGTCGGATATGTCGCGCTGGATGCGCGGCACCAATATCCATGTCGACGGAGGCATGTCTTCGCATGTCCTGTCCGGGATGCATCAATTTTAGAGCAGGGAGATCAACGATGGCTTCGTTTCTCACATACCTCATCGTCGTTCTTGTCCTGGCGGCCATTGTCGTGGTGCTGGTTGCCTATTTCTTCCATCGAGCCTCGCGGGAAGTCAGCCTGATAAGAACCGGCGCCGGCGGCCGCAAGGTCGTCATGGACGGCGGCGTTCTCGCCCTGCCCTATTTTCACGAGGTCACGCGCGTCAACATGCAGACGCTGCGGCTGGAAATTCGGCGCGAAGGTGAGCAGGCGCTGATCACCAAGGACAGGCTGAGGGTCGATGCCGGGGTCGAATTCTACGTTTCGGTGCTGTCCGATCCGGAGGCTATCGCGCGCGCCTCGCAGACGCTTGGTGACCGGACCTTCCGGGCCGACAGCCTGCGCGATCTGATCGAGGGCAAACTCGTCGATACACTGCGCGCTGTTGCCGCCCGCATGACCATGGATGAGCTGCACGAAAATCGCGCCGAATTCGTCAGTGAAGTGCGTGACACCCTCAACGAGCCGTTGTCACGCAACGGCCTGGGTCTTGAGAGCGTCTCACTGACGGCACTCGACCAGACTCCATTCGATGCGCTCGACGAAAACAACGCCTTCAACGCTGTCGGCATGCGCAAGCTGGCCGAAGTCATCGCCACGTCGAAGAAGGAACGGGCAGCGATCCAGTCGGACGCCGATGTGGCGGTTCACCGTTCCTCGATGGAAGCATCCAAACGCAAGCTGGAAATCGATCTGGAACAGCAGGAGGCGCAAATACGCCAATCGCAGGAACTGGAGCGGCTGCGAGCCGAACAGCTCGCCGAAATCGCATCGAACAAGGCTGCCGGGGAACGCAGCGCAAGCGAAGCACGCATCGAGATGGAACGCGGTATCCGTACCGCCGAACTGGCGCGTGAAAAGGCAGTTCGCGAGGCCGAGATCGCGCAGGCGCAGGCCCTCGAAATGGCCGAACAGGATCGCGCCATCGCCGTCGCCAAGAAGACTGAAGCAGAGAGCAAAGCAATCGCCGCCGCCGATATGGCCCGCGTGGAAGCGGTCTCCGCCGCCGAAGCGATTGCGTCCGCCCGCGCCGTAGCGGAGGCCGAACGCAAGAAAAAGATCGCGCTTCTTGCCTCCGAACAGGACAACGAGGTGCACGCCGGCCGGCTGACCTCGCGGGCCCGCGCCGAGGCCGAGGCATCGGTGGAAAAATCCAAGCAGACCCTGGAAGAGGCCAAGGCGGAAGCGGAAGCTTCGGCCCTGCGTATTGCCACGCTCAAAGACGAGATGGCTGTTCGGGCGGGTGGTCAGAAGGCCCTTAACGAGGCCGAAAACGTGTTCAATGCGGAAATCGTCGGCCTCAAGCGCGATATCGCCCGGCTGGAAGCGCTGCCCAAGGTGGTGGAACAGATGGTCAAACCGGCCGAGAAGATCGATTCCATCCGGATCCACCACATCGGTGGTGGCCTGACACCGGCCGGCGCTGCTGATGGATCAGGCAAGCCGCCCGTCAATCAGGCGCTGGATTCGATCATGGAAATGGCGGTGCAATTGCCGGCGCTGAAGAAGATCGGCAAGGAACTCGGCATCAGCGTCGAAAAGGGCCTCACCGGCCTGGCTGACGACGAGGAGGATGAGGCGAAGAACTGAGCGTTCTTCGCCTCTCCCAGACCTATTTGTGGGCGTTCAGCCATTCCAGCGTTGTTGGGATCATCTTCTCATCCAGCGTGGTCGCACCGCCGAATGCGTCCCAGACATGATCCGTTTCGAACACGACCAGTTTTTCCTCACCGGGATGGTAGTTGAGCAGGATCTGGCCGGCACTCGGCTGCGGCGTCACCACGGTGTCCTTGCTGCCAACGATCACCAGAAGCGGCCCCGGATAGTCAGCGACAGCCCCGGCTGGGCTGGTTGTCGGCAGTTCGTGGTAGAAGGACCCTTTGAGAGTGGTGTCGACGCCCCAGGGCAATTTGACGGTATGGGGAGTATCCGCTTCGCCGGCGATCGCAGCCGATACGACATCGGCGCCCAGCAAAGCCGAGAACGTTGCCATCGGATTGGTCACCGGCGCCCACAGGACCGTCGCCTTGACGTCAGGCCGTTGTGCGACCGCATGGGAGGCAACCAGCCCGCCTTGGCTCCAGCCAAGTACGGAAATGCTGTCGCCGTTCACCGCATCACTTGATTTGAGCCAATCGATGGCTGCCACGGCATCGGCTATCTGGCCGCTGAAGGTCGTGTCCGCCCACTCACCCTGGCTTTCTCCGGACCCCCGGAAATCGATGCGCAGGCTTGCATATCCGTTTTCAGCCAGCAGCCGCGCGGCGCGGGAAAAGACACCCTCCTCGGTATCCTTGACCGGTAACTCGTCGCGCGTTCCGGTGAATCCGTGCAGCAGCAGGACAACCGGCGCCGGATCGCCATCCGGCGTTTCGAGCGTACCGACAACATCCTGTCCGTTGACCGGAATCTTGATGACCTGTTCGGCCGCTATCGCCGATCCACCCATAAGGGTTGCCAAGGCCACAGCTGTTACCAGACGCGTCATTCCTGTCTTCATGTCGATGTCTCCCTGCTTCTAAAAAATGAACACCGCGCCGAAGCGCGGTGATTTTGTGCAATCGAATGGCAAAGCCTGACGCTTGCCGTCAGGTGCCTTTGTATTGCGGCGCCGCTGCGTCGAACTCCTTGCGCAGATTCACGACCACGCGGCGGTTCTGCACTTTGCAGGCGGTATCCGAACAGTTTCGCACCGGGCGCTCCGTGCCGTAGCCCTTGGCCCACATCCGCTGGGCATTGACGCCCTTGCTGGCGAGATAGGCCATCACCGCGTCTGCTCGTTCTTTCGAGAGCTCGACATTCTTGCCACCGGAGCCCGGATCATCGGCAAAGCCCTGCAGCTTCACCAGCCAGTTACGGTGCTGGCCGAGCCATGCCGCCTGCAGGTCGAGCGTTTCCTTGGCGACATCGTCGAGCTGGGCGGAACCGGAAGCAAAATAGATTCGGCGCCCGGCATCCATGATGAATTGTTCCTCGGTGCCCTGGCGTACCTCGGCGAAACCGGCCGCCGCGTTGTCTGTTCCCCTTGGCGTAAGGGTCGAAGAGGTGTTGCAGCCGGCCACGGCCATCCCCGCGACGAGAAGAACCACTGCCGAAACGGCGCTTTGCACACTGTTCATGCCCGTCACCCGTCCGTCAGGTTGTTCGCGCGCTCGGATATATGTTCCAAAACCAGCACGGCTGTGCCTTTCGGAGTTCTGCGGTAGAGATCGATCACATCTTCATTGATCAGACGGATGCAACCGGACGACATGTCCGAACCGATGGTCCACGGCTGGGTAGTGCCGTGCAGGCGATAGCCCGTGTCTCCGCCGCCATTGTGCAGGTAGAGCGCACGCGGTCCGAGCGGGTTGTCCGGACCCGGATCCATATATGCGGGCAATTCCGGCTGTCGCTTGCGCATTTCCGGTGGAGGCGTCCAACGGGGCCAGCGCGCCTTGCGGGCGATGTTTGCCCGGCCGAACCACTGGAAGCCTTCACGGCCGACACCAACGCCATAACGAAGAGCGGTGTTGTTCTCCCAGATCCAGTAGAGATAGTGATTGCGTGTGTCGATCACGACGGTGCCGATCGGCTCGTCGGAATAGTACTGCACCATCTGCCGGCGCCAGCGCTTGTCGATCGCATCATAGTTGGTCGCTCTGAAGGTGAAGCCGCCGTCGCTGACATATCCCTTGTAGAAACGCGATGCGGACTGCTGCGCCGCCGCGCTTCCGGTCCACACGAAAGGTGCTGCCAGACCCGCCGTCACGGCGGTGGCGCCCTGAATGAATTTACGCCTGTCCATAATCATCCTCCCGGCCTCCTTGCGGTCCGGTACGGCCCGCATTGCAATTGGCCTGTCATAGGTGCCGTATTAATCCGAAAAACACCCCTTCGGTCAACCGTTTGTCGGCTTTCCATTGACGGGACCAACTTCATGTTTCGAGTGGCAACAGCTTGCAAACACTGCCATTTTGCCAGTTTACGGCAAGGAAGTGCCGCGTATCGATGGTCATCGCCGCGGCCGTCATGCTAGGCAATCTCGTTCATTCACGCATTGAGGAGCAGGTCGTGGCCAAATCAAACAGCTATACGGGACTGTCGACAACAGCGATTCACGCCGGCGAAGGACCAGACCCGGCAACCGGTGCCTCAGCACCGAACATCGTGATGTCCTCGACCTATGTGGCTGAGGAGACGGCAGGCTTTTCGGCCCATGACCTGAGCGACGAAAGCCCGTTTCTGTACGGCCGTTGGGCCAATCCCTCAGTGCGCTTGCTGGAGAACAAGATCGCGGCGCTCGAAGGGACCGAATCCTGCCTTTGCCTCGCTTCAGGCATGGCGGCTGCCACCGCTATCTTCCTCACAGTGCTGTCGGAGGGCGACCATGCGATTGTCTCCGACGTCTCCTATGCCGGCGTCGCTGAACTCGCCCGCGATACGCTGCCTCGTTTCGGTATCGAGGTGTCGCTGGTCGATATGACCGACCTGGAGGCCGTGGCGAATGCGGTAAGGCCAAACACCAAGCTGATCCATACGGAAAGCCCCGCCAATCCGATCATGCGGCTGACCGACCTTGCCGCCGTTTCGGAAATCGCCCGCCAGGCCGGCGCCAAACACTCCTGCGACGCCACCTTCGCATCACCGATCGGCCAGAAGTCGGCTGAACTCGGCGTCGACTACGTCATGCATTCGATCACAAAATATATAGGCGGCCATGGGGATGCCATCGGTGGGGCGGTGTGCGGCACGGCGGAAGACATTAAGGGCCTGACCATCGAGGCAGCAATCCATCACGGCGGCATCCTCTCGCCGTTCAACGCCTGGCTGATCGCCCGCGGCACGTCTACCCTGCCCCTGCGCCTGCGTGCGCATCAGGAGGGCGCTTTAGCAGTCGCCGGATGGCTCGAAGACCACCCAAAGGTCACGACGGTGCTCTATCCAGGGCTTGAAAGTCACCCGCAACATGCACTCGCCCAAAGGCAAATGCGCAACTTCTCGGGCATGTTGTCCTTCCAGGTCGGCGACGAGTCAACAGGCGAAGCGCTTGCCGCCCGCATGGCGAAGGAACTCCAGGTTATCCACCACGCCGTTTCGCTCGGACACCACCGCAGCCTCATCTGGTGGATGCCAACCTCGGGAATGATGGAAACGTCCTTCCGACTCAGCGGCCGGCAACTGGAAAGCTACCGTGACTATGCCGGCGACGGCATCTTCCGATTGTCAATCGGACTGGAGGATGCGGAGGATCTCATCGCGGATCTGGATCGAGTGCTGGGTTAGACCCTTCGGTGTGTCTATCCACCCAACTCGCTCGGCTTGGGACCTCCGTAGGCCCAGTCGAGCAGTTTGACGGTGTGGACGATCGGCATGTCGGTACCGAGTCCGATCTGGGTGATGCAACCGATATTTCCGGTGGTGACGAGGTCGGCGCCGGTTGCTTCGATGTTCCGGACCTTGCGCTCACGCAGGCGGTCTGCGATGTCGGCCTGCATGATGTTGTAGGTGCCGGCGGAGCCGCAACACAGATGCCCTTCAGCCGGAGCCACCACCTTGAAGCCGGCGGCGATGAGCAGGTCTTTGGGCTGGCGGGTGATCTTCTGGCCGTGCTGCATGGAGCAGGCCGAGTGGTAAGCAACGGTCAGCGGCTGGTGCGCTGCCGGTTCGGGCAGATCGAGCGTCGCCAGATATTCCGTGACGTCTTTCGCCAGCGCCGATACCCTGGCCGCCTTGTCGGCGTAGGCCGGGTCTTCGCGCAGCATGTAACCGTAATCTTTGATGGTTGTACCACAGCCCGAGGCGGTGATGATGATGGCATCAAGCCCGCCCTGTTCCAATTCACGCGTCCAGACATCGACATTGTGCCGCGCCGCATCCAGCGACTGCTCCTCGCGACCCATGTGATGCACCAGCGAACCGCAGCAAACCTCTCCGGGTGGCACCACCACCTCGATGCCAAGCCGGTTCAGGAGACGGATGGCCGCAGCGTTGGTTTGAGGTTCCAGCACCGATTGGGCGCAGCCAGTCAAGATCGCGACCCGACCCTGGCGACTGACCGAAGGTGCGTGCGTTGCCGGTCCTGCACCGGGCTTTTCGATGCGGCGAGGCGCCAGGTCGAGCATGGCGCCCATGGGCTTCAGACCAGGCAGCCTCTTCAGCAGAGGCGCAAAGGGGCGCGACAGGCGCGCCAGATGCAGCGCTGCACGAAAGCGCCGGGGAAACGGCAGCACCAGAGCCAGAATTTCCCGTGTCAGCCGGTTCATGAGCGGACGCCGGTAGGTTTTCTCGATATGTGCGCGGGCATGGTCGATCAGGTGCATGTAATGCACGCCCGACGGACAGGTTGTCATGCATGCGAGGCAGGATAGACACCGGTCTATATGGGTGACGATCTGCTCATCGGCCGGGCGATCATTCTCCAGCATGTCCTTGATCAGATAGATGCGCCCGCGGGGACTGTCGAGCTCGTTGCCGAGCGTGACATAGGTTGGGCAGGTCGCCGTGCAAAATCCGCAATGGACACATTTGCGCAGGATGGACTCGGCCTCGGCGACACCGCTGTCGGCAAGCTGTTCGGCCGTGAAATTCGTCTGCATGCAAATGTGTCCTTCGGATACAGATCAGACCATCCAGGTCTCGGGATTGTCGATCGGTGCTTCGCGCGTGATCGCCTGAAGGCCCTTGACGCAGCGCACGACGAACCAGATCAATGCCACGAACATCAGCAGGAAACCGATGCCGACAAAAGCCAAAACAAAGCAGATCACGGAATAGAGCAGCCCGATCCAGAACGTGCGAATCTGATAGGTGTAGTGGCTGTCGAGCCACGGATCGGCGTTACCGCGGTTCATGTAGGCAAAGACGAGGCCGACGAAAAGCGACAGACCGATGGCAAGGCTGACGAGATACAATATGTAGACGAGCTGGACATTCTGGCGTCCCGGCTCGATCCAGGATCCCGCGTCGTTCGATGGCTTGTTGTCCGGCAACTGATCGCTCATGGATATCTCCTCTTTCCGCAAGTGATGCGAAACACTACCCCATTCGGCCGGGATTGAGGATCATTTCCGGATCGAACTGATGTTTGAGCCGGTTTGTCAAAGCCGCCAGCGCCGGTTCGGACGGTTCGAATACGGATTCGGCATTGCGCATATCGGCCGTGGCCCGCACCAGAGTGGCATGGCCACCGCCAAGCGCTCTTTGCGTTTTGCGCAGCGTGTCGGCTTCCGCATCAGCTTCCATGCGAAGCCAGACCAGACCGCCCTGCCAATCATAAAACGCGTCGACACCGGCCTGCAGGCGTAGTGCCGCGACCAGTTGATGACCAGCCGACGGTGCCGCCGACACGCGCCAGACGGCACGCTCCGTCCCATCCTGGAAGGGCTTGACATCGCGGATCTCGCGCCACAGTTTTTCAGTCTCTTCAGCGCCGAGCCCTTGGCATGGTCCGGCAGACTGCAGCATCGCCATCAGCCGCTCCAGCCGATACTCAACGGACTGCTCGAAGCCCTCCAGCCTCAGAACCGTCGCGGGCCCGTCCGGCAAACCGCCGTCGAGAAAACGAAAGCGCACGCTTTCCGGCAGATGAGCGGCGCCGGAGACCTCCGCGCTGGACCCCATGGCTCGGGCCATCACTGTGGCGGCATCCGCATCGTTTAGGCCGGACACAATCAGCGTTGCCTGGGTTTCGGCTTTCGGCAGAACCTTGAAGGTGACCTCGGTCAGCACCGCCAGGGTGCCCCAGGAACCCGAGATACCCCGGGACAGATCATAACCGGTGACGTTCTTGACGACCCGGCCTCCGGATTTGATCAGGTCGCCATGGCCAGTGACCGCGCGGATGCCAAGGGCATGATCGCGTGCGGCACCGGCCTTGAGGCGGCGCGGACCCGAAAGGTTGGTCGCCAGCACGGCGCCGATTGTTCCGCGGCGGCACTCTTCAGCGCCCAGCACCGGGCGGTAGTCCATCGGCTCGAACTGAAGTTCCTGATTGTTTTCGTCAAGGAGGGTTTCGATCTCCTCGAGCGGTGTGCCGGCCTTCGCCGTCAGCACCAGTTCCTCAGGCTCGTAGAGCGTGACGCCCGTCAGGCCCGACAGGTTAAGGCGATGGGCCGCTTGTACGGGCTTGCCTATATCGCGTTTCGATCCGTGGCCGGTGATTTCAAGCGGCGCGGCTTCCGAGATGGCCCACCGCACGGCATCGCGTACCTGGTCCTCGGTGTCGGGCCGAAAGGTGTGGCTGTCTGCCGTCTCCGTCATGGCGTTCAAAACCGCGGAATGTCGGGGAACGGTATCTGCCCCCGGGAGATGTGCATGCGTCCCATTTCGGCGCAGCGGCGCAATTGCGGGAACACCTTGCCCGGGTTGAGCAGGTGCTGTTCGTCGAAGGCGCATTTGACGCGGATCTGCTGGTCGAGATCGTCTTCGCTGAACATCGTGCCCATCAGGTCGCGCTTCTCGACGCCGACGCCATGTTCGCCGGTGAGAACGCCACCGACTTCGACGCAGAGCCTGAGGATGTCATTGCCGAAATCCTCGGCCTTCTGCAACTCACCCGGAACATTGGCATCATAGAGGATCAGAGGGTGCAGATTGCCGTCGCCGGCATGAAAGACATTGGCGACCGAAAGGCCATAATGATCTGAAAGGCGGCGCATGCCCGCGAGCACCTCCGGCAGCTTCTTGCGCGGAATCGTCCCGTCCATGCAGTAATAGTCGGGCGATATTCGGCCAACGGCCGGAAACGCCGCCTTGCGGCCGGCCCAGAAAGTCTGCCGCTCTTCCTCGCTGTTGGAAACGCGCGACATCGACGCGCCGTTGCGGCCGGCGATCGCTTGGACTTCGCCGATCAACAGATCGACCTCGGCTTCCGGCCCATCGAGTTCGACAATCAACAGGGCCTCGACATCCAGCGGATAACCGGCGTGGACGAAATCCTCGGCTGCGCGGATCGCGGGGCCGTCCATCATTTCGATGCCGCCCGGAATGATCCCGGTTCCGATAATATCGGCGACGCATTGACCGGCCTGCTCGCTGCTCGGAAAGCCGACGAGCATGGCGCGCGCCGTCTCGGGCTTCTGGAGAATGCGCACCGTCACTTCGGTGACGACGCCAAGCAACCCTTCCGAACCGGTCATGATACCCAAGAGATCGTAGCCGGGGCTGTCCAGGTGCCGGCCACCGAGCCTGATCACATCGCCATTGATCAGCACCATCTCGAGCCCGAGTACATTGTTGGTTGTCAGGCCGTACTTGAGGCAGTGCACGCCGCCCGCGTTCTCGGCGACGTTTCCGCCGATGGAACAGGCGATCTGCGACGACGGGTCGGGAGCGTAATAGAAGCCCTCCCCTTCGACCGCGTGGGTAACGCCGAGATTGGTTACCCCCGGCTGCACGACGGCAATGCGGTCCTCATAGTCGATTTCCAACACCTGATTGAAACGCGACATCACAAGCAGAACAGCATCCTCAAGCGGCAGTGCGCCGCCGGACAGCGATGTCCCCGAACCGCGCGGCACCACCCGAATGCCGTTCTGGTTGCAGTATTTCAGGATGCGCGACACCTGATGCACGGTTTCCGGCAGCACCACGACGAGCGGCAGTTGCCGATAGGCCGTCAGTCCGTCGGTTTCGAAAGCGCGCATTTCGTTGGTGGCGTCGACAACGCCCTCGCCCGGCACGATATCGCGCAGATCCGCAACGATACGGTCTCGTCGCGCCATCACTTCGGCTATGGGCTCGGGCATCTTCGGGTTGGTCATGGTCCTTCCATAGACACAGAATCACAATTGGTCAACTTTTTTTACCAGTGAAGTTTGAACCGCTCGTGAGCCGTTGAGAGGGGAGGTCCGCCACGCTACAAGGCAGCATGGATAAGCTCGGTGATCTGGAAGTGTTCGCGCAAGTGGTATCGGCCGGAAGCCTGTCGGCCGCCGGCCGAGAGCTCGGTCTTTCGCCGGCGGTGGTTTCAAAACGACTGCGCCGCTTGGAAGACCGCATTGGTACGCGGCTGATCCAGCGCACCACCCGGCAGATATCGCTGACGGAGGCCGGACAGGGCTACTACGAGCGTGTGGTTGCCATTCTGGCCGGTCTTGACGAGGCGGAGGCATTCGTCACCCGGCGTTCGCAACAGGCGCGCGGGATCCTGCGGGTTTCAGCGCCGACATCCTTCGGCCGCATGCACATCGCTCCGCATCTCAAGGCCTTCATGGGCGCCAATCCGGACCTGTCCGTGCATCTGATGCTCAGCGACCGGATGGTCGACATCGTGGCAGAGGGTTTCGACATTGCGATCCGCATCGCCGAATTGAACGACTCAAGCCTGGTGGCTCGGCGGCTGGCACCGGTGCGGCGAATCCTGTGCGCAACGCCGGGCTACCTGGCAGCCAATGGCGTGCCCCAGGGGATCGACGATCTCGAGAACCACATTTGCCTGCCGCCACACAACAACGATCCCTGGAGACTGGAAGGACCGGAGGGATCGCTGCTCTACCGGCCAGCGGGCAGGCTGTCGACCAATTCAAGCGAGGTCGTGCGCGAGTGCGTTATCGCGGGTCTTGGCATCGCGCTGCGATCGACTTGGGACATTTCGGAGGAATTGCTCGACGGACGGCTCGTCCGCGTGCTGCCCAGATACGAGAGTTCGCGCGGCGTCGCGGTCCACGCCGTCTTTGCCAGCCGGCATTTCCTGCCGACCAAGATCCGGGTTTTCGTCGATTATCTTTCGGAGCTGTTCGGTCCGAGGCCCTATTGGGAGAAATGAGCCCTGCGCCCGTCACGGGCCAGGAAAATCAGTCCCAGCGCAACCAGCGCTATACCGACGACGAGACCAGGCGTGACCGGCTCGTTCAACACAGTCACCGAGACCAGTGCCGCCGTCACCGGGCTGAGCGAAAGGAAAGCCGTCATGCGGGTCGCATCCGCCTGCGACAGAGCATACAGCCAGGCGAGATATCCGAGGCCGCTCGACAGACCCACAAAGATGATCAGAGCTATGATGATGTTGGACCAGTCGGCAACAGGCAGCGCAGCCGGTTCAACAAGGCCGAGCAGAGCCAGTGGCGGCAGCGACGCGGCCATCGCCAGCGCACTGGTCCGCATTATGCCGTAGCGCTCCAGATAGGGCCGGTAGAAGACCGAGCACACAGCGCCTGTCAAAGTCGCCAGGGCCGCGAGAAGAAGGCCGACCAGGTCGGTGGCCGTTAGGCGGCCAGCCAAGGCGTCCAGTCCAAGCAGGCAGGCAATGCCTGCCAAAGTGGAGAGAATGGCCATCACGCCGGCGAACCCTGGTGAAGCTTTCCCCATCAGGTGGCTGACCGCCAAGGTCATCAAAGGCAGCGACGAGAACACCAGTGCCGCTCGCGGCGAGCTGGTGTACAGCAACGCTGCGTAGAGCAACGCGATCAAAACCCCGAACTGGCCGATCCCAAGCAGAGCGACCGGCAGCAGATCGCGACGCGCAATACGAGGTGCCTTCGACATCAAGGCAAGGGGCAACAGGACGGCCACGGCGATGGCGTAGCGCAGAAAGCCCAAGCGGCCGGGCCCGACATCAGCGACAATTACTTCGCTCGCTACCAGCGTTACGCCAATCTGGACCCCGCACAGGGCGGCAGCAAGCAATGCGAGGTTCACAGGCCGCGGCTCCAGGTCTGACCGACCAACCGCTTGCCGAAGCTGAAATGCGGCTCCTCATCGTCGAGGGTGAAGCCCGTTGTCTCATAGATCCGTCGTGCCGCGACCAGATTGTCGTTCGTCCACAGGACCATGCGGTCATAGTCCCTGGATCGGGCAAACCGGACGCATTCCTCGACCAACCGCCGGCCGAGTCCGAGACCGCGAGCACTCGTTTCCACATAGAGCATGCGAAGCCTGGCCGTGACATCATCTTCGCTGACGACAAACACGGAGCCGACAATTTCGCCTTCGCTTTCGGCGATCCAGCAGCGTTCTCGCGCGGCGTCGAAATCGTTGACGAACCTGCCGATGATCTCCGAAACCAGCGCTTCGAATGTCCAGTCCCAGCCGTATTCTCGGGCATAGAGGACCGCCTGGCGATGAGCGACCCAACCGAGATCGCCTGGATGCGGATCACGCAGAAGAAACGTCCGGTCGCCGTCATCGTTGCCAAGCAGGCGGCGCACCCGGTCCATGGCCCCAACAAGTTGACGTTGTTCGCTTTCGCTCAGGTCCGATAACAGCGTCGCCACTTCCGCTGCCGACATCGCATCCAGATCGGCAAAAACAGCCTTGCCGTCATCGGTGAGGCTCAGAAGCAATCGCTTTGCGTTGTCGGACGCAGGCGTGCGGAAGAGCAACCCTTTCTTTTCCAGGCCGGCTATGAGACGGCTGAGATATCCGGCGTCCAATGCCAGATCGCGACCAAGCTTGGCGGCCGAGACCGGTTGGCCGCCGGGGGCATTTGCGACCTCATAGAGAATGCGCACCTGCGGAAGCGTGTATTCCGATGTGAGCATGCTTTCGTTGAGAGCGCCCACCAGGCGCGTGTGAAAGCGGTTGAACCGTCGTACAGCGGCGACGTGATCGGCCGAAACGCATGGATTTGTTTCCTGCATGATCACAGGAAGCAAGATAGTGTTGCTTTTGTCAACACCTTATGGACGTGGGACCGTGTTTGCCTGATCCGGCACACCCGGGTTACGGTCTCGTTTTCAATGGGCGACGCAACGGGACCGGCGGATGTGATGGACGAGATCGACTGTGTGGTTTGGGATTTCGATGGAGTGCTCAACCGCAACATCATCGACGGTCGCATTTTGTGGACGGAGACTTTCGAGGCGGATCACGGCGTATCACTGCAACACTTTCGCAAATACGTCTTCAGCGACGAATTCAAACATGTTCTGCGCGGCGACAAGGATTTGCTCACCCATGTGGACGAGTGGGTTCACGCGTCCGGCTACGACGGTTCGGCCCAGGACATTCTCGACTACTGGTTTGCCAAGGACGCACGGCCCGATACGGATGTCCTGGCGGTGATCGAGGCCGAGCGCTCGGCGGGCCGCAAAAACGTCATCGCCACGAACAACGAACCACGACGCACCGCCTATATCGAAAACGATATGGGATTTGGAAAACGCGTCGACGCCATTTTTTCCTCCGGACGGCTACGGTGCATGAAGCCTGAACCGGAGTTTTTCAACACCGTTTCCGAAACGCTGGCAATACCGGTGGAGCGGCTGATCCTCGTGGATGACAGCCAGAAGAACGTCGATGCCGCAGCTAATCTGGGATGGCAGACTTTTCATTTCGATGCCCGCAATCATGAGGCATTGAGACAACGGCTCGGCCTTGCCGGTTGAGTGATCGCGGGCTATTCCTGACACAACCTTCCCGACAGGATCCCGCCAATGACCGCTCTTTTGCTGCGCAAGAACCGCAACTATCGACTGTTGTTTACCGGCAGTGCCTTCTCCAATCTCGGTGACGGCATCTCGGCCCTGGCCTTTCCGTGGCTTGCGACGCTGATCACCCGCGACCCGCTGTTGATTTCGCTGGTGGCCTTTGCCACCCGGCTGCCTTGGTTTCTGTTCGCCTTGCCCGCCGGCGTCGTGATCGATCGGGCGGACCGGCAGAAGGTGATGGTTCGAGCCGACATGCTTCGGCTGATCCTGAGTTTCGGCGTGGTGGCTCTCATCCTGGCGGCCCCCGCCTTGCCTATTGACGACCACGCCGGCGCGGTGCTGCCACTGATTTTGGCATTGTCGACCATCGCCTTCCTGCTGGGCGCTGCGGAAGTTTTCCGAGACAATGCGGCGCAAACCGTGCTTCCGGTCCTGGTTGAAAGCCGCGATCTGGAGAAGGCCAACGGCCAGATCTGGAGCATCGAGCAGGTAATGGGATCGTTCGTCGGCCCACCCCTCGCCGGACTGCTGATCGCGATCGCCGTTCCCGTGCCCTTTGGTTTCGACGCCATCATGTTCGGTCTGTCGGCGTGGTGTGTCTGGTGCATCGCCTTTCCGGCGCGCCAATCGGTAAAGCTTCCCGAAGGCTTCTGGCGCGAGCTGAAGGCCGGCATTGCCTGGATCCTTGCGCACCGACTGATCCTGCAATTGGCGGTGATGCTCGGGTTCCTCAACGCGCTGAACCTGATGGGGCTCACCGTGCTGGTTCTCTATTCGCAGGAAGTCCTGGGGCTGTCGGCCTTCGGGTATGGCGTGTTGCTGACCGCTGGAGCCGCCGGTGGCGTTGTCGGTGGCTTACTGTGTCCCGGCATCGCCGAACGCATCGGCGCGGGCCGCAGCCTGTTCGTGGCGCTAGCATTGTTTCCAGTGCCCTTCGCGCTGATTTACCTGACCGACTCGGCGATCCTCGTCGGCATCGCGCTTTTCGTAGAAATGGTTGCCGCCATGTTGTGGAATGTCGTTACGGTGTCCTATCGGCAACGCGCTATCCCGCAGGACATTCTTGGCAGGGTCAACAGCATATATCGATTCTTCGGCTGGGGCATGATGCCGCTCGGCGCTCTGGCAGGTGGCCTCGTGGTCACCTGGAGCGAGCCGGGCCTGGGCCGCGAAGCGGCACTGCGACTGCCCTACCTGATCGCAGCCATCGGTTTCGCGGCGATGTTCGTCTACGGGGCGCTGGCGCTGCGGTTCAAGCCTGCCGACATCAAAAGCTAAGGCCGGTGATGAGTCACTGTACCGCGGACCGGTAAAACCTCTCAAAAGCTCCTGAAAGTAATGCTGGCAAGCCGAGGTAATGCATTGCCACAGGCAGCGATACCGCCAATTTGCGAAATTAGTTGCAGTAAACATTTAATTGCGCTATGCATTTAATTAGGGATTTTTCGCATCCCCTTGAATACATCACTTTGCAACTCTCCAGGGAGGAGATCATGACCTACAAGATGCTGAAGCCGTTGCTCATGACCGCAGCCTTGCTGCCGCTCGCAGGCGGGGCAATGGCCGACAGCCACGCACGAACCGATCTGGTGATCGCCGATCTCGGCCAGCCGGAAACCAACCCGTGGGTGATTAACCGACATCGTTTCGAGCGCTGCGTCGCTGATGCGCTCGGCGTCGAGTTGAAGGAATTCGATGACCAGAATTCCGAAGAGCAGCACGCCGCGCAAGCGGAATCCATTATCTCCAGCAGTCCGGATGGTTTGATTTTCAATCCGTTGACCTCTCCCGCCGGCATTCAGGTCGCCAGACTTCTTGAAGACAATGACATCCCGGGAGTGGCCGTCGGGCGATTGGTGGTTTCAAGTTACGACGACGACTACGACGGCGAACATTTCATCGCACAGGTTACCCAGAACAATGACACCTGGGGTCAGGCAATCGGCAAGGCCACCGCGGATCTCGGGCATAAGAAAGTCGCCATGATCTGGAACCAAAAGGGCGTCACCTCGGCTGAGGAAATCTGGGCCGGCGTGCAAAGCGAACTTGATAAGGCCGGTATCGAGGTCATTGCAGAAGCCTGGGACCGGCTAAACCGTGAGAACGGCCAGAAATACGCAGAGCAGTATATCGCCCGTTTCGCTCCGGGCGAGGTCGACGCGATCATCGTGCTCGGCGCCGTCGCTGGCCTCGGTAGCCAGTTTGCGGTCGATCAGGCCGGTCGGGGCGATATCGCCATCATCACCACCGATATCGACGAACAGGTTGCCCAGTTCATCAAGGATGGCAAGCTGGACTTCTCGATCGGCGGTCACTGGATGGTCGGCGGATTTGGCCTGATCCAGCTCTACGACTACCTGCACGGCCACCCGATCGAGGATACTCAGCCCCGCGTCGGCCTCATCCCGGTCACCGCCGAGAATGTGGACACTTATGCAAGCAGCCTTCTCAACGGATGCATCCTGTCCCCGGAAACCATTAGGAGCCTCAGCAAGGTGCATAACCCCGACGCCGATTTGCCAGGTTTCATCGACGCCTGGCAGGCCAACTGGCAAGATCACGTGCAATAACCTCCCATGGCACGCACAGCGCCCCGGCTCAACCGAGCCGGGGCAACGCAAACCAGCAGACACAAATCGAGGTCCGCAAATGAGACTGTTCGGATACGCCCCGGAAAACGGTGCTGCCGCTGGCGATACGATGCCGTTCCATCACGATGGCAAGTGGCACCTGTTCTTTTCCCAACCGCCGGTCGGTGCGTGGGAATACGTTGAGCGGGCGCGGGTATCGACGGCCTATCTGAGATCAGAAGACCTTGTAACCTGGGAGGTTATGCCAGACGCATTCGGTCCCGGAGCGCATGGTGAGTGCGATGGAGACGGTATCTGGACCGGCTCGGTCATCGAACATGACGGCGTATTCCATTTCTTTTACACCGGTTACAACCGCCAGTCCGCGTCGCCCCAGACTATCTGTAAAGCGACATCGACCGATCTGGCAAACTGGAAAAAATCCGGGGCGAACCCGATGATTTCGCCCGATCCGCGCTGGTACGAAACGGTTGACTGGCGCGACCCCTACGTGTACCGCGACGGAACCGCGGGGTGTTTCAAGATGCTGATTTCGGCCCGCCTGAAAGAAGGGCCGCAATTCCGCCGTGGGTGTATTGCCGTGGCCACTTCAGACGATCTCGAGACATGGGAGATCGGACCGCCACTGGCGTCCTCGATGCTGACGCACTGCCCCGAATGTCCCGAGATCTTCAAACTCGGCGATTGGTGGTATCTGGTCGAGAGCCGTTACTCTGAGCGGATGCAAACCGTCTATCGCGTGGCAAAAACGCCAGACGGCCCCTGGGAAAGCCGCAAGCTCGACAGTCTCGATGGTCGGCGTTTCTATGCCGCCAAATCCGCAAGCGACGGCGATCGCCGAATGAGTTTCGCATGGATTCCATTTCGCAAGCATCATGGCCCCAAGCGCAGTTGGGTTTGGGGAGGCGAACTTGGCAGCCCGCGCGAACTCGTGTCGCAATCCGACGGAACGCTGACCTGCAGGCTGCCGCACGATATCGACAAGAGTTATGCGGCGGCATTGCCTCACGAAGTGCGCCCGATTCTTGGCAAGTGGACTGAAAATTCCAGCCCCCGCTGCGATGCAACCGGATCCTTTGGATACGCCTTTCTCGATGGCCCGGACCGAGACGACGTCCTTCTCGATGTGGTCATCGAACCTGAAACGCGTACCGAAGCGGTGGGCATCCTGATCGAACCCCGCGGAGGGGATCACCTGGACAGCGGCTACTGCCTCGCCATTGAACCGATGCGGGAACGTGTACTGTTCGATAGGTGGCCCGCCGCCATGGATCCGCTCTGGGATAGCCTCGTGCTCAACGAACGGCACGGTATCGAGGTGAGCCAGGAGATCGACAATCCGCTGATCGAACGCCCCCTAGCTTATTCACCGGAAGACGGCCGATACAGAGTCCAGATCCTGCGCAACGGATCGGCGATCGAATGTTTCGTTGCGGGACAGGTAGTGGCGTCTTTTCGGGTCTACGATATTTCGAACACCGACGCATGGGGGCTCTTCGTACAGGAAGGCTCGGCGACATTCCACGACTTGAACTTTCGGAAATGAGGGTCGTGCCATGCCCCTGATAACACTCCGTCAATTGCTGGACTACGCTGCCGAGCATGCTTTCGGCGTGCCTGCGTTCAACATCTCCAACATGGAGCAAGGCCTAGCCATCATGAACGCCGCGCAAGCCTGCGACGCTCCGGTGATCCTGCAAGCCAGCCTCAATGTTCGTCGAAAATATGCCGGCGACCGAATGATCGTTTCAATCGTCACGGCACTGGCGGAGATGTATTCCGACAACCCCGTCTGCCTGCATCAGGATCATGGCCATGACGAACAGGCCTGCGTCAGCGCCATCAGTGCGGGTTTTACCTCCGCCATGATGGACGGCTCTCTGATGGCGGATGGAAAGACGCCCGCCAGCTATGCGCACAATGCCGACATCACCGCTCGAGTTGCCCAGATTGCCCATTGGACCGGCGCGTCCATTGAAGGCGAACTCGGCGTGCTCGGATCGCTCGAAACCGGCGAGGCGGGTGAAGAAGACGGTTCCGGCGCATCCGGCAAATTGGAACAAGTTCAACTTCTGACCGATCCGGACCAGGCCGCCGAGTTCGTCGCAACGACCGGCGTCGACGCTCTGGCCATCGCCTGCGGCACTTCGCACGGCGCTTACAAGTTCAACCGGGAGCCGGATGGAGAAATCCTCGCCATCCGCCAGATTGAAGCGATCCATCGCCGCATCCCCGACACCCATCTGGTGATGCACGGATCGAGTTCCGTGCCGCAGCAACTGCAGGACCTGATCAACGCCTTTGGCGGCGTGATGCCGCAAACCTGGGGCGTGCCCGTTGACGAGATCGAACGCGGTATTCGCCATGGCGTGCGCAAGGTGAATATCGATACCGATTGCCGGATGGCGATGTCCGGAGCAATGCGGCGGTTCGCTCGGGAGAACCCGGAAAGTTTCGATCCGCGCGCCTTTATTATGGCTGGAATGGACGAGTTGGAAGCGCTTGTCCGCGACCGGTTTGAGCGGTTCGGTGCGGCTGGTCACGGAAGAGCCATTAAACCGATCCCGATGGCCGACATGGCGCGGCGCTACGCGGATGGCGCCCTTGGCAAGAGGGTAGCCGCATGAGCCGGGCGCTTTTCATAGGGCGATCGGTGCTGGACGTGACTGCACTGGTGGAAGACTTTCCCGGTCCCGACGGCAAGGTCAAGGCATTGGCCAACGACGTGATGCCGGGCGGATCAGCGCTGAACGCGGCGGTCACCTTTTCAAATTTGGGAGGCTCGGCAACGCTGGCCACGTCGTTGGGGGCTTCGACCCCGATGAGAGAGTTTCTGACAACAGATCTCGTCGAAAGAAACGTTACGGTTCACGACATCTGCAACGACCCGGAATACCGAATTCCGCTCTCCACGGTCGTCTCGACACGCAGCCTCGGAGCCAGGATGATCGTCAACGGCGCCGGCGGGGAATGCGAACAGGTGCACCAGCGAAGCGATTTGATTTCGGCCGGAGCCGACCTGATTCAAATCGACCAGTATGAACGGCATTTTGTAGCGCAACACCGCGATGCTCTGCGAGACTTCGAAGGGCCGATCATTTTGGATGGCGGAGGCTGGAAGGAGTGGTCGCCGGACTTCCTCAGCCTGGCCGACATTCCCATCGTCAGCGAGGTCTTCTGCCACGACGGTCCCGACGGCTTTGCTGTCATGTGCGCTGAATTCGGGATTTCACGCTGGGCGATGACACGCGGCCCGGGCGGTGTCATTTGGCATGATCACGGGAGCGAGGGCGAGATACCTGCCCTGGAAGTGGATGCCGTCGATACCCTTGGTGCCGGCGACATATTCCATGGCGCCTTTTGCCACGCCTATCTCGAGACCGGGTCCTTTGTTGATGCGCTGAACACAGCCAACCGGATCGCCGGTAAATCCTGCGCCCACCCGGGCACGCGGAGCTGGATGGATGCCTGAGCGCCTCAGCAATTACCGAAGCCTGCTCAACGCTATTGAAACGCGGAGACACTCGGTCCGATCACCAATGATCGTCGCAATCGCAGGGCCGCCCGCAACCGGAAAATCGACCCTGGCCGAACGGCTGGTCGAGGATCTGCGGGCCGCAGGACAGTCCGCCGTCTGTTGTCCGATGGACGGTTTTCACAAGACGAACAAACAGCTCGACGCCGCAGGGCTGCGCAACGTGAAAGGCCACATCGATACTTTCAATGCCGGCGAATTCGTGGCGGCGGTGGCGCGGCTGGTCACAGGCGAAGCGTTCTGGTGGCCGTCGTATTCGCGGCACCGCCACGATCCGGTTCCGGAAGGCACAAGGATCGAAGGCCGCGAATCCGTGTGCGTCATCGAAGGCAATTACATTCTAACGGATGCCGAGCCGTGGCGATCGGCGGCTATCCATTTCGACCTTCGCATATTCGTTGACGCCCCGGATACCGTACTGTGCGAACGCCTGATGCAGCGCCATAGGCAAGGCGGCATGAATGACACCGAGACGGGCGATAAAATCGCGCGGACCGACATGCCCAATGCCGTGGCAATCCGAAAAAGCACCGCCGGTGCGGACATCCTGTTTCGGGAGACCGTCAATGGGTGAAACAGCACAATTCGTTGCGGCCTGCAATAAATGCTCGCTATGCTTGGACCGACTCATAAAGAGGGTGGTCCGAGAATGAAAGACACACAAAAAGGACTGTCGATTGGGGGCATTCAGGGACACAACCGTCAGGTTATCCTGGCCGCCCTTCAGGATATGGGGGCTTGTTCGCGCAAGGAGATCAGCGTTGCCACCGGTCTGGACCAGGCAACAGTCACTCGCGCAATCGCACCTCTTGTCGACAATGGCGTTGTCGAAGAGGTGGGACTGGTGCGTGGGGGGCGCGGGCGCAGGTCGATCAATCTGAGTTTCTCGGCTTCGGGCCGCTACATCCTCTGCCTGAGACTACAGCGGCGGAGTTTTTCCGTCGGAGCGTTCAATCTGCGCGGCGATTTGCTGGAATCCACCGAGGTGCCCATTCCGCGCGACAGTCCCGCAAATCAGATTTTTGGCGAGTTCTCTGCAGTTTTGGACCGATATATCGCAAAACTGGAAAGGGTTGATGGCATCGGGGTCGCTGTTCCGGGTCCATTTTTGGAGCGCGATGAACGGGTTATCTTGATGACCGAAAGCCCGCAGTGGCAGGGGTTTGATCTCATTCCCGAACTCCGCTCCCGCTACCCGGATGTGCCGGTACACTCCACACACGACGCCAAGGCTGCAGCCTTGACGGAATGGCGCCACCACGCTCGCGCCGTGGGAGCCAGGGTTCTTCTGTATGTGTCTGCAGGACAGGGAATTGGATCCGCTCTGGTCGTGGACGGACAGGTCTTTCGCGGCGCGCAGGGACTCGCGGGAGAGCTTGGTCACACGTCGATCAGCGTAGACGGCGATCTATGCAAATGCGGCAATCGCGGCTGCCTGGAGCTCTTCACCTCGCGAATATCCCTGCTGCGCGCAATTCGTGAATGCGCTGGTGAATTTGGCGAGACGCAGCTGACACCCGACGCTAGTTTCGCGCAGACCCTCGACGCATTCGAGGCGGGCGACGCTCTGGCGGTCCGAGAAGTACGTAAGGTGGCGCGGTACCTGGCGCAGGGGATCACCAACTGCATCAACTTCGCAAATCCAGACCTGGTGGTCATCGGCGATGAATATGCCGGGTTCGGTCCAATGTTCCTCGAGCAGTTGAAGGACCACGTGAAATCCGCAGTGCTGCCGAGCATATATGACGCGGTCAAGATCGAACTAAGCCGGCAAAGCGAAGACACGGTGCTTCGTGGAACCTACCTGGATGTGCTTGCCCAGACCTATCTGGGTTCCCCCAGAGAAGAGCCGGGAAACCTCGCTGAACCGGTCGCGGGCAACTCATAATGAAAGCACGACGATGAACAAAGAAACCGCTCAATTGCTTCTGTCGGTCGAAAACGTTTCAAAATCCTTTGGTGGTGTGGAGGCTTTGCGCGACGGCTCTTTCGACCTGCATCGGGCTGAGGTTTTGGCCATTGTAGGCGGCAACGGCGCCGGCAAATCGACCCTGATCAAGGTGGTTGCCGGGGCGCATGTCCCCGACGCGGGGCGGATCGTCATCAACGGAAAAGAGGTGCCTCGAGCCGAACATAGCGTGTCCAGCATGCAGGAGCGCGGAATAGAGGTTGTTTATCAGGACCTGGCACTGGTTCCGAACATGACGGCTCCTTACAACCTGTATCTCGGACGGATTCCTCGCAAATGGGGGATTTTCGTGGACGAGCGAAAAATGCGCGAGAAAACGCGCGAAGTCCTTGAGCAGCTCAACGTCACTACCGTCCAGGATTTGTCGCAGCCGATATCGTCCATGTCAGGTGGACAGCAACAGAGCATCGCCATCGGGCGCGCGATAGCCTGGGGCAGCGATATCGTGATCCTGGACGAGCCGACAGCAGCTCTTGGTCCGAACGAAACTGCGGAAGTCGAACGACTGGTCGAGGACGTCCGTGATCGGCGTGGTACGTCGTTCATTCTGATAAGCCACAATCTCGATCAGGTCCGCCGGCTAGCAGACCGGATCGTGGTGACGCACCACGGAGTCACATCACGTGAATTCAAGCGCGACGAAATTACGTCCGACCGGCTTGTCAAGGCCATCACACTTGGCGAATGAGGAAAAGGAATGACCGCAACAACCGCCTCCCGCCAAATTCTGACTCCCAAACGCGCCGAAATGCTGCGCGACTATGTGCCGTTCATAGCCATTTTGTTGGTCATCCTGATGTTCTGGGCAATCTCAGGCGACCGTTTCATGTCGACGCGTAACTGGACCTTTATTGCACAGCAGACACCGGTTCTGATGTTGCTTGCCTTTGCGCAGCTAATGGTCGTCACAACCGGATCGATCGATATTTCCATTGGGTCGAGCCTGGCTTTTTCGGCGTTTCTTGGCGCACTTGGAATGCTCTGGTTCGGGGATGCCGGCCTGGTTCTCGGCGTCTTTGCAGGCGGCTTGGTTGGGATGGTCAACGGTCTGATCATTTCTCTGCTGAAGATCCCCTCATTCGTGACGACGTTGGCCATGCTCATCATCGTAAGGGCCGTCGTCATCATCATTTCCGACGGTACCGCTATCTACATCACCGATGACAGCGTGTCCGGTGGAACCAATATCTCGTCTGTAGCGGCGCCCTGGCTTCTGTCGATGGGTAAGTTTCCGGCGATCTTCATCCTTGCGGCAATCGTTGCCCTTCTCATGTGGGTTTTTTACGAGAAGACCGTCTTCGGCCAGCAACTGCGCGCCGTTGGCGGCAACGAAAAAGTGTTGCGCCTCGTTGGTATCAATGTCACGACTTTCAAGATCAAGGTCTTCGCGGCTGCCGGTCTGATGGTTGGACTGGCGGCCTGCGTCAATCTGGCAAGGGCCGGTGCAGCGACCCCACAGGCGGGCCTGATGATCGAGCTCGATGCCATCGCAGCCGTCGCTCTAGGCGGCACCCCGCTCACAGGCGGCTATGGCAGCGTCGTCAAGACAATCATAGGGGCCCTGACTCTGACAATCGTCCGCAACGGGCTGACTATAGCCGGAGTTCCTCCGTCTTGGAGCCAGGTCGCGCTCGGTGTCCTGCTGATTGCGGCCATCGCCATTTCACTGAACCGAAGCAAGGTCGATGTGGTGAAATGATTGTGGAGCACGGGCACGATACCGCGGTCTGATTTGGATAAACCTCGTTCGGAGAACTCATGCGAAGCTATTGGTTAATGCCTGAGAAGCTCGGCACCGTTTATGCTGGCCGGCCGAACGGGATAATCTCACGCGACGTCTCCGTCCAATCAGCGCCAAGCCAATCGCCGTACCAATGGTCGACCGCCAAACCCGCCTCCTGCAATTCCGCCTCGAGCGTTGACTTGGGCGGAAAGGAGATGCGCGATACTGCCGTGATGGTCTCGCCGGATCGGACGAACTTTAAATACGTCTTGTACGTGACGATGCCCGTTGTCGGCTCGTAGCTCGCCTCGTTCCACGTCTCGACCGGTCCGACACTGGGGTGATCGATTCGCTCTCGCGACCGATCCGGAACCCAGTTGAGCCAGGCGCGGAACTCCGGATTGCGGCTGTCGAAAATGAAGCGGGCCCCGGGCGCGAGGTGAGCAGCGATGGTCTTCAAGGCAGCAACCCGGTCTGCCGGCGTCAGAAAGACCTGGAACGCGTGGCCGGTCAGCAGCACCAGATCGAACTCTTCATCAAGCCGAACATCACGGGCATCTGCTTCGAGCCAACGAACACGTTCGCCGCCGCTGCGCTCGCGAGCAACCGCCAGCATCGCGCCGGCAGGGTCAACACCAGTCACCCGTTTGTCTTGTGCGATGGCCGCCGGCAGCGTTCCAGTGCCACAGCCAAGATCAAGCACCGAACCGGCATCTTCCGCCAACCGGGCGCAAAACTCGAAATCATCACGCCGATCCCAGCCACACAGAAAATCGTAGAACTGAACGAACCGCGGATCGCGAAACAGGGGGTCGTCGTCTTCAGTCATTGCGGATCCATGGTCAGCACAACCTTGCAGGCCTCACCGGCGTTCAGCACATCGAACCCCTTTTGAAAATCCTCGAAGGAAAAGTGATGGCTGATGACGGGGGTGATGTCGAGGCCGCTTTCTAGCATGGCCAGCCCCTTGTGCCAGGTATCGAACATTTCCCGCCCGTAGACGCCCTTGAACTGGAGGCTCTTGAAAATCGCCTTGTTCAGATCGACCGAGACTGGCCCGTGAAAGATCCCGAGCAAACCGATATGGGCACCATTGTTGGCCGAGGCAATCATGTCGTCCAGCGCGGCCGGGGCTCCCGACATTTCGAGGCCGATGTCGAAGCCCTCCTTCATGCCGAGTTCGTTCATAACAGTCGTCAGGCTCTCCTGACCGGCAATGACGCCACGCGACGCACCCATGCGCTCGGCCAGCGCCAGTCGCTTCGGGTTGATGTCGGAGACGACGACATGGCGCGCGCCGACATGCCGGCATATTGCCGCCGCCATGAGGCCGATCGGCCCGGCGCCAGTGATCAGCACATCTTCCCCGGCGAGGTCGAAGCCAAGCGCCGTGTGAACTGCATTGCCGAAGGGATCGAGGATCGAGGCGTGATCGTCGGAAATCGTGTCCGGGATCGGGTAGACATTGTGCTCAGGGATCACGACGAAGTCGGCGAAGGCGCCGGGTCGATTGACGCCGACACCCTGCGTATTGATACACAGATGCTCGCGTCCGGCGCGGCAATTGCGGCAGGTCCCGCAGACGATATGCCCCTCACCCGACACACGCTGTGCAACCTCAAAGGTCTCGACGCCGTCGCCCAGCTCATCGATCAGGCCGACGAACTCATGGCCGATGGTCAGAGGCGTCGGCACATTGGCTGCCGCCCAATCATCCCAGTTGAAGATATGCAGGTCCGTGCCGCAGATGGACGCGCGGGTGACCCTGATGCGCACTTCGCCCGGCCCGGGGATCGGTTTGTCGACCTCAATCAGCACGAGACCGGGTTTCGGTTGGTTCTTGACGAGCGCCCGCATGGATCCGCTGCCCTTCAGATAATGCCGCATTCGCGGCCGGCCTCGGCAAAGGCGGTAATGGCGCGATCGATCTGGTCCGGCGTATGGGCCGCCGACATCTGGGTCCGGATCCGTGCCTGCCCTTTCGGCACGACGGGATAGGAAAACGCCACGACATAGATACCCCGCTGCAGGAGTGCCTCCGCCAGCTCTCCGGTTTTCGCTGCATCGCCGACCATCACCGGTATGATTGGATGATCGCCGGCAACCAGATCGAAACCAGCGGCTTCCATGCCGCTTCGAAACCGCGCTGCGTTGTCACGCAACCGCTCCCGCAGATCGACAGCCGCTTCTGCGATGTCGATGGCCTTGATCGCGGCAGCGCAGATGGGCGGGGCAAGCGCGTTGGAAAACAGGTAAGGCCGGGCCCGCTGGCGCAGCAATTCGACGATCGGTTTCGGACCGGCGACATAGCCGCCGGACGCACCGCCGAGCGCCTTGCCGAAGGTCCCGGTCAGGAGTTGGACACGCCCTTCGACACCATGGAACTCCGGCGTACCGGCGCCCCGGTCACCGATGAAACCGGTGGCGTGGCAGTCATCGACCATCACCATCGCGTCGTACCTGTCCGCCAGATCACAGACCTCCGGCAGATTGGCAATGATGCCGTCCATGGAAAACACGCCATCGGTGACGATCAGGCGGGCACTGCAATCGGACGCGGCGACCAGCTGTCGTTCAAGATCCGCCATGTCATTGTTGGCGTAGCGGAAGCGTTGCGCCTTGCACAACCGCACCCCGTCGATGATCGAGGCGTGGTTCAGGGCATCCGAGATGATAGCATCCTCCGGTCCGAGCAGAGGCTCAAAGATACCGCCATTGGCGTCGAAACAGGATGGAAAAACGATGGCCTCTTCGGCGCGAAGGTAGTCGGCGATGCGGATCTCGAGTTCGCGATGCAGATCCTGGGTTCCGCATATGAAGCGGACCGAGGCCATGCCGAATCCGTGGCTGTCAAGGGCTTGTTTCGCTGCTTCGATCAGCCTTGGGTCATCGGCCAGGCCCAGATAATTGTTGGCGCAGAAATTGAGCACCTCACGGGTTTCGTTCCCTGCCAACCGGGTCGTAACCTGCGTCGACTGCGGCGTGACGATCAGCCGCTCGCGCTTGCGGGTTCCGGCCGCATCGATTTCCTCGAGGATCGCAGCGGATTTTTCAATCAACGTTTGGGACATGGCATTTTCCAATATATAGCATGTGTTCCTGGATATCGGAATATTTGCTGCTTCTGTCAAGCGAGGCGGTCAAGCCTTTGGCACGGTACCGCCATAAAGCTGCGGTTGAGCCACCAACAGCAGGGCCTGGGTTTCACCTTTGTCCGTGTTGTCGATGCAATGAGCCCGGTCGGCCCGATAGCGCAGGGTGTCTCCGGCCTCGGCTTTTACGGTACGCCCATCGACTGTCACCGACAGGGCGCCGGACAGACAAGTCAGATGCTCAAAGGTACCGGCCGCGTGGGGTTTTGAATCGAGGCTGCCTCCCGGCTCCATGATCAATCGATACCACTCGACCGGAAGCACAGTGCGCCTTGGACTGAGCATTGATAGCGAGCATTTTCCGTCGGCGCTGCGCCGTACGGGTGTTGAATAGGAATGGATGTGTTCGATCGGCTCGTCACGCGCCGGCCCGCCTTCCAGGGATGCCAGATCGAGCCCCAGAGCCTGGGTGAGCGCCCAGACGATGGAAAACGTCGGATTGACGGTGCCGCGCTCGATTGCCGACAGCATCGAGCGGGAAACTCCGCTGCGCTCGGCGACCCCTTCAAGGGTAAGACCACGGTTCTTGCGGGCCTGCCGAACGAGCTGACCGATATCCGGTGGAGAAACTGCGTCCATGACTGGGAATTGCAACGCAAGCCGGCTCTGTTGTCAATTGGCTCCAAGATACTGGAATTTCATCACGATCTCGATTTCATAGCTATTACCTATCAATGTCATAAATACAATCGATTGGCACTATCGCTGAATCAAGCCTATTTGCGGATCATGAAACGAAAAACAGAACCCAGACGAATGGAGGATACTATGGCGAAAAAATTCCATGCTGCTTCCTATGACGACGTCAATCAGGTCGTCAGAACACGGCATCGGCGCCACGAGAGCTTCATGGATGGCATGAAGCGGGTTCGGGCCAAACTGCAACCGCGGCCGCGCGACGAGCAGATCCATCCGCTTATCCTCGGCGGATTGAACCTGAGCTAGTGTCCTGAACCTGAAGTTCGTCACATTGTGCGGCGAGTTCCGCGCACGAACTTCAGGTCTGATCAGGCCGATAGGCCGGTGGCTCGTCACCAGCAGAACCCGCCATCGCATATAACAGGCCATTTGTCTCAGGAGAGACCGTAGCGGTGGTCCCGACCAAATAAATCACATATCCTGCGGCGAATCCCATGTCCTCGACATCGCATTCAGAAGGGTATCAACATTGCAGGCGCTGCTGCAGTATTTGTTCAGGACGAAAGACGGCCTGACCAACGAACAAACGCGCGAATATCTCTTCCTAAAAACCGCGTATCCCAATGCGGCAGCCGTTCATATTTTGTATGCCGTTGTCTTCGCATGGAGCGGGGTGGGCTGGCTGGCCTGGTACAATGTCATAGTGGCTATCGCGTTTGGGCTCGCAGCAGTCGTTTGGCACAGGTTCAAGAACCCTCTGTGGTTGTTCGTCCCGCTGTGGCTGGTCGAAATTCCTATCCACGCTCTACTTGGGACATTGATCACCGGCGTGCTCCCCATGTTCTGGGTCGTTCCGATCTCATCGGCGGTTTCGTGTCTGCTCATAACTACATTCTCCTGGCAAGCCAGGGTTCTGCTGGCCGGTTCGCTGACGATTTATTCAGGCGTTCTCTTGTCATTTGGCTTTTTCGTTCAGCCCGTGTCGCCTCTGCCCACTCCGGCAGCCATCATCCTCTTTCTGTTCAATTTTCAAATCCTGGCCTCTGTGGTCCTTTACACCGGTATTGTGCACCGACTGGTTCAGGTTGCCGAGACACGCCAACAGGAGGAGTTCGATCGCGCCGAAGGCTTACTGCTGAACATCCTGCCAAGCTCTATTTCTGCTCGATTGAAAAGTGGGGAACGGGTGATCGCCGAAGAACACGAGGAGGTCTCCATCGTCTTTGCAGACATCGCTGATTTCACTGCATTTTCTGCAAAGCTAAGCCCAACGCAACTCGTCGAAACACTCAACCTTGTGTTTTCCGAGTTTGACAGGATTTCCGACAGGCACGGGGCGGAGAAGATCAAGACCATCGGGGATGCTTACATGGTGGTGGTCGGCGTCCCCGATGCACGGCAAAACCATGCGGAAGCGGCTGTCGATCTGGCGTGTGAAATGCTGCAAGCGGCAGCCGATGTCAGCCAAAGGACGCATTTCGAAATCAGACTTCGAATTGGCGTAAACTCTGGACCGGTTGTGGCCGGGGTCATCGGTCAACGGAAGTTTGCCTATGATCTGTGGGGCGATGCGGTCAATGTCGCGTCGCGCATGGAAAGCCACGGCACACCAGGAATGGTTATGATTACCGAAGCAACAGCCGCCTTGCTTTCGGAAAAATACAACGTTGTTCCGCAAGGCATACGCGACGTGAAGGGTAAGGGCATGATGCCAGTATTCAGCGTCGAGACCGCCGCATAAACTCAAGTGACGGGTTGTGGATTTGCAGTTTCTACAGAGCCTGCTGCAACAATCAGAGAGAACTTCATTTCTCCGCCCCAGCCGTGCACTGGCTCCGGCCATCAAATTGACGCGGTGTCGCGTCATTCTCTCCTTGCGACGGGACCCTCACCCCCACCCCAAGGAGAGGCCATCATGAATATCGATCTGCAGCAACCCCAACCCTTCGACCTTGTCGGCAAGAATATCCTTATCGCCGGCAATGCCGTCGGGTTCGAATCGCATCTGACCATTCGTGTCAGCGAAGGGCATGATGAAGTTGTCGGAGCCGCGACGGCAGGCTCCACCTCAATACGACAGTTTCAGGCCAGCATCACCATCCCTGACGATGTGAGTTTCCAGTTGAACCGGCTGTTCCTGACCGTCACCGATGACAGCGGGGGCGGCGAAGGTCCGATTCCGACAGTCACCGTTCCCATACTCTTCGGTCCGATGATCCTGGCCGGTTACACCGGGTACTGGGAGCACACGGTGGTTGCCGGCGATACGCTGACCTCGATCGCTCAACGATACTATGAAAACAACGACTGGCAGCCGATCCAACAGGCCAACCAGCACGTGGTATCCGATCCGAACCTTATTTTCGTTGGCCAGGTTTTGCGCATTCCGCGCAATTTCTGACAGCCGCCGACCAGTCTGGTATGCTGTAAGAGACGGTCAACGGCCCCTCGTTGACCGTCTAAGTGCATCATGATACATGAAACATGAATCAGTATTCATGTTGATGATGAACGCACCGACCACACCAAAAACCAGACGCGGCAAGACCAGACGCGAACAGATCCTGAGAGCCGCCGAGCGGGTCATCGGTCAGCGTGGTTTCGCCGACGCGTCGATCTCTGAAATCACCCGCGAGGCCGGCACCGCCCAGGGTACGTTCTACATCTATTTCTCCAGCAAGGAGGAGATCTTCCGCGAGTTGGTGCTGGAGATGGGCCAGATGACACGCAAGGTCCTGGCGGAGGCGATCTCGCTGGCGGACGATCGTATGGACGCCGAGCGCATCGGCCTCAAGGCGTTTCTCGGTTTTGTTGCGGATCATCCCGCCCTTTATCGCATTGTCGAAGAGGCCCGTTTCGTCGACCCACCGGCCTACAAGGATTACTTCACCTCCTTTGCCGATGCCTATCGGCGGCAACTCAGCCGCGCAGTCGAAACCGGCAACATCCGGCCTGGCGACGCTGAGGTGCGCGCCTGGGCTTTGATGGGCATGGCCAAGACCCTGGGGGAGCGTTATGTGCTGTGGGGCAGCGCGGAGGACCTCGATCGCATTGCCGATGACGCCATCGACATGATCCGCAACGGGCTCGAACCGTGAGCACGGTCCGTTACCAGGAACAGCGACTTGTGTTCGGTGGACGCGTTGCCTTAGTAACGCTCGCGGCTCCGGCACGGTGCAACAGCCTTGAGCCTCACATCCTCACCGAATTGACTCATGCGTTGGACCAGGCGTGTCAGGCAGGTGCCACCTTCGTCATCTTGCAGGCCGAGGGCCGGCATTTTTCGACCGGTGGAGATGTCGCTGCGTTCCAGGCCGCCGTGCAATCCGGAAACGAAGAAACCTTCAGCGACGACGTGGTTGGTTTGCTTCAGGACATCATTCGCCGCCTGCTCACCCTGCCGGCGATCATGGTTACAGCGGCTCAAGGGGCCATCACCGGTGGGTCTGCCGGGCTGGTTTTTGCCTCGGACATGGTGTTGCTCTCCGAAGACGCGTTCATCCAGCCTTATTTCGCCGAGGTCGGGTTTTCACCGGATGGCGGCTGGACGGCGCTATTGCCGGACAAGATTGGCGCCGGGCGTGCACTCCAAATCCAGTTGGCAAACGAACGACTTTCTGCAGAGCAGGCGTTGCGCCTGGGATTGGCTCATCGCATCTTACCCAATGAAGACCTGGCCGATGCGGCGATGTCGCTGGTTGAGCGACTTTCACAGCAGCACGTTGCCAGCGGCATGCTGGCGAGCAAACGCCTGGTCTGGGACGCGGACCGGCTTTCGGCGATCGACGCCCGGCTGAGTGCCGAACTGGCTTCCTTCAAACGTGAGATCACGGCACCAGAAACTCATGCCGGAATGCGCCGCTTTCTTGATCAACTGGCAGGCGCAAACGACAACCGGAACCGGATCGATGTTTGACACCCTGCCCGATATGGCAGCCAAACGCGCCGAACTGACACCCGATCGCATTGCATTTATTGATGGCGAAACGGATCGTCGCTGGAGCTTTGCGGGCATCGATGATGCGGTGAGTCAGGTCGCTACGGGGTTGACCGGTCTTGGCCTGCAATCTGGCGACCGACTGGCAGTGCTCACTCTTAATCGGGTCGAATTTTTCGTCGCTTTGCTGGCCTGTCAGCGCGGCGGTTTCGTCATGGCGCCCCTCAACTGGCGTCAGCCTGTGCCGGAACTGACCGAGGTCCTGTCCAGTGTCGGCGCATCGGCAGTGCTGTTTGACACACCCAATGCCAAAACGGCGCTGGAACTGGCCACCAATCTGACGCTCCGATCGATTTCGATCGACGCGGGTTGCGGCGCGGACGCCAGCATCGCAGAGTTGCTGGAGGTTCCCGTCGCGCCGCTGCGCGGCACGCCCGATGCCACCGCTCCCTGGTATCTGCTGTTCACCTCGGGTACCACTGGCCTGCCCAAGGCGGTAATCCAAACTGCGCGCATGTGCTGGGCCAACACGCTGAATGTCGCCCAGGCCATCGATCTCACTTCGGATGACACCAGCGTCAATTTCCTGCCGCTGTTCCACACGGCAGGCATCAATCTCTACACACTGCCGCTGTTCCTTCATGGCGGCACCTCGACCGTGCTACCCAAGTTCGAGGTGGAGGATATCTTCGCACTTGTGAGTGATGGGGCGGTATCACAGTTTTTCGGGGTTCCCGCCATCTACCAGGCGCTCAGCCTGCACCCGGACGTCGACACGGTCGACTGGAGCCGCCTACGCTGCGCCTGTGGCGGCGCGCCTTTGCCGGAAAGCCAAATCCGGTTCTTTGCCGAACGGGGTCTGAAGATCTGCAATGGTTTCGGCATGACGGAGACCGGCCCGACCGCCTTCCTCAATGATGAAGCGGCAGCAGCCAGCAAGATCGGTTCGGTCGGAAAGGCACAAATGCTGACTGAGGCGCGCATCGACGGAGTGCCAGACGGCAAGCCTGGCGAAGGCGAATTGCTGTTGCGGGGTCCCGCGATTACACCCGGCTATTTCAACAATGACGACGCCACGCGGAAGGCTTTCGACCAAGAGGGGTGGCTCAGAACCGGTGACATCGCTCGGCGAGACGCGGACGGCTACCACTACATCGTCGATCGCATCAAGGACATGTACATTTCAGGCGGCGAGAACGTCTATCCGGCCGAGGTCGAACGGGTGCTGCACAGCCATCCCGCCATCCTCGAGGCCGCTGTCATTGGCATTGCCGATGACCGGTGGGGTGAAGTGGGTGCCGCTTTCCTGATGGCCCGCCCTGGAGAAGCGATCGAGATCGACACGATTACAACGTGGTGCCGAGAACGCCTCGCCGCCTACAAGGTGCCGAAGAGCTTCCATCTTGAGGAGGATTTTCCGCGCACCGCCGCCGGAAAGGTTCGCAAGCCTCTGTTGAGGAGCCGTTTTCAATGAGCGACGCAGTCCACCAGGAATGGGTGCCGACCCAGGCCGAATTCGATCTGTTTGCCGAAATCAGCGGTGACGATAATCCGATCCACGTCGATCCGGACTTCTCTGCTCGAACCCGCTTCGGTCGCACCGTGTCGCACGGCATGCTGATCTATTCGAAACTGTGGAACCTGCTTCGCGCCACCTGGCCGAACGAACGGCATCAGGGTCAGTCGATGATGTTTCCAAACCCATGCTTCGTCGGCGACCGGGTGCGGCTGTCGGTTGAGCCGGCTGGCGACGGCCGTTTTGCCATTGAGGCCGTTCGGCTTTCGGACGAGGCCGTGTTGCTGACCGGGGAGACGGAAACCGCGTGATGGAAGTCGGGCAATTTGCCGAAATCGAACGCCAATATTCAGGCTCGGACATGACGAGCTACGCCGAATTGGGCATCGACACGGATGCTGATACGGTGCCGGAACCACTGATCGCAGCACTGTTTTCCTACCTGCTCGGCGTGCGCCTGCCCGGCCCCGGAACAAACTACCTGAAACAGGAATTGCGCTTCCTGGCTGCCGCTCCGCTGGACGAAACGCTGACCGCGCGGGTTGAAATCACGCGTTTGCGGCCAGACAAGCACCTGGTTGATCTGTGGTCGACTTGCCGCCGCCCGGACGGCACGCTGATTTGCGAAGGTCGAAGCCTGGTGCTTGCCAAAGATGTCGGGGCCTGAGAAGGTCTGATCATGACCGACTACAGATTGCACTATTGGCCGTTGCCGTTTCGCGGCGAATTCGTTCGCGCCGTTCTTGCCCATGTCGGCGCTGAATGGCAGGAGGTGACCGCCGAGGACATCATTGCGGAAAAGAGCAAGGACCCAGCGGATCAGCTTATCCCGCACATGGGACCGCCGGTTCTGACGGACCTCGCAAACGGTATGTCGATATCACAGTTGCCGGCGATCCTGACCTATCTGGGGCGCAAGCACGGATTGACCAGCGACAATCCCATCCGCGAGGCTCTCACCGGAAAGATCGTGGCGGACGCCAATGACGTGCTGTACGAAATGACCCTCTACAACGGCGCGCAGATGTGGACCCCTGAAAGCTGGGAAGCCTACCAACCCCGCCTCAAGCGCTGGATGGGCCTGTTCGAGGAAATCGGGCGCCGTCACCATCTGACGTCGGAGTCCGGGTACATTCTTGGCACCGAAGCCCCCGATATCGCCGATCTGGTGACCGCGATCTTGTGGGGCACGATGACCGCCAAGCTGCCACAGCTACGGCCGATGCTCGACAACGAAGCACCGGCTATAGCCGGCTTGACCGACCGCATTTCCGCCAGGCCGGAACAGGCAGAGCTGCGCTCCCGCAGCGACCAAGCCTACGGCAATGGCTGGTGCAGCGGTCAGATCGAGGCCTCGCTTCGGGCCGTGGTCGAGGCCTGACCGGGACGGCGGTCAGTAGTTGTTGGCAAAAATTGCTCCGCCGATCTCACGGTAGAGTTTCATTTCCATCGCCTTGGCAAAGTCTTCGAAACCTTCCGCGGTGATGACAAATGCACTTGGTCCGCCGATGAGATGGCGGCGGTAGTAGTCGGTGATCGGCAGATCGTCTTCTTCGATCGCCAATCCGTTGATCACGATGCCGTTGGCCAAAAGCACGCGCCGCGTCTCCTTTAGCCGAGGCGGATCGTCAGAGACGCCGTTACCGGAGACATCGATCACCCGCCTGCGGGCCTCTCCCGGTGCTGCGTCCAGGGTTTTTGCGGCGAATTCCAGTCCGGCGTGGATCATTGTTCCACCGCCGGGCAAGCGACGCGGCATGGCCTCAACGACATCAGCATAGGCGGTGGCATGATTTCTGGTGCGCAACACCACCCAGTCCAGTGCAAGCGCCTGACGGGTGACACTGGACCATTGGACAATCGCAATTGCCACGCCGCCCGGTGCGTCGTCGATGGCGGCGGCCACAAGATCCGACCGAAGCGCATAGGCCGTGCCGCGGCGCTGCAAATCGAATTCCACATCGTTGACGCTGGCCGACGCATCGAACGCGAGGACCAGATGCAACTCCATGAGCTCGTCGGCGAAAGCCAAGGGCGACTGCAGGCACCAGATGATGACCATGACAAACCGCAGGCTTCGGATCGGTGGAGCTACGTGAATTCGGTCCATGGTTCTAACCTGTCAATCGCATGACACCGACATTTAGGCTCCTAAACCTGGGTCGCCACCCTATTCCCTAACTGAAGGTCCGGTACAACCGTGTCAGCAGTGTTCCAAATGGGCTATCGATCCAGTGCCTGATTTTTACTTTAGACCGTCCCGAATTCTTGCAAATGCCAATCCGCACACCAAAATCGGACAAAGAGGGTCGGCACGATGACAGAATACGATATCAACACGGATACCTATCTGAATGCCAAGGACCTATCCCAGGACGAAGGGCGGGCGATCTTCGGCACTCACACATTGCTTGAGACCATCGGAGATCCGTCCGGCAAGACGGTGATCGACATGTGTTGCGGCGATGGCCGCCTTGGCTGGCTCTTGCTGAAAATGGGTGCGGAGTCCGTTACGGGCGTCGATGTCTCTGCCGAAATGCTGGCACATGCCGAATTGAAGCGCAAAACGCTGCCGCCGGAAGAGCAGCAAAAGGTACGTTTCCAACAGGCCGATCTGAGCAATACGGACCTCATCCTGCCACCAGCGGACCTGATTTGCGGGCTTTACGTGCTTCACTATGCTGACTCGCCGGAGGCCATTGGCGGTATGGGCCGTTTTATTGCGCGCAACCTGAAGGAGGACGGCCTCTGCGCCGTGGTGACACTCAATCCGGATGTCGATCCTAATGCCGACAATAAGGCGGCGCAGGCCGAGGAAGGCTATTCCATCGATTTCACCAGTGGCCCGGAAAGCACGCTTCATATCGGCGATTTCAGCTGCACCATCTGGCGCTGGAGCCGTGCTGTTCTGGAAAGGGAACTTTCAAACGCCGGGCTGTGCGATTTCACATGGGAACCGATGGAGGCGCCAGCGGATCGCCCGGATCTGTATGCCCGCTATTCGGAATGGAAAAAGAACCCGCAATGCGTGGTCTTTTCGGCGCGCAAGGCTTCTGATCGATAAGCGCATTCCTCGCCGAAGAAAGTGTCTTCATAGACTACAAGAGCGAACCGGAGTGCGAAATGCGGATCGGCGAATTCCGCTGTCCCGGCTGGCGCTGGACCAGAGATGTCCTGGAAACACAGCTGTCGAAGGCCGGGTTGTGCACTTCCGCTGGGAAGGATGCGATCTGCCCGGTGACCGTCCCGATCTGCAGGCCCAGTTCTCGGAGTTGCGCAAGAACCCGCAGTGCGTTGTGTTTTCTGCCCGCAGAGCAGCAAATTCCGTCCACGGCATTATTCCGGCAGCCTTCAGGGGATGCGGATCTGCAGTCCCTCACAGAGCGTATCGAACTCCTCCGGCGGCGGCCGGTCTGTCACCAGATAATCGCCCGGTTTCAGCGACGGTTGCCGGAAGGCCGGACGACGGTCCAAAGACTGAAACTTGGAGTTATCGACGGCCATGATAGCCCTCGACGCGTTCTCCAGCATGGCGTGAGCAATGTCGACTTCGCACTGCTCGTGCACCAGGAACCCTTTGTCAGGCTCAACCATGGATGCGGATAGCACGACATAGTCGACCCGCATGCGTTCGATCACATCGAAGGCCGATCGGTCGAAGGCGGCGCCGTCATGATCGCGGAGCTGGGTGCCGGCCATGGAGACGTTGTTGCCGGGGATCATCGCCAGCGTGCTTGCCACGAAAGCCGAATTCGTCACCACCGACAATTGTTTGCGGTTGCGCAGCGCCTGGGCGACGAAGGCCGAAGTCGAGCCCGTATCGATGGCCACGCTGTCGCCGTCCTGGATGATCGCCGCGACGATGCGTGCGATCGTGACCTTGGCTTCGCGATTGAGATTCATCCGCGACAGGAAGGGCGGATCCAACGCCGAGCGATTGGACACCAGTGCGCCATGGACCTTGCGCAGGTCGCCGCGCTCGACCAGAGGCCGGCATATTCTGCGTATGGTCTGGTCGGACACGCCGAGAATCCGCGACAGCTCGAGCACACTCACCGTGCCGCGCATATCGACCGTTTGCAGAAGCTGTGATTCGTATTTCGACATCAGATTTCTCAGGCGCCTGATTGGATGATCACAGCCGATTTGACAATATTATTCCTCGCCAAATCAACAAAAATCGACAAATGTGTTGTTGCTTTGTTGAATTTTGTTAGGCTTCATGACCATCCCGGACGACCATGAAGGGGACAGGGTGCAACACGCAACAAGACATTTGATCATTGGCGGCGGCATCATCGGTTGTTCCATTGCGTATCACCTCACCCGGATGGGCGAGAAGGATGTCGTGCTTCTCGAACGGGCCGGATTGACCGAAGGTGCAACATGGCATGCCGCCGGGCTGGTCGGCCAGCTTCGGTCGTCACGCAATACCACGCGGATGTTGAAGAAGTCGGTCGAGATGTACGACCGGCTACAGGATGACGAGGGGCTTCAGTTCGACTGGAAAAAAACCGGTTCGCTTCGGCTGGCTGCCACAAGAGACCGTATGCTAGAGGCAAGGCGCCTCGCCACCATGGCACGCAGCTTCGATCTCGAAATGCGCATCATCTCGCCGTCGGAGGCCAAGGATCTGTTCCCGCTGATCGACGCAAGCGGGCTGGAAGGCGCTGCCTATATCCCGTCGGACGGCTATGTCGACCCGGCCTCACTTTGCCAGGCGATCGCTGGTGCCGCTCGCAAGCAGGGCGTCGATATCCGCCAGAATGTCGAGGTCACCGATTTCCAGGTTTCCGGTGGGCGCGTGACGGCGGTTGAAACGACGGAAGGTCGATGGCAGGCAGAGACGGTCATTCTGGCCGCCGGTATGTGGAGCCGCGAGCTGGGTGCGAAACTCGGCATCCGTGTTCCCGCCTGTGCTGTCGAACACCAATACATCGTCACGGAGCCCACTGGCAGCGAGATAGGGCATTTTCCCACCCTGCGCGATCCGGAGCGACTGGTCTATTACAAGCCCGATGTCGGCGGACGCCTGGTGATCGGCGGTTACGAGGATGACACGCTTCCTTTCGGTGACACCGAAATCCCCGGACGGTTCGTGCGACAGTTGCTGCCGGAAAACCTCGACCGCTTCCTGCCTCTGGCTGAACTTGCCGGCCAGGTGACGCCGGTGGTCAATGAGGTGGGCATCCGGCAGGTCATCAACGGGCCGATCCCCTACTCCGCCGACGGTGATTTCGTCATGGGCTGGCAGCCGGGTTTCGACAATCTGATGCTGGCGACCGGCTTCCTCTACGGCATCGCGGCCGGCGGCGGCGCCGGTGAAATGATCGCCGAGTGGGTGCAGGACGGTCGGCCATCGCTCGATCTGTGGCCGCTCGATGTGCGGCGATTCGGCCCCCATCACGGAACACGCAGCTTCATGTATCCGCGGGCGGTCGAACACTACGCGCACCACTACAAGATGCGCTATCCGGGCCAGGAGCATGAGACCGCGCGACAGCTGCGCCTGTCGCCGCTTTACCAGCGGCTCAAGGACCAGGGAGCTGTCTACGGATCAAAAAACGGCTGGGAGCGGCCGCTCTGGTTTG
The DNA here is from genome assembly GCA_965228785.1 of Hoeflea sp. GTDB lineage: Bacteria > Pseudomonadota > Alphaproteobacteria > Rhizobiales > Rhizobiaceae > Hoeflea_A. Next base: position 2,180,242 of record CBDDIF010000002.1, read on the forward strand.
CTCCGGAAGGCGTGGAGCCGGTCGACCAACTCGACTTTCTCGACCCGGGCTGGAAGCGGTACGCGGCCGAGGAACATCGAGCCGTGCGCGAGCGCGTGGCTCTTATCGACCAGTCGAGTTTTTCCAAGTTCGAGGTCCTGGGTCCCGGTGCGCTCGCAACCCTGCAACACCTCGCCGTTTCCAACATGGACCGACCGGTGGGCACGGTGATCTATACCCAGCTTTGCAACGAGCGAGGCGGGATCGAAGCAGACGTGACATTCGTCAGGCTGGCGCCGGACCGGTTCTATATGATCACCGGATCCGGTTTCGGTGTGCACGACAGCGACTGGATCAATCGCCATCTGCCCAGGGACGGTTCTGTCCACATGATCGAGGTAACGAGCGGCTTTGCCGTTATCAATCTGGTCGGGCCCAAATCTCGCGACGTGCTGGCCGCCGCCTCGGAGAGCGACGTGTCTGGCACGGCTATCCCGTTTGCGACCATGGGTGAGATCGTCATCGGTGCCGCGCCAGTGCGCGCGGTCCGCATCGGCTATGTCGGCGAGCGGGGCTTTGAACTACACGTTCCAACCGAATACGCGCTGCACGTCTACGACACGCTCTGGCAGGCCGGTGCGGCACACGGCATCGCCAATGTCGGGTACCGCACCATTGAGAGCCTGCGAATGGAAAAGGGCTATGTCTACTGGTCGGGCGACGTGTCGCCGGACAGCACGCCGATCGAGGCGGGTCTTGGATTTACGGTGCACCTGAAATCGAAGGGTGAATTCATCGGACGCACGGTGCTGGAGAAACAGAAATCCGATGGGGTGGACCGCAGGCTGTGCACCTTCACCACGCCGGAAAACCTGCCTTTGACCGGCGGCGAGACCATTCTGTCGGGCGATCGGGTTGTCTCACTCGCCACCTCGGTCGGTTTCGGCCACACGGTTGGTCATACCATCGTCCGGGGCTATCTCGACAAGGCCGACTGGGATCAAACCGACTTCAAGCTGGAAGTCTTCGGCGATCGGTATCCGGTGACGCGGGTCGACGGTCCGTTATACGATCCGGAAAACCGGGCATTGAGAGGATGAAGATGACGGAACACACAGACCGGGTAATGGAAGCTATGCATTCGGCGCCGCAGTTTGCGGACGTGGCAAATGCGGACAGCATCGAACGTCTCGGAGGCATGACGAACCTGGTGCATCGGGTCGATTTCGGCGGACAGTCCGTGATCGTTCGAATCCCCGGCGAAGGGACCGAAGAATATATCGATCGCGGGGTCGAGATTCACAACGCCCGGGCAGCCGCTCGCGCTGGCGTGTCCCCGGAGGTGCTGCATGCAGACGCGCGATCCGGCGTGATGATCAGTCGGACGGTCGACGGTGTTACGACGATGACCCCGGAAGGCTTCAAGACGATCAGCGGCGCACCTGCTCGCGCCGGCAAAGCCCTGGCGCAACTGCACAATTCCGGCGAGACGTTCCGGTTCCGCTTCGAGCTGTTTTCCATGATCGAGGACTATCTCAAGGTCCTGTCAACAAAGGACGTGGACTTGCCGGACGGTTACCATGAAGTGGTCAAAGCCGCCGAACCCGTCAAGGATGCCCTGGCGGCGGCCAATCCGCCACTCGCCCCCTGTCACTGCGATCCGCTGTGCGAGAACTTTCTCGACGACGGCCAGACCATGTGGATTGTTGACTGGGAATATTCCGGCATGAACGATCCCCTGTGGGATCTGGGGGACCTGTCGGTGGAAGCGGGAATGAACGCAGATCAGGACAACGAGATGATGGCCGCCTATTTCGGCCGTCAGCCCTCTGCCGCTGAAACCGGTCGCATGGTGATCTACAAGGCCATGTGCGATTTATTGTGGACGCTCTGGGGCCTGATCCAGCACGCCGACGGCAACGAGGCTGAGGATTTCTGGGCCTACGCCACCGGGCGCTTCGACCGTTGCAAGGCGCTGATGGGCGATCCGTCTTTCGACGCCCATCTGGCGGCCGTCAGGTCTGGTTGATCAGGTCCAGCAACTCGGCGTGCAATTCCGGCGTGGAGGCGGTGACGGTGCGCCCGTCCGACTGCATCGATAGAGGCGCGCCCTGCCAGTCGGTCATGATCCCACCAGACGCTTCGACAACCGCCGATACCGGAAGATAGTCGTAGGGTTGAAGATCAAAATCGACGACGGCATCGACCAGACCGCGGGCCACCAACGCGTGCGGATAACAATCGGCGCTCATCCGACGCAGATTGCCAGCCTGAACCAATCGACCAAAAACGGTGGGTTCTTTGACTGCCAGCTTGTCGCCCTCGTTGATGAACAGACGCGAATCGCTCAATTGCCGGCAGCCGCTCACGCGGATCGGATCGCCGTTGCAGGTGGCGGGCGTTTCCATACCGCCGGCGTAGACCTCATCGAGGGCCGGCATGCGGATCACGCCGATCTGCGGCCGGCCAGCGTCCAGGTAGCCGAGCAGCATCCCGAACAGCGGTAGGCCGGCAATGAACGAACGTGTTCCGTCTATGGGATCAACGATCCACATGGCCTGCCCGGAACCTGACCGACCGAACTCTTCGCCGAAGACCGCCTCCCCCGGAAAATACCGCTCCAATCCAGTCCGAATTGCGCTTTCCGTATGCCGATCAGCGACGGTTACCGGGCTGCTGTCAGCCTTGGTTTCGACGTCCGGTTCTGTGCGGAAAAAGGACATGCTGACGGCGGCAGCAACGGCAGTGATTTCCACCGCCTTCTCAAGTCTGTGGGTGATGTCGGTCATCGCGCCCTTCCTGAAAACACACCGACAGATGCCCACGGGTCACACGATAAGCAACCAAAAACCACAAAATCTTCTGAAAAATGTTGATTTTTGTTGAAATGCTCCACGAACCTTGTTGAATATTCCCTGCAGGGCTGGCGCAGACTGATAAAGAGAACCGCTCTGAGGGGACTGCAGGCCGGCACAATCAAGGAGTTACAACCATGCATCGTCTTTCCATTGCACTTGCCGCCCTGATGGTGGCCTCGCCCCTGGCGGCGGCGGAATCCAGCGACCCCATCAAGCTGACGCTGCACGACTGGTCGGGACAACTGATCACCACAACGCTGATGGGCGAAGTGCTGAAAGAAGCCGGGTACAATGTCGAATATGTCCAGGCCGATTACATCGCCCAGTTCGCCGGCCTGAAGACCGGCGATCTCCACGTGGCGATGGAAATCTGGGAAACCACGGGCCGCGAAGCCATGGATGAAGCAACGGCGACCGGCAATGTCGTCAATCTCGGCTCGACAGGCATGAACGCCATCGAGGAATGGTGGTACCCCGCTTACATGAAAGAAGTCTGCCCGGGGTTACCAGACTGGAAAGCCCTGAACGATTGCGCCCAGGAATTCTCGACGCCGGAAACCGCGCCGCTAGGTCGTTACCTCGGCGGCCCCGTGACCTGGGGCGGCTTCGACGATGAACGGGTCGAAGCACTGGAAATGGACTTCGAGGTAGTGCATGCCGGCACCGACGCAGCCCTGTTCGCCGAGCTCGAATCGGCCTACCAGCGCAAGGCACCGATCGTCATGTGGGTCTATGCGCCGCACTGGGCGCCATCGAAATATGAAGGCGAATTTGTCGAGTTCCCGCCCTATTCGGCAGAGTGTTACAGCGATCCCTCCACCGGCATCAATCCCGACGCCGCCTATGATTGCGGCAAGCCGCGCGGGCCGATCTGGAAGGTCTCCTGGTCCGGTGTCGAAGACAAATGGCCGGGTGCGGCCGAAGCCATCAAGAACTTCACCATCAGCAATGACGACATGGGTCAAATGGTTGCCGAGGTTGATCTGAACGGTAAGTCGGTCGAGGATACGGTTGCAGCCTGGATGGATGCCAACAAGGATACATGGATGGGCTGGATCAAGAAGTAGCCCGTTTCTTCGTCGGCGCGCGTCTCGAGGCGGCGCGCCGACGACAATGACGCAACAGGCCACCCGCCGAGCATCCACCCGGGCAGCCCGCTTTCTCCAGGGTGAGGAATGACACGATCCGTAATCCTTGATTGCCGCGAAGTCTGGAAGCTTTACGGAACGCAGGCCGATACTTTCCTCAACACCAATCCCTCACCGGATCTGGCCGACCTGAAAAATGCCGGACTGATCGGCGCCGTGCGCGCCGCAAGCGTACAGATATTCGAGGGCGAGATCTTCGTGATCATGGGTCTTTCGGGCTCCGGAAAGTCGACGCTGGTTCGCTGTCTCAGCCGACTGGTCGAACCGACGGCAGGCGAAATCCACTTTGACGGCAAGGACCTGCTCAGCGCTTCCGAAGCGGAACTGATCGAGATCAGGCGCAAGCGCATGGGCATGGTGTTCCAACATTTCGCCCTGTTGCCTCACCTCACGGTGCTTCAGAACGCTGCCTTTCCGTTGGATGTGCAGGGCGTCGACAAAGCGACCCGTGAAGCACGGGCCCGTGAGATGGTGGAGCTGGTGGGGCTGAAGGGCCGCGAGAACTACTATCCGCGCGAATTGTCTGGCGGTCAGCAACAGCGCGTCGGCATCGCGCGAAGCTTGGCGGTCGAACCGGATCTGTGGTTTCTCGATGAACCGTTTTCGGCGCTCGATCCGCTGATCCGGCGCGAAATGCAGGATGAGTTCCTGCGGCTGCAGAACATTCTTCACAAGACCATCGTCTTCATCACCCACGATTTCGACGAAGCTATACGGCTGGCGGACAGGATCGCGGTCATGAAAGACGGGGCGGTGGAACAGGTGGCGACACCGGAAGAACTGGTCCTGAACCCGGCGACCAATTATGTCGCTGAATTCACCCGTCATGTGAGCCGTGCCAAGGTGATCCAGGCGGCGTCGGTCATGGAGCCGCTCAGCGGCGACACGCACGCCGGTGATGTCGCCCATGACTCGGTGATCGATGAAATCGCCGACCAAGTTGAAGGCGCAGAAGCGCCCCACCGAGTGATGAAGGACGGGGAGCCGGTCGGGCAGATTACCCGCGAGGCTGCCATCGACGTTCTCGTGGGTCGGCGATGATCGATCGGGCGATCAGGTCCGGTGCGGCCTTCTGGGTCTTGCTGTTCGGTGTCACCTGGGCCTTGTCGAGCTATTCGTTCCAACTCTACAAGGCGCTCGATGCGCGATGGATCATCCGATTTCCGAAGAAATGGGAGCTACCGCTCGAAAGCTGGATCAGTGATTTTCTCGACTGGCTGGTCGAAAGCGCCGGCTTTTTCTTCTTCTCCTTCAAGGATCTGACCCGCGCGATTGCAGCCGCGATCGAGGCTCCATACCAGGCTCTTCGCAATCTCCTGATCGAGGGCTTTCAGTCCGGATTGGGCGACACCGCCGTAGAGATTGCACCTTCGCTCAGCTGGATTGCGGTGATTGTTACCGTGGCGGCGATCGGGCACTATGCCCGAGATTGGGCTCTGGCGGCACTTGTCGGCGCCTGCTTTGCCTATCTGGCGGTCTTCGGCCAGTGGGAAAGTGCCATGATCACCCTCGCCTCCGTCCTGATCGCCGTACCGATCGGCGCCGTCGGTGGCCTGGCTCTGGGCATTGGGGCCTATCGCGCCCCATGGTTCGACCGACTCCTGCGACCGGTGCTCGATCTGATGCAGACCGTGCCGGTCTTCGCCTATCTGGTGCCAATCCTCATTCTCTTCGGTTTCGGCCCCGTCGCGGCGCTGATCGCCACCGTGATCTATGCCATGCCGCCCATGGTGCGGGTAACAATCGTCGCGCTCCACGGCGTACCGCAGGAGATCGTCGAGGCAGGCCGCATGGCCGGCTGCACACGGCGCCAGTTGATGTGGAAGGTGCTGGTCCCTTCGGCAACTCCAACGCTCATGGTCGGTGTCAACCAGGTCATCATGCTGACGCTTAACATGGTGATCATTGCCTCAATGATCGGCGCAGGCGGCCTCGGTTTCGACGTCCTGTCGAGCCTGCGCAAACTCGATATCGGCGGCGGCATCGAAGCGGGTCTCGCCATTGTCGTCATGGCGATCGCCTTGGACAGGGCAAGCCAGGCGTTCGCCAGCCGGGAAGAGCGGCACGCGCCGACAGGTCACATTTTGAAGCGTCATCCCTGGTCCGGCACGGTGGTGCTGGTGATCGGAGCCACACTCATCCTTGGCCGCTTCGTACCGGCTGTCCAGACCTATCCCGATGCGTTGACCATCACCACCGGCCCGTTCTGGTCGAGCGCGATCGAGTGGATCAACGTCAATTTCTTCGACACGTTCGAGGCCATCAAGACGTTCATCCTGCAGTGGCTATTGTTGCCGGTGAAGAAGTTTTTCGGCGGCATACCCTGGGTCTGGGGCATCGTCGCAACCGGGCTGATCGCCTGGCGCGTTGGCGGCTGGAAACTCGGTCTGCTTGCCGCGGTGCTGATGGCCTTTATTGCTGCCTCCGGCCTATGGGCAAAAGCAATGGTGACGATCTACCTGTGCGGCGTATCGGGTCTGCTCGCCACGGTGATCGGCATTCCTTTGGGTGTCTGGGCGGCGGAAAGTCCGCGTGCGGGTCGGGTCATACTCGGCCTGATGGACACCCTGCAGACCCTGCCCAGCTTCGTCTATCTCATACCGGTGGTGATGCTGTTTCGCGTCGGTGATTTCAGCGCGATGATCGCGGTCACCCTCTACGCGCTGGCGCCGGCGGTGCGTTATGCGGCCCATGGCGTACGCGAGGTGCCGCCCGAGCTGATCGAGGCCGGACTGGTTTCCGGCTGCACCAAACGCCAGCTCCTGTGGCGCATCAAGCTTCCGCTGGCGACACCGCAACTGCTGCTGGGCCTCAACCAGACGATCATGCTGGCTTTGTCCATGCTGGTGATTACCGCGCTCGTCGGAACCCGCGACCTGGGCCAGGAGGTCTATATCGCGCTGACCAAAGCCAATGCCGGTCAGGGGATTGTTGCGGGTCTCTCGGTCGCCTTCATCGCCATTGTAGCGGACCGCGTCGTGAACGCCCTGGCTGAGGGCCAGCGAAAAAGGCTGGGATTATCGACATGAGCGAGGCAATCGAACGGGCTGCGCGACTGAGCTGCTTCAAGGATCCGCGAGACATTCAGGAACTTGGTGGAGGCATCACCAACGTTAACCTGACCGTGCGCGATGGCGAGCGCCGATACGTGGTGCGCCTCGGGGACGATATTCCCGAGCATGGCGTTTTGCGATGGAACGAGTTGGCGATCAGCCGCGCGGCCGAGGCAGCCGGCGTCTCACCGGCCGTCGTCCACAGCGAACCGGGTGTGCTTGTGCTCGACTTCATCGAGGCGCAAACCTATGACGAAGCCGCCGTACGTGATCCGGCCAACCTGCCGCGCATTCTGGATCTGATCGCCCGAACCCATCGAGATATTGGTCTTCACCTAACCACGCCCGTCCTTGCCTTCTGGCCATTCCAGGTCAACCGCACCTATGCCACCCGGCTTACGGCCGAGAATTCAACGCACACGTCGCTGCTGCCGGACCTGATGGCCGAGCAGGATCGACTCGAGGCCGCAACAGGCCCCGTGGAGATCGTCATTGGCCACAACGATCTGCTTGCCGCCAACATCCTCGATGACGGCAGCCGGCTTTGGTTGATCGACTGGGAATATGGCGGCTTCAACACGCCACTCTTCGACCTGGCCGGGCTCGCAGGCAATAACGGCCTCAGCGAAGCCCAGGAACGGGCCATGCTGGAGGCCTATTTCGACGCGCCACCGGAACACCGATGGCATCCCTACCAGGCCATGAAATGCGTGTCCCTGCTGCGCGAGACCCTTTGGTCGATGACGTCGGAAATCCACTCCGAGATCGACTTCGACTATGCCGCTTATACCGCCGAGAACCTGGACCGGTTCAAAGCCGCCCTCGACGACTTCCGCAATACGTGAGGCCCGAATGACGCTCCCCTCCTCATCCAAAATCATCATCATCGGCGGCGGAATCGTCGGGTGCTCGACCGCCTATCACCTGGCGAAGATGGGCCAGGAGGTGCTGCTGCTGGAAAAAGCGCAACTGACATCCGGCTCGACCTGGCACGCGGCCGGCCTGGTGGGTCAATTGCGCAGCAACGCCAACATAACCCAGCTCCTGGGCTATTCGATCAAGCTCTACGACACGCTGGAAGCCGAAACCGGCCTTGCCACCGGCTGGAAAATGAATGGCGGATTGCGGCTGGCCTGCAATGAAGAGCGCTGGACAGAGGTCCGACGGCAGGCGACGACTGCACACAGTTTCGGCCTCGACATGCAGCTGCTAAGCCCACGGGAGGCGCAGGATCTGTGGCCCCTGATGGATATCGGCGACGTAGTCGGCGCTGCGTTCTTGCCCACCGACGGACAGGCCAGCCCGTCGGACATCACCCAGGCGTTGGCGCGGGGTGCTCGCAAGGCCGGCGCGCAGCTCATCGAAAAAACGGCCGTCACCGAGATCCTCACCGACCAGGGGCGAATCACGGGTGTGCGAACCGCCGCCGGCGACGTGAGTTGTGAAAAGCTGGTTCTGTGTTGCGGACAATGGACCCGTGACATTGCCGCCACCATCGGCGTCAACGTGCCGCTCGTCTCCGTCGAACATCAATACATGGTCACCGAACCGTTCGGGGTGGCATCCAACCTGCCGACGCTGCGTGATCCCGACCGGCTGACTTACTACAAGGAGGAGGTCGGCGGCCTGATCATGGGCGGTTACGAGCCCAACGGCATCACCTGGGCCAGGGACGGCATTCCGGAGCCGTTCGATTTCCAGCTTCTGGACAGCAATTTCGATCATTTCGAGCAATTGGTCGAACTGGCTTTGCCGCGCGTGCCCGCGCTGGAAAGTGCCGGCATCAAGCAGTTGATCAACGGCCCAGAGAGTTTCACGCCGGACGGGAACTTCATCCTCGGCGAGGCTCCGGAAATGGACAACGTGTTCATCGGCGCCGGCTTCAACGCCTTCGGCATCGCCTCCGGCGGCGGCGCCGGCATGGCCCTGGCCGAATGGGTGGCTGAGGGCGCCCCGCCCTACGACCTGTGGCCGGTTGACATCCGCCGCTTCGGCCGCCCGCATCAGGACACCGACTGGGTGCGCACCCGCACGCTGGAAGCCTATGGCAAGCATTACACGATGGCCTGGCCGTCGGAGGAAAACGAGAGTGGGCGCCCCTGCCGCCGGTCACCGCTTTACGCCACGCTCCAGGACGCAGGCGCCGTATTCGGCGAGAAGCTGGGCTGGGAGCGGCCGAACTGGTTCGCCGAAACAGGCGAAGTAGCGCGGGACATTTACACTTTCCAGCGGCCGAACTGGCACAAACCGGTGGGCCGTGAACACCAGGCTGCACGGGAGGCGGCGGTCCTGTTCGACCAGACGTCCTTTGCCAAATTCATCCTCAAGGGCCCCGATGCCGAGGCCGCACTCGGCTGGATCGCCGCCAACCGGGTCGACCGACCGGTGGGCAGCATCGTATACACCCAGATGCTCAACGATGGCGGTGGCATTGAATGCGACCTGACCTGCGTGCGCACAGCACCGGACGAGTATTACATCGTCACCGGAACCGGTTTCGCCACCCATGATTTCGACTGGATCCGGCGCAACATTCCGTCCGGTCTCAATGCCCAGCTCGTGGATGTGACCTCGTCCAACACGGTGTTGTCCCTGTTCGGACCCAAGGCACGCGCGATCCTGTCGGCCTGCACCCGCAGCGATGTCGGCCATGACGCCTTTGCCTTCGGTCAGGCGCGTCGGATCGGCATTGCCGGCTGCCCGGTCCTTGCGATGCGCATCACCTATGTGGGCGAGTTGGGCTGGGAGCTGCACCTGCCGACCGAATACGCGCTCACGGTCTACGACGCCTTACACCAGGCCGGAGCGGAACACGGCCTTCGCAATGCCGGCTATCGGGCGATCGAAACACTCAGGCTCGAAAAGGGCTACCGTGCCTGGGGCTCAGATATCGGACCGGATCACACGCCCGACGAGGCCGGCCTCGGCTGGGCGGTCAAGATGAAGTCGAACATCGACTTCAAGGGTCGCGGCGCCGTGCAGGCGCAGCGATCCAACGGTGTGAAAAAGATGCTGACAACGTTCACCGCGGCACCCGAAGTCATCCTGTCCGGTCGTGAAACGATTTACCGGAACGGTGAACGGTGCGGCTGGCTGAGTTCCGGCGGCTATGGCCATACCATCGGCAGGAGCATCGGGATGGGCTATGTCCGCCATCCCGAAGGCGTCACACGCGATTACGTCCTCTCTGGCACCTACGAACTGGAGGTCGCGACGGAGCGCGTGCCCGCCGATGCGACGTTAGAGCCGCTCTACGATCCGACGATGGCGCGTATCAAGTCGTAAAGGCCTGGCCTGCGGGTCAGAGTGATGCCGAGAAATCCACAATGGTTCGGGCGAAGGCATCGGGCTCCTCCAGATGGGGCGAATGTCCCGAAGCTTCGAATGTGTGGTACCTGGCGACTGGCGCCTGGTCGGCAAGCCAACGCGCAGTTGCGGCCGCATAAGCCCGGCTGGCGTTGCCATGGGCTGCGAGAAGCGGCACGGGCAGTTGCTTGACAGCCTCGCGCGCGTCTGCAGCCAGCAGCGATTCCCACATGGCGACCATCGCAAGCGGATCGTTTGAAGCGATACACTTCACCGCATGATCGAAAGGAAAATCCGCAGGCCCCTGCCTTTCAGCGAACATGCCTTCCACGATTGCCGGGATGCAGGCCGCCCAGTGATTGCGGAATCGGGCTGTCGTCGAGAGACAAGCGTCTCGATCGCGATCGCGAAGACCAAGTGTCCAGTCAGCGTCGTTGACGAGCTTGGGGCTCATGTCGACCGAGACCATGCCAACGATGCGCCCTTCATGTCCGTTGGCCAGGTGATGCCAGCCGACGGCGGCCCCCAATGACCAACCGACCAGAATGACGTCGCGCAAATCCTCGGTTTCGAGCAGGCCCGCCAGTGCCTCGGCGGACATGGCAACCGTCGGCGCGCCGTTCACATTGCTGCCGTGACCAGGCAAGTCTGGCGCGATGCAGTGAAAACCTCCGGCCAGACGCTCGAACTGGTTGGCAAACACCGATGCTTCCATGGTCCAACCATGCAGGAAGACGATGGGCTGACCCGCCCCGGCCTCACGAAAGGGCGGAACCGGACTCATTTACGAGGCGCCGCGCAGGCGGCCGACAATGCCGGAGGGGAAGAAATAGACGCTGAGCACGAAAAGCACGCCGAGCCACAGCAACCACCGGTCCGGATTGAGCAGATCCGGCAGCAGCGGCAGCGCGCTGGTGGCTTCGGCTGCAACGCCCATCAGGTTTTGTAGATAGTTCTGGGCGACCACAAACAGGACGGCACCGATGACCGCTCCGTACATGGTGCCCATGCCGCCGATGACGACCATCAACAGAATATCGATCATGATCTCGAAGCTCAGTGTTGTGTCCGGGCCAACATAGCGCAGCCAGATGGCGAAGAGCGACCCGGAGACTGCGGCAACGGCTGCCGAGATACAAGTCGCTGCGGTACGGTAGACAACCACGCGGTAGCCAATCGACTCGGCGCGGAAGTCGTTTTCGCGGATCGCCTGCAGCACACGGCCGAAGGGCGAGTTGACGATGCGCAGCAGCATCAGAAACAGGATCAGCGATCCGAAGAAGATCAGATAGTAGTTGAGTAGCTTGCCGTTCAGGCGCACGCCGAACAGCTTGCCGTCAGCGAGTTTGAACGCCGGTGTCAGTTCCCGCGGGATCTTGTAGTTGAGCCCGTCCTCGCCGCCGGTGAGTCCCGAGAGCTGACTGACCAGCACGGCGACGGCCGAGGCCACTGCGAGCGTAATCATGGCGAAAAAGATCGCTCTCACCCGCAGGCTGAAAAGGCCGATGATCAGCGCCAGGATCGCGGCGACGACCGCGCCGGCCAATGTGCCAACGATCAGTGCGTCGAATCCACGGCCCATATGGGTGGAGGCGAGCGCTACGCCATAGGCTCCGATGCCGAAGAACATGGTGTGCGCGAAGCTGACAATGCCGCCATAGCCGAGCATCAGATCGTAGCTGGCCACCAGCGCCACGAAGATGCAGATGCGCGCCGCTGTTTCCATCGAGCGGGTGCCGGGGAACAGGAAGGGCGCGAAGGCCAATCCGATCAGGATGATCAACAACACAATCGAAAGGGCGCGGCTGCGCGGTTTGTCGCCTGAGAGCAGATTCACCAGCATGTCACTTGGCCTTCACGACGGGCATCATGCCCTGCGGGCGCCACATCAGGATCGCCACCATCAGTCCGATGTTGGAGACCAGCGCCAGTTTGGGTTCCAGAAACGCGATGTAGTTCTGCATCAGCCCGACCAGCAGCGCGCCGATGAAGCAGCCTTCGACCGAACCGAGACCGCCGATGATGACGACGATGAAGACCAGGATCATGATCTGCTGCCCCATATGGGCGGTGACGACTTCCTGATAGAGCCCCCACATGACGCCGCCGAGACCGGCGAGCGCCGAACCGGCGATGAAAACGCCGATGAAGACAAGCCGCAAACGGTAGCCCAGCGCCTCGACCATTTCTCCGTTCTCGACGCCGGCGCGCACGATCAGGCCGATCTTCGTGTTCTTCAGCACCCAGCGCATGACGACGACCAGCACCAGACCGACACCGACTGCAAGCAGCCGGTATTTCTCGATGGCGGCGCCGGCAAAGGTGAAGGCGCCCTTCAAGGTTTCAGGTCGGGTCAGGTAGATCTCGTCCGGACCCCAGACCACATGAATAAGCTGCTCGACAATGATCAGGCCGCCCATGGTCACCAGAATCTGCTTCAGATGGGCGCCGTAGACCGGCTTGACGATGACCCGCTCGAAAGCCCAGCCCATGACAGCGGTCGCGGCCATCGCACCGAAGACGGCGACCAGAACCGCAGTCAGGTTGAGCAGGACCGACGGCTCTTCGGCCATCGAGCCAAGGGCGAACAGGATCGTGACGCCGACAAAGGCGCCGACCGAAATGAAGGCGCCGTGACCGAAATTGATGACGTCCATCAGGCCGAAAACCAGAGTCAGGCCGGACGCCATGATGAAGATCATCATGCCCATGGCCAGACCGGACACGGTCAACGTCAGCCATGAGGACGGGTTGGCGATCGACAGGAAACCGAGAACGATGAGCACCGGTACGAGAAACAACGGCGCATGCGGCGACAGCCGCTCGACGAACGAGGTCTCCTGGATCGTCGGGGCGTGTTCGGGTGCGACGCTCATGCTGCCTCCATGCTCAGGCCCATCAGCCGTTCCTGCAGGTCCGCGTCTCCGGCCAGTTCGGCCATGGCCCCGGACCAGACGATGCGGCCGTCATCCATAACGGCGCAACTGTCGCCGAGCGCCTTGGCAACGGCGAAATTCTGTTCAACCAGAAGGATCGATGATCCTTGCGCCTTGAGATCGCGCAACGCACCGACCAGCGTGCCGATGATTGCCGGCGCCAATCCCTTGGTCGGTTCATCGATCAGGTAAAGCCGGCGTTCCTCTGCCATGGCGCGGGCGATAGACAGCATCTGCTTCTGGCCACCCGACAGGTTGCCGGCAGCGTTGTTCCAGAATGTCTTGAGCGGCGGGAATGTCTTGAACAGCCAGGCCAGACGCTCGTCCGAAATCGGACCGCTCGCGGCGGCGAGCGCCATGTTTTCCTCGACCGTCAGGTCGGAAAAGATACCCATGTCCTCGGGCACGAAACCGATGCCCTGGCGGGCGATGGCCGGTGTCGGCATCGCTGTTACATCGGTGCCGCCGAAGGTGATCGATCCCTGATGAGCCCGCCACAGGCCCATAATCGTGCGCAGAGTGGTCGTTTTGCCGACGCCATTGCGGCCGAGCAGCATGGTGACGCCGCCCTCCGGCACCTGGAGATCCACGCCCTGCAGGATGTGATACTGGGCGATGTTGGCGTGAACACCGGCCAGGGTCAGGATCGGATCAGACATCGGCAAGCTCCTTGCCCATATAGGCTTCCTGTACGACGTCCGAAGCCATCACCTCGGCCGGCGGCCCATCGGCGGCAAGCACACCGTTGTGCAGCACGATTATTCGGTCGGCGAGCGTGCGGATGACATCCATCTTGTGCTCGACCAGCAGGATCGTGCGGCTCTTGTCCTGCTTCAGTTCGGCGATCAGGTCGAGAACCACCGGCGCCTCGTCAACCGACATGCCGGCGGTCGGTTCGTCGAACATGTAAACGGTCGGATCAAGAGCAATAAGAAGCGCCACTTCCAGTTTGCGCTGGTCGCCATGGGACAGCGCGGTGACCGTCTGCTCTGCCATGGCAGAGAGCCTAACCTTTGCGAGAACGGCGGCGGCCGCGTCGGTGAGTTCGCGAAGGCCGGTCGCCATGGACCACAGATTGAGCCCCAGGCCGCGCTTGGCCTGAACCACCAGCCGGACATTTTCCAGCACCGTCAGGTTGGGAAACAAGTTGGTGAGCTGGAACGCCCGACCGATGCCGCGGTCGGTTCGGTCCGAGACCGACAGCCGCGTGATGTCATGGCCGTTCAGCTTCACCCTGCCTTCGGTCGCCGGGATCTGGCCCGAGATCAGATTGAAATAGGTGGTCTTGCCGGCCCCGTTCGGCCCGACGATCGCCGTTGTCTCGCCTTTGGCGAACGCGCAACTGACGTGATCGACAGCCACGTGGCCGCCAAAGCGAACCGTCAGGTCGCTTGTCTCAAGAACGGTATCGGTCATGGATCCGCTTCCCCCAGGGCGGGGATATTGGGGCGGCCTGTGCCGCCCCTAAACCGTCAGTTACGGACGGGAACCGGCATGTCGTCGATGCCCAACTCGCGCACAAGTTCCGGAATGCCCCATTCGACATCCGGGTCGACCTTGATCTTGAAGTGATACATGGACTGCATCGCCTGATGGTCGTCGGGCCGGAACATCATCTTGCCTTTCGGCGTCTCCCACTCCATGCCCTTCATGGCGGCAATCAGGTCTTCGGTATCGGTCGAACCGGCTTTCTTGATGGCTTCGACGATGGCGATCCCGGCCGCCATGCCGCCAGCGGTGAAGAAGTCCGGCGGAGAGCCGTAACGGTCCTGATGCTCCTTGACGAGCCAGTCGTTCACCGGGTTCTTGGGAATGTCGTAATAGTAGTAGGTGGCGCCTTCCATGCCCGGCAGTTCCTTGTAGGCCTTGAGCGCCGCCAGGATGTTACCGCCAGTGGCAATGTCGATGCCATAGCGCGACGGATCCATGGCATTGATCTTGCCCATCGGATTGCCGCCGCCGGCCCAGATGATGAACAGCTTCTTATCGCCATCGAGATCCTTCATGGCGTTGAAGATGCGCTCTGCGGCCGCCGTGAAATCCGTGGTGTCGGTCGGCACATATTCTTCATGGGCAATCGATGCGCCGGTGTCGCCCAGTGCTTCCTTGAAGGCGGAGACGCCATCGCGCCCGAACGCATAGTCCTGGGCGAGCGTCGCGATGTGGACATTGTCGCCGCCGAGCGCCACGGCGTTGGCAATGGCATCCTGGCTTGAGTTGCGGCTGGTGCGGAAGACGTACCGGTTCCAGTTTTTGCCGGTGATAGAGTCTGCAACCGCTGGCTCGACGATCAGAACCTTCTCGTACTCCTCGGCCACCGGCAGCATGGCGAGCGCCACGCCGGAGCTGACTGGCCCAACGGCCAGATCGACCTCGTCGTCTCCATAGGCCTCGGCGAGCAGCGCCTTGCCGATGTCCGGCTTCAATTGGGTGTCTTTTTCGATAATGACGACTTTTTCGCCGCCAATCTCATTCGTGCCGCCGGTGGCGTATTCGATGCCCATCATCAACCCAACATGGGACTGCTTGGCATAGGCCTCGAATGGCCCCGTCTTTCCGTAGACATGGGCAATCTTTATGTCGGCCAAAGCGGCGGTGCTCATCAGCAGCGATGCGGCCAGTCCTGCAACCAGTGTGCGTTTCACGTCATCCTCCCTGTTCGCCCTCAGTGGGGCTCAATATGAAACATGATTCAAGTGTCATGTTTAGTGTAAATTGCTGGCGCGGTCAACCGCCCGACGTCGGATCAAATGACGAAGGCGTTTAGCAGCGCTGAGAACGAAGGCGCACAGCCCGGAACGGGCCGCGAAAGAGCGAAGTCGGCGATCAGGCGGGTTCGGAAACCTGTGCCTTGACCTGGCGACGGTAGGAGGCGGGCGCAATCTGATGGTGTTTCTTGAATACCCGCCCGAAGGCGGCTTCAGACTGGTAGCCGACGCGTTCGGCAATCTCGATGATCGACTGGTCTGACTGTTCCAGGTCCTTGCGGGCCAGTTGCATGCGCCAGTGGGTGACATAGCCCATTGGGGTCGTCGACATGCAGCGGGCGAAGCGGATGGCGAACGAGGTGCGCGACATACCTGTCAGCTTCGCCAGGCTGGCTAGGGTCCAGGGAAAGGACGGACTTTCGTGGATTGCCGTCAAGGCGCGCGAAATATGCGGATCGGCGAAGCCGGACAGGACACTTCGTTCTGCGCCCTCACCCCTCAGATAGACCCGCAGCGCCTGGGCAAAGATGATCTCCGACATCTTGAGCGCGATCAGGTCTCCACCCATGCGGCTGCGCCCGGCTTCGGTGCCGATCACCTTCAGTGTGCTTTCCATCCACAACCCGGCCTCTTCTCCGTAGTTGTGGATGTGAATGTGCGATGGCAGAGCGTCGAGCAGCATGTGATTGGCGTTCGGATCGAACGCGAAATGGCCGCAGACCAGCTGTGTTTCATGGTCGGTGCCGGGTTCGCCCCAAACCAGTGCGCCCTTGCCGTCGAATCCGGACTTTTCCACCACCGTGTCGAGCTGCACGGCCAGGTTCTCCGTCTTGGGGTCGCAGTAGAGTGTGTGCGAGGCGCCGCGGGTGATGATCACCAGATCGCCTTGTTCGAGCAACACCGGCGGTTTGTCCGGATCGATGCGCACCAGACAACGCCCCTTATGCGCGAAATGGAACCGCGAGACGTTTTCATAAGGTGGCACCTGAATGCTCCACGGCGACGTGAAAGACGTGCGGAAATAGAGCGTCCCCGACAATTGCATGTGAGAAAGGATGTCGCTCAGCAGGTCCATGGTGTCTCCGTTCTAGGGTCTGGAGTTCGTCACATTGTGCAGCACGCTCAGACCGAACTTCAAATCCACCACACTTGGCTGCATCATCGCATATAGGGCGCCTTTGCCAAGGCAGCTGAACGATTGGTCAAGAATCACGCACTCCTGATCATTCAAACAGCAGCGCTCTTGACGTTTGATGCCGGTCCTCCGGGCGAGCCAACCGGCACGCCAACACAGTCAAGGACCAATCATGACCTTCAGAACCACACTTCTCGCCGCCGGCCTGGCAGCTTTCCTGCTCGGTAGTGGCGCTCAGGCCCAATCGCCGGCCGAGCTCAACGACCTGGAAATCGCCCACGTCGCCTATGTGGCCGACAATATCGACATCCGCTATGCCCACCTGGCGCTGGCCATTTCCGACAATCCCGACATTCACGAGTTCGCACGGACCATGATCCGCGACCATTCGGCGGTGAACGAACAGGCGTTGGCTCTGCTGAACAAGCTGAATGCCCAGCCGCAGGACAATTTCCTCAGCCAGACACTGCAGCAAAACGCCGAGCAGCTGATCGACGAGATGAGCCAGCTTCGGGGCGCGGCGTTCGACAAGCGCTATGCGGAAAACGAGCTGGCCTACCACAAGGCGGTCAACGATCTGGTTGAAAACGCCTTCATTCCGAACATTGAAAACGACGAAGTGCGGGCGCTCTTCGAAACAGGGCTGGAGATCTTCAAGGCGCATGAGAACCATGCGGTCATGATGGTCGAGAAGGTCAACTGAGCGATGCTCACCAGACGGCATTTTCTCGCGTCGGCGGCAGCAACTGCCGCCGGCGCCGGCTCTATCGCCTCGTCCGGTGCGAGGGCTTCGCAGCAGCATGTAATCGAGATCTCCCGCTTTCGCTTCAAACCTAGTCCGCTTGCGGTGCAGCCCGGAGACACCGTCACCTGGATCAATCGCGATATCGTGCCGCATACGGCAACGGCGATCGACGAAAGCTGGGACAGCGGCGAGATCGCACCGGGCGGCGAGGCCAGCATCGCCGTCACGGCTGGAACTTCCGCGGACTATTTCTGCCGATTCCACCCGTCGATGAAAGCTGCTTTGCGGATCGAGCGGTAAGCGTGATTTGTCTCAGCGATCTGGTTGGGGGGCCGCAGGTCTGCAACCGCACTGTCCGGAGTCGATCTCGCCAATGAAAGCTTCCCGGGCATCCAGCACATTCTCGTCGTCGACATTGCCCGGGACGTCGGCCACCACTGCCAGGGCGGTGGTCGCGCACAAGATTGCCGCCCACCTGCTTGATCGCCACATTCATGATCCGCGGACCCGGACGATTTCGCCATCCACTTCCACAAGAACCTAAGGCTCTTCGGACCGGCCATCCAGGGACAATCTCGAATGATCGTTCGAGGTCCCGCCGCGCTACCTCACTAACCATCTTTGCCGGACCTTCGTTCAGGACCCGTCGCGCGGGCGAGCGTAGGCCCTGAACGGGACGGCGATGAACAATCGCCTTCGGCGCGCCTTGATGGCCTGGCCGCTCTGCTGCTATTTTGGTTCGTCTCCATGATTCCAAATGCGAAACTTCGGCCTGACGCCGTCCTGCCTTCGCGATCGAGCGCCTACATGACAGCCGCGACAAATCAAGCAACCGGGCCGTCGGCCACGGAGTTGAGCCCGCCTTCCAGGTCCCAGGCCTTCAGGGAGGGACGCAAGCTTGAGCTGGCGACATTGCTGCGGATCACCAAAATGGCCATGCGACACCGGGTTCGCATGACGATGGCCGTCCTTGCGACTGTTGCGGCGGCGTTGTTTCAGCTGTTCATCCCGCGCTATGTCGGGGCTGCCGTGGACAATGCGCATGGTCTGATCGGAGGCACCACACTTCAGACCGACATTGCCAGCGCGGCGCTTTGGGTCGCCGCACTGATGATTGTCGGTCTCAGCGTTTTCCGCGGCCTGTTTTCCATGCTGCAGAACTACCTCGGCGAGGCGATCGGCCACTTCATCGGCTATGAACTGCGACTTGACTTCTATGAAAAGATCCAACGTCTCAGTTTCAGCTTTCATGACCGCGCTCACACAGGCGACCTGATCACCCGCGGCATGCTGGACCTCGAAGGCGTGCGCATGTTCATTTCGACCGGGCTGTTGCGGCTGTTGATGCTGGTCGTCCTGATCGGCGTCGGCACGGTGTTTCTGCTGAGCACAAATATGTGGCTGGGCCTGCTCAGCCTGAGTTTCGTGCCGTTTGTCGGCTGGCGCTCAGCCGCTGCCCGGTTGCGTCTGCGGTGGATGTGGCTGGTGATGCAGGAACGCCTCTCTATTCTGACCCGGTCGATGGAAGAAAATCTCACCGGAATTCGTGTCGTCAGAGCCTTCTCGGCCGAAGGCTACGAGGTCGACAAGTTCGATGCGGCGTCGCGAAACGTGCTTGATATCGCTCTGCGACGGGTCAGTGTGCGGGTCGGCAATACGACGGTCATGACCTTCGCGTTTTTCGTCGCGATGACGCTGGTTTTGTGGGTCGGTGGCCTGCAGGTCATCAGCGGAGAAACCAGTGTCGGGACCCTTGCCGAGGTTCTGACGTTCATGATGATCCTGCAAATGCCGGTCCGTCAAATCGGCATGCTGGTCAATTCCATCGCTCGTGCTTCGACATGCGGCAAGCGGCTGTTCGAGGTCATCGACCTCGAGCCGCTGATCCGCGACCGTCCCGGTGCCGTGCCGCTGAACATCACCAACGGGGTCCTGCGTTTCGATCACGTCGGTTTTTCGTTCGACGATGGCGATGCGGCCGCCCTGTCCGATATCAGTTTCGAGGTCGGCCCCGGCCAGACGCTCGGTATCGTAGGCCCCTCCGGGAGTGGCAAATCGACGATCGCCAACCTCATTCCGCGATTCTACGATGCTTCCGCCGGGAGCATTTCGATCGACGGTCAGGACGTTCGCGATGTCACGCTCGATTCGCTGCGTGGCGCGATCGGTGTGGTCCAACAGAACTCGTTCCTGTTTACCGCGTCCATCGATAACAATGTCGCCTATGGGGACCCGTGGGCGAACGATGAGCGCATCGCCCGGGCCAACCGGACGGCGCAATTGCATGACTACGTCAGCCGGTTGCCGAGTGGCTACGGCACCTTGGTCGGCGAGCGCGGCGTCTCGTTGTCGGGTGGGCAGCGGCAACGCCTGTCGATCGCCCGAAGCATCATGACGGATCCGGCAGTGCTGGTGTTCGACGATTCAACGGCGGCGATCGATGCGGCGACCGAACACCGGATTCGGTTAGCGCTTCAGGAGCGGCGCAAGATGAGCACCACCCTTATCATTTCGCATCGGCTGAGTTCGCTGATGCACAGCGACGAAATCATCTATCTCGAAGCAGGCCGCATCGTCGAACGGGGCAGCCACGACCAACTCGTTGAAATGCGTGGCCGGTACTACGATCTGTTCCGTCTTCAGGTCCGCCCGTCGAGTGAGCAAGGGACCGGGGACCCATCATGACCCAGGACGCCGTCAGTCAGGATGAAGAATTTCCGCCGCCTCATGCGATCGTCGGATCACAGGTTGGACAGGACGAGGAAATGTTCGGCAAGGCCTTTGACGGCCGTGTGCTGCGTCGGCTGACGGAATTTGTTCGGCCCTACCGATCGGCCGTGCTTCTCGCCTTCCTGTCGGTCATGGCATTCACCGCGACGCAGATCGCAATACCGCTGGTCATCCTCTATGCCATCGACAACGCCCTGACCGGTCCGTCGCCCAGTGTCCCGCTGCTGCAGCTTTCCGTCCTGCTGTTCGGTCTTGTGGTGGCCGTCAACTACGGCGCCAATTTCCTGCAGGAAAATCTCGTGGGGCGGACGGCGGAGCGGGTCATCATCGACCTTCGCCGGGCAATGTTCACGCACCTGCAGACGGTTTCCCTGTCATTCATGGACAGAACAGAGGTGGGTCGTCTGATGTCCAGGCTGCAAGGCGACGTCAACGCATTGCAGGAGTTTCTCGAAACGTCGATTTTTGCAGTCGGAGATCTCATCCTGCTTCTGGGAATTATCGTCGTCCTGCTGTGGCTCGACCTGCATCTCGGCCTGCTGACACTGTCGATTGTACCGATCTTATTCTTGATGCGGATTTTCTGGCTTCCTCTGGCGCGGCGTGCCTTTATGCGGGCGAGAGAGGCCAATTCCATTGCGAACGGCGCCTTGGCCGAAGCCATACATGGCGTGCGTGCGGTTCAGGGCATGGTACGCGAAACCGTCAATTCGCGGCTTTACGAACAGCGAGCCCACGAAAACCTCCGGGCACATCTGCAGGCCGCCAAATTTGCCCAGATCAATGTTCCTGTCGTCGATACGTTGACCGGTCTGTCGATGGCCATCGTCGTTGTCGTCGGCGGCAATCTCGCACTCTCGGGTTCGCTGGAAATCGGCGTTATGGTGGCCTTCATCTTTTATGTGCAGCGGTTTTTTGATCCGATCCGGTCGCTTACTCTGCAATACAGTTTCATGCAGCGGGCCATGGTATCGGGCCAGAGGATCCTGGAGGTCCTTGATGTACCGATCAGTGTGCAGGATCGCGCGGATGCCAAGCCGCTTGAACACTGCGAAGGGGAGATTGAATTCGAGGATGTTGTATTCGGCTATGTCGAGGGGCAACCGGTCCTCAACGGAATCAGCTTCAAGGTCGAACCGGGCGAGACCATAGCCTTGGTCGGCCCGACGGGGTCGGGAAAGACCAGCATCGCAAATCTCATCCACCGGTTCTACGATGTGCTGGACGGCGCGGTTCTTATCGACGGCGCGGATATTCGCGATCTGACCCAAGCATCGCTCGGGCGGCACGTCGCCATGGTCCTGCAGGAGCCGTTTTTGTTCACCGGGACTATTCTGGAAAATATTCGCTACCGTTCGACCGCCGTGTCGCACGACGATGTCATCAAGGCGTCGAAGGCGGTTGGTGCTCACGAATTCATCGAACGGCTGGCGGACGGATATGAAACCATTCTGGAGCAGGGCGGTGGCAATCTTTCGCTTGGCCAGCGGCAACTGCTCAGCTTTGCCAGGGCGATCGTCGCCAATGCCAGCATTCTGATCCTCGACGAGGCGACGGCCAATATCGATTCCCACACCGAGCGTCAGATCCAGGTCGCCCTGAAGCGTCTGTTGGAAAATCGAACCGGGTTGATCATTGCGCACCGTCTGGCAACCATCCGCGAATGCGACCGGATCATTCTGCTGCAGGACGGCAGGATCGCCGAGCAGGGCAACCACGACGAATTGATGGCGCGTGATGGTCTTTATGCCAATTTGTACCGGCTGAATTATGCCTCGTTCGATGATGTGCCTGACGGGTTGATCGCACAGATAGCCTCAGATCGCGGGCAGACCTGATCGTCCATATGAAACAAGTCCGCTGAGGGTCCATTCGATGATGATGGTTTTACCCAATATCGTTGCGGCCGCCGGTTGATTGGAAATCGCCCTGACGGGGCTGCCCGCCATACAGCCGGCCCAGCGCCGCCAGCGGCGGGACGAGTTCGCGCGCTGTCCCGGTCAGGACATAGCCGGCGCCATCCTCGGAACGCAGGACCAGTTCCGCCCGTCCCAGTTCGACCAAGCAGGCAGATAGGGCGCGCGGCGTAATCGGATGGAGATGAAGCCGCAGTTTCGAGAAACCGCCGATATCATGATGCACGGCGCCGACTACTGGAAGTGACCATTTCCGCAAGGCCACGCGTTCGACATCGAGGCGTCGAAGTCGTTCGAACAGCGTCGCACAGGCTGGGCCGATGGCCCGGCCGGCCGGTGTGGCGACATATTCGGGCCGCAACGGGTGGCCGTATCCTTGATTTCGTTCCAGCAAGCGCTGCTCAATCAGGTATCCGAGTGTCGAAGCCAGGGCATCGCGGCTGATGCCGAGGTGACCGCGGTAGGCAGCAAAGCGGGCACCCCCCAGCAGCTCGGTTACTGCCAGGATGGGAATGCACCAACGATGCTGGACCAACGCCCGCGGCACGTCGATTTGCCTGTCTTGACCGCTGCTCACGCTCGATATACTTTCCGGACCATCGATATACTTTTCAGACCGAAACTAGGAAACCCGTGGGCGAAAGGCAAGACGAATGGCAACCATTGAATATGGCGATGAAATCAACTTTTCCATTGGCGTGACCGACCTCGACCGGTCGGTCCGGTTTTTCACCGAGCATTTCGGCTTCCGCAAGATGTTCGTCGACGAGCAGAACCGGTGGGCGGCCGTCGCCACCTTCATGGACGGTGTCACGCTTGGCTTTTCGGAAGTTGAAAAGGCACCTGGACGCGGCGGTGCAACACCGACCTTCGGCGTCGCCGATATCGAAACTGTCCGCGGCGATCTGGAGGCCGAAGGCGTTCGCTTCGACGGTCCTACAATCGAAATACCAGGTATCACCAAGTTCGCCACCTTCTTTGACGATGACGGCAACGCCTTCATGATCGCCCAGAAGCTGCAATCCTTCGGCTAGCTTTCGGTGATTTTGTCGGCATCGCCGTGGTGACGGCGAATGCGGCGGACAACCCACCAGATCAGGAGCACAACGAAGGGAACGGACAGGCCGGTCATGGTCGTTGCGCTGACCGGCAGTCCGCCTTTCTCAAGCGCCTTGAACATGTAGCCCAGAAGTCCGACCACATAGTACGAGACCGCGGCAACCGAGAGCCCCTCGACCGTTCGCTGCAGGCGCAACTGCAACTTGGCGCGGCTATTCATCGAGGCCAGCAATTCGCTGTTCTGCCGTTCCAGTTGCAGGTCTACCCAACTGCGCAGCAAAGCGGTGGCTCGCGCCAGTTTGCGCGACAGATTGGCTTGGCGCTCCTCGATCGACCGGCAGGTGCGCATAGCCGGCGCCAGGCGTCGTTGCAGAAACGCGCCCCAGGTCTCGTAGCCGGCGACGGCAGCTTCGCCTAGCGTGGCCACACGCTCCTGGACGATTCCATCATAGGCACGGCTTGCACCAAAGCGATAGAGGCTTGCCGCCGCGTCAGCTTCCAGTTCAGCGGCGAGCGAGGTGATTTCCCCGAGCAGGGAATCGCTCCCGGACTCGGCGTCTTTGCGCATGCGTTGGGTGATCTGAGTCAGCTCGTCCTCGATACGCCGCATCCGCGGCGACAGCGAATAGGCAAGCGGCAGGCCCAACATGGCCAGCGTACGATAGGTCTCGATTTCGATCAGGCGTTGTGCCAGCGCGCCGACACGAGCCGGAGTGAGGTCCCTGTCGAGCAGCAATATCCGGGTCAATCCGTCCTTGTCCTGACGGAAATCGGTGACGGCAGCCGCCGCACCGTTCTCAACCTCCGAGAAACACAGGCTTGCCGCGTCGAAGGCCTTGACCGACTCCTCCGTCTTGGGTGTCCACTTTCGGACTTCCAACCGCACACCCGCAATCAGGTTGCCCGGCGGATTGAAACCATCGCCGAACGGGTGACCATCGATCTCTCCGCCGAATACATCCGGCACCGGACCCTCGTAGAAATAGGTGGAGAATTCAGTGTGGCGTTCCCAGCGCAAAGAGCCCCGGCCCCACGGCATAACATAGTAGCGGGCATCCGCCTGCGGCGCCGCAACGCCGCGTGAGCGAGCGAGTTCGGCCAACACCGCATTGTCGACTACAGCGCCGCCGTCGGTCATGAATGCCAGTTGCAGGATGATGCGCGGCGATTCGACCAGCGGATACGGTCGCGCATGCACCTCGCCAAGTGCCAGCGATCGATCAGCGGCATAGGGAAATCCAAAGCTGCCCGTGGCCATTCTTGTCCCCAGTGGAAGTTACCCTCAGTCAGACCACTCCGCCATGCGGTTTACAAGGTGGCAGACCTCTCGATTTTTCGGGGCAAAGTTGCATAACGGCCCGCTTGATGCAGCCCAATCCAGCCGCGGCGCCTTGCCGCAGGTGCCTTGCGGAAAGTGGATAAATTAGTTGACCAGTTTTACCGCTGGTTGATACGCTCGATGAGTGTCCGCCCGGCGGACGGCAACGAGGTCCGCATGGACGGCGACATCTTTTCCCCCATCGATCATAGCCGGACGGCAGATGCCGTCGTAGACCAGATCGAAAAACTGATCCTCAACGGAGTGCTTCGGGTTGGCGACCGGCTGCCCGGGGAACGCGCTTTGGCACAACGCTTCGACGTCTCGCGCCCGATCCTGCGAGAAGCGCTAAAGGTGTTGGAAGAGCGTGGATTGCTTGTTGCGCGCCACGGTGGCGGCACCTTTGTCGCCGACGTCATCGGCCCGATCTTCAGCCAGCCCATCCTTGACCTGATCGCTCGACACCGGGATGCGGCTTATGAATATCTGGAGTACCGGCGAGAAGTGGAAGGCATTGCCGCAGCCTTCGCTGCCCAACGGTCGACGGCGGCCGGCCGGGCTCTGCTGTCCGGTATCGTCGATGAGATGAGAGCGGCGCATGACCGGGACGATTTCGATCGCGAGGCCGCACTGGATGTCGAGTTCCACAGCACGATCGGCGAATGCGCCCACAACGCTATTCTGCTCCACACTTTGCGATCCTGTTATCGGCTGCTTGCCGACGGTGTGTTCTTCAACCGGGCACTGGTCTATGCCCATGCGGGCACGCGCGACCAGCTTCTTGAACAACATGTGGCCATCCACGACGGGATCCTGTCCGGTGACGCGGAGGCCGCAAAGCGAGCGGCGGAACACCATATGGACTACGTCGCCGACACCATGCGAGCGGCTGAACGCGCCGACGACTGGGCGCGTGTTTCGGAGCTACGTCGCCGCCAGCGCGGCTGATCAAGTCGCGGCCGCCCGTGTCAGCGACAGACGGGCCGACTCCAGATGACCCTTCATCAGAGTGGCCGCGTGCTCGGGTTCGCGATTTCGAATGGCCTCGATAATCTGCCGATGTTGACTGTTGTAGTGGCTGATCGTCATCTCATCGAGGGTTAGCCCAGTCATCCGCGACCACTGTTCCTGGTTGCGAACGGAATTGATCTGCCCCACCACCCAGATCAACAGGCTGTTGCCCGTGATCTCAGCCAAAAGGTTGTGGAAAGCCGTATCCGCCATCGAAAACTTGATGGGATCGAAATCGCAGTTTTCCATCTCGGCCAGGAGTTCCTCAGCCTGGGCGAAGTCTTGCCGGCGGGCGTGCAGCACCGCCAGACGGCAGATATGCGGCTCTAATGCGAAGCGGGCGTCGATCAGTTCCAGTGGGCGCGCGTTGGAGATGACAGCATTGTTTTCTTCATCGGATTCAGCTGCGACATAGGTGCCGCTGCCGGGGCGGATCAGGACAAGTCCCTCGTGTCCCAGCCGGTTGAGTGCCTCTCGAATGGTACCGCGTGCGACGCCGAATTCCTCAGCAAGCCTGCGCTCTGGCGGCAAACGGTCGTGGGGTGCGAAGCGACCAACCGCGATTTCGCGGCGTAGCAGTCCGGCGATTTCGGCCGCTCCTAATCTTTGCTGGCTCTGTTGACTCATCGACACTCCTCTGTTCCAAATCTATACCAATATAGCCAAATCCGGTCAATATCGGCAACATTGAATCAGTTTGGGTTGCATATCGGCCTATATTGGCCTAGCTTTCGGCTGTTTAGAGTTAGAATTGGTCTAGTCCGCTTCAGACGGTTCAGATCACGTTGGTACCGAGGCGCGTTTTGGCTTTTCCAGATCATGTGAACTATCTCGTCATTGGCGCGGGCATCCACGGACTTTCAACTGCCTGGCGGTTGGCAGAGCGGCTGATTGAGCGCGATGGCAGCGTTGATGGACGCATAATGGTTCTCGACAAATCGGGGATCGCTTCAGGTGCTTCGGGCATTGCCTGCGGCGTCGTGCGCAACAACTATTTCCAACCCGCCATGCGTAACCTAATGGCGCATTCGGTTGACATCTGGGAAAGCGACCCCGAGGCGTTCAGTTATCACCCCGTCGGATACATGCAGATTTCCTGCGATGCAATGCGCGACGATGTCGCGCAAATCTATTCCGAGCAGCGGGCGATCGGCTACGAGAGCGAATTCATCGAAGGCAGCCAGGCCTGCACTCACTATATGCGCGGCCTTTTCGACGACTGGCAGGCGCAGGGCATCACCTCGGTCCTGCATGAAAAACGCGGCGGCTACGCCAACAACACCACTGCGATCTATGGACTCGCCAAGAAAGCGGAAGATCTTGGCGTTCGGATCATGACCGGGGTCGAGGTCAAGGGCCTTATCTCGGAAAATGGTTCCAGCGCCATATCACACGTCGAAACCGACCGCGGCACGGTCGCCTGCGATCACGTCGTCATCGGCGCGGGTCCCTGGGTGCGCGATTTCTGGTCCATGCTCGATCTGCCGAACCGCATCACCGTAAAGACGCCAGAGGGCGAGGTTCACGAAGATGTCGATATGTGGCGGTTCTGGCAGTTGGAGGAAGGTGTCCTGCAGGTACCACCGGAGACACTGATGACCAATGACGGGGCCATGCCGCCAGTCATCCATGTCGACACCGACGCACCGCTATATTCGGCCGTGGACGGCAGTCTGGTTACCGATGAAATGTGGGGCATCTATTACAAGCCCGACTGGCATTTTGGCGGGATCCAGGGCGGTGCAGCTCCCTACAAAGTCGAAACCCCGGTCGACGACGTCGCCATCGATCCCTACGGCCCGTCGAGCCCGGAATTCGTGTCCAGTCCGCACTTCGCCCACATGTGGGTGTCGGCGCTGGCCCACTGTCACAGCCGTTTCGAGGGCACCATGCCGAAATACCACCGGGAACCGTCCGGTGGCATCGGCTGTTTTACGCCCGACAGTTTCCCGGTCTTCGACCGGTTTTGCGACAACGTGACGATCATTGCCGACAGCAATCACGGTTACAAGATGCTGGGCGTCGGCCGGCTGGCTGCGGACGAGGTGATGGGAGACGAGCAGGAATTGCTCGTCCCGTTCCGGTTCGACCGTTTCGAAAAGGGAGAGTTGCATCCGACATCGAACAGCCCGTTCCCCTGGAGCTGAGGCACAAAACCAATCTCACGGGGACGACAACCCCTGCAGAAAATCAATGGGAGGAAGACCGTGACAACAACAGATATTCAGGATTTTGTAGCCGCGCCGGGCCGCGATGAACTGGTCAGGGACGTGCGCGCCAAGATCGACGCGCTCGGCATCGAGTACCTCTATCTTCAATTTGTCTCGGTCACCGGCAAGATCATGGGCAAGGGAATCCCGGCGGATCACTGGGAGACCGTCGCCACCAAGGGCTTTCAGTTGGTTTACGGCGCCACGGTGAACCTGTTCACCAACCGCCATGGCGAGTATCTAGGCTACGGACCGGAGGCCGCCGAACTCGTCGGCATCCCGGAACCGGAAACCATGATGCAATTGCCCTGGGACAAACGCATCGCGCGGTTCTACTGCACCCTGTTTCGCAACCGTGAGGAAAAGGAAGACCCAGGTGGTTTCCTGACAGCGGATTGCCGGGGAAACTTGCGTCGCCTTCACAGTGATTTCGCCGACAAGCATGACGGCCTGCGCCTGCGCATGGGGACCGAGCCGGAAATGATGTGGCTGAAGAAGGACGAGAACGGCAAGCCGGCCGGCGGTTTCTCGAAACCCTACTGCTACCACATCGATCAGTTCGAAAGCCTGCGCCCGGTCTACATGAAGGTGATGGAATATTCGCGCGCCATGGGCCTCGACATGATCCAGGGCGACCACGAAGACGCGCCGGGACAGCTCGAACTCAACTGGATGTTCGACGACGTCCTGCGCAATGCTGACCGGTTGACGACCTATCGACAGATCTGCGCCCAGGTGGCGCGGGAGTTCAACCTGATCGCCTGCTTCATGACCAAGCCGTTCATGGGCGTCTCCGCATCCGGCTGTCACCACAACATGTCGCTGTGGCGCGGCGGCGAAGATCATTTGCGCCGGACCGGCAACGATCCGGAAAACCTGCCTGGCATGGCGGAGAACTACATGTACGTCTCCGGCGGCACGAACACCTTCATGCCGGACGGAGACGATCTGCAGATGCCTGGCAAGGATGGCCTGACCGCTATCGGAGGCATCGTCCATCACCTGCGTGCTCTGACTGCCATCGGATCGTCGACCGTCAATTCCTATCGGCGCCTGTGGGACACCGGCTTCTGGGCGCCCGTTTTCGCAGATTGGGGCTTCCAGAACCGCACTACGGGCCTGCGCGTATCGGCGCCGGGCCGGTTCGAGTACCGCTCGGTCGACTCGATGGTCAATCCGTATCTCATGGGTTCCGCCATCCTCGCGGCGGCCGATGACGGCATCGACAACAAACTCGATCCCGGCGAGCCCGAGGAGCGCAACATCTACGAGGCCATCAAGGCCGGTAAGGATGTCAAAAAGCTGCCAATGTCGCTCGGCGAGGCGCTGGAGGCGCTGGCCGCTGACGAGGTCGTCCAGCGCGGCCTGCCCGGCGAAATGTACCGGCTGTACCACGAGTACAAGTGGGACGAATGGGAACGCTTCATGCACACGGTCACCGAATGGGACCAGGACACCTATCTGGAGTGCCTGCCCTGAGCGGCATGCGCCAACGGAAAACACCAACGGAGAACAAAGCTTCATGTGCGGTATTGCCGGACTTATCCATCGCGGCAGCAGCTCCAATGTCGGTCAGGAAATGACCGACATGCTGCTGGCGCTCAAACACCGGGGGCCGGATTCCACCGGCTTCGCGGTCTACGGCCAGCCCAGCCCGGGCGACTACGTGATGCGGATCAAGGTCGCGGAACGTGAAGACCTCGATCGCGGCCACGGGATCCTGGAACGTATTTCCGGACGCATCGATCGGTTGGAAACGCGGCTCAGCGAACACAAGGCCGATATTCAGCAGAAAGAGGCGGTTACCCCATACGCGCTGCGCTACGTGTTGCGCCATCAGGGTGACACCGAAGCCATGGCCAAGCATATCGAGGAGATCGAAGGGGTTGAGATCCTGTCGCTCGGCAACGGCCTCGAGCTGATAAAGGACCTCGGTGACGCTACCGACGTGTCCGATGCCTACGGCCTCGACGACTTCCAGGGAACCCACGCCATCGGTCACACCCGCATGGCGACGGAATCGGATGTCGACATACGTTCGGCCCACCCCTATTGGGCATTTCCCTACAACGATGTCTCGGTGGTTCATAACGGGCAGATCACCAATTACTGGATCATGCGTCGCCAGATGGAGCGAGCCGGTCACCGGTTCATGTCGAACTGCGACTCCGAGCTGCTCGCCGTCTATACAGCGCACAATCTCGCCAACGGCGTCACTCTGGCAGAGAGCCTGAGCCGGTCGATCGGCGAGATCGACGGCGTGTTCACCTATCTGGTGGCCACCAAGGACGAGCTTGGCATGGCCAAGGACACCATGGCCGCAAAGCCGTTGGTGCTTTACGAGAGCGACAACCTGATCGCCATGGCCTCCGAAGAGGTGGCCATCCGGGCGATCCTTCCCCAGGAAATCGATACCTACGACCCATATGACGAGGAGGTCCGCGTATGGCAGGCGTAACTGATGCCGAACTCCGCGGCATGAGCCAGGAAGAGCGCGCTGACGCGCTCGGCATGACGACGGAACAGCTTACCGGACGGTCGCTGCTCATCGAATTCGACCCGGAAGCCGAGGAGCGCTTCACCTACCCGTGGGCACCGGACGTCGACTACAACAAGCGAACGGGGATCGATGCGGACGATATGACCGCGACCGAGGTCAACGCCCGCATGCGTGAACTGATGGAGGACGGTTACGGCACCATCGTCGTCTCCAACCCGCGCGGCAAGCACGGACTCGGCGTCGGCATCCTCAACCGCCTCAATCTCATCTTCGAAGGGTCGCTTGGCTATTTCGGGGTCGGTCTGATCGATGGGCCGAACGTTCGCATCAATGGCCGCGTTGGCTGGTCCTGCGGCGAGAACATGATGGCCGGCACGGTGCTCATCGAAAAGAACGCCGGCTCAACCTTCGGCGCCGCGATCCGCGGTGGCGACCTGGTCTGTCGCGGATCGGTCGGATCACGTACCGGGATCGACCAGAAGGGCGGCACGATCATCGTCGGCGGCGATACCGGTGCGCTCTCTGGCTTCATGATGCAGCGCGGACGCATCGTGGTCTGCGGTAATGCCGGTAAGAACCTCGGCGACTCCATGTATGACGGCACCATTTATGTCGGCGGCGAGATCCAGTCGCTCGGTGTCGACGCGGTGGAGGCCGAACTCACCGATCTCGACCGCAAGTGGCTGACCCGCAAACTGCAGCAATACGAGCTCTACCCGGACAACGGGGTCGACCACTTCACCAAGATCGTCGCAGGCAAGCAGTTGTGGAACTACGACAATCTCGAACCAACCGAGAAGAAACTTATCCTCTAGGGAGAGCATGCGAATAATGACCGAACAAAGCAAAAAACCGCTCGGCCGCGACCCCTACCGTCTCGGCAATTCCTTCGTGTTTCCACCGCACGTCATCGACGACATCCACATCAAGTCGGAACTCGGTCGGTACCGGATGCGCGGGTTTTCCCTGTTCAAGAAAATCCCGCATTGGGACGACCTGACATTCCTTCCGGGCACGCTGACGCGCTTTGTCATCGAGGGCTACCGGGAAAAGTGTGACACCAAGACGGTGATCGGGTCGCGCGCCAAACGGCCGCTTGAACTGGACATTCCCGTCTACATCACCGGCATGAGCTTCGGCGCCCTCTCCTACGAGGCGAAAACGGCGCTGGCGCGTGGCGCCACAATGGCCGGCACTGCGACCTGCTCCGGCGAAGGCGGCATGATTCCCGACGAACGGCGCTATTCGACCAAATGGTTCTACCAATGCATCCAGTCCCGCTACGGCTTCAACCCGCACCACCTGATGCTCGCCGACGGTTGCGAGTTCTTTATCGGTCAGGGCTGCAAGGTCGGCCTCGGCGGCCACCTGATGGGCCAGAAGGTCACCGACCAGGTAGCGGAAATGCGTTCGCTGCCGGCCGGCATCGACCAGCGCTCGCCGGCTCGCCATCCCGACTGGCTAGGGCCGGACGATCTTGCCCTGAAGATCCTCGAGATCCGCGAGGCGACCGACTGGCAGATTCCGATCCAGCTCAAGCTGGGTGCTGCCCGCGTCTATGACGACGTCCGCATGGCGGTCAAATGCGATCCCGACTCGATCTACATCGACGGCATGGAAGGCGGCACCGGCGCCGGACCGCACCTGGCAACGGAAGATACCGGGGTTCCGGGCATCGCCGCTATTCGCCAGGCCCGCAAGGCCATCGACGATCTCGGCAAGCGCGGTGAAATCGCGCTGATCTATGCCGGCGGCATCCGCAACGGCGCCGACGTCGCGAAGGCCATCGCCCTGGGAGCAGACGCCATCGCCATCGGCCACTCGTCGATGATGGCCCTGAACTGTAACAAGGACATCCCGGAAGCCAACTACGAAGAGGAGATGGGCGTCGAGCCCGGCCAATGCTACCACTGCCACACGGGTCGCTGTCCGGTGGGTGTCGCCACCCAGGACCCAGCGCTCAGGGCACGGCTCGACCCGGATGAGGCAGCCGAGCGAGTCTACAATTTCCTCCACACATTGACCATTGAAGCACAGCTCTTCGCCCGTGCCTGCGGCAAGACCGACATCCACTCACTCGAGCCGGAAGACCTGGCCGCGTTGACGATGGAGGCCTCGGCCATGGCCGGTGTGCCGCTTGCCGGCACCAACCACACGGTTGGCGTCGAAGACTACCACCATCTGTAAGGAGAACCGTCCATGGCAGGCACGCAATATCGCGGCTCGGACATCAAGGACGTCGACCAGTTCCTCGACGACGCGGCAGGACTGGACAGTGAGCGGGAAAAGGAAATCGGCCAGCACATCGGCTACCGCTACGACGTCAATCTCGTTCCCGACTACGACCGACTGACGCCTTTCCTGCGTCAATATATCGATGTCATGGGCTGGGATGACCTGAATTGGCTGGAAGATGTTCACATGGGTTACGAGGATGGCAAGGCCGCCGTTTTCGACCGCAACATCAATGGTTGGGTCCGAGTCCCGGATTCCATCCACCTGCCGGACAATCAGCAGGACCGGGACATGATCGCCCGCGAGTTGCTGATCAAGTTCCAGATGTCCGACACCCACCCATTGGTCAATCTGAGAAAAGCTTACAAGAAGTTCTGAGAGAGATGACACGGCCAGTCCCAATTGCCTGCCTTCAGACCCGTCCGATGCCGGATTTCACGTCCGCGCTGGACGAAGCCTTGGGATTGGCAAGAACGGCGGCCGATGGCGGCGCAAAGTTGATCGCGCTGCCGGAATATTGCGGCGGACTGCGCACCGAGGGATCGGCCTTTGCGCCGCCGGCTGCGCGGGAGGCGGACCACCCGGTGCTGGCCGGCCTGCGTGAATTCGCCGATCGCCACGGCGTCTGGCTGGTCATCGGGTCGCTAGCGGTCGCGGGTTCAAGCGACAAGATCGTCAATCGGGGCTTCGTCATCGACGAAAGCGGCGAAATCCGCAGCCGCTACGACAAGATCCATCTCTTCGACATCGATTTATCGAAGACCGAGAGCTACCGTGAGAGCGCTCTGGTCGATGGCGGCGGGCAAGCGGTGCTGGTCGAAACACCGTTCGGCATGCTTGGTCATACCATCTGCTACGACCTGCGGTTTCCAGGCCTCTATCGCGATCTGGCGAAAGCCGGCGCCGAAATTCTGCTGGTGCCGGCTGCCTTCACCAAGAAAACAGGCGAAGCGCACTGGCATGTGCTCAACCGGGCGCGTGCCATCGAAAACGGCGCCTTCGTCGTGGCACCCTGCGCCATCGGCCCGGTGGAAGGCGGCGGCGCAAGTTATGGCCATTCCCTGATTGTTGGGCCGTGGGGTGAGGTGCTTGCCGATGGTGGCGATGATCCTGGTGTCGTGCATGCCACCATCGATCTCGATCAAGTTGTTGAAACGCGCCAGCGCATCCCCAGCCTGTCGCATGACCGTCCGTTCACACTGAACGATCCTTCCGGGAGGCAAGTTGTATGAACGCCGTGGCGCAGTTCGTCGAACCCGCTTCGCAGCAAAATCCCTTGAAGAGAAGCTTCCTGCGCTGGCAGTGCCGGGTTCGCCAGCTGATCATGCGCAACCGGGAGGGCAAGCCGGACGACGGCATCATGCCGATGGTAACCCTGCCCGGTGAATCCGAACCCATGGGGCGGATCATCACGATCCTGTCCAAACAGCCGGACTATTCCAAAACACCTGAACTGCAGCATCTGGCACGGCAGACCCACGACCCGGCGAAACGTCGCGAGAAAGCGCTGCAGCTGTTTTGCGAACTCTACTACCAGCGCGGTGACGAGTTTTCCGACGTGCTGACAGGGATTTTCGAACCGGGGTCGGAGGGCGCGCAGGCGATCGAAGCCGCCGGCGCCTGCACCCTGACCTTCGCGGCCTACGGCCAGCTCTACGATTTGGCGTGTACCGTCAGCCGACCGCCACCGGATCACTGGCTGCATGAAGCCACCTGGTGGCACAACTATCTGTTCAATCCGAATTTGCGCGCCGAGGCGATCGTCCTGGCGTTCGCACCCGACTGGGAGGGCAGTCGGGGCGGTTCCGAGTCCGTCGATCGGCGGACGCGAAAGACGGAGCCGGATTAACGACCCACATCGCAACAGGAGGAGGAGACCAAAACCATCATTTGGTGGGCGAATTTCGTTTTAACTCAATCGGGAGGCAGAATATGAGTAAAACCAAACTGTTTTGGAGCGTAACCGGACTGGCCACCGTGCTGGCCATGTCAGCACCTGCATTGGCGGAAGACAGCAAGGATCCGATCATCATACCGACGCACAACTGGTCCAGCCAGATCGTGATGTCTCATGTTGTCGGCCAGATCTTCGAGTCGATGGGCAACAATGTCGAATATGTCTCGACCGACAGCCAGGCAGTCTACGAATCCGTACGGCTTGGCGACGTAACCCTTG
Organism: Hoeflea sp.; assembly: GCA_965228785.1. Taxonomy (GTDB): domain Bacteria; phylum Pseudomonadota; class Alphaproteobacteria; order Rhizobiales; family Rhizobiaceae; genus Hoeflea_A. The sequence continues at coordinate 2,215,265 of CBDDIF010000002.1, forward strand.
AACTCGAAGTCTGGGAAGGCGCTTTCGGCGTTGCCTTCAAAGAAGCCCTCGCCAAGGGAGGCCTACATGACGCCGGCGACCACAATGCGGTGACCCGGGAGGAATGGTGGTATCCGCTGTGGACCAAGGAATCCTGTCCCGGACTGCCGGACTGGAAAGCGCTCAACGAGTGCGCCGCGAAGTTCGCGACCCCGGAAACTGGCGGCAAGGGCCGCTTCCTCGGCGGACCGGTCGACTGGCTGAAACACGACGCGGAACGCGTTGAGGCCCTGGGCATGGACTTTGTCGTGGTCAACGCCGGATCCGCTTCGGCGCTGTGGGCCGAACTGGCCTCAGCCGAAAAGGACAAGCGTCCCGTTGTCATCTTCAACTGGACGCCGAACTTCGTCGAAGCGCTCTATCCGGGTGAGTTCGTCGAGTTCCCGACTTATTTCGAAGGTTGCAAGGACGACGCGTCGAAAGGACCGAACCCGGACAAGACCTACGATTGCGGCAACCCGGCCAACGGCTATCTCAAGAAGGCCGCCTGGGACGGCATGAAAGACAAGTGGCCAGCTGCCTATGATGTGCTGAAGAATATCTCCTTCACCAACGCGCAGATTGCCGAAATGGCGAAACTCGTCGATATTGACGAGTTGGAGCCTGAAGACGCTGCGGCCGCCTGGCTTGAGGCCAACCCCAACGTCTGGAAGCCCTGGACCGGCTAACAAGCCGGAGAGCACTGATTGACACCCGCCGCCCCGCATCGCCGGGGCGGCGGCCATTCAGGGGAATATCATGAACAAAGAGACGCCCGTTATCAGCTGCCGCAACGTGTGGAAGCTCTACGGCGACAGGCCGGAACATTATCTGCGATCGCTTGCCGGAACCCCCAGCTATGACGACATCAGGAATGCCGGCTATATCGCCGCCGTCCGTGACGTCTCGCTCGAGATCCGGCGCGGCGAAATGCTGGTCATCATGGGTTTGTCAGGGTCGGGCAAGTCAACCCTCGTGCGCTGCCTGTCGCGTCTGGTGGAAGTGACCGATGGCGAGATCGAGATCGATGGCGAGGATCTGCGTGCGCTCAGCGAAAAACAGCTGATCGATATCCGCCGCAACAAGATGGGCATGGTGTTCCAGAACTTTGCCCTGTTGCCGCACCGCACGGTGCTCCACAACGTCGCCTACCCGCTGGAAATGCGCGGACAGGACCGCCATACGCGTCGCGAACGGGCGCTTGAGGTCATCAAACTGGTCGGTCTCGAGGGCCGCGAGGACTATTTCCCGCGCGAGCTTTCCGGAGGCCAGCAACAGCGCGTCGGCATCGCCCGCAGCCTGGCTATCGAACCGGACATCTGGTTTCTCGACGAACCGTTCTCGGCGCTGGATCCGCTGATCCGAAGGGAGATGCAGGACGAGTTCCTGCGACTGCAAGAAATGCTCGGCAAGACCATCGTCTTCATCACCCACGATTTTGACGAGGCCCTTCGCCTGGCTGACCGCATTGCCATTATGAAGGACGGGGCTATTGAGCAAGTCGACACGCCGGACAATATCGTCCTGGACCCGGCCACCGACTACGTTGCCAAATTCACCGAGGACATCGCCAAAGCGCGCGTCGTACGCGCCGGCGGGCTGGCGCAGAAGCTCAATGGCCAGGCGCCCGAGGGCGAACCGGTCGACGCCGCAGCGACACTGGCCCAGATCGGCCGGCAACTGGCCGACGACACGCGCGACTTCCTGCCGGTCGTCGACCGCGACGGAACCCTGGTCGGCCGGCTTGACCGTCAGGCGGCGCTCAACGTGCTGTTCGGAGACGACCGGTGAGCGACCTCAGCGCCAGCGCACCGCGCCCGCTGCCCGATGTGAGCGGCAGGACCATAGCCTATGCGCTGTTTGCCGCCGCCGTGCTGCTGGTGCTCGCCAAAACGCTTCTGCCCGCTGGCCTGATCCGGCCGCCGGACTGGCTGGTGCTCTCCTTTGCCGACTGGATCAATGCCGCCTTCGCGTTCATGCGCGACGATCTGGGCCTGATCCATGTGACCCGCGCCTTTGCGGCCGGCGTCGAATGGCTGCTCGACGTGACCGCCAACCTGCTCTACGGAAAAAACCGATGGCCCAGGATCGGACCGTTGCCGTGGACCGTCGTGGCAATCTCCGCCCTCATGATCGGCTACGCGCTGAAGGGATGGCGCCTTGCCATCCTTTCGGGCGGTACCTTCGTCTGGATCGCTGCGCTCGGCCAATGGAAATGGGCCATGGAGACACTGTCGGTGATCGTCGTCGCGGCACCCATCGCAGTGCTGCTGGGCCTGCTCCTTGGCATTGCCGCCTGGCGGCGCAAATGGGTCGAGGACACGCTCAACCCCATTCTCAACGTGGCGCAATCGCTGCCGCATTTCGCCTACATGATTCCAGTGGTGGTGTTTATCGGCGTCGGTCCCAAGGCCGGCGCCATCGTGACCATCATCTTTGCCACGCCACCAATGATCCGCATGACGCTTCTGGGCCTGAAGAAGGTGCCGCCGGAGGTCATCGAGAGCGGCAAGATGTGCGGCTCGACCAGTTGGCAATTGCTGCGCCATGTGCGGGTTCCAACCGCTCGCACCGAAATCCTCGTCGGCGTCAACCAGGTGATCATGCAGTGCCTGGCAATGGTCGTGCTTGCCAGCTTCATCGGCATGCCGGGCCTGGGTCAAAAACTGCTGCAATTGCTGCAGGCGCTAAAAATAGGCCGCTCATTCGAAATAGGCGTCACCATCGTGCTCATCGCTGTGACGTTGGATCGCTGCTCCAAAGCATGGGCGGAGAAGCAACCGGTTCATTTCGAACGCGGAACGCCGTTGTGGCAGCGCCACCGGCTGTTCCTGACCTGGGCCGGATTGATCGCATTCGCCCTCCTGCTCGCCAGCATCTGGCCGCCCGCACATGAGATCAAGCGGACCCAGGCGTTCACCATCTCCAAAGAACTGGACCTGGCGGCCGACTGGGTCATCACCATGATCAAGCCGATAACGGACTGGCTGCGTGCTTTCCTGATCATCAATGTGCTGATCCCGATGCGCGACGCCTATCTGTGGCTGCCCTATACGGCGGTGCTGGCGCTTGTCGCGGGGCTCGGATGGCTGATCGGCGGACTGCGCTCGGCGGCGATCTGTTTCGCCTTCGTTGCGCTGATCGCCATGTCGGGATGGTGGGATCGTGCCATGATCACGGCCTACATGGTGAGTTTCGCGGTCATCATTGCGGCGCTCATCGGGCTGCCGCTCGGCATATGGGCATCATTGAGCGAAAGGCGTTCCAACACCGTGCTGCTGGTCTGCGATACGGCGCAGACCTTTCCAAGTTTCATCTATCTCATTCCGGTGGTGATGCTGTTCGGCGTTAACGACGTGGCAGCCATCGGCGCGGTTGTGGTATTCGGCATGGTGCCGATGACACGGTACACGATCGAGGGCCTGCGTAACGTGCCACCGGCATTGGTCGAAGCTGCCAAGATGTCGGGCGCCTCCCATCGCCAACAGATGTGGACGGTCAAGCTACCGCTGGCGCTGCCGACCATCATGGTCGGCGTCAACCAGACCGTCATGTTCTCGCTTTTCATGGTCATCATCGCCGCCTTCATCGGCACCCAGGACCTGGGGCAGGAGATGCAACGCGCCCTGTCGTCAACAGACGTCGGCAAGGGTCTGGTGCTGGGGCTGTGCGTCGCGTTCATGGGCCTGATGGTCGACCATTTGGTGCTTCGCTGGTCGGCCGACCGCAAAAAAGCCCTGGGGATCGAGTGATGACCGTGGTCAAACCGATGTTCGAGACGCCCTATGAACGCGCCGGCGTGATCGCGCCGGGCCTGCCGTTGCTGCCGCACGGTGTGCAGCGTTATCCAGTACCGGGCGGCGGCTCGCGCGCCGTACGCATCGACAAGGGTGACGAGTTCTCCGTCCTCGACCGGGAAGGCCTGCAGCCGGCCGAACTGGCGTTTTTCGCGCCTGACGGCAGTTCCGACGCCGCCATGATCGGAACGGCTGGTGGCGGTGACGGCGCCGGGCTAAGGGCAGCGCTGTCCGGCGACGCGTCCGGGAAGCGGGTGAGCAAGGCGCTCGATGCGGCCGGATTCGACCTTAGCCGCGCCGATGTCGTGCGGCTGTTCGATGACGGCTCGCGCGCTGGCGATATGGAGACCTTTCAGTCGGCCTGTGACGGCCTTCTCGTCGTATGTGCGCCGGCCCAGCCCATGGCGCCGGACAACCAGGACACGGCGACCGAAGTCATCCTCTACATCCGCCGCGCCAACCCCGGCGAGGGCAAGGAGGATCGGGCGCCGCCGGAGCCGCTGGCCGATCCGATGGCCGACTTCAACATCCGGCCCGGCAACGCCACCGCCTACGAGGTAGGAGCCGGCCAGTTCATCCAGGTCGTCGACGTCAAAGGGCGCGAATGCTCCGATTTCCAGGCGTTTTCGGCAAGGGCACTGGACCGCGGGATGGAACGGGAAATCGATCCGACAACAACCCGCTCGCTCACCGGCTCGCTGTATCCGGAACCGGGCCTCTATTCGAAGTATTTCAGCGTCGATCATGAGCCGCTGGTGGAAATCGTCCAGGATACCTGTGGTCGCCACGACACGTTCGGCCTCGCCTGCACCGCTCGCTATTACGAGGATCTGGGATATCCGGGCCACGTCAATTGTTCCGACAACATGAACCGTGATCTGGCTCGTTTCGACGTGCGACCGCGCGGCGGATGGCCGGCGATCAATTTTTTCTTCAACACCATGCTGGACGATACCAATGCAATCGGCATGGATGATCCGTGGTCGCGGCCGGGCGACTTCGTGCTGCTGCGGGCGCTGTCAGATCTGGTCTGCGTCTCCACAGCGTGCCCGTGCGACATCGATCCGGCCAATGGCTGGGACCCGACAGACATCCAGGTGCGCGTCTACGACGAGAAAGAGCCATTCCGACGCTCGATCGGCTGGCGCAAGACGGCGGAGGCCGAGGTGGAAGAGACCAAACAGACCGCGTTTCACGAATGCTTCGCTCGGCACACCCGCGATTTCACCGAGTATAATGGCTACTGGTTAGCCAACCAGATGACCAATCACGGAGCGATCGCCGAATACTGGGCCTGCCGCGAGAAAGCAGCGGTAATGGACCTGTCGCCGTTGCGCAAATACGAAGTAACCGGTCCCGACGCCGAACAACTGATGCAGTTGTGCGTCACCCGCAACATGAAGAAGCTCGCCGTCGGCCAGGTCGTCTACACGGCCATGTGCTACGAACATGGCGGCATGATCGACGACGGAACCGTGTTTCGCCTCGGCGACAACAATTTCCGCTGGATCGGCGGTAATGACGACAGCGGCCTGTGGCTGCGCAAGCAGGCCGAGGAACGCGCACTCAATGCCTGGGTGCGGTCGTCGACCGACCAGTTGCACAACATCGCCGTGCAAGGCCCGCTGTCGCGCGATATCCTGAAGAAGGTGTTCTGGACCCCGCCGGCCCAGCCGACCATGGACGAACTGCAATGGTTCCGCTTTGCCGTGGCGCGGGTCGGCGATTTCCACGGCGCGGCGACAGTGGTCAGTCGCACCGGTTATTCAGGCGAGCTCGGCTACGAGGTCTTCTGCCATCCGAAGGACGCGGTGGCGGTGTTCGATGCCATCTGGGAAGCCGGCGAGCCGATGGGCATGGTGCCGCTGGGCCTGCAGGCACTCGACATGCTGCGCATCGAGGCAGGATTGGTTTTCGCTGGCAGCGAGTTTTGCGACCAGACGGACCCGTTCGAGGCCGGCATAGGCTTTACCGTGCCGCTAAAGACGCAGAACGACGATTTCATCGGTCGAACCGCCATCGAGCGGCGCAAGGCGCATCCGCAGCGCAAGCTGGTCGGGCTTGAGATTTCCGGCGGCCTGGTGCCGTCGGGCGGCGACTGCATCCGCATCGGCAAGGCGCAGGTAGGCGAAATCACCTCGGCGATGAAATCGCCGGTGCTGGGTAAGGTCATCGCCCTCGCCCGCATGGACGTCAGCCATGCGGAGCCGGGCACCGCGGTCGATGTCGGTCAACTCGACGGCCAGCAGAAGCGGCTGGCAGCGACGGTGAGCGCATTCCCACACTTCGATCCCACCAAGGAGAGGGTCAAGGGCAATTATGACGGTTGACAGAAGGGCGCCCCGTATAGCTTGATCGGCGCTTCCGAATTTGCGACGCCGGAGCCCGACATGCCCGTTTCCATCGAAACCCTGCTGACCTTCGCCATAGCCAGCACGGTGCTGCTGATCATCCCTGGGCCGACCATCATCATGGTGATCAGCCAGGCGCTTGCGCACGGCAAACGCATTGCGCTCGCCAGCGTGCTCGGTGTCGGCCTCGGCGACCTGATCGCCGCATCGCTGTCGATCATCGGCGTCGGCACCATCCTCGCGGCTTCGGCGACCGTGTTCATGATCGTCAAGTGGGTTGGGGCCGCATATCTCGTCTATATCGGCATCCGCATGTGGATCGATCCGGTCACCGTCCCGACGATCGACACGGAGACAGCCAAGGGCAATCGCTGGTCGGCGTTTCGCGACGCCTTCCTGGTGACGCTGCTCAATCCCAAGGGCATCGTGTTCTTCATGGCCTTCGTGCCGCAGTTCATTTCGTCCAACGCCGCCTTTGCGCCGCAAGCCTCGATCTTCGTCGTCGTGTTCGTGCTGCTCGGTATCGTCAATGCATGGGCCTATGCGATGCTCGCCAGCGGTGCCCGTCAGTTTATCCGTCGGCCGTCGGTGCTGCGGGCGACGACGCGCACCGGCGCTGTGCTGCTGATCGGCGCCGGCGTGGTCTCCGCCTTTACCCGCCGCAACGCCTGACATGCCGCTACAGAACCGGGTGACACCGTTCGGCGCTGTCGAAAGCACACCCGCGCGCGGTCTCTTGATGGGCAATCGCGGCGGACGCATGCACGATGCGACGACGAAAACCCTGCTGCGGCGGCGCTGGGCGAGCAAGCACTGGATTATCTGCGTCACCCAATTCAAGCAGCGCTGGCGGCCGGTGATGGCGCAGTCCAGCTACACGGAGCTGTTCTTTCTCGACGAGGCAACGGCACTCGCGGCCGGCCACCGACCCTGTTACGAATGCCAGCGTCAGCGCGCTTTGCAATACGCGATGGCCTTTGCAACGGCCTCAAACCGGGACCGTGTCTATGCTGGCGAAATGGACACGATCCTCCATGGTGAGCGTTGTGCCAGTGGCGGTCCGCCGGTGTGGCTGACGAGCGATGAAGTAGCGGCCCTTCCTGATGGCTCGGCCGTTGCCGACGGCGACACCAGCTTCGTCCTGCATGGTGAAACATTGCTGCCCTGGTCTCACCAAGGGTACGGACCGCCTGTGTCGATCGATCGGATTGCAACCAAGCTCCGCCTGTTAACGCCGCCCGCCACGGTCGCGGCCATCCGGGCCGGGTTCGCACCCCACATCCACCCCAGCGCCAAGGCTTGAGTTTCGGCTGGCACTCAGGCACATGCAGACCATGCGCGCCAATTTCAGAATGCAACGGCTGTTCGTGGATGATCCGCTGTCGGCGGGTGCGAAACTCGCAGCCGACCGGGACCAGTTCAACTATCTCACCAATGTCCTGCGCATGCAGGAGGACGACCGGCTGCTGGTTTTCAATGGCCGCGACGGCGAGTGGTCGGTGCGTCTCGCATTCGATGGCCGCAAGAAACTGACGCTTTGCGTCGAAGAGCAAATCCGTCCACAACCGCCAGCATCCGATCTCCGCTATCTCTTCGCTCCGCTCAAGCAGGCGCGCCTGGACTACACCGTGCAAAAGGCGGTTGAGATGGGCGCGGGAACGATCCAGCCGGTGCTCACCCATCATACCCAGGCGACGAAAGTGAATGTGCACAGGTTGGAGCGCAACGCTGTGGAGGCGGCGGAGCAGTGCGGGATCCTGTCCATTCCGGAGTGCCGTGAGCCGGTTCGCCTTTCCCGGCTGTTGGGCAACTGGGATCCGCAACGGCGTTTGATCTATTGCGACGAAGCCGCCGAAACGCACAATCCCCTGCCCGGGCTGGAAGCCATCACGGAGAAACGGCTGGCGCTGCTGATCGGTCCCGAGGGCGGATTTTCCGATGACGAACGGACTCTTTTGCAGAGCCAACCGTTCGTTACCGCGATTCCGCTTGGTCCGCGCATCCTGCGGGCCGACACGGCGGCGGTGGCGGCGATGGCCGTTCTGCAGGCGACCATCGGCGACTGGTAGGAAAATCAAATATTTCTGAACACATTGATCAATCATTTTTGCTTGCACTGCCGTGCAAAGCAGTCCAATCACTGTGAAAACGCGGCAAACCGGGAAACGGGGGGCCGATGGCGGCCACACAGTGAGTTTTGGCGCATGGCCCGAGATACGACTGACGATACACCGCTGTCCTCCAAGGACGAGCTGGTAACTTACCTTGCAGACGGCTGTAAGCCGCCCGAGCAGTTCCGGATCGGAACTGAGCATGAGAAATTCGCTTTCTTCATGGGCGACAACACGCCGGTGCCCTATGAAGGCCAGAAATCCATCGCCACATTGCTGATGGGCATGCGTGACCTGCTCGGTTGGGAACCGATCCTCGACGAGGGCAACATTATCGGACTGGTGGAGCCGACCGGAAACGGCGCTATTTCGCTCGAACCGGGTGGCCAGTTCGAACTGTCGGGCGCCGCCGTCGACAATATTCACCAGACCTGTCGCGAATCGAATGCCCATCTGGCGCAGTTGCGCGAGATCGCCGAACCGCTCGGGATCGGGTTCCTCGGTCTCGGCGGCAGTCCCAAATGGACACGCGCGGAAACGCCGCGCATGCCGAAACAACGCTACGACATCATGACCGCCTACATGCCGAAGGTCGGCAACCAGGGTCTCGACATGATGTACCGTACCTGCACCATCCAGGTGAATCTCGATTTCTCATCGGAATCCGACATGCGCCGAAAGATGCAGGTCTCCCTGAAACTGCAGCCCTTGGCGACCGCACTATTCGCGCTGTCGCCCTTCACGGAAGGCAAGCCGAACGGGCTGCTGTCCTGGCGTTCGGACATCTGGCGAGATACTGACCCGGACCGTACCGGCATCCTGCCCTTCGCTTTCGCGCCCGATTTCGGCTTCGAAGACTATGTCGACTGGGCACTCGACATTCCGATGTATTTCATCCTGCGCGACGGCCACTATCACGATTGCACCCATGTCACGTTCCGCCAGTTCATGGACGGAGCGCTCAAGGGCGAAGTCCCGGACGGCTACGCGACGATGGGCGACTGGACGAACCATTTGTCGACGCTCTTTCCCGAAGTGCGGTTGAAGCGTTTCCTGGAAATGCGCGGCGCCGATGGCGGCCCGTGGCGGCGCATCTGCGCTTTGCCTGCCTTCTGGGTCGGACTGCTATACGATGACAATGCCCTTGATGCCGCTGAGCAACTGACGCGCGACTGGAGTGTATCGTCGCTGCAAACCTTGCGAGATTCCGTACCGCGCCTCGGCCTCGATGCGGAAATCGAGGGCCGTAGCCTGCATCAGTTGTCCCGCGAAGTGCTTGGCATCGCGCGTGGCGGTCTGCAGGCGCGTGCACGATTGAACGACGAAGGCAACGACGAGGCACACTTCCTGGCGCCGCTGGAAGAAACCGTCGCCCGCGGCAAGACCGCCGCCGGTGAATTGCTGGATCTCTATCACGGCCGGTGGAACGGATCGATCGATCCGGTATTCGACGAATACGCCTATTAGAGCTGCACATCCTGTTGAGCAGACCCAGACCCCGGCGCAATTCGTCGGACGCGCCGGTCTATCCACGTTGCCTGAAACGCATCTCACCGTATACTGACACCAGCCGAACCAGGAGGGTCCCTTGATGCTGCCGCTTTACGAAATGATGATGCAGGCCCAGCACGGTGAAGCTACCAAGGCGATGGCCCGCCAGTTCGGGCTCGACGAAAACCAGGTCATGAGCGCCATGGAAGCGTTGATGCCGGCATTTTCGACCAGTCTCAAACGCAACACCGGCAACCCACAGGACATCGGCAACTTCATGCAGGCGCTGGCGAGCGGAGAGCACCTCCGCTATTTCGAGAACATGACGGCTGCCTTCTCGCCGCAAGGTGTGGCCGACGGCAACAATATTCTCGGTCACCTGTTCGGTTCAAAGGAGGTCAGTCGCGCGGTCGCTGAGCAAGCCGCCCAGGCAACGGGCATTGGCCAGGAAATCCTCAAACAGATGCTGCCGGTAATGGCCACCACCTTGATGGGCGGAATGTTCAAACAGTCGACCGGCGGCAATACCGGAAATCCGTTTGCCGATATGATCGGCCAGATGATGGGCCAGAGTGCCGGCACATCTTCTGCAGGAAGCGGGCAAGCCGCCAATCCCTTCGGCCAGATGATGGAGTCGATGTTCGGAACCGGTCGCAACGGTTCGCAAACGGCCAATCCCTATGCCGAAATGATGGAAACCATGACCCGAATGGGTTTTCCGGGCCTGACCGAAAACAGGGATCCGAAATCGGAAGACAATCCGAACCCCTATGACAAGCTGTTCGGGGATATGTTCGACGCGGGAATCAAGGTGCAGAAAGACTACCAGGACAACATGGAAGCCATTTTCGAGCACCACATGCGTACGCTCCGCGGTAAGCCGTAGAGCCTATCATGAAAAAACCCGGCGCCTGATCTTACAGACGCCGGGAAGGGAGCGGGCTCAGGGCATTGGACCCGCTTGGGGAAATAGTTAAGTGCTGGTGCGACGCCCGTCTGACGGGTCGGTTGCATAGGGGCGTCGCAGGCATCGCTTGCGGTTTAGAGCGCTTCGTTGTTAGGGAGGCTCATTTGACCGCGGCGCTTTTGGCCCCTGGCTAGGCGGCTTGCAGACCGTGGTGCCGTCCCACCACAAGTGCAAGCCAACAACGCCAGGGGCCAAAAGCGCCCGGCCCCGAAGGGGTGGGGAAAATCGGCCCATCGGCTGCGTTGCGACGCTTGCCCGATGCACCGCATCGCGCTGCGCGACGCGCCTTGCCGAGTGAACCGATTTTCCGCCATCAAATGAACCTCCCTAACAACGAAGCGCTCTGATTACACGATGTAGAGACGCGATCGGCGCAGAAGCGCACAGCGCACCAGTTCCGGCGAATGATCCGTGAATGGTCCGCCGCGGAGCGCGTGCCGGACTTCGGACCGGTTCAAGCCGATATCCTCCAGAATGTGATCGTCGAAATGTGACAGATCGTACACCTGGCGCCGGTTGCGAAATCGATTGCGCAGAGAGACGAATGCCTGCCAGAGGGCCGTCAATGTCCATCCGCTTTTGCGAGCTGTGCCGAGATCAAGGTCGAGCCTGTCGTGCAATGTGGTCATGTCATCTCTCCTTTCCGAACCTGCCATTTTTGCACGAGGCAGGCTCTGGTGAATGCGGCGCACTTCCCCGCTTGGGAGGATGGGAAAGTCTGTTTGTAAGGGGACGCACCGCTGCCGCCGAACCTTTGGAAGGCCGGCAGGTGGACTATTTCAAACCTTGACTAATTCGTCTAGTGAATGTTTCTTATGTTAAAGATCACAATTTTTGATGGACGAATTTCATGGCGGCGCCGCTCGACATAGACCAGCTCAGGACTTTCATCGCCATTATCGACAATGGCAGCTTCACCCGTGCAGCGGGCGAAGTGAACAAGACCCAGTCCGCCGTCTCGATGCAGATGCGTCGTTTGGAGGAACGCCTCAACAGGGTGCTGTTTGAAAAGGACGGACGGGTCAATCGATTGACCGGCGACGGCGAAAAACTGCTTGCCTATGCCCGCCGCATGGTGCGGCTCAACAACGAGACGCTGGCCGCCTTCGACGAAGAGGCCCTCGCCGGCTCCGTGCGACTTGGAACGCCGGACGACTACGCCGACCGGTACATGCCTGATATCATCGCCCGTTTCGCCAAATCCAACCCCAATGTCGAACTCAGCATCGACTGCGAACCGTCGCGCGACTTGGTCGACAAGCTGTCACGCAACGAGATCGATATCGCACTGGTCACCCATAGCCCAAAGGTCTGGCAGTCGCAGGTCGTGCGCACCGAGCCATTGCTCTGGGTGACCTCTTTGGCGCATTCCGTTCATACCGAAACTCCCCTGCCGCTGGCCGTCGGCCTTCGCAGTTGCGACTGGCGCCAGCTCGGGTGCTCGGCACTCGATTCCGTCGGTCGCTCCTATTCGATCCTGTTCAACAGCTCGTCATCGACGGTTGTGGCTTCGGCCGTGCTTGCCGGGCTTGCAGTATCGCTGCTGCCTGAGTCGGCGTTGCGCCCCGGCATGCGGATCCTGACGGCGAGCGACGGGTTCCCCGAACTGCCATCCGCCGAAATAGGCATCATCCGAAAGCCGGGCGTGCAGAGTGCCCTGATGGACGCAATCACCGACCACATCGCCGCCAGCCTCGACAACATGACGCCGGTCGGTCCTGACGACGGCCCCGAGGGCAAACTTCCGAACCGTACCGGCCTCAAACGGGCGCCGAACGGGCTCACCGTTCCCAGCTGGTAGGCCTTGACCCGGACACTGCTTCCAGGCGCAATGACGCCATGACAGCTTCTTCGGCAGGCGATTCGCACAGCAACATCACCGAATACTCGGTCAGCGAGATTTCGGGCTCCATCAAGCGGACCATGGAGGACGCCTTCGGACAGGTTCGCATCCGTGGCGAGATCTCCGGCTATCGCGGGCCGCATTCCTCCGGCCATGCCTATTTCGCTCTGAAGGACGATCGGGCACGCATCGAGGCAGTCATCTGGCGCGGTGTTTTTTCACGGCTGAAGTTCAAGCCGGAAGAAGGCATGGAAATGGTCGCCACCGGCAAGGTGACGACCTATCCGGGTTCGTCGAAATACCAGATTGTCATCGAGTCGCTGGAACCGGCTGGCGCTGGAGCGCTGATGGCGCTGCTTGAAGAGCGCCGCAAGAAACTCGCCGCGGAAGGCCTGTTTGACACCGAGCGCAAACGGCAGCTGCCGCACATGCCGAAGGTGATCGGCGTGGTCACATCGCCGACGGGTGCGGTGATCCGCGATATACTGCACCGCATCGCCGACCGTTTCCCGGTGCATGTTCTGGTCTGGCCCGTGCGTGTTCAGGGCGAAACCAGCGGCCCGGAAGTGGCGGCGGCGATCAACGGCTTCAACGGATTTTCCGATGGCGACCCCATGCCCCGGCCGGACTTGCTGATTGTGGCTCGCGGCGGCGGCAGTCTGGAGGACCTGTGGGGTTTCAACGATGAAGTTGTGGTACGCGCGGCAGCGACTTCGACAATTCCGCTGATATCGGCTGTGGGACACGAAACGGACTGGACACTGATCGACCACGTGGCCGACCGTCGTGCGCCGACACCAACCGGCGCGGCTGAAATGGCCGTGCCAGTGAAGGCGGAAATGCAGGCAAACCTTGCGGCGCTTGCTGCCAGGCTTTCGGGAGCGACAATACGTTCACTCGATGCCAACCGGCAAACCCTTCGGGCGCTCGCCCGCGCCCTGCCCTCCATCGACATGTTGCTGGCGCTGCCGCGCCGCCGTTTCGACGAAGCGGCCGGCGGCCTGGGACGAGCACTACGCCTCAACACGGCCAACAAGCGGCAGCTCTTCGAGCGACGCGCTGCTCAACTGACGCCAGCAACACTGCAGCGGCGCGTCGCCCAGCAGCGGCAGCGCGTCGGCGAACTGGCGGCCCGGAGCGAGCGCCATGTCGAGCGCCTTGCCGACCGTTCAGGTGCGCGTCTTTCAAACGCCGCGGCCCGGCTGACCTTGCGCCCGGCCGAGGAACGCATCAGCCGCAGTCGCGAGCGATTGGATGGTCTGGCGCGTCGAGCCGGCGAGATCACGGCGCTGATTGCCGAGCGGCGGCAACGGCAATTGCAGGAAGCAGCGCGGCTGCTCACCTCGCTCTCCTACCGCAATGTCCTGAAACGCGGCTACGCGGTAGTACGCGACGCGGCCGATCAGGCGGTTGATCGAGCAGAGGCCCTGTCGGCGGGCGAAGCGGTGTCGCTGGAATTTGCCGACGGCCGGGTAGACGCCGTCACCGCCGGCGCCGGCAAGCAACCGAGGAAACGAGGCACAAAGGCGCCCAAACCCGCAGGCCAGGGCGATTTGTTTTAGTTCCCATCGTCGACACCTCAGAGCAGTGCTTCCGCGATTGCGTCAGCAAGCATCGAAGGTTGATCCACGCTCGCCCAATGGCTGGCACCCTCCAGAACCGCCCGTTTCATGGGATTTTCCGCCAGCCAACGAAGTGTGGTTTCAGGGCAATTCCGCGGATTGTAGAGATACGTGACGTCAGCGGCAGCGGCCAGGACCTCGCCGGGAACGTGGTCGGTCGAGAAACGACGGGCATCCGTGCCGAGTTGCCAGAGTGCCAGCGGATCAGCGTGCGAAACAACCTCACGATAACGCGCTATGATGGGTTCCGTGGTGGCCATCTCATCAAGACGCTCGAGGAACGCGGTTCTGAACGCCTCAGGACTGTCATAATCCGCGGCGGTACCCGAAAAATAGGCGTCCTCAGCCGTAATATTGCCCTCAAGAGAGATAAACGTCGTGATCGGACAATCCGGCCGCGTAGCCGCAAGCGACCCTATGATCGACGCAACTGAATGCGCAACGACGACCTCGGCAGCAGCTTCTCGCGCTTTGTCTGCAACGAACCCGGCCAAAGCGTTCAAGGTTGTTTCAGCCTCAAGCCGCGGCGCGCCAAAGCCGGGAAGATCAACGGGCAGAAGGCGATATGTCCGGGCAAGGTGAGTGTCCAACAAGCCCGAGAACATGCCTGAATTGTCACCAAATCCGGCGATCAACAAAATGGCCGGACGCTCGGAATCAGTCTCGATCATTTGGCTCGCTCCTGCGCTCCCGACGGACCTTAGACGCACGACCCGTCATTTGTCACTTCGAGCTCATGTCGCACAAACGAAAACCCGTATTAACCCGGGCACGATATCGTTGAAGGATGACACGTTCGCGCAAAACGCCGCCGAAACCGCTCACCGGGCGCAGCCGGGACTTTCTCGAGATAGTCCTGCCCGCTGCCGCGGCGGGCAGACTGGACGCCGTGCGTCAATACATCGAACAGGAGCCACGCTTCGTTCAAGCCGTCGGGCCGCATGGGCGCACGATGCTCTGGGAAGCCTCTCGGAGCAACCGGCTGGAAACAGTTGAACTGCTTGCACAAGCCGGTGCCAACACCGAAGCTCTTGGCTGCTATTTCCGCGAAACAAAAACCGAAATTTCTCCCTGGTGTGTTGCTGTCCATCGCGGCCACGAAGCCGTGGCCGAATACTTACAATCGCTGGGCGCCGCGTATGGCATCGGTTCTGCCTGCTTCCTTGGGGACCACGCACGCGTTGGCGAATTGCTTGCCGCCCAGCCGAAGCAGCTTGATTGCCCCATCGATGGCGGGATCGATCCGGTGGGCCTTCGGCCGATCCATTATGCGATCGCCGGCGGTCATGCAGATCTCGTCTCGACCCTTCTGCAAGCCGGAGCCAATGTGGAGACCGACGGCGAACGGTTGGCGTCATGGGCGTTCGACTTCGATACGACCGAAATTCTTCGCCTCTTGCTTGACCATGGCGCCCGGCTCCGACCTGGCGATGCAAACGAGGCTTGCCTCGATCTACACTGGGCACCGATACTCTCAGACTACGGCTACACCGTAGACATCAACGCACCTGACCGGCTCGGTTTTCCGCCGCTGGTTGAAGCCTGTCGCGGCAACCACAACGCTGGCCAAGACCCGAACGCAATCGCCGATCTTCTGAGGCGCGGCGCCGATGTGCATGTGAGGGACCACAAAGGCAAGACAGCGTTGCATCGCGCCTCCCAGGCGAATTTTCTCCAATGCGCCGATGTTCTTCTCGCTGCCGGAGCTTCAATAGATGCAGCTGACGAAAAGGGCGAGACGCCGCTGTTTGACGCCGTGCGAGCGGGGCGCCGGGACATGGTCCGGCACCTGCTGGAGGCCGGCGCGGACCGAACCCTTGCCAACCGGCTCGGCCAGACCGCGGCGTTGCTGGCCGGTCGCAGCCGGAAGCCCCAAGCGAAAGCCATTCAAACTCTGCTTTCCAGGTGACGAGTTCGACCCCGAGGCCAATTAATCTGCGGGCGGTTCTTTTTACTGTTAGAGGATTGTTCCTTCCTTCCCACCATCGCTCAGTTCGCAGCCCGGTTTTCGCCTGACACGGTCGAGCTCGGCCTGATAGGCGACGAGTTCGTCTTCAATCCTTGACTGCGACCAGCCAAAGTATGGTGCTGCGATCTCGGCAATTGCGCGGGCTTGATCAGTGCCCTGATTAGGCTCCCATCCCAAACCCAGCCTCCGCATCATCAGATCGGCCAGGCTGGTGGGCATTTCATGCTGTGTGCAGCGAATAATTTCGGCACTGTGCTCCCGGACCAATTGGTCCACACTCCTCGCGTCGCCGTGGTCAAATAGTGTGCTTGCGCCCTGATATCGCAGATTGATTGGGGTCCTGGACGGTTTCAGCCGTTTCTTGACCTCGTTGGTCACCCTTCTTGCCAGACGTCTGTGTGTCATGATCGGCCCACCGGTCAGTGCGAACATGCCCGGCAGGCCATCATCCGCAAGATCATGCAGTTTGATCTCGCGACTTCCCATTGGTTCCATCGGATCATGCGTCAGCGGGTTGACACCTGCCCAGGTAAACAACACGTCGCTGCTTTTTAGCGAAAGCTTCGGAAAGCACCGGTTGGTTTCCGATACCATCCATTCAATTTCTTCATCCGTCGCGGTGACACCGGCAACATGGCCGGTAAAAGGCGTTCGTGTGAGCCCGATGTAATGGAAACCGCGAGAGGGGAGGCAATAGAGCGGCTCGCCGATGCTGTTATATGCAAATACACCCCATTCGGAAAATTCCTCAGGCAATCGCACCGCTATATGGATGCCCTTCATGCCCATACACTTGCGGGCTGTATTTGAGCCCGTCTTGGCGATCACGTCGTCAATCCAAGCCCCTGCAAAATTGAGAACAATTTCTGTGGTAACGCTGGCCGACTCACTTGTCTCTGCAGATTGATCGGTCGATCGCAGCGTCAATCGCCAGCGCTCATCCGCTTGCCCTCGCCGCAGATTCACGACCTCCGTGTAGTTTCGAATGCTTGCTCCGAACTTTTGCGCTTCGAACAGGGCATCCAGGGCAATTCGCTCGGGCCAGTCAAAAACATACTCCTCGAACACCGCAACGCTGCGCAGCCTCTCGGGGTCGCGCAGCCAACGACTGACCGGAACCTGATCCGTTCGATCAGGTCCATGGCGGCGGTACTTCAAAGGCTCGCCGGTTGGACTGGTCATCCGTACAGCGGCGAAGGCGGCATCCAGTTGCCAGGGCGCATATTGATCATCGGTGTAGATGGGCAAACAGAAGTTGATTGGCTTTACCCGGTTGGGAATCGTGCACACGATTTCATCCCTGGCCAGCATGTCGTCACGAACCGTCTTTAGCGAGATGGCGAGGCGCCGGGGTTGCATCAGCATTTGCGAAAAACCGGACCCTGATGCCAGGTGCCTCAGTCCGCAGTGAAGCAAACGACTGGATCTGCTGGTTGCGCCATTGGCAAAGTCGGCCTGATCGACAACAAGCACATTGTAGCCGGCTGCGCTGAGGTGTTGGCCAGCGCTGGCGCCATTGATGCCGGCGCCGACGATGACAACATCAAAGTTTTGTTGTTCCAATTGGGACAATCCGTGGGATGATGATGATCCAGCAGTCGGCAATTGTGTCTCCCTCAGGTCGTGATGGGTTCAGATTGACTAAGCCCACCGGTTTTCCGACCAAACCTCACAGGGGTGGATCATAGGGCCTACCATGCGCCGCCTCTAGTTGGCTCTCAGGGCAGAATGTCAGGAACCTTTGCGTAATGTGCGGGTGGAAGCCAGTCTTGAAATGTTCTTGCCAAACGGGGATCTCCGCTTAGAAAAAAATGAACCAAGCTGCGTTTCCTTTGCCAGCGTGGTTCGTCCCACAATGATGCCGCCCATCGCCACGACAGTTGTTTCAACATAGAGATCAACGTCAAGTTTGGGATCATGAATACACAGCTCCGGTTGTGTCCCACGCTGCACCAGGAACCAAAACGTGTCGTAGTCAGAGGGTTCATCCCGAAAGTGGAAGCGGATCACCAATCGTGTTTCCGGCAATGCACTGACTTGCAGGACACTTTGACACCTCCACATCATAGGCGATGCCAAAGTGTCCGCCAGAGCGACTTCGGCTTCGATGTTCTGCTGCGCCCACACTCCCAATGCTTTCATCACCGGTTCCAAGGCCGCGAACGACTGGACTGTCTGGCGCGCCGAGCCGGCGAGATCACGGCGCTGATTGCCGAGCGGCGGCGACGGCAATTGCAGGAAGCGGCACGGCTGCTCACCGGCGCCTGCCCACTGAAAAACGCTTCCGACCAAAATGCCACCAAAAAAACCGTTTGGTCAAAAATGGTTCACTAATAGTCCAAATTCTCGACACCAATTTGGCCCAAAAAACCCCAGTTTCATTCGACAATCTGCAAGTCACGCTCCCATTGCGAGAGAACCAAAGAGCTTGAGTTCGCAGATCGCATTGGTGTTGGTCTTTCCGCGGCAGCCCTTGATCCATGCAAAATTTTGAAACCATTTTCAAATAATTGACTTGAAAATATCCATTAATGGTTATCTAATTGCAGGCCATCTAAAGGGAAGATCAAGACAGGGCTCCACTTTGCCCCGGCCGCGGGCATCGACAGGACAAAACCTCAGATAACCAGGGACGAAACCAGCGTAAACCAGAACCACGGGGACATACATGACAACATCGCCGCAACCGGAGGCAGAGAGCATCACCGCGTGGCAGCGCCGGGTAGCAGCGGAACTTCCGCATCTGCGCGAGGTGATCCAACGCGATGTGAACTATTTGTCAGACTATCCGGAAGCCGGTGGTGAAGAGGTTGAAACGGCCGCCTATCTCAGCTCTCGTCTTGAGGAGATCGGCTTTGAGGTCGAGCGCGGTGTAGCCGGGCTTCCCACGGCGTTCACGGCCACCTATGGCGCCATCGCGCCCGGCGGCCGGATTGGCATCGCCGTCGTTTATGACGGTGTGCCGGCTGTCGATCAGAAAGGCCGTAGTGCCCCAGATCACTCCTGCGGTCACCTGCCCATTTCTGCGGGTGCCATTGCCGTTGCCGAGCTCTGGAAGCGCATGGCTGACAGCGCTCAAGGATCGCTGACCATCCTTGGTTGCCCCGCCGACGAACACGCCACCGACATCAGCCGCGCGAGAGGCGGCGGAAAGGCGGCCCTGGCGGAAGCAGGTCTGCTCGACGAACTCGATGCCGTCATCTACGTCCACCCGGAGGACGGCAACTACGTTTTGCGTGCGACCCAGTGCTCAGTGCGGTTTCGCGGCACGCTGACCGCGCGGCGTCATCCTGGTGAGTTGCCGAGGCTCCTCGCCCGAATGGCCGAATTCGGGGCAGAAGCCGAGTTCAGTGAAGACCGGCAGTCGGCCTATATCGAGCGCGTTGTCACCACGGGTGATGCCGCTGTCAACGCGATTGTCGTCGTCAGTTGCGATCTGATGGTGCGGGCGCACTCGGAAGCGGAACTTCAAGAGGCCATCGATCGTGTGATGGCCGAAGGCGGGGACATTGCATGGGAGCAGACGTCGCGATACGACGGATTGCAACCCAATGACGGATTGATTGAACACATCGAGGCAGTCTTTCGGGGCCTCGGGATGGAATATAACCCGAACCCGCCGCTTATTCCCTATGCCACCGACTTCGGCCGAATGACACGGACGATCCCTGGCGCATTGATCGGCTACGGCGATTGCCCTTGGGCATTTCACACGCCCGAATGCTCAACTGAGTTCCTCGAGAAAGCGGTTCCGCAGGCCGAGCAATACGCGCGCGTGACGTCCGTCGTCGTCCCCGTACTCGCGGAGGCAACGCAAAAATGGGATTGAGCGATCACCATATTCGGAAGTGCTGGGCGGATTGCATGCCTGAGAGCACAAGGATTAACGATGGTCGCCTGCGACGGTGCGCCGGGCATGCGCAGTCGGATGACCGGCAAGACGGTCAAAGTGGATGCGGGATGGTTATTTGGCAATTCGCATCCGAAATCAGAAGCTATCACCAACCGGGTAGGAGACAAACATGAACGTTGCATGCAAATCAGTAGGCTGCCTTTCAGCGGTCCTGCTCTCAACCGCGCTAATTGCGGCGTCCGCGATGGCGCAGGACACGCCCCAGTCCGGCGGAACACTCGTGGTCGCCAACGACACCGAGTATCGCAGCATCAATCCGGCAATCGTCGCGTCGAACGGGGTCTTCTTTATTTCGTCGAAGATCGTCGAGCCGCTGGCGGAGATGGACTATGAAACCGGTTTGAAGCCGCTTCTTGCTGAAAGCTGGGAAGGCTCCGATGACGGTCGTTCGTTCACGCTCAACCTCCGCCAGGGTGTGACATGGTCCGATGGGAAGCCCTTCACCTCAGCCGATGTTGCTTTCTCGGCGATGAACGTCTGGAAAGAAAAGCAGAATATCGGGCGGCAGATTTTCAAGAACCTCGAAGCTGTCGATACGCCCGACGAGCACACCGCAATCATGCGGTTTTCGGAGCCGTCGCCGGGCCAGTTGATCGAGCTTGCCTTGCCTGCCGTAACTGCCGTTCTGCCGGCGCATCTTCTGGAAGGCCAGAATCTGGACGAGACGCCCTACAATGCTCAGCCCGTCGGCACTGGTCCGTTTGTCTTTGGTGAACACAGACCGGGTGAATTCTACCGCCTCACAAAGAACGAGAATTACTGGCAGGAGGGGCTGCCTTATCTTGATGAGATCGTCTATCGCGTTCTACCCGATCCGGGGGCGAAGGCCGCCGCACTGGAAACCGGCGATATTCATCTGACCGCATTCTCTGCCGTGCCTCTTACGGACATGGAACGACTGAATGCTATCGATGGCATCACAGTGGTCCCCAAGGGCTACGAGGGTATCACCTACAGCGCGACACTTGATTTCAATCATCGGCGAGAAGAACTTGCGAATCCTTTGGTCCGCAAAGCCATAGCCCATGCCATCGACCGCGATTTCCTCGTTGATGTGGTATTTCTCGGTTACGCGGTTCCTGCGACCGGCCCGGTTCCGCCCACGGCGGGAGACTTCTTTACCGATGATACGGCAAGCTACGCCTTCGACACCGCGCTTGCCGAAAAGATGCTGGACGAGGCCGGGTATCCGCGCGATGCGAACGGCAAGCGGTTCAGTCTGCGCCTACGGCCGGCGCCCTGGTTCCAGCAAACCCGTGACACAGGCAACTATATTCGTCAGGCATTGGGTGCAGTCGGCATCGACGTCGAGATCGTCAATGCTGATCCAGGCGCCCATATCAAGGCGGTCTACACCGACCATGACTTTGACATGGCCATTGGTTCAGTGGTCTGGCGCAACGATCCGGCCATCTCGACGACGATCCTGTTCAAGGGCGGTCTAGATGCGGGCATTCCCTTTGCAAACCAATGGGGTTACGACAGTGCCGAGATGGATGAGATTATCGCTAAGGGCCTCTCGACAATAAACACGGCGGACCGCACCGAGGTCTACAAGGACTTTCAGCGGCTGGTACAGGAGGACGTGCCGATTTATTTCCTCACACACTTCTCGTTCTTGTCGGTCGCCCGTGACGAGGTGCAGAACGTCGCAAACAACCCGCGCTGGGCCACATCGAACTGGGCCGATACCTGGATCGCCAAGTGACACCAAACGTGTCGACACCAACCGACACGTCCTCCACGGTGCCGCCTTCCGGGGCGGCACAGTTTGCAAGATTTCTGATTCGGCGGGTCGCTCAGGCGATTCCGGTTCTGGCCATCGTGGCCATAGGCGTTTTTGGTCTCCTCGAAATGGCCGAGGGCGATGCGGTCGACGCCTATCTTGCCGGAATCGGCGCGGGTGACGCCGGGTTCGCAACCGATCTGCGCGAACAGTATGGTCTCGACGATAACGTCGCTACCCGTTTTCTGACCTATGCCACTCGGCTGGCGCAGCTTGATCTTGGCCACTCGGTCGCTTTTTCGCGTGGGGTGGGTACCGTTATTCTCGAACGCCTTCCGAACACGCTTCTGCTGATGGTCTCGGCAATTCTGTTTTCGGCTTCTTTCGGGATTCTGCTCGGCGGAATAGCCGCGATGCACCGGGGTGGGCCGATGGATGCAGGGATAACGATAAGCGCCCTGATCCTCAATGCCACTCCCGGTTTCTGGCTGGGACTTCTTGGCATCGTCCTTTTCGCGGTCAAGCTGCGCTGGCTGCCGATTGGTGGACTAAGCACCCTCAATGCCGACTATGGCCCCGTCGGCACGACACTGGATGTCGCGCGCCATCTTGTGCTGCCTGTTATTACTTTGGCGTTCACCTATCTGGCACTTTACGTACGACTGATGCGGGGCGCGATGATCGAGGTCGGTGAAAGCGGCTGGGTGATCGCTGCGCGCTCCCGCGGTGTGTCCGAGAAAAGCGTAGTGCTGAACCACATGGGACGCCCCGCCCTGCTGCCGGTGGTCACCATGATCGGGTTGCAATCGGGAACGTTGCTGGGTGGTTCGGTTGTTATTGAGACAGTGTTCTCGATACCCGGCCTCGGCTCCCTGGCCTTCGAAGCGGTCAGGCAGCGCGATCTGCAACTTCTGGCCGGCATTCTGCTCGCCGGAACACTGCTGGTGGTGATCGTCAATATAGTTGTCGATTTGGTCTATGGTTTTCTCGACCCGCGCGTGCGTGTCGCAACTGGTCAGACCTCCTAGCAATGACGATGCGTTCAGGACTAGGGCTCGGAGGCACCATCGGCGCTTGTGCTTTGCTTGGTATCGCGCTGGTCGCCGTTTTCGCCGATGCCATTGCCCCTGGCGATCCACTGAACATGGTCGCCCGTCCGCTGACCGGGCCCTTTGCCGATGCCCGGTTTCCACTGGGTACAGATCACCTCGGCCGAAGTGTATTCGCGGGACTTGTCCATGGCGCGCGCGTCTCAATGGTTGTCGGTGCCATGGCCGCGATGGCTGCAATTGGCGTCGGCGTTCTCGTCGGCACGCTGGCAGGGTTTTCAAACCGGCTCGTGGACGACACTTCCATGCGCATCACCGAAGCCTTCCAGACTGTGCCAACCTTTCTTCTGGCTCTTGCGCTGGTCAGCATCCTCGGTGCGTCGGCGCTCAATGTGGTGATCGCCATCGGTCTGACCGCATGGCCGCCGACCGCGCGCCTCGTACGCGCCGAAGTGCTGCGCCTGAAGGGATCGACCTATGTCGATGCCGCACGTCTTGCCGGGTGCGCACCGCTGCATATCGCCTTCGTGGAGGTTCTGCCCGGTGCGTTGCAGCCGGTTGTGGCGCTCATCGGGATTACAGTCGGCGAAGCAATCCTTGTCGAAAGCGCGCTGGCCTTCCTCGGATTGTCGGATCCCAATCTTGTAAGCTGGGGCAGCATGGTTTCCAATGGGCGCGCGCAATTGCGAACAGCTCCATATCTCGTCATCATTCCCGGCATCGCCATCGCCGTAGCAGTGCTCTCGGTGACCTTGGCCGGTGACGGGCTCGCCAGGAAGTTGGGGATCCTGCGACGCACATGACCCCGCCCATACTCGCCATTGATGATCTGAGCGTCCGATTTCCAGGCAACGACCCGGCTCTCAAAAACCTGGCGCTGACGCTTGCTCCTGGCGAGGTACTGACACTCATCGGGGAAAGCGGTTCAGGCAAGAGCACCGCGCTCAACGCCATCGCCGGGCTTCTGCCGCAAACCGCCGAGGTTTCAGGGGACATGCGGCTTGAGGGCCGCGATGGCAATCTTCTCGCCGCTGGGGCGAACCGGAACGGTATCGCCGGGCGCGAGATCGCAATGATCTTCCAGAATCCGGCCGCAAGCCTCAACCCCGTGCTGACCATCGGCGCGCAGATTGACGAAGTCGTGGGGGCTCTCCGTGGGCTCAAGGGCGAAGCGGCGCGCGATGTGACCAATGACCTGATTGATGCGGTGGGGCTGCCGCGCACCGGTCCCCAAGCGAAGAATTGGGCGCTGGCCTATCCCCATCAGCTGTCAGGCGGACAGAAACAGCGCATCGCCATTGCCGCCGCGCTTGTGGGGGAGCCGCGCGTTCTGCTGGCGGACGAACCAACCACTGCGCTCGACGCAACAGTGCAGGCGCAAATTCTGGATCTGCTTCTCGACCTTGTCGATCAAAGGAGGATCGCGGTAATTTTCGTGACCCATGATCTTTCCGTTGCCGCCTCGATCGGCGACCGGGTTTGCGTCCTGAAGGACGGTTGCCTGATCGAGGAAGGCACGGCCCGCGACGTCGTCACTGCTCCGACTGCCAAGTACACGCAGGCGCTTGTCTCCGCATCTCTTCCGTTTACAAGAGAGGCCGGCTCCGCCGGTGCTGGCCGGGTATCTCAAGCAGGCGGTGATGCGCTGAAACTAGCATCCATCTACCGCACCTTCTCCGCACGAGGTGGCGGGTATGTCCGGGCGGTCGCTGGAGTGTCACTCGAGGTCGCTGCGGGAGAGATCGTCGGCCTAATCGGTGAATCCGGGTCCGGCAAAACCACCTTGGGCCGTGTCGCCGTCGGCCTCGAACGAAGCGACAAGGGTTCAGTCACGCTGGGTGACGAGACCCTCAATTTTTCGAGCGACCGCTCCGTCGTGCAGATGGTGTTTCAGGACCCGCTCGCGAGCTTCAACCCCCGCCAGACGATCAATCGGGCGTTGAGCCGCCCGCTCAGATCGCTTCGAAAGCTCGGCGGACCTGATGCGCGCCGGGAAACTGAGCGGCTGCTCGACGGGGTGGGGCTCGAGCCTGCACTCGGAAACCGACTGCCCAACCAGCTCTCTGGCGGCCAGTTGCAGCGTGCGGCTATCGCCCGCGCACTGGCGGCCAATCCGAAGTTTCTGGTGTGCGACGAAGCCGTCGCCTCGCTCGACGTGTCGATCCGGGCACAAGTGCTGGCTCTGCTGGAAAAGCTCCGCGACGAGGAAGGGCTCGGCATTCTGTTTATCAGTCATGACCTCGGCGTGGTTCAGCGGATCGCCGAACGAACTATTGTTATGCAAAGCGGAGTAGAGGTCGAGTCCGGTCCAACGGCGACCCTTCTGACAAAGCCCGCCAAGGCCTATACTCGCGAGCTCCTCGCCTCCGTCCCAAGCGGTCAGCGCCCCTGGCGCGAGGCACGTGCAGGAGCCCTTTCATCGGGCCACTCGAAGCTATCCGGACCGCAGGCAGAGTAGTTTGTCGGCCCCGATCCTAACGGCCTTAGGCATGCCGCGGCACGAACAGAAAGCCCACCACAAACATCGCGAATGGCAGCACCGCATTGGTCACGAGCACTGCGCTGTAGCTGCCGCTGAGCACGAAGACCGTGCTCGCCACCGCCATGCCCAAGGTACCGCCGAGCAGTTGCGCGGTCATCGCGATGCCGCCGACCTGCCCATGCTTTTCCTCCGGGGCCGTCTTGACCAGGGCGCTGCGCGGAGGCGCGAACATGAAGATCGTGCCCAGGCTCCACATAAGAAACCCGGGAACCATCAGCGCATAGCTCTCCGCTTGAGCCGCGTAGGCTGTCCAAAGCAACCCGGCCGTCGACGACAGCAAGGCCGCAAGCACCAGCGGGCGCGCTCCGTACCGGTCGGCGAGGCTGCCGGAAGGCTCAGCGAGGAACGGCGCCATGACAACCGACACCATGATCGCCAGACCCGCTGTCAACGGGCTCATGTGCAGGCGATCCTGCAGATAGTGCGCACCGAAAACGATGACGGTGATCTTGCCAAACTGGGCGGCAAATATCGCCAGGGCATAGAAACTGAAGCCCCGATCCTTGAACAGATCAATCTCGATGAGTGGCGCAGCACGGCTGGTCTCGATGCGGACAAACAGGCCAATCAACACGATGCCTGCGGCCAGGCAACCAAGGGTCCGTTCATCGGCCCAGCCCCAATCCGTTCCCTGCATCAGCCCGACGACGAAGAGACAGAGGCCACCGACGATTGTCACCAACCCAATCCAGTCAAGCCGCGGCGCGGTCGCCGTCCGCTTCGGATCCGACCAATTGCGCACGACGATCAGCGCGATGAGGGCGACCAGTGGCAGGTTGATCCAGAAGATCCAGCGCCACGATAGAAGATCGGTGAACAGGCCGCCGACCAAGGGACCAAGTGCCAAGAACGTTGTTCCTGTCGCGCCATAGATGCCGAGGGCCATGCCTCGCCGCTCAGGCGGAAACGCGATCGTGATCATCGCCATCGACAACGGAAAGATAACGGCCGCGCCGATCCCCTGTACCGCGCGTGCAGCGATCAACACGGCGCCCGATGGCGCGAAACCGCAGACGAGAGATGCGAGAGAAAAGGTGGCTACACCGGCAAGGAACATGCGCTTGTGGCCATATAAATCCGCCAGTTTGCCGCCGGCAGCAGCGAGCGCAGCAAACACGAGGAGGTAGGCATTGACGATCCAGTGGGTGGCCAGTTGCGAGATTCCGAACTCACGGCTGATCGACAGAAGCGCAACGCTGACTACCGTTTCATCGAGTAAAATCAGACCGATGACCCCACCCATAGCAAGCAGGATCCGCCAGCGTCGGCCTTCAGCGGTATCGGAGAAAATGTCGATCAGGCATCTCCTCGAACAAATCGGATCAAAGGCACCATAGCGCCTGTAGTGAGCCCATAGCGATGGGTTTTGCCCCGGGTCGTTTCCGGCTATGGCTGAAACAGGAGGTGCAGCCGATGAAGATCACCCTGAGCGACGACCGGCGGGCGGAGTTTCTCAATTCCCTGCGGGCGCTGTTCGAAGACGAGTTCGATGAACCCCTGTCGGAGTTTCGTGCCAACGCGGTGCTGGATTTGTTCCTGAAAGTGCTCGGCCCGTCCGTCTACAATCAGGCGGTCCAGGATGTCCGCGCGCACCTGCAGACCAAACTTGATGATTTGGATGGGGAGATCTATGCCAATGAGTGAACCTCGGCGCGCTGGTTCCGCCTATTCGTCCCTGTTCGGCTTCGGAATTGGCAACGGGACAGTGCCGGTCAAACGTTCTGCTTTGGCCGCCGGAGCAACAGCATTCGCCGTTGGTGCCGCTGCATTCGCTGCCCTTCGCGTGTCGATCGAGATCGCTTCCAAAGCCCAACGGCCCGACAAGTACCGAAAAGACATGTTGAACACGACCTCCAGAGGCTTGGTCGGAAAGTAACCGACCATTTGCAGCAGGCCTTGCTGGTCATAGGTGGGTTGCCGCGCGAATACGGGATCGAAAAGCACGATCGGTCCAAAGTCCAGGTTCTGCGACCTTAGTGGTCCAAAGATACTTGCGAGCCTGGCCGCGTTGTTGGTTTCCTGAAATCCGGGCGATCCCAGCTCGCGAAATACGGTGTAATTGCCGGTGCGATTGGCGTTGTTGAGCGCGACAACGGTTGTTCGCAATAGAATTCGCAGAACGTTTGCGTCAATGACAGGTTGGTTGGCTTGCGCTGCGGCTTGCCCGCTTACAAACAAAGATGACAAAACGCATGCAGCAAACAGGAGCCGAAAGGCAGCGCTGCGGACCAGGGGTATCATCCCGATCTCTCCATCTGACACTGGCACGCATCTCTTCGAGGCGGCAATCCATTTTGCTCGAATCTGACAATTACCAAGTCAGTTGCGCTCCCATACGTCCGGCAATCGTGTTCCTCTGGAAACCGTAGCCAATGCCGAACCCGACGGCAAGGCGCGTATCGCTGCCGAACAAGTCACGGGTAATGACACCCGTACTCGACAGGCCGACGGCGTTGTTGCCCTGGAAGTTGCCCCAGTTCACACGAATTCCGAAGTTCTCGTCGCCCACAAGGTCAGGACTCTCCAGCGCTACGGCAATCGCAACGCCCTCTGCGGCGTCCCTCGATCTGCTGGCATTGTCAGCGATCAGGCCGCTTTGACCCGCATTGATGGAGTCGGCCAGGGCAGCGACAGGTGTCGCAGCCAGATTGCCGTCCTCATCGGACGTGAGAACGGAGATCGGCCCTTGCTGCGCCGCTGCGCTCGCCGCTGAAGTGATGCCGGGCGCTGTGTAGGTATTGGAAGCGTTTCCGACGACGACTTGGTTATCGCGCGACGTGGATACCCCCGATCCGATGGCAACTGAATTGGCATATCCCGCGCTGGCGGCGTGACCGACGGCGGTTGCGCCTGCAGCCGTTGCCTGTGAAAGCTCACCAAGCACCGTTGTGTTTGCGCCGCTGGCGATCGCGCCGAGACCAAAAGCGGCCGAATTGGTTCCGGTTGCCATTGCACCTGCGCCAACAGCGGTCGATCCAGAAGCCACGGAGCCGACACCCACAGCAGTCGCACCGACGGATGTGGCGTTCGCGCCGTGCCCAACCTGAATCGTATCGGCAGCCGGCCCTACCGAAACGAGCTGTTGAAGACCGGCGATGTTTGTTTCGTTGGTTTCGATGCTCACAGAGTTGAAGGCGATGTTGGTTGTGTTCGTCGCAATATTGGTCGAATTCACTTCGATTGCACTTGTGTTTGATGCAATCCCCACCGCGTTGGTTGCAACATTTGCCGTATTGGTGGCGATGTTTGTGGCGTTGGTCGCGATATCCGTCGCATTGGTTGCGATGTTTGTGGCGTTGGTCGCGATACCCGTCGCATTGGTTGCGATGTTTGCCGTGTTGGTCGCGATGTTCGCTGTGTTGGTTGCGATGCTCGCAGTGTTGGTTGCGATGGCCGCGGTGTTGGCTCCGACACTCCCGACGCTCAACGCAACAAAGTTGTCGATCGCCGCGGTGTTGGCCGCAGCAACGGCCTGAACCGCTACGATGTCGGCCATGTTGACCACAATGTTTGCCTGGTTGAAACCAATTGCTGTGGTGTTGGTGTTGGCCTGAGTCTGGAGCTGGCCGCCATCCGAAGCCAGATTTCCGTTGGAGTCCGTGGTAAGAATGCCTTGAACAATTCCTTGGGCGCCTGAACTGGCAGCGGAGGTAATCCCAGCGGCCCGATAGATATTGGCAGCGCCCCCCAAGGCGATCTGATTAGCCGCCGTCGTGTTGACACCAGAACCCAGTGCGGTGGAGTTGACGAAATTCGCAGCCGCCCCCTGGCCAAGTGCAGTTGCGTTGGTTGCGCCGGAAGCGATGGTTGCGCCCTGACCGACTGCGGTGCCGCTGTCGGCCAACACCTGAACTCCGTCACCCAGGGCAGTGTCGTTCGGTCCAGCTGCCAAAGCGCCACGTCCGATCACCGTGGCCCCGGAGCCTCTCGCCAGCGCATCCTCACCGATCGCGATCGCACCGGCCGAAAGGGCCTGCGCGCCGTCCAGATCGCCATCACCGTCATTGCCGATAGCTATTGTGCCACGGTCGGCCAATGTGTTGCCGCCGCGAGCGTCCTCACCGATGGCAATGGCGTTTTCTCCGACGGCCTCTGCGCTATCGCCCAGCGCCACGGAGTTTACCGACGACGCTTTTGATGTCATTCCAAACGCCAGTGCATTGGCAGCCGTTGCCTGACTTGAAGCGCCTATCGCAATAGCAGCATTGCCTGTGGTTGCTTGGGACAGGATCCCGATCGCAATCGATTGGCTGGCCGATGCCAGGGCGTTCGGTCCCACTGAAACCGCATTATCGGCGGTTGCCACGCTGGAACTACCGATTGCCACAGAATTCTGGCTAGCCGAATTTGTGAAGGCGCCGATGGCCACTGCACTGCTGGCAACTGCCGCGCTGCTATTGCCGATGGAAATCGCGTTTTGCGCAAGCGCGTCGGCGGTGCGGCCTAATGCTATTGCGGCGTCCGCCTCAGCTTCAGCTGAATTGCCTATGGCCACTGCGTCTGTCGCGGTGGCATCGCTGCCTGTGCCGAGAGCGACCGCATTGATAGCGATCGCGTCGCTGTTAATACCGATGGCCACCGCATTGCTGGCTTCAGCATCTGCAGAGTTGCCGATGGCAACAGCATTTACCCCGAAAGCATCTGCTGTTCGACCAATGGCCACGGCACCCGAGAAGGTCGCCTCGGAAGAATTTCCAATGGCCACCGCGCCAATCGCCGTAGCCGAGGAAAACACGCCGACGGAAACGGTGTTTTCGCCCGCCGCATTGCTGGAATTGCCAATCGCCAGCGCGTTGGTTGCTCCCGCTGTGGCACCATTACCGCACGCCAGTCGACTGTTGTCGCCGGCAGAATTGGCGCCAAGGTCTCCGTCAATATTGGAATCGGCATTCCCGTCATTGTTAGTATCGAGCAAACAATCGTCGGCATAGGCCGTTTGCGGCTCCGTCACGAAAGGCGCAGCGATTAGCAAAAAGACCAGCGAACCAGCTGATGTTATCCATCTTCGCACCGGCGGTGATTCATACCTGGATATCGTCATGCCATCCTCATCGAACTCAGGGTATATATGGTGGCATACATCGCGCTGTCCGGCGGTCTCGGTCGCGCTCAGCAGTCCAACTAGCGTTACGCCGGCTTTCCGGAGAGACTGACGAACTCGCTGAACTAATCTGTGCCGCACAAAGCGACGCACGCCCCCCATTTGCCGTCGTCGGCATCGTAGCCGGATTTCCAACAGTTGGGCCAATCACAATGTATTGGGTAGTCCACACAGTCGATCCCCAATGGATGTTCGGTTTCCTCCGGGTTGCTCTTAGAAATCATCAAGGGTCGTAAGTGTAATCTCGACGAGACCGTCAGGAACCCGGCTTTTACCAGCAGCCTATTTTCTGTATGGCTGGGTCAGGGAGGCACCTGAATGCAAATCGATCTCAGCGAATACCGGCTATGCGAATTCACGCGAACATTCTCGTTGAAGTTCAATGAAGTTTCGGTCGAGAAACTGTGCCGATGACTGAGAACAGCCGGATTGACTGGGTTTCAGCGAGTTGCCGCCTGTTGCAGTCCGTCGCCCGGGAATACAGCACTACGAGACCGTTTGACGGCATGCTGATCGGGACGGCGATCCATCTGGAGCCGAAAACCGCGGCACTGCTGACAACGCTAAAAGCAGGCGGTGCTGAAATTGTCTCAACCGGCAATCTCAACAGCACACAGGCCGAAACGATCGCCTATCTGGAACAGCACGGCATCTCCGTCGTTGGTGAGCAAACAACCGATGCCGGTGCCCATGGCCGCTTCCTTGATGCAATCATTGAGAAACAACCGGACCTCCTTCTCGACAATGGCGGCGATCTGTTTGCCCGGGCGGCGGTGAGCCCCTACGCCAAACTGCTCGGTGGCACCGAAGAAACCACATCGGGACGTATGCGGCTGGAGCCGATGCGAGGCGCCCTGCCCTTCCCTGTGCTGGTGATCAATGACAGTCCGATCAAGCAGTTCGCGGAAAACCGTCATGCGGTCGGACAGAGCCTGTTCGAAAGCTACATGCGGTTTACCAACCGGGCGACGAACGGCAAGCGCGTCACTGTGTTCGGCTACGGTGCCTGCGGCCGCGGCACCGCCGCCTGCTTTCAGGCTGCGCACGCCGATGTGAGCGTCGTCGACGCCGATCCGGTGACGACGCTGGAGGCCCATTTCGACGGTTTCCGCACACCGGTGAAGGACGACGCAATTCGCAGCGCGGATGTCATTGTCACCGTTACCGGTGCGGCGGACATCCTGACTGCGGCGGCGCTGCCCTTGCTGAAGGATGGCGTCATTTTGCTGAATGGCGGCCACTTCCCGGTCGAGATCGACGCGGATGGCTTACGCACATCCGCTGATGTCAGAAATGTCGTTTCATACCCCGATGAAGGCATCGAGACCCTGGAAATGGCCGATGGAAGGGCGATCCATGTGCTCGCTGGTGGCCATATGGCCAATCTTGCAGGCCCCCGTCCTCTTGGCAATTCGATCGAATCGATGGATCTCGGCTTCACGCTTCAGGTCCGTTGTCTGGAGAGGGTCGCCGCAGGAGGCCTTGGTGCCGAGCACAGTGTGGTGCCGGTACCAGCGGACATCGACGCGGCGGTGGCTGAAGCCTATCTGGATCTGTCGCGCTAGGGAAAAGCATCCGCCATGAGCACCCATCGCCTCGGAGCGGCTACGGCCGCGGACGCTCTGGGCGGCGGGGCGGAGCGCTGACTGACGACAGAGAGAGCAAACTGCCCAACCATTGCCGACCATCTATGCTGACTTCAGTTCCGAATTTGGTGGAGTTATATCGTTCGAGGCCTCCCAACCGCGTTCCTCTGACAGACGAAAGCGGGCGGACAGTGCTTTCAGAGTATCGGCTTCACTGCTCAGATTGTGGCTCGCCGCGTTGGTCTCCTCGGCCATGGCGGCATTCTGCTGGGTCATCTGATCCATTTGAATGATCGCCGTGTTGATTTCGGAGATTCCCGCGGATTGCTCCTGTGCGTTGTTGACGATCGTCTGGATGCCCTCGTTGATTTCGCCCATTTGGGTGGCGATCTTCTCCAAGGATTTACCCGTTTCCTGGACCTGGCTGACGCCGGTTTGGACATGTCCTGACGATGACGCAATCAAGTCGCTGATATCGCGCGCTGCCTGGGCAGAACGTTGCGCCAGTTCACGCACCTCCTGGGCTACCACGGCAAACCCTTTGCCGGCCTCACCTGCCCGCGCCGCTTCAACACCAGCATTGAGCGCAAGCAGATTGGTCTGAAAAGCGATTTCGTCGATCATACCAATGATGCTGCCTATCTCCTGGGACGAGGTTTCTATCTTCTCCATCGCCTGGACAGCGTCCTGCACGATGCGCGACGACGTAAGCGTGACCTCGTTGGTTTCGGCAACGCGCTTGCCGGCTTCTTCGGCTCGCATGGCTCCATTTTTGACTGTCGTGGTGATCTCGTCCAACGCGGAGGCAGTCTGCTCGAGCGACGCCGCCTGCTGTTCGGTTCGCATCGACATGTCGCTAACCGATGACTGCAGCTCACGAGACCTCTCCTGGATGGTCACGGAGCTCGAATTGACGGAGGCGAGGGCAGCTTCCAGTGCGTCGACAGCTGCGTTGAAATCCAGCCTAATCCGGTCGAGATCGCCGACAAAGGTCTCTTCAATGCGGTGGGCGACGTTGCCGTCCGCAAGTTTCCCAAGACCAGTAGCGAGGGCTGAGATAACTGTGTTTAGGGCCGCTTCCTCGCTGGCCTTTTGTGCCTCACGCTCATTGCGCTCCTGCTCGCTTTGCGCACGCTCTTTTGCGACAGCTTCCTCCATCGCCACCTTCTCGACGGCCCCCTGCTGCAGCGTCTTCTATGCGCTTGCCATCGCGCCGAGTTCGTCACGACGCTCCGTGCCGGCGATTTCGATATCGAGGTTGCCCTTTGCAATCTGCCCCACAGCCCGCGTGAGGCCAAGCAACGGCCGAGTTACGCTCCTGGTAATGAGAAAGGCGAGGAACATCGCACCTATGACGGCTGCAATCGTGAAGGCGGCCAGGACCCAAACTTCCGTCTGGCGCTTGTCAGCCAAGTGCCGCGCATCCGCTTGCAAATGGCGCGCCACCTCCTGTTCAAGCTCGTACAATGCCCTGATGCGATTGCTGGCTAAGCGGAACCAGTCCGAAGCCTCAATTGTTGAACGATCGGTTTGAGGGTCGAAGATGCGATTGCGCATCGGTGCAACTGCGGCGATTTCTGCCGCGCCTAACATCTCCCGATACTGCGCACGCCTCTCAACTGGCTCCTGCTCAACAAAGACTTCGATCAAAGCTTCCTGTACGGATGCGAACGACTGCATGCGGGAATTTTCCCGGTCTGTTAGGGTACCGCTGGCGATTGCGCCTGCTACGAAGCCACGCTCCTGGCCCGCGATTTCCTTCGCTTCTCCAAGATCGACCATTCCGTTTATCGCAACTGCAATCCGGCCGGCGTCGATGATGTCGGCGGCGGTGTGACCGACGTTGAGCCCGCTCTTGATCACCTTTGTATATCCGCTCATAACCTCTGTGAGGGCAATCTCGCGACTGTCGATTTGTGGTCGTGTCTTAATGAGTTCGCGCGCCTGTGCCTCAAACAGGGTCAATGCTTCGTTGAGTTCCAAACTGCCAACCGCCGCAAGCCGCTTCTCTTGAGTTCCAAACACCTCAAATCCGGCATCCACACGCCTTCGCGCCTCGCTGAGCGCCGATTGCGGTCTCTCCGCATTGCTTCCCAGATAGATGGCCGACTGTCCCCGTTCGACTTGCAGGCGGCTAACAAAGACGCTGAGTTCTGCGATGGTTTCGACCATCAGGGCTGCTTTTTCAGACGACTGAGCCTCTCGCCAGGATCGGTTGATCAAAAGAACGGATATCACCGCCATCGCGAAAATAGGAATAGCAACTGCAACGGCCAGCCTTAGTGATGTAGAACCTCGCGAAAACATGGCAACTTCCCCGCCGATATCGAAAATTCATCACCTTATGGTTGTAGGCGCGTATAGTTAACAGGGTACTAATAGTCGAAACTAAAAATTTCAGAACCCCATATCTTTTTCGAATATCATTACTCACATATTCAGTTTTTTCACCGAGCATAGAACAGTGCGGGATATTTTCTTCAAATAACCTATAGGAAACCCTGTTTAGATCCGATCCCCGATATCATCTGTTGGCAAATTCATTTCAACGTTTACCTTTTGCGTTTTTCCAACTTCGGATGAATAGAAAAGACGTTGTCTGAGACATCAGTTCGCCATTATACGCAAATTGAGACTCTCGTCGGCTTCTCGATAGGTGGATACCGGGCAGTGTCACTATCCCAACAGCCTGATCTTCCAATTTGATCGACCGTTCTCTACCAGTTTGCGTGCCCAGAGAACTATTTGAACAGTTAATCATCTTTTCTGGCCCATTTTGCTAGATGCGGTTCGTGGGTCGGCGGGACTGCCCGAAAACATTGGGCGTGGCAAATCAATTGCAAACTGCGCTAGTGTCTGATGCAGCGGCAGCTTTACCGGAGGGGTCGACCATGCAAAACGACATCTATTATCTGAAGAGAGCCATAAAGCTGTCGCACGAGAGCCGGAGCGCCGGCAATCATCCGTTCGGTGCGGTGATTGTCGATGACAAAGGCGAAATCGTCATTGAGTCGGGCAACACCTATTCTATCGACTACGGCGTCGGTCATGCAGAGCTCAACGTCGCGCGGGAAGCGGCAAGGCGCTATTTCGCCGGGCAACTGCAGGATTTCACCCTCGTAACTTCGGTCGAACCCTGCTGCATGTGCGCCGGAGCCACCTACTGGGCGGGCATCGGCACGCTGGTCTTCGGCCTGACGGAAAAACGGCTGGCGGAACTGACCGGCGACAATCCGGAAAACCTGACCATGGATATGCCCTGCCACCAGGTCTTCGACGCCGGTCAGCGCAAGGTCGTTGTTCGCGGCCCGTACCCGGAACTGGAGCCGGCGATCATCGCCGCACATGAGGGATTTTGGTGATCCTATAAGACCTTCGACGCCCGTCAGAATAAGACCCGGAGCGATCAGACTGGCCCCATCATGGATACCATTCGCCGCATTACCGACCGCTGGAACGAGGGACTCTCGCACTCCGGAAAGAGCGATGCCGAACATTTGCTCAACGGACAAAAGCATCGAAAGTTGTACAAATACGGCCGACCGCTGTGCAGCGTCGCCCGACCGCATTTTGTCGGTGAAAACGAATTCCAGCGGCACCGGCACGTGGTGGATGTCATTGCCAAATCACTGGTCAAGGCCCGCGACCATGTGACCGCCAATCGAGAACGGGAAGCCGAGCATCTTGGCCGCTTTTACGACTGGATCGGCGATCTGATGCATCTGGAACCGAAAACCGCCGACCACGGTGCGATTGCGCGGCTCGACGCCTTTCGGACCGCGGGCGGTTTGAGCTTCATCGAAATGAACGCAGACTGCCCCGGAGGCGCCGGGCACAATGACGGGCTTGTTGAGGTTTTTCAGAACCTTGAGACATTTCAGGACATAAGCAGCGAATTTCATTTGCAGCCTTTGCTGCTTCAACCGACTGTCGCAAAGGCATTGATTGAAGCCTGGCAGGACTGGGGTGGCAAACATCCTCCGACCATGGCCATTGTCGGTTGGTTCGACCGCATCGGCACGACGGCAGAGGCCGTTTTGCAGGAAACCGATGCCATGCGCGATGCCGGCATCGGAAAAATTGTGGCCGTAGAGCCTGGCGGGCCGGAATTCGACGGGCATCGCCTGGTTGTCGACGGCACGGCGATTGATCTGGTCTATCGCCTTGCTCTGACCCGAGATGTTCTGGCAGCCCGTGATGAGATCGCGCCACTGCTGACGGCGCTCCGCCAGAACGCGGTCTGTATGGTCAACCCGTTCCACGCTGAGCTTATGGGACACAAGGCGCTGTTTGCCATGCTTACCGATCCCGACATCGATCTGGGGCTTTCCAGCGCAGAACGACAGGTCATTCGCCATCACGTGCCCTGGGGCCGGTTGCTGCGAGAGACGTCGACACTGGACCCGGAAGGCCGCAGGGTCGATCTGCTCGACTACATGGTGGCAAATCGGGAGACCCTCGTTCTCAAACCCACACATGAAGCCAAAGGCGACGGCGTTGAACTCGGCTGGCATCACGATACCTCATCCTGGGAGGATGCAATCGGCACAGCACTCGCCGCCGACTTCATCGTCCAGAAACGGATACCGACCGAACAGGTCAGTTATCCGGCTGCAGAGCCGGGTCTGCCGCAACGGATGATGTATGAGGATACCGACCCGTTCGTCACTCGTGGTCAGTTGGCGGGTTTTCTAACCCGCATCTCGGAATCGGAAATCATCAACGTCTCCCGGCAAGGAAGCGTCGTGCCGACATTCGTCGTCCGCCAATAAGAACGCAGATCAGCCTGCCAACCCTTTGAAATTTTCATTGACTGTCTATCCGCCAGATGCGACGAGGCGGTATATTGATATTTCTTGTTTTGGTTGAATTATTGTGGGTTTTTCTATTGCATCCTCCACCCGCCATGCGTCTGCAGTTTTCAAGCGACCAGCTTTCTCGGCATTGGTGATGGCCGTTGTGGTCTCCGGTTGTACGACCGGTTCGCTTTCAACAGTGTATTATGATGTGCCCGGAACCGAATTGAAGCAGGCGTTCAAGCAGGTTTCACTTCACGGTCCCAACAATGGAAAGGCCATAGGACAAGCAGCCATTTCCATGGATTTGGATGCAGAGGTCATCCAAACCCCGAGTGAATGTCGACTTCGCCGGGCACGGATTGATCTCGATATGAAGGTTACGCTTCCCCGTTTTACCGATGCCAACAAATCGGACGCAAGAACGCGCGCTGCCTTTAGATATATGGAACGGCATGTGAAGGAACACGAACAGGTGCATGTCCAGATCGCCCGACGCCACGTCCGCATGATGGAGCGAGAGTTGAGGCAGATCCCACCTCAGCCGACCTGCAAGAAGTTGCGCAGCGAGGTTGATAAAGTTCTTGATAAAGGCGGTCGGGCGCATGACCGGGAACAGCGGGCATTCGATGCAAAGCACGGATAAGGCGGTAAGAATTCAAGGCTCGCCGATGCTGCGGACAGGCTGAAGAATCTGTCTCCCCAGCAAACGGGCATGAGTTCCCGTAGTCGCATCGCTCAAAGCCGCGGATCGACCGGCTCGCTTTCGAGCGCCAGAACGCCGAGCACGCATTCGTGGACCTTGGACAGTGACTGCTTTTCGACGAAGCGGTGCAAGCCTTCGAGGCCGAGCTTGAACTCCCGTTCCGCCAATGAGAATTTGCGGCCGAGGCCGCGTTGGCGCAGCCGTTCGATATTGCCTGGAAAATCGTAGTCCGGGCCATAGATGATCCGCAGATAATCGCGGCCACGCACTTTCATCGCCGGCTGGATGAATCCCTTCTCGCCGATCAGCAGAAATGAATCCGGCTTGACGACAAGGCCTTCGCCGCCGGCGTTCGTGTGTTCCAGCCACCAGTCGACCACTTCGGCGCGTTGCTTCTCGTCGGTGGCATCGATGCGACGCCAGCCGGTGGTGTGCAGGATCGGATCATGAGCCGCCAGCGTGGTCAGCGTTTCCATGTGCCAGACATGCGCCTTGTCGGAATGCACCGCACCCTCCGACGCCAGGAGGTGAAAGGGGGCTATGCGGTAATCCTCGATGCTCTCGGCAGCCCAGCAATAGCCATCGATCGTGCTGGCCATCCGCCTTGCATTGTCTCGCCGGGCCGCGGCGGCGTCTTTCAGCGTCTCGAGCCCCACGATGGCGCCGGCCGCATCGATTGCGCCAATGAGCGCTTCGGCTGAAGCCAGCGCGGCAGCGTGGGTCGGCTGATACTGCCGTCGCAACAGTTCGGCCGCCTTGGCCGACCAGGGCATGATTTCAGCATCCAGCAAGAGCCAGTCTGTCGACAACGAGCTCCACAGATCTGCCTGATCGATTGCCTTTGCCAAACGTTCCACGACCGCGGCTTCAAGATCGGCATCCCGGAAAAATGGCCGGCCGGTGCGCGTGTAGACGATTCCCGCCTTTCCATCCTCGACACCGAAACAGGCTTGCGCCGCTTCAGCACTGCGGGCAACCACCAGAAGCGCCCGCGATCCCATGTGTTTTTCTTCTACAACGAGGTCGGTCACGCCGCGCTCGGCAAAGAAATCCATCGCCATTTCCGGGCGTTCGAGAAAAGGCCCCTCGGTCGCCGTGGGCGACGCTGCCATGGTTGGCGGCAGATAGACCAGCCAGCGCGGATCAACTGCGAAACGGCTGGCCACTTCCAGCGCGGCGAGACTGTTTTCTTCTGGAATGAGCACCGTGCTGGAGAAACGGGTTTCGATGCGCCGCTTGCCGGCATAGTCGTCGAAATAGAGCAGCCGATCATTGTCCTGCTGGGCCGTGCGGCCGGTTTTGTAATCGAGCGGCCGGGCGGGCTCGCAATATTGCTCGTGGGCTGCAACCGAGATGATCTCCCGCTCTGGCCAGCGCAAGGCGGTCAGCTTGCCGCCGAACACGCAGCCTGTGTCAATGCACAGGGTGTTGTTGAGCCAATCGGCTTCAAGCGTCGGCGTGTGGCCATAAATGACCGCCGCGTCGCCGCGATACTCGCGCGCCCATTCGAGACGGACCGGCAATCCGAATTCATCAACTTCACCGGTGGTATCGCCAAACATGGCGAAGTTTCGCACGGCGCCGGAGCCGCGGCCGTGCATCTCTTCCTTCAGTCCGGCATGGGCTATCACCAGTCTGCCGCCCGCCAGCCAGGCATGCGAGCGCAGATCGTACGTGAAGTCCCTGACCCGCTCACGAAACGCCTCCGAAGTCTGCTCCAGCTCCGCCGCGGTGAGATCCAGGCCGTGGTTGAGATTGACGTTGCGTCCGTTGAGCCATTTGTTGAGTTTGAAGTCGTGGTTGCCCACGACGCATTGCGCCGTACCCTCGACGCACATGCCCATGACGAGGCGCAGGCAGTCGACGTTGCGCGGACCGCGATCGCAGATGTCACCAACGAAGAATGCCGTGCGGCCATCAGGATGACGGGCGCTGATCAGGTCCTCCGATCCGGGTTCATGGGCATCGATGGCGTAGCCGAGCTCTGTCAGCAGTTCGCTCAATTCGTCGAAGCAGCCGTGAATGTCGCCAATAATGTCGAACGGCCCCGTTTGATGGCGTTGGTCGGTCCAGAGCGGCTCGCGAACGATCTCCAGCGCTTCCACCTGATCCGGCGTCTTCATGATCTGGATCTCGCGGAATCCCTCCTTCCGCAGCCCACGCAAGCCACGGCGTAGCTCGCGGGAATGGTTGCGCGGCACATGGATCCCGTAGTCGCGGTTTCCGCGGGTCTCGTTACGCCCTTGGCAAATATCCGGGTCGATATCGAGCACCAGCGCCACCGGCAAGGCATGGTGTTGGCGCGCCAGGCGGACCAGCTTGGCGCGGTCCTCGCGACGCACGGAGGTCGCATCGATGACGGTCAGCTTGCGCCTTCGCAGTCGGATTGCCGCGGTTGCGTGGACCAGTTCGAAGGCATCGGCGGTCGCCGACTGGTCAGTCTCGTCGTCGCAGACGAGCGCCCGGCACCGATCCGACGAAATGATCTCGGTGTCCAGAAAATGCTTTGCCGCAAAGGAGGACTTGCCAGACCCGGTGGGTCCGACCAGAACGACCAGCGCGAAATCGGGGATCGATAGTTTCATGCCCCCTCCTCCTCGGTTGAGCGACGTTCGAAGACGGCCATCTGCGACGGTGCACCGTGGGTTTCGTCAATCGGCCCCAGAGGCAAAAAGGTCACCCCATAGCCGTACTCCTCGGCAACCGACCGGCACCAGTCTTCGAATTCCCGGCGCGTCCATTCAAACCGGTGATCTGAATGCCGTAGCGCGCCCTCGGCCATGCCTTCGAACAGGGTGTTATATTCCCGGTTGGGTGTGGTCACCAGGACAAGACCGGGCGCAGCCTCACCGAACACCGACATGGCCAGCGCTGGCAGACGCGGCGGATCGATATGCTCGATCACCTCGACAAGAGTCGCCGCATCGAACCCGCGCCAGCGCCGGTCGCCATAGGTTGCACTGCCGAGTTGCAGGCTGACGCGCTCGCGCAGGGCATCGCCGGCCTCGTCGAGTTTGAGCCTGCGGGCGGCGCGTTCAAGCGACGCGACCGACGGATCCGCACCGAGAATGCGGGTCAGACCCCGTTGGCGCAGGAGCCGCTGCAACAGTCGGCCCTCTCCGCAACCAACATCGACGACCGACGTCACCCCACGTTTCGCCAACGCCTCGGAGACCGCTTCCAGGCGCAGTTCATGCAGCCTGATCGGCTTTTCCAGCGACAGTTCGCCTTCCGATTTCGCCTGCTCGGCTTCCTCCTCCGCTTCCGGATCGCTTTCGGCCAACCTCGACAACGCCTGATCGACCAGTCCACGCCGGTGCTTGAGCGAACGGCGGGCGATCAGCTCACGCGCCGGATGGTCGGCCAGCCAGCCTTCGCCCTTGGCCAGCAGATTGTCGATTTCCTGCTGGTCGATCCAATAGTGCTTCGCATTGTCGAGCACCGGCACCAGAACATAGAGATGGTTCAGAAGATCCTTGAGCCGGACGGTCCCGCTTATCGTAAGAGAAATGAGATCGCGGCCCGGTGCGGCGTTGAGCATGCTGACGGCAATTGAGTAGCCAAGCGGCTCGAACAATTGGCGCACGAAGTCTTCTCCACCGGAGGACGAAACCGGAACAACCCGCGCCTCGAACGGCAGGGGTCGGTCGGCAAGTGCCTGACGTTCCTTGGATTTGCCGGCCATGGACTGACCGAAGCAGCGGCCGAGCGCAACCGACAGAAAGGAACTGGCCGCAAAGGCGCGATCATTGACATATTGGTCGAGCAGGCCATCGGAACGGCCACCCTTACCGCGCACCAGGGCAACGGGATCCACGTCGAGGTAGAGCACCGCCGTTGCACGCTCTTCCGTCGCGGCTGAATAGAAGATGACCGCCTTGCCGGCGGAGACATCACGTTCGTGCAGGTGTGCCGGGTGCTTGTGTAGCAGGAAGCCAAGATCACTGGCTGCATAGTCGCTGCCCTCCGGCGCCGTCAGTGTAAGTTCGATCTGCATCGCGGGTCGCTGTTTCCGCAACCCGTCCGGTGCGGTTGGCTCATCGTTTCATCGGTTCAGGGAACCCGGCTGCTGCGGCCGGAACCACTGTCGCGCAGGTTGTACTCGCCTTATGGGCGGAATTGCGGCGCTTGTCCATGCGATGAACCCAGGCCTGTCAAAGCGCCCCGAGGATCAGGTCGGCAACGATGCTGAAGTCTCGGTTATAGCGGTGCCCGCCGGGGACCCGATGGAAACGGTAGTCGGCTGACGGTTCGCAGGCCATGTCGGTTTCTTCTTCGCCGATGACACAGACCAGACGCTGCGATGGCAGTTGCGCGATCGCCGTGGTGACATCGTGACTGCCGCGGATGATGCCAACCATGCCGAGAAGGCTGATGCTGAAATCCGTTTTGCGAAAGGGGCTCAACAGCGCGATCAGGTCGACCCGGTCGCGCCTGTCTTCCTGCATGAGCGTCCAAGCGAAGGGCAGCGTGTCAGCGCCAAAGGAATAGCCGGCAAGGATGACCGTATCGGTCTGCCATATTTTGGTGAAACGCGCGATCAGCCGGTCATTGTCCGCCGCCATGACCTCTGGTGCCTGTTCATGCCAGAAGTAGCGCAGCGAACTGATGCCGACGACCCCGTAGCCGCGGGCAGCCAGCGCGTCGGCCATTCCCTGCATGGTGCCGCTCCAGCCGGTATCACCTGACCACAGCACGACGAGGCCCTGCACCGGTCCTTTCGGCTCGGTCACGCTGAGCGGCAAATCGTCGACGGGCGTATCGGCTGAAACCCGGCCAACTCCAACCAGCAGCAGAAGGACGGTCAGAAGCGCCCTCACCGGCGGGCAAGCCCCCTGGCGCCGCCTGATATCAGGCTGTTGATGTCTATCAGCGCGCGCGGAACGGCCAACCCGCCCGGACATGCCATGTAGTTCGGGTGCCAGACCGGGCTGAATTTCTCCTTGAAGGCTCGCAGCCCTTCGAAGTGATAGAAATCCTCGCCGCGCTGATAGATCATGGTTCCGATGCGGTTCCAGGAGGTGGCAAGTGGATGGTCGGAAAGACCGGCCAACGGAGCAGCGCCGAGATCGAACCAGCGATAGCCGCCGGATTGCGCGTGGAGCAGCAGTTCGGCGAACAGAAAATCCATCAGCACGTTCGAAACTTTCGGCCGGTAGCGCATCAGATCGATCGA
This sequence comes from Hoeflea sp., assembly GCA_965228785.1. Classification (GTDB taxonomy): domain Bacteria; phylum Pseudomonadota; class Alphaproteobacteria; order Rhizobiales; family Rhizobiaceae; genus Hoeflea_A. The sequence continues at coordinate 2,258,029 of CBDDIF010000002.1, forward strand.
CATCTGCTCCTGGCCGGCGCCGGTCAGAATATTGGCGAAGGCGACAATTTCGCCGTCCTTTCGCACCACGCTGAAATCGAAATTGCTGAGATAGTCATCGTTGAAATTGCCGAGAGCGAAGTGTTTCTCCGCACCCGCCTTGATCGCCATCCAGGCGTCGGACACAGCACGCAACTCCGGCAGGAGTGCCGGCACCTCCGCTTTGGGCACGATGGCGAATTCCAGCCCGTCCTTGCCGGCACGCCGCCTGGCATAGCGAAAATCTTTCTGCTTCGGCTGATCGAGAGAGAAGGTCTCGAGATCGACCCACGCCACCTCACCGATCTTGAGGACCGATAGTCCCATGTCGAGGTAGAGCGGCAGATAATCCTGGCCGATGGAATAGAAGACGGTTCTATAGCCCCCCTGATCGGCCAATTCTCGCAGCCGCCAGGCCAGGGCCTCGCCCTGATGCGGATCTCCGACCGGGTCGCCTTTGGCAACGTAACTGCCACCGGCCACGCCATACATCAGAAAGGCGCTCTGGTCTTCGGCGACGAGAAAATGCTTGTCGCCCAACAACGCGATGGTGGCGTCCACATTGGTTGCTTCCGACACCAGCTTGCGTACGCTGTCCGGTACCGGTCCGACCGGCGTCAGGTGCTGGGCGCGGCGGTTGAGGATCATGTAAAGGCCCAGCGCAAACACGGCAGCAACGATGGCGACACTGGCGCGCAGGAACCGGGGTGCATCGCCCTTCCAGGAAAACTGCCACCAGAGTTGATTGGAATATTCCACGTGGCGGTAAGCAAAGAAGCCCAGCCAGACGGCGGCTGCCACAGTGATGGCGATGACCGCCAACCAGGCAGGCGTGACGGACCAGATCGGTTGTCCGGATTTGCGGTAAAAGGCCGGCCGGAAGGGTACGAGGATCGCGGCAATGGCGCCGAGCACGATCGCCTGTTCGTAGGCGAGATCCTTGGCGAGCGAGAATATTGCCCCGGCCGCCAGTAACAAGACCGCCAGATTGAAGCCACTCTCGCGTCGCCGCAACAACGCATGGGCGACGATGAGCAGCGCCACGCCGATCAAGCTGGCGATCAGATGGGAGGATTCGACAAAGGGCAGCGCCAAGACCGATTCTACCCATTGTTGCTTCAAGGCGCTGGCTGGAAGCGAGCCCGAAAGCAGCAATATCAGTCCACCTACGAAGGTCAGGCCGGCCGCCAATGGCGGAACCAGCGGCTCCGAGGCCTTACCTATCTCGCGGATCGACCGGCGGATTTCCCGATGACCGCGCACCAGTTCGAGGCCAAGCAAGATAAGGGCAACGGGAATCAACGGGATCAGGTAGTAGATCACCCGGTAGAGAACCAGCGCGCCGAGCACATCGGGACGACCGATCACGCCCAGGCCGGCCAGCAAGGCGGCCTCGAAGACGCCGATACCGCCCGGCGAATGGCTGAGCGCGCCGAGGATGATGGATGAGACGTAGATCACGAAAAAGCCGCTCAGCGAACCGGCGACGTCGGGCGGCAGCAGCACGTAGAGCGTGAAGGCGGAAGCCACCATGTCGACCATGCCGAGCAGGGTCTGTAGCACGCTGGTGCCAATGCCCGGAATGCGCACCGTCATGCCCCGCACCGTCACCGAGCGGCTACCGCGGGCACCCCAGGCGAAGTATCCGGCAATTCCCAGCAGGATGACGATCCCGGCACCGCGCGCGGCTTCCTCCGGCAACCATTGCAGCGCGGAGAGGCCGCCGGGATAGAACGCCAGCGCTAGGCCGATCATTGTGAACATACCAAGCCACAGCGACATCCAGGAAAGGAATACGATTTGCCCGATCAGCGAGAAATCCAGGCCCTTCTGGCTGTAGATTCGATAGCGCAACGCACCGCCAGTGAGCACGTGGAAGCCGGCGACGTCTGAAACGGCGAAACCGGCAACCCCGGTCCAGGCCGCCGTGGCGTCGGAAATGCGCCCCGGGGCTGCGGTGCGAACGGCAAGGATCTCATACCCGGCAATCGCGGCGAAACTGACAATGGTCGCCAACAATGCGTAGAAAATGTGGGTTACCGGGGTGGCGCGGATATCGGCGACAACCTCGGCCAGGGTGATGTCTTCGGTAAAGCGATGCAGCAGAAAGAAGGCCGAGACCGTGACCGCAATCGCCAGCCCGGCCACCAGGACGGTTCGTAAATGCAGCCGATGTTCCGTAACCGCCGTTGCCAATCCGCCTGCCCCGCCCGTTGCCGAATCGAGAAATTATCGCATTGGGGATTTGTAGGCCAAGACAGGCGACGAGGGAACCGCAGGGTCTGCACCTGTTCGTAAGGCCGCTCCAAACTACTGCAGTGCGGCCTCGTCAAGAGACGTCCAGATGTCTCCCTCGACGACTGAGGACACACTCAGGTCGGTCATATCGATGACGTTGTCGCCCATCGTCACGAAGCTGCTTTTGTCGGTCACGGTCAAACGCACCTGCATTTTGTCGGCAGCATCGATCCGGGGCGAGGCCAGGACGAGCGCCAATACGAGCAGACCCCGGTCGACATCATCGCCGGTGTCGAAAAGAACCACTTCGTCGGCAACGGCCACTCTATCGCGGCAGCCGAAGATGCTCTCCCGCCCGGATATCTGTTTGGCAAACTGCAAAGCAGCATCCAGGTCGCCGACCGATTCTGCCAGCTTCCTCAAGCTGGGCCCGCGAAGCGAATTGGCCAGATAGGCTGCAGGAGAATCTACAAAGACGTCCCGATAACAGTAGAAAGCCTGACCGAACACCGTTGCATCACGATCCCGAGCCAGCTCGGCCACCCTTTCGCGCGCCTGTTTCGCGCTGGTGAGGCCATCCAGACTCTCCAGCTGTTGGCGCGTCGCGCGGCTTTGCACGAAGCGAACTTGCTCCCGGTGAAAGGTCTGAAACGGCGGCAACTCAAAGCCAAAAAACCGGGTGCAATCCGCTTCAAATCGGTTCAATTCCCTTTCCGGTATGGAGCTTAAACCGCTTCCAAGCACATGCGTCCCGAACAGGGACAGGAACCTGTCAGCATAGGGTACACGCCGGTCGAATTCTTCCAGGCGGCCGGCTGAGTCCATCTCTTTGGTGAGTGTTTGCCAACGAGGCTGATCAAAGTACTCCGGTTTGCCGTTGCACCAGAAAAGCTGACCTTGCTTGTGAAGCAGAGTGGTGTAGTGCCCCGGTGACCCGACAATAAATGCGTCCGTTGGCGAGATCCGGTGAAGTATGCAGGCCAGTGACGTGGTCAGCGTCGCCTCATCGGCGCACACCGTCACTCCAAGCGGTCGGTGCTTCTTGTTCTTCAAGAGACGCGACATCGCATGAAGCCCGTCGATCGTCGCGTAGGCATAGACCGGCAGTCGGTCGTTCTCCAGCAGGGGGAAAATGTCCAGGGCCGGTGTGAGCAATCCATCCTGGCGGCGGCGTGTCACGTGACGCCAGAGCTGGGCCTTGATTTTGTCGACCGCCGCAGCGCCCAGCCGATCGCGTTCGTCCTGCAGATCCAGAGTGCCTACGCGCTCCGCCGTTCCCATCGGAAAGTCATGGGTGAAGTGGTGATCGATGAACGTCAGCATCTCCTGCGTGATCCGTGAATCCGGGCCGACGCCTTCATCCGGATACCGTTCCAGTATCCGGTCGCAGATCTTCCACAACGTATCGCTCATCAGATTTGCGAGTATGAGCACGATCAACAGATCCGGATCGATGGCTGCATCCATCAATCCAGGGTGAACCGCTCTCGACAAACGCTCGATCCGTTCGGAGGGCTTTGTCATCCTCAAGTCTAGCCGATGTCCCGATCCCGCTGTCGCCAATCATCCCGTCGAGAGATCGGCGCCCCCAAGGATTAGTAAATCAAGATCAGCGGGGAGGAAACCGGGAGGGACAAGGGCTCCCTATTGATCGCCGGTCGAAATCAATTCGCCCAGGGCGCAGTCTCGTTCGTTAGTTCGGGACCCCCTTCCCGAACTCCTGAATGGGCAGGTAATTCGTAACGCTGGAAGTGGGCGTTGAGTTCGAAGGTCAGCCGTTCCACCAAATCTGCGAATTCCGGCTCATTCGACAGATTTACCGTCTCGCGGGGATCTTCCTTCAGATCAAACAGAAGTGTCTGGCTGGGGTGGTGGTGTCTAAGTAATTTGTATCTTTGGGTGCGGATCATGCGCGCAGATCCATACTCACAAATCTGAACGGTCCTCCACGCCTCAGCCAAGGGTTCATTCGTCAGCATCGGCAGAAAACTGCGCCCGGCATAACCTTTGGCAGGTTCCTGGTCTGGCGCAACCCCGGCAAATTCAGCCAATGTCCGGAACAGATCCAGATGATCAACGAACTCCACGCGGCGCTGACTGGAAAGGAGCAGCTCAGGGTGATGAAAAATCATCGGAATCCGGATGCTTTCCTCAACCATGTTCAGCGGCATGGTGCCATTGCCCTTCCCCCAGATGCCATGATGGCCGCAACACAACCCATGATCGGATGTATAGACGATCAGGGTGTCGTCCCGCAGCGCCAGTGCTTCCAACTCGTCGACCAACCTGCCAACCGCCTCGTCGAGACTGGAAACCGCAGCATAATATTGTGCCAGTGCCTCGCGCCAATCAGTCCTGGAGATCAGGTCGCGCGACTCCAGGTTTTGATAACCGAAAGGGTAGGCGGGATCAGGCGGGATGTCGCTGAAAGAACAATCGCGATAGTGCTCCACCAGTCGCGGTGGATGGTCGGCCCAGGGGCTGTGCGTTGCCGTGTGCCCGACGAAAAGGAAAAACGGTCTGGTTTTGTTGAAGCCGCGAAGAAACTCGATGGCGGCGTCGGTGATGACATGTGACTTGTATCCGGAACGTTCCACGATCGTCCCGTCCTGGCTGTACCTATATGGGCCCTTGGCTTCGACCGGGTAGTCGCCACTCAGTGCGAACCAATGATCGAAGCCAGGATGCGGTTCGATGTCGTTTCCCAAGTGCCATTTGCCCGACAATGCAACCTGGTACCCGGCCTGCTGCAGGAGCTGCGGCAACGTCACTTCCGCGTCGAGCCAGCGCCGTTTGTCGAATCCCTCACCACTGGCGATATAGTCATGAAGGCCGTGCTGGGAAGCCATCCTGCCGGTCAGAAAACAAGCCCTGGCCGGTGAACACACCGGCGTCGGCGTGAAGGCATTCTCCATAACCACCCCGGACCGGGCGAGATGGTCGAGCGTCGGCGTCCGCAATTCCCTGTTACCGTAGGCAGGCAGCGCCCACTGGCCGTGGTCGTCATTGAAAATGACGACGATGTTGTTTGGGGCTGACATTGTCCGGGCTGACCTAGTAATTCGCGGCGGTACGCACGAACCGGCCGATAACATGTTTGCCGAACATTTTCCAAGCGTAGTCGGTCAGCAGCCCGAGAAATCCGAGAAGGAAGATGCCGACGAACATCCAGTCGATCTTGAAATAGAGCTTCGACGTCCAGATCAGATAACCCAGCCCGGATTCGGCGGCGAGCATCTCAACCGCCACTATGACCAGGAACGACGAGGCCAGCGCCAGGCGCATACCGACGTAAATCGAAGGCATGGCCGCCGGAATCGTCACGCGCCAGAATATCTGCCACAGCGACGCGCCGAAGGTACGGGCGGCCAGCCGTTTGTTCTGGTGGATTGTGACGACACCGGTTGCCGTGTTGACCATCACGATGAACGCCGTCGCATACATGACGAGCAGGATCTTCGACAGCTCGCCGACACCGAACCAGACGATAAAGAGTGTTACCAGCGCGATCGCCGGAATGAATCGCAGGAAGTGAATGTACGGATCGATGATACGCTTGGCGTTGAGAAAACTGCCAACCAGCAGTCCGACCGGGATCGCCACCAGGCTGCCGAGGACCCAACCACCCAGAATGCGGACCAGGCTGGCTGAGATATGCGACAACAGCAAATCCTGCTGATAGAGCTCCACCGCACCGAGGAAAATCGCCGACACGGGCGGCAGAAAAAACGGATCGATGAAAAGGCGCGCGCCGAATTCCCAGATCAACAGTCCGATGAGCACCGAAAGCGGAGATATCAGATTTGCCGCCAACACGAATTTTGTTGCGGCACCCGACTTGGCGGGCGATTGGCGGTCAATCACTGCCATACCTTGCTGACCTCTTCCTCAATGTCTGCCGAGATGCGCTCCAGCAGATCGATGTAGTGTGGATCGCTCTGTTTGCGGGGATACTCCATCGGAACGTCATAACTGTGCTTGATACCCGCCTCCGGGCCCGCCGACATAAGGATGATGCGTTGTCCGAGATTGAGCGCCTCGCGTATATCGTGGGTGACATAGATCGCGGTGCCACCCACCTCAGTCCAGATCGATACCATCTGGTTTTGCAGGATCTGGCGCGTTTGGGCATCCAGGGATGCAAAGGGTTCATCCATCAGCATGATGGACGGGCGCATGGCCAGCATCCGTGCGATCTGCACCCGCTGTTTCATGCCGCCGGAAAGCGCGTCCGGAAACTTGTCGGCATGGTCCAGCAAATTGACCATTTTCAACGCCGCATCGCGGCGGCGAATGCGCTCCTCGCGCGCCACACCATCGATCTGAAGACCGAACTCGACGTTCTCCCGAACCGTCAGCCACTCGTAGAGCGCGCTGTCGAGATCCTGAAACACCATGCCCCGGTCCTTGCCCGGCCCCGATACCGGCTGTCCGTTGATTTGAAGCCGGCCTTCGCTCGCCTGATCGAATCCCGCAACAAGCCGCAACAATGTCGACTTTCCGCACCCGCTCGGGCCGAGCAGGATCAGGAACTCACCTTCCGGGATCGTCAGATCGATGTTGCGCAGGATCATCGGCGAAGTCCGTCCGGACGACCCATAGGTAAACCCGACCGATTCGAGCGAAATTGTCATTGTGTCACCCCACCAGCACCAGAGTGTCTTCGGCTTCACATCAGGCCGCACCGGCAGAAGATCGAACCGGTGCGGTGCTGAAGCCGTTCAGTTAAGAGAGTCCACGGTGGAAGCGTTCGGGGCTGCCTCCTTCAAGACACCCAGGTCGAATTGCGCCGCATAGTCATAGGGCGGATCGATCACCCCCTGTGCCACCAGGAAGTCGTATTTGTCCTTGAGAGAATCCATCGCCGACTTTTCAAAGCTCAGCGCGTAGTTCTGGCCCATGATCACCGGCTTGACCTTGGTCGGATCCCCGGCAATCCCCTTGGCTACGATCTGGGCGGCCTCGCCAACATCGGCCTTGACCACCGCGCCGGCCTTGTCGAGTGCCCGCAGGGTCGCCACAACGCCGTCGCGATTGTTGGCAAGATAGTCCTTGGATACCACCAGCAGGGCGGTCGTTTTCTGGTTGACGATGCTGTCATCGGCTTCGAACCGGTAGCGGTCGTCGCCACTGATCTGTTCGACGCCCTGGCCCCAGATCCAGGCGGCGTCGACCCGGCCGGCTTTCATGGCGCCGATGATTTCGAAAAGGCTGCCCAGACCGACGAGCTCCACGTCATTATCCGGGTCGAGGCCGTTGTCGCTCAGATGGGTGCGGGTCACGAACTCCTGTGCCGTGCCGGTGGCGACCGCGATCTTCTTGCCCTTGAGGTCCTTGGGCTGCTTGTAATCCTGCGTCACATAGAGCTTGTGCCAACCCGGATTCGGCGTGCCGATCAGCGCCGGCACCGCCAGCTTGTCGGAGCTCAGACGTGTCAGAAGCGGCATGTCGATAATGACGCCGAAATCGGCTTGTCCGGCCAGCACCGCATCGACGGTGTCGACACCGTAGGAAAAGGTCAGCATGGTCGGATCGATGTTCTCATCCGCCAGATAGCCTTTCGCCTCGGCCACTCGAATGAGGGTCCCGAGCACAAAACCGTCAACGGCATACCGCACCTTCATATCCGCCGCGATGGCCGATGTCGCTGCCCCGAAGGCGATGCCCGCGCTGAGGGTCAGACCCATCAGGCTGCGAAAAGAAAAACGTGACATTTCACTCTCCTATCCCGTGTTAATCTCGGAGTTACGACGAATTTCGTCCCGCTGACCGCGGTGACAAATCCGCTCTGTTGTTGAGGCGTCGTTCCGCCTCTCCGGCCGCAATGCGCACCGATTTCAGACATTCGTCCGTCTCGTTCGAATTCATGTTGATCGCAGCAATGGCAGCGACGCCCTTGACGGTGTGGCCGACGCCCTGATGCACCGGCACGGCGATCCGCGTCACCGCACCCTCGTGACTGATGTGGTACCCGTCCCGTTTGATCTGCTGGAGCCGTGAGACAAACTCCTCGATGTCGCCGTCGCCAATCTGCTCCTCGAGAAGATACCGGGCCGTATCGGGTTCCTGATAGGCCAGCAGGGTCAGCGCCATACCGTTGTCGTGCAACTCGTAGTGCTTGAAATACAGCTCGATGAAGTGAAACGAGGACGGCATCTCCGTTTTCGTCGTCAGCACGAATGAATCGTTGGCAAAGCGCGCGAAACAGGCGGAATGCCCTGTGGCAATCGCCAGGTCCTTGACCACCGGCTCGATAATTTCATGCTCTGACCAGTGACCGCTCAGATGGCGGGCAAGCGTCATGGTCCGGGCTCCGACGACGTAGCGTCCCCTCTGCTCGGTCTCGATCCACCCCTCATTCAGGAGCATTTTCAGTAGGCGCGACAGGCTCGCCGCCGAAACACCGATCTCGGTTTCCAGCTTTGAAAAGGAAAGGCCTTCCGGCGCCCGCGACAGCGCATCGACGATGCTGAGCGCTCTGCGCCCGGCCAGCAATTGATTTTCACCTACCATATGATTAGTTTCATAACCAATAGTAACTTTCAATAATGGAAGTAATGACCGGCGACCTCAGGATTGTCAAGCCTGGAGCAGATTTCGCCCACCCCGGCCGGACAGAACGACACAGGAAGGAATGCGACATGCCTCCCAACATTTTGTGGATCTGCACCGATCAGCAGCGCAGCGACACACTCGGCTGCACCGGCAACCGCTTTGTCTCCACCCCGAACATCGATGCGCTGGCGCAGCAATCGGCACATTTCCATAACTGCTTCGTGCAAAGTCCCATCTGCATGCCGAGCCGCGCCAGCTTTTTGACCGGCCGCTATCCGCGAACGACCCGGCTTCGGCAGAACGGTCAGACGATTCCGGAAGATGAGAAGCCGATCAGCCGCCTGCTGGCCGACGCCGGCTATCATTGCGGGCTCGTCGGCAAATTCCATCTCGCACCGGCCGATCCCGCAGTGAATGCCACCATCGAGGCCCGAATCAATGACGGGTACAGCGAATTCTGCTGGGCCGGCGATCCGCACGACAATTGGGGGCTTCACAGCGGCTATACGGCCTTTCTTTCGGAGCATGGAAAGCGTTTTGAAACCGCTCCCCGTCCGGACTGCGCTTTTGTCGAAGTCGGTATGCCTGAAGAATTTCACGAGGCGAGCTGGTGCGCCGATCAGGCGATCGAATTCATCGAGAGGCGCGGCGGATCGGGGGAACCATGGCTGTTTTCATTGAACATGTTTGCACCGCACCATCCGTTCAATCCGCCGGAGACATTTCTCAAGCCCTATCTCGGCAGGCTCGACGATATTCCGCTGCCGGCGGCACTGGATGACGACCTTTCCGGCAAACCCGCCTATCAGGCGACGGATTCGGAAGGTGCCTACGGAGGGACGATGCCCTATTGGCACGGCATGTCGGCCAGAGACCACCGCATGGTCCGAGCAGCCTACTGGGCCATGTGCGACCTCGTTGATGCCAAGGTGGGGGCAATCCTCGATGCGCTGACCCGAACGGGTCAGCGCGACAACACAATCGTGATTTTCATGAGCGACCATGGGGAGATGCTCGGCGACCACGGTATCTACCTCAAAGGCCCCTATTTCTACGAACCGGCGATCCGGGTTCCTCTGATTGTCAACTGGCCGGGCAATGTCCTGCCGCAGCCTCATAATGGGCTGACGGAACTCGTCGATCTTGCACCGACACTACTCGAAGCCTGCAACATCGATCTTTTTCCGGGAATGCAGGGCCGCTCCCTGTGGCCGCAACTTTGCGGCCAGTCGCCGGTCAAGGGCCGCGACAGCATCTATTGCGAATATTACAACGCGATGCCTTTTCATACCGACCCAACCGCGCAACTGACGATGCTGCGGACGGAAACCCATAAAATTATCGTCGATCACGCGAACGACGACGGCGAACTCTACGATCTCGACGCTGATCCGCTTGAGACTGTCAACCTCTGGCGAGATTCTGGTTCACTGGGGATTAAGGCACAAATGCTCACCCATTTGACACATCGAATGGCGTTCACCGCGGACCCGCTGCCGCCGCGAATCTCCGAATGGTGACCGACAAGTCAACAGACAGAACTGAGCGATTTCCGTGGCGCGAAAGGTGCTATCAGGGCCAGAGCGCAGTCCCCGGGTGGAATTGCGACCAGGCAAACCAGAAGGCCTGATGGCTGCCGAGATCGGAGCCATTGGCATCGACCGCGCGAATGCCGCCGCCATCCAGCTCTAGACGGACGTTTTCAAAGGCGATTTCTTCGCCGTTCTGGAGGGCCACAAAGGCCTTGCTGCGCTGGAACGCCACCGGTTTGCCGGAAGCCGTAATTGCTCCGATGATGTCCTCGTGGACCGGCAGGCGCGGATCGACATCGCCAACGGGAAAAATAGGACCATTGGCATCGCGGGTGTTGCGAAAATCGGGATCGCGGCCGAGTGCATATTGCTCTTTCAGTACCGTCGTGTCCGGATGATCCCGCTTCCACCGCCCCCAGTCGGTGGTGACGACGGTTGCTTGTTCGAGTTGAATGTTTCGATCGGCAAGCGGACCGGTGACGGCATTCCCAAGGAAGGTGTCGAATACCGAGTAGGTGTTGAGGTCGTACATCACCTTGTTGGACCGAATGAGCAAGCCGGACGTACGCAGGATCGGACGTTCGACGCCTTCCGGCATACGGTCGGTAAAATAGGCCTGGGCGGCACCGCACAGGGTGCAGTAGGGAATGCCCAGGTCACGACCGCCGAGCGTGTCGTTGACCATTTCACGCACCTCCATGATGCGCCTGGGATAAGCACGCGACTCGCCGTTCACCGTGACCCCGAAGACGACGTCGTCGTCCTTGAGCCAGGTGGCTTCCGATGCGCTGATCACTTCGGGATTGTCGGCAGCGGGAATGCAGTTGCAGAGTTCATCGGTCTTGTCGTGCGGGCGGTTGTCAATCAGAACCCCACCCCAGGACACGTGCCTCCAGTCGATGTTTCCTTCGACAAAGATCCGGTCCCAGCCGGGGACGAGCCCCGTGAAAATTGCGCGTTTGACGTCCAGATAGCCGGGCGGCGCCGGAATGTCCCAGGCCATGAGATGGTCGGTCAGGGTCCCCCAGGAGTTTTCGGGCCGCACTTCCTTGCCGAGCAATTCGGACGCGGTTGACGCAAGGATCGTGTTCAGTTGCGGCGAAGACGCAAACCGCATCAGGTCGCTGACAATCCAGCCCAACCGCGGATCCTTTGAGGCGCCGACGTCCCGAAGGGCATCCACTTGCTCCCTGCCCCAAACCGATTGCGTGACGGGGTCGACAAATGCCACCCGAACCGCCCTCTGCAAATCAGAGGAAAGCGGCCCATCCGGCACGGATGGACGTTCGCCAAAAGTCGAGATGACATGATCGGCAAGCGGCTTGGCATCCTGGGCTTGCGAAGCCTCGGACGCAAAGAGAGAAAGCGCAACCACCATGGTTGCAACCAAAGCCCTGCCAGACCGGGAACCAACCACCGTCGTCATGTCGAAACTCCCATTTCATTCCTGTCGCATGCTCTCAATGACCACCGAGGGTGGTTCCGCCAAGCACGAGAGCGATTGCCGGGGACATTACGGTTCCAACCCAAAGGACTGCCAATCAAAAACGCGTCAATGTCCTGTGAGTGCCGACCGCATGGCGATGCCCGGGGTTGGCAAGCACAGACATCTGTTAAGCGGGAAGTGATTGGCGAGTACGGACCCAAATCGCTATCCAGTGAAGATGCGCACGCCTGTTCTGATCGCCTTCCTCACTTTGCTCGCGTCGCCGGTCGCAGCGAACGAACGCGCCGTCTTCTACGGAACATGGGGCACCGCAGAGCAATGCTCCCGCACACCGATCATGCCTGGAGGATCAGTACGGGCGGAACCCTTTGTGATCGATGGCGAATGGTTGAGGCAGGGCTGGTTCTGGTGCAGCCTGGACTGGGGTCCGATGGAACGTCGCGCCAACGGCTATTTCACCGGAGCGCACGCGCGGTGCAACGAAGATGACGTCCGGGGCTACTTTCTTGGGTTGATCCTGTCCGGTGACCATCTGACGCTGCGTTGGGATTTTCCGCACGCAAATGGCCCACTGGTTCGCTGTTTGGGCGAATAAGGTTGTGTCGATCCGTTTTTTCCCGGATCACATCTCGGCCGCTACGTGCTTGGCTGGCAATTGGGAATACCCGGCATCATAGAAAAACGTCAGCCAAACGGACTGGCCATCGGAATAGATGTCCGAAATGCCTCGCGTATCTGAGCCAGGCCCCAACGGATGAACACCGCCATTGGCATCCAGCCTCATCAGCCTTGTCGTTTGATGGCCCTCATGCCCACGATAGCCGCCGACAAACACCTTTCCACCGATGACTTCCACGGATTCGAGGTTACCAAAGCCATCCGCAAATTTTTCAGAAACGGCCCCATTGTCAATGTTTGAGACACGATAGACAGCGCTGTCCCAGGCATCATCGGCACCCCAGGACACCGCGTAAATCTGATCGTCGTCGATTTCGAACCGGGCGAGACCCTTGATTTGGATATCCTCCAGATAGGGCTGAAAAGCGCCGGTTTCGGCCGATACTCTGGCGAAGGCCCCGCGCCCGAAGTCGCTCACAATGAGCGTCGCGTCATCCAGCGCTTCGATATCGTAGAAGAAAACGCCGTCCCCACTTTGGCTCGTGCGCCAATTGACATTGCCGTCGGGTGACGTGGAAATCACGAGGTTCCCGTCTACGATGATGATCTGACCATCGATTTCTGTGATCCCGGTGGGGTTCCGCAGTCCCTCCCCGTCGGAGAGAACAATCTTTTCATGAGCACCGTTGGATTTGATCTTATAAAGCCCGCCATTCACGGCATCGGAGCCAAACTCCTCATCCGGACCGCCGGGACCGATAGAAACAGCAAACAGGTCCGATCCCATCGGCAGGACAGCTTCGGTGAAGGGCGGCAAACCGCTGACAGTCGTTTCATCCGCAAGGACTGGCTGGATCATCATTGCGAAAACCATGGGATGTAGAAGCTTCATCATCGGGACATGTTCTTTCATCGTGTTGAATTGCGGCTGAGGCCGGAGCTGGGTGAATGGGTCTATGATGTCGGCAGGGACACCAATGACTAAGAGCTGAAAGGCAATCGCGTCGTCCGCTCACCGGTGAGGTTGAAAACCGCGTTGGCAACAGCCGGCAAAAGTGGTGGCAGACCTGGCTCGCCAACGCCGCCAGGTTCGTCCGCCCCCTCCAATATGCTGACATTGATGTGCGGCATTTCGGATATGCGCAGCGGCTCATAGTCATGGAAGTTGGATTGCTCGATTTCTCCATCGGCAAGCGTGATTTCACCGCGAAGAAATGCGCTCAGGCCAAACACGATGCTGGAGTGCATCTGCGCTTCCACCTGTCCGGGATTGACCGCAACACCACAGTCCACGACACACGTCACCTTGTCGACACGCAGATCACCGTCGACGATCCGCACCTCGGCGACCTCTCCGACTATGCTCTCGAAGGATGTAACCAGCGCAAGGCCACGCCCTACATTGGCGGGAATCGGGTTTGACCATCCGGCCTCGTCGGCCAGCTTTTCCAGAACGTCAAGATGTCGGGGTTTGTTACGCAATAGCCTCCGGCGAAACTCCAACGGGTCTCGACCGGCGGAGTTCGCGAGATCATCGATCAAACTCTCCATGGCAAACGGATTGTGAGATGCACCCACCGCTCGCCAGAAATGAACCGGAAACCCCGGATCATGATCCACCCATTCAATACGGGTGTTCGGAATGTCGTAAGGCAGGTTGACCAAACCCTCGACGGCTTGTTCGTCAACGCCGTCATCCCGAATCAGGAAAGACAAGCCCGACCACTTCGACACCGACGGCTTGGCAATCTTGACATCGAGGGCCGCAAGTTCTCCGGCATCGTCCAGAACCCCGGTCGCACGGGTGAGATTGAAGGAGCGATACCGTCCGGCGCGCATATCGTCCTCCCTGGAGTAGACGAGTTGAACCGGTCGACCGATCACCATTGCGATTTCAGTCGCTGCCGCGACAAAGTCTTGGGCAGACCGGCGACCGAACCCGCCTCCCAGGAAAGTCGTGTGCACGGTGACGTTCTCCGGATCGATACCGGCGATGTTGGCAACGGTCCTCTGCACGATGCTTTGCGCCTGCGTTGGCCCCCAGACTTCCGCAACACCGTCGCCGATAGAAACGGTCAAGTTCATGGGTTCCATGCAAGCATGGGCGAGATAGGGCTGTTCGAACTCGCGTGTGATGGATTTGCCTTCCACGACCGACTGGACATCGCCTTTGGCTTCGGCAACCAATCCCGAAGTGTCGAGAGCTCGGCGATAACCGTCGCGAATGTCATCCATGTCCACGCCCGCGAACGGGCCGTGCTCCCATTCGATATCCACGTCGTCGCGGGCTGAGTGTGCTGCCCAGTAGTGATCGGCAAGGACCGCTACACCGGTCGAGATGGAAATGACATCACGAACGCCAGCGCGAGATAACGCCCTTTCTGCATCGAAGGACCGTACGGTCGCCTGAAACTGAGGGGCCGAAATCACCACCGCGGTCAGCATGTCCGGAACCCGCACATCGATGCCGAACTCTGCCTGCCCGGTGATCTTCTGCCTCGTATCCAGCCGCCTTGTCGGTTGGCCGATGATCGAACGCTTGCCAGCCGGCTTGAGCAACGGTTCGGCCGGTACCGGCAATTTCGATGCTTCGAATACGAGATCTGCAAACGTCGCTCGCTGACCATCTGGACCGGAAACGACGCTGTCTGCGACAGACAACGCATCGACATCGGTGCCCCACCTGTTGGCCGCTGCCTGCTCGAGCATCATGCGAGCTGCCGCACCCATGGTCCGCATTCGCACCCATTCGCTGCGCAGACCACTCGATCCACCGGTGATCATGAAACCATTGAACGGAAACCCGAATTCCGGTGCGGATTTCGCCTGCACCACCACTATGGATCTCCATTCGCAGCTCAATTCGTCCGCGATTAGTTGCGCAATGCCGGTCAATGTGCCCTGACCCATTTCCGACTTGCCGACGGTTAGGATCACCCGTCCGTCGGAACCGATTTCGATGTATGCGCTTGGCTTGAAACCGTTACCTGCCAATTCGTCGTTGTCACTGCGAAGAACGGTGTTCGCAAGCGCCAGTCGGGATTCTGACATGGCCACAAGCAATCCACCGCCAAACGCGGCGCCGGAGGCCAGGAAGCCACGTCGGCTGACAAAAGTTGTCTCCGAAATCATGCCCCTTGCGCTCCTGCAGCCGTATGAATGGCCTCGCGGATACGTGCATATGTGCCGCACCGACACAGATTTCCCGCCATGGCATCATCGATCTCGCTGTCGTCGGGCGTCGACGTTTTCGCCAACAGCGCAGTTGCCGACATGATCTGCCCCGACTGACAGTACCCGCATTGGGGAACGTCAATATCCTGCCACGCAGCCTGGACTCTGGCTCCGGCTTCTGTCGATCCAATATGCTCGACGGTGGTTATGGAGCCACCGGCCGCTTCATCCAGGCTTGTCAGACAGGAGCGCACCGCCTCGCCGTTCAAGTGAACCGTGCAGGCACCGCAAAGGCCTGCACCGCAGCCGAATTTGGTTCCAGTCAAGCCGACGATATCGCGGATCACCCAGAGCAGTGGCATGTCTTCAGGAACTTCTATGTCATGACGGACATCGTTGATGGTCAGCGTAATCAAGGCGTGTATCTCCATTGAATCTCAGAGCCCAGCGGCGGATCGGGGAACCGTCGCTGGTTGCGTCATTCGGATAGATAATGATATCCGTGCATTCCGAGAATGACTGATGTTGGATAATCAGCATGCAAAAAATGAATGCAGATCTCGCCATGTTGGACATGCGTGTCTTGAGTTTTCTCGATGTCCTTCTTCAGACGGAAAGCGTTACACGCACAGGCGAGATTATCGGGATCAGCCAACCCTCTGCCAGTCGAATGCTCGCCCGCACCCGCCGCCTGATCGGCGACCCACTGCTGATCAGGACCCAGAAAGGTTATCAGCTGACGGACCACGCACGGTCTTTGCGAGAGCCGGTCTTGGAAGCGATTTCATCCCTGCAGGCCGTTTTCTCAAAGCCTGAGTTCAACCCTGTCGAATCCGACAGGACGTTTCGCGTTGCCTGCACGGACTACGCGGTTGCCTGCGTTGTCGGTCCCCTGATGAGGAAAATCTCAGGAGACGCGCCGTCGATATCGGTCGACGTATCGCCACTGGTGCCGGAAAGCTTCACAATGCTGGACCACGGCGAGATTGACTTTGTGCTCTATGCGACACTGAGCGTGAAGGGCGATTTCATCGTCCAGAAGCTTTTCGATGAAAGTTACGCCCTGGTCATGCGCAAAGCGCACCCGCTCCTGGATCTCCTTTCAGAGCGAACTGCTCTTGAGCCTGAGGACATTACCGGGATCCCGCAGGTGGAGTTCTCCTATCCGACGCAGGAGAACCTCCAGCCCGATCCGGTATTGCGCGACGACAGCGGCAGCACCGAATCCACCCTCTCGGTCCCGTTCTTTACGGCTATGCCGTTTATCGTCGCCGATACCGATGCAGTTGCACCGGTGCCGGGCCGCTTCGGCGCATTGCTCGCTCGCGACTACAACGTCGAGGCTGTGCAGTACCGTCCCAGCCGAGGATTTCCCTACCATTTGATTTGGCACGAGCGCGCTCGCAGCAATCCGGCAGTCCGGTGGATGGTCGAACAATTTGTGGTGGCGACAAGACTATGAGCCACTCGATACAAGCCTTCACTCGGGTGGTTGTGTCGCCAGGCGGCAAATCAGATCGACATGAGCGTCGAGCCATTGCTGATCCAGAGGCAGCCCCGCAATCAGCTTCCGAAAATAGGGAACCGCAATCGCCATCTCGATCAGCTGCCTAACCGGAGCACCTTCGCGCAGTTCCCCCCGTACTCTCGCCGCCTCGAAGACATCTTCCATGCTGGCCATGCGATCTCTCATGAAACCTTCGATCACTGAACGCGCATTTTTATCAGTGGCCGCCGCCGCTATGACCTGCGGCGCAACTTGACCCCAAGGCGTTTCATTCAGGGCAATCATCAGTTTGCCCATCATCAACGCTAAATCGGTGTGCAAAGGCCCGTTTGTCATCGGTGCGAATTTCGGTGACGTCGCCGCCAGCAGGAAAGCGTCATTGCGCATTTCTTCAAGCTTCGGCCAGTGCCGGTATAGGGTGCTGCGTGAGATACCGGTCGCTTTGCTCACCGCCCCGTGCGTCACGGCCAATACCCCTTCTTCCCGAAGGATCTTCTGAGCAGCATCGAGAGCGAGATTGCGCGTGGCGATTATGCGCGGATCTTCAGTCAGGGTCATTCATCCTTTGTAGTACAATTTGTTGCATAGCGATACAGTCTGTTCTACAGTGCAGTTGCCGAGAAAGTTGCGTCAAGCGCCTTCAGCTATGCCTCGCAGATGGAAAACCCACAACGCTTGATGCCCTGAAAATTGAACTCACTTGGGGAGCAAGCTGGAACGAGCGAGCTTTCGCAAAAACGTTACAAGCAAAGGAAATGGCCATGAAGTTGAAATTATCGTTGCTCGCAGCCGGTCTGATCACGTCGCTGACAGCTGGTGCGGTTCTTGCCGACAATCATGCCAGCCCGTTTGCAGCAGGCATCAAGGCGCGCCAGGCACAGATGCAACTTTATCAGTTCAACCTCGGCATCCTTGGTGCGATGGCCAAGGGCGACGCCGAATACAATGCTGAAGCCGCGGTTCTGGCGGCCAACAACATCGTGCTTGCCGCATCAATCCACCAACCGCAAGCTTGGGCCCCGGGTTCCGACAGTTCGGCCGTCAAAGGAACTCGAGCTCTTCCGGCTATCTGGCAGAACTTCCCGGATGTTGGCGCAAAATCCGCGGAGCTTCTGGCGGCTGCAGAAGCGATGAAAGCGGCAGCAGGCAATGGACAACAAGCCATCGGTGGAGCCATGGGAAGACTGGGCGGTGCCTGCGGTGCGTGTCACAAGGCTTATCGCGCGCCGGCCAGCTAGCCCAAATCCGCAAATCTTCCGCTCCGGCGACAAAGCCGGGGCGGCGGTGGTATCCATAGACCAGCTCAACATATTGCTGTCTGAAGGGTTGCTGAGTTGAACATCAAACCGATATTGCAGGGTTTTCTCGCCCTGGCCCTGGTCGCTGTTTCTTCAGCAACGACACAAGCCGTGGATCTGCCCAGGCGGGAAACGCCAATTCCCCAGACCACGAACGGCGTTCCGCACGTTCAGATTGGCGTAAAACCCGACCCTGCTATTTCCGCGGAACTGCTCAAACGGGTATCGGATATCCCCGGAGTGCGGATCGGGCCGACGGTCATATCCTTGCCGGGCGCCCAAGGCTTCCGGATCAACGACGATGTCGCACTGGCAAGACCCGAGGCGATCGTCGGTGGCCGTGAGTTTGCCCATCTTCATCCCGACGGCAGCCTGCATGCATCACTTTCGCCAGAACTCGCAGTACGCGCCGCTGAAGCAGGTTGGGCTATAGCCCATCCCTGGGCCAATAGGAGGCCGGGCTGGGAGGGATTCGTGATGATTTACACTCCCGCAGATCGCGAAGAGCTCGACGTGGTCTACGATTTGATTGTGCAATCCTTCGCCTATGTAACAGGCCGCGACGCGTCTTCACTTTGAAGCCTTTAGGCCGGGCTTCCGACCTTCAATGGGCCGTTCGCCTGACGGTAGACTTCGACCAGGGTGGTTCAGGCAATTGTGCCGTCATCGGAGACGACAAATTCGCTTTGTGCGCTTTCCTCAACGACCAACAATGCGTTCGGGATATCGTTTTGTTCAAGTTTTTTAACGCGTTCCGGAGGTGACAGGTGATCCCATCTCTTTTCAAGACGCGCACGCAAGGTGGACATCGGCACATCGAGAAAGACGGTTGTGTCGAACCGGTCCATCAGCCCGGACCAGGGTGACCGCTGAAGAAACAGGTAGTTGCCCTCGACGATGATATGACGCGCCGAGGTTTCGATTGATCGGGCACAGTTTCTGGCAATCTCGATCTCACGATCGAAAACCGGCACCAGAATCTCACTCTCTGTCGCTTTCCGCAGCCTGGACAACATGGTTGCAAATCCCTCCACGTCGAACGTGTGCGGTGCACCCTTGCGGTCTCTCCAACCGCGCGGCACCAGGATCAAGTCATCCAGGTGAAACCCGTCCATGGGCAGCACCGCGGCGCTTCCGGGGTCCTCAGTATTGAATTTGTCTGCCAGTCTTTCCGCCAGGGTCGACTTGCCTGATCCCGGAGGTCCGGCGATGGCTGTAAAGCTGCGCACGGTTTTACCCCGCTCGCGAACGATGTCAGCAAGTTCGCCGTGCTCGACAGGGATTGCCTTGTTCATCGTTCGAAGCGAATGCCGGCGGCGGCGGCCTGTTCGACAAGGTAGGGCAGTCCTTCGGTAATCACGTCGTCCGGATTTTCCGCGACCGGGCGCCATACAGCCAGGCCAGCTGCGATTTCGGGCGCCAGGTGCACAAAACTCTCCATCGTCATGATGCCGTCATACCCGGCGGCTGCGACGCCTTCAAAAACGTCCGGCCAATCGATTGTACCGCGGCCTGGCACACCGCGGTTTGACTCGGAGATGTGGAGATATCCAAGGTGATTGCCGGCATCGGCAAAGCCCTCGCGAAAGCCCTTCTCCTCAATGTTCATGTGATATGTGTCGAGGTGAACAAAGACATTGTCGGCTCCGACGCGTTCGATCATGGATACGCTCTGGCCGGCAGTATTCAAAAGATGGGTCTCATACCGGTTGCACGGCTCAATTCCCAGACGCATGTTGAAGCGCTTCGCGGACTTGGACACCCGTTCGAGCAGCCTGCAAATTCCATCCAGTTCGGCTTCGGTTGGAGGTGCTCCGGAGGTTTTGCCGATCGTGCCGTAGGTAACCCCGGACAAGCAATCAGAGCCAGCCAGTCTTGCGACTTCCAACGCACGGTTCAGATAATCCGCAACCTGCTCAAGGTCACGACCTACCTCCAATTCCGCCGGCAGACCGAGGGAACACACGATGGCTGTGTTGTGGCGCTCGGCCACGGCCCGAGTGCCCGCCGCATCGTAGCTCTCCGGATCCAGCAGCGGTGTCTCGATTGCGCCGACGCCGTGCTCCAGGATCGGAGGCAGAAGACGGTCGGCCTCCGAAGGATCCCAAAGCGGCGTGAAGGCGAGTGAATGCACTCCGAGACGCGGCATGATTGTTCCTTTGCTTTCCTAGCCGTGAGCGCCGACGATATAGGAAACGACTTCCGCCATGTCGGTTTCGTCGCGTTTGAGATCGGCAATAACATTGCCACGGCGCAAGACAACAATTCGGCTGCAGGCCTCAAACACATCGTTGAGCCTGTGACTGATCAATATGGTCGCAATGCCTTCGCCCTGCATCTGTTCGATGAGCTTGAGCACGCTCTCGACCTCCCTCACGGCCAACGCTGCAGTCGGCTCATCCATGATGACCAGTTTGGGTTTGAATGTCAGTGCGCGTGCGATCGCGATCGTCTGACGCTGCCCACCCGATAGCATGCCGACCGGTATATGGATCGACGGAACATGGACGCCCAGTCGATCGATCATTTCTGTGGCGCGTTCATCGATTTTGGTCTTGTCCACGAATTTCGGAATCAATCCGAACAGGCGCTTGGTCGGTTCCCTGCCGAGGAATATGTTGTTGGCGACGTCCTGCTGGGGGGCGAGCGCAAGATCCTGATAGATCATTTCGATGCCAAGCTCGCGCCGCGTCCCGGGATCTGCAAGAGTCAGGTCCTGACCGTCGAAACGGACGCTACCATTGTCCACTGGATAAACCCCGGTGATGGTTTTCATGAGAGTTGACTTGCCTGCGCCGTTGTCGCCGACCAGACCAACCACCTCACCAGCTGCAATGGAAAGATTGACGCCGTAGAGCACTTGCACGGCGCCGAAGGATTTTTCTACACCTGCTAACTCCAAGAGGCTCATTGTGCTCGCCTGTCTCTGCTGCGAACCTGATCCAACCACACGGCAGCAATCAGGACGGCTCCGATCGCCATCTGCTGGTAATAGGCCTGTACGGCCATGAGGTTCAGCCCATTCTGGAGCACGCCCATGATCAGAGCACCGATCATCGTTCCCAGAATGGAGCCGCGACCGCCGAACAGGTTGGTGCCACCGATGATGGCGGCGGTAATGGCGAGCAGCTCGTAATTGAGTCCGGCCGTCGGATCACCCGTGTTGACCCGCGCCGTAAAGATGAGACCGGCCACACCTGCCATCAGGCCCGATATTGTGTACAGGATCACGCGCTGCCGACGAACATTGATGCCCGTCGCGCGGGCAGCATTTTCATTGTCTCCGAGAGCCAGCGTGTGGTGCCCGAACGGCGTGTGAGCCAAAACATAGTGGGCGATCAGCGCAACCGCGACCAGAATGAAAACCGGAGTCGGAATGCCCCAGGGCCGTGCCTGGCCAAGAAACAGGATTTCGTCCGGCAAACCATAGATCCCGCGGCCGCTGGAGATGATCAGCGCCAAACCGCGAGCGATGCCCAACATTCCGAGCGTCACGATGAATGCCGGCACATGCCCCCGGGTGACGATAAAGCCGTTGACGGCCCCGGCCAGCGCTCCGGCACCGAGTGCTCCGATGATGGCGAAGAACCAGGGGAGCTCCAGCGTTACGCACAGCGCCGCACCGGTGACCGAGGCCAGCCCGAGGACTGAGCCCAGTGACAGGTCGATGCCTGCGGCGCTGATGACGAACGTCGCGCCGATCGCCAGGATCCCGAAGGTTGCGGTCGCAAGAATGATGTTGAACAGGTTGCTGGCGGTCAGGAACACCCGCACCCCGTCACCGGTAACAGGCGAAAGCACCGTCATGATCACGCCGAGGGCCAGCAGAACCAGGATCGATTCGACGCGGATATGAGTGCGTTCCAGAAGTCTGAGCATGAGAATCAGTCGGCAGGTAGGCCGGGCCGGCAAACCACCGGCCCGGCCTTGATTGATCTTTACTTCACGAACTCGAGCATCGGGTCCGTGCCCGCGTCGAGAACTTCCTTGGTCAGTACCATGGTCGGAACGTAGATCCAGTCGCCGTCGGGCTTCTGGCCGTCCTTCATGCCTTTGACCATCTCAACCGCCTGTTTGCCGACAAGGTAGGGCAGTTGCGCCACAGAAGCTGAAAGGCGCCCTGACTTGATGGACTTCACGGCATCGGAGTTTCCGTCGACACCGATCACCGTCACCTGATCCTGTTTGCCGGCAGCGTAAACAGTCTCGACGGCGCCGAGAGCCATGCCGTCATTGGCCGCAAAGATGGCGACGAGGCCAGGATGTGCGGTCAGGATGTCGTTCGTGATGTTCGCTGCCTTGCCACGGTCCCAGTCTCCCGGCAGCGAAGCAACGATTTCCAGCCCTGGAGCCAGTTCCGTCAGCTTGTCGGCAAATCCGGATGCACGCTTTTGACCGGTCACGTTGCCGGACAGACCTTCAATCACCAGAACCGGTCCCTTCGCGTCTGCACCGATCTGGCCAACGAGCCATTCGGCACCCTGCCCGCCTGCCGCAACATTGTCGGAACCAATCGAAAAGGCGATGTCGACGCCTGCATCCGCGGCGATCTTGTGGTCAAGATTCCCGTCGAGATCGACGACGGGAATGCCCATGTCGTTGGCACGCTTGAGGCACGGCAGAAGGATGGTCGAATTGATCGCGGCGGTGATCATCGCATCTGGCTTTCGTTCCAGCATCGTGTTGCACACGTTGAGCTGAGGCTCCGCGGCCTGATCGCTCTCGACTGCCTGCAGATAATATTCGACTCCGGCGGCATCGGCGCCCTCGCGCACTCCGAGTTCCATCGCCCCCCAAAACGGGTTGGACAAGGTCTTCATCAAGACGCCATATGTCTCCGCCTGTACCGGCAGTGCAAACATACCGACCATTGCGGCCAATGTCAGTTTCTTCAGCATTAGGTTTCCTCCCTTGGCTAGCTGAAATGACGCGCCTGCTTCGGCGCGCGGGTGCAATTTCGCGCGGCCAGCCCTTCTGGGCCGGACCTCTATTGGGTTCCTTTCCCTTGTGCTGCTACCAGCGTCCCCCGCGGTTCCAGGCGGCAGCCGACGCGCATGATTCCTCCCGGCCCGTCACCACCTTCGATCCTTGCCAGCAGACGTTCCCAGGCGTTTTTCGCGATCTCACGGACGGGCTGGACGATGGCCGCAACCGGCGGATGAACCTGTGCCATCCAGGCGCTGTCGTCGAAACCGACCAGAGCGGTCTTCCTTCCGGGATCGAGGTCGCGGGCCTGGGTGATCCCGTATGCGGCCAACGTTGCCGGGTTGAACAAGCTGAAAATTGCCGTCGGGTCCGGATGGTCTTCGAGATAGCGATCAATTTTATCGCGAGCACTCTCGACCGTTCCTCCGGTCGGCAAGAAGTTTACCTCAACCCTCACTCCACTCTCTGAAACCGCACGCTTTACACCTTCAAGCCGCTCCCTGACGTTGCCTACATCCTTGCCGAGATGGACTACGAGCACTCGCCTGTGACCGAGATCGATCAGCCGCCGCATCACTTCTGCGCTGGCTTCAGCATTGTTCACACCGATGCAGTCGAACCCCTCCAAAGGCGCAATTCTGTCCATAAGAACGAAGGGCGTTTCATTGCCCTCCAGAAGGTCTTCAGGTGATGTTGCCTGCGACGGAACCAGGAGAACGCCAGCCACCCGCCAGCCGATCAATTCGTCGACTTCCCGTGCCTCGATCTTCGGATCTTCACGGCTCGACGTGGCGACGATGCGATATTGCGTTTCCTCGGCGAAACGCTCCAGTTGGGCCACGAGCTCCGCAAAAAAAGGGTTTTCGAAGTCCGGGATCACAAGGCCGATAATGCGGCTGTGTTGACGCCGAAGGTTTGAAGCAATGGTGTTGCGACGATAGCCAAGCTTCTCGACTGCCTCCAGCACTGCACGTCCGATCGGATCATCCTGCCGCCGTCGCCCATTCATGACGTTGGACACGCATCCGGGGGAAACGCCGGCGGTGCGAGCGACATCCAGAATGGATGGTCTTGGCCTCGATCGAGCTTTGCTTCGAACTGCGGACATGGGCTCCTCTTGCAGAGAGGATAGAAAAAACGTTTTATGCTGTAAATCGTTTTTTGAAAGAACCGGATGAAGCCATGCGAGTCCTTTACGATCCTGCGCCGCGCACGACGGCGGAGATTTTCACCGGGGATGCTCGAAAAAACCTCTGGCGAGACCATGAGGTTATCGAAGTCGACGAAGAGAACCGGGACGCCCTGTACCAGGCTCATCTGCCGGACACGGACGTGCTCATTTCTCAGCAGCGGATGGACAAAGCGCGACTGGACTCAGCCCCGCATCTTCGTGCGATCTTCAACGTGGAAACCAATTTTCTGCCCAACATCGACTATGAATCCTGCTTTGAGCGCGGCATCCACGTGCTGACGCCGAGTTCGGTTTTCGCGATACCCGTGGCGGAAATCGGCCTCGGCTTGGCGC
Organism: Hoeflea sp.; assembly: GCA_965228785.1. GTDB lineage: Bacteria > Pseudomonadota > Alphaproteobacteria > Rhizobiales > Rhizobiaceae > Hoeflea_A. The sequence goes on from CBDDIF010000002.1 coordinate 2,282,867, forward strand.
TGTCCCTGGCAAGAGGTATTCACGTCGGCCACGGCCAGTTTCTGGAAGGCAATGAAGAATACGGCCTCTCCGGAAACGGCGATGCGGAACTGCTCACGGGCAGTCAGATCGGGATCGTCGGGTTTGGAGACCTGGGACAGGCTTTACGCCAGTTGCTGATGCCCTTCCAGGCACGCATCCTCGTTCACGATCCGTGGCTGCCTGAAGGCCTGTTGCTGCGGCAAGGTGTCGAGCCTGGCGCCCTTGAAACGGTGCTGAAGGATTGCCGCGTCGTCTTCGTCACAGCGGCAGTTACGTCGAGGAACCAACACCTGCTGGATGCAAGGCGCCTCTCCTGGATGCAGGATGGGGCCATGCTGGTGCTTCTCAGCCGCGCGGCGCTGGCGGATTTCGATGCCCTCAAAGCAGAGGCGGCCGCAGGACGCCTGCGAATAGCCACTGATGTTTTCCCACAGGAACCGGTCGCTGCGTCAGACCCGATCCGCCAAATACCCAATATACTGTTTTCCGCTCATCGCGCCGGCGCGCTGACCAATGCGTTGCAACAGATCGGCACATTGGTCCTGGAAGACCTGTCGCTGATCGCTCAGGGCCTGCCGCCTGTCTCCTGCCGCCGTGCCCAACGCGAAACCATCGGTCTGATGCGCAGCAAGCCGATCGAAAAATCCTGACTTGCAACAGAGGCGTGAAGGGTTGCTGCGGGGATAGCCCTACAGGTGTCAGGTGCCTGGGGCTTCCTTGTCAAAAGATTGATCAGCCAGAGGACAGCGATGACAATCCAGAGTGTTGAGACGAGCGGGCCGGAAGCGCCAATCAATGTTGAGTCCGAATGGGCTGATCTGAAAGAATGTGTCTATGGATCACCAGACCATTGGGTGCTGCCGCTCATGTACAATGACTCCCGCCTGAGGGCTCAGGGAGAATTCGGCGAATTCTGGATGAAGAATGCCGGCCGCGACATGAAAGAAGCCAGCCCGGACCTATTTGCCGAGATGAGCCGCCAGGTTCAGGGTGCGATCGACTTCCTGGAAGACTATGGCGTAAAAGTGCACGTTGCTGAGGCGATCAGCCCGCTCAATCGCAAATTTCCCCGCGGGGAAGATCACGGGGTATCGACGCCGTGGATGCGCGACCCTTTCGTGACCATCGGCAACAACGTTATCGAACTGGCTCCCCGCAGCCTTTTTCATCGGCGCCAGCGCTTTGCGATCCGCTCTATTCTGGCCGGCACCATGGAGCGTGGCGCTCGGTATTTCGCGCAGCCCGACGGCGGAGCGGAAGACGAATGCAGTGGGCCGGGCTGGGGGTATCTCGAAGGGGGCGACGTCTTTGTCCTGGGCAAGAACATTCTCGTCGGGCATTCCGGCGGGTGCAGCAATCCCGAGGGCGCTCGTTGGCTGCACCATGTTCTGGGACCAGACTATACGGTGCAGACGGTTACGATCGATCCGATGTTCCCGCATCTGGATTGTGTCATGATGACGCCACGAGAGGGCGTCGTCTTCGCCGCGCTCGATGCGCTGCCGGATGGCTTACCGGCGCTGTTCGACGACTGGGATGTGTTTGACGTACCGAAGGCGCTGGCCAAGTCTCACATGGGCTGCAACAATCTGGTCTTGAATGACCGGACCGTTGCCGTGCCGGCCGAAAACGAGCTCGATATCATCGCTGACGGTTTGAGAGCACGAAACTTCGAAGTCCCGCGGCTGCCTTATCGGGTCCCTTGTATGGTCGGCGGTTCGTTTCGTTGTGCCCATCAGCCTCTAGTACGCACCACCTGACACGGTTTGCTGTTGATTCCAGAAACGACTTGCTCTGGAAAAGGAGCGCAAGATTGGGCTAGGCATGGCTTGGCAATCTTCGAATTGGGTGGGCACAATCCATGGTCCTGCATCTTTATGGGCGTCGTCAGAGTTCTTCGAAGGAGCGAGTGCGTATCGCACTAGCCCTCAAGGGCCTGTCCTACGAGACCATCTCGGTCGATGATATCGGCTGGGACGCCTATGAACGCATCAATCCGCAGCGACTGGTGCCGACACTTGTCCTGGGCGACCAGTTCATCCCGCAATCGAACGCCATTCTCCATTACCTGGAAGAGCGGTTTTCGGAGCTGCCTCTGCTTCCATCAGATCCGGTGCTGAGGGCTCAATCCCGGTCGTTTGCCCAGTACATCAGCTGCGAAATGCACGCCGTCGACATCCGCCGGGTCCGGAAACATCTGCAGGACGCATTCGCTCTCCAGCAGTCTCAACTCGACCGCTGGAGCGACCATTGGTTCACGGAAGGCTTTGGGCGGCTGGAAGCAATGCTGCAGGGACAATCCAAGGCCCATGATTTCTGTTTCGGGGATCGGCCCGGATGGGCGGAACTTCACCTGGTGCCGCACATGAGAAAGGGAGTGACCCGGTTCAATCTGGACCGGACCGCCTTTCCGAAGCTCTCGGCGATCTACGACAAGTGCATCGATCATCCCGCCTTTGTCGCTGCGGCCCCGCAAATATCTCGTTAGGTTTCGAACAACCGGCCGAAACCCTCCCGCCGCGTCGACAGGCCCGCCAGCCGGGCGACGCCCCAGACCCCGGCCATGGCGCTTGAAACAACGGGCAAATGATGCCGATCTTCGATCGGCTGGGTAATCGACGCCGTTTGCAGGCCGCCGCAGGAAATGAAAAGAGCCTGGGCATCGGGCGCCGCCTCCACCGCCCGCTCGGCCAGATCGATGATATCCCGGTCGGTGACGTCGAAGACGTCTTTCACGTCCTTGATGTCGAGAAAACGCAGCGCTTCGATCGCGAAACCACTGGCGCTCAAATACTCTTGCAGCGGCGTGTTGACCGACTCCCCATAGGCGGTGGCGACAGTCAGGGTGCTGGCACCCAGATGGTTCAGCGCATCGACGACGGATTGGGTCATGGTGGTCGACGGGACCCCAGCTGCCGTTTCCATGGCGGATATCAGATCGCGGTTGAATTTCGGACCCTGATAAAAGCTCAGCGACGTGCCCATCAGCGAGACAACCTCAGCGCCCTCACCCGCCAGATCGGCAGCCAATTCCCCGACGCGGTCAATGACACTGTCATATCCCTCAGGCGTCATTTCGGTCAGTCCGAGGCCCCTGGCGAGGAACTCCACCTCCGGATAGAGCTGCATGGGTTCCGGCGGCACAAACCCTTGCGCGGGCGGGACGATCATGCCGATCCTGGTCGCGGAAGTTGTCATCGCTAGCCTGCATCCCGTGTCGTGACGCGGTCGCTCAGAAGGAAATCGAACAGCCGATCACTGTCGATTTTCTCGTGTTCGCGCATCAGTTGGCGCACCAGCACCGGGTCACGTTGCTCCAAGGCATCGATGATGCTTGCGTGATCGGTATAGGACTGCGACATGCGATCCAGTTTTTCGAACAGCCAGATCCGATAGGGCGTGACCCGTGTCCGTACGGAGCGCAGATAGCGCAACAGAGTCTCGTTCCGCGACGCATCGGCAAGATACTCGTGGAAGCGGATATTGCAGGCCTGAAACGCCTCGATATCGCCCTCGTCCATGGCGGTTTGAGATGCCGTATGGACTAAGCGTAGCTCGTCGAGTTCTGTTTTGCCGATGCGCCGCGCCGCCAACTCGGCTACCAGCGTTTCGAGGCCGATCAGCGCTTCGAAAAGTTCGATGAGTTCGGAACCGTCGACCTTGCATACAAAGGCCTGCTGGCGCGGCGGGCTGCTGACGAGACCCTGCGACGTCAGATCGCGGATCGCCTCGCGGATCGGCGTTCTCGATATGCCAAGCCGTTTCGCCCATTCCCGTTCATCGAGTACGTCGCCCGGCAGCAACCGGCCGCACAGTATGTCATCTTCAATGGCCCGCCGGGCTTTTGTCGCAAGGTTTTCGGTCTCCGGCATTTCGGCGTCCTTCATGGCGCTCAACCGTTCTCGGAAAAGGGCAGGATCAAAGTGGAGATGTCGTCGTCGGCGTGCCCCTTGTCGACCGTGGCATTGAGCATCGAACAGGCGGTGCGGGTCATTGGCAGTTTTGCGCTATTGGCAACGCCAAATTCGATCACCGCATCGATGTCCTTGAGCATGGTTGCCACTGTTCCTAGCGGATTCTCGAAATTGCGTCCGGCCATCCTCGGAGCGAGCAGTTGAAACGGTTTCGAGTCGGCGAAACCGCCGGCCAGCGCCGACGTTAACCGACTGGCATCGACGCCGGCCTTTTCCGCAAGATTGACCGCCTCGGCGACGACGGTCATGGTGCAGCCGGAGATCACCTGGTTGACCAGCTTGGTCATCTGTCCGGTGCCGACCGGTCCCATATGGGTAATGTTGCTGCCCATCGTCTCGAGAATCGGGCGAACCGTTTCAAACGCCTGCTCCTCACCGCCCACCATGAAGGTCAGCGTACCGGCCTCCGCGGCTGGCGTTCCACCGGAAACTGGCGCATCCAGCCAGTCCGCGCCGGTTGCGGCCTTGAGCCTTTCGGCAAAGCCGCGGGTTGAATCCGGATGAAGGGTTGAAAAATCCGCCAGAAGCGGTGATGCGCCAGCGGACACCACGCCATTGTCCCCAAAAACCACGGTCTCGACGGCCTTCGCGTCCATCAGACACATGAGCAGAATGTCACATTGCGCCGCGACTTCGGCTGGGGTCGACACCTGGGTCGCACCGGCCGCGACAGCCGCGGCGCATTTTTCCGGGCTGCGGTTCCAGACGGTGACGTCATAGCCGCCATCGAGGAGCCGCAATGTCATGGGCAAGCCCATCAGGCCCATGCCCAGGTATCCAATGCGTGGTTTATTCATCGGGCAGATCATCCCATTCCCAGGTGACATTTCCGGAATGCGTCACGGCGCCGCCGAAGGCACTTCCGACCAGGGCTGCGTATTTTTCATGGGCTCCGGCAAGACGCCTTGGTGGTCGCTCGCGAGCCGCAGCTCGTCTTTTCTCCAACTCCGCTTCATCGACCAGCAGATCGATGCTGCGTGCCTGCTCGGCGTCAATGCGGATGGTGTCGCCATTCTGGACCAAACCCAAGGGGCCGCCGGCAGCGGCCTCCGGTGACAGATAGCCGATGCACATGCCGCGGGTGGCGCCGGAGAAGCGCCCGTCCGTCACCAGCGCGACTTTTTCTCCCATGCCCTGGCCGTAGATGATGGCCGTGGGGCCGAGCATCTCACGCATGCCGGGGCCGCCCTTCGGCCCTTCGTTGCGAACGATGATGACGTCGCCTTCCTGGTAATCCAGCTTGCGCACGGCGGCCATGCATTCCTCTTCGCTTTCAAACACGCGGGCCGGGCCTTCGTGCACGCGTTTCTTCAGGCCGGACACCTTGATGAACGCCCCTTCCGGTGCAAGGTTGCCCTTCAGCACGATGACGCCGCCGGTGCTGTCGATGGCGTTGGACACCGGGCGAATGACGTCGCCGTCGGGCGGCGGCGCATCAGCTACCGCTTCCTCCAGGGTCTGCCCTGATATCGTCGGCGTGTCGCCGTGCAGGAACCCGCCGTCGATCAGTTCCTTGGCGATCATCGGAACACCGCCCAGACGGTGCACGTCGATGGCATAATATTGTCCGCCCGGACGCAGGTTGCCGATCAGAGGCGTGCGTTCAAAGACCCGGGATACATCGTCCATTGTAAAGCGAATGCCGGCCTCATGGGCGATCGCCGAAATGTGCATACCGGCATTGGTCGAGCCGCCGGTTGCGGCAACGATGGCGCAGGCATTTTCAAGGCTCTTCACGGAGACCAGGTCGCGCGGCAGCGGGCCTCCCTGTTCGAGGACCCGCATCACTGCATGGCCAGCCTTGCGGGCGATGTTGTCGCGACCGGCATAGACCGCCGGAACCAGCGCACTGCCCATGGGCGAAATGCCAATTATTTCGCCGACCATGCCCATTGTGTTGGCGGTAAACTGACCCGGGCAGGCACCGATGGTCGGCATGACCACCTGCTCCAGCTCATCCAGGTCTTCATGTCTCATGTCACCGGTCATGACTGCACCGGCGCCCTCATAGGCATCGAGCACGGTGGCCCGTTTACCGCGCCACTGGCCGACCAGCGTGCTGCCGCCGAAGACGAACACCGATGGCGCATTGCAGCGAACCATGGCCATCATGATCGCCGGCAGGTTCTTGTCGCAGCCGCCGAAGCCGACCAGGCCGTCATAGGCGTGGCCGCGCATCACCAGTTCAATGGAATCGGCAATGACCTCGCGCGACATCAGCGAACATTTCATGCCTTGATGGTTCATCGCGATGCCATCGGAAACAGAAATCGTCGTGAAGGCCCGCGGCGTACCTCCGGCTTCCTTGACGCCGGCATGGGCGTGCGCGGCCTGGTCGCCGAGATTGCCGTTGCAGGGAGAGGTTTCGCCGTGCGTGGAGACCACCCCGATCATCGGCTTGGCGATATCTTCGTCGTCCAGACCCGATCCGCGCATGAAGGCGCGATGAGGAACGCGGTCCAGACCGAAAGTCGTTATCCTCGAACGAAGTGGACGATCTTCCTTTTCATTTCCCATCCCTGCACTCCTTTGGCATACCAGGTATTACCTCTGGTATACAAGCTTGTGCGCAGCCTGTCGAGAAACCGTCCTGCTACCGGACGAACGACGGCAGCCACAAAGATACGAAAGGCAGCAGAACAATCACGGCCAAACGCAGGATGTCGGCAACCCAGAACGGTGTTACGCCTTTGAAAATGGTCGATGTCCTGACATCCGGCAGCACGCCGCGCAGAACGAAAACGTTCAAGCCGACCGGCGGGGTTATCAGGCTGATTTCGGTTACAACGACCACAAATACGCCGAACCAGATCGGGTCGTATCCGAGCTGCATGACCAGCGGGAAGAAGATCGGAACCGTCAGCAGGATCATCGACAGGCTTTCGAACACACAGCCAAGGGCGACGTAAATCACCAGGATCGCCAAGATCACCAGCCACGGCGTGTCGGAAAACTGGGCAGCGATTGCCAGCAAGGCCTGCGGGAAGTCCGTCAGGTTGATGAAATTGGCGAACAGCAGCGCACCGATCAGAATGGTGAACAGCATGGCTGTCGTCAGCACGCTTTCTTCCAGCACCTCGAACATGACCCGAAACGTCAGGGCACCGCGCGCCCAGGCAAGCAGGAACGCACCGACCGCTCCGATACCGGCTGCTTCCGTGGGACTGAAGACACCGCCATAGATGCCGCCCATGACAATGGAAAAGAGGAGGATCACACTCCAAACCGACGACAGTGCCCGCATCCGCTCGGGCCATGTTTGGCGCTTGCCGGATGGCCCGGCCGAAGGGTCGCGCCATGTCGTGTATCGGACCGCGCCGAGGTAGAACAGGATGCCTATGATGCCGGGAATAACCCCGGCGGCAAACAGCTTGCCGATGCTCGTCTGGGTGAGGATACCGTAGATGACGAAGATGACGCTCGGCGGGATGAGAATGCCGAGCGTTCCACCGGCGGCGATCGATCCGGTGGCCAGCGAGTCGCTGTAGCCGTATTGGCGCATCGACGGCATCGCGACCTTGGACATGGTGGCGGCAGTCGCCAGCGACGAGCCGCAGATGGCGCTGAATCCGCCGCAGGCCACCACGGTTGCCATCGCCAGACCGCCCTTGCGGTGCCCGAGGAAGGCGTTGGATGCGGAGTAGAGCTCCTCGGCCATGCGTGACCGGGCAACGAAATTGCCCATCAGCACGAACAACGGAACCACCGAAAGCTCGTAGTTGATTGCCGCGTCATAGGCCGTCTGTCCGACGTTGTAGAGCGCGGCAATGGGGTTCTGGACGTAGGCCATCCCGAGAAAGCCGACGATGATCATCACGAAGGCGATGGGGATCCTAAGGAAGGCGAGAAACAGCAGCGCCGCCAGGCCGACCAATGCTTCAGTCATGCGATCCGGCTCCCGTGCGGCGATCTTTCAAAAGTGCGACTATGTTGGCGACAAAGGCAAGGACGGCAACGGCACACAACGTCGCCATGGTGACGCTGAACGGCCAGAGATCGAGGATCAGTTCGTCCGTCACCTCTTCATAGGTGTGTTGATCCCGGGCTCTGATGAACAACCGCCAACTGACCAGACCCAAGGCGCAGGCGCCGAACAGATTGGCAACAATAGCCTGGTATTTCACCAGCCGGGCCGGCACGAAACTGTCGAGCAGATCCACGGTCACGTGGGTGTTGCGCAGGATCGTCAAAGGCAATGCCAGGAAGATGATCGCCGGCATGATCAGGGAAACGATCTCGTAGCCTGCCGGAAGCGGGCTCAGGAAAAGATAGCGTCCGAGAACGTCGACAAAGGTCACCGCCATCATGGCAAACAGGAACAGGCACGCCAGATAGGACAAGCCCTTGGCGACCGCGGATACTATCGATGCACCGGCGCCTGTGGGTGGCGCCGGTGCATCCTGATTGTCTGGTTGAGACATCGGTCAGTTGGATTTAGGAGGCGCTATCGACCTCTGACTTGAAGTACTCGTAGGTGGCCTGACCATCCACGCCGATTTCCGAAGCACTTTCGAAATAGGCTTTCAGGAAATCCTCGTTGAGTGCTTCCAGGGCTTTGACCGTGCCATCAGGAGCCGTCTTGATGGTGTTTCCGGCCTCTTTGACCTTCTCAAGGCCCCAGGCGTTGATCTTGTCCCAGCCGGCCCCTGCCATCTTGGCGAATGCTACACCGGAATGCTTGTCGACGATGGCCTTGTCTTCAGCAGGAAGCGCGTCGTACTTCGCCTGGTTCATGATCAGGTAGTGGCTGCTGGAGTACCAGCCGCCAGGCATGACCGTCGAATACCTGACGATATCCGTGATCTTGAAGCTCGGCAGGCTTTCGAACGGGAACATGATGCCGTCGGCAATGCCGCTCGACAGGATTTCATAGGATTTTGGCGCCGGCTGACGGATGGAAACGCCACCCCAGGCCTCGACGATCGCCAATGGAATCGGGCCGCCTGTGCGGATCTTCTGCCCTTCCATCTCCGCCGGCGTCATGATGTTCATTTTCGTGTGGTGAACGACACCAGGACCGTGCGTGTTCATGCCGATCAGGTGAACGCCCTTGTAAAATCCCTTGTCGGCCAGGAACTTTTCGTGGGTTTTCTGCAGGGCAATCGACGTGACCTCAGCGCTTTCGCCCAGAAACGGCAGTTCGGCGAAAAGGTAGGCGGCGAATTGTTTGCGGCTGTAGCCATGGACCGTGAAGCCGACATCGGCCTGACCGGTGCGAACGGCATCGAAATGGGCCGGAGGCGAGGCCACGGCCTTCGGAAGCCGCTTGAATTTGATGCGGCCTTCGCTTTCCTTTTCAATCGCCTCCATCCACGGAATGTAGATGGCTTCATTGACCGGATGGGTCCAGGGGATCCAGGACGAGTAGGTCAGCTCGGTTTCGGCTCGGGCGAGCCCGGCTGTCAGTGCCAGAGCCGAAAGTGCAATGGCGCATTGTTTAGCAATGGTCTTGTACATGTAGATGTCCTCCTTGAACGGCATTCGTTGTTGTCGATGTGAGCCTCGGACTTTTTGTCGATCCGATTGCTCGTGTGCACCCCGTAAGAGAGACCTCCGTGGCCGCGTTTGGAGGACCAATTCCCTTAACGTTATTCCATAAGCCGTCCCAGGTATACCATGATCCTGAACCGGGCGGCCTATTCATCCTCCTTTGAAAGAGACAATGTCACGCGACCCAGCCCGGACATCTCGACGGAGATCTCAGCGGGCCCCTTTACAGGCTGCATCGGTATATGCGTGCCGCACAGCACGAACTGCCCGGCCTCAAGGCCAATGCCACGCTGTGCCAGATGGTTGGCCAGCCAGGTAACCGCTTCCACCGGATCCTGCGGTGCTGCCCCGGTCACCTCGATCGGTTGTTGTTCGCTGACCAAAACCGTCGTCGTGATGCCTTCCATCTCGAGGTCCGAGGGCTTTATTCCATCGCCACCCAGCACGGCCCCGGCATTGCTGATGTTTTGCGCAACCATATCGGGCAGGTGGACTTCCGGAGGCTTCGAATGGCGCAGATCGAGCAGTTCCAGCGCCGGCACAAACCGGTCGATGGCAGCGATTACCTGGGCACGGTCGACCGGTGCTTCCGATGGACTGATGGATTCGCCCATGATGGCTGCGATCTCAGGCTCGTAGGCAAAATCGCTATAGTCGCCGATCCGGCGTCGGGCTGGCGAAGAAGACGTCTGGGTCGCATAAACGCGTCCGCTGACCGGCTCCTGCAATCCGAAGTGGCTCAACAGAGCGGCCGAATTAACGGCAATCTTGTATCCAGCGATGGGACCACGTTCTCCGGAGCTCAACCGCTCATGGACTTCGTCCTGCAGCCGGTAGGCATCATCGAAATCACGCGGCGGATCGCTGGAATGCGACCGGTAGGACCGGCCCTGAAGGATGTCGGCAACGATTCCCGCCACGTGGTCCTGTGAGTGGGTCAATAGGTCAACTTCCTGAATCGGGGCATCCAGCCAAGCCCGGCATCCGTTCCGTTTGCCGGTGAGTATTCGGCCGAGACGATGCCGGTGTAACCGATACGACGCAGCGCCGTCAGCGCGGCTTCGAAATCGGTGGTTCCGGTACCAGGCTCGCGACGCCCAGGGGCATCTGCAAATTGCACGTGTCCAATGTGGCCATCCGCTTTCTCGACCGCGCCGGCAAGATCGGGCTCGGTAATCGCCAGATGGTAGAAGTCGAAAAGGATCGCAAGGTTCGGGTGGTCCGCCCTGGCGAGCACATCAAGCGTGAAATCCAGGCCACTCAGGAAAAAGCCGGGCCGGTCTACCCGATTGACCGGCTCGATCATGACGCGCACCCCGATGTCGGCAAATGCGTCCGCAGCGTGGCGGATATTCTCCAAATAGATATCCAGGCAGGTTTGCGGATCAGAACTGTCGTCCGGGCGCCCGGCCAGGATATTGACCTGTTTCACACCCAATTGTTTTGCCTGGGCCATCCCGACGGAGACCGAATCGCGAAAATCCGCCTGGCGACCCGGAAGGGCTGCAAGTCCCACCTCGTCTCCTACACCGCGCGATGTGTTTATCTGTATGACGCCGATTTTTGCCTGTTCGCAGGCGGTGATGATTCCCTCGATCTCATCATCGTCGACGAACTGGATCTCGACCCACTCGAACCCGGCGCGCGCTGCATGCCCGATCCGATCCGAAAGGGAGAACTCCGGATAGAGCATTGAAATATTTGCACAATATTCCATATCGGCTCTGCCTCGCCTGAGTGAATTGCCGTTTCTCCATGAGATATTTCAAGTATAAAATATATTCTGTCAAGGCCTGCGGAGCGCGAAGTCGGCGAAATGACGGGCTATAAGGCGTGGATCCAGGCGCTGCAGCAAGGTCTTTCATCAGGCCCGCCAAATAGGCCGCAGTGGCCGGAGCGCTGTGTCTCAACTTCAAATATTTCCGATCAGAACCAACGATGCGCGCGTTGCTCCCGCACTGCAGGATTAAGATTACCAACAAAAAATTCGATCAAGCGGCGCTGTCAAGAGCAGAACCGGCTGTCGCATTTGTTCGGACCCGGTTATAGAGTGGGGGCGCAACCAAATTGCATTCGTGTATAAATGCAAGCAAACAACAAATGGGAGGTTCTCAAAATGAAAAAACTGCTACTGGCAACGGCCGCCGCGACCGCACTACTCGCGGGCACCGCAATTGCTGAAGACGTCAAGGTCGGCGTGATCATGGGCTTCACCGGACCGATTGAATCGCTGACACCGGATATGGCCGCGGCCGCCGAACTCGCAATGAAGGAAATCAACGACGCCGGCGGCATCATCGACGGGCATATGCTGGTTCCTGTGCGCGGCGATACGACCTGTGTCGATGCGGCAGCCGCGACGGCCACGGCAGAACGCCTCATCACGTCCGATGGCGTGAAGGCGGTCATGGGCGCGGCATGTTCCGGGGCGACTACCGCAGTCCTGAACAACGTCGCAAAGCCAAACGGTGTTGTGATGATTTCTCCGTCGTCCACATCCCCGGCGCTCACACAGGTTGAGGACAACGGTCTGTTCTTCCGGACAGCGCCGTCGGATGCGCGGCAGGGTCAAATTGCCGCCGACATCATGCACGACCGTGGTGTGAAGTCGATCGCAATCACCTACACCAACAACGACTACGGCAAGGGCCTGGCTGAAAACATTGCCAAGAGCTTCGAGGCCGCCGGTGGTAAAGTCACAATCACGGCTGCGCATGAGGACGGCAAAGGCGATTACTCAGCCGAAGTCGGCGCGCTGGCGCAGGCCGGCGGCGATGTCCTGGTTGTTGCGGGTTACGTCGATCAGGGCGGAAAAGGCATCATTCAGTCATCGATCGATGTGGGTGCGTTCGAAACCTATTTCCTGCCTGACGGCATGATCGGCGATACGCTGTTCGATACGTTTGGCAGCGATATCGACGGGTCGTACGGAACCATTCCCGGTTCGGATAGCCCCGGTGCTGGTACATTCTCGGGCATGGCTGAAACCGCCGGCTTCGCAGTCGGACCCTATACGCTCGAGAGTTATGACGCCGCCGCGCTGATCGCCCTTGCGATGCAGGCTGCCGGTTCAACCAACAGCGCCGACTTCAAAGACAAGGTCCTCGAAGTGGCTAATGCACCTGGTGAAAAGATCTATCCCGGCGAACTCGCCAAGGCCCTTCAGATCCTGAAGGACGGTGGTCAGGTCGACTACGTGGGGGCATCGGCCGTCGAACTGATCGGCCCCGGCGAAAGCGCCGGCAACTATCGTGAGTTGGAGGTCAAGGACGGCAAAGACACGACCGTCGGCTACCGCTAAAGCCTCCTGAAGACTGAAAGGGCCTGCTACGTCAGGCCCTTTTTCCTAAGGTCGTCATACCATGATCGTTGTCGAAGACCTGTACAAACACTTCGGCGGCCTGCGCGCCGTCGACGGCGCATCACTGACCATAGAGACCGGGTCAATTACCGGACTGATCGGCCCCAATGGTGCCGGCAAAACCACGCTCTTCAATGTGATTGCAGGCCATTTCAAACCGAACTCCGGACGCGTTTTGCTTGACGGTGAGGACATCACCGGCCTTTCACCGCATGAGCTCTTTTCCAAGGGCCTGCTGCGAACCTTTCAGATCGCTCACGAGTTTTCAACGCTGACCGTGCGGGAAAACCTGATGATGGTTCCCGGTGATCAGGCAGGAGAAAGCCTCATCGAGACCTGGTTGAGACCTGGCAAGGTCAAGGATCAGGACCGGGCGGTCGGTGCCAAGGCCGATGAAGTCATTGAATTCCTTCAAATGGCTCATGTTGCGGACGAGCTGGCCGGCAACCTCTCCGGCGGGCAGAAGAAACTGCTGGAACTTGGTCGCACCATGATGGTGGACGCCAAGATCGTCTTCCTTGACGAGGTTGGCGCGGGTGTCAATCGAACGCTGCTCAACACGATCGGGGACGCCATCCTGCGTCTCAACAAGGACCGTGGCTATACCTTCTGCATGATTGAGCATGACATGGATTTCATCTCGCGGCTTTGCGATCCGGTCATCTGTATGGCCGAGGGACGCGTGCTGGCGGAAGGAACCGCCGAGGAAGTGAAGCAAAACGAAGAGGTTATCGAAGCCTATCTGGGAACCGGCCTGAAGAACAAACCGGGCAAAGCCCCCACCCAGGAGCAGGCATCGTGAGTTTCTTGATCGGTGAAAACATGACCGGTGGCTACGGCGGCGGGGCTGACATCCTGCATGATTGCACGGTGGGCGTTGAGAAAGGCGAGATCGCGGTCATCGTCGGACCAAATGGGGCCGGAAAATCGACCGCCATGAAGGCTCTCTTCGGGATGCTGAATCTGCGTGAGGGACAGGTCCTCATGGATGGAGAAGATATTTCGGATCTGACGCCTCAGGCTCGTGTGCACAAGGGAATGGGTTTTGTGCCGCAGACAAACAATGTGTTTACAGCCATGAGCGTCGAAGAGAACCTCGAAATGGGCGCCTTTATCCGCGAGGACGATATCGAGGCCACGAAGGAGCAGGTCTTCGATCTTTTCCCGATTTTGAAAGACAAGCGGGCACAGCCGGCCGGCGAACTCTCCGGTGGCCAACGCCAACAGGTGGCTGTCGGCCGCGCCCTGATGACGAACCCGGGGGTTCTCATGCTGGACGAACCGACGGCCGGCGTTTCTCCCATCGTGATGGATGAACTCTTCGACCGCATCATCGAGATTGCCAAAACCGGCATCGCCATCCTGATGGTGGAGCAGAATGCCAAACAAGCCCTCAACATCGCCGACAAGGGATATGTGCTGGTACAGGGTGCAAACCGCTTTACCGACACTGGTGAAGCCTTGATGGCAAACCCGGACGTTCGGCGTTCGTTCCTGGGAGGCTGACCATGACAGATGTCCTCAACAGCCTTGTTCTGCTGGCCAATTTCATCATCGTTCCCGGACTGACCTATGCATGTCAGCTCGCTCTTGGTGCACTGGGTGTGACGCTGATTTACGCGGTCTTGAGGTTCTCGAATTTCGCCCATGGCGAAACCATGGCCTTCGGCACCATGATCACCATTTTGGTGACCTGGGCTCTGCAAGCCATGGGCATCACCCTTGGTTTTCTACCGACCGCCCTGCTCGCTTTGCCGATCGGTATTGCCGCAACCATTGCCCTTTGCGTCGTGACCGACAAACTGGTCTACCAGTCCTATCGCAGGAAGCGTTCCAGCTCGCTAATTTTCCTGATTGCCTCGCTTGGCGTCATGTTTATCTACAACGGACTTGTGCGCTTTGTTATCGGCCCGGGCGACCAACGTTTTTTCGATGGTGAACGCTTCATCATCCGGGTGCGCGAATTCAGGGAAATCACTGGGCTCGACGAAGGACTGGCGTTCAGAACCACGCAGGGTGTGACGATTATCGTGACGATCATTGTCGTCGCGCTGCTCTTCTGGTTCCTGATGCGCACCAAGACCGGCAAATCCATGCGGGCCTATTCGAACAACGAGGACCTGGCGCTTCTCTCCGGCATCAATCCCGACCGGGTCGTCATGATCTCCTGGGTTCTGGCTGCGACACTGGCCACCATCGCCGGCACGCTTTACGGACTCGACAAGAGTTTCAAACCCTTCACCTACCTGCAGATTCTGTTGCCGATTTTTGCGGCCGCCATCGTCGGCGGCCTTGGCAATCCGATTGGCGCGATCGCAGGCGGTTTCGTTATCGCCTTCTCGGAAGTCGGCCTGACATTCGCGTATCGCAAATTCCTCGCCTATCTCGTACCGCCGGAATGGGCGCCCGAGGGTCTGGTCCAGTTCTTGTCGACAGACTACAAATTCGGCGTCTCGTTCGCCATTCTGGTGATCGTTCTGCTGGTGAGACCGACGGGGATCTTTCGGGGGCAGACGATATGACTGGATTGACCGGCTCGACCCGCAATGTCGTGTATTTTGCCATCATGGCCGCCCTTTTCGTTGCCGTCGGTTACCTGCAAAGCTGGTCGCTTTCGCTCGCGATCCTCAATCTGTGCCTGATTTCGGCAATCATGGCGCTCGGCGTGAACATTCAGTGGGGATATGCCGGCCTGTTCAACGTGGGCATCATGGGTTTTGCCGCTCTAGGAGGTGTTGCGGCGGTACTGGTTTCGATTTCCCCTGTTCCGAATGCCATTGCCGCTGGCGGATCCGGCATCCTGCTTGCGTTCATCTCAGTCGTGGTGATGATTGGCGCTATCATACTGGTGCGGCGATTCCTGACGGGCGGCCTGCGGACGCTCTCCACCGTCGCCGTCTGCGTCGTCGGCTACTTCTACGCCAGATACTTCTATTTGCCTGCGGCAGCCGCAATCGAGGCGGTGGATCCGGCTTTGACAGGCAATATTGGCGGGCTCGGTCTACCGATCATCATCTCCTGGTTCATTGGCGGAGTGTTTGCAGCGGGAGCTGCCTGGGTCGTCGGAAAGGTCACTCTTGGACTTCGGTCCGACTATCTCGCCATTGCCACGCTTGGCATCTCTGAGATCATCATCGCGGTGTTGAAGAACGAGGACTGGCTGACGCGTGGCGTCAAGAACGTGACCGGTCTGCCGCGGCCCGTGCCATACGAGATCGACATTCAGAACTCGCCTTATTTCCAGGCGCTGGCGGACGATTGGGGGCTCGCGATCGTCGAGCTGTCTTCGACCGTTGTGAAGCTGAGCTACGCCGGGTTGTTTCTGGTGGTGTTGCTGATCATCATGTGGCTCTCACAAAGGGCGTTGAACTCGCCATGGGGCCGGATGATGCGGGCTATCCGCGACAATGAAACCGCCGCCGAAGCAATGGGCAAGGACGTCAAGGGCAGGCACCTGCAGGTCTTCATACTCGGATCTGCAGTTGTCGGCATTGCCGGCGCCATGCTGACCACGCTTGATGGCCAATTCACGCCAACGACCTACCAGCCGCTCAGGTTCACGTTCCTGATCTGGGTGATGGTCATCGTCGGAGGCTCCGGTAACAACTGGGGCGCCGTACTGGGCGGCTTTGTCATCTGGTTCTTCTGGGTCGAAGCCGAGCCCATCGGCCTGTGGCTGATGCAACTGGTGACATCGGGCATGGCCGAAGACAGTGCACTGCGGGCCCATCTTCTGGAAAGCGCAGCCCACATGCGTCTGATGACAATGGGCATCATCCTGCTTCTGGTGCTGAACTTTTCGCCAAAGGGCCTCATACCCGAACGCTGACGAGGCCTCAGCTAACTCGGAACCACGGCTCGGGTTGACGGGTGTCAGGGACCTTCGGTGTTACAGGATCGGGTTTTTGCTGTTGAATGGTACGGTTGGGTGGGTTTGAACCACCGACCTCTGGATCCACAATCCAGCGCTCTAACCAGCTGAGCTACAACCGCACGATCAGCGTCGTCGCTGAGGGCGTGACATACGGCGATGCGGTGATTTTTGCAAGGGGTCTCGAACCCCGGACAAGAAAAAAGCCGGGCATGCACCCGGCTTTCTGTATGTCCCCACTACCGGCTTGCGGGTCAGGCGACCGTGATGGTCTTTGCAGCTTTTTCGTAAGCAGCCTTGCCCGGCTTCGAGACGTCTTCAGCTACCTTGCGAACAGCTTCCTGGAGGTCCTTTGCCTGATCGACAGCGGCTTCGGCCTGGCTGCGCAGGAACGAGCTCTGCAGTTCGAACAGTTCGGCGGCGCTCTTGACACCGAGCAGAGCTTCGAAGTGGGTCAGCGAGCTGTCTGCATTGGTGCGGATCGTGTCGATTGCCTTGAGACCAAGCTCGACGCTGCCAGCCTGTGCGGTTTCGAACGTCTGCTCGACGGTCTTGGTGGCATCTTCGGTGGCGGTCTTCAGCTTGGCGTAAGCGTCCTTCGACTGGACCAGGCCCTTTTCAGCGAAATCACGGTAGGATTCGGTGAAGGTCGAGGGGTCGAAAGCGGCGAATGCGAAAGCGTCCGGGGTTGCGGTCTTTTTGGTAGCCATAATAGCGCTCCTTTTGTGTGGGCCCTCTTGGAGGCACCCTTGCTGATGAATGACTTCGGAGCCTACATAGTGCAAACTTTTGTGCATTGCAACAATTTTTTGCACTGCACAATTTCCGTTAACCCTTTTGGCAGGAAAGGCAGGACAAACACGGCCTCCAACTGGACCGTGACAGCGTTGCGATTTATTAACGAAATCTTAATAATAACAGCCGGGTTTCGGGTGGATCGACCGGTCCCCCGAGGCCCGGACAAAAACCGAAGCGACATTTGCTTGGAGACGGAACGGGGCTCGCATCCGCAACCCCGTGATCGAAAAATTCGGGACGAAGCATGCCGACGGGGCAATACCCATTCATAGACATTGCGGTGCATGAGGAGGTACGCGAACGCTTTGCAGCGGGCGATGCCGTTGTCGTGTTGTCGCAATCGTTGCGCGATGTCCTGTGGGTGAATGGCCCTGGCGCGAGCCTGTTCGGCCACGAGGGAATTTACGACTTCATGGATGCCGGGCTCAGTTCGTCTACGGCGTCTTTCCGCCAGATCGAGGCCGCTGCACGATCGCTGCTCGATATTGCCGGGCGGCCGCGTCAGGGCTTTGTCATGCGCACCGGATCGGGGTTCCGGCGTCCGGTCGTGCCAGCCATCATGCAACGCATTCGGCTGGCCGATGGCAACCATGCGCTGCTCCTGACCGCAGGACTGGCGGCGCCCGCGACTACGGCGGAAGACCAGGCCGCCAATATCATCAACGGCTTTGCCGAGATGGATACCCACGCCGCCGTCCTTGGACCCGAAGGCGATATCCTGAAAGCCACGCCGTCCTTTGCCCGGCTCAATGTCGATGCCACAGTTCGAGCGCAGATCGTGCGCGAGGTTGCGGCAGAACAGGACCGGCTGATCAAGCAGCCAGTGCGCACGGCACTCGGATACCTGCCCGCGGCGATCGCCCGCATCACCGACGAATTGCATTTGTTGATCGCAGTCGAAATGTCGATCGGCAACCTGGACCCTGCACCGCAGGAATCCGATGGGCAACAGACGGACGTGAAAACCGAGCCGGACGTGGCACCGGGCAAGGTACCGGCACCGGAACCTTCCGTTCTCAATCTGACGCAGCGACCGGAGGAACCTGTTTCGGACGAAGACCGCTCCGAACAAACCGGTGAGGTTCAGGATCAGGATCAGGACGACATCGCCGAAGAAAACACGCGCCCCGAGCGAAAGCTAGATCCGGTAGCGACGCAGAGCTTCGTGTTCAACCCGCGCAAGCGCCCGGTTCGTTTCGTTTGGAAAATCGATGATCGCGGCATTTTCAGCGAGATCTCCAAGGAGTTCGCGGAAACGGTCGGCCCCAATGCCGCCGATATCGAGGGTCGCAAGTTCGCCGATGTCGCGCAAGTCTTCAACATCGACCCCGACCATACGATCACCGACCTCCTGCGCAAGCGCGACACCTGGTCGGGCAAAACCGTCTACTGGCCGGTGCAAGGCACCGATCTGCGCGTGCCGGTCGATCTTGCAGCGTTGCCGACCTACTCACGGGACCGTGAATTCGACGGCTTTCGCGGGTTCGGTATCGTACGCTCCAGTGACGCCGAGGGAGACCCGGAGAGCATTGGACTGGCACTGGTCGATAATCTGGGGGCGCCAGGCCCCTTTGATCAGAAGCCTGAAGATCCGGTCGAGGACTTCGCGAACGAGGCCAAACTCCTTCCCCCTCCGGACAATGAAGAGTCGACGCCGGAGACTGAAACCCCGTCGGTCGAGGACAATGATTCGACTGCCGATGATGAGACCCCTGCGCTCGACATAAGCCAGTCACCCGGTCGCCGTCAGTCCGATAAGGTCATTCGCCTGGAGGAACGGCGCAGCCGCACGCGCGAAGGGCTGACATCGTCCGAGAAGCAGGCTTTCAACGAGATCGCCAAGAGACTGGGACAGGAGGGGGCCGACGAGGAGCCTGAGCCGCCTACCCCGTTCGGCAAGCGGACGGAACCACCTCTGGATGAAGACCAAGCGGACGACGGCTTCGAATCAAACTCGCTTACCGAACCGACGGAAACTGACGGGCACTCTGACGACAATATCGTCGAACCGAATGGTCCGGCCGAGGAAGTTGAAGACAGACCGGCTGATGTCTTCGCCGAAACGCAGAGCAGCGAGGACACACCGACCGACGATAAAGCTGCGGAGGACCAGAAGCGGACCCAATCGCTGACTCCGGAAATTTTGGAAATGCTGCCGACGCCGATCGTTGTGCATGACGGTTCCGACATTTTCTACATCAACGAGGAATTCCGCCTGCTGACCGGTTATCTGTCGACAAGCCAGTTGAACGAGGCGGGTGGCCTCAATGTTCTCTTCAGCGGGCGCGAGGCGGCCAATGATGGCGGACCGGCCGTTAACGGCTCAGGCCGTCTGACCCTGCATCTGGCCGACGCCAGCACCATCTCGGTGCGCGCCCGATTGCGCTCTGTCGATTGGCAGGACGGTCGCGCGCTGATGCTGGCTTTGTCGGATGTCTCCGGTGACCGAGGCCGGGACGATGCCGAAGACAAAGGGTCCGAAAGCACTGCGCTCCAGGTTGAGGTCGACGAGTTGCGTTCGATCCTCGAGACGGCAACCGACGGCGTCGTTCTGATCGGCGATGATGGCATCATCCGTTCGATGAACCGTTCAGCTGCGGCCCTGTTCGACTACGACGACAACGACACGCGCGGCCGGCCCTTTGCCATGCTGTTTGCCCATGAAAGCCAGCGCGCCGTGCAGGACTATCTCTCCAGCCTGACCGGCGCCGGCGTCGCCAGCGTGCTCAATGACGGGCGCGAAGTCATCGGCCGCGAGGCGTCCGGGGGCTTTCTCCCTCTGTTTATGACAATCGGCCACCTGTCTGGCTCCAATGGCCATTGCGCGGTGATGCGCGATATCACCCAGTGGAAACGCGCCGAGGAAGAATTGCGGGACGCCAAGCTGGAGGCGGAAAACGCCAGCTCACTCAAGAGCGAGTTCCTGGCCCGCGTCAGCCACGAGATCCGTACGCCCCTCAACGCCATCATCGGCTTTTCCGAGCTAATGGCTGAAGAGCGTTTCGGGCCGATCGGCAGCCAGCGCTATGTGGAATATGCCCACGATATCGGCCGCTCCGGCAAGCACGTGCTCGACATCGTCAATGACCTGCTCGACATCTCGAAGATCGAGGCTGGCGAACAGGAACTCGACTTTCAGGCCGTGTCGCTCAACCGGGCTCTGCTTGATGCCGTATCGATCCTGCAGCCGCAGGCCAATAGCCAGCGGGTGATCGTACGCACCAGTCTGTCATCTTCGGTGCCGGATGTCGTGGCAGATCTGAGGTCGGTCAAGCAGATCGCCATCAACCTTCTGTCCAACGCCATTCGCTTCACCCCGGCCGGCGGCCAGGTCGTC
Organism: Hoeflea sp.; assembly: GCA_965228785.1. Lineage (GTDB taxonomy): Bacteria > Pseudomonadota > Alphaproteobacteria > Rhizobiales > Rhizobiaceae > Hoeflea_A. The sequence continues at coordinate 2,303,719 of CBDDIF010000002.1, forward strand.
GTATCGACCTCCTATGAATCGAACGGCAATGTCAGTCTGCGCATTCGCGACACAGGTGTCGGAATGACCCGCGATCAGTTGGAAGAGGCGATGAAGCCGTTCAAACAGGTCACCGGCTTCGCGCGTGAACGTGGCGATGGGACGGGGCTCGGCCTGCCGCTCGCGAAGGCCATGGCAGAAGCCAATCGCGCGCAGTTCGCCATGAACTCCCAGCCGGGCCGCGGCACGCTTGTGGAGATCGTGTTTCCGTCACAGCGTGTGCTGGCGGAATAGCCGGCCAACCGCCCGATCCGGGCGGCCTAGAGCAAAGGGCGATAAGTTTGGATCATTTGATGGCTGCAGATCGGCTCCACTCGGCAAGGCGCGTCGCGCAGCGCGATGTGGTGCATCGGGCAAGCGGCGCAACGCAGCCGATGGGCCGATATGCAACCACCCTTAGGGCCGGGCGCTTTTGGCTCCTGGCGTCGTTGGCTTGCACTTGTGGTGGGGTGGCACCACGGCCTGCAATCCGCCTAGCCAGAGACCAAAATCGCCGCGGTCAAATGATGCAAACTTATCGCCCTTTGCTCTAGCAAATGGTCAGCGGGATTTTGTCAGGTCAGGTCCGAGACCGCGGCATCCGGCGCATTCTTCATGACCGAAGCGATGCCCTTTTCGCGCGACGACGAACTCTCATAGCTTTCGCTCGTGCCGATAACCTGGCCATTGGTGGCTTTGAGGTTAAACCGGTGCTTGCCGTTCTTCGTTTCGGTGCGGTCAAAGCGGGCATCATCGGCAGAATTCTTGCGAACGGATTCAATACCGTTTTCCGCGCTCTTGCGTTGCTTGTAGCCTTCGCTCGCCAGGATGATCTGACCGTTTCCTGCCTTGAGGCGGAACCGAAATTCTCCGGCTTTGTCCTTGTAGAGTTCAAACTTCCCTGCCATGTGCCCTGGTCTCCCTATCAGACTTCCAACAATGCGGACCCTAACCAAGCACAGTGCTGATCGCAATTGGAACGTCGGCTTAGTACACATCGAATTGCGGTTGTCGGAAAGTCTGTGGCTAGTTCTTTCTGATATTTTTGTCGGGCGCTGCACAAGCGTTCTCACGCTTGTGCAAGACGAGGAAGGGATCCGACAGAAACCTGACCGCAACTTTTACTGGTGGTTGCCAGCGAACCAGAATTCCAACCTGGCTTGTTCCCACCGATCTTCAATCGAATACGGCCAACAGAAGTTGAATTAGGCTAAAACTCATTTTCGTTCAGCCAGACCAAGGACGAACCTGGGAGGATAGGAGTTCTGACGATGGAACCCGATTGCCCGATAGAACGCCTGTGCCTCCAGATTTTCCGGATCGGTCCCGACCTTCATGAAACGGCACTTCAGTTCGAGGCCCTTCAGTTTGCAACCTTCAACGAGTGCCACGCCAATGCCACTGCCGCGGAACGACGGCTCCACGAAGAGATGGTGTAAATCGACACCGCGATTCGCCGACTGAAGTTGTATCAGGCGGTAGAGGGCGGCATACCCAACCAGCCGACCCCTGGCTTCTGCTACGAGCACATAGACCCAGGGATGCTCTCCGAACGCGTCGCGAACCAGAGCGTCAGCACTCAGGTTGGCTTTGTCGTGATGGTGATCGGCAAGCTGGCTCACCATCTGAACGATGCGTTCGACATCGGATTCCCGGGCATCGCGAATGACACCCGTTTTGAATTGAAGCGGTAAAGGCATTTGATCTGGCTCCTTTTTGCCGCAGGAGCCCAATCAATGTGCCACCATGCGGCGGCATCATGTTGACGTGCATGTACCGCGCTCAGACGAGGCGGTTCCAATAGGTCACGGCGTGGACGGTGATCTTGCACATGTTGCTTTCCCTAAGTTCGTTCTGCGACAACGTCAATGATGTCGCCGCGAGACCACACTTTCACACTCGGCCTTTCGCACTTTAGAATGTTTCTAAATCATTGATTTTACGGTTTTTCTTGACCTTGAGCGGCAATTTTGCTTTTCCATTTGACGGCTTCGTAGTGCCTTGGATCGTTTCCCGACCGTTTGGCAATGGGCCGACAAGTGTGGGAACGCTTCGTCCGATATGAGCATAACCTTGACAGCCTCGAGCCGAACCCGGCGCATTGGCAATCCGCTGCTGACAGGCTTCGCCCTGTTCGTCGCGGCTTTTGTGCTGCTGCCCGTCGCCGCCCTGATCTACCTGGCATTCTCCGGCGACGCCAGCGAGTGGCCGCACCTGCTCCGCTATGTCATTCCCCGCTCCGCCCTGACCACAATTTCCTTGCTGGTTGGTGTTGCAGTGGTCGCCGGCTCGATGGGCGTGCTCTCCGCCTGGCTGATCGTGTCCTGCGATTTCCCCATGCGCAGGACATTTTCCTGGGCACTTGTCCTGCCGTTTGCGGTGCCGACCTATTTGGCCGCCTACTCCTATGGCGAGTTTCTCGACTTTACCGGGCCCGTGCAGTCGACCATCCGCGCTCTTTTCGGATTTCAATCCGGCCGGGACTATTGGTTCCCGGAGGTGCGCAGCCTGGCAGGGGCCATACTGGTGCTGTCCTTCGTTCTCTATCCCTACATTTACCTGACCACCCGGGCAGTGTTCCTGATGCAGGGGAAATCCGCTCAGGACGTCGCCCGGACGCTCGGTGCCGGCCCCCTGTCGGTTTTCCTCAGGGTGCAGTTGCCGATGGCGCGCCCTGCCCTGGTCATCGGGGTAACGCTCGCCCTGATGGAGACGCTCAACGATATCGGTGCTGTGGAATATCTCGGCGTTCATACGCTGACATTCGCCGTCTTCGACACCTGGCTCAACCGCAACAATCTGGGTGGCGCAGCGCAGCTGGCCTGCGCCATGCTGCTGGTCGCTCTTTTGGCGGTGCTCGCCGAACGTTGGGCCAGGCGACGCCAACGGTTCAGTGCAAGCCGCACGACCGGCGCGATCCACGATGCCTCGCCGCTGGAGCTCGTGGGTTTCAGGCGGTGGCTTGCCTGGGCTTTGTGCCTGATGCCAGTGCTGCTCGGCTTCGGCATCCCGGCCTATGTGCTCGGCGGCTATGCCATCAAGCGCCTCGATCAGTTCTTCGGAGAGCGCATCTATTTCGCCCTGATCGATAGCCTCGCCGTTTCCAGCGCCACGGCTGCCTGCACCGTGGTGCTGGCGTTTGTTCTCGCCTATGCCGCTCGGGTTTCCAATAACCGGGTCATCGCCCTGACGGGACGCATCGCCTCCTTCGGCTATGCCATTCCGGGAACGGTGCTGGCGATCGGCGTGCTGATACCGCTGGCCGCTTTCGACAACTGGCTGAACACGGTGACGGTCAGCGCGTTCGGCACGACTGTAGGCCTCCTGTTGACCGGCTCTGGCGTTGCGATTGTCTATGCCTGCAGCATCCGGTTCCTGACCATGGCCGAGGGCTCTGTGGACTCCGGTTTCCAGAAACTGTCGCCGCACCTCGACATGGCCGCCCGGACTTTGGGACGCAATACCCGCCAAACACTGTTTTCGGTTCTGCTTCCGATGATGCACCCGGCGGTCGTCACGGCGGCACTGCTGGTGTTCGTCGATACAATGAAGGAACTGTCGGCGACCATCCTGCTGCGACCCTTCAACTTCAACACCCTGGCCACGCTGGTCTATGAGGACGCCTCACGGGCCCGCGTTGAGGATGCCTCGGTCGCCGCCCTGATCATTGTTATTGTGGGGATTGTGCCTGTTGTTCTGCTGTCCCGCAGCATGCTCACCAACGGCAATCGCAGCAAGGCGCTCTATGGCGGATCCTGACCGGCGAAAAAAAAGGTGCGCCGGAGCGCACCTTTGAATTTGAATGCTGTCAAAACGGGGCTAATTTTCGCAATGCTCAGGATGTACGGGTTGCAACCTGCCGGATTACGTTAACCGATCGTATCCTAATAAGCGGAATGCTAACGCAACCTTAATACAACTTCACAGATTGTAACCAACTCGCCCCGATGTGAAAGACAGTAAACTTTTCGATTACCTTTCATTAACCCAGTTGGCGGCTCACTTCAGGGCATCCAGGTTCTCATAGGGAGCCAGAGCCTCGGGGTTGGCCAGCGCTTCCTGGTTCTTCACCGGGCGGCCATGGACCACATCGCGCACGGCCAATTCGGTGATCTTGCCTGATTTGGTCCGCGGAATGTCATCGACGGCAATCACGACAGCAGGGACATGGCGCGGCGACGCACCGGTGCGAATGCGTGTCTTGATCTTCTTGGTCAGATCGTCGTCCAGCGCCACCCCATCGGCCAATCGCACGAACAGTACGACTCGGACGTCGTCCTGCCAGTCCTGGCCAATGCAGATCGCTTCCAGCACCTCGTCCATCTGTTCGACCTGGTTGTAGATTTCGGCAGTGCCGATGCGCACGCCACCCGGATTGAGTGTCGCGTCCGAGCGGCCGTGGATGATGATGCCGTCATGTTCGGTCCATTCAGCAAAATCGCCATGGCACCAGATATTGTCGAACCGTTCGAAATAGGCGGCGCGGTATTTGGCGCCGTCGGGATCGTTCCAGAACATGATGGGCATGCAGGGAAAGGACTGCTTGCAAACGAGCTCACCCTTTTCCTGCCGTACCGATTTGCCGTCATCGTCCCACACGTCGACGTCCATTCCGAGACCCGGCCCCTGGATTTCGCCGCGCCAGACAGCCTTGATCGGAACGCCGAGCACGAAGCAGGAGACAATGTCCGTGCCGCCGGAGATCGAGGCCAAATGAATGTCGTCCTTGATGCCCTCGTAGACGAAGGAAAAGCCTTCCGGAGACAGCGGCGAACCGGTTGATGTCATCAACCGCAGGGACGACAGGTCATGGGTGGACTTCGGCGTCAGCCCCGCCTTGCGCACGGCATCGATGTATTTTGCCGACGTGCCGAAGATCGCGAACCGCTCCTCCGCCGCATAGTCGAACAGCACGTTGCCATCCGGGTAGAACGGGGAGCCGTCGAACAGGCACAGCGTAGCGCCGCTTGCCAACCCGGACGCCAGCCAGTTCCACATCATCCATCCGCAGGTGGTGAAATAGAACAACCGTTCACCGGACCGCAGGCTGCAATGCAACTGCTGTTCCTTCAGGTGTTGCAGTAGAGTTCCGCCGGCCGAGTGCACGATGCATTTGGGAATGCCGGTCGTACCGGAAGAAAACAGAATGTAGAGCGGGTGGTCGAAAGGCAGCCGCTCGAACTCGACGGCGCGGGCGACATGGGGCGCAACAAAACCGTCCAGCGAAACCGCATTGGAAAGCTTGCCCACGAGCGCATCCGTATCGCCGGCGTAGGGAACGATCACCGTTTTCTTGGGCGACAGTTCTGCTTCGACGGTCACCAGCTTGTCGGAAACATCCTGGAGCTTGCCATTGTACCAATAGCCGTCACAGGCAATGAACAGTTTGGGCTCGATCTGGCCGAACCGGTCGAGAACGCCCTTGTCGCCAAAATCGGGCGAGCAGGACGACCAGATTGCTCCGATCGATGCAGCGGCCAGCATGCAGGCGATCGTTTCAGCCATGTTGGGCATCATGGCGGCGACCCGATCACCGCTTTCGACGCCGAGTTCACGCATCGCCTGCTGAAGTTTCGACACCAGGGCATGCAGTTCGTCCCAGCTCATGCGGGTCGCGACCTTGTCCTCGCCGCGAAACAGCATGGCGTCGTCGCCACCGGTCTTCTTCAGCAGGTTCTCGGCGAAATTCAGCCGGGCTTGCGGGAAGAAGCGCGCGCCGGGCATGGCGTCGCCGTTTTCCATGACAGTGTCGCCCTTCTCGCCGACAACGCCGCAAAAATCCCAGACCGCGGACCAGAATGCCGGCCGATCAGCGACGGACCAGGCGTGCAGACTGTCGAAGTCGTTCACATCCTGTCCGCTTCGCTCACCGCAGAACCTGGCAAAGGCCGTGACGACGGCATCGGCGACCGCCTCTTCGCTCGGTGTCCACAGTGGCTGCTGGTTGTCCATGATCGTCCTCCCGGGTCGTCGCGTCATTCGCGCGTCCGTTTAGCATGCTGCGCCGCAACAAATAAAGCCGGGACCCTCTGATTTTGCCGCTCCGCCATCAAACGGTCCGCTTTCTGAACGAGCATGCCGCTGTCTTGGGGGCCTGCATCGGGGTGGCGTCGCTCGTATCCGGACTGGAAAGCCGCGTGATAAGCGCGGGAAACGGAGCGCTGCGAATTGCAATCGCCGGCGCGACTGTTTACCCCTATGAGCCACCGACGGCATGGCCGGTGATCCGCCGGATGTCGGTGCAATGTGAAGGGCAGGAGACCGGTGGAACGGACACGCTCATACCGCAGACGTTGGTTGCGCTGGGGGCTTGCCGTCGTCATTGCCGCAGGGCTTGCGGCCGGCGTCACGGGGATCGCCCTGCCATTCGCCATTTCTACCGACCTGGTGCGCGACCGGCTGGAGCGAGACATTTCCGACTGGACCGGCCACCAGGTCGAACTGCTCGACAATCCGCAGCTCGGCTTCTGGCCGGTGCCGCACATCGAACTCAACCGTATCAGTGTCTCTTCAAGGCGCTATCCGGACGCCACGCCGATCGTCTACGCCGACGAAATGAAGGCCGATTTTTCCATCCTTTCGGCGCTCAGCGGCGAACCGAGTTTTTCCAATTTTGTGCTGGTACGGCCGGCCTTTACCGTCGAGGTGTTTCCCGAAGGCACGACAAGCTGGTCGAGCGATGAAGGTCGCATTTCGCAAGGTGTTGCCCTGGCTGAACAGCGGGTCAACGGCGCGACGGACAGCTCCGGCAATCCTGTTACCGTCCCGGCCGATCGGCTGGGGGAAATCCGTGTTGAAAACGGCACCTTTGCCTGGATCGATCACGGCACGGAGATGGAAGAAAAAGTCACGGCCATCAACGGAACCGTTTCATGGCCACGGCTCAACAGCGGTATCCGTGCCGATATTCGCGGCATTTTCCGGGGCGAGGCAGCGGCGCTTCAACTGAGCTCCGATGATCCGCTGCTCCTGTTGTCAGGCAAAAATGCCCAGGCAAACATCAACCTGGCCGCTGCGCCTCTCGACCTGACCTTCGACGGCATGGTCAACCTGTCGGAAAAACCGTTTTTCGCCGGTACGCTGTCAATGGCAAGCCCCTCCATGCGCCAGACCCTGCAATGGGCCGGCACCGAGATCAAACCGGGTGAAGCGATCGGTGCGCTGTCTCTGGAGGCGGAAATCCAGATGCAGAACAACCGCGCGATGCTCAATGACCTGATCGTCGAGCTGGAGGGCAACCGCGGAATTGGCGTGCTGGATTTTCAGGAAGGCGAGGACGGCACACCGGGCATCTCGGGAACGCTCGCCTTCAATTCCCTGGACATTGCCTCGTTCCTGCGGGCCTTCACGCCGTTGCCGCAATCCGGCGAAGAGATCGCAGAAAAGATCGACACTTCTTTCCTCCACCAGTTGACGCTCGACATGCGGCTTTCCTCGCAATCGGCGACGCTCGGACCGCTGATCCTGTCAAATGTCGCTGCCGCCGCACGCATCATCGAGGGACGCGCGGTGTTCGACATCGGAGAGGCCACGGCCTATGCCGGGCGGGTGTCCGGGCGCATCATGGTTGCCGAGAGCGGCGTGCAGGGCGGCGGCGAGGTCAAATTCTCGGCCCGCGACATCAACCTGGCTCAGATGCTTGAAGCGCTGGAAATCGGCGGCCCGCTGCCTCAGGGCACGGCCACCCTCAACATTGCGCTGGCGTCGCGCTATCCGACCTGGGCGACCGGCCTCAGCGATCTCGACGGCAAGTTCGAAATCTCCATCGCCGACGGTTCGATCCCCTCCTTCGATGTCACTCAGTTCCGTGAACTGGCCGCAAGCGAACGCTTTTTCGGCCTGACAGGGATTTCCGATGGTTCCTTCCCTTTCGTCTCAGCCGATTTCGTCGCCAATTTCGCCAACGGCCTCGCCGAAATCGACGAAGGCGTTATCACAGGCGAGGATGCCGTCATCGAATTGACCGGCATCATACCCTACCAGCGCGGCGGCCTTGCCCTGGTCGGTTTGCTAAAGGACGCACCACCGGAAGAGCAGGAAACCAGCGAGAACGGTGAAACCGGCGATGAACAATCGGCCGTAGAGGACAATTCCATCCAGTTCTTCATCGGTGGCTCCTGGCCAACCCCGGTGATCTCGCCGATTTTCGGGAATTAGATAAACGCGGGGATGCCAAGCCCTTACTCGTGCTCGCTGCCAATGGGGGAACGCAGGTGAGAACGCTCGAATTCGATTACGTCGTTGTTGGTGGAGGCTCAGCCGGCTGCGTTGTTGCGGCACGTCTGGCTGCGGAAAGCGGCGGAACCGTTGTGCTGTTGGAACGGGGTCGTCCCGACACCAATCGCTGGATCCACATCCCTGCAACCTTCTTCAAGGTGCTGCAGAGCAATGACGCAGAGGCGATCCAATCGGAGCCCGACGAAACACTCGGGGGTCTGCGATTTCCGGTGCCGCAGGGTCGGGTTCTCGGCGGCGGCTCTTCGGTCAATGGCATGATCTACATGCGTGGGCAGGCGCAGGACTATGACGACTGGGCAGACGCGCATGGCTGCGTCGGCTGGAGTTACGAAGACGTCCTCCCCGTGTTCAAACGTCAGGAGGCGAACTGGCAGTTCAACAACCGATATCACGGCCGATCCGGACGTCTCGTTGTCGATGCGCCGTCGGCACCGCACCCGGTTTCTTCGCTGCTGATCGATGCGACCGTTTCCGCTGGAGTGCCGCGAACGGATGATTTCAACGGAGCCAAACAGGAGGGCACAGGCTGGTATCAGGTGACCGCCAGCGATGGACAACGTCAGTCTGCGGCGTTCTGTTTTTTGAAGCCGGAGCTGGCACGGGAAAACCTGACCTTGCTGACCGGGCATTCCGTCGGTCGCATCCGGTTTGAAAACCGTCGGGCGACTTCGGTGGAGACGAAGGATGCGGACGGAAACGATCTCCTGATCCGTGCAGCGAAACAGATCGTTCTGACGGCGGGCAGCTTTCAGACACCCAAGCTCCTGATGCTCTCCGGCGTCGGTCCGAGGGATGAGCTTGCGCGCCATGGCATCGACATCGTGCACGAGGCAGATGAGGTCGGACGAAATTACCAGGACCATGTGGGCACCCCGGTCACGCGTCGATTGGTCGGCGCGACCGGTCTGCACAGCGCGGACAAGGGGCTGAAGGCCCTCAGACACGGGATCGACTATTTTGTTTTCCGGCGCGGACTTTTGACATCCAATCTGCTCCAGGCCGGTGCCTGTGTGGACACCGACGGCGATGGGCGACCGGACGTGCAATACAATCTCGCGCCCTTTGCCCCCGGCGCTCCGGGCGAACCTCCGCTGGGTTATCACGCCGTGCAGGTTCATCCGATGACGATGCGCCCCGCCTCACGCAGCCGCCTGGGACTTGAGTCACGTGATCCCAACGCACCGCCGAAATTCTCCTCTGCTGTCCTCGGTCGGGAGGAAGATCTCGACACGCTGCGCCGCGGCGTTCGCCTTGCCCGTGAGATCTTCGAACAACCCGGCTTGAAAGACATCGTCGGAGAAGAGGTTTGGCCCGGCGCAGACGTCAGTTCCACCATAGGCTCCAATACCATTGATGACGCGATCCGGTCCCAGGCCCGAACGATCTTCCACCCGGCCGGCACCTGCCGCATGGGGCCAACCGAGGCTTCCGTCCTCGACCTGGATTTGCGCGTCCGAGGTGTCGAGGGTTTGCGAGTAGCCGATTGCTCCGTCATGCCGGCGCTTGTCTCGGGAAACACCAATGCGCCAACGATGATGATCGCCGACCGGGCTGCCGACTGGATCCTGTCGGAGTGCCGCTAGTCTCGCCTGGCGAACGACAAAAGGACGTGGTAGAGGGCGCGCCAAAACAAAAACAAACGTTGCATTCAACCATGCCCAACACCACCAAGCAAAGCAGACTGCTCAGCCTCGTTCTGCGGCACAAGCCGGAAACCATTGGCTTGACACTGGACAGTTCCGGCTGGGCGGAAATCGACGCGCTGCTGGCGGGTTTGCCGCGGGCGGGCGTGACCATGACACGCGAAAAATTGCAGGAGCTGGTCGAGAACAACGACAAGAAGCGTTTTGCCATCAGCCGGGACGGCCGCTTCATTCGCGCCAGACAGGGCCATTCGGTTGACGTCGATCTCGGCCTTGAGCCGAGTGAACCGCCAACGGTCATCTATCACGGCACCGCCGAAAAATCGCTCGCCAGCATTCTCAAGACCGGATTGCGGCGCGGCCAACGGCATCACGTGCACCTGCACACCGACAGGGGTCTTGCCGAAACGGTTGGCCGCCGCCACGGCAAACCTGTTCTGCTGGAAGTCTCGGCGCTTGCGATGTGGCAGGACGGCCATTTGTTTTTCGTCACCGATAACGGTGTCTGGCTGACCGAAGCTGTGCCGGTGGCCTACCTTCAGGTGGTCTGACAGGCGGCGGCAATCTGCTGCCGCCGCCCGTCGTAGGGTCTCGGCTGCCGTACCTATTTCGGCAAAAGCACCGTGTCGACGACGTGAATCACCCCGTTCGATTGGTTGACGTCGGCGATGGTGATGGCGCCGGCATTGCCGTTTTCGTCGTAGATGTAGAGCTTGCCGCCCTTGACCTGTGCCGACAGGGCATCACCGGACAGTGTCTCGAGATGGAAGAAGCCGTCATTGGCTGATTTGGCCTTTTGCATCAGCATGGAGCCGGACAGTTTGGCCGGAATCACATGAGCCGTCAGGATCTTGACCAACTGATCCTTGTTTTCCGGCTTCAGCAGCGTGTCGACCGTCCCGGTAGGCAGCGCCGCAAAGGCGTCATTGACCGGCGCGAACACCGTGAACGGGCCATCGCCCTGCAGCGCGTCGACGAGGCCGGCCGCCTTGACCGCGGCGACCAGGGTTGTGTGGTCCGCGGAGTTGACGGCGTTCTCGATGATGTTCTTGTCGGCGAACATCGGCGCGCCACCGACCTGCGGGTTCATGGCGAAAGCGGATACGGCGGTGAACAATACGACGCCACCGACGGCTGCAGCATTGCGAAGGGACTTGATCATTGAGTTTCTCCTTTTTCGTTGAGTGTCCCGGGAGCGGGAACAACAGGAGAAACGGAGGTCCGCCAAAAAAGTTTCAGGCAGTTCAGATTTTTTTCAATTCGCCTGCCGCAACCACCGGTCCGGTCGGCGCGCCGGTCGGCGATCCGCCGGTTGGTTCGAGGCTGACGGCAAGCACGGCACCCGCTTCGAGATCGAGCCCGCTCAGCGCAATCTGCGAGCCATCGAGCAGGCCGACGGAGCGCGGCGGGTTGCCACCTTCGATCAGCCACAGTTCCAGAACCCGGTCGGTCGGGACATCTCCCGAGGCCCGATCAACCTCGATTGCATCATCGGTGACCCGGGCGTTGAACGCAAAACCGCTATCGGTGCTCTGAAGGGTTGCCTTCAAAATCGGCTGGTCACCTGTCGGATAGACCAGGAAGACAAGCAGCGCCAGACAGGCGGCCACAAGTCCGCCGCCCAGCACCAGCCACCATTTGCGGCCGCCCGCAGGTTGCGGAAACAGTTCGGCATCGATGGCGGATTTGACTCGCGGCGGTGGCGCCGCCTCATCAAAGCTTTCGTTCATGCCGGAAAGCCGTTCCTCCCAGTCTGCGACCAGGCGCGCGAACGCGGCGTCACGCTCGATGCGCGCCGCCACGGCGCGGCGCTCTTCACCGTCCAGCGCGCCGAGCGCATATTCGGCGGCCAGGTCGTCGTCGCTCCTGTGGTCGTCGTCGCTCATTCTTCCAGACAGGCCTTCAGTTTCTGCAGGCTCCGGCGGAGCCAGGTTCGCATCGTGTTGAGCGGCACCGCAAAGCGTTCGGCCAGCTCCTTGTATTCATAGCCCTCCAGGTAGGCGGCGCGCACCGCTTCCGCCTTGTCCGCTTCCAGCCGGTCGAGACAGGCGTCGATCCGTGCCTTCTGGCCGCTGCCGATCGCACGCGCCTCCGGGTCGGGTGCCGCATCCCGCACGTCCGCCGCCGCCTCGATCGGCGCTGTCGTCGGCACGCGCTTGCGCAACCGGTCGATCGCATGGTTGCGGGCAATGGCAATCAGCCACGACATTGGACTGGCGCCGGTCGCAGCAAAGCGATCGGCCTTTTGCCAGATCCGGACGTAGACCTCCTGCAGCGCGTCTTCCGCCTCGCCCCGGTCCTTCAAGATACGCAGAATCACACCGAAAAGTTTCGCCGACGTGCGCTCATAAAGCCAGTCGAAGGCGGCCCGGTCGCGCAGTGCGATCCGTCCTATTGCGTCTGCGATGTCGGTCGGAGCGTGCAAGTGCGCAATCCCTTTCGCGCAAAATCAGATCGGATCGCGACTAAATTTGCAAGCGGGCTGAAACTTTTTCGACGCGGCTGCCGTTGCTCCCTGAAAACAACCTTCAAGGAGTCCGCCATGCCGCCCGCCAAACCGACCGGCACCCTGATCTACCGCCAGACCGCGTGGACGCGCGGCACCCACTGGAGCTGGGCGATCTGCCTGTTCTTCCTTGCGTTGACAGGCCTACAGATCTTCAATGCCCACCCGGTTCTCTATCTCGGCGACGAGTCGGGCTTCGCCTATGACAATGCCATTCTCAGACTCGGCACGGACGGCGAACCCGCCTTCCCGGCCTGGGCCACCATCCCGTCGCAACAGGATCTGGCGACGGGTCGGGTCATCCACTTCTTCTTCGCCTGGATCTTCGTCGCCACGCTGTTCGTCTGGCTGGCGGCGGCGGTGCTGACGCGGCATCTGTCGCGCGACATCCTGCCCGTGTCGCGCAACATGATGCAGCTCGGCCGCGACATCGCCGATCACCTGCGGTTTCGCTTTCATCACGGTCGCACCTATGGGCCGTTGCAGAAACTTTCCTATGCGGCCGTTTTGATCGTTTTGTTTCCGCTGATGGTCGGCACCGGCCTTGCCATGTCGCCTGGCGCCAACGCGATCGCCCCATGGCTCACGGAAATCTTTGGAGGCCGGCAGACGGCGCGCACGCTGCATTTCGCCGGCATGGTGCTGCTGGCGCTGTTTTTCGTCGTGCACATGGCGATGATCCTGGCCGCCGGCCCGATCAATGAAATGCGTTCCATTCTGACCGGCTGGTACCGGTGCGATGAAGGAGACGACTAATGACCAAACACCTGATCACGCGTCGCGGCCTGCTGCGCGGAGGTGCGCTGGCCGCATCAGGCGTCGCGCTCACCGGCTGCGACTGGTTCGACGGCCTGAGCAATCCCAACAACCGGGTACGTAGTGTCATGGAAAGCGCCAACCGCCTGACCATGGCCGCTCAACGCAGCTTTCTCAACCGCGATGCACTGGCCCGCGAATACGCTCCTTCCGATATCCGCCAGCCACAGCGCCCCAACGGCGAGACCAATCCTCAGGACGCCGACTACCTGGCCCATGTGGGAGATGGTTTCAGGGACTACCGGCTTGAGGTCTTCGGTCTGGTCGACCGAACGCTGTCGCATTCGCTGGACGAGATCACGGCCCTGCCCTCGCGCACCCAGATCACCCGCCACGACTGCGTCGAGGGTTGGAGTTGCATCGCCCAGTGGACCGGCGTGCCGCTCTCCGTCTTGCTCGACCAGGTCGGCCCTACACCGGAGGCTCGCTACGTCCTGCTGCATTGTTTCGACACCATCGAGCGGAGCCTGTCGGGCGCGGTCAAATATTACGAGACCATCGATTTGATCGACGCCCGCCACCCTCAGACCATCCTCGCCTACGGCCTCAACGGCGACAGGCTACCGGTTCCCAACGGCGCACCGCTTCGAATACGGGTTGAACGCCAGCTTGGATACAAGATGGCCAAATACATCCGCGCCATCGAGCTGATCGACGATTTTTCACGCATCGGCCGCGGCAAGGGCGGCTACTGGGAGGATCGGGGGTATGATTGGTATGCAGGGATTTGAGGATTAGGTTTGTGTTTCGGCCCAGTGGCGGAAGGCTGTTAGGACCTCAGTGAGGTTCCGCGGCCCGCAATCCGCTCTGAACTTTGATCCTTCAATCCGGCACTTGAGCCAATCCGTTTCGCTGCGATGGATATCTAGTGTCAGGAAATTTTGGTTTTCGAGATATGTGTCGGCGTAGTCGATTGAGATCGACCAGCCAGGATTGTCGAATGTTTTGATTTCCAGGCCGTTACTGTGTTCCCAGTCGCCATCGCACTGGCTTGCGAACCAGTGTTCCAGCCAAGTCAGAACATCGAGCTTCGGCGGTATCGGAGGTTTCACTACCATGACATTGCTCAGCTTGCTTGTGGTCCTCTGATCGAGACCGGCGTACCGGGTGGCAGGTCCCTGGTTTGTGTGATGAGTTGCCCGGTCAGGTGCCAGTAGACCTCCATATCGACCAGTTCCAGGTTGTTGATCTCATCGTCACCACCGAGAAACAGTGGGACTCGATAGCCGACGCATTCCTTCGGCTCAGGTGGCTGGTGACCGGCGGCCAGCCATTGGACGTAAAACGCTTCGGCGAGTGCCGAGTCGGCGTGGTCGACTAATTCCGATTCATGAAACTCGCGGAATGTCGCGGGGATCTGCAGGACCTCACCAGTGCCCGGTTCGAAGATAAGCACCATAGGGTCGCCATCCTTTTGGCGTTCGCTGTCAAGCGCGAATTGTCCTCCCAGCCAGTCACATCCAAAACAAACCGCACGGCCGGAATACTCAGGAAACACTTCCGTTACCATTTCGGTCCATCGGCCGACATTGCCCGCGCTGTGTACGCGATACCGATTGTCGTTGAATGTGCAGCCCGCAAATCGATCGAAAAATTCTCTAAACCCGATGGCACCGACGTCTGGAACAGCTCCCTCTGGCTGCTCTGGTTGCCTGTCGGTTTTGTAAGTGGCGAGGAAACGCTCAAACATGGTGTCTGTTCCTGCTGACGTTACGAATACCGCTTACCCTGCCGGAGCGGTCTGCCGGAGTTCAAGGGGCTAAGCACTCATCTCTATGCCACAGGCCTCGGCGATCCGGCGCAGGAGCGATACCGCCTCGGCGAAACCGGGGCAGTCAGCCACACCAGTGATTACAATGTTGCCGTTGACCGCAAGACGATGCATTGCTCTCGGGGTCAACAACAATACGGCGCCGCTGCTATTGACCTCGATTGCATCAAGACCGTTGTACAAAGATAAACTCTGGTCATTTAACTCCAAGTAGGGACCGTCCATTTCCAGACCGCGATCCTGTTCGTCCGGTTCCCAACCATATTGAATCTGCACGTAGTTTCCCGACTCGTCCCCCGCAAACCCGACGACTGCTGTGGCCCCATCGTCTTCGGCAAACACGATGTTTGCGTTAATATTGTAGTCCATCGGTTTTTTGAACTCGGGTTCGAAACGATGGTGAGGAAACGCTCAAACATCGCTTCTGTTCCTATTGACGTTACGAATTCCGCTTACCGTCCCGGTAAATGGCAACCACCTCGATCGATCCGACGATGCCCTCATTGAAGGCCTCCAGTTCTTCAGCTGGGACCCAGAGCTCACGCAGATCCCGCCCACCAGCCTCCTGTGCCGGGTAGTGTGCTGCGGTCGGCTCGTCGATCTCGAAACGCGTCACGTAGCCGACATTGTCGGGTTCAGGCCGAACCGAATTCCAGTCGCGAGCTATTTTCTCGGCATAGTCGAAGCTTAAAACCGGGTAGAAGATCGGTTGATCGGGCAACCTTGGCGGCCATCGAAGCCACCCGCTTTGCTCAACCAGATCGAGTTCGGCCCGGCCCGTGGGGCGGTAGAGAATGAGGCCTGCCATAATAACTTGCTCCGAAAATCCAACTGCAGCGCACGCGCCCTGAACCCTTATCCAGCCCAATTTTGCTGATTCCTTGAAATTGGCGTCTCGTTTGAGTTCAAGCCAACTTGGGCACGCAAAAAACCACAGCCGCCAAGCAAACAATCCTGCAACCAGGAGCTGAGAGGTGTCGCAATACGCACAATCATGTCGCTTTACACGATAACTTGCAGTCATGTAATCGAGAATATGGATTGATCTTGCGCGTATTTCTTTGTTGACTGGTCACAAAATAAAATATTGGCGCGGTCGGGGATGGGACGATCGGACGTCGAGGAGGAACTCAAAAGGGGACTGCCTTGAAAAACGGATTGAACCGCTTGCTGCTGTTGGCGTTGTTCGCGCTGACCACAGGACTGGCGCAGGCTGCGGACAAGGTCACGATCACGACGCTCGAATGGCCGCCCTATACGTCGGCGGAGTTGCCCAAGGGGGGAGCGACCACCGAGGTCATCCGCCAAGCGTTCGACGCGGCGGGAATTGAAGTGGACGTAGCTATTTTGCCCTGGAAAAGGGCAATCTCGAAGGCAAAGAACGATGCGACGGCGGTCGCATATTACCCGGGATACCATTGTCGGCATGTCGACGGCTTCACGGCTTCCGAGCCGGTTGGCAACGGACCGCTCGGTTTTGCCGAACATTCCGCATCGCCGGTGACGTGGCAAACACTCGACGAAATCGGCGAGCAGAAACTGAAAGTCGGCACCGTTCTGGGCTACGCCAACACGGACGAGTTCGATGAAAAGGCAGGGACCGGATGGATCCGTGCGATACCGGCCAAGGACGACATCACCAATCTCAAAAAGCTGATGCGCCAGCGCATCGATCTGGCGGTGATCGACAAGCTGGTCCTGTCCTACCTGATGGCAACCGAACCGTCGCTGTCCGATGCCGGTGACACGCTGAAATTCAACGCAACACCGCTCGAGGACAAGACACTGTTCCTGTGCTTCGTGGATGACGAAGGCGGTCGGGCAACACGCGACCGGTTCAACGAAGGACTGGCCCAGGTCGACGTCGAGGGCGTCGTGGACTCCTACTTCAAAGAAGAGTTCTGATGGCTTCCGGTGCCGAACCGGAATCGTCGTCCAATCCGGGTGCCAGCCGCCCGGATCGCCGCCGAGGCCCTTTCCGCGTGCGTTCGGTTCAAGGCAAATTCCTCGCCTACATGGTCCCGCTGGTGCTGGTATCGACCATTGTGGTTTTTGGCCTTTTCGAATGGAACGCCCGCCGCTCGGCTGAAGAACAACTGCGGGTGAAGCTGGACAAGCTAGTCGAAATCCAGAGTTCCGTTGTGGCGGAATCGCTTTGGAACGTCGCCGACGAACAGATCAAGTTGATCCTCGCTGCCCTTCTGACCGACCCTGACGTAGTGTCCGCGGCCGTGCTCGATGAGCGCGATCTCATTGTTGCCGAAGCCGGTGACGCCGCGCTTCTCGATTCCACCGACTACACGGCCAGCCGTGACATTATCTATGACAATGGCGACCAGAAACTGCGCATAGGACTGCTGAAAGTAACGCTTACCGACAAGCGGTTGACGACGCTCGCCAGCGAGCGCCTCGTCCTGGCAGTGGTGCTGGCCGGCATTCTGCTGCTGGCGGTCGTTGCCGCCACGCTTGCGGCCAACCGGCGGACCATCGGGCGTCCGCTCGGCTTACTGCTCGACTCGATCAACCGGGCGCAGAATGATGGTCCGCGAAAACCCGTCGACTGGAACAGCGACGATGAAATCGGCCGGGTGGTATCAGCTTTCAACGGCATGCAGGAGCGCCAGGACGCCTACGAGTCGCAACTGCGCGCGGCCAACGACGAACTGGAAAACAGAGTGCGCGAGCGCACTGCCAAACTGGCAGGCGCCGAAGCCAAGGCGCAGGAAGCTCGCAACCAGCTGACGGATGCCATCGAGAGCATCTCGGAAGGTTTTGCTTTGTTCGACCGGGACGACGCACTCGTCGTCGCCAACGCCCGCTATCGCGAAATCATGCTGGGTAGTACCGATGCCGATCTGGATCCGGGCTCATCCTTTACAGATATTGTGCGCAAGGCGGCGTCCTCGGGACGCTTCCCAAGGGCCTTCGAGGACGCGGAGGCCTGGATCGAGCGCCAGATCACCCGCCATCGAACGGCATCCGAACCATTTATCCAGGAGATCGAAGGCGACCACTGGCAGCAGATCAGCAACCGTCGAACGGATCAGGGCGGCACAGTCGCGGTGCATTCGGACATTACCGAGATCAAGCGGATTTCAGATGAACTGAAGCGCGCTAAAGACGCAGCCGAGGCGGCCAACGAGGCAAAGAGTGCTTTTCTGGCGACCATGAGCCACGAAATTCGCACGCCGCTCAACGGCATCATCGGGATGAGCACATTGCTCAACGGCACCGAGCTTGATCCCGAGCAGAGGGATTTCTCCACGACGATCGCCTCCGCGGCCGATACGCTTCTGACCATCATCAACGACATCCTCGACTTCTCCAAGGTGGAGGCCGGTGCGCTGGAACTCGAGCGCACGCCGATGGATCTGGCGGAAACCATCGAGAGCTCGGTGGAACTGGTCGGTGGGAAGGCTGCAGAAAAGGGCATCGAACTCGCCTGCCGGATTAACCCTGACGTCCCGGCTGCGCTGATCGGCGATCCGGTTCGACTGAAGCAGATCCTGATGAACCTGCTCAACAACGCGGTCAAATTCACCGAACAGGGCGAGGTCGTCCTGACGGTTTCGACGATGATTGCCGATGCTGCTGATGCGGTCGGGACCAACACGCTGCTGCGCTTTTCAGTTCGCGACACCGGTATTGGCATTCCGGAAGACCGGATGGACCGACTGTTCAAATCCTTCAGCCAGGTCGATGCGTCGACTACGCGCCGCTACGGCGGGACGGGACTGGGACTGGTGATCACCAAACGCCTGGTCGAGCTGATGGGGGGGGAAATCGGGGTTGAGAGCGAACTCGGACGTGGCACAACATTCACCTTCACCCTGCCCGGAGAGGTGGCGCGCCTGCCGGATCGCAAATCCCACGATCACCAGCTTGGCCTGGTCAAGGACAAGCGCATCCTCATCGTCGACGACAACCGCACCAATCGTCTGATTCTCAGCGAAAAGCTGCGCGGTTGGGAGCTCCGGCCCAAGGCTGCGGCCTTGCCATCCGAGGCTCTGGAATGGATCCGCGGCGGCGAAACCTTCGACGCGTTTATCCTCGACTACAAGATGCCGGAGATGAACGGGTTCGAGCTGACGCGGGAGGTTCGTTCGATGCTGGGTGCCTCCGTACCGCCGATCATCCTGTTCAGTTCGACCTCGCCCGTCGACAGCGATTTCCGCGAGGCCACTGTTGATATCGGCTATTCATCGGTGCTGACAAAGCCGGCACGCTCAGCGCAACTGCTGACTGCAATTGTCAATGCAGTCGCACCACAGAAGGCCACAGTACCTGATCGCGAAGCAGCGCCCGACATGTCCCAGGACAGCGCCGATCTGCACATTCTTCTGGTCGACGACAATCTCATCAACCAGAAAGTCGGAAGCAAAATCCTCAAACGGCTGGGCTACAGCCCCGATGTGGTCGGCAGCGGTGAGGAAGCCATCGAGAGCTGTCAGACCGAGGACTACGATGTCGTATTGATGGATATCGAGATGCCTGACATGGACGGCATCGCCGCAACTCGACGCATCCGCGACAGCGTTCCACTCGAACGCATGCCCTACATCATCGCTCTGACAGCCAACGCCATGGCATCGGAGAAGGAAACCTATCTGGAATCGGGAATGGACGATTATCTCAGCAAACCCATCGACGTCGAGGCGCTGACCGGCAGCCTGGAGGCCGCCGAGGCCTATCGGGCTGATCTGGCCCGCAGTACAGAGCAAGGCAAAGGGGTATCCACGTGACCCTCGATGTGATCGACATATCAGCCCTGAAAAGGCTGCTCGACGTGATCGGCGGCGACCCCGAGGACCTGCAGGACCTGATCGACGAGTTCGAGAACACCACGCCGGAAATCTTGCAGGAGATTCAGACCGCGGGAGCGAATGCGGACTGGGCGGCATTGCGCATTTCGACGCATAGTCTCAAATCCAGTGGCCGCGACTTCGGAGCGATCGAACTGGCAAAGCTGTGCGAGGAGCTGGAGCATCAGTGCAGATCGGAATCGGTCGTGGACGCTGATGCACAGATAGCCCAGATCAGTTCCGCGCTCACTGCTGCCCGCCAAGCCTTGAGCGCCGTTCAGGTGGCTGATGTTTGAAGCTCTG
This sequence comes from Hoeflea sp., assembly GCA_965228785.1. Classification (GTDB taxonomy): domain Bacteria; phylum Pseudomonadota; class Alphaproteobacteria; order Rhizobiales; family Rhizobiaceae; genus Hoeflea_A. The sequence continues at coordinate 2,323,816 of CBDDIF010000002.1, forward strand.
GGGTCATCCATTCTGGACCCCGTAGAGAGTGACACTGCTCTCATTCTCGTGGTCGACGACAACGGCATAAACCGCATGAAGATGCGGCTCGCCGTCAAGAATCTCGGTCACAAAGCCGATGTGGCGAAGGACGGCGCCGAGGCCATCGAGGCTCTGCGACAAAAACCCTATGATGCGGTCCTTCTCGACATCGTCATGCCCAAGATGGACGGTTTCGACGTGCTGCGCGCGCTCAAACAGGACGACGCGCTGCGCGACATCCCGGTTATCGTGATTTCGGCGCTGGACGACGAGACCGAAAGCGTCGTCAAGGCCATCGAACTGGGCGCTGAAGATTTTCTGCCGAAGGATTTCGATCCGGTCCTGTTGCGGGCTCGGTTGGGCGCATCGCTGACCAAGAAGCGCTACCGCGATCAGGAGAAGGAATATCGGCGTCGGGTCGAGCGCCTGACCGAAGCGGCCGAAGTGCTTGAAACCGGCCGCTTCAGTCCGCAAAACCTGCATCTCGACGACCTGGCCTCGCGCAATGACCCGCTGGGTCGCCTGGCGGCCGTTTTCCGTGGCATGGCCACGGAAATCTACGAGCGCGAGTTGCGGCTGCGTCGGATGATCAGCACGCTTCAGGGCAGCCTCCTGGTCATAGCGGTCGGCGTCGTCTGGGGATTGACGCCAGCCCTGTCCCGTCTGGCTTCCGGGATCGGGTCGAACCCGCTTGGCCTGGCCGTCTGGGTCAACACCTTTGCCGCCATCCTCTGTCTGGGTGTCGCGGCCTATCGCGGCAAGCTGCCACGGCTCACCGGCCGCGAGTTCATGTTTTACGTCTATTGGGCGATTCTGGCCGGCATCCTGCAGCGGCTGACAACGTTCTGGGTGACCGCCCATGTGGAGGCGGCCATGCTGTCGCTGATCGTCACCCTGCAGGGGTTCATGGTGTTCGCCTTTGCCGCAGCAACCAAGCTCGAAAGGGCAAGCCCACGCCGCCTGCTTGGCCTGACCGTGGGACTCGTCGGCGTCGCCGTGGTGCTCTTTACCCGCTTCGACATGTCCAGCAGCAACCAGAACATCTGGCTGATCTTCGCACTGGCCCTGCCGCTGCTGTTCGCAATCGAAGCGATCGTGCTCGCTGGCCGCCGGCCGCAACATGTCGACATGTTTGCGTCGGTGGGAATCATGATGGGGCTCTCAGCCGCTTTCCTTGCACCCGTCGCCTATGTCAATGGAGACTTGTTCGGGCTCGGCGTGGAGAACCTGCGTTTAACCTCACTTGTGGTTTTCATGGGGATCGTCGGCGCATCGTCGCTGTTGCTGGCCTTCTACTTGATCGCCACCGCTGGTGCCGTCTTCTACAGCCAGAGCGCCTATTCCATGACGCTGGCTGGTATCGTCTGGGGTATGTTGCTGCTCAACGAAGAGCTCTCGCTCATCGCCTGGGGAGCGTTCGTGGTCATTCTGATCGGCATGTATCTTGTCGAACCCAAGCCATCCGACGAAGAGCTCGTCATCAATCGCTCATTTGCAGCACGGGAATAATCGTGACAATGCGGGCTGGCGCGCTCCGCCAAAAAAAGGCGATACGCCGACGGTACAGTCTGTCCGTTTTTCAAAATTGAACTGGCAGTCCTGACAGTTTCGCTTTGCCTGGGCAAACACGATTCTTGAAGAGGGCAAACGGCGAACCGGCAGACACGCTCACTGCAGAAGCGGCTTTAGCGCTTCTGGGGGAAAACCGGTGCGCCCAGTCGGCAAGGCCGTCCGTATCTCGTAGGAGCCGCATAGTGAACAAATTTGCAGGTTTCAGGACCTTCGTCCTGGGGCACCGTGAGACCCACGGCAAATCCGCCGAAAATACCGGCAATGTGATCAGCCCGGTTATTCAGCACTCGACCCTGGGGGCCTATGGGGGTTTGGGCGATTTTGTTGCGCAAACCGCGACGCTGTTTCCCAAAATCGAATGGGCCGTGCCGTTGACGGCGAAAGTGCGACAGCACATAGGTGACGCACTGGCGCCTGCCGTCGCCACCGTTCCAATCCAGTTGAACGATCCGGTGAGCGGCGAACCCTACCGTTTCTATGTCGACGTTCATCCAAACGTACAGGACAACGGCTCCCTGTCCTGGCTGTTCTACTGCGCGGAGTTGATGGAGCCACTGACGTCGTCGAAGCCGGCGCTCGAAGCAATCGAACCCAGCCGCGGTGCCGAACTCGACCGGCTGCATCGTTTCTACAAGCTGCGGATCAATCAGAATGGCTACCAGGAGGCAATCTGGACCGCGGGCAACCTGACGGTTGCCAAAACGCCGGGCCTGCGAAACGTCAATCCCTTGCTGCGTCGGTATTATGAAAATCCAGACATGCTCAACGCTATCACGCAGGGGGCCATCGCAAAGGCCATTGTCGCGCTGATCGCCGACAGCGGTGTCGACTACGATGTGGCCTGGGTCCATGACTGGCATTTTGCCGCCATCGCGGGTGAGTTGCTGCTGCCGTCCAGAAAGCGGTTGGCGGAGCGGCTGGACTACATCCAGCACCTGCATAACGCCCTCTATCAGGGCATCTATCCGACGCCCGAACTCATCACCATTCTGGGTTGGCCGCGTGAGCACTTCGACGAGAGACTCTACCGTGTTCACGGCCAGTTCAATCTGCTGGGCGGCGCGCTGAACGCCCTGCGCTACAAGCGTCTGAACGGCAAGGCGGTTGCGGTTTCGCGCAATCACGCAGCCGAACTTCCGACGGTCGAGCGCGGCGCCGGCCTGCATCAGATCTTCGATCCGCTGGCGCGGATCGGGCGGCTCACCGGCATCGACAATCCGATCACTGTACCAAAGGAACTGCCGATCCGCAGTGAACGTCAAATGGCGGACGAGAAGCCTGAGTTGAAGGATATGGTTCAGCACCACTTCAATCTGGCTCGACGGCCAGATGCCTTCCTGCTTCTCTGGTCGCACCGGTTTACCCATCAAAAACAGGTCTCGGCCGTGCTCCACGCGATCGAGAGCTTGCTGATAGACGGTCACGACGATCTGCAGATCGCGTTCTTCTGCGATATCCTCCAGGGCAGTTCCGCCGAGGACGTTGACAAGTTGCACGACCTTATCGACCGGTATCCGGACAACATCGCCACAGATGCCTTCCAGCCGAAGGACGAGCTTCTGGTGGCAGCTGGCGTCGACGGCGCGCTGATGGCGTCCTATTTCGAACCGTTCGGCTACGCGCCGATCTGGGTCGGGATGCAGGGTGGCTTTATCGTCACCGCAGCCAATGGCGGCCAGGTGGATATTTTCGACCCGGAAACCACGTTCTTTCTCGATATCCGGCCCGATATCGACAAGCCACAGGATCTGCGATCAGCACGGTGGGATGATCTGAAAGATCATCTTTTCGTCAGCGGCAATACCTATCGTCGTCGTATTTTCAAACACAACACCCAGAGCATCCGCGACGGCATTCTCAGGGCCAAGGCGGCGTTCCAAAATCGGGATAGAAACCGCCGCATTCGCAATATCACCATGCGCCGCATGTTCGATCTCGCCAATGGCGAGGAATTCACGCACCGGATCGAAGCGGAGATTCTCGGGACCCGTCGTGATCGTTTGGGTCAACCGGGGTTGGCGTCTGGTACCGCGCAGGGTGCCCTGCAGAAACCGTCAACAACGGGACGAAGCCCATACACTTTGATCGGTGGTAAGCGGCGTCCTGAAGAACAACCGCGCGCCTGAACGTAACCGGTCCCGGTCGGGAGGAGCCGTGGACCCATCGGTTCGGAAAACCGTCATGCAAATCTGGTCAGGCCTTTTTGATCTGTCGAACTATCTGTCCGTGCCGTTCGGCGTCCCGGGCAAGGAACAATGGCCTTTGTTCGTCCTCAGCAAATGGGCCCTGGTGATCCTGCCGTTTTACTCGGTCCGCTACTTCAACACCGCGGCGGGCTGGATGGAACATGGTGGTGCCGGGCACGCCGTCCCGGGATTCCATCGCATACGGCACTTCTGCGAGAAATTTCTTGCTCACGCCATGTTTTACATCGGCATGGGCATCCCGATCATCGGCATCGAGGCGGTTCTCGACACCACACGGCTCATCGGCTTCACCGTCACCAACATGGTTATTCACGAAGTGCTGCCGCAGGTTTTCAGCAAGCAGCGCTTCAGCAGACTGGCGCCGGAGTGGCGCCGAACACTCGGGGTCAACCTGGTTGTCGATAACATTCCGCTGGAGATGAGTGTCTTCGTCAATCGTCTGGGGCAAATCGTGGTGCACGAGTCGCCCCATGCACGCGTCCACAACTTCATCAAAAAGACCCGATTTTTCACCAATGGCGACGCGGCCTGCCTTGAGGTTGTGCTGCGACGGTTTTTCGTGCCGAAAGGCAGCGATCCAACCTTCCTTGTGCGACACGATCCTTCCTCAGGACCGAACTCCGACAATCCCGGGCTTGGGCTGCGTTTCGAATTCCGAGACCTGTCAGACTATGCCGAACCGGTCTATGTCAACGATCAGGGGCGACGACGTTGGCTGTGGCGTACGCAATACTGGACGAAGTTCTTCAACGAGGTTGGCGGCCGATCCTATGCAACGAACCCATTCGAGATCATCCGCAAGTTCTTCCTGGTGGTACTCGGCACGCCGCTGGCCTTCATCGCCGGCAACCTGCTCGTGCATCTACACTACGGACCGACGTTCAACCTGCAGCTGCTGGTGCATTTCAGCTACGGCATCATTTTCGCCTTCACCATTGGCGGAATGTACGGCGCTTCTATCTGCAGCACCCTGATAGAACTCGGGGCCTGGCAATACAGCCGGTTGCGGCGGATCCACCGTTCACTGGTGACAAGGCTGACCAATCCGGTCTGGTGGCGAGAGACGTTTGATGTCCGCAATTTCAGTCCCTACCTCGATCCGGAGCCGTTCGGTGCGGTGCTAGAGGCGCACAACCCTTTCTATCGGCGCTTCCGCTTCGTCTTCGGCGGCATTGTCATGGGTGGGATCTGTTCCTGGGGGCTGACCTACACCTACGGAGCCTCCTGGGATGCCTTCATCAAGCGCAACATCGAAGCGGCTTATGAAGGGTCGACCGCGTCGGTGACCGCAAATGATGCAAGCGTTGCCCCGACCCGAACCTTTGTCCGCGCCTCTCCCGAATATCTCGACCGCGGCAACCAACTCTACAGCGAACACTTCAAACGGGTAGCGGCGAAATGATTGGTTTCGCTCGCCTGATTGTCTGGTTGGGGGGTGTCTTGGCCATCTCCATGGGTGGGGTCATTGGCAATGCTGCGCGAGCCAATGGCGGCCTCGGCAACGACATCATCTACTCGATCATGATTGACCGCTTCGCCAGCGGCAACGAGGAGAACGATGTTCCGCATTTCGCCTTCCCCGGCGACAGCGCCTATGACCGCGGCAACCGTTACTGGCTCCACCGCATGTATTACAAAAACGCCACACCGGGTGGGCGTGGCGTCGACATCGATGCCTATTGGGGCGGCGACCTGCAAGGCGTGGTCAACAAGCTCGACTATCTACACTATCTGGGCGTCACTGTCCTTTTGCTGTCGCCCGTCTTCGAGAACGTCAACGGCTATCATTTTGCCGCCGGCGGCACGGCGTATCACGGTTATTGGACAAAGGACTTCCATCGCCTGGAAGAGCATTTCGTCAATCCACCGAAAGCCGGAGAGACGATGCGACAGGTCCTGTCGGACGGTGTTCTTCTCAAGGGGCTGATCGAGAAGGCGCATTCCTACGATCCGCCTATGAAAGTGGTTCTGGATGTCGCCCTCAACCACACCAGCCCTGCACCGATCGACACCACGATCTTCGACGACAGCAACTATCTCGAAATGGGAGTGCTTTTCGACGAAGGCGAATATGTCACCAATCCATGCCTGCCCGCCGGTGGCACGACCTGCCGTGAGAGTTTCGTCGATGACGGCTGGTTTCACGCCCCGTCCGGTTGGGTCGAATGGAACGATCCATCGACCTTTTACGACGGCTATCTGAACGGCAACCTGGCCGACCTCGACCAGCGCAGTCCGAAGGTAAAGGCCTATCTCTATCGGGCGCTCGACAAGTGGCTTGCCCTCGGCGTCGACGGATTTCGTCTCGATGCGGTGAAGAACATCTATCCGGACTTCATTGCCGACCTGGAGCAGCGGCTAGTGGCAGCGAAACCCGACATCATCCTTATCGGCGAATACTTTGATGGCGGCATCTTCGAAGACGGCCTGACGCCGGGCGAAACCACCCGGTCCGTCACCTGGCTGCAGAACCTGTCGCATATGACCATGTTCAATTTTTCCTTCGCCACCGCCGCGCGGTCCTATTTCACCGGGCGCCTGGACGGCACCGGCACCCCTGCCGTGATCCGTCACATCCTCGATGCGGGTTCGGCGCAAAACCCGCTGAAGGCGCGCAGCCGTCAACTGGTCAACTTCATCAACAACCAGGACATCCCGCGCATGCTGTCGCTGCCGAATGCCGATCCGAACGGCTACCGCGCGGCACTTAAGTTGATGTTCCTGTCGCCCGGTGTTCCGAAGCTGTTTTATGGCGACGAGATCGGTCTGGCCTATTCCGCCAACAGCGTCCACTGGAAAAAACACGATCGATCGGATGCGGCATGGGCCCGCCTGTTCATGCCGTGGGAACGGTTCGACGAACCGCAAGCCCAAGGGATACTTACTCTTACTCGCTCACTGATCCGGCTGCGCAGGAGCACCTATTTTCTCAAGAACGGGCGGATGGATTTCCTCAGAGCTGCCAACCTGCTCAACCTGCTCGATGGCAATTCCTACATTGCGTTGCGGCGCAGCCGCAGTGATGGCAGCGGACCGGCGTTGCTCTTTCTCTACAGTACCCGCGATCGCGCCCGTCTGGAGTTCGACACGAATCTGGACGACGGGATCTATTCCGGACTGCATGAAGCAGCAACGGTCGAAGTCACCGAAGGTCGCCTTGTCTGGCGCGATATCCAAGCTGGTGACTCGCTCATCATCCAGGCGCCGGTCCGTGCCGGCGGGGCGGACCGATGAGGTTTATTCGATCAGCCGTGCTCCTCGGCCTGTTCATCTCGCCGGACATGGCCGCGGGCAAGATCCTGTGGTCCGAAAATGGCCACGAGATCGCCTTTGGCGGTTATTTGCGGGCGGGTGTGGGTGCGTCCTCCGGCAGCCCCAATCAAGCCTGCTTCTGGGCGCCGGGTGCAGCCTGGAAATATCGGCTGGGAAACGAATGCGAGAATTATCTTTCCATCGGCGGCTTGATCAAGCTCGACCTGCCGGACAACCGCTTCGCCGAATACTTCAAGTACCAGTTCCGCACGTCCATAGAGGGTGGCTATGGCGAGCCGTTTTCAAGCTCGGAACCAATCCTCAATTTTGTCGAGTTTGGCCATATTGCCGGTACTCAGGCCAAGGTCTGGGCCGGTCGTCGTGAGGCGCTGCTCAAGGATGTCTACATCACCGACTACAACTACATGAACACCCAGGGAGATGGTCTGGGCATCTACGACCTGCCGATCGGTTCTGCCAAGCTCTACAGCTCCTACATCATCGAACGCATCTACGATGATGCCACTACCGGCAAAGTCTATCAGCACAACCTCGATTTCGGCATCTACGACATCAACACCAACAAGGATGGTTACATCGCCGTCGATCTGCGGCTGTCGAGAATCTTCGACAACAACAGCAGCGCCACCGGCATCTATGACACCAACGGTTTCGCTGTCGCGCTGCGTCATCACCAGGCCAATCTGTGGGGCGGCTACAACACGCTGATCGCGCAGTACGGACGCGGCGCCGCACGCTCGGCCTTTTCCTATCCGTTCGAACCGGATTGGGTCGGTGAAAAGCTGTCCTCCGACACGGCGGCCGCACAATACGAGGACGCACAGACCTTCAGGCTGCTCGATACCTATTTCCGCGATGGCGAAAACTGGGCGGTGATCGGTCTGGCTATGTTCGAATACCGGCATTCACTGGATTTCGACGGCACCGACCAAACCTGGCTCAGCATCGGAGCCCGACCCACCTGGTTCATCGACGACCATTGGCGGATCACCGCCGAAGTCGGTTTCGACTATATCTTCGACCGCAGCGACGATACGCAAGGTTTCCTGCTGAAACAGAGCCTGGCACTGGAGTGGGCACCGAAACGCCAGTTCTTCTCCCGCCCGGTCTGGCGTGCCTACGTTACCCGGGCCGACTGGAGCAGTGGTTTCGCGGAGGAAATCGGATGGCCGGATTACGCGGGCTCAACCAACGCCTGGAGCGCCGGTTTGCAGGTGGAGTACTGGTGGTGATAAAGCTCAGCGAAAATCGAATGCGCTCAACCCGGTAACCATCTCGTCCAGCCCCGCGGGGCGGGTAAGCGGCGGTTCGGCGCGAGACAGGCAGCTCGGGCGCTCGCATAGACGACAGGAAGGGCCGACCGGGGTCGGGGCCTGGCCGGCGCCCGTCACGGCAGCGCCATAGACCACCTCGTCGCTAAAGCCGATATCGCAGGCGAGCATCAGGGCGGTTCGCCGAACCCGTTCATTATAGGCGACCTGCGGACCTTCGAGTGTTCGCGAGATCACCAGGAACTCGGCGCCGTCCGGCATCTCGACTGCGTCGACGAAAATCTGGCCGGGTTGCGTGAATGACACGTGGATATTGAGTTTCGGGCAGGCACCCCCAAAGCGAGAATGGGGGAAACCGCGCGCACCAGCACGCCGGAAACGGTTGCCGGCATTGTCGACCTCGAGCATGAAAAACGGCACACCGGTCGCGCCCGGCCGCTGCAGCATGGTCAGCCGATTAGCCGCCTGTTCGTATGATACGTGGAAGCGGGAGCGCAGGACATCGACATCGTAACGGGCCCGCTGGGCGGCGGCTTGAAAGGCGCCATAGGGCATCATCAGAGCATGGGCGGCGTAGCGTGCGATTTCGAAGCGCGCCAGTCGCCGTGCCTCGTCGGACGACAGTTCCAGTTTGCCAAGCTCCTCGAGGATCGCCTCACGGAATGCCAGTTGCGCCGCCTCCAGGGCGATCTCACGCAATTGATCGAAAGGTGAAAGACGCTCGGACAGGAAAAGCCGCATGGAGTGGCGGTCGAAGCGGCGGCGCCAGTTGGGCATGGTGTGGACGGGCAACAGGCGCACGACGATACCATGTTCCTTTGCCAACCAGGTCTTCAGCGCAGCAGCGAGGTCGTCGCCAGGAGCGAGCTGCACATGGAATGCCTCCGCTGCCGCTTCGATCGGATCGCTGTAATTGCTGCGCTTTTCGAACACGTCGCGAACTTCATCGACCGGCAACCGGGTGTCGGTCACTGCTGTAGTGCGCCCCTCCTGGGCCAAGAGATCCGACAGGTCTGACAGACGCGACTGGGACTCCTTGTAGGCACGATAGAGCTTGAGTACGCCCGATGCCGCGTTGGGCGCCGCATCGGCCACCTCCAGCAGTTCCGTGTCGCCGGGGAGTTCACCGGCCAGCAGCGGGTCGCTAAACACCTCTTTCAGTGCCGATACGGTTCCCGTGGTCTCGCCCTGGAGCTCATCAAGGTCGAGCTTGTAGACGGTCGACAGCTTGATTAGAAGCTGCACGGTCAGCGGACGCTGATTACGCTCGATCAGGTTGAGATAGGACGGTGAGATTCCCAGTTCCTCGGCCATGGCCGTCTGGGTCAGCTCCAACTGGTTGCGAATGCGCCGAAGCCGAGGCCCGGCGAAAATCTTTTGCTCGCTCATGGAAATTTACACGTTTTTACAAACTTTTCAGCCCGACCTCTATTACAATCTTTACAAAATTACAAATCGGAATTGTCAAAATCTCAACATCGTGACCCCTTTAACCATCTCTTTTTGCTGATTTTCCTGTGTCGATTGTGCGTTGCGGTGTAAAAACAGTCACATCAAATGCGAACAACAGCGCTGCGAACACTCAAATGGGCAGCGATCAGAGATAAGTAACGGAGATCGGCATGACAGATTTTTACAACCTTGTTCCGGGAGCCCCCGAAGGCCGCTTTGACGGCATCGAACGCCCCTATGGCGCCGAAGCGGTCAAGAAGCTGCGCGGCTCCGTGCAAATCAAGCACTCTCTGGCGGAAATGGGCGCCAACCGGCTGTGGCAGCTGATCCACGAAGAAGATTACGTCAACTCGCTTGGCGCGCTCTCCGGCAACCAGGCCATGCAGATGGTTCGCGCCGGTCTGAAGGCTATCTATCTCTCCGGCTGGCAGGTTGCCGCGGATGCCAACACGGCATCGGCCATGTATCCGGACCAGTCGCTCTATCCGGCCAATGCAGGACCGGAGCTTGCCAAGCGCATCAACCGCACACTGCAGCGCGCCGACCAGATTGAAACGTCGGAAGGCAATGGCCTGTCGGTCGACACCTGGTTCGCTCCGATCGTCGCCGACGCCGAGGCCGGTTTCGGTGGCCCGCTCAACGCCTTCGAGCTGATGAAGGCCTACATCGAGGCCGGCGCCGCGGGCGTCCACTTCGAAGACCAGTTGGCTTCGGAAAAGAAATGCGGCCATCTCGGTGGCAAGGTTCTGATCCCGACGGCCGCCCATATCCGCAACCTGAACGCTGCGCGGCTTGCCGCCGACGTCATGGGCACTCCGTCGCTGATCATCTGCCGTACCGACGCCGAGGCGGCAAAGCTTCTGACGTCCGATATCGATGAGCGCGACCAGCCGTTCGTCGACTACGATGCCGGCCGCACGGCGGAAGGCTTCTACCGGGTCAAGAACGGTCTCGAGCCGTGCATCGCCCGGGCGATTGCCTACGCGCCCTACTCGGATCTCGTCTGGTGCGAGACGTCGACCCCGGATCTCGACCAGGCACGGCGCTTTGCCGAAGCCGTTCGGCGCGAGCACCCGGACCAGTTGCTGGCCTATAACTGCTCGCCATCGTTCAACTGGAAGAAGAACCTGGACGACGCGACGATTGCCAAGTTCCAGCGGGAACTCGGAGCCATGGGCTACAAGTTCCAGTTCATCACGCTGGCCGGTTTCCACCAGCTCAACTTCGGCATGTTCGAGCTGGCTCGCGGCTACAAGGAGCGCCAGATGTCGGCCTATTCGGAGCTGCAGGAAGCGGAATTTGCCGGAGAAGCAAACGGCTACACCGCCACCAAGCACCAGCGCGAGGTTGGAACCGGCTACTTCGATGCCGTTTCCATGGCCATCACCGGCGGCCAGTCGTCGACCACCGCCATGGGTGAATCGACCGAATCCGCACAATTCAGACCGGCGGCCGAATAGGCCGTCATCGCACCCTGCCAACGCCAGACAAGGAGTACCGACAATGGCACCGCAGACACGCGTCAAGGAACGGGCCGAAGAACAGTCTTCGGCCATGACGGCAGACCAGCAGGCGGCTATCCGCATGGTGGCCAATGACCTGCATCGACTGAACCAGTCTGTGATGAAGGCCGTGGATGCAGGCGTGTCGGTGGAGCTCGTCCGCTCGGCCCGCCACCACGGTGGGGAAGGCAACTGGGGCGACTTGCTCATTCCGGTCATCGTCACCCAAGGTCGCTGACCCAATCCCCTTGTCCTCTCCTTGAGCAGGACGGCGGCTTACCCGCTGGCCGATCTCAAGCAGCAAGAACTGGCCGCTGCACGCCCCAACGTGCAGCGGCCTCTTTTTTGTAAAAGTTCGCTCAGAGGCGGTGTGGAACAAAGCTGCTGTAATGCGGTTCGCTTTGCTTTATGAGATCCCATAACCCATCGACCAAACGAGCAATTCATGGCCGACAAAGCGAAAAAGCCTGCACGCGCCAAAGCCGGTACCGGCAAAAAGCCACCGAAGCGCCCGGCCTATGTCGACAATGTGCGCGGTGTCGAGAACTGGAAGCAGGTCAATGAGTGGCTTGCCTGGCGGGGTATCGAGGACATCGAGTGCATCACGCCTGATCTTGCCGGCGTGCCGCGCGGCAAAATGATGCCCGCATCGAAATTCACCTCGAATACGTCGCTCGCTCTGCCGACGGCGATCTACAGGCAGACCATCTCGGGAGCGTACCCGTCGGAGACCGGCAATTTCCGCCATGATCCGCTTGATGGCGACTTCAAGCTGGTCCCGGATCTCGCAACCCTGTCCGCGGTCCCATGGGAAACCGACCCAACCGCGCAGGTGGTCTGCGACATGGTGGATACCGATGGCAATGCCGTGTCCTACGGGCCGCGCTCGGTGCTCAAGCGGGTCATTTCGCTCTACGAACGGGAAGGCTGGCTGCCGGCTGTGGCACCGGAGATCGAATTCTACCTGATCGCCAAGAATGACGATCCGGACTACCCGCTGCAGCCGCCTGTCGGCCGCTCAGGACGACGCATCCTGCCGGGGCAATCCTACTCCATCGCCGGCGTCAACGAATTCGACGAACTGATCGACGACATCTATCACTATTCCGAAGCGCAGGGCCTTGAGATCGACACGCTGATCCATGAGGAGGGGCCGGCCCAACTGGAGATCAACCTGCGGCATGGCGACCCGCTGGAGCTTGCCGACCAGGTATTCCTATTCAAGCGCACCCTGCGCGAAGCAGCACTCAACCACAACATCTATGCCACCTTCATGGCGAAACCGATGCAGGGCCAGGCCGGCTCTGCGCTTCACATCCACCAGTCGGTGGTCGAGGCCAGGAGCGGACGTAATATCTTCAGCAACCCGGACGGTTCGCCGTCGCCGCTGTTCTTTGCCTTCATCGGTGGATTGCAGCATTTCATTCCGAAGGCGTTGGTTATGATGGCGCCTTATGTCAATTCTTACCGGCGGCTGACGCCCAACATGGCCTGCCCGGTCAACAACGCCTGGGGCTACGACAATCGCACGGTCGCCTTCCGGGTGCCCCATTCCGACCCACAGGCGCGGCGACTGGAGAACCGACTGCCCTCCTCCGATGCCAATCCTTATCTGGCGATCGCTGCATCGCTGGCCTGCGGCTGGCTCGGCATGAAGCGTGAGATCGTCCCGGACAGCCCGACCGAGACGACAGCCAATCTCGGAAACACTGTCGAGCTGCCACGTGGCTTGCAGGAAGCGGTGGCGCTGCTCGAGGGTGAGCCGGCCTTCGCGGAAGTGTTCGGGTCCGAGTTCATCGACATTTATGCCGGGGTCAAGCGGGGTGAATTCGAAACCTTCATGGAGGTTATCAGCCCGTGGGAGCGAGAGTTCCTGCTGCTGAACGTGTAGGACGAGCCGTCAGGCTTCGAAATTTTGGTCCGTTGCCATTCTCGCGGTCAACGCGGTTTTCTCGACATTTACGTCCAACCGGTCAGCCATCTCCAGAAAACCGGGCCCTGGATGTCCACCATGCATGGCCGCAAGCTGATCAGCCGTTTCGACCAGGCAAGTTTGCAGTTCACCAAAAAGGCTGTGGTCCCCGTACGCTTGTTGGATAACGCGGCTGATAAACCGAATATGGTCACCGGTCCATTCGAGGTCACTCCTGTGAGACGCACCTGACCGGCTTTTTTCAGACATCGAGCCGAAGTCTATGACGATGGGCTTGCAATCCTCTCCCGAGCGGTCGCCGCGTCGGATCCGCTGGATGAGGATATTGTCGGCATGCAGATCGTTGTGGAACAGATTTGCATCCGAAAGCGCCTCGAGGAATCGCAAAAGCTCGGCGGATATCACGGCCAGTTGGCGCCAGTTCAATTGCGATTTGCCGGCCAAGGCGTCCGACAGTCCAAGCTCCCCGAGATAGGGCATGACCATCACGTGGCACTCAATGCCGTCTCCGCCAAAATCCGCAACCGCGTCGAAGCACTCGACGATGGGAACGGCGACGGACGAAGCTGCGGAGAGCTGTTTGTGATAAAAACACTCGCGATAGAAATCCTTGCCAAAAAAGTCATACGTCGACTTTGGAATGATCTTCAAAACGAATTGCTGTGTCGGGTCGGAACTCGGTACAGCCAGAAAAATTGCTCCGTAGAACCCCAATCCAAGTGGCTTGGACAGCCGAAACCGAGCCAGATGAGTCGGGGCATATTTCAAAGGAAAATCGTAGGGCCGCCCGCAATAGGGGCAACGATCGGTTAATCTTCGCACCGAAAAGTCGGAACGGGGGCACTTGAAACAGCAGTATTTCCCCGACATCCTCATGACGGCGGATGAGTAGATGCTCGCGCTTGCCCGGACAAATTCTCACCTCCAACCCATAGTATTGGTCTGCGTGAGAGACCCATGTCCAGGATAACGAAACAGGGCAGAATGATCAAAACGCTCGGCGATTGCGAATTTTGTGCGCAGGTGCGCAGGAAATACACAATCTCGAACCGCATTTTGTACCAAAGCAACCGCTTGACGGCGTGGCCCAGTCTCGGCGCGCTGACCCCGGGCCACATCCTCATATTGCCGAACCAGCATTTCCAGGGGTGCCTGGCGATGGAGGAAGGTCATCGGATGGAGATGATGCAACTGGTCGATGCGTGCACGCGCGTCCTCGACGGTCGGTACACTGGCCTGCTGGTTGGCGAACATGGAAATCAAGTCTCGGGAGATCCCAAGAGCCGCAACGGCGACTTCGCACCAACATGTGTGGATCATGCCCACATGCATGTCATTCCTGTCTTGGCTGATTTCCACCAGGCCCTTGAGCGGTACAGTTCCGTCTTGGGCAAACCAGATCTGTTTTTAACCAGAGAAGAGCTGCAGACCCGACACCTCGATCTGGGCGAATACCAACTCCTCGGTGACGGTGACGACAACTGGGTCCTGTGGACGGAGCCCCAGAACGCGGGGTCTCAGTTCATTCGCAAAGTCAGCGCAGAACTGCTGGGGAAGCCGCGGGAATACAACTGGCGTGAGTTTCCCAACTACCAAACCATTGCCGAAACTCGGGACCTGCTTTGTGGTGTTTACGCCTCGCTGCCAGAAAATCTGGTTGCGGAGTGGGGTGATCCCCAAGCAAAGTTCGACCTGGGACATGAAAGTTGACGTCACGCACAACCGGACGATTTCGAGACTTTTGTTGAGATGTTCAGACCGCGCAGACCAAAGTTCGGGCTGCTCCAGGCTTAAAGCCGAAAATTGCTACAATCAGACGCCCGGCGTTAACCCCGTTTATAGAATAGAGGGGAGAGAATAGCGGTCCTCTGTCGTCAGGCGCCTTATTGACCGTTAAGAATGTCTTTGGAAGCTTGATATCTGACGGGTGCGATTTGCTTCGGCGGAATTTCGTGGATGAATAGAGGGCGGGCGAAATTGGGCCTCATCAGCAAATATCGAGATGGCACTGCTGCGGTCGCGGGCGCACCCCTGGTGCGTCCACGAACCCTTGCGGAAACGGTGGGCCATCACTGGTGCATGCTGCTCTACTGGACGCACTATTGGCTGTGGGATCGTCGCTTCGAAGGTGACGAGCAGGTGGCAACCAGCGGCACAGTTCACCGCGAACACCTTGAGCCCGTCAGCACCGCACATGCGGACCTGTCCTATGAATACGGCGCATCGCCACGGCTCGTGGTCAACTGGATCCTCGACGGTCTGAATGTCGATCTGAGCAGGTTTTCGTTCATAGACTACGGTTCCGGTCGCGGCCGGGTTCTGCTGACCGCCGCCAAGAGGCCCTTTCGCGCGGTGCGCGGTATCGAGTTCTGCAGCGTTTTGCACAAGCAGGCGGAGCGCAATATATCCGGATGTGCAGAAACAGACATTGCTTGCCAGGATGTGAAATCAGTCTTCAGCGATGTGCTCGATTACGATCTTCCGGACAGCGATTGCATTCTCTATTTCTTCAATCCGTTCGAGGCGGAACTGCTCGACCGCGTGGTGCGCAAATACACGAACTCTCCCAAATGCGGACGGGATCGCGTGATCATCGTCTACTACAATGCCAAGCACGACCGGACGTTGATGGAAAACAACCACGTCCGCGTCAAACGCTTGGCTCTGTGGGCGCGCCTCAGGCTCAAACTGCTGAGCCCGCACCCGGTGCAGGTCTACGAAATCGTCGGCTAACCGGCCAGAAAATCCTCAATCATCGACATCATGATCTGCCAGCATTCTTCCTGCGGCAGCGGATAGTGATTGCGGCTTTCCAGGACGGCGAGTTGCGCATCCGGGATGCCCTTCGCCAGTTTCTGCCCTTCCGAGAGCGGGTGTACGGCATCACCGCGGCAATGCAGCACCAGCGTCGGTGCCTTCACCTTCGCAAGAAGGTGAGCGACCGAGTGGTTATTATAGAACTCGCGGCCACGAATTTCGTTTTCGACCGGGCAGCTGTTTTGCACATCACGGGCAATGCGGCGAACCTGTTCCTGGGTCGCCGTTGGAAGGTAGACGGATATATAGCCGGCAACGAATGCGCTGTCGGGCGTTTCCCACCCCTCCTCCGCCATCTTCAGGATAGCGTCTCGGTCGCCGCTTCGGGACCCGCCATCGCGCACAGTGCGGCCGTCGACATAGCCGCCGAGCAGCACGAGCCTTGAAACCAGTTGCGGGTAGCGCGCGGCGAATTCAATGGCGACCATTGCGCCATTCGAGCATCCCAGCAACGCCAGACGGTCGATGCACAGCGCATCGGCCACTGCTTTCAGATCCTCGGCACTGCGAACAGCGCTGAAGTTATCGACGTCCAGGTCTGACAAGCCGCAACCGCGATGATCAACGCGGATCAGCGAGTGAGTTTTACACAGACGATCGAAGAAAGTCCGGTCGGTCGGTTCAACCCATTCCAGCTCCAGATGGGTCGGGTGATGGGCCGCCCGCAACAGCGGCGGCCCTGTGCCTGACATCGCATATGCGATTTTCACGCCGTCATCCGCGCTCGCATAACGCACGGTCGGGCGCGGCAAGGCACCGGTCACATGCGAAGCCGTCCGATCGGCTCCCGCCACGTCTGCCACAAACTGAATACCTCTTCGCGGAACAGTCCGGATGATGCTTTGTGCCTTGCCGTCATCGCCCACCGCCCGCCGGGCTGCGGCAACCCGCGCGGTTATCGCGGAATCCGACACCTGCCGCCCTGACCAGACGGCCTCGATCAGTTCATCACGGGATATCAGCTTCCGCGGGTTGCGCACCAAAAGATGAAGAAGGTCAAAGACCTGCGGCTCGATGCTCTGCACCTCACCGTCGCGAGTCAGTGTGAATGCCGTATCGTCAAGGACACAGTCTGCGAACCGGTAGCGCATGGCGGGACTAAACAGCGCTGGCCCAAGGATCACAAGAGCCGCATGCTCAATTCGAAGGATTCGCAGGAAAAAGACAGTGTTTTCGCAAGGTTCTCGTCAAGCGCCACAATGAGATTTCGGCAAGGATGGCACAAACCAATCTTCCGAGAGTGCCATCATGCAGTCCACCGATATCCGTCTCCTGCACTATCCTGCTTCGAAGTACCAAGTTCGAGAGTACGTTATGGCGAGGCCAATTGACCCTAAACGGCCGTCAGAAAAGAGCTTATCGCCGGATCGCGTTCGTTCTGCAGCACTGCTTGCGTCGGGTTTGCGCCGGGGTTTGTTTGCAACAGTTATGTCACCCTTCACGCGGTAGAGCTGTTCCGCCCACTGGCTTACTAACCGGCGCAGACACTCACTATTTGACCTTGCAATCGCGGACTTTTTTGCACTGCACAGGCTGAATCCGCATATCGGGACTGGCCTTTTTAAATCGATTAGATTATGAGAAGGCCAAATTCGGTTCCAAGCGAGCTTTTGGCCCCATGACCAGCCAGACCATTCCCGTCGACCCGTTCGATTTCGTTGTATTCGGCGGAACCGGCGACCTTTCCGAACGCAAACTGCTGCCGGCCCTCTACCACCGTCAGATCTCCGGGCAGTTGACCGAACCAACGCGCATCATCGGAGCGTCGCGCGCTGATCTGGATGATGCCGGGTTCCGAGGATTCGCTGGCGATGCACTCAAGCGCCACCTTACCGAGGACGATTATGACGACGAGCAGATCGAGCGGTTTCTCGCCCGGCTGTTCTACGTCTCCGTCGACGCCACGTCGGATCGCGGCTGGGAGGATCTGGCCCGCACGCTGGCGGAAAGCAGCGCTGAGATTCGCGCCTTTTACCTGGCCGTCGGACCTTCAATCTTTGGCGATATCTGCGAACGTATCGGGCAGAACGGGTTGATCAACGATCACACACGCATAGTCGTCGAAAAGCCGATCGGCCGCGATCTGGCATCGGCCAAGGCGCTCAACGACACCATCGGTCACACTTTTTCCGAAGATCAGATCTTCCGCATCGACCACTATCTCGGCAAGGAGACGGTGCAGAACCTGATGGCGCTGCGCTTTGCCAATGCGCTCTACGAGCCGCTGTGGAACTCCGCCCATATCGATCACATCCAGATCACAGTCGCCGAGGCTGTCGGTCTCGAGGGCCGGACGGGCTACTACGACCGAGCCGGGGCGCTGCGCGACATGGTGCAGAACCATATGCTCCAGCTCCTGTGCCTGGTGGCCATGGAGGCGCCGCCTTCGGCGGAAGCGGAGTCAGTGCGTGACGAGAAGCTCAAGGTGCTGCGGGCGCTGGCGCCCATCGACAGCACCAATGCAGCGCAGGTGACCGTGCGGGGCCAGTACCGGGCGGGTGCATCGAAAGGCGGCGCCGTCGATGGCTATCTGGAAGAACTCGGCAATGAGGACTCCAATACCGAGACCTTCGTGGCCATCAAGGCGGAAATCGAGAACTGGCGCTGGGCCGGCGTGCCGTTCTACCTGAGAACCGGCAAGCGCATGACCGACCGGGTGTCGGAAATCGTCATCAATTTCAAGCCGATCCCGCATTCGATCTTCGACAAGAGCGCCGGTCATGTGATCGCCAACCAGTTGGTGATCCGTCTCCAGCCGGGTGAAGGTGTCAAGCAGTGGATCATGATCAAGGATCCTGGTCCGGGCGGAATGCGGCTCCGCCACGTGCCGCTCGACATGAGCTTCGCCGAGAGCTTCAACGTGCGCAATCCGGATGCCTATGAGCGGCTGCTGATGGACGTCATCCGTTGCAACCAGACCCTGTTCATGCGGCGCGATGAGGTCGAAGCGGCATGGACCTGGGTCGACCCGATCCTCGCCGCTTGGGAGGAAAGCCGTCAGCCGGTTCACGGATACACCGCCGGCACGTCCGGCCCGAGCCAGGCGATTGCGCTGATCGAACGGGACGGCCGTACCTGGCACGAGAACCACTGACCCCGATGCCCGAACCACAACTGACAGAATTCGCCAACGGCGAGGAACTGGCCGAGGCCCTGGCGACGCGGGTCGCAGAGGCTCTTGGTGCAGCAGTCGAACGCGACGGCACAGCAACACTGGCTGTCTCGGGTGGATCCACACCGCGCCGCTTCTTTCAGGTGCTGAGCCAGAAGGAAATCGCCTGGAAGCAAGTGACCGTGACACTGGTCGATGAGCGGTTCGTGCCGCCGTCGAGCGATCGCTCCAACCACCGGCTGGTTGCAACGCATCTTCTGCAGAACGCCGCTGCCTTTGCTGAATTCGTGCCGCTTTACACGACCGACCTAACACCAGAAGAAGCCGCGCAGGATGCGGCTGAGAGGCTAGCGAGGGCAAAATTGCCGCTTGATGTCGCGGTTTTGGGGATGGGGCTGGATGGTCACACGGCCTCCTGGTTCCCGCACAGCCCGCAGTTGTTGGCAGTCACCGATCCGAACGGCGCGCAAACAGTGCTTTCGGCGGAAGCACCGGGGGCCGGCGAAACCCGGCTGACCTTGACGCTTCCGGTGGTGGCGCAAGCGGCACTTTGTGTGCTGCATCTTGAAGGAAATGACAAAAAGCGCGTGTATGAAGAGGCCATGAGGCCCGGCCCGGCAGAACAATTGCCGGTGCGCGCCATACTGAGGAAGACCGAGAACCCGCTGCAGGTCACCTGGGCGCCCTGACGGCGCACCGGATACGCAAGCGGCGCCGGACAACAACGGCCTCGTCTTCCGTTCGAGGAAATGTCCGCAGACAAAGGATAACCCGGACAGCTGTCCGAACCCACTCGATCGGCAGGAAAAACATGACTGCACATTCGTCCATTCTCACAATCACCGACCGCATCGTCGAACGGTCGAAACCGACACGCGAAGCCTATATCGACCAGGTCAACAGCGCCGCTGAAAGCGGCCCACACCGCGGAGTGCTGTCCTGCGGCAACCTTGCCCACGGTTTCGCTGCCTGTTCCGTTCACGACAAGGAGGCGCTCGCCGGAGATCGGGTGCCCAATCTCGGGATCATCACCGCCTATAACGACATGCTGTCGGCGCATCAGCCGTTCGAGCGCTATCCCGATCTCATACGCGCTGCAGCTAAGGAAGCAGGCGGCGTCGCGCAGGTTGCCGGCGGCGTTCCCGCCATGTGCGACGGCGTCACCCAGGGACAGCCGGGCATGGACCTGTCCCTGTTCTCGCGCGATGTTATCGCCCTGTCTGCCGCAGTCGGCCTGTCGCACAACATGTTCGACGCGGCGGCCTTTCTCGGGGTCTGCGACAAGATCGTGCCGGGCCTGCTGATCGCGGCTCTGACCTTTGGCCATTTGCCTGCTGTTTTCATCCCGGCCGGTCCGATGACCTCCGGCCTGCCGAACGACGAAAAGTCGCGCATCCGGCAGCTTTTCGCCGAAGGCAAGATCGGCCGCGCCGAACTGTTGGACGCTGAATCGAAATCCTATCACGGCCCCGGCACCTGCACCTTCTACGGCACCGCCAACTCAAATCAGATGCTGATGGAGATCATGGGCTTCCACACGCCCGGCGCCTCCTTCATCAACCCTGGCACACCCCTGCGTGATGCCCTGACGAAGGAAGCCGCAAAACGGGCGCTGGCCATCACAGCCCTCGGCAACGAATTCACTCCGGCCGGGGTGATGTTCGACGAGCGCAGTGTCGTCAACGGTATTGTCGGCCTGCACGCCACAGGCGGCTCGACCAACCACACCATGCACCTGATTGCCATGGCCCACGCCGCAGGCATCCGGCTGACCTGGCAGGACATCTCCGAGCTTTCCGACATCGTTCCGTTGCTGGCGCGGGTCTATCCCAACGGTCCGGCCGATGTGAACCACTTCCACGCCGCCGGCGGCCTCGGCTTCCTGATCGCGCAATTGCTCGCCAACGGCATGCTGCATGACGACGTGCGCACCGTCTGGGGCGATGGGCTTGCGGCCTATGCGATCGATCCCAAGCTTGCCAGCGACGGTACGGTTGCGCGCGAGCCAATACCGGCCACAAGTGGCAATGCCAAAGTGCTGTCGACCTACGATGCACCGTTCCAGAAAAACGGTGGTCTCAAGATGCTCAAAGGCAATCTTGGCACCTCGGTGATCAAGATCTCGGCCGTCAAGCCTGAACATCGCATCGTCGAGGCGCCGGCAAAGATCTTTCACTCGCAGAAGGCCTTTCAGGAGGCCTTCAAGGCCGGCACCCTGGATGGCGATTTCGTAGCGGTTGTTCGCTTCCAGGGGCCGCGCGCCAATGGCATGCCGGAACTGCACAAGCTGACGCCGCCGCTGGGCGTGCTGCAGGACCGTGGCTGTCGCGTCGCTCTGCTGACCGACGGCCGCATGTCGGGCGCTTCCGGCAAGGTACCGGCAGCAATCCATGTCACGCCCGAGGCGGTCGACAATGGTCCGATCGCACGCCTGCGCGACGGCGACATGATCCGCCTCGACGCCGATGCCGGCACCCTGTCGGTGCTGGTTGACGAGGCCGAGTTCGCCGCCCGCGAACCTGCCTCCATCGACCTCTCGGACAACGAGGTCGGTATGGGCCGCGAACTCTTTGCCAATTTCAGAGCGTTGGCAGGCCGAGCCGACACCGGCGCCAGCGTGCTCTATCGCTAGCTGGTATCAGTTGACGCCGGTAATCATCGAGACGATCTCGTTCTTGTCCGTGGCCGCGGTTTCGCGGACGCCGATCTGGCGACCGCGGCGCAATACGCAGATACGATCGGAGAGACGGAACACCTGATCGAGGCTGTGGCTGATGATCAGAACTGCGATGTCACGCTCCTTGAGCGAGGCAACGATCTTCTCGACCTTGGCGGTTTCGGCGACACCCAGTGCCGCCGTCGGTTCGTCGAGAAGAATGAGCTTCTTCGCCCAGCGGGTTGCACGCGCGATCGCCACGCCCTGGCGCTGACCGCCGGAGAGGTTGCGGATCGTTGCCTTGGCTGACGGTATCCGCACGTCCAGTTCATCGACCAGTTGCTGGGTCTCGCGCATCATTTTCTTGCGGTCGAGCAACCGCAGTGGACCGCGCACCGCCTCACGGCCCAGAAACAGGTTCATATAGACCGGCTGCTGATCGGCCAGTGCCAGGTCCTGGTAAACCACTTCAATGCCGAGTGACCGGGCCATGCTGGCATCGGCAAAACTGACATCTTCGCCTTCCAGGCGTATCGAACCGGATGTCGGCGCGTGGACCCCCGAGACGATTTTGACCAGCGTCGACTTGCCGGCGCCGTTGTCACCAACCAGGGCGACGATCTCGCCGGCATGCAGGTCGAGCGAGAAGTCCTCGACAGCGGTGACGCCGCCAAAGGTCTTGTGCACGTTCTGCAGCTCCAGCACCGGGCTTGCCGTGGTCATGATCGCACCTGCGGCCATGGCTGTGGCGCGCCGAAAGGATCTTCGATGCAGGCAACCTGAGGGTCGCGATCGGACACACCCGCCAGGCCCACCGTGTAGGCGCGGGTCACGAATGCCTGGCCGCGGAAGCCAAACACGACCGAGTCTCCCGGCTTGGGTTTGACCGGCCCAGAGCAGTCAATCATGCCGTAGTAGTCGATCGCCGCGGGCGGTGGAATCTCGACGCTTGCCAATGCCGCGTCCGATGCGGTCGGCTCGCTGCCAACAACCGCCTTGACGTCATAGTCCGGAAAGACGGGATCGATATAGAGGCCGCCGCCAAAGCAATAGGCGCGGCCAGCGTGCAGGTGCGACACCTCGCTAAGATAAAGAACGGCCGGTCGTTCGGGCAGGTCTTCAAGTGCATGCAAGGGCGTGGTTCCGTGCAGGCCGTTCCCCGGTTCGCACTGGGTGGCACCGGCATCGGCAAGGGCGTCAAGCACCACCGATGAGGTTGTCCCCGGCGCATTGATTTCGATGTCTGCACGCCCCGCCGCCGCGAGTGCTTCGGCAGCCTTGGACAGGGTCGTCAGGTTGGGCGTCGGCTTGACCGCGCGGCTTTCGGCATCGAACAGCAGTGCCGGAAAGGTTGTTATGCCGGCAAAGCGCCCGCCGGCCATCGCATCGAGCCGGTCGGCGACCGCGGTGACTTCCTCAGCGGAAAATCCTCCCTCATGGCCGCGGTAGAAGATGTCGCCCCCCGTCTGGATGCGTGCGAGCAGCGCCTGCTCGCGTCCGGCAGCTTCAGCGGCGGCCGCCGCTTCCGATGCCTTTTGATCACTGAACACCGTCCAGTAATCGGGCTCGAGATGCCGCGCGGCAGCAGCAGACTCGTGGCGCGGCACCTGGACCAGATGGCCGAGGTGACCGGTCTTCAGGCCGGCTCGGTCGCAGGCGATAGCGCAGGCCATATCGACGGCAACCGAGCGATCGATACCGCCACGCATGACAGCCTGGCAGAAACCGCTGTTGCGCCCGACCTGCTTGGTCATGGCGAAGACCTTGAGGTTGCGTTCGGCAGCGGCTGCAGCGAACGTCCTGGAATTCTCCTCGACGGCATCCAAATCGAGGACATAAGCGTTCGCAGGGATGCGCCCTTCCTGGTGCAACCGCATGGCCGCCTCGATCAATCGCGGATTTCGGCGTCTCAAAACGTCCAAAAACAATCTCTTTCTCCTACCGACCGGTATCGCGCAGAGACAAGGCAACAGCGATCAGGATGATCAGGCCGCGCACCATCATCTGGTCAGAAACCGAGAGGCCCATCAGGATCAGGCCGTTGTTGAGCATGCCCATCAGCAGCGAGCCGAAGAGAGCACCAATGACGGTACCGCGACCACCACTCAGGGCCGTGCCGCCGACAATCACAGCGGCGATTACTGTCATCAGGTCGCTTTCGCCCAGGGTGTATTTCGCAGCCTGCAGGCGACCGGCATAGAGCAGGCCGGCGAGCCCGGCGCAGCCGCCGCTGATCATCAGAACGGCAAGTCGGATGCGCGGCACCTTGATGCCGGAGACTTCGGCAGCGGAGGGATTGTCGCCGGTGGCGATGACATGCGCTCCGAAGCGGCTTTCGCGATAGATCAGATGGCCGACAATGACCGCACCCAGGGTCCACAGGATCAGAGACGGAATGCCGAACAGCGAGCCGGATCCGAAGAAGCCCGTGAAGGCATCATTGATCACGGGAATGGAGCGGAGATCCGTCATCGATCGGGCGAGCCCTGCAAACAGGCCGAGCGTCGCGAGAGTGACGAGAAAGGACGGAAGCCTCAGATAGGCGACCAGCACGCCGTTGAAACAGCCGATCAAAAGACCAGCGCCGAGCCCGGCGATGACTCCGGCAAGCATCGGCATGTCCTGCATCACGACAGCCGCCGAGAGCGCCGATACAGCCGTGATCGAGCCGAACGAAAGATCTATTTCGCCGGCTGAAAGCACAAAGACGAACCCGATCGCCATGATCGTCGCAGGCGCTGTCTGCAACACGATGTTGGTCAGGTTGCGGGTCGTGAGAAAGCCGTCATCAGCCAGGGTGACGGCGAAGAACAGGAAGATCGCCAGAAAGCCCAGATAGACCACATACTGCTGCAGATTTAGCTGCCGCCTGATCGTATCAAGCCTGTGCATTGGCGCTAATCTCCCGGCATCGCTGTCATCGCGACCCGGCAATGGCCGGGCCGCTTCTGCAAGCGTACTATTTCTTTGCAGCTGTGACACTGGACGGTGCTTCCCGGTGCAGAGACTGCATCCAGCCTTCCGCAACGTTGTCCGAACTGACGGTAATAGCCGGCGCCACGATGAAAGGCGGGTTCTGCTCGCCGGACAGCGCCCGGGCGCCGACAGCGGCCATTGCTCTGCCAAGCTCATAGGCCTCGTCAGCGACGATCGCGGTGACGTTGCCGCCGCGTACCATGTCGAGCGCTATAGGCTCCGACAGATCGAGCGTCACGATCTTGGTCGACTTGTTGCCGTTTGCCCGCAGGGCCGCGAGCACGCCCTCGGCCGGACCGGCCCAGGTCACGTAGATGCCGCCGATATCCGGGTTCTTCAACAGCATCGCATTGGCGATATCTTCTGCGCGGGCCGGGTCGCTGATGCCCTGCTCGGAGACAATCCTGATATCCGGATAGTCGTTCTCGATCGTGGTCTTGAAGGCATTGTCACGCTGGTTGGTGACGTAATAGTTGGCGTCATGAAAAATCCAACCGACCGTACCCTTTCCACCCATGGAGGCGGCCAGCGCATCCGCAGCCTGTTTGCCCATCTGGAACAGGTCGTCGGTGACGATCGCCGCGTAGTCGCCGGGGTGCTGGTAGTCTTGCGGAAGGTTAGACAGGAACACCAGCTTGACGCCGGCTTCCTTGGCCTGCTTGAAGGCTGCGGCCGAGGTGACCGGATCAAGCGGTAGAGACAAGATGATGTCAGGCTCCTTGGCAAGCGCCGTTTCGATGTCACTGCGCTGCTTGGCGGCGTCGAAGCCGGCACTGGTCGTTGCAACGACCTCGATGCCAAGCCGGTTGAACTCGTCCGTCGCGCCGGCCGTCACCGCGTTGACGAAATCCGACTGGTCGTGCCACAGGAGCGCTGCTTTGTGATTGCCGGACTTGAGCGCGTCGACCTTGTCGGCCGGCACGGTGATGGATGATGACGGGGTTGCCGTCTCGCCTTGCGGTCCGACGGTCTGGGCGTGGGCGAGGCCGCCACTTAGCAGGGCAACGACCGCAGCCGTACCGATCAGGCTCTTCAATCTCATAGCAGTTTCCTCCATTGCTTGATGTTACGGCGTCTTGTTTTCGACAACGCCGCAGTAGCTGGCCATGAACGATGCGAATGCGACGATGCCGGCTACGTATTCGTCGACATTCACTCTCTCTTCGAGTGTGTGGCAGTTGGTGATATCGCCAGGAGCGCAATAGACGGCTGGACAGCCGACCCCGTCGATCAGAAACGGCGTTTCAGACCAGAAGGGCGCTCCTTCGACATCACCGCGTCCGGGTAAAGCCGCGTCGACCGACGCGGAAAGCAGTCCGATCTCCGGCAGGTTCCGGTCGACCTCAGCCGGAGAACCGCCGTTTTGATGGTCACGACCGGCGGGGTACTGTATGTCCAATTCAATTCCGTCTTCGACAGGGGCTCCGCGCACGGTGCCTTCGAATTCAGCCACTGCCGCGTCGAGCTGTTCGCCGGGCAACAATTTGCGGATCAGCGACAGGCGCGTTTCGCCAGGAACGGCGATGTAGCCGCCGCCAGCTATTTCGGTGACCAGCAGAAAGGCTCGCCCAACTAGATCATGGCTGGCGCGTTGAGAAATTGCGTCGGAATGCTGCCAAAGCGCAGACAGTATTGCATGCGAGGATTTCAGGGCGTCGACACCCTGCTCCGGCACACCGAAATAGGCGGATTTGCCGGTTATGGTTATATCGGCAATGAAGAAACCCATCTGGGCGGCAAAAACCGCCAGACGGCTGGGCTCCACGTAGATGGCGAAATCCGGCGAGGCAATGTCACCTTCCCCGACACGCCGTGTGTAATCTTTGATGCCGGCGCTGACGCCGCTGCCGGGTTCGCCACTTTCTTCGTCGCCAACAAAGGCAAAGGCCACATCGCCTGCCAGTCGCAGTCCAGCGCTATCGATCAGGTCGAGGGCGGCGAGCGATGCGCAAATGCCTGCCTTCAGATCGCCCGTGCCGCGGCCCCAGATCTCACCGTCGACGATCGCTCCGCCGAAAGGATCCTCGCGGTCCGTACCGGACCAGCGTTCCTGCCAGCCGCGCACATGAACCGTATCCGTGTGTCCGATGAAAAGCAGTCGGCGGCCAGTGCCTTCGCCCTTTCGTTCACCCCATACATTCGGTCTGCCAGGCTCGAAATCGGCGCGTTGCGGTGCAAGCCTCAAGGCCTCCATGTGCTCTTCGAGGAACCCTGCAAAATTGGCTTCGTTTCCTGTTATGCTTTCGCGAGCGACCGCCGCCCGCAGCAATGCAATGGCACTGTCTTTGTCGACGTGGCTCTGCAATCGCTCGGCGAGTCGCGAATTGATAGTCATCGGCCCGCCCCCGCAAAGTTGACCACATGCGGCGGTGGTAAAGCGATTTCTGCCCCTGGTACTCCGCCGGAAAACAGGATCGCGTGTAGGTGGCCGAGCCCGACGGCGGCACCACCCGCGATGGCGCCTCGTGTTCCCAACGTCGTGGCCGCGACGTCGACAGGGCGCGGCATGCAGAGCGGAATGAGTTTACGTACCCGATCAACGATCTCATCACGGCTGCCGATCGAACCGCCCAGAACGATTTTGCTGGGCCCGGTAATGGCGCAGATCGCGGCGACCGCACGAGCGAGGTATCGGGCGGTTTCTTCAAGAACCGTCAATGCCGCTTCGTCCCCATTCGCAGCGGCGTCAAAGATTCCGGGTACGTCAGTGGTTTGCCCGGCCAGTTCAGCATAGCGCGCCTGCATACCGAGCGTCGCGGTCACTCGCTCAAGGGCTCCGATGCGCAGCGAGTCCGGCTCAAAGGGGTCGGCTCCGAACGGCAGGAACCCCAATTCGCCGGCGGTGTTGGCATGACCGCGGACCAGTTCACCGCCAACGATGATGCCGGCACCGATACCGGTGCCGAGTGCGATGTAGGCCAGGTCGTCAACGCCTGCCCCGGTGCCCACCCAGTGCTCGCCGAGCACAGCAAGATTGACATCGTTTTCGAGCAGTACATCATGGCCGATTTCCTGGCGAAGCGCTTCAGCCATGTCGAATTCATCGATACCGGTGATGTTTGGAGCCATCAGAACCCGCCCGGTTTCCGGATCCGGAACGCCCGGAGCGCCGACGACAGCTAGCCGCACCCTGTCGAAATCGATGTCATTGTGACGCGCCACGTCGCGGCACATGCGAGCGATTTGTGCGACGACGTGCAACCCGCCTCGTTTGTCGGTGGGCTCGACCAGCTCAGCCAGCACGTTGCAGGAAAGATCGGCAATGGCCGCTCGGGTCTTTGTGCCACCAAGATCGACGGCAGCAATACAAGCGGCGTCCGGAACGATTTCGTAGGTCACGGCGGTGCGGCCGACATGGCCGCTGGTGCGGCCGGTTTCACGAATCCAGCCATCGTCTTCCAGCAGCCGTGCGATTTCCGAAATGGTCTGTTTCGACAGGCCGGTCTGCTTGGCGATGCTGGCCCGGGAAATCGGACCGCAATGAACGATGGTTTCCATCACCATGCACAGTGACAGCTGTCTGGATTTTCGCGATGCGTCGCTCAAAGCCATAACTCCATTAGTTCGTTCCCTTACCGAACTAATTAGATTATCCGAGCCGAGGCGTCAAGTTTGTCAGGCCAAAGAGCACAAATTCGAATCTGAATCAGCGATCAGGGACGCGTTACACAAGGAGACCTTGCTGAGGCCTGCCGGAACGAGGAACCGTTCCGCACGAACCGCGTTCTAGGCCGGGGTGCGCCTTCTCCAAACCAATGGCGATTCTTGTCTGAAGAACCGAACTCTGGCCCCCTGCCCCGGACAGGAGCTTCAGGGGCGCGAAAGGTGTGCGTCCGGCTTCGACAGCGCTCTCCGATCCGCACGGTCGTGCCCAGGGCCATGCCCAGAAGCCGTACGTTTGACGACCACCATCGACCTCAATTGCATATCGGCAGCTCCAGCGGCGGTTGTTTTGGAATGGACCGCCTCCATGCATTGATGATCGGTTGGAGGGTTCGTTTGGGCCAGAATTTGGGGGTACCGATCGCTTTCATACACGCGGCGTTCCAGTAGAGCCCGGCGCGTGTCAGGGACCTTTTGCTCTTCGCCGCCTTAGCAATGGCTTTGATGTCGTTGGATTCCGGATAGATGTAGAGCGTGGTCGGATTGCCTTCCACCAGCGCAAGAATTTCCCTGGAAGCCGATGGCGACCAAGTTGTGCAACCGTTGCTGCGGCCACCCGTGTAGTTCACCAATCTACCAAAGGGCACATAACCCTGTTTGTCGGCGTAGCGGCTTTTCGGATTCTTGTAGCGGCACTGCCACTTCAGGAAAACAGCCGGATGCCCTCCGATGGCCCGCTCTCTGGCGTTTTTCGTATCGCCTTCCCCGTCAAAAAGCAGGAACGTGCGACGGAAAGGTCTCCGCTTACCCGACTTGCGATAATAGCCTTTGAATGACGTCCGCGTTTCAGCCGTCACATAGGATCCGCCTGTCGTCAGCTTCGACCCCTCCGCATTGCTGAAGTGCTTCGCGCATTGCCGGCCGTTCGCGAAATTTGCGCGTTTCAGTTTCCGCCCATTGCCGTAGCCAGAGGAAACCGCGCGGAAGGATTTCCTTGATTCGCAAATGATGTAAAACCGACGGCCCGGTTTGCCCGCCGACGATGTGCTCGGGCGTGTTGCATCCTTGGCGAAGTAGCAGGGATTTCTAACGGCACCTTGGCGTTTTTTTCGTTTGTATAGCGCGCGTGCCCTCTTCAGGACTACGGGGGCGATTTGGCCGTCGTCCGTGCCGACATGCTTTTGGAGCCAAGCCGGAATGCCCGGGGTTTGCGCGGCCGCCCGAAGGGACTGCGAACACGACAACGCAACGAGGACAGAGACGGCAATGGGTAAGCGGAGCAGATCCAGCCGCATCGAGGCAGCCTCCTGGTGGACTTTCCTCGTCACAGGCTAACACAAACCACCCTCACAAAAGTTACCATTCCGGTGGATAACGCAAAGGCGGGCAGTTGCACTTGGTGATCACTTTACCCGCCGTAGGCAAACACCAGATCGACCTGCCGATTTGATCAATGCCGGCTGACGGCCCCGGCCTGGTCAAGCAGGTCGGCAATGTCACGCAGCGATGTGCAGGATTTGAGATCTTCGGGCGTGAGCACATGGCCCGTTTCGTCTTCGATGGCGAAGACCAGGGTGAGGTGGAGAATGTTGTCCCAACCCTTGAGGTGGTAAATGGGGACATCGCAGTTCACCTGGTCGGCGGGCAACTCCAGAATCCGCGCCACCATGTGTTGAACCGAAACGAGATTGTCATCGTAGGGCATAGCTGACCTCGATATTTCCCATCCATTTTGACTGGATTTGGGCTGAGGAAGCAATGTGTTCAAGCGTTTATTTGGTTAAATTTTCGTAATAAATCTAAGTTTAACAATGACATCAACGCATCAGTCGCGATTTTGACATTCAAAATCATTTATTCTGACATCTGCATTCGAGTAATAGAAGGAGTCTCGTCAGCCTTCTATTTGCGAGCAATCGTTATTCGACGCTCGATGAGTTTGCTGTAGCGCAAAGAAGCTCGCCGCACAGAAGAAGCGGTGTAGAGTCGACTCCTCAGTCGCCAGCCACCGAGGTCAGAACGTCGGTGGTGTTTTGCCGGCGGCGCGATAGGCTGATACGACAGTGTTGGCCATCAACATGGCGATCGTCATCGGTCCCACGCCGCCTGGCACCGGAGTAATGGCGCCTGCAACAGCCTCGCATTCCTCAAAGGCGACGTCTCCGACGAGACGGCTTTTGCCCTCGCCGCGTTCCGGAGCCGGAATCCGATTGATACCGACGTCAATGACAGTGGCACCGGGCTTGACCCAATCGCCGCGAACCATCTCCGGACGTCCAACAGCTGCTACCAGAATATCGGCATTGCGGCACAATCCCGGCAGGTCCGGGGTGCGGCTATGTCCGATGGTAACCGTGGCATTGGCAGCAAGCAGCAGGCTCGCCATGGGCTTGCCGACAATGTTTGAGCGGCCGATCACGACAGCCGTCAGGCCAGACAGATCGCGACCACGAACCCGTTCGATAAGCAGCATCGACCCTGCAGGCGTGCAGGGCACGAAGGCGCTGTCGACATCACCGACCGTCAGCTTGCCGGCATTGATGACGTGAAATCCGTCGACATCCTTGTTGGCGTCGATCGCCTGGATGACCCGTTTGTCATCAATGTGGTCGGGAAGCGGCAATTGAACCAGAATTCCGTGAATTGCCGGATCGGCATTCAGCTCGGCCACTTTGGCCAGCAACTCAGCTTCTGAAGTCTCAACTGACATGTTGTGCTGGACGGAATGGAAACCGCATTCTTTTGCCTTGCGGCTTTTCGATGCCACATAGACCTGACTGGCCGGGTCTTCGCCAACAATCACCACCGCTATTCCCGGAGTGACACCGTCGGATTGCACGAGCGCGGAGGATGCCTGTTTGACGGTTTCGATCACGTCTTCGGCGACGGCCTTGCCGTCAATTCTGGTTGCCATTGGGCATCGCTCCATGATGTAGGGCCGGAAATCGGCTGGCGTCAAATGCCGTGCCAAAGAGGGGCACAGGCCGAATCCTTAGACCAGAATTTCTCTCTAACCAATAGTCTGAGTGCGGCGGCTCGGCGTCAGAATTCGCCGCGGCTGGTGCGAATGGTCCTGACGGGAAGAGGTCGACCAGCCTGCCGCGCGGCCCGTCGGGCCTGGTAGAGCTGCTCCACCGTTTCGCGCATCTGATGAATTTCCGAACGGATGTCTTCAGCTTCCCGATCGAGATCCTGCTCGTCGGTCGAGCCGATGGCCCGGTGGCGCTCGGGCTCGGTGCTGTTCAGATGATCTTCTGCGACGATCGGCCGGGCCAGAAGTGGATCCGGTGCTTGCTGCGGTGGATCGGCAATTACGGGCGCGGATCGCGGTTGCTCCGGTTCAGGTTCGGGCTGGCGCTCATCCGCCACATCTTCGGCTTCCGTGAAAACCTGTTCCACCGGTTTTGCCCGCACGGGCTCGCCGGCATTGTCGAACAGGTCCCCGGCTCCTTCGCGGATGCTGCGGTAGGCACCGAACAGCATGGCGATGGCCAGGCCGGCCAGAAAGCCGGCGATCATGACGCCGGCGGCTATGAATTTGCGCGACGGCCCGGCGGGTTCGATCGGCGCGGTGGCCTCGGAAATAATACGGATATTGCTGGTATTGAGATTTTGCTGCTCACCCGTTTCGCGGGCGCGCTTCAGGAACGACCGGTATATCTCAGACGTCGCCGCGGCTTCCCGCTCCAATTCGCGCAAGCGCACCAGAGCCGCCGAATTGTCGACCTGCTGGCTCTTCAACACGGCCAGATCGGCGGCGAGCTGTTGCTCGGACTGGACGATGCGGCGCAATTCCGTCTGGGTTGATTCAACGATACGGCGCAGTTCGTTGCTGATTTCGGCGCGCCCAGTGGCCAGAGCCTGTTCAGCGGCAATGCGTTGCGGATGGCGCGGTCCGAGACTGGTCGTCAGGGCGTCGAAGCTGCGCTTGGCCGCAGCATAGGCGCCACGCAGTTCGCCGATGGTGGACGATTGCAAGATTTCCGGGGCGGTGCCCGCCAACAGAGCGTCGACATCGAGTTGCCGTGCCGTTTCGGCTCGGACCTGAACCTCCACTTTCTGGGCGCGGATCTGCGCCAGTTGCTGATTGAGCTGAACCAGCTGGGCATCGGTGATCAGAGTGCCGCCCGCGTCGACCAGATCGTTTTCCGCCTTGTATTGCTCGACCCGCCGTTCCGCCGCTTCGACATCCCGGCGGAGTTCGTCGAGTTGCCGGTTGAGGGACGCCGACGTGCGTTCGAACAGTTCCGACTGCGCCTCGCGCTGCTGGCTGATATAGACATCGACAATGGTGTTGGCGATTTCCGCCGACAATTGCGGGTCTTCCGTTTCGGCCTCGACATATACGATAAAGGTCCGCTCACCGCGATACGCGACGACAGCCCTGGATAGCGACTGGACGGCCATGAAATTGCGGTCGCTGGCCGTTTCGCCTCCATCGATCAATCCGCGAGCGGCGGACAGAACGCCCCCGAGCTCATCCGGATCGGTTCCGTTGAATTCCGGATTTTCCGCAAGGTTGAGCTGGGTCACAACGGACTGCAACACCGGACTGGAATCAACGATAGCCACCTGGCTGTCGACCAGAGCAAGGGTGGAATCAGAGGAATAGGACTGCGGCAGCAAGTCGGTATCGGTCATCCGCAATTCGCGCGGATCCAGCACGAACTGGCTGACGGCGACATATTTGTGCGGCGTCGACAGCGCCATCACGACACCGAGCGCGGCGCCGAGAATTGTCGTGAACGCAATGAAGAACCGAAAACGCCAGGCCGTGGTGAGCAGCACGAGCGGATCGATCAACGGCTTGTCTTCCGGCGCCGGGCCAGCATAGGCGCTCATGCCACCTGCTCCATCCCTTCGAGGAGCGAAGGATTCCAGCGCAGCACTTTGATCATCAGTCGCGTCGCTTCGAAACCGCGCACGAAGGCGATCGGCCCAACCGGAAGCGGCGGCACCTTCTTCGGTACCGTTGGATGCTGCTGGCGCATCGTCCTGCCCAGCCCTTCCGC
The DNA here is from genome assembly GCA_965228785.1 of Hoeflea sp. Lineage (GTDB taxonomy): Bacteria > Pseudomonadota > Alphaproteobacteria > Rhizobiales > Rhizobiaceae > Hoeflea_A. The sequence goes on from CBDDIF010000002.1 coordinate 2,357,223, forward strand.
GACTGAGCAGCGAACGGCGTCCGGCACTTTTTCCTTCCGAATCCGGATCGAACATCTGAACCTTTCGAAGATCACATCAATCAAGCGCCCGGCCTATGACTAATGCACCCTAAACAGCTATGGAAAACAAATCGTAAACACACGTTCAAAGTGCGTCCTGCCTTTCTCCGCGGAACCGGGTATTAAGGAATTTGACGTATCCTACCGTCGCGACTGTTGGGCCGTGGGGCATTCCACGGCGCCTACATACTAGTGTGGTGGATTTTAAGTTCCTATCATTATTGCAGCAACCTCCGGTAGGAACTTCAAATCCATAAACCACACTAGAATCATAAACTTGCTAGTGTCCTGATTGAATCTGAAGTTCGTTCGGAGCACGCTGCACAATGAGGCGATCTTCAGATTCAGGACACTAGACGGGCGGACAGCTTGCCACAAACCTGGTTTGATTTCATTGCGCGGCATGTTCGCATCGTTCGCGGCTATATCTGGGCGCTCAGCGGTTCCGCCGGACGCCTGGTCATTTCTCTTGCCTATTTCGTCGCCATTGCAAACGCCCTTTCCATCGGCGATTTCGGACTTTTCGCAACCGCCTCCGCAACCGGCATCGTCCTCTCCCGCATTACTGCGATGGGGTTCTCCTCTCCACTCTACCGGGTGGCTACCGTCAAACCGCGACTGATCGGCTGCTACTCCATGGGCTACCTGGCGGCCCTTGTGCTGTCGCTGCCCCTGGTCGCAATCGCCGCACTGGTCGCCTATCTCCTCGTCTTTGCCGCTGACATGAGCGCCGGCGTGTTTGCGCTCTTCATCATCGCCGAAACCCTCCTCTGGCGCTCCGTCGAAATCGTCATGATCGTCAACAACGGAATGGGCCGTTTCGCTCGAGCTGCAATCCTGGTGGTGATCGGATCTTCGATGCGCGCGGCCGCGGCTGTCAGTTTCTCACTGCTGGGCCATACGAGCCTGGGGCTCTGGGGCTACTACTATCTCGTGGCCAACGGGCTTGTGATGGTTATCGGGCTTGTTCTCTTCTATCCCCGGTCGTCCTTGCGCTGGCGTCCTGCCCTTTACCTGCGGCGATGGCGCGACAGCCTGTCGGTGGCTGGCGCTGAAATCCTGTTTTATCTGCAGTCGGAGCTCGACAAGCTGTTGGTTTTGGCAATTGGCGGCCCAGTGACCGCCGGTATCTACGCGATCATCATGCGACTGGTCGACTTGACGGCCTTACCGATCCGCACTTTCAACATGATGCTGGTTCAGACCATCATGCGGTCCCGCGAAACGATCGCATCGATCAAGATTCGGGCCATGATCGAGGCCGGCGTCGCAGCCGTTTCAACAGCAGCCTTGCTGTTTTTCGCAGCCTTCCTGACGCTCTACCCGACGGCTCTGGGTCACAACGTGGCCGAGGCGGCCCCGCTCCTGATCCTGGTGGTCGCCGTGCCGGCGCTGCGCAATCTGATCGAGTACCAGTCGGAACTGCTTTACGCCACCGGACGAACCTTCGTGCGCGTCGTCAACCTGGCCCTGATCGGCCTCGCCAAGGCAGCAATGCTGGCTGTTCTGTTGACGTATTTCAATATGGTCGAGACCTGGGCGCCATTGCTGAATGGTGTGTACGTCGTTCTCTATCTGGTCTCGTTGTCGCTGACCTACCCGGCCCTACGAGGCGCGAAACCACGGGTCATCTAGAAAGCCTTTTGCCATCAGACAACAATGTCGATGATAGCTTCGGGCGCATCCGGCCCGTCGCGAAATGTCATGGACACCGATTTCGCCTGATCCTCGGACATCCGTCGATAGAGTGAGTCACGGGCATTGTCCGGATGGCCATCGATGTAGAATTGCGTCGTCAGCAATTCCCGCTCACCGTCCAGCACCTTGACGTGAATGTGTGGCGTGCGTCCGGGATAGGGTGTCGGCTTGATGGTCCGAAAGAGATAACGGCCGTCTTCGTCGGTGATATCATGGCCGAAACCCTGGAAAGCTTCGTCGCTCGGGACCACGCGGTCATCTCCCGGGTGGAGGTATTTGCCGTTGACGTCGCATTGCCAGATTTCAACGCGCCGCCCGGCCAGGGGAGCGCCGCCCCCGGTCGTCAGTTGGCCATTTACGTGAACGATTTCGCCACCGGCTTCTTCGACGCGGCCCGCTATCTTGACGAGGTCATTGTCGACGTCCGCCCGCCGCATGTCAGGTGAAGGGTAGAAAGGACCCTCGGCGACGCCAGGTGTGACTCCGGAACCTTGTGCGAAACGAAACCAGGCGAACCCTCCCAGCAGCGCGACTAATCCGCTGATCAAACCGCGACGCGTCGTTTTGGATAAAGACATGGTTGCAACTCGTTTCGACGATGGTGGGCTGGCAAGGGAATTGGTGTCGGCCCCAGCTGCGGACAAGCGCTTAGAGAAAAATGTGATCGCTGACGGCCCCAGCGGCCGAATGGTCAGGCAGCCAGAACGAGCCGTCGTATGTCAGCCAGGTCGTAGCCGATGAAGGACTGGATGCCGATGCCGATTTGGTAAGTTTCCATGCCGCCTACAAAAGCCTTCAGGTTCTTCTGTGGTGCACTGTCGACCTGGCCGTTCCACATCACCAGACACAACGCTTCGTCACTGTGGAAGTGACCAGCACCCGACAGGACGGTATCGGCATAGGCGCCATAGAGAGTGCACTCTGAAATCGCCCGGTTGCGTGCGACCGCGCGAACCCATCCCGTGCTGTTTTGCTCTTCCAGATGATCCAGCAGGGCCTTCAAGGTATCGGTGCGCCAGCCGATCAGTGTGTTGATATAGTCGTGATAGGGCGGCTGCGGTTGCTCCGGGATTCCAAGCAGCCGTTGGGTGCGGCGGACCCATTGGCCGTGTTTCGGCAGGTCGGCGGTAATGCCGTTGTCACGCCGATAAAGACGGAGATCACCGTCTTGCCAGAGCGACGCCGGATCAAACCTGCGCATCAGGACCACATCAGAGTCCGCCGAAAAGATCGTGTGCTCCGACAGGAGTCGACCCATGCCGAGACGACGCAACTGCTGTACGTGCCAACCGCGCAAAGGAGGCGAAAAGGGGCTCAACCAAACCCGCCTACGGCCCAGCGAAAGCGGATCCGGGAACGGTTTCAGCCAGTTGGGGAGGATTTCGCGCTCGTCCACGACCACGCGTCGCAGCCCTTTCAAAGCGGAAAACTGCGCCACGTCGGCGGCCTCAACGAGGATGTAATGACACCAGTCGCCCTCGAGCCGACGGTCGAGACTGTCACATAGTAGACGGCAACGTTCGAAATCCGCCGCGTAGGAAGCAGTGATAACCGCTGTGCTCATGCGCCGCCCCGTCCTATTTCCAGTCTAGGCCGCCGGTTCGTCGGCCTGCATGCGACCGAAGAATTTGTAGCGAAGCACGTGGAACAAAAACAGCGGATTGCCAAACAGGTAGCGGCGCCAGAGCCGGCGAGGTTCCAGGGCCAAGCGGAACACCCATTCGCAGCGCAGCAAGCGAAGGATGCGTGGTGCCCTGGGTACCGAATTTGACACAAAATCAAACAACGCTCCGACACTGAACACGACCTTGCCATGTTCCGGTTGGATGTGGCGGTTGATCCACAGTTCCTGGCGTGGGCTGCCCATGGCCACGAGCAGAATATCGGGTGAAAGTTCAGCCAGTTTTTCGAGGACCGGCCCACTTTCCTCATCGCTGATGTAGCCATCGGAGACAGCCACGTATTCGTGCCAGGGCGCGTGACGAGTGAATTCGCCGCGCGCCTTTTCCAGCACTTCTTCAGTGGCACCGATCATAGCCACACGCAGCGGAGTCGCGACATATGTCAGCAGGGCCGGAACGAAATCCGTGCCATTCAGATTAGCCGGAAAAGGCCGGCCGTGCAGCGCCTTGGCCGCGATATCGATACCAAATCCGTCCGGAAGGACGACACTGTGCGAAAGCGCCGTGCGGAAATCCGGATTGCGCAATGCCAGATTGGCATTGTGGGCGTTGAGGAAGGCGAAAACGGTCTGTCCGTCACCGGCAAGCGCCTCATCAACCCGACGATAGGCATCGCGCCAATCGTACCAAGCTACGTTGATGGCAAGGATGTCGCAGTCGGAGATCGTGCGACGATCGGGCGGAATGCCCTGTGAAATTGGAATTGTTTCAGCCATGCGGGGCCGCATCCTTGCGTTAGTCAGGGCGCGCATCGCCGTTCAGCGCCTGCGCACAGGTCGTTTGGACATGAATTGCCCAAACCACTGCCCGCTGTGTGCCCCGTCCCTGCCCGCAGCGATTGCAACTCTGGTTCGCCCGAAAAATAGGTGCAATTGCTTAAATAACAACAAACAAAGGGCAAAATGGTGAATCTCCGCTTTAGGAGGACCCGCCGGGCCAGACCGTCATTGCCCCTGCTCTCTCAGCCTTTCCAGTCCGCGGGACATGGCTTCTCGCATCCCCTCCAGCTGAGCGTGATGAAACGGCCGCCCGTCGAGCCGCGAATTGCTTGCTCCACTGGCTGTTTCGACTGTACGCGTGAGCGCTGCGGCAAAGGCGCCAGAATCACTTTCAACCGTACAATTGGCCGGCACTGTCCCAACACCGCGCAAAGCCGCGGGCGTGGCAACCGTGGGCAATCCCATTTCAAAGGTCTCGATTGTTTTGAGTTGGACTCCCGTTCCAGCGGTGCTGGCCAAAGGCACCGCGGTGCAGTCTTCCAGGAACGCTCTGGCATCAGGAACTCTGCCCAACAGCCGGATGCCCGGGTGGTGTAGCTCAGGCGGGTCGGTCAGGTCACCGGCAATGGCAATTGTGAAGGACTGCGGCAAGAGTGGCACGACTTCGTCCAAAAACCAGTCAAGACCGATGCGATTGGGCCGCCAGCTCCAGCTGCCAATCATCCCGAGATCGTATTGAGGCGGCCGCTCGCGGTTCGCCGGATCAGGCGGTGCCATACGCGTAACCAGGGGCAACGTTGCGGATTTGTTGTCGTCATCGATGCGCAACACGGCGCGGTCTTCTTCCGCCAGCGTCCATACGAAACGGGCACCTTGGCAAAGCGTATTTTCGAGAGCCCCGATCAACCGAGCCTCGCGGCGGTAGAGAAACCGCTCAACCGGATTCGACGCGTTTCGTGCATTCTCGCTCGCTGAGGTCTCTTCGACATTGTGTGCGACAAAAATGCAGTCCTGTTGGCTGAAAATAGGCAGATAAGCACCCGCCAATTGCACAGAATTCAATATCAGCCCGTCAAACGGGGCCAACTCGGCCAAAGCCCGCTCGATACGACCCCGACCACAGGCCAGCATCTTTGCTGACGATACGGTGGTGCCGGCCGACAAGGCTGTGGCCAGCCAGCGAAGCTTGGCAGTGCGGGTGGCCCGCGTATTGGTGACCTCTTGCTCGCCCAGCAACTGCACTCCGTCCGCGGGCGCCAACGTGGTCCCGGGTGTCTTGTAGCCGAGCAGGCTCACGCGGGCACCCTCGGCACGCAGGCAATCGAGAACAACCCGGTTGGCGATGTCGAACCCGGACGCCGGTTTGTCCACCGGCAACAGCGAAGACACGAAAACTAGATGCATTGGTTGGTTCCGAACAGGCCACCCTTTGCTCCAAAGCTAACAGCAAAAGGTGAATGCCCGGTATTCAGCCAATCTTCACCAAAAGGCCTTAGATTTGACGGCGAATACGATCCGCACGGGCTGCCTGATGCCGTTGACCGACGACCCCGATATTGGCCTGCACTACCGCTCACCGGCGCTGGACGGTTCCATCGGCCATGTCGTCACCGTGCCGACCTTTCGTCGGCCGGATCAATTGCGCGAAACCCTCGCTTCGATTGTCGCGCAGCGCTTCAGCCGGCCCTTTGCGATCGTTGTTATGGAGAACGACGCCGAAGGGATGGAGGGTGCCCAAGCCGCGGAAGCCTTTCTGACGGAGAAGCGCTTTCCGGGCCTCGTCGTGATAGCCCGACAGCGCGGCAACTGTCATGCCTATAACGTCGGCTGGAAAGCCACGCTGCAAACGTTTGAAAGTCTCGAGGCGATTGCCGTCATCGACGATGATGAAGTTGCCGACCCTGATTGGCTGGAGAACCTGGTGCATGCCCGCGAGCGCTTCGGGGTCGATATGGTCGGCGCGCCGCAGATCCCGATCTTCGAACAGAAAACCTCTGAACGCTGGGCGCGACATCCCGTATTCACACCGGCCTATGCGGAAACCGGGCGGGTGCCTATCCTCTACTCGTCAGGCAACGTGATGATCGGCCGACCGGTGCTGGATGCCATGCCGCAACCGTTTCTGGATCCATTGTTCAATTTCATCGGCGGTGGTGACTCGGATTTCTACAGCCGGGCGCGCAAAAGCGGCTTTCGCTTCGCCTGGTGTAACGAGGCGCCGGTATTCGAGACAATTCCCGATCGGCGAACGGAGCGCTCGTGGTTGCGGGCGCGCAGCCAGCGCGAAGGCGCCATCTCGGCCATCATCGAAAAACGAGCCCGGCCCAATCCCGCGGGGCGGCTCCGCATTCTGGCCAAGTCGCTGGCCATGCTCGCCCTGTCGCCGCTGCGATCGATGCGGCTCTGGGCGCGAACCGGCTCGCCTGTCATCGGCCTCTACTTTGTCGATGTTGCCATCGGACGCTTCATCGCGGAATTCGGCCAGATCAACGAGCAATACCGGAATCCGGAAAGCAACTAGCAATGCTTCCGATCATTGGTTGCGCATGATCGGCAAAACGACATCACGGGTCAGGGGCGCGAGATCGATATTGCCTTCCGCATCCGGATGCACCCACCGCGCTTCTTCAATCTCGGCCTGGACGCGGATCTCTTCGTTCACGATGAGACGAAACAGTTCTGCTGTCACGATGCAATCCGGTTCGTTTGCGGCGGTCGCGGTGAAACATCCCAAGTATTCAGGGTCCTGTTGACCGACTGCCAGCCCAAGCTCTTCAGCCAGTTCACGACAGAGCGCCGCGACCGGGCTTTCATTTTCGCCAATTTTGCCGCCAGGTTGCATGAAAGCCGACGTTCCACGCTTTCTTACGAGGAGCGTTGCTCCGTCTTGCCTTAAGACCGCTGCCGCCGCGATGCGAATGTCCATCGACGAATCATCCCCTGCTTTCGTTTCTACTCTTATTCCCAAATCAGCGCCCAGTTCAAACGTAGTCGAGCCCGCACAGACAAACCCATCACATACCTCGACAAACCGCCCTGCCCTTGACACAGGCCGATCCGGGTAATTGGGTGGTGCAGATGGCTCGTGCGGCTGAGCTCTGGGGCAACTTGATTGGATTTCCTGCCTGACATCGACATTTTCATGCGGGGTGGTGCCGCCGCGCTCCTGGCGGTCATCGCCATCGTCTTTGGGCTGCGCAGACCGGTCAGTCGCAAGTCCGTTTCGGTGTCTGCGCTGGCGATCGGGTCGATGGCTTACGTGCTTTTGTCGTCACCAAATCTTCCTCTGGGGCTTAGCACGTTGGGCTATCCGCTGATCATGCTCGCCGGCATCGCGCCCGTCCTGGTTTATTGGGCGGGCGTCGAACTTTTTGTCGACCGCTTCACCTTCCGCTGGTGGCATTTCGCGGTGGCAGCGGCCATTGCCCTGGGCGCATGGCTCTACCGCCTGATCCCCTGGGAAGCTGAGATCCGGGGCGTCCTTCTCATCCTGGTCTATTGTCATCTCGTTTATGTTGCGATTTCCACGTCGCCGGACGACCTTGTCGAAGGCCGACGACGTTTCAGGCGCTGGTTCATCACCGCCATGGCGCTGATGGGTGGGACGATCGCAATCGTCGAGCTGTTCAATTTCGACCAGAACCTGCCAGCGGTCCTGTTTCCTTTGCACGCCGCCGCCTTCGTGCTTCTAGCAACAGTATTTCTGTTCTGGGCGCTCACGGTACGCGACGACATTTGGGATGTTCGTACCCAATCGGCCCGTCGTCCGGCGGCAAATCTATCGCCAGCCGAGACTGCGGTTCTGTCTCGGCTTCAGGAGGCCATGGACGGCGGCATCTGGCAAACCGAGGGACTGACTGTCGGCCAGCTCGCGGCCCGCCTCGACACACCGGAACATCGACTGAGGCGGGTGATCAACCAGGCACTTGGATATCGCAATTTTGCAGCCTTCATCAACGAAGCGCGCATTGTTTCTGCCAAGGCGGTGCTGAGCGACATCCAGCGTGCGGACACACCCATTTTGACGATTGCTCACGAAGCCGGTTTCGGGTCACTCGGTCCCTTTAACCGCGCGTTCCGCGAGGCGACGGGTGAAAGCCCATCGGAGTACCGACAACGGCACAGCCGCAGCGCCAGCTGAATTTGAAAAACCCACGCCGATTCTGAACGAACGTCTCCGGATTTCGAATCCGGAGCGAAACCGTAGCCGTGGTCATGAACACCGTGAGTGGGTTTAACCATACTACGGAAATCACCATGTCCCTGACACAGCTTGCAAATGATCTCACGTCCATCTTCGCGACCGTCTTTGCTTACGACCTCACTCGATATGTCATCGGCGCCGGCGGCGTTTATCTGATCGTCAATCTGCTCCTTTCGGGGCGCATTGCCGCCCGCAAGATTCGGCTGAAGGAACCGCCTGACGGCCAGATCAGACGCGAAATCCTGGCCAGCCTTCGCACCGTGCTGATTTTTGCCTGCAATGGCACACTGATTGTGTTCGGGGCTCGCAACGGCGTGTTCACAATCTATTCGGATGTCACCGACTACGGGTGGTGGTACCTTGGCGTGTCGAGCCTGATCCTCATTGTCGCACACGATGCATGGTTCTACTGGTCGCACCGCCTTCTGCATCATCCGCTACTGTTCCGGCGCGTTCACCGCCTGCACCACCGGTCGCACAATCCCACGCCTTTCACCGCCTACAGCTTCAACGTCGGCGAAGCGATCGTGAATGCCGTCTACCTGCCGCTCATTCTGCTGGTGCTGCCCGTTCATCCGGCCGCCCTTTTGATATTCACCTCGCACATGATCCTTCGCAATGCCGCGGGCCATTGCGGCTACGAGCTGTTTCCTGCCAACCGCGGGAGCAAACCGCTGCTCGACTGGATGACCACGGTGACACATCACGACCTCCACCATGCCCATGCGGGCTGCAATCTGGGTCTGTACTTCACCTGGTGGGACCGTTGGATGGGAACGGAGCATCCCGATTACCATGCCGAGTTCGCACGGGTCGCTCGGCCTCTGAGAGTTCGCCCAAAAACGGTTGGCGCAGCAGCGGCGATTCTCCTGGCTGGCGTGCTCGACACAACGAGAGCCGAGGCTGCATCGCTCACCGGCGCCTATGCATCGCCCGGGATCGGCATCGTTGTGCGCTTCGAACCGTGCGCCGGAGCCGCCGGCACCACATGCGGCCGTCTTGTCTGGTCTTGGGGCGAGGCCGGCCGGTTGAAGGCCGACAAGGGCGACATCATCATTCGCGGGTTACGCTGGGATGGAACGGCCTGGTCGGGCGGAAAACTGCTCAACCCCGAGGACGGCCGCACCTATCGCGGCAGTGTCAAACGGACCGGTCGCAATACACTTCAGCTAAAGGGGTGTGCTGGTCCGTTCTGCAGAACGCAAACCTGGCGATCGACCAAATCGATCGTGCGGGATCTCTCGGGATTGCCGAACAATTAGTCCGTTCGGTTCAGTGCGCTCCGCCCCATTTGGTGCCGTCGCTGCTCCGGGTAGTCTCCCCGGGTTCGGTGGCGCGTATCGACAGACCGGTGTCATCGGACGCCGGTGCCTCGATGCAATCGCCGCCCGACGCGATCGCCACATCTGCCCGCTCGTCGGCCAGTTTCATGATGCTCATGCCGTCGCGGTTGTTGTGATCGGCATGGGCGAGGCCGATGCTGACGCTGAAACGTTCCATTCCGTCAGTCGTTTCACCGGCATGGCTTCGGACCGCACGCAGGACACGGTCGCACGCGCGCAGTGCGGATTTGGCATCGGTATTCGGAAAGACGATGGCAAACCGATCGTCGCCGGTGCGGCCTAGACTGTCATAAGCCCTGGTTTGTTCGGTCAGGATCCCAGCGAGGCGTAGCAGCAGGTTGTCAGCGGCCGTATGACCGTGGTTGTCGGCGTGGTCGCCGAATTCATCGACATGAACTGCAGCCACCGACAGAGGCGAGCGGAACCGGCGGTAGCGGTTGAATTCGCCGTCCAGCACATTGAGCAGATGATGCTGGTTGTGCAATCCGGTCAGGCTGTCGTTCAACGCCTGCGATTTCAGTTTGCGGTAGGCATACTCGAAGTCGCGGATGCTGAGCATGTCATGGAGTTTCTGATTTTCGACCACCGGGATATGACGAATGTTCTTCCCGGTCATGAGACCGTAGACGTCGTCCATCAGGTCGTCGCCATGGCACACCACCACAGAGGTCGTCATGACGTCGAATACGCATTTTCCGAAAAAGCCCTGTTGGAAGTCGGCGACGGAACGTACGACATCCCGTTCGGAAAGAATGCCTCGGACCATGAGATCGGCATCTACCACCGGAAGGGCTCCGATATTGTTGGTCGATAGCATCTGAGCCGCCTCGAGCAGGCTCAGGCTCGCCTCGATGGTTTTCAACTCTGACTGTTTCTTTTCCGCCAACAGCTCGCGAATGCGCATTGCAGGTCCCCCAACCCCAAATTATGATTGGTTGAGAATGCGACGTTGCGATTAACAAAATCTGTACGCCCCCCCACCGTTCTATGAACGGGCGACCAATTTCGATGCCTATTCTTCCTTGGGTGGAGGTGCAGGCCGCAGGCGCCGCTGCGCCGCGTTGTTGCGAATCTCCAGCTTGGTCAGGAATTCCATCTGCTCGATCAGCACCTCATGAAACACCTTTTTGCCCAGCCGCTCGTTCATGCGATCGCGCACGGTCGCCCGGAATGCATCGACATCAAAGGTCTCCATATCGGTGAAGCCGATGACCGGGTTGCCCACTAGCAGCGAATAGAGTTCATCGGTTATCAGAACATGTGGAGGAAGCGTCAGCCCCCGCAGCACATCCGGTTCGGCGGTGTAGACAAGCCGGGTGATGAAATAGCCCTGCACCCTCCCATCGGAAAAGGCCGGGATGGAAAGCATGTCGGTTCGCACGTAGTCGAGGCCGCCGAAGAAGTCGGCCTGCTTGTCCCCATCCGACTTGGCCGATGACATCTGCAGCGAAAAATAGACCGAGGCCAGGGTAATCGCGAGAACCCAAACGCCGGATATGACGAGTTTGATCATACGGCCTCGCGCAGGTAGAACTGCTCGGCCGAATAGGTACCGTCGGCTTCTGCCTCGATGGCCGCATCGCGCAGCAGGTCTGTCACCTCACGTACCGCCTCAAGATGAGCCTTGACCTTGCGACTGTTGCGTTCAAGCTTGTCATGAAGAATGCGCAGCCGTCCACCGTGGGCACGGGCGATCGCTTCCGGGGGCACCAGCTTCGTCAATGTTGTGAGTTCGTACAGACACCGGCTCTTGGAGACGTTGGAGGCGGCCACGTCGAATTCGGGATCGCTTCCCAGCGCATTGTTTTCAGTCTCGAGCAGCGCATCGAGGCGCCCGAGAACCTGGATGATCCGGCCGTCATTGCTGTGGTCGTTCATGGTCCGAAACCTCCCTCACAGTACAGGTCTCCGCGGCGATCAATCGGGCGATCCGTTGCCGTCGCGTTGCGAGCCGCCCGCACCGACGGTTGAATCGCGCAGCATGTTCATTTCGATTTCATCGACCAGGCGGCTGGCGAGATTGGTCCGGTCGCCGACGGACGCGGACGGATCATTCTGTTCCGCCAGTTGGCGTGCAATGCCAATACCGCCGCCCTCAGCCATCACCCGCCCCAGATGTTCGGACATAAGGCCTTTCCACATATCGCCGGCCGTGCCTTCACCGAACGTTGATTCCGATTCTTTCGGCCACATCGATTGCAGGAAAGTCTGGAGCACCAGCGCTTCGAATTCGCGATAGCTATCGGGAATTGCCTGGGCCTCACTTGGCTTGATGTCCGCGCCGATGGGTCTGCCGGCAGCCAGGTCGAAGACCGTTTCCGCCACAGCCTTGCCCTTTTCGATCAGGTTGGCGTGCGCTTCACGAACCTTTGCCGGATCGGCGGCGCGCACGACATCAAGAATCAGGTCTCCGGGTGGGGAAATAGCCAAGTCAGTTGGTCCGTTTTTCAGATCGCGCCCACTATGCCGCACCAAACTTGCCGGAGGCTGGTGGCGGTCGGGTTTTCGGTATCACTCAGGCCAGCGTTGCGGCTTGCCAACCTGGTCCAGCAAGTCGAACAGCCCTTCGTCCTGGACGTGTCGATCGATATCGACATTGACCTGATCGAGCTGCTCACCCACCTTTTCGCCCCGTTTACGCTCGGTGTTGATGCGCGCCCGATGGCGCTCGATCTGACCGTTCAGAACCTGCTCACGCGTTTTCAGACGACCGAGCTGGCCGGCATAAAGATGCGGAAACAGTCGATGCGTCTCAGAGAGACCTCCCATGGCATCAAGCAGATCGTCGATCGCGGTGACCACGGCATCGCGGTCGCGTGTTGCCTGCGCAAGATCGGCCTCGGCGCGCTTGCGCAATTGGTCCTGCAGACGGACCAAGCGCTGCAGGTTGCGCACGCGCCTGATTTGGGCGTCAGCGGCCATAGAACACCGGTGCAAAGCCCTCGCCGAACTGCGTCAGCAGATCATTGGACCCGTAGAACAGGAGGATCAGGCCACCTGTCAGGATGAATGGCAGCGAAATGAAGTAGACGGGAATCTGCGGCGCCAGCTTGTTGACCATTCCGACGGCGATGTTGAAGGCCAGGCCGTAAATGAGAAACGGACTGAGCAGCCTCAGCATGATCAGGAAGGTCGCCGACAGCGTGTCGGTCAGTGTGACAAGGGCTCGTTGTGGGTCAAAACTGCTGCCGACCGGCATGAAATCATAGGATGCGGTCAGCGCCTCGATTACCAGGTGATGGAAATCCATCACGAACAGGATCAGCAGGCCGGTGAAGCCGATCATCGTTGCAAGCTGCGGCTGCTGCTCCTGCTCGACGATATCGGGCGCCGGCATGGCGTTGAAACCGATCACCATGGCCATGGTGGTACCGGCAAACTGCAGGCCAAGCGTATAGAAACGTGCGATGAGGCCGAGCACGGCGCCGATCAGCAACTCCGTGAAGACCAGGCCGACATAGGTCGAGGCGCCCGTCGCCACACGTGGATAGATTGAATCCCACATCAGCGGCAGCAAAGCGATCGATACGGCGACCGCAACGAATAGCCGAATCTGAACCGGAATGCGGTAACTGCCGATGCCGGGGACCAGCATGAAACAGGCGCCGATGCGGCAGAAAGCAGCAAACAGCGCCAGAACCGTGCCTTCCGGATCGAGGATCACGAGATCGATCCGAGGATCTGTATTTCGACGCCCTTGGCAATTTCGACATGGGAGATCACCGGCAGTGTGGCGAAAAGGCGCTCGATGATCATGCGGACATAGGGCCGTGCATCAGGTGCGGTGACCAGCACGAAGCGAGTTCCGGAATCCAGATGGCCGCGAATGACCTTGGTTGCCTGGGCGCTGAATTCTTCAAGCAGCGCCGGTTCGATATCGAATTCAACCACCTCGCCCTTGGCGTCGCGCTTCAGCGCCTGGTGGAAGGCGAGGTCCCACCGGTTGCCCAGGCGCAGCACCCGCAACACACCGTTGTCGGCCAGGTCGCCGCAAAGCTGCTGGGACATGCGGATACGGACATGCTCGACGATCTGTTCCGTCTTGCGCAGATGCGGCGCCAGTTCGGCAACCGCTTCCAGAATGAGGTGCAGGTTGCGGATCGATACCCGCTCGGCCAGCAGCAGCTTGAGCACGGCCTGCAGACCGGAATAGGTCATGTGGTTGGAGCATATCTCGTCAGCCAGCTTGCGGTATTCCGGGTCGAGCCGGTCCAGCAGCACCTTCATGTCCTTGTAGGACAGCAACTGCGGCAGGTTGTTGCGGATGACCTCGCTCATGTGGGTCAGCACGACCGAGATGTTGTCGATCGGATGGAACCCTTCGCGCTTCAGATCCTCCATAAAGCTTTCGACGATCGAGACTGCCGGCAGGCCGAAGGCGGGTTCGCGCACCTCGTCACCTGGAATGTCCGGCTTGCGGCCGTTGCCGGTGACCACCATGACCTCGCCGACCCGCAATTCATTGGCCGCAACCGTCGTGCCGTGAATGCGGATCTGGTAGGATTTGTCCGGTACCGAAAAGTCATCGGTGACCTTGATTTCCGGTACCACGAAGCCGTATTGCGAAGCGAATTTCTTGCGGATCTTGCCCACCCGGAAGGCAAGTTCCTGATGGGCGCCCAGCAGCTTGGCCGAGACATGCTTGCCAAGGCAGAGCTCGATCTCGGAGGTGTGCAGCACGTTCTTGACGGAGTCTTTCTCCTGCTGCTGGGCTTCCAGCTGCTTCTGCTCCTCGTCCTGCCGCAACGCCCGGGCATGCTGTGCCAATTGGCGCGGAATGAACCAGCCGGCAAAGGCCATGGCGCCGCCGAGAACGACAAAGGGGAAGAACGGCAGGCCGGGCACGACCGCCAACAGTACCATCAGGCCGGCAGCGACGAAAAGAGCGCGCGGGTAACCGGACAGCTGTCCAAGCACCGCCTCATCGGTGGAACCGACATTGCCACCGCGCGATACCAGCAGGCCGGCGGCCAGCGATACGATCAGCGCGGGGATCTGCGACACCAGACCGTCCCCAACGGACAGTTTGGTGAAGACATCGGCCGCCTGGCCGATCTCCATGTCATGGCGGGCGTAGCCGATGATGATGCCGCCGAAGATGTTGATGGCGGTGATGATCAGGCCGGCTATGGCGTCACCACGGACAAATTTCGAGGCACCATCCATCGAACCAAAGAACGAACTTTCGTCTTCCAGTTCGCGGCGCCGGTGCTGGGCGGTCTTTTCGTCGATCAATCCGGCCGACAGGTCGGCATCGATCGACATCTGCTTGCCTGGAATGGCGTCCAGGGTGAAGCGCGCACCGACCTCCGCGATGCGGGTCGCACCCTTGGTGATCACGATGAAATTGACCACCACCAGAATGAGAAAAACGATCAGGCCGATGACGAAGTCGCCGGACATGACCAGTTGCGAAAAGCCGCCGATGACGTGGCCCGCCGCGGTGATGCCTTCGTGCCCCTCCGACAGGATCATGCGGGTTGTCGCGATGTTGAGCGACAACCGCGTCATTGTGGCGATCAGCAGGATGGTCGGAAAGGAAGAGAAATCCAACGGCCGCTGGATCCACAACGCCACCATCAGGATCAACACCGAAAAAGCGATGGAAAAGGCTAGCCCGATGTCGATCAGGAACGCCGGGATCGGCAGAAACAGGATCGACAGGATGATAACGATGCCAATGGCAAAGGTGACGTCGCGGCCGCGGCCCGCAAGCGGCGGAATTGCGATCGCCTGTGTCTGTGCCATGGATCACCCTGAACGCAAAATCGGGGAAACGAATTGCGCCAGACTAGTCGCCGAAGCTTGCGCGAGGGTGGTACTGCACTCGGATCAGCACGGCATTTCCCGTATGACCGGAGGGCTGTCTGAAACTGGTGAAGGCCTCTTCAAGCCACCGCCTTCAGACCCGCCGAGGTCCGGGTCTGAACAAAAGCTTCAAGCTCGGACAGAAGCTCCGACTTTTTCTCATCCTCCACCCATGCCGACAGAAAGGCGTTGCGCATGAAATGCAGCATCTGCGCATCGCTGAAGCCACCCGTGACCTGGGCCGTGGACAGGACGTTCGACAGATAGCCTGAACCAAATTGCGCCGGATCGTCGGAATTGAGACAGATGCGCGCCCCGGCGTGAAGAAGGCCGGAGATCATTGCCAATCTGTCGGTCGCGGTGCAGGACTGTCCGACATAGAATGTCGGACAAGCGGTCAATGTGATGCCTTCGTCAACAATGCGCCTCACCAGATCTGCATCCTGGGCCACGTTCAAACCGTGGTCGATCCGTTCAACCTTTAGCAGATCCAGACAACCGCGGATGTGGGCGTGGCTATCCGGTTGGTTGACGTCACAATGACACGTCAGGTGATAGCCGCGGTTCCGCGCCTGGTCGATCAACGGGCTGAAACGTTCGATGAAACCAGGAATTTCCTCATTATCGAGCCCCACAGCAATGATATCCTCGCGGTAACGATCTGCCTCCTTCAGTACTTCGATTGCGTCGTCCAGCGGGTGGTCCCGTTGAAACGACATGATCCATTGAATGGTGATGTCATTGGTCGCGTTGGCGTCTTTGCCTGCCTGCCGCAGCGCCTCGAACTGCGGCCCAAACGGAACACCCTGACGGATGCCCTGTTGCGGGTCGAACATGACCTCTGCATAGACGATATTCTCCTCGACGCACCTACGGAAATAGGCCATGGCGACATCGTAATAGTCACGGCCGGTGCGCAAGGCACCGCGCGCGATATCCAGACCGGCGAGGAAATTCGTCAGATTGTTGTGTGAACTCGCACGGCTGGTCGACTGCCATTCGCGCATACCGTCGGCTGTATCGAATGGCAGTTCGATGCCATTTCGTTCAGCCATTTTGAGCAGAAGACCGCCCTCGATCGTTCCCTCGACATGCACATGCAATTCGGCCTTGGGCATTGCCCGGATCATCTCGGCGCCGGACAGCCGGGCCGTGTCGTCGATGTTCATGGTTCTCCTCCTAGACTAGGTGGTGCCGGTTGACGGCACGTCGCCTGATTGGCTGTTCTCCAGCGCGGCCCGATGATGATCGAATTCAGCGAGCCACTCTCTGGTCCACGCGCGTTTCAGGTCATCGCTGATCCAGGCGGCATCGATTCCGACAGCGATCTGTTGGCGCAGTTCATCAAGCGAAAAGCCAAACTGCTCGATCATGAGCGTGTAGCAGTTGGCGGGATCGGTATGGTGCAGGGGCGGATCATCGCTATTTGGCATGATCCGCAACCCGAGTTCACTCATCTTTCGCAAGGGGTGCACCTTGCTGAAGTCTTTGCCGGCCAGAACCTTGAGATAGGTGGAATTGGTCGGAACAACCGTGAACACCGTGCCTTCATCGCGGCAACGTTGCGCGAGGTCGGGTTTGTCGACGATCGTGTACCCGTGATCGATCCGCTCGCAGCCCAGAAGATCGAGGCAGGTTTCGACGTTGCGCGCCGGCTCCAAAAATTCACCTGCATGAGCGGTGCGTCTGAGGCCCGCCTGTCCTGCCAGTCGATAGGCTTTCCAAAACTTCTCAGGAGGATTACCGACCTCCATATAGTCCATGCCAATACCGATGACCGTTTCATGCGGTCGGGATACAGCCCATCCGACCATCTCCAAGCCCGCTTCGGGTGTAGCCTCGCGGTCGATGGACGGAATAAGGCGACCGATGATGCCGAAATCCTGTTCGGCGTCTTCAAGACCGGCAACCAGCCCATCTAGGGCGGTTTCATACGAGACCCCGCAGATGGCAGCATGATCCGTCGGATTCCAGAAGATCTCACGATACCGCACTCCGGCCGAGGCCGCGCTGCGCTGGATATCATAGGCGACGCGGTGAAAATCCTGTCCGTCCACCATCGCCCGGCAGATGATTTTCAAGGTTGGCAAGATAGGTTCTATGTCCGGTCCGGAGCCGCGCTGGTAAAGTGTGTGCCTGAGATCGCCTTGCGGCAATTTGGTCCCGTTCTTGCGGCAAAGCGCGATGAGGGTCTCCGGCTCCACCGCACCTGTCATATGAACATGCAATTCGGCCTTGGGGATGGCGCGGAAGAAGTGGTCGAGATTCACTGCCGTCACCTCTGCGCAAAGATATCCATACCCACCGTGCGGTCGATGATGACGAAGACGATGAGAGTGAAGAATATAATGATCGATGTGATTGCCGCCGGTGACGCGTCGGGCGTGTACTCGATCTGCGACATCAGTTGCACCGGCAGGGTCTGGGTGTTCGGCCCGACCAACCAGATCGCAACGGTCAAATCGTTGAAAGAGAAGGTAAAGGCGATGATCGCGCCGGCGACGATACCCGGGAGGATGGTCGGGAAGGTGACTTTCCAGAACGTCACCCATGGCGATGCGCCAAGGCTCTGTGCGGCCTCCTCCAGCGTGAGTTCCGAGCCCGCCATGCTCGACCACACCGATCTGAGCATCAGCGGCAACGTTACTGCTGAATGCGCAACGACCAGATTGACGAAATTCCAGCCTTCGAGGCCGAGTTGAATCAGGACGTTGAAGAACGCGAACCCGAACACCACGCCGGGAATGATCAAAGGCGAGAGGACCGTGTATTCGAACAGGGGTTTGCCGCGGAAACGATATCTCGCCAGGACCCTGGCCGCCATCACTCCAAGAGCAGCCGCAATGGCCGTCGACACTACTGCAACGAGAAGGCTTGTGCGAAGCGAAGTCAGGAACCAGTCAAATTCCATCACCCGGTAATACCAGCGTAGCGAGAATCCTTTCGGCGGAAAAGTCAGGAACTCGGCTGCGGTGAATGACGAAATTACCGTTACCGCGACTGGGGCTAGGATGAAGACCAGCCAGAAAAACACGCTGCCCCACAGCAGCAGCTTGCCGGCGACGACCAGGGCTGAATCCCATGGCCTCTCAACGATTTGTGTCGAGTGGCCCATCATCATGCCTCACTGCCGCGCATCGTTCGATTGCTGAGCCAGCGGTGCAGAGCGACAAAGGCAACACCCATGATCAGCAGAACTCCGGCCACCGCAGAAGCCTTGGACCAGTCGAACAATGTGAACGCGTATTTGTAGAGAAGGACGGTCAAAATAGGAGCGCGCGATCCACCCAGCAGGAATGGCGTTGCAAAAGCGGTCATCGCCAGGCTGAAGACGAGCAGCATGCCTGTCATCAACCCGGGCAGCGTCATTGGGACGATTACCCGGAAGAACACCACCGCAGGATGGGCCCCAAGACTCATCGCTGCGGCCTCCAGATTGGGGTCGATCCGCCTGATCACGGCCAACAGGGACAGGATCATGTAGGGGAGCAGGACATGGGTCTCGCCGACTACGATCGCAAAGGTGTTGAGCAACAGCTTGAGCGGCTCGTCGATGATACCGATGCCGATCAGCAGATCGTTGACCACGCCGTTCTCACCGAGAATGACGTTCCAGCCATAGGCACGAACAACGGCAGACAGCAAAAACGGGAAGATCACGATCGACAACATGATCGACCGTCCGCGCGACCCCATGCGGGCAATGGTCAGGGCAATCGGATAACCGGCCAGAATGGTCAGGATCATCACCCAGAAACTGACCGTCAACGACCGGTAGAAAGCCTGCTGCGCAACCCTGCTGTCGAGAAGCAAGGTGTAGTTCTCGGTGCTCCATCCTTCTCCTGAAGAGGGGGCGAAACTCTGCATCAGCAACACGATGCATGGAATGATGACAATCGCCACGATCCAAAGAAAGACCGGGCCGCCGATAGCTGTGAGTGACCTGGCCTGGTTCATTGGTCGGTACCAGTCTGCCCAAGGTCGTTTTTCAGGATCATGAGCGCTTCGCTTTTCGGACGCAGCATGACGCTCTGCCCGTCCGCATATTCATCCTGGCTACTGACATAAACCGGACGGTGTCCGGACCCGATGTCAACGATGTATGTGTTGATGGACCCGCGGTAGCTTCGCTGCAGGACATTGCCGCGAAAAGCGCCATCGACCTCCCCAACACCCTCGGCTCCGATAGCGACATCGGTCGATCGGAAACCAATCGCCCGTGGTCCATCCGGCAATGCGGACCGGCACTGGATCGGAACAGTGATTCCGGCAAACCTGGCGCTCTGATCTCCGAGTGACTCCAGATCGAATATGTTTTCGACCCCCAGAAAATCGGCAACAAAGGCCGATCCCGGTCGCTCCCAGATCTCCTTAGGAGCGCCCTTGGCCGCAACTTTCCCTGCATTCATGACCACGATCTGGTCCGACAGGGTCAAGGCTTCCTCCTGATCGTGGGTAACGAAGATGGAGGTCACGCCGGATTCACGCTGGATTCGCTTGAGTTCGAAGCGCATTTCGGCGCGTAGCTTGGCATCCAGGTTGGACAGCGGTTCGTCAAGCAGCAGGACTGGCGGCTCGATCACCAAGGCGCGAGCCAGGGCGACACGTTGCTGCTGGCCGCCACTGAGCTGACGGGGATACCGGTCTTCGCGACCCGGAAGGCCAACCAGCCGCAAGACTTGCGGCACCTTCTCTTCGATCTGCGACCGGCCGAAGCCCCGCCTTTTCAGTCCGAACGCAACGTTCTCGGCAACAGTGAGAAAGGGGAAGAGCGCATAGTTCTGGAAGACCACGCCGAGACCGCGAAGCCACGGTTTGGCTTCGTTGATCCGCTTGCCGTCGATCCGGATCTCTCCTGCATTCGGCGTTTCGAAACCGGTGATCAACCGGAGCGTCGTCGTCTTACCGCATCCGCTAGGACCGAGCAGCGAAAGAAAGCTGCCCGATTCCGTCGCGAATGAAACGTCCGACGCCGCAGCAAAATCACCGTAATATTTGCTGACGCCTTCGAGTTCGACCGTGGACATGACTGTTGTATCCCAACGATTTACTTGGCCAGAACCTGCTCTTCAAAGCGGGTCATCCAGTCTTCCCGGTTGCGGGCGATGGTTGTCGGGTCGTAAACGATGACTTCTGAGATGTTGTCGACCGGAACCAGCTTGTAGGCGGACTGATCCGGCAGGGCGGCACTGGCTACAACCGGCCCCTCACCCCAGATCCGCGCCTGCATCTCCTGAACCTCTTTGCTCAGATAGTAGTCAATGAATTTTTCGGCGGTTTCCTTGTTGTCCGACCCCTTGAGGACGCACATCATGTTGACCACACCTAGTGTGCCGTCCTCAGGGAACACGAAACGCATCGGCAGCTCGGGATCTTCCTTGGCGAAGATATTCAGCATGGGCGCGATGGACACTTCTTCCTGGTTGATCCAGTCGATCACCTCAAAGAGCTGGAAAAAGCGCGCACGCTCCTTCTGTTCTTCCAGCAAGGCGAATGCAGGGTCCATGTCGTCCAGGCCACCGCCCAGCAGTGTCGCATAGTGGGTCATCACCGATGGCGCGACCGACCAGCCCAGGTCCATGAATGCCGGTCGGGTTTTCAGGTCCTCTCGAGCAACGTCCATCCACGACGTAGGCGGGTTGTCGAAATGATCTTTGTTGTAAGCGAGACCGACGCCGAGAAGCGTAGAGGCCGAGCAATTGCCGGCGCCAAGCGGATCCTTAGCAAATTCATACAGATCAGCGGCATTGGGGACCTTGCTCCAGTCAATGGTCTCCAGCAAGCCCCGGTCCTGCAGAATGGCCATCTGATGGTCCGTCAGAAATATGATGTCAGCGCTGCGGCCGCGTGTTGCCAAGGCCTTGGAAAGACGTGTGCTGGACTGACCGAAATCCATCGTCACCTTCACACCGGTCTCTTCAGACCAGGGGTCGATGACATCCTTCTTCCAGTTTTCGCCGTAAAACCCTCCCCAGACCGAAATGGTGAGTTCTTCCGCCTTTGCGGGGCCGACAGCGAGGGCAGCGGACAGCAGAGTGGCGCCGATGCAAGATGCGATGGTGCGGTTCATGATCTCAATCTCCTTAGCGCACATTGAGTTTGCGATAGGTGAGACTAGCAATCCGCATGTGATGCGGGAAGAATTAATAATGCATCTCTTTGATGCATATTGCGCATCACCCTTTCCTTCGCTAAACTCAAATCCGACCGGTAACCATGATCTGGAAGACATTCTGTGCACACCGTCGCCTTAAAATTCATCGACGCGGTCGAGCGGTTCGGTTCGATCCGAGCTGCGGCCAGGCACCTCAACGTCGCTTCGTCGTCGATCACTCGTCAAATACAGAATGTCGAGCACAGCTTCGGAGTCCGCCTGCTGGAACGCAGCAAGGAGGGCGTCAGCCTGACGAAAGCTGGTGAGGTTGTGGTGGCACATATCAAGCGCACCCTGCGCGACCTGGAACGAACCAAGACTCAGATCGAGGCCATCGCCGGGCGGCGCGACAAGGTGCTCCACCTGGTGACAGTGGACAGTGTGGCCAGTTCGTTCCTGCCCATTCTGCTGTCTGAGTATCTGGAGGAAAATCCCGGCATCCGTTTCAGGGTAACCGTCCGCCAGTCAAATCAAGTCTGGCAGGAACTTGGGACACTCGGTGCCGATGTCGCCATGAATTTTCTCCCGGTTGAACCTGATACGGTTCAGATGGTGGCTGGATTTCCGTTCAAGATAGGCATGTCGGCAGCGCGAGATCATCCCCTAGCTTCGCGGGACAGTATTTCACTTGCGCAGGCTGTCGAATATCCCGTCGTCACAGCCTCTGTTGCGGCTCCTGTATTTGATGAGGTCAGAGAACTCATTCTTGCAGCCAAACCCGATTTCGTTCCGTGGATCGAAACGGACTCGACGAGCATGATCAAAAACCTCATCGAGACCGGCCGTTTCATCTCGCTGCGGACCGTTTTGTTCTCGATCGGATATGATCGCTCCTCCCTGCGCACCATTTGGCGGCCGGTCGCCGAAGGACTTCCGTCTGAAACACTATATCTGGCGACACGGGAGGCCGGCGCCAATGAGGCAAGGCTATTTTCCGACTACGCCGAGAAGTTCATTAACAAGAGCCTGCACCAGCATTCCGGTTGGGACGCTGAGGATTGACCGGATGAGTTTGGTGAAGATCGCCGCCATTAGGCGGCTAGAACCCGCTTTCGATCCTCGAAAACACCAGATTGGTGAAGGTCGCGATCTGTGCGCCGACAAAGGGTGCTGAAATCGCGACCGTGACCAGGATAGCGATGATTTTTGGAACGAAGGTCAGGGTGATTTCCTGAACCTGGGTGAGTGCTTGCAGGAAAGCGATGCCCACGCCGACGAACATGGCGACGAAGACGGCCGGACCTGAGGCGATCAGGATCGTCCAGATGGACTTCTGCACAATGTCGAGGGCGTCAGCTTCGTTCATGGTCAGGAGATGGTGATGCCCGGACCGATGTCGACCCTGTCGCCGTTGTTCAGCACTGCCACAGCGCGATCGTCTGTGATCTCGACCTGTTGAACGACCCCGCTCACGGTTCCGTCAGCGGATGTGACTGTGCGCCCAATGAGCGAGCCGGCCTGAGAAATTGACGAGGCCTTCAGCAACTCTTCTAGCCTGGCATTGGTCTGGATGGTCTGCTCGACTTGCGAGAAGGTCGCCAACTGGGCAACATACTCTGTCGAGTCGATCGGCTCGGTCGGATCCTGATTGCGCATCTCGGCGATCAGCAATTGCAGGAAAGAATCGTAATCGAGGGTGGCGCGATCGGCAGCCGCCGCCGAAGCGGACTGGGTCTGGGCACTTGCTGCACCCGCTACGGCATCTACCGCCATGGCGCGATCTCCCTTGTGATATCTTCAAGCGTTTCAACCGGCATCTGCCGATTGTTGAGAATTTCGTCCTCGATGGGAAAGAGCGATCGGATGCTCTTGAGCGATTCAAAAACGCGGCCTTCCGTCACCATGGCATCGATGTGCTTGAGGTCCGTCAGGATCTGCTCGTTCTTGAAGCAATTCAGCAGCATAACCACCGACTTCTTAAACATCGCCTGAGCCTGTTCCGCGCCCTCCGGGTTGATCAGCATCATCTGCACGATGAAATAGAGCTGGCGCAACGGGGTCGATGCTTCTTCCGGCTGAAGAACATGGTTCTCCAGCAGGAAGGTGACGTCGTTGAGAAACTCCAGTCCGACCTTTCGGTCGACTTTCAGCACCGCACCGTTGATGAAAATCTTCTCGCCTGTCTTCAGCGAGATCCTGAGCGAGCTCTTCATTGCAGACCGTCCCTGATGATGGATGAGATATCGATGATGCCGTCGAAGTTCTCCGATTCACCGATCCGGATCTTCTCGGCTTCGCGCAACACCCAGATGCCGATGGAAATCAGATTGGCGCGCAACTCCTGTTCGAGTTCGTTTTCCGGCGAGCCGAGATCCTCAATGAAGCGGACCCAGACGCGATTGACGAAGAATAGCGCCTCGATTGCCTCGCGGGAGCCGCGGCCAGCGTCGCGCGCCGCCTCCAGCATCGTGATCGACTTGTCTAGAACCTGTCGTTCGCGTTCCTTGGAGTCAGCAACTGCATCTTGCTGCACTTCCGCGTATGAGAACTGATACATTCAGCTGCCCTTTGTCGTCGTTTTCATCTGCCTACAGATAATTGGTCAAACTCAGTTGCTGGATTCTGGCCGTCAGGGTGTAGGACGTCTGGACCTGGGCCAGCAGGGTGTTCAGTCGGGTCGAGGCCTCGTAGAGATCGACATTCTCGAGCTCGCCGATATGCAGCGAAACAAGATCGATCTGGGCCGACAGTGATTCATTGGATTGCACGATGCGCTGTTCCGATACGCCAAGCCGGGCGCGCTCGAAATTGACCCCGGCAATGGACGAACCAGCGTAGTCAATCGATCTTTCAACGAGGCGCTGTCGTGTGTCGCTGGCAAGCGAAATGCCAAGCATCTCGGTGACAACGACCGAAACCATGGCCATGTTGCGAGCGCCATCATTGTTGATGCTGGAGGAGCTGTTGACCACCTCGTTGCGATTGATACGGCTGGTCATCACCGTATCGTCGGCGGCCGACCAGTCGGCATCCCATCCGGCACCCAGGATCAACGGTTCGATGGTGTTGGTGAGGAAATCATCGAGCTGAGCCGGCGTGATGCTGGCGGTTGCCGGACTGCTTTGCGCGAAGCCGAAGTAGCCCAGGAAAGCGGCGTCGAAGGAGGCCTTGGCCGGCGAGCCCGCCGGATCGTCATAGAGCGCCAGCGGCCGGACATCCGTGTTGATGCCGGAGAACAGATATTCCCCGTTGGCCGATGTATTGGCAGTCGAATTGAACGCCGCAAATGAAGTGCGTACGGCCTCATGGGCAATGTTCAACCGGCTCTGGTCATCCGTACCGGAAATGCTGATGAGCGCATCAAGCACCTGCTGGGCGCTGTCGGCCATCTGCGACAGGGCATCCTGCGATGCCGACAGGCGGTGGGTAACCAGCGCGTTGCTGTCGATGATCGTCTGCATGCGCTGGACGTCGCGGTTGAGCGAGATGTTGCGTGCCGATGTGGCGCCCAGTTCCAGGCCGATATCGGCGTGCCGTCCGGTGACGGATTCTGTCTGCGCCTGGACGATGTCGGCCTGCGCCCGCTGAACCGTCAGCCGCATGGCGTTCTGGATGGCCTGGGTAGAGATGAAGGTTGTCTTCATGGCTCTACCTCGTCGCCGCCAGCAGCGCGTTGATCATCTCATCGATGGTCGCGAGCAGTTTGGCCGACGCCTTGTAGGACTGTTCAAGATCGAGAAGCAGCGACATCTCCTCGTCCAGGTTGACGCCCGTGGCGTTGGAAAAAGCCTCCAGGGTGCGGATGTGGATTGCCTCGCGGTTCTCGGCCGAGACGGAGGCTTCCGAACGGGTCATTTCCAGCCAGCCGATCGAACTTCCCGCATAGTCGACCAAGCCGGTGCTCGCACCGGCAAGCGCGCTGGGATCGAAGGCCATCGGGTTGCCGACGCCTGTGACATAGCCATCCAGAAGGGTCGAGAAGCCGTGTCCTCCGGTCGGATTGGCAATATAGGGAGCGCCGTTGATGCCGCCGTCGCGGAGCAATGTCGGGTCGCCGCCGAGAGACGGCACCAGGGCCGGATTGACGGCCAATGTCGCGGCAATGCCGGGTTCGATGGTGCCGGCAGGCGGAACGTTGCCGCCGACCCAGGTGAAGAGGCCCGGCATGTCTGGCAGCGTTGCGGGGATCGACTGATCGGTTTCGGCAAAGACCGTGATCAAACCGCGGGCAATTTCGTCAAGCTGGCTCTGGTAGGTCGGCGCATATTCGTCACGAACCTGCAGGTGCGCGGCGAGCTCACCGCGGGCGCTGGTCTGGGCGCCCTGCCCGGCGTCCAGCGGCACACCATCGACGAAAATCGTATTGCCCGAGATCGTTGCGTCAAACGCCGTCGTCGGCACGAAGGTCACCGGCCGTGGGACCGTCTCGAACAAGGTCTGGCCATCACTGGTGTAGAGAACCAGATCGTTGGCGCCGCGATCGAGTGTCTGGATGCCGATCAGGGAGGAGATTTCCTTCAGCAACCGATCGCGCTGATCGAGCTCCTGATTGACGTCCGCGCCGGTGCGGGTTCCGGCTGTGACTGCACTGTTGACTGTTTCAAACTGCTCCAGCAGCCCATTCAGCGTATCGACACCACGGGCGACCGCCTGGTCCGCCTCCAGCCGAATGGTCTGAACCTCTGTCGATGCGCGATTGATGGTATCGGCGACATCCCGTGCGTTGGAAATTGCCGAGGTCAGAAGCGTCAGGTCACCCGGAGTCGCTGATAGTGCCTGAAGCGTGTCACGCAGATCGCCGATATAGCGCGAGGGAGACAATTCGAGATCGTTGCCGCCCAGCGTCGAGCGAATGCGTTCCAATCCGTCGCTGACGGTGCTTTGGGCCGAACTGACTGAGAGGCTTTCGAGCGTCTTTGTCTGAAGACGCTGGTCCTGGGTGCGCGAAACCGAAACGACGTCGGCGCCACCCAGGGAAGTCTGCAGCGTTGCCTGGCGCCGCGAGTAATCGGGATTTCCGGCATTGGAGATGTTCTGCGATACGACCAGCGTCTGGCGCGACGTGTTCGACAGGATCGACTGAGCCGTACTGATCGCAGAAGACAAAGACATGGTTGGCTCTTACATCCCCAATCCCATGGAATTACCGTTTCAAGTTGACCAGGACTTCCATCAGATCCGAACCGGTCTGGAAAACCTTGGAGTTGGCGGTGAAGCTGCGCTGTGACTCGATCATGCTGGTTAGCTCGTCGGCGATGTCGACATTGGAGGATTCCAACGCGCCCGAAATCACGCCGCCGAAATTGCCAGAGCCGGCGAAACCGGTCGTCACCACGCCGGATTCGCTGTTTTGCGCGTAGACGTTGCCAACCACCGGCTTTAGCTGGTCGGGGCTGGCCACATCGGCCAAGGCGATCTTGTACTTGGCCTCCAAAGCGCCGTTTTCGTATTTGGCAAAGACCGTTCCGTCGACGGTAATCTCTATGCTCTCCACCTTGCTGGGCGCGTTGCCGTTGACGTTGGCGTCGCCGACATTGAACTCGTAAGCGAGTTGCGACATGTCGGAGAAATCGACCACAAGGCTCTGGCCGTTTGGAACGGCAATCGTGATATCCGAGGCGCTGGTGCCGAGAAGATCGCCGTTCGCCGGGTCGAAGTCCAGTGTGACCGTCGAGAGCGGACCCGCCGTGTACGGGAAGGACGTTCCAGGGGCGGCTTCGGCGCGGTCGAACACCGAGACTTCCCAGGTCTCGGCAGCGGTCTTGGTGTAGTAGAAGTCCAGCAGCACTTCCTGGCCCAGATTGTCGTAGACAACCAGCGAGCTCTTGGAGGTGTATTCAGCTCCGGCCGCGTTGGTCGACGGTAGCGCGCCGGTCGGAATCGGGGCATCTGAGGGCAGGTTGGCAGTAAACGTTCCAACGGTCGAGGGCGTCGCCTGCAACTCACCCTGTGCCACATTGACGGGATTGAGGCCATCGAAGCCGTTGACTACGGGGGTCGGCTGGCCGTCCGAATAATCGTATCCCATCAGCGTGTAGCCGGATGCGTTGACAAGATTGCCTTCGCTGTCAGGAACAAAGGATCCGGCTCTGGTCAGAAATGCCACGCCGGAGGAGTCCGTTACCACGAAAAAACCTTCGCCATTGATGGCGAGGTCGGTAGTCGATGTTGTGAACTGAAGCGCGCCTTCCTGCGAAATCGCGTAGCGCACTGTGGTCGAAACGGCGCCGGAATTGTAGTTGCCGCCGCCATTGGCAAGCAGGAGCGAGGAAAACTCCGTCGAGCTCCGCTTGTACCCGTTGGTGTTGGCATTGGCGATGTTGTCGGCGACCGTGCCCAGGCGCGACGCCTGTGCGTTCATCCCGGATACACCGGTTCGCATCATTCCATAGAGACTCATAGCGCGGTTCCTCGTTCCTATCCGGTCACAGGGTAAGGGCGGTGGCTTGCGCGAAGCTGGCTAGCAACGCCCCGCGACGACCTCTTCGATACCTTGCAAACGGAATAAACCGCCGGTGTTTCGAACCGGCCGACGATCATTGCCAGTCGATGCGATAACCGAGGAAACGCTTGGAATCGATCGGATCGAAGCCGAGGCGCATGCGCAATTTCTTGCGCAGCTTGCTGATGTGGCTTTCCACGACGTTCTCTTCGACGTCGTCGTCGAAGATGCCGTAAATGGCATTGAAAATCTGACCTTTGGTCACCCGGCGGCCGCGATTGTCGACGAGATATTCCAGGATACGCCGCTCGCGCCTTGGCAGCGGAAAAGCACCGCTGTCGATTTCCGGATCCCGGCCGTCGGAATAGACCCGAATCCGACCGATTTCGGTGTATTCGGTTTCCGGCTCAAGCCGCCGCCGTATCGCGGCGGCACGGGCCAGGATCTCGCGCGGGTGGATCGGCTTGCGCACCACGTCGTCGGCGCCACAATCGAAAAACGCCAGCGTTGTGTCGAGTGACGGTTTGTCACTTACCGCAATCACCGGTGCCCGCGAACGGTCGCGGATCACCCGGGGCAACACCATGTTGTCGTTGCCCTGTCCGATCAGGAAGGCTTCGACGGCATCGATATCGGCATCAGCCGCCGTGTTCACCCACTCGCCGAACTCATCGGGATCGAACCCCGCTGACGGAACCCCCTCTCGTCCGAACAGCGACGTGTATCCCTCCGTTACCAACTCCCTCTCATCAACCACCACGATCATCCTAGTGTCCCCGAATCACTATGTAGCCGCATTAACCAATTCGTAACGACAGGGCGGATTCCGCCACAATTACAGAAATTCAAGGGTAATTTTTTGTAGTTGTTTTCGTGAAGCGTAGTGATTTGACACAACATGTAGTGGGTGCCTGTTGATAACTCCATATAAGCTGTGGAAATGTTAACTATTTGGTGATGTCATTTATCAAATGTGTCTTGACACATCGGCACTCAAATAGTCCGACCTCTTGCAGAGCTTCTGAATTGGAAGTTCTATTTCTGGTTGTTTTTACAGAATGTGAGTGCGCCGTCAGTCCAGCTGCCGTAGCCCGTCGCAACCAGGTTTTCGATCACCCTGCAAACGTAGCGCCGTTGCGCAGGATCGTTGTCCGGGCCGGCATGGTAACGCGCCACAGCCATGGTCCAGCTTTGATGACGACCTTTCAATTCAACAAGGAACTTTGCCGCATAATCGACGTTCTTTTGCGGGTCCAGCATCGCTTTCAGATTGGCAAACTGGTGCCCGTGATAGTGATGATTGATCTGCATGCAGCCGAGATCGATCAACTTTTGCCCCTTCGATCGGGCTCGGTAGAAAACCTTCAGGGCCTCGCCAAGGTCGCGGGCAAAGACAGGGCGTCCCTCGACATTGAGGGCATAGGGGTGAAGCGAGCCACGTTTCCCGGTCTCGGTCAGCCCGACTGAATAGAGGATGCCGACGGGCACACCATGTCGTTCGGCGGCCGCAACGATTTCACTTTCGCAACGGCTGGCCGACGGCGCCGCGATTGCCGCATCAGAGATAGACAGCCCCGTCAGAAGCCCCAGGAGGCACAGCCGAACCGTCAGCCGATGTTTCGCCGGGTCCGGTGGCGTTTGAGCGGTGGCCGTCGTCATTGCGGTTCTCCTGTCCGAACCGGCCGCCCTCGCCGGATTGTCGGAAGTTGTCCTGTGCCGTCTGACCGTCGAAGCCGCCCTGTTGCTGTCCAGTGGATGTGCCCTGCTGGCCGCTGCGGTCAGACGGCGATAGCTGCACCGAGAGCGTTTCGACGCCATAGCCCTGACCGCGCAGTGCATTGAGAACAGATTGCCGGTTGTCGGAAAGCTGCCGATAGGCTTCGGTTGTCTGGACATTGAGTTCCACCACCAGCTTGTCCCCCGAAAGCCGAAGGGTGGCATCGACCATTCCAAGTTCGGCCGGATTAAGCCTGATCTTGAGCGTCTGCAGTGGAGCGTTTGTCTGAATCGTCGTCTCATTGCGCAATGCTGCACTCCAGGCTTCATTGCCTGACACCGCCTTCGTAATCGCTTCGGCATTCGCCTGCTGTGGGGCAACCCCGAGATATTGCCGTGAT
This sequence comes from Hoeflea sp., assembly GCA_965228785.1. Classification (GTDB taxonomy): domain Bacteria; phylum Pseudomonadota; class Alphaproteobacteria; order Rhizobiales; family Rhizobiaceae; genus Hoeflea_A. The sequence goes on from CBDDIF010000002.1 coordinate 2,387,390, forward strand.
TCAACAACAGTGACCGTCGCCGGCTGGATCTGCGGAGCCGCCGTTTGAGTGGGTGTAGCGTCTCGTGCATTGGCAACCATTGGCGAACTCGGATCGGCCGGTGTCGGACGTCGCTCACTGCTGACTGTTCTGGCTGGCTGATGTCGGTCAACACCCTCGACCCGGGTCCGGGCCAGTGCCTCGACATCGCGTGCGGCTCCAACCCGAGAATTTGAATCGGCTCGCTCTGTGCCGCGTTCATTGTCCCGAGCGAAATCCACTTTCGAACTGCCTGTAAGAGGTTTCGGCATCATGGCAGCGGTCTGAGCGACGTTTGGTCCATTCGACTGGTTTGCCGGCGCGGTCAATGGTTGAGAATTGCGCGTCTCGCCCGACCCGTCAGGCTTGCTAATTGAAGGCGCTTCAAGCGCTCGTCTGGTTGTTTCGACAGGCTCCATGCTCATTGTGTCCGAACGAAGCGCCTCGCCAGGGTGCAGTTGAGCTTGATCGAGCTTCAGCTCCGAGGGAAGCGCATCATTTGCAACGCGATTGTCAGCCGGATGGTATCGCGCCTGCGTCAGCAACGAGACCGTGGTGCTGACGGTCTGAGCCGGTTTCATATCTGTAGCGGGAATGGGTTTGGATGTCTCTGCAATTCTGGACTCGGCTGGAGTTGGTTGATCAACAAGATCATCCGGTTCGGCGACACCGTCAGCATCCGAAACGATCCTGGAATTGACGTCGACCCTCTGGTCACCGTTCAGCGCTTGATCTGATCCGTGGCCCAAGGCTGAAGCCTCCCCTTCTTCGGTCCCATCCAACGCCGGAACGGCGGTGACCCGCGGTGTTACTTCAGGCGCCTCGATGATTTCGGCTGCTTGGGTGGTCTCTTGCGTCTCAGCAGACTCGTCGCTGCGTACCGCAATGGCTACGAGTTCTCGCACGTCCTGTTCGACTGAAGCCAGCACATCGGGTTCGACGGTCTCCTGCAGGTTCGCGGCAGCGTAGTCTTTCATCACAACCGGCGCGCCATTCTCCGGCGTAATGGCTCCACCGGAAAGCAGCAGATCTCCCGCTGCGGGATGGCTATCCAGGCCGGACATCCACCTGTGCATACGCTGCCCCGGCTCGTCACCCTTTGCCGGGTGCCGCATGCCCTCATCCAACTCCTCGGAGGCTATGGCAGTCTGCCGCTCGGCTGACCGGCGCCCCTCTTCGCCGGCACTGCCGACCGCCAATTGAAAGGCCGACTCTCCGGACGCCTCTGACGTCGTGGCCCTGGCACCACCGGCCCTGGGCGGTGTGGCAGACAACCCGGGTGCTGAATTTCCAGCCAACACGCTAGCGCTCATCGCCTTCTCCCTCCAGCAGCCGGTCTACCTCGGCCAGTTTTGCCTTTCTCACCGACAGGAAATCCTGAAGCGGATCGGGCAATTCTTCCGTCTCGCCGGATGTCGGCGACGACGTGCCGTCATCAGTCATGTCGGCCAAGGGCGCGGGCATCATCGCCGTCTCGGCTGTGATGTCTTCGATCGGCGAGGGTTTCCGTGTGACTTCCTGAGCAACGATCCGGGCGGCATCTCGCAGCGCCTTGTCGCGATCGGAAAGATTGCCCTCCGGCATGGAGGCCACCGCATCGATCGCCTCATCCAGGTTTTCGGTCGAAACGGAGGCGACACCGGCATAGAACTTGGCAAGCTTCTGCACCACATCGCGTTTGTTGCCGGATAGCGCCTCGGCTCGGCCAGCGGCCAGCAAAGCCAGATCTTCCTTCCCGGCAATCGTGCTCATGCGGGCCATGCGCAGATAAATCTCTCTCTGTCTTGCAACATCCATCAGCGACAGGATGTACTCCATCTGGCTTGCGTCCACCTTGTCGGAATGGCTGACAACCATGTGGACGAAGACGTCGACGAACTGGCTGGCATAGGGTGAGTTGAGGAAACGGCGGACGTATCGCTCCGAATACTTCATCGCTCGCTCCACCCTGCCGTCCAGGGACGCGACATGGGCCGAGCGCCGCAAGGCCGATTCCTCGATGATCGTGCCGGGAGCCAACAGTCTTGCACGATCGAAAAGGCTCAGTGCTGCGTCAATATCCCTTGCCGCGGTCACGTTGGCTGTGACCAAGGTCAGATAAGACTCGATCGGACTGCCTTGGAATTGGCGCAAGGCCCGTATGAGACGCGGACGCGCCTGCTCCGGCTTTCCTGAAAAGTAAACCGTCAAACCTTCCGCCAGTTCGGAATCGAAAGACGTGCGCGCCTCACCGCGCAGCAGACGCGCCAGCGTCTCCGGGTTACCGCCACTCATCGTGTAAACCAAAACCGCGTCGACGTTGCGGCGGTCCTCAAAGTCGGACGCGTCAGCGCCGCGCAACCGCTCATCGATAAGGGCCAGCAGGTGCCTCTGCATTTCACCAGCGGAATGGTCGCCGAGCACCACCGAATCCTGAATGAACTGCAAGGACCGTATCATCGTGAACGGAGGAATTTCGACGGCCTCAGCTGAAGCCGGCATCGGTTTGACCAAAAACAGCATCGCCAGGGTCACCGCCAGCGCGCGCCCTGCGCGACCGGCCTTCTTCGGCCAGTCGGCGCGGTTAAGTTGACGAGTGTTCAATGGTCGCCAAGTCATGGCTGACGCACGAGGATCTCGATCCGCCGATTGGCATCGGCAAACGGATCGTCCTTGATCTTCAGTCGGCGGTCGGCGAAGCCGGCAACCTGCTCGATCCGGTCCTCATCGAGGCCGCCGCGCACCAGCATGAAATAGGCGCTGCGGGCGCGCCCCATGGAAAGCGTCCAGTTGTCTTCCTCCAGGCTGGCGAAGGGCCTTGCGTCGGTGTGGCCGCGAATGGATACGAACCCGCTTCGCTCAGCCAGCAGCCGACCGATCTCTTCCATGGCCAGGACCATGTTGCGTTTCGGAACGGAGGAACCGACGTTGAACATACCGCCCCTAACCTCGCCCGTGAGAGATACAAGAAGACCGCCCTCGGCAGGCACGACGGACATCCCCTCAGACAATTCGATGTTTCGACTTTTCAGTGCCGCCGCGATTTCACCGCGCAGTTTGCTCGCCTGCATCATTTCGGCTGTCAGGGCGCCGTCCCCACTCTGTGGGGGATCCGCCTTGCTCACGGCGGCAAGTCTATCGACGGTGGCCTTGTCGTCGCTTTTCTCGGCTTGTTTGTCGGAGGCGGCTTTTTCCTCGCCGGGTTTCTCAGCTTGTGTTCCGGCTGCAAGAGCGTGATCTACCGCTTCCTTGCTGCCTGAATTGGCCAAAGCCTGGAGCGACCCGTCGCCCTCCTGCTCCGCTCCCATCTTGATTTCCACGGCCTTGGACCAGAAATCCGGATCGAAGGGATCACGATAGGCTTCGCCACCGGAGGCACCGGTCGCCGGGCCGGACGTATTGGCACCGCCCTCGCCCGCCGTGCTGATATTCGACTGATGCCCGGACTCCAGGGCAATCTCCGACAGCACCGAAAAGGGATTGTCGAAGAAAGCGGCGTCTGAATACTTGACCTGCTCGCCGGTGGTGGAGTCTGGATCGTCGCCACCGCCCTTTTTGGGTCCTGCGCTATAGCCTCCTCCGTCCGTCGTGCTCTTGTGATACTCGACCACTTCACCCTGGGTCGACTGATCGAGCTCTCGCAGACCGCGTTCGGCTGGCTTGTTGTCGGTTAGCCGGATCGGATTGAAATAGCTTGCGACCGCCGCCTTGGTCTCGTCATTGGAGGCGTTGATCAGCCACATGACCAGGAAGAAGGCCATCATGGCTGTCATGAAATCGGCGTAGGCGATTTTCCAGGCGCCGCCATGATGACCGCCATGATCACCACCGCGCTTCTTGACAATTATGATCTCGTTAGCGGTGTGATGCTTCGATTGGCTCTCACTCATGAGAGAACCTCGCGCAGGCTCACGGACCATTCGGATAGCCGCGTGGCGAGCACGGTCTCGTCAATCCGAACGGTGAGATCGAAAGCCTCAGCCGGCGTAAAATCAAGCTGTTCGGCCCGATCGCCCAAGGCCTCTGCAATTGATTCATGCATCGATGGGGAGCCCGAAACCGCAATTCGGGTCCCCTCATGGTCGGTAAGCGTGGACGAGATTGCGCCGCTGAGTTCAGCCACCATGCGATCGGCCAGAGCCTGTTCCAGGACGGGTGCGACGATACGGGCGACCTGATCTCCGACAGTCTCGATCAAATCGCCAGCCAGTTGGTCGAACCGGGCCGCCAGCGTGGTCGATAAGTCCTGCTCGAACCGGGTTCGCAACTCATTAAGCTCTTCGAGTTGGCGAGCCCGTTCCGCCTCCAGTTCGGTGGCGTGTGCCAAAGCCAGGGTATCAGCGGCCTCCTTTTGGCCGCGATCGTATGCGGCGGCACATTCGGCCTCGATATCGATCGCCGGCATGGCGGGTGCGATCGTCTCTTCGAGAGTCTCGACTAGGCCGAGCGACGGTGTGTCGTTCGCTTCGACCACAGGCGCCAGCGCAAATGGATCCGACTGTCCGAAATCCTTCAGATACCGTTCGATGGCGGCTGCCATGTTTCATCTCCACAAAGCGGGCCGGCCGGTCTGGGTAAAGCGATCCGGCACCGGCCAGGCAAATGCAATCCAAGGCATTGCCGTGGCGGGATATCTCTTCACCGACCATAGAAAGCGAAACTTGTGCGAGGATGATGCATCCGCTGGCGCGGATGCTCCCGGTCAGTCAGGTCCGCCTACCGCTGGAACAGCGTCAGGATGTTTTGCGGATTGGTGTTGGCGATCGACAGCGACTGGATGCCCAGTTGCTGTTGGGTCTGCAGTGCCTGCAGACGTGTCGATTCCTCGTTCATGTCGGCGTCGACGAGTCGTCCAACGCCCTTCTCGATGGAATCCATCAGGTTTCTGACGAAGTCCTCCTGCATCTCCACGCGCTTGTTGATGGCGCCGAGATTGGAAGCGGCGTCGGTCAGCTGCGTCAGGATCGAGTCGACGACCCGGATCATGGCATCGACATCAGCATCGCTTGTGGTCGCTGACAGCGTGATTTCCGTTCCGGTGGCTGCCGTCGTCGACGAGGCATCAATCAGGAAATAGTTGGCGGAGGTGCCCGTCGGCGTATCCAGCAACGCGTCGGCGTCGATGTCCTTTGTCAAAATGCCCGCACCGGCACTATCGGTATCGATAAGAATCGTCTGACTGACGTTGATGTCGAGTGTCGTCACGGACACGTTGCCGGCTGTCGAACGGTTGAACGAGCCGACGATCGAGCGCGTTCCAGCACCACCCACGGCGGTGTTATACAACCAGTTCTCGCCGCTGAAGGAAGCCGATTCGGCAATTGACACCAGCTGGTTCTTCAGCTGCACCAGTTCCTTGTCGATCTTGGTCTTGTCGACCCCGGGTTCGCGCGCAGCCACCAGTTTGGCTTTGATTTCCGAAACCACGTCGATGGCGCTGTTCATGCCGGTATAGGCAAGGTCGACCTTGGATGCGCCAAGCCCGAGTGCATCGCTGACTGTCGAGAGCGCCTTGTTGTCCGAACGCATCGTAGTCGCAATAGACCAGTAGGCGGCGTTGTCTCCGGCCGTTTCCACACGGTATCCGGAGGAGATTCGCGCCTGCGTCATCTCCAGATCGGAATTGATGCTGCGGAGCGTCTGAAGAGCCGCCATTGCAGCAGCGTTGGTCATGATACTGGTCATTCTGGCCGCCCTTGGACAGGTAGCTGTCTCGACATGCCGTTCTACGGCAATGGCGGCTGTGCCTCATGCCCGCTGACCCGGTTCGATGAACGGGGTCAACCCACCATTCGGTTATCAGAAATACCGAGTTTATGGTTAACAGACCTTTAACCGGGGTAGCAAGTTGTTAAGTTGCATCACCAAACGGTTAAGCGCGAGGGAGACCAGACGGGAACGAAAAAAGCCGCGCCATGGAAATAGCGCGGCTTCTGATGCTGTGTATTTGGGCGACCAGGCGGTTCCGGCGCCCCTGTCATGGATCCCTGTGTCGGGACCCGGTCTGCTCTTACCGGAACAGCGACAGGATGTTCTGAGAGCTGGAGTTGGCGATCGACAGCGCCTGGATACCAAGCTGCTGCTGGGTCTGCAGCGCTGTCAGCCTGGTTGATTCTTCGCTCATATCCGCGTCGACCAATCGCCCGACACCCTTGTTGATGGAGTCCATCAGGTTGGATACGAAAGTCTCCTGCATGCCGACGCGGCTGTTGATTGCGCCGAGATCCGAGGCCGAGTCGGTCAGGGTCAGAAGGATCGAATCGACCACCCGGATCATAGCTTCCACTTCAGCGTCGGTGGTCGCTGCGGAAAGGATGATTTCCGTGCCGGTAGCAGCCGTGGTCGAGCTGGCGTCGATCAGGAAGTAGTTTGCCGAAGTACCGGTCGGCGTATCCAGCAAGGCATCCGCGTCGATATCCTGCGTCAGGATACCGCGACCGGCATTGTCGGTATCGATCAGTGTCGAGGACGAGATGTCAACGTCCAGAGTGGCGATCGAAACATTGCCGGCGGACGACCGGTTGAACGATCCGACGATGGATGCAGTCGACGGCGCAGTAGTGCTGGTGTTCAGCAGCCAGTTCTCGCCACTGAAGGAAGCTGACTCCGCGATCGAAACCAGCTGGTTTTTCAGTTCGGTCAGTTCCGAGTTGATCTTGTCCTTGTCGACGCCCGGTTCGGCAGCGGCAACCAGTTTTGACTTGATCTCATCCACCACCTCGATGGCGCTGTTCATGCCGGTATAGGCAACGTCGACCTTGGCGGCACCCAGTCCAAGTGCGTCGCTGACGGTCGACAAAGCCTTGTTATCAGACCGCATCGTGGTAGCAATCGACCAGTAGGCCGCGTTGTCGGAAGCCGTTTCTACACGATAACCGGACGAAATGCGGGCCTGAGTCGTCTCCAGATCGGCATTGATGGTGCGGAGGGTCTGGAGCGCCGCCATCGCGGCGGTGTTCGTCATAATGCTCGTCATTTGTTCTGCCCCTTATGACAGTCTACGAGAAGGGACATGCCGGAGTGTTACCGGCAACGACGGTGTCGCATCATGCTCACCTACGGCTTAGCCACATTATGGTTAAGACCTGGTCCGTCATTCGTTGCTCCTATAAGACCGTATTAAGGTTAATCAATACTGAAGATTGCGGCGATAAGTGCTTGTATTTTATGGTAAATTTTTGGTAAATATTAATCTTCAGTTAAAGTGACGGCCTAGAGCCCGCCGCTACGGCCCAAACGCCGAAGGACCGCATCCCATATCCGGGATGCGGCCCTGCGCCGCGCTGAACAATTTGAATCAAATTTGACCGATCAGGCCAAAAAGGAACGGGGCAAGCTTTTGGACTGCCCCGTTCCTGGTATTACTTGCCGTTAGGCCTTACCGGAAGAGCGAGAGGACGCTCTGCGAATTGGAGTTGGCGATCGACAGGGCCTGGATGCCGAGCTGCTGCTGCGTCTGCAGAGCGCTCAGTCGGGTCGATTCTTCACTCATATCCGCGTCGACCAGTCGGCCGATGCCCTTTTCGATGGAGTCCATCAGGCTGGATACGAAGTCATCCTGCATGGTGATGCGCGAATTGACGGCACCCAGGTCGGCGGCTGCGGTGGTCAGCTGCGACATGATGGAGTCGGTTACGCGGATCATTGCCTCGACTTCGACGTCGGTGGTCGATGCGGAAAGTGCAATCTCCGTACCGGTGGCTGCCGTCGTCGAGCTGGCGTCGATCAGGAAGTAGTTGGCTGAGGTACCCGTCGGCGTATCGAGCAGAGCGTCCGCATCAATATCCTTGGTCAGAATACCACGGCCGGCATTGTCCGTGTCGATCAGCGTCGTGGCGCCCACATCGACGTCAAGCTTGGTGGTCGAAACGTTGCCGGCAGCCGAGCGGTTGAACGAACCGATGATGGAAGCCGTACCAGGTGCGGTGGTGCTGGTGTTGTAGAGCCAGTTCTCACCGGAGAACGATGCCGATTCGGCGATCGATACCAGCTGGTTCTTCAGCTCGGTCAGTTCGGAATTGATCTTGTCCTTGTCAACGCCCGGTTCGGCAGCAGCAACCAGTTTCGACTTGATCTCGTCAACCACGTCGATGGCACTGTTCAGGCCGGTATAGGCAATGTCCGTCTTGGCGGCGCCCAGTCCAAGCGCGTCACTGACGGTCGAAAGGGCCTTGTTGTCCGACCGCATAGTGGTGGCGATCGACCAATAGGCCGCGTTGTCAGAAGCTGTTTCCACCCGCAAGCCGGATGAGATGCGAGCCTGCGTGGTCTCCAGACCCGAGTTGATGTTGCGCAGAGTTTGAAGCGCCGACATCGCCGCGGTGTTGGTATTAATGCTGGTCATGTACTTGTCCCCGAAAAACGCATTACAAAAGGGACATACCGGGTTGCTGACCGGTGATGGCGGTTTGGCATCATGCCTCAAGGCCCCCGTCTCACGCGGACAGCCTTTGCCGTCATTCAAGGGCGACACTGCCAGCCCCCCGTTACGAAAAACCTAACGGGGCGCTTTCCGGTGGACCGGAGAGGACGGGATGCATTTTTATGGTTAACGCTTCGTTACGATTAAGTGCGCGTTAACGGTGTCCGCTAGTGTGGTGGATTTGAAGTTCCTATCATGGTTGCGGCGAGCTCTGTGGGAACTTCAAATCCAAAACCCATACTAGGATCATGATTTTGTTAGTGTCCTGATAGAATCTGAAGTTCGTTCGGCGCACGCTGCACAAAGAGGCGAACTTCAAATTCAGGACACTAGATGAAGGAACGGACCAGACTGCCGACCAGCAGGTTCCAACCGTCAATAAGAACGAAGAACAGGATTTTGAACGGCAGCGAAATGGCCGTCGGTGGCAGCATCATCATGCCCATGGACATGGTGATCGTTGCCACGACCATATCGATGACCAGAAACGGCAGGACGATCAGAAAGCCGATCTCAAATCCACGCCTGATTTCCGAGATCATGAAAGCGGGCACCAGAACACGCAGGTCAACACCGTTGTCGCCCTCAACCTGTTGGCCGCGCTCCGTGGCAAGGTCGACGAATAGATTCAGGTCCTTGTCCCGGGTGTTGTCCAGCATGAATTCGCGGAACGGATCGCTGACCCTTTCGAAAGCCACTGCTTCACTGATCTCGTTGTCCATAAGCGGCTTGATGCCGTTTTCCCAGGCGCGGTCGAAGGTCGGCGCCATGACGTAGAAGGTCATGAACAGCGCAAGACTGACCAAAATCAGGTTGGCCGGAGTCGTCTGCAGTCCCATACCCGCGCGCAAAATGGCAAAGGCGATGATGAAGCGCGGGAAGCTCGTCACCATGATCAGGATGCCGGGTGCGACGGACAAGACCGTCAGCAATCCGAATGTGCGGATTATCCAGCTGGCCACCGAGCCATCCACCGGCTGAGTCAACAGGTCCGGAGCCAGCTGCTGGCCGGATGCCGCCGTGACCGTCGCCATCATGGCGACCACTGCGATCAGCAATCGTATCATTCGATCAAAAAGGTCCTGAACAAGAGGTTGGAGACCCGACCGTCCGAACGGATCATGACCCGTTCCTTCAGGTCTTCGCGAAGGTGCTGGAAGCCGCGCGGGCCTTCAATCTGCTGCAGCGAGACAGTGCGCAGATAGGCCATGAGGTCCTGATGAATGGTGTCCGTCAGGGAGAGATCGACCTCACCCTCAAAGACAACAGCCACTTCGAGCCGAACCCAGCTTTCGGAGGGATAGGAGAGATTGGTGGTGATTGGCGAAAGCTTGACGACTTGCGGTGCTGTCGGTTCGGCGCTCTGCTCCTCCTCTTTCCGTTCCTCTTCCGCCTCCAGCATTTCGGTGTAGGTTGTTGTTACTTCCACGGTTTCGCCGTCAGGTCCGACGGAGCCACCGAAGGTCATGCCGAGGAACCAGCCGCCGCCGCCGCCCAGAAGCGACAGCACGGCCAGCACGGCGATCGTCGTCACAAGGGAGACCTCGCCGGATTTCTTTTCTTCCGTGTCGGGTGTCGTCATGTCACCGTCACCGTTTCAGGTCGCCCGATCTAGATAGGCGAGAGTTTATCAACCAGTTGCTGGCCCCAAGGCGGCTGCTGCACCTCCATCAGGCGACCGCGCCCGCCATAGGACACGCGTGCTTCCGCGATCTTGTCGTAAGCAATCGTATTGGCCGCATCGACGTCGCGAGGCCGCACGACACCAGCAATGTTGAGGATGCGCATCTCGTAGTTGACGCGAACCTCCTGCGAACCGCTGATCACCAGATTGCCGTTGTCCAGGATGCCTGTAACGACGGCCGCGACGCGAAACTCCAGTCGTTCGGACCGCGCCGTCGTGCCCCGCCCCTGTGTCTTGGTGTTGGAGCCGAAATTCAGGCCGAAGCCAGCGCTGGGACCTTCACCGCTGGACCCGTAATAGGTGCCGTTGGCATCGATGCCGCTCGAGTTCTTGCGATCGCGATCTGTCTTGTTGTCGAAGGTGGCGCGATCATTGACGGAAATCCGCACGGTCAGGATATCACCGACGGACATGGCGCGGGCATCCTTGAAAAGGTCACTTTGCGTATCCGACCACAGTGAATAGTTCTTGCCAGGTTTTCGCGGCGGACTGGGATAAAGCGCCATTTGCGGCGTTTCTCCGTATTGCAGACCACTGCCGACCGGACTCATTGTCGGGGCACGGCCGACGTCGGAAAGTGGCCCCGACTTGCACCCGGCGACCAGCAACAATGGGAGAAAGATCAGGCTCAGCCGGTTCATGAAGCGTCTCCCGGCAGGTCGCGGTCGGCGGCGCTGGCGATGATCCCGGTCAAGGTCGCCGCTGTTTCGGCATCCATCTCGTTAAGAATCTGGCTGGCCAATCGCGGTTTCAGTTTCATCACGATAGCGGCTGCAACGTTGATATTGACCCGCTCGAGCTTTTCGGCGGCGGAGTCGGCACGCATATTCTTGTAGATGTCCACCAATCCGCCTTCGGCTCTTCTCAGGAAGTCATTGCGCAGCCCGAGCCAGTGTTCGTATTCACCGCGGCGCTTCTCCAGTTCGGCAATGCGCTTCTCGATCTCGGTCTGCAGCCCCTCGAGCTCCTGTTTCTGCAACAGGTAACGCCGGTCGCGCGCGGCATCGGCGATATTGGCGCAGAACATCTTGATCTCTTCGGAGACGTCGGCACTGAGCTCAGTGGCTTTCTGTGCCACCGTCTGGCCCACCGGCATGAACCACAGACCGGCAAGCGCAATGATGGCGAGCCGGGAAACGAAAGAGACCACTGATTTCTGTCTTTGGATCATTGCAGCACCAGTTCCGCGTTGAGAGCACCAGCGGACTTGATGCCCTGGAGGATCGAAATGATGCCGTCCGGCCTGACGCCGATGCTGTTGAGACCGGCCACCAGCGTTTGCAGATTGGGGCCGTTGAGAATGGCTACCTGACCGCCGTCGGCCATGGCGGTGATATCGGTAATCGGCGCTACAGTTGTCACGCCGTCGCTGAACGGCGCCGGCTGCGAAATAAACGGCGATTCGGTAACCCGGATTGTCAGAGTACCGTAGCTCACCGCCACTTTCGAAACCCGAACGTCATGTCCCATGACGATGGTTCCGGTGCGCTCATTGATGACAACGCGTGCCGGAATGTCGGTTTCAACCACCAGGCGTTCGATTTCGGCGACAAAGCGCGGCAGGGATGTTTTCTTGGGACGCTTGACCTGGACTGTTGTCGAGTCGTTGGCACGTGCTGCCATCGCCCCGTAGCGCTGGCCGGTGTAGGCGTTGATCGCGTCGGCTATGGCAATAGCCGTCGTGAAATCGGGATTGCGCAGTTGGAAAGTCAGATGTCCGGCATCGCCGAACCGCATTGGTATCTCGCGTTCGATGATGGCCCCGGCGGGAACGCGGCCTGCAGTCGTCACCCCTTGAGTCAGCGTTTCCGCCTCGCCGGCTGCCGCAAATCCTGAAACGATGACAGCCCCTTGCGATACCGCGTATATCTGCCCATCGGCTGCCGACAACGGCGTCATGACGAGGGTTCCGCCGCGCAATGATGTGGCATCGCCAAGTGACGACACCGTCACGTCGATGCGCGATCCGACGCTGGCAAACGGCGGCAGATTGGCGGTGACGATCACCGCGGCGATGTTGTTGACCCGGGTCGCGGCACCGGTCGTGGCGATGCCGAGATTTTCCAGCATGGCCCGCAGCGACTGTTCGGTGAACGGAGCAGCGCGCAAGCTGTCTCCGGTGCCCTGCAGGCCGATGACCAGGCCGTAGCCGATCAGTTGGTTCTGCCGGGCGCTCTGCAGTGAGGTAATGTCCTTGATGCGCGATGCCGCGCCGGAGGGCGCGGCCTGCAACAGGACCAGAGCGATGAACAGAACGAAACGGGGCCAGTTCATTGTGACGCCACCCGAACCGTGCCATCGGCCATCACCGTTCCTGAAACCGTAACGCCCGTGTTGACGTTGCGCACGCGTATAAAATCGCCGATGGAGCCCGGCTTGAGCGGTGTGCCCGGGGCAGTGATCATCAGGCCGCCGTGGGAAAAGACCATGGTGACCACGCTGCCGCGTTCGACCATATAGGGTTCGCGAACCGACGAAACCGGGATAACGCGTCCGGGAAGCAGCGTCCTGCGTGCAACCAAGCCGGCGACCTGATCCATCTGCGAGGCGTAGTCGCGGCGGATTCGCTTGTTGGTGACCACGACCATTTCCAACATATGCGCTTCGACCGTATCGCCGGGGTAGATGATCTGTTTCGGGATCACCGCAACCGGCTCGGCTGCCGCAAAGCCAGCGACAGCGAACTGCACAACAATTGCGACAATGACCGTCAGGCGGATCATACGGCATCAGCCCCCGAGGTTGCGCGATACGACCGACGCCATATCGTCAGCGGCCTGGATGATCTTGGAATTCATCTCATAGGCTCGCTGAGCGGAGATCAGGTCGGTGATTTCCTTGACGGCATCGACATTTGAGTCTTCCAGATACCCCTGTTGAATACTGGCGAATCCCGGATCGGCAGGCACGCCGACGATCGCCTCACCCGAGGCTTCCGTCTGCTGGAACAGGCTGTCACCCAGCGGCTTCAAACCGGATTCGTTGATGAAATTGGCGATCGTGATCTGACCCAGTTCTTCCAGGTCCGCATCGTCTCCGACCCGGGCAAAGACCTGTCCGGATTTGCTGATCACCAGTTCGGTAACGCCCTCAGGCACCGTGATTTGAGGTTGCAGGACGTGCCCGTCGGCGGTCACAATATCCCCGTCACCATTGGTGTTGAGCGCCCCGGCCCTTGTGTACAGGTCCTCGCCGTCAGCGCTCTGGACCTGCAGCCAACCGCGGCCGACCAGGGCAATATCGAGCTTGTTTCCGGTGGTCACCAACGAGCCCTGAACGTGCACGTTGCGCACTGCCATGGTCTGGACACCGAGGCCGACATGGGCGCCTTCGGGAATGATCGAGTCATTGGCCCGGCTTGGCACGCCCTGCGATTTCTCGACCTGGTAGAGCAGATCGGAGAACTCGGCACGGGAGCGCTTGAACCCCGTTGTGTTGATGTTGGCGATGTTGTTCGCAATCACTTCAAGATTGAGCTGTTGCGCGCTCATCCCGGTTGCTGCAATGGCCAGTGCTTTCATGTGCGGAGTCCTCAGATGGCCATTCGGCTGATTTCAAGATAGGCGGTGACGATCTTGTCGCGGATGGCGAGAGCCGTCTGAAGGGAGCGCTCGGCGCTCATCACAGCTTCGACCACTTCCTGGGTGCTGGCCTCGCCCTTCAAGCCGGCCATGGATACCTGTTCGCCGCGGCGTATGTCGGTGACCATGCCGTTGGCAATGCCGGCCATGATGTCGCCGAAACCGGGTTCAATGGCAGGCGCTCCCGTCGGAGCGACAGCGGCGAAGGATTCTGTCTCGCTGACGCTACCGGCACCGCGAGCCAGGGAAGATGCGCTGGCCGTTTGAACAGCATCGATCATCCCGATGTCCTCAGAAGGTCAATGGTCATCGAAATCAGTTCGCGCGTTTGCCTGATCGTTTGCAGATTGGCCTCATAGGATCTATTGGCCTCGCGCATATCGGCCATCTCGACCAGCACGTTCACGTTGGGCAGTTTGACCATGCCGTTCTCGTCAGCTGCAGAATTGCCCGGGTCATATTCGATCCTGAAATCGGAGGTATCGCGCTCGATATCGTCAATGCGCACCAGGGAAGCGCCGGACAGGGTTTCGAGCTCGGAGGCGAAACTTACGGTCTTGCGCCGGTAAGGATCGCTGCCGGGTGTCGTGCCGGTGGTCTGGGCGTTTGCCATGTTTTCCGACACGATGCGAAGACGGGTTGATTGGGCCTCAAGACCGGTGGCCGCCACTTTCATGGCTTGTGTCAGTGGATCGAACATTATTTGCGTACCGTCAGCAGCATCATGCGATGGAAGGAGCGGACCAGCCCGGTATTGAGCTCGAATTCGCGGCGAACCTGGCCGGCGTTCATCAGTTGCTCTTCCAGCGACGGGTTGATCCCGCTCGAGGTGATACCGACCACGGGTGCATTGCCATTCGTCTGCTGGGTGCCGCCACCGGCGAAGTGGGACGCATGGGTCGCCATCTGCTGGGTGCCAAGAGAATCAAGGACCGCATGAAACGGCTCGACATCCTTGGCGGCGTAGCCAGGCGTGTTGATATTGGCGATGTTGCCGGCAACCACGCTTTGACGCACGGATAGCCAGTGGGCCTGGCTCGACGCGAGTTCAAACAGCTGAATCGGTTGCATCCGAATCTCCCCTAGAGGCCGAAGCTTATGAATCCAATCTTGCGTGGGACTTGCGGGCGGGCCGTTGTACACAGCCAAACGCGGTATTAGCGATCGATGACCGTCCCTTCGGACGTCACGATGACCCAGCGGCCGTTGCGCTTTTCCAAAGTCGCCAGACGGCTGTCATCGGGCAGAATCGAGCCGATGCGCACCATGTACATGCCTTTGCCATCTTCTATCAGGGCCCGGCCATTGACCACGTGCAGCAGCCGAAATGTCGGCGTGCGCTTCGGAAATGCCTGTTCCCGCACCGCCACCGCGTCTTCCTCCGGCGGGCGTTCCTCTCCTCCGGAATTGACGGTGGCCGTGCTGATCGTGTCGAGCGAGATGCCTGGCGATTCCCGGTCATCGTCCGGAATGGCGAGCGGCGAAGGGGACACGACGGCGCGACCCGGGACCTCAGGCAGATCGCGCGTCGATGCAAGGCCAACAGGGCGGACACCGAACTCATCCTGGTTGAGGAAGACATACCAGGGAAAGAAAGCAGCAAGGCCAGCGATCATCATCCCTGACAGAAGCAGTATCCGATCAGTCTTGTCAGCCTTCCTGTCGCCGGCATCCGCCGCGACGGGTTTCGTTTCTTCAAGTTTCCTGTCCGACATGGGCTGAGGGTCCGGTTATTGCGGGTTCTGCTGTTCCGTCTGGGCCGCTGCCCGCTTCATCGCTTCAGCGAGATCGGCAAAGGCATCGCCGACGGCTGCGTCCTCGGGTTTTTGCTTGAGCACTTCATAGATGACCGGAACCTGGCGGATCGCCAAATCCAGATCGGGATCGGTGCCCGCCCTGTAACCGCCGATGAGCCGCAAATCCCTTGTTTCCTCGTATCGTTGGACGAGCGCCTTCAGCCGCATGACCAGCGTTTCCTCATCGGGTTCCCAGGCAATGCGCGCCAACCGGGAGATCGAGGCGAGCGGATTGATCGGCGGATAGCGTCCCTCTTCGGCCAGCGCCCGTTCCATGACGATGTGTCCGTCGAGAATACCCCTCATGGCATCAGCGATCGGATCGTTGTGATTGTCGCCATCGACGAGGATCGACACGATGGCAGTGATCGAACCAGTGCCCTTTTGTCCTGGACCGGCGCGCTCCATCAGCCGCGGTAGCTCGGTGAAAACGGATGCCGGGTAGCCGCGCGCCACGGGCAACTCGCCCGACGCGACACCGACTTCTCGAATGGCGTGAGCGAAGCGGGTGACGCTGTCGACAATGAGCAGCACGTTCTGACCGGCGTCACGGAAGTGTTCGGCAATCGTCATGGCGGTCAACGGCGCCATCCGCCGGACCATCGGACTTTCATCACTGGTCGCCACGACAGCAACCGATTTCTGCATGTGTTCGCCGAGCGTATCCTCGATGAATTCGCGCACTTCGCGCCCACGCTCGCCGACCAGCGCAATCACCGCGCGATCGAAGGCGCCGGCGCGAGTCAGCATCGACAGAAGCGTCGACTTGCCGACACCGGAACCTGCAAAAACACCGAGCCGCTGGCCGAGGCACATAGGCGAAAAGATATCGATCGCCCGCACGCCCGTCTTGAGCGGGGACCGTACACGCTGCCGTTCCATCGACGCCGGAGGGTCGCTCGAGACGGACCGCCTGCGCTTACCTGGTATCAAAGGCCCGCTGCCGTCGATCGGCTGCGCCAACGCATTGACGGTCCGACCGCACCACCCGTCATCGGGTGCGATGCGGAACGCACCATAGCGGATCACGGGATCACCGATACCGATCGAATCGCCTCGCTCGATGGGGCACACGATGACGTTTTCCGGCTCTACCTTGACGACCTCGCCCAGGTAAATGCCGTCGCGACCATGGTGTTCGACATAGTCGCCCAGCCGCACGTGACTGGACAGTCCGCCGACGTGATAGTTGGCCGGGGTAACGGTGGTCACCACAC
Organism: Hoeflea sp.; assembly: GCA_965228785.1. Taxonomy (GTDB): domain Bacteria; phylum Pseudomonadota; class Alphaproteobacteria; order Rhizobiales; family Rhizobiaceae; genus Hoeflea_A. The sequence continues at coordinate 2,404,087 of CBDDIF010000002.1, forward strand.
CACCCCGGCGGATCAGGTCCTCGCCCTGGCTGAAGCGGCCAGCGAGTGCTTCCAATGCATGAAGTGTCGATGACCGATGGCCGCTCGCGCCCAACGCGAGGGGGATCTCCGTCATGATTTGCCGGGAGCCGTCATCACGACGTTCCGCCCAAGGTCTCGACCGCCTTGTCGAGTGCGGTTTCACCTTCTCGCACCAGGCTCGCCGTGTTTTCGAACGCGCGCGTTACCATGATGAGCCGGCTCATTTCGGCCACGGCATTGACGCCGGACTGCTCCAGATAACCCTGGATGACACCGACATCCAACCGGTCAACGATCGGCTCGGGATCCACGTCGGGAATGATGCCGCTGTTTTCGAAACGCACGAAGCCGGAGTTGGGATCCATTTGATAAAGTCCGATGGAACCGACCAAAACGCCGTCCTGACGCAGCAGACCGTCGCGCGAAACGTCAGGCGATTCAGACCCGGGTTCGAGCTGGATCGGCGCCCCGCCCGGATCAAGCACCGGATAGCCGCCGAGCGTAACAAGCTCGCCAAGGTCAGAGATCGTGAACCGGCCGTCGCGGGTCAGCGCCATTCCACCGGGCGTATCGATGGCGAACCATCCGTCGCCCTGCAGGGCAAAATCCAGAGGGCTGCCGGTCTGGCTCAGGCCGCCGCCGACCTCTGACAGATAGGTCATGCCCTCCGACACGAAGGCGGTGTCGTTCCCGACAAGGGATTCGAAGCGGATCTCGGTGGGTCGATACCCCACGGTGCTCGAATTTGCGACATTGTCAGCAATGGTGTTGAGCCGGTTTTCCAGCGCGATCTGCGAGGACAGGGCAACGTATAGGGAAGGTTGCATATCAGCCCCCCAGCTTGAGATTGTTGATCGAAAGAAGCAGGTCGCCGGAAATCCCAAATGCACCCGACCCGGTCAGCAGCGGGCTGGAGGCAACGGTTGTCGGATTGGCGATCTCCCAGAGGCTGGTAAAGCGCTGCAGAAACCGGTCGAGCTTTTCCGGGTCCTGGAAATCCGCGAAATCCAGTTGTTCCGAAAAGAATGCCGCCTGCTTGTCGATGTCGGTCAGCGCGAATTCATCCGGTTGGGACAATATTGTTCGGACAACCGTGGACAGCGCCGTGTCGGCCAGGATCTGATAAGGCTCGGTAATGTCAGAGGCCTTGCGCTCGAAATAGAGCGCCAGACGCGCACCTTCGTTACCGGCACCGACATCCTCTTCAAGGGTCTGGCGGAGGTATTTGTCGACGGTGCCCTGCTGCGCCTTCGTGAAAGTGGTCGTCACCGTCCCGTTGCGGAAGAAGTTGAATGTTTCGACAAGGCCCCGATATCGCCTGTCGGACAACTGATTGGCGAAGGTGCTGTCGGTTTCTATGCCCTCCTCCAAGACCTTGCGGACGAAGGCCTTGGCATAGGTCATCTCTTCGAGGCCATGCGCCTTCAGGGCGTATTCGTAAATGCGGCGATCGGCCATGAAGTCGTCCACCGACTTCACGTTTCCGATGTTGGCCAGATAATATTCGGTCTCACGGGCCACCAATGGCTGCTCGCTGACGAGCTCAATGGAACGCGGCAGGTTGGCTGTTACCTGCAGGTAGCTCGCATAGGCCGTCAACATGGGCGTTTCTCCGAGCGCGAGGCGGTTTCAGGCAGGCAGCGGCATCGGTCGGCTGCCGATGAACTGCCGCATTGGGGATGCTAGGTCGACTGGCTTGCGCGAAGCTTTCCCTCCGCCCGCTTGGCAATAAGGCCGTCCAGCTTCACGCAAGGCACGGCACGTACCTAGATACGGTGGCGAAAGGGAGTGTCCATGAACATCATCATCGGACTGGTCGTAACGTTTGGCTGTATTCTTGGCGGCTATATGGCGATGGGCGGCTATCTGAGCGTGCTCATGCAACCCTACGAGTTGCTGATCATCGGGGGCGCTGCCTTCGGCGGCTTTCTGGTCGCCAATCCGATGAAAACGATCAAGGATTCGGGTAAGGCACTCGTCGAAGCCTTCAAGTTCGCCGTCCCCAAGGAGCGCGACTATCTCGACACTCTGTCGGTTCTTTACGGTCTGATGCGAGATCTGCGCTCCAAATCGCGCAACGAGATCGAAGCCCACATCGACAACCCTGATGAATCAAGCATCTTTCAGGCGGCACCGTCGGTGCTGGCGAAGAAAGATCTGACCGCGTTCATCTGCGACTATGTGCGGTTGATCATCATCGGCAATGCCCGTCCCCACGAGATCGAGGCGTTGATGGATGAGGAAATCAACACCATCGAGCATGACAAGCTGAAGTCCTATCACGCCATCGTCACCGTCTCCGACGCCTGTCCGGCCATCGGCATCGTCGCCGCCGTGCTCGGCGTGATCAAGGCAATGGGCGCGATCGACCAGTCGCCCGAAATTCTCGGCGGCTTGATCGGCGCCGCGCTCGTGGGCACGTTCCTGGGTATTTTCCTCTCCTATTCGATCCTTGCGCCAATCGCCGCGCAGATCAAACTGGTGCGGGACAAGCAGAACCGGCTCTATGTCATCGTCAAGCAGACATTGCTCGCCTATATGAATGGCTCCGTTCCTCAGGTTGCTCTCGAACACGGCCGCAAGACCATCTCCTCCTACGAACGCCCGTCGATCGATGCGGTCGAGCAGGAAATGATGGGCGCCGGATCCGGCGGCGAGGCGCAGGCGGCCTGATCGGATGAGCGACGAAACACCCGCACCGGCAATCGATACCACGCTGCTGGCCCGCATGACCGGTCAGTCGGGCGACCGGCGGACGTTGGAAGCGGTTTGCCAACCAATGGCAGAGCGGATCATGCCAATGTTCGAGAAGGCTGCCAGCAAGGCAATGGGCTTTCCGATTACTGCGGCTTTTTCCGATTTCGATACCGGCACGTGGACGGAAATGTCAGAGGGAATGGGCGAACACCCGGCGGTTCGTATCGCGGCCATCGACGACTGGTGCGACTTCTTCCTCTTGGCGACGGACAATGTCTTTGTCATCGCCTTACTGGAAGGAATGCTGGGTGGCGATTTGCCGACACGCGATGCGGTCACTGCCCGGGACCTTTCGGCGATCGAGTTGGATATCGCATCGCTGATGTTCACAGCCTTCGTTGACGGGATGCAGTCCCTGATCGCCTCGCCGCAGACCAAGGGAAACCGCCTTCACCCGCCCGGCGCAGAAAAGCCCACCGAGGACGACACCGGGTCATTGGCGTCGATTCGACTGACTTTCACCCTTGTTGCGGGTGATCTGGAGGCGCCCTTCCATGTGATCCTGCCGCAGCGGCCGCTCCTTAAGACGGTCCTCTCGGGCGCTTCCGAAGATGAACAGCACTCTGCTGACCGGCCTGAGTGGATCGAACAGCTTTCTCATCAGGTCACCAGTTCCTTTGTCACCCTGCAAGCCGACATTGCGCTGGCCGACATGTCACTTGGTGAGGTTGCTCGCCTTCAGCCGGGTGACGTCCTGCCGTTTGCCGACGAGGGGTCCGTCCGGGCTTTGCTTAAAGCTGGCGGCAAGGAAGTTTTCTGGTGCGAATTCGGCAAGGCCGGAGACCGTTACACCGTCCGGGTCCAGGAACAGCACCTACCCGAGCAGGGATTGATCAAGGAACTCATTGCCGGATGACCAGACCGTTCGAAAGCAACCCGCAGACCGGAGGCGAAAAAGGATAATGGCCAGCAAGGAAGCGGTGAAGAAAACCGAGGAAGAAGCACCGGAGGAAATCGCCGGCGAAGGTGAAATCGACCAGGCGATCGATAATCTTCGCGGTGTGCTCGATCAGGATGCTGCTGGAACGGCCGAGATTCCCGACGCCTCGCAGGCGGAGGAGGACGATCCGCTGGCTGCTGATTTTTCTGCGCAAGCCGAAACGCCCGATGGCCTTGGTGACGCGGACGCCGGCGAACCTGGTTTTGCCGGCGGTGATTTTTCGATGGACGATTTTCCAGACACGGCAAAGGCCGATGAAGCGGCACCAGTGGAGTCAGACACACCCGATATGAACGATCTCGCGTTGAACAGTATGGAGTTGCCGGCCACCACCGGCGCATCGGGCACCGTCGCCAATACCGACGTCATCATGGACATCCCCGTCGAAGTACAAATCGTTCTCGGCAAATCCCGCATGAAGGTATCCAGCCTGATGCAACTGGACGAGGGTGCCACGATCTCTTTGGACCGCAGGATCGGCGAATCTGTCGATGTTATGGTGAACGGCCGGATGATCGGCCGCGGGGAAATCACGGTCCTCGAGAACGATGAAACACGCTTCGGCGTGAAGCTGACGGAGATCATAGGCACCAAACCGACAGGTACCACCTGATGGACGGCCTGGCGGACTTTGGCGTTGGTCAGGCGGTTGGCTCGCCGTTGAGCCAGTCGCAAAAGGCGGCGGCCATTTTGATCGCCATGGGCAAGCCTGTTGCCGGCAAATTGCTGAAATTTTTCGCGCCTTCGGAACTTCAGACAATCATTGGATGCGCCCAGTCCCTGCGCAGCGTCCCGCCGCAGGAGTTGGAGGAGATCGTCAGCGAGTTCGAGGACCTCTTCACTGAAGGTGCGGGCCTGATGGACAACGCCAAGGCAATGCAAGGGATCCTGGAGGAAGGCCTGCCGCCTGAGGAAGTCGATGGCCTTCTGGGCCGCAACCGGGAAATCGGCGGCGCTGAGATGTCGATCTGGGATCAGATCCAGGAAATAGAACCTGCACAGATCGGCCGCTTCCTGCATGACGAACACCCGCAGACCATCGCCTATGTCGTATCCAAACTGCCGCCGACTTTTGCGGCAAAAACCCTGGTGGAACTGCCGAAAGAGCTGCGTGCCAGCATCGTGCACCGGGTTGTCAACATGAAACCGGTCAATCCGAACATCGCAGACATCATCGAACAGCGGGTCGGTCAGATGCTGAACGTCATGGAAGGCGAGCAGAATTCCGCCGTTACGGGCCGCGTCGCCGAAATGATGAACGAAATGGACAAACCCGTGGTCGATGAGCTGATGGGCGACCTTGAGACCATCAGCTCCGACGATGTCGCCCGGGTCAGACCGAAAATCTTCCTGTTCGACGACATCCTCGAAATGCCGACACGCAGCCGGGTCACATTGTTCAACGATCTCGAAAACGACGCCATCACATTGGCTCTGCGCGGCCTTGAGGGCGACATCAAAGAGGCCGTCCTGTCATCACTGAGCGCGCGCACCCGCAGGATGATAGAGGCAGACCTCTCGGACGGTGCCGGCAATGTCACGGCACGCGACATCGCAGTCGCCCGCCGCTCCATCGCCCAGGAAGCTATCCGTCTGGCCTCGCTCGACCAGATTACGCTGAAGGACGACACACAGGTCGAGGCGGCGTAAATGGCCGAAGACCAGGACAAGGAAAGCAAAACAGAGGAACCGACAGAGAAGAAAATCCGAGACGCCGTCGAGAAGGGCAATATCCCATTCTCCAAGGAAGTCCCGATTTTCGCGTCTTCGGCTGCCATCCTGGTCTTCTTCGTGTTCTTCATGCCGGCCGGTGCGTCCTACCTGGCGCGGTCACTCGCAGATCTGTTCGAAAAGTCCGACAGTTGGTCGCTGGCGACCGGTGACGACACGGTTTCGTTGTTCAATCACCTGTTCTGGGAAACCAGCCATTTTCTGTTGCCCGCATTCGCCCTGATGATGACCTTCGGGATTGCCGCGTCGGTACTGCAGAACGTACCGCGGCCGGCACTCGACCGCATCAAGCCGAAATTCTCCCGTGTATCGCCGGCCAAGGGACTGAACCGGATTTTTGGTGTCTCGGGCCTGGTCGAATTCGCGAAGTCGATCATCAAGATCATGGTGATTTCCGGCATTATCGCCGTCGCTCTGACCGGTGACTATTTCGACACGCTGTCCGGCCTGTTTTCCGATCCCAGCACCATTCCCGAGCAAATGGTGCGGCCAGTGAGCAAGATATTCGTCATCGTGCTTCTTGCCACCGCGCTGTTGGCGATCATCGACATCCTGTGGACGCGTCACCACTGGCGCACCGAGTTGCGCATGACCCGACAGGAACTGAAGGACGAGATCAAACAGTCGGACGGTGACCCGATCGTCAAGGCGCGCCAGCGCTCACTGGCCCGCGATCGTGCCCGCAAGCGGATGATGTCGGATGTGCCGCGCGCCACGCTGGTGATCGCCAACCCGACGCACTATGCGGTCGCCCTGCGATATGCGCGAGAGGAAAACGACGCTCCGGTTATCGTCGCCAAGGGTCAGGACTTGGTAGCGCTGAAAATCCGCGAGATCGCGGAGCAAAACAATGTTCCCGTCTTCGAGGACCCGCCGCTCGCCCGCTCCATTTTTGCACAAGCTTCAGTTGGTAACGTCATTCCGCCCGTATTCTACAAAGCGGTGGCGGAGCTGATACACGTGATTTACACCCGACAACACTCATGAAAATCTGCCCCTATACCAAACAGCGCGAGGAAATCGTCGCCTACGCTATCCGTTCGGTTGCAAGCGAGTTGCGGCTCATCGATGCGGCCGATTTGATCGCGCTTTTGCGGCTGGAGTGCCACAACGATCTCGCCGATCTTGTTGCCTCGGCAGCTGAACTCTTCTTTCAACCGGGAACAGTGAATTTCGGAGTTGGGGGCGACTACCGACTCGACTGGGGATCACCGCCGGAGGTCACTCTCGATCTGGAGCTTAGACCTCAGGGAATGACTGTATTCGCGCGGCTGACGTTGCTGGAAAGCCACGGCGCCCTGGAGCTCAACCACATCGCTTTCGATGATCCGTCCACCGATCCGGATGAGAACACGGCATTCCTGGCGGCAAGCCTGCAGGCAAGCGCATATTCAGGCATTGATGTACCAGGCCAGGCAGCCTGAGCCGATTCCACGTCGGCCTCAGCTCTAACCGATGAACCCCATTCTCAATGCCTTGGCGATCGCCTGAATGCGGTTAACGGCGTCGAGCTTGTCGGATGCGGACCCAAGATGCGCGTTGACAGTATGCACCGAGAGCCCCAGTTCCGCGGCGACGGCGTCGCTCTTGTACCCGTCTGCGGTTAATTGCAGACACTGCAATTCGCGATCGTTGAGGCTCTGCCGTGGCGCCTCGCCCTCTACATCAACGAGCAGCAACTCACGCATCAAACGGTAACTGCGGCGGTGGATTTCGAAGAGGCGGTTTGCGTCGAGACGCAGGTCATGACCGAAGAATGCCACAAAGCCATTGCCCATGATGCCCAGTCTGGTGGGAAAACCAATACCGGAGACGACCGCATCCTGCGATGGAAGCCGAACCAGAAACGGTGGGCTCATGTCGATGACGCTTGTGGCATCCCACCAGCGGAAGGGCAAAAGCGATGTTTCCATGTGCTGATGGGCTTCACCGCCAATTGCCATCAGCGTGGCGCGCATGGTTCGATCCAGCGAGCCGAACCCGATGTGCACCTGTTGCCCGTTCTGCGGCGAAAAGCGTACCGTGGCGTATCCGGAAGCCGCCACGTCCATCATAAGGTCACGGCCCGTCGAACTCAGGCGTTCCAGTCCGCCGGATACACCGGATTCGAGATCTTCCCCGGCAATGCCGGTTCGAACGATTGGATGTGCTGCGGTCATGTTCGAGCCCCCGAAGAAACATCGCCTTGTTTGCAGCGAGTTTCTGTCAACCGCCCTGTCTCCAGCCGGACAAGGCAGTCAGATCACATTGTTTCGGATCGCAAATGCGATCGCCTCCGACCTGGTTTTTGTGGCGGTCTTGTTCATGATGCTGGTGATGTAGTTGTTCACGGTGTTGCAGGAAATGCCAATGATCAGCGAGATCTCGTCACTGGTCTTTCCCTCGGCTATCCAAATGAGGCAGTCGACCTCACGTTGTGTCAGATCATGCTGGCTTTGCGCGGTGAAAAGCTGATCGTCAAATTGTTCAAGGTAGTAGGCGCAGGCGAAACCAACATCCTCAAGTCGAATGTCGGAAAGAACCATGTCCCTCCCAAAACCCAGGATCAGAAGCAGGCGGGCAGAGCCTATATCGAACGGCAAAAGGCATAGACGGCGGGTCAGGTCGGGCGGAAGTTTCACCGTCGGTGGACATTCAACAAATGCCGGCTGCATTGTCGCGAGACAGCGGTCGATTTCAGTCTTCCTGAGTTGGCCGCGCACCAATGTCGACCCAAGCGATCGAACCAGATCGAACGGCCAGTCCGCTGAAATGGCAAAATCCAGACTGTCCTGCGAATAGGCGTCCCAGCGCGCCAGCAGATAGGTCGACGCGCCGACATAATCAGCAATCGCCCTCAGGCCGCCGGCAATATCGTCGGGCTTACCGACCGCACTTATCTCTTCAAGAAGGCGCGCCCGGTTCATCGCCGACGCAGTTGGCGCTCGCCGATCGATTTGCATCGCGTCGGGTCCAACAGCCCAGTTGCGTGGCTATGGAGCGTTGCTCTCGCTCTGATTCTCTCTCCAGCCAATCTTGGCTACCACCCCTTAGCGGGCCGCACCGAGGATCCAGCGTGGGCCGCGATTCGAAGCGTAGCATTTAGGCGCGTCCTGTCGATCTGCTTTTTTGAGGGTCCACAACAAGCACGAAAGTGGATCAGGCAGCGTTCTCCAGAGCCCATTTGCGCAAGATCTTGGCCGCCCGCTCCTCGTTGATTTCGACCATGCGGGCCAGGCGTTTTTCAGGCCCTTCCTTGACCCGGGAGCTGATGTCGGGTGGCGGCGGCGAAGCGAAGTCACCAAAGGGTGACGCCGCAGCAGCATCCGGAGAACCGAGTGCCATGCCGTCTCCAGCTTCGGCGGCCGCTTCTGAGGGATCAAAGTCGAAGTCCGAGCCGAAACCCGGCATGGCGCCGGGAGCCGCACCGGCGGTCGGGCTGAAATCAGGCAGGTCGCCAAGAGCGTCCTCTTCATCCTCTGTTGCCTCCGTCAAAGCGCGCGCCAGTGGTCGGAAACCAAACCAGATCACAAGCAGCGCGACGAGAACAAAGGCGCCGGCATTGATCATGCTGCCGGCATGCCGGTTAATTGATTGGCCGAAGCCCTCAGCTGCGCTGCTTTCGCTCAGCAGTTCAGATTCGAGGAACTGGACGACAGTCAGTTTGATCCGGTCGCCGCGCTCCGTATCAAGCCCGGCGGCGGACGCTACGATCTGCTCCAACTCGGCCAGGTGCCCGTCCACGTCGGCCTGGGTGGCATTCTCGCCGAGCATTGCATCGATGCGACTCTGATTGAGAACGACGGCGACTGACAGCCTTTCCACCTCATAGCTGTTCTTGACCGTTGAAATGGTCCGCGAGTTAATTTCGTAGTTGGTCTGTTCTTCCTTGCGCTCGTTGGATTCGGACGTTTGCGGACCCGCGCCGCTTTCGACCTGTTCGGTCGGCAAGTTCTGCTCGACCGTGGCCGGCGTATTGGCCTCAGACTTGTTGGATGCGGCATTCTCGCGTGTCACCCGAATGGAGCGCTCAACTCGCGATTCCGGATCGAAAACCGTTTCCTGGATTTGCTGCGTATCAGTGTTGATCTGAGCCCGGACGCTGGCGCGGAAGTTGTCGATACCGAGAAAGGGTGCAAGCGCCTTGTCGATGTTTCCGACGATCTCGGTCTCAACCGTCTGAACGATGTTCAGCGACCGGCTCATGGTGCTGTTGGCAAAATCGTCCCCAGAGGCCAGCAACTGGCCGGTGGAATCCAGCACCGTTACCTCATCGACGCTGAGCCCTGGAACAGAAGCGGCGACCAGATGGCGTACTGCCTCGGCCGAGCGGCGGCCGTTGGAACTGTTGGCGCGCACCATGACTGAAGCGGACGGCTTCTGCTCACCGCGCCGGAAGCTGCCGCGATCCGGCATGACGATATGGACTCGGGCCGCCGTGATACCGTTGATCGAACGGATGGTGCGGGCAATTTCTCCCTCGAGAGCCCGAACCCGGGTCACCTCCTGCATAAAGGAGGTCAGACCGAGCGAACCGACGCTGTCGAAAAGCTCGTAGCCGGAAGTGGAACTGTTGGGCAGCCCGCGCTGGGCCAGAACCATACGCGCCCTGCTGGTCAACCCGGCGGGCACGCTTACCACCGACCCGTCGGCACTGACGTCAAACGGAATGTTTATCTCGGCCAGGGCTATGGCAATCTGGTTCGAGTCGCCTGACTCGAGACCGACATAGAGCGTTTCGTAACTTGGCCTGTTCAAATAGACCGCGGCGGCGATGATCAGGACAACCGCAGCCGTCCCGACGGCGGCCAATGCGGCGAGTCGTCTGGTGCCGAGGCCCGCGAGATTTCCCGGCAGGCTGGTGATTTGGTCCAACAGACTCATTCTGTCTCCACATCATCGCGAACGGAGATGGCAAAGTCAGCCATTCCGCCGCTTCGGACCATATCGGCCGAAGCTTGCGCGAGGGTGTCGGACAGATCCGACTAAGCGACGGAAATATCAGTGAAACCGTTGAACGACCCCGGGTGAAGACCGAGGCAATTTCGTTGATGCAATACGATCAATATTGGCGTCAAAAAAGATCAAGATCACCCACCGCCCGCGACCGCTCCGGATCAACACGGCCTTGCGTCGGCAACAGTCGGCTCTGCAGCTCGGACAGCTTCAAGACATTGAGCGCCGTGGTTACGTCGATCAGCCATTCCTGCGGAAGACCACCTGAAAGCTCGGTGAGAAAGTCAGCCAGTCCATGGGTCTTCTGTATGGCAAGATCCAAGCCCTGGAGCGCGGCGACATCGGCAGCGCTATAGTCTTCTCGCGACCTGTCGACATTGGCGAAAACAGGCTCGATCGCCCGCATAAGTTCGGCAATCTCTGCAAGCTCTCGCTGAACCTTCATGAGAATAACGGCAAGGGGTTCGTCTGGACAATCGTCCAGGGACACGTCACGGATACTCATTACTACACAATCCTACTGGTGTCCGACCGGATACGCCGGCCGTATTACGCAATACAAAGACCGGAACCGCCGGCCGTCGGTTAAATCGCCTCCGTCAGAAGAACTCGACGTCGTCCGCCGGTGCCGGTTGCGGCGCGACCGGACGTTCGCGCTCGACCGCACGCATCGTTTCGGCACCGTTCAACGCGCTCTGTCTGGCGCGGCCGCTGACTGGCCAAAACTCAACCTTTCGACCGAAATTGCCACCAAGACTGGCGCCGACGACCCGGATGCCCTCATCGCCCAGAAAACGTTCGGCAAATTCACCGTTTTGGCGACCGACATTCGATACGCGAGTCATCGTCTGTGCCCCACCGAATATCTTTGCCTCCATCCGGTCCTTGCGGGCGCCTTTCTTGAGCAAATCGTTGATAAGAAGCTCCATCAGGTGCACGCCGTATCGCGTTGCCTCACCACCGTTGGCCGAGGTTCCCGGCAGCAGGAAATGGTTCATTCCACCCACTCCGGCCACCGGATCCCGCAGGCAAGCGGCAACACAGGACCCCAGGATGGTGGTCATCACCACATCAGGCTCGCTGGAAACGAGGTATTTGCCCTGAATGACATGCATGCGATTCCGGCCCGCACGCTCTCTCATTTCAGCGCTCCAAAGACAGCCTCGATCGCAGCCTTCATCTTGTCGATGGTGAACGGCTTGGCCAACACATTATTGGCACCTAACTGCGCCGCTTTTTGCACCAAGGCCTTGTCTCCCTGTGCGGTCAGGATGATGACAGCCGCCCGCTTTGTGGAACCGTCCGAGCGGATGGCCTGGAGCAGTCCGAGGCCGTCCATCTTGGGCATATTGAAGTCCGAGATGACAAGGTGGTGGGGTTCCTTCTGCATGATCTGGAAAGCCTGCTCACCGTCATTGGCCACGGATATCTGTGTGAAACCGAGCTGCTGAAGCGCTTCGCCCAAAAGCAGACGGCTGGTCACCTGATCGTCGACAATCAGTGCTTTGATCTTCTGTGCGATTGACATTACGCAACCCCCTCCAAGCGGGCTGTAGTAAGCTTGAGAATTTCTTCGCCGACGCGACGAAGCGCCAGCTGGTTTTGGACAGCTCCGATTTCAAACGCTGCCTTTGGCATTCCGTAAACCACACAGGTGCTTTCGTTCTGACCGACAGTTGATGCGCCGTTCTGGCGCATCTGAAGCAGACCGGCTGCTCCATCCCGCCCCATCCCGGTGAGAATGACGCCAACCGATTTTCGACCGCAGGTCGCCGCGACGGACTGGAACAGCACGTCCACAGATGGACGATGGCCGTTGACCGGATCGCCTTCGCGCAGGCGGCAGCGGAGCGATGAGCCGCCCGCAACTTCCAGGTGGTGACTGCCGCCTGGTGCCAGATACACCTGACCCGGCCTGATCGGTGCGCCGTCCGTTGCCTCTGCCACCTCGGCGTTGCAAGCTCTGTTCAGCCGCGCCGCGAAACTGCTGGTGAATGTTTCCGGCATGTGTTGGGTAATAAGGGTTGGCGGGCAGTTTTTCGGATAATTCGCCAACACCGTTAAAAGTGCCTCGACACCGCCCGTCGACGCGCCGATCGCAACCAGTTTGGAGCTCGGCCGATAGCTGTCCGCTACGGCCACGCTGCCACTGGATTGCCTGGATCCGGCAGCCGAAACAATCTGTCGTTTCGATTGCCCCGCCTGCTTGATCTTCGCCGGCAGGTCGGCAAAGGGACTGGCGTCGCTCAAAGCCGGTTTTCCGACGCAATCGAACGCGCCCAGTTCAAGCGCGGCAAGAGACGCCTCGGCTCCCTTGCTGGTCAGTGTTGACACCATGATGACCGGCATCGGACGCAGACGCATGATTTTCTCGAGAAATTCGAGGCCGTTCATGTTGGGCATTTCGACGTCCAGCGTTATGACGTCCGGATTGAGTTGCTTGATCGCTGTCCGCGCCTCCAATGCATCGCCGGCGGTACCGACCACTTCGATCTGCGGATCGGCGTTCAGAACGGATCCGATCATGGTGCGCATCGTCGCTGAATCGTCGACCACGAGCACCTTTACATTGCCGAGCGACATCACTTGCTCCCCGTTTTTTCGTAGGTTGTTATTCCGGCTGTGCGGAAATCATCCTTGGCCTCACCGGAGAGGCGTTCGGAGTGGCCGATGTAGAGCCAGCCGCCATCTCCCAGCATGTCTCGATAGCGGGTCCAGATACGCGCCTGCGTCGGTTCGTCGAAATAGATGACAACGTTGCGGCAGAACAGCACGTCGAACGGCCCTTTGAAGGGCCAATTGCCCATCAGGTTAAGCTCGCGAAAGGAAATCAGCCGCCGAACGGCCGGATCGACCTGCCATTCCCCTGGTCGACCGGCTGGCTTGAACCACTTCTTGCGCATCGGCGGCGCCACGGTTTCGATAGCCGCGTCGTCATAGACTCCGGCCTTTCCGTGGGCGATTACCAGCGGGTCGATGTCGGTCGCCAAAATCTTGAAATCATACCGTTCGACATCCGGCAGGACCGACAGTACCGTCAGTGCAATCGTATAAGGCTCCTGGCCCTGGGAGCATCCGGCGGACCAGATGCGTACCCTGCCGCCAGCCTTTGCCCGAGCCGCAAGTTGCGGCAGAACCTCATCACGCAAATGGTCGAAATGGTGTTCCTCGCGATAGAACCGGGTGAAGTTGGTCGTCAGCAGAGACAGCATTTGACGCCGTTCCTGCTGACCTGCTTCGCTCGACACCAGCTCGCAATAGGCCTTAAAGCTCTTCATACCGAGCTTACGAATGCGTTTGGCCAATCGCGAGTAGACCAATGACGCCTTGGATTCATTCATGTAAATCCCGGCATCCTGGTAGATCATCGACGCGACCGCCTGAAGGTCTCGACGGGTCATTGGAAACTCGCCGTCGGCAAGCTGCTCATCCGGGGACAAAGACCGGTCGAACGGCTGCCGGGTGGTGCCGGCCGAAGTATCTTTCAAGACAGAACTCATGCTCATGCAGCTTCAACTTCACTTTCAGGGAAGAGCGACTCCAGCTCGATCAGGCAGATCATGCGGCCCTCAATTGCCAAGACACCCTTGGCAAAGGACTTGTCGAGCTCAGAGGATACCTCCGGGGTTGGCTGGATGTTCTCGTCGGTCACGGTCAGAATGTCTGATACGGCATCAACCAGCAGGCCAACCAATTTGTCGTAGACCTGGGTCACGATGATGACGTGTCGGGCCGAAGGATCCGCATCGGCCATGCCGAGGCGGGCCGAAAGATCAATGATCGGCAGCACTGCACCGCGAAGGTTGATGACCCCCAGGACGAAACCGGGCGAGTGCGGGAGCGCGGTCGCCGGCGCCCAGCCACGAATTTCCCTTACTGACATGATGTCGACGCAGAACTCCTGCTCGCCAATCCTGAAAGCGATCAACTCGCGCGCGCCTTCTGCGGCGTTCTTGGTTGTCTGTTTCATAGTGCTACCCCACAGCTGCAAGTGATATTTCGGATTTCAAAGATCCGCTGCGCGACGCCGAAACGACGGCTTCGACATCGACGATGAGAGCGACCTGGCCGTCTCCCAGTATCGTCGCGGCAGCGATCCCGGGCACGTTGGCGTAGTTGGCTTCGAGGCTCTTGATCACGACCTGGCGCTGGCCCTGGATCGCGTCGACGAGCAGCGCGCTTTGACCTCCATCTTCCGAATCGACCAGCAGGGCAACTCCGGCCAACGGATCGGTCGGTGTGCCGGTGAAGTTGAGGATCTGCCCAACATCGACAAGCGGATTGAAGTTGTCGCGGATTGCGATCAGGCGCCCGTTTGCGCCAAAGCCATGCAGGTTCTCGGCTTCCGGCTTGAGCGTCTCGATGATCGAGGTCAGCGGGACGACCAGCGTTTGCCCGGAGACAGTAACAACCATGCCGTCCAGGACCGCGAGCGTTAGCGGCAGGCTGAGCGTGAAGACCGACCCCTTGCCTGGCGTGGAGGCAATCGTGATGCGACCTCCGAGCGCCTGGATGGACCGTTTGACGACATCCATGCCAACACCGCGTCCGGAAATGTCCGATAGCTGTTCGGCGGTGGAAAACCCGGGATGGAAGATGAGATTGTCGACCTCTTCGTCGGTCAGGTTGGCCTCGGCACTGATTAGCCCGTTCTCAACAGCCTTGCCGCGAACTCTCTCGCGATTGATGCCGGCGCCGTCGTCGGCAATCTCGATGACGATTCGGCCCGACCGGTGTTTGGCGGCCAATCGCAACGTGCCTTCGGCCTGCTTGCCGGCGGCCAGCCGTTCCTCGGGACCTTCCAAGCCGTGGTCGACGGCATTGCGGATCATATGCGTCAACGGTTCCGCAAGTTTGTCGATAACCGTCTTGTCGACTTCGGTGTTTTCGCCCTCGGTCACCAGACGGACATTCTTACCGGTCATGTCCGCGGCTTCGCGAACCGTTCGTGACATGCGCTGGAAGATCGGCTTGACCGGCTGGGCGCGAATGGCCATCACGCTGTCCTGAATGCCGCGCGTAAGTTGCTGCAGCTCTTCCAGCCCCATCATGACGGCAGACGTTCCGTCGCCTTTCGATTCCGTGACACTTTGCGCCAGCATGGCCTGATTGATGACAAGTTCACCCACCAGGTTGATCAGCCGATCCACGCGTTCGAGATCGACACGGATCGTCGCCGGCGCCGCCGAGGCGGACTTGGCGGCAGATTTCTGAACTGGAGCGCTTTCTGCGGGGGCGGCGGCTTCTGGTGCAGGCCGCTTCATGTCGATGACATTATCAGCGGGCTTTGGTTCGGCCGGTTGAGTTTTTTCAACAACCGCAGCCGGAACATCCTGTTGTGGTTCAGTCTCGGGTTCCGTGACGGCGGTCGGCTGTTCTACGAGTTCACCGACTTCCGAAGCCTCTACAGCCTCGGGTGCCTCGGGCGCTTCGGCAGGCGCGTCATCACCCACCTTCGTAATTTCAAGATCGCAATCCCACTCGGCAAACTCGAACACGGCGTGAACCGCTTCCGCACCTTTGTCGGTCGTCAACTCGACATGCCAGGTCAGGTAGGAGCCTTCCGGATCGAGCAGATCGATCATCGGCAGCTCGTCAAAGGTGCATTGGGTCTTCACCTCTCCCAGCTCGCCGAGTTCGCGCAGCAGGAGAAGGGTTTCGTTGCCCTTCTTGTAGAGGTCCGACTTGGGATGCAATACGATGCGGAACAACTCGCAGGTGTCCGAATCCGTTGGGTCGGTGCCGAAATCGTCGAAAGAAAAGGCTACCGGGGTGAAACCCTCGTTGTCCTCTTCCTCTTGCGGTTCGTCATCCAGCGACACCGGAATTGGCGTGAAACCCACATCGTCGTCGTCAGCGTCCGGTTCCTGTGCACCGGCCTCGGCCGGCTGTTCCGCCGCCGGCTCGGCGACCTCTGCAACGGTTTCCTCAACTTGCGGAGCACCTTCGCCGTTGGCCAGCGCCTTCAGCGCCTCCACCAGCTCCTGACAGCGCGCTGGATCGACGCCGGAACCGCCGTCGCGGGCCGCGGCGGTCAAATCAGCAAGCACGTCGGAAGATTTCAGCAGGACCTTGATGACGTCCTTGGTTGGTTCCAGCTGATTTGAGCGGACGCAGTCGAGTGTCGTTTCGAAGACATGAGCGAAACTGACGAGTTCATCGAGAGCGAAAGCCCCGGCTCCGCCCTTGATCGAGTGGACCGCGCGGAAGACCGCGTTAACCGTTTCCGGATCGTGATCGCCATCGTTCATGGCGAGCAATCCCGTCTCCAGTTCGGCCAAGCCTTCTTCGCACTCCTGGAAGAAGATGTCCTTGATTTCGTTCATGTCCATGGCGCTACTCCACTAAACAGTCACGCGTTGAATCGCGTTGAGCAGCTTGTCGGGATCAAAGGGCTTGACGATCCAGCCCGTGGCGCCGGCGCGGCGCGCCCGATCCTTCTTCTCCGCATCGCTTTCGGTGGTCAGAACCAAGATGGGGATGGCTCGGTGATCATTGCTCTTTCGCACATTCTCGATAAAGCCGAAGCCATCCATGCGTGGCATGTTGATGTCGGTGATGATGACATCCGGCATCGACCCATCCAGCACTTCCAGGCCGTGAACGCCGTCTTCAGCCTGAATCGTGTCATAGCCGGCATTGCTCAGCGTCATCAGCAACATGTTGCGCATGGTACGTGAGTCATCGACGGTCAGGATGGTGGTCTTCTTCATTACATCTCCTCCTTGACGTTGAGGCTGCCGGGTTCGACACCGAGGATGGTGAGGGCCGACAGAAAATTCGGGGACGGATTTTCAATGGCAAAGGATGCGTCGTCTTCGGCCCAGCTCTGGCGGGCAGACAGCAGAAGCTGAACGCATTGGCCACCGAGCCGTTCGACGGACGCAGCGTCAACCAGCAGGTCTTCTCCGCGCATTGATAGCAGCGTCTCATGCAGCGGAACCGCGGCCGTGAGATCGAGATTCTCCGCCAGCTGCAATTGCCGCGTTTCAGGTTCGATTGCGCTCATATGAAACCCATCCTTTTTCACATCCCATTGGGCAGTGCACCGTGGGCGCTCCGCTCAAAACTCTGTCCAATCATCATCCGTTTTGCCGGCCTGCGCGCCGCCGAATGCTCCGGCAATGTCGCGCCCAAGTTTGCGGGCCGGAGATTCTACGGGTCTGCTTGCTGCCGTCGCAGGCGCTGCGACCAGCGGTCC
The DNA here is from genome assembly GCA_965228785.1 of Hoeflea sp. GTDB lineage: Bacteria > Pseudomonadota > Alphaproteobacteria > Rhizobiales > Rhizobiaceae > Hoeflea_A. The sequence continues at coordinate 2,421,672 of CBDDIF010000002.1, forward strand.
CGCTGCCGGTCTTCCTTCAGCGGCTGAGGCTAACGCAGAATCATTGGCCGCAAGCGGGCGCCCGACAGACACAGCCTCGCCCGAAAAGCGCGATACAAGCGCTGTCAGCTTGCCGCTTTCGCCGTTCAGCTCCTGGCACGCCGCATTGGTTTCCTCGACCATCGCGGCATTCTGCTGAGTCACCCGGTCCATCTGGTTGATGGCCGTATTGATCTGCTGCAGTCCTGCCGCCTGTTCCTGCGAAGAGGTGATGATCGAGGACACACTCTGGTTGATCTGCAGCACATGTTGTTCGATATCCTGGAGCGCCTCACCAGTCTGACTGACAAGGGCTACACCGTCCCCGACCTCGGTTGCCGAATTGGTGATCAAGTCTTTGATTTCCTTGGCAGCCGTGGCAGTCCGCTGAGCCAATTCACGGACCTCCTGAGCAACAACCGCAAAACCCTTGCCGGCATCGCCGGCCCTGGCCGCCTCGACACCGGCGTTCAACGCAAGCAGATTGGTCTGGAAGGCGATCTCGTCGATCACTCCGATTATCTGGCTGATCTTGTCGGACGACTGCTGAATTCGCTCCATCGCTGTGATGGCGTTTTCGCATATGCCGCCGGATTTGTTGGTGCCGTCCTGGGCTTCCTCGACCATCCTGCCCGCTTCCTGCGCAGCTTCCGAGGAGCTACGAACTGTGGCCGTGATCTCGTCGAGAGCAGCAGCGGTCTGTTCGAGGGCAGCCGCCTGCTGCTCCGTGCGCCTTGAAAGATCGTCCGAGGCACGGGCAATATCGGATGACCCGGAGCGCACATTCTCGGTAATCCCGGTAATACCTCCCAGCGTATCCTGGAGCATGGAAACGGATTTGTTGAAAGACCGGCGCAGCGGCTCATAGGTTTCCACGAAGGGGTGGTTCAGAGCGACTGAAAGGTCACCCTCCGCGAGCCGGTCCAGGCCGTGGGACAGGTCGTCAATTACTCTTTGCCGGCTTTCGTCCTGACGGGCGCGAAGTTCAGCGTTTTCGGCGATCTCCTCGTCCTGCGCCAAACGACCGGCTTCGGCCTGCTCACCGATCTGTCGTTCCCTTGCCAGGGCAAGACGGACACTCTGCACTGAACGCGCCATGGCACCGACTTCGTCGCTGCGTTCTGCATGAGGGACGTCACCGGATTCCGATCCGGAAGCAACGGCATCGAGGTAGGCCCTGACCTCAACTATGCGGTTAGCAGCCGCGCGGCGAGCGCGCACGAGCGCATAGCCCAGCCCGGCGACGGTCAGCACATAAGCCACCAGGGTCAACGAACCGCCTGTTACCCAAGAGGTTGCTTCTTCGGTAGCTGCCAATGCAGAAGCGCTCACAAGGCAAGTGGATGCCCAAAGGGCAAGGCGTGTCCCAAGAACCCATTTGTAGGGGCTGTTCGCCCTTGCCTGCTGCGACTTGGTCGATTGGATGGAAAGGTTCATGCCCTCAGCCTCCGCCCGCCTGGCTCAAGCGCCCCGTGCTGGTGCCCCTCTTCGTTGACGGTTCGAGGATCCCTCGCCGATCCCGCCAAATCAGCGCGATGACGCCTGACAATTCCGCCAAGTTCGAGAATGACACGATGGATGTCACCTGCGGCATCGCCTGAACGACGGGCAGTCTCCGAAAGCGATGCAAAGCCGGTATCTATCGACGATATGGACTCATGCAACTCTCCGACCTCCTCAGCCTGCCGCCCTGATCGTTCGGCCAAGCCGGCTACGGTGTCATTGATCTGCGTAACCTTCGATACGACATCGCCAATGGCACTGCCGGCAGTTCCTACGGCGCCAACTCCGGATTTGATCCGCGCCTTGGTGTCGGATACCAGCGCTTCGATTTCCTTTGCGGCGTCAGCGGAACGTTGAGCGAGTGCACGTACTTCCTGTGCAACCACAGCAAATCCGCGACCAGCCTCGCCGGCCCTAGCGGCCTCAATGCCGGCGTTGAGTGCCAGCAGATTGGTCTGGAACGCGACGTCGTCGATGGCTGCGGTGATCTGTCCGATCCGATCCGCCGAACCCTCGATTCCGGACATAGCGGTCACCGCATCGTCCATGACGCGGCCACCTTCGACTGCACTTTGACGAGCAGCCTCCACGGTCTGGCGCGCAGCACCGGCTTCGGCCGCCGCCGATCGGGCGTCCTCGACCAGCCCCGAAAGCCGGCTCGCCGATGTCCGCAGTTGTTCGGAACCGGAATCACTCTGTTCGACCATCTCGGAGAGCGCATCGGCCAGAGGCCCGGTTTGTCGATGGCTCTGGATCAGATGGCCGGCAAGTTCGGCAAAGGTCGACTGCACCCTATCCATCGCAACATTGAAGCGGGCCGCGAGATCCCGATGCTCGGCGGGGATCGATCCGTCGATGCGCGCGCTGAAGTCGCCGACCAGCATTTTCTGGAAGGCCTTGCCGAACGCGTCGTTAACAAGATCGCAATGGGAAGCGCGCGCCGCATCATCCTGTCGACGCGATGCGACCTGCCGTTGTCTGATGTGATCGGACCACAGCAGATCCGTGTTCCGCAGCAACGAGTCGACGATTGCGAGAATATCCCGTCGTGTTGCATCCATCGATTGCTGTGACGTTGCAGAACGGGAAAAAAGAGCTCGTGGCCAGTGAATGGCCAACGCCTTGGAAACGGCTTGTTCCAGAAAAATGCTCTGCGCAACAAGGCTCCATTGCGGATCCACGTCGCCCTGAACAAAATCCTGCAGGACAGACTCCAGCGCTTTCGACTTTGCATCGCTGAAAAGCTCATCGGTATCCAGGGTGGTCTGGCCGAGGTGGCGGATAATGCCGGCCAGAAGAACCTTCAATCGGTCGGGATTGTCGCTCTCGTTCGTCGCCGCGGCGGGAAACTGTCGCTTGATCAACTCGGCCTGTGCATCGATGACGGCCTGCTCGATCGACGCTTTCAGATCGTCCGGTATCGGACGGTCGTCATTTGCCGCCATCATGGCATCGTTGCGCCGACGCAGACCGGCGCTATCCCATGTTTCGGCTTCTGTCGATTCCCGTTCCGACACGCGGGCTCCCCGGCAATTCCGGCGACATGAGCGCCTGCACGCCGCCTTTGTGCGCCCTCGAAACGATCCTGAGATGTTGGCGGATACTCGTTGCCATGCCAATCGATTTCGATATGGCGTGGCACCCCCCGAGCGACTCCGGCCGCTGCAGATCGCTTTCGCAAGACTGAGAAATGAATTTGAATACCGGGTTCAACCGGTGCAGCAAGGCTGGCGTCATGCCCATGGCTTGCAACCCGATTGCAAGGTCCATCCCGCCGTCCCCAAACGCTATGGTTAATTTGTTTCCCAGAAGTTAACGAGACCCGTAAAATCCAAGAATTCCAATGTGTAGCGCAACCTTTCCGTGGCCTTCCCGCAAATCTGCAATTGTAGCGTTTCCACCGACCTCCTCTAAGTGGGCTCACCTTGGGTCTTTGCAGCCCCGCAAGCTTCAAGCAAGTTTTGTCTGAAAGGCTTTTAGCGTTCGATAGACATGACGACTGTCCTTGGGAAGTTACTATGATCGTATTCAGTTTATCCGCACTGTTGATCGTTGCCTGCATGTCGGTCGCATTTTCGCTGCTCGGACATCTGCACGAGCAAAGATGCAACCGGATCAGCTACGGCTTCACGTCACAACGATCGCAGAGCTGAGGCTGATCTGGTCAGCCAGGATGGTCTACACAGGCCTGAGCGTCGGCGCCGGTACCGTTGTCCACATGATTGACATTTGAACTGGCCTACGACGAATCTATCGCCTGCACCGGCTGCACAAACCTCAGACGCACAAGCCGGGAAATTTTATGGGTTTCTGAAAGCACCAAGTACTATTGATGGTGCAATCCAGACAGTGCGTTAACTGCGGCAAGTTATTGTCACAAAACGATAATAGTCTTGATATCTGCTGCGCCAGGCTATATGTCCTTACCTGCGCGGCTACATGTATGGGGTAAAGCTTGGCTGTATCTGTCCTGGATATTTCGAAAATCCTCCAACGTGTTCCGGTCTGGCGACAGTTACGTCGGACAACTGATCGAGATGTCGATACCCTCACACTTGATGGTACTTCGGCGAGCACACCTGACACACGATCCCTATGCGATCAGTGTTTCGGCGAAATGCACATTATCGAGCAGGAAAAACTCGATCGGCTCGACGTCTTCGGTCAGGTGATTCACACGCTTGAATGCAGTGAATGCGGCCACACTACGAAGAAGATCTACGCGGCCAAAGAAGGTTATCTTTAGACGCTTATTCCAGCTCTCGATTCAGATCACTGCACATAAATTCTTGTCGATTCTCCGCAGCCCTGCATAGAATGAGCCTAGACTCACGCTAGAGTTGCGGATAATAATTCCCGATATGCGGAATTTAATTCCGCAAACAGGCACCAAAATCGGGAACCGAGTTAAGCGTTATGGACTGGCATCACAGGCTCAACGACAGTCTCGCAGATCGCGGCTGGAACAAAGCAGAATTGAGCAAACGTTCTGGCGTGTCCTACAGCAACCTCCTCAAATACTGTGCCGGAAAGGTATCGCATCCGCGTGGCCCAGTGATTGATCAACTGGCCGCGGCCCTTAAGGTAGACCCAGTTTGGCTGTTGACGGGAAAGACCGCAACCGACGTGGAAAATACACCTTCACCGAGCAACATGAGCGAGCAGCAGCATGCCTTTGATCTTGCCGTCAGGGTTGCAGATCGTTGGGAAGCCGAACTGTTCGGGAAAGCCAATATCGTCGCACATACGACGCTGGTGACACACCTTTACCACTACATTGTTCGCAACAATATTCGAAGCGAAGACGAGGTGAACTCAGCAGACACCTTCGCTTATAGTTGAAGCGTGAGAAGCCTGCTGCGCAATAGGGAGCTGATCGGTGCCTTTTACCCTCGATGACATCAAGGAAGAATTCCTGTCGAACGGCAGAATTTGTGACTCCCGAACCGAGGCCGAACAATACCTGGCGCTGGTCAATCGATACGAATTAGACATTCCCTTTCGAATCGCCTGCATGAAGCGCTATCGCACACCGCACTACAATACACTGACCGACGAACAATGGCAGGAACTGGCGCGCGAATACCGGAGCATCATGCAACAGGCTATCATCCAGGGGCCGGACTCCGATGAACTCAAAGATTGAACGCATCCCATTGAACCATGCAGAGATGGCGCCGATGTCGGCCGCCGAGGGCATTCTGTTCAAGGCATGGCGCGAGAATTGCGGATCCCTGTGCGAAGAATTGGTGACTTTTGCCGATGACATCGTGATGCTTGAAAGTTGCTGGGATCCGGATACGCCGCCGAAACTGCTGGTCATTGGCCAGAACAGCCTCTGCGCGCGTGTCCTCGGCAGCAACTGGCAGAATGGTCCGCGTCGGCAGACCAACACCATGTCGTCGACGGCACAATCCATGGTCTCGGAAGCCTACAGGACGGCCTCCGAGACCAATGAACCGGTGCTCGACTACGTCATGTTCACAGCCGGGTTGAAGGAGGTCGGCAATGTGCCGGTCGAATACCAGCGACTTATCCTGCCTTTCTCCAACGGCCTGGGCATTCGTTTCATGGTCACTGTATCGACCCCGCCAGATCCGACTGCTTTAGATCGTAGATTAGGTCGCTGATGTCGGATCGGGTGCAACCGACGAACCAGAAGTCACCCCTCTCAAAGCTCCGTTGCGACGTCACCTGAGGCACCATTCGATGCTGACGGACGAAACCGCCAAGCGTCCCCAGACCCTTGGCGACGGATCTCGGCTCCATGAAGGCATAGTAATAGTCGAGATCCCATTGAAGAACCGCACAGATCTGTGCGTATTTGCAAAGCAGATCAGCAATTCGCAACCGTCGTCCCGAGTCGGCCACGTGCAGCTCTCCGGCATAGGCAACGGTGCCCCGGATATCCCGTAGAAACCCGCGTTGGCGTTCAGCAAAACGCACCTCGAGTTCCGTACCAGTGCCGTATATCTGCGGCCAATAGCGTTGTATGAAGCTGTCCAGCGTCTCGGCGCCCAGGTGCTGAACCTTCACGGCATGAGTCGCAACCGGTTCGTTGGCGTCGTCGGCAATGCACAACCAAAACGCATCACCAGCAAAGAAAGTGTTGCGTTCCTGGCTAAAGTGCTCGGACACCTGAGCGCCCATCGACGTCTTGATCTTCGACAATTCGCCGAAATCGACCCCGTAGCGGATCGACAGTCCTTTTTGCCGCAACCCGTTGATCACAACGGTGGTTGCGAGCGTAGCATCAACTACGTTGACTGCATGGTCCATCATCATCAGAACCTCTACTCCTATCAAGGCAACAAACTGACGGGGTCGACTGCGACGACCGCAAGTCAGGCATTGCTGTATTGGTTTAAAACAAACTGGCCCTCACCCGGCATGGTCGAAGTGTTTGCCGGGAAAAAGCGAAATCGGCTCGCGGCCGGTTCCTGTTGACAAAACCGTTGAAGCGCCATCGCGCCCGCCTGGCGGCGGTTGGAATGAGCGTCTTCCGGACCTCCCCCAAAAGCGACCACCGCACCACAACATCGGGCGGGTTCGCGCTGGGACTGACATTCGTTTCGGCGCCGAACATGGCTGTTTGCACCGCTTCGTTTGGTCAAAGTATGCTCGCATTTCCTGCAATCCGAACCTGAAATGTCTGAATTCCGACTTCGGTGGTTGCCCTCGCCGCTTGACCTTGTCGTTTGGAGTTTCAATACTAGAAGCAGTTCACCCGCACTGGCAGGACCCGCCTGTGGCACGCCAAACGAATTCAGGAACTTGCGGAGGGGACACATGGAAACGAGGAGCAATTCTATGAAGGCCTTGGTTATTGCAATTCTGGCGGCCGCTGCGTTGTCGGCGTGTACGACTGCCGAAAAGACGGCTTCCGGAGCCGGTGTCGGTGCCGCTGTCGGTGCCATTGCAACGAACAGTGCGGGCGGCGCAGTTGCCGGTGCACTGATTGGTGGTTTCGGCACCTATCTGCTGGAAACCGGCGACGGTCGATGCCAGTACAGGAACTCTCGCGGGCAGGTTTACACGACCCGCTGCCACTGGCTGTAAGGCCAGTCACACAACGTGAAAGCGCGAGCTTTGCCAGCACCCCGGGGATCAACGGTTTCCGGGGTTTTGCGGTTTTGCTCATCGGTCGACCAGTATGCCGAAGCAAAACGACCCGGGTTCAACACGCCGGGTGATGAACTTGTGAGGCATACCGGCTGGCACATGGATCACATCCGGAGACGTATGGCGGGTCACCGTCCCGTCCCGATGAACCTCGATCTCAGCAGCCCCATCATTGGGTGAGATCAAAAAATAGAACTCATCAACTGCATGGGTGTGCGTGTCGGCGACCTCGTTGTCGATCAGGTTTTCTATGTTGCCGCCGGCAACTTCAAATCCGATCTCGCCGCAGTTCTCACGGCACAAGTAGAACGGAACCTGGGCGTGATGGCCTTCGACTAGCTTGAAAATTGGCAATTTGCTCATGGTATTTGTTCCTGTCGTCAGTTTGTTCTGAAGATCATGGCGAAGGTGTTGGGCACGTTCAGGTAGCGCTGGTGCACGAGGCTTGCGCCGGCGTTTTCGAACGCATCGACATAGACATCCCGGCTGAACAGCTCGATCTCCTGAAAGGCATGGACGAGCTCGAAGCCGCTGGTGAATATTGGCAGCGGCATCGGATCGTCTGACTTGGATTTGACGGTATCCGCCACCCAGATGTGCGTTGGATTTCGAAAGTTATCGACGACCCGTCGAGCGGCCTCGCGGGGGCCGTGAATGTTGAACAGGTCATGCATTGACATGAACGACATCACCACATCGATCGGGCGATCGATCCGAGACCCGAGTTCGCTGCCTTTGTCGAGTGCGTCGCCAAGCAAGATTTCTACTCGGTCATCGAGCTGGTGGGACCGAATGTTGGTTTCAGCCAACTTCACCGCGTCTTCGTTGATATCGATTCCGAAACCGAAACAAGCGGGATCATTCAAGCAGCTCGTGATCAACCGAGATCCGCCACCGCAGCCGAGATCCACAATGGCATTCGGACGATATTCGTCGAGCAATTCGAGAAACACGTCGTTCATGAACGCCTGGTTCGCCATCTGAGACCCGATCGCGACATACTCGCCGTTGACCGCGGCCCGTGCAGCGGCTTCGCCGATATCGGAATGCATGATCGTATTGCGCAGATAGGCGCCGTAGCCACCGATCAACCAAACAGCAAATGCCCGGTTGTCGAGCCATGAAACCCCCTGCTTGCTCAACCTCAAAGATTGGTGTTTGGAGCGCTCGAATATCGAGAAACGCAGCCCGAAGTCGATTACCTCCCGCGCGCGCAAGGGAATCTTCTGGTTGCGGCTTTCGATGTGGCGGACGAAGCCCGCCTCGCTGATGGTAAAGTCGTTGGTTGAAAACAGTTCGAAAACCTGCGCTTCGTGAAGAAGGAAGCAGAAATTCGTAACGACATAGCCATTGAATGCGTCTTCTGGTCTCATGGGTTTTCTCCGATCTTCCATGTTTTTGCGGACCCCCGGCCAACGCAAACGCACGGCAACGGGTACCGCCGTGCGATCCGCGCCGCCGCAACTCCATACAAATTCCGGTTTCATGCCGAGAATGCCCGCAGCGTATGACCCGCCTCTTCCGGCACCATGATGGAAAGGACCAGGATCTAGACGCAAATACGGACCTGAAGTCCCTCTCCTACCGGCCTGCTAGATGCGCGAGGCCGACACCGCCGGGAGAACGGACGATGACCAACATACGCGCTATCCGTGTCGGATTCAGGGCCGACAAACTGTTCATCCACCGGGAGTTTTGACTGTCGGCTCTACAACCAAGCACCCTCCGAAGCGAACCTTCATCTGCGAACACCGAACCATTGACGCTCGACACCAGTCGTTCGCAAATCTGTTAGTCAATTGCCGAAGCGGTTGAACCAGCTGTGGTTTCAGATTAACTGCAACTATCCGATGTGCGGTGCGAATGACCGGCTCGACAGGCCGCAATTGGGGGTGCAGCGGGGTGACGAAACCGCAATCAGCTGGCGAAACCCGGCTTCTGACGCATTTGTTGCTTGACCGTCTCGACATGGCGGCGGCAGTTGCGTTGGCTTGCCTTAGCCGCAATGCTGATTCGGCCGGCAAAACCAATTTGCCGGAAACCGTGGTCACCATCGGATCAACTCTTGAGCTGGAGTTAGTGGAGTTTGATGTGATTCGCTGGGCTGCAGCCGGCAAATCCTACCAGGACATAGCCACAATCATGAATTTGCCCTATGGCACTGTGCGCTATCACCTGAACCAGGCCCGCCTGCGCAACGGCCTTGATTCGGTGACCCAGCTTATTGTCCGCGTCGCTTGCGACCACAACCTGGATCCACTGGCAGCTTAGGATGAACACATATTTCCAGGCAGCCACCTCAGGCAGGACCAGTGTTGACCGGCATCTGAACGACGTCATTCGCAGCGGCCGTTGGCCACAAATCGGATCCTTCGTAAACGCGCTTCTGCACGCCGAATCCTTCGACGAATTGCATCGTCAATTCCGCCGCGCCATCTTGCATTTTGGATATTTTGGCTTCGCTTATTGGGGTGCAGGCCCGTCCAACCGGTTTTCGCTGTGTGGAATGTCGGATCTCACCGAGCGGTTTGGCAAGCACACAAGCGACTGCGGTGGATTGATGGCAACCGTGTTCAATCGCTACGACCCTGCCCTTCGTGCCCGCGACAATGCGTGGAAAGGCCGGCTAAATCGGCCGCTGTTGGAATGCGCCGATGCACCGGCAGAAACCCGCGATATTCATAGAGACATTTGCAATTCCGTGCGTGAACTGGGGTTTGCACCCTATGAAGACGTGCTGATAGTCCCGACGGGAACGCTCGGCCCATCTGCAAGCTCCGACGAGCGCAATCATGTCCATCTTCCGCAGCTGAGAGGTGTCGGAGCCACCGACGTTGTCGCTGGCATCTCGCTGACTAAGATCTTCGACACACTGGCGGAACCGCTTGTCGGGCACAACTCCGCTGAAACCCCAAAGACCGAAGTGCCCAATATCGCGCTGACGCCGAAGGAGAAAGCCGTGTTACGTTGGGCAGCCCATGGCAAAACCCATGAGGAGATCGCCGCCAAAACCGGTTTGCGGCGCGGGGAGGTACGCTACTACCTGGAAAAGGCTCGCAAACGCTACGGATTTGCCACCAATATCCAGACGATCGTCCAGGCCGCCAAGGACCATGGCTGGTTCGCCTGACCCGCATTCTTCTCTACAACCCAATACGACACCGCGCAAACTCATGACAGACCCGATAATCCGGCCAAGACGCAGCTTCATCTTCACACCCGGCCTGAGGCCGGACATGTTCCCCAAAGCGCTCAAAAGCGGCACCGATATCGTCTGCGTGGAACTTGAAGACGGCATCGCACCGAAGGACAAGGCAACGGCGCGCACGAAGGCCATGGCGCTGTTCGAAAAGCCGCAGGCCGATGACGGGGTCGAACGGATCGTTCGGATCAACTGCCTTCGCACAGCTTTCGGGCTTGCCGATGTGCAGGCAGTCCTCGATGCCGACAGCCCACCGCCGGCTCTTATGCTGCCGAAAGTGCGCACGCCGGATGAAGTGCAGTGGCTCGATGATCTGCTGAGTGAACGCGGTCACGAATGCCGCTTGCATGTCATTATCGAGACCAATGAAGGGTTGGAAGCAGCGCACGATATTGCGCGATCAAGCCAACGTATCGATGCGCTTTTCTTCGGCGGCGTCGACATGGCGGCGGAGCTGCGCTGTAGCAATGCGTGGGAACCGCTGCTTTACGCTCGCTCCCGCGTCGTCCATGCCGCGGCCGGCGCCGGACTCGACGTCGTCGACGTGCCGTTCCTCGATCTTGATGACCTCGAAGGCATGAAGCGCGAAGCCCAATTGGCGCGTGAGCTCGGCTTCAGCGGCAAGGGCAGCATCCATCCGAAGCAGATTGAAGCTCTCAACACGATCTTTACTCCGGATGCGAAGACAATCGCCCGTGCTCGCCGGATCATCGCCAATTTCAAAGCCGCGGATACCGGCCTCGTGGTGATCGACGGAAAGCTGATCGAGCAACCGGTGCTGCGCGAGATGCACCGCATTGTCGCTATTGCCGAAAGGGTTGGAAACCACTAGCTCAGTCTGCCGTCGACAAGTTGGCGGGTGCCTTCAACCAGATGCAAACGATTCACTCAGTGCGAACGCAACAAGTCTCTTCGCTGAGTTCGATCCTTCCTGGATGATGCTGGCATCGGTTCCAATCAGCGTGACGACTGCTTGCGCTTCGCCCTGCCAGTCGAGAATGGGCGCTGCGATTGCAACAAGGCCCGGGATGAAGCGTTCGTCCATGGTTGCAAAACCTTGATCTCGGATCTTGTTTCGCAACGCGGCAACACCTTTGGCGGTCGCGGTCAGATCCGGAACGATTTCGGGATTGCGTTTGACACGCCGCAACTCGCTATCGAGCCCCGGCTTCAAGGGGCCTTGCGGCGACCAGGCGAGAAAGGCGCGCCCGGTCGCTGAACCAAGCAACGGCAACGTGCTGCCGAGGTGAATTGATGTGGCAATCGGGGAAGCCGTTCGTTCCCAGCGCACAACGGTGGCACCGTGATCGCCCCAGACCGACACAAGGCCGGTCAGGCCTGTTTGAGCGCATAGTTCAGGTAACTTTTCAGACGTCCGGTTGACGAAATCATGCCGCGCCAGCGCGGCAAGACCCAGTTGCAACGCACCTTTGCCAAGATCGTATTTTCCCGTCCGCCCGGCCTGTTCGGCAAAGCCCGCCTTGGTGAACGAGGCCAGATAACGGTGCGCCTTGCTGAGCGGCATGTCGCAATCGCGGGCAACTTCCGAAAGCGTAACGGACCTTCCGTATCCGGCCAGCGCTTGCAGCAGCCTCAAAGCCGCATCCAGCGACGTGGGACCGCTGGACGGTTGGGGCTGTTTCGGTTTCCCTCGGTTATGTTTCACGGCCATCCAGCAATTCACGCAGCTTGTCGAGCCTTGCCGCCGAAATCCCGTTGTCACCGAGCACGAACACTCCCCTCGTTTCCCGCCCGGTCGCCGTCAGTGTCTCTCCTGAGTATATTTCGTAGACAAGTTTCAGCGCCTTCGCTCCCCACTCTTCAACGGTGAGGCAAACGCTCAGTTCGTCACCGTTGCGCATCGGACGATGGAATTTTGCCGACGCATCCATCAGTCCGAGACCAAGCGCGCCGAGCCTGCCGCACACATTTTCGTGGCCGCCGAATTCCCACAGCCAGTCGTGAAAGGTGCGATCGAGCCAGGCGAATATGTTGGGGTAGAACACGATGCCGGCCGGATCGCAATCGCCGAAACTGACCCGCATGGCGAACGTGTGTTTGTACATTTCACTTCCATATTACAGAATTTATTTTGGAATATGAAAATAGTGTGTATCGTCCATGGCCTGCCCTGTCGATGGATAAGAGAGGCGGGGCTGAGGATCAGGAGACCTTTGGTGGCCGAATTTGATTTTCACAGCCACGAAAGATAACGCTTATCGCGAATGCAGTTCTGCGCTTCCCGCTCCCTGCGATCTCCGGGAGGGAGCCTGATCAAAAAACCAGACTGGACACGAACACCATGGGTTACGTCTTTCCTCCGGCCCCCGTCGCATCCGTTTCCGTCGGCGGCAGTGACGACCGCCTGCCGGTGCGCCGGATATTTTGCGTTGGGCGCAACTATGCCGCCCACGCCCGGGAGATGGGTCAGGATCCGGATCGCGAACTGCCCTTCTTCTTTTCCAAGCCCGGCGATGCCGTGGTCGACAGCGGTTTGGAAGTTCCGTATCCGCCTCAAACCGGGAATTTGCACTACGAAGGCGAACTCGTTGTGGCGATTGGCACAGCGGGCCGCAGCATTGCAGAAGCCGACAGCCTGTCGCATGTCTGGGGTTATGGTATTGGAAACGACCTTACCCGGCGCGATTTGCAACTTGCCGCGCGTGAAAAAGGCCGCCCGTGGGACATGGCAAAGGGGTTCGACCGGTCAGCCGTGATCGGTCCGGTGCACCCGGTCGCCAATGTGGGACATCCGGACAAAGGCTTCATCCGCCTGACCGTCAATGGCAAGACAAAGCAGGACGCCAATCTGTCGGACATGATCTGGTCGGTTCCCGAGATCGTTTCGATCCTGTCGCACTCGGTTGCCCTGGCACCCTGCGACCTGATCATGACCGGCACACCGGCCGGCGTTGGCCCGCTCGTCCCAGGCGATCTGTGTGTCGTTTCGATCGACGGGCTCGGATCGATCGAAACCTACATTGGGCCGCCTGATTGAGTCAGATCACAGCCCCGGGCGGGATCGTTGGTGGTGCGCTGTTCAACTGTTCGATCGCAAACCCGGCGGCGGCCTTGTAGCCGGCCATGAATTCCGCCCGCTCCTCAGGTGAGATCACGTCGTCGATGGCATCGAACTCACCGCCGCAGCGGTCGTCGACCATGTTGAGCAGACCGAAGGGACCGGCGCCGCGATTGCGTAGAACCAGTTCAGAGACCGGCCCGCAGAGTTTTTCATCGAACGCCGCCAGCGCATCTTCGCCGATGCCATGTTCGATCAGCATCGCGCCGAGAACACGGGTATCGACAATGGCCTGGCTCGCCCCGTTCGACCCGGTCGGATACATCGCATGCGCCGCATCGCCGAGCAGGATGACCTTGCCGTCACGCCATGTCGGTATCGGATCGCGATCGATCATCGGGTTTTCGTAGGCAACGTCGGCCTGACGCATCAGGTCAGGAACATCCAGCCAATCATAGGTCCAATCCTCGAAATGGTGGATGAAGTCATTGATCTCGACCGGTTTGAACCAACCCCGTTTCTGCCAGCCATCCGAACTGTCCACCGTCACTTCGGCGATCCAGTTGACCGTCGACATCCCCTTATGATCGGGGTGTGAGATCGGATAGATCACCATGCGCTGCCGATGCGTGCCCAGGCCGACAAAGGAGGAGCCAGTGCGGATCGGAAACGCCCTGCTGGTGCCGCGCCACATGAGGGCACCGCCCCAGTGAATGGGTGACTGATCGGGATGCATCTGCGCCCTCACCTCGGAGTGGATACCGTCGGCGCCGATCAGAATAGATCCGGTTTCGCGCGATTTCGTGCCGTCAGCATGCTGGACGAGTGCGGTCACGGTGCCATCGGCGTTGTTTTCATAGCCAATGACCCGCGCGCCCAGACGCACCGTGCCAGGCCCGGCTCGTTGCAGCAGCTGCTCGTATAGCAGAATGTGGAGCATGCCGCGGTGGACGCCGTATTGCGGCCAATTGTATCCGGCCAGTAGCCCCCTGGTTTCACTGTAGATGTCATTGCCGTTGAGGCCGACCAGCGCCCATTCCTTGACCGGAAGTCCGACTCGATCCAGGTCACGCTGCTGGAACCCGAGGTCGTAGAGCTCCCGAACCGCATTTGGCTGGAGATTGATGCCGACGCCCAGAGGCTGCATGCGCTCGTTGGTTTCGAACACGATGCAGGGCACACCGATCTGTTGAAGCGTGAGGGCGCAGGCGATGCCGCCTATCCCGCCGCCGGCGATCAGTGCAGGCTGTTGACTCATGAATCTGGCTCCGGGCGAATTCTTTCCCGGCACCATATTCGCAGGTGGTCGTCAATCCAATCAGAGATTCTATCGCGCCAATGCGATCAGTACTGGTCCTCCAGACGGCAGTTTACCAACAGCTCCGGCACCGCTGCTGTGTTGGGCAAATGCAGTGCCGTGACAGCCAGTTCAGCCAGATCCTCGGCATCGATCATCTCCTCCGGTTGGACTTTGGTTACAGCAGCGGTCATGTCGGTGCGGACGAAACTGGGGCACAGCGTGGTGATCCGCAAACCATCGTCCCAGCCGATCCGGCGACATCCGTGAGACAGAGCTATGAGGGCATGCTTGGTCATGTTGTACGCGACGTTCTCGTTGCGAACCCTTTTGCCGGACAGCGAAGCGACGTTGAGGATGCGGCCGGTTCCGGAGCGGCGCAGATGCGGCAGGCACAAGCGCGTCATGAACAATGGCCCCTTGACGTTGATCGCCCACAGCGCGTCGAGGTCGCTCTCATCCCCCTGCTCGATCGAAAACCGGTTGGAGGCACCGGCGTTGTTGATCAGCCCGTCAATCTGACCGAAGGCCGCCAGCGTTCCGTCCACCCAGGGCGCAAAGCTGGCGCGATCGGCGGCGTCATAGCGAAAATGGCGGCGCTCTTCCGTCTCAGGCCCAAAAGTATCCACCAATACTTCGGGGTTTCGCGCGCCCAGACTGAGATGACAACCTGCGGCAGCCAGGCGACGGGCAATTGCGGCGCCAATCCCCCGATTGGCTCCTGAAATCAGGAAAACGCGGTCTTTGGGATCGAGCATCATTCAACTCCTTCGGAAACGATCAGGGGAGAAGGGTGTGGGATCGGCAATCGGTTCGGCGCCTGTCGCGAGGTCGGAGGCCAGATGCCCGATGCCGGGTCCGAGGCCGAAGCCGTGCCCGGACAATCCGGTCGCCAGGACAAGGCCTTCCAGTCCATCTGGAGACCCGATCACCGGGACCTCATCGGGCATGACATCGATCATGCCGCCCCAGGCCTCCGCAACCGGCACGCCTTCCAGCCAGGGAAACACGTCGACAGCCTCCCGGTAGATCCCGTCAATGATGCCCGGATGCGGCGTCGGATCGAGAACACGCGCCGTTTCGAACGGGCTCAACTGGTCGGCTCTCCAGCGATGGCGGCCAAGAGCGCCGAAGAACTCCGGACCGAACCGGATCTTCAGCGTGCGCCAGTGGGCGACGGCGTGCGGCAGAAAGGAACGAAAATGCGTGAACGCCGCGGGGATGATATCAAAGCGGCCGGCATGGCTTCGCCCGATCGTGACACCGCCATCGCGTCGTGGACGAAATGAGGCTCGGGAGGTGCCAACCGGGCCCGGCGACGGCGGGTCCACGGGACCTGTGCGGAGGGCCTGACTGCGGATCGCCAGCTGCGGCAGCGACAGGCCCATGTTTTCAAGAACCGTCCGCGACCAGGCACCACCCGCGAGGATGACCGACACGCAGTTGATGCGGCCATGCTCGGTGACAACTGCGGTCACGCGCCCGCCGGCACGTTCAATTGTGCGCACGGCGGTACTCTCGTAGATCTGGGCGCCGGTCTTTGCCGCCAGTTGCGCCAAGCCGGGAACCGCCAGCGCCGGTTCGGCGTGCATGTCCGTCGGCGTTTCGATGCCGCCGAGAAAGCGCCCAGCCCCCGGACCCGCTCGAGCGGTCGACTCAGCGGACGACAGCAGTCGAGAACTGAGCTGGAAACCGCGGGTCTCCTGCAGCCACGCCTCGTGCCTGGCCATATCGTTTTCGGTCGAGGCCAGATAGGTGATGCCCTTTTCGCGCAACCCGATATCGGCATCGAGTTGCACCGCATGACGACGCCACAGGTTCTGTGCCTGCAACATGAGCGGTATTTCGCGGATGTCGCGTCCCTGGTTACGGATCCAGCCCCAGTTCCGCGATGACTGCTCGCCGGCAATCCGCCCCTTTTCACAAAGCACCACCGGAATGCCGCGCTCGGCAAGCGTCAACGCTGCGGTCACTCCAACGACACCGCCACCGATCACAACGACCTCGGCGCTGGGTGGCAGAGGACGATCCGGACCGTGGGCAAAACCCGGATTGGTTCCGGGAACGGTGATCGTGCTCATTGCGGAATGTCCTCGCGAATGCAGGCGCTGCTGTGGCCCGGTTCGATTTCCGCGAGTGGCGGGACGGTTTCGGCGCAGGCCGGCAAGGCGTAGGGACAGCGGGTGCGGAATACGCAACCCGATGGCGGCGCGGCGGGGCTCGGCTGCTCGCCCTTGAGAATGAGGCGCTCGGATTTCCGGCTGTGAAGGCGCGGCGCGGCGGAGAGCAGCGCTTGTGTATATGGATGCCGCGGCGCCGCATAGATCCGCCCGACCGGGGCGATTTCCATGACCCGACCCAGATACAAAACCATCACCCGGTCGGAGACATGTTCGATCACCCCGAGGTCATGGCCGATGAACAGCATTGCAAGGTTCAACTCGGACTTGAGATCCGCCATGAGGTTGATGATTTGCGCCTGAATGGAGACATCGAGGGCCGATACGGGCTCGTCAGCCACAACAAAATCCGGACCAACTGAGAGGGCGCGGGCAATGCCGATCCGCTGTCGTTGCCCGCCGGAAAACTCATGTGGATAGCGGGAAAGGTGGCCGGCGTTGAGCCCGACTCGCTCGAGAATTTCCACCAATAGTCCGTCGTCCGCCTTCATCCCGTGGATCGCCAGCGCTTCGCTCAGAGCCCGGCGAACGGTCTTGCGCGGGTCCAGCGACGCATAGGGGTCCTGGAACACGATCTGCATCCTACGACGCAGCTGGCGCAAATCATCCTGGCCAAGCCCCGTGACATCGGTGCCGTCGAAAACAACCCGTCCCTCGCTGGGCTCGATCAGCCTCAATACGGCGCGGCCGAGTGTCGACTTGCCCGACCCGCTCTCGCCGACAAGGCCAAGCACTTCGCCCCGGTTGAGGGTGAAGCTGACCGAAGTGACGGCCTGAATCTGTTTTGTGCCGAGGCCAAGGAGCCCGGCACTCACCGGAAACCGTTTGGAGAGGCCGTCGACCTGAAGGAGCGGATCGGAAACGACTTCGACCGCCATCACGACACCTCATTCCAGAAATGGCACCGGCTGCGGCTCTTCTCCGCGTCGACAAGCACAGGTTCCTCGGTGCGGCAAATCTCCTGCGCCAATGGGCAACGCGGAGAAAAGGCACAGCCGGTCGGCAGGTCGAGCGGGTTCGGAACAGCACCTTCGATGGCACGCAACCGGCCCGAACTTCCAGGTGTCGGAGCACTGTCCAGAAGGCCTCTGGTATAGGGGTGCCGGGGTTGGGCGAACACATCGGCTACAGCGCCCTCTTCGACTACTTTTCCCGCATAGAAAACCATCACTCGGTCTGCAATTTCATCGACCACGCCCAGGTCGTGGGTGATGAACACCATCGCTGGACGCGACGCGCTGGCGTCGAGCAACCGCCTGAGGAGATCCAGGATCTGCGCCTGAATGGTCACATCAAGCGCTGTGGTCGGTTCGTCAGCAATGAGAACCTGCGGTTCGAGCACCAGGGCCATGGCAATCATCGCCCGCTGTCTGAGTCCTCCGGACAGTTCGTGCGGAAAGGCTCGCGCCCGAAGGGCCGGCTCCGGCACGCCGACCTTCTCCAGGGTCTCGATCGCCAGCGTCCAGGCTTCCTTTCGATCAATGTCGCGGTGTTGCATCACGGCCTCGACAATCTGGTCACCGATCCGATGCACCGGATTCAGGGCCGTCATCGGCTCCTGGAAAATCATCGCGATTTCATCACCACGGACTTTACGCAAAGTCTCTTCGTCGGCCGCCGCAAGGTCGAGGTGGTTGCCGGCTCGGTTCTTGAGCCAGATATTGCCGGATACGATGCGGCCTGATCCCGGCGGCTGTAATCCAATCAGCGACAGGCCCGTCATCGATTTGCCCGAACCGCTTTCGCCGACAATCGCCAGTGTCTCTCCGCGATTGAGCCTGAAGCTCACACCATCGACGGCAGGAACAATGCCCGAATCCGTGGCGATCCTGGTGCGCAGATCATTGACGGCAAGCAAGGCCTCGGGATCCGGCTTCATCGGATCGAACGAGACATCGGGCGGTGGCGTTCGGGCGGCGCGTTGCTTCGGATCAAAAACATCACGCAACCCGTCGCAAAGCGCGTTGAACACCAGAACGGTGGCAACCAAAGCCAGACACGGCCAAATCAGCGGCAGCGTTGTGTAGGCCATCGTGCCGCGCGCCTCGCGGATCATGAGGCCCCAGGACGGCGCCGGCGGCACGACGCCCAGGCCAAGGAACGACAAGCCGCTTTCGATCAGCACTGCCGAGGCGATCGTCAGCGATATCTGCACGATGATCGGACCGGCTACATTCGGTAGCACCGTGCCCAGTACGATCCGCGGCGGACGGGCGCCAAGTGCCCGGGTCGCCTCGACATATTCGAGCTTGCGGACTGACAGGACCTCGCCATAGGTAACCCGAGCGAAGCCGGGCGCAAAGAGGATCGAGAGACAGGCCGTCAACGTGATGACACCGGGTCCGAACAACGTGACAACGAGCAGTGCCAGGAGGATCGGCGGGAACGACAGGATGATATCGACCAGACGCAGGGTGAGGATTTCGGAAAGGCCGCGAAAGTAGCCGCCGATCAATCCCAAAGTCACGCCTATCACCATGGCGATCGCGGCAGAGAGCATGGCCACGGTTAGCGACACGCGGCCGCCGTAAAGCAGGCGCGAGAAGATGTCGCGGCCGAAATTGTCCTGTCCGAGCCAGTGCTCCATGGAGGGCGGCTTGTTGCGGCCGATCACATTCATCGAAGTCGGATCGAAGGGCGCCAGAAGTGGCGCGCCGAACGCCAGGATCAGCAGGACGATCAGGGCGATGCCCGGGATCAGAACCGGTCGAAGACGGGCATTCATTGATGTCCCACCCTCGGATCCAGAACCGAGTAGAGAAGGTCCACCGCCAGATTGATCAGGATGAACAGAAACGAGGTGACCAATACGATGCCTTGCACGGCAGGATAGTCGCGCTGTTCGACAGCGCTGACCAGAAATCCGGACAGGCCCGGCCAGTTGAAGACATATTCGATGAGGACGGTCGAGCCGAGCAGCGTGCCGACACTCAGGCCCACAATGGTCACGACCGGACCCAGCGAATTGCGCACCACGTGCCGGCGTAGCACCTGACGTTCGGGCAACCCCTTTGCCCGCGCGGTACGCACCCAGTCACGCTGCAACGTTTCGATGACCGAAGTACGGGTCATGCGGTAAACGACCGCCGACAGCCCCACGGCAATCGTGAAAGCTGGCATGGACAGGTAGACAAGGTGCCCCCAGGGGTCCTCGAAAAACGAAACATAGCCGCCTGCGGGCACCCAACGCAGCTTCTGCGCAAACGCCAGGATCAGCAAGGTGCCAATGACGAAGACCGGCATGGACAGGTTGATGGAGGCGACTGCGGAAAGTGTCCGCTCAAGCGCTGAACCCTGTCGGCGAGCGGCAAGCGTGCCGAGCGGCAGACCGACGGCGACGGCCAACAGTGTAGCGGCGAAAATGAGCTCCAGCGTGCGCGGCAGGCGCGCCGCAATCTCATCGGCAATCGGATATCCATCCTGGAAAGACACGCCGAGATCGCCGCGCAGGATCCCCAGAAGATAGCTTGTGTATTGCTCCCACAAGGGCCGGTTGAGCCCCATCTGCTCGCGCAGCGCCTCGATGGCCTCAGGCGGAGGCAGAACGCCGCCCGACGAAGACAGAAGGGCGGCAGGATCGCCCGGGATCAGATGCAGAAGCGAAAACACGATGGTCGCCACCACCCAGACAAGAACGATGGCGACCAGTACACGCCGAAGCGCATAGTTGAGCATTAGATGATCTCGGCCTCTTCGATCATGCTGCCCGAGTAGAACGTCAGGAATCCGGGAATATTGGCAAAGCCGGAGACCGTGTCCTGGGTGGCGTAGCCCTGGCTGCGCCAGTTGATGCCGACGATCGGCACGGTTTCCAAGGCACGCGCCTGCCACTTGTCATAGATCGCCTTGCGCTTGGTCTGATCAATCTCGGAGCGGCCCTGATCGATCAAACCGTCAAGCTCCGGATCGTTGAAGCCATGCGAACGGACGAAGGACGCGCCGAGGCGACCGTCAACGAAGTTCGACAGGGCGTCGGGGTCATTGTACTGGCCGGCGGTTCCCATGACCGCGATGTCGTACTGACCCTTATTGCCCAGATCGACGCGGGTCGCCCAATCCGGCAGGTTCAGTTCGACGTCGATGCCGACCTGCTGCAGATATTGCTGGCAGACGGCAGCCGTATCCTGGTGCATGCCGTATTGCGCGGTCGACAGCATGGTGCAGCTGAAGCCGTCGCCGAAGCCTGCTTCGCTCAGCAGTTCCTTGGCCCGGTCCGGATTGTACGACCAGTGGTTGGCGTATTCCGGATTGTGATAGTAGGAGCTTTCCGGAACCGGCATTCCGTTCAGTGCGCGACCACGACCGAAGAAAGCCGCCGCCATCACGTCTTCACGCTTGATCGCGTAGCCGACGGCATCGCGTACCTTGGCGTTGGACAGCGGGCCATCCGTAACGTTGAAAAGGAGATACATGAAGGGGCCGTCGGTGGTGTCGAGGTCGAGTTTCGGATTGTTCTCTACCTGATCCATCGCCTGCCAGGGGACATACTCGATGATGTCGACGTCGCCCGCCTCCAGGGCCGCGACGCGCAGGTTCTCATCCTTGTAGGCAATGAAGGACAGATTTTCCGTCTTTGGCAAGCCGGCCTTGTAGAAATCCGGAAAAGCCTTGAGGTCGATCCGTGTGCCGCGCTCGTTGTTGGTGATGGTGTAAGGACCGCAGCCGACCGGATTGGCCGGATCAGCCTCAAGCGCGGCCGCGGAGACGACGAAGGCATAGAAACTTGCGACCAGATAGATGAACGAGGCTGACGGCGAAGACAGCTTGATGCGGACGGTGTGGTCGTCCGGCGTCTCGATGCTATCAATGATGCCCAGGGCCGCGCGTAGATAGGCGGTGGAATCCTTGGCCTTGATGGCGTCGAAGCTGGCCTTGACATCGGCCGAGGTCACCGGCGATCCGTCATGGAATTTGGCATTCTTGCGCAAATCGAAACGGTAGGTCTGCGCGTCCTCTGCTTCCCAGGTCTCGGCGATTTCCGGGCGCAGATTGGCCTGGGCATCGTATCCCAGCAGGCCGCGATAGACCTGCAATTTCACGGTCGATGCTGCGGTGCCCGCGTTTTTCCAGGGTTCCAGCGTCGGCGGGTAAGATGAGAGCCCGAAGACCAGCGTACCCGGATTGGCGGCACGAGCCCGGCCGACCAGGCTTGGGCCGACAAGGAGTGCTGCCCCGGCTGCTGTGCCGGTCTTCAGGATGTTTCTGCGTGTCAGTTTCATTTCGATACTCCCAGTTGCTTCCCATAATGTTTGCGCGCGGTTTCATCGCTGATCCGCCCGTCATTGAGGTCCTGGCGCACCCGCGCCGCTTCCCTTTTTTCCGGCGGCCCGTAGCCGCCCGCGCCCGGTGTGACCACCTCGACAGTGGCACCGGTATCCATCAAACCGCGTCCGCCTTCACCAAGCGACCCGCCCTTGACAACCGTGTGAAATCGCGCGCCTTCGCCGCCGCCACCAAGTCCCCACGGCGAAGAAAGCGCCCGGGCGTAGTGAACCTCGACAGCGCAGGTATCGTGCTCGATGCGCACGGTGCGCCTCAGCCCCATGCCGCCGCGCCATTGCCCGACACCACCGGAATCGTTGACCAGTTCGTAGCGCTCGATCATCAACGGATATTCGGTTTCCAACGCTTCCACCGGAAGATTGGATGTGTTGGTGGTGTGAACGTGAACGCCGTCGAGTCCATCCTTCGTGGCGCGCGCGCCAAATCCGCCGCCAATGGTTTCAAGATAGACGTAAGGGGCGTCTGTGTCCGGGTGCCGACCGGAGAACACCGCTCCAATGCAAGCGCCGTTGCAGGCGGCAATTACACGTTCGGGAACCGCCTGCGCCAGAGCGCCATGAACAAGGTCAACCACCCGCGCGGAGGCCTGCATGCGGCCGTCCACGGCCGCTGGCTCGGAGGCATGCAGAAGCGTTCCCGGTTTGCTGTTGACGATGATCGGCCGGTGCAGCCCTGCGTTGGGCGGCACATCCGGATCGACAACGGTTTTCACAGCATAGAAGACGGTTGCGAGAAGCGCCGTCCGTACGAGATTGATGCCCGCCCGCACCTGCGGCGGGTTGTCTGTGAAATCGAGAATGATGTCGTCGCCCTTGACCTCGACAGTGACGCGCAACGTCAGTTCCCCGTCAAGTTCGTGGCAATCGAACCGATCCTCGAAATGGTAGGTACCGTCCGGAATCTGTGCGATGCCAACCCGCATGCGCCGCTCGGAATAATCCATCAGCGCCTCGGATGCCGCCGCAACGACGGTTGCACCGTACTTGTCGCAGAGCGCATGGAACCTCTGGATCCCGACGCGGTTGGCCGCCATCTGCGCACGCAGGTCGTTGCGGCGGCATCCGAGGGACCTGACAATTCAGAAGGACCAGGTCCAACAGGTCTTCCTGCAGCTCGCCTTCCCGGTAGAGCCGCACCGGTGGAATGCGGATTCCCTCCTGGAAGATATGCGCATGCGCGCGGTCGACGAAGTCAGCATGATGCGCAAGGTTGACCGCCCAGGCCATCAACCGGCCGTCAACGAAGATCGGCGCCGCCAGGACGATATCGGGCAAGTGCGTGCCGCCACCGGTATAGGCGTCATTGCCGATGAAGACATCACCGTCCTGGATCTCCTCCAGGTCGATGCGATCCATGACGGCCTCAATGACGCCGATGAACGACCCCAGGTGGATCGGAATGTGCTCTGCCTGAACCAGGGTTCGGCCCTTGGCGTCGAACAACGCGGTGGAACAGTCCCGTCGCTCCTTGATGTTGGTGGAATAGGCAGCACGGATCAGGGTTTCGCCCATTTCCTCAACGATGGAGTTCAGCGCGTTGCCGATCAGTTCGACCGTGATGGGATCGACGCTGGATTGGGGCTGGATGTTCACGACGCTTCCTCGATCACGATGTTGGCAAACCGGTCGACAGTAGCCGTCTGGCCAGGGAGAACGAGTGTCGTGCTGTCCATCTGCTCAACGATGGCAGGCCCAGTGATGGTCTGGCCCGCGCCAAGCGCTTCACGGTCGTATAGCGCCGTCGCCGTCCAGCCTTCCGATGCCGACAACCAGACGTCCCGGGTTCCCACCGGTTTTGGCGCCGTTCCAACCGCGGTTACCTCGC
The DNA here is from genome assembly GCA_965228785.1 of Hoeflea sp. Lineage (GTDB taxonomy): Bacteria > Pseudomonadota > Alphaproteobacteria > Rhizobiales > Rhizobiaceae > Hoeflea_A. The sequence goes on from CBDDIF010000002.1 coordinate 2,445,620, forward strand.
GAAACTCCGATTTCGGAACCAGGCCCGTCGCTTCAATGCGGAAGGTGACCAACTGGATCGGCTCCTCCGCCGCGATGTAGCCATACATGCGTTCGTGTTCAGCCTCGAAGGCAGTTTGGAGTGCCTGCGGATCATCAGCGGGGATTGCCAGTTCGTAGTTCTGGCCGGCATAGCGCATGTCGATGCTGCGGGTGACGGTACGTGCATCGCCGGCAATACCCTCCGCCTCGAACCAGGCTTCAGCCGCGCGTTCGAGTGCTGAGAACTCCTCGGCGATCACATCCTCGGCGCCCTCCAGCGGCGTCAAACGGGTGCGGGCGTAATCCGTTACCATGTCGGTCATCAGCAGCCCTGTGGCGCAGAGGATCCCCGGATGCGGCGGCACGATAATGCGTGGGCACTCCAGTTCACGGGCCAGTCGCGCGGCGTGGATCGGACCGGCTCCGCCGAACGCCATCAGCGAAAAACTCCTCGGATCATGGCCGCGCTGAACCGAAATCACCCGGATTGCCTTCGCCATATTGGCGACGACGATGGAAACGATCCCTTCGGCCACGGCTTCCCGCGATAGGCTCATCTCCCCGCCCAGGTGGTCCACGGCCTCCTCGGCAAGCTTTTTCTCGATCGGCATGCGGCCGCCGAGAAGATGAGTGGGATGGAGCACGCCGAGAACGACATTGGCATCGGTAACGGTCGCCTCCGGGCTGCCGTGGCCGTAACAGGCCGGCCCGGGGTCAGCGCCGGCGCTTTCCGGCCCGACCTTCAGGAGGCCACCGGTGTCGACCCGCGCAATCGAACCGCCGCCGGCGCCAACGGTATGGATGTCGAGCATCGGCGTTTTCAGCGGATGTCCATGAACGATTGCCTGGCCTGAACGTACAGCCTGCCCGTCGCGCACCAGTGCAACGTCCGTGGAAGTGCCGCCCATGTCGAAGGTGATGATGTCCGGAGCTCCGGCAAGTCGGCCCAGCGCGATAGCCCCGACGACACCGGTCGACGGACCCGAGAGCACTGTGCGCACCGGCTCGGTCGCGGCGGTGGAACAGGAAATCACGCCGCCATTGGACTGGGTGATGTGCGGCGCAACAGGAATGTCGAGCTCGGTGACACGGGCCTCCAGCCGCCTCACATAAGCTTCCATGACCGGACCCAGACTGGCATTGACTGCCGTGGTCGAGAAGCGCTCATATTCGCGGAACTCGGGCGCGACTTCGTGGCTGCAAGTGATGAAGGCGTCCGGCAGCTCGGCTTCGACGATGCGCCGAGCCCGTTGCTCATGCACCGGATCGACGAAGGCATAGAGAAACGCGATCGCGACCGCATCCACGCCTTCGACCCGCAACTTTCGGGCAACTTCGCGAACGGCGTCTTCGTCCAGCGGCGTTTCGACCCGTCCGTCGTGGCGAAGCCTTTCCGACACCTCGAAACGAAGCCGCCGCGGCACAATCTGATCGGGCTTGTCACATTGCAGGTCGTAGAGAGAGGGGCGCATCTGCCGACCGATCTCCAACAGATCGCGGAACCCGGCGCTGGTGATCAAGCCAGTCTTGGCGCCGCGCCCCTGAATCAGCGCATTGGTCGCAACGGTCGTGCCGTGACCAAGATAGCCGACCGCATCCGGCGCACCGCCATGAACCGACAAGGCGGCCTCGATGCCTTCGGCGATGGCGCGTGACGGGTCGTCCGGCGTGCTCGGCACCTTCCAGACCTGCGAGGCGGCATCGCCTTCGCGGAAAAGGCAGACGTCAGTGAACGTGCCACCCGAATCCACGCCGATCCGCCAGTTCTCCATTACAAGACCCTTCCCTTCGTCAGGCGTTTGGTTTGTGCTTCCCTTGCCTAGGCTCTCTATTCCGGAAAGCCGCGGGCGACATGGTCGCGGATCAATCCGGCACCGATCTGACAGAGCCGCTCGGTCAGTTTCCGTCCCGTCTCGGCTGAACTGAACTGCGGGTCGCCCATCCAGATGCCGTCTGGAGCCGTTTCGGCCGCAAGGACCGGCGCCTGGATTTTCGCTCCGTCGTATTTGATCGCCCCAAACCCACCAATGTCGACGCCCCTGACCGATCCACTGGTTGCCGGAGGGCGCATCAGGTCCGGTCGCAGGATATCGGGATAGTGGTGGAGGCCGATCGAGGTCAGCGGGTCGCCGCCGTGGCCCGAAGACTTCGCAGCGGTCTCGGGGCCGAGAATATCTTTGAGAAGCTCGTAGGCGATCTGCCACAGATACATCGACGGGATGAACAGCCCTTCGGCATCGCGCCAGCGAGCCGTTACTTCAACGATCGCCGGCACATTGCCACCATGGCCATTGATGATCAGCAGCTTGCGAAGTCGGTGCTTCACAAGACTGTCGATCATGTCGTCGAGAAGCGCGGTCAGGGTCGATTGCCGTATCGAAATACCGCCATGGCTGGAATCGAAATAGTCCTTGCCGCCAAAGGGAATGACGGGCGCAACAAAGGTCGGAACGCCCTCGTTTCGGGCCGCACGAGCCATGTCGAGCGCGACAGCCTCGGCACCGAGATAGTCGCCCATCGGGGCGTGAACGCCCTGGTCTTCCAATGAACCCATAGGCAGCAGAATCACGGCCTCTTCGGTCAGGTTCTCGCGCGCCTCCTGCGCGGTCAATTCCTGCATTTTCACCTTGTCGATCATGGGATCTTCTCCTTATCCGGCGCCCGCCCGGGCCAGAACCGAACCCCTGGACGAGCGTGGCCGCCGCCAAAGGCGGCAACGGTTCCGTCTGCTCGCCAGCAGGCGGCGCCCTGCATCGACCCGTCTTCGGCCAGTTCGATGGCATTCATGCCGCCACCGACATGCGGAACAACCCGCACATCGTGGCCGCGCTCTGCCAGATCCGCCGCGAGGGGTTCGAATGGCCTTTCGATTTCAAGATCGTGACCTTCGGTGAAAATCCGTGGCGCCTCGACCGCCTGCTGCAAGGTCATGCCGTGGTCGATCAGATTGACGATCGCCTGAAAGGCGGAAGGAAAGATCCGAAGGCCGCCCGGCAGGCCCATGGCCCATTTCAGTCGCCCCCGTTCCAGGATCATCATCGGCGCCATGGAGGTCGGCACCCGCTTGCCCGGCGCAACGGACAAGGCGCGACCTGGGTGCGGATCGAAATTCATCATGTAGTTGTTGGGAATGATCCCTGTTTCGGGCACCATGAAGCGAGCGCCGAAGATACCGTTGATCGTGTGGGTGGCCGAAACGACATTGCCGTCGGCATCCGCCAGCGTCACATGGGTGGTGTCGACGCTCTCGTAGCCGGCGGCACCTCCAACCAGTCCCGGATTACCGAGCCGCGCCTGGCTTTCAGCGGCAAAGGCTTTCGAAATCAGACGCTCCACGGGAACATCGATGAAGTCCGGATCGCCGCTGGCAGCCCGCCTTTCCTCAAACCCGATCCGCAAGGCCTCAGCCATCAGATGCAGGCCATCGACCGTGCCGAAACCCAGGCGTGCCACGTCATGCGGCTCGATCAGGTTGAGCATTTGCGCAATGTGCACACCCGACGAAGCGGGTGGCGGCGGACCGACAATTTCGAAGTCTCGATAGGCGCTGCGAATGACGGTCCTCGCGCGCGGCCGGTAGTTCGCCAGATCGGCTTCGGTCACCCAGCCGGCGTCATCACCGCCGGTGGCAATCCGCTCGGCTAACGCAGCTCCCAGCGGTCCGCCATGCAATGCAGCCGCTCCCTCGGTGGCAATAAGGCGCAACGATTGCGCAAACTCAACCTGCACGAGGCGGCTGCCGGCCTTGCAAGGCGCGCCATCCGGCAACAGCAGCGCCGAAATGACCGGATCGTTTGCCAGATCCGCCGCGGCCTCGCCGATCGCCCCTTCCAGATAATGCGTCACCTTGAAGCCGCGCTCGGCAACGCGTATTGCCGGATCAATAACGTCGGAAAACGGCAGCCGTCCCCAGCGCTCGTGCATTGCGCACCAGGCCGCCAGGTTGCCGGGCACGGCGACGGCAGACGGCCCGAGCTCGGAGCGACGATCTTTCGTTTCCATGTGCCGCGGAGGCACATCGGAAACCGGTTCGTAGATGTCCGGCGCTGTACCAGCACCCGCATAGGCCAGACCGTCCATCACCGAGTGGGTACCGTCAGCCAGACGAATATGGGAGAGCCCGCCACCAGCGATGCCGACCATCATCGGTTCCACAACACACAAAGTCAGCAGCGCACCTACCGCGCCGTCAATCGCGTTGCCGCCGGCCGCAAGAATTTCGTATCCGGCTGCCGTTCCGAGCGGGTGGTTGGTGACCACGACGCCGCCGCGTCCGGCGGCAGGCGTTTTCTCACAGGTGAACGGCAGTGCGTTCATCCGCCCTGCCCGCCATGTTGTGCTGAGCCGGACAGAGACGCCACAAGACGCGGCATCCGGCTGAGGTGAATGTCCACTCGCTCCAGAGCGAGATCCAGGTCATGAGCCTCGAGCGCCTCGACAAGACGCCGGTGCTGGGTGCCTTCACTGGTGCGTTGCACGCCCAGCCGGAAGGACAGCATTGCCACCCGGGTCAGATTGGCGCGCAGGTTCTCGAACACCTGCAAAAGTACCTTGTTGCCCGAGGCAGCCACGATGGCTTCATGGAAATGGCGGTTGAGTTCGGCGAAGGCCAGGTGATCGCCCTCCTCGATTTCATCATGGGCCGCACAAATCTCGTGCAGGATCACGGGAATCGGCCTCTTCTCCACACAGATACGGCGTACGGCACGGCTTTCCACCATGTGTCGCACTTCGTAAAGATCGAACAATTCGTCGGCAGAAATCGTCTTCAGCATCGCGCCGCGACGTCGATGCAAATCCAGATAGCCTTCAGCCGCCAACTGCGACAGCGCCTCACGAACCGGTGTACGCGACACGCCTGTAACCGCACAAGCGACGGCTTCCTCGATGAAGGTTCCCGGCTCGAACTGTCCGCGCAGAATTGCGGCGCGCAATCCCTCATAGGCGCGCTGCCGGGCGGACTGGCCAGCCACCTCCGAAGCGGCCGGCATTTTTGTCGGGATTACCAACTCGTTCATCGCGTCTCGCTCCGGCACCCCGCCAAAAATATCTGGACAGGCGTTTCGTATTCCTCTTGTATACACGGCGTGCGCAAAAAGACAAATCCGTGTTTTGGAGAGCCGGAAAAAACGATGCGGATACCGATGCGCCGGGAAAAAACCGGCCGACTGTCACCCACTGAGAGGAAGCAAAAGATGAAGAAATTGATCCATTTGGTCGCTGCCGCCGCGATGGTCGCGGGGCTTGCTGGAACCGCCCTGGCAGACACGACCTGGCGCATGGCAACCAAGATGCCGGTAGACAGTCCGGAAGGAAAAGTATTCCAGAAATTCGCTGATCTCACCAAGGAATATACCGGAGGCGAGCTCTCCATCGAGGTGTTCCCGAACGAGCAGTTGGGCAAGGAAGATGCGGTTCTCGAGCAGTTGCAGGCCGGCATCGTCAATATCTACGCGGAAGGCTTCGGCTACATGCGCAAATGGGCTCCCGAGCTGAGCTGGATCAGCCCGGCCTTCGTGTTCGACGACTACGACCACTGGGTGCGGTTCATGGATTCGGATCTGGTCCAGGGCTGGTTCGACAAGGCGGGAGCCGAGTCGGGTGTGGTGCCGCTAGGCAACCCGACGGCAGTGCTTCGCGGTCCGTTTCGTGTGATCGTGTCGAACAAGCCGATCGAAACGCTCGACGACGTCGCTGCTCTCAAGCTGCGCATGCACCCCAACCAGTTGGCCATTGCCACCTGGAGCCATCTCGGCGCCGAAGTGATTACCCTGCCCTGGACCGAGGTTTACCAGTCAATCCAGAAGGACATTGTTCAGGCGGTGAACTCACCAATCGCGCTGGTGGAATCCATGCGCTTCAATGAAGTTGCTCCGCACATCACGCGCCACAATGAGTACTGGCAGTCCATCGGTTTCATGATGAACAAAGACGCCTATGAGGCACTTGACAATGACACCAAGGCGGGCCTGCTGAAAGCCTATGAGGAAGCGGGTGCCCTGTCCCGCACCCTCATGGGCGAGGTCGCCGAGGAAAGCATCGGATCGATGAAATCCAAGGGCGCATCCTATATGGAAATCGATACCGGTCCTTTCGTCGAGAAGATGAAGGAGTTCTACTCTGAAATGGCGGCGGCCGGCGAACTGCCGGACGGCTTCCTGGAAGCGGTTGAAGCGGCACGCGCTCAATGATCGCGTTCCGCGACGTGCAGCCGAAGAGCGCCCTGCAGGGCGCTCTTCTCATGCTGGACCGGACTGCCTGGGGCCTGGGCGGCGTTTTCCAGTGGATCTGCAACGCCTGCCTTTTGATCATGCTGGCCCTGACGACGGTGACGATTGTCGGGCGGCCTCTCGGTTTCTCCGCCTATTGGATCTGGCCGTGGACGATGGTCTTCTTCGTCTGGCTGTCCTTCTTCGGCTTTTTCGCCATCTTTGTCCGCCTGCGTGACGTGCGCGTCGATTTCGTCGCCAACCACATGGGCCGCTGGGGCTACCCATTCACCCGCATCGTGACCGATGTATCGGCGCTCGCTGTCTGCGGTGTGATCCTGCAGCAGATCCCGACTATCCTGGCCACCTCCCGCGGCTATGTGGATGGGGCGATCCTGCCGGGGGGAGAAGAACTGTTTCGCCAGGCCCTGTCGGTTCCGCTGTTCTTTTCAGCTAGCCTGATCGTCGCCTCGGCCCTGCTTGACCTCGCAAAGATGGTCGCCGGGCTGCCCGAGAATATCATCGAGCATCATCCTGAGGCCTGACGCATGGCTTACACTCTCTTCGGCAGCTTCATGGTGTTGATCCTGCTGCGCGTGCCGATTTCCATCGCTATCGGTGCCGCTACCCTGATCACCTTTTTGACGTCGGAATTTTCGACCTTTCTGCAGGTGATCCCGCAGCAGATGCTGGAAGGGGTGAACAAGGCTTCGCTGACCGCGGTGCCTTTTTTCATCATGGCCGGCAACTTGATGAACGCCACTGGCGTGACCGAACGGATCTTCAATTTCGCCAATGCCCTCGTCGGCCATCTGCGAGCTGGGCTGGCACAGGTAAACATCCTGTCGTCGATGATTTTCGCCGGAATATCCGGCGCTGCCGTGGCCGATTGCGCCGGACTCGGATCGATAGAAATCAAGGCGATGCGCGAACGGGGCTACAAGGCCGATTTCGCGGCCGCGATCACCGTGGCTTCCTCCGTAATCGGCCCCCTGATTCCGCCATCAATCGGCTTGGTACTTTATGCCTTCCTGGCGCAGCAATCGATCGAACGCATGTTCCTTGCGGGCCTCGTACCGGGCATCCTGGTGGGCATGGCGCTGATGATCTATGTGCGTTTCGTGGCAACGTTTCGGGAATTTCCGACCCAACCGCGCGCCACTCCGCGCGAGGTTGTCGGTTCCGCCAAACACGGTTTTCTAGCCCTGGTCGCGCCGGCGATCATCCTAAGCGCCATCTTTTTCGGCTACGTTACGGCGACAGAGGCCGGGGTGCTGGCCTGCCTTTACTGCATCGTTATTGGTATCTGGTACCGCGAACTGACCTGGAAACGGTTCTTCGACGCGCTGACTGACAGCGCCATGATGACCGCAGTGATCATGATCATCATTGCCTTCTCGATTGCCATGGGCTGGCTTCTCGCCATCGAGCAGACGCCGCAGAAAGTGGCTGAGGCGACGTTCAACCTGACGGAGAACAAGAATGTCTTCCTCGGGCTACTGCTGGTTTTCGTGATTCTTGTTGGCTGCGTCGTCGAAGGTGTGCCCGCCAAGCTGATTCTGGTGCCGACGCTCTTGCCGGTCATCGACGCCTATGGCATCGACCGGGTTCATTTCGGCGTCTTCCTTCAGCTCGGCCTGCTGATCGGGATTGCCACTCCTCCCATGGGGATTGGGCTCTATATCGTTTCGGAAGTCGGCCGGGTTCGTTTCGAAAAGGTCACGCTGGCCGTGCTGCCCATGCTGATTCCGCTGATCGCGGTGCTGATCCTGCTGACCTATGTTCCCGAGACCGTGACCTTTCTACCCAATCTTATTTTAGGCCCAGAATGAGGACCGCAATGAGCAAGTTTTTCTACAAGCTGAACCCGATGCCGGAACCCATTCCGCATGAGAAACTCGACCGGCTGTCGAAACTGGAAACCGCCACCATCGGCCATTTCTATCACTATGGATTTGCGACGCCGGAGATCCAGCCCGTGCTGCCGGGCAAGGTGGTCGCGGCGACCGTTGCCACGCTGGCAATCCCGGGGCTCGATTCGACGCTGCTGCATCACTGCCTGTCGCATACCGGGCCCGGCTATTTCATGGCCGTCGACCGGCTCGGCGACACCAAATACGCCTGCTGGGGCGGTGGCGTGACGCGCATGGCAGCGCTGATGGGCCTGGCCGGCGCCTGTATCGACGGGCCGCACACGGATACCGCCGAAGTGGCCGAGCAGGACTTCCCAATGTGGTCGCGCGGGCCCTCGCCGGTGACGACCCGCCTCTATGACACGGGCGGCGGGTTCAACGTGCCGGTTTCCGTGGGCGGAGCCGCGGTGCTGCCGGGCTATGCGGTGTTGGCCGACGATTCCGGCGTGCTCTTCATCCCGCCGGAAGACCTGGACGAGGTTATCGCCATGGCCGAGGAGAAGACCGAACGGGGTCGCATCGGAGAGGCGAAAATCAGCGGCGGCACGCATCTTGGAGAAATGTCCGGCGCCAGCGGCATGGTCCGCGCCCGCTTGGAAAGCTAAGGAAAACCGCCTTGCACGTTGCCATTTATCTGCCGAGCGATGATTCGGTTGCCTGGTGGATCGAGATGCTGCGCAATTTGCTGCCCGGCTGGGACGTAAGTGCGATGCGTGACGTTTCCGATCCCGGAACGGTCGACTTCGTTGTGGTCTGGCGCCCTCGCACCGGTGACATTGCACGGTTTCCCAACCTCAAGGCGATCGTTTCCGTGGGCGCCGGCATCGATCATGTTCTCGCAGACGAAGAGCTTCCAAAGGGAGTGCCAATCATCCGCACGGTGGGTCACGATCTTACCCAGCGCATGCAGGAATATGTGGCGCTACACGTGCTTCGCCATCACCGCGACATGCCACGCCAGCTCCAGGCGCAGGCCGAGCACGACTGGCATTCCATTGTCGTTCCAGTCGCAACGAACCGCATCGTCGGCGTGATGGGGCTGGGAAATCTCGGCGCCGCCGCGGCGCGCGTGTTGTCGCAGATCGGCTTCAACACGCGCGGCTGGTCGAAATCCTCCAAGTCGCTCGATGGTGTCGAAACTTTCGCGGGCGAAGCCCAATTCGACCGGTTTCTCGATGGCTGCGAGATCCTGGTCAACCTGCTGCCGCTGACCCGGGCAACGGAAGGCATCCTTGACGCTTCGCTCATGTCGAAACTCGCGCCCGGCGCCTGCCTTATCAATTGCGCCCGCGGACCTCACCTGGTTGACGAAGATCTGTTGGCGGCGCTGGAAAGCGGCCAGATCAAACAGGCCACGCTGGACGTGTTCCACCAGGAACCATTGCCGCAAGACCACGTCTTCTGGGACCATCCCGGGATTACGGTCACGCCCCATGTCGCTTCACGTATCGATGCAGGAACCGGCGGCCGGCTGATTGCCGAAAACCTCAAGACGTTTGCCGAGACTGGAACCTGTGAGGACGTGGCGGACGCGCAACGCGGCTACTGACAACGGCCCACCCCGGAAGTGGATTGCACAAAGAACAGCGGGCGCTTCCGTTGAAGCGCCCGCCCATTCTTGCGCGATCTGATCGGATTGTGCCGGCAAGCGCCTACGCTATGAACAGGTCGAGATCCGCAGCTGCGCCTGTGAGCTGAGCAGGATCCGACACACCCGAGACGTCAAGCAGAGTCAGCACGTCGCCGGAGGACAGCGTCACCAGTGTATCGAGCCCGGGCTCGCCACCGACTTCGGCTTCGGTCAGGGACGAGATCGTCAGGCCGGCCGCCAGATCCAGCGTGTCTTCGCCGAGGATGAAATCGGCTAAGGTGTCGTTTCCGTCTCCAGCGGCGATGACAAATTGGTCGAAACCGAGTCCACCCGACAGATAGTCGTCACCGAGTCCGCCATTGATAATGTCGTTGCCGGAATCGCCGAACAATTCATCGGCGCCGGCGCCGCCGTCGAGATCGTCATCGCCAAGACCGCCGACCAGTCGGTCGCTGCCTTCGCGTCCCTCCAGCGTGTCATTGCCCTGACGCCCTTCAAAGATGTTGTCGGCTGCATCTCCAAGGATGGTGTCGGCTGCGCCCGTTCCACGGATTTCCTCGACATCACGCAGGCGGTCGACATTGCCCCAGCCATCGGTCGCCGAGGCAAAACCTTGACCATCGACGATGGCCAGGTCCACCGCTATTCCGGCCAACCCGCCATAGGAGGCGTCATTGTGATAGGCGACCATATCGCTATCCGCCCCTCCATCGACCGTGTCCGCACCGTTGAGCGGCATGAATCGCTGCCATCCGGCACCGCCCGTCAGGATGTCATCGGAGTGTGTTGCCGTGATCGCCTCGATACCGGTGAAAGTGTCAATATCCCCGGCCGGGTCGATAGCGGTGCCAGCGCCGACAATGGTGGCGTCGAAAGTTACGGTAATCCCGCCGGGTGTCCCGAATGGCTCAGCCAGATTATAGCGCAGATTGTCGTAGCCGCCGTTGCCGTGAATGGTGTCCGCCCCGATGTACGGATCATAGGCCTCGCCGGTGACGCTATTGTCGGAGCCGATGATCAAGTCATCGAGCGGCGTTCCAAACACCCGCTCGATGTTGAAGATCGTATCGGTCGCGCCATAGGTGTCGGTCGCCGTGTTGTTCAACAGATCGACCATCACACCGGACCGGTTTCCCTGGTTCTGCCAGTATTCGTCGAAGTAGTTGACGATATCCCAGACGAAATTGCTGTCGTCGTAGTCACTCGGACCGCCATCGAGCAGGTCGTTGCCGTCTCCGCCCAGAAGCTGGTCCTCTGCATCGAAGCCACGGAGTTCATCGTCGCCATCGCTGCCTTCCATTCGATCGCGCGCAGCGGTTCCATTGATGACTCCCGCTCCACTGATTTCATTCGGATCGACCAGCGACCAGAGGCCGACTGTGGTGTTGGCGAAGACGACCTCCTGGATGCGGGTGAACGTGTCGCTGCCGTCGGGAGAACCCGCGCGGGTGTCAGTGATGGTGTACGTCCCGTCCAGGTTTGTCACGACGTCATAATTGTCGAGATTTCCAGACAGGCGAATTCGGTTCCATCCTGCGCCCCCATCAATCGTGTCGTCACCGGCACCACCCTCCAGCAGATCGTGCCCATCGCCCCCTCGCAGTTCGTCGGCTCCGGCACCGCCCAGCAGATCGTCGTCCCCGGCGAATCCGTCGATCTCGTCATCACCGTCCATGCCGCGCAGTGTGTTGTTTCCGTCGTTGCCGAAAATGGTGTCGCTCCCAGCCCCGCCTTCGGCGTTCTCGATGCTGATGAGGACATCCGTCTCGATATCCGTTCCCTCGGCATACCCCACCGGCGTTGTCGGATCATAGGTGCCCGTCAATATGTCGCCGATCGTCGTGGCGCCTGCCGCCTGCGCGCTGCGATCCTCTTCACGCAGATCGATCAGCACAGCATTGGTTGCGGACGGATAAGACACGGTGTCGCCGCCCGGCCCACCGTCAATGATGTCGATCCCGCCGCCATTGCCGGCAACAATCAGATCATTTCCGGCACCGGTCTGGGCAATGTCGTTGCCATCGCCAATGGAGACGGTATCGTTACCGGCACCGGTGACCACGGTATCGTCACCGTCGCCGGTATCGACAGTGTGTCCACCGGATCCGAGCCGCACAGTGTCGTCGCCCTCTCCGGTCGTCACAGTGCGGGCCGTGCCGTCAACCAGCAGGATTTCCTCATCCTGGGTCGAAGAGGAAAGGTCGACCTCAGGTTCTTGCGAAGGTATGAGGTCCCAGAGCGTCTCAGGGAGCGGTCCGTCGTTCAGAGCGGACTGAACAAGATAGTTCTCCACCGCCGGCTGCGCCCGTTCCACACATTCATCGGAATTGACGAACTGCTCCAGCAGAATGGCCCGAACCTCCTGTTTCATGGCTTCCGTCGGTGGCGAGCCGCCAGCCAGTCCATCCAACAGGTTCTCGTAAACCTGGGCCCAATAGCCGCGGCCAGCATCATCCGGCTCGCGGTCAAGGACGTTGCGGTAAAGAGCGGTGACATACTCGGAAGCGGTGGGATCTGCTCCGTATCGTGCCACGAATTCCTCTGTCGCCGGGGTCACGAAAAATCGAGCCACGGCGACCAAGGCTTCATCGACCGTCGTGCTGTTGGGATCATCCATGTCCTGAATGTGCTCAGAGCGGAACACGTTCACCCAAAAATTCAGCCCGCCGATGTCCGCCGAGCGGCCATAGACGGCCTGATAGATACGAAGCATCGGCGCGATGAATTCCTCAACCTCGGAGCTGCTGGCCAGGCTCTCGACGAGGGCCAGTAGTGAAGCATCGTTCTGTTCCGATGCAAGCGCCGTATCAAGTTCGTCCGATGTCGGGTTGCGCTGCAAGATTGCCTGGAAGGCACTCACAACATCGTCAGTATAGGCCATGGTTGTTCTCCCCTGAATGAACTTCTGCCCACAACGCATTGCTTGCGCGAACGCCGTCTCGACAGTCGGGGACGAGTATCTTCAGGAGCCGTGATTCCAGCGTGACTTCTGCGTTAGTGGCGAGAGCGGACGCGTGAATCCATACGATGACGCCACCCACACCCGGTGACCGGTGAGCGTTCCAGCCTCTCTCGAATTCGGAAGAATTGGCGGATGGCGCGCAGGCAATCCAATGTGTCAGCTCGACGCTAACCACACGAGCCTCAGGCACCAGCGAGACACGGTGGGCAGATGTGCAGGAGCTGATGCGACGGTCAGTCCTTCGACCTTTGGCGCGCTTTGGTCGCTTTCCCCGACGTACGCGGTTTGGAGAAGTCTGCTTCCTTTTCCAGTTGCGCAGACGGGTTGGCCTTGGCGCCTGTGAAGGCGTCTGCCCAGTCGCCTAGTTTCTCGTCGAAATCCGGCCAGTCATGCAGGTCTTCCTGATCGCGATACATGGCAAATGGGCGCAGAGTGCTTTCGTAGAAATCCACCTGCTCGTGCCTGCGGTACTGTTCGGGATTGTAGCGGTCCCAATGACGGACCTGGTCGAGCGGACGCCGGTAGCGGCGATCCTGGCTGGCGACGGGATAGCCTATCGGAATGGTGCCGTAGGCTTTCATCCAATCCGGGTAACCGAGAATTGCGGCAAGCTCGCGGTTGGTGATCTCCTCGCCGCCCCCCGAAAGCCATGCCGATGTCAGGCCTTCCGCGGTCACCCCAAGCTGGATGTTCTGGACCGCGGCCCCGAGCGAGCACAGAAAAATCGCTTCATTGTTGTCCAGATACTCAGCTTCCCAACCTTGGCTGGTCGGCTGCGGAAAACAGACTTTCCATCGCGGATCGCCAAGCACGACGACGATTGCCACCGTGTTTGACAGATAATTCTTCGAGACCGCGGGGAACCCTTTGGCATGGTCGACTAATCGCTGCGCCTGACGCAGGAACACCTGCCGAACCTCCTCGCGCATCTCAGGATCACAAACGACGATGAAGTCCCAGCACTGCACATTGGCGCCAGAAGGCGCCCATCGGCCACATTCGACGATACGGTCGAGAACCTCCGGCTCAACTTCACGACCGGCCTCGAATTTGCGGGTGCTGCGGCGGCGCTGGATGACATCTTGAAAATCGTTGGTGGGCTTTGGGTCGTTCATCGAAAGTCCCTGAATTGGCTTGCGCATACCGCAGGATATCCGCGGCAGATCGAAAAGAACAATAAACGTGGCGCGGTCTCCGCGGCCACGCCATCAGGCAGTTTTTTTCCGGAAAACTACGCGAAGTGGCAGTTTCGGCGCCGAAATCAGCGTCGGACAATTTCGCGATTGCTGGTTGAAGGCAGTGGGGCACCCCACAGTGCTTCTGTCGAACAATCTGATCGGAGCCAATGGGAAAAGGACCACGCGAGACACAACAGAGCGATTCCGGCGTCATGGACCCGCCTTTCGAGTGTATCGCGCTCTTGCTTCAGGGCGGCGGCCCCCTCGGGGCCTATCAGGCGGGCGTGTTCGAAGCCATGGCCGAAATCGACCTGCATCCCACCTGGCTGGCCGGGATATCGATCGGTGCCATCAACGCGGCCATCATTGCCGGCAATCCGCCCAGGGATCGCGTCAGCAAGCTCAAAACCTTTTGGGAGACCATTTCACGGCCGGCACAGGTAACGCCTTTCGGCGATCTGGCGCGCGAAATTCTCGAAAGCACTTTTGCGCATCCAGCGTTCAACGCTTTTCAGGCACCGATGGCGACGATGGCCGGATCGAGCGGGTTTTTCACACCACGCGTGCCCGGACCGATGTTCGCGCGTGCCGGCTCTCCGGAGGCAACAAGCCTCTTCGACATGGGCGCCTTGAAATCGACCCTGGAAACGCTGGTCGACTTCGACCGCATCAACTCGGGCGACGGCATTCGTCTATCCGTCGGTGCTGCCAATGTCCGCACCGGCAATTTCGTTTATTTCGATTCGAACGAAAGGAATATCCGTCCCGAACACGTCATGGCGAGCGGTGCTCTGCCTCCAGCATTTCCCTCTGTCGAAGTCGATGGCAAGCTCTATTGGGACGGCGGCCTGACGTCCAACACGCCACTTAACCATGTCCTTAGTCACACGGCGGCGAGGCAGGACGTTCTGGCGTTTCAGGTCGACCTATGGAGCGCTATCGGCCCTGTTCCGAGAAACATGGCCGACGTAATCCTGCGCCAGAGCGAAATCTATTTTTCCAGCATGACCCGCTCGAAAACGAACGACTGGAAGCAGACCCTGGAACAGCGCTCGATGATCGCCGGACTGCTGGACAGGCTCCCGCCCGAACTGGCCGACTGCCCGGAAGCAAAACTACTTTCCGAAATGGCCAATCGAAACACCTACAACATCGTCCACCTGATTTACCGATCCGGTGTCCATGAACATGACGCGCAATATCGCGAGTTTTCTCCACTCAGCACAAAGACACACTGGCAAGCCGGCTATACCGATGCGATGCAGACGCTCGGGCATGGGGAGATTTTCGAGACTCACGACGGAGTTTCGGTGCGGTGCTTTGATTTCCTCCGGTAGGAAGGGTCAGCCACTCAAAAGCGGAATGTTCTTTGTCTACGGCACCGGGCGGAGGCCCGGTGCCCGGACCGCGAAACCTCAGAGAATGTCGGAGTCAAAATGCTCAGTGTAGACCTGCGCCGCCGCGTCGGTGCCGTCCTGCGGCGTGCTTTCGGGCCACTCGGCGTCCGCATAGCCGACATCCCCGGCAGGCATCTGTCCATCCATATATGGATTTTCGATCTTGGCGATCGTGTTCCCGTTAAAATTCTGCATGCGAGCCATGTTGAAATCTTGCACTGGATCCGGATTGAAGGCATCAAAACTAAGCGTTTGTTCCTCTGAGAACATACCCTGAACCGTGGTTACCTCCTCACTCAGTTCCAACGCATTGGCAACTTGCTCGCCTTTGAGCACGATCGTATCTGTGAAGGTGCCTTTGATGTTTGAATTGTCGACTTCGATATGAATTTCTTTGCTGTCGACGTGGGTGTTACGGACGTCTGGAGGTAGTTACCCGCTATCGGCCGCATCCATCAGGCGCAAGACGACCTCGTCAACTTCGCTCTCAGTCAAAAAGCCGGAGGTGCCGAATATCGCCTGAGCCTCTTCGGAGAGGTTACCGATCGAACCGATGTAGAAGAAGTCTCCGCCGATATTGCTGCCGCCACCCTTCCACATTCCCTTGGTCGTTCCAAAGCCGAACACGGCGGATTCCGATGAGGAATTGTTCAGATCAACCCAACAGTCGGTCGCATCGCTATAGGCGATGCAGTGTTGTCGCTCGATCTTGGAATGAAGCGTGCGCTATGTCCGCTGGTAAATCGAACCAGACATTTTAAAACCTTTGCAGCGCGTTCGGATCATAGGTGTTGATCAATTTTTCTAGTGAAAATCAAAGCCTTGTCGGAGGCCGATATAAAGCTGACCACATCCTGAAGATTATTGACCGCGACTCCGTATTCGACGAAGACCCTCCACATGTCCTGAATGGACCCTTGGGAAAATGGTGCCCAGAGCTGGAATCGAACCAGCGACACACGGATTTTCAGTCCGTTGCTCTACCAACTGAGCTATCTGGGCAACTGCCTTTGCAGATGGGCTTTCTTTGACCCTTGCAACCGGGAGCGTTGGTGGTCCCCCTTTCAGGCGAGCGGGTTTATAGCATGTCCGGAGGGCGTGTCCAGCCGAATAAGCGGCCGGCTTGCGGTTTTTTTCAATGCGCTCAAGGCGGTATCAGTCGCCGTCCTCGGATGGGCGCTGATTTTCCTCTTCCTCGGTCACCGGGATGGCGTAGGAGCCGCTCAGCCAGCGGTTGAGGTCGACATTCTTGCAGCGTTCGGAGCAGAACGGATAGGTGGCGCGGGCCGACGGACGGCCACACTCCGGACAGGGACGCGCCTTGCGCAGCGGTTCGACATTGCTGGTCGCTTTTTCAGCCATCAACTCAATCCGGTTCCAGCCAGCGGGCGTGCACGTCGAAGCCCTCGCCCACCAGTATGTTGACGGTTTCCATCAGCGGCAGACCGACGACGTTGGAGTAGGAGCCGGTCAGTTTGGCGATGAAGGCACCGGCGAGACCTTGGATGGCGTAGCCGCCGGCCTTGCCGCGCCATTCGCCGGAGGCGAGATAGGCCTCGATCTCGACCCGCGACAGGCGCTTGAAGCGCACCCGGGTCTCGACGGTCTTATGGCGGTAACGGTTGTTCGGCGTCACCAGCGTCAGGCCCGTATAGACCCGGTGAGAGCGGCCGGACAGCATGTAGAGTGCGGCAGATGCCTCATTGGCCAGCTCTGCCTTGTCGAGAAGGCGGCGGCCGATGGCAACCACCGTATCGGCCGACAGGATGTAACGGTTGGGCCAGTTGGGATCCCCCTTCAGCGCCTTGACGGCAGCCTCGGCTTTCTCTCGTGACAATCGGCGGGCAAGTGTCCGGGGATGTTCGGATTTGCCGGGAGACTCGTCGATCTCCATCGGCATCAGGTGATCCGGCTCAAGTCCGGCCTGCTGCAGAAGTTCGACACGACGCGGCGAGCCGGAGGCCAGTATGAGTTTGGGCGAAGGGACCATGGCGCGAAGAGCGCTATTTGAACCGGTAGGTAATCCGGCCCTTGGTCAGATCATAGGGCGTCATTTCGACGAGCACCTTGTCGCCAGCCAGCACGCGGATACGGTTCTTGCGCATGCGCCCGGCGGTGTGCGCAATGATCTCATGCTCGTTTTCCAGTTTGACGCGGAATGTCGCGTTGGGCAGCAGTTCCGTGACCACGCCTGGAAACTCGAGGACTTCTTCCTTAGCCATATAGTCTCAATCATCCTGTTGACGGCGGATGCGGGGTCGCACCGCGAATGCGCGGGAACCTACACAATCGCTTGGGCTTTGTGAACCGAATACCTCGCGGTTGGGCGATTCTTGTGCGTAGACGCGGCAACTCAATGGGTTGTCCCTATTCAGGCACCACATTTAGGGTTGTCCGAAGCGCTTCTTCAGCATCATCTCGATATGATCCCGCACGTCGCGATAGGCGGACAGGATGCGCTCGCGGCTGCCGGTGGCGACGGCCGGATCCGGGGTTGGCCAGTAGACAACGTCAACCGCGTTTGCGCGGGTCATTTCCAGCGCCTGGTGGTGGGCCTCCGGCGCCAGCGTGATGATCAGGTCGAAATAGTCGTCTTCCAGGTCCTCCAGGGTCTGCGGCTGACGGCGGCCGAGGTCGAGCCCCACCTCCTCCAGCACCGCATCGACGAAAGGATCGCGCTCGCCGTGGCGCACGCCGGCCGAGGCAATATAAGTGCCGGAGGGCAGATATCGCTTGGCCAGTTGTTCGGCCATGGGCGAGCGGATTGAGTTCATGCCACAGACGAAGAGCACGGCGGACGGAAGGTCAGGCGCGGCAGGTCCGCTGTCGCCCATGGCCGCCAAGGTCAGCCGCGCCAGTGGAGGACGCAGACAAGTGTGAACAGGCGGCGGGCGGTGTCGAAATCGATGGTGATCTTGCCGTCCAGCCGGTCCATCAGCGTCTGCGATCCTTCGTTGTGAATGCCGCGCCGGCCCATATCGATCGCTTCGATCTGGCTCGGCGTCGAACTGCGGATCGCCTCATAGTAGCTCTCGCAGATCATGAAATAGTCTTTGACGATGCGGCGAAACGGGGTGAGCGAGAGAATATGGGTTGCCACGGCGCCGTCGTCTTCCTGCGTCACCGTGAAGACAAGCTTCGAATCGACCAGGGAAAGCTTCAGCTTGTAAGGACCGCCATCATGGCCGACCGGCTGGAAGCTGTTTTCCTCGATGAGATCGAAAATGGCGACGGCACGCTCATGCTCGACATCCGGCGTCGAACGCCCGATGGACTCATCGAGCGTGACTTCCGAAAGCCTGAATGCGCCGTTTTCGGCCATTTTTCAGCAATCCCTCCAGCTGCGAACGGCAGCCAGCTCGCTCGAATTGCCGCACTGCACAATGGATGCGGCCCATACTCCTATCGGTTCATCCGAATTGCAACAGAGCGGGCGTGGGCGTCAAGGCCTTCGGCCTCAGCCAGCGCAATCGCCGCGGGTCCGAGCGCCGCCAATTGCTCGGCGTCGAGCCGCAGCACGGAGGTGCGTTTGACATAGTCGAGCACCGATAGGCCGGAGGAGAAGCGTGCCGAACGGGCAGTCGGCAGCACATGGTTGGAACCACCGACATAGTCACCAATCACTTCCGGCGTGTGGCGGCCGATGAAAATGGCGCCGGCGTTGCGGATCTTGGGCATCAGCGCATCCGGGTCGTCGACCGCCAGCTCCAGATGTTCCGCCGCCAGGCGGTTGACCAGCGGCATGGCAGTATCGAAATCAGCGACTTCGATGATGGCACCGAAATCGCGCCAGCTGGCGCCGGCCACCTCGCCCCGCGGCAGGGCCTTTAATTGCAATTCGACGGCCTTCTCCACCGCATCGGCCATCTCGGCGCTGTCGGTGATCAGGATCGACTGGGCTGAACTATCATGCTCGGCCTGGGCCAGCAGGTCGGCGGCGATCCAGGCCGGATCGTTGTTGGCATCGGCCAGCACGAGGACTTCCGACGGGCCGGCGATCATGTCGATGCCGACGGTGCCGAAGACCTGTTTCTTGGCTGCCGCCACGTAGGCGTTGCCGGGGCCGATGATTTTGGCGACGGGGGCGATGGTGTCGGTGCCGTAAGCTAGGGCCGCGACGGCCTGGGCACCGCCGACGCGGTAGATTTCCGAAACGCCAGCCAGTTTCGCTGCCGCCAGAACCAGCGGATTAAGCTCTCCATCCGGGCACGGCACGACAATGACGATTCGCTCGACGCCGGCAACCTGCGCCGGCACGGCATTCATCAGCACCGAACTCGGATAGCTCGCCAAGCCACCCGGCACATAAAGACCAACGGCTTCGATCGCCGTCCAGCGCGAGCCGAGCCCGACACCGAGATGGTCCTCATAGAAATCGTCCTTCGGCATCTGCCGCGTGTGGTGGCTTTCGATGCGTTTGTGGGCGAGTTTCAGCGCGTCCATCGTCGCTTCATCGACACTGGCAACCGCTGCATCAATTGCGTCCGCGGTGATGGCAATGCCGGTGGTCTCGAGATCGAGACGGTCGAATTTCTTGGTGTAGTCGATCAGCGCCGCATCGCCGCGCTGCCTGACATCTCCGATGATCTGAGCGGCGACGGCGTTGACGTCTTCCGACACCTCGCGTTTCATCGCCAGAAGATCGGCAAAATCAGCATCAAACGTCGTGCTCGACTGATGCAGGCGTCGGACCACGGACCCTCTCCTTGAAAACTATGCGCGTTAAACGTCGGACAGCGGGTGGTTGGGGCGAAATTCCGTTTCCCAGGCGGCGCCGAGGTCGCTCATCTGCGCCTCCATGCATTCCACCGACAATTCGATCGCCGCTTCGCCGGAAAAGATCAACTCGATGGTGCCGGCCGGTGCTTCCTCGCCAGGAACGAAATTGATCGTCAGCAAGGACAAGACCTTGTCGCTTTCGCGGCGGCTGAAACCACGCGAACGCACGGCGGTGACCCGGTTGAAATGCAACGCCGAACGGCGGCGTTCATAGGAGCGGCGCCGCTTGCCAGCAGATTCTTCCCAGACAAAGCGATTGCCGGCCAGCAAGAAGCGCATGTCCTTTGCTTGATAGTCGAGATCGTCTGCCTTGATCACCGCATCCTGCATGTAGGCGGACACGATTGACAGGTCCTCCTTGTCGAGGGCCATCAGTTTCAGGATTTTCATCGAGCGCTCTTGTTCCTGGCTGCGGCGCACGGGCCGCGTCGACAAGCTAGATAGTCATTTGCGGCGGCAGGTGCAAATACGCAAAGCTCTTTATCCGCTGATGCGCTCGACTTCGGCGCCGCAGCGCGTCAGCTTCTGCTCCAGCCGCTCGAAGCCGCGGTCGAGATGGTAAACCCGGTTGACCACGGTCTCGCCTTCGGCGGCGAGGCCGGCAATGACCAGCGAGACTGAGGCACGCAGGTCGGTCGCCATCACCTGGGCACCCTTCAACGCGTCGACGCCACGTATGGTGGCCGTCTGGCCGGAGAGCTGGATGTCAGCGCCGAGCCGTGCCAGTTCCTGGACGTGCATGAAGCGGTTTTCAAAAATAGTCTCGGTGATTTTCGACGTGCCCTTGGCGCGGGTCATCAGCGCCATGAACTGCGCCTGCAGGTCGGTCGGAAAGCCCGGGAACGGATCTGTTGTCACATCGACCGGCGACAGACCTGAGCCGTTGCGCTTGATGTGCAGACCGGAATTGGTCGGCGTCACCTCGGCGCCGGCCTCACGCAGCGTGTCGAGCGCCGTGTCCAGAAGCGTGGCGTTGGTGTCTTCCAGGGTGACATCGCCGCCAGCCATGGCAACCGCCATGGCGTAGGTGCCGGTTTCGATGCGATCGGGCAGCACCCGGTGGCGAGCACCTGACAGTGCATCGACACCCTCGATAATGATGGTGGAGGTGCCGGCGCCCGAGATGCGGGCCCCCATGGCGTTGAGACAATCGGCGAGGTTAACGACTTCCGGCTCGCGAGCCGCGTTGTGGATCTCCACGGTGCCGCGGGCCAAGGTTGCAGTCATCATCAACACGTGGGTCGCACCGACGGACACTTTCGGGAATTCGAAACGGCCGGCCTGAATACCATTGGGTGCGCGGGCATTCACATAACCGCCGTCAATGTCGATCTCGACGCCGAGCGCCTGCAGACCGTCGATGAACAAGTCCACCGGCCGTGTGCCGATGGCGCAGCCGCCGGGAAGCGACACCCGCGCTTCACCCATGCGAGCAACCAGCGGGCCGATGACCCAGAAGCTGGCACGCATTTTCGACACCAGCTCGTAGGGTGCGGTGGTGTCGACGATGTGGCGGGCGGAGAAATGAATGGTGCGCGAATAGCCCTCGCCTTCGCGCTGGCGGCGGCCGTTCACCGAATGGTCGACGCCGTGATTGCCGAGAATCTGGATCAGCCGCTCGACATCGGCGAGGCGCGGCACGTTTTCCAGTGTCAGCGTATCGTCGGTCAGAAGCGACGCGATCATCAGCGGCAGGGCGGCGTTCTTGGCGCCGGAGATAGGGATGACCCCGTTGAGCGGTTTGCCGCCGACGATTCTGATGCGATCCATGCAGTCCCCGAGCTTGTCGCCCGCCCCTTAGTATCACCGGCGATTGCCGGCTGTCATTTGTCCTTCGCGACGTTCGCCGCAGCCGGCAGTCCGCCGGCCTCGTCCATGGCACCGCCGCGGCGGGCCCTCACCTGCTTCTTGCGGCGCTGCAGGTTGGCGCGCAATTCGGCCGCCAGCCGGGCCTTGCGGACCTCCGCCGGGCTCTTGCCATCACCGCTGTCGCTGGCTTGTCCCATCGGGCCGACATACCGCATTCCCCGGCACCTGGCAAAGGGCAATTGCATGGCGTAATTCGGGCAAGTGCGGCACAGCATGCGCCGCTATGCTTAACGCTTGGTAAAAAGCGCTCACGCCGCCGCTTTCATCCTTGCGCTGCCCGCCAGTCTATGGCAATAGGCTCCGCGTCCTCGCGCACGCAGGCCCCGCGCCGCATTTCCGCGCCGACACGCTGCCGTAGCTCAGGGGTAGAGCACTCCCTTGGTAAGGGAGAGGTCGAGAGTTCAAATCTCTCCGGCAGCACCAGTTTTTGGTGCCGACCGAGCTCACCACCGTTCTTAACCTTACATTTGCATTTACCAATGGACGCATTGGCCGCGGACCATCGAACCGGTCCTTTGGTCCATGTAAATTGGACAAGGTGCAAGTGAGTAGAAAACAGCGGCGCTGCCACGGAGAAATCGAGTGAGCTTGGTTAACATCGCAGTGGTTCAGGAACCGACGGCTGTCCTGGATCTGCAGGAAGGCGTCAACCGCGCCGTTTCGCATATTGAACGGGCGGCCAGCCAGGGCGCGCAGGTGATCGTGTTTCCGGAAAGCTGGTTGACCGGCTATCCGGCCTGGGTATTCGGCATGGCTGGCTGGAACGATGCGGAGGCGAGGCACTGGTATTCGAAATTTGTCAGCGAGTGTCCGACACATGACGGGCCGGAATTGGAACCGATCAGGAAGATCGCGCGAGATAGAAAGGTCGTTGTCGCGCTTGGTTTCAATGAGAGGGTCCGGGAAAATTCCGGCAGCGTTTTCAACAGCATCCTGCTGATCGGCACTGATGGTTCAACGCTCAACCTGCATCGGAAACTGACTCCGACCCACACCGAAAAGATTGTCTGGGCGCAGGGTGATGCCTCCGGCCTGCGGGTTTCTTCAACGGAGTTCGGCAACATCGGCGGCCTCGTTTGCTGGGAACACTGGCATCCGTTGGCAAGACAGGCCCTGCATGCGCAGGACGAGCAAATCCACGTGGCATGTTGGCCTGACATGCCGGACAGCCATGCCCTGGCAACCCTTCACTATGCGTTTGAAGGACGGTGTTTTGTTGCCGCCGCTGCGCACATCCTGACTGTGGACGATGTTCCATCGGAACTGCTGGAGGCCTATCGGATCGGCATTGGCCCGGACTGTTCAGACGCAACGGTGTTGCTGACGGGTGGAAGCGGCATTGCCGGACCCGATGGCCGTTGGATCGAAGGGCAACTCTTCGGCAAAACCGGACTTGTCTGCGTGGAAATCGATCTCGCCGCCACGACCGAATACAAACATGACCTTGATGTGGTTGGGCATTATTCCCGCGAGGACATTTTTCAACTCAGTGTGGATCGCCGAGCAAAGAAACCTGTCCGCTGGATTGAAGACGAATCATCCGAAGAACCTCAGGCCTGAAGTAGAGCTTGTCCTGGTTAGATTAAAGCAATTCTGTTTGTGGTCGGCGAGGCGAGCCGCGAGGAAGGAGCGCAGTGCGATGCCGGAGGCATTTCGCGAGCATCCTGACACTGCGGGCGTCCGCCGACCGCAAACCCGAAGGGCCGGGCGCATTTGCACCTCGGCAGAATGGTTCAATCTAACCAGGACAAGCTCTAGATGGTTCCCCGTTCGCCTCGGTCTGCTTGAAAAGTTGCCTGTAGGCCCTCGGCGCCAGGCCCATGCTCGCAGAAAAGTCGCGACTGAAATGGGCGCTGTCTGAAAAGCCCGTGCAAAAGCCGATGGCGGTTGCCGGAAGATCGGTGGTTTCCAGCAGGGCGCATGCCTCGTGGATACGCACCAGGCGCACGATTTTGGAGAAGCTGAGGTCCGCCTCGCGCAGGCGTCTCTGCAGGGTGCGCTCGGACAGGCGGCATGCGTCGGCCAGCGCGGCAAGTGTCCAGGAGCGCGACGGGTCCACGAGCAGGTGCTCCAGCACTCGAATTACCGGCTCGCTCAGACCGACCGTTCCTACAATTTTTTCCACCCTGCTTTGTTCGGTTACGACCGGCGTTTGGGGTTCGTGGTGCGTCCAGGAAATCTGCCATTGGCTTGTATCGGCCGCGGCAACGACCAAGGATTGAACCGAACAGTCACGTTCGATGATGGTGACAGGATCGGAAGAGCCCAGAATGCAGTCGATATCACGGCAACCGACTTGGGCCAGAAGCCCGGTCAGGAGGCTGCAAACCATCAGGTTTTCTGCCGCTGTCGGCGTCGATCCATCTGCGGCGTAGCGGCGAACACTGATGCTCGCTTCGGACAGGCGCTCGATTACCGTGCGGTTGTTCCAATGGGCATAATTCTCGAAGCGACGCCATTTCTCGAGCAGCACCCACGGATCCGCCGACGAAAGCGCGGCGGACCATATCGGATCGTGAGCAACGCCATCAAGATTTCGGCCTATTGCGAGAATGGCCTCAGTCCCACCGCTTGCGTAAAGCTCTCCCAGCAGGTCGCGCTTGAGCTCGGCGGGCGCGCGAGCATTGCGGATTGGGTCAACGCCCTTCTCGGCGGACCGTGCCGTGTGATCCGGTGGCAGTTGCGCGACAATCAACTTGATCAGGCTGGCTTTGGCAAACTCGCGAATGGCAGGCGTTCCTTTTCACATCTTGAGAATGGCCACGTCAGCTGAGATCGTCAAATGACATCGGCAGACGTCGCAATCGTTGACCGGTTGCGGCGAACACTGCATTGGCGAGAGCCGGCGCGACCGGCGGAAGGGCCGATTCCCCGACGCCCACCGGGGGCGCGGCAGGGGGCTCGATCAGGGCGATCTCCACCTTGGCCGCTTCGGAATGGCGCAGCGGCTCATAGAGGTGGAAGTTGGTCTCGGAGATCGCTCCGTCCTCGACTGTGATGCGTTCCTTGAACGCAAGACTGCAGCCCCAAACGACGTTGCCCTCAATAAGGTTGCGCACCTGGTCGGGATTGACGACCCGCCCGCAATCGTGGGCGCACCAGACGTGCGTGGGGCGAATTTCCTCCAGGTCTCGGTCGACATGAACCTCGGCGACGATCGCGACCGGCGTCTTGTCCTTGTAAACCGCCGCGGCAATACCAAGCCCACGATCCGGGCCTGGATCCCTCGGCCAGCCGGCCATCTCGGCCGCTTTGCCAAGCACATCGGCGAGCCGGGCATCGGCTCTAGCAAGGTTGCGCAGGCGAAACTGCAGCGGATCGACACCGGCGGCATGGGCCAACTCGTCCATCGCACACTCGATGGCAAAGGCATTGGGGGCGGCGCCCAGTCCGCGCCAGGCGCTGGTCGGCAGCGGAGATCTCACGGAGCTGTAGCGGATGCGCTTGTCCTTCGCCTGATACGGTGCGACCGCGCCTCGCGTGCTGCCCATATCGGGGACAAAGCGGTCCATCAGGCCGACTGCTCCGCTGGCCAGCCAACTCTCGCCCAGGAGTTCCGGCACGGGTCCGAAAATGATCGGCGAGGTGACGAAGTCATGCTGCCAGTGGGTAAGCTTTCCGTCGGCGGCAACGCCGGCGTCGATCAAATGGGAATAGATCGGCTGAAACGCGTTGTGTCCGAGTTCTGTCTCGCGATCCCATTGCACCCGAACCGGGCGCCCCACGGCCTGTGACAGGCGAGCCGCCTCCTCCGAAGGCTGACACCGGAGACGACCGCCAAAGCCGCCGCCCATTCGGTGGGGATGCACGATCACCTGTTCCGGATCCTGGCCGGTGATGTCGGCAACCCGCCCACGAACGAAATACGCATCCTGGGTGCCGCACCAGACCTCGGTGCGGCCGGGCCTCACCCAGACGACCGAGGCACGCGGCTCCATCGGACTGTGGGCGAGGAACGACGTGTCGTACCGGGCCTGGATCTTGATGGTGGCCCTGGCTTGCACGGCATCGACATCACCAGCTTCCGCAACCACATGGCCGTATCCATCATCGGCACGGTGCCGATCGACATCATACTGCTGCTCGATCTGCGCCTGGGTCGGCACACCGGGCGTTTCCCATTGGATTTTGAGCGCCCCGAGAGCCACTTTCAGTTTGAAGGGATTGTCCGTCACGACGCCGGCGAAATTGCTACGCCGGTCGGCGACTACGTCGACGACGAACGGAAGCTTGCGCGCGGCACTGCCATCAATCTCCGTGATGCGCGCGCCAAACACCGGGGGATGCACGACCGCGCCGTGGAGCATGTCCGGAATAATGACGTCGCGGCTATAGGTCGTTTTGCCGGTGACGATGTCGTGCAACTCGGGGTGGCTCCAGCTTTGTCCGATCGCCGTGCTCGTTCGACCGGGGGCCATGCTGTAAAGAGCGGCCGGTTGCTCAGGCTCGACGCTGACGATCACCGGTGCGGCGCCGACAAGATCGGCATAGTCCAGCACAGTTCCGTCCGGTCCCATGAACCCGCCCGGCGCGTCGACCAGGTCCGCCGCTGCAACTCCAGAAGCCTCGGCGGCATGTTGGCGCAATGCCTCACGCAGTGTCGCCGCACCCCGCGCGACCGGCTCCAGAAACACAAGGATGCTTTCGCTGCCCACAGTCATCTTGACCGGCGGGATCTCGCTCGTATCCGGTAGCACGCAATCGATCCGATCCTGCGCCAGGTTGAGTTCCTCGGCCACTGCCTGGGATAGACCGAGCGAGGCGCCCTGCCCCATCTCCATGCGCGGACAGAAGAAGCGCGCGCGCCCGTCGGGCAGCATCTGCACCCAGGCCAGGCCATCGCCAGGGCCGGGATCGGCAAGGCTCGGCAGGACCGGGACGGCGGAAGCAACAAGCGGATAGGACCCTGCGGCAACGACGGTCAAGCCAGCGGCGACCCAGCCGGTACGCTTGAGAAACCGGCGGCGAGAGGGAGAAGCGGGCGCGTTTGTTTCAGACATTTTGCATCTCCCGCGAGGCCCGCCGAATGGCCTTCCTGATCCGCCCATAAGTGCCGCAGCGGCAGATATTGCCGTCCATCTCCTGGCTGATTTCATCATCGTCGGGGGCCGGATTGGCGGCGAGCATCGCCGCCGCATTCATGATCTGTCCGGCCTGGCAGTAGCCGCATTGCGGCACGGCTTCGGCAATCCAGGCCCGCTGCACCGGATGCAGGTCGGCACCGTCAACCGTGGCGGCCAGGCCTTCGATGGTCGTGACCTCGGAGCCGACGGCATCCTCGGCAAGCATCTGGCAGGAACGCACCGCCTCGCCGTCCACATGAACCGTGCAGGCACCGCAAAGTCCCAGGCCACAGCCGAATTTGGTGCCGGTCAGCTGCAAATGATCGCGCAAGACATCCAAAAGCGACACTTCACGCAGGTCGTCCGGCACGTCGGCAGTTTCGGCATTTATGCTCAGTCTCACGGGACTCTCCTTCGCTCGATGAAGGGGCATATGGAATGCTTGGAACGCAATTTCTTTGATAATCGCGCCAATTTGGACGTCTTGAAACACTCGAATGTCAGTGCTGCCGATCCCCGTTGAGGACGTGTCTGCTTTCTGATAGCCGTGCCAGGGAAGCCTGCGGATGGCGCGTCACGTTGGCACTGGTCACCCGGCTGCCGGTTGCTGTAAGGTCCCGTGACTTCAGCCTCGGGGAAAGCGACGTGGAGCAACCTAAGACGGCCAAGCAGAGCGGCGCTGCGAACAGGCCAAAAAATACAAAGAGTGGCAGCTCGTCCGTCGCGGTTACCGCCGTTGCCTTTGTGGCGGCCGTTGCTGTGGCAGCTATCGGGGCCTGGACTTACCTCCAGGTGACCGAGTTGAAACAAACGGTCGCAGCCCTCGAATCAACAGTGCAGGCCTCAGAACAGCGCGTGGCGATGCTGACCGAAAAGGTCGACGGGTTCCAAAGCACCGCGTCCGCCCTTCCCGCCGCTGCGCAGGCTCAGCTTGAAGCGCAGGCCAGGGCATTCGAGGAACAGATCATCAATTCCGGCACTTCGGTGCTCAAATCCACGATCGCCCTGGCCAAGAAAGAGATGCTCGCGTTCGGCGGCTCAGGCTACCGGTTTAACATGGTCGAATTCGACCGCCGGTCCTGTGTGGCGGGCGGCACATTCTCCGGCGAACTTTCGGACGGGTCGCGGCTTGACGAGGAATTCGAGCCCAACTCAATGGTCGAAGTGCTGGAATCACGTGGCGACGTGCGTGGCATTCCATTCTACCGGGTGACCGTCAACGGCTCCGAGCTCGCTTCAGGCGGCGGTGCCGCAAGCTTCCGCCACGGCAGCATGCGCATCGCCTGCAAGTAGGCTACGCACGCTTCTTCGACTAACCGCTCTTAGCCAGGATCTTAGCCTGCGTTTTCGGTTAGAACTTGCCAAAGGGATGATGGTTTCGATGAACCGTTCACGAGGCAGCAGCCCACCTCGAGTCCAAACTCAGCAATAGCCCGCACAATTCATTGATTCCAATCCAGTTCAAATTTTCACCAGACTCCTCATTATAAATATTCGTATTTTTATACTTTATATGATACAATATTATCGTCCGCGGTTTTGCATTGTGAGGTGTATTTCACCATGGCTGGCCCCAAAGAACTGGAAATTTTGTCAAATAGTGAAATACCTGAAGTTGTCCGAGCCAAAATCGCGGAACAGCTTTATTCAACCAACGATCGCAACGCAGACCGGGAGTTGGAACGACTACGAATAGAATCAGATCGACGGAAGTTCGTTTGGAACACACCAATCGTAGCCGCCCTGGCGGGTCTAGTTACCCTTTCGGCCACCTTTGTTTTCGAGAGATTGACATCACGGAGTGAGACGGCAAATACGATTGAGATTGGGCAGGCAAATAGTGCGATAAAGCAGAATGAAAGCAAAAGCCTGGCTGAGCTTGAAGCTGAAGCAAAAGAACGAGAGTTTCAATATGAGATTGTTCGTTCAGAATTGACAAATAGTAACAAGACGAATGCTGAACGAGCCGAAGTGCTCCTATTTCTGGTGCGCGCAGGCGTCCTCAACTCACTGAATCAGACTGAGCTGAGGGAGATGGCGGAACAGCAGATTAAAAGCCCCAATTCCACTATCATTCCTCAACTTACACCATCAGCCTCTGGAGTCGGAGGAATCGTCGGCATGGATGACGTAGTTTGGCTTTCTGAGTTCGACCTGGAGCACCCGGTCGTCACACTCTCAGGCTCTGTCGGCCGCTTAACTCAAAGGAATGCTGGCGGCGAGGCGAAGGCCTGCACAGCCTTTCTTGTTGACCGGGACAGAATTGCAACCGCGACATATTGTGTGGATCAGGTCGCAGATATCAGTTCAATGGCATTTGAATTGTACCCGAATGGAGATACGTCAAATCTCAACAAATCGGTCTTTGAAATTACGGGTTATGAGCATAGAAATAATGCCTCTGATGACTGGCAGGATGGCTATACGATTTTGAATCTCAACAAACCAGTGGCGAAGGAAATTACGCCGTTAAAGCTGTCTGCGAAAAATTTTGAAGTGGGCTCCCCCCTGGCGATCCTTTATTTCAGGAAGGGAAAGAATTTAGGTGCAGTTTGGAGTGCGCCTGACTGCCAGGTTATCGATTGGAGAGACGATATCATCCTGCACGGTTGCGACACAGGCCCAGGTGCATCGGGCGGTCCCATTCTGGATCGGGATACCCAAACCGTGGTGGCGGTTCACACTGGACGCCACCGTCAGGGTGCGGTTGCGGCCAGGATAAACAGGACCGACTGATCCGGGCGACCGGGTCGCTCCCGGCAGTTAAGCATACCTGTCAGGAGAAAATCACCATCTGACATCTAGTGGCAAGTAGCCTACGCCGAATCGTATAGCTGGATCGCCGCTGTTACCTTCGCGGCCAGGCCGATCAGATCTGTGCCAATCTTCTCGCGGTAGGGTCCGGTGAACCTGCGGATCGGGCCAGTCGCGCCGACGCTGAAGGTGGCGCCGATGTCGCCGAGGCGGATTGGGGCTGCGACGCTGGACACGCCCATTTCGATTTCCTCGACACACTCTGCAAAACCGCGCTCCCGGATCTGGATGAATTCGTCGCGCAGGCCTCTCGCGCTGGTCTTGGTGTGCTCGGTGTAAGATTTCATCGGGCCCGAGAGTATGAGGTCGCGAAAGGCTTCGTCGGCAAAGGCAGCGATCGCCTTGGAGCAGGAACAAGCGTGCATCGGCCGCATGCCCAGGCCCGGATGGATGTGGGCGCGGGCCGGATCGGCCGGGGTCTCTACATGAATGATCTCGACACCGTCGTTGCGGAACCGAGACAGGAAGACCGATTCACCGAAACCGCTGGCCGCCTCCTTCATTGCCGGCGCGGCCGCATGGCGAACATCGCTGTCGGATCGCCCCATCAAGGCAATGCGCATCAGCCGCTCGCCGATCAGAAAGCGGGAATTGCCATCCGGGTCGTCGAGCAACCCTTGCGCGGCCATGGTCTGCAGCAAACGATAACAGGTCGGCCGTGGCAGGCCGGTCGCCTTCTGGAGCTCTGCCGCCGAAACCGGACGACCGGCGATGGCAACGGTTTCGAGCACTGATATCAAACGGTCGAGATGCATAATTTTCTCATTCTATAGACACATGTATCATACAATGATATGGCTAGGCAATTCCAGACAAAGGAGCCCCAAGCCAATCTTGGGCGCGATCAAAAATCAAGATGACGGGGGAGCGCATGGCGGAAAATGGGCAATCGGAATGCTGCGGGCCGGGTTATGCCTCACCGGCCGAGGCGATGCAGGCTCCGCGCGAAAAACTGCTCTACACCATCGCGATTTATGTTGGTACCGGCATTCAAAAACCAGACTATCTCGCCACCATAGATGCGGATCCGGACAGCCCAACCTATTCCCAGGTCATCAGCCGCTGCGAAATGCCGGGCATCGGCGACGAGTTGCATCATATGGGCTGGAACGCCTGTTCGTCATGCCATCATGACAGTTCGATGCAGCGCCGCTTCCTGATCGTGCCAGGTGTGCGATCGTCCAACCTTCACATCGTCGATTGCGGCACTGACCCGCGGCAGCCGCGGCTGCACAAGATCGTTTCGGGCGACGAGATCAAAGCCAAGACCGACCTGTCGGCGCCGCATACGGTGCACTGTCTCGGCTCGGATATCATCATTTCCATGCTGGGCGACGCCAAGGGCAACGCGCCCGGCGGTTTTCTGCATCTCAACAAGGATTTCGAGATCGTCGGCCGTTGGGAAAACGACCTCGGCGGCATGAAGTTCAACTACGATTTCTGGTACCAGCCGCGCCACAATGTCATGGTTTCGAGCGAATGGGCGGCGCCGAACACGTTCATGCCGGGCTTCGATCTTGAGGAAGTCGGCCATTTGAAGTACGGCCGCGAACTCCACTTCTGGGATTTCGAAAAGAAGCAGGTCGAAAACACCGTCTATCTCGGCGAGGACGGGCTGGTGCCACTGGAAGTACGGTTCCATCACGATCCAGCTTCGACCCATGGTTTTGTGGGCGCGGCGCTCTCCTCCAACATCATCCACTGGTACAAGAAGGACCAGGAGTGGATCATCGAAAAAATTATCGATGTGGAAAACGAGAGGCATCCGGAATGGCCGATCCCGCTGCCCGGCATGATCACGGTGATCCTGATCTCGATGGATGACCGCTTCCTCTATTTCTGCAACTGGCTGCACGGGGATATTCGCCAGTACGACATCAGCGATCCGCACAATCCGAAACTGACTGGCCAGGTGTGGATGGGCGGCATGCTCAACAAGGCGCCTGCCGTCAACGGCGTGGACATTGCCGGCGGGCCGCAGATGATCCAGCTCAGCCTCGACGGCAAGCGGCTCTACGTCACGACCTCGCTGTTTTCCACCTGGGACAACCAGTTCTATCCGGATATCCGGCACAAAGGCGGCGTCATGCTGATGGTCGATTGCGATACCGACGAGGGCGGCATGGAGATCAACAAGGATTTCATCGTCGATTTCGGCAAGGAGCCGAACGGCCCGTCCCGCTGCCACGAAACCCGTTATCCGGGTGGCGACTGCACCTCCGACATCTGGCTTTAGGACTTTCTCTCGATGGACCACACCCAGGACTACCCGGCCGACTACCTCGCTTCGATACTGAGCGACGTGAAGACCATCGGCATGGTCGGCGCCAGCCCCGATCCGACCAAGTTCAGTTACGGCGTGCTGCGGGTGCTGCACGAACAGGGTTACAACATGAAACCGGTCAACCCGCGGGAAGCCGGCAACGAGATCCGCGGGCTCCCCGTCTACGAATCGCTGGCGGCAATCGACGAGCCGATCGATATGGTCCAGGTGTTTCGCGATTCTTCCGCGCTCAAGGGTATTGCCCAGGAGGCGATCGATGTCGGCGCCAAGGTTTTGTGGGGCCAAATCGGCGTCTATGACGAGGAGGCCGCGCGGCTGGCGGAAGAGGCGGGACTGCGTGTGGTCATGAACCGCTGTCCAAAAATCGAGCTGTTCCGGCCGTTCTGGAAGCCGAAACTCAATCAGACGATCTAGACCAGAGCGCCAATGTCTGACGAAACTTTTCAGGTCGAGTTGCGCAACAGCGGCGTAACGCTTGCGGTCGGCGTCAACCAACCGATCTATCAGGCGGCCCTCGATGCCGGCATCCAGCTTCCCATCGGATGCAATTACGGCGGCTGCATCACCTGCGCGGGCAAGCTGATATCCGGCAAGGTCAGGCAGCCCGGC
Source organism: Hoeflea sp. (assembly GCA_965228785.1). GTDB lineage: Bacteria > Pseudomonadota > Alphaproteobacteria > Rhizobiales > Rhizobiaceae > Hoeflea_A. The sequence continues at coordinate 2,478,308 of CBDDIF010000002.1, forward strand.
GCCACAGCGCTCAACAAGCGGCAGTCAGCGGCCGGATACGTGCTGTTGTGCGTGGCGCGGCCAAAAACCGACTGCGTCATAGACGACGGCGTGGAGTCGCACGATGAGCTTTACCGCAATCCTTTCGCCTTTCCCCAAGGCACCTGACCTATCGCGAATCCGCATAGCTCCCCTGCGAAAATTTCGCTCCAAATTTCACGCGTTCACGACCATATAGCGCTCAAGAGATTGACGCGCCGAGGGCGCGATTTTTGGAAAGGAAAACACCATGTCCCTGCTTAGCGCACTGAAACAACGCCGCAACGTCGCCCGTGCCACCAACGAACTCGAGCGTCTTTCGGACCGCGAACTTGCCGATCTCGGCATCTTCCGCTCCGATATCCCGAGCGTCGTTCGCGGTCACCGCCGGCCCAACTGACCGGCACTGAAATTCGCTTGCTGAAAACCGCCCTCCGGGGCGGTTTTTTTTCGGTCAACGCACCTGCACTTCATGCGCAACGCGGTCGGCGATTTCGCGCATCGGTTCCTCGTAGGTGCCGATTGCTTCCTGCAATGTCATGGCGGTGCGGATCCATATCATCGACACACATGCCAACACGTCACCATCAACCATGACCGGAACAGCGATGCTTGACGTCTTTGGCCGATAGGGACCGGAGTCGCGCACTGCCAAGCCTCGACGGCGGACCTGCGTCAGCATGATTGCCAGTTTCTCGGGTTCCATGAAGGGAATGTCGTCAGGATCGTCAAGCCGCCTGATGTGGTTGAGGATCAGCTCACGTTCCGCCTGCCGGCAATGGGCAATGTAAGCGCGCCCGGCCGAACTCCGCAGCACCGGCAGACGGAAACCAGTCATGCCGCGATCGATCGAAAGCGGGCTGCGGTCATGGGTCGTCTCCTGAACGACCATGGCTGCATTGTCATAGATGCTGAGATCGAGTGGCCACACCAGTTGTGGTGCGTATTCGCCGAAAATCGGTCCCGCCGCCTGACAGATCAGCGAGGTTCGTGCGAAGCCATCGCCGAGGCCGGCGGCCAGACGCGAAACGCGCACCCTGGCGCTGGTCGGCGAGTAGACCACATAGCCCTGTTCCTCCAGCGTCTGCAGCAGGCGATAGACTGAGGACCGGGGGATATCCAAAGCAGCGGCGATCTCTGCCGGCTTGGTGTCCCCGGCGGCATTGACAAAACGCAGAATCGCCAATCCGCGTTCGAGCGCGCGCACCCCGTCGCTCGATCGGCCACCCTTGTCCTGCTTGACGTGCGACAGGCCACTGCCTCCATCACTTTGCCCGAGCAGCATGATGCCACGCTATTGCGGACGAGGCGACAGGCTTTGCCCCGAGTCTACCCTTCCGCGACCACAGGGTTACGCAGGCAGCCGACATTGCTGATCTCGACCTCGGCCACGTCGCCGTCGCGCATCCACAAGGGCGGTGTGCGCTTGGCGCCGACACCTCCCGGTGTGCCGGAAACAATCACGTCACCGGGCAGGACCGGCAGGATGGTGGAGATGTAGGCGATCAACGCTGGCACCGGTGTGATCATCAAGTCGAGCGTCGTGTTCTGCACGACCTCGCCGTTGAGCCGCGTCGTCAGGGTAAGAGCGGAGGGGTCGGGGATTTCGTCAGCGGTCGCCATCCAAGGGCCAAAGCCGCCTGTTCCGGCAAAGGTCTTGCCCGGCATGAACTGGGCGGTGTGGCGCTGCCAATCGCGCACCGATCCGTCATTGTAGCAGGCGTAACCGGCGACATGTGACAGCGCATCGGCTTCGGAAATCCGCCGCCCTTCCTTGCCGATGATGACGGCGAGCTCGCCCTCGTAGTCGAACTGGTCACTTTCCAACGGCTTGACCAGCGGCTCGCCGTGACCGATCTGGCTGCCCGGAAAGCGGGCGAACAGCACCGGATATTCGGTCACCGCCCGGCCGGTTTCGGCCACGTGGTCACGGTAATTGAGGCCGACACAGATGATTTTGTCGGGGTCCGGGATCACCGGGTCGAAGGTCACGGCATCAAGCGCCATGTCGGGTGCCTCGCCGGCAAAGATTCGCGCTTCCTCAGGACCGTGGTTTTCAAGAAAGCTGCGCAGCGTGGGACTGTCGGCAAAGCGGCGACCGAGATCAACGATGCCGCTGTCCGCGACGATGCCGTAGCCGGTTTCGTCGCCGGCGCGATAGGAGCAGAGTTTCATGGGATTAAACCGTTTCTGTAGTTGCAAGAGGTGAATGCGGCGCACCGGCGAATAGCGCCGAAAGTTCGCCGCCGTCGTTGGCGGTTCCGAGGATGTAGCGGTCCGGCCGCAGCAGAACCGCGGCGCAATCAAGTTGCCTCAAATAGCCGGCAATTTCCGGTTGGTCGTCGTCGAGCAGCAGCGCAATGGATGGGGCGAGACCAGCACTCTTCACCTCCTGCCGCCACACCTCACCTCGTGCCAGAAGCACCGGCGCATAGCCGACTTCGTCATCGAGTCGCGTGCAGTCACGCAGTCCCGGTTGCGCACCCAACGTGCCCGATCGGCTCCGATTTCCGGCTGCCAGACCGGGCCCGAGAGATGGCGTGATCGATTCCATGCGGGCCCCACCCGACGGATTGTGCAGGGCAGCCCGCAAAGCGTCTTCGGTGCCGCAACGGTTGATCAGCCCGCCAAGGCGGATGGCTGTCTCGACATAGGCCTGGGTGTGCGGTCGACGTTCCGACTGGTAGCTGTCTAGTAAGGGGTCTTCGGCCCGGCCCTGTACGCAGAGAGCAAGCTTCCAGGCCAGATTGGCGGCGTCGCGAATACCGGCGCACATGCCCTGACCCATGAAAGGCGGTGTTTGGTGGGCGGCATCGCCGGCCAGAAGGAGACGGCCGCTGCGCCACTCCTTGGCAATCAGCGAATGAAAGGTGTAGACCGCCGTCCGCTCCAGTTCGACCTCGTCCGGAGCGACCCATCGGTCGAGCAAACGCCACACCGATTCGGGTTCAACGATTGCGTCGGATGACTCGTCATCCAGTACGGCGATTTCCCAGCGACGGCGATTCTTCGGGCTGCGCACGTATGTCGATGGTCGACTGGGATCGCAATACTGGATCGTATGATCCCCAAGTTCAGGCTTGTCAGCCTTCAGCAGCGCATCGACCACCAGCCAGCGCTCCTGAAATCCATGGTCGAACATGGCGGTTTGCATGCAGCGCCGTACCAATGAGCGGGCGCCGTCGCATCCGACGACAAAGCGCGCGGTCACGCCGTGCCGCGTGTCTGAAACCCTGTTTCGGTATTGAAGCGTGCAGACCTCACCGTTTTCCGAGATACTCTCCACCTCGCAATCGGTGCGCACATCAACCTGGTTGAAGCGCTGAAGCGCTGTGCGTAGCAGCCGCTCCAGGTCGGGCTGGTGAAATCGATAGCTGGCATGCCACCCCTGCGGTCCGACCTCCTGTGGGCGCGGCCAGTCGAGCAGCAGACCTCCATCGGCATCGACGAATCGCATCCCCGGATTGACCCGGATCAAGTCCTTGAGTTCCTCGGCAATACCAACCGTCTGGAAGACGCGCATCACTTCATCGTCGAAATGCACGGCTCGCGGCAAATGAAAGATATCGCTTTCACGCTCAAGCACGAGCGTCGGGACGCCGCACAGGCCGAGAAGATTAGCGAGTGTTGCACCCACCGGCCCCAGGCCGACGATAACAACGTCGAAATTGTCCTTTGACGAAGCGGCCGTTTGCACAGCGGGCTCCTCTTGTCGAAATGTGCTGAAGTCGGGTTAGCGACCCTGCCTCGCGGCGAGGTCGTAAAGCCATGGGCAGTCGGCAACCGGCGGAGCACGCTGGCCCTGGCGCGCTGTTTCAAGGCGCATCTCGCGCATGCGGGTGCGAGGCTCCTCCGACAGATAGAGCCGTTCATGCCCCCAGAAGCTTGGCCCGCAGAAAGTTTCGTGCGGCTCCCAGGTGGAATCGATAACCCTCCCGCCCCAACCGCTCTCGACAAAGAAGCCGGACGGTGTGTTGGCGTAGTAGGAGGTCATGTAGTCGTTGGTGTGGCGGCCCAGCGTGTATGCAATTCGGCCGTCTTCCAATTGTGCCAGATCGTAGCCCTGGCCGACATCATCGAGGTTCTGGAACTCCACCATGAAATGGTGAAACCCGGTCTGGCCCGAACCCACCATGGCGAAGCTGTGGTGACGGCCGTTGACGTGAAAGAAATACAGCGGATAGGGCGTCAGGCCGTAGTCGCTTACCTTGAAATCCAGCAGGTCACGATAAAACGGCAGCAGCGCCGGCGCGTCACGAACATGCAGAACGGCATGACCCATACCGTAGGGCCCGGTGACAAAGCCGTCGATCGGCCGTCCAGGCACAAAGGGGTCGGTCGCAATCATCGGGCCCCAGAAAAGCTCGATGCGGTTGCCGTCCGGATCGTCGAACAGGATCAAATCGGAAACCAAGCGCCGATCGGCCAGTTCGCGACTGCCTAGCTGCACATCGATCCCGGCCTTCACCAGGCGCGCGGCGTAGAGTTCGAGGTCCGTTTTGTTGTCCACTTCCCAGCCCATGAAGGCCAAGGTGTCGCCCGGCTCGTCGGAGACGACGAGGCGTTGTTTGCGATCGTCCATGCGAAACGCCAACGCCTTGCCGCCGCGGTCGATCTGCTGCATCGCGAGCAAGCGGCTGGCGAAGTCCGACCAGTCCTCTAGCCGGTCGGAGCGAACGCCGAGATAACCCAAGGCATTGATGGCCACGATGTACCTCCCGCTTGCCGCCCGTTTCCGGTCCTTTCTAGCACAGGCTGTTGGCTGCGACAGGGACCGGCAGAGTGCCAACCAATGGTTTTGATTGCGCGGACCTTATTCGCTAATCAGAGATCGACGGGCACTGCACTCGAGTTGTCCGCCTGACGGACAAGGAAACAGGAGAGACCGACCGCATGGACAGCAGGACGGCAATCGTTACAGGCGCAGCACGAGGCATCGGGCTGGCAACAACAAAGCTATTTCTTGAAGAAGGCCGACGGGTTGCGATGATCGACCGCGATGGCGAAGCACTTGAGAACGCGGCCGTCGGCCTGGAGGGGGCGATGCCTATTTTGTGCGACGTTTCCATTCCGGATCAGGTCGACGCCATGATTGAAACCGTCATGACCGCCTTTGGGCGGCTCGACGCTCTGGTCAACAATGCCGGCGTGGCTGATTTCGGACCGATCGGCGATACCGCCTTCGATCAGTGGCGAACAGTCATGGCAACCAATCTGGACGGGGTCTTCCTGTGCTCGCAAGCGGCGGCACCGGCGCTGAAGGAACACGGCGGGGCTATCGTCAACATTGCCTCGATCTCCGGCCTGCGCGCGAGCACGCTGCGGGTCGCCTACGGCACCAGCAAGGCGGCAGTCATGCACCTGACCCAGCAGCAGGCCGCCGAGCTCGGCGAGTTCGGCGTGCGCGCCAATTGCGTGGCGCCCGGGCCTGTGAACACCAAATTGGCACTTGCGGTGCATTCGCCGGAGATCCGCGCGGCTTATCACGATGCCATTCCGCTCAACCGCTATGGTTCCGAGACCGAGATCGCGGAGGTCATCGTCTTCTTGTGCTCGGACCGGGCCAGCTATGTGACCGGGCAGGTGATTTCCGTCGACGGCGGTTTCCAGTCAACCGGCATCGGCCTGCCGGCACTGAGGACGCCGTAGGCGTTACCGGTCAAACTCGATCTTGCAAACGCCCTTTCCCTTGCCATCGCAGGAGAAGACGATGGAATGGGTGTTGCGCGCGGTCTCGTAGCGGCGGAGGCTCTGGCCCTGCGCCAAGGTGGCCACGCTCGTTACGTGCCTGCGGCCAAGCGAGTCCAGGCAGGTGATCGTCAGGTTGCCGCACGTACCGACATTTTTAGGGTACATCAGCGTATCGCTCTGACCATTTGTCTTGCTGATCGTTGTCGGTTTCTTGTCGCAGGTGCCGGTAGTTGTAACCCGGGGCGTCTCGCCCTCACCCACTTTCACCGGCTCGAGAATCCCGCCTATGGGCTTGCGCTTTCCCTTGCCCTGCCCTTCTTGTCGGCAATTGCAGACACGTCGTCGGCGATTTCGCAAAGCTTTTCATCGATATCGGAGAGTTCTTTTTGAATCTTGTCCAGTTTGTCGGTCATATTGCGCTTCCATCGGTTATCGCGCCCCACACAAACAAATATTACGCGCCATTTCAGCGAACACCAATTTCCATTGTACTTAATTTCTATTCAAAGCTCTTAGATTCGGCGAATTTAACAAGCCAACTCGGCACTGAGAATTTGAACCAGTCCCATAATGTCGACGGCTCATCTTGTTCTATTGATCCAATCGCCGCAATCCCCGGCATGGCTCCCAAAGCCCGCGATACCACGCTGAAAGCCGCTTGAAACAACTGAAACAGTTTCCCTCCGCCCTCGCAATCGGACTGAAACAGCGAAGGCCCAAATCTGTTTGCAACGAAGCGCAGAGAGTTTCGTTTTTCGCAGCAAACGGAGCAAGGAGAAACCAGATGGCCATGACCCAGACAACCGCACAGACCGTCAACAACGGCGTCAACGTTGAAGCGCTGTTGGGCGCCCGCGAGGCGCTCGACGCCGCACCGCAGGCAGCTCAGTTTACCTGGCGCAGCAAGTGCGAGTGGGTAAACGGCACCCACAGCCGCAACACGATCGATGGCTTTTTCGGCCTCGGTGAAGAACAGAGCCGCGCCAAGCCTTTCACCATGGATGCCGACCACCCGGAACTCTTCGCAGCCGAGGACCACGGCCCGACCCCTGTCGAAATGGTTCTGTCCGGACTGGCCAGCTGCCTGACCGCAGGTGTTGCCGCCGTCGCACAGCATCGCGGCATCCAGCTCTACTCGGTCACCGCGACGCTTGAAGGCGACATGGATATCCAGGGCATTCTGGGCATCGATTCCGATGTGCGCAACGGCTTCAGCTCGATCCGCGTGCATTTCGAAATTCACGCCGATGCCAGCGACGAAGACATCCGCGCACTTGTTGCCCAGTCGCAGAAGCGGTCCGCCGTTTTCGACATCATTACCAACCCGACCAACGTCCACGTCGACGTCAACTGAGTGACACGCCAAGAAGGAGCGACCACCGTGAAACGCGCAACCACAATCATCATCGGTGCCGGACAAGCCGGCCTTGCCATGAGCAAGGAACTCGGCGACCGCGGGATCGACCATGTGTTGCTGGAACGCGGCTCGGTCGCTCATTCCTGGCGCACGGAACGCTGGGATTCCCTGCGCCTCCTGACCCCCAACTGGCAGAGCAGGTTGCCGGGCCACGCCTACGAAGGCCCGGATCCCGACGGTTACATGACCATGTCCGAGGTAACCCGTTATCTGCAGGGCTACGCACAGAAGATCGACGCCCCAGTGCACAGTCGCACCACCGTCACCTCGGTCTGCCCGACAGATGGTGGTTATGCGGTCGCCACCGATCGCGGCCATTGGCGCGCTCGCAACGTTGTCATGGCCAGCGGCGCTTGCAACATTGCAACCGTGCCGAAGCTGGCCGAAGGCCTGCCGCCAAACGTGCGGCAGATCACTTCCATGCAGTATCGCAACCCACAGCAGCTTGAGCCCGGCGGCGTTTTGGTCGTCGGCGCGTCGGCCACCGGCATCCAGCTGGCAAACGAAATTCAGGCATCCGGGCGTCCGGTTACACTGGCCGTTGGCGAGCATGTTCGCGTTCCGCGACGCTACCGCGGCCGTGATATCAAGTGGTGGATGGATGCAAGCGGCGTCCTTGATACACGCTACGACACACTGGATGATCTGACGCGGGCACGCCGCGTGCCGTCATTGCAGCTGGTGGGCACGCCTGAAAAGATCACCCTGGATCTCAACACCCTGCAGCGAGCCGGTGTACAGATTGTCGGTCGGCTGGCCGGCCTGCGCGACGGCAACGCTCAGTTCTCCGGGTCGCTGAAGAACCAGTGCACCCTCGCCGACCTGAAGATGAACCGGCTACTCGACACCATCGACGCCTGGGTCGCCGAAAAAATGCCGCACGGCGTGTTCGCCGAAGCGCACCGACCGGAAGCAACTCTGATCGAGGGCGACCCGCCCCTGTCGATGAACCTGCTCGACAGAACGATCAAGACCGTTGTCTGGGCGACCGGCTACCGGCCCGACACTTCGTGGCTCAACGTTCCCGTGCTCGATGGCAAGGGACGCATCCGCCATGACGGCGGCGTCACCGAAGCGGCCGGCCTTTATGTCATGGGCCTACCCTTTCTGCGGCGTCGCAAGTCTTCGCTGATCGATGGCGCCGCGGACGATGCCCGTGATCTTGCCGATCACATCACACGCGGCCTTGCCCGCAAAGCCGCCTGACGGAGCCTGTCATGACCAATGTTCCACTCCCCAATGGTCGCTACGACGTCGTCATCGTCGGAGCGCGTTGCTCCGGCGCGGCGACCGCCCTGCTGCTGGCACGCGCCGGCGTGCGAGTGCTGGTCGTCGACCGCCAGGCTTACGGAACCGACCGGCTTTCCACCCATGCGCTGATGCGCGGCGCCGTGCTGCAACTCAACCGCTGGGGCGTTCTGGATCGGATCCTGCGCGCCGGCACGCCGACCGTGCGCGACACCACCTTCCACTATGGTGATGAGGAGATCCGTCTGCCGATCAAGTCGGAGGCCGGAGTCGATTTTCTCTGTGCACCGCGCCGCACGGTTCTCGACCGCGTCCTGGTCGACGCTGCCGTAGAAGCGGGCGCAGAGTTTCTTCATGGCGTTTCACTGACTGCACTCCACACTCGTTCAGACGGACGGGTGACCGGCGTGCAGATGCGTGACCCCGAACATGGCCTGCTCAACATCAGGGCCGGCATGGTGATCGGCGCCGATGGCCGCCAATCCATGGTCGCGCGGCTTACCGGGGCAAGGTCGACCATCACGGCCAACCATACGACCGCCGCCGTCTACGGCTACTTCCAGGGACTGCCCGACGACGGGTTCCACTGGTACTATCGTCCCGGCATCGCTGCCGGCGCGATTCCCACCAATGATGGAGCCCATTGCGTTTTCACCTGTGTCCCGCAACCGGAATTCGGCGACCGGTTTCGGCCGAGCATGAAAGACGGTTATCTGGCAACGCTGGCGGAAAACAACAGGGCGCTCGCCGAAGCCGTCAAGGCGGCGACACCGGCGGGCCGGCTCTACGGTTTCGCCGGCGCCCCGGGTTTCATGAGAACCGCGCACGGTCCCGGTTGGGCGTTGGTCGGAGACGCCGGTTACTTCAAGGATCCGCTGACGGCCCACGGCATCACCGATGCGTTGCGCGATGCCGAGATCCTCGCGCGCGCTGTTTTGCAGGGCAACGAACGGGCACTGGCGCTCTACCAGGCTGAACGCGACGCGCTGTCACACGAACTGTTCGAGATCACCGACCGGGTCGCTTCGTTTCAATGGGACCTGGAAGAAATCAAGGCCCTGCACATGGATCTCAACAAATCGATGCGCACTGAAGTGCGCCACATGACGGCCGTATCCCCGAGGATCGCGGCCGCTGCGTGATCGGAGCGCCCAGCTCACCATTTTCCGATTTCAACGCCCCTTGTCGAACGGTGTGGGCGCATAGCGGCTATGTTGTAGTCTGCCAGGGTCACTCTGTTGCGGCGATCGGTCAGCCGTTCAACAAGCTTTGCCAACATCTGGTCGCGAACGGTCTGGTGATCGCAAAAACCGCCCAAATCATGATATTCAAACGGGTCGTTTTCGAGATCGAACAGCTGCGGTCTAAACCCCTTGAAATAGACGTATTTCCAGCGATGCGTGCGGATCATATAGCCCCGCGCCTGGCCCAACTGGACATCCAATGTCTCGCAAGCTTCGTAGAAGGAATAGTCGATTTCACTGAAGGCGTGATCGCGCCAATCGTCAGGCCTGGCGCCGTACAACAACGGCTGCAAGGACCGACCTTCCAGCCGGTGGTGGGGGATGTCGAGACCCAGAGACTGCATGAAGGTCGGCAGGAGATCAATCGCCTCGACCATGACATCGCTGACCGTGCCGCGGGTCAAATCGGCATCGCTGCGCGGATCGTGGATGATCAGGGGCACCTTGACGGAAACATCATGGAACAGTTCCTTTTCGCCCATCCAGTGGTCGCCCAGGTAATCACCATGGTCCGACGTGACCACGATGAGGGTTTCATTCGACTTGCCCATCGCATCGAGATGGGCAAACAGCCGGCCAAGGTGATCGTCGATCTGGGTTATCAGACCCATATAGGGTGCGAGGACCTTGTCGCGCACATCGTTGCGGGAGAACGTTTTCGAAACGTCCATTTGGGTGAAGGCCCGGTAGACCGGATGTGGGTCTTGTAGTTCTCGCTGCTCGCGACGCACCGGCAGAAAACTCTCGCGCCCGTACATGTCGTGGTAAGGAGCGGTCGCCATGTAGGGCCAGTGCGGCTTGATGAAGCTGAGATGCAGTAGCCAGGGCCGGTCGCCCATCTGCGAAATGAACTCGATGGCGCGGCCGGTCATGTAGGCCGTTTCGGAATGTTCTTCGTGCACCCGCGCAGGAAGATGGCAGTTTCGCATGGACCAACCACTCAGGATCTCACCATCCGGTCCAAGAGCCGAATTGGCATGAGTCTGCCAGGGATTGGCGCCATCGTAGCCATGGCTTCGCAGCCAGGCGTTGTAGGCGAGCTCCGGTTTTCCCGCCAGGACGCCGTCAGGATGCACGCCATCGTCGCGCTCAAAATCCTCAAAGCCGGGCTCGGACACCATCATTCCGATTTCAGTATCCGGGTTGAGCCCAAGCCGAGCCAGGCCCTCGCTGTCGGCAACCATGTGGGTTTTGCCGACGACCGCGGTTCGCACGCCGGCCGGAGCCAGGTAATCTCCCATGGTCAGCTCACCGATCGGAAGCGGCACACGGTTCCAGGTCGAACCGTGGCTGAAAACGGTTCTGCCGGTGTAGAAAGACGCGCGCGACGGTCCGCAAACTGGCGACTGAACATAGGCGTTGTCGAATCGAACGCCGCGATCTGCCAGCCGATCGATATTCGGTGTTCGCAGATGGGGATGGCCGGCGCACGACAGATAGTCCCAGCGCAGCTGGTCCATCATCACGAACAGGATGTTGCGAACTTCAGCCATTGAGCGAGAAGATGTCCCGTGCCTGATCGGGCGTTGCCACCTGATGCCCCAACGCTTCGATGATGGCAGTGGCCTGATCGACAAGGGCTGCATTGCCGGGTGCCAGGACGCCGCGTTCCAGGTACAGATTGTCTTCCAGTCCGACACGGACATGGCCGCCCAAAAGAACCGTCAAGGCCGTCATCGGCCTCTGGTGCTGGGAGATGCCGAACGCCGACCAGTTGGCGCTCTCGGGAAGCTGCGAGCACATGATCTGGAGCGTTTCAATTGTCGCCGGGGCTCCCCAGGGAATGCCCAGGCATATCTGGAAAAGCGGCGGTTCCTCGAACAGTCCTTGTTCGTAAAGGGCAACGGCTTGGCGCATATGCCCGAGATCGAACACCTCGAGCTCCGGCTTCGCGCCACTTGCGCGGGCCTTGTCGGCAATACGCGTTACGTGTTCGCTGGTGTTGACGAAAACGGTCGAACCGAAATTGAGCGTACCGATGTCGAGGCTGCAGATCTCCGGCTTCAAGTCCTCCACGTGGCGGACGCGCTCATCCGGTGAGCGAAAATTGGTGCTCTCGGCGGGGACCGACGGATCGGGGTCACCTGGATCGAAACGCGCACCGGCACCGGTGGTCAAGTTGATGATGACGTCCGTGTTCCGGCTGCGAATGCGTTCGACCACCTCATGGTAAAGCTCAAGCTTCATACTGCCCTTGCCGGATTCGGGATCTCGCACGTGGATATGGACCACTGCCGCGCCCGCATTTGCCGCCCGCAGGCATTCGTCCGCAATCTCCTCCGGCGTCACCGGAACGGCTGGATTGTGGTCCACGGAATCGGCCGCACCGGTGACGGCGCACGTGACGACAATGGTTCGTGACATGTTTTACTCCCAGGTACCCTCAGCTTCACCGCCCGCCTCGTTGCTTTTCGCCAGAAGCTGAATTGCGGTGACAATCGACAGGATGGCCGCAACCGCAAACCCAAAACCGGCGATGGCGTGATAAACGAGCGGCGATATGCCGAGCACCTCCGATCGTTGGCCATAGTCATGCAGTGAAATGCCATCCCGGAAGACCGAGTATCCAAGAGGCAACAGGATGACGGCCGTGCAGAGTGCCCAGAAGGCATCGATCCGCCGGGTCACGATCTCCCGAAGGTGATGGGTCGCAACGTCAACAACGATATTGGCCTGATTGCGGAAACACAGCGCCAGCCCGAGAAAGCCGAGCAGCATCATGTAGAGCCGGATCTGCTCCACCGTCGACAGGATATGCCACAGATTGAGGCTGCGCCCGATGACGTCCGCCACCACGACAAGCATCATCAAAACGAGCGCGCAACCGGCAATCAATGTCAGCGCGCGTTCCGCGAGGCGGAATATGTCCAAAAGTCGTCTGACAATCATGGGCTACTTCCTGGAAACAGCAAGGACGGCAACCAAAGCACCAGTCCCGGCAATGCCAGAAACACCGCCAGCCGGATCACATCCGCGCCGACGAAGGGCAAGACGCCGTAGAACACCTGCCAGGTTGGCACCTCGGGCATGATGCGGGAAAGCACAAAAACGTTCATGCCGATTGGAGGCGTCACGAGACCGAATTCGACCACCATGATCATGATGATGCCGAACCAGATCGGATCGAAACCGTTGCCGATGACGATGGGAAAGATCACCGGTGTGATGATGAAGAGAATGGCGATGGAATCGAGAAAACAGCCCAGCAGGATCAGCACGACCAGCAACAGGGCCATTACCCCGGCCGGACCGAGATTGAGAGCTGAGACAAAGGCTTCCACGCCCTGCGGCACGCGGGCTGCCTGGAGGAAATATTCGAACACGGAGATGCCGATGACGGCAAAGAAGATCATCACTGACGTCTGAACCGCTTCCAGAACCGCCGCGACGAAACGCTGCATACGTTCCCTGTTCGAACGGATGGTGAAGAATCCAAGGATCAGCGCACCAAAGGCACCGACGGCGGCACCTTCCGTCGGAGAGAATATGCCCGCCAGAATGCCACCCATCACCGCAATGAACAGCAGGGCCACGCCCCAAACCCGACGCAACAGGTCCAGTCGTTCTCGCCAGGTCGCCCGTTTTCCGGCCGGTCCAATCTCCGGTTCAACACGGGTCCAGATGGCGGTCGCGATCAGGTAGAGGATCGCAGCGATGATCCCGGGAATGATGCCAGCAGCGAACAGCTTTCCAACGGAGGTTTCGGTCACTGTGGCGTATATGATCATCGGAAGGGACGGCGGAATGAGAATCCCCAACGTACCGCCAGCCGCAACCGCACCCGACGCGAGACGTTTGTCATAGCCGTATCGCAGCATCTCGGGCACTGCGATCCGCCCCATGGTCGTCACGGTCGCCAGCGAGCTGCCGCAGATTGCTCCGAAGCCACCGCAGGCGCCGATGCTCGCCATGGCCAGACCACCGCGGTGGTGACCGACAAACCCATAGGCCGCCTTGTAGAGCGCTTGGGCAAGACCGCCGCGCACAGCAATCGCGCCCATGAAGATAAACAGCGGCAGCACGGACAGCGTATAGCTCGACAGTGCTGTTACTGGAGCTGTGGAGGCGACATAGACGGCAGTGTCCCAGCCATGCAGGGTCCATAACCCGACGAAGCCAACCAAGAGGAGACCCAGCCCCAGCGGTGCCCGCATCGCGATAATGATCAGCAAAGCGATGACACCGATGAGGCCGACGACGAGCGGGGACATGGCTGAAGATCCTCGATCGCGTCTTGATCTAGTTGGATTCGGTCATCGACGCGATTTCGGCGCGCAACGCATCGTAAAACGCCTTCGCCGGTTTGCCCTCGGCCTCAAGCTTGGCGACATAATCGTCGGCGATCCCGTTGGCGATCGACATGGCCTTGGTCCGGTCGGCGTCGGAAAACTCGATGACCTGGTGGCCGTCCGCCAACAATCCGGAAAAAACTTCGCCGCCGATGTTCTTCCAGCAGGCTGAGGCCCGTGCACCGACATCCGCACCGGTAAACTTGGTCTTGATCAGATCCTGCATGTCCTGCGGCATCGAGGCGAGCTTGTCCTTGTTCATGCCCAGAAACAGCAAAGCCGACGTGGTGTTGACGAGAAGATGATGCTCGGTGACCTCGCCGATGCGAAACGCCTTCAGTGCCACGAACTCGGCAAGCGAGCCATCGATGACGCCGGTTTGCAGGTTCTCGTAGACGGAGGGGGCAGGCAGGCGCACGGGGATTGCGCCGAGAGACTCAAGAAAGGCGCTGGCGCCGACACCGGTCGAACGGATGCGCAAGCCCTCCAGATCGAACAGTCCATCAGTCGGTTTGCGCAGGTGAATATACAGCGGCGGCGTCACGAGGACTGCCAGGAGATGGATGTCCTTGAACTCGTCCGCCAGATATTGCGGCGCCAGTTTGTTGATTGCCCGCGCCGCGATCTCCGGATCGTCGACCAGAAACGGCATCGTGGCTATTTCCGTCATGGCAAACTGGCCGGGCGTGTAACTCAGGACACCCTGCGAGATATCCATGACGCCGCGGGCGACCTGTTCGTACTGGCGAAGCGGATGGGCAAAGGCGGTTCCACCCATATATTGCTCGATCTCGATACGGCCGCCGGTCGCTTCCTTCAACTCTTCGAGGAGCGGCAGGGTGAAGCAGTTGACCATCGGTCCGTGCGGCGGCTCCATGGTGGAGAATTTGAGCGTGAACTCCTCCGCCCTGGCCAAGTGTGAGCTCATTGTCATGACCACCGCCGTGGCGGCGAACAGACCAAACTTTTTCAAAGTACGCAGCATTGAATACCTCCCTTGGTTCAATCATTGCTTCATTCGGAATTCTGCTGAGTTCGTCTGGCGCCGCGCTGGCGTTTGCGTCGGGCCAGCGCCTCGGCAGCCATGTGGTCGAGAAACCGTTTGCGGACCTCCGCGGCTTCCGGTTCGGTCCAGGTGCGAAAACCTTTGCCGGCGGCCATGCCCGTTTCCCCGGCGGCGATCTTTTCGTGCAAGATGGGGTGCTCGTGCGGGGTCCGGTCGAGGTGACGGATCAGGACTTCGTGGCAGTCCAGCGTCAGTTGCAATCCGATCATGTCCGACTGTTCGAGGGGCCCGAGCACGCCAAGCCGCGAGCCGAACCCCTCCTTGACGACCTTGTCCAGCGTTGCCGCATCGCAGACCCCGTCGGCGACCAGCGCTATCGCCTCGCGCTTGAGTGCGTGCTGCAGGCGGTTGCCGATGAAACCTGGAATATCCTTGCGAACATGCACAGGGGACATGTCGGCGGCTTCCAGCAAATCCATGATCCGCTGGATGTGTTTGACGTCGGTCTGCTCCGTCTGGATGACCTCGACCAGCGGTACAAAGTGCGGCGGGTTCCAGAAGTGAGCACCGAGTATGCGCGACCGGTCACGCGCCTTTGCGGCGATGTCGGTGATGGGAATGGCGGACGTGTTGGAAGCCAGGACGACATTCCCTTGCGTCATCTCGTCGAGATCTCGGAAGATGTCCTGTTTGAGGGCAAGTTTCTCCGGCGCTGCCTCGATCACGACATGGGCGCCGTCCAGGGCCGTCTCCAGGGAAGCGTGAAGCGAAATGGCGTCGGCTTTGCCGGGATCGTCTTCCAGGAGAGCGAGGATTCGGCGAACATTGTCGTGGACGGTTGCGAGGGCAGCCTCGCTCGGATCGTAGACCGCGACCGGGTGGCCCACGGACGCGAAAATCTGGGCGATACCGTGACCCATGAGCCCGGCACCAATGATCGCCATGCGTTCCCTGGACACGGTCATCCTGCCGAATACCCGCCGTCCACATAGATCACCTGACCGGTACAGAAATCGGATGCGGGAGCCATGAGGTAAATCAGAATGCCAACCAGGTCCTCGGCCTCTCCCAACCGACCCAGCGGGATGCGCTTGAGTGCCGGTACGTTGGCCTGCCCGCCGGTTTTCTCGTCATCGAACATCCAGGCGGTGAGCCTGGAACGAAAGACCGTGGGGCCGATGGCATTGACGTTAACGCCGTGGCCGGCCCATTCCAGTGCGAGCGAACGGGTCAGACCGTCGATCGCCGCTTTCGAAGTGCAGTAGGAGGAATAGCCAAAAGCGCTGCCATGTCTGCCGCGTACGGAAGAGATCAGCACGACCTTGCCGCCGCCGCCCTGCTCGATAAATCGGCAGCCAGCCGCTTTGCACATGAGCCAAGAGCCGCGCACATTGGCGTTCATGACGGCCTCGAAATCTTCCAGGCTCATCTCATGGATCTGATTGGGTTTATTGGTTCCCGACGCGACGATGAGCCCGTCGAGACGGCCGAATGCCGTAACCGCGGCATGGGCGATTGCCTCGGCGGCCTCGGGCGTCTCGGGCCGCATCGCAATTGTCTCGACTTCAGCGCCATGTGCTCGACACTCGTCGGCAACGGTTTCAAGATCGTCTTGCGTGCCCGCTGCCAGCGTTAGCCGTGCTCCGGACAGAGCGAGCGAAATCGCCGCCGCCTTTCCCAATGCTCCGGTAGCGCCGGTTATGAGAATGGATCGCCCGGTGAGATCGAACAGCGCACTTGACAGCGCAGGAGCGTTCATCGTGTCGTTCCCGGCTCAGCCGTTGCACTGACAACGATCATCCTGGCAACGTCTTTGCCGCGATTTTCGATCCTGCGTGTTTCGCCTGGAGCAATGCGGCAGGAGTCCTGCGCAGAAAGCGTGGCTGTTTCGGATTCCGTGACGACGGTGATCTGGCCGTCGAGGACCACATAGACCTTTTCCGTTGGAGAGGCGGCCCAATCGGCGCCTCCACCGGGCAAAAACAGCGACAAGCCACACCAGAAATGCTCGTTTTCGCTGGCTTCGCCTCCCTGCAGCCGGAATGCCGTCATGCCGTGATGCTTCGGCGCTTCGTACGGGCTTGCATTATTCAACCGGTTTGTCTGCACGATACCGCTCCGTCTTTCAGAGTCTGTAGGTTCCGGATGGATCTTCGACGCCGACAACACGCACGCCGGATCCGTCTCCTCCGGTCCAGCGCCAGGGGAAGGCCATGAAGGTCATTCGTTTGCCTGTAACCGCATCGAGATCGCCGCCAATGTTTTCGATTCCGGGTATGCCGGCCGACATGAGGACCTTGTGCGCCGGCTCCCAAAGCGGAAAATCATCGATAATGTCGTGACCCGTTTGGGCCTTGTATTCGTCGTTGAGATGGGGCTGAAACGGTCCGGGCCCGTGTGGTCCCAGATAGGTGCCGAGCGGATGATCGAGCGCCTGCACATCGATACCAACCATCTTGACGCCGCGCTCGACAAGCCATTCCGCCGCCTCTTTGTAAAGTCCCGGCGAGTAGGCGTAATAATCCGAATTGTCGCCGTAGTGACGGTGGTAGCCGGTGTTGATCATGACAATGTCACCCGGTTCAATGCGCGGCGTCGCCTGTTCCAGATCCTCCGGTGTAATCACGTCCCAGCGGCCCTTCGGGATCGAAACGGCAACCCCCGTTCCGAAAAACTTCCAAAGCTCGAACCCGGTTATGTCGTGGGTATTGGGAAGCACATGTATCGGGCAGTCCATATGGGTGCCGCGGTGCATCACCGTGGTGAAATGCAAGACCTGAGCGTCATCGCGGGCGTGATACTGGTGGCGTCGGAATTCGTGGATCGGATTTTTGCCGGGCCAGAACGAAACGTCGTGACCCCAGCTCTGCGTGAGATCGTGAAGCACAAGATCCGATGTCTCGCCGGCCTCGCCTCCGAGGCGGTAGTTGCCGCTGTCGTCGACGATAGCCACCAGACGGATGATGCTTGCGTCGCCCTCCTTCCACTTCCAGGGTAGCGCCGCAACGGTGACACGAGACCCAGATATGTCGTTGATCTGGCCACCGATCTCCTCGATCGTAGGGATGCCGGCATCGAGCAGCATGCGGTGTGCCGGCTGCCAGTCTGGGAAGACGGCGCGTGGATCATCGCCGGTTTCTTCCTGGTAGTCGCCACAAAGCGCCCTCAAGATCGGTCCGCCGCGATGCGCACCCAGCGCCGTCGCCAATGGATGGTCGACAGTGGCCGTGTCCATACCGACCAGCCGGACCTTCTTCTCAACAAGCCAGCGCGCGGCACCCTCGCTGAGACCTGGCCCGTGGGCAAAATATTGCTGGCTGTCGGAATAGGTCTCATGCCAACCGGTGTTGATCAGGACGATATCGCCGGTCTGAATAGTCGGAACGGCGACCTCCAGATCCTCCGCCTCGATCATCTGCCATTTGCCCTTGGGTATTGAGAGGACGACGGCTGTTCCAAAAAAATTCTCGATGGGAACGGAACCCATGGGTGTTCCGCCAGCCACAAGATGCAGGGGAGCATTCACGTGGGTGGATGCGTGCATGACCGTGGTGAACCGCTGCGTCAGCGTCCCATGCAAAGCATGAAAGGAGCCCCGTTCGAGGACCACGCCCGGATACCCCGGCCATACCGGTGTGCCATGTCCCCAAGGATGGGACAGGTCGAAAAATCGAAGACCGGATTTTGGATCGGTCGCGGCACCTGAACCCACTGGAACCTCCCTGGTCCAAGGCTGGGGCCGTCACGATCGCCGATCAGCACCCCAATCACTGGTGTTGGTCAAAGGTTGGTGCCTGCCGGTGCGCCAAGTACAATAGAATGTCGGTATTTCTTCATAAGCGAAATTTATTTTTGAAAATATCTCCATTATATTCAGCTATATAACCGCTAACGCCGAGAACCATATGAGCGGCGTAGCCAACTCAGAATCTGCTCTATGGGGAGGTGGAAAATGACCACCAAGGCACAGATAGGAACTGCAGACCCATTGCTTCGGATCGATTCACGGCAGCTGCGTCACCTGTTGGCGGTCGTCGATTGTCAGGGCTTCACCGCAGCGGCCGAACGCCTGAATCTGACGCAGCCGGCGCTCTCCCGCAGCATCCAGATTCTCGAGGAACGACTAGGCGTGCGTTTGATCGAGCGCACGCCGAAATCCTTTCAGTTGACGAAATTCGGGCACTCAGTCGTCGATAAGGCCCGCCTGATCGAGTTGGAATTCGGACAAATTCTCTCGGACATTCAACTCCTGGAAGACGGGCATGCGGGTCAGGTTTCGATCGGTGCCGGCCCAAGTTCCGTTGCCTATCTGGCGCCGGCTATTCACGCCTTTCAATCGCAGCGCCCGAACATCACGGTGCGCACCATCGTCGGGAGCATGGAGGAAATTCACGGCGCGTTGATCGACGGCAACGTGGATGTCATCTGCACCGCACTCGGGTTTCCGAAACACCGCCGGATCGTGACCGAGCGGCTGACGACGATGCGTAACGTCATTCTGGCAAGGCAAGGTCATCCCCTGTTGGACGATATCGATGTCAAGCCCGAGCGACTGCTCGCGTTTCCGTGGGTGTTTTTCGCCAATGACCGAATGGGCTACGAGCGAGTCGCCGGTTACTTCGCTGCCCGGCAGTTGGATCCACCCGCCGTATCCATCGAGACCAACACTATCGAAACCATGTTCACCTTCGTCCGGGAGGGCGACTACATTGCCAGCGCTCCGTCGCTTGCTCTGCCATTCGCGGAAAAACTGGGGCTGGAGGAGGTTGCAGTCAGCGGTTCTTTTTGGAGCGTCGATCTTGGTGTTGCCTATATGCGCAGCGCGCATTTGCCGCCGGCCGTTGCATCGCTTGTGACGGCGCTGAAGAAACAACTCAAGTGATCATTCCCAGTCAACGTTGAAGCGATCGACAACGGCCTGCACCTGGGTGTTGTTCAGCAATCGCGGTGACAAACCGTGCGTCAACAATGCCAGCCGGGAGGTTTCTTCAAGTTCCTCCATAGCGAAAACCGCGGCATCGAGATCTCGACCGGCAACGACCGGTCCATGGTTTGCCAGTAGGACGGCCGAGCGTTTGCCGGCCAGCCCGCGCACCGCATCGCCCATTTTCGGATCCCCTGGCAGAAAGACGGGCAAGAGCTTCACCTTGCCGAGCCGCATGATCGAATAGGCGGTCAAAGGCGGCAGCACATTGTCGGGGTCGACCCCCTCGAGCATGGACCAGGCGACGGAATGGGTCGCGTGAAGGTGTACGACCGCTCCTGTTTGCTGACGCGTATCGTAGAAAGCCGAGTGTAACGGCATCTCCTTGGTCGGCGCATCGCCCCCCACATGCTGGCCTTCCTCGACAACCGCCAAGCGTGCCGGATCGAGCCTCCCGAAGCAGGTTCCCGTCGGGCTGACCAGCAGTCGGCCGTCGGAGAGCCGTGCCGAAATATTGCCGGAAGCTCCGTTTGTCAGGCCACGCTCGAACATCGAGCGCGCCCATTCGCACAGCGCTTCCCTCAGTCGGGTTTCTTCGCTCATTTGCCCTCCAGGATGCGATCGGCTTTGGCGAAAAAATCGCCGGCACCAAAATTTCCAGATTTGAGTGCCATGACCATGTCAGCGGTCGATGCTCGCAGGGCCGGCACACCCGGGTCGATTGTCGGTCCGATCTCGAAAGCCGTCACACCGAGCGCGGATACCACCGCACCGGACGTTTCGCCGCCGGCGACAATGATCCGGCGAAATCCGGCCGCATTGGCCGCGACCGCCAGTCTGGCCATCAGCCGCTCGATCGCCAGCGCAATGCGCTCGCCGCCAAACTGATCCTGGGTTTTGGCGACTTTTCCCGGTTCGGCAGAGGTGTAGAGCAACGGCGTGCCGTTTTGTGAAATGGCCCAGTCCAGCAACCGTTCGGCGCTGCCATCGTCCAGGGCTTCCTCCGGCTCAACATGTCGGGCCGCACCCCCGGCGTCCGCAAATGCGCGGATCTGCGCCAGCGTTGTGCCTGAGCAGGACGAAGACAGCGCAATGCAACGCCCAGCCTCGCCTTTCCATCGGGTGCTGCCTGATGTTGCGCCAAAGCACTCCGGCAGTCCGATACCAAGGCCCGATCCTCCGGTCAGCAAGTCAAAATCCCGTGTCGCGTCAGCCAGGATCCGAAGGTCGTTGTCTTCAATGGCATCGGCGACAACCATTTGCCGGCCGGCATCACGCTGCGCCAGGAGGGCGTCGCGAGCGTTCTCGCGAACCGATGCGAGTGGCACGTGTCCGACCTCACCCTTCACCTGTTGACCAAGCCATCGAATGATCGACGAATCCGTCATCGGATTGAGCGGGTGGTTCTCCATGCCCGACTCGGACAGCAGCTTGTCGCCGACGAACAGGTGGCCTTGATACAAAGTGCGGCCGGTCGCCGGAAAAACCGGGCAGACCACCACCGGGCTGTCGGTGCCCAGCGCATCGATCAGCGCTTCGGTCACCGGTCCGATGTTCCCTCGCGGTGTGGAATCAAACGTGGAACAATATTTGAAATAGAACTGGCGGCACCCTTGTGCGCGCAGCCATTGAAGCGCCTCGAGCGACTGGCGAACCGCTTCGGCGGGCTCAACGGACCGTGTTTTCAGCGCGACGATACCGGCTTCCACCTGTTCGGCTGCCGGTGTCCCAGGCACGCCGATATACTGGACTGTCTTCATCCCGCCCTGGGCGAGGATGGCTCCAAGATCCGAGGCGCCGGTGAAGTCATCGGCGATTGCACCCAACAGCATGCGTCGCCACCTCACGCGAATTTCGTGTTGCGCGCCACCACCGCCTTGCTGGCGACCATGGGCGCAACCGCGGCGTCGAACGCCTTGAAGTGGGGTGATGCAAGATGCAGGTCGAAAGCGGCCGGATCGTCGTAGATCTCCCACAGGAACACATGGTCCGGGCGGCCGGAATCGCCCCATATCTCGAAAACGCGACATCCCGGCTCCAGCAGCGATGCAGCGGCCTGATCGCGCATGTGCTCCATGAACTCCGCCATCCGACCCGCCATAATCTCGAACTCAACCGCAATCGAAAAGAGAGCCATCAGACATCATTCCCGTTCAATGGATCAGCGTGAAGGCCGACAATCCGATCCGAACCGGCGATCAGCGGAAAGCGCTGCATGACCAGCGGGTCGTGGCCCGGTACAACATGGGCTTCGCTGTCGGCGAGTTGCCGCAACTGCGTGAACCCGGTGAGCATCTCGTGAACGTCCGCAACGATCGGAAACGGCTTTGATTCAAGAAAATTCTCGTAGAAATGGGACGCGTCTGAGGCGAGCACAATCCAGCCGCGCCGGGTGTGAACCCGGACACATTGCAGGCCGCGGGAATGGCCGCCGATGAGATGAACCTCGACGCCATCGGCAACCACGCCGGACCCTTCGATAAAGACGACGCGTTCGGAATAGACCGCGTTGACCATGGTACAGACATGGTCGCCGGTGAACGGCTTGCGTAGGTGCGGATGACACATGCACGGGCCGGTCGCATAGGCCATCTCCGCGGGCTGCAGGTAAAATCGGGCGTTAGGAAAATCGACCAGCGTTCCGGCGTGGTCGTAGTGGAGATGGGTTATGATAACCGTGTCGAGCGTTGCGGCATCGATCCCCATGTGCGCGAGCATCTTCGCCGGACGTTCGATAATCGGTCGCCCTCGACTTTCGGCTTCGTTTTCCTCGTAGCCTGTGTCGACAAGGATCGTGCGGCTGTCGTTGCGCAGCACCCAGACGAAATAGTCCATGGGGTGAGGGACATCGTGATGCGGATCCATGATGAAGCTGTCTGCCCGGATGCGCGCATTGCGATCGGCATATTTCAGCGCAAACACTTCCCAAACAGCTGACATCATTGCTCCTTCAATCAAAGACTGCCGATCTGGTAGTGTTCCAGTAGACCGACCAGCATCTGGCCCGCATTCTTGCGGTGACGGCGGTGCACTTCACGGGCCGCCTTTGCATCGCCACGTTCGAGGCAGGCCAGAAGTTCGCGGTGATCATGGTTGGAGCGCACCGGTTTCTCGCGCATCCTGAGGGTCGCCATTCGCGCCCGATATACCTGGTCGGCAAAGTTGCCGAGCACGCGCTCAAGGCGTTTGTTTCCGGAACTTTCGGCCAGCAGCGTGTGAAACCGGTCATCGGCCCTGGCCCAATCCTCGAGCGCGTCGCGGCTGAGAGCCTCGTCCATCGCATCGACGCAGTCATGCATTTCCCGCAGTTCCTGCTCCAAGGGTCCGCGCTCGGCGGCAAGTTCCGCGGCAAGCGGTTCGAGCTCCGTCAGGATCTCGTAGATTTCCCGCATGTCGGTCGCCGAGATCGGCAGGACGCGCATACCGTGGCGCGGACGAACCTCGACGAAACCGTCCCGTTCGAGTTGCAGCATGGCTTCTCGCGTTGGCGTGCGACTGATTCCGAGCTGCTCGGCAAGCTCGCTTTCCAGGTACGACGCGGCTGGCTGTAATTTGTTGTCCATGATCATGGCCTTGAGCGTCGAGTAGGCCATTTCGGTCGCCTTGCGGGCTTTGGGTTCGTGCGTCTGCATGGTTCCGTTCAACTATCGAGCGCTACTGCGCAGCGCGTTTCCGCAGAACGGTAGACCGCATTCTCAATCTCGATGTTTCGAAGATAGTCGGTCGCCAGTGTTTCAAGCGGTGCCGCGTCGCGCAGGTGCGAGATGACATGACGCTGGAAATGGTACACGCAGTCCCCGCCGAAATCGACATCGTGGAAATCATACGCGATCGGCGATGTCTGATTGGAGCCAAACTCCCGCACGTGCAGGCGGGCAAACCCATCGAGAAAGAGGGTCGCTTTCTCGCCCTCGACGACCATCTCGCCCAGCGTCAATCGATGATTGTCGGCGGGATGGTCGAGTGTGCGGTTTCCATCGAACACTGCCCGCATTCCATCGGACCAGCCGAACAGAAGCAGTCCTGAATCCTCTCCGGCAATGACCGGATTTGTGCGCCACAAATCAGCAAAAACATAGGCCGGTTCGCCGAACAGATAGCGGAAGACGTCGACCCAGTGAATGCCCGTCTCGTGGATGAGGAAGCGTTCCATGTCCCTGAAATAGGGCTGGCGCGCCAGGTAGGCGTCGTCGCCCCGGCCATCGCCGGTTCGCATGCGGAACTGGACCTGCTGCGGTTTGCCGAGGCTGCCGCTGTCGATCTGCCGTTTGATGGCACGGTACCAGGGCATGAACCGGAAGTTCTCGTGCACCACCAAGGTTGTTCCGGCTTGCTCCGCTGCCTCGGTGAGAGCTGCTGCCTCCTGCAGATCGCGACAAAACGGTTTTTGGCAAACGATCAGCCCGATGCGACCGAGCAAGGGCTCGATCAGGTCCCTGTGGCTTTCCGGTGGCGTTGCCACATCGAGAACATCGAGCCCGTCCGTATTTTGGATCAACGCGTCGACATTGTCGAAAAAGGTAGTGTCCGGGAAGATTTCCTGCAATTGCCGACGCCGGTTCTCGCTTCGCACGACGACCCCGGACAAGGCTGCCCCTTCCATGCGCCGCCACGCGTTTATCTGGAAGCGGCCAAAATAGCCGCCGCCGATCATACCGATCCGCAGAGTCATGAGGCCGCACGATCGACGGAGTCCCGGGGTGGATTCTGCTCGATCATGCGCAGAATGGTCTCCGCACACTGAGCGGTCGAGGCGGTCCCTCCGAGATCGGCAGTCAACGCCGACCCGGTTCGAATGGCCTCGCTCACCACCTGCTCAATCTGCAAAGCTGCCTGCGCAAGCGCTGGCCTATCGTGACGCTCGGCCAGCCAGTCCAGCATCATGCCGGCCGACAAAATCATCGCAGAGGGATTGGCAATGCCCTTGCCCGCGATATCGGGCGCGCTGCCATGGCATGGCTGAAACACGGCGTGTTCGTCACCAATGTCGGCTGACGGCGCCATGCCCAGCGACCCCATCAGTCCGGCGCCGAGGTCCGACAAGATGTCACCGAACATGTTTTCCGTGACAAGCACATCGAAATCCCACGGACGAGTCACCATCCAAAGGGCCATCGCATCGATATAGGCGCTGTCGGTCGTGATCTCGGGAAAGAGCTTGCTGCGCTCTTCGAATATGGAGCGGAAGAACCAGAACGCCCGGAAGACATTCGCCTTGTCGACGCAGGTCACGCGCGGCGTCTGTGCACGGCGCTGAGCGCGCTTGCGCGCCAGATTGAATGAGAAATCAAAAAGCTTCTCGCTGATCGGCCGGGTGATACGCAACGTCTCCAGGGCGTGGCTGTCGTCGACCACCCTCCCCTCGTGCATGTGAGCAAACAGTCCCTCGGTCGATTCCCGAACGATGACGAAGTCGATATCGGCGGCGCGCGGATCTGAAAGCGGCGACAATTCGTGCGCATAGACCTTGACCGGTCTGACACCGGCGTAGAGCCCTAGGCGCAGACGCAAATCGATCTGCGGCGTCGCTTCCGTCCCGTTGGGCTTTCGCACATCGGGCAAGCCCATGGCTGATAGCAGGATAGCGTCGGCAGCGCGCGCCCGGCTGATCGATTCCTCCGGCAGGTCCTCTCCGGTCTCGAGATAGTGGCCAGCCCCTGCGGGCAGATACTCGAATTGAAACTCCACATCGTATTGCCGACCCACGGCCTTCAATATCTCGATGGTCGGGCCGGTAATCTCGGGTCCGATCCCATCACCTTCGAACACTGCAATCTGAATCGTATTGCTGACACTCATTCCGGATCCATCACTTGAAAGACGTTTCGCCAAAGGCGCCACATACCACGCCAAGGCCGGTTGACGACCAATTCATTAATGTATACGTTACTGCACGCGTTCATGCAAGGCGTCTATTCTCAGCTGATTGGAGGAAATCATGAGAAACCTAATCGCCACGGCCATGGTCGGTGTCGCACTGTCGGCATTCGGCGCTCCGGCCCAGGCAGAAACAATCAAGATCAACATGCCGTCGACGTTTCCCGGCAGTCTGATCCAACTTGGTCAGGCCGGCGTTCGCTTCGCCGACACTGTCAACGAAATCTCGGGAGGAGATATCGAGGTCAAGTTCTTCGAGCCAAACGCGCTGGTTCCCGCCCTTGAAATCTATGACGCGGCGGCAAACGGCTCGATCGACGCCGGCTGGTCGGTCTCCGGCTATTGGGGCAGCAAGAACTCCGCGCTGAACCTCTTTGCTGCCGTACCCTTCGGTCCTGCTGCGGGCGAATACCTGGCCTTCATGTGGTACGGCGGCGGCGAAGACATGATGAATGAGATCTACAACAAGGCGGGTCTGCACTCGCTGGTTTGTGGCGTCATCGCGCCTGAGGCTTCCGGCTGGTTCCGCAAGGAAATCAAGTCGGTGGATGACCTCAAGGGCCTCAAGATGCGCTTCTTCGGCCTCGGCGCCAAGGTTATGCAAAAGCTCGGAGTCGACACCCAGCTGCTGGCCGGTGGCGACATTTATCCCGCGCTGGAGCGTGGTACGATCGACGCCACGGAATTCTCGATGCCAGCCATCGATCAGAACCTCGGCTTCTACAACATCGCCAAGCACTACTACTTCCCGGGCTGGCACCAGCAGTCCACCATGCAGGAACTGCTGATGAGCAAGGCGAAGTGGGACAGCCTGACCGACCAGCAACGCTCGCTGATCAAAACAGCCTGCAAGGCCAATGTCGCCAACCAGTTCGCCGAGGGCGAGGCGATCCAGGGCAAGGCGCTTAAGGAGATGCAGGAAGCAGGTGTGACGATCCATCAGTGGCCGCCGGAAATTCTGGATACTTTCCAGAATGCCTGGGCCGAGGTTGTGGTCGAAGAAGCGGCTGCCAATCCCGACTTCAAAAAGGTCTGGGACTCGCTGCAGGAATTCCGGGCTGAATATGCTGCCTGGAAAGAACTGGGCTACCTGAAATAGGCCCATTGCGCCAACCGCAAATGCCCGTCCGACCGGCGGGCATTTGCCAGGTTATGGCGACTAGCGCGTCCTCAATTGCCAAGGCATGCCCGACCCTATTGCGAGATCCACGATGAACAGCCTGCTGAAACTGAGCCGAGCGATCGACAGGGTTTTGCAGATCATGGCGTCAGTCGGAGCCTATTGCTGCGTCCTGCTGATCGTCATCGTCTGCTACGATGTGGTGACCCGGTATCTGGGTGTGCCCAAGCTGTTCGGATGGACATCGACGATGTTGCAGGAGTCCGAATACTGGCTCCACTCCTTCCTCATCGTTCTCCTTGTCGGCTATGCCTACAGCAAGCAGGTCCATGTTCGCATCGACCTCTTTCGCGAAAATCTCTCCGCCCGGACAAAATACTGGCTGGAAGCCGTCGGAATCGTGACCTTCCTCATTCCGTACGCGGCGTTGGGCGCATGGCTGTCCTGGCCCTATGTCGTGCAGTCCTTTCTGTCGGGTGAAATCTCAAAATCCCAGACCGGTCTTTCTCATTTGTGGCTGCTGAAAAGCGGGCTTGTGGTGCTCTACGTGTTGATGCTCTCAGCCGCTGTTTCGCAACTCATCAAGGCCATCGCCGGCATCCGCGGTGAACTGCCCGAGGACATGGTCGCCGAAACCATCGGAAACGCCTAGCAATGGACCTTGCCGAATTACTGCCGGTGCTCATGTTCGTGACGCTCGGCGTTTTGCTCTTTTCCGGCTACCCGGTCGCGTTCGTGCTTGGCGGCATCGGTTTGCTGTTCGGCCTGATCGGCATCGCCACCGACGAATTCCTGTTCGTCCAGTTCCGGTCCCTGCCCTCGCGCATCTTCGGCGGCATCATGGAAAGCCTGATCCTGACCGCAATTCCCATGTTCATTTTCATGGGCACGATGCTGGAACGCTCCGGCATTGCCCGTGATCTGCTGAACTGCCTGCAGGTTCTACTGCGGCGTGTGCCGGGAGGTTTGGCGCTGGCCGTAACCGTTATGGGCACTATCCTAGCGGCGACGACCGGAATCATTGGTGCTTCCGTCATCATGATGTCGCTGCTCGCGCTGCCGGTCATGCTGCAACGCAACTACGACTCTTCCCTGGCCACCGGAACGATTGCCGCGTCGGGGACACTCGGCATCCTGATCCCGCCATCAATCATGCTCGTCATCATGGCGGACTTGTTGAGCCGGTCGGTCGGCAATCTGTTCGTCGCCGCTGTGTTTCCCGGATTGCTGCTGGCGGGCATGTACATGATCTATATCGTCGCGAGATGTGCTGTTTCGCCTCACCTCGCACCCCCGCTTCCTGCCGATATGGGGCCATCTGGGGGTCGGCATGTTGCAACAATGGTGCTGCGCAGCTTCGTCCCGCCGGTCATCCTCATCATTCTTGTGCTCGGATCGATCCTTGGCGGCTTTGCGACGCCGACGGAAGCGGCGGGCGTCGGAGCCATGGGCGCCATACTCCTCGGGCTTTTCAATCTTGTGCTGTTGCCTGCGTTGGGCATCAAAGACATGAAGGCGGTCTTCGAAAGCGAGGTCGACCTGGATGACCATTCAACGGGCAAAGGCTTCGTGGCAGACCTATCGCACTACTGGTCTGTCGTCCGCGACGTCGCGCACCGAACCGCGCTGACCAACGCGATGATTTTCGGGCTATTTGTCGGGGCGACGCTGTTTTCCTTTATCTTCCGGTCGCTTGGCGGCGATGATGTGGTCATCCATCTGGTCAATCAGTTGGGGCTCGGATCCTGGGGCTTGCTGATTCTCATCATGGCGCTGGTGTTCTTTCTCGGCTTCTTCTTCGACTGGATCGAGATCACATTGATCGTACTCCCGGTCTTTGCGCCGATCATCGCGCAGCTGGACTTCGGCGATCATGTGGCGCGCTTCGAGATGACCTACTGGTTCGCTATCCTGCTTGCCGTCAACCTGCAGACATCCTTCCTGACGCCGCCATTCGGATTCGCCTTGTTCTATCTCAAGGCCGTGGCGCCGGAAGGCGTTCGCATTCAGCAGATCTATCGCGGGATCATCCCGTTCGTGCTGATCCAGCTGGTCGGGCTGGCTCTCGTGATGGCGTTTCCAGAGATCGCGCTCTGGCTTCCGCGTCAATTGCTGAACTGACCTGAATGGTTCGGTTCAAAGCTGCTTCTGCATAACGAAATTCACCAGCGAAACCTGGTGTCGCTCGACGGTCTGCTCATTCACAACCGACCAACCCTGGCGCTCGAAATGCTTCCGGGCCATGTGGCTCGCTTCCGTCGTCAGCCGCTGAAGTCCAAGGTCGATTGCGTGTCTTTCGACGCGTTCATAGAGGGCTCTGGCCACGCCCTTGCCGATCCAGGCCGGCGATACGAATGCCAGGTCGATGTGGCCGGAGTCGTCAAGGGTCATATATCCGATGAGCTCGGAATCGGCTTCTGCCACATATGTATGCTGTGACCGCAGGCGTTGCCGCCAGGGTTCCGTTTCGGGGATCTGCTTTGCCCAGGCGTTTCTTTGGCGCTCATCATAATGGCCGGCAGCACCCTGATGGACGGCTTCGTAGAAGATACGGGCAGCCGCAGCGGCGTCCGCGTCGTCAAACGGTCGTGTCGAGAAATCTGTCATGCCGGGGTTCTCGCAAATTCGGCTCCGCCGGAGAAGATTATTTGAATGCGGGACCTTGCCGATCCAGATCAATCGCATCACTTTGATGTCCTGACCATTTCGGGAGAGGACCAGGCCGAATGAAACCGTCGCTCGCATGCTTCACGATTTTGATCAGCGTTGTCGCGACTGCCCCGGCGCTTGCTGCTGACTGTGAAGCAGACGCACGCGCGGCGATGCTGGATGTCGCCCATCCCACGCCTATGCGTCAGGACGTGACGACCGAAATGGCGGGCCAAAAACTCAAGAGCGCGGCGCTGTCGACCCCGGACCGGCGCGGCATGTCGCTGGATGCCGCCGGCAATCCCGTCAGTCTGTGGGGCGAAGGCCGCTTCTACACGTCCAGCGATGGCGGCAAATCATGGTCCCTGGTCAGCGAACAATCCGAGCAGGACCTGGCCGCCCAGGACGACAATCTGCGCAAGCAGGCGGAACAGGCGACGGGAATTGAATGTGCCTATGACACCGACCTCGAGGGAAAGTCAGTCCACCGCTTCTCTCTCAGCTACAAAATGATCCCGGCCGGCACACCGGTTCAAAGCACCTATTGGGTGGATGTGCAGACCAGCTTTCCATGGAAGGTCGAGCACAAGTTCGGCGGCGCCAATCCAAGCACGATCACGCAGCTCAACACACCCGAACCCGGCCTCGAAATCCCCAAACCCGAGGGCTGAGTTTCGCACTGTCCAAGTTACGATTTTGTGCGGCCGTCCTGATAGCCGAGATGTCCTGACAGAGTCGCGCTCGCCTTTTCCACGGCCGGAACGTAGCGCGTTTCAAAGTCGCTCTCGTGAAACACGGACTCCGGGCCCGATATATCGATGGCTGCAACCACCTCACCGTCCCTGTCGCGCACCGGCGCGGACACCGAGCGTCCACCGGCTTCGGCGATGCCGTGGCTGATCACCGTGCCACGGGCCTCCGCCTCGCGCACGGCCGCGCACAGGGCTTTGCTATCAGGCGGGGTGAGCTCCGTCATCTGGCGCATCGTCGTGCTTTCAAACATTGCGCGAATCTTGGTGTCGGTGAGGTCGGAAAGCAGGTGCCAGCCAAGCGGCGACGCGTAGGCGGGGATGCGGTGACCGACATTGACGTTGCTGAGGTAACCCAGGCGAGACTGCACACAATCGAGAAAAAGCACTTCGGTGCTTTCCAGGATTGCCAGGTGGCTGGAGATCCCCGTTTCTTCGGTCAGCGCTTCCAGCACAGGACGGGCGGTCTGAATGAGTGACTGACCCGAAAGATAGGAGAAGCCCAGATTCAGAACCCGCGCTCCGAGCTTGAGGCTGTGGCCTCCATCGGCTTCCTCGACGAAACCCATATGTTTCAGCGTATAAACGAGACGAAATGTCGATGAGCGACTCAGACCCATTTTGCGGCCTATTTCGCTGATGCTCATCGGATGCTCGGCTTCGGCAAGAATTTCCAGCACCCGTAGCCCGCGAAAGAGGCCCGGGACGAAGTAGGCTTCGTGATTTTTGTTCTTTTCGCTCATTTCAGACCCGAATGATCCTTTGCCGGTCGCTCGAGTGCCAAATCAGAAGTTGGCTTCCCTGAGCGACAAACGCCGAACGGGCTTCAAATCCACCACACCGGAGCCATCTGCTCTAGCATAGGCTGGCCACAAAAGCCCAGACGACGACCGGGTCTCTTTGTCAGGCGCTCGCCTGACTTGCGCTTGTCCGCCCTTTCGCCAACCACAGGCTAACGGCCGTGACGCCAAGAGCGAATCCCGCGCGGAGCAGAGACTCGGACCAAGGACCAACCGTCGCCCAGAACAGCAGGCACCCGCTGACGATCAGACAGATCCGGGCGAGCCCGCTGACCGGACCATGCCAATAGCCCCCTATGGCAATGGGCAAAATGTAGAACATCATGAGTGCCAGACCGGTATCGAAGACGATCTCGGCAATCGACTGATCCAGCAGATTGGAGAAGGCAAACATGAACGGCAGGATATAAAGCGCCTTGGCGATCTTCATGCTCTCCCACCCGGTTCTCATGGGTGGTGCCTCTGCTATTCGCGCGCCAACAAACGCGGTCATGCAGATGGGTGGCGTGATCGTGCTGTCCTGCGCGAACCAGAAAATGATCAGGTGCGCCGCGAGCACGGACAGGCCCATGTGTTGAAGTGCCCCGGCGCCGAGTGCCGCGATAATCACGTAGGACGCTGTTACCGGAAGGCCCATACCGATGACGTAGGACATGAGGCCGATCAGCAGTACAGCCAGGATCAGATCGCCGCCCGAGGCTGTCACCAGAATGGATGTGACCTTGTTCAGCAGCCCGGTATGAACGATCACCGCGTAGATGATGGCAGCGCTGGTGATCAGCGCGGCAATCGTCAAAACGATCCTCGTCCCGGCTTCGAGGCCGGTCAGAAACTTCGCCGGCGTGATGGTTGTGGCACGCCGAACATAGGAAATCGCCACCGTCATCACCACACAGGCAGCGGATGCAAAGAACGGCGTGAACTTCATCAGAAGCAACGCGATCAACACGAAAATCGGAACAAAGATGTGCCCACCCTCGGCCAGTACCGTTCGCATTCTCGGCAACTGGTCCTTGGGAAGCCCGGACAGCCCGCGCTCGGCCGCCTTGTTGTCCACATAGAAATAGATCGCCGCGTAGTAGAGGATTGCCGGTGCGATCGAATAGAACAGTATCTCGACCAGCGGGATGTCCGTGAGGCTGGACATGACAAAGATGCCGGTGCCCATCAGCGGCGGCATCAAACCGCCTCCAACCGAAGCGACAACTTCAATGGCGCCGGCTTCATAGTTCCGGAACCCCATCTTCTTCATCATCGGGATCGTCATGGTTCCCGTGGTCGACACATTGGAAATCGAACTGCCCGACAGCATTCCCATCATCGCGGAACTGATGACGGCGACTTTTGCCGGTCCACCGCGGCGGTGTCCGGAAATGGCCGCTGCAAAGTTGGTGAAGATCCTGTCCCCTCCGGAGATGCGCAGAAACGCACCGAAGAGCAGGAAGGTGAAGATGAAGGTGGCAACCAGTCCGGTGATGAAATTGAAGATGCCTTCGGCATCCATATACATGGTTTCGACGAAGCGATACGGTGACAGCCCGGCGTGCTTGAAAATGCCCGGCCACATGGGTCCGGTCAGGGCGTAACCGATGAAGACCATATTCAGGATCACGATGATCGAACCGACGCTGCGGCGCGTTGCTTCGAAGATCGTGACGAGGGCGATGACGCCCATCACGACGTCGATGGTCGGCACCTCATCGTACCCGACGAACCGGTCGAGCCAGGAATCGGCGTTCCAGAATGCCCAAACAAACGCCGCCAGCGCCATCGCGGCAAGCAGCCAGTCGAGCATACTCGGCTGATGCTGATTGCTGTTTCTCCAGGCGGGATAGAGCAGCATCGTCAGTGGAATCGTGAAGGCAAGAAACAGGCTGCGCGCTTCGATCTGATCCGGTGCAACCGTGAAGGCAAAATACAGGGTCAGAAGGGTCAGGGTGGCGCAGACCAGTGTGATCGCCGGTCGCAGGAAACCTTGTGGCTTCCGCTGCTCACGCGGAAACGTGCGCTCGCGGTCCTCTTCCGCGGTGTCGTAGTACCGAGCGATCATGTCATGCCCTTCTACAAAGGGGCGCGAAAGGAAATCCGCGCCCCATAACAGACTGCAAAAGCGAGCTTAATGCCAGCCGCGTTCCTTGAAGTAACGCTCGGCTCCGGGATGAACCGGGATCGGCAGGCCGACATGCACTTCCTCGGGGCTCCAACGGCTGAAACCGCCATAGGCCTCGATCATGCGATCGTGGTTTTCCGCCAGCGCCTTGACCACCCGATAGACAATCTCGTCGTCCATATCCGCGGTGGTCAGGATCACCGTCGATAGGTTGACCGTAGGGATATCCTTGTCCTGACCTTCATAGGTTCCGGCGGGAATGACCGAAGGAACGTAACCCCATTTCTCCACAAGCGTCGACCGCACGTTTTCCGGCAGCGGCATGACGCGCCCGCTTCGAGCTGCGATGGCCTGCTGCATGTCGCCGGAATTCATGCCCACCGTATTGGTGTAGATGTCGATCTGGCGGTTGGCGAAAGCATCAGCAAGCCCCTGCTGAGCACCCTGCACGACCGTACTGCCCTGCTTTTCGAGCCCATCATAATCGTATCCGTATTCCATCAGGATCTTCTCTTGCGCGAAGAAGTTCGATGAACCTTTTTGGCCGACACCGATCCGGACCGTGTCGCCGTCTTTCAGCTTGTCGAGGATGCCCATGTCCACGCCGTCCGCGATCACGATATGGACTGTGTTCGGCACCAGGTTGGCAACAGCGCGGAGCTGGCCGAACCCATCACCCTTGTAGACTTCGTTTCCGCCTTCGTATGCGAGCTTCAGAAACGGGCCATAGGACAATCCAAACTGAGCTCCGCCGCTTCCAACGGCCAGCGGATTGCCGACAGCGCCCTTGCCCGGAACCGTCGTCATCGGCTGACCGACATAGGACTCGTTGACGATGTCAGACACCATGGCGGCGGTCGGATACCAGGTTCCGGTTGGCCCTCCCGAAATGAATGTGGCGATGTCGTGGGTGTCCTGCTGAGCGGCTGCCGGCCCAGACAGGCCCATTGTCGCCACCACCATCGCGGCACCAATTTTTGTCATCAATTGCATTGCTACTCTCCCTTCGATTGATTTGAGCCTCGGCAACATCGGCGGACGAATCGTCCGGACCCGCGCTGCCGGGCGGTGCGGATTCCTGCTTCGGCTTCCATGCACGATTGGCCGAAATTCGATGTCACTCTCCTTTCGTCTGTTCCATTCTCTGCTTTGTGTCCGGGATTTTCAGAATGCTTCTCGCCTCCGCGGGAGACGCAAGATTGCCGCCCAGGCTTTCAACGATGGATACCGCCTTGGAAACAAGCTGCGCATTGTCACGGCAGAGCTCACCCTTCGAGACGTAAACAGTGTCTTCCATGCCGATCCGGACGTGCCCGCCCAGAAGGACGCTTTGCGCCAGCATGGGATAGGCCGCACGTCCGACACCGAAAGCGGACCATTGCACCCCGTCGGGCAATGCGGATGTCAGAAACATCATGTTCTGTGGGGTCGCCATGGCGCCGAAGCGAACGCCGAGAACCATCTGTACCATCAACGGCAACCGCAAGTCGCCGTCGGCGATCAATTGCCGCATCAGATGAAGATCGCCGGTATCGAACAGCTCGATTTCGGGCATGACACCGGAGGCGTAAATTCTTTCTGCCATGGTCCGGACGCTGTCAGGTGAATTGATGACGCTGGCCTGCCCGGACCACATCGTGTTGAGATCCAGCGTACAGATTTCCGGCAACAGCTTTTCAACATGCGCAACCCTCAACTCGGGTGCGCACAGTGTTGACCCGGAAGCCGCAATGCGCGGGTTTCCGGGGGTTGGAATGAACCTGCCGCCCTCGCCCGTGGTCAGATTTATCAGAACGTCGCAGTTCGCATCACGGATGCGGCGGACCATTTCTTCGTAGAGGTCCAGACGCATGGATCCCTTTCCGGTCTCCGGATCGCGTACATGAAGATGCACTATGGCCGCACCCGCCGATGCCGCGTCGAGAGCAGCGCGGGCG
This sequence comes from Hoeflea sp., assembly GCA_965228785.1. Classification (GTDB taxonomy): domain Bacteria; phylum Pseudomonadota; class Alphaproteobacteria; order Rhizobiales; family Rhizobiaceae; genus Hoeflea_A. The sequence continues at coordinate 2,513,387 of CBDDIF010000002.1, forward strand.
ATTTCTTTCGGTGTTATCGGCAGGTTGGGGTTCTGCGAGGGCTGCGTCAGATTCCCGGTTACTGCAGCCGTCAGGATCGTCTTGCGTTCAGGCATCCTGCGCTATCGCCTCCATCGTGTCGGCAAGCGCTTGACCCATCAGTTCAATGATATGGTCAATGTCGGCTTCCGAGACCGAATAGGCGGGCGCGAGCAACACGTGATCGCCCTCAACCCCATCCACGCAGCCCTGCGCGGGGTAACACAGCATGCCACGGTCGAGAGCATTGGCCTTGAACCTTGGAGCAACCGCTAAGGTGCTTGGGAATGGAGCTCTGGTCGCTCGATCCTTTACAAGTTCAAGCGACCAGAAAAGACCACGCCCGCGGATATCGCCAACGTTGGGATGCTGGCCGAATCCACCCCGCAGTTGCCTTTCAAGATAAACGCCTGCTTTGCGGACATTAGCAAGCAGATCGTCTTCTTCAATCACGTCGAGGACGGCCAATGCGCCGGCACAGGCGGCGGCATGGGCCATATAGGTGTGTCCGTTCCACAGCGTGCCGGATCCATCCCGAATGGCGTTGCACGTTGTCTCAGACGCCACGACAGCGGAGATCGGTTGGTAGCCGGCTCCCAAACCCTTCGCCATGGTCACGATATCCGCGTGGATACCTTCCTGTTCCAGGGCGAACATGCTGCCCGTGCGTCCGGTACCGCACATCACCTCGTCGGCAATCAACAGCACGCCTGTATCGTCGCAAATTTCCCGGATGCGTTTGAAGTATCCCTTCGCGGCTGGCTGGCTCCCCAACGTGGCGCCAACCACCGGCTCAACCACGAAGGCCGCAACCGTCTGTGCGCCGAGTTCGGCGATGCGGTCAGCGAGTTGATTGGCCAGCCGATTGCCGAAATCTTCCTCGGATTCACCTTCCTGCTGATACCGGTAGGCATAACAGGGATCGATGTGATGGCACTCCGTCAGCATCGCAGCATATGGCGCGCGTCGGCCGGCATGACCGCCGATGGCCAGGGCTCCCAATGTGTTTCCGTGGTAGCTGGAACGGCGTGAGATCACCCTGGCGCGCGCGGTTTCGCCACGCTCCACATGGAACTGCCGGGCCAGTTTGAGAGCTGCCTCCATCGCCTCGGATCCGCTGCCGAGGAACATGACCCGGCCTTGACCCATGCCGCCAGGTGCCGCCGAAACCAGGCGCTCGGCCAGACGTTCGGCCGGGTCGTTTGTAAAGAAGCCTGTGTGCGCGAAGGCAGCCCGGGAAAGTTGAAGCCGGATGGCCTCGGTGACGCGGGCTTCTGAGTGCCCAAGGCAGGACACCGCTGCTCCCCCGCTGGCATCGAAGTACCGTTTCCCATTTGAATCAACAAGATAATTGCCTTCACCCCGCACCACGGGCGGAAGGAAGTCGTCATATTTGCGATGCAGAACAAAGGTCATATCAGGTGTCTTGTATATCAAACTGCGTTTTGTATATTAGACAAATGATCCTTTTTCAAGGGTGCAGATTTCTGCGGAAGGACTTAATCTTCAATCATGGCTGGCGCTTTCGATACTCTCACCGTCCTTGACCTCACCCATGTGCTTGCAGGGCCGTTCTGCACCTATCAGTTCGCCTTGCTGGGCGCTGACGTGATCAAGATCGAACCGCCCGACAATCCGGATTGCGCACGTGGCCGCGGGCCGGACGAAGCAAGCAACGCTGCAGGATTGGGCCTTACCTTTCAGGTCCAGGCCGCCAACAAGCGTGCTCTATCGCTCGACCTGTCCAAGCCTCGCGGACAGGCGATCTTGCGAAAGCTCGCCGCCAAGGCCGACGTGCTGGTTGAAAACTTCACGACCGGTTCTCTCGGCGCCCTGGGATTGGGCGCCAAAGATCTGCGGCGCGAATTCCCGCACCTGATCTATTGTTCGATCACCGGCTACGGCGACGCCGGGCCTCGCGCCAAAACGGGGGCCTATGACAATGTCATACAGGCCGCCTCCGGCATCATCACGCAAAGTGGAGGCCACAAGCCGGGTCTGTCTTTCGTGGACTATGCGACCGGATATGCCGCCGCATTCGCCATATCGGCAGCGCTCTCGCAACGGCAAAGAACCGGCGAAGGCACGGCCATTTCGGTTTCTATGCTCGAAACCGCGCTTTCCATGATGGCTCCCGAGGCGGTTGCGATCGATCATTCACCCAATTCGCCAAAGCGGCGCGAAGCCGGAATCATTCCCTATGAAACGACCATCGGCATCCTTGTTCCGGGAGCCTTCACCCCGGCGCAGTACCAAAAGCTGGGACGGTGCCTGCAGGCAAACGGGCACGCCCTACCGCTATTGGCCCAGTGTCAGGATTGGCCAGACGTCTGGAGGCACTCTGCGGAACTGGAAAAACACCTGCGCGCGGTGTTCCTGACGCGACCGGCGGATGACTGGGTGACGATCCTGCATGAAAGCGATCTTCCTGCGGAGCGTGTGCAATCCCTCGCCGAAGCGATTGCGGCAGTGCAAGTCGATGCACGCGGCTATTTCGGCCGTCATCCCGACGATGCGACCGTTCGCTTGCCCATGGGACCCAGCCGTTATTCAACCGGTGGCCCTGAAATCCGCAGCGCACCCCCACGTCATGGGGAACACAGCGATGACATCCTGAAAGAGATCGGCCATACCCCGGAAGAGATCCTCGTTCTCAGAACCAACGGTGTGATTTCGTGATCGGTCCGTTCACACGTATTGAACCGACGGTCTTTGCCCGGTTGCCGGAGCGGTATCATCACTCCGGCACGCCATCGAAATGGGCGGCCATGACGCGGCCCGGACGCAGCATTCATTCCTTCCTGGAAGCACCGTTTTTCGACAACGAGGGAACGCTCTGGCTGTCCGACGTGGCGGTCGGCAGGATATTCCGCTTCACCCCAGACGGTGCCTGGCATCTTGAGCATGCCTATGACGGCGCGCCCCATGCAATGCGAAATCTGCCGGACGGGCGGGTGCTGGTCGCGGACTACTTTCGAGGACTTGGGATTTTGACCGGTAATGTATTCGAACCTTTCGCCGACGGCGTGCCCGGAACGCCATTTCTGGGGTTGTCGGACATGGCTCTTGGTTCCAATGGCGAAGTCTGGATCACGGATTCAGGACGCAGCAGCCTTAGTGACCCCAGCGGAAGACTTTGGCGGCTCGACCGGTTGGGGCGGTTGCGCCTCGTCCTCTCCAACATACCCTATTCCAACGGTGTCGCACTTTCACCGGACGGCAAACAGGTTTACGTCGCCGCAACCCGCGCCAACCAGATCTGGCGATTGTCCACGGTTTTGCCTGATACCGCTCCTCCCATGGCCGGCGTCTTCCTGCATCTTTCCGGCGGACTCGGGCCCGACGGGCTGGCCACCAACACCCTGGGTTGGCTTGCCGTCGCGCAGGCGCAGGCCGGGCGGGCCTATGTCACCGAAGCCCTTGGTGATCCGGTTGCCGAAATTCGGCTGCCACAGGGTCTTTGGACAACATCGGTTGTCTTTGCACCCGATAATCCCCGGCGGCTTTTCATCGTCGAAGCCGAATACGGCATCATCTACACGGCTGAATTGCCGCCCGAAAAGGAATGTTCATGAATCGCGAAACCCTCAGCGGATTTGTCCCGGCAACCGTCACGCCATTTGCCGAAAATGGCGACATCATGTGGGACGCCTTTTCCGAGGTTCTGGATTTCCTGGTCGCACGGGGAGCGTCGGCCATCTGCATCGCCGGCGACAACGGCGAAAGCTGGGCCTTGGGCTCTGCTGAGCGCGGGCGCCTTGTACGCCACGCCAAGGATCACCTCGGAGACAAGGTGCCGATTATTCTCGGCATATCTGCACCAACCATCGAGGCCGTCACCGGGTATATCCGCGCGGCAGAGGAAAATGGCGCGGACGCGCTTTTGTCGATGCCGCCGACTTATGTCCTGAAGGCTTCGGATGCCGAACTCCTGGGACGATTTTCCAAGATTTCCCAGGCAACGGACCTGCCCATCATTTTGTACAATTCACCGCGCCGCGCCGGTGTCAGCCTGTCGGTCGGGCAGATCGAGCGCCTCTGCGATGCAGTCAACATTATCGGATTGAAGGAATCGCAGCGCGATTTCTTCCATCACAGCCATCTGTTGTTCCGGCTGGCCAATCGGATCTCGGTGATGACCGGCCCTTCCCACTATATCCTCCCCAACTTCGGCCTGGGCGCACGCGGCTTCATTGCAACCGGACCGGAACTCATCTCGGCCCGCCCCGCGGAATTGGGCGAGATCGCTTTGGCACCAGGTTCACCGACCTACAGAAAGGCTCAAAATGAACTGACCGTTGTCTACGAAACCCTGATGCGGACCGGAACCTGGCCTTCGGCGCTCAAGGCAAGCCTCGAACTGATTGGCGTGCCTACCGGTGTCCCTCGAGATCCGGTCATGCGCGCCACCAATGAAGACGTCGAATCCCTCAAGCGCATGCTGGATGAACTCGGGATAGCGCGCTCATGACACACCCTTCGCCAGCAGATGACGGCGGCTTGCTTCGCTTCACATTCAATGGCCAGGGCTTTCGGGCGCGCGAAGGCGAAACCCTCGCAGCCGCCCTGTTGCGAGCCGGCGTGAAAACCCTTTCAGACCGGACAAGCGGGGGAGTGGCGCGGGGCGCGTTCTGCTGGATGGGTTGGTGCCAGGAGTGCCGCGTTCTACATGAGGGTCGATGGACGGAAGCCTGCCGATTGGTGATCCGGGACGGCATGGTTGCAACGGCGAGACGGACCCAGGATGCAAAATAGCTGGGATATCGTCGTTCTTGGAGCCGGGCCGGCTGGCGGCGAAGCTGCGCGCGCGGCTTCGCAAGGCGGTGCACGGGTCCTGCTGATCGATGAGCAGGCGCGGCCCGGCGGGCAGGTCTGGCGCGCGAGAGCCGTAGCTCGCAGCGGTTCGGTCGCCTCTGCGGAAGAACGTCAGGGCACTCGGCACCGGCAAGCGATTGAGGAAAGCGACGTCACGTTTCTCGGATCTGCCCGTCTTTGGCACATTGAGCGGAAGGAACAAAATTGGACGCTGCATATTGTAGTCAACAGGCTATCGCAGGGCCATGAGGCGCGATGCGTCATTCTTGCGCCCGGCGCAAGGGAATTCGTTCAGCCTTTTCCCGGCTGGACGACACCCGGCGTCTTCGGTCTTGCCGGCGTAACCGCATTGATGAAGTCCCAGCAGTGTCCGCCCGGCCGGCGCGTTGTCGTCGCCGGCGGTGGTCCGCTGGCGTTGTTCGCGGCGGCAGAAATACTACGCCTCGGGGGCGAGGTCACAGCCCTGGTTACGCCCAATTCACGCAGCGAATGGCTGCGATGCCTTCCGCTGCTTGCGCTCAACCCGGCGCTTGCGGCCAAGGGCGCAGAGCTTGTTCTCAGGATCAGGCGCGCCGGGGTGCCTGTCCTCTGGCGGCACGTTGTTGCGCGAGCGAGCGGCGATGGAGAGCTGGACCACGTGAAGGCGACGCCCTGCACTTCCGACTGGAGACCAACCGCCGGCGGCAAGACGCTCATTGCTGACGCCCTTTGTGTCGGCCACGGCCTGGTTCCCAACACGGAGGTCGCCGCGCTGGCAGGATTGAAACTGGCCTATGACCAAACCTCGGGCATGTGGGTCGTGCCGACTGGGATTCATGGAGAAACCGACCTGCCCGGCCTGTTTGTTTGCGGCGACGGCGCCATCGTTCGCGGCGCCCAGACCGCGCAGCGGAACGGAAAGCGGGTCGGTGCTGCGGCAGCAAAGGCACTGAGCGGATCAACATTGCCGGGGACATCCGGGCGACCTCATCGCAGCGAACGCTTCGGAAAAGCGATGACCGAGCTGGCCACACCGCGGCCCGGGCTGATCAAAACCACGGACGATGACACCATCATTTGCCGGTGCGAAACCTTGACGCGCCGCCAGTTGGACACCGCGATCGAGGCTGGCGCCAACAGTCTCGGCGCGCTCAAATCGGCCACCCGGTGCGGGATGGGGCCTTGTGGCGGACGCTATTGCATGACGGCGGCGGCGCGCCTTATTGCGGAGCAGACGGGGACTCCCCCCGGGAGCATTCGCCCACCGACACCGAGACCGCCACTTTTTCCGCTGCCGGCCGAGGCGCTTGTAACCGGGTTCGAATACGCCGATCTTCCCATTCCGGAACCGTCCCCGCTATGAGTATCGATTGCGACATCGCCATTGTCGGCGGTGGCATCATGGGATGCGCAACTGCCCTGCGTCTGGCCGAAGGCGGCATGAGGCCGGTCATCTTGGAGAAGGATAGCCTGTGCCAGGGGGCGTCCGGCGTCAACGCGGGGACGTTGAGCCTGCAGATCAAGCGTGTTCAGTTGATGGATTACGCCTTCCACGGCCATGCGATCTGGCAGGGCATTGGTGATGCCGTGGGATTTCTCAAAACCGGCGGGTACACCCTGGCCTTCACGCAGCGTGAAGCGGAGCTTCTGCACGAGCGGCAGGCGCTGAAACGCGACGCGGGCGCGCCGATCGAGTTCGTCTCGAACAACCAATTGCGCAGCGCGGAACCGGAGCTCAGCCACAAGGTCGTGGCCGCCACTTTCTGCCCCGAAGACGGTTATGCCAATTCATCGTTGACCGGCGAATATTATCGGTCCCGGCTGCAATCGGCGCAGATACGATATCTCGAATTCTGCCCCGTCGAGGACATCGATCCGGTTGGCACCGGCTTCACAGTCTCGACCCGGGCAGGACAGGTGAATGCCAAGCGCATCTTGCTCGCAGCAGGGTCGTGGCTGAAGCCGCTTGCCGCCAAGCTTGGGGTTGACCTGCCGGTTCGGGCGCGCGTCAATACCGTTTCCGTAACGGAGGCGATGCCACCGCTTTGCGGATCGGTCATCGGCCATGCGACCGGCCTGCTGACAATGAAGCAGAAGCCCAATGGTACCTTTCTGATCGGCGGTGGATGGCAAGGTGTCGGGACGCCAGAGACCGGACGGGGCAATGTGTCTGCGGACACGCTGGCGCCGAACCTCGCGCTCGCCTGTCACGCGCTTCCCGCGCTCAATCAGGCCCGCATCTTGAGAAGCTGGACCGGTTTTGAAGCAAACGTCCCGGACTTCTATCCGCTCGCCGGAAGATTGCCGGGGGTTGAGAACGCTTTCGTGCTCGGGTGCGTACGCGGCGGCTTCACCATTGGCCCCTATATCAGCCGGTTGATGGGGGACTTCATCCTCGGACGCACGCCCGAGTTGCCGTTGTTCGATCCTGCTCGAATTTTTGAAGGAGCCAATTGAATGTCTTCAGATAGGCCCGACCCCGCTCGGCTGGACGGAAAGACCGCCATCGTCACCGGAGGCGGCACCGGAATCGGCGCAGCTGTGGCAACAACCCTTGCTGAAGCGGGCGCTTTTGTGGTGGTCGCCGGGCGACGCAAGGAACCGCTTGAGAGCGTTGCGAAGGATATCAACGGACGAGCCATTGTCTGTGACGTTCGCGAACAGGACGATGTCGCCGCCATGGTCGAAGCGGCACTGGAGCGGACAGGCCGCCTGGACGTGCTGGTCAACAATGCCGGCGTGCCAGGACCCATCTCACCGGTTGCCGATGTCGACATGGACGAGTGGCGGTCCTGTATGGAGATCAACCTGTTCGGAGCGATGAACTGCCTCAAGGCGACAGCGAACGCCATGCGCCAACAATCGTCCGGATCAATCATCAACATGTCATCGCTGATGGGAATGCAGGGGTATCCGATGCGCAGCGCCTATTGCGCGTCGAAATTCGCGCTTGTCGGCATCACCGAAACGATGGCGCGTGAATTGGGGCCCCACGGAGTGCGAATCAACGCGCTGCTGCCAGGCGCGGTGTCCGGTGAAAACATGGATCGCATCCTCGACCGGCGCGCCAAGGCGGAAGGCCGGAGCGTTGAAGACATCGTACGGGAGAATTACACCGATCCCGCCGCCCTAAAACGTTGGGTCGACCCCGAAGAGGTGGGAAAGGCAGCGCTCTACCTCGCTTCGGATCTGTCTTCGGCGACGACCGGAGAAACGATCAAGGTGGATTGCGGACGATTCTGATCGACTCGGCCGGCTCTGATGCCACCCTTGGGAAGCCGCCATAGACGATTACCGGACGTTCCAGAGATCTTGTTTGAATTGCGCGCCCCAATCTGACCGCGTGCACAGCTACTTCCTGACGCTATCACCCAACAACCGATTGAACAGCGACAGCACACCGCCCGGTGCAAGCCGCAGCACCAGGATCATTGCCACAGCTATGATGATGAAACGTGCCTCCTCCATTCCGCGAATTCCGGCAAATGCCTCCGTTGCGAAAATGAGGATCAACGCTGCCGCAACTGGTCCCCAGATGGTCCCGACCCCGCCGATCAGCACCATGGAAAGCGTCAGCGACATGGTGCCGAAACCCAATGCCTCCGGCGAAGCGACGCGGAGATAGATGGCATAGAAGCCGCCGGCAACGCCGGTAAATATTGCACTGATCACCAGGACAGCGATGCGTTGCCCCGTGATGGAGATGCCGCGCGATCGGGCATAATCCTCGTTGTCGCGGACGGCGCGCAGCGACTTTCCGAACGGTGAAGAGACAAGCGCAACCAGAAACAGAGTCGAAACCGTCAGCATCCCCAGCGCCAGGTAGTAGTAGCCGAGCTTGTAGTCTTTGATGAACTTGTACTCGCCGATCCTGAGATAGGGCAGACGAACCATTCCTTCGGCGCCGCCGGTGATTTGCGACTGGCTGAGGATCAATTGCAGCACCAGCTGCCCGAAGGCAAAGGTGACCAGCACCACATAGATCCCTTTCAGTCGCGCCACCGGGGCGGCGATCAGCAGCGCCGAGATCGCTGCTGTCACGCCACCCAGCGGAATTGCCAACCAGGGATTAATGCCCAGCGTCTTTGCCCCGATGGCGGCCGTGTAAACGCCGACACCGAAGAACGTCATGTGTCCGAAGTTGAACAGGCCGGTATAGCCGAGACTCAGATCCCAGTTCGAGGCAAGCACCGCATACATGAAGGCGACAATGAACAAATGGCGGATATAGGCATCCTCGACAAAGATCGGGACGAGGAGAAGGACAATGAATGCTGCCGAAGGAAGCACGAAGAATGGCAGTTTCTTCATGAGCTGCCTCCAAACAGGCCGTTGGGCCTGAAGATCAGCACGATGATCATCGTCAGGAACAGAAGCGACGGCGTCCAGTAAAGGCCGACCGAGAGGACCAGGAACGCTTCCAGAAAGCCGATGACAAAGGCAGCGCCCGCGGTCGCTCCCAGACTGCCAAGGCCACCGAGGATGACGACGGTCATCGCCTTGACCAGGGGTTCCGATCCCATGGTCGGCGTAATGAAGCGAATGGATGCGAGAAGGATACCGGTGAGGCCTGCAAGCCCGGCGGCCAGTGCATAAGCCAGACCGAAGGCACGCGGCACATGAATGCCGATCAGCGCCGCAGCCGTCTGATTTTGGCCAACGGCGCGCATACTTCTGCCTGTCGGTGTACGCGCCGTAAATGCCCAAAGGGCAAGCAGTATGACGGGCGCCAGCAGCACGATGATCGCTTCGTGTACGGAAATGGCCGAGCCGAATATGAACAGCTCACCGTCGACAATCCGCGGCAGTTGTTTCAGACGCGGTCCCCAAATGATCTGGGTGCCCTTTTCAATGATGATCATTGCCGCCAGCGTCGTCATGACCGTGATCAGCAGCATGTTGCGGTTGCCGTAATAGGGTCTGACGAGCAACCGCTCGATGACAGCACCTGCAAGGGCAGCTGCGATCACGCCCGCGATGAAGCCGGCGGCCAGGCCCATGCCCATCTGTTCACTGACCGTCCAAGCGACATAGGCGCCGAGTGTCATCAGGGCGCCATGGGCAAAATTGAAGACGCCGAGCGTCGTCCAGACAACGCTCAAGCCGCTCGCCATCAAGGCATAGAGAGACCCGAGAACCAGGCCGGAAAGCAGGGTTGCGATCAAGGCATCAGTCATCGGCTTCACCAAAGTAAAGCTTCATGATCTCAGCATGGTCCGGTGCATCCGCCCGGTCTATCTCGCGCACCACCTCGCCGTGTTCGATCATGTAAAGTCTGTCGGTGAGGCTCAGCAGAAACTGCACATCCTGTTCGACGACGATCAGCGGTGTCCCGGATTTGGCGATCTCGGACACAGCAATGCCGAGCTCCTCTTTCAGCTTGGGCGAAAGCCCCAGCGTCGGCTCATCCAGCATCAGCAATTCCGGATCGCACATCAGGGCGCAGCCGATGGACAGCATCTGCCGCTCTCCTCCCGATAGTGTTTTGGCAAGCTGTTTCTGCCGTTCGGCAAGACGCGGAAACAGAGCGTAGACTTTCTCCATCTGCTCTCTCCGACGGCGTTTGGCGCGCGGCGTGAATGCTGACAATTCGAGTGTCTCGGCGATACCCATTTCACCGAACAAGGTGTTTCCCTGAGGCGAATGGGCGAGACCGGAGGCAACGATGTCCGATGCCCGTTTTGCGGTGATGTCCTCACCGTCATAGTGAATGGAACCAGCGGTCGGACGAACCAGGCCCGATATCGACATCAACAGGGTTGTCTTCCCATGGCCGTTGGGCCCGAACAGACCAATCGATTCGCCCTTGTTCAAGTGCAGAGACAGGCCGCGCAGCACCGTAACGGCGCCGTATCCGGCAGTAACGTTCGCAACATCCAGCAAGGCCGTCAATTCGCTCGTCCTCCGAGATAAGCCTCGATGACAATGTCCTGCTTGACCACGTCAGAGGGATCGCCAGCAGCGATGACGGCGCCGTGGTTCAATACCAACAGCCGCTGCGACAGTGAGAGCAGTAAGCTCAGGACGTGTTCGATCAGAACAATCGTTACCCCTCCTCGATTGACCGACAGAAGCAGATCATCGAGTGCCGCTATTTCCGGCTTGGTCAGGCCAGACGCGGGTTCGTCCAACATCAATATGTGCGGCTTTGAGATCAAGGCAGTCGCGATCATCAGCTGCTTCTTCTCGTAGACGGACAGATCGGCCGTATTCATATCGCGGCGATCGGCCGCGAATTCCAAATCATCGAGCAATCCATCAATTCTATCGGCAAGACCGTTCCGCTCCACACCGCAATAGACGCCGCTGATGAGGATTGACTCCCGAGCCGACAGGTCGGGGAATTCCGCATCTTTCTGAAACGTACGGCACAGGCCTGCCCGTGCGATCTTGTGAGCTGGCCAACGGTCTATCCGGTTGCCGAGAAAATGAACCTCTCCGGAGGTAGGCCCATAGGGAATACCGGTTATCAAATTGAAAAGCGTGCTTTTTCCGGAACCGTTGGGACCTGCGATGCCGAAGATCTCCCCCGGCTCGACCGACAGCGAGACGTCGTTCACGGCCTGCAGTCCGCCAAAGGATTTGTTCACACCTTTGATGTCGAGAATTGGCTGCGGCATGGGTCAAACGGCCTGAATGGTCGGCTGGAAAATGGCGATGAGTTTGATGCACTGTGGCGTGACCAATACACCCCCGGTTGCCGCGAGGCTCCGGACCGCCCGGAAGGCGGTCCGGAAATCTTGGATTACTTCATCCACTCGGGTTGCTTGAACTCACCGGTGGCATACTGGTCGGGGTAGAACAGATAGCGATCGCCATCCCAGATTTGATAGAACTGGATCGGCACATGCTCATTGTCCTGGATGGACAAATGCGTTTTCGGATCAAACTGAATGCGACCCATGGCCGTCTGCTTGTCGGTCTCGGCCATCGCAGCGCCAATCTCCTTGCGCTTCGACGGGTCGCCGACCTTGGCCAGCGCGTCGGCGTAGATCATGACCTGTTCATACAAAGCCACGCCGTAGGTGCCCGGCTCGTTGCCATAGGCCTCCTTGTACTTCGCCAGAATTTCGGCTGCACGCGGGTTCTTCGGCGTGTTCAGGACGCCACCAAGGAGATTGTAGATGATGCCGGTGGATTTCTCTCCGGTCAGGTCCAGGAACTCCGGAACAGACGGCGCGTACTGGATAAACACCAGGCTGTCTGTCGGATTTTCCAGGAACTGGGACACAAAAGTCGCTGCGTTCGAAGACACATAGTCCGTATTGATCAACACAGCCGGCGGGTTTTGCCGGATCTTGGCAAGAAACGCCCGCCAGTCGTTGATTTCGCCAAAGGGCAGAAGGTCATTTTCGGTAACCTCCCAACCAGCAGCCTTGAATGCCTCTTCCATGCCCACGGCGATCCCTTTCGAATAGGGATTGTCCGAGGCAATGATCGCGACTTTCTTGTTCGGCAGCTTTAGCTTGCCGCTTTCGGCGAGGCTCTGGATGACCGGAACGATCTCCGTATTGTAGCCATTGTAAGACGGGGTCAACGACCAGATGGTTCCGAAATCATCCGGATTTGGGCCGATAATCCCCTCTGTCTGGGCCGAGTTCGCGGACAGGAAGTAGATCATGTCCTGTTCGGCCATGATCTCGATCTCAAAGTTGGAGCCCGACGCATAGCCAGCGAAGACCGCGCCCATCTGCCGGTCACTCAACAGGCGTTCCGCAGCGGTGGCAACGGTATCGGCACTGGAATCCTGAACGTCCCCCACTTCGAGCTCGAACGTGTATCCGGCTACACCGCCGGCGGCGTTGAGTTCGTCGACAGCCAACTGGGCCCCGTTCGCGACTTCCTGACCGTCGGCCGATGCTTTGCCGGACAGTGGTGCAAGCACGCCAATCTTTACGACTTCGGCTTGTGCCAACACCGATGACAGCGTCAGCGACAAACCGGTCGCAACACCGAGTAGAATTGATTTTAAAGCCATTTCTTTCCTCCGGTTTATCTGAAGTTATTTCACCTTGCACATGTCGATCACCGCTGCCGCGATGACCTTCGTCGACTCGATAAGGCTCTCGATATCGACGTATTCATCGTTGCCGTGGAAACCATCCCCACTGGGCCCGTAGATGACCGGTGTTACACCGGCGCCCGCATAATGCGCGGCATCGGTGACAGCCTCGAAGCCCTTGACCACGGGTGGATTGGCCTGCACCTGCGTCGCCCGTTCAACCAGGCAGCGGGTCAACGGATGATCGACGGGTGTGTTCATGGGCGGGAAGTTCAAATCGAACATGTCCCATTCCACCTTGGGAGGGTTGTCGCGCATCCACGGGTCTGTCCCGGCAAAGGCTGTCAGAAAGGCTTCGAACTCCGCCTTTACGTCGTCGAAGTTCTCGTCCGGCATGAACTTGTAGTCGAGCATGATGGTTGCGATGTCCGGAATGATCGCCGGATTGGTCAGCAGTGCCGGCTCCCCATCTTCTCCAAGACCAGCCCCTGCGCGGACAACACCCGGATTGATTGTCGCCAATCCCGGCGGGACCAAAGGGTGGGAATTGTTCCGGCATCGAGCGCTTTCGAAATCGCGAAGCGCGTAAATGAACCTGGCGGCCAGTTCGGCGGCGTTGACACCAGGCGTCAAACGGTCCGGCGTATCGTGTTGCGGCCAGATCGAGTTGAAGCGCATGCCCGCATGAGCCTGTTTGCCGAAAATGGTCACTCGAGCCCATGTCAGGCCACCTTCGGCGGGGATCACATTGTACCAGGTTGGTTCCGCGATGATCGCGTTTTTGGCAAGCTTGCCGCGCTTGACGGCATCCATGGCGCCAAATCCGCCCGCCTCTTCGTCAACGACGGTATGTATCGACAACCGGCCCTTCAGCGAGATGCCGGCTTTTTTCAGGGCATGCGCCGCGGCAACGCAGCACGCAACGCCTCCCTTCATGTCAACGGCGCCGCGCCCCCAGATCTTGCCGTCATCGATCTCACCACTGAAGGGATCGCGTTTCCAAACCGATGCATCTCCAACCGGGACAACATCGACATGGCCGCACAGGATCATGCTGTTTTCTTCATCGCCGTCCCAATCGGCCACAACGTTCGGTCTATCGGGAAATACTTCCCAGCGCTGCGTCTTGAAGTCGAGACCTTCCATCCGTTCCTGAAGCAGGTCCTGCACATCGGACTCGCGGTTCAATCCCTGTTCCTGCTGAAACTTGGGATTGACGGACGGTATTCGCACCAGGTCACGCGTGAGCTCCACCACATAGTCACGCTCGTTGTCGATGACGTCCCAAACCGCCTGGACCGGGTCGCTCATGCTGCTCTCTCCTCAATCTCGGTTAAGAGCGCCTGTGTCGTGACCTGCCGGCAATAACCCTTGATGGCATTCAACGACGAATTATGACGCTCCTGGCTGTAAGTCGTGCAGGCATCAGTCACTTGCGTGACCAGATATCCCAAGTCGCATGCATCCCTGATGGCGCCTTCGACGCACTGGTCCGTTATCAATCCGCTGATCACCAGATAGCGTGTTCCCAGGTTTCTCAGAAGGTAATCAATGTGGGTTGAAACAAAGACCGAAGAGGATGTTTTCGGCAGCCAGATCTCGTCGTCTCCAGGTCGCAATTCATCAATGACCTGGCCATCCCATGATCCTTTCGGCACATGGAATCCGGTAATCTTGTAATCGAGGCTCCGGTCTCGACCGTCCTTTGTCAGGCTCTCGATCGTGGTATAGAGAACCTCGATCTTGCGACCGCGAAATGCCGACTGAAGCGACTTCATGTTCGGGATCACGTGGTTCTGCAATTGAGCAAAGAACCAGCCGTACTTTTCCTGAAACTCTGCCTCGCTCAGGTGCTTGAATTCGCCGCCATCCCGGTGAGCACAGAAATTCTGAACATCAATAAACAGCAAAGCTGCGGAGGACGGGTCAATCGGAACATTCCGGCTCAACGTCATGACCTTGCCCCCGTCACGTTGCAAAGGGCGGTCGTCAGCAATTGAGCCGCACGCCGGCAGCCCGCATCGTCACGAAGCAGGTCATTTCGAATTTCAATCAGGGAGTGAATGAGGCCGCGGGGCTCGCAGTGCCTCGGCACAAACCAATCGGAGGTATCGTCGATCTGATAGGGCTGATCGACTTCGACAATCAATCCCGCATCCTGCCGTCTGATTTCCGACGAAATCTTGAGAGCGGTTTCGGGGTCGGTGCGGCTGCAGATGCCGAAATGCATCTGTCGGGGTGGACCATCCGACAATTGCGGAGTGAAGCTGTGTATCGCGAAGGCCGCCTTGATATCCGGCTTGCTGATCAGGCGCTCAACCGCTTCGTCGAACGGTCTGAAAATGCCGGTGATGCGGTCGTCACGTTGTTTGCCCGACAGCGCCTCATTGCCCGGAACCGCAATTCCATCGCTGCTCACCGGAATGAAATCGTCAGCGTCAACGGGGCGATTGCAATCGACAACAAGCCGGCTGTAGGGCTGAAGCACAAGATGCGCAGGCAACAAGTCGGCGACGATCCGAGCAACTTTCTCGGCTCCGATGTCCCATGCGATGTGCTTTTCCAGATCCTCCGACGCCAACCCCAAATCGCCGAGAGCACGCGGCATTTCCCGTCCGGCATGATCGCAAACCAGCAGGATTGGCAGGGCTCTGTCGTGACTTACGATTTCGAAAGGTGGAGGATCCGCCGGGCCCAAAAGTCCAACGCTGGGTGGTTCGTTTATTGCATTGGTGACGGTGCTGGTCATGCCCTACTGAGCCTTATTGTGAGCACGAATTGAGAGGAAAAAAATGGTCAATGTCAAGCAAATATTTTTGGTTGACGAAATTTTTTCAAATGCGATTATCACTCAACTGATCGAAAATGGGCTCTGATGTTGATACGCCACCAAATAGAAGCGATGTCCGATGAGCTTACGCCGTCAGAGCGCAAGCTGGCGTCAGCGCTGCTGTCCGACTACCCATTTGCAGGCCTTGAGACCATTCAGACGCTGTCTGCCAAAACCAAGGTTTCTGCGCCGTCGATCACTCGTTTCGTTCACAAGCTGGGGTGTCAGGGCTACCAAGAGTTTCAGAGACGGCTGATCGGTGAATTGAAGGATGGCCAGCAATCGCCCATCGATCTGCGTCGTTCGCACCAGCCCCCAAAAGACAACTTTCTCAGGACGTTTTTGGAGCGCGTCGCAGATGCGGTCGCGAGCACATCCGAGGGAATCACCGAGCAGCATTTTGAACGGATTTGCGCTCTGCTGGGAGATGAAAAACGAGCCATTTATGTCATCGGCGGCCGTTTCAGCGATCAGATTGCGCTGCATCTTTCGAGACATCTACGACCGATGCGCCCGCATATTTTCCACCTGCCATCCGACCCGGATACCTGGCCGGAATACATTCTGCGAATGCGCTCGAAAGATGTTTTCGTCATCTACGATTTCCGCCGCTATCAGAGAAAATTGGAATATCTCGCGGAAACAGCGGTGGCGACCCGCGGCGTCAACGTTGTGGTGATAACAGACAAGTGGATATCGCCCGTGGCAAAGCACGCTTCGGAGGTGCTTGCCATCCCCATCGATATCGGAACGGTCTGGGACACCTATTCAGGTGCGATGGCCTTGTCCGAAGCAATTATTACCCGCATCGGCGAACAGGATTGGGACAATACCAAGACCCGTTTTGAAGCCTGGGATGCAGTCAGGTACGACAGGAGGCAGGACGGCAATGATACGTGAACCCATGATCTTTGCCGGGACATCCGATTTTTCCGGAAAGATCAGAGGCAAGGCCTTCCCCGCAGCCCTGCTGGAGAAGCGGGCCGGACGGGGCGTCGGATGGACACCGACCAACGTCCAGATAACCTGCTTCGACGCGATAGCCGATAGTCCCTACGGTGCGCTGGGTGACTTGCTTCTCGTACCCGATCAGGAAAGCCACGCTCATGTCGATTTTGGCGATGGCTCATCACCACTCAATCTAATGTTGGGGAATGTCGTTTCGCTCGAAAACGAGCCTTGGGAGTGCTGCACGCGCTCAATTCTGCTTGCAGCGCTTGTGCGACTGAGGAGCCTGGCCGGGTTTGAACTGAAGGCAGCATTCGAACACGAGTTTCATTTGGCGGGCGGCCCGGCCTTGCCGGGGGAAGCGTACACACACGCGGGATACCGGAACAATGTCGCGCTCGGCGAAACGGCCATGGCGGCCCTCAATGCGGCAGGCATCGGCGCCGACACGTTCATGCGGGAATATGGACCGGACCAGTACGAGATCACCATCAGCCCGGCCGCGGGCGTTCGCGCCGCCGATCACGCGGCGCTGCTGCGCGAGATCATATACGCAACCGCCCAGCGCCACGACCGGCGGGCGAGCTTTACGCCGCTTAGAAACCCGGAAGCCGTGGGCAACGGTGTGCACATACACATGAGTTTTCTGGACGCGCTAGGAAAACCCGCGACATACGATCCGAACGGACCCGCGGGCATGTCGGCGGATACAGGCTCCTTTATCGCCGGCATCTTGAAGTATCTCGACAGCATACTCGCGGTAACGGCGCCGTCCGACATTTCCTATCTTCGCCTGACACCGCACAGGTGGAGTGCCGCCTACAACAATCTCGGATTTCGGGATCGCGAAGCATCGGTACGCATCTGTCCCGTCACCGCCGCCGATCAGGATTCAATTGCATCGCAGTACAATTTCGAGTTCAGAGCGGCTGATGCTGCGGCATCGCCGCATCTCGCCCTGGCAGCGATCGTGCACGCGGGCTGTCAGGGGTTGGAAGAAAACCTGCCGGCGCCGGTGCCGACCGAAGAAGACCTCTCCCTTCTTGACGAGGAAACTCTGGCCGACCGTGATTTCATCAGACTGCCGCAAACCTTGAGCGATGCGCTGGATCAATTTGCGTCCAACTCGACGGTGGCCGGTTGGTTTCCCGGGCAGTTTGCGAACGTCTATCGCGGTCACAAACTCGGTGAACTTCTATACCTCAACGACATGGACGCCGAGGCCAGATGCGCGGCTTACGAGACGGTCTACTGATCAAAGCGCGGCCTGCGGTTTGTCAGACGCAGATGGGAACAAATCTATGGAGACACAAAATACAGCCGCAGGACGTTTCCTCTCCTGGGGTGTGTCGTCTGATTCGATCGAGTTCAAGCATTGGCATCGGCTCCCATGATTTTGGAACAGATCCTTCAAATGCCGCTTGTCGACCATCATGCCCACGGTATTATGCTGGCAGATTTGGACGTCCAGACCATGGGCGACGAGATCAATGAATCAAGCAGCCACGCACTGGGCGGAGCCAAGGCCTTCGACAAGCCGGTCGGGCTGAACATCAGGTCGCTTTGCGCCCCGATACTTGGACTGCCGGCTCACGCTCCCATCGAAGACTACGTTGCGCGGCGCAAGCAGCTGGGCGCCCGCGAAGCTTCACAAAGCTTGATCGACAAATCGGGCATGTCCGCTGTGCTGCTCGACACCTACAGCAGGGATGTCTCCGCCCTGACAAGTCCACAACAATTCACCGAAGAATTCCAAACACCGGCGTTGGAGGTTCTGCGAATTGAGTCGATTTTCGAGAACGTTGCGGCCACTGGCGTTTCGTCGACCGAGCTCTTCAAGGTCTTTGCCGACGGGCTGTCTTCGCTTGCCAAGCAGGCGGTTGGCTTGAAATCAATCGTCGCCTACCGCACCGGATTCAAGATCGACACGGACAATCCCGGAGACACCCAAGTGATTTCGGCGCTTGACCAGTGGAGACCGAGGTTTGCAGATGGGCAGAGGCCACGCCTGGATGATCCGGTGATCTGTGCGCGGCTGTTGTGGATCGCTGCCGAAGTGGCTCGTGAACGGAAAATGCCGATCCAATTCCACGTTGGCATTGGTGATGACGACGTCGACATGCCGGCCAATGACCCCGCGCATTTTTCGAATTACTTTTCCGAGCTCCAGAAGCTTGGCGTGCCCGCGACCCTCTTGCACTGTTATCCCTATGTGCGTAACGCCCAATGGCTCGCCGACATCTATGACAATGTCTATTACGACATCGGATTCATGCTGGCCTTCGGCAGCCATGAGATATCGCGGATCATGCGCGAATCCATGGAGATCGGTCCATTTCACAAAGTCCTCTACAGCTCGGATGCCTTCAGCCTGGCGGAGCTGTATTACATCAGCGCCCAGCGATTTCGACAGACACTTGCGGCCATCCTCCAGGAGTGGGTCGATTCCAGCTATTGCAGCGTTGAAGACGCGCTTCGGATCGCAAGATCCGTGTGCTTTGAAAACGCGACACGGCTTTATCGGCTCAAAGACCAACCAGCGGCAGGTTTCCAGGGAGCAGCAGCATGACCGACGCGCTACTTGGTATGGGCGATCCTGCGCCCTATTCCATCGTTGAAGGACCGGACTCGTCACCGTTGGTGTTTGTCTGCGACCATGCCTCCAATCGGGTTCCAGGTGCGCTTCAAGGACCGCACTGGAACGGCCTGTTGGACAAGCACATCGGCTACGATATCGGTGTCGATACGATAACCAGGCATCTGGCGGAGCGTTTTGACGCCCCCGCAATTCTGGGCGGGTACTCGCGTTTGGTTGCCGATCTGAACCGTTTTCCGGCGGATCCGACATTTGCGCCGGCGGTGAGCGACCGTGTCAACATACCGGCCAATACCTTGCTCTCGGATGCAGACAGGCAAGCCCGTGTTGACGAAATATTTGCGCCCTATCACTGCAGCGTCGAAATGCAGCTCGACCGCCAGCTCGCAGCGGGCGTTGCACCGGTCGTCTTTCTCATTCACAGCATGACGCCCCAAATGGACCGTCAGGCGCCACGGACGATGGATATCGATGTGATGTCCATGACCGATCGTCGGGTGGCGGATAGGCTTCTCGAAGCCCTGAGGTCCAATCGAACGCTTACCGTGACCGACAACGACCCTTATGAACTGGAAGCCAGCGATTATACGGCCGTTGTTCATTGTGTTCGCCGAGACTTGCCGCACGTTCAAATCGAGTTTCGCCAGGACCTGGTCGGCACGCGGGACGCGGCCATTCATTGGGCCGATATTCTCGGCGACGCAATCGAGCAATCAGCCGTCCGGGCACTGGCTTCGGCCTCAACTATGGGAGATCAGGTCGGCAATGGCTGACCCCACCGAGGTCAAGGGACCGGCCGGCCTTTACCTGCCCGCTCGGCGGCACGGTTCATTGCTTTACGTCTCCAGCGTTGACGCAGCTTCTTCCGCGTTTGAATTGCCAGTCGGAATTGTCGGGAAGAATGTGAGCATCGCCGAGGCGCGCGATCATGCGGCACGATGTGCCGTGAACTTGCTTTCGATCATTGAGCGCGAAGCTGGATCACTATCGGCAGTGGATTGCATTGTTCAGATACGCGGGACGATTCGGTGCATCGCGGATTTCGTTGATCATCCCAAGGTGGTCGATGGGTGTTCCGAAAAGCTCATCGAGGTTCTGGGAGAAAGGGGCAAACACGCCCGAACCGTCATGGGCATGGCCAGCCAACCAGGTGGCACCACCGTCGAAATTGAAGCGATCGTCGCACTGAAGCAGGATTCCGGGTCCAGGCAAGGCAAATCTGCATGACATCGGTGGTAGCCCTCGACGACATTCGCCATTCGCAGAAAGCGATGGCCGGCACAGCCATCCGCACGCCGCTCGTCAGATCCGAGACATTGTCACGGCTCGCCGGCACGGAGATTTATCTCAAACTGGAAACCCTTCAGCCGACGGGCAGTTTCAAGGTCCGCGGTGTTGCCAACAAGGTTTCCCGTTTGACGGATGAAGATCGGCGGGCGGGATTGGTGACGGTGTCGAGCGGCAATCACGGGAGGGCACTGGCCTGGATTTCGCAGCGGATGAACGTGAATGCAACGATCTGCCTTTACGAAACAGTACCGCAACACAAAGTCGATGCCATCAAACATTTGGGCGGCAAAATCGAAATCTGTGGCAAGACCTACGAGGAAGCCGAGATAGGTGCGCGCTCGCTGATGAAAGAGCGCGGGCTGACCTGGTGTGATCCGTTTGACGACCCTGCCGTGATCGCCGGACAGGGCGTCATCGGATTGGAGATTGCGGAAGATCTCCCAAATGTAGGTATGGTCATCGTGCCGCTTTCAGGTGGCGGGTTGTTCTCCGGCATCGCGAGCGCGGTCAAATCGTCATGTCCCGGGGCAAGTCTTGTCGGCGTCGCCAATCAACATGGAAATGGAATGCTGGCGAGCCTCGAAGCAGGACGACCGGTGCCCATTGACGAACATGCCAGCCTTGCCGATTGCATGGCAGGGACGATTTCGCCCCAAAATCGGTTCACCTTTGGAATAACCAAAGGCCTGATCGACCAGGCTGTCACCGTTGGCGAACACGAGATCGCCCCGGCTATCAGGCACTGTTGCATGGAAGAGGGGATCGTGACCGAAGGCGGTGCAGCCCTCCCGGTCGCAACACTGTTGGGCCATCATGTTGCTGTTCCGTCGCGGCAACCCGTTGTCCTGGTCATCAGCGGCCGCAACATTGATACCGACACGCTGGCCGAAATCCTGCCAGTTTGAATCTCCATCCTTCAGTCTTCAGTCGGGGACAACGAAGCCTTTAAACTCACTTTTTTGCGCCACCTTGATTCCGCTTGCCATCTAAAGACAATTGCGTCAATTTCCATACACCCCTGTATGGAGTGCCCGATGGCTGAAATTGCCGTGCGAACTGCCGATCCGCCGAAACCGTCTTTGGGACGGCATGCGTGGCTCTCCGCGGCCTTGAACGTGCTGGCGGAAGAAGGCATCGACGCGCTGCAGATCACCCGGTTGGCGCGCGAACTTGATGCCACCCGCGGCAGCTTCTACTGGCATTTCAAGGACCGCGACGAACTCCTCACCAACCTCATCGAGGAGTGGCAGGCGGCCAATTCGGGCATCATCGCCAGGACCCTGGAGGAAGCCGAAACGCTGACCGACGGTGTGTTGGCGCTGTTCTACATCTGGGTGCAGGACGAGCGGTTCAGCAACAATCTCGACCAGGCGATGCGCAACTGGGCGCGCCATGACGACGCTGTCGGCGACGCCATGCGGCGCGAAGACGACAACCGGGTCGGGGCCATTGCTCGCTTCTTTCGCAAGCACGGCTATGACGGGGACGATGCTTTCGTTCGTGCGCGGGTGATCTATTTCACGCAGGTTTCCTATTACGCCCTGAACATTGAAGAGAGCCTGACCGACCGACTCAATCTGACCCGGCATTACTTCCGGGCCTTCACCGGTCGCGACATCAACGATGAACAGGCCGAAGCATTTCGCCAGCGCATGATCAAGGAGAAGACGTCATGAGCGCACGACGCGGAGGGCGCGGTCGCGCCCGGAGCCAGACGACGACGGCAGGTCCGGTACGCGCCCACGGCTATCGGCAATTGCGCCATCCGTTTGAACCACAGAGGGTCTTTTCCGACGACGCCGTTGCCAACATCCATGACACGGCCCTGCGACTGCTCGAGGAGCTCGGCATCAAGATACTGCTGCCGGAAGCGCGCGACATCCTCAGGGCAGCCGGCGCCCGGGTCGATGACGACGACATGGTCTTCATCGGCAGGGACATCGTTGAGGAGGCGTTGAAAACCGCGCCTCGCTCGTTCCGACTTCGGGCGGCCAATCCGGCACGCGAACAGATTTATGAGCTGGGCGCCATGTTGTTCATGTCCGGAGCCGGATGCCCCAATGCGACCGATCTGGAACGCGGACGCAGGCCGGGTTCGCTGCGCGACTTCGAAGAAACGGTCAAACTGCAACAGGCCTTTGACGTGATCCACATGTTCGGACCCTCGGCCGAACCGCAGGACGTGCCGGTCAATCTGCGCCACTATGCGATGACCCGCACGCAATTGATCAATGGCGACAAGCCCATGTTCATCTACGCGCGCGGTCGCCGGCAGGTCGCCGAATGCATGGAGATGATCCAGTTGGGTCTCGACCTTTCCGAGAACGACTACGCGGACGGTGTCTGGGCGACAACGATCATCAACACAAACTCGCCGCGTCAGATCGACATTCCCATGGCCGAAGGCATCATCGACTTTGCTCGCGCAGGCCAGATGAGCGTGATCACGCCGTTCTGCCTGGCCGGTGCGATGGCGCCGGTGACGGTCGCTGGCGCCCTGGTGCTTCAGCACGCTGAGGCGCTGGCATCGATCACGCTGGCGCAGTTGGCGAAACCCGGTGCACCGGTCTCCTACGGTGGTTTTGCTTCCAACGTCGACATGAAGTCAGGCTCGCCGGCCTTCGGCACGCCGGAACATATCCGATTGTCGATCGGATCCGGTCAGTTGGCCCGGCTGATCGAACTGCCATGGCGCTCGGCTTCGGGGGCCGCCTCCTGCGCGGCCGATATGCAGGCGTCCGGCGAGACGCATATGGGCCAATGGGCAGCACTGATGGCGCAGGCCACGCTGTGCGTGCACAGCGCCGGCTGGCTGGAGGGCGGTCTGACCTTCGGCTACGAGAAATTCATCAACGACATCGAAGCGCTGCAAACGATCGCCGAACTCTGTCGGCCGACCGAAGACGACGAGGGCGGCCTGGCCTGGGAAGCGCTGGAAGACGTGCAGCCCGGCGGCCATTTCTTTGCCACGGAGCACACCATGCAGCGCTACCGGGACGCCTTCTACCAGCCGCTGGTCGCCGATCTCAGCAATTTCGGCACCTGGAACGAGGCGGGCGCACTGACCTCGACACAGCGTGCGACCGGCCTTTGGCAAGCGACTCTGCGCGACTTTGAAGTGCCATCCCACAGCGAAGCTGCCGATGAAAGGATTGCCGGCTTCATTTCAGAGCGCACGGCGGCTGGAGGTGCTCCGCCAGCCGGCTAAAAATTCCATCCTGAGGTTAGCCGGTTCATTTTGTCGCCCCGACGTTTGAACCCAGACGGTTTTGCTGTAACACTATGGTGCGGTGGAAAAAGTAAAGCTAACCATTTTGGGGGGCCGTCATGTACAAATTATCCGCACTAACCGCAGGTGCGTTTGCATTGCTGCTGTGCTCGACGCAGGCACAAGCACAAAGCAACGCGCAAAACCAGCAAAATCAATCAAACCGTCCTGTTAGCGCCGGCAAAACACCGCCGAGCTACCGCGGGATCACGCCAACCCGCATGATCATCGAAGGGCAACCGGTCAACATTGCCATTGCCAATACCTCGTTGCTCAAACGGGCCCTGGAGGACTACAAGCCAGAACGTGACTCGGCTTCGCCGGTTGATCCCGATCTTGGCGAACTGATCCAGGAGATCGAAGCGGCCAACGAGAGCTCGAGCCGAAAAGTGCCGGGCATGACCGGTCTCGGAGGCGTGATGGGGCACGCCTTTTTGGATGCAGCCCGCGATGCCCTGCTGTCCGGCAACTATGACAGGCAGAGGCGCGTGGAGATTTCTCTGCACGGCCAGATCGAGGACTATTCGTACAACGAAGTCGATGGCAGCGGCAGCATCACATCGGTCACCTATATCGACCGCACTGTGATCCCTTCAGGCAATGGAGTGCCAAATACAAAGACTCAGGCTTACAGATGGCAAATCGAAATCGAAGCGGGCGGTTTCGAGGTCGTCGAGAAAGGGACAGACCCGCATGCGCCATTTCCGGGAACAATGCAATTCTCTGACGCAATGAAACGGCGAATCGACTCTCTGGGGTTTGAGTACAAGCTTTGGGCGAAGGGAACGAAAATCAAAATCATCAAGGTCGAGTTCAAGGCCAACGCCAACAGTCCGAACTGGCGCGAACTGAAGAAAAGCAATTCAAAATACGCCAAGCTTTACGAGAGCGACGCCAACAATTGCATCGACATGCTGTTCGTGGACCGGCCGCCGGCCAGCCTCGACGGCATGGGCCCCCCCTTCTATTGCCTGGGGCGGTGTGCCAACCCGTTGATTGTCAACACAGGCATGTAACGACCGCACAGAGGCTGCTGGTTTATCCGGCAGCCTCAAGAGCTTCGCGGGCATCCTTCCGGTCAGGGTCGTCGCCCTCGGCCATTCCATTCAAAAGCGCCCGCAAACGATCGGTCTGTTCCGGTGTTGCCCGGCCCGTGCGAAGGGCTGCGGTCAACGCTCGAAGTTCAAGCATGACGGCGCCCTGTTTGCGCGCCTGGGCAACCGCCTCTTCGAGATAGTTGCTGATCCTGTCGAATTCTCCCTCACGGGACAGTTCACCGGCAATCCGCAGCGACTCGGCGCGAAAAAAGCGGACATCGTTCTTGCCGGCCGGATCCAGGACGGAGGTCAGTGCCCGCAACCCGTCACGCGGCGATCCGGCCCAACCCTGCATTTCGGCCAGCAAGGTAAGGATGTAGGGCACGATCTGTTTGGCGCCGGTGCTCTTGTAGATGCGGTAGCTTTCCTTCAGGCGTTCGATACCTGCGCCGGGCTCGCCCAACGACGCCTCGGCCCAGCCATGCATGATGCCGGCCCAGCCCTGCCAGTAGGTATAGTCATGTTCCACGGCAATAGCCGATGCAGCTTCCGCGTGTTCGATAACCGCCTGCGGCTGCCGGCGAAACTGATGCAACGAAGCCGAAAGGCAATGGGCATAGGCGAGGCTGAAGGGGTGCTTCAGTTCACGCGCCAAAGTGATTGCTTCCTCAGCCTCCCTGTCGGCCTCATCCGTCGCACCAAGGAACCAGTGAGCCCAGGCCAGGCAGACCTTGCCCAGAACCGCCGGATCGGTGCCGTAGACATACGCCAGTGAATGGTGCTCTTCGCGATCGTAAAGCCCGTTGGCCTGGTGCAGCTTGTCGCGTGCCTGCTCGAATGCTCCGGAAAACAGCTCGCACATGCCGGCGGAACGATAGGCGTCGAGCATCAGCGCCGTTTCCTCCCGCTCCTCAGCGATGTCGACCAGACGCCTGACCACGTGAAAGGCCTTGCCGATACGGCCATTGAGGAAGAACACGTTGGCTTGGCCCCGCAGGGCGATGAAGAGATTGCCGACGTCGCCGCTGTTTTCGCTGAGTTCGCGGGCGCGGGCATAGTTTTGGGCCACTTTGGGGGCCGACCACCCTTCCAGCGACAGAAGCGACGCACCGAGCACGGTCCGGATATCGAACTCCCGCTGATCGCGTTCGGACGACTCCGGCAGCTCGGACAAATCCCTGAGCCCCTTTTCGAGATTGGCGATCGCTTCCAGATGGGCGGATTTCTGGCCAGCACGCCGTCCGGCACGCAACCAATATTCCGTGGATTGCAAAAGCAGTTTGGCCATCGAAAGATGCCAGGCGACCAATTCCGGGTCATCGACCTCATCACCGATGCCGTCACGCAACAGGATCTCGGCGACCTTGCCATGATACTCGCGCCGTCTGCTGCGCAGCAGCGTCTTGTAGGCCACGTCCTGGATCAGCGCGTGTTTGAAGCGGAAGATTGTACGCAGTTCCCGGGTGGTTCGCACAACGAGACCGGCGTCGATGATCGCCGCAATCGCTTCCTCCAGCTCGGCATCCTGGTAATCCCCGACCGCCTGAATGAACTCCAGGTCGAATGGCCGGCCGATGACCGAAGCGACCTGCAGAACCTTCTTGGCATCTCCAAGGCGATCGATTCGGGACACGAGAAGAACCTGCAGAGAACCTGGAATGTCGTCGAAGTCGCCACTCTCGATCAGCGACTTCGCCAGCTCTTCAACGAAGAGCGGGATGCCGTCGGAGCGGGCTACGATTTCGGCTGCAGCAGCAGCCGGAATGCGGTCGCCGCCAATCGCCTCGA
Source organism: Hoeflea sp. (assembly GCA_965228785.1). Taxonomy (GTDB): domain Bacteria; phylum Pseudomonadota; class Alphaproteobacteria; order Rhizobiales; family Rhizobiaceae; genus Hoeflea_A. The sequence goes on from CBDDIF010000002.1 coordinate 2,539,958, forward strand.
CAATCTGTTCGCTCTGGCCGCGCGACAGCCGGTTGAGAAAAAGCTTTGCCTGGTTGGCGAGGCTCGGCCAAGGCGGTTCGTAGCTCGGCCGATAGGTGACCAGCATCAGCACGGCGGCATCGCCGATCCTTTGCATGGCCTCGCTCACCAGCATCTCCGTGGTCGGATCGATCCAGTGCGCGTCTTCGAGGATGAAGAGGACGGGCTGATCACGGCTGGTTTCAATCAACTGCCCCACCAGCGCGTCGATTGTGCGTTCACGCAATTGCTGCGGTGACATCTTGAGTTCGCCGTAGCGGCCCGCAGCGGGCAGCGATAGCATGGAGGCGAAAAGCTGCAGCGTCTCGGCCGTTTCGTTGCTAAAGCCTCCGAGCATCGCCTCCAGCTTGTCGAGCCGCTCGTCCGTACTGTCCTGCTGAGTCATGCCGGCGATCCGCCGCAACTGCTGGATGGCCGGGAACAGCGCACTGCTTTGATGGTGCGGTGAACACTGGTAGCTCATGCGGATGTACTGTTCTCCGGCGATCAGCTTTCGGAACGCCTCAAGGAAACGCGACTTGCCCATGCCTGGTTCGCCGCTGAACAGGACAACCTGCCCTTCGCCCGACTTGGCGATATCCCAGCGTTCGCGCACCAGGCCCAATTCGTGGTTGCGGCCCACAAATGGCGCCATGCTGTCCGCATGCACAGCCTCGAAACGGTTTTCCGCACTGCCCTCGCCGACGACTTTCCAGACCGGCACAGGGTCGAAAAAGCCCTTGAGGTCGTGCAGGCCGTAATCCTCCAGGGCGAAGACGGCGGCCACGTGGGCTCGCGTACCGGTATCGATGACCACTTCACCGGGCGATGCAAGCGCTTGCAGACGCGCCGCGAGGTTCGGCGTTTCGCCGGTGACGGTCTGTGGATCGCGACTCATTTCGCCGACCAGATCACCGACGATCACCAGTCCCGATGCGATGCCGATACGCGCTTCCAGCTTGACACCGTCGCCAGCAGTCAGATCTTCAATGGCCCGAATTGCGGCGAGGCCGGCCCAAACGGCACTCTCGGCCTGGTTTTCACTGGCTTGAGGCCAGCCGAAATAGGCCAGCACACCGTCGCCGAGATACTGGGCGATGTAGCCGCTATAGGTCGCGATCGCTTCGGTGACAGCATCATGAAACTGCCGCAGGACATCGCGGTAATCTTCCGGATCGAGCCGTTGTGCGAGCACGGTTGACCCGACCAGATCGCAAAACATCACCGTGAGTTGCCGTCGCTCCGGTTCTACCACAACCGCCGGGGCCGGACTGGCCGCGACCGGCGGCGAAGGCTGTTGGCCGGCGCTCAGGTGATCGGCTATGGCTGCAGACACAATGCGCCGTGGCCCAAGCGGCAATCCGAGTTCCTTCAGGTCGTCGTCGGTCAGGTGCCACAGGGCATCGAGCGTGATTTCCTGCTCGGCGAAGACGGCGGCATAGCGCCCTAGCCCCAGATCTTCCAACCAGCTGTTTGTTCCGTCGGCCATATTGTCCGTACTGACACCTTGATGAACCGACCGCTATTCTAGGGTCGCATCCTGAAAAAGCGAACAAAATTCATGTGTCGTCAGGCCTTTGAAATCACCCGACATCCTTCAATCCGAAGTTGCCTCAAACGATGCGATAGCGTGACGTCAACTGAAGTCCGGTCATGGCGATGACCAGGCACAACCACACCTGATGGACACGTCCGATCAGGAAGGTTTCGAGAAACGAGAGCATCGCCATGAAGATGACGATCATCATGAACAGATCAGCCAGATTGCGGTTGGCCGGAACGCTGCAGGATTTGACATAATTGACCGCCGGCGCGACGAAAGCCACCCAGAAGAGAATGGCCGCGCCCACGACACCGGCAACCAGGATCATGTCGATATAGTTGCTGTGTCCATTGGAGATCCCGCGAAAGTCCCACGGACTGTCGAACGGCGCTTCCGAATCCTCGACAACCGACGTGCCCCAGAATCCATCGTAACCATTGCCGAAAAGCAGATTGCGGCCAATGTTGTCGAAGCCGTATTCCCACAGGGTGACCCGCCCGGTGAAACTCGGGTCGGAGAGGATCGACGCCGTCGCACGGGACAGGGGTTCGAAATAGACGCTTCCCAATGTCAGCGCGCCGACCGCTGCGACGCAGATGGCATAGAGGCCTACAGTCAGAAGCGGCAAGCCAAGAAGGCGACCGGCGAATACGGCCAGGATCGCAAGTGGCAGAAGGCCGTTTGTCGATTTGGCACCGGCCTGTGCCACGAACAGCAGTGCCAAACAAAATATAATGGCGCCGATTACCGGCATTTTTGAGCGCCACAGATATATGCCAAACATGACGAAGACCGACATGACCGGACTGGCGATGTTTTTATGATTGAAATGACCGCGCCAACGGCCGACGTGCAGCATATCGCTGCCGTGGATGGCCTTTTCCGGCCATAACAGGATGCCGAGATAGGCAAGAACGATGACCGTCATAACGGCTGCCGCGCTGACCCGTTGAAATGCCCGCTCATCGGGCGGCAGCAACACCACACCAGCAGCAAGGATCATGCCGATCAAAGTCAGCGCGACCGTGCGGCTGGCTGCCGAGGGGTCGGGCGACGCATAGACGGCGATCGTCAGAACAATCAGGATGGCAATCCATCCCGGGGCAAAGAAGATGTGGAGAAGCCGGCGGTCAACCAGGGTCACCAATCCGAGCATCATGGCGACGCCGGCGATCAGGAAACCGATCTGATTGATGCGGTCGCCTTCAGTATCTCCGGATTCGAATTCGCTGGCGAAATCGAAGGGCTGGAGAGAAATCATCAGCAGGCAGAAGGCAAGAAACGCAAGCACCGAGGCCGCCGTCCTGCGAAGACGCTGACGGGCGGCCCCTGCGCCATCCGTCGTCTGTCGGCGCTGGCCATGGAGGTGCTGCGCGGAAGTCGCTGACATAATATCTGCTTGCCTGAACCGGGACTGTGTCATTTCCCGACAATCCGGCCTGCCTTTCCGAATTGACCATTGCCGATTATGGTTAACGGAACCTTTCCAAGGTGAAATCATGAACGGCAGCTTAACGGTGTTTTCAGACGGCATTCAGAGCGACTTTGCAATTGTGCCACCATCGAAACGCCGAACGAATTCCTGGAGAGCATGATGAAACGCACAATCCTCGCAGCCGCATCGATCGCAGCAGTACTCGGCATGAGCGCTGGCGCACAGGCCATGGACAAGGTCTCAGGTGATGTCGGCCCGAAGCTGAAAGTGACCAAACTGCAGATGGGCATCAAGTCCCCGAAGACGGCAACATGCCCGGCAGAAGCCCAGCTGACCGCGTGGGTGTTCACCAACAAGGCCGGTGACGTGCCCATTTTCATTGCTCGCGAAGGCGGCGGCTCGGTGTCCGGACCTTACATGGTCAAGACCAAGGCGACCGGCAATGGCACCTTCATGGGTACCTACAGCCGCACTCTGCAGATCCACCAGCCGATCGATGCCAAATACCGTGCATCCGCGCCGAACTACAAGCAGCTCAGCAATTGGGTTCCGCTGAAAGCCAGCTGCAAGATCGGCCTGGGTGGCAACAATGAAGTTCTTGGAAACTAGTGTGGTGGATTTGAAGTTCCCATGAATGCTGAATCTGAAGTCCGTTCGGAGCGTGCTGTACAATCTGACGAACTTCAGATTCAGGACACTAGCTCATAGAGTGGAGCGGCTCAATTCGGTTACGAATAGACTGAACACCGCATCGTCAATGCCTGCAATCGCCATTGTATGACCAATCCTATAGTCGAACGTCAAAATCCTGAGGTCGCAACATTCTAGGCCAGTTTGATCCACTCGACCTGGTTGTCATCGGTGCGGCACTTGCGCTTGGCGGGTTCCTGAAGGGTGCAACGGGTGCTGGGACGCCTATCGTCGCGGTGCCCGTGATTGCGGCTTTTCTCGATGTGAAAGCCGCCGTTGCGCTGCTGGCGTTGCCGAATTTCTGTACGAATGTGCTGCAGGTCTATGCCTATCGTCGGCACGTTATTGAAAGAGAATGGTTGTTGAGATTTGTGGTCTGCGGAGGCGTAGGCGCAGGCCTGGGAACCCTTGTCTTGCACGCCGCAAGCGACACGGTGCTGTCTCTTGTTCTTGCCGCGGTGATCGGTGTTTATGTTCCCATGCGACTGGCGCTACCGGAGCTCAAATTTCCACAGAAACCGCTCAGGAAGGCTGTTTGGCCGGTGGGTTTAGTGGGCGGGCTACTGCAGGGTGCGGCCGGCATTTCAGCACCCGTGACACTCAGCTATCTGAATGCAATGGGTTTGCAACGCGGAGCATTCATTTTCTCGCTGTCCGCGTTTTTCACGGGCATGTCCGTCGTTCAAATTGCCACGCTTTGGCTGACCGGTTCCTTTGTAAGCGAAATCGCCATAGCCAGTGTTGTGGCCATGATCCCTCTTTTTCTGGCAATGCCACTGGGTGCTTGGTCGACGCGAAGCATGTCCGCCAAAGGATTTGACAGGATGGTCCTGGTGCTGCTCACGCTGCTGGCCTTGCGCCTGATTTATGGAGCGATCTTCCTGTAGCTCCCGCAAGTCCGGTCCATGAAAGCCCTATCCAACCAAAGCCGTTGAACCGGTGCCACATTGATTGTCTAAAGGGTGAGAATCAACCCACGGGGAATAAAGCTGGACACTCAGCACGACTTAATGGGATCCGACGCGCAAGTGGTTCTTGCAGGTGGTGGCCTCGCCGGCTGCCTCCTTGCCTTGCGGCTCGCAGAGACCGGCCGGCGGGTTACGCTGGTCGAGGCCGGCGAACAGATCTGTGGCAACCACACCTGGTCATTTCATCTGACGGACATCGATGCGTCTGATATGAGTCGACTCGACCGCCTCATCGATTACCGATGGCCAGGCCAGCAAGTCATTTTTCCACGCTACCGGCGGCAACTGTCGACACCCTATGCAAGCATGACCTCGGAGACCCTGCGCCGTGCCATTCACGTCGACCCGATGATAACGGTGCTTGAAAACGCTCCCATCGCCAGCCTTGGCGCCGACCATGTAGAGCTTGAAAGCGGTGAGCGTATTGCAGCACCCTGCGTCATTGACAGCCGTGGTTTCGCGCCGTCGCCGGGTTTGAAGCTGGGCTTCCAGAAATTCGTCGGAATAGAGCTCGAACTGCAAAGACCGCATGGCGAAGAGGTCCCGACCATCATGGATGCTTCCGTTGACCAGCTCGACGGCTACCGCTTCGTCTATGTGCTGCCGCTATCGGAAACCCGGCTGTTGATCGAGGACACGCGCTATAGCGACCGAGGTGACCTCGACCATGACGCTCTTCAGTCCGACGTGCTGGCCTATGCTGCCAACCGCTCCTGGGTCGTGCGCCAGTCGGTACGCGCCGAAAGGGGCATCCTGCCAATCACTCTGGCGCAGGATGTCGATCGTTTCTGGAACGATGTTGCATCCGACACCGCACCAATTGGCCTTCGGGCCGGGCTGTTCCATCCGACGACCGGTTACAGTCTGCCGATGGCCGTCGAGACCGCCAACCTGATCGCCGGGCTGGACGGACCGCTCACCACCAAACGAGTGCGCGAAACCGTCGAGCGCCTGGCACGTCAGCGCAGCAAAGAGCATGGTTTTTATCGTTTCCTGAATCGGATGCTGTTCAAGGCAGCCGAACCCGGAAAACGGTACCGGGTCCTGCAGCGGTTCTACGGGCTGTCCCAGATGTTGATCGAACGGTTTTATGCCGGCCGCATTCAGCCCACCGACAAATTGCGGCTGCTTGTCGGCAAACCGCCGGTACCGATCCATCGGGCGCTTCGGTGCGTAAGTGAAGAGCGAGCGCTCATTGGGGACTGAATCGAAAATGCAGAGTGGGAAGACCGCGATCGTCATCGGGGCCGGATTCGGCGGTTTGGCGCTTGCCATTCGGCTACAGAGCGCCGGTGTAAAAACGACACTGCTGGAGAAACGTGACCGTCCCGGTGGCCGGGCCTATGTCTATGAGGACAAAGGCTTCGTTTTCGATGCCGGTCCGACCGTGATTACCGACCCTGATGCGCTGCGTGAGTTGTGGAGCCTTTCCGGACGCCGCTTGGACGACGATGTCACGCTGCTTCCGATCGATCCGTTCTATCAGCTTTGCTGGGAAGACGGATACCGCTTCGACTACGTCAACGACCAGGACGAGTTGGACCGGCAGATCGCGCTCAAGTCGCCGCAGGACGTGGAAGGTTACAGGCGCTTTCTCGACTATTCCGAGGACCTCTATCACGAGGGTTATGAAAAACTCGGCGCGGTCCCATTTCTACGTTTTTGGGACATGGTAAGAGCCGCGCCGCAACTGGTCCGGCTGCAAAGCCATCGCAGCGTCTATTCCAAGGTCGCATCCTTTATCGACGACGAGCAGTTGCGCCAGGCCTTTTCGTTTCACTCGCTGCTCGTCGGTGGCAATCCATTCGACACATCGTCGATTTACGCCCTCATTCATGCACTGGAGCGAAAGGGGGGCGTGTGGTTCGCCAAGGGCGGAACCGGGGCACTCGTCGACGCAATGGCTCGACTTTTCACCGACCTCGGCGGCACGCTTCGGCTGGCAACCCCGGTCGACGAGATTGTCGTTGAAAATGATCGGGCCACCGCCGTCGTGGCGGGTGACGAGCGTTTCTCCTGCGACATGGTCGCCAGCAATGCCGATGTCGTCCACACCTACGAACGATTGCTCGGCGGAAGCGCGCGTGGGTCGGCCAAGGCACGCAACTTGCGGGGCAAGCGTTTCTCCATGTCGCTGTTCGTTGTCTATTTCGGTTTGCGCGGCGAGCGGCCCGATCTCAAGCATCACATGGTGCTTTTCGGCCCGCGCTATCGCGACCTGATAAACGAAATCTTCCGAAGCGACGGCCTCGCCGACGATTTTTCGCTCTATCTGCATTGCCCCTCCGTTACCGATGATAGCCTGGCGCCTGCCGGTCACAGCACCTACTACGTGCTGTCACCGGTTCCGCATCTTGGGACGGCCGACATCGACTGGTCCGTGGAGGGCCCAAAATATCGGGACCGGATTCTCGACTATCTCGAGGATCGGTATATTCCCGGATTGAAAGCCGACCTGGTGACCAGCCGCATTTTTACGCCCTTTGATTTCCGTGATGAACTCAACGCCCATCTGGGTTCGGCCTTTTCCGTTGAGCCGCTGCTCACGCAAAGTGCCTGGTTCCGGCCGCACAACCGTGATGCGGTCATCGAGAACCTCTACGTGGTGGGCGCCGGAACGCATCCGGGCGCGGGTATTCCCGGCGTCGTCGGATCGGCAAAGGCGACCGCCGGACTGATGTTGTCCGATCCGTCTCTCGGTCAGTCGGGGGCCGCATGACCGCTGCAAATGAGCAGGACGCGGACAAGGTCTTGCAACTCAGCGAGCAGATGATAGCCGGCGGTTCGAAGAGCTTTGCGGCTGCCCGGCATTTGTTTGCGCCGCAGACGCGCGCCGATGCAGTCATGCTCTACGCCTGGTGCCGTCATGCAGACGACGTGATCGATGGTCAGGAACTCGGTCATGGTCACGAGCCGGACCGGGGCGGTGATCCGGCCGCACGGCTCGACGACCTGCGACAGGCCACGCAATCAGCCCTTGGGGGAGAGACCGCCGGGGATCCGGTTTTCGAAGCCCTGCATCTGGTGGTCGAACGCAACGGAATCCCGCACCGCCACCCCATGGAATTGATCGCCGGATTTGCCATGGACGTCGAAGGGCGAACGTATCAGAGCTTCGACGATACGCTCGACTATTGTTACCATGTCGCCGGCGTCGTCGGCGTGATGATGGCCATGATCATGGGCGTGCGACAAGCTTCGGTACTTGATCGGGCATCGGATCTCGGCTTGGCGTTTCAATTGACGAACATCGCCCGTGACGTGATTGATGATGCCCGCGCAGGGCGCTGCTATCTCCCATCCGAGTGGCTGTACGAAGTCGGAATCGACATGATCGATCCGGACGATCGGGACCAGTGGCCCGCGCTGCATGGGCTTGCGCTTCGGCTGCTTGACCGCGCGGAACCCTACTACGTTTCCGCGTATGCCGGAGTTCCCGCCCTTCCGTTCCGATCGGCCTGGGCGGTCGCCGCGGCCCGGCGGGTTTATCGCGACATCGGCCGGGTTCTGCGCCAAGGAGGATCGACTGCCTGGAACGGCCGGGTTTCGACGTCGCAATCCCGCAAGGTCTGGTTGCTCTTCCGTGCGTTGGGAGACGTGATCGCGACGCGGCGCGGCAGCCATGAACCGCACAATGTCAGGAAGGGCCTTTACGACAGGCCCTGAATGGTTGGTATGAGTTTGACCGGGGGTGCTTCGGCGGCGACGATCCGACTGCACATACGCAATTCTTATAGTATTCGCTACAACTTTATCAAACCCGTTGAACAATCCTCCAAGTAATTAAGGATAAATCCGACCAGCGCTATCAGATAATTAACGATGCGATCCGGTTTGTTCCTCTGTTACATAGATTTGTGTTGATTTCCTTCCGCGGCGGTTCAAATCCTGTCTGCGCGCATGAGGCGCCATTATTCCGATCATGAATGAGATGCTACGATCATGACAATAGACCGGGACATCAAGACCCGACCGCAACTGAGCGAACACGAAGAGAAACAAGTCGTCAGGAATCTATCCCTTCTGAGATCGACCCTGGACATCTTTCCGACGGACTCACTGTCGAGGCAGACAAAGATAGACGACTGGGCCAAGCTCGAAAAATGGGCCTTGCTAGCCATGCAGTCCGTCTCCGAACTGATAAAATGGCTTGGCCCGATCCAGACGCGAACCCCTGAAACCGAGCAGGCATTCGACGAGACATTGTCGGCCTTCGACGCCATTTCGGAGGTCGTCGAACATCGCTTTCGTGACGTCCAACGGGAAGATTTTGTTACTGCAAGTGCGGCCCTGGAAAGATGTTTTGCCAGTGTCCATCGACTGGTCTAGCGTTGGTCGGCGCTAAAGCCGGATTCAGTCGGCGATCAGATCCTGATCGCCGTCATTGAGTTTGACATCCCCGCTTCGCCGATTTCGGCGAAGCTGGTTTTTTAATTCGTCCAGCGGCGGCGACCACAGAAAGCCGAATGAGACACAGCCATCCTTGCCCTTGACGGCGTGGTGCAACCGATGTGCCTGATAAAGACGTTTCAGGTAACCAGTCTTCGGGACATAGCGAAATGGCCAACGGTGATGCACCAGGCCATCATGGGCAATGAAATAGAGCGCTCCATAGGCCGTGATCCCGACCGCAATCCACCAGACGACCCACACACTGGTGCCAATCCAGAACAGCAAGATGGCAACACTGGCAAACACCAACGCATAAAGGTCGTTCTTCTCCAAACTGTCGTCGTGCGGCTCGTGATGCGACCGATGCCACCCCCAGCCCCAGCTGTGCATGACATATTTGTGCGCCCACCAGGCAAAGAGCTCCATGAGGGCGACAGTGGCAACGACGATGACCGCGGCGAGCAGAAACGAAATCATGTATTCATGTCCGGGCGAGGTGAAGCGCCTTTCGGCTTGTTAACAGCATAGGCCATTTCGTTGCGGCGCGGGAGTGCGTCAAATCGGAGCCGTGACCGCGATGCAAGCAATGAACCATCACCCAAGTTTCAAACGGTAGCGCGACAAAACGATGGCAGCGGTCAGTCCGGCGATCGCTACCATTGCCAAAAGGGAGAAGGATGGCAGCAGATCGGTCATGGTATCTCCACGCCAAAGGACACCCTGATAAGCTTCAATGGCCCAGGCGTTGGGAGTAAACCAACCCAGATCCTGAAGCCAGGGCGGCATCATGAAGCGCGGCACCATCGATCCGCCGATAGCCGAGGCCAGAAGTACGAGGAAGCTGGCGATCGTGCTTGCCTGCTGCCGCGTTGTGCAAGCCGAAGCCATCGTGACCGCCAGGCCCGCGGTGGCCGCTGCCGTCAGTGCGGTCACGATCAGCCAAGGCGCAAAATGGCCAGGAAGGTCGACACCGTAGACCAGCCAGGCCACAACAAAAATCACGCCGACCTGCAACAGTCCCTGCCCGCTCAGAAAAAGGAATTTGGCAAGCACCATTACATCGGTGCCTGCACGCCCGACGGCCAGCCTGTCCACAATACCGGAGGTCCGATCCTGGATCAGAGTCGTCGCGCCCTGCATGGCCGAAAACAGAAGAAACATAACCGCAACCGCACCGGCATAATAGCTGACGGTTACGCGCTCACCATCGCCGCCGGCCATGGTTTCAATCGCAACCAGAGCCGTGTCGGCATCGCCACCGCTATCACCGGCCAGTTCTTCAATGCCGGCATCCAGGCGGGCGCGTTGTTCCTGGTTCAGCCCCCCGGACAGTTCTTCGATGGCGGGAACCACCCGGCGCATGGTCACGCCAGGAAGATCGCGCGCGATCAGCCGTTGCACGTGTCCGGAGAGGATCGACCCGGTCATTGCGCGCCCGCCATCGGCGATGACAAGCACCGGCGGCTCAACCCCCTCCCCTCGTAGCGCTCCACGGAACACAAGACCGACATCAACGGATCCGGAAAGCACAAGATCGCGCAGGCCAATCGCATCGACTGTAACGGGCTCATGCAGCCGCAATGACGGATCAGCATCAATTGAAGCCACAAGGGTCGCCGTTTCGATGGATCCAACTTCATCGACGACAGCGACCTTCAATCGCATCTCGTCACCACTCGTTCCCGAAAAAATGGCCGCGAAAATTGCGAAGATCAGCGGCGGAAGCAAGAACGCCATAGTAAATGCGCCGCGGTCGCGAACCAGACCAAGAACCATGACCTTGAGAAGCGCTCCGATCATGTGGCGGCGTCCGATCGGCCGAGATATAGAAACAGGCTGTCGAGGCCCGGCACGCGAAACCGTACCTCCTTGATGCGGAGATCCGTATCATGCAGTGCATCGCTCAATTCGGCTTGATGGTGCACTGAAGAACTGATCATTCGGCTCCACTCCAGGCCGGAAGGGTGCTCGGAAAACCGCAGCCGATGCATCATCGCTCGCGTGTCTTCATTTGCCGGTTCTAAGAGGTCGACGCACAGTTCTCGCTTGTCTCCAAAGGCCGACTGCAACAGGGAAGCCGGACTGCCGACCGGTGAAAGAGTGCCGTTCCTGAGAAAGCCGACACGGCTGCAAATGGTCTGCGCCTGATCGAGATCATGAGTTGCCAGCAGAACTGCCAACCCGGAATGGCTCAGGTCGCGAATAACCGTGTGCAAGACGTTGCGCGCATCGATATCGACGCCGACGGTTGGCTCATCGAGGATCAAAAGGGTTGGTCGATGCATCAGGGCGGCGGCGATATTCACCCTCCGCTTCCACCCACCGGACAGGCTGTGGACCGGATCATCGGCCCGCTCGGAGAGGCGCGTTGCCTGCATGGCCAGATCAATCGCCTCAACGGTATCACGCCGCGACAGGCCGGACAGTCGCCCGAACGCCATCAGGTTTTCCCGCGCGGTCAGATGCATATAGAGAGCGATTTCCTGGGGCACGAGGCCAATGCGGCGCAACGCGCGCCGCTGTCGGTTGCTGCGACCCGATATGAATATGTCACCTGAGCTTGACCGAATTCGTCCGCATATAGCGCGAATCAGGGTGGTCTTGCCGGCGCCGTTGGGGCCGAGCAGCCCGAATACCTCCCCTGGCTGGACAGTCAACTGCAGGCCGCTGAGTACCGAACGATCGCCGTAGCCGACGGAAAGTGGGCCGACCTGCAGCGCCGGTGGCACGTCATTTGCGGCGGGGAGCGTGCGGCCGCCGTCTTTCGCTCGCAGCATGTCCAGCATCATCGATTCCGCAGAAATTATGCCTTCGAACCGAAGATGTTGTCCACCAGAGACTGCAGGCCGCTCGCTTCCAGGCCGCTGCGTTGCAGCGCCCGGCCCGCTGTTATCAAGTGTTCTTCGCAGGAATTCTGCGCCGCCTGTTTGCCAGCCAGAGTAACGAAGGTTGGTACATCGCTATCCTGGCCTACATCCTTTCCGGCTATATCGGCACTGACCGTCGAATCGATCAGGTCATCCGCAGCCTGAAACGCCAGGCCAACTTGTTTGGCAAACTCCCGAATCGCCTCAACGGAACCAGGGTCCAGCCGTGCACAAAGGCCACCGATATGAGCCGAGGCAACGAACAGGACACCCGTCTTCATCCAGTTCATGCTCTCAATCGACGCAACCCGGTCGAAGCCCACTCGCTCATGAAGATCAATTTCCTGGCCGGCAATCATGCCATTGGATCCGATGGCTCCGCTCAGCACCTCGAGCGCCTGCACCTTGAGATCCGGATCACCTCCGGGATGTTCCGCAATGACCCCATAGGCGCGATTAAGCAGCCCAATCGAAGCCAGAATGGCCGTTGCTTCGCCGAATTCGCGATGCGTCGTCGGCCGACCGCGGCGCATTCCCGCATTGTCCATGCTCGGAAGGTCGTCGAGGATCAGCGATGCCGCGTGCACCATTTCAATGGCACAGCCGGCATCAGCGGCAAACGAACGATCCTCGCCTCCACCCGCCTCGTCGACGAGGATGCAAAGCAGCGGTCGCACCCGCTTCCCGGATCCGAGCAGACTGTAACGCATGGCCTGGTGAAGGCGGTCCGGCTGTCGTCCGGATGGCGGAAGCAATTGCTCCAATCGAGCGTTGATCTCGCTTCGCAGGGAAGCGATACCGCCCAGCACCCGATGGCCGTCTCTTTTCAAACTCTGTGCAAAAGGATTTATCTGGTTCATCCCCCGTGATGTCCACCGGTCTCGTTTCCATTCCCCAACTCCGACACGGGGCAATTCAGAACGTTATCGCAATTGAACGTTCTTCGCACCCGGCGGAGTATTGGAAACCTTGATCGCCCTTGACCGATCAAGCGATCATTCCACCTACTATATGGCCAGATTAAGTTAATGTAGATAGGCGTCATTCAAACCAGGGGTACCAATCCAGCGTGACCGCATTCGTTTTCCGATCTCCGGTTGTCCGATGCTGACGAACCGCAAAGATGAACATCTCTCCGTGGTCCTTGGAGAGCGGCATCGCAAATCCGCAAAATCGACAGGATTCGAGGCGATCGAATTCGTCCATTGTGCCCTCCCCGAGATCGATCTTGATAATATCGACCTTACTACGTCGTTTCTGGGGAAACGGATCAGCGCGCCCCTGCTGGTCAGTTCGATGACCGGTGGCCCGGCTCGGGCGACGGCCATCAACGAGAATTTGGCGCGGGCTTGCGAAGCTTTGCGCCTCCCATTCGCAGTCGGATCGCAACGCGTCGCCATCGAAGAGGGCGGAACCGGTGGACTGGATAAATCCCTAAGGCGCCTGGCACCATCAGTTCCCATCCTGGGCAATTTCGGTGCCGCCCAGCTCAATCACGGCTTTGGTCCGGATGAGGCGAAGCGGGCGGTCGATATGATTGCGGCCGACGCTCTATATATTCACTTAAACCCGCTGCAGGAAGCGGTGCAACCCGAGGGTGACCGGAACTGGTCGGGGCTGTTTGACAAAATCGTTGCAGTCGCCGATGCGCTGCCGGTTCCCCTTGCGATCAAAGAGGTGGGATCGGGGATATCTGCGTCATTGGCTCGACGCCTTGTCGATGCGGGAATAACAATTATCGATGTTGCCGGTGCCGGCGGAACGAATTGGGCCGCGGTCGAGGCGGCGCGCATGGAAAACGAGGAGCAGGCGCGAGTGGCCAATGCCTTCGCTGACTGGGGTATTCCAACCGCCGACGCGGTTTTTGGAGTTCGTAGTGAGTGTCCGGAAGCCACCGTGATTGCGTCTGGCGGCATTCGCTCCGGCATCGACATCGCCAAGGCGATCCGCACGGGAGCAGACCTAACCGGACAGGCGGCCGGTCTGTTGCAGGCAGCGAATGCTTCTCCGGAAGCGCTTGTCACACATTTCGAGACGACGATCGCCGAGCTGCGTACTGCCTGCTTCTGCACAGGCTCGGCGAACCTTCTTGAACTGAAGTCCGCCGAGTTACAGCAATCGCCCTAGGAAAACCACATGCGCCGCAGAGCGCCGTCGCGAAGTACGAATTGATGATAAAGCGCGGCACCGCCGTGTGCCACCAGCAGTGCGATCATCAGCCGGGCACCATATCCATGCGGAAGCCGTGGAGGATAGGTCTGGAAGTCGGGCAGGACCAACGGATTGCCCCCGAGGATTGTCGAACCGGCACCCGATAGCACCAGCATGCCTATCCCGCTGGCGGCCATGCCCAGAAGAACGACGTAGAATGCCAGATGGACCCAGCGGGCGATTCTGTCCTGCCAGACTGGGGTGTCCGACGCCGCATCCGGCTTTTTGTCGGCAAAGAGCCACCAGACGATTCGAGCCAAAGTCAGCATCAAAATGCTGATACCGGCCGGGACATGCACGCGAAGGGCCATGATCTTGCTGGCGTCATCGGGCGCTGCATCGGCGCGAAATCCCGACGCAAGCAGCACAAGGATCAAAATCACGCTGAGCCAGTGGATGGCGACCGCCACCGATCCGTAAGAATTGGAAGTGCTTCGCAGGGTCATGGCAACCTCAATCCGTTCTGACGACGCGGTAAAGCGCGGCATTGAAGTCGAGGTCTTCGACTTGCTCCAGGCCGGCTTCGCGTCGCATCGCCGCCGTGGCGGCGGCGTAGGATTCCGGATCGCGCCACTCAGCAACGTTTATCAGTCGAAAGCGAGCATCGGGCAGTATTGACTGGTGCAATGCCGTCGAAAGATATCCAGGCTGCCGCTGCAGAAAATCGCGGGCCGCCTCCCACATGGCAATTGTTTGTTCGAGTTTTTCCTGTGGCACTTCGAACACATTGATGAGCGTCACCGGCTCAGGTCCGGTCAATGCCGCATTCATCTCGGCGATTATGCGCAGGCGACGGGCAAAGCTGTCAAAGTCCAAAGGCCGGTTTGTGTTCCCGGTGGCGGTGTAGAAATCGGTTGTCTGGGACATCATCTGCTCTGCGGGAGACAACTGGCCGTTGCCATCCTTGTCCCAGATCGCAAATACGGCAGTTCGGGCATCACGGAGCGCAGAAGCGCTGCCCCGCGCCCCGGCGATGGCGCGCCACCCCATATCCCATGCCATGTACTCATCGAAACTGACGATGCCGTCGTCATCGGCATCCTGCGAAAGCATCACCAGCCCACGGTACTGATCGATCTCACGATGCGAAAGTTGTCCATCGCCGTTGACATCGATCGTGTCGAATGCCGTCCGGTTGACAGCTGTCAGTTCCGGATCGAGCGCCAAGGCTGGGGCGCCGGCCAGGGCAAATGCCAGGGGCATGGTGAACAGCAAGTGTTTCATGGTATCGACCTTCTATTCCAATATACATAGCTTGCTATATATAATTGAATAGCGAGCTATTCAAGTGCTAAATGGAGCTATGGAATTCGAGAAGGACAAATCGGCGGGTTATCGCGGCGTTGGAGCGGGACCGGGACGAAGGCTCTGCCCCACGCAGGGATAAAACGGGGCCGAAACGATCCGGCCCCGATTTGCTTGATTGCGGCTCTTAGTTCGGCAGCACAACCGCATCAATGACGTGAATGACGCCGTTGGTCGCTTCCACATCGGCGGACACAACATTGGCACCGTCCACCTTGACGCCATCCGTCGCGTCAACCGACAGCTTGCTGCCCTGCACGGTGGCAACATCCATCGCCTTACCGGCGATGTCACCCGACATCACCTTTCCGGGCACGACATGATAGGTCAGTACGGCAACGAGTTGGTCCTTGTTCTCCGGCTTCAGCAGGTCCTCGACCGTGCCCGCCGGCAGTTTGGCAAAAGCCTCATCGGTCGGTGCAAATACGGTAAATGGCCCCTCTCCCTTGAGGGTGTCGACCAGACCTGCGGCCTTGACCGCGGCGACCAGCGTCTCGAACTGTCCAGCAGACATTGCGGTGTCGACGATATCAGCCGCCTTGGCCGCGACGGCGCCGAACATTAGCGGAACGGCCAGAGCGACAGCGGTTGCGGTGCGACGAATTCCAAGCATGATTTCTCCAATCAATTCTTGTGGGGACTACGGCCAAACTTACGTCGCAACCCGAACAAGAGATCACGAGGTGTAGGCGATCTGTCGATCACAAAAAATTTGCTGCGTTCAAACGGCGCGCTTGTCTTGAAGTGGCGATCGGTCGCGCTACCGCGCTCAGTCCCGCTCGCCGACAAGCCCCTTGACCAGCCACTTCTGCAGCAGCACCACGACGACGACGGGAGGCAGCATGGCCAGGATCGCCAGTGCCATCCCGTAATTGGTCGACGACCCGAAGCGTTCGATGCCGCGCACCAGGGTGAAATATCCCTCACCCGTCGTGGTGATCATCAGCGGCCACAGGTATTGATTCCAGCCTTGGACAAAGGTGACGACAAACAACGCCAGAATCATCGGTCGCGACACCGGCAGGAGGATATCGACAAGAAACCGCAACGGTCCCGCACCGTCCATTCGTGCAGCTTCCTGCAACGAATTGGGAACCGATTTGAAGAATTGACGGAAGAAAAAAGTGCCGATGGCTGCTGCCAGCAACGGCAGAATCAGCCCGCCATAGCTGTTGAGCATGCCAAGGGTCTGAACTACCGTGAAACTGGGTAGGATGCGTGTCTCGATGGGCAACAAAAGGGTTGCAAATATGAGCCAGAAAAGAAAAGAAGCGAAACGCAAACGAAAATAGACCAGAGCGTAGGCCGACAGTACCGACAGGATGCATTTGCCAATGGCAAAGCCGAAGGCAAGGACGGCAGAATTGATCGTCATGCCGCCGGCCGTGATCGTCTGGCTGAAACCGGCCTTGGTCGTCAACAGGGTTCCGTAGACCTGTGTGAATTGCCCTCCCCATCCAAGCTGCAGCCCTTCCCTTGAAATGGTTGCATTGTCGTAGGTCGAGGTCAGAAAGACGGAAACAACCGGAAGCAGCATGAACAGCGATCCGACAATCAAAATCAAATGGTCGATCAGTTTTCTCACCATGCCTCCATCGGGTCAGGCATTGGCCTTACACACCCATCGACTCCACCGCAATGGATTTGCAAAGAGATCCCACCCGCGAAATATTTCGAATTTTTTCGTGTCGCAAAAGCTTCATTCTTTTGACATCCGCCTGTCACTTGCCATAGCGTAGTTTTCTGTCGTCCGCGACCGACAGGCCCTGGAGCTTTGTCGCTATCGGGGTCAATCCGAAAATCTCTGGGGAGACGCATATGACAATACGCAATCTTTTCGCTGGCGCCATGGCTACCGCCATGACCGCTACATTTGCAGTACCGGCAATTGCCGCAACGGAAATCTCCTGGTGGCATGCCATGGGCGGCCAGCTCGGCGAGACCGTCAATGACATTGCGGAAAAATTCAACGCTTCGCAGTCGGACTACAAGATCACGCCCGTCTTCAAGGGTACCTATGAAGAAACCATGACTGCAGGCATCGCCGCCTTCCGTGCCGGCGAACAGCCCAACGTCATCCAGGTCTTCGACGCCGGTGCGGCGACGCTGATCGGCGCCAAAGGCGCGGTCATTCCGGCACAGGACCTGATGAACGACAACGGTGTGCCGTTCAATATCGAGGACTACATTTCGGGCGTGCGCTATTTCTATGCCGACAGCGAGGGCAAGATGATCGGCATGCCGTTCAATTCCTCGACGCCAATCATGTACTACAACGAGGATGCTCTGAAAAAGGCCGGCGTGACACCGCCGAAGACCTGGGAAGAATTCCAGTCGGTCACAGCGCCGAAGCTCAAGGATGCCGGTTACGTGCCGATGTCGCAGTCGCACCTGCCGTGGATATTCACCGAGAATTTCTATTCTCGCCACAATCTCGAATTTGCCACCAAGGCCAATGGCTATGAATCCGGCATGCCGGTCATGCTGCTGAACGCCGATCCGATCAAAGGGCACTTCACGGCCGTAAAAGAGTGGTTGGACAATGGTATGTTCGGCTGGTACGGCACTGGCTGGACCGACAATCAGAAGCCTTTCAACGAAGGCCAGGTTGCCATCTGGCTCGGCTCGTCCGGCTCCTTCGGTGGTGTCAAGGCATCCGCCAAGTTCCCGTTCAACGCAACGTTCCTGCCCTATTGGGAATCACTGGTCAAAGAACCGACCCAGACTTTCATCGGCGGCGCCGCCCTGTTTGCCATGTCCGGCAAACCGGCTGAAGAAAACAAGGCCGTGGCAGAATTCTTCCGTTTCCTGACCTCGCCGGAAATCCAGTATTTCTGGCACCGTGAGACCGGCTATGTTCCGATCACCACGGCAGCCTACGATCTTGCCAAGAAGGAAGGCTACTACAAGGAAACACCGCAAGCCGAGGTCGGCATCGAGCAGCTGACCCAGAAGGCCGGCGAGTGGACCAAAGGTTATCGCCTCGGTTTCTACGTGCAGATCCGTGACGTGATGAACCGCGAATACGGCAAGATCTTCTCCGGCGAGAAGGACGTTGATGCGGCCTTTGCGACCATCGAAGAAGAATCAAACAAGCTGCTTGAGCGCTTCGCCAAGTCGATGGGCAGCAACTGACAACTGGTATATATTACCTGACATAACAAAAAACGGGGCGCCACGGCGCCCCGTAGCGGCACTTTGGGGAGGCGCCACGCATGGAGAAATCGCAGTTTAAATCGCCGCTCTATCCTTATCTCCTGCTGGTTCCCCAGCTCTCGATCATCGTCATATTTTTCTACTGGCCCGCGGCCGAGGCCATCCGGTCCTCATTTTATCTCGAAGACCCTTTCGGCTTCTCCTCGACCTTCGTCGGCTTCGACAATTTTCGCGATATGGTGACGCGGTCAGACTATGTGGCAACGGCCCGGTTTACCGTCATCTTCTCCGTTTTGGTGACCTTCTTCTCGCTGGCCATCGCGCTGCTTTTGGCAGTCACCGCAGACCGCGTCCTGCGCGGCGCGTCGACCTACAAGACGCTGTTGATGTGGGTCTATGCCATTGCACCGCCGGTCGCCGGCCTGATCGGCATTCTGCTGTTCGACAACCTGGTGGGTCCTATAGCCGAGTTCTTCCGAACGGTCGGATGGGACTTCAAGCTCGGCGTCAATCGGTTCGACACCGCCTTCGCGATGGTCACGATTTCCATCTGGAAGCAGGTGCCGGTCAACTTCATCTTCTTCCTTTCTGGTCTGCAGGGCATACCTAAATCGGTGCAGGAGGCGGCGGCGATCGACTGCGGCTCGTCGACCCGCCGGTTCTGGACCATAACCTTCCCGCTGCTCGCACCGACCGGTTTCTTCCTGTTGATCATCAACATCACCTACTCGCTGTTCGACACGTTCGGCGTGATCGACGTCGTGCTCAAAGGTGAGCCCGGCAACAATCCGGTAACACTGGTCTACAAAGTGTTCCTGGACGGCTTCCGCGGCAACGACCTCGGTGGCTCTTCTGCGCAGTCGGTCATCCTGATGATCCTGGTTCTCGTCTTAACGATCTTTCAATTCCGAATGATCGAGAGACGAGTGCATTACAGCTGAGGGCGTTTGCGATGACTACTTCGGACATTCATCTCGATACCTCTAAAACGGAAACCCTGGCGGCTGCCGGGCACCACAAGAAACGTTTCCGCTGGGGCATCGTGATCGATCACGTGGTGTTGATCGCCGGTTCCCTCTTCATGCTTCTGCCGGTGTTGGCGGCCTTCCTGACCTCGAGCCACGACAACATTACAGTTCACAGCGGCGGCTTGCAGATGACCCTCGGCGATCATCTCGGCGAAAACTACTACAACGCGATGCTGGTTCCCGGCGGTTTCACCAAAACGGTCGACGGGATGAGCATGCTGATGAACTCGTTCATCCTCGGTATCGGCTTTTCCGTCGGCAAGATCGTCATTTCGATGCTTGCCGCCTATGCCATCGTCTATTTCCAGTTCCGTTTCGCGACATTCGCCTTCTGGCTGATTTTCACCACCCTGCTGCTGCCGCTTGAGGTGCGCATTCTGCCGTCCTATGAAATCGTCCAAGGACTGGGCCTGACCAACACCTATACGGGACTGATCGTGCCGCTGATTGCGTCAGCAACCGGCACGTTCTTTTTCCGGCAGTTCTTCAAGTCGGTGCCGAACGAACTGATCGAGGCTGCCCGAATCGACGGCGCCGGGCCGGTGAAATTCTTCTTCGACATTCTCCTACCGCTGTCGAAAACGATGATCGCCGCGATCTTCATCATCATGTTCGTGTTCGGCTGGAACCAGTATCTGTGGCCGACCATCATGACCACCGAGGAAGGCTTCTTTACCCTGGTCCGCGGCATTTCGCAGATCATGCAGGTCTTCATCGGCTCGCAGATCCCGGACTACGGCGAAGCGATGGCCCTGGCTGTTGTCGCCATGCTGCCGCCAGTGCTGATCGTGGTCTTCTTCCAGAGATGGTTCGTCAAGGGCCTTGTGGAATCGGAAAAATAGGAAAAAAGAATGGCCCAGGTTCTCATCGACAAGGTACGCAAGGTCTATCCGAACGGGACGGAGGCGCTGACCCCATCCTCACTCTCCATCCGCGACGGTGAATTCATCGTGCTGGTCGGCCCGTCCGGCTGTGGCAAGTCGACCTTGCTGCGCATGGTCGCCGGACTTGAGGACATCACCGAGGGAACAATTTCCATCGGCGATCGGGTCGTCAACGATCTCGATCCGGCAGAGCGCGACATCGCCATGGTGTTTCAGAACTACGCGCTCTACCCGCATATGTCGGTCTACAAGAATATGGCATACGGTCTGAAGAACCGTGGGCGCTCGAAGGAAGACATCGACGTAGCGGTGCAGAAGGCCGCGAAACTGCTTCACATCCAGGAGTTCCTGGAGCGCCGACCAAGCCAGTTGTCAGGTGGCCAGCGACAGCGTGTTGCCATGGGCCGGGCGATCGTTCGCGATCCGGCGCTGTTCCTGTTCGACGAACCGCTGTCCAACCTTGATGCCAAGCTTCGCAATCAGATGCGCATTGAAATCCGCAAGCTGCAGCGGGAGCTCGGCGTAACCTCGATCTACGTCACGCACGACCAGATCGAAGCGATGACCATGGCTGACCGGATCGCGGTACTGAACACGGGAACGATCGAGCAGATTGGCACGCCTTCTGAAATCTATCACTCACCTGCCAGTATCTTCGTCGCCAGTTTCATGGGCGCACCGCCCATGAACATTCTTGATGGCCACTACAACGGCAATGGCGGCCTGGAGATCAAGGATCTGGGCCATGTTACCGTCGACCACCAATTGGCGACGACCGGTGACATCCAGGTCGGTATTCGCCCGGAGAATGTTGAAATCCATCAAAACGAGATGGAAAACACCGTTCCAATCAAAGTCGATTTTCTGGAAGAACTGGGCGCCGGCCGATTGTTGCATACAACCATCGGCTCGACTCACTTCGTTGCTCATCTCGACAACGAGCACCCCATTGACGGCGACCGGGTCTTCGCCCACCTGCCGGCGCGAGCTCTGCACTTGTTCGATGCGACCACCGGACGGCGCGTCTGAACCGGACCCGGTTCGACACTCACTTCAGGTTGATGCGTTGTTGTACCTCGACAGGCGGAAAGGTGACGCAATCGGCGGCATCAAAAAACACCTCGAACGGTTCGAGAGGCTGCTCGATCAGAGCCTGCGCCGCATCGAAATTTTCGTCCGTAACCGCGGTTCCCAATGTGCAGTGCGGCACCCAGTTCGCCGGCCGGTAGTGATCGTGGCATAACTGCGGTTCTATCTGTTCGTGAACTGACCTATGCAACCCTTCGAGTTCCGCCGTGTCTGCCGGTTTGGCCCACAGGATCAGAGGCGATGCGGAGAAGCTGCTGATCGCTTCAAACCGCACACGCAAAGCGCTCCTGCCTGCGAAGATCGCATGTGCGACATCGGCAAGGGTGCTCGAGTCGACGTCCTCATAAATGGCAAGTGTGATGTGCGGCGGGTAGTGCATTGCAATCATCGACGGGGATGTTTCCCACCGGCCGACGAACTCCCAAAGCGCGCGCAACGGCGCGGCACTGGCATTGTTTGCGGCTATGCAGATTGCTTGCATCGTTTCGGCCCCATTGTGTCACGGTACCTACCGCCCACCGGTTCCGTTACCGCATGTTCGGAACCTTGCCTTGCGAGGAAACAGGACGGTCCTTGAGCATGGGACCGTCTGAGGTCGAAGTGCATGACGACATGGCGATTGCCGTCGCGACAATCAGCAGAATACGCAGAATCATGGAAGCCTCCTCGATACACACGGCAGATTTGGGACCGCCGATTGCTATGTCAGATAGTCGTATCCATTCTGAACTTTGCCCTGCGTCGAGACGGGCCGGTCCTTTAGCAGCGGGCCATCAGAGGTCGACGTACAGGAAGATAGGGCGATCGCGGCAGCTGCAAACAACAAAACACGTAATATCACGGAATTTCTCCAAATCGGTGTCACACCCAGTTCAAGCCTGTCTCTCAACCTTTTGAGACGTCTCGGTGATCGGCAGTTGCAGCTCGATCACTTCCGGTAATGTCAGAATCGCGATCTCCTGCGGATCTGTCACTCCCTCCAGATGATCGGTCCGGAACTCGACCTGAAGCGGGCCGTCGTATCCCATGCCGATCGCCTCACGGTAGGTATCGGCGGCAGCAATCAGTCGCGAGCCAAGCACCTTGTTGTGTTTCTCAAGTTTGGCCGAATAGTTGACTGCCGATCCGATTACGGTGATCTCAAGGCGGTTTTCCTGTCCAACAGCACCGAAGGCCACCTGACCGGAAGCAACGCCAATTCCGATGCCTGCCACCTTTATCGGTCCCAGTTCCGGATCGTTAGCGCGCCAGTCATCGAGGTCACGCAATATGCGCTCCGCGGCCTCAATGGCCTTGGCCGAACCGGCCGCTCGATCGCCGGTGCCGAACGTCGCCATGATGCCGTCGCCCATGAACTTGTCGATGACGCCGCCGCAATCCTGGATGATCGGCACCACCCTGCTCTGGTAGCTGGAAAGCGTGCGCATGACCTCCGAGGCTTCCATTTTGGCCGCCATGCGTGTGAACCCGCGAATGTCGGCAAACAGAATTGCCACCTGGCGGTTCTCTCCCTTTCCCGCTTCAAGCTGTTCCGCGCTCTCACGGATGCCGCTGGCAATCGAGGTGTCGAAAAAGCGCGACAGGTCCTTGGCCGCAACACCTTCGGTAGCCGCACTGACCAACAGATTGTTCGACGCATTGACAACCAAGGTCAGCACGGCGGTCACCAGGAGAACTGACAGGATTTTGTCGATCTCGGCGCCAATCAGAATGGAATTCGATGTCAGATATTCGACATATGAGCGGGTCAACATGTTGTCGCCAGGGTCGATGCGGGTCACGTAGAAGATGACCGAAGCCCACCCGACCGCCGCGACCACACCGGATACGATGACGAAACGCGATTCAAAACGCAGCGCCCTCAAGGCGATGAAGATAAAGACGTAAAGCAGCGTCGGCGCTTTGAGGATGAACGAGGCAGGCTGCATGTATTGAACATGGAAACTGATCATCAGCCCATAAAGCAATGCAAAGTCGAACAGGATCGATCCGTATACCGCCCAATGGGGCACTCGGAACCGAATCGACCAGATCAGACCTATCACGCTGATCAGCGTGTAAGCGCCGAGCACGAATGGAACAGGAGAAAATGCCTCGACCGGGCTTGTTTTCGGGCTGATCGCGTAGATCGTCGAAAACAAAAGGACGATGGTCAACTGGATCAGGCGCGCCATGATTTCATTGGCGCGCTCGCGCTCGGCAAGCGCCGTCTGGACACGTCCTGGCAACTGGTCGCGCCGGGGTCCCGGGCGAAAATGCCTCGTTACGAAATCAAAAAGTGCCACGGCTTTTCTCCGTTGGTTCCACTAGCACAGCGGCAAACCAATCCCGTCCCATATAGGTCGGGCGGCCTCACATTATCAGTTTCCGTGATGGCTGTGCATCAATTCGCTCGCAACCGCGCGTGATGGCCTGTTGATGCAATGTGAACACACTCAGAGAAGCGATGGCCAGGCTTTGCTGTTTTCGGCTTTCCGCCGCCGATACAACCGCGTATGCTCGAGTCGTGTTCAATTATTGAAAGGAGGTGGTCAGATGTCGAGTGAGTTTACCGGACGGAATACTGGTATTGAGGGGAAAGTCCCGGCATCAGAGCAGCCTCTGGAGCTGGTGTGACTCTCAAGGGATTAGCGATTTAATCCACACCGGTATTTTCCGGACCTCACGGGGGGTGCCTTGCGCACCCCCTTTTTATTTCGGCGTGAAGGCTTGCCGTCAGATCGCCAGATATTCGTTTCGCAGGTCTTCGTCGTCCAGCACATCCTGCGCCTTGCCGGTGTAAACCACCTCGCCCATATCGACGATCACCGCCTTGTCGGCGAGCTTCAGCGCTGCCACGGCATTCTGCTCAACGATGATCGTTGTAATGCCGATTTCCTTGATCTGGCGGACGATCTTCTCGATTTCCTGAACGATCACCGGCGCGAGGCCCTCGTAAGGCTCATCGAGCAGAAGCAGCTTGACCTCACGGGCCAGCGCTCTGGCGACGGCGAGCATCTGTTGCTCGCCACCGGATAACGTCGTGCCGATCTGGGTGCGACGCTCCGCTAGACGCGGGAAGTGTTCGTATATCCGTTCCAATTCCCAACCACGCGGCTCCGATACCTGGGCGAGCACCAGATTTTCCTCGACCGTCAGACCGCCGATAATGCGACGGTCTTCAGGCACCAGTTGCACGCCCAACTGAGCTGCCTGATAGGACTGCTTGTCATGCAGGCTGGTGCCGCCGAGATAGATCTCGCCCTTGTGCAACGCCGGGTCGTCGACGCGGGCAAGGGTGCGCAGAGTGGAGGTCTTGCCAGCGCCGTTGCGTCCCAGAAGAGCCAGGATCTCGCCCTCTTTGAGGTCGAAGGAAATGCCCTGGACAATATAGGATTCGCCGTAATAGGCGTGGATATCCCGAACACTGAAAAACGAGTCTTCAGGAGATCCGGCGGCGGTTAGCTGGTCATCGAGCGGCAGATCGCTCGCATCGGTCTTCTTCAGCATGTCAGTGTGCTCCACCAAGATAAGCTTCCTGTACTTTCGGATTACCCTTGATCTCATCCGGTGTTCCCGACGCGATGATTCGGCCCTGTGCCAGAACCGAAATCTTGTCGGCAAGTGAGAACACCACATGCATGTCGTGCTCGATGATGACCTTAGTCATACCACGCTCCTTGATGGTCTTCAAAAGGTCCACCGTCCTGTTGGTATCATGGCGAGACATACCGGCAGTCGGTTCGTCGAGCAGCAGCAGTTTCGGATGCTGCACCAAGCACATGGCAAGTTCCAGCCGGCGCTTGTCGCCGCGCGAAAGCGATGCGGCTTCCTGATCCGTCAGCGCCGCCAACCCGACTTCCGACAACACCTTTTCCGCCTCTTCCCGTATCTCGGTTTCCCGGCGCAGCTTGACGAAGGGGCGCAGGCTGAAGGAGCCATCCCGATGGGCGAAAGCCGGAATCATCACGTTTTCCAGGAGTGTCAGGTCTGGAAAAATCTCCGGCGTCTGGAACACCCGGCTCACGCCGAGCTGGTTGATCTCATCGGGCGTGTGCTCGTCCAGAACATCGCCGTTGAAGACCACGTGGCCGCGGTCCGGCTTGATGCGGCCGACGCAGACATTGAGCAGGGTCGATTTGCCGGCGCCGTTTGGACCGATGATGGCATGGATCGTGCCTTCTTCGACGTTCAGGTCAACGTCGCTGAGCGCGTGCAGACCGCCGAAGCTCTTGTGTACGTCCGTGACGTGGAGAACGCTGTTTTTCATGGTCCGGGTCCTCCTATTCAGCAGCTTGCGGCACGGCGGTCGGCTGTTGCTTGCCACCTCCGCCGCCGCTGATGAGTTTCACCAGACGACGCCAGCCTTCCATCACACCACCCGGCAGGAAGATCACAATCAACATGAACAGGACACCGAGCGTCATGTGCCAGCCCTCGCCGACAAAAAGGCTCGCGGTGTCGACAGCCAGATGCTGCAAACCCTCCGGCAGGAAGCTGAAGAATTGCTGCAGTGTGGCATCGTTGAAGGCCGAGAAGATGTTTTCGAAATATTTGATGATCCAGGCACCAAGCATTGGGCCGACGAGCGTGCCGACACCGCCAAGGATTGTCATGAGCACGACTTCACCAGAGGCCGTCCACTGCATGCGCTCGGCTCCGGCCAGCGGGTCGGTAACCGCCAGCAGAGAACCCGCCAGACCGGCGAACATGCCGGAGATCACGAAGGCAGCCAGCGTATAGGGTCGTGTGCTGAAACCGGTATAGTTCATCCGTTGCTGGTTCGATTTGATGCCACGCAGTGCCAGGCCGAAAGGCGATTTGAAGATGCGCCGCGTGAAGAAGAAACAGATGACCAGCACGACCGCGCAGAAATAGAAGCCGGGATAACCGCTCATGTCGATGCCAAACAGGTTGGTCTCGGGCAATCCGGCGCCGGGTTCCGCGAACATCCGGTCAATGATGCGGGGATCCTGCAATGTCAGCTGCAAGCCGGTCTCGCCATTGGTGATCGGCGTCAGCACCGAATAGGCCAGGTTGTAGCACATCTGGGCGAATGCCAGCGTCAGGATGGAAAAGTAGATGCCCGATCGGCGCAGGCTGACATAGCCGATGACGAGGGCAAACAATCCGGAAAATGCCATGCCGAAAACGATCGCCGGTAGGACGTTCATGGTGAACAGCTTGAACGACCAGACGGCGGCATAGGATCCGACGCCGAGAAATGCCGCATGTCCGAAAGACAGGTAGCCGGTCAGGCCGAACAGAATGTTGAAGCCCATGGCAAAAATCGCATAGATGGCGAATTTCTGCAGCAGGTCCGGATAGTTGGCACCCAGCGGCGCCAGCCAGATCGGCATGGTGAAAACGACGATGGTGAACGCCAGAAGGGCGAAGGGCTCGCGGGAGAACATCTCTTTCATCGCTCTAATCCTCCATCACGCCTTCGCGGCCGAGCAGCCCGCGCGGCATCGTCAAAAGGATAACGACCGCCACCAGATAGATGATGATCTGGTCGATCCCCGGAAAGATGCTTTTGACTTCGTTCATCGAGGCGAAGGACTGCAGAATGCCGAGCAGAAAGCCGGCGAGCACTGCGCCCGGTAGCGATCCCATGCCACCGACGACGACAACGACGAAGGACAGGACGAGGAAGTCCATGCCCATGTGGAAATCGGGTGGCAGGATCGGCGTGTACATGACCCCGGCCAGGCCGGCGACGACGGCCGCGATGCCGAACACCACGGTGAAACGACGCTGGATATTGATCCCCAAAAGGCCGACAGTTTCGCTGTCGCGCATGCCGGCACGTACCACCATGCCGTAGGTGGTGAATTGCAGGAAGGCGAACACAGCACCGATGATCGTGGCGGAGAAAGCGAAATAGACCAGACGCCACCAGGGATAGACGATGTTTCCCTCAAGCCCCAGCCAGGCGCCGATATCGGCGCTGCCGGACACGATCTCAGGGGCGCTTTGCGGGATTGGATTGGCACCGAAATAGTGCTTGATGATCTCCTGCAGGACAATCGCCAGGCCAAAGGTAACAAGGATCTGGTCGGCATGGGGCCGCTTGTAGAAATACTTGATCAGGCCGCGCTCCATGACGATGCCGATCAGCAGCATCACGGGAATGGCTATCAGGATCGATACCGGAACAGAGTAGTCGAGCAGGAACGTGCCGAAGTCCCCCAACCAGGCCTCTATGTAAGGCGTACGGATCTCGACCGGGGTGCCCCAGGCGGTTTTCTGGGTTTCGTCAAGCACCACTCGTTCGAGGCCGAGCAGCTTGTTGAACGTAACGGCACAAAACGCGCCCAGCATAAACAACGCGCCATGGGCGAAGTTGACGACGCCCAGTGTTCCAAACACCAGCGTCAGTCCCAGGGCGATCAGAGCATAGGCGCCGCCCTTATCGAGCCCGTTGAGAAATTGAAGAAGGATCGAATCCATAGCCTAGTTCCCCTTCAAGGCATGGCAGCCCGGTTGGCAGACCGGCCGCCAGTGGCGGCCGGTCAAGTATGACCCAATTAGGTCCAGTTGGTCCCGTTTTAGCAGGCTTTGGCGTCTGCCGGGCCGAGTTCCCCACCGAAGATCGACGGATCGTAGGTAACCTGATCGCGCGGTACGATCTTGACCACTTCCAGAAGGTCGAACTGCGAGGTCGGGTTGGAGTTGCCGCGCACGACGAGAACGTCCTTCATGCACTGGTGGTCGGCTGCGCGATAAAGCGTCTTGCCGTTGCCCATGCCATCGAACTCGTAGCCTTCGAGTGCCGCGATCACCTGCGGCGGAGCAAAGGTACCGGCGCGTTCGCAGGCATCGGCGTAGAGCAAAGCCTGCACGTAGCAAGTCTGCGCAGCCTGAGACGGCGGGAAGCCGTATTCCTGGCCGAACGATTTGACGAACGTCTTGGAGCCTTCGTCCTGCAGCGACCAATTCCAGTTGGTGGTGCCGAGAATGCCCTTGATATTGTCGCCCGCACCCTGTGCCATAAGGCGTGAGAACAGCGGAACGACAATTTCGAAGTTCTTGCCGTTGACCTGCTTGTCCCGCATGCCGAACTGAACCGCCTGGGTCAGCGAGTTGACCATGTCCTTGCCGTAGTGGTTCAGGACAAGAACGTCGGCACCAGAATTGAGAACCGGCGTCAGATACTGTGAGAAGTCACCGGCACCGAGCGGCGTCCGCACGGCATTGGCGGTGTTCCAGCCGAGACCCTCGGTGGCGTTCTTGATCGATTCTTCCTGGGTCCAACCCCAGTTGTAGTCGGCGGTCAGGTGATAGGCAGTACGGTCCTTGCCAAGCTGGTCGGCGAGGATCGGACCAAGCGCCAGACCTGATTGGTAGGCGTTGAAGAAGTGACGGAAGCCGTAGCGTTTCTTGTCCTTGCCCGTCGTATCGTTCGAGTGGGTCAGGCCGGCCATGAAGATCACGCCGGTTTCCTGGCACAGACCCTGAACGGCCACGGCGACGCCGGAGGACGATCCGCCGGTGATCATGATGGCACCGTCCTTCTCGATCATCCGCTTGGCCGAAGCGCGGGCAGCGTCAGACTTGGTCTGCGTGTCGCCGGTAACGAACTCGACTTTCTTGCCGAGAATGCCGTTGCCCTTCAGCGCCTTCGACGAGAAGGTGTTGAGCATGCCGCCGTCTCCTTCACCGTTGAGGTGCTTGACGGCCAATTGATAGGCGCGCAGTTCGTCCGCACCCTCGTCGGCATAGGGACCGGTTTGGGGCACGTTGAAGCCGAGCGTTACGCTGCTGCCGGTAGGCATGTTGCAGAAGTCTTCGGCATAAGCGCCGCGCACGAAACTCATCGGTGCAGCAAGCGCGATGCCGGATGCGGCACCAGCCTTCAGCAGGCCACGACGAGTCATGGTGAGTTTTGACATTGAATTCCTCCCGAATGTCGCTGAACGAGCGTTCCGACCGAGACCGGCGGAACTATCGCGGGATGCTAGCTGCCTAAGCGGAGGGCGCAATAATCCATTCGTGTATAAGACTTTGGTCCAATAGACTTAATGCTAAGTCCGCTCGGTCGTTTCGCCACCGGATCCGGTACAAATTGTCGTGAAATGTTGATCCGTATCAAGTTGCGGCGTTTTATCCTGTTTAGAGTGCGTCTAAAGTCTGATAGGAATTGCCGACGGTTTTGGATCGGGCGAAATGTGCTGCTCAGGTCCCTTTGACTTGGATCGAACCAATCGACGAATCGGATTGGGATGTCCGAAAAGCCGCGCAGTGTGGAGTGGAAGTCTATGGATTATCGCAGCATTTTTCAGAGCGCTGTCGATCAACTGCACGACGAAAAACGCTACCGCGTGTTCGCCAATCTGGAGCGTATTGTCGGCAAGTTTCCGAGGGCTGTACACCGCTCCGGCGCCTCGGCGCGGGAAGTCACCGTGTGGTGCTCCAACGACTATCTGGGCATGGGCCAGAACGAAAATGTCATTGAGGCGCTGTGCGAAGCGGCCGGCAAGATGGGATCCGGCGCCGGCGGCACCCGCAACATTTCCGGCACCAACCATCCGTTGGTGGAGTTGGAGCATGAGCTTGCCGATCTGCATGGCAAGGAAGCGGCCCTGGTCTTTACTTCGGGCTTCATTTCCAACGAAGCGTCGATCTCGACCATTGCCAGGCTGTTGCCGAATTGCCTGATCCTGTCTGATGAGCTCAACCACTCGTCGATGATCGAGGGCGTGCGTCGCTCGGGATCGGAAAAGAAAATCTTCCGGCACAACGATCTGGAGCACCTGGAGCAGTTGCTGCAGGCCGCCGATCCGAAGCGTGCCAAGCTGATCGTCTTCGAATCGGTCTATTCGATGGATGGTGACATTGCACCGATCGAAGCTATTGCCGACCTCGCCGACAAATACGGCGCCATGACCTATATCGATGAGGTGCATGCTGTTGGCATGTACGGTCCGCGCGGCGGCGGGATTTGCGACCGCGATGGCCTGACCGATCGGATCGACATCATTGAAGGAACGCTGGCCAAGGCCTTTGGCGCGCTTGGCGGCTACATCACCGGCCCGCGAGCGGTTATTGACGCTGTGCGTTCCTATGCGCCCGGCTTCATCTTCACCACGGCGCTGCCGCCAGCAATGGCGGCCGCGGCGACCACGTCCATCCGGCATCTGAAAACCTCGCAGGTCGAACGCGAACAGCATCAACGCCAGGCGCAGGCCACAAAGGATATTCTGCTCGAGGCCGGCTTGCCTGTCATGCCTTCGGTAACTCACATCGTTCCGGTGCTGGTCGGTGATCCCGAGCTCTGCAAGAAGGCGTCCGATCGACTGATGGACGTGCACGGCATCTACATACAGCCGATCAACTATCCGACTGTGCCACGTGGCACGGAGCGTTTGCGCATTACGCCGTCACCGTTCCATGACGACACTCTGATCGAAGAGCTGCGCGACGCGCTGCTGGAGGTCTGGAACGCACTCGGCATCCCGCTGACAACAGCATCGGGAGCAGAGCCGGTGAAATCCGAGCGTGTCGTTCAATTGCCGGTGGCTAAATCGGGCGGATAGAGACCGTCCAGCATAGCAAAAAGCGGTTTTTCAGCCGCGCCAGCGCCGATTTCCGAACAGAAGCAATCCAATCAGATAGGCGCGAAAGCCCGTGATCGGGTTCCACTGAGCGGCAATCACTGACTGGTGAACCACCCTTAACCTGTTCGGGCACGCTCATTGACGGGTTATCAAAATTCCCACCCCGCTGATCGAGTTGCTTGGTCGGATGAGGGTCGTTTTCTGATCCCAGCCTGAACGGATCGTCGTGTAGAACGGCGTCAGACACTTCTCCATTCTCCAGAGTCGGCCCCGGTATCCTCAAGTTGAAATTGCAATTCCATGAGAGTTGATATCTCAACCGAAAGCTCTTTCCAAAATATCATTAACTCACGAATTCTTCAGGAGATATTTCTGACAAAATCCGCCAGCCTTGCAGCGGCATCTTCCACCTGATCGAGACGCCGAAGGAAGCAGGCACGGAAGAAGGATTCGCCACCCGGACCGAAGCCGGAACCGGGGGCGAGGCCAACGCCGGTTTCGTCGACCAGGCGCATCGCCGCTGACCGGGTATCGTCCATCCCATCGATGGCGAAAAAAGCGTAGAACGAGCCGTCCGGTGGGACCAAGCGCACCCGGTCGGTTGCCAACAGGGCCTGACATAGCGCCTGGCGCGCATCGAACGCCCGCTGTTTCTGCTGCTCAACATAGGAGTCGCCCTCATTCAGCGCGGCTACGGCTCCTTGCTGCATGAAATGCGCGACCCCGGAGGTCGAATACTGGATCAGGTTTTCAAATACCTGGCCAAGTTCTGCGGGAGCCCGAACCCAGCCGACGCGCCAGCCGGTCATTGACCAGTTCTTGGAGAAAGTGTTGACGAACAGGATGCGGTCGTCGTCGTCCATGATGTCGAGAAAGGACGGGGCTCGGTGGCCGGAATAGCAGAAGCGGCTGTAGATCTCGTCGGCGATGATCCAGAGACCGTGACGACGGGCCAGGTCGAGAATCGTCCGCAAGTCCGCCTCGCTGGCCACCCAGCCGGTCGGATTGGACGGCGTGTTGATGAACAGCGCACGCGTTCGAGGAGTGATCGCATCCGCGAGGCGCTGCAGATCCAATGACCATCCGGTGTCCGTAAACTGCATGTTGACCGCAACGGCGTGCAAACCGGAGATTTCAGCCGCCGCCGATATGTTCGGCCACGAGGGC
The DNA here is from genome assembly GCA_965228785.1 of Hoeflea sp. Lineage (GTDB taxonomy): Bacteria > Pseudomonadota > Alphaproteobacteria > Rhizobiales > Rhizobiaceae > Hoeflea_A. The sequence goes on from CBDDIF010000002.1 coordinate 2,572,250, forward strand.
GACGCGTAGAGGATGTCGCTGCCCGGCGGACACAATGCCTCGACCGCCAGTTTGATGGCCTGCATTCCGGAGCCGGTGACGTAGAAATTCTCTGGGTCGTGGCGTCCGCCAAAGTGCCTGACGTAATAGTCGGCGAGCGCCTGGCGCAGCGGAGGGATACCGCGCTGCCACGTATAGAAGGTCTCACCCGCTTCGAGCGAGCGGATGGTCGGGCGGGCAATGAATTCGGGTGTCGGCAAGTCGCCTTCGCCCACCCACAATGGGATCAGGTTTTCAACCTGCCTGCCGTGGTTGACCACGGCAATGATACCACTCTCCGGCGCTCCGCGCGCCAGCGGACTGATCTGATCGATGAAAGACATCAATTCTTTCCAAACACGGTTGTTGCTCCAACCGCGTTAGCGCGCGGCAGCACAAAAATCACATCACAATGCGTGATGATCCCATCGGCTGCATTGATGGACGGGCCGCAGCTAAAACCAACGGCACCGCCCTTTGGGTCACTTCTTCAGAAGATCACGGATTTCCGTCAGCAACTGGACATCCGCCGGAGGCGCGGCCGGAGCTGCCGGCTTTGCTTCTTCCTTGCGGCGCATGTTGTTGACCGCCTTGACCATCAGGAAAATGATCCAGGCAAGGATCAGAAAGTTGATCACCACGGTGATGAAGTTGCCGTAGGCAAAGACTGCGCCCTGTTCGCGCGCGGCGTCCAGCGTCGTCGCCGTCACTGCGCTGCTGAGCGGGACAAAGTAGTCGGAGAAGTCGAAGCCGCCGAAAATCGCGCCGACGATCGGCATGATGACGTCGTCCGTCAGTGATTTGACGATCAGCCCAAAGGCCCCGCCGATGATCACCCCGACCGCCAGGTCCATAACGTTGCCCTTGGCAACGAACTCCTTGAACTCATTGAACATTCGTTTTCCCCTCTTTGGATACCCTGTCGAATTCCAAGCCCACCTGGTCAACTGTCGGCGTCTACTACCGACAAGTCAATACAACACGTCTTTCGTCTGATTTGCCCGCGTGAGATTTGCGTCTATGCTGCGCAAACGACTGAAAAGAAGGAGTTTCTCTCTTGCTGCCTGGATGGGCCATCGTCAGTTCGGCCCTGCTTTATCTTGTACTGCTGTTCGCAATCGCCAGCTATGGCGATCGCAAGACCGCGCCCAAGCGCAACGAGGGGCGCGGCCGGCCGCTAATCTACGCGCTTAGCCTGGCCGTCTATTGTACGTCCTGGACCTACTTTGGCGGCGTTGGGCTGGCCGCGGAGCGCGGGTATGAATTCCTGGCGATCTATATCGGCCCGATTTTGATGTTTACTGTCGGAATGCCGGTGATCCGCCGGATCGTCAATCTGGCCAAGGCGGAAAAACTTACTTCGATCGCCGACTTCATGGCTGCGCGTTACGGCAAGAACCCGACCGTTGCAGGCATCGTCGCTCTCATTGCCGTGATCGGGACAATCCCGTATATCGCCCTGCAGCTGAAGGCAGTGTCCTCGTCCGTCGAGATCATCATATCAGACGCGACGCTTGCCCAGCAGGGCCCGTTTTTCCTGACCGACATTTCTCTGGTGGTGGCGCTGCTTCTGGCCGGCTTCGCGGTGATCTTCGGCACCCGCCACGCCGATGCGACGGAACATCAGAACGGACTGATTCTCGCCATCGCGACGGAATCGGTGGTCAAACTGTTCGCCTTCACGGCCGTCGGCCTTTTCGTCACGTTCTTCCTGTTTTCGGGACCTGCCGACCTGATGGAAAAAGCCCGAGAGAGCGAACGGGTGATGGCATCGCTTGCCTATGAGACTGCGCCCGCACGGTGGATCGTGCTGACCATGCTGTCAGCACTGGCGATCATCTTCCTGCCGCGGCAGTTCCACGTCACGGTGGTGGAAAACCGCACGGAAAGCGAGCTACGCACCGCCCGTTACCTGTTTCCCCTTTACCTGATTGCCATCAACATTTTCGTCATTCCCATCGCCATTGCCGGGCTGTTGACTTACGGTGGCACCGGGATCGGTGACCAGTTCGTGCTGCTATTGCCGTTGTCGCAGGATGTATCCTGGCTGTCGCTGGCCACATTCATCGGTGGGTTTTCGGCAGCGACCGCCATGGTCATCGTCGCCTCGGTCGCCGTCGCCATCATGATATCCAACGATCTGGTCATTCCGTTCCTTGTGCGTCGTAATCTGCTGCAGCGTGATAGTGATTGGAGTGACTTTACCGGCGCCATTCTGAAGATCCGGCGTACCGCCATCTTCTGTATCCTGCTGCTCGGTTACGCGTATTATCGGGCCGCGACCGTCAATGCAGGCCTCGCTTCGATTGGCCTTTTGTCGTTCGCTGCGATCGCCCAGTTCGCACCAGCCATGTTCGGAGGATTGATCTGGAAGCGTGCCAATGCGCGCGGCGCCATCGCCGGCCTGACGGCCGGCATGCTGGTCTGGGTCTATCTGCTGCTGTTGCCGAGCCTTGGGGGCCCGGACAATTCAGCCGCTGCCGCCGCCGTGCTTGATTTTGTCGTCCCAGGCACACAAGCCTTCTCCGGGGCCAATCTCGATCCTCTGGTCAACGGGGTCATTCTAAGCCTTGCTGCGAACCTCGCTCTATTCGTTTTCGGCTCACTCAGCCGACCAGCCCGCTCGCTGGAACGCTTGCAGGCTGGCGTCTTCATTTCGCAGCGGGCCATGGCGCGCCCGGCCCGCAACGACATGCAGACCGACATCACCGTCAAGCAGCTCAAGCAGGCAATTACCAAATATGTCGGGGCTCAGCGCACCGAGCGCTCGTTCCACACTTTCGAGTTGACCCACGGCCGCTGGCTGGAGCCCACAGCCCCGGCCGATATGGAATTGGTGCGTTATGCGGAGCAACTGCTCGGCAGCGCCATCGGATCGGCCTCCGCCCGGCTGGTTCTGTCACTGCTATTCCAGAAGGACGACGACCACTCCTCTGATACCGCGAGGCTGCTCGACGAGGCGTCGGAGGCACTGCAATACAATCGCGATCTGCTGCAGTCGGCGCTCGGCCAGATGGACCAGGGCATCACCGTGTTTGACAGCTCCAATCGGCTAAGCGTCTGGAACCGCCGCTTCCGCTCGCTGCTCGATCTGCCGGAATCGGTTGGTCAGGTTGGCATACCGCTGGAGGATATCGTCACCATTCTGGCCGAACGTGGTGACATCAAGACCGGCCAGGTTCGCAGAACTATCGACAATTTTCTGACGATGGACATGTCGTGGACCCTCACTTTGGCGCAATCGCAACGCATCATCGAAATTCGCTCCAACACGATGCCGGACAACGGTGTGGTCACGACTTACGGGGACATCACAGAGCGCGTCGCTTCAGCCAAGGCGTTGCGCCAGGCCAACGAAACGCTCGAACAACGTGTCGCCACCCGAACCGCGGAACTGGTTCGCGTCAACGAGGAACTGGCGCAGGCCCGAGCCACTGCCGAGGAAGCCAACCTCGGCAAGACACGCTTCCTGGCCGGAGCTGGACACGACATCCTGCAACCGCTCAATGCCGCCCGCCTCTATTCGTCGGCATTGGTCGAGCGGCTCGGCGAATCGGACAATCAGGAACTGGTACGCAATATTGATTCATCGCTGGAGTCGGTAGAATCTATCCTCGGTGCGGTACTCGACATCTCTCGCCTCGATACGGGTGCGATGACGCCGCAGATCAACAGTTTCCCGCTTAACGACGTGCTGCGACGGATCGATACCGATTTCCAGCCGCAGGCAGCAGAAAACAATCTGCAGCTGAAGGTCATGCCGACTTCGGTGATGGTGCGTTCGGATCCGAACCTGCTGCGGCGACTGATTCAAAACCTGGTCTCAAACGCCATCAAATACACTCAGGACGGCCGTGTCCTAGTGGGTGTCAGACGGTCCGGCAAAAAGGTGTTTCTGCAAGTCATCGATACCGGTATTGGCATCCCAACCGATAGTCAGCAGACGGTCTTCAAGGAATTCACCCGCCTGGATGAAGGCGCAAAAACCGCCGCCGGCCTGGGTCTCGGCCTGTCGATCGTTGACCGAATCGCCCGGGTACTCGATCACCCGGTTCACCTGTCCTCAGAGCCGGGTAGCGGAACCAGTTTTCGGGTGGAAATACCGATCGAGACAGAAATTCCGCGCATGCCAACCGGGAAACTAAGGCCAAAAGTCGCACAGGCCACGTTCATTCTCGACGGCTTGACCGTTTTGTGCATCGACAACGAACCGCAGATCCTCGACGGACTTACGCAGCTCCTGGGGGGATGGAACTGTACCGTAGAGACATGTGAATCGCTCTCTGAAGTTGACCAATATCTGCACGGGCGACACCGTCCACCGGATGCCATTATCGCGGACTACCACCTGGGTGACGGCGATGGCCTCGAGGCGATTGCCCTGGTGCGTGACCGTTGGGGTTCGGATGTTCCAGCAATTCTGGCGACAGCCGATCGAACGCATGACGTGCGCAACAGTGCTGAAGCGGCGTCTATTTCGGTATTCAACAAGCCGTTGAAACCGGCTGCACTGCGTGCCTATCTCAATCAGATCGCGGCGGCACGCAAATCAGCTGCGGAGTGACGCGCGAGGGTCACGCTGCTAAGGCCAGAATGGGAATAGTGATCGATGTCTGGCTCTGCCACCGAGAGTTACAAAGAGTTTCACCGAAAGACTGCGGCGACCTGTAACAATGCCGCCTGGGACCTGCTGGAACGCGCCGAACTGGATGCTGCGGAGCTTTCAGAACTAATTACACTTGCAGCCACTGCACGATTTCATTGGAACAAGGTGGGCACACCAGGGAACATAGCCCATGCAGATCTCTTGTTCGCATGGGCGCTGGCACGGGCAGGATCGGGCTCGGCGGCGCTTCACTTGGCACAGCAAACGCTGGCACACTTCAATTCACCCGAGTCCGCCCCTTGGGAGCGTGCATTCGCCCATGCGGCCATGGCCGCTGCCTGTGACTGCTGCGGAGATCAGAGCGGACTCCAGCAACACCGTGCCCATGCCGAAGAACTCGGATCGCAGTTATCGGAAAAGAATGCGGCTGCTTTCCAGGCAGCCTTTATGACACTGCCGCTCGGCTAACCAACGTCACTTGCATGATGACCTTGGATCTAAACCGGCAGTTCCTGATCTCTGTCCAGCAGGTCGGCGCCGATCTTGGAGAGCTGGATGACGGCCTGCGTACGACTGTCGACGGCCAGTTTCTGCAAGACGGCTGAAACGTGTGCCTTGATAGTGGCTTCCGAAACGCCAAGCTCAAAGGCTATCTGCTTGTTCAGCAGCCCCTCTGCCAGCATCCCAAGGACACGGCTTTGCTGCGGGGTCAGCGTCTGCAACCGGCCGATCAAATCGGCAATCTCGGGATCCTGTTCAGCGCCAAGATCGAAATCGCTCGGCGTCCACACATCGCCACCGAGAACGGCACGAATCCCCTCGCGGATCTCTTCAATGCTTGCCGATTTGGAGATGAATCCGGATGCGCCGAGATCCAGCGCCCTGCGAATTGTCGCCGGATCATCCGACGCTGAGACAATGACCACCGGCAGTCCAACATATTCGGCCCGTAGCGCTATCAGGCCGGACAGGCCGCTCACTCCCGGCATCGTCAAATCGAGCAACATCAGATCGGCTTCCGGATGGTCAGCTGCCGCCTGTCGCGCCGCCTGGAAATCGCCTGCTTCGACAATCTCCAATCCTTCCTCAAGGCCCGTTAATGCCTGTCGAAGGGCTCCCCTGAATAATGGATGATCGTCCGCGATCACAATTGTCTTGGTCAAATCCTCGCCCCCTCCCAGAGGTCACGGACCCAGATGCACTTCCTCCCAGCCTGAACCCGGTCGGGTCCCAGGACCGCCCGCAGAAGCTGGAGCGTGGAAGGGCGAAAGGGAGTCCCTTTCTGCGCCGTCACCATGAGCTACCGGTTCCGACTCAGTATTACCGGTTCGGCCGGCCTTTGACCATAAGCTCGACCAAGACACCGGAAACCATCAATGACCTCAGGAGACCAACCTAACCGGCCTACGAAGGTTTCTCACCGAATCGGAGGTGCTGCAGCCGGTACATCGTTCGATGCGGAATCCGAACGTATCGGCCTTTTTCAGCGCCGATTCAAGACGATCATATTCGCCGAGATAGATCCTGCCGTAGAAATCCGGCAGATCCGGGCAAAATGCCGAACGAACCTTGCGGGTTCCATTGCTGTTTGGAAAATCGTCGAGAAAATAGCTGGCCATGGGCGGCGTCCTTCTGAAAGGTAACGCTAATGCGGCCCACAGCCCGGCCACTCGTTTCTAGCGTTCGAATCACGTCGCCCCGGATTCGGTTGGATAATAGCGCCGGTTTCAATCTGCGGCAAACCAGTTTGGATATTGTGTTTTGCCGGACTGTTGTCAGCCAGCCTGACCGTCCGGTTTTCTTCCTTCGAATTCTTCGATGACACCAAGAAACCGCCGCATCATGTTCTCCATGATGCCCATAGTGCGATCGATCTCGTCTTCCGTCGGCAATCCATTGTCGAGTGTACGTCCCTCGGTTGCCAGGGCCTCCTCCAATCGATCGATGCGTTCCTCCAGAAGCGTGATCTCATCCTCGAACACACGTCGCTCATCGGCTGCCAGTCGACACACGATTTGTTCTTCCTGCATTCGGCACAAGGACATTTCGCCGGACTGGGTATCGAGACGCACGAAGCCTCCTTCGGCCCGCTCCATGATGAAGCGCCCGTCATTGGCCCAAGCAGCCGGCGCACCTATGGTGGCGAGGATCAGCACAGATCCTGAAACAAAGCGGTTCATTTCGGCTTTACCCCCGTGATTTCCACAACGTCTGCGTATAGGTATCACAAAATCGCGCCGAAAATGCGAAGCACGGCGCCAAAGAACCGAAGATCCGAGATTATGAGCATCATCTACAAGATCATTCCCCGGGACCTCTGGACAGAAGCCGAAGCGGAAGGGACCTTTACCGGTGCCCCGATCGACATGGAGGATGGTTACATCCACTTTTCGACGGCCGATCAGGTAGCTCAAACGGCGGCATTGCATTTTTCCGGCCAGCGAGACCTGCTTTTGGTCGCCGTCGATGACGAACGGTTCGGCGATGCACTCAAATATGAACCGTCGCGAGGTGGAGATCTCTTTCCGCATCTCTACGGTGATCTGCCGCTCGATCGGGTTCATTGGGTCCAGCCCATGCCGCTTGGCCCGGACGGTGTTCACGTGATGCCGGATCTCGGCTGATGGCGGGGTTGTTCGAACGGGTCGGTCGACGCGCCCTGTTCACGCTCGATCCCGAACTTGCCCACGGCCTGTCTCTCCGCGCCTTGCGAGCCGGCCTGGTGCCGCCCTGCCCCGCCAAGGCTTATCCAAAACTGGTTGTCGAAGCCGCCGGTATGCGTTTCGACAACCCGATCGGCATTGCGGCCGGCTATGACAAGAATGCCGAGGTTCCCGATGCGCTGCTTCGGCTCGGTTTTGCTTTCACCGAGATCGGTTCCGTCACGCCACGACCGCAACAAGGCAATCCACGTCCGCGGATTTTTCGGCTGCCGGAGGATCGGGCGGTGATCAATCGGCTGGGCTTCAACAATGACGGCCACAGTGCGGTTCTGAAGCGTCTGCAGCATTGCCGCCGCACACCCGGCCGACACATCGGCGTCAATGTCGGCGCAAACAAGGATTCGGACGACCGTGTCGCCGACTATGCCCTGGGTATCGACGTCTTCTATGACGTCGCCGATTATTTTACCGTCAACATTTCTTCACCGAATACGCCCGGCTTGCGGGATCTGCACGCCCGAGAAAACCTGGCGGCACTGATGGAAGCGGTGTGCGAAGCGCGGGAACAGAAAATAGCCGACGGAAAACCTCGACGCTCTCTCTTTCTCAAGATCGCGCCTGACCTTGGCGAGGAGGAAATGGACGAGCTCGCCGAGGAAATACGACTGCACCCGCTCGACGGCACCATCGTTTCCAACACGACACTGGCGCGCCACGGCCTGGTGAGCCGCCATGCCGGTGAGGTCGGCGGTCTCTCCGGTGCGCCGCTGTTTGAGCGCTCAACTATTGTTCTTGCCCGGATGCGGCAGCGGCTCGGTCCCGAGCACGCGCTGATTGGACTGGGTGGTGTCGACGGCGGTCGGACAGCGCTGGAGAAGATCCGCGCCGGCGCAGACCTGGTGCAGCTCTACACGGGCTTTATCTATGAAGGGCCGGGGCTGATCGGCCGTATGCTTGATGAACTGTCCAGTCTTGTCGCGCAAGAGAATATTGCCTCGATCGCCGATCTCAGGGACAGCGCCGTCGATGAATGGGCCGCGAAGTCCCTGCCTTAGGCGGAAACTAGCCGGCGGTTTCCGACTGAAAGACGGAGGCAGCGCGTCGACCGAGGAGGCCGTAAAGCGTCACGCCCCGCATCCCCAGAAAGGCCAGCAGCGCGATCCAGAGACCATGATTGCCGACAAACGGCACCAGGATCCAGGCCAAAACGATGAACAGCGCCAGCGAAAGCAACATCATGTTGCGCATGTCGCGGGACCAGGTGGCGCCGATATAGACGCCATCCATCTGGAACGCCAAGACGCCGGCCAAGGCCGTCAGCGCGGCCCAGATCATGAATATACGTGCCGCGTCGCGCACCTCTTGCGAGGTCGTCAGGAAATCGATGACAACGGGTCCCAACGCCAGAAAGAAAAGAGTTGTGATGACGGCCAGGAAGAAGCCCCACAGAACACTGAGACGGACGGCGCGGTCGAAGGCCGGCCGGTAGCGCGCGCCGATGGCTCGGCCCGCCAGTTGCTCGGCGGCAGCGGCGAAGCCATCCAGGTAATAGCCGGCGACAAGGAAAAAGTTCATCAGAACGGCGTTGGCGGCCAGCGTTACCGGGCCGAACTGGCCGCCCTGGCGAACAAACAATGCAAAGGTCGTGATCAACGCGAAGGACCGGATCATGATGTCGCGGTTCAGCGACATCAGTTGACCAAGCGATTGTCGATGGAAGATGCGCCGCCAATCGGGCGCCTGCGCGGCTTGGGTGGTGAGCCTGACATAAGCAACACCGGCAATCAGTCCGACGGTTTCGCCGATTACCGTTGCCCAGGCAACGCCGACGATGCCCCAACCCAGATAGAGGCCGAAGAGCACCGACAGGACGATGTTGGTGCCATTGATCAGGCTTTGCAGCAGCAGAGCGGTCATCCCCTCGCCGCGTCCGAGCACGAAGCCAAGGACGGCGTAATTGGCCAATCCGGCCGGTGCCGACACGATGCGGATCGAGAAATAGAGTTGCGTCGCCTCGCTCACTGCCGGGCCAGGCGCCATGGCCCAGATGCCGACAGCCAGGATCGCAGGCGACAGAAGCAGTAGAATTGCGCCGCTGGCGAGACCGATCAGCAGAGAACGCCAGTATACGGCCTGCTGTTCGGTCTCATCGCCGCGACCGAGGGCCTGGGAAACCAGTCCGGTCGTTGCCGAGCGCAGGAAGTTGAACGTTGCGAATATCAGGTCGAAGAGGATGGCACCGACGGCCAGTCCGCCTATCAGCGCCGGGTCACCAAGCCGGCCGACCACTGCCATGTCCACCAGGCCGAGCAGCGGCGTGGTCAAATAGGCAAGCGTCATGGGAACGGCGATCGACAGGACCAGGCGGTGGGTCACCGAAAAGGATCGCGGGCTGGTTGCAGCCGCCGATTCGGATTCGGCAGGTTGGGCGTTCGACATGAAGCTGGGCCTGTTCCGCGATCGCGGGATGGACGATGCGGCCGGTTGAAACGAACCGGCGACACAATTGCCCGGCTATTTAGCGTCGATAGCTCAGCACGCGCAAGACCAGGAACACCGGTACGACGACGATGGCCCCCAGCAGCAGGTAATCGCCGAAGCGGCCGAGTGCCGCAAAACCCTTTTCCCAGACGTTGACGGCAAAATCGCGCACCGCATAGACGATGTCCATCGGAAACCAGTTGAAAGCGCTCATCACGGCGCCAACGATGAACGAAATCACCACCAGCTTGACCAGCGTGCGCCCCGGCGTATCGCCCAGAAACCGTGTCACTCTGCTCGACATGCGCCGTCTCCAAGAATCGTTCTCGGCCTTAGGTAATGGCTGTTCGGGTGCGGATCAACCGGACGCCGGGTTCAGACACCGACACATCTGATAGATTGACTTGGATCAGCGTGGGACCGAGGGTGGCACAAACAATCTGCCAATCGGAGAAACCATGCAGGACAGGGAAGAGCATGTGGTGGATTTCTATCGGCGTCACCCGATTTCGGCCGACCACATTCTGGCGAAATTGAAAGCGGACCGTGGCGACCTGAACAATGTGCGTCCGGAAGAGCTCTACCCTCACGACCAGGACCACTATGGCGGTCTCGATGCCAACGAAGCATTGGCCCATGCGGCGCGAATGGGCACTGGCAAGAAGATAGCTGATTTCTGCGCCGGCCTGGCCGGTCCCGCCCGATACTGGGCAGTTCGCTACGGTGTCGACGTGACTGGCATCGAATTGACGGCCAACCGAACGGAGGGCGCGAACCAACTCACGCGCCTCGTCGGTCTTGAAGCCCAGGTGCGGGTGCTTCAGGGAGATGTGCTCAATTGTTCCCTGCCTTCCGAAAGCTTCGATGCCGTGGTCAGCCAGGAGGCGTTCCTGCACGTTCCGGACAAGTCGAAGGCAATCGGCCAGGCCTTTCGCATTCTCAAATCAGGCGGCCGGTTCGCCTATTCCGACTGGATCATTCACCGGCCTCTGCAAGACGCGGATGCCGAGGAGATGTGGCAGGGGATCGCCGCGCAGGCACTGCAAACGATTTCGGGCTACCAGGCCCTCCTTTCCGATGCCGGCTTTGTCGGCATCGCCGCTGAAGATCAGACCGCCGCGTGGGCAGATATCCTCGAGAAGCGTTTCGCCATGTTCACCGAACTGCGTGAAGAAGCCCGGGGGACCGGCAGCCCATCCGGCGATGACAAGTTCTATCACAGTTATCGGCGGCTGGTGGATCTGGTGAAGGCACGAACGCTCGGCGGCGTACGGATCAGCGCCGAGAAACTTGTCTAAACCGCTACCCGTACAAGGACACCTGCATTGACGATCACGCAGGGTTCGCCCGTCGTCACGTCGATCACGTCCAGCCCGCCTTTGACCAATTTTGGTGTAACCGTCCCGAATGGCAGCACTTTGCATACCGTGTCCAGGTCTATGCTCTCAGGCTGCTGAGCGGCCAGATGCAGGTCGATGTGCATGGTCTGCGGATCGATACCAAGGCTGCGGAACATGGTCAGCGACGAATTGCGCACCGCGTCTTCGACCGCACGCACCGCTGCCTTGGTGTAGTCGCCGCTGTGGAGGGCGACACCCGAGCCCATCTCCAGGGCCACGCGCTTCAATTCGCCGGTCATCGCGCATCTCCCTGTACGTCCGGAACATCGAGAAATACCGTCAGCACTGCATTGGCCATCACCGTGTTGCCGTCGGCGTTTTCCAGCGGAATATCAAGACCGCCTTCCTCGACCGCGACCTCGCGCGCTCCATAGGGCAGCACCGCGGCAACGGCGTCCCGGTCGACAAGATCCGGCCGGGTCACGCCAATGGTGACCTTTACGATGAAGTCGTGCTTCGACATGCCGAGCGCATCGGCAAACCGGATCCCGTTTCGCCGCAACGCGCTTTCAACGGCACGCACCGACGCCTTGGTGTAGTCGCCGCCGAGAATGTCGGTGCCCATACCGAATTCCATGATCATGCTTTTTTGAGCCATTTGCTCGCCCCGCTTGCTCTCGAACGTGGTCCAGGTTTCGCTTCGCGATGACCCGCCTGACCGTCGCGAACCGCACATCAAGCTTCAGTTGATCATGCATCGAACGGCCTGACAACCGACGCTTGCAGACGACAGAAACACCCGCCGGTTTGCGAATGATGTCGTTCACCGTATCCTCGATTATCGACGTTCATTCGCTTTGCCCCGAAATGACTCGGTGCGCCGAAAGCCGTCCTGTGAGCCAATAGTCGCGGGCAATCGCGCGGCGGCGCGGCATTAGCCCTGGCTGTTATCGTCCTCCGCAGGAGGGCATATGCGCACGCGAAAGTTGGCCTCGTTGCAGTTTCAGCAATTCTGATCGCCGGTGCGAACCGGTCGATACATTGGGTAAGGCCTTGGAAATCACCGGCTCCCGAACGTCCAACTAAATTCCTGAGCGCTTCACCAGCGGCGTGCCGGATTCGGGCGTTAAACCGGGCATGGGTTGGGATTCGCGGCGCGGCGAAGTCGTGCCCAATCGCTGCATCATTTTTTACCAATGCCCTCATGATCCGACCGACAATGAATGCCTGTCGAATGCCCAAATCGACAGTCGCGAAGCCATCATCGGCCTGCGCCGAGTTGTGGATTCCAATACCCGTCATGGGGCCTCACGTTTGACTCCAGCGGCGGTGTCGATCTACAAGTATCTGGCTGGACACTTTCTTATCCAGCCAGATACTTAAGGATTTAAAACGCAGACAATCCAATCGAATCCGGGAGGAAACGCATGATCAAGAAATCTGCAGGATACGCAATCGCCGCAGCGATGCTCTTGGGACTGGCAGGCCCAGTTGCGGCCGAGTGGAAGCCGGCAGAGCCGGTCACCATCATTGTCCCATGGTCGCCGGGCGGGTCCACCGACAGCGTCACGCGCGTGCTGGCAGGCGATCTGGAAAAAGCGCTTGGACAGACCGTCGTCGTGGTCAATCAGCCGGGTGCCGCCGGTTCGGTCGGCACGACCAACGCCTGGAAGGCCGATCATGACGGTCTGACCTGGGCGGCCGGTGCTGCGGTTGACCTGGGCAGCTATCCGGTTCTCGGCATGCTCGACGTGCCCATTCAGGACTGGCGCCTGTACCTGCACATCGCCAATGTTGCGATTGTCGGCGTCAACCCCGATTCCGGCATCGACAGCATGGATGATCTGCTGGCGCAGATGAAGGCCAATCCGGACAAGATCACGGTCGCCACGGCCGGTGTGACCTCCGGCGGGCACAACGCCATGGAAGCCATCGCCAACGCCGCCGACGTGACCTACAAGCACGTCACTTACGACGGCGGCAAGCCGGCAGTCCTGGCCACGGTATCGGGCGAAACGCAGGTCACGACCCAGCTCGCCTCGGAACAGGCCGAAATGATCCGCGGCAAGCGTCTGAAGCCACTCGCCGTGCTTGCTTCCGCACCGCTCAATCTCGAAGGCTATGGCGAGATCCCGCCAATCACCAATTGGCTTGAGGATGTCAACGTTGCCAACAATTATTTCGGCATCTGGGCTCCAGCGGATGCCCCGGCCGAGGTTTTCGAGACCATGGACAGCGTTTGGGCCGATGTCATTTCCAATTCGCAGGCCCTCAAGGACTATGCCGCCGGGCGTGGCGCGTTCTTCGATCCATCTCACGGCGATGCGGCACAAACCGCTGCACAGCCAATGCTGAGCCAGAACGCCTGGATGCTCTGGGATGGCAAGAAAGCCAAGAACAATCCTGAAACCTACGGCATCAAGCGGCCCTGACCTCCCGGGGGCGCTGCAAGCCGGGCCGTCGGCCAATGGTCGGCGGCCCGACTGACCGCGGTTGCAGCGCGGCGATCGCCGCGCTGCGATCGGCCCCTCGACAGTTGCCAGGTGGCAAGATGATGCCGCCAGAGACTGCATTAAATCTTCTGGGTAAGGATGCCTTTGGACGATGACCGGGCTTGCCTCCTTCCTGTCGGCGATTTCCGATATCGTGTTCAGTGCGGCCATTCTGGACGTACTGTGGGCAACGCTTCTCGGCATCATCGTCGGTTCCTTGCCGGGCCTGACCGCCACGCTGGGTGTCGCTCTGATGACGACGCTGACATTCAGTTTCGAAGCGGAACGGGCAATTCTCATCCTGATTTGCATGTATATCGGCGCCATCTATGGCGGCAGCCGCAGCGCCATTTTGCTGAATATTCCTGGAACACCGGCAAACGCCGCGACCGCACTGGACGGGTTTCCGTTATCCCGCGCCGGCAAGGCCGGCTCGGCGATGGCCGTGGCCACGACGGGCTCCTTCATCGGATCGATGATCGGTATGCTGGCGCTGGCCCTGATCGCGCCGCTCTTGGCGGAAGTCGCACTGTCCTTCGGCGCCTTCGAGTTTTTCTGGCTAGCGGTGTTTGGCGTCCTCGTCGCCGGCCAGTTGACGGCCTTCGATGACCCGATCAAGGGCTGGATCGCAGGGTTTCTGGGCCTGTTCGTCGCCATGATCGGTCAGGAGGGCATCCACGCGGTGCCACGGTTTTCCTACGGCAATACGGACCTTTCCGGCGGTATCGGTCTGCTGCCGGCGATGGTCGGCGCCTTCGGCCTCGCGGAAATTCTCACTGTCATGCGGCAGGCGAATTACGAGGTTGTGCGCGGCGAGATCGGCAGCGTCCTGTCCGGTATTCGCGACGCGCTGCGCTACCGGATTACCGCCATCCGCAGCGGTCTGATCGGCACTTTCATGGGTCTCATCCCGGGCGTCGGCGAAGACATGGGATCATGGGCCAGCTATGCGGCCGCCCGCATGCAGTCGCGCGAGCGAGATCAATTCGGCAAAGGCTCCGTTGAAGGTCTCATGGCCGCCGAAACCGGCAACAATGCAGCGGTGCCCGGCGCGCTCATTCCGGTCCTGACACTTGCCGTACCGGGAAGCGCCCCGGCAGCGGTTTTGCTTGCGGCGATGATCATTCACGGCGTCCGGCCCGGGCCGCTGATCATGATCGAATCTCCTGATTTCGTGTATCAGGTGGTGGCGATGGTGTTCATGGCGACCACTGCCATGGCCGTTCTCGGATTGCTTCTCACGCGACCGCTGCTCCTGGTGTTGCGGGTCCGCCGCGAAATCCTGATGCCGATCATATTCGTGCTGTGTACCGTCGGTGCCTTCGCCATCGCGAGCCGGATATTCGACGTCTGGGTGATGCTGTTCTTCGGTGTCGCCGGATTTGTGCTGCGAGAGCTCAAGTATCCGATGGCACCGCTCATCCTCGGGATCGTGCTCGGTGACATTCTAGACAAGAGCCTGCGCCGCGGCCTGGTCCTGACAGACGGCGACCTGACGCCCTTCTTCACCCGTCCGATCAGCCTCATCCTCTGGCTGAGTGCGTTGTTGTTCATCGTCCTGTCGATGCCCGGGATCCGAAGGCGGATCGGCGGCATGCTCGGTGGTTTTCGCCGCGAGACCGGCGGTGCGGACAAGGGAGGCGCGGCATGACCCCGAAACCCCTCGACCGGGCGGATTTCATTTCGGCCATCGTGCTGATCGTCTTCGCACTGGCCGTCATTGTGGAGAGCCTGCGGATCGATCATCTGGAAGGCCTCGACATCGACCCCTACACGGCGCCGGGCCTTGTTCCGGGGCTGTTGGGTGGTCTGTTGCTGGTGTGCGGTCTCGCCCT
The DNA here is from genome assembly GCA_965228785.1 of Hoeflea sp. Classification (GTDB taxonomy): domain Bacteria; phylum Pseudomonadota; class Alphaproteobacteria; order Rhizobiales; family Rhizobiaceae; genus Hoeflea_A. Next base: position 2,587,685 of record CBDDIF010000002.1, read on the forward strand.
TCTGGTCCGCTCTGCCCAACGCGGCGGCTGGCGGATGACCTTGAGCCCAGGCGTTTTGCCGAAGCTCTTGCAGAGCGATGTCACGCGGCGGGTCGGTCTGACGTTGGTGCTGACCTTCGGCTTCGCGCTGGGGCTGTTCGGCCGGGTGCCGTTCGGCCCCGGCGCTGCGTTCTTCGTGTTCGTTTTCATTCTTCTGCTCGGGCCGCGGCCGCGGTTTTCCGATCCGGGATGGCTGAAGCAGATTGCAATCGCCGCGGCAATCTCGATCTGCGCCGGCTACGGGATCGCTACCATCTTTACCGAAATCTTCGTCGTTAAACTGCCCTAGGAACCCACCATGAGACTGGCCCTCTGCAATGAAGTCCTTCGCGAATTGCCCTTCAGGGAGCAATGCGCCATGGCGGCAAACCTGGGATATGAAGGGATCGAGCTTGCTCCGTTCACCCTCGACGAGCAGCCGCATCTGCTCTCCGATGCACGACGGAAGGAGGTTCGGAACATTGCCGAGGGCGAGGGTGTGCCGATCATCGGCCTTCACTGGCTGCTGATCTCGCCGAAGGATCTGTCGATCACCAGCTCGGATCCCGACCGGGCGGCCAAAACCAGGGATGTTCTTCTCCGGCTTGTCGAGCTTTGTACTGATCTCGGGGGCACCGTTCTGGTGCACGGGTCTCCGGCACAGCGCGACCCCGCCGACGCCGACAGCCCGCAAGCTGCGTGGGACAACGCCTTGTCCTGTCTGCGCTCCGCCGGAGACGCGGCGCATCAGGCCGGCATTGTCTATTGCGTCGAACCATTGGCCCGCCGGCTGACGCCTTTCATCAATACGATCGATGACGCGGTCCGCTTTGTCGAACAGGCCGAATCCAAAGGCCTTCGGACAATGATCGACACCTGCGCAGCGGCTGAAATGGAAGCGGCCCCGGTCGCCGAGGTCATTCGTCTACGCTGGGGTGAAGGATACCTGGCGCATATCCAGATAAACGATCGCAATCAGCGCGCACCGGGACAGGGCGACGACCGCTTCGGGCCGATTCTGCGCGCCCTTCATGATGTCGGCTATGACGGCCCGGTCTCTGTGGAGCCGTTTATCTACGAGCCGGACGGCCCGACAACGGCGGCCGTGGCGGCGGGCTATGTCAGAGGCCTGCTCGAACAGATCGACGGGGAACACCATGGCTGAGCCGGTTCGTTTCCGCGTCGTCGACACGCGCCTTGGCATCCTCAACGTCATGGCCCGCATGCCGTTCCGCTTCGGGTCCGTGTCAATCGATGCGATCGCCCAGGCGACCCTGGAGGTGACCATGGAGACCGCCGACGGTCGACGGTCACGCGGATATGCCGCGGATTTTCTGTCCTACAAATGGTTCGACAAACGACCCGAAAAGGGACCGGCCGAGGGCACGCTGGACCTGATCGCGTCCATCGATGCCGCTGTGGACGCCTACCGAGGCGCCGGATTCGCATCCGCTTTCGACCATTGGCGCGATCTCCATCCGGCACTTGAAGAAGCCAGCCTGGCGCGCGACCATAATCGGCTGGGCGGTAATTTCGGCGTGTCGATGGTCGAGCGGGCAACCATAGATGCGATCGGCAGGTTGTTGGGACATGGTTTCGATCCGCTGGTGCGTGGTTCCGCGCTCGGCATCGACGAGCTGTCCGTCTTTACCGATCTTCCGCACGGGTCCGTTGTCGCCGCTCTCCCGGCGCAGCCAAGACAGCAGCTGACGTTACGCCACACCATAGGCCTTGCGGATCCGCTTTCGGCTGCCGATCTCGAGGTTCCCATCAACGACGGCTTTCCGGAAACGCTCGAGCAGTATCTGCGCGACGACGGCGTGCGCTATCTGAAAATCAAGGTCTCCGGAGACAGCGATGCTGATCTTCAGCGTCTGACGGATATCTGGCAGGTGGCCGCGGCCATCGGCGAACCCATCTCGACGACACTCGACGGCAACGAGCAATATGCTTCCACCGCAGAATTCGCCGCGCTGATGGAAGCGATCCGGGCACGACCAAGCCTCCGGGACTTCTACGAATCGATCCTATTCATCGAGCAGCCCGTGGAGCGCACCGCTTGCCTTGACGGACCGCTCGATCCCGCGGCGCTCAAGGTGATCGGAAAGCCGCTGCTGATCGACGAAGCCGATGGCTGGACCACGGCATTTCAGGAGGCGATTGCCTGCGGCTACCAGGGTGTCAGTCACAAGAACTGCAAGGGTGTGTTCCGGTCCTTCCTCAACAACGCCCTTGCGGCTCAGCGCAACGCGGCCATTGGAGAGAGCCGCTACTTTCTCTCTGCCGAAGATCTCAGCAACCTTCCGGTCGTTTCGCTGCAGTCCGACCTGGCAGTGGTTGCGACTCTCGGCATCAGCCATGTGGAGCGCAACGGGCATCATTTTTTCCGCGGGCTTGATCATTTGTCGGTGGAAGAACGCCAGGCGGCGCTGCGCGAAGAGGGTCTCTACCGGGACAGGAACGGGTGCATCGCACTCGATATCGACAACGGCCAGATCGACGTTTCATCCCTCGACAAGCCGGGCTTCGGCTTTGCAAGCCCGCCCGACATGGAGCGTCTCATCCCGCCCGCCGACTGGAACTATGACATGTTGAGAAAGAAGTTGGACTCATGACCGAACTGCCGGACAAATTCACTTCCGAGGACGAGCTTGAGGAGTTCATGACCCGTCCGTCGGTGCAACTGATCGAAGCGCTGAAATCTGTCGACGGGGACATCATGGTTCTCGGCGTTGCCGGCAAGATCGGACTGACGCTTGCCCGTCTTGCCAAGCGCGCAGCGCCCGAGAAGCGGATTATCGGCGTGGCGCGATTTTCCGATCCGCAGGCCCGCAGCCGATTGGAAGCGGCAGATGTGGAGACGGTTGCCTGTGATCTGCTCGACCGCGACCAGATTGCCGGTCTCGAGCCCTGTCGGAACATCCTTTTTCTTGCCGGACGCAAATTCGGCGCCGCCAGCAATCAGCCGCTGACATGGGCCATGAATGGACATGTTCCGGCACTGGTCGCCGAACAGTTTCCGTCAAGCCGTATCGTCGCCTATTCGACGGCCTGCGTGTATCCGATGACGGATGTGGCATCCGGTGGTTCCGTCGAGGGCGACCCGCTGACGCCGATTGGAGAATATGCCAATTCCTGCATCGCACGAGAGCGGATATTCGAGTATTTCTCGGCACTCAACCAAACACCGGGAAAACTCTACAGGCTGAGCTATGCCATCGACATGCGCTACGGTGTGCTCCATGACATTGCCAACGCCGTTTTCAACGGTATCCCGGTCTCGCTTGCAATCAGCCATGTCAACGTCATCTGGCAGGGTGATGCGAACAGCTACGCGCTGCAGCTCCTTGCGCACGTCACCACGCCGACCAGCCCGATCAACATTTCCGGCCCGGATATGGCCGATGTTCGCCAGATTGCGGAGGCCTTCGGGAGGCACTTCGACCGACAACCCGAATTCGTTGGCGACCCGCAGCCGGAATCATTGCTTATGAACACGCAAGCCCAGCGGCGTCTTTTCGGCCCGCCAACCGTGCCGCTCGACAAACTCATCGAGTGGACCGCGGACTGGATCTCAAGCGGCCGCGGCAGCCTCGGGAAACCAACCCATTTCGAAGTTCGCGATGGAACCTACTAACGCATGCCAAAACTGATCGACACAGACGCGGCGGAAACGGCGACCTGGAAAACCGGCCGGGGTGCCGGAGCCGCCTCCCGCAATCCCGAACAGACGCGCCGCAACATCCTGGCTGCGGCAACGACCGAGTTTGCTGCCCGAGGCCTGGAAGGCGGCCGCACCGACCGCATCGCCGAGCAAGCCGGCGTCGCGAAGCGGATGCTCTTTCATTATTTCGGATCGAAAGAAGGGCTGTTCCAGGCGGTTCTGGAAGACAACTATGCCAAAATCCGTTCGATGGAATCAGAGCTGGAACTTTCCAGCCGCAGCCCGGAAGAGGCCATGGTCGAGCTGGTGGAGTTCAGCTTCAACTGGTTCCTGGAGCATCCTGAATTCGTGCCACTGCTGAACGAGGCCAACCTGCATAAAGGGCGCCACGTGCGTGCCTCTTCGGAGGTTCGAAAGCTGACCATGCCTCTGGTGGAGCAGATAGAAGACGTGCTGAGACGCGGCGTCGAAGCCGGCACGATGCGATCCGGCGTCGATCCGGTCGAACTCTACATGTCGATTGCCGGGACGAGCTATTTCACCTTCTCCAACCGCCACACACTGGGTGTGATCTTCGACCGCGACCTGATGAGCGATGCGTCGCTGTCGCGGCGGCGCCAGCATATCGTCGACCTGATCCTGGGGTATCTGCGAACCCCCGCCGACAGCGATGAAGGCGGGGCGCATCGATGACCGACAGCATTCCCAGCGATGTTCTTGCCGCTTTTCGCCTGGGCGGCGTCATCCCGGCTCATCCACTGGCTCTCGATGCCAACAGGACAATTGATGAGCGGCGCCAACGGGCCCTGACCCGGTATTACCTCGACGCCGGTGTCCTTGGAGTCGCCGTCGGTGTCCACACCACGCAATTCGAAATTCGCGACCACGGCATGCTGCGACCGGTGCTGCAACTGGCCGCGGAAGAAGCGACGACATGGACCACCACGCCGCGCCTGCTCGTCGCCGGCGCCGTGGGCCCGACACACCAGGCCGTCGCCGAAGCCCAGCTTGCACGGGAGCTTGGCTATCACGCCGTCCTGCTATCGCTGGCCGGGCTCGACAGCGATATCGATGCGCTCGTCGACCATTGCCGGGCCGTCGGCGAGGTGATGCCCCTGATCGGTTTCTATTTGCAGCCTGCCGTCGGCGGCCAAAAGCTGCCGCGTGCATTTTGGCGGCGATTTGCGGAGCTGGAGGCGGTTGTCGGCATCAAGATCGCACCCTTCAATCGCTACGACACGCTCGATGTCGTGCGCGGGGTGGTGGAAGCCGGGGCCGAAGACCGGATCAGCCTCTACACCGGCAATGACGACCACATCGTCGCGGACCTGCTGACTCCTTTCAATGTCATCCGGGACGAGAAAACCGTGACGATCCGAATTGTTGGCGGCTTGCTCGGGCATTGGTCGGTATGGACCCGTAAAGCGGTCGAACTTGTCGACCGCGTCAAGGCGCTCGATCCGAAGGGGCAGATCGATCGCGACTGGCTTTCGCTTGATGCCGCCACGACCGAATGCAACGCGGCGTTTTTCGACGCGGCCAACGGCTTCCAGGGCGTGATCGCCGGGCTCCACGAAGTGCTGCGCCGGCAGGGGCTGCTGGACGATATCCGTTGTCTTGATCCGACCGAAACCCTCGGCCCGGGGCAGATGCAGGAAATCGATCGGGTCTATGGCGACTATCCGGACATGAACGATGATGCCTTCATCGCCGCCAATCTGGAGTGTTGGCTTGGCGAGTAATGGCACCGTTCTTGGTGCCGCCCCATCCGAAAAGGCATTTTTTGCGGCATAGTCTTGGTCTAACCTGCGCCGGGTGAGCGTCGATTCTGAAACCGAAGTGATGGCCGACCTGCCGGAACCCTTTACCGGCTGGTTCGGCAAACGTGGCTGGCAGCCGCGGCCGCATCAGCTCGAGCTGCTGGACATGGCGCAATCGGGGCTTTCCTGCCTGCTGATTGCGCCGACCGGGGCCGGCAAGACACTGGCTGGGTTCCTGCCGTCACTGGTCGACCTGACGCGGGAAAGCACGAAACGCAGGCCCGGTGCAGCACGGGCGCTGTCGCGGCGTGGCATTCACACGCTCTATGTTTCGCCGTTGAAAGCGCTGGCTGTCGATATCGAACGCAATTTGGCAAAGCCGGTTGAGGAGATGGCGCTGCCGTTGCGCATAGAGACCCGAACCGGTGACACGCCGCAACACAAGCGGCAGCGCCAAAAGCGCGATCCGCCGGATATCCTGCTCACGACGCCGGAGCAGATCGCCCTGCTGATCGCCAGCCGCGAGGCTGAAACGCTGTTCGCCGATCTGCGCTTTGTCATTTTCGACGAATTGCATTCGCTGGTCACGTCGAAGCGCGGCCATTTGCTCTCGCTGGGGCTGGCGCGGCTCAGAAAACACCGCCCTGCCCTGCAGACTATCGGCCTGTCGGCGACGGTCGCCGAACCGGAGGCGCTGCAGGCCTGGCTGATGCCACAGGCGATCGACGGCAAGCCAAAATTGTCACAGCGCATCCAGGTCAAGGGCGGCGCCAAACCGCAGATCCGCATTCTCGATACCGATGAACGCGTGCCCTGGTCGGGCCATTCGGCGCGCTATGCCATGGCGGATGTTTATGCCGCCATCCGCGATCACCAGACGACCCTTCTCTTCGTCAACACACGCAGCCAGGCGGAGCTGTTGTTTCAGGAGCTGTGGCGCATCAACGAGGACAGCCTGCCGATCGCTCTGCACCATGGGTCGCTCGATGCCAGCCAGCGTCGCAAGGTAGAAGCGGCGATGGCCGACAACAAATTGCGCGCCGTGGTCGCCACATCGACCCTCGATCTTGGCATCGACTGGGGCGATGTCGACCTGGTCGTTCATATCGGCGCGCCCAAGGGGGCGAGCCGTCTGGCCCAGCGTATCGGCCGCTCCAACCACCGCATGGACGAGCCCAGCCAGGCGCTGCTGGTGCCGGCCAACCGGTTCGAGGTAATGGAGTGCCGAGCGGCACTCGACGCAAACTATCTGGGCGACCAGGACACGCCGCCGATCGGAGACGGCACCTACGACGTGCTGGCGCAGCATGTGCTCGGCATGGCCTGCGCCGCACCGTTCCGGGCCGATGACCTGTTTGCGGAAGTCACGTCGGCGGCACCCTACGCGTTTCTGGAGCGCTCGCAGTTCGACCGGGTTCTCGATTTCGTCGCCACCGGCGGCTATGCGCTGAAGACCTATGACCGCTACGCCCGCATTCGACTGACCAAGGACGGCACATGGCGGGTGAGCAATCCGCAGACCGCACAGCAATACCGGCTCAACATCGGCACGATCATCGAAATGCCGGAGCTCAAGGTGCGGCTGACGCGCCACAGCGGTCGCGGTGCCAATGTGCGCGGCGGACCGATCCTCGGCAAGATCGAGGAGATTTTCGTCGAAATGCTGTCGCCGGGAGACACCTTCCTGTTCGCCGGCAAGGTGCTGCGTTTCGAGGGCATTCGCGAGAACGAGTGCGTTGTCTCAAAGGGCGGCGGCGGAAGCCCGAAAATTCCAGCCTACGCGGGCGGCAAGTTTCCGCTGACTACCTATCTCGCCGATCAGGTGCGCTCGATTCTCGCCGACCCGGATCGCTGGCGGGTGCTGCCGGACCAGGTCCGAGAATGGCTGGAAGTCCAGCGGCAGAAATCCCGGCTGCCGTCGCGTGACGAGATGCTGGTGGAAACATTCCCGCGCGGCGACCGGTTCTTCATGGTCACCTACCCGTTCGAAGGCCGGCTGGCACACCAGACGCTCGGCATGCTGCTGACCCGCCGACTGGAACGGGCGCGGGCCCGGCCGCTCGGCTTCGTCGCCACCGACTATTCGATGGCGATCTGGGGTCTGCGCGACATGGGGATGATGATCGAGCGCGACGAGCTTTTGCTCGCGCAACTGTTCGATGAGGACATGCTGGGCGACGACCTGGAAGCATGGCTGGCGGAATCCTGGATGTTGAAGCGGACGTTTCGCACCTGCGCCATGATCTCCGGGCTGATCGAGCGCCGTCATCCCGGCAAGGAGAAGACCGGCCGGCAGGTCACCGTGTCAGCCGATCTGATCTACGACGTGCTGCGCAGCCACGAACCGGACCACATCCTGTTGCAGGCGACGCGTCAGGACGCGGCCGCCGGATTGCTGGATATTCGCCGGCTGGGCGATATGCTGTTGCGCATCAAGGGCCGAATCATTTTGAATCGCCTCGACCAGATTTCACCCCTTGCCGTCCCCGTCATGCTGGAGATCGGCAAGGAACCGGTGGTTGGCGAGGCGCAGGACGACATTCTGGCCGAGGCTGCCGACGACATCATCGCCGAGGCGATGGGCGGTTACGAGGGACTGTAGAAGTGCAGACAACGGAGGGGCGATGAACCGGGCAGCGGCGGCACTGAAAATCGACGAGGAACCCATGGTCCAAACGGCCGAGATCGACATTGCCGGCGTGAGCGCCGTCTGCGATCCGCTCGGCGCGCTCTACCTGCCGGGCAGCGCGACCCTGGTCGTGTCCGACCTGCATCTGGAAAAGGGCGCGGCTCACGCCAGACGCGGCGCTTTTTTGCCGCCTTACGACACCGCGCTCACGTTGCGGCTTCTTGAGGTGGTGTTGGCACGATACAACCCGCTACGGGTCATCAGCCTGGGCGACAGTTTCCACGACCGGGTCGGGGCCAGCCTGCTGCCAGCGGTCTTCGAGGAAACGCTGGGCCGGCTGATGACCGGACGTGAATGGTTCTGGATTGCCGGCAATCACGATCCGGACGAGCCGGGCGACCTCGACGGCCACAGCGTGCAGGAGCTCTATTTCGACGGTCTGCAGTTCCGTCACGAACCGAGCGAAGACCGAGCGGCAGCGCACGGCGAGGTCGCAGGCCACCTGCATCCGGCGGCGCGGGTCGTTCGCCGCAGCAAAGGTGTGCGCCGACCGTGCTTCGCCACCGATGGGCGGCGCCTGATCCTGCCCTCCTTCGGTGTCATGACCGGCGGCCTCAACCTGCGCAACCAAGCCTTCGACCGGTTGTTCGACTGGTCGCAGATGACGGCACACCTGCTCGGTCGCGAGCGCATCTATTCCGTGCCGTTCAACCGGCTGGTCGGGTGAACCGATGGGCCTGCACCGGCAATTGCTGCAGCGTCAGGCCGATGGCCAGCCGCTACGCGTCGGCGTGATCGGCGCGGGCAAATTCGGCACCATGTTCCTGTCGCAGGCGGTGCGCTTGCCGGGTGTTCACGTGGTCGGCATCGCCGATCTGTCACCCGACGTGGCCCGTTCCAACCTGGCGCTGGCCGGCTGGCAGGCAGAACAATCCGCCGCCGTATCGCTGGAAGCCGCCAGCGAGAACGGCACAACACATATCGGCGACGATGCGGGTGTGCTGATAGCCCATCCGGGCGTGGATATCGTCGTCGAATGCACCGGCAACCCGGTGGCCGCGGTCGACCACCTGCTCGCGACCTTCGCTGCGGGCAAACATGCGATCAGCGCCACGGTCGAGGCCGATGCTGTCTGCGGCGCTGTACTTGCATCAAGGGCGCGACGGGCCGGCGTCATCTATTCTATGGCCTACGGCGACCAACCGGCCATGGTCTGCGAGCTGGTCGACTGGGCGCGCACCTGCGGCTTTTCGGTCGCAGCGGCCGGGCGCGGCCATAAGTGGAAGCCGGAATACCGGTTTTCGACGCCCGACACGGTCTGGGACCATTGGGGCGTCAGCCGCGAGCAGGCCGAGCGCGGCCGGCTCAACCCGAAAATGTTCAACTCCTTCCTCGACGGCAGCAAGCCGGCGATCGAATCGACGGCGATCGCCAATGCCTGCGGGCTCGACGTGCCGAGCGACGGGCTGCTTTATCCGGCCGGCTCCATCGACGACATCCCAGCGCTGATGCGGCCGCAAAGCGACGGCGGCGTCCTGGAAAAGTCAGGAATGGTGGAGGTAATCAATTCACTGCGGCCGGACGGCAGCGCCATCGACCAGGATATCCGCATGGGCGTGTGGGTCTGCGTCGAGGCGGTGACGGACTATCAGCAGGCCTGTTTTGACGAGTACAAGGTGGTGACCGACGACAGCGGCCGCTACATGGCAATGGCCAAACGCTGGCACCTGATCGGTCTCGAACTCGGCCTGTCCGTCGCCAATGTCGGCCTGCGCGGCGAAGCGACCGGCACCGCCAGCGGCTTCCGTGCCGACACCGTCGCCGTCGCCAAGCGCGACCTCGCCGCCGGCGAATCCCTCGACGGCGAAGGCGGCTACTGCGTCGCCGGCCAGCTGCGACCGGCCGCGGTCTCGGTTGCGATGAAAGCCCTGCCGTTGGGGCTCACGGGGCAGGTGAAGCTGCGCCGGGCGGTGAAGCGCGACACGGTGCTGACCTATGACGATGTGGTGCTCGATGAGGAGTTGGCGATCGTGCAGTTGCGGCGGCAGCAGGAGAGCTGGCTGCTGAGATGACGGATTGCGCGCTGGCAACGTCCGCATGTCTCATCCAGTCACTCAGCTGTTTCTCCAAGGCCACTTTTGGCCACCGGCTTCAAATATCGAGGAATTCAAACTCATGCAAGATGACGGATTTTTCGATGATGAGGTTGCAGAGACATATGATGAGGATCACGGCGGCGAAAAAGCTTCGCTAATTGGCAAGACTGTTGATTGCCTTATCGACCTGGCCTGCAACGGCGGTGTTCTCGAGTTTGCAGTCGGGACGGGAAGGATCGCAATACCATTGGCAGAAAGAGGTGTGCGTGTGAAAGGCATCGAGCTTTCAAGTGCCATGGTTCGGAAGCTGCGCGAAAAGGAAACGGGAACGCCTATGGAAGTGGCCATTGGCGACATGACTTCAACGCGCATCTCCGCCGAGTTTTCGCTTGTTTTTCTTGTTTTCAACACCATCGACAATTTGACAACGCAACAAGCTCAAGTCGCTTGTTTCCAAAACGCGGCTCGGCATCTGGCATCGGGTGGCCGGTTCCTCGTCGAAACCCTGGTTCCGCCAATCCAGAAAATACCGTTTGGTGAAACCAGGCGAGCGTTTGCGAGCAGTGATCAACATTTCGGTATCGACGATTTCGACATATCGACGCAAAACTACACCTCGCACCACGTCTGGATGAAGGATGGTCGCCACAAGCATCGATCGATTCCGTTCCGATACGCCTGGCCTGCGGAACTTGACCTTATGGCCAATATTGCCGGCCTTGAGCCTGAGTACCGGTGGTCTGATTGGGACCGTTCACAATTTGATAGAAACAGCACCAGACATATCTCTGTGTGGCGGAAGCCTTGAGACTGAGAATATCCCCATTAAGCCATTCGGCCGGAAAAGGACTCTGCTGAAAGCCCTGTCGAAAAATGAGGATACGCGCGACGGCAACATCTTTGTCAGTGCGCAAAAGCTAGCAACCTGGTTCCCAACCTCGCCGCCTTTAGGTGGTATCATTGACGCGCGTTTCAGGTCATGACGTCACGCGCCACGCACTGGGTAGGGAGAACCTTGAACAGAAGACGCCACATCCGGTGTTAGAGATCCGGTTGTATCCTCTTGAAAGCGGGCATGGTGGTCGCGGCGATTTCTGCGCTCGGGAACCCCCGAACGACCGGCGCGGAGTCTGTCCGGCGGGTTTCAGAATGCGCCATTGGTGCGTCAAAACCTTAAAGGCCTGTCGGATCGGCAAATGATCACCATCGTAGAGGCCATCCTGCAGCATGCCGGAGGAAGTATGGAAAGGAAATGGCTAAGAAAACTCAAGCCCGCAAATCTAGGAGTGCGCCTTAGTGGAGATTGATTGGGCTAGGCTGAAGGGCGGATATCGAAAACCCTACGATCCTCGGTCGGCGGTAAGTAAACTACGGCAGGCTCCTCTTAGTCGCGAAGTCTGGAACGAGTTGTGGACCGAACTTCATCACCAGGGAGACTTAGGAGACGCGTCGTATGCCTCGGTTCCACTTTTGGTAGAGGCTTGCGCACAAGGTCCTCGCGACTGGAACTTGTACGGACTAATCGCCACAATCGAAGTGGAGCGTTATCGCAATTCAAATCCGGAACTGCCAATGTGGATTGCAGAGGCCTACCTCGAAGCGTTGACAAAATTGAAGGCAATGGCGCTCGAAGACCTGGATACCACTCGGGATAAGTTGGTATTACAGACTGCCATGGCGATTGTAGCGCTTGTTTCTGGTGATCGAGAAACAGGTGCGCTCCTCGCCCACTTGGACGAGAGTGAGATCGTTGAATTGCTCGATGAAAGACTATCCTGGAGAGCACTTTACAGACCGGCGACAGACTCCTGACGCACTAATATAATTCAATACCAAGCAGCGACGGTCTCTATCTACGAAGGCGCCAGCTCCAATATCGAGATTCACTTTTTCCCTGGTGCGGTACAATCCTAGAACGGTGGGTTGTAGAAAACTGCGACCGTCGATCGAGAGGAGGATCCATGAGCAGAACACGTCACAACCAGGCTCAGAGATCCCGACGCGGCCTGTTGAAAGCATGCATGGCGGTCGCGGCAGTTTCTGCGCTCGGGAAGCCCGGAACCACCGAAGCGGAGGAAGTCAGGACGGTTTCGCAGAGTCAGGATGCACCGTTGGTCCGTCAGAACGTCAAAAACCTGTCGGATCGGCAAAAGCGCGCTCTGGTGGAGGCTGTCCATCGGCTTAAGCGCACCCGGTCGCCGATCGATCCAACGCTGAACTACTACGATCAGTTTGTTCGGTTCCATCAGTTGGCGCTGTTGCGGTCGCGGCTGGAACTGGGCCACAGCGTCGCCCATCAATCCCCGGCATTCCTGCCCTGGCACCGAAAATTGATCCTGATGTTCGAGCAGGCGGTCCGCGATACCACTGGCGATGCGAACTTTACCGTGCCCTATTGGGACTGGACCGACCGATCGAGCCTCGATGTGGTCTTCGACGACGACTTCATGGGACCCGCCGAGGGCGATCCGAAGCAAAATTACGCTATCCTGTCGGGACCGTTTCGGCGTGGCGCATTCGCGATGAACCTGACCGCCAGCGCCTACGGACACAACGATTTCCAATCCCGTTGCCCGTTTCCGTATTTGACCCGCGGCGAAAAAGGCAGCATCCCGTTGCCGACGGCAGAGGATGTTTCAGCGCTCCTCAAAGTCGATATTTACGATTCGCCGCCATACGACGCGACCGCGGACATCCACAGTAGCTTTCGCAATTACCTGCTAGGAGCCCCTGACCCGACGGCCTCCCCCAGGTCGCTGCAGGGAATGTCGCGTTTGCACCGGCTGCCCCATTTGTGGGTCGGCGGGCAGTGGGATGCCACTGTCTATAGCGAAGCATTCAAACCCAGCACCACGACCTTCGTGGGGACGATGACCGCGATCGACTGCTCGCCCAACGATCCAGTGTTTTGGTTGCATCACTGCAATATCGATCGACTTTGGGCCATCTGGGAAACAATCTACGGCAGTTCTTACGAACCGACCTCCGGTGCGAACCTGGGCTGGAACATCGATGACGAACTCTATCCGTACGTCGAATACCGCGACAGCCCAGAGATACGTCGAGACGGGATCACGAACCGATCAATGCTCGACTTCACCCGGTTCGGTTACACCTACGAGGACTTGACCTGATATCGCCTAACTCGAAGGCCGCATCCGTCATCACTGAGACCTGGCCGGCGGCACTAGAGTTCAGGCGCCGTCAGACTATCGAGCATACCGCGGAAGATACGAGCCATACTGCGCGCGTCCGGCGTCAGGGCTTTGACGTCGCGGGCGGCGACCGAGAGCGTCATGAACATGCGTGTACCGGTAACCGGGACGAAGCGCAGATCGCCGCGCTTCACCTCGTCATGCACGTCAATGGGTGTCAGTAGGCTGGCGCCAGCACCCTGCACTACCAAGGCCTTGATGGCAGTGATCGAATTCGTGGTGACTATGCTGGCGAGCTCCTGGCCGCTTCGCGCCAGCATGGCGTTGACGATCGGGCCGACAGTCAGCGTATCGTCAGCGAGCACCAGCGGATGCCGGAGCAGATCCCTGAAACCGATCTCCGTTTCTCCTGCCAGCGGATGACCGGGCGCCATCACCGCGCCGAGGTCGAGCCGGACATCGTGCATGATTTGCAGGCCGGCATCACGCGGCGCGTTGAATGCGACCGCCAGGTCGATGTCGCCGTCCATCAACCGATCGGTCAGGTCGGTCGTGCCGCCGACAAGGGCGCGCAGCGAGGCATCAGCCTTGGACTTGCGCAATTCGCCAAAGGCGCGCGGCAGGAAGTCCGAGGCAAGGCATTCCATGACACCAATTTTGACAAATCCGCCGCCGCGGCCCTTCAATTGGTTGACGGCCGATCCAGCTGCCCGATTGTCTAGCTGCCATCGGCGGATGAGATCGACCAGAAGCTGGCCGGATTCCGTCAGCCGCATACCGCGTGGCAGCCGCTCGAACAGCGGCGTGCCGTATTCTGCTTCCAAATTGAGAATCTGTCTGTTGACCGCCGAGGGCGCGGCATTCATGTGTTCAGCCGCGTTGCGGATTGAACCGAAGCGGGCGACCATCTCCAGCGCCCTCGCCCCTTGTGTCATCAACGGCATCGCCGGCCTCCATCACACTGTTCGCGTTTTTCGCACAGGATGGTAGCTATTATGCGCATTTAGCGATGGCATTTCCAGACCAGGTCCAATCGACAATTGGGATTGTGGGCCGGTTGAAGCTAGCCAAGGCTGCGCTTGCGCAGCGCATGGGCCTTTTCGCGGAATTTTGCCCGGATTTCGGCTTCGTCGACCCCCGTCATGACACCGTCTCTGACCAGTTGCTTGCCGCCGGCAATCGTGTGCTTCACATCATCGGCGCGGCTCGAATAGACCAGCGTCGACGCGACATCATAGACCGGCAGCGTATGCGCCTTGTCGAGGTCGACGACAATCACGTCGGCCGCCATTCCCGGTTTCAACTGGCCAGTTTCGGGCCGGTTCATGGCCTTGGCGCCGGTGGCAGTCGCCATCTCCAGGATCTCGTTGGTCTTGAGGAATTCTGCGTCCGCGTTACGCTCCTTGTGGGTAATGCCCGCAAACTTCATTTCCTGGAACATGTCGAGCGTGTTGTGGCTGGCAGGCCCGTCGGTTGCCAGGCCGACGGTCACGCCGTGCTCCTGCACGCATTTGAGCGGCAGGACACCGGAAGCGAGCTTGGCGTTGCAGCAGGGACAATGGGCGATCTTCGTCTCGGTCTCGGCCATCAACCGGATGTCGGTCTCGTCGAGCTGGGTGCAATGGGCCGCGGTGACATCGGATTTCAGGAAATCGATGGAATGGAGCCAGCGCACGGCTGATGTGCCGTAATGCTCGGCGACATACTCCATCTCCTGCGGGTTCTCGGCCAGGTGAATGTGAATCGGCACTTCGTGGGCATCGGCCACCTCACGCACCAGCCGGAACATCTCTTCGCCGCAGGAATAGATGGCGTGTGGCGACAGTCCGATCTGCAGCATGCCATCGAGGCTGTTGTGATGCTGCGCCACCAGGTCGCCGAAATTGTGCAACGTGGTCCACGACCAGTCGGTGATCGACTCGTAGAGGCCGCGATCGGCAAACCCGTAGCCCAACGTCGCACGCAGCGGAATCTCGCGGATTGCCTCCAGCTGCGGCTCGACAGCGTAGGCGTCGAAATGCTCGTTGAAGGTGGTCACCCCTGACTTTGCCATTTCTACCAGGCCGTTCAGGCTCGCCCAGTACAGGGTTTCCGGATCGAAGTTGCGCTTGAGCAGCCACATGGTCGACAGCCATTCGAACAGTCGCACGTCTTCCAGAAGCCCTCGCAACAGCAGATTGGAAGCGATATGCGTGTGGCTGTCGCAGAAGCCGGGCATGACGGCACAGTTCGAGGCATCGATGACTTCCGCCGCACCCTGCGTATCGACCTCGCCCGCTTCACCTACCGCCTGAATGAGGCCTCCTTTTATCGTCACCACGCCGGCGTCGATCGTTTCACCACCGCCCATGGGCAGAACGGTTCCGTTGATGATGGCAATGTCTGCGGTCATGATCATTTGTCCTTGTTGCGGCTCACAGGCCGAGCGGTCCCGATCCGTCGCCCAGTGGGCGACAGATGGGGCCTAGGGAGGCAAAATGTGGTGGAGTCGTCAGCTGGGCAGGTCGCCTTCGACGCCTGAAACGAACCAGTTCATGGAGTGTATCGCCTTGTCCTCCAAAGCGGTTCCCTCAGGGATCACCTCGCCCCCGTCACGATTGACGATGGGTCCGGCGAAGGGATGCAGATCACCGCTTATGATGGCCTTGCGGGTGCCTTCCGCCGCCTCGACCACCTCGGGCGGCAGGTTTTGATTGTAGGGCGCCAGTTGCACCACATCCTCGGCGAACCCGTCCCAGGACGATCGTGACTGCCAGTTGCCCTCGAGCGCGTCCCGGACACGACGAATATAGTAGGGACCCCAGTTGTTGACGACGCCGGTCATATGAGCGGTCGGTCCAAACGCGCTCATGTCGTTGTCCTGGCCGAAGGAATGGATGCCGTTTTCCTCGGCAACCTGGGTCGGCGCGGTGCTGTTGGTGATCTGGGTCAGGATATCGGCACCCTGCGCGATATGCGTCTTGGCCGCATCCGCCTCGAGGCCCGGGTCGTACCACTTGTTGACCCAAATGACCCGGACCTTCATGTCCGGCCGGATCTTGCGCGCCGACAGAGCGAGCGCATTGATGCTCATCACCACCTCGGGAATCGGAAACGAGGCGATGCAACCGATGATGCCCGTTTTGCTTTGATGGGCGGCGATTACGCCGAAAACCGTTCGAGCTTCGTGGAAGCGCGCATTGTAGGCGCTGACATTGTCGGCGGTCTTGTATCCGGTGTTGTTTTCGAACAGCACGTCGGGAAACCGCTCCGCGACGCGGATCGTCGGATCCATATAACCGAATGAACAGGTAAAAATCAGCTTGTGGCCGGAGCGGGCCAGCCGCCTGATGACGCGCTCGGAATCCGGACCCTCGGCCACGTTCGCCACAAAAGTCGTTTCAATTCTGTCACCAAGAGCCTCTACCAACTGCTGACGCCCGATTTCATGCCGGTAGGACCAGCCGAAATCGTTGATGGGACTGGGATAGACAAAACCAACCTTGAGCTGTTGAGCCGCGCGGGCCACCCATGGAGCGGCGACAAGCGCGCCTGTCGCCAGACCGGTTTTGAGGACAGTTCTTCTTCTGATCGGTGAAGTCATGGTCATCTCCCTGTGCGCAGGCCAACCCAAGCTCCTGGAAGACGGCAAGCCGTCCATATTCGCTTTGCCGGCGCTTTCTGACAGGAACCGAAGCATCCGTGGGTGCGGCATCTTTTGCCGGCCCGTCGGGACGGTGACGTTGATGCGATCAGCCCTGTATCTGTTACGGTACGGACGGGCACTGTTGACAACAAGCGCAAAGAAATGCGCCGAACGTACGAGAAATTCGAACGGTAGACGCTGGACCGGCGCAGATGATCTGTCGCAGGTTAAGGTGTTCCAGGCGGATGGGTTCGACGGCGGAATACATTGGTTGAGCGAACTGCGCCGCCAGACGTCGCAACGGGTCGGGGTTGTTGGCTCCGTGTCCTATGGAGGCCCGTGACGAAACATGAAGTCCCACGATTTCAAACTCGAGTATCGGGAGTGTCTTTGGTCCACTTTCCTTAATCCTGACAGTTGAGCCATTGTGCTGGTCGGCCTGGGCTCGGCTTTCGTAATCTGGAAAGTCGGATGGCGACGCTCTTCTATCGTGCTGGCAGTTGCGTCAACGTTCGTGGGCACGGGTTGGGCCTACAGATATTATGAGATGAGCTGCGTCGAGATTTACCAATAACGAATGCACCTCAGGCATACTGGGAGTGACTTCGAAGGAGGAGAGCACTCCCGCAAATTGAAGGGCTCCAAATGACAGACTTCCAATCCCTCACCATCATGATCGGCGTGCCGGACGTCGGCGAAGCGATGCAGTTTTACGTCTCCATGGGCTTTTCCGTGATAGAGACCGACGAGTATCACTATGGAGAGGGAAACATAAACTGGGCCATTCTGGGGAATGGCGATACCACCGTGATGCTGAGGTCCGGCGGGGACCTGTCGCCCAAGGACAGCCTGGAGCTCTACATTCGCGTCCCGGATGCAGACGCATTTCGTGACGTGATCGGAGGCCTCAAAGCCATCGAGATCATCGACGAAATTACTGACCAGTTCTACGGGATGCGCGACTTCTGGTTCCGCGATCCTTTTGGATATCGCTGGGGAGCAGGCCACCAAATCGAGCCGGAAGCAGATCACTAAATCTTCGAAGGCCTGCTACAGATTTACACGGGCGACAACTGGGTTCCGTCAAAGTTCAGGATAATCGATTGCCTCATTATTGCAGGTGTCGATTATCAAGGTTCGGCAAGAACACTATACGGTCCGCCATCGTTTGCCTTTTCGGGGGCGTATTTTCTTTTTGCGCGCCTTTCGCGTGGGGTCTCCAAATTCAGACACCCACCAGTTCATCGGCGTGCGAAGAAAAAAGACCGGTAGCAAGTCTAAATTACAGATTTATTTGAAAACTGAAATTTTCAACAAAAATTAGTATTATTTCATGGGCGATTACGATAGCCTGAATTTGGGCGGCCCTTCGGCTGCGTCACGACTGTAGAGAATGCCAGCGCATCAGCACAATCTTTCTACATCGGATGCAGTCCACCAGGGCTAATGGGGATAGAAGTTAAATTATCGGCTTATTGGTTTCGCGCCGGATGACAGTTGCGGCGTGATGGTTGCTGCACGCTTTTCGGGAGGGGGAGTCCGGATCCAAGCTGCTCGGTCCGGCTCTTTACGTCTAGCGAAAGTCCTTGGATAGCATCCACAAACAAAAGGGTGCCGCGATGCAGTCGCATCGCGGCACCTTCTTCGCATTCATCGTCCGGTAAGCTCGGACGACGAGCTCAGGGCGCCTCGCTATGACAATCTCCCATTGTCGAGCGGCACCGGATGACCGCCGCTCAGGTCAGGCGCCCGCGGCCCGGCTTCACGACGTATGAAGTCGGGCCACTTTTTATGGCTGGAGACCATAATTTTATTGGTCATTTTAGTCCAGACCCGATGCATCACGAACAACGGAAAGCCAGGGCAATGCTGGAATTGGAGAGCACGGACCTATTTGGCCGCCGCTGACAACGCTGCTTCCTCACCGGGGGAATTTCGAACCCGCTCGAATGTCTTTCTGCCCCGAGAGTTGCTCTTATTGCACTTGTCCCAGCAGACCTGATAGCAGCGCTGCGGCTCGTTTTTCAGGGTTTCGCCATAGGCGCCCCAGCGCTCGATGATGTCGTCGATCCGGTCGACATTGGCGATTCTGGTCGATTCGTTGCACAGGTCCGGGAAGCTCTCTTCCACATCAACATTCGTCATCCAGCAGCACGGGACGATATAGCCCTGGCTGCTGTGGCCGATCGGGTGCCCCTGGAAACATGCGGGGTCCAGAACGTCACCTTTCTCATAGCGGCCCGGATTGCGGGCCATGATGTATTGGTCGTCCGGTTTCAGCGGATCTTCCGGGCCGCGCCACCGCGAGGACAGGCAGATGTTCAGGTTGAGCGAGTGCTTGGCGGCCAGCGCTTTGACATCGTCCAGCGTGTCCTGATTGTAGTTGAACACGATATGCTGCCACTCGGTTTCAAGCCCGAGTTCCGCAGCCAGCACCATCATCTCGAACAGGTATTCGCCGTTCTGGTTGACTCGGTGTCTGTGGCTGTCGGCCGGAAGGCCATCGATCCCGAATGTCCATTTGGCATCGGGATGGGTCTCGAAGGCCTCGCGGTACCATTTCCTGGGTCGGTGGCTGGCCGCGGTGAATACCTCCACCGTTCTTTCCTTGCCCTTCGCCAGATCCAGCATCTCGATGAAATCAGGATGAAACACCGGGTCGCCGACGGTGCCACAGAAGATGAGCCGATCGAAATATTCGAGAAGCTTGCGGTATTCGTCCATTGAGATGTCAGACGAGATCGTCTTCAGCTCATTCTTCCACACCGGGCTCTGCCGCGTGCAGCGGGAACACAGAAGCGTACACCGTGACGTAATGTCGAGATTGACGGTATTGGCGATAAAGGAGCTGGAACTGTTCGTCTTCAAGTGCATTGCCGCATCACCCGAATTTGCCTGAAAACCGGTGGATTAAGAGAAATTTATCAAGCCCTTAGCCGCATCCGCGCCAATCTACAAGTTAGAAGCCTTGATAAAAACATCAAGTGTTAAGTGCATGGGCGACAAAGGGACTGACCATTCGGAGGTTCCTCGCCGACCTTGCGTCGGTTCACAAGTTGGCGGGCCGACTTGCAAGTCAAAGCTCGCAGCCATCGAAATTTAACCAAAAAATTTATGCGCCAGTTCATTTTCTCGCATTAGTAGTATTTCGAAAATCAGTTGGGAGTTCGAAATGCTCTATCTTCTCAATCCGATGCAGGGCCGGATCGGGCGTGGACATTGGTGGTTGCTGCAGTTGATCATTTTCGCGTTGGCTTTTGCCGGTTTCATACTCTCGATCATGGTTCTCGCCGATCGCGGGGCTTCCTTCGGTGCACGCAATGCCGACGAGCAGGCGATGCTCGTGTTCGTCATCGTGGCGGTGGTCTACATGAACTTCTGCACATGCCTGAACCGGCTCAGGGATTCGGGGCGCAGCGGTTTCTGGTATCTGACCTTCCTCCTGCCCTATGCCGGAACGGGATTGATGCTGTATTTCTGCGGGTTCGAGGCCAGCAACACCATTGATCGGACTTCCCGACAGCAGCACAAGCCAATCAAGCCGATGCCAGAACCGCAACCAGCGCCGCCGGTTGAAAGGCGAACCAACCCGGCACGCAAACCGGTGTTCGGGCGCAGATGATTTTCCCTCCTGCCATCGATGGAGAGGACGCGCGATGCTAAATGCCAATCGCGAGTTTCTGGAACTTGTGCAGATCGTCATTCTGGTGATGATCGCATCGACCTATGTCATTCCGCTGCTTATGACGGTAAGGGGAATCTACCTTTTCGGACAACGCAGAACGTTTTTGGGCGCTGCGTTGGTCACTGGAGGCATCATGGGCTTTGTCCTGGTGTCTGGTCTGATCCTGAGCTACGTGGTCAACTGGACCCGCTGGTAGACATGAACAGAGGGAGCCTCCCTGCCGGGGCTCTTCCAACTCACGCCCGATAACATTTTGTTACGGACGCGTGAGTTGAACTGACAGCCAATTACGCTGCCTCTATCATCACATCCATGTGGACGAATCTTTTCAGACGGGCCCTGCCCGCACTCGCAGCCATCGCCATCGCCGGCCCGGCGGCGGCTGAACTCATCGAGATTGAAACGGATACGGCGCTCAAAGCCGTGTATCTGATCCCCGACGAGACCGTCGAAACCGTGCGCGTCAGCGCGGTGATCCTCGCCGGCGAAGCGGATTCCGATGGGCCTGAGGGCTTGGCTCATTACCTTGAGCACTTGATGTTCTGGCACGCTGACGGTGTCAGCAGTCGGGTCTTTCACAATCGCGGCGGCAATGCCTGGGTCAACGGTATCATCACCAATTACTATACGGACGGGCCGAAAACCGAGATCGACGACCTCTTCGAGTTTGCCGGACGGCTGGTGACGCCACCAACGCTCGATCCGGAATTCATGGCCGACGAAAAACGCATCGTCGCGCGCGAATATGATATGCGCGTGTCGGAAAACCCGCGTTCGCGTGTGCGGCAACGGATGAACCGGGAACTCTATGGACGAAATCCGGTCGGACGCAGCCTGATCGGTACGCCGGAATCGATCGAGAACCTGGATTTCGAAGCGGTCGATCAGTTTCGAAACCAATATTATGTGCCTTCGAACATGGTGTTGATCGCCTCCGGCAACCTCGACCAGGAAGAAGTGCGCAGCCAGGTCGAGGCCAAATTCGGCAACTCGCGAGCAGGCAGCCTCAACACCCAGGACTGGCGTGGCCTTACGCCTGCAGAAACGCTGTCGAGTTCGATCGAGCTTTTCGACGACCAGACCAAACTGGACTCCTATCAGTATTCCTCGCTGTCGAACTGGGCAGGCTCGGGCGACCGACTGCAGGATATCTACACCGTTGGCTTCCTATCGGAGTTGCTCAGCTCCAACTTGCCGGGCAGCCTGGCCAAACCACTGGAAATCAACGAATTCATCGTCAGCGCCTACAGTGTCGGGCTTGATCGAAAGCTACGAGACCAGGTGCAGTTCGCGTTTCAGGCCCGGCCGGATGAAGGAGTCGCGCCGGAAACCGTTTCGACAAAATTGCGCGAGAGCCTTGTTGTGCTGTCCGAGACGGGCGCACCGCAAAAGAGCCTCGACCGGATCCGCAAACGGTTTCTTCGTGAAGCCGACCGGCGGCAGGACGAGCCGAACTATATTATCGGTCGGGCTTTGCGCAATCTGACCGCCGGGCTGGAGCCTAACGGGGCCGAAGACCATCGTGAGCGCATTGAGGCGGTCACGAAAACGGATGTGGATACGCTGATCCGCGCCGTTGCCGACCGGCATCGTTTTGTCGAAGTCAATCTGAAGCGAAGAGGGTCGTGACCGTGATGAGATCCCTTCTCAAGATCTTGCTGACCGCTGTCCCGGCTCTGGCCGCATCCGCGCTTGCTGCCGCCACACCCGAGATCGGCCGGCACACCACGCCGGCGGGCCATTCCTTCTGGTATGTGCCATTGGAAGAGGCCAAGCGAACTGCCGTGTCGGTGACGTGGGCGGCCGGCCTCCCGAGCGGCCCCAATGTGCACGAAGCAACCGCTCGCCTGGGCATCTCTTTGATGCTCAGTGGCGGTGCCGATGGTATCGGATCGGACGAGTTGGCAGCCGATTTCGAAGATCTCGATTCCAGTTCACGCATCTGGGTCCAACCGGGTGAGGTCCGCGGCTTCATGGTGGCGCCCGAAGACAGCCTCCAGGAGGCTGCCGAGATCGTCAATCTATGGCTGGCCAAACCGGATTTCGAAGTGCGCTGGCTTGAACGCGAGAAGCGAACGCTGCTTCGCAACGTCCGTGTCCGCAGAGAAACGGCCGCCGGGACCGCCTGGAACCTGGCACGGCAAATCCTGATCGATGACCATCCCTACAACCGGTTCTGGTCCATCGCACCTGCTGACGAGATCAAGACGATTGATCGCGATGATATTGCTTCCTGGCATCGCGGTTCGTTCGGCACCGGAGACCTTACAATAACAGCCGCCGGTTCGGCCCCCGCCGATGCGGTGGGCATAGCGATCGATGCGGCACTGGCGGGCCTGCCGTCGTCGCCAAACCGCGAACCGATTTCCTTCGGCGGACCGGACGTCAAACCCGGGACGGTGGTGCTGCACGATCCGGAATCGCCGAAATCGCTCATTATGGCCTTCGGGCCGCTCCCGCCTCCGACTGCTGAAGACAGCCCGGCGCTCGGACTGGCGACCGCCATTCTCGGATCCGGACAGCAATCCCGACTGTTTCGAGCCATGCGTACGGATCTGCGCGCCGCCTACGGGTTCCGCGCCGTCATCAACAGCTTCACCCGAAATCACCGCTTGCTCAGGATGGGCGGTGAAGTCGAAACGACTTTGCTGCCGGAAGCGCTCCAGGCGATGGGCGAAACCTATGAACAGTTTCGGACCGAAGGCATTGCCGAGGACGAGTTCACTGTCACCCGCGATCTGGTTCAACAGCGAATTTCAGAAGGCATGAAGCGGCCCACACGGGTTGCCAACCGACTGATGTCGAGCCGGTTGCGCAACCGGCCGGACGGGCACTTCGAGACGACGGAGGAGCGCGTTGCTGCTCTCGATCGTGACACGGTCAATGCCGAAATCCGTAACACTCTTCCAGCTTTCGACGAGTTCCTGACACTGGTGGTCACGCCGGACCCGAGTGCGCTTGAGGGCGCATGCGTGATCACCCAGATCGAGGAATGGATGCGGTGCTTCGTCGAATGACAGAACGGGGTCTCGGCGACGTTAATCAATCCCGGCGGAACATCACGCTGCCCAGCCAGCCGGTGACCATGGCAAGGGCAACGGCCAAAACCCCGTAAAGGAACGCCTGCTCGTGAGCGAGTTCGTAAATGAACTGCTCGACACCGGTTTTGACGACCCGCAGGGTCAGCTGGCGCTCAACGACAAATTCGTTGTTCTTGAACAGGAAGGCGCGCAGGCGGTGCTGGCCGACGGGAACATTGGCGGGCAACCGGATGGTGGCCCGAAACAGGCTGGAGCTGACGAATTCGACGCCGACCGGCTCGCTCTGGTATAACCCGTCATCGACCCTGAGCCGCAGCAGTGCTTCACGAAACTCCGGCACCCGGCTGCCATCGCCGACATTGCCGGAAGGCTGCAGGTGGATGTGCTCGATGCCGATGGTGCGACCGCTGAGCTCGATCTGCTTGGCGATGCGGTCGATGGGCAGCGTACTCGACAGCGAATAGGAGGACGGCGCCGGTTCGAAGCGCATCGAATACCGGTTGATCCAGATACCGAAGACTCGATCCTTCTTGCGCACGATGGTCTCGCGCGCCGGGCCTTCCAGCGCCACGATGATGTCATAAGCGCCGATCTGCAGCAGGAAGCGGTCGGCATTGTCGAGCGCTCCGAACACTGTCAGGTCCGCGCCGGCAAAGTCGGCGGTGATGGCGATTTCGTTGGTCGAGATGCCAATGTCGAGGCTTTCTTCCGCCCGTGCGGGAAGCAGCGTCGTCAAGGCCAGAAGGAAACTCAGGACCACCGAGGGCCAATGGAATCGCATCGTCAGAACCCAACACCCGTCGTGACAACAGAGTAGAATTCGTCCGGCGTCAGCACCAGGTCCAGCGCCAGTCGAACACCGACCGCGAGAACCAGAAGTGCGAGCAGCGCGCGTAGTTGTTCACCGCGCAGTTTCTGCCCGACACGTACACCATATTGGGCGCCTATTACACCGGCGATCATCAGAAGGCCGGCGAGAAACACGTCGACCGACTGGTTGGTTGTCGCCTGGACAATTGTCGTGAAGGCGGTGACGAAAATGATCTGGAACAGCGAGGTGCCGATAACCACGTTGGTCGGCACGTGCAGCAGATAGATCATTGCCGGCACCATGATGAACCCGCCGCCAACACCCATGATCGACGTCAGAACGCCGATGCCGAAACCGAGAACCAGCACCGGAATGATGCTGAGATAGATTTTTGAGCGCTTGAAACGCACCTTGAACGGCAAGCGGTGCACCCAGATATGCTGACCGGGTTTGCGCAGCGACACCTGTTTGTTGGCGGCGGCGCGCATCAGCGAGTTGATGCTTTCGATCAGCATCAGTCCACCGACGATGCTGAGAAAGGTCACGTAGAACAGCGAAATGATCAGGTCGAGCTGCCCCAAACTTCGCAACAACGTGAATAGATAGATTCCGACTGATGCCCCGACCAGGCCGCCGGCAAGCAGCGTCACTCCCAACTTGATGTCCAGCGTCCCGCGGCGAAAATGCGCGAGCGCACCGGAAAACGAGGAAGCGACGACCTGGTTGGCACCGGTGGCGACCGCGACGGCTGGTGGAATATTGTAGAAAATCAACAGCGGGGTAATCAGGAAGCCACCGCCGACCCCGAACATTCCGGACAAAAACCCGACCGCCGCGCCCATGCCGAGAATGATGAAGGCGTTAACCGAAATCTCGGCGATGGGCAGGTAGATCGTCATTCCCGTCCTGAGAGAAAGTCCCCAAATGAAACGGCCCGGAACGGGCTGGTTTATGACCTGTCATGCGCCTTCTGACAGGCCGTGTCAATTGCTCCACAGGGACCAGACGCACAAGTTTTCCGGATCAGGACCAATCGCTGGAATTTCATGCCTATCAAGGCTTTGCAGACCGTCGAGTCGGCTGCGCAAAGCCAGCTACCGGGTCGTGGGTCGAGCGCCCGGCTGGCTTGCCTCAGCGGGAGCATCGAATCCATTGCCGATCGTCTCGCGGAAAGTACTTCAACGGTTTTTTGAAAAACTAGCGGGGGTAGTTGGCTACAGTGAACCACAAGGGGGAGGAGAATATCGCAGGTCAATCGGTACGGGAATGCCGTCACTGGCAGACCTTGCCGAGCATGCATCCGGCATCTCGAAGATGTGCGGCTGCAGCCCTATGGGTTCCATCCACCTCCCTGCCGGTCACGGCAACTTTGCCGCCGAACCGGTTTGCGAATCATGCCAGCAGGGAGGAAATGCCATGGCAGGTGCCGATACGGGGATCGGAACCCCGGAACAACTCAGAGATCCCAATTACACGCCACCGCTCTACAAGGCGATCCCGCTGGGGATCCAGCACGTGCTGGCAATGTTCGTTTCCAACGTGACACCGGCAATTATTGTCGCCGGCGCCGCTGGCTTCGGCTTCGGTTCGAACTCGCCGGATTTTCCGGAACTGCTCTACCTGATCCAGATGTCGATGCTTTTTGCCGGGCTGGCGACGCTGCTACAGACGATTACCATCGGGCCGGTCGGCGCCGCGCTGCCTGTTGTCCAGGGCACCAGCTTCGCCTTCCTGCCGATCATGATCCCGATCGTTGCCGGCAAGGGAGTTGACGGCCTCGCGGCGCTGTTCGGTGGCGTCCTGATCGGCGGCATCTTTCATGCGCTTCTCGGGATGGTGATCGGCAAGATCAGATTCGCGTTGCCACCATTGGTCACAGGCCTGGTGGTGATGATGATAGGCCTGGCGCTGGTCAAGGTTGGTATTCAGTATGCCGTCGGTGGCGTGCCCGCAATTGATCAGCCGGAATATGGCAGCCTGCTCAACTGGTCCGCCGCCCTGGTGGTGATCGTGGTCACGCTCGGCCTGAAATTTTACGCTCGCGGAATGCTTGCCGTTTCCGCCGTTTTGCTGGGCATCATCGTCGGGTATGTCTACGCTCTGCTGGTTGGTATCATCTCAACCGATGCCATCGCGAGCAGTTGGAGCAACGCAGCAGCTTTCGCGTTGCCGCAACCGTTCAAATACGGTTTCGAATTCTCTATCGCTGCGGTGATCGGTTTCTGTCTGATGGCTTTCGTTTCGGCGGTCGAAACCGTCGGTGATGTATCCGGAATCACCAAGGGCGGTGCCGGTCGTGAAGCCACGGACGAGGAAATCCGCGGCGCAACCTATGCCGACGGTATCGGCTCAGCTGTGGCCGGGATCTTCGGCGGCCTGCCCAACACATCGTTCAGCCAGAATGTCGGCCTGATCGCGATGACGGGCGTCATGAGCCGCCATGTCGTCACATTCGGCGCGATCTTCCTGATCATTTGCGGGCTGATTCCGAAGGTTGGTGCGGTGATCCGCACGGTACCGATCGAGGTGCTGGGCGGCGGTGTCATCGTCATGTTCGGCATGGTCGTGGCGGCCGGCATTTCCATGCTGTCGGACGTTCACTGGAACCGTCGTAACATGGTGATCTTCGCGATTGCACTCTCGATCGGACTGGGCCTTCAGCTTGACCCGAAAGCGGTGCAATACACCCATGACACCGTACGCATCCTGCTGACATCCGGGCTGCTGCCGGCGGCACTGATCGCCATTGTGCTCAATCTGATCCTGCCCGAAGAACTCGCCGACGAATCCGTCGAGGAGGTGTCCGGTGGTCTGTCCGGGCACCAGACCGGATCAATTTCCAAGCCGGATGAAGGAAAATAGTGCGACTGAAGCAGCCCGGGGTTGAGCCGGGCTGCTTCACGACCAAATCATCAATTTCGACTGGATTGACCACAACCAATAGTCCGTCCCTGTGGCAGAGCAACGTCCCGCCAGCACCAGCTGGCATTGCCATGCACCGGGAATCAGGACGAAGGTTTTTGCTCACGGCTGGTTGTCGGAGATCCAGCTTGAAAGCAGCCGGTCTTCGTCGTGCACGAACGACCAGAGCGTGGCTGCGCGAGATGCGCCGAGCAGGCTCTCTGCCTTGCTGCGTATCCGGGACTGGCGCTCCGACAGGGGCACTGGTTCCATCAGATCATGCGCTGCTTCCAGGGGCGCCCCATCACGCCTTTCGATTTGGATTCGGGCAGCCGTGTCGGGAACGGCGTCATCGAATTCGACGTAAACCTTGTTCCGCAGCTCGACAAGGGCCGGATCACGGCAAACCTCCTCATTGAACGTTTCCAGGGCGGCGGTGTCATGACCCAGCATGACAAGCGCCGCGGTCAGGCGGTAGCTGAATTTGGCCTCCAGCCCGGTCGACGGTTCGGCGATATTGCAGACACGCCTCCAGCACGGATTCACGTGCAGCCGTATAGCGGTGATCTCTTCGGCCTCGATTCCCTGTCTGTCGCGCACCTCGATCAATGCTTCCAATGCGGCATGCGTTCCGTGGCAGCAGGCGTGGTACTTGTGTTTCACGTCCTCGAACACAAACGCGTTTCCGATGTCGGAAAACGCGTCGGCATTGCCCTCACCGCGGTGGGTTGCGGCAAATCCCTGTTCCATCTCCAGGCCTCGTGTGCAGGATACGAAGCCGGAGGCCGCAAGCATTGCCGTCTCGACACCGTTCGAGGCCGCCATTCCGGCATTATAGGGCTTGCCCATGGTGCCGAACTGGCACTTCAGGCCGGATGCTCTCGTAGCCGTTAAGCCGATCGCGTGACATGCCTGGTCCGGATCCAGTCCGAGCAGTCGTGCCACGGCCATCGAGGCGCCGAAGCTGCCGGAAGTTGCCGTCGGGTGAAAGCCTTCGAGATAGTGCGTCCTGCCCAGCCAGGCGCCAACGCGGCAAGCGGTTTCGACGCCGATCAGACAGGCATCGAGAAACTCAGCGGGTCCGGCTTGGGTTTTCTGCGCTACCGCAAGCGCAGCCGGAACAACAACCGCGCTGGTGTGACCGATGTGAATGAAATGGGTATCGTCATAGTCGAGCGCATGGGCAATCGTCGCATTGGCGAGGGCGGCCGCCCGAGCCGGAAGTTTGCGATCGTCCCCGACGAGGGTTGCTTCCGCCGTGCCGCCTTCGGCGACGACCATGTCGCGCACCATTTGGCCGGCCGGCTCGGCACTGCCGGCCCAGGCAACTGCCGCCCAGTCAACGAGTGACAGACGCATCACCGCACGGGCGCTTTCGGGAATCGTTGAGGCCGGCGTGCGAACGGCAAATTCGCTGACCATGCCAGTTACAACATTTGCTGGATCGTCAGACACAAAAATCCCCGGAATTGAAATCCCGGGGATCATAGCAGTGGTTACGGACGCAGGCGACCGACCCGATCAGTTGTTGCTGGCCAGCAGAGCCTTGACCAGTTCGTCATCGACTTCGCCTGTCGGCTTGAGGCCCACGGAAGTCTGGAATGCCTTGATGGCAGCAACGGTGTTCTTGCCCATGACGCCGTCGACGCCACCGGTATCGAAACCGTTCTTGTTGAGGATCGCCTGGATGTTTCTCACCGCCTTCTTCATGTCGACCGAGGCCGTGCGGGTATCAACGCCGCGCCATTCGGACGGCACGCGCACCGAATTGGCTTTTTCGTCCAGTTCACCGGGTTTCCACAATTCGACCTTGGCCCGAGCGCTTTCGAGCTGTTCCGGTGTCAGTGCATTGGCCACCTCGTCCCGCTTGGCAGCGGCGTCCTTGTCGCCGGAATCGGCGGCGATGGCGAACCATTTGTAAGATTCTTCGAGATCCTGTTGAACACCGCTGCCGCGGGCATGCAGGATAGCAAGATTGTACTGGCTGTCCTTGACGCCCAGATCCGCCGCTTTGGTGAACCAGCCGCCGGCGGAGTCATAATCCGCTTCGCCGTTCTGTCCCATGGCATGCAGCACGGCAAGATTGTGCATGGCGCTGGCATTGCCCTGTTCCGCGGCCATCTGATACCAGGTCATTGCCTTGGCAAGATCGCGCTTCACACCGGTGCCCTTCTCATGGAAGTTGGCCAACCGGTACTGGGCCGGAGCGAAGCCGAGTTCAGCCGCATAGCCGTACCATTTCGCGGCCTTGGCAAGGTCCGTTTGAACACCACGTCCATCGGTGTAGCGGGCGCCAACTTCAAACAGCGCAACGACATCGCCATCCTTCGCTGCCTCTCGCAGCGCCAGCGGACCGGCTTCTTCTGGCGGCATGTCGACGGCGATCTTTGGCGCCATCGGCTCAGCCGAGGGCACCACCGCCTCCACGGCGGGCGGTTGGGCATCGTCTTGCGTCGGCAGGGAAGCCATCTGCGGCGCCTCGACAGGAGCAGGCTCGGTAACGGCCGGTGTGACCGGGTCCGCAACCGTATCGGCTGTCATTGCCGTTTCCATTGGCGCTTCGGGTTCATTCAGCGTCACCGCGACGAACCTGTCGCTCGACTGGATTTCGTTGGACGTCGACATGAACTGCGAGGGGCCTGCATCGAGCGTCACATCGGTATTGCGCGCAACGAGGATGCCCCCCGATGTGTCTTCCTGCGGGTCAACCGCGCGGACCTCGGGAAGCAGGACCTCTGCCTCGGCCAGCGATTCGGTCGCTGTTTCCGTTACTGGAGGGGTGGCCGGCTGCTCTATGGTGGGCGGTTCGATGGAAGCCGTCTGAAGCGTACCGGTATCGCCCTTGATGAAGCCCGAAACGAGCGGGTAGGACAGCACTGCGAGCAAAATCGCACCGGCGGCGAGCAACAGCGGCCGACGGCTCTTCTTGATCTTCTCGCCAAGCGAACCCTTCTTTTCCTCCTCAACCGTTTCGTCGTCGAGTTC
The DNA here is from genome assembly GCA_965228785.1 of Hoeflea sp. GTDB lineage: Bacteria > Pseudomonadota > Alphaproteobacteria > Rhizobiales > Rhizobiaceae > Hoeflea_A. Next base: position 2,618,055 of record CBDDIF010000002.1, read on the forward strand.
CGCCGCTTCGCTCGCGGCGGCGCGTGCTGCACGGCGAGCCGCGGCGATGAAATCGGCCTTGTCGGCCTTGGCCTGCTCGCCCTCGACTGAGTAAGGGTTGTCCTCTTCCGCGACGTTCTGCGCTTCACGCACCTTGGCCATGATGCGCTTGATATCGGGAGCGCCGGAGCCAGGCTCCAGTGGCATGTTTGCGGTTTCCGGGTCGATGTCCTCGACCGGATCGATCGACGGGGCCGGCTCGATATCGCGGACCATCTTTTCACTGGAAGATTTTTCAGGCCCGCTGTCGCCGGTCATGCGCTGCATCAACCCGGACAGGAAAGCCTTGTCGGAAGGTCGCTCCTCTTCCTGCGGCAGCTCATCCACTTCACTCGGGAGGACATTCAGCGACGAAGTGTCGTCGTCCCGGCCGTGGTCATACGGCGTTTCGGGTGCATTGGAAAACGCTGCGGGCATGTCCGCTGCCGGCATGGGCACGGTAGCGGTCGGGAGTTCAGCCGGTTCGCTTTCCAACCGGTCGAGCCGTTCGGCAATCTTCATCAGTGTGCCGTGGACAGCGTCGATGGTGCGGGCGTTGCGCTCATCGCTCTGACGGCTCAGATCTTCCAGCGACCGCAGATCTCCGACCAGCGATTCAATGGCTGAAATGTCGGCGGTCGATGCGCCTGTCTGCTGATAGGAAGCAACGGCGGCTTCCGCCGCCTGGCGTGCGGTCTCGATGACCAGATCCTGGCTGGACGCCTGGCCGTTGAGGAGCTGGTCTTCGATCGCTGCAATGCGCGGTTCCAATTCCGGCGCACCGCCGCCGAGTGCATTGGGGCTGGCCAGCAGTTTCGAAAGCCCGGCCACCTGGCTTTCGAGGTTGCGAATGACCTCATCGCTCGGCGAGGACTGCTCCTGGCTGATGTCCATCCTGGCGGCGATTTCGGCGAGACGCTCTTCCAACGGTCCGAAATCGATCTGTTGACTTTGGGAAACGCTCTCGGCGAGATCTTCGAGCCGGCCGTAGAGCATGTCCTGATTGCTGTTCGTTGCGGCCAGGTCGCTGGTGATGTTGTCGATGCGCATCGACAACGCCTTGAGCTGATCGGCAACGTGCTCGTTGACCGTATCGAGATCGAGTGTTTCAACCTTGTTGGCGATGTCCGCCAACTGACCCACCAGTTGCGGATCGGCGGTTGCCTGCCGTTCGTCCAGCGTTTGCGACAGCTGGTCGAGACGATCGAGAAGGATGCCATAAGGCTGGTCGTTGGCCAGTTCTTCCACCCGCGTCGAAAGCGCTTCCAACCGGTGCGAGAGTTCCGTGCCCTGACTTGTCTGGTCGATGCGGCCGATCTGGTCGACAACCGAATCGAGACGGTGCTCCAGCCGCTGCACGTTGGAGACATCAGCCGCGGCAGATTCCGCCACACTGTCAACCACGGCTTCGAGGCGATCATGCAGGTTCTGGATGCTCTCGGTGTCAGCCTGGGCCGAACGAGAGACGCTGTCGGCAACAGCGTCGAGGCGATTCTCCAGAAGGCGGATATTCGAGGCGTCCGCCTCAACAGATTGAGAGACCGTCTCGACAACGGCCTGCAGCCGATTTTCCAGGTTCTGGATGTTTGCGGACTCTGCTCTGGCGGCCATCGACACACTGTCGATGACGGCATCCAGGCGGCTCTCCAACTGCCGGACATTCGATGCATCGGCCTCAACCGATTGGGACACGCTGTTGACCACCGTGTCCAGCCGCCCCTGCAGGTGCTGGATATTCGCAGCCTCGGCTTCGGCGATCTTGGTGACACTGTCGACCACCGATTCCAATCGCGTTTCGAGCCGATGAATGTCGGCAGCCTCGACCCCTGCCGGGTTCGATACGCTGCTTGCCACGATGGCACGGCTTATTTCGTCGAGCCGCTCATCGACCATGGAGAATTGGCGGGCGATTTCCGGGTCGGCTGCTGCTGGTTGACGGGCCATCGCGTCAATCGCAGTGACCAGCATCTTGATCTTGTCTTCAAGCGCATTCAGCGGCAGCGTCGATGGCAGCATGCCGATGGACGATTTGATGTCGTCCAGGCGGTAGGAAAGTGTGATCAGATCTTCTCGCAGCGTCTCGGCCGGGTTGAGGCCGGAAATCTGCTCCTCGAAGCCATCCCAGCGGCTTTCAAGGCGGCGCATCGAGTCTTCGCTCGCCAGATCGTTGACCATCGTCCGCAGCTCATCAAGCTCGGACCGCAGTTCGTTGCCCTGAGTTTCAGCCCGGCGGGTTTCAAGCGCCTCCAACTGGCCGGCAAGATTGGCTAGATCCTGGCTCAAATCCGGACGGGCCGCGGCTGTGCCGGTCAGGTTCTTGATCTCGTCGACATCATCGCGCAGCGATGCAAATTCCCTGTTCATGTTGTCCGAAATGTCGCGACGCAGATCGTCGCGCAGGGAAACCAGAGCCTCAGCGATATCGCGCATCGCACCGCCGGTTTCACGGACTGCGTTTTGCGCGGCCGGATTGACCGTTTGCCGTTGCGGCAGGGGTGCCTGGTGAGGCTCGGGATGCCGCTCGTGCCGCGGCTCAGGTTGCGGCCGCGGTTGCTGCGCAGCTTGTTGCGCCTGATGGCGAGCCCGTTGTTCCCGCTCCATCAGTCTCTGGCGCATAACCATCTCGGACGCTGTTCCGAGTTTTTCCGACCGGGTATCGGTTTTGCGGGAGCGCGCGTTCAGCCCCGCAATGCGCGCTTCCAGATCCGCTATCGAACGATTGAGTGCATCGATTGGTGACGACTGCGGCTTGTCTGACCAGTTTCTCGGTGATCTCGATCTGTTCATTTTCGCTTCCGTATCGACAGAAATGACGTTCACTGGGCCCTACCCCAGCCGGACGGGCGACACGCACTTCCACCCGTTACATTTGGTAACCCGCCAGGGACTCGATACTGTGGTTGAGGATTTACCGCCGTTAGGGGGCACATTCCGCGAAACGTGGTAAACAAGCCGTTAACCAATCTTACTTTTTGGCAAATTTTTTAATAAAATGCGGTTAATCCGCTTCCGTTGCCGCGGGTGATTTCCCACGTATCATCAATCCCACGCATCCAGCGTACGCTGCCTCTTGAAGGTTCGAATCACACCGAATCGCGCGAAAAAATTTTGACATTTACGTAAACGTCAACTAGTTGTATAGGACGTCAACCACCCATCCCTTTCGGACTGATATCAGAGAGCGCCCAATGCCCAGCTACCAGGCCCCGGTTAAAGACACGCTTTTCATCCTCAACGACGTCCTTGGCTACGAACGCTACAACAACCTGCCCGGATTCGCCGATGCGACGCCCGACATTGTCGAAGCCATTCTCAATGAAGGCTCGCGTTTTGCAGAAGAAGTGCTGCAACCGCTGAACCAGGTCGGCGATCAGCAAGGCTGTGTGCGACATGAGGACGCGTCGGTGACAACGCCCGAAGGCTTCAAACCGGCATTCGACCTGTATCGCGAAGGCGGCTGGATGGGCCTTGCAGCAGATCCGGACTATGGCGGCCAGGGTCTGCCCTATGTCCTGCACACGGCCGTCGGAGAGTACTTCTCATCCGCCAACATGGCGCTGATGATGTATCCCGGTCTGACGCAGGGCGCCATCGCAGCCATCACGGAGCACGGCAGCGACGACCAGAAGGCCAAATGGTTGCCCAAGATGATCGAGGGCACCTGGACCGGCACCATGAACCTGACGGAGCCGCATTGCGGGACCGATCTCGGCCTGCTGCGCACCAAAGCCGTGCCGCAGGATGACGGCAGCTACAAGATCAGCGGCCAGAAGATCTTCATCTCCGCCGGAGAGCACGACATGTCGGAGAACATCATTCATCTGGTGCTCGCTCGCATCGAGGGTGCGCCGGAGGGGGTCAAGGGCATTTCGCTTTTCATCGTGCCGAAGCTGACAGTTGCCGATGACGGCACCGTGGGCGATGCCAATGGTGTTTCCTGCGGGTCGATCGAAGAGAAGATGGGCATTCACGGCAACTCCACCTGCGTCATGAACTATGACGGTGCCACTGGCTATCTCATCGGCGAAGCACACAAAGGCCTCAAGGCCATGTTCGTGATGATGAACGAAGCGCGACTTGGCGTCGGCATGCAGGGTCTCTGCCAGTCGGAAGTTGCTACCCAGAACGCAGCCGATTATGCGCGCGAGCGCATTCAGGGCCGCTCGCTTACCGGAGTAAAGGAGCCCGAAAAGAAAGCTGATCCAATCATTGTTCATCCGGATGTGCGCCGCACGCTGATGACCAACCGCGCCTTCAACGAGGGCAGCCGCGCGTTGTTCCTGTGGACCGCGCTGAAGGCCGATCTCAAGCATCGCTCCGATTCCGACGAGGAGCGCCAGGCCGCTGATGACATTCTCGGCCTGATGACACCGGTGCTGAAAGGGGCGCTGACCGACCGCGGCTTCGACAATGCTGTTGCCGCCCAGCAGATGTACGGCGGCCACGGCTATATCGAGGAATGGGGCATGAGCCAGTTCGTGCGCGATGCCCGCATCGCCATGATCTACGAAGGCGCCAACGGCATTCAGGCGCTCGACCTGGTCGGCCGCAAGCTCGGCGCCAATGGCGGCCGCGCCGTCATGGCCTACTTCAAGGAGGTCGGTGACTTTTGCGAGGAAAACCGCGACAACGAACAGCTCAACCCATTCACCAAGGCGCTCAAGAAAGGCCTCAATGACCTCCAGGCCTCGACCATGTGGTTCATGCAGAACGCGGTCAAGGCGCCCGACAATGCCGGTGCGGGATCCACCGACTACATGCACATGTTTGGCGTTGTGGCGTTGGGCTATCTGTGGGCGCAAATGGCCAAAGTGGCGGTCGACAAGCTCGAGTCGGGCGCCGGTGACGACACGGCCTATCTGGAAAACAAGCTGATCACGGCGCGATTTTACATGGACCGCATGATGCCGGAGACCGTGTTGCGCCGGCAGCGGGTTGAAGCCGGCGCCGATTCGATGATGGCGCTGGACGCCGCTGCATTTTAGCATCGGCCGGGCTTGCAGCCCGGCCCGTTCGTCCCACATTGCTTAACAAGGCCCGCAGGCCGCTCGGAGGAGAATTGAATGGCCACCCTGCCCCAACAGGTATTGGAGGTTCCACGGCCGGACTGGGTGAGCGACGACGTGTCCATGTTGCAGGACATGGCCGACCGTTTCATGGAAACAGAGATCGCCCCCCACTACGAGCGCTACGAAAAGCACGAGATCGTCGAACGGGAGGCTTGGAAAAAAGCCGGTGCCGCAGGACTTCTCTGTGCTTCGGTGCCGGAAGAATATGGCGGCGCAGGTGGAACCTATGCCCATGAGGCGGTGATCGCGGAAGCGCTTGGCCACGCTGGTGTCGATGGCTTCGGTATCGCGCTCCATAACGCCATCGTCGCGCCTTATATCCTGCATCACGGTTCAGAAGATCAGAAGCAAAGATGGCTGCCGAAATTGGCGACTGGCGAACTGATCGGCGCCATCGCCATGACCGAGCCGGGTGCCGGTTCCGACCTGCAGGGTGTCAAGACCACCGCCCGCAAGGACGGCAATCACTACGTCATCAACGGCTCGAAAACCTTCATCACCAACGGCCAGAACGCCAACCTGATCATCGTCGTCACCAAGACAGATCCGTCAGCCGGCGCCAAGGGAACCAGCCTGATGGTGGTGGAGACCGACGAAGTGGAAGGCTTCGAACGCGGCCGCAACCTCGACAAGATCGGGCTCAAGGCCAACGACACGTCGGAGCTCTTCTTCAACGACGTGCGCATCCCGACCTCCAACCTGATCGGCACGGAAGAGGGCCAGGGCTTCGTTCAACTGATGACCGAGCTGCCGCAGGAGCGCCTGCTGATCGCCAACCAGGCGATCTCAATGATCGAGCGAGCGCTGGCGCTGACCATCGACTATGTGCGCGAGCGCAAGGCTTTTGGCAAGGCGGTCATCGACTTCCAGAACACCCAGTTCAAGCTGGCGGAGCTGAAATCGGAGGCCGTCATGTCCCGCGTCTTTGTCGACAATTGTGTCGCCCAGCATCTAAAGGGCGAACTGACACCGGTCACCGCCTCCATGGCCAAGTACCTGCTAACCGAACTGCAGTGCAAGGTAGTGGACGAGTGCCTGCAATTGCACGGCGGCTACGGCTACATGAACGAATTTCCCATCGCCCGCATGTTCCGCGACGCTCGCGTCCAGCGGATCTACGGCGGCACCAATGAAATCATGAAACTGCTCATCGCACGAAGCCTCTAGGAGACCACTATGGCTGATGCCTTTATTTACGATCATGTGCGCACACCGCGGGGACGCGGCAAGAAGGACGGTAGCCTGCACGAGGTTCCGTCCGTGCGCCTCGGCGCCCGGGCTCTGGAGGCCGTGCGCGACCGCAACGAACTGGATACGACACAGGTGGACGACGTGGTGTTCGGCTGCGTCGACCCGGTCATGGAAGCCGGCGGCGACATTGCCCGCGCCTCGATCTTCGAGGCCGGCTACGCCACCGAAGCGCCCGGTATCCAGATCAACCGGTTCTGCGCCTCCGGCCTCGATGCCGTCAATGTCGGCGCAGCCAAGCTGGCCGGCGGGTCCGACGACATCGTGATCACCGGCGGCGTCGAATCCATGTCGCGTGTCGGGCTTGGTATGTCAGGCGGCGCCTGGTTCATGGATCCGTCCGTCAACATGCCGGCCTATTTCATGCCGCAGGGCGTGTCGGCTGACCTGATCGCCACCAAATGGGGCTTTTCGCGTGATGATGTCGACGCCTATGCAGTGGAAAGCCAGAAGCGAGCCGCCCATGCCTGGGAGAACGGCTATTTCAAGAATTCCGTCATTCCGGTCAAGGACCAGAACGGGCTGACCATTCTCGATCATGACGAGCACATGCGTCCGGAAACCAACATGCAGGGACTGGCGTCGCTCAACGCCTCCTTCGGAATGATCGGTGAAATCGGCGGGTTCGATGCCGTGGCCGTGCAGGCGCATCCGGACGTCGAGATGGTCAACCACGTGCACCATGCCGGCAACTCTTCGGGCATCGTCGACGGTGCCGCCGCGATCCTTATGGGCACCGAGGAAGGCGGCCGCAAGATGGGACTGAAGCCCCGCGCGCGCATCCATTCCTTCACCAATGTCGGCTCGGACCCGGCGCTGATGCTGACCGGACCGATCGACGTCACCCGGAAGTTGATGCAACGCACCGGCATGACGCTCGCCGATATCGACCTGTTCGAACTGAACGAGGCGTTTGCCTCGGTGGTGCTGCGCTACATGCAGGATCTCGAGATCCCGCACGACAAGATGAATGTCAACGGCGGCGCCATCGCCATGGGCCATCCCCTGGGTGCAACCGGTGCGATGATCCTCGGCACGGTGCTCGACGAACTTGAACGCCGCGACCTCAACACCGCGCTGGTAACGCTGTGCATCGGCGCCGGCATGGGCACGGCCACCATCATCGAACGCGTCTGAGACGGGAGACAAGAACAATGACATACACAAACTTCACCGTCGAAACGGACTCCGATGGCATCGCCCTCGTCAACTGGGACATGCCTGATAAGACCATGAACGTCTTCACCCAGGAGGTGATGGACGAACTCGATGCCGTGGTCGACGCCGTGACAGAGGATGATGCCATCAAGGGTGCCGTCATCACCTCCGGAAAAGACACGTTTTCGGGCGGTGCCGACCTGACGATGATCGGCGCCATGTTCGAACGCATTCGCGAGGAAAAGGCGAACAATCCGGACGGCGCAGCACAGGTGCTGTTCAACCAGGTCGGTCGCATGAACCGCCTGTTCCGCAAGCTTGAGACGTGCGGCAAACCGTGGGTTTCGGCCATCAACGGCATCTGCATGGGCGGCGCTTTCGAAATGTCGCTGGCGTGCCACGGCCGGGTCGCGGCCGACAGCGACCATGTCAAGATGGGACTGCCGGAAGTCAAGGTCGGCCTCTTTCCGGGAGCCGGCGGCACGCAGCGCGTGCCGCGTCTGACCAACCAGCAGGACGCGCTGATGATGATGACGGCTGGGCAAAGCCTGGCGCCAAAAAAAGCGAAGTCGCTCGGCCTGATCCACGAGATCACCGCCCCCGATGCGCTGATCGACACCGCCAAAAAGATGATCCTCGACGGCCTCAAGCCGGTTCAGCCCTGGGATGAAAAAGGGTTCAAGCTGCCCGGCGGCAAAGTGTGGAGCCCGCAGGGCGCGCAACTCTGGCCTGCCGTTTCGGCCAATCTTCGCAAGCAGAGCTACGGCAACTATCCGGCAGCCTATGCCATCATCAAATGCGTTTTCGAGGGCCTGCAGGTACCGTTCGACACCGGCTTGCGCATCGAAGAGCGTTACTTCACCGAGATCCTGCAGACGCCGGAGGCGTTTGCCATGGTCCGGTCACTGTTCCTCTCGCTGCAGGAGCTCAACAAGGGCGCCCGCAGACCGGCCGGCATCGAAAGGACAACCTTCACCAAGGTCGGTGTCATCGGCGCCGGGTTCATGGGCGCGGGCATCGCTTACGTGACTGCCAAAGCCGGTATTCCGGTCGTGCTGATCGATCGCGACCAGGAGGCCGCCGACAAGGGCAAGGCGCATTCGGAAGGACTGGTGGCAGCCGCCATCAAGAAACGCCGCATGAGCGAAGAAAAGGGCGAGAAACTGCTGTCACTGATCACGGCGACCACCGATTACGGCCAGCTTGACGGCGCGGAACTGGTGATCGAGGCGGTGTTCGAGGACCGAGGCATCAAGAAGACGGTGACCGAAGCCGTCGAAGCCGTGCTCAAACCCGGCGCGGTCTTCGCCTCAAACACCTCCACTCTGCCGATTACCGGCCTTGCCGAAAACTCGGTACGGCCCGAGGACTTCATCGGCATCCACTTCTTCTCGCCGGTCGACAAGATGATGCTGGTCGAAAACATTGTCGGCGAGAAGACCGGCGACAAGGCGATTGCCGTGGCGCTCGACTACGCACAGGCCATCAGGAAGACACCGGTCCTGGTCAACGACACGCGTGGCTTCTACGTCAACCGCTGCGTCATGCGCTACATGGCGGAGGCCTACAACATGCTGGTCGAGGGAATTCCGCCGGCGATGATCGAGAACTCCGCCAAGATGGCCGGCATGCCGGTCGGACCGCTGGCTCTCAATGACGAGGTTGCCATCGACCTGACGCAGAAGATCAATCGCGCCACCATTGCGGACCTCGGCGAAGGAGCTGTCGATCCACGCCATGTCGAGATGATCGACACCATGGTCGATAGCCATGGCCGGCACGGCCGCAAAAACGGCAAGGGATTCTACGACTATCCGGAGAAACCGGCCAAGAAACATCTGTGGCCGGGGCTGAGGGAGCTCTACCCGCAGCAAGACCCCGATGACATCGATGTCGAAGAGCTGAAACGACGCTACCTCGTGACCATTGCCCTGGAAGCGGCACGCACCATGGAAGAAGGTATTGTCACCGATCCGCGCGAAGCGGATATCGGCTCCATTCTGGGCTTCGGTTTTGCTCCCTATTCAGGGGGTGCGCTGTCGTACATCGACGGCATGGGCGTTCAGGCCTTCGTCGATCTGTGCGGCGACCTTGCCAGCCGCCACGGCGACCACTTCAAGCCGACGCCGCTGTTGCTGGATATGGCGGCCAAGGGTGAAAGCTTCTACGGCCGATTCGGCGCTGGGGACGGGATGGTTCGGGCGGCCTGACACACCTTTGTTTCGAAGATCATTAGCCTCGCCTCTCGGCGGGGCTTTTTTGTTTGAGGCTTCTTACGCGTCGTTCTGCAGGTTATCGCGCATACGGCTGATGGTTTGCACGAGCTCCGCCAATTTCGCCGGCGGGATTTTGGTACTGTCGACAACGCATCGGGTAATTTCCGGAGCCTCGCTTTGCAGTTTTCTGCCGGCATCCGTGAGATAAACCAGAACCTGGCGCTCATCCTCGCTGCTGCGCTTTCGTTCCAGGTAGCCGCGCTTTTCCAGCCGTTTCAGGAGAGGCGTCAGTGTGCTTGTCTCAGTCATCATTCGATCGCACAGCGCGCCAACGGTGACCCCGTCTTTTTCCCACAGAACAGTCAGTGCGATGTACTGCGGATAAGTCAGGCCCAGGGGTGACAGATGAGGCCGGTATGTCCGGTTCATCGCATTGCTTGCCGAATAAAGTGCGAAGCAGATGAGTTCCTCGATCCGGGTCGGAAGCTCATCCGTAGCCGGTTTCTTTGACATCCGCGCAATTCCTTTTGTTGGCTCCAGTCTTCTGGCAAAGCAATGGGCCTTTGTCGAGGATTGACATATCCGAAGCAATCGTGCCTATATATCGCACACTATTATATCGTGTACGATTTAAAAGGAAGAGCTTATGTCCTGGCTGCCTACACTGATCACGCAAACTCCCGAAGAAGGCTTCGACCTCGCAATCAAACTCTCACGCATGGGTGTCAAGAAAACGCAGCCCGATGACGAAGCGAGAAAGCGCATGCGGGCTATCTACGAAAACGATGCAGACAGCCTGACGATGGTTTCACACGTCATTGCGACCAATTTCCAGACCGTCGCCGCAGCGAACGGTTACTGGAAATAAGCGGTCGGATCTCGTCTGTTTGGTGTGTGCTTGTAGCCTAACAATAACACAAATGAAGAGGGCCCCGGCATTGCCGGGGCCCTCTTTTCATTTAGTAGATGGTGGAGATCAGACCGTCAGCCAGATGTCTTCAGGCGTCTTGACCTCGTTGCTGTCCGAGATGCAGTCGGAGCCGACGATGTCCTTGAAGGTCAGCTGAGACACGTCGTCCAGACCAACAAGTTCCATCACGGCTTCCGGTGCGGCATCCGTGCCAGCCTCGTTGTAGTACACACGAAGCCAGCTCTCGCCGTCCGCAGCATTCATGATGTTCAACAGCTGCGATGCGTTGCCCCAGACACCGTCGGCAATGCCGCCGGCGCTGTTGTTGGCAATGTTGTCATCGGCCAGATCCGCAATCGCATCGTCGACGATCGACTGGTCAACATCAACACCCCAGATCAGGCCGTGATTGTCGAGAAGCGCATCCTCGAAGCTGCGGGCACTGACGAAGTAGCGCAGGCTGTCATTGGCGTTGAACGCGTTCACCGCATTGGCATCGGAGTCATCGCGGTCAACAGCCTGGTCCTGCTCTTCCTGGTAGTTGAAGGTGGTGCCGCAATCGTCCAGCTCACCGTCCGACTGGCGGAAGGCCAGCTTGTCGCCCTGATACCGGTCGGCATCGGGGCCGAAGGCATCCGTCAGTTCATCGTAGAAGCGACCGTCAATCGTCGTGTTGTCGGCTTTGCTGTAGGCTTCGTTGATGTGGTAGGTCGACAGGTCGTCTCCGCCACCGCCCTGGTTGAAGTCCATGACATAGACCACACCGTCGACACCGCTGTCGCCAGCGCCGTCACCGGTGGCAAGGCCAGCTGCATCGAGCAGACCCGCAAAGTCGACGTCCGGACGATGGTCGTTGTCATAGCCGTCATTGGCAAAGGCCGCCATGTCGTTGGCCCGTGCAGAGACAACGAAGACATCCTGATCCGCCTCGGTCTTGTCGTCGAGCACGACGTCGAGATCGAATGGATCCGGAGGCGTGCCATCCGTCTGGCCCTGATCGGTCAGCGACTGGGTGTTGTCCTGCGCAGGATCCGTACCAGGAATGACAACCGGTGCATCCAGATTGTCGTCACCATGGCTGTCGTCTGTCCAGACGTTGATCGTCCCGACACCCGTGCCGTTGACCGAAACATCGATCAGCGTATCGACGGCCAGAGGACCACCGGCAACCGGACCATTTGGTGCATGCGGGTTGCCGCTGGCGGCATCCGGCGAGTTCAGCTCGTTGAACTGAAGGACCCCACCCTCGATCCTTGCATTCAGATCGTGGTTTGTTGCGATCGTTGCCTCATACGCAGTCAGGAAGTCCTGCAGGGTAGTGGCAAGATCGGTGTTCCAGACGACCGAGTAGTTGATCGCCGGGTTGCCATCGGTGCTGATCTCCACAACGATGGACGCCGGAGGATTGTTCGGCAGATCCAAAGCAGAAATCTGAACCTGCGCGAACTCGTCGTCATCACCATCGTCAACCACGACCGTGGTGATCGCCCCATAGGCAGGAGCTGCACCAGGCGTGACCGCCGTCAGGATCAGCTTCGTGTCATCGTTCGGATCGATCGTCGCCGTGACATGGGTGCTTGCCGTCGCATCAGCATTGATTGCATCGGCAACAGCCTGCGCCATCTCAGACGGCGAGGTGCGACCGAGATCCTCCACTGCAACCTCATACGGAAGACCGCCAAACTGAACCAGGACGATATCACCCGTGTCCAGGAAGCCGTCGCCAGTGCTGAAGTCGATGCAGGTGACTTCCGGCGTGGCCGGGATGTCCGTGGCTGCACCATCGGCAGCCGAAACGACGACCGTCGGCGTATCGCCCGTCTTGTCGTCAGGGCCGATCAGGCAAAGATCGCCATTGGCGTCCACTTCCATCGTGAAACCGTCGTTCTGGAAGGCCGCGGAAGCATTGGCGTTGAAGTCAGCCGCAATGTCGGCTGCCAGAGCCTGCAGTTCCGTGATCGTGTCGACAACACCGTCGGCACTCAGCACAGGACCAAGGTTCGCACCAGGTGCCCCGGAGTTGAACGTGTAGGTGTACATCTCGTTGGCATTGCCAGGCCAGCTGACATCCCAGGTGAACTCGTCACCATTGCCGATCTGACCATCCAGTTCCGACTTGTGAACCGCAGGAATGGCTGCGTCCACAGCGGCGCCTTCGACAACAAGCTCGTCACCGACCTTGCAGATCGTCACGATGCCGTTCTCCCAGGACACATCCCAGCAGGACGGATCAGCAGCGGTGTTGTCGATCCAGTCCTGGATCTGCGCTGCCAGGTCGGCCGCAATGACGTCCTCATCGGCGGTGACATTGCCGCCCCCCAGGAAGAGCGGATCGCCGACGGTCGACGTGAAGGTCGTGTCGACAACACCGTCGCCATCCGTGTCGATGCTGATCGAGAAGATATCGCACTCTTCCAGATCATTGTCCGGGATGGTGACATGGGCGTAGCAGGGCTCGCAGCCATAGTCGCCGACCAGCATGTCGGTACCCGAGGCACCGGCATCCAGGAAGTCGTCGCCTTCGCCGCCGATCAGAAGATCGTCGCCGTCTTCGCCATGCAGGGTGTCGTCACCGTCATCGCCGCAGATGGCATCGTTGCCGGTGCCGCCACGCAGCATGTCGTTGTCGTCGCCACCGAAGATGACATCGTCATCGGCACCGCCATCGACATAGTCGTTGCCGGAACCGCCGAGAATCAGATCGTCGCCTTCATCGCCAAACAGGCAATCGTCGCCCTCTTCACCCTGGATCTCATCGTCACCCGTGCCACCTTCGATCTGGTCGTTGCCAGCCGCACCGAAAGCAAGGTCGTCACCGCCATTGAGGCGAATGAAGTCCTCACCAAGCGAGCCCGGTGTACCGTCAGCGGTGATCCGGTTGCCCGTGATCATGTCGTTGCCTTCACCGAGATCGGCGGTCACGCCGTCATCGGAGACAACCAGCTCGTCCATGATCTTGCCGGCATCGGTCGCGATGCCGAGCTCTCCGTTCGGCCGTGTTGTCGTTGGATTGACGTCAGAACCCCAGGATTCCAGCACCGGCAGGAACTTCAGCTCCGATACCATGGGGCCGTCGAACTCAAGGAATTCCTGGTTCTTCACCTGACCGGTACCCTTGATCAGGTTCAGTTTGATGGCGGAGCTGGATGCAGGACCAAAGGGATTGGATATTACGAAATTGTTTCCGCCACCATCCCAAGCTGTATTCGGATCATAGCGCCAGTTGTCGTTCAAGATCCGGATCGTGCCAGAGCTGCCGTCATCGGTGACAAGCAAGGTTTCCAGTTCGAAATCTCTGGAAGCCAAGTGGTTGATTTCAAAGACGCCACCGGATGGCGCAAAGCAATCCTCAACCCGAACGTGCAGCGTTGAAATGTTCTCCACGTTGAAGTTGTCGATGCGCTGATCGTTTGCGCCGACATCGACTTTCCAGATCGTGTCGATACGGGCCCCTGTCGTCTCGGATCTCAGATAGATGTCGAAATCGTTCGGCAGATTGCCGTCGTCACCGCGGCCGCCGTCATTGCAGCATTGATCGAAGATCAGCTGAACACCCGGGTTCCCGAACGTATCGCACAAAACAGCAGGATCCTGATCCGCATCCGGGTTGTTCGGAATGTTAATAACACCCACGTCACCGTCCACGCCGTCCGCAAACACAACTTCCTGCAGGCTGTTGTCGCGGATCGCAGAGAGGTCAATGAAGGTGTCCCATGGGGCGCCGGCATCTTCGAGGATCTTGATGCGCTCGACATTGATCACAAAGTTCGAACCACCGGAAGACAGGTCTTCCGGAAAGACACCCAGAGTGTCGAAGCCGTCGCCACCGTCGAGGTATACAGGACCGCCGCCGCCTGGTCCAAATCCGTCCTCTTCGAAGAAGAAGAAGCCGCTGCCTGCTCCGTCCCGGATCTCAAGCGCGTAAATATCGTCCGGAGCGTCGGAGTTGAGATCGTTGGCAGCCGTGTCGAACACCAGGAAGACATCGCCGTCGCCGGTAATGTTGACGTCTTCAAGGCCTGCGAGACCGGGGTTGCCGATGCCGTCGACCTGGCCTGCGAAGAAGTCGATCGCAGCCGTGTTGGCCGCAGCCGCTGCAACACCAACGGCCGATGTCGGGCTTGAACCCGTCAGGTCAGTCACGTGGATATTCAGGGTGTGCGTCGTCGGCTGAGCGGAGGGCGGGAAGCCGCCCGGCCAGCCCGGAAGCAGAGGACCGCCCGGGAAGCCGTTGTTGATGCTGCCAAGTACCGATGGAACACCGGAAGCAACAATGCGGATCGTGCCGACCTGCTCGCTGCGCGGGCCGCCAGGCTCGTTGCCTGAAGCGTTCTCGGTGATGCGAAGCTCGTTGATCAGAACCTCATCGACCGTGAACACAAGCTCGTCGATTTCCTCGCCGGCAAGTTTCGCCTGCGGGTCACTGTCGACCCACACGAAGTCGCCCGTCACGTCGAAGATGTCGACGATCGGGCCGAAGTCGTTGGCATCAGCACCATCGATCGTCCAGAAGTCGGCCTGAAGATCCCAGATGCCGACAGAGCTCAGGCTCTGGCCGAATGCCACATGGTCGATATCAGGAGACAGGGAAGCCTCGAAGATAACCGGATCATCGAAGACCGAAGCCATCACCGGCATGTTGATGCACGGCGTGCACACGTCGTCCAGAAGATCCAGCGTGGGTTGCGGAGGAAGCGGGCTCTGGTCGCGGTTGATGATCAGAACGCTTTCAATGTCGTTCAGCGTCACGCCGGATACCAGAACACCGCCGTCGCCGTAGTTGTTGTCCTGCTTGGTCAGCACGAACAGGTCGTCGCCGCCCTCGCCATTGGCGATGTCGCCGGCGTTGGCCGTCTGCTGGAAGCCCGGAACAGGTGCATTCGGGCCGTAACCCGCATTGGCGGTGAACACGTCATCGCCATTCGAGCCGTCGAGAACCTCGACAACCGTGTCCGTGAACGGAATGATCAGGCCGTTCTGGTCGACCGTCACCTTGATCGTGTCGATGAACGTATTGCCGCCATCGTCGGTGATCTCGACCTCGACGTCGAACACAACAAGGCCGTTGATCACGCCGTCTTCATCCACAGGACCGCCATCGACAAGGTTCGTCGAGTTGATCAGTGTCGGATCGGCAAGAACAAGCTTCG
This sequence comes from Hoeflea sp., assembly GCA_965228785.1. Taxonomy (GTDB): domain Bacteria; phylum Pseudomonadota; class Alphaproteobacteria; order Rhizobiales; family Rhizobiaceae; genus Hoeflea_A. Next base: position 2,633,824 of record CBDDIF010000002.1, read on the forward strand.
TGCCCGTGATGTCGATCGCAAAGGCGCCGCCCGTCGGATCGTTGGTGATCACGAACGTGTGGCTGTCCGGATCGCTCTCAGGATCCTCGGCAATCAGATTGGTCAGCGGCAGGCCGGCAGGCGTCGTTGCCGCAACGTTCAGCGTCTCCGGAAGAACGTTCGTCGGATCTTCGTCGATCAGCGACGTCACATCGATGGTGAACGTCTTGACCTGCGTCAGGCCGCCGGAATCTTCAACCTGAACCTCGACGTCGATGCTCGTCACACCGGCTTCAGAGTCGATCACCGAAGGATCGAGAACCTTCAGCTCGTCACCGTCGATCTCGAAGGCGCCGGCAACAGACTGGCTCAGCAGCGTGTAGGTCGCCGTGTCGCCATCATCCACATCGTCGGACGTCAGAACGCCGACAACAAGGCCGCTCAGGCCGGGATTGGAAAGCGAGCCGTCCTGCTCCGCAATCGTCAGGTTCGAAAGGTCCAGGTTGTAAGGACCTTCGTTGATGTCGTTGATGTCGATGTCGACATCTTCTTCATAGGTGTTGCCGTCGCTGTCCGTCACACGGATCGTCACCGTCATCACGTCATCGGTCTCGTGGTCAAGACCGCTGGCATCCACAACGATGATCTTCGGCTGCTGGGCATTCGGATCGTCAAGACCGAACGTGCCGGTCGGATCGATCAGTTCCCAGGTGAAGGTCTCGCCACCATCCGGATCAACCGCCGTCAGCTGGCCTTCATTGACCTCATCGCCATCCGAGGCATCTTCATCGATATCCGTGCCGATCAGGATGTCGACAGGAGCTTCGTTGCCGAGCTCGCCCGTATAGGGATCGCCGCCCGGGAATTCGTAGGGAAGATCGTCTTCCCTTGCATCGCTGTCGATCGCAGCCGCTGCCTTCAGCAGGCCATTGGCCTCGTCGTCGACATCAGCCTTGAACTCGTCCGATTCGGTGAACTCGACAATCAGCTGCTCACGGCTCATCGCACCCGACTTCAAAACGGCAAGCCAGAAGTTGTAGCCGTCCTGGTCGGCCGGGCGGCCGAGGATGTTGAGATAGACGAGCGACAGGAAGTCCTCATCCGACAGGTTGTCGCCGAAGCGGGCGATGTATTCGTCCGACTCAAGCCACTGAGAGATCGTCTCGATCAGGGCATCGCGGTAGGACAGTTCCGGGTTGGCTTCCTGGATGTCGCGGAAACGGTTGGTCCAGAAGGTCAGACCGCCGCTGTCGGACATGCGGTCGAACACCGCCTGATAAAGACGCAGAACCGAACGAACCTCATCGGCCTGCAGGCACAGCGCCTGGGCAAAGTCCGCCAGCGCATCCTCAAGATCGTCGGCCTCGCCCAGAAACGCATCCCACTGGTCGATCTGCGACTGTGTCGGCGTCTGGCGAAGGATCGCTTCATAATAGGCGATAATTGTCTGTTCCATGGTGACCCTCTTCTGGCAGGTACTGGCCGGGTAACCCGGCAATTAAATCTCTATTTTCTCGATTGGCCACACACGGAATCGCGCGCGCACCTCATCCCATCAAATCAGAGCCATACAGTAATTTACATACAGCCACAAGACAAAATAGTCCCAAAAGGGCTTTCAACGGCTTCTCCGTTGGAGCATCTTGCGCCTAACCACCACAAACGAAGAGGGCCCCGGTATTTGCCGGGGCCCTCTTTTCATTTAGTAGATGGTGGAAATCAGAGCGTGAGCCAGATGTCTTCAGGCGTCTTGACCTCGTTGCTGTCCGAGATGCAGTCGGAGCCGACGATGTCCTTGAAGGTCAGCTGAGACACGTCGTCCAGACCAACAAGTTCCATCACGGCTTCCGGTGCGGCATCCGTGCCAGCCTCGTTGTAGTACACACGAAGCCAGCTCTCGCCGTCCGCAGCATTCATGATGTTCAACAGCTGCGATGCGTTGCCCCAGACACCGTCGGCAATGCCGCCGGCGCTGTTGTTGGCAATGTTGTCATCGGCCAGATCCGCAATCGCATCGTCGACGATCGACTGGTCAACATCAACACCCCAGATCAGGCCGTGATTGTCGAGAAGCGCATCCTCGAAGCTGCGGGCACTGACGAAGTAGCGCAGGCTGTCATTGGCGTTGAACGCGTTCACCGCATTGGCATCGGAGTCGTCACGGTCAACAGCCTGGTCCTGCTCTTCCTGGTAGTTGAAGGTGGTGCCGCAATCGTCCAGCTCACCGTCCGACTGGCGGAAGGCCAGCTTGTCGCCCTGATACCGGTCGGCATCGGGGCCGAAGGCATCCGTCAGTTCATCGTAGAAGCGACCGTCAATCGTCGTGTTGGCGGCTTTGTCGTAGGCTTCGTTGATGTGGTAGGTCGACAGGTCGTCGCCGCCACCGCCCTGGTTGAAGTCCATGACATAGACCACACCGTCGACACCGCTGTCGCCAGCGCCGTCACCGGTGGCAAGACCGGCTGCATCGAGCAGACCTGCGAAGTCGAAGTCCGGACGATGGTCGTTGTCATAGCCGTCATTGGCAAAGGCTGCCATGTCGTTGGAGCGGGCCGAGACAACGAACACATCCTGATCCGCCTCGGTCTTGTCGTCGAGAACGACGTCGAGATCGAATGGATCCGGAGGCGTGCCATCCGTCTGGCCCTGATCGGTCAGCGACTGGGTGTTGTCCTGCGCAGGATCCGTGCCAGGAATGACAACCGGTGCGTCCAGGTCGTCGTCCGAATGGGTGCTATCCGTGAAGACGTTGACCGTACCGATACCCGTGCCGTTGACCGACACATCGATCAGAGTGTCGACGGCCAGGGGACCACCGGCAACCGAAGCATTCAGTGTAGCTGGGTTGCCACTGGCAGCAAGCGCAGAGTTCAGCTCGGTGAACTGAAGATCCCCACCGACAATCTGAGCGTTAAGATCGTGATTGGTCGCAATCGTCGCCTCATACGCAGTCAGGAAGTCCTGCAGGGTAGTGGCAAGATCCGTGTTCCAGACGACCGAGTAGTTGATCGCCGGGTTGCCATCGGTGCTGATCTCCACAACGATGGACGCCGGAGGATTGTTCGGAAGATCGAGACCTGTGATATCGATTTCCGCGCGCTCATCATCCGTAGCATCGTCCACCACGGTCGTGGTGATCGGCCCGTAACCCGGAGCTGCACCAGGCGTGACCGCCGTCAGGATCAGCTTCGTGTCATCATTCGGATCGATCGACGCCGTGACATGGGTGCTTGCCGTTGCATCGGCATTGACCGCATCGGCAACCGCCTGCGCCATCTCAGCCTCGCTCGACGAGTTGATGTCTTCAACAGCAACCTCGTACGGAACACCGGTGAGCTGAAGCAGGAAGACGTCACCCATGTCTTGGAAGCCCACGGCGGAGCTGAAGTCGATGCAGGTGACTTCCGGCGTGGCCGGGATGTCGGTCGCAGCGCCATCGGCTGCCGAAACGACGACCGTCGGCGTATCGCCCGTCTTGTCGTCAGGGCCGATCAGGCAAAGATCGCCATTGGCGTCCACTTCCATCGTGAAACCGTCGTTCTGGAAGGCCGCGGAAGCATTGGCGTTGAAGTCAGCCGCAATGTCGGCTGCCAGAGCCTGCAGTTCCGTGATCGTGTCGACAACACCGTCGGCACTCAGCACAGGACCAAGGTTCGGACCAGGTGCCCCGGAGTTGAACGTGTAGGTGTACATCTCGTTGGCATTGCCAGGCCAGCTGACATCCCAGGTGAACTCGTCACCATTGCCGATCTGACCATCCAGTTCCGACTTGTGAACCGCAGGAATGGCTGCGTCCACAGCGGCGCCTTCGACAACAAGCTCGTCACCGACCTTGCAGATCGTCACGATGCCGAACTCGCGCGAAACGTCCCAGCATTCCGGATCGGCAGCCGTATTGTCGATCCAGTCCTGGATCCGGTCCATCAGATCCGCAGCGATGGAAACCTCGTCGGGGAGCACGTCACCGCCGCCGAGGGCATTGCCCGGTCCGACTTCCGTGGTGAAGGTCGTGTCGACAACGCCGTCGCCATCCGTGTCGATGCTGATCGAGAAGATATCGCACTCTTCCAGATCATTGTCCGGAATGGTGACATGGGCGTAGCAGGGCTCGCAGCCATAGTCGCCGACCAGCATGTCGGTACCCGAGGCACCGGCATCCAGGAAGTCGTCGCCTTCGCCGCCGATCAGCAGATCGTCGCCGTCCTCACCATGCAGGGTGTCATCACCATCATCGCCGCAGATGGCATCGTTGCCGGTGCCGCCGCGCAGCATGTCATTGTCGTCGCCACCGAAGATGACATCGTCATTGGCACCGCCATCGACATAATCGTTGCCGGAGCCACCGAGGATCAGATCGTCGCCTTCATCGCCGAACAGGCAATCGTCGCCCTCTTCACCCTGGATCTCGTCGTCACCGGTTCCGCCTTCGATCTGGTCGTTGCCACCGGCACCGAAGAGCAGGTCGTTGCCGCCATTGCCGCGGATGAAATCCGCGCCAAGGTCGTTATCACCGCCGCCGGCAAACCGGTTGCCGGTGTAGATGTCGTTGCCTTCACCAAGATCGGCAACGGCACCATCGATCGAGACGACCAGTTCATGGTCGATATTGTCCGGATTGCTGGCGATGCCGAGCAGACCACCCGGACGGGTCGTCCCAATGTCGTCACCCCAGCTTTCCAGCACCGGCAGGAACTTCAGGTCGGCGGCCTGCGGGCCGTCGAATTCAAGGAATTCCTGATTACGGCTGTCGCCTGTGCCCTTGATCAGAGTGAGCAGCGGAGTGGTGTTATTACCCCCCGGATCGGAGAACGGATCCTGAAGGATCTTGGTTGTATCGTCACCGATGTCGCCGCCGCTGTCGCTGGTCAGCAGTAGCGTCTGCAAAGCCTGATCAGCAGAGCCAAGATACCGAACCTCGAACAAGCCATCCGTGCTGTTGTCGCAGTCGACCACCCTGAGATGGTACGTGTGAACGTCCTGCATATTGATGCTATCGGCCGTGACATCGCCACCCAGTCCACCTGGGTCCACATTAAAGATGGTTGCAATACGGGCCGTATCGGTTCCGTCGGCATTCAGGAACAGGTCGAAATCAAAGGGAAGATCGCCGAGCTGAACAGGTGGGTTGCCAGGTTGCTCGTAACAACACTGATCTATCTCGACCACAAAACCTTCGACACCGAAATCGTCACAGAGAAGCGACTGATCCGTCGTCGCGCCAACCAGGTTCGGCAGGTTGACGATGCCGAGATCACCGCTGACACCGGCTGAAAAAACGATCTTCTGCAAATCATCGGTGAACGGATGCAGAGAGAGTTGACCCGAGGCACTATCAAGAACCTTGAGCCGTTCGACATTGCTAACTGCATTGAAAGGCGCCCCGAACGGCGTCAGATCAGAAGTGTAGACACCCACGGTGTCGTATCCGTCGCCACCGTCGATCCAGACACCCTTGAAGCCACCTTCCTCGAAGAAGAAGAAGCTGCTGCCAGCGCCGTCGACGATTTCGAGCGGACGTCCGTCCACGGGAAGGTCGGAGTCGACGTCATTGGCCATCTCATCAAATATGAGGAAGACGTCGCCGCCGCCGGTGATGTTGACGTTCTCCAGACCGGACAGTCCGGGATTGCCGATGCCGTCAACCTGGCCAGCGAAGAAGTCGATCGCAGCCGTGTTGGCCGCAGCCGCTGCAACACCAACATCAGACGTCGGGCTGCTGCCCGTCAGGTCCGTCACGTGGATGTCCAGCGTGTGCGTTGTCGGCTGAGCAGAGGGCGGGAACGCGCCAGGCCAGCCCGGAAGCAGCGGACCACCCGGGAAACCGTTCTGAATGCTGCCGATCACAGACGGAACACCGGAAGCAACGATGCGGATCGTGCCGACCTGCTCGCTGCGCGGACCACCCGGCTCGTTGCCAGATGCGTTCTCGGTGATGCGAAGCTCGTTGATCAGAACTTCGTCGACCGTGAACACAAGCTCGTCGATCGGTGCACCGTCAAGCTTCGCCTGCGGGTCACTGTCGACCCAGACGAAGTTGGCGGTCACATCGAAGATGTCGACGACAGGGCCAAGGTCATTGGCATCAGCCGCATCGATCGTCCAGAAGTCGGCCTGAAGGTCCCAGATGCCGACGGAAGCCAAGCTCTGACCGAACGCGACATGGTCAATATCAGGCGACAGAGAAGCCTCGAACACGACCGGATCATCAAGACCGGAAGCCATGATGGGCATGTTGATGCACGGCGTGCACACTTCGTTCAGAATATCCAGCGTCGGAGCCGGCGGAACCGGGCTCTGGTCGCGGTTGATGATCAGAACGCTTTCAATGTCGTTCAGCGTTACGCCGGTCACCGGACGTGCGAAGTCCTGATAGTTGTTGTCCTGCTTGGTCAGAACGAACAGGTCGTCACCGCCCATGCCATTGGCGATGTCGCCGGCATTGGCCGTCTGCTGGAAGCCGGGAACAGGTGCATTCGGGCCGTAACCCGCATTGGCGGTGAACACGTCATCGCCATTCGAGCCGTCGAGAACCTCGACAACCGTGTCCGTGAACGGAATGATCAGGCCGTTCTGGTCGACCGTAACCTTGATCGTGTCGATGAACGTATTGCCGCCATCGTCGGTGATCTCGACCTCGACGTCGAACACAACAAGGCCGTTGATCACGCCGTCTTCATCGACAGGACCGCCATCGACAAGGTTCGTCGAGTTGATCAGTGTCGGATCGGCAAGAACAAGCTTCGTGCCCGTGATGTCGATCGCAAAGGCGCCGCCCGTCGGATCGTTGGTGATCACGAACGTGTGGCTGTCCGGATCGCTCTCAGGATCCTCGGCAATCAGATTGGTCAGCGGCAGGCCGGCAGGCGTCGTGGCCGCAACGTTCAGTGTCTCCGGAAGAACGTTCGTCGGATCCTCGTCGATCAGCGACGTCACATCGATGGTGAACGTCTTGACCTGCGTCAGGCCGCCGGAATCCTCAACCTGGACCTCGACGTCGATGCTCGTCACACCGGCTTCAGAATCGATCACCGAAGGATCGAGAACCTTCAGCTCGTCACCGTCGATCTCGAAGGCGCCGGCAACAGACTGGCTCAGCAGCGTGTAGGTCGCCGTGTCGCCATCATCCACATCGTCGGACGTCAGAACGCCGACAACAAGGCCGCTCAGGCCGGGATTGGAAAGCGAGCCGTCCTGCTCCGCAATCGTCAGGTTCGAAAGGTCCAGATTGAAAGGACCTTCGTTGATGTCGTTGATGTCGATGTCGACATCTTCTTCATAGGTGTTGCCGTCGCTGTCCGTCACACGGATCGTCACCGTCATCACGTCATCGGTCTCGTGGTCAAGACCGCTGGCATCCACAACGACGATCTTCGGCTGCTGGGCATTCGGATCGTCAAGACCGAACGTGCCGGTCGGATCGATCAGTTCCCAGGTGAAGGTCTCGCCACCATCCGGATCAACCGCCGTCAGCTGGCCTTCATTGACCTCATCGCCGTCCTCGGCGTCTTCATCGATATCCGTGCCGATCAGGATGTCGACAGGAGCTTCGTTGCCAAGCTCGCCCGTGTAGGGATCGCCGCCCGGGAATTCGTAGGGAAGATCGTCAACGACCGTGTCGCTGTCGATCGCAGCCGCTGCCTTCAGCAGGCCATTGGCCTCATCGTCGACATCAGCCTTGAACTCGTCCGATTCGGTGAACTCGACAATCAGCTGCTCACGGCTCATCGCACCCGACTTCAAAACGGCAAGCCAGAAGTTGTAGCCGTCCTGGTCGGCCGGGCGGCCGAGGATGTTGAGATAGACGAGCGACAGGAAGTCTTCATCCGACAGGTTGTCGCCGAAGCGGGCGATGTATTCGTCCGACTCAAGCCACTGAGAGATCGTCTCGATCAGGGCATCGCGGTAGGACAGATCCGGATTGGCTTCCTGGATGTCGCGGAAACGGTTGGTCCAGAAGGTCAGACCGCCGCTGTCGGACATGCGGTCGAACACCGCCTGGTAAAGACGCAGAACCGAACGAACCTCATCGGCCTGCAGGCACAGCGCCTGGGCAAAGTCCGCCAGCGCATCCTCAAGATCGTCGGCCTCGCCCAGAAACGCATCCCACTGGTCGATCTGCGACTGTGTCGGCGTCTGGCGAAGGATCGCTTCATAATAGGCGATGATTGTCTGTTCCATGGTGACCCTCTTCTGGCAGGTACAGGCCGGGTAACCCGGCAATTAAATCTCTGTTTTTTCGATTGGCCACACACGGAATCGTGCGCGCACCTCATCCATCAAATCAGAGCCATACAGTAATTATCATACTGGTGCAAGCAACGGGTAATCCTTTCGAGCAATTCTTAACCTGACTTTTTTTCAGCTCTTGATGCGATAGCCGGTCCTGAAAATCCACCAGATGATAGCCAGGCAAATCAGCAGGAAAAGCATGATCATGGCCAGGCTCACGCCCACGGCGACATCGGCTTCGCCGTAGAAACTCCAGCGGAAGCCTGAGATCAGGTATACGACCGGATTGAACAGGGTGACGTTTTGCCAAAACGGCGGGAGCATGGAGATCGAATAGAAGCTGCCCCCGAGGAACACCAGGGGTGTAATGATCAACAGCGGCACCAGCTGCAACTGCTCGAAATTCTGTGCCCAGATGCCGAGGATAAAGCCGAGCAGGCTGAACGACACACAGGTCAGGACCAGGAACGCCAGCATCCAAATGGGATGGGCGATGCTGATATCGACGAAGAGGTTGGCGGTGATCAGGATGATCAGTCCGATCGCAAGCGCTTTCGTTGCCGCAGCGCCGACATAGCCTGCAACGATCTCCAGGAAATTGATCGGTGCCGACAATAGTTCGAAGATGGTGCCGATGAACTTTGGGAAATAGATGCCGAAGGCGGCATTCGATGTCGCCTGCGTCAGCACCGTCAGCATGATGAGCCCGGGCACGATGAACGCGCCATAGCTCACACCGTCGACCTCTTCAATGCGCGAGCCGATGGCGGCGCCGAAAACAACGAAATAGAGCGACGTGGACAGCACCGGCGACACCACACTCTGCAGGAGCGTGCGAAAGGTGCGCGACATCTCGAAGACGTAGATTGCCCTTACGGCCTGAAAGTTCATGACCTCTCCCTTACAAGATCGACGAAAATCTCCTCCAGGGAGCTCTGATTTGTCTGAACGTCGCTGATGCGTATGCTTGCAGCATTGAGGTCGTTGAGGAGCGCCGTAATGCCGGTGCGGTCAGCCTGGGTGTCATAGGTATATATGAGAGAGCACCCATCTTCGGCCCGCTCCAGTTCGTAGCGGGCCAGGCTTTCGGGCAAAGCGTCCAGAGGAGCCTGCAGTTCAATGCGCATCTGCTTGCGGCCGAGCCGCCGCATCAGTGACGCCTTTTCCTCCGCCAGCAACAGTTGGCCGTCACTGATCACACCGATGCGGTCTGCGATTGCCTCGGCTTCCTCGATATAGTGGGTGGTCAGGATGATGGTGACACCACTCTTCTGCAATTCCCGAACGATCTCCCACATTCCCTTGCGCAGCTCGACATCGACACCGGCGGTAGGCTCGTCGAGAAACAGAATGCGTGGCTCGTGGGACAGCGCCTTGGCGATCAGCACCCTTCTGCGCATCCCGCCGGAAAGCTGGTTGATGGCGGCGTTCTTCTTGTCGAGCAGCGACAGCTTTTCCAGAACACCCTCGACAAAGGACGGATCCGGCGGTCGGCCGAAAAGACCGCGCGAAAAGCTGACCGTACGGAAAACTTTCTCGAAAGGTTCGAGCGTGATTTCCTGTGGCACCAGGCCGATCAGAGTGCGCGCACGACGATAGTCCTTCATGACATCGTGACCGCCTACTGTAATGCTGCCACCAGTCGGCGTGACAATACCGCAAACGATGGAAATCAAGGTGGTCTTTCCGGCGCCGTTCGGGCCGAGAAGGGCCAGGATCTCGCCTTCCTCGATGTCGAGCGACACGTCTTTCAGCGCCTCATGGCCGCCTTCATAGGTCTTTGAAAGATTTTTGATCGAGACGATCGGCGCCATGGATAATGCGTCCTCCTCAAGCTCTACCTATGGCAGTTTCCAACTGCGAACGGTAGCCAGAATCGACGGACACGCTGTCCGCCGCATCACCGCAGCAATCACAATCTGTCAGTGCGATCGCTTCGATTGCACTTCTATCGGGACTCGGTCTATCCTGCTTACTCTGTATGTCGAGTTCTTCACAGGAATCCTCCCCCATGAGCAATTCTACTGCTGCGAACGCGGCCGGTTCTTCCTCCCGTGCACAAGACCTCCTGTCGTCAACGCAGCTCAAATGGCGTTGCATCGGCCCACCGCGCGGCGGCCGTGTCGTTGCGGTGGCGGGTGATCCCGTCGACCCGATGACATTCTATTTCGGCGCCTGTGCCGGCGGCGTGTGGAAAACCACCGACGGCGGGACCTACTGGGAGTGTGTTTCCGACGGGTTCTTCAACTCGGCCTCCGTCGGTGCGCTGGCGGTGGCACCTTCCGACCCGAACGTCATCTATGCGGGCATGGGCGAAACGACGATCCGCGTCGACGTCTCCTACGGCGACGGGATCTACCGCTCCACGGACGCCGGCCGCACATGGCAGCATATGGGTCTGGCCGAAACCAGACATATCGGCGAGATCCGTGTGCACCCGGAGGATCCCGACACGATCTATGTTGCGGCTTTCGGCCACGCTTTCGGCACAAACCCCGAGCGCGGCGTCTACCGTTCTATTGACGGCGGCGTCACCTGGGACCTCATCCTGCATGAGGATGAACGGTCGGGAGCCATCGATCTTGCCATGGACCCCACGAACCCGCGCATCCTGTTTGCCGCCACCTGGGAAGCGCACCGGCACTTCTGGACGCTGTCGAGTGGCGGACCGGGATCGAAACTCTATCGCTCGACCGACGGCGGTGACAGCTGGACCGAGGTCAGCAACCAACCGGGCTTCGCCAAGGGCATGCTCGGCAAGATCGGTGTCGCCATCGCGCCGAAGGCCGGCAGGGTCTGGGCGCTGGTCGAAGCCAAGGACGAACAGGCCGGACTCTACCGCTCCGAGGACTATGGTGAAACGTGGACGCAGGTGAGTCCCAACCGAGATCTCCTGCACCGGCCCTGGTACTACATGCATGTCTTTGCCGACCCGGTCGATCCCGAGCTCGTCTATGTCACCAACTACCAGATGTGGAAGTCGACCGATGGAGGCCACGAGTTCCGCGAGGTCACCACACCGCATGGCGACAATCACGATCTCTGGATCGACCCGACCAACAACCGGCGCATGGTGCAGGGCAATGACGGCGGCGCCAATGTCAGCTTCAATGGCGGCCGGACCTGGACGACGATCTACAACCAGCTGACGGCACAATTCTACAGGATGGACGTCGACAACCAGTTCCCCTACCGGGTCTACGCGACGCAGCAGGACAACACATCGATCAGCGTGCCCAACGGGACAGAATGGGGCGTCATTACCTGGAACGATTGCTCCCTGCCCGGCACCGGAGAGAGCGGCTTCATCGCGGTGCATCCGGAGGATCCGAACATCGTCTATATCGGTGCCGTCGGATCGTCTCCGGGCGGTTCCGGCGCATTGCAGCGATACGATCACCGGACCCGCCAGACTCAGCTCGTGAACGTCTGGCCGGAAGAATCGACGGGGATTGCCCCAAAAGATCTTCGCTACCGGTTTGCCTGGACCTTTCCGATCCTGTTTTCGCCGCATGACAGCAACGTGCTCTATGCCTGCGGCAACCATGTTTTCCGCAGCCAGGACGAAGGCCACAGCTGGGCAGAAATCAGTCCCGACCTGACTCAGCGCGATGAATCCAAGCTCGGTCCGTCCGGCGGACCGCTGACCGGCGACAGTGCCGGCGCCGAGACCTATGCGACGTTGTCGACGCTGGTCGAATCGCCGCATCGCAGGGGCGAACTCTGGGCCGGGACCGACGACGGTCTGATCCATGTCAGCCGCGACGATGGCGCCAATTGGCAGGACGTCACGCCGCCCGACATGCCGGCCTGGGCCTATGTCGGCTCGATCGAGGTGTCGCAGCACGATGCGGACACGATCTATGTCGCATCGACGTGCTTCAAGCACGACGACTACCAGCCCTATCTCTACCGTAGCACCGACGGCGGCCAGAGTTGGGCGTCGCTGAGCGGCAGTTTCCCGGATGGCGAGATCACCCGCGTGCTGCGCCCAGATCCAGAACGGCCCGGCCTGCTCTTCGTCGGGACCGAAACCGGGGTCTTTGCTTCACTGGACGACGGCCGAAGCTGGTCTCGCATGGGCGGCGGCCTGCCGGTCGTGCCGGTCTACGACCTGAAACTCAAGCATGGCGACCTGATCGCCGCCACCCATGGCCGTTCCTTCTGGGTGCTCGACGATGTGTCGCCGCTGCGCCAGCTGGCTGGAGACGGATCCGGAAGTGCACTTGTTTCACCGCGCGATACCCACCGCTTGACACTCACCTGGGGTGCCGGCGTCTTCGATGGCGACGGTGTCAATTACAGCCCATCATTCGGCATCGGCGGCGCCTATTACATGGTCACCGATGCCGAGGGACGCACGCAGCGCAAGCACCTCGATGTTGGCGAAAACCCACCGCGGGGCGTCATCGTTTACTACTGGCTGGACGCAGAACCCGACGACGTGATTTCGATGGTGTTTTCCGATGCTCAAGGCCGCGAAATCCGCCGCTTCTCCAGCGATGATAGCGAAAAGCCCGACGACCGGCTGCCAACGAAACCGGGTCTCAACCGTTTCGTCTGGAACCGACACTGCGCGCCGGTCGAGCCGTTTGACGAATCACTGATCGAGCGCAAGTATAAACCATTAGCAAAATCTGGTGCCGGCAGCGGCCCGGCGGTCCCGCCGGGAGAGTACCAGGTGACGCTGGCCATTGGCGACGCCAATCAGGACGCATCGTTTGCCATTCTGAAAGATCCACGGCTGTCGACGACCCAAGATGCATTCGACCAGCAGTTCGCGTTGGCCGAACGGCTGTCGGAATCCCGTTCGGCGCTGAGGCGGACCGTGAACGAGCTTCGGCACGTGCGCAAGCAGTTGGAAGCACTGCGCCATAGGGCCGGTGACGATCAACCGGCCATCGTCGACAAAATCGAGGGGATCGTCACGTCCCTGTCGGCAATCGAAACCGAATTGGTGGACGTCCACCGGGAAACGCCTAGGGACGTGCTGCGCAACCCGGCGCGCCACGACGACACGCTGGGCGAACTGCTATGGACGGTTGCCATGGCCGACACACCACCGGCGACGCAGTTCGTCGCCGTCGCCGACGAGGTGATCGGGAAGGTCGAGCATCAGATTGCGGCCTATGGTGCTGTCGTCGAGACCGACCTTGCCGAGCTTAATCGTGAAGCCGCCGCGGCGAACATTCCGGCGATCGTCTCGTGAGTTATCGATGAGAGCAAACTGGCTCGGCCTGCCGGCCGATCTATGGCGCCTGACGGCGGCAGACTTTGTCGTTCGCACTGCCTACCAGATGGGCAAGACGCCGCTGCTGCCGATCTATGCCGCGGCACTGGGCGCCGGCGACCTGATCATCGGCGCCGTCGTGTCGATCTCGACCATGACCGGCCTGGTGCTCAAGCCGCTCTTCGGATTTCTGTCCGACCGGTGGGGCCGCAGACTGTGGCTTCTGATCGGCCTGACCGTTTTCGCGCTGGCGCCCTTTCTCTACCGGTTCGTCGAAACGCCGGAAGACCTGATCGCGCTCAGGCTTCTGCACGGCACGGCAACGGCGATCTTCGGACCTGTCAGTCTTGCCTATGTTGCCGAAATGGGTATCGACCGCCGTGCAGAGCGGCTGGGAATCTTCGGCATGGCGCGTAGCGGTGGTTACCTCCTCGCCCCGACAATTGCCGCGCTGCTGCTGACGGTCATGGAGCCGGAGAAGGTTTTCACCATCATCGGACTGGCCAGTTGCGCGGCCTTCGTGCCCGCACTCTTTCTCACGCAACGTCCGGTGGTTCGCCATGAGAGCTTCGTCACGGGCGCGCTGAGTGCCATCCGCGCGACACGCTCAAGCCGCGCCTTCTGGATGGCCGCCACGCTGGAGATCGCAGTGCATGTCGCGACCTATGCGACCAAGGCGTTTCTTCCGATCTATGCCTTGACGGTGGCAGGGTTCGACCTGCTGCTGGTCGGGCTGTTCTTCAGTGTGCAAGAGCTGGCTAACATCGTCATGCGCCCGATCGGCGGGCGGCTTGCTGACCGGACCTCGCCCGAGTTGACGATTACCGCCGGACTGGTGACGCTGGCGTGTGCGCTGCTGTTCCTGAGCAACAGTGGCAGTGCCGCTCTTTTGCTCGCGGCGGCGGTTGCCATCGGGCTCGGTCTGGGGCTGATCCTGCCTTCGACACAGTCGTTGCTGAGTTCGGAAATTCCTGCTGCTTCACTTGGTGCCGGTATGGGCGCCCTCGGCGCGTTGCGCAATCTCGGCAAGGTCGCAGGGCCGGTTGCCGCCGGCCTGGCTCTGACGCAGATGAGCTATGAGGGCCTGTTCACGCTGTGTGCCGGCTTCGTTTTGATCACGGCATTAATCTTCGGTCTCGTCATGCGTTTGAAAAACCGGTCCGCCGTTGTCCGTGAAGGGGTGAAACGATGGAACGAGACAGGATAACCGGTGGCTGCCAATGCGGAGCCGTTCGCTATGCCATCGGCCGCCTCGGCCGGGCTTCCATCTGTCATTGCCGGATGTGCCAGAAGGCCTTCGGTGGCCTATTCGCGCCGCTTGTCACGGCCTACGACATCGAATGGACGCGCGGCGAGCGGTCCATATTCAACAGCTCTCAGCGCAATTGGCGCGGTTTCTGTAAAGACTGCGGAACACCTTTGACCTACGAATTCGACGGATGGACGGAGATCGCCATCGGATCGCTCGACAATCCAGAGGTTGCTCCTCCGGAGGTTCAGGTCAACGCAAGCAGCCGATGCAGCTTTTTCAACGGCCTTACAGAACTGCCCGAAAAGCCCGAAGATGAAATACGCAAGGACGACGCCTGGAATGCCGGCGTCGATTCCAACCAGCATCCGGACCACGACACCTGAGAGGAATGGCATGACTGACAATTTGCACCAGCGCGTTCGCCACGAAATCGAGGACCTGCACCGTTTTTTCGTTGACTGGTATGCCGGATCGGTCGCACCAGAAGCCCTGGAGAGCGAGTTCGTTCCCCGTTTTGACGCCGGTTTCATCATCATCACGCCAGACGGCAATCAAACGACAATCGAAGATCTGACCGCCGCTTTCCGCAAGGCGCATGGAGCCAATCCCAATCACCGCATCGTCATTCGCGACGTGGCGGTCCGCCACGAATTGGGCGACCACCTGCTGGTTACCTACACCGAATGGCAAACCGGCTCGCGGTCTTACGACCGGCCGAAGAACGCACGTTTATCCACTGCGCTGCTGACCCGTGCGGAACCGTTCCGCTGGTTACACGTGCACGAGACCTGGCTGCCGCAGGAGCAGGTCGACGGCGGGGATTTCGAATTCTGATCAGGCCCGGCGTCTCGAATGAAACACGATGACGTCAGCCTGAAGCCTTGAACCGGGCATCGGGCAACGTATAAGTGTCAACCATGCTTTCGCATGCGCAAATCTGGATGGCGATCGACAGATTGGCGGACCGTAACGGGATGTCGGTTTCAGGGCTGGCACGCCGAGCCGGTTTGGACCCGACGGCGTTCAACAAATCCAAACGCACAAACAACGATGGACGACCACGCTGGCCGTCAACGGAATCGCTTTCGCGCATTCTATCCGCCGTTGACTGCCCGCCGGAACGCTTCATCGAACTCGCCGCGCCGGATTCTCGCACCAGCACAAACACTACGGTGCCGCTGCTTGGCTTCGCCCAAGCGGGCAACGGCGGCTACTTCGACGATGGAGGGTTTCCGGCCGGTTACGGTTGGGACGAGGTGGAGCTGCCGGTGGCTGCCACAGGTCACACCTACGCACTCAAGGTCCAGGGCGATTCCATGCTGCCGCTCTACCGTGACGGCGATACGCTGATCGTCGAACCGGAGGCGCAGGTGCGTCCTGGAGACCGGGTCGTCGTCAAGACCCGTGCGGGTGAGGTCATGGCGAAACTGTTGAGACGTCGCGTGCCGGGACATATCGAATTGCAATCGCTCAATCCGGACCATCCGGACCGCAGTTTTACAGCGGATGAGATCGAGTGGATCGCCCGCATAGCCTGGGCGAGCCAGTAGATGAAGCGAATTCCGGCCATTCTCTTTTTCCTGTTCGCCATGACCCTGGTGTTGCTGTTTTTTGCTTTCACCAGCGGTGAAGAACCGGTCGAACAGGAACAAACCACCCAACCGCAACCGAACACCGGCGAACCTGAAGTCGGCGAGATTGTCGAAGTGGGTCCGGTGCGTCAGGTCTCGCCCGGGCTATTCGCCGCGCCTTTCGCGGAAAATGCAATGCGGCTCGAACGGATTGCGCCCCGTCAGCCGCTGACACCACCGAAAGAGACCGGGCCGAAGACGACCCTCCTCCACCAGCCGGTCGTCATCGCAGCCGGCCTGGTGACCTACGCGAAAGGCGATCTTCAACTTGCCGATATCGAGGTGCTGGAGCCTCAATCGGTTTGTATCGACATCAACGGCTTTGCCTGGCCGTGCGGGATCATAGCCCGGACTTCGTTCCGCAACTTCCTGCGAGGACGAGCCATGTCATGCGTCGTGCCGGAAGGCCGCTGGGACGAGATCGTTGTCAGTCGTTGCTCGGTCGGGACTCAGGACCCAGCCGCCTGGCTGGTCAGAAGCGGCTGGGCGCGAGCCCTTCCGGAAACGGAATATGTCGCGCTCGAGGAGATCGCCCGGGACGGCGCAAAGGGGATCTACGGAAGCGATCCACGCAACCTCTCCGCCGTCGTCGACAGCGGAGTGCAGGTTCAACCGTCAGACGTTGTTACTGAACCAGCTCCCCAGCCAGAGCCGTCTGAATGAGGGCGCGGGTTTCGGCGATGCCGTAGAGCGCAGCGAAAGAGCCAAAACGAGGCCCACGCTCCTGTCCCAGAAGCACTTGATAGAGCATCTGGAAAAAGGCAACGGAAACGCCCGGGCCGCCGTCGGGGCCCTTTCGGTTCTGGTCCTGGTAGCGCTCGATGGCGCGAGCGACATCGAGCACAGAGTCCTGGATCGTTGCGCCGTCGGCATCCGCCGGCAGTGAGGCCAGTTTCTCGTCCAGGGTCGACAGCGCCTGGCGCTCCACATCATCGGGATCGCGAAATACCTTGGTCGGCTTGACGAAATCGTTGAAGTAACGGATCGCATAGCCGACCAGCGCGTCAAGCTGCGGATGGCTGTCGCTTGTGACACCCGGCGCATAGCGCGAAATGAAGCCCCATAGCACGTCGCTGTTTTCGGCATTCGAGGCGCTGACCAGGTTGAGCAGCATGGCGAACGGCACCGGATTGTCCGCAGCGGGCGGACTACCGTAATGCATGTGCCAGACCGGGTTGCCCAGACGGTTTTTCCAGTCCTGTCTGCCATAGGCCGAGAGGAATGAGAAATACTCGTCGACCGCCTTGGGGATGACGTCGAAATAAAGCTTCTTCGCTGTCTTCGGCTTCTGAAACATGTAGAGCGCCAGACTTTCCGGCGATGCGTAGGTCAGCCATTCGTCGATGGTCAGGCCATTGCCCTTGGACTTGGAAATCTTCTGGCCGTTTTCATCCAGGAAAAGTTCGTAGTTGAAGCCCTCAGGCGCGCGGCCGCCGAGCGACCGGCACACCTTGGACGACAGGGTGACGCTGTCGATCAGGTCCTTGCCGGCCATTTCGTAATCGACGCCGAGCGCAAACCAGCGCAGCGCCCAGTCGGCCTTCCACTGGCACTTGACGTGGCCGCCGGTGACGCTGGTTGTGATCTCCTCACCCGTTTCCGGATCGGCATAGGTTACGGTACCGGCAACAGCATCTCGGGCGATCATCGGCACCTGCAGGACCTTGCCCGTGCGTGGGCAGATCGGAAGGAAAGGCGAATAGGTTGCGCGCCGCTCCTCGCCCAATGTCGGCAGGATTATCGCCATGACATCATCATAGACCCCGAGCATGCGCAGCAGCGCTGCGTCAAAACGGCCGCTGGTGTAGTAATCGGTCGACGATGCAAACTCGTAATCGAAGCCAAAACGATCAAGGAAGGCCCGCAGGCGTGCATTGTTGGCGGCGCCGAACGACGGATACTCGTTTGAGAAAGGATCCGGCACCTTCGTCAGTGGCATGCCGAGATAGGCCTGCATCATCTCCTGGTTCGGCACGTTGGCCGGCACCTTGCGGAAGCCGTCCATGTCATCGGAAAAACACAGGATCTTTGTCTTCACACTGTCGCGCGTCAGCACGCGAAAAGCGTGGCGCACCATGGAGGTGCGCGCGACTTCGCCGAAGGTACCGATGTGCGGAAGGCCCGACGGACCATAGCCCGTTTCAAACAGAACGGTGTCCGGATAGCCGCCCTTCTCATAGCGTTTGACGAGCTTGCGCGCCTCTTCGAACGGCCAGGCTTTGGCCTCAGCCGCAACTGCAATCATCTCTTCGTCAAGATCGATTTCAGAAAGGCGGTCGGTGCTCATCGTCGTGCTTTCGGGGCTTTATCAAGTGATGTTGAAGACGGCGGGTGCTGCAGCGCAAATCCCGACGGCCGGAGCGTTCGAACCGCCTGAATTGCTTGATCGGCGGCCGGTATGCCCGGAGGCGCGCGGAACCTAGGCCGATGGCCTGGAAAGGTCAATGCGGCAGCGCACAAATCGCACACCGGCGGTGGCGCCTGTTTTGCTTGACCGTGCCGTCCCATCGTTTTAGAGCGTGTGGTCAAGCAGTCGAGATACTAAAGGATGTGGCATGAGCTCCCCGATCACCATTCAAGACGCGCTGATTTACGTCATGGTCACCATGTCAGCCGTCGACAGGACGATGACCGACGCCGAGCTGGCGCAAATCGGTAACATCACCCGGACCCTGCCGATCTTTCAGGAATTCGATGAAGACCGGCTGGTGCGGGTCGCACGTGACTGCGGCGCCATCCTGAGCGAGCCTGATGGTCTCGATACCGTGATGCTGATCGCCCATGACGCGCTGCCGCCCGGCCTCTACGATACGGCCTATGCACTGGCCGTCGAGGTGGCCGCCGCCGACCTGCATGTCGAGCAAGAGGAACTGCGGCTACTGCAGATCCTGCGTGATCGGCTTGGTCTCGACAAACTGACCTGTGCCGCTATCGAACGCGGAGCGATGGCGCGCTTCCGGTCACACTAAGGGCCACGGAAGGCCATGGAACTGCTCGGACTGTCAGAGCCGGTTGTCCGCCTGATTGCCTTTGCTGCGATCTTTCTCTCCATGGCGGCCTATGAGCTGCTTAGTCCGCGGCTTGAACGCGACGAGATGATCGGGGCGCTGAAGGCGCGCCGCTGGTTCACGAACCTCTCCGTCCTGGTGCTGTCGTCCCTGGTTTTGCGGGTTATCTTTCCGTTGGCGGCGGTCGGCACCGCGCTCTGGGCCGCCGATAATGGCTACGGGCTGCTCCATATCTTCGAGGTGCCGACCTGGATTGCCGGCATCATCGCATTCGTCCTCCTCGATTTCGCCATTTGGCTTGAGCATCTGCTGAGCCACAAGATTCCGATCCTCTGGCGCATTCACCGGATGCACCATTCCGACATCGGCTTCGACCTGACCACGGCCCTGCGCTTCCATCCGCTGGAGATCGTGCTGTCGATGTTCTGGAAAGCACTGATCATCGTCTGTCTCGGCCCGCCAGCGGTCGCCGTGCTGATTTTCGAGATCGTGCTCAACGGTATGGCGATGTTCAACCACGCCAATGCCCGCCTGCCTCTTGGCCTCGATCGGGTTCTGCGCCTTGTGCTGGTCACGCCCGATATGCATCGGGTGCACCATTCCACCTTCAAGCAGGAAACCAACTCCAATTACGGCTTCAATTTTCCGTTCTGGGATTACCTGTTCGGCACCTATTGCGCCCAGCCTCATCGCGGCCACAAGGACATGGAAATCGGCCTGGAATATTATCGCGACCGCTCGCCGACGCGGCTGTTGTGGACGCTTCTGGTCCCCTTCCGGAAATACTAAGGTCCGCCCTTTTGTCCGAACTGTTTTCACCCTTCACCCTGCGCGACATCACGTTCAAAAACCGAATAGCGGTTTCTCCGATGAGCCAGTACCGCGCGATCGATGGGCACGCGAATGACTGGCACCTGGTGCATCTTGGGCGCTTTGCCATGGGCGGAGCCGGACTTGTCTATGCGGAAGCTACCGCCGTGGAAGCCGGGGGTCGGCGAACCCATGGTGATCTGGGTCTATGGGACGACAGCCAGATTGCCGCTTTGAAGCCGGTGACGGCGTTTCTGAAGCAGGAAGGTGCGGTTCCAGGCATTCAACTTGGTCACGCCGGGCGCAAGGCATCGGAACGGCGGCCCTGGCACGGGGAAACCCCGGTTGACGAGCAGGATGTGGCGGAGCGCGGGGAAGCTGCATGGCCCGCTGATGCGCCGTCACCCCTGCCCTACGCGGAAGGTTGGCCGTCGCCCTCGGAAATGTCCCTGGAGGATATTCAACGGGTCATCTCCGCCTTCGGCGCGGCGGCCAAACGGTCCCATGCGGCCGGCTTCGAGATCATCGAAATCTATGCCGCGCACGGTTTTCTCGTTCATCAGTTTCTCTCTCCGATTTCCAATCACCGAACCGACGAATGGGGCGGCAATGCCGAGAACCGGCGTCGCTTCGCAGTCGAGGTTGCCCAGGCGGTGCGGGCGAATTGGCCCGACCATCTGCCGTTGGCGTTCCGCCTGTCGGCTACGGACTGGCTGGAGGGTGGTTCGGAAATCGAAGACACGGTGGAAACAGCCAAGGCCCTTAATGCTGCGGGGGTCGACCTGATCGATTGCTCCTCCGGCGGCATCGGTGGACGCGAGCGGCCGCGCCGGATGACCATCGAGCAGGGATTTCAGGTTCCGTTTGCGGGGCGCGTTCGGCGCGAAGCGGACATGCCCACGATGGCCGTGGGGTTCCTGTGGGATGCGGAGTTTTGCGAAGCGATCATTCGGGAAGGCCAGGCCGACATGATCGCTCTGGCCAGGGAACTCCTGCTCGATCCCAATTGGCCTCTGCACGCCGCCGCACAATTGGAACACGAGGACGCAGAGAAGCTGTGGCCGATAGAATCAGGCTGGTGGTTGCAGAAACGCGACCGGCTGCTGAACAAACTCGGAATTCGTTCTTCCTGATGCCGGGTCACCAGCTCTGAAGTTCAAGTCGCGTCTACGCCCGTCGTTACAAGCGCCCATATTCGGTTTCCACTTAAAGACGTGCTTTGTATTCTCGCGCGGACTTCTCCCCCATTTCCGCGTATTGTTTGTCCTTGAAAGCCTCTCGCTTTTTGCGGCGCGGGTCCATATAACCGGCCCCCACCACAGTTTCCCCCTTGTCGCAAACCACGTAGCGACAAATTCGTTGGGCGTGCGGCGACAACCTTTCCCACTGTTCATATGGCATCGCTCGCATGATCCCCTCGCTTCGGAACCACGGAGCGTAATACTCGACATTCGGCATGGCACGAACATCGCGAGACAGATTGGGCGTGCCCCCGTGCCAAGCGCGAATATCACGGAAAATCGCGGTGCCTGCCGGCGCCGGACAAACCGTGCTCAGCTTCATCCAGTCGGGTTCTTCGACCAGATTCGGAATCGGTGCCCGTGACCGTTGCGTTCCTGGAATTTGCCGGATCGGCCCGTTTTCGAAAGTGAGGTCGATCATCGGAAAATTGATTGTCAGAACCGGCACAGGCAGATCGCGCATGGTGACATTGCCATAGGGATCGGGCAATTCGGGCCACATGTTGTCGGAATGCAATCCCTGGTATTCAATCGCACCCGGCATCGCGATATCGCCGCCTGCACCGCCGCAGACATAGTCGGCGGATCCGAATATTTCGGTCAGAATCGGCGTGGTTGTCGGCAAGTCGATCAGCGCGCACCACTCGTCCTTGTGCAACATCTGACGCGATGCCGAGCCGCCACCGAACGAGTAGCGATGTGGAAGGCCGCCGGCCCCTCCTCCAGCCGAGCAATCGCGGTCTTCCGCCATCAGCGCCACGATCGCTTCATTCGCAGCCCGCTGAATGCGCATCAGAAGGTCTGGCGGCACAGCATGTTTGACGGCGACGAAGCCGTCACGGTGGAACAGTTCGGCAGCCCGCCTGACTTCCTTGAACGGAACGAGTTCGAGCCCTTTTATCCCGTTTTCCGCCCGTAGCTTTTCGCGCAATGCCGACACGCCCGGATCGTCGTAGGCGCGCGTCCAACCCGCACAAGACGGGTCACCAGACACGAGATTCATGTGTTCCGGTGTCGTCTCGATCTCAATTTCAGCCTGAGCTGTCGAAAGTCCATCCGGGTTGTCATTGGTTGCAATCGATTTAGGCCGGTTAATGAAACCGTTGGGCGGCACGGCTTCGTTCCAGCCGAGATCTGTGAGTTTGAGGTCCGTATCCATGATCCTTCACATCCCTTGTTCATTCCGCCGAACGGTCGATCGCTGAGCTGGCACTCAGAGCCCGGAACAACAATAAAGCGCAACTCAAACAGATTTGGAATGCCTTGGCGCGCCGGTGCGGTGCTGGCTTGATGCGGACGCGGCTCGTAAGAAATGTCAACGCGACGGGTGACAGCGCCTGGCAGAGCGTGTATTTGCGTCCCCCATGATCCAATCGTTCGTCTATTTCTGGTTTTACTTTTATCCGGGCCAAATGGCGGACGGAGGGGATCGCATGTCCTGAACAGACCAGGATCATAAGCAAACCGCACCAACCGCCAGCCCTCTGGCGGTTTTTTTGTGCCGCCGGGGCCGAAACCAAGGAACCCGACAATGCACAATCCAACCGATGATCTTCGAATTCGCGATATCCGGGAACTGATCGCGCCCGAAACCCTGTTGAACGGCATTCCGCCTGACAACCTCGCATCAGCGACCGTCGAAAACTCCCGTTCGGCCATCCGCCGCATCCTCGACGGCCATGACGACCGACTGTTGGTGGTGATCGGCCCCTGTTCGATCCACGATCCGGAAGCCGCACTCGATTATGCCGAACGGCTTGCTGCACAGCGCAAAGAACTCTCAGACCGGCTCGAAATCGTCATGCGGGTCTATTTCGCCAAACCGCGCACCACCGTTGGCTGGAAGGGCCTGATCAACGATCCGCATCTCGACGACAGCTTCGACATCAACACCGGCCTGCGCATGGCGCGGGAGTTGCTGGCGGAGATCAATGGACTGGGCCTGCCGGTCGGTTGCGAATATCTCGACACCACCGTGCCGCAATACATATCCGATCTGGTCGGCTGGGCGGCAATCGGCGCCCGCACCACCGAAAGCCAGGTGCACCGGGAGCTGGCATCCGGTCTCTCCTGCCCCGTCGGCTTCAAGAACGGCACATCGGGTGACGTCAAGATCGCCATAGATGCCGTACGGTCTGCCGGACATCCGCACCATTTCATGGCCGTCAACAAGAGCGGTCGTTCCGCGATCGCATCGACCACGGGCAATGAGGACTGCCATATTATCCTGCGCGGCGGCAAGGAGACCAACTACGACGCTGCATCCGTTGACGCTGCCTGCCGGGCCGCTGAACAGGCTGGATCGCGCGGTGTGGTAATGATCGATACCAGTCACGCAAACAGCGGCAAGGATCCGGCACGACAACCGGCCGTGGCGCATGATATCGGCGAGCAGGTGGCGGCCGGCGACAGCCGCATCATCGGCCTGCTGATCGAAAGCAATCTGGTGGCCGGCCGTCAGGACCTTGGCAACCGACCGTTGACCTACGGTCAGTCCATCACTGACGGCTGCATCGACTGGGACACGACGGTGGAGGTCTTGCAGGGCCTTGCCGATGCCGTGGACGACCGGCGGGCAGCGACGGAGCGGCTGGCGAGCTGATGCGTTGCCGCGGGGTTGACGCGTTCAGCTTCAACCCCGCAGCACTAATTGCGCATGGTGAACGGCAGGTAGAGCGACAGCTGCGGCCAAGCGATGATGATGATCAGGCAGACCAGCATGGCCAGCCAGAACGGCATGATGCCGCGATAGATCTCGCCCATCGAGATATCCGAGACGCTCTTGACGACAAAGACGTTCATGCCGACCGGTGGGCTGATAAGCGCCATCTCCAGAATGATCACCATAACCACGCCGAACCATATGCGCAGATCGGAACCGCCGCTCATGCCCAACAGCTCCGCGATACCGGATTGTTCGATGATCGGCAGGACAATGGGCAGAACCAGCACCATCATGGCGAAGCCGTCGAGAAAAGTGCCCAGAAAGATGAATACGGTGAGCACAAGCAGCAACAGGACCAGCGGATGCAATTGCGCTTCGACCAGCATGTCAGCCAGGGCGGCCGGGATGTGGGTCAGTGCCAGAAAAGGCGAGAAAACGCTGGCGCCGATGATGATGAAATAGATCATCACGGTGGTGGATACGGTCTTCAACAGGGCGTCGCGGAAACTGTCGAGCGTGAACTGTTTGCGAGGCAGTGAAAAGACAAAGGCCAGGACAGCGCCGACCGCCGCCGCTTCCACCGGCGTGAAGACCCCGCCGTAAATGCCGCCGATCGAGGCGATGATGATGATCAGGATGGCGGCCCCGCGAAACAGGAACCGAAGCTTGTCGGCAAGACTGAAGCGCTCTCCCGCCGGACCGATTTGCGGCCGCAACGCCGTCATCAGCGCGATGGTCAGCATGAAACAGCCTGAGAGAATGAGGCCAGGCACCACGCCGGCCAGAAACAGCCTGCCGATCGATTCCTCCGTGAGGATCGCGTAAATGATAAAGCCGGTGGAGGGCGGGATAAGAATGCCGAGCGTGCCACCGGCGGCAACCGATCCGGCGGCGAATTTCGGATCATAGTTGAATCGATCCATTTCCGGCAGAGCGACCCGACCAAGCGTCAAAGCGGACGCCACCGACGATCCTGACAGGGCAGCAAATCCGGTGCAGCCGAGGATTGTCGCATGCGCCAAACCGCCCCGGAATCGGCCGATCAAGGCGTAAGCGAGATTGTAGAGATCACGGCTCATGCCCGACGCGCTGGCGATGTTGCCCATCAGCACGAACAGCGGAATGACGGTCAGCTCGACATAGGTGAGCGTACCCCAGGTTTCGGTAAACAGGGTGGAGAAGGCAGCGGGCCAGGAGTTGAGAAGACCAATGCCGCCGACACCGGCGACAATCATCGCGAAGGCGACGGGCACCCGCAAGGCCATTAGCCCAAGCAGGACGGCCAGTCCACCGACGCCGATCAGTACCGGGCTCATGAACCCCCACCGTCATCTTGATGGTCTTCGGGACCGGCCAGGCATTCGAGCAGGATGATCGCCGCATGAATAATGGCCACGACCATGATCAAGAAAATGAAAGGTCGATGCGGGATGGTGATCATGTTGGTGGCTTCGTTGAACAGGGCTGCGTCCTCGGCCGAGTACCAGGCCCGCCAGGCAATCAACGCGAACACACCCGCCACAAGCAACTTGACGAACAGCCATCGTATTCGCTCGAGCGCTGCTAGCGGCAAACGTCGGAACAGGTCGACACTGATATGTCCGCCGATCCTCCAGGTATAGGGAGCAGCCAGCAACAGCGCCGTCACCATGCCCATTTCGACGATGTCCTGCCGACCGCGCATCGGCGCGGAGAAGAAATAGCGCATGATCACGTCGACGAAGGTCAAAACGACAAGGCCGGCGACCACAAGGCCGCCGGCTATCGCCATCAGAGTGACGATCCGGTCGAGATGTTTCAGCAGACCCCTCACTCTGCCGAACCGTCGACTAGTTCTTCATGGCCGCCACGATATCGCTCGCCGGAAGGCCCTTGGCGTCATGCTCGGCAAGCAGTTTTGCAACAGCTTCCGTAGCCTTTGCCTCAAACTCAGCCCGCGCTTCGTCGGTCAGCACAATGGTCTCGTTGCCATCGATGCCGGCAAACTTGCCCATTGCTATTTCCCCGAATTTGGCCAACCCGGCCGCCGAGCGCTGTGAGATATCGAGGCCGCTCAGGTCGGCGAGCGCCTTGCGTTCGGCATCGGACAACTCGTTCACGGCTTCCTCGTTGGCTACAAGGAAGATCGTCGTCGGCATCTCGGGCAGATTGGTCGTCACATATTTGGTCAATTCGATGAGCTTGAAGATCAACAGTGAATCCGATCCCATCAACGCCCCGTCAACGACACCCGTGTTCATCGCCGTGTAGACCTTGTTGGCCGGCATCGGAACCGGCGTCGCGCCATAGGCCTCGATGACGGCTGCAGCCGATGAGGACGCCACGCGAATTTTCAGCCCTTCAAGATCCGCAAGACTGCGGATCGGCTTGTCGCGCATCATCAGGACGGCCGGCGGCGTGACGAACAGCGCCAGCGGAACCGTCTTCTTGAACTCGTCGCGCAGATGCCCGTCCATGACCTTCCACAACTTGGCGGTCG
The DNA here is from genome assembly GCA_965228785.1 of Hoeflea sp. Lineage (GTDB taxonomy): Bacteria > Pseudomonadota > Alphaproteobacteria > Rhizobiales > Rhizobiaceae > Hoeflea_A. The sequence continues at coordinate 2,660,348 of CBDDIF010000002.1, forward strand.
CGTCTTCATGCCCCGACGTGACGCCGGGCAACTCGATCAGCAGCGTCTTGGGAAATACCGAAGAGGTGTAGCCGGGCAAGCCGTAGCTGATCTCGGCAACCCGTGTCACCGCGCGCTTGTACTGCTCAACCGGACCCTTGCCAAGTTCGCCGGAAGGATAGATTTCGATTTTCACCGACCCGTCGGTCGCGGCTTCGAGATCCGTTGCCAGCTTCACGAAGATCGGCTCATGCAGAACGTAAATGGGCGGCACAAAGCTCGCCAGCTTCAAGACCTTGTCGGCGGCGATGCTGGCGGTCGGCGCCAACCCGGCCATCAGGAGCGCGGCTCCCGCGATCATGGTTCTTCGCAGCAGATGCATCTTTCGGATCCTCCGTTTTTGCCCCCCTCTGTTGCGAGGGCTTCAAAAAGGCTATTCCATATTTTGGGACATTGCAATATATATTGGGATATGTCGCTTGACCAAACAGACAGCGTGCGTTCGGCCACCGGCGTCGGCCTGGTGCAGAAAACGTTGCAGATCCTCGACCTGTTCCAATTGGACCGGCCGACCTGGTCGCAGCCGGAATTGGCGCAATCGACGGGCATGCCGAAATCGACCGTCAACCGCCTGGTTCGCTTCCTGACAGACCGCGGCTACCTGGCGCCGCTGGAGGGCCGCAACCGGTATACGCTGGGCCCGGCCTCGATCGACCTGGGACGCCGCGCCTCTGCGCTGTTCGATTTTCGCGCCATCTGCCAGCCCACCCTGGAGCAGCTCTCCCGGGAGACCAGCGAGACCGTATTGCTGACCGCCGTTATCGGATCCGGCAATGCGGTTCGCTGCGTCGACCAGATCGAAAGCACGCGTGAGGGCCTGCGGGTGTTCGAGCAGATCGGCGCGATTTTTCCACTGCATGCGGGTGCTGCGCCGAAGGCCGTGCTGGCCTTTCTTCCGGAGGCCGAACGCAAACGCTATCTGTCGCGCCCGATGGCGGCAGTCACCCAATCGACCTTGATCGATGCGGACGCTCTTGATCACGACCTGAGCGATACACGCCAACGCGGCTATTCGATTTCCAGCGAAGAAACCTATGAAGGTGTTGCCGGCGTCGCTGCACCGTTTTTCTGGAGCGACGGGCGCCCGGCGGGCAGCATGGCCATTGCCACACCGACGCAGCGTGCAACACCCGAAGCGATCAAACGCTTCGGTGCCCTGCTGCGGAACGCCTGTTCGCAGGTAGACGAGTTGTTGTCGGCCGGAGGCGGACGGCCATGAGGGCCTGGGTTGCAGGGACCACTCCCGGAATTGAAGCGCTGAGACTCGAGGACGTCGCGCGACCGGAACCGGAAGACGGCAAGCTGCTCGTCCGGGTCAGTCGGGCGGCCTTGAATTTTTCTGACCTGCTGATGATCGACGAGCGATATCAGATTCGGCCACCGCGCCCTTTCATTCCGGGGCAGGAGATTGCCGGTATTGTCGAGGCCGCACCGGAGGGATCGGCCTTTGCGGCAGGTGACAGGATCGTCAGCAAGGTCCTGTGGGGCGGCTTTGCGGACTATGTAAACGTGCGTGAGGACATGGCTATCGCCGTTCCAGGTGACGCCGATCTCACAGCTGCCGTGGCCCTGCCGGTGTCCTACGTGACGGCCGTTGTGGCACTCGACTTTTGCACCAGCGTTCAAGCCAGTCAGACGGTACTCATCCATGCGGCGGCAGGTGGCGCCGGACTGGCCTGCGTGGAAGTGGCGGCGGCACGCGGCGCGAAGGTCATTGCCACGGCCAGTGGTTCAGATAGGCTGGAAATCGCACGGAACCATGGTGCTGCCGAGGGCATTGATTACCGCCAAGAAGACTGGTTTCAGCAGGTCAAGGCACTGACCGACGGTCGGGGCGCCGACGTCATCGTCGACCCGGTCGGCGGAAAGATCGGCGAGGACAGCCTGCGCTGCCTGGCGATGGACGGCACGCTGCTGATCGTCGGGTTTTCCTCCGGAAAAATGCCCAATCTGGCCGCCAACCGGCTGCTGTTGAAGCGAGCCAGCGCCAAGGGCGTCTACTGGAACCATGACAGCGACGCGGCCATGCTGGCCGAGGTCAATCGGGAACTGACCGCGCTGATGTCGGCGGGCGCCATCCGGCCGGTCGTCGATGACCGCTATCGCCTGGCTGATCTTCCGCGGGCGCTTGACGACCTCGCCAACCGGCAGGTGACCGGCAAGATCGCCCTGCGGCTCGATGCGAACGGAGAAACCGATGACTGACCAACGTGCGGGACTGCTCGGTGGCATCCGCGTGCTCGACCTGACGCGGGTGATGTCCGGTCCGTTCTGTACATCGATGCTGGCTGATCTCGGTGCAGAGGTGATCAAGATCGAAATGCCGGAAAGCGGCGATGAAGGCCGCTCTTTCGGGCCCTTCGTTGACGGCGAGAGCAGCTATTTCATGCTGCTCAATCGCAACAAGAAGAGCGTCACGGTGAACATGAAATCGGAGGAAGGGCGCGCACTTGTGCGGGCGCTGATCCCCAAATGCGACGTGTTGATCGAGAACTTTCGGCCGGGCGTCATGGCCAGGCTGGGGCTGGACGAACCATCGGTGCGTGCCCTCAATCCCAGCATCGTCTATACCAGCATTTCCGGCTTCGGTCAGGACAGTCCGCTCAAGGACTGGCCGGCCTTCGACCTCGTCATCCAGGCGATGAGCGGCCTGATGAGCCTGACAGGACCGAAGGGCGGGCCGGCTACGGCCGTGGGCGAATCCGTCGCCGATGTGTGCACCGGCATGTTTGCCGCGTTCGGGACCGTTGCGGCGCTTTTCGACCGCGAGCGAACCGGCAAAGGCCGGCATCTCGACGTGGCAATGCTCGATTGCATGATGTCGATGCAACTGACCGGCCTCGCCCGGCAGCTCTACAAGGACGACACGCCGCGACCGGCCGGCAACCGCCACCCGGTCACCTATCCCGTCGATTCCTTTTCGACGCAGACAGGCGATATCGTGATGGTGTGCTTTTCCGATCGCACCTTCGCCTCGCTGGCCGCGCTGATGGGCGCGCCAGACCTGGCGGACGACCCTCGCTTCATCAATAACCGGGCGCGTAACGAAAACGAGGATTCGTTGCGCGACAAAATCGGCGCCTGGACAACGACCCTGCCCCAGGAAGCCGTTCTCTCCGCCCTCCTCGATGCCGGCATTCCGGCCGCTCCTGTGTGGGACCTCGGCCAGTTGACCGGTTCCGAACACGTGGCGCAGCGAGGCCTCGTGACCTCCGGGTCACACGGTTTACTCGGCACTGTTCCGCTGGTGCCTCAGCCAGTCCGCTTTTCCGATGCTGAAAACACAGATGAGCCGACCACGCCCGTGCTCGGCGAACACACCCAAAGCGTGCTCGAAACATTGGCCGGCGTCGACGGGGACACCCTTGAAACCCTGCGTCAGAAGAAAGTGATCTAGCGCATGACCGGAACGCGTCACAACCGCAGGATCGTCCGAGCCCCGACCGGTCCAGAGCTCAACACGAAAAGCTGGCAGACCGAGGCCCCGTTGCGCCTGATGATGAACAATCTCGATCCGGATGTCGCCGAACGCCCGGAGGAACTGGTGGTCTATGGCGGCATCGGCCGCGCCGCGCGCAATTGGGAATGTTTCGACGCCATCACCGAGACGCTGAAGGCGCTGGAGAATGACGAAACACTGCTGATCCAGTCAGGCAAACCCGTGGGGGTCCTCAAAACCCATCGAATGGCGCCCCGCGTCCTGATTGCCAATGGCAATCTGGTGCCCAATTGGGCGAACTGGGAGACCTTCAACGAGCTGGACCGCATGGGGCTGACAATGTACGGCCAGATGACGGCAGGGTCGTGGATCTATATCGGATCACAAGGTATCGTTCAGGGAACCTATGAGACCTTCTGCGAAATCGGGCGGCGCCATTTCGGCGGCGATACGTCAGGCCGGCTGATGGTCACCGGTGGCCTCGGCGGCATGGGTGGTGCCCAGCCGCTGGCAGCCACCATGGCGGGCTACAACGCGCTGGTGGTCGAATGCCAGCGCGACAAGATCGCCTTTCGCATGCGCACCGGCTATCTCGACCGCACCGCATCATCGTTGGACGAAGCATTGGAGATGATTGAAGCCGCTGAAGCGCCGTTGTCCGTCGGGCTGGTCGGCAATGTCGTCGACGTTCTCAGAGAGCTGCAGGCTCGCGATATCGTGCCCGACGTGCTCACCGACCAGACCTCAGCGCACGACCCGATCAACGGCTACCTGCCGGTCGGCTGGAGTATTTCCGAGTGGGAAGAGCAACGCGAGCGCGACCCGGTGCGGGTTGCGGCCGAGGCCAAGGCATCCATGGCGCGGCACGTCGCCATCATGCTCGATTTTCAGGCTCGCGGCGCCATCGTGCTCGAATACGGCAACAATCTTCGCGCCATGGCGCAGGAAGCCGGCGCCGAGGACGCATTTGGCTTCCCGGGCTTCGTCGAAGCTTATGTCCGGCCGCTTTTTTGCGAAGGCAAAGGACCATTTCGCTGGGTGGCACTGTCAGGCGATCCCAAGGACATCTACCGGACCGACGCCAAGGTCCGCGAACTGCTTCCCGATGACGCGTTCCTGCACAACTGGCTGGACAAGGCGCGTGAGCACATCAAATTCCAGGGCCTGCCGGCCCGCATCTGCTGGGTCGGCCTCGGCGACCGGCACCGGCTTGGTCTTGCTTTCAATGAGATGGTACACAACGGCGAGCTCAGCGCGCCCATCGTGATCGGCCGTGACCACATGGATTCAGGCTCGGTGGCCAGCCCCAATCGTGAGACCGAGGGCATGAAGGACGGGTCGGACGCGATTTCCGATTGGCCGATCCTCAATGCATTGGTCAACGCCGCCAACGGCGCGACCTGGGTGTCGTTCCACCACGGCGGCGGCATGGGCATGGGATTCTCACAGCACGCGGGAATCGCATTGTTGGCCGACGGGTCGCCGGAGGCCGAGGAGATCATCGGCCGGACGCTTTGGAACGACCCGGCCACGGGCGTGATGCGTCATGCCGACGCAGGGTACGAGGAGGCGCTGCGCTGCGCCGATAAACACCACCTCATCCTGCCGATGATCAAATAACGAACCGAGCAGGAGTTGAACCATGACGGCCTATGTGATTTCGCGCGTGAGCATCAGCGATGCGCAAGCCATGAGCGACTATATCGACCGGGCGCCCCCGGGCGTTGCCGCCCATGGCGGCCGTTACCTGGTGCGCACTGGTGACATCGACTGCATTGAAGGCCAAGCTGACTACGAACGTGTCGTGGTCCTGGCCTTTCCGGACAAGGAGAAGGCACTCGCCTGGTACAATTCGAGCGACTACGAACCGTTGCGGGAGCAGCGCTGGAAGGCGGCCGACTCCCACATCATCGTTGTGCCGGGCACCGATTGAACGAGATCAGCCGGCCGTTTCTTTAGCCAGAAGAGCATCGAAGTCGCTGGCCGCGTGACGCTCGCGCAGTTGGTCGCTGCGATTGACGCGACGACCACGCTTTACCGCCGGACGGGCTGCAATTTCGTCAGTCCAGCGATGCACATGTTTGTAGCTCGGTCCGTCGATGAACTCGCCGGCTTCATAGACCTTGCCTTTTGCCAAAGCGCCATACCAGGGCCAGATTGCCATATCCGCGATCGTGTATTCATCGCCGGCGATATAGCGGTTTTCGGCGAGCTGACGGTCAAGTACGTCGAGCTGGCGCTTCACCTCCATCGTGAAACGGTCGATCGCGTATTTGATCTTCTCCGGAGCGTAGGCATAGAAATGCCCGAAGCCGCCACCGAGATAGGGTGTGCTGCCCATCTGCCAGAACAGCCAGTTGAGCGCCTCCGTCCGCTTCGCCGGATCATCCGGCAGGAAGGCGCCGAACTTTTCGGCCAGGTAAAGCAGGATCGACCCCGACTCGAAGACCCGGACAGCCGGCGTTACGCTGCGGTCGATCAATGCCGGAATCTTGGAATTGGGATTGGCGCCGACAAAGCCGCTGCCGAACTGGTCGCCCTCACCGATATCGATGAACCAGGCGTTGTATTCAGCGCCCGTATGGCCGGCTTCGAGCAACTCCTCGAGCATGACCGTGACCTTGATGCCGTTGGGTGTGCCCAGCGAGTAAAGCTGGAGCGGGTGCTCGCCGACCGACAGGTCCTTGTCATGGGTGGAACCGGCTATTGGCCGGTTGATCTTGGCAAAGCGCCCACCGCTTTCAGTCTCCCATTTCCAGACCTTCGGCGGCTCATAGGTATCGGTCATCATCGAACTCCATTGAATGGATCGCAGCCGCTCGGGCCGGATCCGAGTATCAGGTGGGATAGGACGTCAATTGGGGCAAAGGAAGCGTCGGGTCAATGGGGCATTCCCAATGAGCAGGGCAAGAGCCAGCGCACATTCCGGCCAGAATTCCCCTGAAAATGCTCGTTGCAAATGATCCTGAGCGCTCCCTTATCGGGACAACCAGCGTCTTCTACGTTCTGAGCCGATTTGATTTGCCCAACCCGACATAGAAGGTGCTACACTCAGCGAGTCATGCAGAAACTGACGGTCCCCATCGGCAAGGTCTATGTACCGGCCAAACGCAAGAAAACGCTCGACGAAGCTGTGGTCACGGACATTGCCGAGAGCATGCTTGAACAAGGCCAGCTGACGCCAATTCTCATTCGCGCAGACGGTGACCGTTACATCCTCGTGGAGGGTCTTCATCGGCTGGAGGCCTGCAGGGCGTTGGGCGAAGACACGGTCGAAGGCATGATCGTTCAGGCTCGTCGGCACTAGCCTTCGTAGGTCCGCCGCGGTCAGTAAAGCCCGTTCGGGAAATAGCGCAGGTAAAGTTCCTTCATCGTACCGTCACGACTGAGCGCATGCAGTGCGTGGTCGAAGGCTTGCGCCAGGTCGGGACTGTTGCGGCGGACGGCAATCGCCAGCCCCTCACCGAGATAAGCCGGTGCAAAATAGGGGCCGTCGAAGAAGCCGCAGCAACCTGCTGCCGCATCGCTGCCGAGCCAGAAGGACAAGCGAACGCCGTCACCGAACACCGCATCCACCTCGCCCGTCTTGAGGCCATCGAAAAGGAACTCGGCCTTGCTGTAGACCACCGGTCGGATCTCCGGAAAGTAGGTGCGCAACAAGGCTTCGTGGGCGGAATTGTCCAGGACGCCGACACGACGGCCGGCAAGGGCCTGTGCTCCCAAGCTTTCGGGAACCGCCGACTTCAGGCGAATAAAGCGGGCCGGCAGTTTCAGAAACGGTCGCGTGAACAGGTAGTCTCGGCGGTTATCGCCGTTGACCGCAAGGCCGGCGATGATGGCATCGCCCTGCTCGCTCACCATCGCCGTCTTCAGCTCGTCCCACGGAAGGACCTGCAATTGGCACTTTTCGACGATGCCCAGTTCGTCGCAGATCGCCCGGGCCAGATCGACATGGAAGCCCGACACCCGATTGCTCTGGTCCATGAAATTGAACGGCGGGAAATCAGAGGTCGTCAGAAAACGGATGCGATTGCGCCCACTCAGATCGGGCAGCCCTACCCTTTCGCGCGGATCCCAATAGTTGGGGGCGGCTTGAGGTTGGCTCTCCTGGGCTGTCGTCGCAGCGACACCGATGACCAGCAGAGCCAGGGCAAGGCCAAAGCGGCGCAAAAATGTCGGCGTCATGGGCAACATTCGCCAGTGCAGTTTCGGAATGGAGCGGGTAGCGGGAATCGAACCCGCGCGTCAAGCTTGGGAAGCTTACAGGCTACCATTACATCATACCCGCCTGCTGCCGTGGCCGCCCATTGGCCGGCTCGGCCGGACCACAATGACGCATCGTCTTTATCTGTCAAGCGCTTGACAGGCCGCACCGCCATTGCCATGTGCAGGGCACCCGAAATCCATCCCGCTAGACCCGTCATGAACGCGCTGAAATCCCTCATTGAGAGCCGCCGCTTCGAGTGGTTCATCACCATCATCATCGGGATCAATGCGATCACTCTCGGTCTGGAGACGGTGCCGTCGGTGATGGCCGCCGTGGGCCCACTTCTCTATACGCTCGACCGGGTCATCCTGGCGGTGTTCGTTGTTGAACTAGTCTCCAAGTTCATCGTCTATCGCCTCGACTTCTTCCGCGACCCCTGGCGCATCTTTGATCTGATCGTCGTCGGCATCGCCCTGCTACCGACCACGGGTAGCCTGTCGGTACTGCGGGCGTTGCGGATCTTGCGGGTACTGCGCCTCGTCAGCATCGTCCCATCGTTGCGCCGTGTGGTCGGTGGGCTTATTGCAGCTCTACCGGGCATGGGCTCGATCGTGCTGTTGCTGGGCCTGGTGTTTTACGTCTTCTCCGTCATGGCGACCAAGCTCTATGGCGCCTCCTTTCCCGAGTGGTTCGGCTCGATCCCGTCTTCAGCCTATTCGCTGTTCCAGATCATGACGCTGGAGAGCTGGTCGATGGGCATCGTGCGTCCGGTGATGGATGTGTATCCGATGGCCTGGGCCTTCTTCGTGCCGTTCATCATCGCCACTTCGTTCACGGTGCTCAACCTGTTCATCGGCATCATCGTCTCGGCCATGCAGGCCGAGCACGAAGCGGAGGCATCCGCCGACCGAGAGGCGCTGCAAAGTGAGCAGGAAATGATCCTCAACGAGATCAGAGCGCTGCGCGCCGATGTGGCGGAGCTCAAAAAAGAGAAATCGCCCGGCTAGTTATCGCAGCACGAAATCGGCGGCCCTCAGGCTGATGTCGGCACTGGCCGCCCTGAAACTCTGCCGTGGCGTCTTGATCAACGCGCTGGGGCAGGAATTCGAAATCGAGGTCCATGAGGCCCCCTTTCCAGCCTGCTCGCACTTGGCCAATTGCTGCTGCCCATGACATGCGGGAATGCAAGCCACGTCTCCCACATCGTAAATCTGCCCGCCGGCAGCGCAGGTTATTCGCGACATCTCCTGACCCTGCACTGCAAAGCACGCAGTGCCAAGAAACACGGTTCCCATCACTGTTCGAATGAAGGTGGTCGTCATCGGGCCGTCTCCCCTGTCCAATCCACACGGCCACAAGGGTACCACTAACCCGGCAACAGGCAAAACGGCTCTGGGACGAACCAGTCCCCTACCGGCTCTCGCGGCGGAAATGCTTGGACAGTTTCAGGCCCTGCGCTTGATAATTGGATCCGAGATCGGTGCCGTAGAGGGCCACTGGTCGTTCCAGCATGTGCTCATAGACCAGTCGGCCGACAATCTGGCCGTGTTCGAGGATGAACGGCACCTCGTGGCTGCGCACCTCGAGCACCGCGCGGCTACCCTGGCCACCGGCGGCGCTGTGGCCGAACCCGGGATCAAAAAAACCGGCATAGTGGACCCGGAACTCACCGACCAGGGGATCGAAAGGCCGCATCTCGGCGGCGTAGAGCGGCGGCACGTGAACCGCCTCGCGCGACACCAGAATGTAGAACTCGTCCGGGTCGAGGATCAGTTCAGCGGCGCCACGATTGTAGATCGGCTCCCAGAATTCCAGCACATCATGCGCATCCTTCTTGTCGACATCGACCACCGATGTGTGGTGCTTGCCGCGGTAACCGGCGAGGCGGTCGTGGCCGCCCTGCAGATCGACCGAAAGGGCGATGCCGCCGCCGGTGATGTTGGGTTGTTCCGAGGCAACCAGAACCTCATTGTCGTGGAGTGCGGCCAGTTCCGCTTCATTGAGCGCCGCCTGCCCCTTGCGGAAGCGGATCTGTGACAGACGCGAGCCGGTCCGGACGACAATAGGAAAGGTGCGCGGGCTGACTTCGAGATAGAGCGGTCCGCTATAACCGGCCGGGATCTTGTCGAACTCCTGCGCCCGGTCGGTGATAACTCGAGTGAAAATATCCAACCGACCGGTCGAGCTCTTGGGATTGGCCGATGCCGAAATCTGTTGTGGAAGTTCGATGCCTTCAAGCAGCGGCACGATGTAGACGCAACCGGTCTCCAGGACCGCACCCTCGCTGAGGTCGACGACGTGCAGTTTCAGTCTTGCCAGCTTGTCGGCAACGGTATGCCTGGGCCCGGGCAGGAAACTGGCGCGCACCCGAAATGCCTTATTGCCAAGGCGCAGATCGAGGCTTGCCGGCTGGATCTGGTCGTCATCAAGCGGCCGTGGCGCCGTCAGCCTACCGGCGCCGAAAAGTGCGCTGATTTCCCGATCCGCAAGGATCCCGGTTTCCCGCATGCCGTCTCCCACTCTTGCCTGCACGCGCCGCTATCAATACCGCGCAACGCAATTGACGCAAGCATATCGCCCCTGTAAAGAAGCCTTATCCCGTGGTGATTTGGCCGACCGGCTTGCTGCCACGTTAAACAAGTCGCTAAAAGGTCGGGTGGAAACCGGCTAGCGGCCTTCGCAGCCGGTTTTTTTGTTGGGTGAATGCAATGAGTGAAGAGATCGAGAATACGGACAGGCAATCAAGCTGGCGTCCCGCGACCCGCATGGTGCATGGCGGCACGACCCGCTCGCAATTCGGCGAAACTTCCGAGGCCATGTATCTCACTCAGGGCTTCATCTACGACAGCGCCGAGGCCGCCGAAGCCCGATTCAAGGGCGAAGATGACGGTTTTATCTATTCGCGCTACGCCAACCCGACCGTCGACATGTTCGAGAAACGCATGTGTTCGCTGGAAGGCGCCGAAGACGCCCGCGCGACCGCGTCCGGAATGGCCGCCGTGTCGGCGGCTCTTTTGTGCCAGGTGCGCGCCGGCGACCATGTGTTGGCAGCCCGCGCCCTGTTCGGCTCCTGCCGCTGGGTGGTCGAGACGCTGTTGCCGCAAATCGGCGTCGAAACCACGCTGATCGACGGCACCGACCTTGCAAACTGGCAGGAAGCGGTGCGGCCGAATACCAAGGCGTTCTTCCTGGAAAGCCCGACCAACCCGACGCTGGAAGTCATCGACATCGCCGGTGTCTGCGACATCGCCAACAGCATCGGAGCCTGTGTCGTTGTCGACAATGTGTTTGCCACACCGCTCTACCAGAAGCCCCTGGAATTGGGCGCCCATGTGGTGGTGTACTCCGCCACCAAACACATTGACGGACAGGGGCGCTGTCTGGGCGGTATCGTCCTATCGAACAAGGACTGGATTGACGAGAACCTGCACGATTTCTTCCGCCACACCGGGCCGTCGCTTTCTCCATTCAACGCCTGGACGCTCCTGAAAGGCCTTGAGACGTTGCCGCTGCGTGTGCGCCAGCAGACGGAGAGCGCCTCAAAAATCGCAGATTATCTGGCACAGCACGGCTCCATACAACGGGTTATCTATCCCGGTCGGGCTGACCACCCCCAGGCCGATATCGTTGCCAAGCAGATGAGCGGCGGCTCCACTCTGATCGCTTTCGAGATCGTCGGCGGCAAGCGGGCCGCGTTCGACTTCGAAAACGCCCTGCGGACCATCCGCATCTCCAACAATCTCGGAGATGCCAAAAGCCTGATCACCCATCCGGCAACAACGACCCACAAAAACCTGACGGAAGAGGCGCGAGCTGAACTGGGCATCTCCGACGGGACGGTTCGTCTGTCGGTCGGACTGGAAGATGTCGACGACCTGATCGAGGACATCGAAACAGCCCTGAAATCCGGGTGAACACGACCCCTTCCACCCCGTATTTGACTGGCGCGGTTACCTTACGATGCGTCGATCGACCGGAGCGTGGCCATTGCGCTGTCAAGGAAACGGCTGACCAGAGCGCGTTCATCCGCGTCCAGCGATTGCGTCAGCACGCCATCCCTGTCGAGTGCGCTGGTGATGATGCGATCATAGACCTCCCAGCCAACCGGTGTCAGGGACCACTCCCATTTCTTGCGATCATCGCGACCCGGGTGTCTTGTGGTGTAGTCCTTCGCCTCCATCGAGCGCAGACTGCGGCTCACGTGCATGCGGTCCATGCCAGTGCCGTTGGCGGTATCCTGTCCGGATGCGTCCGGATGCGCCGCCAGCCACATCATGCAGCGCCATTCGGGCAGCGACAGATCGTTGTCGACGCCAAACGTTGAGTTGAACGGTTTGACCACCAGGTTCATCAACACGATCAACTTGAAGGTCAGCGTGCTGACTGCCGCCGCATCGGTTCTTTTTTCTTCCGTCATCTCGGTGTCTTTAGCTGTTGGCTGGGGCTTTATACACCGGTAACCCGGACCAGAAACAGAGTGAGCTGCGGCCAATAGACCACTGAAAGCAGGAGCAGCATCAGCGCGCCAAGAAACACCAGGCTTTCCCGAACGACATCCGCGACAGCCACACCAGCCTGCGACCCGGTCACGAAGAGCAGGATGCCGACGGGAGGCGTCACCAGACCGATCGCGGAGGCCAGAACGACGACAACTCCGAGTTGGGTAATGTCGACACCTGCGAGAATGGCCGCCGGAGCGATGATTGGCGCGACCACGATCAGCAGGGTAACCGGTTCAAGGACCGTTCCGAGAAAAAGAAGTATCACGGCTATGACCAAAAGAATCGTTGTGGGGCCGGCCGATACGGATCCGATCAAGTCCGCCAATTCTTCAGCGATACCGGCCCTGGCTGATATCCAGACAAATGCACCTGATATGGCAATGATGATGAGGACCTTGGAACTGTCTTCGGCTGCGCCAACCAGCGCGCGCCAGAACTCGACCAATGTACTGTCGCGGTAAACGAAAAGAGAGACGACGGCAGCATAGGCGGCCGCGAGAGCGCCGATTTCGGAAACGGTGGCGACACCGCTGACCATGCCGGCAACCACGAGCAGGGGCATCAGCAGCGCAAGTGCGCTGCGACGCAAAGCAACCCATACCCGGCCCCATCCCTCCCAGGCACAGGCGCGATAGCCTCGCCGTAACGCAATCACCACCGAAGCGACAAGGAGGAACACTCCCATCAGCAAGCCGGGCAAAATGCCTGCCACGAACAGTTTCGACGCATCGGCCGGCGTGAAAAGGGCGAAAACCACCATCGGGATGGACGGTGGAATGACCAGGCCGATCGTTGCCGACGTCGCCGTGACCGCGGCGGCATAGGCGCCGCTGTAGCCGTCCCGCTTCATCGCCGGCACCATCATCGAGCCGACAGCGGCCGCATCGGCGACCGCCGATCCGGACACACCGGCAAACACCATGCTGGCCACGATATTGGCATGCGCCAGCCCACCGCGAATGTGAGCGACCAGGGCGCGCGCCAGTTCGAGTAGCCGCGCGCTCATGCCGCCCGCATTCATGATGGTGCCGGCGGCGAAGAAATAAGCAATGGCAGTGAACGCCTGACTGTCGAGGCCGCGCATGAAACTCTGCGCTATCACGAGCGGTTTCATCATCGGGGCGAAGGCCGCGGCAAAGGCAAACGTCGCCAGCGCCATGGCCAGGAAAACCGGAAATCGCAGCGCCAGCAATACCAGCATCACGACGACCGTAAAACCGACTTCAACCACCGTCCGGTCCCGGGCGCTCGGACAGGAGATTCAGCGCCGCCGCGACGAACAACAGGACCGTACCGACGATGATCGGAACGAATTTGATTGACGCCGCAACGCCAAGCGACGGGAGTTCGATGAACGTAAACGCGTCATAGGCCCGAAGCGTAAAGACGAAGAGGACGAAGGCAAATGCCAGCGCTACCAGATTGATCAGGACCCGCAGTGCCCACCGTCCGACCTGCAGCCGCGGCAACAGATCGACGGCGATGTGTGCTCCCTTCAACCAGCCGAGCGGAAGACCGAGCCAGGCGATCGAAAACAGCATCAATGTCGAAACATCGCGACCCCACACCAGCCCGCCTGACAGAAAATACCGCAACAACACCTGCATGACTTCGAGCGCAATCAAACCTGCCAAGAGACAGGCGAGCATCATCTGCAGAACCGACTCAAATCGTCGGCGGGCACGGGCGAGCCTTTGGTCCATCAGAGACCGCTGATGGTCTCATAAAGGCCTTGTGGCCAAGCCTTGCCATCCATGCCCGAAACCATCGGCGCAATGGAACTCCTGAAGGCCTCAAGGTCGGGCTCCGTCACCGTCACGCCCTTCTCCTGCAGGGCTGCAAACGCGTCTTTCATCTCTTCGACATGCTCCTTGCGACCGATGGCCCCGGCCTCTTCAGCCGCCTGTTTCAGCCATTGTTTCTGTTTGTCGCTCATGGAAGCCCATTTTTCGGGCGATATCCAGATGCCGATACCTGAATGTATGTAGTCGATCGGGGCAAAAAACTTGTTCACGTCGGCGTAACCGGCACCGATGAAGTCGATCACGCCGTTGTCCTGCCCATCAACGACCCCGGTTTTGAGCGAAATCAGAAGTTCGGACGCCTCAATCGGAGTCGATGCCGCGCCCCAAGTCTTGAACGTGTTGATGATGAACGGATGCTGTGGGGTGCGGATCTTCAATCCCTTGAGATCGTCCGGTTTGACAACCGCCGTGTCCGTGGTGGTCACGACACGGGGCGGACGATCACCGACGTAGCCAAGGTAGACGATTCCGGTCTTCTCCTCGACATCCTTCATCATGTCCGCAAACACATCGCTTTCCAGATAGGCATGGAAATGCGCCTGATCGCGGAAGAGATAGGGCGCGAACAGCACCAGGAACGGCCGCGCTTCCTTCATGGCAATCATTGCACCGACATCAATGAGATGAAGGTCGAGGGCATTCGTCCGGGTCTGCACCCATAGTTCTCCGAGGCCGCCGAGCGCGCCACCCGGAACGATGTCGACGGACATGGTCCCTCCGGAAAGTTCCTTGAGCCTATCGGCAAAACGCACTGCGGCATCCTGATAGGTGGTCTGCGGCGGCGCCACATGGCCCAGCGTCAGAGTAACATCCGCCGCCCGTGCGGTGTTCCAAGAGAAAACTGCAACTGCGGGGACCAGGCAGATTGCCGCTGCCCGAACCAGATTTTTCATGATGATCCTCCCGATCTTCCTCCGTCCGACTTCGCTCTCGAAGTCTCTTGACAGGCGACACTTAATAACAAATGTTACAAAAAGTCGAGCGCTTTTTGAGGATGCTTGGGAGGAGATGACGATGTTTCGTCGGGTGCGGCAGGTCCGGATATGATCGAAACCGGTTCTTCGGATACAGTGCAAAAGCTGTCGCCCGCACAGAAACAGGCTGGCCGTTTTCTGGCGCGATGTCAGTCGGAGGCGGTTCAGGTGACCTTGTTCGCTGATGCCCGGGTCGACCTCCTGCTTGCGCTCCGCAGCCGGTATCAAGACCCGAAGCCGACCCTGACCCACCTGCTGATGGCGGCCCTGGTTCGCACTTTGGAGCAACACCCGCAGTTCAACGCGCATTTCGAGGAAGATCATCTTCATCTCATCGATCAGGTGCATCTCGGCCTGGCGGTCGCCACACCCGGCGGCGACCTGCTGACCCCGGTGGTTCGCGATTTGCGCGGAAAGTCGCCATTGCAGATCGCCCCACGCGCCCGGGCGCAAACGGAGAAAGCGCGCAGCGGCGCCCTCACCCCGCAGGATGTCCGCGGCGCGAGCTTCACGCTCTCAAATGTCGGCCAGACACGCGCTGTGCGATACGCAACTCCGGTTCTTCCACTGCCTCAGGTCGCGATTCTGGCAACGATGGCGGTGCGTCAGGAACCGGTCATTCGCGACGGCGTCCCGTCAGCCGCCTGGATCCTGCCGATGAGCCTGACCTTCGATCACCGGGTCCACAACGGCGTTGCGGCAACGTCCTTTCTCGACACGCTCGCCGCCATTCTTGACCATCCGGATAAGCTCGATGTGACTTCCGACAACCTTGAGGAATACCCCTGATGATTGAAGTGCAACTCCCGGAAATCGGTGAAGGCGTAACGGAAGCAACGATCGTTCAGTGGAACGTTGAAACCGGAGGCCCGGTGACAAAGGGCGACGTTCTGGTGGAGATCATGACCGATAAGGTCAACATCGAGGTGGAAGCCGAAACGTCGGGCCGCCTGGTTGCGATCCTGGCGCAACCGGACGAGGAGGTGCGGGTCGGTTCCGTCATCGCGCACATCGTCCCGACCAAAATGGATGGCGAACAATGAACGGCAGCAACCGCACACTCCTCGAACTCTATGAATTGATGGCCCTGACCCGCGCTCTGGATCGGGTCCTGGGGCAGCATGACGGCCATTGGCATGGTTTGGAAGGTGAGGAAGCGACGATTGCCGGCGTCTATCACGGTCTGCGCAAGTCAGATGTCGTCGCGCCTCATTATCGCGGCGCCGTATCGGCGGCACTCGCCAAAGGGGCCGATCTCAAGACCATTCTTGCCGGCTGCCTGGGCCGCCGAACTTCCTATCATCAAGGACGACACCGGAGCGATATATGCGGTCCACCGGAACTTGGTTTGATCGGCCTCTATGCCGGTTCGCTGGGCCCGCCGCTTGGATACGCTGCAGGTGGCGCACTGGCGGCAAAACTTGATGGCCGGGACGATGTGGCGGTGGGCGTATTTGGCGATGGATCGTCAAGCCGTGGTGATTGCCACGAAGCAATGAACATGGCCTCCGTTTTGTGCTTGCCGATGATCTTTGTGTGTCAGAACAACCAGATCGCGATTTCGACCGAACTGTCAGGCGGTGTCGGCGGCAAGATCGTCGACCGTGGCCCCGCAACCGGAATGCCCGGGGTGAGGGTCGATGGAAACGACGTGGTCGCGGTCAAGGATGCGATGGAAGAGGCGCTGGCCAGGGCCCGATCCGGCGACGGCCCGACCCTGATCGAATGTCTGACATTCCGTGTTGCCGGCCATTTCTACTCCGACGCTGAGGACTACCGAGACCCGGACGAGATCGCGCAATGGCGCGAACAGAACCCGATCGTCCGCTTCAGGACCCAGCTTGTGGCCCAGGGTGTCGAAACCACCGAGGCCCTGGACGCGGCGGATGCGCGAATTCTGATGGAGGTGCAGGGCGCCTTCGACGCCGCGCTCGAGGAACCAGTACCGACCGACGACGACCTTGCAGCCGACACGGTCTATGCGGAGGCCACCCGATGACACGAATGACCTTTCAGCAGGCAACCGTAACCGCCATCCGGGACGAAATGCGCCGCGATCGTGACGTATTCGTCATGGGAGAGGATATCGGCCGGTTCGGAGGACCGTTGCGATCCAATGCAGGATTGTGGGAGGAATTCGGCGACCAAGGCCGGGTTATCGACGTGCCAATCTCGGAAAGCACGTTCGTTGGCGTCGGCGTCGGCGCGGCGATGCAGGGCAAACGTCCGGTGGTCGACCTAATGTTCCTGGAGTTTCTGGCGCTGGCCATGCAGCAATTCCTCGATGCCGGCGCCATGTATTACTATTCCGGTGGCAGCCAGCGGGTACCGCTCGTGGTGCGCGCCAAGTTCGGCGTCGGCCCTTTCCATGGGCACGCCTATGACCATCACTCTTGGCTGATGAACATGCCGGGGGTGAAGATCGTTGCGCCGTCCAATCCGGTGGATGCTCATGGTTTGATGCTGTCTGCCATACGCGATGACAATCCAGTGCTGTTTCTCGAACATATGGCGCTCTATCATGCCGGGAAAGCCGACCTCGACACCGGCAATGCCGGGGCGTTGCCCCTGGGACAGGCATCGGTCACACGCCCCGGCAGCGATGTTACGCTGGTCGGTTACGGACTGATGATCAAGCGGGCGCTCAACGCCGCCGCTACGCTCGAAGCGGACGGCATCTCCGCGGAGGTCGTTGATCTGCGAACGATTTCGCCGCTCGATGAGGAGACCATTCTTCAGTCGGTGCGCAAAACCGGCCGCCTTGTGGTTCTTTCGGAGGCCGTCGGTCGCGGCAGTTCAGTCAATGATGTCATCGCTCTCGTCACCGACAAGGGCTTCGAACACCTCAAAGCGCCGGTCCGCAAGATCGCGCCTCCAGAAATCCCGACGCCGTTTGCGCGCGAACTGGAGCGCGCCTACCTGCCCGACGAGCAGCGTATTGTCGAAACGGTGCGGGGTCTCCTCAACGCTTGAGTCCCGACCGACGGCGGCAGTCAAAAACGCACTCAACTGGTTGACAATCTCCCATATTTGAGAATATTTCTCTTATATGGTATCCACCGACGAAACCCAGATCGACAACCGCCTTGCAAAGCGCCTGCGCGACCTTCGCAGCGAGCGGGGCTGGTCGCTTGACGCGCTGGCCCAACGCAGCGGCGTAAGCCGCGCCACGCTGTCTCGCATGGAAAACGCCGAGGTGAGCCCGACAGCCCAGGTCCTCAACAAATTGTGCGTCGCCTTCGGCATGACCCTGTCGCGGCTGATGCTGATGGTCGAAGACGAGTTTGCGCCGCTTGTCCGTCGCAAGGCTCAGCCGGTCTGGACAGATCCGGAAAACGGTTTCCAGCGTCGTTCCGTGTCGCCACCGGCGCGGGCATTGTCGGGCGAAGCTCTGGAATGTCGTCTGGAACCCGGCGCACGGATCGCCTATGACCGATCTCCGCGCCCGGGGCTGGAACACCACCTCATTTTGCTCGACGGCAAGCTGACGATCGAGGCCGACGGCCGGCGGCACGATCTGAACGCCGGCGACTGCCTGCGCTACCAGTTGTTCGGCCCATCCGAGTTTGCCACTAACGACGGTCAGGGAGCCCACTATCTCCTGTTCCTTGTGTGAGGTCTTGATGAACGCGACACTGGATATTCATTCCGTGATGCCGGCAGAATTCGAGGATAACGTCGACGAACTGGCGAAGCTGATGCAGGCCTGCGTCCATGCCGGCGCGAGCATCAATTTCATCATGCCGTTTCCAATCGACGAAAGCCTCGATTTCTGGCGGCGAAAGGTGCAGCCGGCCCTCCACGAGGGCAGTCGCGTGCTGCTGGTTGCGCGTCAGGAAGGAAGGATAGCGGGATCCGTGCAGCTCGACTGCGACACGCCGCCAAATCAGCCGCACCGGGCGGAGATCACCAAGCTGATGGTGCATCCCGACGTGCGCCGCAGGGGCGTGGCGCGGGCCTTGATGCACGAGATCGAGGCGATCGCCTTGCAGCGAGGGCGCAACCTGATCACGCTTGATACGCGCACAGGCGATTCTGCTGAGCCGCTCTATGCCTCACTCGGTTACATAACAGCGGGGATCATTCCTGGTTACTGCCGCGACACCCACGAGGAGCGGCTCGAGGCCACCACCATCATGCACAAGGTCCTCTGATATGCAGGCGTCAGTCCTGGTGCTGATCTCGCTCACCGCTGGCGCTCTCCTGGCAGCCCAGGCGCCGATCTTCGCACGCTCTGCCGACCACGCGGGCGGACCGGTCCAGGCGGCTATCCTGGCCTTCGCAGTAGCACTGTCCGCCCTGCTGATCATCGGCTTCAGCACCGGCGGCGGCTTGCCCCGAGCGGGCGTCCTGCGTATGCCGGTGTGGCTCTGGACGGGTGGCCTGATCGGCATGGCGGTTGTGCTGCTCAGCATCCACGCGGTGCCGCGCATCGGTACCGGCTCATTCGTTTCGGCTATCGTCTGCGGACAGCTGATTGCCGCGCTGTTCTATGACCACATCGGTGCTTTCGGTATGGAAACGCGACGGATCGGCTTGAGCGAACTTGCCGGCGTGGCACTGTTGCTCGCCGGCGTGTATCTGATTTCCGGACAACGCGGCTGAAAGAAACGGGGTTTCACTCCAGTCGGGAATCCGGCTAGCATTTCGTTGATGGGTATTCGTTTTCTCGATTACGAGGTCGATCACGACCGGCTGGAACTGCGCGGGCCTTCTGGCACGATCCCAATGGAACCGCAGGTGTTTCAGCTGCTGGTGCTACTCATCGACAACCGCGACCGTGTGGTGTCTAAGGACGAGCTGATCGAGCATATCTGGGATGGCCGCATCGTCTCTGACGCTGCCGTCACCTCGCGCATCAACCTGGTGCGTAAAGCTATCGGCGACAGCGGATCGGCGCAATCCGTCATCCGCACCCATCCGAAGCGAGGCTACCGGTTTATCGCTGACGTCGAGGAAGCAGATCTGGGTCGACCCAATACAGACCCCGGTTCTGGCGATTGGCTTCGGCCGGATCCGTCAGCGCCGAGCGTCGTCGTCCTGCCGTTTCGTGATCTGGCACCGCCGCAGGACCGCGACTTTCTCGCCGAAGGGCTGACGGAGGAGATCTCAGTCGCCCTTTCGCGCAGCAGCGACGTCACTGTCATCGCCAACCGCTCGGCCATGGCGGTCGAAGACATTGCTCCGTTGGTGTCCGATGTCGGGCGGACGCTGAACGCCAAATATGTGGTGCAGGGATCAGTGCAACGCGCCGGCGGGCAAGTCCGCGTCACCGCCAAGGTGATCGATTCCGAAATCGGAAAGCATCTCTGGGCTGACCTCTTTGAAGGCGCCATGAACGATATCTTCGACATTCAGGATCGCGTAGCAGGTAGTATTGCAGCGGTGCTGCCTTCGCGCATCCAGGGCACGGTTTTTCGCGAAAACCGCAGCTTGCGGAAACAGAGCCTGTCGGCCTACGAGGCGTTTTTGAAGGCGACGTGGACACTGCGGGAGACCGGTGACGTCTTTCGGGCGATCGACGACCTAGCTGAACTGTTAAAAAGCCACGAGAAATACGCGTTGGCCCACGCGCAACTCGCGGTTTTGCTCGGCTTTTCCGTCTTCGTCGCCGGCCGAGATGATCCTCAGGTGAGAACACGGTCGGTCGCTCATGCCCGCCAGGCCCTGGCACTGGATTCGTCCGACGAGCGCGTTCTGGCGAAATCCGCACTCGCCTTTCTCAACACCGGCGACTTCAAACGGGCGCTGCACTACAGCGAAAGGGCGCTGGCGTTGAATCCGCATTCGGTCGAGGCGATTCACTTTCGCGCCTGCGTCCTCTACGGCACCGGCGAGGCGGAAGCAGCCTTGGATCACAATCACGCGGCCATGCAGCTCGATCCGCTTTTTCCCAGCCACTATGCCGAGAGCGTTATCGAATCGAACTACCTTCTCGGCCGATACGATACCGCGATCGAGGTCTTTGAAAACTGGGACCGGCCGCATCAGCACATGGCGCTGACCATGGCCGCCTGTCACGCCATGCGTGGCGATATGGACCGCGCCCGACGGTTTGCTCAGGATTTTAGGCAGTCAATGCCGGCAGGATTTCGGCTGGCGGAGTTTTTCGCGGCGATGATGCGCTATCTGGAAAGGGAACAGGACAGGACGCACTGGCGCGAGGGATTTGTCCGCTCCGGCCTTTGGCCCGGACGAGGTAAATCCGGACCTTCGTGAGAAAAAAACGAGATTTCCTTTAAGCGGCAGCCGGCGGTTTCACGCACAAGCATGGTCATTAATCCGACTTGGAGCGTGACCATGAATGACAACATGACGATGATGCGGAGCCAATTGCCGCACCAGACAGACGCCGTTTTCCTGATGGATGGCGGACTGGAAACCACCCTGATCTTTCTCGACGGGATCGACCTTCCCTATTTCGCTTCCTTTCCGTTGCTGGAGACGGAAACGGGACGCGCAGCGCTGGAGCGCTATTTCCGAGGCTATCTGGATATCGCCCGCAATCACGGCGCCGGCTTTGTGCTCGAAACACCGACCTGGCGGGCGAGCCCGGACTGGGGGGCGCTCCTCGATTACGACGCTGCCGATCTGGAGCGAATCAACCGAAAGGCCGTGGCCTTCCTGCGCCAACTCGCCGAGGATCCGGCCTATCGCGATGTGCCGGTCGTCCTTAGTGGCTGCCTCGGGCCGCGTGGCGACGGCTACTCGGTGGGAACCGAGATGACGATTGCCGAGGCGCGCGACTATCACGCGGTGCAGGTTAATGCGCTGGCGGAAGCTGGGGTGCGTTTGGTCTCGGCCCTGACCATGACCTACCCGCAGGAAGCTGCCGGCATCGCGCTCGCTGCCCGCGAAGCCGGAATTGACGTAGTCGTGTCGTTCACCGTAGAGACCGATGGTAGGCTGCCCAACGGCCAGGCACTGGGTGATGCGATTGAATTCGTCGACCGCGAAACACAAACCGCACCGGCCTATTTCATGGTCAACTGTGCCCACCCGGATCATTTCGACCACGTGCTCGAGAATCGACCCAGCTGGATCGAGCGAATCCGCGGCGTCCGCGCCAACGCGTCGCGGATGAGCCACGCCGAACTGGACGAAGCAGAAGAACTGGATGCGGGCAACCCGGTAGAGCTTGGTGGTCAGTACGCGGGTCTGCGCAGGGTCATACCAAACCTCAACGTCATGGGTGGATGTTGCGGCACCGATCACCGGCATCTCGCACAGATCGCCGTTCACACCTGCGGATAGCAGAAAGAAGAGGCTGACAGGGCACCCGGTCAGCCTCTACGCAAGCACCACTGAATCCATGATAGCTGCATAGTGGCAGCCGGCCCCGCCAAGCACAAAGACATGCCAGATGGCGTTCTGGAAGCGGAGACCGTGCCAGACGTGAAATAAGACACCGATCGTGTAAAGCAGGCCCCCGGCAATGAGCAGCAACAGGGTGCGGGTCGACAGAGCGCCCAGCAGGGGCAGGAAGATCAACACTGCACACCAGCCAAGCACCAGATAGAGCGCGAAGGATGTCTTTTTGAGCCGATGTGGGAAAAACAACTTGGTGGTCATGCCGAGAGTCGCCAGCGACCAGACCAGCGCCAGGAAGCCGCCGCCGGTCCAACCCGCCAGCTTGACCGCCATGAATGGCGTGTAGGTCGAAGCGATCTTGAAATAGATGGTCGCCTGATCGAAGCGCCGCAACAGATCTTTCAGCGGCGAAATGCCGACCATGTTGTAAGCGGCTGAAACACAGAAGACGGCCACCAGTCCGACGCTGTAAACGGCGACACTGGCGAAAGACGCAGCCGGCAGAGATCCGGAGGCAAACAGAAACAACACGACAACACCGACAATCGCGGCGCTGATGCTCAGCACATGCACAATACCGTCAGCAAGCAGTTCGGAGCGGCTGTATTGCGGAAATTCCGGATCGGTCATGGTATCGACTGTAACCCTGCCTGACATGACGTCGCAATTGTTGATTACCGCCATGTGACGCCGCTTCAGGGCAATCTCAAGGCAATGCTCAAAACCGTTGGGCGACCGTAGGCGCTTTATCTGCGGGCAAAGACCCGGCCGGCCAGAATGATGCGCGACAGGGCTGTATAGAAGCAGATGGCGGCAAAGACGTAGGCGATGACGGTAAAGTGCTGAGGGAACACGCACATCACGGACAGCACCGCAATGGTTTCGGTGCCTTCGGCCAGACCGGTGGTGAAATAAAGGGATTTTTCGCCGCGCACGGTGCTGACCATCTTGTGACGTTCGGCCATGATCGCATAGGCGAGGAAGGTCGATCCGTTGATGTAAAAGGACAGGATCAGGACGGCGCCGGCGATGCCATTGCCCATGGGATCTGCGAGGATGAAGCCGAGCGGAATGGCGCCATAGAAGACGAAATCCAGCACGATATCCAGGTAGCCGCCGAAATCGGTGATTTTGGTGGCTTTGGCTACGGAGCCATCTAGACCGTCGAAAAACCGGCTGATCAGCAGCAGCACAAGGCCGACGAGAAAAGCGTGCTGCCAGATGGCAAAGGCCGCCGCCAGGCCAACGAGGCAGCCAGCCACGGTCACCGAATTGGCCGTCACGCCATAGGACGCGACGCGCCTGCCCGCCGCATCAAGGGTCGGATCGATCAGTTTTCGAACGGCGCCGTCGAGCATTGCTTACCTCTTACAGGCCCATGCTTACAACTTTCACGCCAGCGCGAAAGCCATATTTCGTCACAATCGCGTCAGTTATGTTTGAACCCTAACGCGCGATCCGCGTCACGACCAGATCGTCCCTTTGGCAGTCGCGCACAAACCGGATTCCCCTTTCTTTCCAGATGATTTATACAGAATAGCGCGATCAGAGCGCCATGGGGAAATTGCGATCATGTACCGAGCCCGGACACATGATATCGAGATCACGGTCGAGCCCTTTTATCTGGAGGAGCAGTCCGAGCCGGATGACAGCCGTTATGTCTGGGGATACCGGATCGTCATCCACAACGAGTCTGATGAGACCGTGCAATTGCGCGATCGCTATTGGCGCATCACCGACGCGACCGGCCAGGTCGACGAAGTCAGCGGAGAAGGCGTGGTCGGCGAGCAGCCGGTTATCGATCCAGGTGAGAGATTCGAATATTCCTCCGGTTGCCCGCTCGATACGCCGTCCGGTGTTATGGTCGGGCAGTACCGCATGGAACGCAACAACGGCGACAGCTTCATGGTCGACATCCCGGCGTTCTCGCTGGATGTTCCGGGCATGGCGAGAACCCTTAATTGAACGCAGCCCTCGATTTTCGTCCGGTCGTCCTGGTCGCCGGCATCCTGGTGACGACGCTGGGGTTGGCAATGCTGCTACCCGCGATCGTCGATATTGCCGCGGACAATGAGGATTGGGGGGTCTTCGCTGCCGCGTCGCTCCTGACCACGTTGGTCGGGTTGTCGCTCTTCGCCGCCACCCGGGGAACGCCCAAGGGACTGTCAACCCGCCAGGCGTTGCTCATGACCGTGGTTTCCTGGGTCGCGCTGGTGGCCTTTGGTGCCCTGCCCTTCATCTGGTCAGGCGTGGTCCCCACTTACACGGATGCGTTTTTCGAGACCATGTCGGGTCTCACCACTACCGGCGCCACGGTTATCGGCGATCTCGACGCAGCCCCACCCGGCATCCTGTTCTGGCGCGGCCTGCTGCAATGGCTGGGCGGTCTGGGAATCATCGTCATGGCCATCGCCGTCCTGCCGATGCTGCAGATCGGTGGCATGCAGTTGTTCAAGGCGGAGGCGTTCGATACGGCGGAAAAAATCCTCCCGCGGGCAACACAGATTTCGAGCTCCATCACACTGGTCTTCATCGCCTTCACGGTGCTGTGCTGCATCCTCTTCCTGGCAGCCGGGATGCCGATCGATGACGCCGTCGTCCATGCGATGACGACCGTGGCAACCGGTGGGTTTTCCACCAAGGACGAGTCGATCGGTTTTTACGACAGCGCGGCAATCGACTGGATCACGATCGTCTTCATGATCCTCGGATCGATACCCTTCATCCTGTACGTGCAGATGCTGCAGGGCCGGGTACGGCCGTTTCTCATCGATTCCCAGGTGCGGGTGTTCCTCGGGCTGCTGATCATCGCCACCGTGATCGCCTGGCTGATGGCCCATTGGGGCAACCATCATGTCGGCCTCGACGGGCTGCGCTTTGCCGCATTCAACGTGGTGTCGATCACCACCGGAACCGGCTATGCGACGACCGACTACGGCCTTTGGGGGCCGCATGCCATTTCATTTTTCTTCGTGATCATGTTCATCGGAGGCTGCGCCGGCTCGACCTCCTGCGGCATCAAGATTTTTCGATTTCAGGTTCTGTTCGAGGCGATCCGCCAGCACATCAGCCAGGTGATGTACCCGCACGGGATCTTTCGACCGAAATTCAACGGTCGGCCCATCGACCCGCGCGTCATCGCCTCGGTGATGAGCTTCATGTTTCTCTACGTGGTCAGCTTCGGTGTCATTGCCGTTGCATTGATCTTCACCGGTCTCGACACCACCACGGCCCTGTCGGGAGCCGGCTCAGCGATCTCAAATGTCGGTCCCGGCCTCGGCACGATCATCGGTCCGGCGGGCAATTATGCGCCGCTGAACGATACGGCCAAATGGGTGCTGTCCGCCGGCATGCTGCTCGGCCGGCTAGAGCTGTTCACCATCATGGTGCTGTTCCTGCCGCGCTTCTGGCGGACGTAAGATCCGTTTGCGCCCGTCCAAGGGCCAACATCTACATCGTCATCTCCCGCAACCGAGTTGCAATTTCGCCCGGAAGCGGATCAATCTGCCGGTACAGTTTTTGTAGGAGCTCTACATGAAGCAGGAACGCGTTGATCCAGGCTGGGCATGGACAAAAAAACTCAACATATCCGCGGGCGTCAAAGTTGGGGACTCGGTCCATCTATCCGGAACCGTGGCTTTTGACAGCGATGGCAATGTCGTCGGTGAGGGAAGCATCTACGAACAGTCGAAGCAGGTCTTCAACAATATTGAAGAGGCGCTCGCGAGCGTTGGCGCTTCAATGAACGACGTCATCAAGATTACGGCGTTTCTGACGGATATCTCGGACTACGGTGATTTCGGCAAGGCGCGGACGGAAGCCTTTCCAAGAGGGGTACCGGCCAGTGCAGTTTACGAAACCTCGGCGTTGATCAAGCCTCAGCTTCTGGTGGAAGTCGAAGCTATAGCGGTTATCGGGAGCGGAAATTAGGGTGATGCACCGTCGAACCGCAGGAGCCTCATAAGTCAGAATAGACCATCGGTACCTCCACTTTGCCGATCCGGCTCGGCGGAAATGGCGTCTCCGGGGCCGATCGCTCCGCTGGCAATGACCTCGGCATAGATGCCCATGTCGAAATGGCCGTAGTGCTTGCGCAGCAAATAGGGCACGCGCAAATCCCGTTCGGATGTGGTCGGATTGACCTCGGTCGCGGCACATCGCTGAGTGCGTAGCAGAACTCTCAACCTCGCCTGACCCAGGCGGATCTCGCGGTCAACCAGGTCCAATTCCGCAAAAGGCGGCCAGCCACGAAAGTAGATGTTGCCACGAAAACGCAACGGGTCGACGGTTTCGCCGATCCGCGCGCCAAAAGCCTCGACCGAGTCCAGGTTGATCAGCGAGACCGCATTCATCATGGTTTCAGAAACGACCGAAACATCGGTGAAGCGATGCGGCGATCCTTCGACGAATTGCGGCCGCTCGGCGTCCGAGAGATCCAGCAACCGGGTGAGGAAGTCGGCTGCCTCGCGCTTGCCATCCTCGGCCGACAGGTCGAACCGCAGGGCGCCCCCGTCATTGGCATGGGCGACAAATTCGCTGGTCGATGCGTCGTATGAGGTCTTCAGGCCAGCCAGTTTCGCGTGCTCCGCCAACACAATGAAACTTGTTTTCGGCAGCGGCTTCGGGTTTGCCGGATCGAAACCACTGTTGGCCTTGGCGAAGCCGAACAGGCGGTCGCCCGGAAAACCCTGGCCTGTCTCCAGATCGACACTCTCGAGCGACCGCGCGCTCAGCCCCTTGACCGGATAGGTGAACAGCTTTTCGACGCGTCCCTGCATGGCCGATGATCCTCGCAAATTCTCAAAGCGTTACCGATGGCAACAAACACTTTGTAGGACAAGTGAAAAATTCGAATTGGTTAGATCAGACCGAACCGGTCCGTGGCCGGTGGCCGAAAACCGAAACGAACGCGGTTCGGATGTCGTTGCCAATACCGACCAGGGACGGCACGAGGAACAGGACAAGCAGGGTGGCCATGGCGAGGCCGAAGACAATGGTGACCGCCATCGGAAGCAGAAACTGCGCCTGCAGACTGCGTTCGAACAACAGTGGCAACAGGCCGCCAATGGTGGTCAGCGAGGTCAGCAGCACCGCCCGCAACCGATCTCGGCTCGCTCCGATTGCCGCTTCTTCAAGATCCTCGCCCTGTTTTAACCGTTCATCGAGGCGGGAAACGAGAATAATGGAATCGTTGACCAGGATTCCGGCCAATCCGAGCAGGCCGATGATCGACAGTATGGTCAATTGGATGCCGAGTAGCCAATGGCCAAGCACGGCACCAACCAGACCGAAAGGAATAATCAACATCACTGCGATCGGTCGCCAATAGCTGGCGAAGACCCAGGCGAGGATGATGTAGATCACCGTCAGGGCAACAAGAGCACCGAGACGCAGATCGGCAAAAGCTGTTCGCTGTTCCTGGGAGCGCCCACCGAAGGCGTAGTCGACATTGTAGCGTGCAGCGATGCCGGCGATCGCGCCGCTTTGCTCCAACTCCGCGATCACGCCGTCCGTCGTATTGACTTCATTGTCGATGTCTCCAGTCACCGATATCTCGGTCTTGCCGTCCTTGCGCGAAATGTAGGCAAAGCCCTGGCGCTCCGTCAGCCGGGCCACTTCCGTCAGCGGCACGAACTCGCCGGACGGGCTCCTCAGCTCGAAATTGCGAAGGGCGCTGGTGCCACCGCTGCGTGCGATCTGGGACACGCGCACAGTGACTTCATCATCGCCCCGTGCAAAACGGAACGGAATTCGGCCGTCAAAGGCGTTGCGCAACTGGCGGCCGATGCTGTCAGCCGAGAACCCGAGCGCGGCTCCACGCGGGAGCATTTCAACAACCAGTTCCGGTTTGCCGTAGGGCAGATTGTCATCGACACCAGACACGCCGGCGATCGATCCGACAACCGGAATGATTTCGTTGGCCGCAGCCTTCAGATCGGAGATCCGATCGCCGCGCAGTTCGACGTCGATGTCACGTCCGGGCGGGCCGCCGCGCGATTGAAAAACGGAAAACCGCGATACGCCAGGAATTCCGGGCACTTCCCGTCGCCAGGCCCGGATGATGTCCGGCGTGCGAACGGAGCGAACTTCCGACTGTGTCAATTGCACCTTGATGGTAGCGCTGGTGCCGCCGAAACGGCTGGCCTTGCTGAACATGACGAAGATCGATTCGGCCAGCGGCTCCCCGCCGTCCGTCAGTTCCGCTTCGATCTTGCGGAACGCGCCTTCTATGCTGGCGATGGCCTTGAACGCTTGCTCCTCCGGCAGGCCGGCAAGGAACGAGACGTTGCCCCGAATGTTTTCTGCTTCGGGCGACGGAAAGAAAACGAATTCCACCCGTTTGCCCTGGATCAGACCGGCGACGAGGATCATGGCAAGACCCACCGCAATGGCCACGGTCACATAACGCCAACGGTATGAGAGCGAAACGAAGCGATTGAAGGGCCCGTCGCGAAAGCGCATGAAATTGCCATCGAACCAGACGCGGAAACGGCTTTCCCGCAGGCCGCTGGCATTCGGATGCTTGCTCGCGGCACGACGACGGAACCAAAGAATCAGCGCTTCCAGCGCCGTGGCAAGCAGCAGGGCGAGCCCTGCGGCGATCATCGTCCGAACCGGCATTGCGGCTTCTGCAAAGGTGTCGAAAGCGGATTTCAACGGACCGGCATCAGGCAGGATGCCAGCCAAGGGCGAAAACGGCGCCGTCGCCACCGTGGCCAGCACAACGAAAACGAAGGCGAAAAAGAACTGACGCCAGTAGGACCAGCGCGGGGCACGCTGCGCCTCCAGCGCATGCGCCAGGTGACCGGGCAGCACATAGAAACACTCCAGCAGGCTGGCAACGATGACGGCGATCACCACCAGTGGAAGCACGCCCATGATCTGACCGATCGTGTCGGTGATCAGCAGCATCGGAGCGAAGGCCGCAAGTGTCGTGGTCATGGCGGCCATGACCGGTTTGATCATCATGCCAACACCGTTTTCAGCGGCCACCATGGGGCTGTCGCCCATTTCAAGTCGGGTGTTGGTGTGTTCGCCCACGACGATAGCATCGTCGACAATGATGCCGAGCATCATGATCAGGCCGAACAGCGAAATCATGTTGATCGACTGGCCTGTCATGAACATGAAGCCCACGGTCGCCAGCAGCGCCACCGGAATGCCGGCCGCAACCCAGAATGCAATCCGGCTGTTCAGAAAGATGAACAGGATACCGACAACCAGAACGAGGCCACCCGTGCCATTCTTGACCAGCAACATAATCCGCTCGTAAAGCGAATCTGCAGCCACTTCGTAGGTTTTGATTTCGATGTTTTGTGGCAGTTGCGGAACGATCTCTTCAAGATAGTCGCTGAGGATGCGCGCAGTGCGCAGAGTATCCGCTGACGCCGCTCGCCGGACGTCAATCTCGATACCGATGTTTCCGCCGGTGAAGCCGCGTGTCTCATCCTTATCGAAGCCGTTCTGGACGTCCGCTATGTCGCCCAGAAGCACCTTCTCGCCCGTGGGAAAAGCAAGGACTTCGACGTCGCTCAGCGTCTCCGGAGTCTCTGCATCAGCAAGCGAACGAAGTTGACGTTCAAGGGCGCCTTCCAGGCTGCCGGAGGGTAGATCCTTGCTGTTGTCGGTGATCGAATCGGATACGTCCGCGATGGTCAGCCCCAGCCGTCGCAACTCGCGCTCCGGCACATCGACCTGCAGCTCCGGTGCACGCAGCGCCGTAAAGTCGACCTTGTCGATGCCCCGCGCAATCAGATCGTCGCGGATGCGTTTGGCCCATTGCCGCTTCACTTCCTCCGAGGCGGTGCCGCCGACCGAGAGACTGGCGACGCGGTCGAAGAAGTTCGACTTGCTGACCGTTGGTTCCTCGGCGTCTTCAGGAAGCGTGGAAATCCCCTTGACCGACGCTTCGACCTCCGACAGCGCCTTTTGCATGTCGGTGCCGTCCTCGAATTCGAGGCGGATCGATCCGGAGCCTTCGCGTGCCGTCGATCGCATTTCGTCGACGCCCTCGGTAAAGCGGACCTCCGGTTCAATGACGGCAAGTATATTGCGCTCGATGTCCTCGGCGCTAGCGCCCGACCAGGTAATGGAAACGTTGATGTTGGGCCGATCGACGGACGGGAAAAACTGTGTGTTGATCCTGAGGATGCTGAACACCCCGATCAGGATCATCAGCATCATCAGCAGATTGGCGGCGTTTGGGTGGCGGATAAATGTCCGCACGAACCCCCCAGGCCCGCTGCCGGATGCTTCAGACTGGTAAGGTGCGTCAGCCACCCTGCCCGTCTCCGGTCTTGCCAGCCGTCCGGGCACCACGCCGCGGCCGGTCGCCGGACAGCGGCCCGCGCACGCGCACGCCGTCGTCGGCCTGGGTCAGATGCGTTGTCATGACCACGTCACCGTCCTTCAACCCGGAGGCAATAATGACATCTTCGCCGTCGAAGGCCGCCACTTCGACCGGGCGTCTCGACAGCTGGCCTTCCTCGATCACGAAAACCGCATCGCCATTGTAAAGAGCCGTCTCTGGAATCCTGTAGGACTCCGTGTAAAGACGGTCCGGCACATCGATCTCGACGAACGCACCCGGTCGCAACTGAATTTCCGAGCCCGACGGATCGATGCGCGCCACCACCTCGACGCCGCCGCGGGTGGAAGCGACTTCCGCAGCGATGCGTTCGATTTCGCCGTTATAGACATAGCGTGAGCGGCCAACTGCCCAGACCACCTCGACCTCGCGGCCGATCAGGGGGTCCGCGTCGACCGATATACGGCCGAACTGAGCGTCGGTCAGTGTAAAGCGCGCTTCCAAAGCCCCATCGTCATACATGGCCGCAACGAGGTCATTGCTGCCAACGAATCGGCCGACCTCGGCGCTCGCCGAGTTGACGACACCGGCAAAAGGCGCTTTCAGCATCGTGTTTTCGAGATTGCGCTCGGCTTGCTGTACCTTCCAGACAAGGCTGTCGATATTGGCCTTCTGCTGCTCGCGCCTGGCGTCTTCAATGACCAGATTGTTGCGCCGTTGACTGACCGCCTGTTCGCGCTGCGACAGTATCAACCGCCGATCCTCGATCTGCTTTTGCGTCAGCGTGCCGCTATCGGCGAGGGACTGAGCGCGGCTGAGGTCGCTGTCGGCTAGAGTCCACTGCATCTTGGCGGCAGACAGTTGATCCTGCTCGGCCTGGATCCGCGCCTCTGTCTCCGCCAGCGTCGCGCGCGCCTGGGCCAGATTGGCCCGGGCTTCGGCCAGGGCTCCGCGGTAGTTGAACGGATCGATTTCGATCAGGACGTCGCCCCCCGCGACGTGAGACCCGGCCTTGAGGGCGGGATGGATGGCGACAACCTCACCGCTGACCAGCGGCCGCAATTCAACATAGCGCGCGGCCTGCACCTCGCCAAAGAGCTGCAATTCCGGCCGGTTGCTCTCCGGCTGGACGGTAACCGATTCGACCGTGAAGACCGCGGGACGGAACGGACGGGCAGCGCGCTCAGGCTTGGTATCGATCAGCCTGTTCATGACGACATAGGATCCGCCCAGCACAGCGAGCATCAGCAACAGTTGCAGCCCGGCACGGGCACCGCCCCAAAACCGTGACCGCGGCGCAACCGGTTTCGCCACGGCGGTGTCCGCCACGGGGGATATCGACTCGGTTTCACCGTCTATTGATTTCAACATGTTCCCAATGCGTTTCGTCTGTTCGGGGCCCGTCAAAATCAGACCGCAAGCCGAGACTTTATCACAGCACCGTCCGGCATAGGCGGATCATATAGCCTCAAGGCCCACTGTTGCCATACCTTGTTGGTTTCCAGATTGTCGCAAAATGTAACGAATACGCTCAATAAGAGCGATGAGCCGGAAATTCGGCGTCGGGATAAAATTTGCGTCACTGGTCGGAAAAGCGAAGCTGATCCGAAAAAGCGCATTGCAATCAAAAGATTACAACCATCTAGCCAACTGCATGCGGGCGAACTAACTGCCAATCTCACTTGGATCGAAGTTGTACTCCGTCGAACAGAACTCGCATTTGACCGATATTCTCCCGTCTTCGATGCTTTCGGCCAATTCGTCTTCGTCGAACCCGTCCAGCACGGAGCGAATCTTGTCACGCGAACATGAGCATTTGTCGCGAACCGCGACCGGTTCGAAAACCCGCACGCCACGCTCATGGAAGAGGCGATAGAGCAGGCGTTCAGAACCGACCTGCGGGTCAGCCAGCTCGTCATCGGCGATGGTTTCCATCAGCGCCTTGGCCTCGACCCAATCTTCATCTTCGTCGTATTCGAATTCCTCGACCTCGTCGGGAATGTCGCCGCCGGGCAGGTCCGCCTGGCGCATCCGCTCCTCCGATTCGGGTAGAAACTGCAACACCACACCACCGGCACGCCAGTGATGACCAGAGCCACCGGCGCCGTCCCGCGCGTAAAGCTGTGCCGCAGCAAGCCGCACTTCCGTCGGGATCTGTTCCGACTGCCTGAAATAGGCGCAGGCGATCTCTTCCAGGGTGGCCCCGTTGAGTTCGACGATACCCTGGTAGCGCTGCATATGCGAACCCTGGTCGATGGTGAATGCGAGTATACCGCCACCCAGCAGTTCCTGCGGCTCGAGGCGTCCTTCTGCAACAGCCTCCGCCAGTGCCTTTTCGTCGAAACGGGCATAAGCACGCAAACTGTCCGGTGTGGAGAAATCAGCCACCAGCATATCCACTGGCCCGTCGCTCTGGGTCTGAACGATGAACTTGCCGTCGAACTTAAGCGATGTCCCGAGCAAAACGGTCAGTGTGATCGCCTCGGCCAACAGCCGGGCGACCGGTTCGGGATAGTCGTGCCGGCCAAGAATGGCGTCGAGCATCGGTCCCAGTTGCACGGCCCGGCCGCGCGCGTCCAGACCCTCCACCTGAAACGGCACGACCTGATCGTCACCGGCGTAGCCAATATCGCCAAAAGCTATTTTTTCTGTTGTCATGAGAAATCGGCGCCTATCAAAATCCTCAGCGCTTTTTTGTTTGTTGTTTTCTAGAGACTGTCGAAGCACCAGGCCAGTATGGCCTTCTGAGCGTGCATGCGGTTTTCGGCTTCGTCGAACACCACCGACTGCGGACCGTCGATGACCGCATCGGTGACTTCCTCGCCGCGATGGGCAGGCAGGCAATGCATGAACAAGGCATCCGGGCGAGCATGCGCCATCAGATCATCGTTGACCTGGTAGGGTGCGAACACATTGTGGCCGCGGGCCCGCTGCTCCTGCCCCATCGACACCCAGGTGTCGGTGATGACACAATCGGATTCGCTGACGGCCGCCTCGGGATCGCGCGTCATCATGACCTCGCCGCCCTCATCGCGGGCCCAGTCGACGAAGTGCTGTGCCGGTTCCGAACCCTCCGGAACACCGATATTCATGCGATAGCCGAAACGCGCGGATCCCTCCAGCAGCGAGTGCAGCACATTGTTGCCGTCGCCAACCCAGGACAGGGTCTTGCCGGCAATCGATCCGCGATGCTGCTCGTATGTCATGACATCGGCCATGATCTGGCACGGGTGAGTATCGTCTGTGAGGCCGTTGATCACCGGAACCGTGGCGTATTCGGCAAGCTCCATCAGACGTCGGTGATCCGTCGTGCGGATCATGACGGCATCCACATAGCGCGACAGGACACGCGCCGTGTCGGCGATCGACTCGGCGCGGCCGAGTTGCATCTCGTTGCCGGAAAGCATCAATGTTTCGCCGCCGAGCTGTCGCATGCCAACATCGAAGGACACGCGGGTACGGGTCGACGGCTTCTCGAATATCATGGCGAGAATCTTGCCCTCGAGCGGTCGGTCGGCCGTGCCCTGAGCCGTGGCTGCCTTGCGATCGCGCGCGTGATCGAGGATGGCGCGCAGGTCTCCGGCGCCAACAGCGGAAAGATCGAGGAAATGACGGGTGCCGCCATTCATGGTCATGGGCGTTTTCCTTGTCGCTGGTGCGGGCTCGGCGTCCCGCCACCCATTAGCCGTCGCTGGAGGACAATTGCGCGGCTGCGGCTTCGAGCCTTGCCAGGCCGTCGCGTGCCTCTTCGGCGGTGACGGTCAGCGGTGGCAGCAGCCGTACCACATTGTCGCCAGCCGGCGCGCCCAACAGGTGCCGGTCGCGCATGGCGCTCAGCAACTCGCCATTGGGGCACTTGCATTTGACTCCGAGCATCAGCCCCGAACCACGGACCTCATCGATGATGTCGGGATACTGGTCGGCAATTGCCGCAAGACCCTGCGCGAAAACCAGGCCGACATCACGCACCTGATCGAGAAAACCCTCTTCCAGAATGACATCGAGAACAGCATTGCCGACCGCCATGGCCAGCGGGTTGCCTCCATAGGTCGTCCCGTGAGTACCCGGTGTCATACCCTTGGCGGCTTCAGCCGTCGCCAGGCAAACGCCGAACGGAAAACCGCCGCCGATACCTTTGGCAACGCCCATGATATCCGGGATAATGCCGGCCCATTCGTGGGCAAACAGCTTGCCGGTGCGGCCGACGCCGCACTGAATCTCATCGAGCACGAGCAATATGCCGTGTTCGTCGCAAAGCGCGCGAATATCGCGCAGCCACTGTGTCGGCAGTTCGCGAATGCCGCCTTCACCCTGAAGGGGTTCGACGAGGATCGCCGCGGTTTCGTGGTCAATCGCTGCTTTCATGGCTTCGAGATCGCCGAAGGGCACCTGGGTAAAGCCCGGCGCCTTCGGGCCGAAACCCTCAAGATATTTCGGCTGACCGCCGGCGGCGATAGTCGCCAGCGTGCGACCATGGAAGGCGCCTTCGATGGTGATGATGCCGGTCCGCTCGATGTCACCATTGACATAATGATAGCGGCGCGCCGTCTTGATGGCGCATTCCATCGCTTCGGCGCCGGAATTTGTGAAGAAGGCGCGGTCAGCGAAGGTGACCTCAATCAGTCGGTCAGCCAGACGACTCTGGCCCGGAATGTCGTAGAGGTTGGACGTGTGCCACAGCTTGTCGGCCTGATCCTTGAGGGCGGCGACCAGATGCGGATGGGCATGCCCAAGGGAATTCACGGCGATGCCCGCAGCAAAGTCCAGGTATCGGGTGCCGTCCTCAGCGATCAACCATACGCCTTCACCGCGTTCGAAACGCAGCGGGATCCGCATGTAGGTACCGTAAAGCGACTCTGTTACAGACATTGCCCGATCTCCCAACTGGTGCGGTGGCAACCGCAAAGATGGATGAAGTTCCGATTTGCCGTATTCCGGGACAAAAAATAAATAGCTGCCCCGGAGGGCAGCCACCGGCGCTACCTTTATACCGACAGGCCGTGTCAATCAATATCTTCGTCAAAACCGCAGGAAGGGCACCCTTTCCACCCCTAATTTCGTCACGCTGACGAAAATCCGTTCAAGTTGGGGAAAACTCAAAAAAGGAATCCGCTTGAT
Organism: Hoeflea sp.; assembly: GCA_965228785.1. GTDB lineage: Bacteria > Pseudomonadota > Alphaproteobacteria > Rhizobiales > Rhizobiaceae > Hoeflea_A. The sequence goes on from CBDDIF010000002.1 coordinate 2,696,051, forward strand.
TCGTGGGACTCTTGTCACCGAGTCCCGCGAACACTACTTTAGGCGAGCGAGATGGACTGCATGCGGCGGACCTAGTAACCAACTACTCTCAGCGAAAAGCGGTTCCGATGGAGATCGGGACCCGTTGATGGAGTCCGCTGCCCTGCATGCTGAGAAACAGGGATTTTGGACTATGAGCTGGACTGATGAACGCGTCGAACGGCTGAAAAAGCTCTGGGCCGACGGTTTGAGCGCCAGCCAGATTGCAGCGGAACTGGGCGGCGTCAGCCGCAATGCTGTGATCGGTAAAGTGCACCGCCTCAATCTACCGGGCCGAGCCAAATCCGGCGGCTCGAGCAGCGGCCGCAGCAAGCGGGTGGCCACAGGACGCAGCACTTATGGCGGCCGTTCCGGCGCGACGCGGTCCGCGCCGCGCACAGCTGGTGCAACGGCACTCAAACAGGAAGTTATCGCGGATGCGATTGCTGAGGTCGATACTCGGCCTATTGAAGATGTCGTGGTGCCGATATCGCGGCGGTTGCAACTGACTGAACTGACCGAAAAAACCTGCAAATGGCCGATCGGCGATCCCCTGACCGAGGATTTTGCCTTCTGTGGTACCGATTGCGACGACAATTCGCCCTATTGCACCTATCACGCCCGGCTGGCCTTCCAGCCTGCGGCGGAGCGCAAGCGCGCGCGCTGACCGCAACGCGTGTTTGCCAATGGCGGCCCTTCGGGGTCGCCTTTTTTTGTTTGATTTCTAGCCGACCGTAGCCAGCAGCTTTGCCAACAGCGCATTGAGTTGTTGTTTTTCTTCGGCGCTCAGCCCTGAAAGCAACCGGTGCTCATTTTCAAGATGGGCCTCTACCGCGCGATCGATCAGTTCGAGCCCCTTGTCGCTGAGAGCGACAATCGTGCCGCGCCGATCGTTCGGGTTGGGACGCCGTTCAACCAGCCCAGCTCGCTCCAGTCGGTCCAAACGGTTGGTCATGCCTCCAGATGAAACCATCGTCGCCTCGTAGAGCGCGGTCGGCGTCAACGCAAACGGTTTGCCGGATCGTCGTAGCGTCGCCAAAACATCGAATTCGCCGCGCTGCAAGCCAAACTCGGCAAAGAGCGGCTCCAGATGATCCCGGCCGACAATGTGCGCCAATTCGGCCATGCGGCCGAGAATCTCCATCGGCAGCAGATCGAACTCGGGGCGTTCCCGGCGCCATTGTTCCACGGCCAATCGGGCACGATCCATCAACTTCACCTTTTATCTTGATACTAAGATACTTAATGTCTAGATATATAACGATTGCACAGTGGGAGCATATAATGTCCATGAGCACAACCGCTGAACCCAGTATCGCCGGCCCTGGCAACGGGCGCCGCCTCGCCTCTCTTGCCTGCCTTCTTCTGGTCGGCAGTCTGCTTGGCCTGTCGCTCGTCGTGGCAAAGGTCGCCGTGGTGGAAGGCGCTGCACCGCTGGCCTTTTTGTCGGTATCCATGATAGCTGCCGGAACTATCCTATTGGTGGGCGAATGGTGGAATGGCCGGGTGCCGCGCATCAACAGGCGCATCGCCGAATACGGCTTGATGACGGGCGCGTTGTTCGCGGCTCCCAATGCCGTCGGGTTCCTGGCGGTGGAACATGTTGGAGCGGGTTTCCTGTCGCTCACCTTCGCCTTCCCGATCCTGTTTACCTACCTGCTCTCGTTGGGCTTGCGGTTGGAGAGACTCCAGACGGCCAAGGCACTGGGCGTCGCAGGTGGCCTTGCCGGCGGATTGATCCTGGCTTTGTCGAAAGTCAACCTGGGCACAAGTCCGACTTTCTGGGTCGTGTTGGCGATGTCGTCACCGGTCATCATCGCCGCCGCAAACATCTACCGCACCCTGCGTTGGCCGAGTGGCGTATCGCCAATGTTCCTGGCGTCTGCGATGTTGTTGTGCGGTGGTGTTCTGTTGATCCCGTTCGCCTCTTTGCAGGCGCCCGATGGATTTGCCGGCCTGTTTGCGACCCGGTCGCTGTCGATGATCCTGCTTGCGCAGGTCGCCATATTCAGCGTGCTCTACGTCTTCTATTTCGTGCTGCAACGGTTGGCCGGGCCCGTCTACCTCAGCCAAATCGGCACGGTTGCCGCAGTTGTCGGAACATTGGTTGCTGTTTTGCTTTTGGCGGAACCGATTCCACCCAATTTGGCCTTGGCGGCCGCCTTCATCGCTGGCGCAATGGTTCTGTTTCACCTGCGCAAAGGAACCGGTTAGCCTTCATCAATCAGGGACCGGCCGGCGGTTTCTTTCAGTCCGATCGTAACGGCAAGTGAAATCAGGGCCGTCGCCATCAGATAGTAGGCTGGTGTAAAATCGTCGGCGGTGCGGGCAACCAGCCACGTTGCGATCAGCGGTGTGGTCCCGCCAAAAAGGGCCATGCAGACGTTGTAACCGAGGGAGGTGGCGCTGCAACGCACATTGGTTGGCAGCATTTCAACCATGACGGCAGACAGGCCTGCATATCCCGCTCCGTAAAGCACGGCCAGGCCGGCCTGCCCCGCCAGGATCAGCCAGAAATTCTGGTGGTGCATCAGCCACCACAAGGGCCAGGCCAGGAGCAGCGTCCCGACAGCCGTGAAGTACAGGATGGGTTTGCGGCCGATGCGATCCGAGAGGATCGCCGCCAGCAGGACAACCGGAACCATCACTACGAGACTCAGAGTGTTTACGTCCAGCGCCGTCGTCGTCGAAACGTGCATGCGTTCCGTCAAATAGGATGCCGCATAGACCGCCAGCAGATAGAACCCGACGGCGTTGACCAGCGACAATCCGACGATACGCAACAGCACGGTCCAATGGTCGCGAATGGCGATCACTGCAGGAGCAACGGTGGACGAGCGAACCATCCCGAAAGCCGCCGGTTCGTCCAGCGAGCGGCGGACCGCATAGCCAAAGATCGCAAGCGCAAAACCGGCAATGAACGGAACGCGCCACCCCCAGGCCTGCATAGCAGCCTCACCCAACAGTGTGTTGAGGAGAGCAACAATCGCCGACCCCAGCAGGAAGCCAATCACGCTGCCGAGCATCGGCCACGAGGCAAAGTACCCGCGACGCCTGGCCGGCGCATGCTCCGCCAGGAATACGACGGAACTGGGATATTCGCCTCCAACGGATAATCCCTGAACGATCCGCAGCAACACCAGCAGCACGGCCGCGGCGGTGCCGATCTCCGCATGGGTCGGCAACAGCCCCATCGCCGTTGTTGCCAGTCCCATGATGACCACGGACAGCATGAGCGCCGGCTTGCGACCCAGGCGGTCGCCAATATGTCCGATCAGGACCCCGCCAAGCGGGCGTACCGCAAAGCCGACCGCAAAGACGACGAAGGCCGCCAGCAGCGAGGCCACTTCATCGTCGGCCGGGAAAAACTGCTTGCCCAGGATCGGCGCGAGCGTCCCGTAAACGGCAAAATCGTACCACTCCATGATGTTGCCGGTGGCCCCGGCAAGGATGGTTCGACGTTCTGCCTTTCGAGCTTCCATGTGGTGTTCTCCGGCAGAGTGTATCGATAGGAGTGCGCGAGACGGATTGCAGATCGCCGGGCGTTCTTACTCGGTCTTGCGGCCGATGATCAATGGCGCCAGGAACGTCAGGATGACAAGTCGCCAGATATGGTGGGCACCGACAAAGCTCGGGTCTGCTTTCATGATGACCGCCATGGCCGCCATGGACTCGACGCCGCCCGGTGCAAAGGCGATCAGAACCTGCGGCAACGGCAAGTCGACAAACTGGACCAGCAGCAGTGAAAAGACGAGGGTGACGAAAAGAGCGATCAGAGTCACAGCAAGTCCGGCGCCAAAGGCGCGGCGCACTGTTGCGAATGACGTACCCGAAAAGCGGCTGCCGATCAGGCTGCCCATAAGAATGAAAGCCGGAACGGAAGCCCAGAGCGGCACATGGCCCACGACCAGGCCACTCAAATGGCTGATGGTCGACAGCGCCATTCCGGCAATCAGCAGAGCCGCCGGAACCCGCAATCGCGCCAGACCGAGACCAAGCACCAAAGCCAGCGCCACGCTGAGGACGAGCGCCAGCAAGCTCATTTTGGCACCGGGTGGCCCCATGACCGAGGCATCGAACCCCATCATGCTCACGGCGAAGGGAACCAGCAGTGTCAGCGACAGGACACGGGTGCTCTGCACAACGCTGATTGTCGCGAAATCGCCCTTGGTGTCACTCGACAGGCCAAGCACATAGCTCAAATGCCCTGGGAGAGACGACAGGATGGCCGTATCGCGATCCTGCTTCCAGAAGTATTGCAAGATGGCCCGGCACAGCAGGAAAATAACGATGATACTGATGCCGAGAAACAGAAAGCTGACAGGCCACCGTCGCGCCGTTTCATAGACATCCGGCGTCACGCCCGTTCCCATTGACAGACCAATGATGACAAAGCAGGCGTTGCGCAGGAGATCAGGGACAACGGTCTTGAGGCCGGCGACCGACAGGATCGACACGAGCAATGCCGGTCCGGTCAAGGCCGGTGCTGGAAACCCGAGGGACCAGGCACCCGCAGCACCCAGCACCCCGGCTGCAAGCGTCAAGACGGCGCCGAAGATCTTGTCCGTTTTCCAATCCTTCAATGGATCAGCGAGCCCTCGAAATTACCCGGTCAACCACCCTCGCCGGCCGCATCTGCCCCTTTTCGCAACTGCTGAAACCGCGACCACAGCGTCGGTGCAAAAAGGCAAGCCGCGGCGATCAATAGAATGGTCAAGGTCAGCGGCCGCTCCCAAAGGAAAGACCAGCTGTCATTGTTGATCAGCAATGCGCGGCGCAGATTTTCCTCCATCATGCCGCCCAGGATAAAGCCGAGGATCATCGGCGCCATCGGGAAATCGAGGAAACGCAGCACAACTGCGACGAGCCCGAACAATACCATCAACTGGATGTCGAATGTATTGAAGCTGACAAAATATACGCCGATCAGCGAGAAAAACAGGATCAGCGGCAGCAGGAAGCGCGCCGGAATGGCCAATATCTTTGCGATATAGGGGATCAGCGGAAGGTTGAGGATCAACAACACGATGTTGCCGATCCACATCGACACGATCACCGACCAGAATACATCCGGCTGGTCGATATAGAGCCGCGGGCCCGGCTGTATGCCGTAGCCGATCAGCGCGCCGAGCATGATCGCCGTAGTGCCCGAGCCGGGAATGCCGAGCGTCAGAAGCGGCACGAAAGAGCCGGTGGCGGCCGCGTTGTTGGCGGTCTCCGGTGCCGACAAACCGCGCACAGATCCGTGGCCAAACTGCTTGCCCTTTTCGCTTCCGGCGATCCTCTGTTCCGTGCCATAGGCGAGAAAGCTGGCAATGGTTGCACCGGCGCCAGGCAGCACGCCGATGATGAAGCCGAGAACCGAGGAACGACCGATTACCGGCACCATCTCCTTGACCTCGTCCTTGGAGACGGCCATGGAGCCGAGATTGGCCGAGGCACGCCTTTCTTCGTCGCGTTTGCCGTCGCTGGACGGTTTGAGGATGGCGATCAGCGCCTCGGAGAGTGCGAAAGTCGCCATGACCAGCAGCAGGAAGGAAATTCCATCGGTCAGATCGATCAGCCCCAGAGTGAAGCGTGGTACGCCTTGCGTCTGGTCGGTGCCGACCGTTGACAGCATCAGGCCTATGACGGTCATCAGCAACGCCTTCAACATGTCACCTTTGCCGGCAAAAGCAGCGACCGCCGTAAGGCCAAGCACCATCAGGGCGAAATAGTCGGACGAATGAAAGGACAGCGACACGGCGGCGAGCGACGGTGCCGCCAGCAGCAGGAAAATCGCTGCGATCACGCCACCGGAGAAGGACGAATAGGCAGCAATCGCCAACGCCTTGCCGGCCTTGCCCTGTCGGGCCATCGGGTAGCCGTCGAACGAGGTCGCAACGGTACTTGCGACACCGGGCGCGTTGATCAGGATCGATGACGTTGAGCCGCCAAAAATGGCGCCGTAGTAGACAGCAGCCATCAAAATGATGCCGGTCGCCGGCTCGAGACTGGCGGCCACCGGGATCATCAGCGCAATGGCCGACATTGGCCCGAGGCCCGGCAGCATGCCGATGAAGGTGCCGACGAGGCAGCCGGTCAGAACGAACAAGATGTTGATCGGCGTGAGAGCGGTACCAAGTCCGATGAGAATGCCTTCGACCATCTTACTCGCCCTTCATAAACCAGGGCAGCGGCTCGATGAACACATCGAGACCCTGCGTCATCAGCACCCAGAAGGCGACGACCAGCGGCACCGCCACCAGGAAGAGCTTGATCGGTGAGCGTTCGCCGAGCATGGCAAAGCCTGCGATCAGGAACAGACTGGTCGACAGGATGAAACCGAGCGGCCGGACCGTCAGCCCATAGGCGGACATGAGGATGAGGAACAACGCCGCAGTGCCCCAATTGAACCCACGCAGTTGTGGACGGTCAGTGGAACCCGGGAAGATCAGCACCAACAAGGACAAGCCGATACCCAGCACGGTCAGCACTTCCGGCATGGTTCGGGCTGTGAAGGCGGCGCGCGCCTGGATCGGCAGAAGCGTGATGTTCTGGCTCAGAAGCCCGTAAGTGATGCAGAAGATCAGCAGCAAGGTGCCGCCGATGCGGTCCTTGGAAAATAACATGGCGCCCTCCCGCGACGTTCTCGCCGCGCCTTCGCCTATCGTTCAGGGGGTGGATGGCGAGCACATCATACCCGCCACCCGGTGCAATTGCGCTCAGATCAAAGGAAGCCGAGTTCCTTCATCAGGCCGCCCACTTCCTCTTCCTGCTGTTCCAGGAAGCTGACGAAGTCGTCGCCTGGATTGAAGATTTCGACCCAGCCGTTGCGATCGCGTACGGCGACCCACTCCGGGGTCGAGTACATTTTTTCAAGCGCTGCTACATAGGCGGCCTTTTTGTCGTCCGGGAGGCCGGGTGCTGCAAAGAAGCCGCGCCAGTTGACGAAATTGGTGCCCTTGGAACCGGATTCGTCACAGGTCGGAGTATCGGGAGAAGCTGGAAGGCGTTCCAGCGCTGTCACGCAGAGGATGTGGACCTCGCCCTGGCGAGCCAGTTCAATGGCTTCGCCAAAGCCCGTGGTCAACGCCTTGATCTCTCCCGACAGAAGACCGGCCATGGCCTTGCCGCCAGCGTCATACGGAATGTACTTGACGGCCACCGGATCTTCTCCGGCATTTTTCATGACAAGTGCCGCAACCAGGTGGTCCATGCCGCCGGCCACCGAGCCGCCGCCGATGGCGACGCTGGTCGGATCGGCCTTGTAGACGGCTAGCAGCCCGCCGAAATCCTTGATGTCCGAGTTTTTACCAACAACGATCGCACCGTAGTCACCGATGGTACCGGCAATCGGCGTCAGATCACGGAAGGACTGCGGGAAGACCTTTTGTAGCGAGCGGATAACGATGGGGGTCGAATTGACCATCAACGTACCCTGATCCTTGGTCTCGATGATGTGGGCAATGGCCTTGCCACCGCCGCCGCCGGACATGTTCTCGTAAGATGCCGAGCCAACGATGCCGGACTTGGTCAGTGCTTCGCCGGTCCCGCGAGCGGTTCCATCCCAGCCACCGCCGGCGCCGCCGGGGATCAGGAACTTGATTTCGTCGACGCTTTGCGCACTGGCAGTCATCGTGCCAGCAGCAAACATGATGGTGGTTGCGGCGAGCGCCGCGGTAAGTGTTCTCAGCATGGTTTCCTCCCAAGACTTCTGGACGCAGCCCCGTCATCGCGGATGCGTTGCATGAGAGGAACACGAAAACCTGTCATGAAACTGACACCGGCAACACGCGCGGTTACTTGGTTCTCAAAGCCTCGTTCCAGCGTGTAATGAAACGGGCCCGCTTGACCTGATCGAGATAGACAACGAGGCCCGGACTGATGGAAATCGGACGCAATTGTCTGCCGTGACGTTTTCGCATGGCGCGGGCGGTGTTTTCGCCCTCCACAGCAGGGTTGAGCACCGGCAGTTGCAGGTCGCGGGCCATGATCGTCTGGCCAGGCACCGACATCAGGAAGCTCAGCATGCGGCGGCCGAGATCCGGATTGGCGGCCGCTTCAGGCACGAACGCTATGCGCGACATCACCACCGTGTAGTCCTTCGGCAAGATGACGCCGAGTTCGGGCACCCGGTCTGCCCAGCCACGGGCATAGGAGCCTAGAATATTGTAACCGAGGGCAAAACGACCGTCGGCGACGCGATCGAGGATCGCTGATGAATTGGAGTAGAGCTTAACACCGGCGGCGCCGAAAGCGCTGACCAGATCCCAGATGTCGCGATTGTGCTCCAGGTCGCGGGCGAGAAACAGGAAGCCCAACCCAGATCTCTCCACATCGTAAGTGCCGATTCGGCCGTAGAGATCGTCATTGTCGTGAAGCAAATCGATCAGGTCAGCGCGGTTTTCCGGCAGCGGCAGGGTCTCGAAACTCGGCTTGTGGTAGACGATCACGGAGGGCTCGAATGTCAGGCCAAAAGCCGACTGGCGCCAGCTTGCCCAGTCCGGCCAGTCGTCCGTGTCGATCTCGGGTAACCGCATGGCATAGCCGTCATTGACCAGCTTGAGCTGCAGGTCCATCGCCGAGGAAATCACCAAGTCGGCTGTCCTGTCGCCGGCGTCGGTTTCGCGGATGACCCGCTCATAGATCTCCAGCGTCTGAAGGTCGTGATAGGAGACGGCGATATCCGGATTGGCTGCCTGGAAGGCCCGGATCAGCGGTGGAGCGACATTCTCATCCAGCGACGAGTAGACCGTCAAAGTCTGCACCGCGCCCTCATCCTCCAGGGCCGGAAACAGGGTCGCCGCGGCCGACGGGGTCGATACCGAAATGAAAAAGATCAGGGCAACCAGAATGCGCATGGCACGACAGTGACCTCAAAAATTGCTGTTCACAAGGGTCGAAGCAGTATTTACCCTGCCCGCCCGGAGGACGCATGCGCATATTGATCGTCGAGGACAACCGCAAGCTGGCCGACGGCCTGAAGCAGTTGCTGACCGGCAACGGTTACGCCGTCGACTGTGTTGACAACGGCGACTCCGCGTTGTCGGCGGTCACTGCGCTCAACTACGACCTGGTCGTGCTCGACCTCAGCCTGCCGGAGATGGACGGGCTGGAGGTTCTGCGTGAAATGCGCGCCGACCGCATCGTTGTGCCAGTGTTGATCCTGACCGCGCGCGACGCACTGGAGGATCGGATTCGCGGCCTCGATCTGGGCGCCGACGACTATCTGGCAAAGCCATTCGAATGGGGCGAACTCGAGGCCCGCGTCCGCGCGTTGCTGCGCCGGTCGACGGCGGTGAAGACCTCAGTGATCGAGGCCGGAGGACTGACCTTCGACCTTAAGACCGGCGAGGTTGTTGCCGGCGACGGTGTGATGGACATTCCGGCCCGCGAGGTCGGCGTCCTACAGGCACTGCTGCTTGCCAATGGCAGGGTCCTGTCAAAAAGCCAGTTGATCGAATCGCTCAGCAACTTCGATGAAGACATCAGCGAAAATGCCATCGAGCAATATGTCAGCCGGCTGCGTCGGCGGCTTGGCAACCACGGCGTATCGATCAAAGCCGCGCGCGGGCTCGGCTACTACCTGCGGCTGGACTCCGACACCTGATGCCGCTGCAGCAACCCTCCTATTCGCTCCGCCGACGGCTGTTGATCTGGCTGCTGCTGCCGCTCCTCCTGATCGGCCTCGTGGCACTTTATGATGCCTACCGAACGGCGCGGCTGACGGCCGACGAGATCTCGGACCGCGTGCTTGCCGGCTCGGCGCTGGCGATCGCCGAACGGGTCTTCGTCAACGATGATGGGGAGCTAGAAGTCGACATTCCCTATGTTGCGCTCGACATGCTGACCTCGGCGGCCGAAGACCGCGTGTTCTACCGTATAGAGGGGCCGGATGCCGAATTCATCACCGGCTACAGCCGGCTGGCCATCCCGGAAACCTTCGCCCGCAGCGAGCGCGATCTCGACTATGCCGACGGCGAGTTTCGTGGCGACCCGATCCGCATCGCCGTCTATTCCAGTGCCGCTGCTTCAGATGCCCTGTCGCTCGCCTATCGGGTTGCCGTCGCCGAAACCACCAATGCGCGCGCCCAGATGGCACGCGACATCCTTCTGCGGTCGGCGCTGCGCCAGGCGGTGTTGATCGCCGCCGCCGCGCTGCTCGTCTGGTTCGCCGTCACCCGCGCGTTGCGGCCACTGCACCGGCTTCAAGAGGCCGTCGGCCGTCGCAGTCCGGATGATCTGCGGCCAATCCGCCACACCGTGCCCAACGAGGTCAGCGGCCTGGTGCTGACGATCAACGATCTCGTGAAGCGATTTGGGTCGGCGCTCGGCGCATTGCGCAATTTCACCGCCAATGCCAGTCACCAGCTCCGTACTCCGCTCACCGTCATGCGGACTCAGTTGGAAATCGCCCACCGGGCGAAGGACCAGGATGAACTGAAACAAGCACTCACGGAAACCGACGCAGCCATTGGCGATGCCGAGCGGGTGCTGTCGCAAATGCTGGTGCTGGCGCGTATCGACTCGGCAGCTCAGCAGGATCTGTCGAGCCACAGTTGCGACATCGCACTGATCAGCCGGGAGCTGTGCGAAGATCTGATTTCCAATAACAGCGCCGCTGATGTCGATCTCGGTTACGAGGGTTTGGACAGTCTGTCGGTCCGAGGCGACGCGGTGCTGCTGCGCGAAATGCTGCGCAACCTGGTCGACAATGCGATGCGCCATGGTGGGCGCCCGATCGAGATCACGGTACGCGCCCGAGACGAGGGAACCAGGGCCATCGTTGAAGTCGAGGACAACGGTATCGGCATTGCACCGGCCCTGCGCCCTGCCGTGCTCAAACGCTTTCAGCGCGGTGCAAACAGCGAAGCAGAAGGCTCCGGTCTGGGCCTGGCGATCGCCGGCGAAATCACGCAGCTGTTCGGTGGGACATTGTCGTTGGAGGATGCCGCGGTCGGCCGCGGGTTAAGGGTTTCAGTGTCCTTCGAGCGCAGCTAAGGTAGCCTGATATGGCCGAACTTCTTGTCGTTTATCACTCACGGACCGGTGGTAGCCGGCAGATGGCCGAGGCAGCCGCTACAGCGGCGCGGGAGGAGGTGCCAACAACGCTCATGACCGCCGATCAGGCCGGTCCTGAGGATCTGTTGCGCGCGGACGGATATCTTTTTTGCGCGCCGGAGAACCTTGCGGCGATCGCCGGCGTGATGAAGGATTTTTATGACCGGTGCTATTACCCGGTTCTGGGTCGCATCGAGGGCAGGCCCTATGCCCAGATGGTCTGCGCCGGGTCGGATGGTGAAAATGCCGCGCGCCAGACCGCGCGCATCGCGACCGGCTGGCGATTGAAGGAGGTCCAACCACCACTGATCGTCTGCGTCCATGCTCAAACGCCGGAGGAAATCCTGGCTGAAAAGACGATCCCCGAGGACCAGTTGGCTCTTTGTCGCGAGCTCGGCGCGGCCCTTGGTGCCGGGCTGCATATGGGGATTTTTTAGCATCCGGCGCGCTAAGGGCGATAGGAACCGAAACCAGGTCAACGAAAATCAGTCAAATGTCACCTTTCTTGACAATTGATCAGATTTAGCCAAGGATACCTTTGCAATTCCTGATTGGTGGGAGCTGTTCCGGTTTTCCACGATCCGAGACCGCGACTTTTTTGTTGCGGAAGGAGGGGAACGATGTCCGAGCAATGCCGGATCATCCTGGATGTCGACACGGGCATCGATGACGCCTTGGCGATCCTCTACGCGCTCGGTCGCGAGAACATTACTCTCGAAGCGCTGACGACGACCTACGGCAACATCGACGTCGATATTGCAACACGCAACTCTCTCCAGTTGCTGGAGCTTGCCGGGCGACCCGACATTCCAGTCGCGCGCGGCGTGTCGCGACCGCTGACGCAGCCCTTCAATGGCGGCGCGCCGTTTGTGCATGGCGACAACGGGTTTGGCGACATTGAGATGCCCGCAGCAACGGGCAAGGCGGTGGATGTGTGGGGTCCGGATCTGATCATTGAAATGGCGCGCGCCAATCCGGGCGAAATCACGCTTCTGGCGGTTAGTCCGATGACCAATGTGGCCCAGGCGCTGATGAAGGCGCCTGATATCGCGACAAAGCTCCGCAGGATCGTTATGATGGGAAGCACCATCAGCCATCCCGGTATCGGCGGCGTGGTGCCACCGTTGGTGGACGCCAATTTCCACAACGACCCCGAAGCCGCGCGCATCGTGTTTCAGTCAGGTGCAAATCTGGTGGCCGTCGGAATGGACGTGACCATGCGCGCAAAGCTCCGGGCAGCCGATATCGCGGCGATCGAGGCGCGCGGCGGCCCGGCCGCAAAGGCAGCGATGCAGGCCTCGCAGTTCTATCTTGCTGCCTATGCGCGCCTCTACGGCATTGATTTTTGCGGTCTTCATGATCCGCTGGCCGTCGCACTGGCAGAGTTGCCCGAACTGGGCACGTTCGAGACAATGTCGGCTGATATCGAATGCGCTGGCACTTTGACGCGCGGACAGATGCTGCCGGACCGTCGTCCAGGAGCACCGGACACCCAACGTGTCGATGTGGCCCTGGATGTGGATTTTGACGCCTTTTCCAGGCTCTTCGCGGATTCAGTAGCGGCGCAGTAGGCAACCGACACATAGAAATAAACACAGGGAGAAAGACAATGAGAAAACTGACAACCACCCTTCTGGCAATGGGTGCCGTACTGGCCGGCACCATTGGCATGGCGGCTGCGCAGGAAAAATCCATCATCTACGTTTCCCCGAACCCGATCGGCAACAATCCGTTCCTGGTCCTGGGCCGTGAAGGCACCGAAGCTGTGGCCAAGAAATATGGCGCCAAGGCATCGACCATCGAAAGCGATACACCGCAGGCCATTTTGGAGAACCTCTATGCGGCCGCCAATGAGGGGGCCGATATCATCGTCGCCCTCAGCTTCTCGGCGGTCGACGCGGTTGCCGAAGTGGCGCCAACAGCACCGGACACTCAGTTCCTGATCGTCGACGCCTGCCCGCAGGGCGATCGCCCGGACAATCTCCATTGCGCCGTTTTCCGCGAGCACGAGGCCTCGTTTCTGATGGGCGCAATGGCCGCCCTATCGAGCGAGAGCGGTAAGCTCGGCGCCGTCGGGCCGATCGACATTCCGTTCATGCACCGCTTCACCGATGGGTTTGCCGCCGGTGCCCGGCACGTGAATCCTGATGTCGAGGTTGAGACGCGATGGGTTGGCGGTCAGAATCCGTTCTCCGATCCGGTGCGCGCCAAAGAACAGGCTTTGGCGCTGAAGGCGATCGGCGCTGACGTGATCTATGCAGCGGCAGCAGCCGGCAATTTCGGGATCTATGAAGCGGCGCCAGAGGGCGGTTTCAGGATCATGGGCGTCGACGTCAATCACTGTCCCCTGGCTGGCGGCACCATGTATGACTCAGCGCTCAAGCGGGTCGATCAGGTGATCCTGCAGTCGGTCGATGCGATCATGGACGGAGCGAAGCAGAATTTCGGATCCTACGGTCTGGCTGAAAACGGCGTCGGTGGCGTCGTGCTCAGCGACGACGCAGACCTGGCGGCGAGCGGCTGCCTGATCGCCGAAGATGCCGAGACCGTGGCCAAGGTCCGGGCACTCGCCGACCAGATTATTGCCGGCGAGATCAAGGTCGATGATCCGCTCGCTGCACAGTGATCCAGTCAGCCAGTCACTAAAGCTATCGGTAGCAGCCATGATACCGGCGATCCAACTGTGGCGTCACCGATGAGCGATACCACTCCTCGACCGGCGATCTGCGGACTGAGGGGCGTCTCGAAGTCCTTCGGCGATGTCAAAGCCCTTGTGGATGTCTCCTTCGACGTCCGCGAGGGCGAATTCCTGGCCATCGTCGGCGAGAACGGCGCCGGAAAAACCACGGCGATGGGCGTGCTGTTCGGATTGCTGGAACCTGACGACGGCTACGTGGAAATCGCCGGGGAACGTCGCAGGATGAAATCGGCGCGTGACGCGATCGACGCCGGCTTCGGGATGGTTCACCAGCACTTCAAGCTCTACCCGGACCTGACCGTTCTGGAAAATGTGCTGGTCGGACAGGAGGGAGCGAACGGGCTGGGCCTTGTGCCCTTTCAGGATCGTCGCACGGCAGTCGCTGCCCTGATCGGCGAATTCGGCTTCACGCTCGACCCGGATCGCAAAGTGTCCGATCTGCCCGTCGACGCGCGTCAGCAGCTCGAGATCGTCAAGATGCTCTATTGCGGCGCGTCGACGGTTATTCTCGATGAACCAACCGCCGTTCTGACGCCGCAGGAAAGCGTGGCTCTCTACGCCATGCTCGAAAGGCTCTGCGAACAAGGCAAATCGGTCGTTCTGATCACCCACAAGCTGGGTGAAGTCATGGACAATTCCGAGCGCGTTCTGGTCATGCGACAGGGTCGCCTGGTGGCCGAGCGCGCTACCGCTGAAACCAATCCGGGCGAACTGGCGGAACTGATGGTCGGGCGTCAGATCGAAGCGGTCGAAAAGGTCAGCCATGTCGGGTCGGAGACTATGGCCTCTCTGGAGGCGGTCTCCATGTATGCGGATTCCGACAAGCCAACGCTTGATGCCGTCAGTTTCGAACTGCGGGCGGGTGAGATTTTCGGAGTCGCCGGCGTCAGCGGCAACGGGCAGAAAGAACTGGTGAACGCCATGGTTGGGCTGGAGCCGGTGACGGGTGGCGTGATCCGGTTTCAGGATCGCGAAATAACAACCTTGAGCGTTGCACAGCGTCGCGCCCTCGGCCTTGGATACATGGCTGAGGATCGCATGGCGATGGGCCTCGCTGCAAAAGGGACGATTGCCGAAAACCTGATTGCCGGTCGAGAAGGACGGCCCGAGTTTTCCGTTTCTGGCTTCCTGCGTTGGCGCCACATCCGCCATTATGCCCGTCGGCTGGTCGAGCAGTTCGATATCCGAACTCCGAGCGCGTCGCAGCAGGTCGGAAATCTGTCCGGTGGCAACCAGCAAAAAGTCATCGTCGCCCGCGAACTCTCGGCCGCGCCCCGATTGCTGGTGGTCGAGAATCCGTGCTGGGGCGTTGATGTCGGCGCGATATCCTTCATCCATCAGCAAATCCTTGACTTGGCGGCACAGGGCGTCGCAATCCTGCTGATCAGCAACGATCTAGAAGAGCTCTTCAAACTCAGCGACCGGGTCGGCGTGATGTTCGAAGGACGGTTGAACCGGGTCTTCGAGCGTTCAGAACTTGATGCCTTCGCCGTCGGCGCGGCCATGTCGGGCGATATCGGAGAGGCAGCATGATCCGGTCGCAACGCAACGCCGTTGTCGTGCCAATCCTGGCTATCGGACTCGGCGTGCTGGTTTTGCTGACCCTGCCGCAGACCCGCGACGTGGTCGTCAGCTTCGTGAACGGTGCCTTCGGCGGACGCAACAGTTTCAATCTGTTCTCGACACTGGGACGGTTCTCGATCCTGCTTGGCATGGCGATGGCCGTTCTCGTCTCCTTCCGCGCCGGCCTGTTGAACATTGGCGGCGAAGGGCAACTGGTGCTCGGTGGGCTCACGGCCGCGGTTGTCGGCGTTTACCTGCCGGGGCCGCCCTTGCTGGTGTCCATTACTGCCCTGCTGGCGGCCATGGCGGCCGGCGCATCATGGGCCGTGCTGGCCGGCTTGCTCGATCGGGTGGGAAAGGTACCGCTTCTGATCGGCTCGCTCCTGCTCAACTATCCGGCATCCTTCATTGCGTCGTATTTCGTTTCGCACCCGCTGCGCGACGTGGCGAGCGGCGCGACCCAGACCTATCGGATCATGGGAGAGGCGAGACTGCCACGCTTTCCAGGCACCATTCTCGACTACGGGATCCTGCTGATCGGAGCGACCGCCGTTCTGGTCATCTTTCTCGAACGCACGTCCGTGTTCGGCTACCGGGTGCGCCTGCAGGGCTTCAGTTTTGGATTCGGCAAGACTTCCGGATTTCCCACGGGTCGGCTCTACTACCAGACGCTGATGACCAGCGGGATGATTGCCGGCATGACCGGTTACACCGCGGTGTTTGGGCTGAACCAACGCTATATCGACGGCATGCTCACCATCCCGCTCTATGCGTGGACGGGCATTGCCGCGGTTCTGCTGGCGGCGATCATTCCATGGCTGACACCGATCACCGCCTTCTTTTTTGCAATGCTCGCAACCGGCGCGGTGGGCATGGAACGATCCGCCGATATCCCACGCGAAATCGGCCAGATCATACAGGCGGTCATCGTGCTTTATCTGGCCGGAGTCGGCGGGAAAATCCTGTCGGCTGGCGGCGGGAGGGGTCATTAGATGTTATTCGACAGCGCCATCGTCGAATCGATCCCGCGGTTCTTTACGCCGGTGCTGCTGGCGGCCATCGGCTCTGCCCTGTGCGAACGGTCAGGCGTCTTCAACATCGCGCTCGAAGGAATGATGCTCGTCGGCGCCTTTGCGGCCGTCGTTGGATGCTATTTCACCGGCAGTTGGACGGGCGGGCTCGGCCTCGCAGTCCTCGCCGGTATCACTTCCGGACTGGTTTTTTCGTACTGCGGCGTGCAGCGCGGCGGCGACGACATCATTGTCAGCATCGGATTCAATATACTGGCCATTGGACTGACGACATTTCTATTGCGCAGCCTGTTCGGAGTTCAGGGTCAGTTCGATGACCCGCGCATTGTTGAAATCCCAAGGATCCACCTTGGCCCGATCGCCGACATTCCCTTTCTCGGCGACCTTATCTCGGGACAGTCCATTCTCGTTTGGTTTGCCGTCCTCATGGTCTTTGCGACGCATTTCTTCCTGTACTTTCACAGGGCTGGTCTGCGCATCCGCGCGACGGGACAGAATGCGTCGGCATTGCGCAGCGTTGGGGTCTCCCCGGAACGGGTCAAGACCGGAGCTCTGATTGCCTGTGGCGTTCTGTGCGGGCTCGGGGGCGCCCAGTTGTCGATCTCCAATGTGACGCTGTTTACCGAGGGCATGAGCGCCGGGCGTGGCTGGATAGCGCTTGTCATCGTTATGATGTGCAGCGCCAGGCTGCCATGGATCCTTCCGACCGCCGTCCTTTTCGGCCTGGTTGATGCACTGGGCTTCCGAATTCAAGGGCTCGGACTGCCACAACAGTTCACTGAGGCACTGCCTTATGTCCTCGCGATCATCGTTCTCGTTGCGGCTTTCTCACGCCGAGCCAGAAGGGAGCAGTAGGTCCAATCGAGAAGAAGCGCAAATTGGGGAGCCGCTCGCGGATCGAGGATCAGATCGTCGAGGTCGCGTGGTGTTATTTCCACGATGAAATGAATCAGGCCGATATCGCCGAACGGCTGGGCATATCGCGCACCACAGTCGTGAATTGCCTCGCGGAGGCGCGAGCCCGCGACTATGTGCGCGTCTCGCTACAGCCCGAGACGTTTTCTTATCGCGAAGTGTCTGAAGAATTGAAGGCGCGGTTTGGTCTGCGCGATGCGCTCGTGGTCCCGGCTGTCAAGGAAGCGCCGGGAGAGAATCTGGGCCGTGTCGCCCGAGCTGCCGCCGACTGGCTGCCGACCCTGCTGAGACCGGGTGATCGATTGGGCGTCTCGTGGGGCGAGACGGTCTTCAAGATTTCCGAAGCGGCCGAACGCATCACCATTCCCGATCTCCAGATCGTTCAGATGGTCGGATCCAGGGCCACTCCCCTGGGATTTGCCGCCGAAACCTGTTCGGCAAATCTCGCGCTGCGGTTCGGAGCGAATTGCGTCAATCTGCACGCGCCGCTGGTGGTGCAAAGGACCGAGCTTGCCGATCTTCTTCGGGAAGAGCCGGTCATCGTCGAGCAACTCGAGGCAATACGAAACTGCAACAAGACACTGTTCGCCGCGGGTTCATGCACTCTTGAGAGCCACGTGGTGCGCAACGGCGTGGTCAGCCCCGGCGAATTGGCCAACTACCTGGCGAAAGGCGCCAAGGCAGTCATATGCGGCAGGTTCATCAATGCAGACGGAAATCCCATCCCCGGTGAAATCGATGATCGCATGATCGGCGTCACGCTCGACGCCATGCTGGGCAAGGAGCTTGGGCTACTGGCATCTTCCGGCCCCGACAAGGTGGAGCCGATCCAGGCCGCAATCAGGGCCGGCTTCGCGAGCCATCTTGTGACCTGTTCGGAAACGGCCGAAGCCTTGCTTAGCTCTGTCCGAGGCTAACGCAGCGCCTTGATTAATCCGCTTCCGCTTCGATGGCTTCCATATCGTCGTCTGACAGGCCGAAATGGTGGCCTATCTCGTGGATAAGAACGTGGCGCACAACGGCGTCGAGTGTCTCGTCGCGGTCGATCCAGTATTCCAGTATGGCTCGACGGTAGAGCCATATGCGGTTGGGCATCTGGCCGGTGCGGACTTCGCTGGCTCCCTGGGCCATGCCTAACCCCTCGAACAGGCCCAGCAGGTCATAGGGGCTGGAGAGATCGAGTGATTTGAGCACATCCTTGCCGGCGTATTCCGCGACGCTGATCTGAATGTCATTGCAGAGGCCGCGAAATTCGGGCGGCAAACTCTCGAAAGCCTCCCGCCCGAGGATTTCGAAATCCTCAAGTGTGGGGGACTTGCGATCGTTCCACGGTGAGACGTTTTAAAGGGTCATGTCACGCCGGCTTTTCGAAGACCCTCCACATAGGCGTCCATCTGGTCGTCGCGTTTCAGATAGAACAGATGTTCCTTCGCAAAGTCGATGGAAAAGCCGGGTTTGACTTCCCGCAACTCTTGAAACGCGATGCTTGCCTGTTCGGCATCGCCGAGGTGGCCCAGGGCGGCAACGAGGTGGGCGCGCGCCCAGTATTGGGCGTTCGGTATCGCCACCGATTTGCGTGCCCACTGCACGGCCGCCTCATATTCGCCGCGAAAAAGATGAGCCATGGCGCGGTAGGAGAAAAATGCCCACCGGAACGGGTCGTGAGGACTGAGCCGTATGGCCATCTCGAATTGCTCGATCGCCTCGTCCAGGCGGCCTTCATAGGCCAGCGAGTCGCCAAGTCCGCAATAGGTCACCGCCTGGCTCGGGTTGAGCTCCACGGCGTATTCAAGGGCCTCGATTGCCTGGTCATACTCGCGACGGGCAAGTTGCACCCTACCTAGTGTGAAGTAGCTGTTGGCATCCTGGTCATCGAGCTCGATCGCCCGCTTGGCCGCCGCCAGAGCCTCGTCCATGCGCACGGTTTCGGGCAAAGCATCGAAATAGACCATGTTGAGGACGATCGCGTAGGCAAGACGGGAGTGCGCACTGGCGAAGTCGGGATCGACTTCGATGGCCTGGCGCAGCAGGTCCTGTGCCGCCACGTTCGCCTCAGGCGTGAATTTGTAGAATTCGGCGGTGCCCAGTTGGTAGAGATCCCAGGCGCCGCGGTTTTTGCGCGGCTTACGGGCCGCTTTTCTCTGTTCGCTCAAGCCCAGCTCAGATCCGATCCGGCCAGCGACCATTTCGGTGATTTCATCCTGAAGGTCAAAGATGTCCGCCATGTCACGATCGAACCGTTCCGACCACACGCTGTGCTCGGTCTCCGCATCGACCAGTTGCGCGGTAATGCGCACACGGGCACCCGCCTTTCTGACGCTTCCCGTCACCAGGTAATCGGCGCCGAGTTTGCGTCCGATCGTGCGAATGCTGTCGGCGGAATCCCGGAAGGAAAACGCGGGGTTGCGGGCAATCACGGTCAGCCAGCGATTCTTGGCAAGCGCAGTGGTCAGATCCTCCGAAATTCCATCTGCGAGGTAGTTCTCGTCGGGATTTCGGTTGAGATTTTCGAAAGGCAGCAGGGCGACCGAGGGTTTTAACGCGGCGATTTCAAGGGGTTCCGGGCGGGGTGCTTCAGGCTCCGGCTCCAATTCGGGTGCCGCGGGTCGGGCTCCGTTGACCGCCGCTACAAATCGGAAGCCCCGGCCATGCACGGTGCGGATCGAATGCTGCGCCGAACCATCGTCGCCAATGGCTTTCCTGGCTGCCTTGATCTGGCTGCTCAGAGCGGAATCGGAAACCACCCGATTGCCCCAGATCTCCGCGAAGATCTCCTCCTTTGTGACGATGCGGTCGGCATTCTTGGCCAGATAGGCAAGCAGGTCGAAGACCTGCGGTTCGACCGAAACCGTCCGGCCGGACTGGCGCAATTCGTAGAGTGAGGCATCGATCTCGAAATCGCCGAACCGGATGACGTTGCTGCCGGGAACAGTTTCGAGATCGACCCGATAGGCTTCGATCGATCGGCTGATATTCTTGACCTTCTGCGGACCAAGCGGCACGCAGCGGACCGGCACCTTGCCGCTGACATGATCGTAAACCTGCTTGGACAGGACGATCCCGCCTGGAGGAGCGATCGTCTCCAGCCGCGCCGCAACGTTGACCCCGTCTCCATAGATATCATCGCCCTCGACGATAATGTCACCGAGGTGGATACCGATGCGAAATTGCAATCGGCGCGATTCGTCCAGTCCAAGATTGCGGGCCGCCAGAGCCTTGAGAATATCGATTGCCGCCTGAAGCGCGCCGACGACACTGGAAAACTCTGCCAGCAAACCGTCTCCCATCACTTTCACGGTGCGACCGGTGTGCTCATCGATTGCCGGTTCAACAATCTTGGCACGGATTTCCTTGAGGTGACCGAGGGTCTCCTCCTCGTCACGCTCCATCAGCCGGCTGAAACCGACCACGTCGAGCGCGACGATCGTTGTCAATTTGCGTTCCATGACCGGCCCTCAGTACGTTCACCGGTCCCAAAACAGGTTGCGACCGGCAAATCCCGATATCAATCGACGGCATAGCCCTCGAACAGCGCGGTCGAAAGATAGCGCTCAGCGAAGCTCGGTAAAACCGTTACCACCGTTTTTCCGATCATGTCTTCGCGAGCTGCAACGCGCAAGGCACAAGCCAAAGCCGCCCCAGACGAGATACCACCGGGAATCCCTTCAAGAGCGGCCATTTTCTGAGCAGTTTCCATCGCCTCTTCGTTGCTGACGATCAACACGTCATCGATCAGCTGGGTGTTGAGAATTTCGGGGACAAACCCAGCACCGATGCCCTGGATCATGTGCGATGAATGCTGACCGCCCGAGAGTACCTGACTGTTTTCGGGCTCAACGGCGAAAACTTTCAGGTCGGGCTTACGCTGCTTCAGCACCTCACCGACGCCAGTGAGCGTTCCCCCGGTTCCCACCCCGAGTACGACGGCATCGATCACACCGTCCGTATCCGTCCAGATTTCCTCCGCCGTCGACCTTCTGTGAACGGCGGGGTTGGCCGGGTGACCGAATTGCCATGGCATGACCGCGCCTTCGGTTTGGGCGATGATTTCATTGGCCTTCTCGATGGCTCCGTTGATGCCCTTTTCCTTCGGCGTGAGGACCAGCTCGGCGCCAAGAAATCTCATCAGCTTGCGGCGCTCGACCGAAAAACTGTCCGGCATTGTCAGGATGCAGCGGTAGCCCTTGGCGGCACACACGAAGGCCAAGCCGATACCGGTGTTTCCGGACGTCGGCTCAACGATGACGCTGCCGGGTCCGATGGTGCCGTCGGCTTCCATGGCCTCGATCATCGACACGGCGATCCGGTCCTTGACGCTAGCCAGCGGGTTGAAGAACTCCAGTTTTGCCAGCACCTCGCCTTTGCAATCAGCCTCCTCCGCCATCCTGTTGATCCGGACGAGCGGTGTGTTGCCGATAGTCTCCAGGATGCTGTCATAGACACGACCGCGGCCTGGCTTGTCGAAGGTCAGGCGTTTTGCAACTTCAACGGACATGGTTCTTCCCTTCAGTTTGCCGGATTGACGGCGCTGATCACCCAGGACGAACTGTCCATTGCGATCCCATCAAGCCGCTTTTTTTGTCGGCTGATCGCTTTGGCGAGCGCTGCCTCAATCTGTTCGCGCTTGGCGGCTCCCTGTTCCCCAGCCTGGCGATAGACCTCGCCAGCGGGGCCGATCGCCAGCTGGAAATCGATGGCATCGCGCACGCTGTTGCCGACCAGCACCGGCGCGTCGACGCGCTTGAATCGAATGTCCCGATAACCGGCGGTCTGCATCATCCTGCGAACCTCGATTTCATCCGCCATGGCGAACGGGCCAGGTCCGCAGGACAGGGTATTCCGCCCGGCTTCCGGCAGAAAGCGGGCAACGATGTCGCGGGCAATCGACAGCCATGGATTGTCATTGCGGGCGCGCCAGACGATGTGGACCATGCGACCGCCGGGCCGCAGGGCCTTGCGCATGTTGCGCAGACCAGCAACGGGATCAGCGAAGAACATGGTGCCGAAGCGGGCGAAAGCAAAATCGAATTCATTCTCAGGCAGCTCAATTTCGGCATCTCTGCGCAGAAAGCTGACATTGCTTGCGCCGGCGGCATCGGCTTCACGTCGTGCGAAGTCCAGAAATGCATCACAGCAGTCCACACCAACTACTTTTCCGTCCGGACCAACGACGTCAGCGAAACGAAGGGCGGTATCGCCAAACCCACAACCGACATCCAGCACTCTGTCACCGCGATGCACGGGAAGCGATGGCAAAGTGGCATCGCTGTGGTGGATCAAGCCGTCCACCAAGATGTGTTTGAAGCGAAAGAACTTGGGTGCCAGATTGTTGTTCCAAACATCCATGGATGGCGTTTCGTCCCACTCCGGTTCGATCTTCAAAGCCGCTGCATTCATCCGTCCAACCTCGTTGCTCAGGCGTCTTATCGTTGGAAAGATCCTACGGGAGGCCAAAGCTCTTCGCTTGACGGATATCTGGAGATTTCATGAAGACGAGCTGGAGATTGGCCGGATTCTCTTCGAGAACGCGGTGAAATCACTCAAATATCGACATCCGCCGACGCCGGTTTCAATCTTCCCACCCGCAGTGATTTGGCCCATAGTTGCGGGTGGTTGAATGCGTGTTTGGAGGAAACGCAATGGAATTGACAGCACTGATCCTGTTCGCAGGGGCGTTGCTGGTTGCTGCCGGGTCGCCAGGTCCGAGCATCGCCGCACTGGTCGCCCGTGTGCTGGCCAATGGACACCGCGACGTGCTGCCGTTTCTTGCCGCCATGTGGGTTGGCGAAGCCGTTTGGCTGACTTTTGCTGTCTGGGGATTGGCGTCGATCGCGGCGACGTTCCAGCCGGTTTTTGCCGTCATCAAATGGGCAGGCGTCTGTTACCTCCTCTACCTCGCCTGGAAGATGTGGCGCTCGCCGGTCGAAGTATCCGAAGAACGGCTGCCCAAGCGGGGTTCCTCGACGAAGATGTTCGCCGCCGGACTGGCGGTGACATTGGGAAATCCGAAGATCATGGTGTTCTACCTGGCCCTTCTACCGACGATCATCGATCTCGGCGGCCTGACGGTCTGGGACTGGGGCGAACTTGTCGCTGTCATGCTGGTCGTGCTGATCGCGATTGATGCGGCGTGGGTTTTGATGGCTGCCCGGGCAAGACGGCTGCTGAAAAGCCCTCGTGCGATCAGACTGGCAAACCGGTTCAGCGCCGGGATGATGGCCGCGGCCGCATCGGCGATCGCAGCACGGAGCTGAACGGGTCTTTCGAGCTTACGAGCCGGCGGTCAATTCCCTGTCCGAAACCAGCACGCCGTCGGCATCGCAATAAACCCAGTCTACTGGCTTGAATGTGGCATCGCCGAAGCGCACCGGACCACCAACACTGCCGGTGCCGTTCTTGCTGCTCTTGATCGGCGTTGTCGCCAGGCAGCGCACGCCGACGTCCATGGCGTCGATTTCGACACTGTCGCGGATCGCGCCGTTGATGATGATCCCGGCCCAGCCATTGTCGAGCAGAATCCCGGCAATCATGTCGCCCATGATGGCCACCCGCGTCGAGCCGCCACCCTCGACAACGAGCACACGCCCGTTTCCAGGCTTTTCCAGTTCCGCCTTCAGAAGCACGTTGTCCTCGAAACAGGCCACGGTTTGGGCCTGACCGAAAAACGCTGGCTTCCTGCCGAACTTCAGGAATGGCAGGTTGCAGAACCTGACGTCATCGGGAAATTCATCGACCAAGTCGGCGGTTTTCATGGCGGCTTCCTCGCAATTGGCTCGCGCGCATGGTTTCAGATGGTGGGTCGGTCGGCAAGCCGATGCGGCTCAGCCAGCACCTGGTTCCTGCCGGAGGACGGCGGCAAAATCCATGTGGGCCGGAATGGCCGTATTCAGATGATGCCATGCTCCGGGCCAGGGATTAAAATCCAGGCCGATGCGTGAGTTCAATCCGCCGAACCAGTCGATCGTGCCGAGATACTGACCAAGGTTGTCGAAGCCTGTCGGCAGCTCTACGACAGCTCCCGCCGTCGTCACACGAGCCGCACGGGCCTTGGAGATGGCGGGCGCAACGCCCGACAGAACCAGTGCTTCTAGCGCGTAGGCAATGGATAGACAGCCTTTGCTGTGCCCCGCAAGCGAGAGAATTTCGCGATCGTCGTCGAGCAGCAGCCGTAACAACGTCTGCGAATCGGTCAGGCCCGTCAGCCGGTCGGATACAGCAATCGCCTCCGGACCTCCTGTTTCATCCGCCAACTCAGCCGCCATTGCTTCCGGCCGATCATCGCGCCTCTTGAACCAATGGAGCATGCGGTTTGCGCCGCCGAGCGTAAACCAACCGCCGAGCGCCTCCCCCATCAGATCCGCCACGCCATAGCCTGCGACGATGGCGCCGACAGGCTCGTCGAAGTGATCCGCGACGGTGCGCGCGAACGCCACCGCGCCAAGATCGCTGCTGCCGACCCCGGCAATCGCAAATCGCTGCAGCAGGCGCCCCGGCGCGGCCCGAAGACTGCGGTAATCGTTGTATTTCTGCAGCCCGGGATCGCGCCCGGCCCGGCTGGGCCAAACCACAATGATCGTCCCCTCCCGGTGGGTCTCGGCGACCAGCATTTTGGTCTCGGTCTCAGTCAATTGACCGACATCATAGAAGAGCCAATCGAGTGCAGTGTTGCGTTGTTTGAGCCCCGGCGGAAGGGTTTCGGTGGCCGCCTTGAGGAAATCGGGCGGCGACGAAAGGGAAAAGGGATCGGCGAGTCCAGGCATCTGCATCCGGCATCTCCAGATTGCTGCATTGCAACATAGACAACCTAGCAGTTCGTCCGTCGATTGCCAGAACAATCGCGAGTCTTGTATTTAGTTCGATATCGCACTATATAGTACGAAATCGCACTAAATGGAGAACATCATGGCACTCAACAGACGACAGGCATTGGGCATCATCGGCGGCGGCACCATCCTTGCGGCAGCAGGCGGTGGCGCGCTTTTTGCTGCCACCCGCACGCCGGAGAGGGCATTGGCTCCATGGTCGGCGGCCGGAGGGTATGATGAACCTCGGCGACGCGCCTTGTCCTACGCGGTGCTGGCGCCGAACCCGCACAATCGCCAACCCTGGCTGGTGGATCTGAGCGCGCCGGACCGGGTCAGCCTGTACCGCGACAAGGAACGGGACCTGCCGCATACGGATCCTAATGCGCGTCAGCTGACCATCGGCCTGGGCTGTTTTCTCGAACTGATGACCATTGCCGCATCACAGACCGGCCACAAGGTCGATCTCGACCTGTTTCCCGAAGGTGAGGATGGTCCCGTCGCTCATGCCGCGTTTTCGCCGGGCGCCACGGCAGACCCTCTCTTTGCACATGTGATGGAGCGCCGTTCCTGCAAGGAACCGTTTGAAGACAAGCCGGTCCCGCAATCCCATGTCAAAGAGCTTTCGTCGCTGGCCGATATCATCACGGAACAGGACCGCGTCGCCGCCATCCGGACCCTCACCTGGGAGGCTTGGCTGCAGGAAATGAAGACCCCGCACACGCTGAAGGAAAGCGTCGACCTCATGCGGTTCGGCAAACGCGAAATCAACGCAAACCCTGACGGCATCGATCTCGGGGGGCCTTTCCTCGAAGCCCTAATGGTTGTTGGCATGCTTGGCCGCGAGGCCCAGTTGGATCCGCAATCGACCGGATTCAAGGAAGGTATCCGCATCTATCAGGAAATGCTCGCCGCGACTCCGGCCTATGCGGTGCTGACCACGCTCGGAAACGACCGTGTCGACCAGATCGAGGCCGGTCGCCGTTGGCTGCGGCTCAACCTGACGACAACCGGGCTTGGACTCGCCCTGCATCCGGTGAGCCAGGCGCTACAGGAATTCCCCGAGATGAAGCCGCACTACGACAAAGCCCAGGCCATGCTCGCCGAACCCGGCCATACCGTGCAGATGCTCGGTAGACTGGGTTACGGTCCGACGGTAGACAAGTCTCCCAGATGGCCGCTGGAGACTCGCGTGATCGATGGATAGCAAGACGCTTGGGACATATTTCGCCTTTTTCAACGAAATCGGAATTATCAGCCAACTGAGCCGCGCCCAACTGGAGGAGCGGCTCCCGGAGGGCTTTCTGATTTCGCACTTTTCAGTCCTCAATCATTTGATCCGGGTGTCGGACGGACGCACCCCGTTGGAAATAGCGCAGGCTTTCCAGGTCGCGAAGACCACCATGACCCACACGTTGTCAGGTTTGGACAAACATGGCCTCATTGACATGCGGCCGAACCCGGACGATGGCCGCAGCAAGCGGGTCTGGCTGACGGCCAAGGGCCGTGCCTTTCGCGATAATGCCATCGTCGCCATGGCGCCAGACATGGCCGGACTGGCCGAAGCATTTCCGCCAGGAGACATAGCGGCGCTGCTTCCCCGCCTGACCGAAATCCGCCAGTTCATGGATGCGGCGCGAGACTGATTCAGCTGGTCAGCGTCAGCATCCGCGCGGCCGGTGCTTCGAATTCCCACGGCCGATTGACGGTAAAATGTTCTTTCAGGAATTCAATGAAAGCACGGAGGTTCGGCGCCATACCGCGATGCGGTTGAAAGATGGCGTTGAAGGCAACCGTCGGGCCCCGGCAATCATCGAGGACCGGGACCAGCTCTCCCTTCTGAACATGTTTTCGCGCCAGCCACACCGGCAGCAATGCGACACCGAGCCCGTCCAAAGCCAGGGCAAGCACCGCCTCATGGTCGCGCACGCCGACCCGCGGCTGGACCCTGAGGGTACGTTCCTCGTCGGCCTCGGTCACGATCAGGTCAAGCGGCCCGATGACCGTGCGGCTGGCGATGAATTCGTGGTTCTCCAGATCCAAAGCACCACGCAGCGTCGGCGCCGATTTTAGGTAGCCGGGTGTTGCGTAGAAATATTGTGATGATTCACCGAGCGGAATCGCACATACGGTGTCATCCTCGATTTCGCCCTTGCGCACCGCCACGTCGCAACGCTCTTCGATCAGGTCGACCTTGCGATTTGTAAAGGTCAAGTTGAGTTTGACGTCCGGATAAAGCCGCAGAAACTCCGGCAGCAGTGGCAGAATGAAGGCGCGGCCCAACGTCTCCGGCAGGCTGACATTGAGCAGACCGCTCGGATGGGTATGGATCGTCTTGATGGCGGCATCCGCTTCACGCGCCTCTGCCACCATTCGTGCGCAGTGTTCGTAGTAAACGCGGCCGCTTTCGGTCAGCCCGATCTTGCGGGTGGTGCGATGCATCAACTTCAGTTGCAGCCGCTCCTCCAGGACGGCGACCCTGCGACTGACATTGGATTTTGACATTTGCAGCGATTTGGCCGCTGCCGAAAAGCCGTTGTGTTCCACCACGGCCGCAAAAACGGCCATATCGGCGAGAATGCTGGAATTCATGGATTGTCCATTATCTGCAACGATGTGTCTCTTGCGACCCGTATTGTTTAACATATGGGATTTGAATAATCATGGCAATTGGCAACCCGGGAGCAAAGACGTCGGCCACGCTATGGGCAGGCGACCTGATGGGTGCCTTTTTGAAGCGGGAGGAATTTGATGAACAAGACCAAATTGCGTGCACTGGCGATCGGAGCAGCCTCGGCGGCCGCCATGATGCTTGGATCCGGCACGGCTTCGGCGGTGGAACTGCCTTGCACGACGGCCAAGCTGATCGTGCCCTGGGGTGCCGGTGGCGGCACCAGCGTTATTTTCGGCATTTTCGAAAAGGCCATTGAACAATCCGACGCACCGGTCAAGGTCAAGGTCGTCACTGTGCCCGGCCAGGGCGGCGGCAAGGGCGCCAAGGAAGCACATTCAGCAGCGCCCGACGGCTGCACGCTGTTTGCCATTCACCAGCACCTGGTGGTCAATTACATCAACGGCGTAACGGACTTCAGCTGGGACGGTTTCGAACCGGTTGCCATGCTTACTGATACACCGGAAATCATCGGTGCCGGCGGCCATGTTTCCTATGAGGACCTCGGCGGCATGCTGGAGGCCGCGAAGGCCAAGCCGGGTGAAATCCCAACCGGCGTTTCGATGGGAGCCACCAGCCACTTTCTGTGGATCATGCTCGGTGGCAAGACCGGCACCAACTACGCCTATGTGCCGTTCCAGGGCGGCACGGCCGGTCGGATCACCGGCCTGCTCAACGGCTCCATAGATCTTGGCGGCATCAACATGGCAGCGGCGCGCACCCAGCGCGGCGACGGCAAGCTCAAGGCATTTGCCATTGCCGCCGATGAGCGCAGCCCGTTGATCCCGGATGTGCCGACGCTGAAGGAACTGGGCGTCGACATGAACTATTCGCTGACCCGCGGCGTCATGCTGCCGAAGGGCACACCGAAAGAAATCGTCGATTACTGGGCCGAAGTCTTCAAAGGTCCGACCGAAGACACGGCCTTCGTCGACGAACAGGCTGCCAAGGGCACGGCAGTCGTCTATCTTGGCCCGGACGACTACGCCAACTGGTGGCAGGGCACCGAGACCGAGTTCCTGGACGCTGCCAAGGAACTCAAGGTCGGTCGCTTCCAATAGTCGCCATCGAACTGGGGCGATCCTCTTGGGTCGCCCCAATCAGCCCCGTGCCGGTTTGAAGACCGGCACGCCAGTTTCGGTGCGAGTTGAGCCATGACAGCCAACCGGGATTTTTTTGTCGCCCTGTTCTTTCTCGTCCTTTGCGGCGTGATGTTCGTGTCGACCTTCCAGCTTCCCGAGCCGATGTTCGGTCAGATGTCGTCGGCCTTGTGGCCCCGCACCATCCTGATACCGCTGGCCCTGCTGTCTTTTGTTCTTCTGATTCGATCGCAGCGTGGCGATGAGGCAGATGAGGGCCCGAGACGCGGTTTTCGCGAATGGCTTGCCTACTATCGCAATCCGATCATCTGCTTTGCGCTGTTCTTTCTGTTCCTGGCCAGCATGCCTGTCCTCGGCATGCTTCTGGGTGGGCTTCTCTACGTCTTCCTGACACTGTCAGTCCTCGGCGGCTGGGGGCCGCGCCGGCTGGCGCTGCATGCCGCCATCACATTTATCTTCGTCGTCGGCATGTGGGCTGTGTTCACTCAGTTGCTCGGTGTCTTCCTTCCGGAAGGCACGATCCTGAGGGTCTATTGACGTGAGCCTGTTCGAGAACCTCGCAGCGGCGGCACCGGAGCTTCTCACCTGGTCAACCATGTTGCTGATGATGATCGGCACGCTGGCCGGTCTGCTCGCCGGTGCAATCCCCGGCTTTACCATCGCAATGGCGGTGGTTCTGGTTCTGCCGTTCACCTTCTCCATGTCGGCCGTGCAGGGCTTGGCGACGATGATAGCTGTCTATGTCGGCGGCCTGTCGGGCGGTCTGATGTCCGGCATTCTGACTGGCATACCGGGCACCCCCTCTTCCGTCGCGACCACCTTCGATGGTTATCCGCTGGCACGTAGTGGCAATCCCGGTCTGGCGCTTGGAATCGGTGTCTGGTCTTCGTTTTTCGGCGGCGTTTTCGCGTCCATCGTTCTGATGATCGTGGCGCCGCAGTTGGCCCTGATCGGACTGGAATTCCAGCCTGTCGATTACTTTTCGCTGATCTTGTTCGCACTCACCGTCACCGCCAGCCTGGCCGGCGACCAGATGCTGAAGGGCCTGATGGCGGCGCTGTTCGGCCTGCTGATCGCGACTGTCGGCAGCGATGTGGTTTTCGGTCAGCCACGCTTCACTTTCGGCATCGACTCCGCCACTCAGGGCTTTGCTTTCCTGCCGGTACTCGTCGGGCTGTTCGCCTTCAGCCGACTGCTCAACGATGTGCGCGATCCGGCTGATGCCCACAAGGCATTGGGCGGCACCGAGGCACATGCTGTGCAAATCGACTACATCCACGCGGCCAAGGAGGTGCTGAAACGCTGGGGCAACGTGCTTCGCTCCTCGATCATAGGCGTGTTCGTCGGTGTTTTGCCCGCCGCCGGAAGCACCATCTCCAACATTCTCGCCTACGACCAGGCGAAGAAAACAGCGCGCGAGCCGGAGACCTTCGGCAAGGGCGCCATCGACGGCATTGTCGCACCGGAAGCCGCCAACAACGCCACCGCTGGCGGCGCACTGATCGTGATGATGGCTCTCGGGCTTCCCGGCGACATCATGACCGCCATCATGCTGGGCGCTCTGCTCATCCACGATGTCATTCCGAGCCCGTCCTTCATCGCCGACGAACCGGTGCTCGCTTACTCGATCTTTCTCGCCTTCTTCGTCGCCAATTTCATGATGCTGGGGCTGCAGTCGGTGACGTTGCGCGGCTTTGTGCTGGTGACCAAGGTCAAGATGTACATGCTGACAGCGGTGATCCTGTTCTACTGCGCGCTTGGCATTTTTTCGCTCAACAATGTCGGCTACGACATGTGGACGCTGTTTTTGTTCGGCGTGGTGGGCTTCGTCATGCGAGCATTCGGATTTCCCATCGTTCCGATGGTGCTCGGTGTGGTCCTTGGCCAGATTGCCGAGGCGCGGCTGAGCCAAGTCTTCGCCCGCTCCGATGACATCGCCGTTTTCCTGACGCGACCGTGGTCTCTGTTTTTTCTGTTGCTGGGCTGCTTTTCGCTGCTCTTTCCCTTGTACCAGAAGCAGATGGGCAAAGCCGCCTGGACGCGGTTCTTCCCGGCAACGTTGCTGATCGTCATGGCGCTGCCGGTGTTCATGATGCCGGGCACCATACGACCGGTTATAGCCGTGGGAATGCTGATCGGCGGCATCGCGCTCGCTGCGCGCCGGTTCAAACAGCCAGCACCGAAACGGGAAACAAGCTGAAGGGACTGACGGATGGATCTTGGAATTAAAGGCAAGACCGCGCTTGTGCTTGGCGCATCGCAGGGGCTCGGCCGGGCGATTGCAGAGGGTCTGGCCGCCGAGGGCGTAAACCTGGTGTTGGCGGCACGCAACGGCGAAGCGCTGGAAGCGCTCGCGGCCGACCTTTCCGCCACCCATTCGGTCACCGCCTCATCCACCATGGTCGACCTCGCCGACGCGGATTCCGTCGACGCTTTTTGTCGCCACATCCGCAACGATGTGCGGCCCGACATACTGATCAACAACGCGGGCGGCCCGCCGCCTTCGACCTCTACCGGCATCGCACTGGATGCCTGGCAGCGCGCCACACAGACACTGCTGTTCAGCATCGTACAGGTAACCGAAGCCTCGATCGAAACCATGCGGGAGCGCGGTTGGGGTCGGATTCTTGCCATCGGGTCCTCCGGCATCGTCCAGCCGATCCCCAATCTGGCGCTGTCCAACACCATTCGCGGCGCTGTTGCCGGTTTTTGCAAGACACTCGCTGCGGAAGTCGCCGGAGACGGCATCACCGTCAACATGATCCTGCCCGGCAAGATCGACACGGCGCGGGTTGGCCAGCTCGACGCGGCGCGGGCCGACCGAGAAGGCAAGACGATCGAACAGGTACGCAAAGAGATCGCGGCTTCGCTGCCGATCAAACGCTACGGTCAGCCATCGGAATTTGCCAACGTCGCGGTCTTCCTTGTGAGCGAGCCGGCTGGTTACGTGACCGGCCAAATGACCCGTGTCGACGGCGGCATGATCCGCAGTATCTGAGGAACAGAATGTTGGACCAGAAACTCCAGGTCTATCCGGCAAAGGCACCGGCAGAACCGCGGCACGGAGGCCGAATCCTGGCCGACCAGTTGCGCATTCTCGGCGCCGACACGGTTTTCTGTGTTCCCGGTGAGAGCTTTCTCGACCTGCTCGATGGGCTATATGACAATCGCGATGCCATCCGCCTGGTCACCTGCCGACACGAAGCGGGCGCCGCCAACATGGCGGACGCCTATGCCAAAATGACCGGCAAGCCCGGCATCTGCGCCGTCACCCGTGGTCCTGGTGCCACCAACGCATCAAATGGCGTGCACACGGCCTATCAGGACTCTTCTCCAATGATCCTTCTGGTCGGCCAGGTCGGCCGCGGCATGCTTGATCGAGAGGCCTTCCAGGAGATTGACTATCGCCGCATGTTCGGAGAGATGGCCAAATGGGTCGCGCAGATCGACGACCCAAGCCGAATACCGGAGTATCTATCTCGAGCCTGGCATGTTGCGCTTTCCGGCCGCCCCGGCCCGGTTGTGCTGGCGCTGCCGGAAGACATGCTCGCAGAGGTGGCCCAGACACCGGACGCGCGCCCGCCAATCATAGCCGAAGGTGCACCGACCGCAGAAGCAATGCAGACACTTTCAGTCATGCTGGAAGCAGCCGAGCGGCCGCTCCTCGTGGTCGGCGGACCTTCCTGGAATGCCGACTGCGCTCATCGCGCGCTCGCTTTCGCGGAGCGCTCCGGACTGCCGGTCGCTACCGCCTTCCGCTGCCAGGACTATGTCGACAACGACCACGAAAACTACGTCGGCGTGCTTGGCATCGCGCCGTTGCCGGCGCTACGCGCCCGGGTGATGGACGAGGTGGACCTGCTGATCGTGGTCGGTCCCCGGCTCGGGGAAATGACCACCCAGGGCTATTCGCTGATCGACGTTCCCAATCCAAGCATGCAATTTGTCCATGTGCATCCGGATCCGGGCGAATTGGGGCAGGTCTATGCACCTGACCTGGCCATCGCCTCGACACCGACGTCCTTCTGGGATGCAAGCGCCACGATCGCGGATGGTGACGGTAAATCACGCTGGTCGCACTGGCGCCAAACCCAGCGCCGCGACTATGAAGGTTTTCTGGAACCGACCAGGGTTCCGGGCCGGCTCAACATGGGCGAGGTCATCCGCCACATCGATGAAGCCATGCCGGCGGACACGATCATCACCAACGGCGCCGGTAATTTCACCGTCTGGGTGCATCGGTATTATCAGCATCGCAGCTACCGGACTCAGCTGGCACCGACCAGCGGCTCCATGGGATATGGCGTCCCGGCAGCCATCGCCGCCAAGCTGATGGCGCCACAAAGCCCGGTCGTCAGCATATCGGGCGACGGCTGTTTC
Organism: Hoeflea sp.; assembly: GCA_965228785.1. Classification (GTDB taxonomy): domain Bacteria; phylum Pseudomonadota; class Alphaproteobacteria; order Rhizobiales; family Rhizobiaceae; genus Hoeflea_A. The sequence goes on from CBDDIF010000002.1 coordinate 2,729,272, forward strand.
CTGATGAGCGCGCAGGAAATGGCGACCGCACGCAAATATGGCGCGGCTGTCATCTATCTGGTCGTCAACAACGGCATGTACGGCACCATCCGCATGCACCAGGAGCGCAATCACCCGGCTCGAGTCATTGGAACCGACCTGCACAATCCGGATTTTGTAGCCTATGCGAGCGCCTTCGGAATCGACGGCGAACGGGTGGAGACGACGGAGCAGTTCGCTGCGGCGTTGCACCGTGCCCGGTCCAGCGAACACGGCTATCTCATCGAACTGATCGTCGACCCGCAGGCGCTGACTCCCGGCCAATCGCTGGACGGTGCGCGCGCACAGGGTGAGACTGCAATGCAAAAGGAGAAAGCATGATCGTCGAGGAACGCATCTACAATTTGCAAATCGGCGCGGTCCCGGAATATCTCAAGCTTTACGAGGAAGAAGGTCTGGCGATTCAGCGCTCCATACTCGGCCGAATGGTCGGCTATTTTTCCACCGACATCGGCACGCTGCACCAGATCATCCACCTTTGGGCCTACCGCGACCTCGCCGAACGGACCGAGCGCCGAGCCCGGCTGACGGCGGACGAAAGATGGAAGGCTTACGTATCGAAAGTTCGGCCACTTCAGATCAGCCAACAAAACCGTATTCTCATTCCCGCACCATTCAGCCCATGGGCGGAAGACGACCCGGCGCTCGACATGGCGCAGGACGGGTAATTGCAACGCAACGATGATCAACAAGCGACGGACCATACTTCATGATCGATCTCTATACATGGACGACCCCGAACGGCCGCAAGGTCTCCATCCTGCTCGAAGAGCTTGGCGTGCCCTATACGGCACATGCCATCAACATCACCGAAGGCGACCAGCACGCGCCCGAGTTTCTGGACATCAGCCCTAATAACAAGATCCCGGCCATCGTCGATCACGACAACGGGCTGAAGCTCATGGAAACCGGGGCAATCATGTTGTACCTGGCGGAAAAGTACGGCCGCTTCATGCCGACGGACCTGGAGGGTCGCGCCCGCGCACTGGAATGGCTGATGTGGCAGATGGGCGGACTCGGACCGATCCTCGGACAGGTCCATCACTTCGTGCGGTTCAACAAAGGCAAGTCTGCCTATTCGGAAGAGCGTTACAGTACCGAGGCGAACCGCCTTTACGGCGTTCTCGACCGACGGTTGGAAGGTCGCGATTACATCATCGACGAATACTCGATCGTCGACATGGCCTGCTGGCCCTGGATATCCCGCTACGAATGGCAGGAAATCGACCTCGCGCAATATCCGAACGTACGAGCCTGGTACCGGCGACTGGCGGCCCGCGAAGCCGTGCAGAAGGGCTACCATGTGCCGAAAAAGGTTGGTGAGATACCGGAAGGATGACGCGCGCCGTCTAGCCGTCCCTTGCTCAAGCCGGTCGTCATTCATACCTGTTGATCACCGCCATTCAGTGTGGCGGCTGAGAGCAAAGGTCGACAAGTTTGGATCATTTGATGGCTGCAGATCGGCTCCACTCGGCCAGGCGCGTCGCGCAGCGCGATGTGGGGCATCGGGCGAGCGACGCAACGCAGCCGATGGGCCGATATGCAGCCACCCTTCGGGCCGGGCGCTTTTGGCCCCTGGCGTCGTTGGCTTGCCTTGTGGTGGGGTGGCACCACGGCGAGCAATCCGCCTAGCCAGAGACCAAAATCGCCACGGTCAAATGGTGCAAACTTGTCGACCTTTGCTCAATCCACGGATTGGACGGTGATGGCAATTCTGTTGATCGCAGCGGTCGGGCTGGCCCTCATCGGACTGGCAATCAGGCTGGGGTTTTTCTCCTCCAGTCTGAGCCGCGACGACCTTTCCGACTATGCCTTTTCCCGAGTTGCGTTGCCGGATGGGACAACCGTCAATTACCGAGAGCGCGGTGATCCAAGTAAGCGGACACTGCTCTTCGTCCATGGCGGCGGCGATTCCCTGTCCGCCTGGGACGGCTGGGCGGAAACACTCGAAGACGACCACCACCTGATCGCAATCGACTTGCCGGGCCACGGGTTGTCGGATCCATATCCGGACGGCACCTACAGCACGGAACGATTTGCCCGCTCGCTGAAGGCCTTCGTCGATACGATGGGCCTCAGGGATTTCGTCATCGTCGGCCATTCGTTTGGCGGCGAGACGGTGCTGCGCTTCGTCGTCGCCAATCCGCATGACCCCAGCGCCATGATCCTGGTGGCGCCGGGCGCCTATAAGGCCGAGCACGGACTGGCAGTGCCGCTGCCGATCGCACGCTTCGCGCTGTCTTCTGTCGGAAAAGTGCTTTTGCGCAATTTCTGGAGCCGTGCCCTGTTCACCTGGTTCCAGCACAAGAACTTCTTTTTCGGTCGATCGGAGATCGTCGCCGCGGCGATCGAGCGCCAGTTCAAGCTGTTGCGATACGGACCGAACCGCGGCGCCATGCTGTCGCTTGTCATGCACGACATGGCGCACCATGCCGATCTTACCGGTCTGAACGGCCTCGAATTGCCCGCGCTGTTTCTTTGGGGGCGCAAAGACCGGATCGTGCCGCTGGAAACCGGTCAGCGCATCGCTTCCGATGTTCCCGGATCACAGCTCCACATCTATGACGACATCGGTCACATGATCCATGTCGAAATGGCGTCAAGCAGTGCCACAGACGCCCTGACATTCCTGCGCGAACGGATGGGCCAAAGTCACCCGAAGAACTGAGACCCTCAGCACTCCAGCGAATAGCCGGCGCCGCGCACCGTGCGGATGACGTCTCGCATATTGGCGAAATTCAGCGCCTTGCGCAGCCGACCGACGTGCACGTCCACGGTACGTTCATCGACATAGATGTCGTGACCCCAGACGCCGTCCAACAGTTGCGAGCGCGAAAACACCCGGGTCGGCGACGCCATGAAAAACTCCAGCAGGCGGAACTCCGTCGGGCCGAGCTTGATCTCCCTGCCCTTGCGGTAAACGCGGTGGGTTTCCCGATCGAGCTCGATGTCGCCGGCCTTGAGAACCGACGATATCGTCTCCGGCTTCGCCCGGCGCAGCAGCGCCCGCACACGGGCCATCAGTTCCGGTGTGGAGAACGGCTTGACGACATAGTCGTCAGCGCCGGTCGACAGGCCACGCACCCGCTCGCTTTCTTCGCCGCGGGCCGTCAGCAGGATGATCGGCAGCTTTTCCGTTTCCGGCCGCACCCGCAGCCGGCGGCACAGTTCGATGCCGGACAATCCGGGCAGCATCCAGTCGAGGATGAGCAGGTCCGGCTGCCGCTCCAACAAAGCGACTTCGGCATCATCGCCACGCAGGATCGTATCAACCTCGTAGCCCTCAGCTTCCAGATTGTAGCGCAGCAGGACGCTCAGCGCCTCTTCGTCTTCAACAACGGTAATTTGCGGTGACATACTCATTTTTCTGCCCCGATTTGCCTGACTTTTTCGCCGTTAGCTCTCGACCACCACCGATGCGGACTCGTCGTCCTTCGGCCGTTCCGTGCTGAACTGTTCGCCCGTGGCGATGTAGTAAACCGATTCAGCGATGTTGGTGGCGTGGTCACCGATGCGCTCGATGTTCTTGGCGCAGAACAGCAGATGCGTACAGGACGTAATGTTTCGCGGGTCTTCCATCATGTAGGTCAGCAATTCGCGAAACAGTGACGTGTAGATGGCGTCGATCTCCTCGTCGCGCTCACGCACCGAATTTGCCAGTTCTCCTGACCGGGTCGCGTACGCGTCGAGCACTTCCTTGAGCTGAGCCTGGGCCAGTTCAGACAGGTGCTCCAATCCGCGAACCAGTTTTTTCGGCTGAACCATGCCGTCCACGACAATCACCCGCTTGGCGATGTTTTTGGCCATGTCGCCGACCCTTTCCAGATCAGCCGCAATTCGGATCGAACCGATGATATTGCGCAGGTCGGAGGCCATGGGCTGGCGCTTGGCGATGATCAGAACCGCCTTTTCGCCGATCTGACGTTCGGCTTCGTCGAGGATGAGGTCGTCGGAGATGACCTTCTGCGACAGACCGGCATCGGCGTTGATCAGTGCCGATACGGATTCGCCGAGCATCCGTTCGGCAATGCCGCCCATTTCCGAGATGCGGCGCACGAGAAAGTCGAGCTCCTCATCATATGCCGATACGATATGCGCGGCTTCGTCACTCATGGGTTTTCCATTCATGTTTGGGATCGTCGAACGGTTCTGGATCAACCGAAGCGACCGGTAATGTAGTCTTGTGTGCGTTGGTCGCTCGGGCTTGTGAACATCTTGTCCGTATCGTCGACCTCCACCAGGTTACCCAGGTGGAACATGGCCGTACGCTGGGAAACGCGGGCAGCCTGCTGCATCGAGTGAGTAACGATGACGATGGTGAAATTCTGTCGCAACTCGTCGATCAGTTCCTCGACCTTTGCCGTGGCGATCGGATCAAGCGCGGAGCACGGTTCATCCATCAGGATCACATCCGGACCAACCGCAATCGCCCGGGCGATACACAGCCGCTGCTGCTGGCCGCCGGAAAGGCCGGTTCCCGGCGCGTGAAGGCGATCCTTGACCTCGTCAAACAGACCGGCTTTCCGCAAGCTGGTCTCGACGATCTCGTCGAAATCCGCCTTACTCGATGCGAGGCCGTGAATGCGCGGGCCATAGCAGACGTTCTCGTAGATCGACTTCGGAAAAGGATTGGGCTTCTGGAACACCATGCCCACGCTGGCGCGCAACTCCACCACATCGACTGACGAGTGATAGACATCGGCACCGTCTAGGGTGATGCTGCCTTCGACCCGGCAGCCGTCAATGGTGTCGTTCATGCGGTTGAGACAGCGCAGGAACGTCGATTTGCCGCATCCCGAGGGTCCGATGAGCGCTGTCACCTGGTTTTCACGGACATCCAGATTGACCCCGAACAAGGCCTGGGCTTCTCCATAGAAGACCGACACATCGCTGCCCTTCATCTTGGCAGGCGGCGGGGATCCGGGCTTGTTGCCGATCGCATCTTCGACAGCGGCTTCAGACATCATGTTCATCCTTGCATACCCCGTTTATCCGGCAATCCCGCACGTAACGCGGGCACCCTGGGTCCATCATGGAGTTTATTGACTTTCCGCGACATCGTCATCACCAGCGTCGCTCGAAACGGCTCCTGAGGAAAACGGCCAGGCCGTTCATCAGAACGAGGAAACCCAGCAGCACCAGGATCGCGGCGGACGTTCGCGATACGAAGCCGCGTTCGGGACTGTCCGCCCAGATGTAAATCTGCGTCGGCAGTGCCGTCGACGCCGAGAGAACGCCCTCCGGCGCACTGGTGATGAAGGCGTTCATGCCGATCAAAAGAAGTGGCGCTGTCTCGCCAAGTGCCTGGGCAAGACCGATGATGGTGCCGGTGAGGATCGTCGGCATGGACAGCGGCAACATGTGGTGCAGGATCGCCTCGTGACGTGAAGCGCCAATTCCCAGCGCCGCCTCGCGGATCGACGAAGGAACCGACCGCAGGGCCGCCCTGGTGACGATGATCATTGTCGGCAGGGTCATCAGCGACAGCACCATGCCGCCAACCAGCGGAGCCGAGCGCGGCAAGCCGAACCAGCCGAGGAAGACGGCGAGGCCAAGCAACCCGAACACGACGGATGGCACCGCCGCCAGATTGTTGATGTTGATCTCGATCAGATCGGTGAAACGGTTCTTCGGTGCGAACTCTTCGAGATAGACAGCGGCTGCGATGCCGATCGGGAAACTGATCAGAAAACAGACAAGCAATGCCCAGAAGGAACCGGCGATGGCTCCGGCCAGACCCGCCAGTTCCGGGAACCGGGAGTCGGGGTTGAGGATCAGCGCGAAGTTGATGGGCTTGGAGACAAGACCCTCCGCCTGAAGCTTGTCGAACCACTCGATCTGTTGGTTGCTGACCCGGCGGCGGTCTTCCGGCGTGTCGCGGGAAATCTGACCCTTGGCAAACTGGTCGAGGGGATCGGACAGGGGAACCTGGAATTCAAACGTCTTGCCGATCAGATCCGGATTCCTGATGACGTAATCGCGCACGAGGAAGGGCGCCGATGACGTAAACATGCCGTAATAGGCGCGTCGGTCGGAGCGCGGGATATCCGGTTCGAGAGCAGTAAGCGATCCGCGAACGATGTTCCGCCATTTCGCTCCCATGATGTCTTCGGGATCGATCTCGGCGGTTGTCAGGTCGATGGACACGCGCGCCTTTGTCTGCACGAAAGCAGATGCTCCGGTGTAAAGCAGCGTCGCAATCAACAGAACCAGAAAACCGATGGCGAAAGAGATCGCGGCAACCCCGTAGCGCTGCAGCCGCCGGTCGGCGGCGTAGCGCCGCTTGCGGCGTGCCTCCATCTCCGGCGATTTCCACGCCGGGCGCTGGACCGTTGTCTGAGCAGCATCGGACATCAGTATGTCTCCCGGTACTTACGCACGATGCGCAGCGCGATCAGGTTGAGGAAGAGGGTGATGATGAACAGCATCAACCCGAGTGCGAACGCAGCCAGCGTCTTGGGATTGTCGAACTCGGAGTCGCCGATCAGAAGCGTCACGATCTGCACGGTAACTGTTGTCACGGAATCGAGCGGATTGAGCGTCATCTTGGCGATGAGGCCGGCTGCCATCACCACAATCATCGTTTCGCCGATGGCGCGGCTGAGCGCCAACAGAACACCGCCGACGATGCCCGGCAGCGCTGCCGGCAAGAGGACGTTGCGGATCGTTTCGCCCTTGGTGGCACCCATGGCGAGCGACCCATCACGGATCGCCTGCGGAACGGCCGCGAAGGCATCATCCGACAGGGAAGAAATGAACGGGATCAGCATGATCCCCATGACGCCACCGGCAGCCAGGGCACTGTTGGGCGCCACGTCGATGCCGAGGGAAGCTCCCGCCTGGCGCAGTGCCGGAGCAACAGTCAGGACCGCAAAGAAACCGTAAACCACCGTCGGGATACCGGCGAGGATTTCCAGCATCGGCTTGATGATGGCGCGAAACCGCCGGGAAGCATATTCGGTGAGGTAAATGGCCGACAGAATGCCGACCGGAACGGCGACCAGCATCGCCAGCGCGGCGACGAGCGCCGTCCCCAGGAACACCGGGATGGCGCCGAATGCACCCTGCCCCGCCACCTGGTCTTCGCGCAGCGGAATCTGCGGCTCCCAGCGCATGCCGAAGAGAAACTCAGTCGCCGGAACCCGCTGAAAGAACTGCCAGGCTTCATAAAGCAGCGAAGCGACGATGCCGATCGTCGTCAGAATGGCGATGGTCGATGCGAAGATCATGAACGCCGTGACCGAGCGCTCGAAACTGTGACGCGCCAGAAAGCGCTTGGAAACCGAGTTGGTGGCGAAGCCGGCACCGGCAAGAGCAATAACCACAACGGCCGCCGCCAGCAGGAAGTTGGCTGACGTTTGCAACGATTTCAGCCGTTCGACCGCTGCCGTAACCTCGGGTGTCGGCTCCTTGAAGATGTTGCCGGCCGCAACCTGGCGGATTTCGCTGATCAGCAGGTCCTTCTGGGAGCCGCTGAGTGCCTCCACCCCGGGGACCGAGCCGAGGATCATCATGTCGACGATAGATCCTTCGAAAAGCAGCCATAGAAGAATTAAGATGAAGGCCGGAACGGCCGTATACACCAGGGCATTCAGCCCGTGATAGACGGGACGGGAATGCATCCCCCGCAAGTCCTCGCCGGCCGAACTTACGGCACGCCGGGAGGCGACGTAGTAGGCGATGATCGCAGCGACGATCAGAAACAGAACCAGATAGCCGAGCATTTCTTCCCAGGTCCCCGCTGGAGGCAATATCGGATGGCCTATTGCGGCCGAAATCCAACTTGCCCATGAAAGCGCCCCGGCCCGGAGGCCGGGGCAGCGGCATTCGTCGGATTACATCGACAGCTTTGCAGCGCCGAGAACGTTTTCCTGGGTCTTGGCGCGGGCTTCATCGTCAAGCGGAGTCAGACCGCGCTCGGCGAGGTAGCCGTCCGGGCCGAGAGCTTCTTCGGACATGTACTCGGTGATGAAATCGTTCATGCCCGGGATGACGTCACGGTGAGCGTTCTTGACATAGAAATACAACGGACGGGACACCGGATAGGAACCATCGGCGATGGTCGCGAAGTCCGGAGCGACGTTGTTGATCTTGACGCCTTTGAGCTTGTCGGCGTTCTCGTACAGGAACGAGTAACCGAAAATACCGATGGCATTCTGGTCAGCTTCGAGACGCTGGACGATCAGGTTGTCATTTTCACCGGCTTCGATGAAAGGGCCGTCCTGGCGCATGCGCGAGCACTTTTCGTTCCAGGTTGCCTTGTCGGCTTTCTTCAGATCCTTCATGCCGGCCAACTTGTTGCAGCCGTCATGCATGGCCAGTTCGACAAAGGCATCGCGGGTACCCGACGTCGGGGGCGGGCCGAAGGCGATGATGGCGGCATCCGGCAGCGACGGATCGATGTCCGACCACTTCTGGTGCGGGTTGGCCATGAAGCCACCCTTGCCGTCTGGCAGCTCGGCAGCGAGTGCCTTGAAGATCTGCTCTTCGGTCAGATCCCAGTCGGTGTCGTTGCCGCGCGAAACGGCAATCGACAAGCCGTCATAGCCGATCAGTGCCTCGGTGACATTGTCCACGCCATTTTCGGCGCACAGCTTCTTTTCAGAGTCCTTGATGGCGCGGGAAGCACCGGTGATGTCCGGGTGGTCCGGGCCGATGCCGGCGCAGAACACCTTGAAGCCGCCACCGGTTCCGGTCGATTCAACGACAGGGGCCGCGCCGCCGGTGATGTTGGCGAATTCTTCTGAAACGGCCTGGGTGTACGGAAATACCGTAGAGGAACCGACAATCTTGATCTGATCGCGGGCAACGGCCGTGCCGGCGAATGCAGCCGAGGCCACCAGCATGGCAGCCGTTACATTAAGGGTCTTCATAAATCTCTCCCGTCAGTGCGGTATGGCGTTTGCGCCGGGGAAGGCGCAGCCGGTATCGTTACCGGCACCCGACTCCTAACAGTCGGCACACGGACGTTTTATGACTGTTCCATTACATCTTTGTGACAGTTTAAATAACTGATTCAATATCGTTTTTTGCCGTTTCTACAACTTCTTCACTTGGCTGCCTGCTGAATCTTACGACAAATTCGGACCCCTCGCCCGGAGTCGAATGCACAATCAGCCGGGCGCGGTGACGGGTCAGGATGTGCTTGACGATCGCCAGCCCGAGGCCGGTACCCTTCTTCGATCGACTTGCCTCGACGTTGACCCTATAGAAACGCTCGGTCAGCCTCGGAACGTCTTCGCGTGGAATCCCGGGACCAAAATCACGCACGCTGACTTCGATCAGACCGTTCGCCTCAGTTGGCCGATGCAGCGTGACCTCGACACGCTTGCCGCTCTGCCCGTATTTGCAGGCGTTCTCAACCAGGTTCTCGAACACCTGTATCAGTTCATCCCGATCGCCGAAGACGCGGACAGGTGCGTCTGGTACTGAGACACCGACTCCCACCCCAAGTTCATCGGCCAGCGGACCAAGGGAATCACAGACGTGGCGGAGCAACGGTTCTAGTTCCACCAACTCCGTCGGCTCGAGATGCGCTTTCATCTCCAGCCGCGACAACGACAGCAGGTCATCGAGCAGCCGGGTCATGCGTCCAGCCTGCTCCTGCATGATCTTCAGGAACTCCTTTTGCGCCTTCGGATCTTCGCGCGCCGGTCCTTGGAGCGTCTCGACAAATCCTGAAAGGGAGGCAAGCGGTGTCCGCAATTCATGGCTAGCATTGGCAATAAAGTCGGTCCGCATCTTGTCGATGCGTCGAGCCTCGCTCTGATCACGGAAGGTCAGCAGGAAAAGCAGGCCACCATCGCCGCGAACAGGATTGGCTTTCATCGGCGCAATACGCACCCGATACCAACGCTCTGACGGCACTTTTTCGACATAGTCGATCTGATGCGCGCATTTGTCGGCGATGGCCCGATCGACCATTTCGAGTATCTCGGGTGCACGCAGACGCGCTGAAAGGTGTGCTTGCGGCACCATCGTTCCGAACCGTTCCGTGGCTGCTCGGTTCTGATATTCGAGCTTGCCGCGCGCAGACAGAATGAAGACCGGCTCGTCCAACGCCTCGCAGGTGCTGTAGACGATGTCTGACGTGGTCCCTCGCCCTTCCCGCCGCAGCATTCTTTCGCGCTTGCGTATTGACCGAGACCGGGTCGGTATCGATGCAGCGACCGCGAGCACAATAAAGCCGAGCCAAATCAACCATGGCTTCACCAGTCCCGACAGGGACAGGATCAGTGCCAGAACCGCCGCGGCAGCCAGGATATAACGAGCGTCGTAGAGACGTTGCACCAATCTTTGTGCAGAGTCCTGCATCTGTTCAAAGCTGTTGTTCGGCGGACGGTCCATGGCCTCAATTATATCGTGGTGCGGTTCGATTTGTCGCCTATCACGCTGCGAAGCGCGTGGAAACACGGCATGTAGTGCCGGTGCATGACAGTGGCATGACCCGAGTATTGCGACTGTGACAATTGTGGAAATCCTGTGCAATGCCAATTATGGTTCCCCGAAATCGGAAATCGGGACCCGGACATGAATGACAAAAACAGCGATACGGCCGTCGAAATCAACGTAAGCGGCAAGCGGCGGCGGTTCGATATCAACGACCCGGTCCTTCCCGACTGGATCGAAGACGTGGCGTTCGGTTCGGAGGGTTACCCCTATGACAAGAAGCTCAAACGAAGCCACTACGAGGAGCAACTCGAAGCGCTGCAGATCGAGCTGGTCAAGGTACAATTTTGGCTGCAGGCCAGCGGCGAGCGGGTGATCCTCGTCTTCGAGGGGCGCGACGCGGCCGGCAAGGGCGGCTCGATCGGAGCGACCAGAGCGTATATGAATCCGCGATCGGCGCGCATCGTGGCACTGCCCAAGCCGACCGACAAGGAGCGCGGTCAGTGGTACTACCAGCGCTATGTCGATCATTTTCCGACCACCGGCGAAATGGTCCTGTTCGATCGCTCCTGGTACAACCGCGCCGGCGTCGAGCCAGTGATGGGTTTCTGCACGCCGGAACAGCATGAACGCTTTCTGGAGGAAACGCCGGACTTCGAGCATATGCCGGTGCGCGCCGGCATCCATCTGTTCAAGTTCTGGCTCAATATCGGTCGTGAAATGCAGCTCAAGCGGTTTCACGACCGCCGCCACAATCCGCTGAAAGTGTGGAAGCTGTCGCCGATGGACATCGCCAGTCTCGACAAGTGGGACGACTACACCCTTCGGCGCAACCAGATGCTGGAAAGCACCCACAGCGACCATGCGCCCTGGACGGTGGTGCGCGCCAACGACAAGCGCCGCGCCCGCATCAACCTCATTCGTCACCTGCTGACGCAGCTTCCCTATGACGGCAAGGATTTGTCGGCGATCGGCGAAATCGACGACAAGATCCTTGGTTACGGCCCGGGCTTCCTGACCGACTGACATGCCTCTGCCAATGGCTTGATCGGCTTTACTGAGGCCGGATGCGAATGCCGAAGATATCGACCCCGTTTCCGGCACCGGTGATATCGCTGTTGAGCGCCAGGTAGGCCGGTTCCGTTGCCGCGCCGGCATTGGAGAGATCGAAACTGAAGATCACATCGCCGGCTTCATAGGTGACGTCGAACCGGTGGCGCCCACAGTCGCCGCCACCCGGCAGCACGCAGCGCACGTAGATCTGGGTCGGTGCGTCACCGGAAGAGCGCATGGTCAGAGCGACCATGGATTGTCCGCCGGCAAGACTCTGGAGCAGTCCGGGCCCGAGTTCGAACAGAACCTCGCCCGGTGTCCCGGCATCACGCGAGACCACGCGAAGCGCATCCCTGCCGCCGTTTTCGAGCAGATTGAGTTCCGCGGCCTCACCCCCCGAAACAGTGGCGGCGTCGCGCGGTGTGAACACGTCAATCCAGTCGCCGGAAAAGGCACCGTCCGGAGAAGGAAGGCCGGCAAAATCCTCACTGTCGATGGTCGCCGGCGGATTCGGAACGCTGGTGTCGCGCTGTTGTGGCGTCTGAAGCGCTCCGCTGACCATGACCCACACCGCACCGATGCCGACGAAGGCGATAACCAGACACGTCACCAGGATCATTGCAAAGATGGGCCGGCGACGCTTTTTGCGCCCGTCGCGCGGAGCATCGATCGCTGCAGCTTGATCGGCGCGCACCGCCGCTTGCGGCCGCCGTGGTGCGCGTCCGCCGGTAACCGGTTCCGGAGCGCCGATATCGATCGAATCCAGTCGACCGGACTCGACCTCCCATGCGCCATCAGGATCCGGAGCGACTGGTTCGCCATACCTTTCCGGAGAAGGAATATCACTGAACGCGGGGTCGGCGCGTCCGGTCTGTGGACGCGAACCATCGTCAAAACCCGGATCAGGTCGCGCAGCCCAATGGTCTATTGAGGCCGGTTCGCGAGGAGGTGGAGGCACGTCGAATTCATCCGCGGGCGGCGCTTCGTTACCCCTGGAAACAAGATCGTCGGGATGGTCCGGGTCATCGTCGCCGGCTTCGGCATCAAATCCCAGATCGGGTGACGGGGGCTCGGCCCAAAAAGTGTCCTCGATCCTGCCGATCAGACCTTCCAGGAGCTCGGCCTGCCGCGCGGCGCGATCCGTGCCGCCCAACCCCTGCTGGTCGATGCCGTTGGCGAGCGCCTTGCGCGCTGATTCATAGACGCGCTGACGCTGCTGCGGATCCGCCATGCCCGGCTTGCTCAACGCCTTCCGAATGGCGGCCTCTATGCCTTTCAATGCAAAACCCTCAACACACTTGGCCGATCCGGCAGTTCACCTTTAGCAGTTTCCCGCAGGCCGCCAAACCGAACCGGCGGCTTTCAACAGGATCAATACGGCGTTTTGCGGGCAGAAATCCGGTTTGGATGCAGATACCGCCTCGGCATCTATTGCGATTGAGACATATCAATTGACGACAGAAACATCCACGTCCCGAAGGACCGGCGGTCTGTAGATCTGAAGCCGGTCTCGACGCGCAGCTCGAACACATGAAGCCGGTTTTCACCATCATGCACAAACAAGATGTCGGGCACGGATCCTGCCGAACAAGCGGGCTTCCAAGTAGCCCGATTGTCTGTTACCTCCGATTTACGTTTGCGTAAGCGTCAATCACAAGGTCAGGTCTTCATGGCTCTTCCCGAAATTCTCAAAGACTCGCTGCGGCTGCCCGTCGTCGGCGCTCCGTTGTTCATCATCTCGCATCCGCCGCTGGTGCTCGCTCAGTGCAAGGCGGGGATCGTCGGCTCCTTCCCGGCGCTGAACGCTCGGCCGGAGGCGCAGCTCGACGAATGGCTGGCACAAATCACCGAGGAACTGGCCAAACACACCGCCGCCAACCCGAACCGGCCGGCAGCCCCCTTTGCCGTCAACCAGATCGTCCACCGGTCCAACACGCGGCTCGAACACGACCTGCAGATGTGCGAGAAATACAAGGTGCCGATCGTCATTTCCTCGCTCGGTGCAGTGCCCGAGGTCAATCAGGCGGTGCATTCCTATGGCGGCATCGTACTGCACGACATCATCAACAACCGGCACGCCAATTCGGCGATCCGCAAGGGTGCCGACGGGCTGATCGCGGTTGCCGCCGGAGCCGGTGGTCATGCCGGTCCGCTGTCACCCTTTGCCCTGGTGCGCGAAATCCGAGAATGGTTCGACGGACCGCTGCTCCTGTCCGGTGCAATCTCCACCGGCCATGGCGTCCTGGCCGCACAAGCCATTGGCGCCGATCTCGCCTATATCGGCAGCCCGTTCATCGCCACGCCGGAAGCCCGAGCCATGGACGAGTATAAGGACGCCATTGTCGAAAGTGCGGCCGCCGACATCGTCTACTCGAATTACTTCACCGGCATCCACGGCAATTATCTGAAACCCTCGATTGCCCGCGCCGGCATGGATCCCGACAATTTACCCGAAGCCGACCCGACCAAGATGGATTTTGGCCAGAAGAAGAGCGGCGCCAAAGCCTGGAAGGACATTTGGGGCTCCGGTCAGGGCATCGGCGCCATCAAGCAGGTGCAGCCTGTTGCGGCCTATGTCGACCGGCTGGAGGAAGAATATCGTTCAGCCCGCGAGGCCCTGTGCGCCTAGCCCAAGAATGGGTGCACGCCGGTCATCCGCGAGAATTTCCGCTAAACCGCCAATTTCGCGACTTGAATTGTTGCCGGTTTGGCGGTATCAGCCCCGCATTCTCATGTCCGCCCTTTCGGCGGCGGGGCCGCAGTAGCTCAGGTGGTAGAGCAACGCATTCGTAATGCGTGGGTCGGGGGTTCGAGTCCCTTCTGCGGCACCATATTTCCTTAAATCTTTGAAAAAGAAGAGCAATTTGAAGCGGGTCTTCGTCGAATACGGGGGCACCCGCCTATGATCTGCAGAATGTGGGTCAATTCTGTATCAGATTTCTCCTTCTTTGACCTTCAAGCACAAAGCGCTCGAACGCGCTTTCTGTAGTTTTCGAAGTTTCGGAACCCAAATGCTCTGCGTTGGATGAGCTTCATTTTTCGATGATAGCCTTCTGTGATCCCGTTTGAGCGTGAGAAGCGCCACATGCGAGCGATCTCTTCCTGCCAGCTTTGCAGTGTCTTTGCGAGCTTTTGACAATTCTTGAAGCCGCTCTGCCGGAGCTGGTCGATGGCCTCCAGCAGTCGGCGCACCAATGTCCTGCACTGTCTTTTGGATTGGTTCCTGGCGGTTAACACATCCATCAGGTCTTCCTTGAACCGATAGATGCGTTCGATTGCCGGCTTGCGGTCAAGGTAGTCAGTGAGGCGTCGTGCCTGCCGTTGCGTGAGGTTGCTGGCATGCTTGTTCAGCAGTTTGCTCAAGCCGCGCCTGTCTTTCAGATCGGGATCGATGAAGCGGCAGGTTTTGAGCAGATGATGCAGAGCGATGCGCACGACATGGAACCGATCGGCGACGATGAGGGCTTTGGGGAAGTGAGTTCTGGCAATGGATCGATAGGTCTCCGACAGGTCCATGCAGATGATGCGGACACGGTCTTTGCCTTTCATTTGATTGAGATAATCGGCCAGGGACAGTGCCGAGCGGCCCGCAGCAACATCGAAGACACGGCGGCGTTGCAAGTCGCAAAAGGTGGTCGCAAACCGCATCCGCCTTGAGAAGAAGTGTTCATCAATCCCCAGGATGCGCGGTGTTTGCAAAGACAGGAGTTTGCGGTTCTCAAGCCGGTACATCTGATCGTAGTAACGCGAGATCGTGCTGTCCGACTTGCCGCATTCCCGGGCTAGGGTGTTGCGTGAGATGCCATGGGTGTGCAGCCGATAGATCTGACGTTTGAGAGCCTCGGTGCTGCGCTGCCACCGCATGATCCCTTCAAGGCGCTGGCGGAAATAGCGTCCACAGGAGCGACAGAGATATTTGCACACGAAAAACCGCAGAAGCACCCTCCGATGGCCAACGCTCTCATGCCAAACGCAGCGTAATATCCTGTCCTTGGTGCGCAGTGTTCGGCAGCCACAATGCGGACACTGCGGGACATGATGGCACTTCACATCGTGAACGATCGGGTTGAACCCGCTGGACTTCTCGATTGTTAAATCCGGCAGGTTCAGCGTAACGTCAAAACCAGGCATCCTCTTCATTCCTATGATCAGCAGTTTTTGAAAGCCTGCAAATCATAGACAATGGTTAGAGGGTGCCCCCGAGTTTGACGGAGAGCCTTTGAAGCGCCCCGCACCCACTTCGGTGATCGCCCTAATCTTGACAGTGACATACCTCGCTCACCCGGCATTGGCCTCGGATGGGGTTCACACCTTCGAAGGCACACCACGCGAGGAACGGATGGACCTGATTGCCGAGGCGATGGCGTTTGATTCACTGTGTCCATCGTTGCAGATCAACAAGCGGGTTCTGGATCGGGAAATCGCGCGCTGGAACATCATGACAAAGGCCAAAACCAGTGACAGCAGGTTCCTGCAGAAGCACAAGCGCGGTTATCGCCGTTCGCTTTCCAGATACGGGAAGGAGATGCAATGCATCGTCGGATCTGCCTTCTACGGCAAGGGCGGTTCGTTTATCCCGAATTTGCTTGTCGGCAGATAAAGCTCCAACGCGGCGCCAGCCTCGTGTTTCAACAGCCACCGGAGGCCCAGCTTTGCACGCCTGCATCATTGCCTTCGACGGCGATCATCTCCAGGAGGCCCATGCCAAGCTGGCGGACATCCGAACTATCGGTGATATCCTTTGGAGCGACAGGCGCTTCAATGGAAAAGACAATGCGTGCCTCGGCGTTCACCGGTAACGGCTCGATCAGCCGAATTGCCCGAGCACCGCATTCTTCATCCCCGAGCGACCAGTCGCCGTAATCGACGCCATTGACTTTGACCCCGATCGACTGGGGCGGCCGACCGGATGCAGGCGCCGGATACACCATGAAGCGAAACCCGAGCGACTGAACACCGGGGGCGGTCGGGATGATCTTGAGTTCCGCCGTCGCGCCGTTCGACCACACGCCCCACGGCTCGGGCCGGCTCCACCCATTGGCAAGAATGGCGCCGTCGCCGATATCACCCAATGGCACAACCCGCCCCGCCTCAACGAAATGCGCACCCAGCTCGCGTTTCCACCGTTCCACGGGACGGGAAAGCCTGTCGCAGTCAAGGCGGTCTGCGCGGTGGTCCACATAGGCGCGCCAGTAATCAACGACGGAAAACCGCGGGTGATGCGGAATCCGCTGGACCGGCTCGATCAGCCCCGCGAGTGCTCGATCGTCCGCTGAACGCAGTTGTGGGATGCAGGCGATGGCCGATGCCCGGTCCCACGCAGCGACAACGACTTCCATGTTCCGATGCACATGCCAGTTGGTCAGATAAGTGAGCGACGAGACCACCGCGAGCACACCGGACAGCGCCACGGACGCAACCAATCTCGGCGTGCCAGACCGTTCCGCCGGCAGCATGGTCAGCAGGAGCGCCGTCAGAACGGCGCCAAGTGCAAAAACCGAGATGCGGCTGTCGAGATAGGCGCAGGTTTCGTCGACGAGGCACCAGTCCTGGAATTTGAGGGAAGCCGCCAGTGGCAGGGTGACAGCGATGGCGGCGACCAGGCAGACGAGGATGAGCGGCACGGTCTCACGCAGCCTGAGCTTCGGTTTGCTTGCGGTCAGAAATGCCAGGAACGTCAGCGCGCCAACGACCCAGGCTGTGTGGATCACGGCTGATGGAGTCGCCAGCCATTTGCCCTCACTGAAAAGCTGCATCAGACGTGGCAGGGTTGTGCCGGAAGCGACGTGCAGGAACAGGGTCGTCCATGTCTCCTGCACCCGATGCAGGCCATCCAGTGTATTGCCTTCGTAGATCGATGTATTGAACACGCGAAACGACAGATAGATTGCCAGTGTCGCTCCGATAGCAAGCGCATCCATCCACAGACGGCGGGATCCGAGGGTGCGTGCCAAAGCCATCACAAACCCGCCATTGTCGCCGATGCGCCGGCCCAGCACGGCCACCTGCTCGGCCAGAAGCAACGCCGCGCCCGTGATGATCGCGTATTCGTTGACCAGCATGGCGAGGCAGAACAGCGCGTAATATGGCAGCAGACGCAGCACCTCTGGCTCGGACCCCGCCTGCCTCAAACGCCAGAGCCGGATGCGGGCCAGGAAAACCAGAATGATCGGCACCGAATTCTGCAGCGCATAGGCATTGGGCGGCATGTGTTGATAGTCAAGCGGGTGCAGCACCACGATCAGCAGGAACAGGAAGAGCCGGAGGTTCTTTGCGAGCACCGCTGAAACAAAGACGGCCGCCAGATAGATGGCCCAGAAGTGCAGGATAACGGGCACCACTCGAAACAGCGGAAAGTCGGAGAAGTGAGTGCCGACCGCATTGAGCGGCAGCATCACATAGTTGCCGATGCGTCCGTGCTCTGAGGCAATGGTGAGGGTGTGGTCAACCACCTCGCCGACACCCTGCAGCACAATGTTATGCAGCGCGACATCGTCGGCCGACAGCCGGTAGCCGGTCGTGAACAGCAGCGCCTGCATGACGACGACAATCAGGGCCGCCAGCCACGGAATGGCTGGCAAGAGACGCTTTGCAGACGGGAGTCGTTGCAAAACGGCCATCTTGGATGTCACGGAACCAATGCCTTCGATGCGTCTCGATACGTGTCGAAGGCGTTGATGGCGGAGACGCCACCCGGCTCCAGACGCACGACGTTGATGCCCCGTGCGTTCGGTGACAGTTCGAGCCCGTTGACCGTGATCGAGGAGCGATTGGAGGCCGAGGCGCCGCCGCTCAAGACCTTCACGTCGTTACCGAATGGCGTCGCGGCAACGGACACGTCGGAGCCGGATGCGATCGCCTCGTCCACAACCTGGCCATCAAGCAGGATAGCGGCATAGGAGCCACGAAACCGCAGGGAGCCGATGGTGCCGCCCCGCGCTTCGATCTGGTTGACGAATTCCTTCGGCAGCGCCGAAGTTGCCTCGTCGCGGACGCTCAGGGCCAAAGCGCAGCCCGCCTGACAATTCTTGACGAGATCAATCAGCGTTTCGACGTCGGGTCGCGGTTTGAAGCGGACACGGTTTTCGGATTCAATGGTCAAACCGGCCGGCGGGCTGACAATCATTCCGTCCAGCTCCTGCAGACGTCCGAGCGAATCCGGGCTCTTGATGAGCAGACTTCCGATTGTCACCGGGTCCAGCACGTAGAGCATATCGTCAGCGAGCGTGCCGGCGCGCACCGTGGCGTGTTCACGCCGTTCAGCGTCGGTCTGGCCCGGCGTTTCGAGAGCCTGGGCGAAATAGAAACGGTTGAGCGCCTTGCCCTGTGGAAACGCCATCAGGCCCAGTTCAACAAGAACAGGCTTGCCGATGCCGGCCGCAGCGTAGAGGCGATCGGAAGCGTCAACCAATCGGCGCCATTGATCTTCCTCCCGCAGATGCTGGAACTGTATGTCGCGATGGGCCGTGGAACGGCGAATACTCTCAGCCAGCGGTGATATGTCGACAAGTTGCAGCGCCACCAGTGCTGCCAGTATCGGAGTGATGGCTCGCGACCGCACAGTCAGCCACAGCGCCGCCGCAGTCAGCAACGCAACGTAGGTCAACGGCCAGACCAGGCGACCCGAGGAACGAAAGGCCGAGAAGACAGGCCCTACCAGCGGCCAGTCCATGACCTGAACGCTGACGATCCTCACACCGAACACCGTGACGATCGGCGATATTCCCACCAGGAAGAGAAGGAGCACAGCAGGCGCCAGCCAGGGAAGTGCCCGCGACAGCCGTTCTGGTGGCCGCGCAAGACGGGTTGCCCAGAGGAAGGCCCCGATCACCGCAACAAGCAATGCCCCGAGACCCGGATATTGAATGCCTTCATCCATTTGGCCTGGCGGCATCTGCCAACCGGTCAGGAACAGGGAGTAGTCGCGCCCATTGAACCAGGCGAAGGGATCCGTGGAATACCATCCGACCGGCTGAGGCACGGTTTTCAGAGCAAACAGGCCGATAAGCCATCCAACCAGGAGCGCCGGCAGGACAACGGTTGCAACGCCGCCCGCCAGAAACCCGAGCACTTTGCCCGGTGCGCCGACCCGGGTGTAGCGCCGATAACCTCGTCGCAGGATGTCCATGCCGGCGATCGAAAGGGTCATCGGCACGAAATACGGATGGACGCAGATGGACAGTGCAACGACGGCGGCATGTTTGGCGACAATGCGCCGGTCGGAACCGGGCCGAATGAAGACGGACAGTGATGCGAAAATCAGCCAGTGCGCCATCAGCGTGTCATGGCCGTAGCGACGGAAGAAGAACGGTGTCGCAATGACAATCACTGTTGCGAGCGCCGCCGGCAATGGCCGCTTGCTCAACCAGTTCAACAGATTGAAGACGATGTTATAGGACAGGAAGATGCACAGGAGGTACCAGTACCCGACGAACTGTATCTGCTGCGGCAGCGCGAACGCCAACAGCTTCATCGGGATCGCGACCAGCGGGTTGCTATCGGTCGCGGTCAGCGGCATTCCATGGGGATGGGCAACAAGTTCAGAGAAGCCAAGCGGCCAACGCCAGTCGTCATTGAGAAAGGCCAGCCACCCCGCGTAATGCTGACCGAGATCCCCGGCCGACAGCCAGCCGACATCGGTCGGATCGAGAACCGAAAGGCTGAAAAACATCGCGAACAGCAGAAACGGCACCACCAGGCGATGAAGCCCGAGCACTTGCTTCAACGGCTGTGGCAAGCGGAGACTTCGCGCTCCCACGGCTCCCCCTTCCGGCGCAAATACGTAGAGGCGGTAAAGCACATAACTTGCCGGCGGCACGACGATTGCGCCGATCACCGGTTCCACCCACGCGGCCAGCATATCCGTTGTCTGCAGCAGACCCACGGTCAGTTGACTGATGGCAAACAGGCAGAGCGAAATGACGATGAAACGGGTGCGCGCAACGCGCATGTCGTTGGGCCGACCGAAGGTAAAGGTGTAGTGACCGTAGAAAGACACCGTCCAGGCAACAAGAAAGCCAAGCGCGTTGGCGATCAACACCGGCATACCTGCTAAAGCAGCGCCTGAGCCCACCACGGCATGGGTTGCCGTCGCCATCAGACCAATCACAGTGAAACGGGATATCGTGAATGTCTCGTCGACCAGACGCGACAGCATGGTCATGCTGCCTTGTCCTCGTCCACTCCGGCACCGAAAGAGGTGTTGACGAGGAAGGTGGGTCGCCGCTTGGATTCGACGAAGATCCTGGAAACGTATTCCGCCAGCACACCGAGCGAGACCATCTGGATGCTGAAGGCGAAAGCGATGGAGACGAAAAGCGTCGCGAAGCCCGGCACATCACGACCGAACACGAGGGTGCGGAGGAATATGAAGACACCGGCTGATGCCGACAACCCGGCCGCCAGGATGCCCAGATAGAGCCACATGCGCAACGGCACGCCGGAAAAGCTCATCAGGCCGTCCATGGCAAAACGGAACAATTTTCGATAGCTGAACGTGGTCTGGCCCGAAACCCGTTTCGGTCGCGTGTAATCGACCACCGCAGTCGGGAACCCGACCCAGCCGAACAGGCCTTTCATGAAACGGGTCGATTCCGGCATCTGGTTGAGCGCATCGACGACCTTGCGGTCCATCAGCCGGAAATCTCCGACATTGTCGATGATCGGCGTATCGGAAATGGTGTTGAAGACGCGATAGAACGCGCCGCTGGTAAACCGCTTGAGCGGCGTGTCGGATTGACGATCGATGCGACGGCCGGCCACCACCGAGTAGCCCTCTCGCCATTTTTCGAGGAAGTCGGCGATAAGTTCCGGCGGATCCTGCAAGTCGACGTCGATCGGCACCGCGATGTCGGCCGTTGAGGCTTCGAGGCCCGCACAAAGGGCTGCTTCCTTGCCGAAATTGCGCGACAGGTCGACAACGGCGATGTCGTCGCGGGATTGCACGTAACCCCACAGCACGTCGAGTGTGGCGTCGCGGCTGCCGTCGTTGACAAAGAGACAGCGAACCTTGGCAGGTTTCAGCAACTCTCCGATCGAGTCGATCCGCTCCATGAAATGCGGGATCGTCTCTTCTTCGTTGTAGACCGGGATGATCAGGTCGAGCGTCGGCTCCGCCGGCCTGGTGCGCGCGGCGATCTGCAGGCGGATTTTGTTTGATCTGTCCGGATTGGCCATCGGGCGTCAAAAATTCCTGCTTGCGAGAATTGCCGCTTGACCTAATCCTTTGATGGCCCGGAGTAAATCGAAATCTTGGTTGCCCACCGGCGCATGAGCGCAATTGCGTCAGCCAAGCAACGATTTCAATTCTCGTACCCGTTCCGCATTGTCGGTGGCGAGCGAGCCGTCACGGTTCCAAAGACTGTTTTCAAATCCGATGCGAGCCTTGCCACCGCGCTCCACGGCAGCCACCAGGCAGTCGGTCTCCGCAACGCCGAAAGCGCACAGCGCCCAATCGACCGGCTCGACCGGGCTTGCGGCATCGAGCGCGGCAAGAAACGGATCGATATCCGCGACGGAACTCTGCTGACCCTCGGTATAGCGGCCGAGGACAAAAAGCAGTTGCAGGCCGGTGGGCGGGATCACGCCCTGATCAATCAGTTGGAAGAGACGATCGACTTCCAATGGTTCATAAAGAATATGCTGCACGGCCACGTCCGCATCATGCGCCCAATGATAGAACTCGCGCGATGCGTGACGCTCTCCTTCATCCGGAAGCATCTCCCGCAGGGCAACCGATACCGCGTCAGGTTGCACGTCGCGGACCAGTTGCCGCTGCTCATGGGGGGTATAACGACCGACCGCCTCGGTTGTTATTTGCACCAGCATGCCCGGAACGCGGGCGTGCATCCTTGCAATCAGTTCGCGGTAAAGTCCGGCATCGAGCACATGGTTTCCGTCCGCATCCCGGACATGGGCATGAAGCGCACCGGCGCCCGCTTCAAAGCAAGCCTTCGCGGTCGCCACCGTTTCGTCCATTTTAACCGGTAATGCGGCGTGATCGGCGGGTGTGCGGCGGGCACCGTTCGGTGCCACCATGATCAGCGGAAGGACCCTCAAGCCATTTCCTTTCAAACACTTACGCCAACTTGCCGGTACGAGCCCAGTCCAGGACCCTGGGGTACCCGGCGCTGCGGCGCAGGAGATACCGCACCTGACGTATCATCGCAACCAATGTTAATGATACAAACGTTTCATTCGTTGACAACCACGGATTTGTTTGAAACAGTCTGTTTCTTAATCCGCGGCAGGGAGGCCGGTTTGGACGAAAGGGTAACGATCAAGGACTTGATCGCGGAGCGATATGGCTCGCTCAGCCCACAACTGAGAGTCGCGGCCGACTATGTTATCGGCCATTACCATGATGTCGCCAGTCGTTCGCTCCGAGCGGTTGCGGCCGACAGCAGCCTCAACCCGCCCACCTACTCGCGCCTTGCCCGTGCCCTCGGCCTCTCATCCTACGAAGAGATGCGGGAGATGTGCCGGGTCGAGATCAAAAGCCGGTCCATTTCCTACGCCGAAAAGGCCGATCTCCTGCAGACCGCGTCGCTGGCGGACGAGACACAGCCTTTCGCATTGCAGCAGTCGACCTGGGCCATCCGCAACATTGACGAATTCGCCAAAGAGCTTGATATCGACAAGCTTCGTGAAGTCGCCGATCAACTGATTTCGGCAAAGCGGGTCTTTATCGCCGGCTCGTTGGCGTCCGTCGGGTTCGCACAGTATTTCGGATATCTGGCCAACCTCGCTTTCACCAATTGGCAGGTGATCGGCCAGGACGGCGTGGCGCTGACCACCGCGCTGACCGGCATTTCGCCCGACGATGCGCTTTTGATCATCATGAAGGACCCCTACGCGCGGCGCTCCGTCGACGCCACACAAATTGCCCACGAGGCCGGCGCCGGCGTCGTGGTCATTTCCGATTCCATGTTCTGTCCGGCCTTTCGCTATGCCACGCATAGCTTCATCGTGCCGACGGACAGTCCGCAATTCTTCTCCTCCTACGTAGCCACGCTCGTTCTGCTGGAATCCTTGATGGGGATGGTCATCCGGCGCGCCGGCAGGGAAGCCGGGCAGCGGCTGAAGGCGGTGGAGATGAATAATCACCGGCTAGGAGAATACTGGCAGGTGACCCAACCGACATCATCAAATAGGGAGAAAATATGATGTTACGTCGCAACATGCTGGCCGGAACGGCCCTGGTCCTCTCGATGGCCATGGGCGGAGCGGCCGTTGCCGAAGAAACGTTCGTGACCATTGGTACGGGCGGCCAAACCGGCGTCTATTACCAGGTCGGTGGCGCTATTTGCCGTCTGGTCAATCGCGGCACCAAGGATCACGAGATCAAGTGCACGCACACCACCGGCGGCTCCGTCGCCAACATCAACGGCATCCGCACCGGCGACCTCGACCTCGGCGTCGCGCAGTCGGACTGGCAGTATCATGCCTATAACGGTACCGCCCCCGACAAGTTCCCGGACGGCAAGTTCGAAAACCTTCGGGCTGTGTTCTCGGTTCATCCGGAGCCGTTCACCGTGGTCGCCCGTGCCGACTCAGGCATCAACTCGATCGACGACCTGAAAGGCAAGCGGGTTAATATCGGCAACCCGGGTTCGGGACAGCGCGGCACCATGGAAGTGCTGATGGACAAGATGGGCTGGACGATGGACGACTTTGCGCTCGCTTCCGAGCTGAAGTCCTCCGAACAGTCGGCAGCGCTCTGTGACAACAAGGTCGACGCAATCGTCTTTACTGTTGGCCATCCGAACGGTTCGATCAAGGAAGCCACAACCTCGTGCGATTCCAAGCTGATCAACGTCGACAACGATGCCGCCAAGGGTCTTGCTAACGACAACGACTTCTACGCCATGGCGACCATTCCGGGCGGCATGTACAAGGGCACTGATGACGACGTCATGACCTTCGGTGTTGGCGCAACCTTCGTTTCGTCCGCCGATACCCCGGAAGAGGTTGTTTACGAGATCACCAAGGCTGTCTTTGAGAATTTTGACCGGTTCAAAAAGATGCATCCGGCCTTTGCAAATCTCAAAGAAGAGAACATGATCAAAAACAACCTGTCTGCGCCGCTTCATGACGGCGCGGCCAAGTACTACAAGGAACGCGGCTGGATGTAATTTCACCAGCGGTTCCGGGGGCGGGCACCAGCCCGCTCCCGACACATTTCGAGCAATAAAACATAAGCCGTGAGGGGACGGTGTCATGACACAGGACGAATCCGCTGCGACAAAACTTAGCGATCAGGAACTCGAGGATCTCGTCGCATCGACGGATACCGGCGGTCGAAAGCCGGACAATCACTCGATCGCCATGCTTATCGCCGGTACGGCGCTGCTCTGGTCCATCTTTCAGGTGTGGATCGCCTCGCCGCTTCCCTACACGTTCGGATTTGGCGTGTTTTCCAGCGGTGAAGCAAGACCCATCCATCTGGCCTTCGCCCTGTTTCTCGCGTACCTCGCCTACCCGGCGTTCAAGAATTCTCCGCGCCGCTACATCCCGGTTTCCGACTGGGTGCTCGGCATTGGCGCGGCCTGCTGCGCGCTTTATCTCTTCGTCTTCGATACCGACCTGATCAAGTCGATCTTCGGCACGCGCCTGTCTGACCGGCCCAACAATCCGGACCAGCTTGACGTCATCGTGTCGGTCATTGGCATCATCCTGCTGCTTGAAGGAACGCGCCGGGCCCTTGGTCCGCCTCTGATGATCGTCGCGATCGTGTTCCTCGGCTATACATTCCTTGGCCCTTACGCGCCGGGGTTCCTCGCCTGGAAGGGCGCCAGCTTCAATGCGGTCGCCTATCACCAGTGGCTGTCGACCGAGGGCGTGTTCGGGATCGCACTCGGTGTCTCCACAGACCTCGTCTTTCTCTTCGTTCTGTTCGGTGCGCTTCTCGACAAGGCCGGCGCCGGAAACTACTTCATCAAGGTGGCATTTTCGCTGATGGGCCACTTCAGTGGCGGTCCCGCCAAGGCGGCTGTCGTTGCGTCGGGCATGACCGGGCTGATCTCAGGTTCATCGATCGCCAACGTGGTCACTACCGGCACCTTTACCATTCCAATGATGCGCCGTGTCGGCTTCACGCCGGAAAAAGCCGGCGCCGTTGAGGTCGCCTCTTCGGTGAACGGCCAGATCATGCCGCCTGTCATGGGCGCCGCGGCCTTCCTGATGGTTGAATATATCGGCATCTCCTATTTCGAGGTGGTCAAACACGCTTTCGTACCGGCGATCATTTCCTACATCGCCCTGGTTTATATCGTGCACCTGGAAGCCAAGAAGCAGGGCATGGCTGGTCTGGACCGGGCGTCTGAGCCGAAGCCGCTAAAATGGGGCCTGATTTCGTTCGGCATCACCATGGCGGTGATCCTTGCTGCCGCCAGCGCCATCTACTACCTCTTCGAAGCCTTCCAGGCCCTGCAGGGCGCTGACAGCCGGCTGCTCGCCGTCGCCATCGTTCTCGGCGTGATCTTCACAGTCTTTGCCGTGCTTGGAGCGCGTCTGAGCGAAGACCGCAAGGGGCAGGTGATATCGACCGGAGCAATGGTGCTCGGTGTCACGGTCATTGGTGCTTTCGGCGTATTCTACCTGATCCAGACGATCAGCAGCCTGGCCGGCGATGCAACACCCTGGATCATCGCAGTGCTTTTGGCGATTGCCTATGTCGTACTGGTTCGTTTCTGCTCTGCTTATCCCGAACTTGAACTGGATGATCCGAACGAACCGGTCGTGCGGCTTCCGGAACCGGGACCGACCGTCAAATCCGGTCTGCACTTCCTGCTGCCGGTGCTGGTTCTGATATGGTGTCTGATGGTCGAGCGCCTGTCGCCGTCTCTGTCGGCTTTCTGGGCGACCGCCTTCATGATCTTCATTCTGCTGACACAGCGGCCGCTCTTTGCCATGTTCCGCGGTGATAACCAGTCGGGGCAAATGGCGCGCGGCTTTGCTGAATTGATCGACGGCATGATCGCCGGTGCTCGCAACATGATCGGCATCGGCATCGCGACAGCAGCCGCCGGCATCATCGTCGGCGCGGTGTCGCAGACCGGCGTGGGTTCCGTGCTCGCAGCACTCGTCGAGTTCCTGTCACAGGGACAGATCATGCTGATCCTGCTGTTCACGGCCATACTCAGCCTGATCCTCGGCATGGGACTTCCGACGACAGCCAACTACATCGTCGTGTCGTCGCTGCTGGCGCCGGTCATCGTGGCGCTGGGTCAGCAGAACGGGTTGATCGTACCGCTGATCGCCGTGCATCTCTTCGTCTTCTATTTCGGCATCATGGCGGATGTGACGCCACCGGTCGGTCTTGCGTCCTTCGCGGCGGCGGCGGTGTCGGGCGGCGACCCGATCCGAACCGGCTTCGTGGCGTTCTTCTATTCTCTCAGGACCGCGCTGCTTCCCTTCCTGTTCATCTTCAACACCGACCTGCTGCTGATCGACGTGACCTGGGCCCAAGGGATCTTCGTGTTCATTATCGCGACGGCGGCTATGCTCATATTTACCGCCGGGTCGCAGGGCTTCTTCATAGCCCGGTCACGGATCTGGGAGTCGATCGCGCTGCTGCTGATTGCGTTCACGCTGTTCAGACCCGGTTTCTGGATGGATTATGTATCGCCGCCCTATGAAAATACCGATCCGGCGCAGCTCGCTGAAATCATGGGTCAGGCCGAGCCCGGCACCCAGCTGCGGGCGCTCGTTGACGGCCTCGACGATGTGGGCGATCCAATCACGTTGACCATGATCATCGATGTCGGCGACGAGCCGACCGGCGAGGAAAGGCTCGAAGCTTTCGGCCTGGAACTGTTCGACGATGACGGCAAGGTGCTGGTGGACAACGCCACCTTCGATTCCAAGGCTCAGGCCGCCGGATTCGATTTCGACCAGGTGATCACTCAGGTTCTGGTGCCTGCCCCGCAGCCCTCCAAGTTCCTGTTCTTCATCCCGGCGCTGGCGCTTCTCGGATTGATCTACTTCCTGCAACGCCGACGCCGCGATGCCGAAAGCCCGGTTGCGGCACAACAGGGAGCTTGACCGATGAACATGTTCAAGAACATTCTGGCCACCGTCGATCTCGGTGACGAGGAATCCTCCGTCCATGTCGTCAATGCGGCGCTTGAGGTCATGGTTCCGGAAGACACGCTGCACGTGGTCTGCATCGTGCCGGATTACGGCAAAAGCATTGTCGGCAGTTTCTTTCCGCCCGACCACGAGCACGACATGATCGAGCACGCCACCCAGGAGTTGCACGATTTTACCAAGAAGCATGTCCCGGAAGGGGTGCGGATCCAGCACATCATCGCCCACGGCAGCATCTATGAAGAGATCCTCGCCACGGCCGACAAGCTGAAGGTCGACCTGATCGTGGTGGGTTCGCACCGACCGGCACTCAAGGACTACCTGCTCGGCCCGAACGCCGCGCGGGTCGTTCGCCACGCCCGCCAGTCCGTACTGGTGGTGCGCAGCGAGCACGAAGAGGATTAAGAACCCACGGGCAATCAGTTCTGTTGCTGCGACCAGAGCCTGCTCAGGTGGGTTCTGACCTCCAATGCAGCGAGCCAAAGGCCAGGATGAGTGTCGCGACAACAGCCAGGCCGGATCCGACGACGATGACGGTCTGAAAATCGCCCGCCTGCGCGATGAAGCCAGCGGCCGGCCCGGCTATCACGAGGGTCACCATCATCGTGTTCCAATACAGCGCGGTGGCATAGGCCGGCCGATCTTTCGACAGCGATTGCACGAAGGTGATGGCGAGGGTTGAGAAAAGTCCGAAGTAAAAGCCTTCCAGGGCGGCACCGACCAACACCTGCGGAAGGGTTTGAACGGATGCCAAAACCTGGATGGCGACAATGGCGAACAGCGCCGTGGCAATCAACGACTTGCGCAAGCCAAACCGTGCCGCCAGGTACGGGGTCAAAGCGATCGCGAAGAGCTCAATGAATGTTTTCAGACTGAACGCCATGCCGGGTGCATGGCCAGGCAATCCGACCTCCTGGACAAAAAATATCGGAAGAGCCGAAAAGGTCAGCGAATGCGCCAGAGCCAGACAGAACACAAATGAAATCCCTGTCCATAGCTCCCAGTTGGGTCCCGGATGCAGTGAGTCGACCTTTGTTTGCCGCGCTTTGGCCGCGTCTCGGGGTGTGGTCAACCACCAGAGGCCCAACCAGAGCAGCGCCGCAAGGAACGCCAATCTGAAAACCGCTGCGTCGCCCAACTGGTCCGCGGCCACGAAACTCAGAGCCGGTCCGACCATCCAGGCGGTCGAGGTGGTCGCGCGCATATAGGCATTGAACACGCTGCGCTTGACCGCGTTTCGCTCGGCAATGACCGCACCGAGATTGAACATCGTCGACATCGCACTTGAGGCAGCGCCGAATCCGGCGACACCGAGGGTCACCGCCGTCCAATAATTCGGCGAAAGAGACAGCGCGGCCGAAGCGGTGAGGAAACCGATGACTGCAACGCCGATCATCGGAAACGGTTCCGCGCCGCCGTCCAAACGTTTTGCAAAAGCACGGTTGGCAAGAATAACCACAACCGCAACCGCACCTGCATAGACGCTGATCGTCCATGGCTCCATGCCCAAGCCGTCGACGATGAAGAAGCCCATGAATGGCACAATCATGGAGTTACAAACCGTTCCGACGAAGAGAAGAATGAGGAAGGGGATGGCCTGCAGTCGCGCCATTTCGCCTCGCGTTCGTGGTTGGGAGGCACAATCTAATAGGCGGCAATTGCTTGCGAAACGAAATGATTTGAATGTATCGTTTCAAGAATGAAAGAAAAAAGATATTGTTCCGATGAGCCGCGGTGGGATGACCTGGAAGCATTTCTGGCCGTCGCCAGGGCCGGCGGCCTGACCTCGGCGGCCAAGGAAACACTATCAAGCGCGCCGACACTGGGTCGACGCATGCGTGCTCTGGAGCGCGCGCTCGGTCGCGAACTCTTCATAAGGCGTACCCACGGATACGACCTGACGGAAGCCGGCGAGGCGTTGCTTCATCATCTGGAAGGCGTTGCCGGGCAGATAGCGAGGATCGCGGCTCCGAATGCAGCAGACACCCTGCCACTGGTCAAAGTGTCGGCCGGGACATGGACGGAGCTCGCTCTTGTGCGTCGCCTGACCGACATCGCGGGCGACCCGGCTGATGTAAGAATTCGGTTCGTGTCGTCGGAGGCTGTCCTCAGCATTACCCGCAG
Organism: Hoeflea sp.; assembly: GCA_965228785.1. Classification (GTDB taxonomy): domain Bacteria; phylum Pseudomonadota; class Alphaproteobacteria; order Rhizobiales; family Rhizobiaceae; genus Hoeflea_A. The sequence continues at coordinate 2,758,966 of CBDDIF010000002.1, forward strand.
AGAGGTCACCATTGCCATTCGCAACCAGCGGCCCAAGGAAACGGGCTTGGCAGGGCGGAAGCTCGCTCGCAATGAATTCGCGGTCTACGCCACAACATCTTCAACAGAGAGCTGGATCGGGATCAATGTCGATACCCCGTCCGCGCGATGGGCGAAACAGCGCGGCGGTCAGGATGTCCGGCACGAAGCGACCAATCCTCGGGTTGCCCTCGACCTGGCACTTATGGGCGCAGGACGTGTCGTTCTTCCGACCTTCATCGGCGATCACGAAAAACTCCTCGAACGCGTTTCAGATCCCATCCCGGAACTGTCGCATGAGGCCTGGCTTGTCGTTCACGATGATGACAGGCACCTTCCAGAAGTCCGCCGCGTAGTCGATCGGATAACGGCCCTTCGCTCATCATGACGGACCCGGAAAATTCTAGACCCTAAACATCCAGCCAGCCATCCGCTGTTTTCATGCGGTGTCGGATGGTGTTGGGCACGCCCAGGGTCTGCTCGATGAAACAGCCGCGCTTGGCGGTTTCGATCAGCTCCACCACCCGCTCCTGCGGATCGGAACTGTCGATCAGGATATCGAGCTCGAAACTCTTTGGTGCGGTCTCGTAGACACGGTCGACGGCCTTCCAGTTCCACTCGACCCGGGTCTCCACCTTGAGATCGTTGAGTTCGACCTTGAGCCGCTTCGCAAAGGCGCGGATCTGGGTCATGATACAGCCCGTCAGGCCGCCGACGAACAGCGCCAGCGGCGGCGGGGCGGTGGCATCGCCGCCGTGGAAAGGGCCTTCGTCCGTGGCCAGCTTGAAACGCTCGACAGACGGTTCCACCATGGCGACATCCAGTTCGTTGCGCATTTTTCCCACGGCCGTTCCCGTACAGTCGAACCGAACGACGGCCTCCGATGGCATCTCAGTCATGGTTTCACTCCGATCCTAGAAATTGACCCGGTCGCCGCCCTTCAGCGCCAGTATTTCGCGGGCGTCATCGGCCGAAGCGATCTGCATACCCAGTTCTTCGAGAATGGTGCGGATCTTCGCCACCTGCTGGGCATTGGACTCAGCAATCTGTCCGCGGCCGATATAGAGGGAATCCTCCAGCCCCACCCGGACGTTGCCGCCGAGCATGGCGGCCTGGGTGACGAACGGCATCTGGAAGCGGCCGGCAGCCAGAACCGACCAGACGTAATCGTCGCCAAACAGCCGGTCTGCCGTCTGCTTCATGATCATGACATTTTCCATTTCGGCGCCGATGCCGCCGAGAATGCCGAAGATCGACTGCACCAGGAAGGGCGGCTTGACCAGTCCGGCATCGACGAAATGCGCCAGGTTGTAGAGATGGCCGATGTCATAGCACTCATGCTCGAAGCGGGTGCCGCAGCCCTCGCCGAGATGCTGCAGGATGTAGCGGATATCCTTGAATGTGTTGCGGAAGATGAAGTCCTCGCTGCCTTCAAGGAATGCCTTTTCCCAGGAGTGCTTGAAGGTCGGATATTTGTCGGCGAGCGGATGCAGCGAAAAATTCATCGAGCCCATGTTGAGCGAACACATTTCCGGCTCTGCACGCATGGGTGCTGCCAGCCGTTCCTCGACGGTCATGCCAAGCCCGCCACCGGTGGTGATGTTGATCACCGCATCGGTCGCCTGCTTGATGCGCGGCAGGAACTGCATGAAGACCTCCGGGTCCGGCGTGGGCCGGCCATCCTCCGGATTGCGGGCATGCAGGTGGATGATCGAGGCACCCGCCTCCGCCGCATCGATCGACTGGCGGGCAATCTCGTCCGGCGTCAGCGGAAGCGCATCCGACATCGTGGGCGTGTGGACGCCGCCGGTGACGGCGCAGGTGATGATGACCTTCTTCATTTTCATAGCCATGGGGCGCTCCTAGTGTGGTGGATTTGAAGTTCCTTTGTGGTTGCGGCGGGCTCTGTTGGAACTTCAAATCCAAATCCCACAATAGAATCATGATCTTGCTGATTGAATCTGAAGTTCGTTCGGTGAAAGCTGCACAACGTGACGAACTTCAGATCCAGGACTCTAGTCTTCGAAAATTGCAACTGCGCGGACAAACCCGGCCGAGGCGGCTTTGATCTTGTAAGGGAAACAGGCGATCTCGTAGCCGCTTGACGGCAGGTCCTCGAGATTGCCGAGTTTTTCGATGTGGCAATAGCCGATCTCCATTCCGGCTCGATGCCCTTCCCAGATGATGGAGGCGTCGCCGGTGCGCTCATATTCCTTGGCTGTGTGGGCGAAGGGCGCATCCCAGCTCCAGGCATCGGTGCCGGTCACGCGAACACCCTTACCCAGCAGATAGAGCGTTGCCTCGCGGCCCATGCCGCAGCCTTTCAGCAGATAATCCGGCTGGCCGTAGGCGGCGCCGGCGGCGGTGTTGACGACCACGATATCGAACGGCTGCAGGTCATGGCCGATGCGTTTCAGCTCAGCCTCGACATCGGCCGCGGTTGCGACATAGCCGTCGTCGAAATGCCGGAAATCGAGTTTGACACCCGGGCGGAAGCACCAGTCGAGAGGCACCTCATCGATGGTGATTGCCCGCTCGCCGTTGTTCATGGTCGAATGATAGTGATAGGGCGCATCCAGGTGGGTGCCGTTGTGGGTTGCGATATTGAGCATTTCCACGGCCCAGCCTTCGCCGCCCGGAAGATCCTCCTTTTTCAAGCCGGGAAAGAACCCCATCACCTGTTCCGCCGTCATCTGGTGATCCAGGTAAGTGATGTTCGGCAGCATGGGCGGCGGGTCGGAGGCAATCTCAGCCTCGAGAGGAACGGAGAGATCGACAATTCTGCGAGGCATTCAGGTCTCCATCAATAGCCGAGCGGCAGTGTTGCAAGCATTGGAAAGGCAAGGACGAGCGCCAACACGAACAGCATCATCAGCGCAAACGGCGCGGCTCCAGCGAAGATATCGCCGAGCGAGATTGTGCTGTCGTTGAGCGAGGATTTGATCACGAACACGGAAATACCGAAGGGCGGCGTCAATAGTCCGATCTCGACGGCCAGAACGGTGACGATGCCGAACCAGATTAGGTCAATGTTCATCGGTTGGATCACGGGCAGCATCAAGGGCACCAGGATCAGCATGATCGATGAGGAATCGAGAATGGTGCCCATGACGATTACCAGCAGCACATAGGCCAGGACCACGCCCCAGAAACCGATATCAGCGGTGGCGACGAACTGGCCGAATTCCGACGGCGCGCCGGACAGCGCCAGCATGCGCGAATACATCTGCGCCGCGATGATCAGGAAGCAGACCGAGGCAGTGATCAGACCGGTATCGGTCAGCACGCTCCAGAAATCCTTCCAGGTCAGCGAGCGCCGCACCAGACCGATGAGAATGGCGCCGAGGCATCCGACGGCGCCGGCTTCGATGGGCGTAAACCAGCCGGCATAAATGCCGCCCAGGACAACGCCAATGAGCAGAACGATCGGAAATCCTTTGCTGGCCAGTTCCGCGCTGCTCAGCATGGGGGCATCGGCATCCGACAGGTTCTCGCCGACGAATCCGGGCCAGAAACGGGCCATGACATAGACGCCGATCCCGAACGTCGCGGCCAGTAGCAGCCCCGGAATGACACCAGCGATGAAAAGGTCGCCGACCGACTGCTCCGTCAGCAGGCCATAGAGGATCAGAAGCAGGCTCGGCGGGATCAGCATGCCGAGCACGGACGACCCAGCGACGACACCGACGGAAAACCGCTTTGTGTAACCATGGCGGACCATCTCCGGCACCGCCAGCCGGGTGAAGACCGCGGCCGATGCGATGGAGATGCCGGTGATCGCCGCAAAGATGGCGTTGGCGCCGACCGTGCCGATACCCAGGCCACCACGAAAGCGTCGGAAAAGTTGATTGGCGACATCGAAGGCGTCGCGCCCCATGCCGGTGACCGAGACGATATAGCCCATCAACACAAACAGCGGCACGACACCGAAGAAGTAACTCGAGATGGTCTCCGAGGCGGCCAGGGCCAAGAGCTTGCCGGCCAGAACCGGAGACCCCTTCATGGCCCAGACGGCACAATAGGACACGACCATCAGGGCGAGCGGCACATACATGCCGATGTAGACAAGCGCCACCATGACGGCGAGCGCGGCAAGGCCGATCTCAAACGGAGTCATTGTCGTCCTCCGCTGGTGCGATGCCCTTGCCTGTCCACACGCCGGCGGCCGCACGGATCGCGGCCATCAGCAATTGCATGAACAGGGCCGCGCAGCCGATCAGAAGCACCAGCTTCACAGGCCAGACAGGCGCGATGAAATCACCCACCGTGCCGACGAAAGTGTTGCGATCCCAGGACTTCACAAACAGCGGATAGCTGGCGGAATAAAGCACCCATATGATGAACAGTCCGGCGGCACAGAACAGGAATTCGAGCCCAGCCCGGGCCCGCGGCGCCCACCTCTCCAGAGCGTTGATCAGCGCGTCGGTCCGGGTAAAGCGGCCCATGCGAAAGGCCTGCGCCACTTGCAGGAACACGATGGCGACGATCGACAGGCTGACCAGTTCCGGCACGCCGGAGATTGGTGACAGGAAGATGCCGCGGCCGATGACGTCGGCATTGATCAGCACCATCAGCGCCAGGATTAGCAGCGTGCCGATGACATTGAGCGCCATGGTCACGCGGTCGATCAACCGCTCCGCCGTCTTGAAAAGTGTGAGCATGGGGTCCCCGTACGACCCGCCCGTCTAGGTTCGGGCGAGCCGTTCTGTGGCGTTCAGGCGGGTGAGACTATTCCTTGTCCCACTCGCGCACCGGCTTGGCGCCGTCGGCCCGCATGGCGTCCATGTAGGCTTTCAGCACCTTGGTGCCCTGTTTTCCTTCTTCATCAAGCTGCGCGGCCCACGCCTTGGCAACGTTTTCCATGCCGGCGGCCCATTTCATGCGGAATTCGGGGCTGACGTCGGTGATGGTGGCGCCGTTGGCTTCCATCACTTCGAAGGCCTTGGCAACCGCCGCTTCGAGATCTTCGTGATAGGCCTTGCGCTGTGCCACGCCGCCGCGCCGCAGTGCTTTCTGCACGGCTTCCGGCTGGGAGTCGAACCAATCCTTGTTGGCGGCGATGCCACCGGCATACTGGGCGCCGAATCCGACACGGGTAATGTAGGGCGCAACCTCATAAAGCTTGCCCGGAAGGGCCGCCGAGGCGAAGACGATGACGCCGTCATAAACACCCGTCTTGATCTCGTTGTAATAGGTGGTGAGATTGCCTGAGACGCCGATGGCGCCAGTTCCCTTCAGCCAGTTCACCGCTGGCCCGGGTGCGCCGATCTTCTTGCCTTTCAGATCGTCCAGTGTCTTGACCGGGAAGTTGGTCATCAGCAGATAGTCGTCGATGCCGATAGCGGCGCCCAGGTATTCGAGATTGTTGTCTTCCCAGGACTTGCGCAGATCCTTGTTTTCCTCGTGCATGGCGTCAATGAGCTCGGCCACGGCCGCCGGGTTGCGCGACACGAAGGGGGTGAAATAGGTCACGTTTTGCGGTGACAGCTTGGCCGCCTCGAAGAGACTGGAGACAAGGCCGACTTCAGCGAGCCCCTCTTCAACGGCTTCCAGAACGCCGCCGACCTTGGCCAGCGAGCCACCATACTGTTCGCTCCAGTTGATGGTGATGTCGGTGCCCTCAAGCTCCTTGTTGACGGTAGGGATAAACGTCTGGCTGGCGTGTTTGACCCAGCGGAACACCGGCGGATGGCCGGCGGCCAGGGTGACATCGATGGTCTCGGCGCGCACGCTCGCCGCAGCTCCGGCAAGCAAGGCGGACGTGACCAGTGTAGCAAGCAGTCGTTTCATGGGTTTCCTCCTGTTTGGTGGTCTTTGCGATTCTTGTCTGCCAGCGCCCGGATTCCAGCACAGGTGAAGGCGACAGCGCTGGCAACCGTCTCCTCCGTATCGAAATCGTCGAGCAACCCGTCCGAAAGCCGGGTCGCCCGTCCGGTCTTGGCCATCACCGACAGCGCAACGCTGATGGCAAAAAGGTAGCCGCGCACGGCCGACGCCCTGTCGAGTTCCGGCAGGACTGCTCGGATCGCGTCGATCGATCGGCGGGCTATCGGGTCATAATTTTCACTGGTCACGCGCCGCGATCGTTCGTCGGCGGCATTGTTGAAAGAGGCAATCAGACGGGCATAGGCAGCGCCGCCGCGCTCGTCGTCGTGGCCGATCTCAATGGTTGGACGCAACAGCGCATCCAGCAAGGCTTCCAGTGTGGGCACCTGTCCGTCAAACAGGGCATCCAGCGCGGCGTCACGGCGGGCGTTGATCTCACCGGCGCGCCGCTCGATGACGGCGGTGAAGAGCTGATCCTTGTTCTGGTAGTAGTAGTGCACCATCGCTTGGTTGACGTCGGCGTCGCGCGCAATGGCGCGGATAGAAGCACCGCCATAGCCGAGTTCAGCAAAGGCGCGCTCTGCCGAATCCAGGATGGCCGTCCGCCCTGCCCTGCCGGTCTCGCCGCTGCGCGCCGGTGATGCTGCCACGTTGATCCTCCCGTGCGATCGGTGTCCGATCGTCATTAATCAAACGTTTGATTAATCCGCAAAGTTTGTCAAGGGCGCACTGCTGCTCCGGCCGAATCCGCCGTATCAGACCGCTTTAGCGATGGTCGAAAACGCCAATCAAAAGGAGTGTTTTTTAGGCAGCCGTGATGAAACTTGCGGTGGTTTCCAGTCCCAGGCGCATGTGCTCTTCGAGATAGTCGACCATTACCTCGAGGTCGTCATCGCAGGCCAGTTCGATGTAGCGGTCATGGGCCTGACGGAGCGGCCCCTTGCGCCCGTGCGCCTGTTGGTGCGTGGCGAAATAGAACTGGAGATTGGGCTTCATCCGGTCCCAGGTCTGCTGCAACAGCCGATGACCGGACAGTTCGTAACACCAGCTGTGCAATTCAAGTTCTCGCAGGATGGCCTCATAGGGGTCGACCCCTTCGAGAATAGTCTGGGAAAGGGCCTCGTTGCGACCCCTCAGATCCGCCTTGGCCTCGTCGTCGCGGCGGTCCCAGCATTCGCGGAAGGCAAACTGTTCCAGCGCGGTGCGCAGCGAATATAGCTCCGACAGGTCCTTGAGCGTGAAATCGCGGACGAACAGCCCCTTGTAGGGTTTGCTGATGACCAGCCCTATGTCGACCAGTTCGCGAATGGCTTCCCGCAATGGTCCGCGACTGATCCCGAGTGCATTGGCCAAATCGATCTCGGTCAATCGGGATCCGGCGGCAAGTTCGCCCGTCACGATAAGGCGTTTCAACTGGTCCACCGTGCGGCCACGCAAGGTCGAGTCGGCAAGGGGTTGAATGCCGGATAGTCGGACGTTCAATGCGATTGCTCCAATCACTTGGTTGATTCCGCCCGAAGGGCGGCGAGTCGCGCAGCCGAACATGGATCACCTCTGCCTTTCTGTCAATTGTTGACAATCCGACAATAAGACAATACGGATAGCCTGCAGACAAATTTCCGGTCGCCACGCCAGTCGGATGGCGGCATGATCGACAAGGAGGAACCAATGACGGTCGCGAATACAATGAAGACGCTGTGCGCTCTGGGAATGCTGAGCACGCTGACGCTCGCACCGGCGAGCGCAGAGGAGAAGAAATTCATCACCATCGGGACGGCCGGCGTGACGGGGCTCTACTATGTCGTCGGCAATTCCATCTGCAAGTTCATGAACCGCAACAGCGACAAGCACGGCTACACCTGCACCGCACAGGCAACCGGCGGCTCGATCGCCAACCTGAACGGCATTGCCTCCGGCGATGTCAATTTCGGCACCGTGCAGTCGGACTGGCAGTATCACGCGCTGAACGGCTCGAGCGTGTTTTCCGACAACGGCCCGAACGACAAGCTGAGATCGGTGTTCTCGGCCCATGCCGACGTGGTCACAGTGCTCACGCGTGCGGATACGGGCATAGAAGACCTGACGGACCTCAAGGGCAAGAAGGTCAATATCGGCAACCCGGGGTCCGGCTCACGGGCAACGGCAGAGGTTTTGCTTGACACGGTTGGCGTTGACGTCGGCGACCTGGCGCTTGCCGGCGAATTGAAATCGGCCGAGCAGTCGGCCGCATTGTGCGACCGCAAGGTCGACGCGATAATGTTTTCCGCCGGTCACCCCGTCGGCAACATCAAGGAAGCAACGGTCTCCTGCGATACGGTGTTTCTGCAGGTATCGGGAGACAAGATCGACAAGCTGGTCGCCGACACGCCGTACTACTCCAAAGCGACGATTCCGGCGGGCCTCTACAAGGGGCAAGCCGACGAGATCCAGTCCTACGGACCGCTGGCGACGCTGGTCACCTCGACCGACACCGATGACGAAGCGGTCTATCAGCTGGTCAAGGCCGTGTTCGACAACTTCAAGCGTTTCAAGGCCCTGCGCCCGACCTTCGACAACCTGAAAGAGACGGACATGATCGCCAATGGAACGATCGCCCCGCTGCATGATGGAGCGGTCCGCTACTACAAGGAACGCGGCTGGATGTAAGCCAATCTCCCAAGGCCAAGGGGTCGCCTGCAAATGTCAGGCGACCCTCGATACACTCACCAACCCGGAAGAGCCCACCGACGCCACCATGACCGGAAACAGCCAAACCACCCATGACGCCATCGACGACCCGCGCAATCGGGACATTCTGATCTACGTCAACGGCGAAATCGTGCACCGGGATGAGGCGAAGGTCTCGGTCTACGATTCCGGTTTCATGCTGGGAGACGGCATGTGGGAAGGCCTGCGCCTCTACAATGGCCAGTGGGCGTTTTTCGACGAGCACATGGATCGCTTCTTCGCCTCCTGCAAGACCATTTCCCTGGACGTCGGCCTTGATCGTGCCGGTATTCTCGACGCCCTGAACAGAACGGCTGAAGCCAATGGCATGACTACGGACGTTCATTGCCGGCTGATGCTGACCCGCGGCGTCAAGGACAAACCATTCCAGCATCCGGGCCTGTCGCGCTCCGGACCGACGCTGGTGATCATCATGGAACATTCCAAGCCGGCCGAACACCTGAGCGCGAGCGGTATCCGCCTTGCTACCGTGCCTCAGACCCGTGGATTGCCACTGTCGCAGGACGCCAAGCTGAACAGCCATTCCAAGCTCAACTGCGTCATTGCCAGCCTGCAGGCCGAACAGGCCGGCGCGGACGAGGCGCTGATGCTTGACCCGCACGGTTTCGTCAACACGACCAACGCCTGCAATTTCTTCATTGTGCGCAAGGGCGCGGTTTGGACGTCGACCGGCGACTACTGCATGAACGGCGTCACACGTCAGAAGGTAATCGATCTCTGCCGGGACAACGGTATTCCGGTGTTCGAGAAAAACTTCACGCTTTACGAAGCCTATGGCGCCGATGAGGCTTTTCTCACGGGAACCTTTGGTGCCCAGACCCCGGTCGCTGAAATCGACGGCAAAGTGATCGGCACCGGCGATCGGCCGATGACAGCGAAGATCCGTGCGCTGTATCGGGAATTGATCGAGCGCGAGACCAAGGTCGAAGAAACGCCTCCGCTTCGCAAACCGGCCTCTTACACTGCTCCGGTCAACTAAAGCTTCCCGTTTTCAGCTGTATTCGGGTGGACCAAAGGCCAGCCGGTAGGCAAGTGCCACGCCGCCCGCACACCGACGATGTTTCCAAGCGTCACAAAAACCAAATTCCGCGCAAAACCAACCACATCGGTTGGAGCGCCTGCAAAAAAACCTTGGGGTATAAGGTACATATTGGCGATCGAGTGTTCCAGACCGAGCAGGACAAAGCACGATATCGGCCAGACGATCGCCAGAATTTTACCGGCCACCGCATGCGCTGACAGGGAAAGCCAGACCGCAAGGCAGACCAGTATGTTGCAAAGCGCCCCAAGGACAATTGCCTCAAGCCATCCAATCGACAGTTTGGACGTGGCAATCGATGTGGCCACCGATCCTGACGGACCATCGAGGATGCCGCTGAGCGCCACTGTCACGGCCAGACCGAACGCGCCAACAAAGTTTCCTGCGTAGACGATCACCCAACTGGAAAGTAGCTCCCGCAGCGAAACAAGGCGATCAACCGCGGCCAGGACCATCAGCACATTTCCCGTGAAGAGTTCCGCTCCGGCGATAACCACCAGTATCAGGCCAAGGGAAAACACGACGCCGCCCAGAAGGCGCGCCGGCCCGAACGCGGGATCGACCCCGGTCATGACAACCGTAAAGGACAAAGCCCCGAGGCCGATGAACAAACCGGCCAGAACAGAAAGTGTAAATTTGACAAGGATTGGGAGCCTGGCTTTGTCCGACCCAATCTTGCGAACAAGAACTGCGATCTCATTCGGCTTGTAGGCATCAATACCCGTCGGGTGCGATTTCGTCATGAAACGGCGCCTCCATCACCAGTTTTACCTGCCGCGTTGGCGGTCCGCAGCCTTCGGAATGATTGTGGCGAGCCGTGTCATCATCCCCTGGTCATGCCAGCTCCAACAATCCAACGCGTCATTATGGTAAACACGATGTTGCTTCTGCCGTTGATCCGCATCAACCGCATCCGTGGGCGGACGTTGCCGAGCTTTGGCTTCCTCGGACAAGGCAGGCATCGGTCTGGAAATCCGCAGGATTGAGAATTCTTACGCTTACGTAAAATGACCCTTGCGTGGGCGGTTTGCCGACAATACATCTGGACCGCGAATTCATGCGCTGGCACAGTGATCCGGCGCAGGCCAATTGAGCGTAGACTGGGGACACTGCGCGGGAGGAAACATCGATGAACACGACACCGGACAACCAGGCCGGATCCGCCGACGCCGGCGACAAGATCTGGCTGAAATCCTATCCGGAAGGCACGCCGGCTGAAATCGCGCCGCTGGCACACAAATCAGTGGCCGACCTGATCGTGTCGGCCTGCCAGAAATACGCTGACCGCCCGGCCTTCAGCTGCATGGGTAAGACCATCACCTATCGCGAGCTCGATGCCTATTCTCGCAGCGTCGGCGCCTGGTTGCAGGCGCAGGGCCTGGAGAAAGGCGACCGCGTCGCACTGATGATGCCCAACATCCTGCAATATCCGGTGGCGGCGGCCGCCGTACTGCGGGCCGGCTATGCGGTGGTGAATGTGAACCCGCTATACACGCCACGGGAGCTTCAGCATCAGTTGAAGGATTCCGGCGCCAAGGCGATCTTCATTCTGGAGAATTTCGCCACCACCCTGCAGCACGTCATCGGCAATACCGACGTCAAACACGTTTGCGTCTGCACCATGGGCGATATGCTCGGTGTAAAGGGTTTGATCGTCAATCTCGTTGTTCGTCGTGTCAAGAAGATGGTGCCCGCATGGTCGTTGCCGGGCCATGTGCCCTTCAAAACGGTTTTGAGCACCAACGCTGGCGGCTTCAAGCCGGTCGAAATGGCGCCTGAAGACGTTGCCTTTCTGCAATACACGGGCGGCACGACTGGTGTTTCCAAGGGCGCAACCCTTGCCAACAGCAACATTCTGGCAAACGCGGCTCAAAACGAATTGTGGCTGGCGGCGCTGAGGCGCCAGCGGGATCTGCCAGACGAATTGGTCTATATCTGCTGCCTGCCGCTCTATCACATTTTCGCTCTGACAGTGAACGCGATCATGGGCATGGACCAGGGTGCTCACAACGTGCTCATCCCCAACCCGCGCGATATCCCGGGTTTCGTCAAGGAACTCGGCGGCTACAAGTACCATGTGTTGCCGGGCCTCAACACGCTGTTCAACGCCCTGCTCGCCAATGAGGATTTCCAGAAGCTGGACTTTTCTGAACTGCGGTTGACGCTGGGCGGCGGCATGGCCGTGCAGAAACCCGTGGCCGAGCGCTGGGAAGCGCTGACGGGCTGTAAGATCTCCGAGGGTTACGGACTGTCGGAAACCTCGCCGGTGGCAACTGCCAACCGTTTCGACAATGCCGGCTTCAACGGCTCAATCGGCCTTCCGCTGCCCTCGACCGAGATCGATATTCGCGACGACGAAGGCAAGCCGGTTCCGTTGGGCGAAGTCGGAGAAATCTGCATTCGCGGCCCGCAGGTGATGGTCGGTTATTGGAACCGGCCGGAGGAAACCGCCAAGGTGATGACCGAGGACGGATACTTTCGCTCCGGCGACATGGGCTACATGGACGAGGATGGCTACACCCGCATCGTTGACCGCAAGAAGGACATGGTGCTGGTTTCCGGTTTCAACGTTTATCCCAACGAAATCGAGGAAGTCGCTGTTACCCGTGAGGGCGTTCTTGAAGCAGCCGCCATCGGCGTGCCGGACGACCGTTCCGGCGAGGCGGTCAAGCTCTTCGTCGTCAAGTCCGACCCGGCCCTGACCGAGGATGATGTCAAGAGCTGGTGCGCCGACAAGCTGACCAACTACAAGCGTCCCAAATACATCGAGTTTCGAGACGAGTTGCCCAAGTCCAACGTCGGCAAGATCCTGCGTCGCGAACTGCGCGAAGAGGACAAGGCGAACTCGGCCTGAGCAGGCGAACACCGGACCGGCGGTCGATGGTAACCGCCGGTCAAATTGCCCGCCTCAATTGCGCCGAGCCGCAGCCTCCTGAAGCATGCGGCCAATGGCCTCGTCCTCAGTCAGATCCGCGACCGTTTTGCCTTCCCCGTCGCCGGCCGTCGGGTCGGCACCGAGTTCGAGAAGCAACTTGACTGCCGCGGCCCGCCCGTTGTTTGCGGCAACACCGAGCGGTGTGACCCAATCGCGATCCGGCGCTCGAGACTGCGGCGGGAGCACCGTTTCGAAGCGGGCATCGAGGAGGTTCGGCTCCGCGGCAATCATTTCGCGCAACCGCTTTGTCAGGCCACGCGCCGCGGCGGTGAAGACGTCCATCTTCTGGGTTTCCAGGAACGCGACCATCTCCGGTCTGCCGGCGTGCAGCGCGAACCCGATTGCAGGCGAAAAGTGATCCGGGTCGCGCAGTGACGGGTCGGCGCCTTTGTCAATCATGAGCCGCACGGTCTCCAGATCGCCGTTCCAGGCCGCCATGTGGACCGGTGGCCGGCCATCCTTTCCGACGATGTCGACTCCAAGATCGACCAGCGTTGCAATGGCCGCGTGATTTGCCGTTACCACCGCGTCGGAGACCATTTCCGATCCGCGTTTGTCCAACGCTTCCTGCAAATCAGGATTTTCACGCAACAACTGGCGAGCAGCGGTGGCATCACCAGCCATGCACAGCGCTTGCAGGCGATCTGCCCCTGAAAGATCGGCGCCGACCGCGCCGCATTTCCGAAGATAGTCGGCGATCCGCATTTCACCGAGGAGCAACGCCGCTTCCAGTGGAGTCTTGCCCTTGGTCAAGGTGTCGTAGGTGTCATCCGGCTTGTTCAGGTCGGCACCGGCATCGATCAGCAGTTTGGCCCTTTCGAAATTACCCCGGCGGATGGCCTGGACCAGCTGGAAGTGTACCGTCTCGAGAGGGCTCGGGACCATCTCGTCGCCGTCGTTATCGAACCAGTTGACGCGTTCGTCCGCACCGAGGCCGAACTCGACCAGCAACTCGAGGCATGAATTGTCGGGCTCAAATACTCGATTATAGGCGGCCTGGCTGTCGTTCGGATCAGCGCCGGCCTCAAGCAGCAGGCGGGCAAAGGCCTGGTAGTCAGGATGTTCCGGCTGATTGGCCGGTCCGTCTTCGCCCTGTCCGAAGACGCCGGTCAACGCGGTGAATTTGTACTGGCCACCCCACATATAGTGAGCGTTGGGGTCAGCACCGTACTCTATCAAGCGGCGGGCTGCTGCAAGCGTCGACACGCCCGGCAGGCGCGCGTAGGCGGCATACATCAGCGGCTGCCAATGGTGATAGCCTCCCTTTTGGGAGATCAGTTTCGGGTCTCGATCCAGCCAGCGATCGATGCGTTCCACATCCCCAATGGCGGCGGCCACATGGATCGAGACGTCGCGGATATCAGGATGCTCATCCAACAGCGACTTCGCTTCGGCAAACCGAGCCGGCCCGGCATTCTGAACCGTACCATAGGCGAGACAGACAAGATCGAGAAACCGGGTGGCGCGCTGCTCGACGGTCGGTTCGCTCGGTCGCGCCGCGCCCTCAAGGTGCCGCTTCAGGCGGGTCCAACTGGCAAAACCGTGTTCTCTCGCCAGGACCAATTGTGCCGATTGAAGTGTGATAGCGGCGGGATCGCCAAAATAGGGGCCTATGCGCGCAAGGGTTTGCGCATCGTGGCTCCGGGCGTCCTTGAGCAGGGTCTTGGCCTGCTTCTTCAAATTTTCAAGGCTCGGGGATTCGGGCAGGTTGTGTGTCGACATGATCGACCTCCTTTCAAAACCGTCCGGTATCCGCGCCCTCGGACCGAAAAGAGGTTCGATAGTGGTCAGTCAACAAATCAGGTAGGCTTTGCCCTGCCCGCGGATCGGGTGCGCCCTGACGCGCCTCGGCGAGGCTAACATGGGCCCTTGACATCGACAAGCTTGGGTGAATTGGATGCCCATGCGATCAATGGATGCCGATTGCCTTCGTGTTTGAACTGAGTCAGGGTGCAACAACCACACGCAATGCGGAGCAGGAGAACGCAATGTCGCTGTTGATGCCGATGTGGCAAAGGTTGCTGATCACACTGGTCGCAATGCTGATTGTCAGCTTTGTGATCGGTTACCTATGGCAGGCGATCTTTTTGATCCCGCTTCCGAGCTATCTGGCCGGGGTCATTGGCGGCCTGACCGCCCTGCCGGTCTGGGAATTTCTCAGGAGAATTCGCCCCAGTTAGATCCCGCCGGCCGATCTTAACACCGGCCGACAGACATAGTCGTTGTGATCAAGGCGTCAGATCCAGCGCTGGAACCACGCGGGTGAACGGTATGCCGGCATTCTCGTTCAGGGCCCGCACCTGCTCCTCCGACTCGCCCTCGAACAGGCACATGCAACGTCCGTCCTCCGGTGCGAACGTGGTGCGGATATAGGCGACCTTCTGACCGGTGCTGCTCATCTTCTCAGCAGTGTCGATCGCCGCCTTTTGAGCGCCGGCGAGTTCCTCCATGCTGATGCCTTTGAGATCCCTTTCGACCATGTAAACAGACATGTTTTGCTCCTTTGCTGGTGAGAATGCCGTCATTGGACACCGGGAACCGACACCTGAGAAGTGGAAGATTCTTATTGATCCATAACCGCAGGTTTGGTTTCGTTGACTTAAAATGGTCTGACCGAAAATAGGCCGCGCTGGGGAAATCATCATGGAAATGTCACAGATCCGCTATGTCCTGGCTGCCGCGAAACACTTGAACTTCACGCGGGCCGCATCCGACTGCAACGTGACCCAACCTGCCCTGACCAAAGGCATCAAAACGTTAGAGGGCGAACTCGGCGCCTCCGTGTTTCATCGTGAAGGCCGGCGGATCCTGCTGAGCGATTTCGGCCGTTCGATGCTGCCGCATCTGCAGCACATTGCCGATGAGGCCGAAGCCGCACAGACGCTGGCGCAGAATTTTCGGTTGCTGGAAAACGTCCCGATCCGGCTTGGCGTGATGGCCACCGTCGGACATGTCCGCCTGGCGCGCTTCCTGGCCCAGTTCGAAAAGGCGCATACCGGCCTCGAGCTTTCCGTCAGCGAAGGATCGATCGCGGAATTGAAGGAGAAGCTTTCGGAAGGCGAACTGGATGTCGCTGTCATGACCGTGACGGAAGAGCTTGAAGCGGAATTTCGCGCCCGCGAACTCTACCGGGAGCGGTATGTCGTGGTGTTCGCGCCTGACCACCGTTTCGGCGAGTTCGAGACCCTCACACTCGCCGACCTCACCGGCCAACACTATGTTGACCGGCTCGCCTGCGAGATGCGCGAAATGGTCATGGCCGCTTGCGAAGCCAACAATATCGAGCTCTACGCACGGTTCCGATCGGAACGGGAAGATTGGGTCCAGGCCATGGTTCTTGCGGGAATCGGCTTCGCCTTCATGCCCGAATATTCGGTGACTTTGCCCGGATTGTTGCAGCGACCCCTTGTGGATCCGGCTGTGGAAAGGCGAATTGCCGCCATGACGGCACCGGGTCGAAAATTTTCTCCGGCTGTCGACGCCTTGATGCGCTCAACCGGAACCTTTGCCTGGCCCGGCTGACGATCAACCGCCAAGCTTAACCATTAACCCTTTGAAACCATTAACCGGCTCACGGAGGCACGCAGGTCTTCGGAGACCAGGCCCGCCGTCCGCCTGGCGAAAGCCCTTTCGCGCCGCGGTTGTGTAAAGCCGAAAAGGTTTCACATTTCGAGTCAAATTGTCCGGCAACTTTTATTGTTTGCGAAAGAACCGCGTCGCAAAAAAGGGAGGGCGAATCATCTAGGCTTGTCTGACGGGAGTGGGATTTCAAGCATTTTGTCCGTAGCAGGACGGACATACAGGAGGGCGACACTATGGCGGACACTATCTTGGGCACGTCCCGGGGCGACAAGGCATTTCTCGGCAGCGGCAGTCAGAACTATGACGGCGGGGCGGGACGCGATCGGATCATTTCATTCGGCGATGCGGGCGAACCGGATCCGGCGCAGAGCGGACCCGAGGACCGGGTTACTCCGCCCATACCGCTCAGCGAAACAGTCGACATCATCGCTGGCGGCAGCGGCGGCGACCGGTTCGAATTTCGGGCTCTGCTCAACGCCAAAGAGAGCGTCCTGGCACAGCACACCCGTGAAGACGGCAGCGTCAACTGGAGGAAGGTCGCTGGCGAAAACGACGACGTTCACGGGCACTGGGTCCAAGGCTGGGGCAAAGACATCATCCTCGACTACAACGAGGATGAGGGTGACTGCATCGTCATTCGCGGGCACACGGTGGAAGTGGCCGAGATCACATACGGCGAGGATGAACGCGGCACCTATTCGGAGATCCGTGTGATCAGCCAGCAGGGCGATGGTGGCGCCGGTGGTGCCAACACAGAAACCGGCGCTCATGACGAAGACGAACTGGGCTGCATCAGGGTCTACGGCGACAAGGTCACGATCGACGACATCGAGGTCCAGGCGGCCGGCGTGTTCGACGGCGTCGACATGCTGGAGCGGGTCGACGAGGTCTATGGCGACCACGACGCCGGCTCGACCCAGGAGGTGTTCAGCAACACCGATGGTCATTCCTATACGGGCATCCTCGCTTCCCAGGTTGACCGGATCCATGTCGGCCTTGGATCCCAGAAGGTCGACGCGGGCGGCGGCAACGACATCATCTACGCCTATTCCGACGGCGGTGAACCGGATCCGGCCCAAACCGACGGCGCAACCGGACGCGTTAATCCGCCTGTACCGGCGGATCTGGCGGACGACGAATACTACGGTGGCCAGGGTCGGGACATTTTCGCCTTCCGGCTGCTGCTCGATGCGAAGCAGGAAATCCTGGACAAGCACACACGCGATGACGGCACCATCAACTGGCGCAAGGTCGCCGGCGAGAACGGCGATGTGCACAATCACTGGGTCAACGGCATCGGCAAGGACATCATTCGCGATTTCTCCAAGCAGGATGGCGACAAGATCGACATTCGCGGCCACACCGTTGAAATTGCCGAAATCAAATATGGCGAAGATGCCGGCGGCGACTATTCGGAAATCGTCCTTCGCTCGCAGCAGGGCGACAATGGCGGAGCGCATGACGAAGATCCGCTGGGCTGCATCAAGGTCTATGGCGACAAGGTCACGCTGGACGATATCAAGTTGAAGGCCAATGTCTTCTACGGCGTCGATCTGCTCGAAAAGATCTCCGCCGGAGAAGCGGAAGCGCCGGCCAATAATCCTGCACCGGCAATAACGCAGATTCAGTTTGCCGCGGAGAACGCGGAGAATATCGACCTAACCTTCACGGGCACCGCAAAAGGCGACAGGATCCGAGCCGGCAGCGGCAAGCAGAAGGTAGATGCCGGTGACGGCAACGACCACATCATCTCCTATGCGGACGACGGCGAGCCCGATCCGGCCCAGTTGGGCGGCAATGGTGTCGGCCGCATCACGCCGGCCGTCCCGGACGGAGCTGCAGACGACGAGTTCACGGGCGGCAATGGTCGCGACACGTTCGAATTCCGGGCCCTTATCAACGCCCGCCGCGACATCATCGAGGCGCATACCAATCTGAGCGGTCGGGTCAACTGGGGTAAAGTCGCCGGTGAAAACGACGACCCGCACGGACACTGGGTCGAAGGCTTCGGCAACGACTGCATCCTCGACTATTTCAAAGACCAGGGCGACCGCATCATTATCCGTGGCCATACGGTGCAGGTGAAAGAAATTACCTATGGCACTGACGCCAAGGGTGACTTCTCGATGATCCGGGTGATCAGCCAGCAGGGTGACGGTGCCAATGGCGGCGCCAACACGCTGACCGGGGCGCATGACGAGGACGAGCTCGGCACCATCAAGGTCTATGGCGACAAGGTGCTGAAAGAAGATCTCATCCTCAAACCGACCGTCGTCGACGGCATCGACCGGCTGGAACAGGCAGACAAGCTTGCCAAGTACAATGGCGGCGTCACGGAGATCCACAGCACGAGCCATGGCGAAACCATCGAGATGCCGGACCTGAAGACCAATGATCTGATCACGGCAGGTGCCGGCGCGCAGATCATCAAGGCCGGTGGCGGACGGGACAAGATCACGCTCTATTCCGATGCAGGCGAGCCCGATCCGGCGCAGACGGACGGCGACGAAGGGCGCGTCGACCCGCCGATCGATCCGGAATTGGCCATCGACGAGGTCTGGGGTGGACAGGACCGCGATCTCTTCCTGATCAACATCCTCCTGGATGCAAAAGACGAGGTGATCGCAAGACACACCCGCGACGACGGCAGCGTCAACTGGCGGCGTGTCGCAGGAGAAAACGACGACGTCCACGACCATTGGGTAGCCGGCGTTGGCAAGGAGATCATCTGGGATTACTCCAACCAGGACGGCGACCAGATTTACCTGCGCGGCCATACGGTTCAGATTGCCGAAATCAAATACGGCATCGACGAACACGGCGATTACTCCGAAATCATCCTGCGTTCGCAACAGGGTGACGGCGCCAATGGCGGAGCCAATACCGCAGCCGGCGCCCACGATGAGGATCCGCTTGGATGCATCCGGGTCTATGGCGACAAGGTCACCGAAGACGATATCCGACTGAAGACGAACGTCTTCGACGGCATCGACAAATATGCCGATGAATCGGCTTCCGCTGCTGCCGGCAATCTGATCGTCGGTACTCGTGACGCCGAGACGCTGGACGGCACCGACGATGCGGACAACATGCACGGTCGCAGCGGCAAGGACGACATGTCCGGCAATGGTGGCAACGATTTCATGTTCGGCGAAGGCGGCAACGACACCATGCGCGGTGGTGATGACAACGACTTCATAGAAGGTGGCAACGGCCGCGACTTCATGTTCGGCGACGACGGCGAGGACACGCTGGTCGCCGACCGCGGCTTCGACTACCTCACCGGCGGCGCCGATGCGGACCAGTTCGTCTTTGAGACGGCCAGCCGCGGCGGGGTGATCCATGACTGGGAAGACGGGCTGGACAAGATCAATTTCATCCGCAACGCCTCGGTCAACGAATATGGCGACCTCAACGTCAACGTGATTTCCGGCGACGAGGTCATGCTGTCCTACGTCAACGACGATGGGCGGCTGGTCGGAATTCGCCTCTTGAGCGACAACAATTTCACCGTCGATGATACCGACTTCTTGTTCTGATTACGGTCGCAATCAGATTCGGTGAACGGCCGGGTGCGGTGTGGCGCACCCGGCCTTTTCATGTCCAGCGCTGCTGATCTGCAAACTGCACTGCTTCCGTCACATGATGGGTTGACTGATCCGGGTCTCCTTCCGGTACTGTCATCCGGAGTGCCGGTAAGGAGGAGGAACCCGCGTTGACCCGAAAGAACATCCTGTGGATCATGGCGGACCAGCTGCGCTGGGACTACCTTTCCTGCTATGGGCACAAGACCCTCCAAACACCCAACATAGACCGGTTGGCGGCGATGGGTGTGCGCTTCGACCGCGCCTATGTGCAATCGCCGGTATGCGGTCCCAGCCGCATGAGCTTCTATACCGGACGCTACATGCGTTCGCATGGCGCCACATGGAACGGCTTTCCGCTGCGCATCGGCGAACCGACACTCGGCGACCATCTGCGCGAAATCGGCGTTCGCTCGGTATTGGTCGGCAAGACCCACATGATCGCCGACCGGGACGGCATGGCGCGACTTGGCATCGATCCGCAATCGGATCTCGGCGTGCTCGCCTCGGAATGCGGCTTCGAGCCTTATATCCGCGACGACGGGCTGCATCCGGAAGGCTACTACGACAGCGACCCGCACTATGACGAATATCTGCGCAGCCACCAGATGGATGGCGATAACCCCTGGGAAGAGTGGGCGAACTCCGCCGAGGGTCCGAACGGCGAGTTGCTGTCCGGCTGGCTGATCGAAAACAATCACCTGCCGGCGCGGGTGCCCGAGGAGCATTCCGAGACAGCCTATCTGACGACCCAGGGCATCGAATTCATCGAGGGTGCCGGAGACAAGCCGTGGCTGTGTCATCTTTCCTATATCAAGCCGCACTGGCCCTATCTGGCGCCGGCTCCCTATAACGACATGTATACGGTTGCCGACATGCAGCCGGTGGTGCGCTCCGACGCGGAACAGGCCAACGACCACCCGGTCTATGCGGCATGGCGCAACCAGCGCGTCTGCCAGACGTTTTCGCGCAACGATGTGCTCGAAAAGGTGGTGCCGGTCTATATGGGGCTGATCAAGCAGCTCGACGATCAGGTCGGACGATTGCTCGACTATCTTGAAGCGAACAATCTGCTCAACAAAACGATGATCGTCTTCACGTCCGATCATGGCGACAATCTCGGTGACCACTGGCTGGGCGAAAAGGACCTTTTCTACGACTGCTCGGCCCGGGTTCCGCTGATCATCTACGACCCGGGCAAAGAAGCAGACAGCACCCGTGGAACGGCCTGCGACGCATTGGTGGAGGGGATCGACCTCGCGCCGACATTCCTCGCTTTCGAGGGAGGCGCGCCGAAACCGCATATCCTCGAGGGTCGGGCGCTGCAACCGTTGCTGCATGGTCAGAACGTGCCGTGGCGTGACTATGCCTTTTCCGAATACGATTACGCGACGCGGGACGCGCGAGTCGAACTTGGCATCGAACAGCACGACGCGCGGCTCGTGATGGTTTTCGACGGGCGCTGGAAATACATCTATTGCGAGGGCTATCGCCCGATGCTGTTTGACCTGGAAACCGATCCGGACGAACTCAACGACCTGGGCAATTCACCGGCTCATGAGGCCGAGAGGGAGCGTCTGCGCGAAGCCCTGTTCGACTGGTCCCGGCAACACCACAGCCGCATTACCCGGTCACCTGAACAGGTAGAGGCGATGACTCGCGGCAAGGAGCCTCCGGGTATTCTGATCGGCTATTGGGACGAAAGCGAACTGGAACGCGACGGATTGCCGAAGCCGTTGCGCAAGGAGTGATGGAAACTCCGGCTTTCCAGCTTATTCGGACGCAAGGCTCGCCTGCCTGAAGTCCGTTTCGGTCTGCGCCTTGAAAAGAAGGATCTCCGCGTCGTGTATGACGCCTAGCTGACGCCAGCGTTCGGGGCTCATGTCGGCTGTGCGCCATGCAAACAGCGCGACCGTGCACTGGTTCTTCGAAAGCCCGCAAAGAGGCCCCGGCGCAATCCGGACGAAAACGCGCGGTGCTCGTTTCTCGCTGTTGCCTACATGGAAATCAATCAAACCATCGGCGGGCTTGGCATCGATCTCGACATAGGATGTGCTGCCGTCAAACAATGAACGGGAACGAAACACATACGGCTCGTCGGTCGGTTCCATATCCATGCTGCCGAGTGTCCATCGACCGAGGCGTTTCGGATCGGTGAGATGATCGAACGCGACATCTTCCGGCGCGTCGATCACGACTGATGCGACATGGCACATGGCGTCAGCACTCATGCGGATCCTCCAAAATTTTCCGGTGCTGATTTACGTCGGTTTGGTGGAAGCGGTCAAATCTATCGCACACGTTCCGAAGCAGTGCCCCAATCCGGCCCAGTCACATCAAGACCCATGATCTGCTCCAGCAGAGCCGTGTAGTCCGCCGGGCGAACGACGTAGGGGAAATGACCGCCGTCGCGGAAGCGGTAGGCGACCGACGGCTTCAATCGCGCCCGCACCGCAGCCCGCATTTCTGCCGGGATCAGCGGATCGTCGTCGGCCTCGATGGTGAAAACGCGATCCGGTTCGAGCGGACAAGGTGGTAATTGCGGCCCGTGTTTGAGCGCGGCCAGACGAGCGCGCAGCTCACCTTCGAGGATGCGGCCGCCCGATTCACGCAGCAGCAGGTCGACAAGATCCTTTTGCTCGGGATGCGCCTGTCCCCACGCCGACAGGGCGTTGCCGAAACCGGTCCGCAATTCCTCGATCGGACCCTTCTGCAGATCCATCGAATAGGGCGGCCGGCTGTCCAGACCGGCAACCGAATGCAAGGTATTGGCGGCGACCAGCCGTGAGACACGCTGCGGATGGCTGCCGGCCAGATATTGCGCCAGATAGCCGCCCAGCGACGACCCCAGAACGCAGGCCTCCGCGAGATCAAGGCGGTCCATCAGGGCGACCATGTCCGATGTCCACTCTGCGATTCCGCCCGAATCCGGATAGCTCACCGCAACGATGCGCAGGCGGTCCGATAGCGCCTCCAGCTGATTCCAGAAAATGTCGGCGCGACCAAGGGTGCCGGGGATAAGCAGCAGCTCCGGGCCGGATCCGACGTCGATCACGCCCCAGTCGCGTCCATTCAGATCCATCCTCTGCTCGGGATGGGTAGCGGCGAAACGGTCTCGCGCTTCAATCAACGGATTGCTCATGCGAAGGGATCCTCCACGGCGGGCCAGTAATCGCGGGCCCGTTTCCTATAGGGAATGTTGGCGAAGTCCGGGGTGATCGCACCCGGTGTCGCCACCGGTATGACCTTGGCGGCAATCGGATTGAAGCCTGCCTGGTAGTGGTTCGACGATTTGACACAGACCAGGCGGCGCTGCGCCAGATCGATGCCAAGTTTTTCAAAAGCCTGCGGGTGGAACGTCTGCGTGCGCATGTCGTTGATGACGATGTCCACGCCGGCGGTTTCAATCCAGACCGTCTCGCCCATCGGCACCGGCAGTTCGCCGAACAGCTGGGTCGGATTTGACACGCAGTTGCGTACCGTCACGGTGAGGTCCAGCGGATCGCCGGACATCGGGCCGCATTTTCCACCGAGGCGCAGGGGCAGCGTCGCACCGATGCCGGCCTCGCGGCAGATCCGCACCGCACCGGGATCCCAAAAAATTCCCGAGGCAACCGAGGTAATACCGCGCGCCAGGATTTCGCGCAGCAGGAAGGTCGCATCGGATGGCGCTCCGCCGCCCGGATTGTCCGACATATCGGCCAGCACGATCGGTCCAGCCGGTTCCGCGGCTGCCTGATCGAGCGCCGTCGAAATATCGGCAATGTCGCGATGCAAGACGTGCCGTAGGTCATAAAGGTCTTGGCCTAGCTCGCGCGCCACAGCTTCGGCTTTGGCGGGATCGCCGTCGGAAATTGCCAGCGAGCGGACCCCCGCGCGCGGGTTGTCACCCCAGGGAAATCCGTGCGCGATGGACAGCGAGAGAATGCGGTCCTGGCCTTCTCTTGCCAACATTGCATCGACAAACTGACGCATCGGTCCTGTTGGTGTCGGCATGGCAAGGATCATACGGCAATCGAAGTCACGCATCACCGGCCGCGTGGTTCCCTGCGCGGCGTCGGCCGCAAGTCGAAACAGATCCCGCGCCCTGTCGGGGACGTCGACATGGGGATATTCCTTATAGGCGACCAGCAGCGTCGCATTGTTGAGCATTTCCTCCGTCAGGTGGCAGTGCGGATCGAGCAGGCCGCCGATGACAGCGTCCGGCGCGATCTGCCGGGCACGGGCGATCAGATCGCCCTCGCAGTCGTCATAGCCATCAGCAATCATGGCTCCGTGCAGCGAGATCAGCACAATATCGACGGACCCCGCCGCCTTGAGATCGGCGAGAATTTCGTCGCGAAAGCCTTCATAGACTCGCCGCACAGTGGGGCCCGCGGGTTGGGCGTGGGCGGCCAGCGATTCGATAACCTGCCATCCCTTCGCCTCGGCCGCCTCACGCCAGATATGCAAGGGACCGGTGGCGTATTCGATCGGATGGCCGGTGGCATCGCCGCGATAGATCGTGTTTTCGGCAAAGCCCAGTTCGCCTGTCGGCAAGGGTGAAAAGGAATTGGTCTCGGTCGCCAGACCAGCGATAAACACTCTCATCAAAGCGCCTCCCCGGACGCGGCACTCTCGGGTTCAAGACGGGCCATGCGCACAGACAGGTCCGCCAGCATGTGAATCAGGATCAGGGCGAAGGCCAACGGCACAGCGGCGGTGAACCAGATCATCGGTATCGAGATCATCTCCGCTTCGCGGCCGAGGCTTCGGGCAAGGAAGCCGCGGGCCATGTTCATGTTGGCGCCGAACAGCGAATACCAAATCACCGGCGTCGCAAACAGCAGGACGCCGCAGGCACGGATCATGGCCAACAGATCGCCCATGCGATCCTTGACGTCGCGCATCTTCGGAAACAGCGTCGGATCCGATTTGGCGCGAAAGGCGCAAGAAGCGCCCAGCATGCCGGCCCAGACCATGGCGCGGCGCGCCAGTTCTTCTGTCCAGACCGGCGGTGCATCGAGCACGTATCGGGCAACTACCTGCCAGGAAGCGCTCAGCGCCATCACCGCCACGGCGATGACGGCGCCCCAGAGGGCGACGCGGTTCAGCGTCGCCGACAATCGGTCCAGCGCTCTGGCTACACGTGTCACCTGTTACTTGCCCATCGCGGTTTCCCATTCCGCAATCTGTTCGGGTGTCAACAGGTCGGTTTCATAGGCCGGAGCCGAAGCTTCGCGGAACTCGGTGCGTGCCGCCGCATCAAGGCGTACAACGGCGACACCGGCTTCCTCGAGCTTGTCGATCACCGCATCCTGGGTATCCAACCAGGCGCGATTGGCCTTGGTGGCGGCATCCGCGGCTGCGTCGACAGTGGCACGGTCTTCGTCACTCAGCCCCTGATACCAGTCTTCGGACACGATGGTGATGCGCAGCGACGGGGCAATCGCCGCATCGGTGTAGTGCTTGATCATGTCGGTATGACCGAAGAGTAGCGGCACGAAGGCCGGGTTGAGGTAACCGTCGGCAACTCCGGTCTGCAGCGCGTTCGGCACTTCCGCCCAACTGACGATCGTACCATCCGCACCCCAGGCCTTGTAGAGATCAATCTGGCTCTCATCGAGCGCGCGCATGCGCAGACCGGCCATGTCGGCGACTGAGTTGACCGGTTTCTTAGTGTTGAAAATGCCTACCGCCTGGCCGACATTGTTGACCGACAGAACACGCACACCGGACGGCGTGGTCGCCGCATTGATCTTTGCCAGCATACCGCCTTCATTGAGCGCCCGGTCTACCTGCGCCTGGTCCTCGAAGAAATAGGGAAGCCGCAGGCCGAAGATCAGCTTATCGATCGAGCCGACAATGTTGAGCGGTGACAGGGAGACTTCCAGCAGACCCTGGCTGACCTGGTCGAACAGTTCGTCATCGCCACCCAGGGCGCCGCGCTGAAATTCTTCAGCCTCGATACCGTTTTCGTTGAGGTATTTGCTGAACGTGTTGGCCCAGACATAGCTGCCAGAGGCTTCCAGATTGGGCGGGCTGTCGAGCGCGATCTTGACCTGCGCCGTAGCCGCTCCGGTCAGAGCAAGCGTTGCTGCAAACAGCGCGCCGCACAGAAATTTCGTCGGTTTCATGGCATTCTCCCTTTGCTTGTCGTTTCGATTGTGGAACCGCATCTTGAAAGCTTGACCTATCCTCCCCCGACCAGTCCGAAGGCACGTGGCAGCGTCAGGCTGATCGCCGGCACGTAGATGAGCAGCATCAGCACGGCAATCTGCACCAGGACGAAGGGCAGTATGGTACGCGCCAGTTTCCAGTAGTCGACGCCAGTGACCGCGGAAACCACCAGCAGGCACCCGCCCATGGGCGGTGACACGAGGCCGATGCACAGGTTGAAACAGAGCACAATGCCGAGATGCACACCATCGACGCCCTGCTCCAGCGCGACCGGCGCCAACAGAGGCACCAGCAGCGCAAGCGCCACCGGGATGTCGAGCACCATGCCGGCCACCAGAAAGATCACGTTCATCACAATCATGAAGCCAACCGGCCCAAGACCGAGTGAAGTGACGGCATCCGAGATCGCTTCGGGCAATTTCTCCAATGCGCCGAGATGGCCGAGCGCCGACACGGCACAGATGATGATGAAGATCGAACCGGACAGGATCGCCGTGCGGCGCAGTCCCTCCAGCACCGACGGCCCCGTCAGGCCGCCATAGTAGGCTCCCGCAGCCAATGCGGCGAAGACCGCGACCGCAGCCGCCTCGGTCGGAGTCATCCAGCCGAAAACGATGCCGCCCAAAATGATGATCGGCAGCGACAGCGCCGGCAGCGACCGGATGAGCGTCGGTAAAAACGGCGGCATGTCGCCGGCTTCAATCCTCGGGTGGTCCTGTCGTGCGGCAAAAAAGGCATTCAAAGTGATCAGCGCCGCGGCCAGCACCAATCCCGGTAAAATTCCGGCAAGGAACAGGGCCGTCACCGACGTGCCCATCAACGCGCCGTAGAAAATCAGGATGATCGATGGTGGCACGATCGGTCCGATGATCGATGAAGCGGCCGTCACGGCACTGGCGTAGGTCAGGCTGTAGCCGTGCCGGCGCATTTCCGGCACCAGCGTGTTCGACAACGCGGCGGCATCGGCAACTGCGGACCCGGAGATGCCGGCAAAGAAGACGCTGGTCAGGATGTTGACGTGTCCCAGTCCGCCGCGCAGGCGGCCAACCAGGGACATCGACAGATTGATGAGTGCGGTTGTGACACCGCCTCGGTTCATCAGCTCGCCGGCAAAGATGAACAACGGCATTGCCATCAGGGCGAAGACATCGATGCGGGAAAAGATCTGCTGTGGCAGGATCGCCAGATAGCGGCCATTGTCGGTTGCCAGGAAGGCCAACACGGCCGCGCCGCCGATGACATAAGCGATGGCCAGCCCGGAGGCCAGCAGGACTGCTGCTGCGATGGGTACAAGGGCAATCATGCCCTCAATCCGACCCGACCAGGAGAAAGCGCGGCTTCGGTGACGCCTTCCCGGATAAGATCGTCCGGGATCGGGAGGTGGCGCACCAAAGCTGAGGCGGTGCGGGCAGCGGCCGGCGCCGACTGGATGCCGTAACCTCCCTGCCCCGCCAACCAGAAAAACCCTGAGACCTTAGTGTCGAAGCCGATGACCGGACAGCGATCGGCGACAAAGCTGCGCAGGCCGGCCCATTTGTGGTCGATGCGCCGCACCGATAGGTCGAAGGCCGTTTCGACGCGATCGACGCAGATCGCCACATCCAGCTCGTCCGGCTGGGCGTCGCAGGGCTCCGATGGTGTCTCATCGGCCGGCGAGATCAGCAGCTTGCCAGCATCAGGCTTCATGTAGAACTGTTCCTGGGCATCGACCGAGATAGGCCAGTCGTCGGCATTGGTTCCGGCTGGCGGTTCAACCAGCAGCGCCGTGCGACGTTTCGCCACGAGACCGACGGGCACCACACCGGCGAAACGGGCAATCTCATCCGCCCACGCACCCGCGGCGTTGACGATCGTTGGCGCGGTAAAGTCGCCGGCCGTCGTCTCGACCTGCCATTGCTCGCCGTCCCCGCGCAACGCTGTTACACGCGCCGACGTCTTCAAAACACCGCCGGCGGCGCGGAAACTCTTCAGGTAATGCTGATGCAACGCCATCACGTCGATGTCGGACGCATCATCCTCTATCAGCGCTTCGACCGCGTATTCCGGGCGCAGCAACGGCACAAGCGAACGGGCCGTTTCGATGTCTATTCTGCGCACACCGCCAGCCATTTCTCGTTCAAGCTCCGCCAGGGCTTCACCCTGGTCGGCGGTAGCGACAAACAGCACACCGCGGCGGCGAAGAAGCGGGTGGTCAATATACGGGCTCTGCGGATTGCGGTAGAAATCGCCAGACGCGCGTGTCAGCGCTCGAATGACGGGCGGACCGTAGGCGCAGGTATAGACCGCAGCCGACCGTCCGGTGGAATGATAACCAGGCTGATCCTCGGCCTCCAACAGCAGAACGCGATCGCCGCCGACGATCATTTCCGCTGCAGAGGACGCGCCCGCGATGCCGGCGCCGATGACGATGATGTCGAATGTGTCAGCCTGTTCGGCCATCATGCCGTTCCTCCCTGACTGCCCGAAGGTTAACACCATTTTTCCAATAGGAAAAGTTTTTTATGATTGGAAAAATGGTTGGCGAGGTGCGACCCCGCCGCTAGAGTGGTGCCATGACGAGGCCTGATTCAGCCGACAGCCAGAGAATCGCGTTCGGGCGCCGCCTTCGACAGTTGCGCAAGGAGAACGGCTGGACTCTGGCTGAAATCGCCGACCGCACCGGACTGGCGATCTCGACGATTTCCAAGGCGGAACGCGGCATCATCGCCCTCACCTATGATCGCCTGGCGCAGCTTGCCGCCGGTATCGAGGTCGATCTGGCCGCCTTTTTCGCCGACGAAGGTCGCAAGTTCACGCCAGGCAGTTTCGCGGTGGCTCGAAAAGGCGAATTCAGGCGTCAGGAGACCAGCAACTACGTCTACGAGATGCTGTTTCCGGAGCTTTGGCACAAGGCCATGGTGCCGATGATGGGCAGTCTGAAGGCACATGACGTCCGCGATTTCGAAGAATTCGTGCGCCATCCCGGCCAGGAATTCCTGATCGTCATGGAGGGCGTGGTGACCGTTCATATCGACGGTCGCGACCCGGTCCGGCTGGAGGTTGGCGATTCCATCTATTTCGACAGTGCGCTTGGCCACCTTTATGCTTCTGACGGCGACAACGACGCCCGCATTCTGGTGGTCTGCGCCAGTCCCGGCGGCATTCCGGGACCGGAGCGGGATTGAACCGCCGCCGGTTTCGAACAGATGAACAGCAAACCCACCAGAGCCGTTCCAGCACCCAGCCATCTGGGTCTGGCTTTCATGGCGCTGTCGTCAGGTAGTCTCGATGTCATCGCCTTTCTGCTGCTCGGCCATGTGTTCGCCTCCGCCATGACCGGCAACGCGGCGCTGCTCGGCATTGCCCTCAGCGACGGCAACTGGCTGAGCGCATCGCAGCCGGCGACAGCACTGCTCGGATTTATCGCCGGCGCATCTTTTGCCTCGATCCTGTTCGACCCGAAACAGGTTTCCGCGCGGCGTGCGTCCATCATCAGAACGCTGCTGGTCATCGAGGCCGGCTGCCTGGTGGTCTTTGCGATACTGTGGATGGCGACAAACCATCCACCGGCCAGTGCGGCCCATTACACGCTGATCCTTGTCTGCTCCTTTGCCATGGGCATTCAGGGGATTGCGGCAAAATACATCCATGCGCCCGGGCTCAACACCATCGTGTTCACCTCAACGCTGGTCGCCATTGTCTCGGCAACGGTGCAATTGCTGCTCGGTCGCGAAACCGGCGCCGAGCTGAAATCGGAAACCCGGTTTCAGGCTTCGGTCTTTGCGGCCTACGGCATCGGAGCTGTGATTGCCGGGCTGCTATATTGGTCAGGATTTGCCTATCTCATGTGGTTGCCGGCGGTGGCCGTCATCGCCAGCATTGTGTGTCAAAGTGGGCTCTTTCCGGTGAGAGAGCGCTAAGAACCATCGCCTCAAGCGAGGACTTCCCATGCGAGATTGCGGTCCATTGCGGATCGTGCGATCCCAGAGCGGCGACGAAAGAAATCTGTCGCTTGGAGGAAATAGGGAATGGCGGAAACCAACGAGTTCGGGTTTGGAACACAGATTCGAAAGTCACCCTATTTCGAGGCGACGTTGCGCTGGGGAGCAAAGGAATTCTCCGTTTACAATCACATGTACATTCCGCGCGATTTCGGCGATCCGATCCAGAACTACTGGAACCTCGTGAACGACGCGATCCTGTGCGATGTGGCGGTCGAACGTCAGGTCGAGATCACCGGTCCGGATGCATCGAAATTTGCACAACTTCTGAGCCCGCGGGACCTTTCACGCATGCAGGTGGGTCAGTGCAAATACGTGCTGCTGACCGATGCCGATGGCGGCATCCTCAATGACCCGATTCTGCTGCGTCTTGGGGAAAACCACTTCTGGTTTTCTCTGGCGGACAGCGACGTTCTCTTTTGGGCGAAGGGAGTAGCGGTTCATTCAGGACTCGACGTAACGATCCGCGAACCGGACGTCTCGCCGCTACAATTGCAGGGCCCGAAATCCCGCCTGATCATGCAAGCGCTTTTTGGCGACGGCATTGCCGACCTACGCTATTTTCGCCTGCGGGAACTCGAGCTCGACGGAATACCGCTTGTCGTTTCCCGGACCGGCTGGTCCAGCGAGTTGGGGTATGAACTCTATCTGCGCGACGGTTCGCGCGGATCGGAATTGTGGGAACGGATCATGGCCGCGGGATCTCCCCTCGGCCTGGCGCCCGGCCATACCTCGTCGATCCGACGGATCGAGGGTGCGATGCTGTCCTATCACGCGGATATGGATGTCAACACGAATCCTTACGAGCTTGGCCTGGGACGGCTGGTTGACCTCGACATGGACGCGCGGTTCATCGGCAAGGAGGCTTTGCGGCGCATAAACGCTGAAGGGGTGTCCCGATTGCAAGTCGGCCTGGAGATCGAAGGCGATCCCCTGCCCGGTCCGAATACGAGCTTCTGGCCGCTATTGAAGGATGGCGACGTTATCGGCAAGGTGACCTCAGCCGTTCACTCACCGCGTCTGAACGCCAATATTGCTTTGGCGATGGCGGCCGTGGAGCATGCCGCAATCGGCACCGCGCTGGAAGTGCAGACGCCAACGCAAACGCTGTCGGCCATCACTGTCGAAAAACCGTTCTTCGATCCGAAGAAGACCCTGGCGCACGGAGCCTGAGGCCGATCCGGCCGGACGCCTCCAACCGGTCATATTCTTGCGCTATTCTTGCCGGTGGGGCCCCATTCCAGTTACGAGGCAGACAATGTTTCGCATATTATCTGTATTGGCATTCGCCCTCCCGATCTCTCTCCCCGCCTTTGCTTTCGAGAAACTCGATGGCTATTTCATCGCCCTCAAGGCCTGCGAGGCCTACCAGTCGAAAAACAAGCTGACCAATCCGGGCGATGTCGAGACCGAGGCGATGCGTGCCTACGAGATCAAGGGCATCAACAAGGTGGCCGGCGATTTCTTCCAGATGCGCGTGCCCGGTGCACCGGTGACGATGGACCGCTGGGTTCACGTCGATTGCGGTCTGCATGTGGTGTCCGCCAACACGCCAGTCGACCCCGGTCCCGGCGGGCCAGGGGACATCAATCCGCCGCCCGGTGACGAGTCGCAACACCATTTGCTGGCGCTCAGCTGGCAGCCGGCGTTCTGCGAAAGCAAGCCCGGCAAGACCGAATGCCGGCAGCTCAATGACGGCCTCCTACCGGTGACGGAAACCCAGCTTTCGATCCATGGCCTGTGGCCGCAACCGCGCGGCAACGACTACTGCGGCGTGCCGCAACGGCTGGTCAATCTCGACAAGGCGCGTCGCTGGTCGGAACTGCCCGAGGTGCCGATGGATGCCGAGACGCGCGAAGCGTTGGTTGTCGCGATGCCTGGAACCGCCAGCTTTCTTGACCGACATGAATGGGTCAAGCACGGCACGTGTCATCTCGGCGCGGGCGGCGCCGATGAGTACTACGACGACACGCTGCGGCTGACCGAGGCTATCAACACGTCCGCCATCGGTACTTTCCTGGCGAACCATGTCGGTGCCCGTGTCGACACCCAGGATATTCGTGACCTGTTCGACGAACAGTTTGGTGCCGGAGCCGGCTCTCGCGTGCAGTTCCAGTGTGCCGGAGACGGCGGCCGGACGCTGATCCAGGAATTGCGGATTAACTTGCGCGGGGTCATCGACGAAAGCGGCGACCTTTCGGCGCTGTTTGCCGCCGGCGATCCGGTGTCGCTCGGCTGCCCATCGGGCATCATCGACCCGGCGGGACTTCAGTAGGGTCGATCATCTCCCGGTCGGTGGACCCATCGGTTCGGGCGATCAGAGCGACGAAATCGACAAGGCGCGTGCGCAATGCGTGGGTGCCCGGATTATCGGGCCAGACGGCGTGAATGCCAAAGGACGGCAATCGCCAATCCGGCAGCACTTCGACAAGCATTCCGCTGTCGATGGACTTGCGCGCGAGAAAGTCCGGCAGCATGGCCACGCCACAGCCCTCTTCGGCCATGCGCATCGCCGCGAAGCCTGAGTCAACCGACAGGCGGTGTGGTATCCGCACCGTCCGCTTTGCGCGTCCTTCGCGCGACTGCAATTCGAGGCGCGGCGATGGGCCGGTGATCATTTCAAGATGCGCCAGATCCGCCGGCTCACATGGAGGGCCTGCGGCTTTCAGGTAGCCTGGAGACGCACACAGGACTTGCTGCCCGTCGACCAGCTTGCGCGCGATCAGGGTCGAGTCTTCCAATTCTCCGATCCGAAAGGCGAGATCGTAGCCTTCCGCCACGAGATTGAGGCGGCGGTCGCTGAAACTGACGGATATCTCCACGCGCGGGAAATGCTTCGCAAAAGTCGATAGGCGGGTGATGAAACGGGCGTATTGAAGAACCGCTGGCGCCGTGATCTTCAGGCTTCCGGTCGGGCTGTCGCTCTGCTGACCGATCAGCCCGAACCCCTGCTCGGCAGCGGCCAGCATGTCGTTGGCCGACCCGGCCAGTTTGCGGCCGGCATCCGTCAGGCTCAACCGTCGTGTCGTACGGTAGAGAAGCGGCGTATCGAGATGACGCTCCAATACAGTCACGTGATGGCTGACGACCGAGGCCGAAAGGCCCAGCTTCCGGGCCGCTCCACTGAAGGACCCCGTTTCCGCCACCGTTGCGAAGACCGCCATCGCGCGCAAATGATCCAGCATAATTCCATCATTTCATCGAACAATGAATACAATTTAGCATGTCTTATGCTGGAAACAACCTGACCGCATATTGATCGCGAACAGCCCGACCCACTCATCCAAGGAGCATTGACAGATGAAACGGCTTTCGCATCTCGCACTCATTTCAGCCATGGTCGCCCTGCCTTGCGGCGCACTTGCCGCCGACACCAAAGCGATCGTCACTGCGGCAATGACGGAGTTGATGATCGAAAAGAATGTCGACGCCATCGACCGGTTCTTCGCTGAGCCCTACATTCAGCACAACCAGTCGGTACCCACCGGGCTGGAGGCGCTGAAGGGCTTGGCAGGACAGGCAATCGCCGGCAACCCGGCGTTCAAGTACGACATGATCCGGGTATTCGCCGATGGCGACATCGGCGTCACCCACGGCATCTACGAGGGTTTCGGAGAAACGCCTCTGGTTGCCTTCGACATCTTCCGGGTGGCCGACGGCAAGATCGTGGAGCACTGGGACAACCTCCAGCCCGTCGCGCCGCCCAATCCGTCCGGCCGCAGCCAGACCGACGGTCCGACAGAGATCGCCGATCTGGACCGGACAGCGGCTAACAAGGCGCTTGTTGGCGAATTCTACGACACGGTGCTGATCGGCGGCCAGTTCGACCGGATTGGCACGTATATCGACGGCGACAACTACATCCAGCACAACACGCAGATCGCCGACGGTCTCAGCGGTCTCGCCGCAGGTCTCAAGGCGATGGCTGACGCGGGCCTCACCATGCGCATCACGAAACGGCATGGCCTCTTTGGCGAGGGCAATTTCGTTCTGGTGACGTCGGAAGGCGAGGTCGGTGGCAAACCGATGGCATTCTACGATCTGTTCCGGGTGGAAAACAGCAAGATCGCCGAACATTGGGATGTTATTGCGCCGATCCTCCCGGACAGCGAAGCGGCCAACACCAACGGCAAGTTTTGAATCTGGCCTAGGCGCTGCCTTCCCGATCGAGGATCTCGACCGTTTCCTGATAGAAACGGTCGGCTTCCTCGTGGCTGGCGCCAACGCAGACCGTGCCGAGCTTGCCGAATTCCGACAGGGCGCCGATCAGGTGGAAAACCACGCCGCGTTGCGCGGCGCCGTGAAAGTGGATGTTGTTGCGAACCGCGATGTCGATCAGGTCTTCCGGCGTCAGGCCTCGATAGCGTTCCGATTCCAGGTTGTCGGTGGCAAAATAATAACGTTCTCGGCCGCTCGGTGTCTTGAACAAACCAGTGACCGCGTCATAGCGACCGTCGGTCAGGTACTCCAGCATGATGAAGGGGTGGGTGGTGCCGCCCTTGCGCAGATTGATCTCGACGGCGTAATGACGCCAGCTGTTGCCCTCGGGCACCGAAATGAAGTCGACTCCAAAGCGCCCCAGCACGCCGTGCCCGGCAAGCAACTGCCCGACTTTCATGCCTTCATTCTGGATCTCAAGCCGATAGGCTTCGTCGGCCGGGAAGCGACAGCCGAGGAACACCTGGCCGTCGTCTCCGCCCAACACCTGATCATGGGTGGAGATCGGATCGAGCTGGCCCAGTGGATCGATCCGATATTGCACCGATGGGGAGCGCTTCTCCTCACCCTCTATGAACGCTTCGACCACACCACCCATTTCGGCGAGTTTGGCGCTGAACTGGTCCCAATCCATATCGTGCGCGCAGAACGCAAGTTCGGACAGCCGCCCGGCGATGTCCGTCTGTGACTCACCGGCGCCGTTGTAGCGGAAAACGGCATTGCCCTCACCCGAGAAGCCCTCGTTGAGCTTGACGACGGCACGACGCAGATCCGGATTGCGGGTCTTCAGCTCCGCCAGCGCCGAAGCAACGTCTTTCCCGTCGACCAGATCCTCGAACCCTTCCGCCTGGAGCATCCCAGCCTGCCGAAACAGCTTGCGGCTTCCGCTTTTGGAGCCGTGGTGCTGCAGTTCCGGATCGCAGCCATAGATCGGAATGCCCAGCTTTGCCGACAGCCGCCGCTCCAACGCCGAGACGTTGAAGCACACCATGTGGGCAAACGCCTTGTCGCCGAGGGCCGCTTCCATTCGAGCCAACATCCTGGGTCGCTCGAGGATCTTAGCAGTCAGCGACCGGTCCGACCCGTCGTGACAAGACAACAAGGTCAGGCGCTGGCGAGCGTGCTGGTGCGGCACGCCGGGCAGAAGGTGCAGATAGTAGTCGACGATGCACTCGTCGACCGGCCCGCTGGTCACATAGATGATGCGCGTTTGCGGCATGCGCAAAAGCCGCAGCAGGCACAGCAGGCGTTCCTCATAGTGGTGAACGCCGGAAATCTTTCCAAGCACTTCCACGTCGAGCGACAGGCTGGGGACGACCACCACGGTGCGGGGATGAAGGCGATCGGGAAAGACTCGCTCATACATCTCCGGCAACCGGGACTGCAGACGGTCGAACTTCGCGGCATCCGCGCTGAAGTCCTCAAACTGGTTCATCGATCCACTCGCCATTCCCTGGAGCCACTCGATCCGTGCTCCCATACTGTCTGACCGCAGGCTTTATTCAACGTTAATACCTTGAGAAAACAGCCGCAAGCGACCCGGGTTCAGCCTTGAAACACGGCGCTTCGGGTGGCATGAATGCGGCCGAATTCATCCAATCACGGAAACTGCCATGACTCCCTCTTTCGAGCAGACCCTGACGGCCCTGCGCGCGCATCGGGCCGATGACGCGTCAAGGGACATGCGTGCTGCATTCGATGCCGACCCCGACCGCTTCGAGCGGTTTTCGGTGACGCTGGACGACCTGCTGTTCGACTACTCGAAATGCGCCGTCAACGAACAAACAATGCAATTGCTGCAACAGTTGGCTGAAGATGCGCAGGTCCCGGAACGGCGCGAGGCGATGTTCTGCGGGGACCACATCAACCTGACCGAAGACCGGGCCGTTCTGCACACGGCGCTTCGCAACCTCTCGGATAGCCAGGTAATCGATGAAGGCCAGGACGTCATGCCGGATATCCGCGCCGTGTTGGGCGCCATGGGCGCCTTCAGCGAGGCGGTGCGTGACGGCAGCATCAAGGGCGCCACCGGCCGGGCCATCACCGACGTGGTCAATATCGGCATCGGCGGGTCGGATCTTGGGCCGGCCATGGCGTGCCTGGCGCTGGCACCCTATTGCGACGGGCCACGCTGTCATTTTGTCTCCAATATTGACGGCGCCCACATCGCCGACACCTTGGCCCGGCTCGATCCGGCAACGACGCTCATTGTCGTGGCGTCCAAGACCTTCACAACAGTCGAGACCATGACCAACGCGGCCACGGCCCGCCGCT
This sequence comes from Hoeflea sp., assembly GCA_965228785.1. Taxonomy (GTDB): domain Bacteria; phylum Pseudomonadota; class Alphaproteobacteria; order Rhizobiales; family Rhizobiaceae; genus Hoeflea_A. The sequence continues at coordinate 2,795,308 of CBDDIF010000002.1, forward strand.
GGATCGGCGACGCGCTGGGCGACGAGGCGGTTGGACAGCATTTCGTCGCCGTGTCGACGGCGCTCGACAAGGTCGCCGCATTCGGTGTCTCCGGTGACCGTGTCTTCGGTTTCTGGGATTTCGTCGGCGGCCGTTATTCGATCTGGTCGGCGATTGGCCTGCCGCTGATGTTGGCAATCGGTGCCGACCGCTTCACGCAGTTCCTCTCCGGCGCGCACAATCTCGACATCCATTTCCGCAACGCACCGACGCTCGAAAACCTGCCGATGCTGCTCGGTCTGATCGGCTATTACCATCGTGTCGTCTGCGGCTACCCGTCCCGCGCGGTCATCCCCTACGATCAGAGGCTCGCCCGACTGCCCGCCTATCTGCAGCAGCTCGACATGGAATCGAACGGCAAGCGGGTGGATATCGAAGGCAACTCGCTCCTGGAACCCTCCGGACCGATCGTCTGGGGCGAGCCCGGCACCAACAGCCAGCACGCCTTCTTCCAATTGATCCACCAGGGCACCGATATCATTCCGGTCGAGTTCATCGTGGCCGCACGCGGCCATGAAGCCGACCTTGCTCATCAACACGAACTGCTTCTCGCCAACTGCCTGGCGCAGTCGGAAGCACTCATGCGCGGGCGGACACTAGACGAAGCGCGGGCGCAGGCCAAACCCGGCGCAGGCGGCCAGGATCTGTCGCAGCACCGGGTGTTTGCCGGCAACCGGCCCTCGATCACCATGGTTCACGACCGACTGACCCCCTACGCGTTCGGCCGGCTCATTGCGCTTTACGAGCACCGCGTCTTTGTCGAGGCGCAGCTCTTCGGCATCAATGCCTTCGACCAGTGGGGCGTCGAGCTGGGCAAGGAACTGGCGACGGCGCTGCTGCCGGTAGTCGAAGGCAAGCAGAGCGCCGAGGGGCATGACAGCTCAACCGCCGGCCTCGTTGCCTTCATTCGGCAGGAGAGAACTGATTGATCCTTGGCCGGCTCGCCCTTCGGAAAAAGCGCTGAACTAGCTTGAAGCCTTCGCCTGTCGGTCGCGGCGCGCGACGAGACAGTCGACAAAGAGCCGAAGGCATTCAACACGCCGGTTCTGATCCGGGTAATAGAGGTAAAAGGGCGGCAACGTGCCGGCATGGGAATCGAGAACGGTTTCCAGCTCTCCTGAGGCGAGCCGGTCCTGCACCGACGTAATCGCAGCCCAACCGATGCCATGACCGTCGCGGGCGGCGTCGATGACACCGATGGTGTGATCGAACACCAGTGAGGCAGGTGGGTCGATGGTCTTGTTCTGACCGTTCTCGATGATGGGCCAGTCGGCAATCCTGTTGGCCGTCGGCAGCCGGTGGCGAATGCAGCGATGATCCAGGAGGTCCCGCGGCGCCTCCGGGCGTCCATTGGCGCGCAGATAGGACGGTGCGGCAAAGTAGGCTGAGGGTTGCGGCGGCGTCAGGCGAACAGCCACCATGTCAGGCGCCAGCACATCGCCCAGTCGGATGCCGGCATGAAACCCATCGTGAATGATGTCGACCAATCTTTCGTTCAGCGAAAGATCCAGCGATATGCCCGGATTGTCCGCCTGAAACGCCTCCAGCACCGGAGCAACCGTGGCGACATAGGCACCGCGCGAGAGCGTCAGACGCAGCGTGCCGGTTGTGGACCTGCCAACCTCGCGGGTTTTCTTGACCGCGTAGACCATGTCTCGATAGGCTGGCGCCGCCGCGTCGAACAACACACGGCCGGCATCGGTCAGTTCGATCGACCGGGTCGTGCGGTGCAACAGGCCGACGCCCATTCGTTCTTCCAGCGCTTTCAATTGCAGGCTGACGGCCGGCGGACCGACGCCCAACGCCTTTGCGGCCGCGCGCAACGACCCCTCCCGGACGATGGTCAGAAAGACTTCGATACTTTGGACAGGTGCACGCTCCATTGGTTGAATTTACCAAAGAGTGTGTTTGGCAGGCAATGCATTATCAAACAATCAAAAACGGAATATGCGTTGTGTTCGAGCATCACCGGAGGCGAGGATGTCCAGCGTTAAAGATGTTCAGGCACGACCTCAATTCGTGCTGCGCGGCATTGTTCTGATTGTCGCCGCGATGTTCGTGACATCGGTGCAGGATGTGGTCTTCAAGCTCTACAGCAACACACTGACGCTAGGGCAAATCTTTACGCTGAGGGCGATCCTGGCACTGCCGCTCTTCGCCACACTTGCCTTTGCGCAGGGGCTGGGCGGCGCTGTCCTCGCGGCCGCGCTTAAACCCTGGCCGTTGTTGCGGTCGCTCGCCATGACGCTGATGTTCCTGGCGTTCTATGCGGCCATTCCATTCGTCAGCCTGTCGGTCCTCGGCGCGGCGACCTATACAGCTCCGCTTTTCGTCACCCTGCTTTCCGCAACCGCGATCGGCGAGCCGGTCGGCTACCGCGGCTGGATCGCCGTTTCCATCGGGTTTGTCGGGGTCCTCATTCTGTTGCAACCGGGCACGGATGCATTCTCGCCCTGGGCATTGTTGCCGCTGGCAGGAGCCGTCTTCTACGCCCTGGCGCATGTGATGACGCGGGCGCGGTGTCAGGACATCCCACCGGCTGCGATGGCACTATCCGTCAACTTGATCATGCTTGCCGGCGGCCTTGCAGTGAGTGCGATCGCTTTGCTGTTCGGACCGCAGGACGAACTGGTCCGGTCCAACCCCTACCTGTTCGGAGGATGGTCCAGACTGGGCACGTCGGAGTGGCTGTTTCTCGGCACACTGGCGGTCCTGACGGTGGCGATCAGCTTTGGGATTGCCGGGGCTTACCAGGCCGCGCCGCCACCAACCGTGGCTACGTTCGAATACAGCTATCTCGTCTTTGTCGCCGTCTGGGACCTGGTGTTCTTTGCCGCCTCCTCAAGCGTCGCCACGCTATCAGGCATGCTCCTGATCATTGCCGCCGGCTGGTGGCTGATGCGGCGCCAGGCATAAGACAAAAGCGCCCGCCTTTCGGCGGGCGCTGTTTCAGATGTTGTCTTGGCTACGATCAGTTCATCGTCGGGATGACGAATTCGGCGCCATCCTTGACCCCGGACGGCCAGCGCGAGGTGATCGTCTTGGTCTTGGTGTAGAAGCGGAAGGCGTCGGGGCCGTGCTGGTTGAGGTCCCCGAAGGAGGAAGCCTTCCAGCCGCCGAAGGTGTAATAGGCGATCGGCACAGGGATCGGCACGTTGACGCCAACCATGCCGACCTGCACCCGGTCGGCGAAGTCGCGGGCGGCATCGCCGTCGCGGGTAAAGATGGCAACGCCGTTGCCGTATTCGTGCTCGCTCGGCAGGCGGAGCGCATCCTCATAGGTATCGGCGCGCACCACCGACAGCACCGGGCCAAAGATCTCTTCCTTGTAGATGCGCATGTCGGGCGTCACGTTGTCGAACAGGCAGCCGCCCATGTAGTAGCCGTTTTCGTAGCCCTGCATCTTGAAGTCGCGGCCATCAACCACGAGGCTGGCGCCTTCTTCAACGCCGAGGTCGACATAGCCCCTGACGCGTTCCAAGGCCTGCGGCGTGACCAACGGGCCGTAGTCAGCAGAGGGATCTGTGGAGGGACCGACCTTCAACGATTCGACGCGCGGGATCAGCGCCTCGACCAACCGATCGGCTGTCTGCTGGCCGACCGGCACGGCAACGGAGACGGCCATGCAGCGTTCGCCGGCGGAGCCGTAACCGGCGCCGATCAGTGCGTCGACGGTCTGGTCCATATCGGCGTCAGGCATAACGATCATGTGGTTCTTGGCGCCACCAAAACATTGGACGCGTTTGCCGGCGGCACAGCCGCGGCTGTAGATGTACTCGGCGATCGGCGTTGAGCCGACAAAGCCGATGGCCTTGATGTCGGGATCATCAAGGATGGCGCCGACCGCTTCCTTGTCGCCATTGACGACATTGAGCACGCCTTCCGGCAGGCCGGCCTCGATGAACAGTTCGGCAATGCGCATCGGCACTCCGGGGTCGCGCTCGGACGGTTTGAGAATGAAGGCATTGCCGCAGGCCAAAGCCGGAGCAATCTTCCACAGCGGGATCATGGCCGGAAAGTTGAACGGGGTAATGCCGGCCACTACGCCGAGAGGCTGACGCATCGAATAGACATCGATCCCGGCGCCGGCGCCCGTCGTGTACTCGCCCTTCATCAGGTGCGGAGCACCGATACAGAATTCAACCACCTCAAGGCCACGCTGAATGTCGCCCTTGGCATCAGGAACCGTTTTGCCGTGCTCCTTGGCCAGCAATTCGGCCAGTGAATCATATTCGGCGTGCACGAGTTCGAGGAACTTCATCAGCACGCGGGCGCGGCGCTGCGGGTTCGTCGCTGCCCAGGCAGGCTGCGCCGCCTTGGCGTTTTCCACCGCTGCCCGCACCTCGTCCTTGCCGGCCAGCGCAACCTTGCCCTGGATTGTGCCGTCCATCGGCATCAGCACGTCGGCGGTCCGACCGCTGGTTCCGGCGACCTCCTTGCCGCCGACAAAATGACCAATCTCACGCATTGCAATCCTCCATCTTGATGCCCGGTTTGTTGCCGGCATTCTGCGCTTTAAATTGTGAAAATCAATGCACAGCCTAGCGCATCCGTTGTGCAAAAATTATAGTCCACACTCAGCAATCCGACGGTGCTGCGGAGCGGTTCATGAATTGGGATGATGTTCGCATATTTCTGGCGGTGGCGCGATCCGGGCAGATCCTGGCGGCGGCCCGACGGCTGGAGCTCAATCACGCCACGGTCGGCCGTCGGGTCACGGCGCTGGAAGAGGCGCTGCAATGCAAGCTGCTGATCCGCCGCACCAATGGCTGCGATCTCACCCAGGAGGGCGAAGCCTTCATGCACGCCGCCGAGCGCATGGAGGCGGAGATGCTGGCCGCGCGCGCCGAGGTCGGCATGACCGATGTCGAGGTGACCGGCACCGTACGCATCGGTGCGACCGATGGTTTCGGCATCGCTTTCCTGGCGCCGCGCCTCGGCACGCTGACGGAACGCTATCCGGGCCTCAAGATCCAACTGGTGCCGGTGCCGCAGAGCTTTTCGCTTTCAAGACGCGAGGCCGACATCCTGGTCACCGTCGACCGACCCCAGGCTGGCCGGCTGATTACCCGCAAGCTGGTCGACTATGCCCTCGGCCTCTACGCCTCGAAAACCTATCTGGCCGAGCACGGAAAGCCGGACACCCCCAATGCGCTGTCGGCGCACCGGTTGATCGGCTATGTCGAGGACCTGGTTATTTCATCGCAGCTGCATTACCGCTCGCACTTCGCCCGCAACTGGGAATCCGATTTCGAGATCTCCGCAGTGCTTGGCCAGGTCGAGGCGGTTCGCGCCGGCGCCGGCATCGGCATCCTGCACAAATTCCTTGCCCGGCCGCATGAGGACCTGGTGCGTGTGCTGCCTGACCTGCAGGTCGACCGCACCTACTGGATCGTCTATCACGAGAACCTTCGCAACATCCGCCGGGTCAAGGAAGTGGTCGATTTTATTGCGCAGCAATCGGAACGGGAGCGCGATCTTTTTCTGTGATATTTCAGCAAGCTACGTAACACTATGCTGCACTGCACAACAATTTGTGCTGCACTCTATGTTGCGCAGCATTTTGTGCAGCAAATTCTGTGTTACAGACGCCGTTCGAAATCGTCGTAACCGAATTCGCGCACGATCTCGAGCTCATCGGTGCGGCTGTCCCACAGGGCCAGAGACGGCAGCGGCGTGCCGTTGAAGGTGGTTGCCTTGACCATGGTGTAGTAGCCGACGTCGAGGAAGACCAGCCGATCGCCAACCTGGGGTGGCTGTTCGAAGCGGTACGTTCCGATGATGTCTCCGGCAAGACAGGTCGGGCCACCGAGGCGCACAATATCGGGGTGCCCGGGTTCAGCCACGGTGTCCCGCGGCAGTGTTTCTGCACCGAGAACATCGGGGGTAAAGGGCGCCTCGATCACATCGGGCATGTGACAGGTCGCCGAAGTGTCCATGATGGCGATCTCGCCGATGTTGCGGCTACGGTCCAGCACCTCGGAGACCATAGCGCCGGAATGCAGGGCAACTGCCGTTCCGGGCTCCAGGTAAACGGTCAGGCCGGACCGTTCGCGGAACTCCTTTAGCCGGCTGATCAACTTGTTGGCCGGAAAACCCGGTTCAGTGATGAGCAAGCCTCCGCCAAGATTGATCCAGTCGATTGCCTCGAACAGATGACCGCAGTTTTTCTCGACTGCGTCGAGCATGCGATCGAAAGCCGGGTAAGTGTGGTCACAAAGCGCGTGCACATGGATACCGGATAGTCCCTTCAGTGTCTCCGGCCGGAGTTCGCTGGCTGGAACGCCCAGACGCGACCATGGCGCGCAGGGATCGTAGAGCGGGTTTTCGACTTCGTTGTGACCCGGATTGACCCGCAGCCCGACCTGCAGTTTGGGCACATTTATTAGCCGGCTCTTGAAGCGCTCCCACTGGCCGAGAGAATTGAGGATCAGATGGTCCGAGTAGCTGAGCAATTCCTCGAGATCGGCATCTTTCAGACCAGGAGTATAGGCATGCAATTCGCCGCCGAAGCGTGTTTTCCCGAGACGGGCTTCGAAGAGGCCGCTGGCGGCCGTGCCGGACAGGTAGCGACCGACTAGGTCGGCAACGGCGTAACAGGAGAAAGCCTTTAGCGCCAGCAGTACCTTGACGCCACTTTCGTCGGCGACGCGCTTCAACAGCCGCAGATTGTCCTCCAATCGCGCCAGGTCGAGAACATGACAGGGACTCGGCACGCGCGCCGGATCGAAACGCTTGAATGCCATGGAACTGACCTAACTCTCGGTCGGATAAGGCCAACTGCCGTCGACGGGCAATTCTTCGACCGCCCAATCGATGCCGACCTCTCCCATCGATGCCAGGAAGGGATCGGGATCGAGTTCTTCGACATTGACCATTGTCTTTGGGTCCCAGGTGCCGTTGGCCATCAGCCGGGCGGCGGTGATTACCGGGATGCCCGTCGAATAGGAAATCGACTGGCTGCCGACCTCACGGAAGTTTTCCTCGTGATCGCAGTTCGACCACAGGAAGAAGCGCTTTTCGACGCCGTCCTTGCGGCCGCGCACGTCGACGCCGATACAGATCTTTCCCATATAGCCCGCGGCCAGAGATGCTGGGTCCGGCAGCAACGCCTTGATCAGCCGGTTGGGCGCGACCTTGACGCCATCGACCTCGACCGGCATCGACGAGGTCAGCCCGAGATTGTCGAGCACATTGAAGACTTTGAGATAGTGCTCACCGAAGCCCATCCAGAATGTGATGCGGTCGGTTCCGGGGAAGTTGACGGCAAGCGACTGCAGCTCATCGTGGCCCATGGAATAGACCCGATGGGTGCCGACCTGCGGCAGTGTCACATCCATCCATTCGGAATGGCGCGGTATCGTTTGCCATGCGCCCTTATCCCAGGTGATGACGTCTTCCTTGATTTCGCGCAGATTGACGTCCGCATCGAAATTGGTGGCGAAATAGCGGCCGTGGCTGCCGGCATTGACGTCGATGATATCGATCGTGTCGATCTCATCGAGCAAGTGCTTGCGGACGTGGGCGCAGAAGATGTTGACGACGCCGGGATCGAAGCCCATGCCAAGCACGGCCGTTGTAATTCGCTCGGCGAATTTCGGACGACGCGGCCATTCGACACGCTCGTACCAGGGCGCTTCGATGTTTTCGATGAATTCATCTTCAGCCAGTGCGGTGTCGAGATAAGGCACACCGGTTTCGAGGCAGGCATCCAGGATAGAAGCGTTGCAATAGGGTGAGGCAACGTTGAGCACCAGGCCTATGTCCAGTTCGCGGATCAGTGCGACCATTTCGCCGGTATCGCGGGCATTGACTGTGCGTACGTTCAGAAGCGCCGCATCGCCCGGCTGGGCCCAGCGATCCTGGATTTCGGCGGCAATCCGCTCCAGTTTGGAGCGCGTGCGGGCAGCAAGTGTGATCGCACCAAAATCATCCCGGAATTGCACCGCCTTATTGGCGGTGACCTGCCCAACGCCACCGGCGCCGACGATCAGAAGATTGGGTTTTGCCATGGGTTCTGCTCCCGAAAGAAAGGATCAGTTCTTCTCCGGCAGTTCGGAGATACCGCCGTTGCGGCTCGACCACTCCAACGGCGCGTGGAGGAAGGCTTCGACCTGTTCCAGCGTTTCCGTATCGAAGTAACCCTGCTTGCGCGACAGGTTCAGCATGTCCCACCAGGTGACGAGATAGTGCAGCGTCATGCCGTGGGCCTTGAGCCTGTCCGGTGCGTCCTTGAAGATATCATAGTAGAAAATCGCAAATGTATGGTCGATGCGCGCACCGGCATTTCGGATTGCCTCGGCGAACTTGATCTTGCTGCCGCCATCGGTAGTCAGGTCCTCAACCAGCAGAACGTTGCTGCCTTCGGGCATCGATCCTTCAATCTGGGCGTCGCGGCCGAAACCCTTCGGCTTCTTGCGAATGTATTGCATCGGCAGCCCCATGCGCTCGGCGATCCAGGCGGAAAACGGGATGCCGGCGGTCTCGCCGCCGGCGACGCTGTCGAAGCATTCGAAACCGGCCTCCCTTTGAATGGTCGCCACAGCGAAATCCATAATGGCCGAGCGCACCCGCGGGTAGGAGATGATCTTCCGGCAATCGATATAGACCGGGCTCGCGAGGCCTGACGTGAAGGTGTAGGGCTCGTCGGAGCGAAAATGCACGGCCTTGATTTCGATCAGCATCTTGCCGACCAGTTCGGCAACCACATCGCGGTCCGGATAGGTGTTTGAAAACATCGACTTCCTCTATGTGTTGCCCTGGTCGACCCCGGACATGTCCACATCCCAGTGGATCGGGAACATCGGATCGAAAACCGTGACCGGCCCGATGGCGGTATCAATGGCCTCCGGGAATTGGATTTCGGCTTCATGGCGAACCAGTCTGATACGCTCTTCATTTGCCGGTAGTCCATGGAATCTTGGCCCGTAAAGCGAGGTGAAACCCTCAAGCTTGTCGAGCGCACCCTCTTCCTCGAACACGTGCGCCAAACAGGACAGCGTGTTGATGGAGGTAAAGATTCCAGCGCAGCCGCAGGCGCTCTCCTTGTCGGTCGCCAGGTGCGGGGCTGAATCCGTGCCCAGGAAAAACCGCGGATTGCCGGAGGTCGCGGCCGCGCGCAGCGCCAGCCGGTGGGTCTCGCGCTTGGCGATCGGCAGGCAGTAATAATGCGGCCGGATGCCGCCGACCAGAATGGCGTTGCGGTTGATGATCAGGTGATGGGTGGTGATCGTCGCGGCTATATCGCCGTCGGCGTTGCCGATGTACTCCGCGCCCTGCCGCGTTGTGATGTGTTCAAGCACCACTTTCAAGGTCGGAATGCGCAACCGCATGGGTTCGAGCACCCGGTCGATGAACACGGCCTCGCGGTCGAAAATGTCGACATCCGGATCCGTTACCTCGCCATGGATCAGCAGCGGCACCCCGGCTTCAGCCATGCGTTCGAGCACCGGGTAGACCTTCTCGACATTGGTGACGCCGTTGTGCGAGTTGGTCGTCGCACCGGCGGGATAGAGTTTGACGGCGGCGATCACGCCGCTTTCGAAGCCGGCGACGATATCTTCGGCATCCGTGTCTTCGGTCAGATAGAGCGTCATCAGCGGTGTGAAGCTGTGGCCCGCGGGAATGGCCTGCAAGATACGTTCCCGGTAAGCAACCGCCAATTCGGTATCGGCCACCGGTGGCACCAGATTGGGCATGATGATGGCGCGGGCGAAGTGGGCGGTGCTATAAGGCGCAGTCGCCTTCAGCATCTCGGCATCACGAAGATGAAGGTGCCAGTCGTCAGGACGGCGGATTACGAGTTCCTGCATGGACATTCCAACCTTTGCCTCCGGCCAAACCGGACTTTTCAGCGGTTTCCTTACAAAGAAATTCGAGCAAGAGCCAGTGCCCGGCAATGCCTGATTGTGAATTGTCGTCGCTCGGTCCTCGGCCTCGACGCAATCCGAAACGATCGGGTCGCGGTCAGGCGCGCATCGGGGCCGATCAGATGGTTCAGTCATCGCCGGAAACGGGCATTCGGGAGGAATGATGAGCGCCTTTTCGATATCCAATCAGAAGATTGACCCGACTCGGCGGCGCGCCGTCAAACCGGACGGGTCGCTTGATGACAATGACCGGGTGGAGATCGGCCCGACCGCGCTGGCGTTCGAGGAATGGGCGCAGGCGGGCCTCCCGGCTCCCAATCTGGAGCGCATGCGGCGCTTTCGGCTCGATCGTCTGATGGCCGAGTTGCGCCGGCACGACTATGCCGGGCTTTTGTGTTTCGATCCGCTCAACATCCGCTACGCCACCGACACGACCAACATGCAGCTGTGGACGTCGCACAACGCGGCGCGCGCCTGTTTCGTGTCCGCCGACGGCTATATCGTTCTCTGGGACTTTCACGCCTGCGACCACCTGTCGGCCCATCTGCCGCTGGTGCAGGAACTGCGCAGCGGTGCCAGTTTCTTCTATTTCGAAAGCGGCGAGCGCACCGACGAGCATGCCCGGCTTTTCGCCGCCCAGGTGGATGAGGTGCTACGCGCCCACGGCGGCGAAAACCGCCGGCTTGCGGTCGACAAGATCGAGCATGCCGGGCTTTTGGCTTTGCAAAGGCTTGGAATCGAGATCTTCGAAGGGCAGGAAGTCACTGAGCTGGCGCGCGTCATCAAGGGACCTGACGAAATCACCGCCATGCGCTGCGCCGTCCATTCCTGCGAGGTCGCCGTCGGCAAGATGCAACAGGCCGTTGAGCCGGGTGTCACCGAAAACGACGTCTGGGCGGTTCTGCATGCGGAGAATATCCGACGCGGCGGCGAATGGATCGAAACCCGGCTTCTGGCCTCCGGTCCACGCACCAATCCATGGTTCCAGGAATGCGGCCCCCGGGTTATCCAGCACGGTGAGCTGCTGGGCTTCGACACCGACCTGATCGGTGTTTACGGGATCTGCATCGACATGTCCCGCACCTGGATGGTTGGTGATTTCGAGCCGACGGCGGAGCAAAAGAGCCTCTACAGGCTGGCTCATGAGCATGTGGCGACAAACATGCAGTTGATGCAGCCAGGGACGCCCTTCGAGGAGATCACGCGAAAAGCGCACCGTCTGCCGGAAGCCTTCCGGGCACAGCGCTACAGCGTGATTGCCCACGGTGTCGGCCTTTGCGACGAATACCCGAGCATTCGTTATCCGGAAGATTTTGACGCCTACGGCTATTCCGGTGCTCTGGAACCCGGCATGGTCGTCTCGGTCGAGGCCTATGTCGGAGCCGTCGGTGGCAATGAGGGGATCAAGCTCGAAGACCAAATCCTGATCACGGAGACCGGATTCGAGAAATTGACCCACTACCCGTTTGAGGAGCGGCTTTTGACCTGACGGATGTCAGCCCGGCGCGTGCGAACGTGCCGAGACCCAAAGGGCACGCAACTCCTCTTAGCGATCTTAGTCGAGAATAGCTTCACCGCAGCCAGTGCTGCGGTTTTTGCTTTATGCTTGATTCCTATTTGCAATTAAAAAATCTAATACATTCAACTAATTATACTGTGTTTTTGTATTATAATTAGAATTATATTCCATTTTTTAAGTATTTATGCAATAATCATCAAAATTCATTATTAATGGTTGAGGACTCCCATTTGTTGGGAGCTTGGTTCTATGCCAAAACGCTTATCTCATCTCGAATTTCTCAAAATACTCGAAGATCCTTATGTCGAAGACGAACGGATTGCCGAGTATTTACAGCCAACCCCCGGTAGAGGTGGCTTTTCGCCGACTTTTGAACCGAATCCGGATCTCGTCGAACCCGACCGCTTTGAAAGCGCCATCACGGCTGGCAACTGGCTGGCTCGTCAACGCAGACGTGGTCGGTTCCGCAGGCGCGTTGCGGACGGGGTCGAGCTGCCAGTCCTCGTGAGCGAAGGCGACAGCTGGTTCCAGTTTCCGTTCCTCATAAAGGATGTGATTGACCACCTCGAGGACGATTACCTGATCTGGTGCGGTAGCGCCGCTGGCGACACTGCCGACAACATGATTTTTGACAATCCCGAGTACATGAAGGCGCTTGACGATCAGGCCGATCGGGTCTGCGGTTTTTTGTTCTCGGCGGCCGGAAACGACGTGATTGGCGAAGACCAGACAGGCGTCCCGGTTCTGTCCAACCTGCTGCACCGGCGAAGCAATCGACGCCGCAGCGCTTCGGAACTGATCAACAAAGCCGCGCTCAGCCGCGTCCTCGACAAACTTCGGGAAGGCTATCTCCAAGTCGTGGCTACAGTTCGAGCCGACGTGCGTTTCAAGTCACTGCCGATTCTCATTCACGGCTACGACTATCCGATACCCTACCCAAGCGGCTCCAACGACAGACGTTCGCCTACCTGGGCTGACAAGGATGAGTGGCTCGGGGCTCCGATGACGGACAAGGGAATTACCGAGACAGCTGTTCGGCGCGATATCGCAGAGATCCTGATCCAGGAACTCTACGAAATGCTGGCCGAAGTAGCCGACACGGATGCGAATGTGCACCTCGTGGATGTCCGCAGCACACTTAAAACGACACGCGACTGGGCAGATGAAATCCACGGGACATCCGATGGATTCCGTAGGATTTCCGCCAAATTCCGCAAGGTTCTGGACCGTGTTGTCACACCCCGCACCGGCAATGCGGAAGCGGTTTTCGATGGTGAGGGCGAGGAGGTTGCGGACGCCTATCCCCCACTCAAAGAGCTTCCCCAATTGCTTATCGAAACCAGGCGTGAAGAGAATATCGACCCCGAGCGCCTCGGCTTCAGCGACATGGGCAAATTCGCGAGCGGGTTTCGCCGGACAAGCGCGCTGGTAAGCCGAGGCTCCATGCCGGAAGCAATCATCGATGAGGACGATTCGGTTCCGTTCCGATTTCTCCAACTCGGTGCCGACCGCGGACGAGCGGTGTGCAAGATCCAGGCATCAGGCGTCAACTTCCGTGGACGAACGGGCCGTTGGAGCGGTACCGGCTTCCTTGTCGCACCGAATATCCTGCTCACCAATCACCACGTGATCAACAGCGCCGCTGTTGCAGCGCAATCCAGCGCAGTCTTCAACTATCAGGAGACGGCTCCCGGTGTGCTCGCGGCAATGTCGAGTTTCACGCTCGACCCAGACCGGCTGTTTGTCGCCAGCCCTTATGAGGACCTCGACTACTGCTTTGTTTGGGTGGATGGTGCACCTCAGGATCAATTCGGAATCATCGAATTCTGGCGCGGCTCCTTCATGGCCGCACCGGGGTCACCGGCCAATATCGTTCATCACCCGGCAGGCCGCCCCAAGCGCGGCTCACTGGAAAAAAACAAGGTCATAGAGCTCGGCCTTGAGGAGGTCCTGATCCACTATACCTCCGACACGGAACCCGGGAGTTCCGGCTCACCGGTTTTCAATGATGACTGGCGATTGTTCGCACTCCACCATGCTTCGACGGCAACGCTCAGTGACGATCTAAGGAAACGCGTGTCTCAGGCTGACTTTCAAGCCGATATCCTCAATGAGGGAATCAAGACGGCGGCCATTGCAATCGACATCGACCGGCGGACAGAAAATGGCCCGGACCGCAACATGGCGCGGCAGGTGCAGGCCAACCTATGCGGTACAGATTCCAGAACCGGGTTCTTCGGGACACTTGGCCGCTCACAACAGGGCAGCGACGGACTGGAAGCAGTCGTCAATGCTTATCGCGGAGCGCCGAGCGACATCGACATCGGTTTCTGGAACATCGAGTGGTTCAATCGCAACTACCGGACCAAGATCAACGACGTTGCGCGAATCATCGCCGATCTCAATCTGGACATCTGGGCATTTGAGGAAACGTCCCCGGAAGCTACCGAGGCCCTGGTGCGCAAGATGCAGCACGAGTTCGGCCTTGAGTTCGAATTTGCGGCATCCGAACCGGATGCGTCGAGCCACAAGCAGACGACAACGGTCATGTGGAATCGCCGCACAGTACGCGGCGAGCGCCGCGACTGGCCCCGCGAGGTCGATCAACTCCTTCGGCTCAGGAGCGACGACCCTGACGCTTCTCGCTTCGAGGCGGTCGAGGGCAAGATCTTCGACCGCTATCCGGGACTGTTCCGCTTCGAAACACCCAATGGAAGTGCCGATCGGCCGTCGTTTGATTTTTACTTGGTACCCCTGCATCTGAAGGCAAAGGCGGAGGGAGCAAAGCGGCGGCGAATGGCCAGCAAGGTCTTGGCAGCCACTGTTCAAATGATGAACAACGGCGTTGCGGCGGACGAAGATTGGGTCATCGGCGGGGATATGAATGCCGAACTATCCACCGGCCAGTTTGACAGCCTGCGCAATGCCGGATTCAAGGCGATGAGCGCACAGGACGAACGGGGTGGAGCAATCACCTATCTGGGTGCCCGGTATCGGTCACTGATCGATTCGATCTTTCTCTCCCCCAGTCTGACCCATCGTACGGATGACAATGACTTCATGATCCTGGCGCCGGATCGTGCCGATCCTGGCTTTATCGATCGTGTTTCCGATCACCGGCCGGTGATGATCCGGCTGAGCCTGGGCGACGCGCCCGGGAACGGTGACCTGGCCGGAGGCCCGGACGATGCAAGTGGGGAACGGACGCTGCAGGAGTTTCTCAACGAATTCAGTGATGATCCGCCAGGGGTGCTCGAAGAACTGGCTCAGTTACTGCGGGAGCGTTGATGGAATTTCTTCCGCGGCGTTGACCTGCAGTTGCCGTTGGACGACACTTCAGCTGTGCACTTGCTTCCGGCTGGAGAACGATTATGCCGACACTCGACATCGGCGGCGCGCGTCTGCACTACACGGATGAGGGCAGCGGCAGCGAAACCGTCGTATTTTCACACGGCCTGCTTTACAGCGGCGAGATGTTTGCCGCGCAGGTCGCATCCCTGAAAGACCGGTACCGCTGCATTACCTTTGACCATCGCGGCCAGGGAAAAAGCCAGGTCACTGATGACGGTTACGATATGGAAACGCTGTCACAGGACGCAGCGACGCTGATCGAGGCGCTGGATGCCGGACCGTGCCATTTTGTCGGGCTGTCGATGGGCGGGTTCGTCGGCATGCGTCTGGCGGTTCATCGGCCGGACCTGTTGCGGTCGCTGTCACTGTTGGAAACATCGGCCGACCCGGAACCGAACAAGGCCAAGTACCGCCTGCTCAACTTCATCGCCCGCTGGTTCGGCTTCCGTCCGGTTATGGGCAGCGTCATGCCGATCATGTTCGGCCAGACATTTCTGAACGACCCCGAACGCAGCCAGGAAAAGGCGAAATGGCGTTCCTTCATCCTTTCCAATGACAGAACCGGGATCACCCGCGCCGTTGCGGGCGTGATTGACCGCCTCGGCTTCGCCGACCAGCTCGGACGGATCGCATTGCCGGTGTTGATCATCGTCGGTGATGAGGATGTCGCTACCGTTCCGGAAAAATCCGAACGGATGCATGCCGCCATTCCGGGATCACAGCTGGTTGTCATCCCGCGGGCGGGCCACTCCTCGACGATCGAGGAGCCGGCCGCCGTCAGCGGGGCTCTTTCGACGTTTTTCAACTCGGCTCCGGCAAAGGCGGCCGAGTAGAGCAAAGGGCGATACGCCCGGTTACATCGGCAGTTTGACGTCCGAAATCAACGATTTGGCGCTGGCACCCAGGGCCTCTGCAACGGTTTCGCGCACCTGTGTGTAGAGTGTCTGGTTGAGGGTTATGGTCTGCGCGCTTGCCCAGAAATTGACCGTCTGCTTGCCCCAGCGGATGAACAGGAAGCCCTTGCGATTGTCGACGGATTTGTAGTGGAAGGCGCCGAGCGCGACCGACACGGCCCCATTGTCCGCCTTCTGCACCGCACCCATCTGGAAATTGCCTCCGAATTCCACCGACGAGTGGAAATCGAAGAGCTTGATCTGTTGCGAGTCGTCGGCCAGCCCCCCGAGAGCCTTCAGCGCCGCTGTGAGAATGGCCGTCTGGCCACCACTCGCCACCGCCGAGATGATCTCGAGCGCCGCGGCATCCATCTGCAGTTCATGATCGCCGACGTCCACCGTGTTGAAACTGAATTGCGGCGCGACCCAACCGAGCGTTTCCAGCCATTCGACATAGTCGCGGTACCATTTTTGGACCTCCAGGAAACGGTCCGATTTGGCGCTGGCCGCCCGCTGGGCGAACTGCGTGGAGAACAGCACATCGTCCTTGTCCTGACCACTCAACCCGTCGACGAATCCGAGAAGGCTGCCCGCGTCGATCGCCGCCTGCAGGTCGTCTTCCGCCGATTCCGGACCGGCCGCGGCATCTGTTGCGGTCAATCCGACCGGTGCGGCCGCCAGTTCGGTGTTCGCAATGTAATCCTTGAGGTCCATTTCGATCTCCTGTGTCAGCCAGTGCCGGCTTCGAACAAATTGATGCCGAACAGCGCATCCAGTTGCGGCGCATAGACGCCGTCGGCCTTTTCGAGGGGCTCGACTGCTTTCTGTTTTTCCGTCAGGGACGCTTTCGTCCCCGGTCCGAAAGCTCCGTCGGCGGTAATGCCGAGAAATGTCTGCAACTGGGTGACCTGATTGCCGCGCGAACCGACCCGCAGACGGCCGAGAGCCGCGTCCACCGCCGCATTGTCGGCGGCTGTGCCCGCAGTGCGCATCGACCCCGCAACGGCGGCCTCCGCGCCGGTCAGAAGCAGCAGATCGATCCGCCCATTAAGCGGTATCTGCTGGATGCGCGACAGGAACCGTTGCCATTGCGCGGTGCCATTGTTGGTGAAACGCTCGCTGCTGCCACGCACCGTCAGGCAACCGGCCGAGGAAAAGGCCGTAGTCGAGAAGGCGGGGTGGATGTTGTCGGTCGGAACAGAGGTGTGCCAGAAATCCTTGGTGCCGTAGGTCAGATCGTTTTTGGTGCGTAACACGGTTGCCGTGCCGTCACCGTTCGTGCCCGGACGAGTCAGGCGAAGCGCCACCGGCACTTTCCATTGTTCGCGCTCCCTGTCCCAACCGTGCGAAGCGCGGCGGAACGCGTAGCAACCGGTCGGGAGCATGTTGGCCCAGCTCTCGCCTCCCAGGCCGTTTTGCCATTTGAAGTAGCGCGTCATCGACAACGCATTGGGCACCGTCGAACCGGTATAGGCACTGAGCCGACCATTGTTGCGGTCGAAGAAACCCATGACGCAGCGGAATGTCAGGTGATTGGGCCGCACGTCGCGCAATTCGATTGAAGTGGCGTCCTCGATCTGGTGCCCGTCGGTCAGTTCGGCACCACGCAATCCGAACACGATGGTGCCGTCATGGCCCAGCGGTTCAAACCGGTTGGCACGGATTAACAGCTCCAGATCCGCTGGCGTCAGGTTGAAGCTGCCGCCGCGCGGTGGCGTTTCGAAATGGGCATAGTCCGGTGCGTTCACATCGTGGTTGGGCCAGCCGACCTGCGGGACCTCAGTCAGGCTTTCCGCAGCCGCGACCACCAGCGAGGGTGGAACTGCGTCAAGTGCATCCTCAAGCCCGACATCGTCGTCGGGTATGATAGCGCCCTCGGCGCGCTGCTCCTCCGACAGGTCGTCGCTGCCCGGTGGAGCGTCGGCTCCCGTCGCAGCTTCAGGGGCCCCGGCGGCCATGGCTTCCGGCTGGCCACCGCCGGTGAGTGCGTCTGGCCAGACGCCCGTAATCGCCGTTGTGAACCGGTCCGCTGCCCGTTCGCATCCAGCGGACTTGCCATGAAGCTCATCGCGCCATTGATCCAGATCACCGATCGCACCCAGGCAACTGACATGCATCACCTGACCGGGGAATGCTCCGGCGAGATCCGCAAGGGCGGCATTGTAGCGATCGATGATGACACGCACGATCGGAGACCAGAGCGCCTGTTCAATGCCCTTTCTTTCCAGGGATGGCCCGAGCCAGTCGCCATCGATCTGAGGCAGGGCGTAGTCGTAGCCGTGATAGAACACCTTGAGGTCCGGAAAACGCCCGAGCAGATCGGTAAAGAAATCGCGGTAGAGATCCTTGACCGTCACGAGGAAAGCGTCGAGCGCGGGTGCGACATAGTCTGCAGCAGTGTTACTGGGGGACGCATCAATGAGAAAATCGAAAAATCCATCGCCGGCGATATCGTTACCGCCGGCGCTGAACAGAAAGCCGTGGGCTTCCGTGTTGCGCACCGCATCGGCAATGCGCTCGCGATTTTCCGGATTGAGGATGTCGACCATTTCGTCGCCAGCGGCGCTCAGGCAATAGATGGCGAAGGGGCGTGCAAGGAAGTCGATCAGATCGTCATTGCGGCGCAACGGGTACTGGAACCAGGAGTCGCCGTCGGCGACCAGACGAAGGCCGGGCCAGCCGCGTCGTATGCGCCGTTCGTAGGCGCGCTGACGCCGCCGCATCTGATAGTGATTGAGAAAATCCACGAAGAAATCGGTGACCAACCCCTCCGCTCCCTCCGGCGCGGCGTGCACGTCGGTCAGGTCGACCATGGTCTCATCGATCTCGAAGCGCGGCGACAGCGGCCGCGATGGATCGATGACCTGTCTGAAATAGACCTGCACATCCTCGGGCAGTGTCTGAGGATCGTTCAGCTTCTCCAGCAGTTGGGAATAGGTGATTCTGTCGGTCATGCCGCCTTCTCCAATCGGACACCGGCCGGTTTGCCGGCTGTGCAGCAAACCCCATGACAGCGTGGCCTTCAAAATAACCAGGCAATAATTACGAGCATATAGCGCCTACTGCAAATACAGTTTAACACGCTTGACCAAACGCAAGAATACAGAACATTTAAACAAATATACGAACGGCAAATATATTGAGAGCAATTCGAACTTTTTCTGCCGATTATCGATCGACAAACCCAATCAAGCGACGGGCAACCTGTCATTTGACCCGACGCCGCCGGCAAACTAAGCCTGTTGCATCGTTGGAGTTTTCGGGGTTGTCATGCGCACCATTTCACGGCTCTGGAACGGGGACATGCCGCTTCAGGATGCGTTCTGGATATGGGCCGTTCTGGGCGGGCTCGCGGTCAATGTGGTGACCAGCCTGCTGTTCGTGTGGCTGATGATGGCGGAGCAGCCAGCGCTGGCGATTTTGGGCGGGTACGGTTTGTCCCTGCCCTACAACACGCTGGCCCTGGTCGGTGTCTGGCGGTCCGCCGATCGCTTTCCGGGCGACCGGCGTCTTGCCGAGGCAATGCGGATGATAACCGTCATCGGCCTGGTGCTGCTCAGCGTGACATAGAGCCTGGCCCGCCTGGCCTATGCGGTGGGACCGAACGCTTCAGTATGAATTCGCTCGGCTGCTACGCCGCCGCGGGTCAGACCCTCTGTCAGGCCCGCCATGAAGCCGGCCGGTCCGCACAGGAAGTAATGAGCGTTCTCGGGCGCACCTAGCCCCTTCAGCAAATCAGCGCTGACCCTTCCATGGCTGTCATAGTTGCGCCCGTTCTCATCGGACGGGTCGGGATGGCTGTAGGCGACATGGATCGTGGCATTCAGATCCGTCGCGACGGCTCGCACCTCGTCGGCGAAAGGGTGATGCCGTCCGTCGCGAACCCCGTGAACAAACAGAACCTGACGCCCGTCGTTCCGGGCCGCGAGATCGTGCAGCATGCTGATCAAGGGTGTAACTCCGACCCCGGCCCCGACAAGGACCAGAGGCTCATCCGTCGCCGGCAGGACGAACTCTCCTGCCGGGTTTCGGCTTTCGACGATATCACCCGGCTCGAGATGATCGTGCAGATGGTGCGATGCCAGGCCATGGTGCTGCCGTTTGACGCTGATGCGGTATTGCGCCTGATCTGGAGCGCCGGAAAGCGAGTAAGTACGCCGAACCGCTTCATCGATGCCCGCAACGGCAAACTCTACGGGCAGATGCTGGCCCGCCGAAAAGGCCGGCAGTGGTCCGCCATCGCGCGCTTCGAACACAAACGACGTGACATCGGCACTCTCGCGGATCTTGTCGACCAGGCGGAGCGAGCGAACCGACTGCGCATCGACCTCCCAACGCAGCGGCAGAACCGACGGTTGCTCGACAATCGCATCGATCTCCAGGGTCACCAGCTGGCGGGCACCCGGGAAGCGATCCATGTCATCGGACTGCCAATCGATTGTCGCGCGGCCGGTAATCTGCAGCAGGCTGCCGGTCGCAAAATCGACGAACAGGAAGCCCGCCCGCGGATCGGCAAGCAGGTTGCCGATGGTGTTGAAATAGTTGTTGCCGGCCCAGTCCGGAAAACGCAGACGGCCAGAATCGATGACTTCGACAAAACCGCGCTCGCCGCCGCGATGGGAGGCATCCATGCCGAATGCCGGGTTGTCACCGTCGCCGCGAAAGCCGCTGGCGATGAAAAACGTGTCGGCCTTGGCCACCAACTGCTGCTGGTCGGCACTCAGCCGCGTGCCGCGCCGAGGCGCCTTGCGCATGCCGGCCGGAACCCGTCGCAAAAGCCGTTCGCGGATGTATTGCGGGCAGTTGCCGAAGCTCTGATCGATCATCAGGGTTTGGCCATCGGAACCGATTCGTCCGTTTGCCCGGTTGCGGCGGCGCGACGCCAGTTCAATTCCAAGAATGCCGATATCGGCACCCGGCACGAAGGCTCTCTGCAAAGCGTCACCTGGCGCGGGGCGAGCATCCATGTGCAGCCTGCGTGGATCAGGTGAACTCAAGAAACCTTCAGGGCCGGTCAACACGGTCGCCCAGGGCCGGTCGTGTTCATCGCGCGCCGCGGCAACGAGGAACGGAAGGCCTTTGAAGAACTCACAGTGCTGTTCCGGCATATGATCGCGCACCACCTGCCGTGCCCAGGTCTCGATTTCACGTACGCCGAACTTCTCCTGAACCGAGCGTTCGCCGGCGTGAAAGGGGGATCGCCCGTCGTCGATGCGGGTGAGCATAACGGTCTCCTGGGTAGAGGTGGGTTCGGGAGGGACGCGGTCTGTCCGCCGCGCCCCATGAGAAATCAGGCGGCGAGGCCGGCTGGAGTTGCCGGCATCGGGACGAAACCGGGGAGTTGTTCGATGCGCGCGAGCAGCGCACGAATGTTGGGATAGGCGTCGAGCGACACATTGCCCTCCGGCGCGTGCGCCGTGTAGCTGTAGATTGCCACGTCGGCGATGGTCGGGCGGTCGCCAACCAGCCAGTTGCGGCCTTCCAGATGGTTTTCCAGCCGATCAAAGACTCGCTCGGCAACCGCTGCCGCATGGCCGGGATCGAGATCGACGCCGAATACGGTGATCAGTCGTGCCGCCGCCGGGCCGTTGGCAATATCGCCGGCAGCCTGGGACAGAAACTTCTGGGCTTCAGCCTCGCCGAGCGGATCGGAGGGCAACCAGTCGGGTGCGTATTTGCGCGCCAGATAGACCAGGATGGCATTGGAATCGGAAACGACCACATCGCCGTCCTCGATCACCGGCACCTGACCGAAGGGATTGAGCGACAGAAACGGCTCTCTCTTGTGCTCACCCCCCGCCAGATCGACCTCGACGAGCGTATGATTGATGCCTGCAAGATTGGCAAAGAGCACGGCCCGGTGAGCGTGACCGGACAGCGGAAAATGGTGGATGCGAATGGCGTTCGACATGGGTTTCCTCTTTGAATTCGAACTGGAGCGACGGTGCTGACCGTCTGACAGCGTCAATATGGCTCGCGTCATTCAGAAAGATAATCGCCTGTATTTTTCTTTTATTATGTCCTATTTATTCATAATTGGAGTGTGTCATGGACCAGATCGAAACCATGCGCGCCTTCATTGCCGTCGCGCAGGAGGGCTCGTTCACCGGCGCCGCACGGCGCCTGCATAAATCCACCAAACTGATCAGCAACCACGTCGCCGCGCTCGAAACGCGGCTTTCCACGCGGCTGTTTCAACGAACCACTCGGCGCGTGACGCTGACCGATGTCGGTTCGGCCTACCTGGAGCGTTGCCGCCCCCTGCTTGAACAGTTCGACGAATTACAGGACCTGGTGCAAGACCGGCAAGCGGCCCTTTCGGGCCCGATCCGAATGACGGCGCCGACAGGATTCGGATCGACCCATCTGGTCAGGGCGCTGATCCCGTTTCAGGCGGCCCATCCAGCCATCGAAATCGACCTGCACTTGAGCGACAGCCGCGTGGCCGTGACCGAGGAAGGCTTCGACCTGGCTGTTCGCATCGGTATCCTGCGGGACTCAACCCTGCGCGTGCGGCGGCTGTCGGACATGCCCGTCGTCATCTGCGCCGCGCCGAGTTACCTGAAAACGCACGGTCGCCCCGACCATCCGCGGGCCCTTGCCTCGCACAACTGCCTGATTGACGGGAACAGGCCGGATTCGGGCTCCTGGCGCTTTCGCGACGGCGACGGCGAGGAAACCGTGCGGGTGTCCGGCAGCTTTCGCGCCAATGCCCCAAGGGCGCTCAGTCAATTGGCCATCGGCGGTGCGGGCATTGCGCTCTGCCCCTACTACGCGGTTGAGGCGGCTCTGGCCGACGGACGGCTCGTTGAGCTGTTCGAAGATCGCCGCACCACGGAATACGGGCTTTATGCCCTCTACCCGCCCAACCGGCACCTGACGGCACGCATGCGCGCACTCATTGACCACCTGGCAGCGTATTTTGGCCGCGACCCCGTCGGCGCATGACCACAAGCTGGTCAATTGCCGGTCGCGGCATCCCTGTACTTGTTGGTCCAGTCGAGACAGGACCGCAACAGCCGGAGATAGAGTTTCGGCGGGTATTCATCGTGATCTGAATCCGGATACCCGACGAGCTCCACGTCGACGCCCACCCGTTTGAGAGCCCGATAGAATTCCTTCAGCTGACCGTGAGGAACATTGTCGTCGAGCAGACCGCCCTGGATCAGGGTCGGCGTTGTGACGTTCTTGACGTGAAAAATCGGCGATCGGTCGATGAAACGTTGTAGATGATCGATGAAGCTCCCGCCCAGGTACCAGCTTGTCTGGAAGTACCCATTGGTGCCTTCGAGGCTGATATAGTCTGTCTCCCCGGCGATCGGGCACGCTGCCCTGAAACGCTGCGTCTGTGTGATGATCCAGCTCGTCATGGTGCCACCGTTGCTCTGTCCCACCACAAACAGCTGATCAGGGTTCGCCAGCCCTCTGTTGATCACATTGTTGACGCCGGACAGGATGTCCTGGATATCGAGGACCCCAAAATTGCCGATCAAGTCCTCGCGAAATTTCTGACCGTAGCCGAGCGTGCCGCGATAGTTCGGCCGCAGGACGAAATAGCCATCCGCCGCAAAGGCCGCCGTCGGGAGGAACTTCATCAGTGGCAGGTATTCGTTGAAGTCGACCCCGTTCGGGCCACCGTGGATCTGCACGACCAGCGGATACTTTTTGCCCTCGGCGAAGTCAGTCGGATAGGTGAGCAGTCCTTCGACCTCGGTATTGTCCAGTGACTTCCAGCGAACCAGCTCGGTGCGGCCGATCTTGATGTCATCGAATTGCCGGTTCACCCCGGTGATCTTTTCAGGCCGGAAACGGTCGACGTCACTGACATAGATCTCAGGCGGAGTGTTGTGGGTCTGGCCGAAAAACGCCAGCTTCCGGTTGGACTCGTCGATATCGACAAAGGAAGAAACCAGATAGGTGTTGAGGCCGGGAACGCTGAGATCGTCCGGCGAGCCGAACACCTTTTGATAAGGACTGCCGTCGACCGGCATTCGATAGAAGGAGTAGGTCGTGCGGTCGTTCTCGACATAGTAGAGGCTTTTCGAATCCGGCGCCCATTCCCACGGGAACGGCAACCGGTTCCTGGAATTCAAGGTAACCGTTTCACCGCCGTCAGCCGGCATCAGTTTGATGCTCCAAAGAAAGGACCATTTGAACGGACCGGGTGCGTTGATGAACGCCAGCCATTTGCCATCGGGCGAGAATTTCGGGAAGTATTTCCAGAAACGGTTGTCCGTCTCGACCATGTTGACCTGCAGTGTGTCGACATCGACGATGGACAGTTGCGCGTTGGTCCAGAAATCGAGGCCGGGTCCCTCCTGATGCGCAAAGACGATGCGCTTGCTGTCAGGTGACCAATCATAGGCCCAGTTGCCCGACCAGGCGCTGACCGAAAAGCTCTGGTTGGCGGTCAGATTCGTTGGATCGCCACCTTCGGGCCTGACCAGCCAGAGGTGGTTCCTGTTGAACAGCGCCGGATCTTCGACGCCAGGGTCGACATAGGCGGGGTCCGGCATGACAAAACCAATCGACCGTCCGTCGGGCGCCCATCGAAAACTGGAAATATCCTGCTTGAGATCCGTCACCTGCCGACCCTCGCCGCCGCCGGAAGCGATCACCCAGATGCTGGAATGACCCGACTGCGTCGACAGATAGGCAACGGATTTGCCATCCGGCGACCATTGCGCACTTGAGATGTGTGGCGATGAATCGAGAAGGACACGCCGGCCTGAGCCATCGACGCCGGAAATCACGAAACTGGTCAAATACCGATCGTTTTCCACATCGACGCTGTTGATGCCATAAAGCAGTTGCCCGCCGTCGGGCGAGAAGGACAGATCCGATAGCCGCTTGACCGCAAGTCCAAGTTCCGGCGTCCACTCCGCCGGCTCCTGCGCCCGATTGGGCATCGTACTCAAGAGTACGGCCAGAATGAGCGTCAGGAGAAAAAGGACAAGACACTTCGCCTGTTTCATCGTGTGGTACCCGGTGTTGGTGAAAGGAATGACGAGACGCAATCTTCAACCAGAACTAGCACGGCTGTCGAACCGAAACCAATCACGAGCAAGTGGGTAACGTGAAGATCGTCTTCAAAACGTCAACTCGACTTGGCTTGCCCACCGACCCGTTTTGCTTCAACAATCGCCGGACCCTGCAACCATCGGCCGAGGAAATGCCCTATGGATTCTCTTGTAACCACGGAATGGCTCAGCCGACACAACGAAGATCCGGATCTCGTGATCCTCGATTGCACCGTTCGTATGGAGCAGAGTGAAACTGGCGGTTTCGCCACGTCCAGTGGTCGCGCGGACTACGATGCCGGCCACATACCCGGCGCTGGTTTTGCCGACCTGACCACCGACCTTTGCGATACAGACAGCGGCATCGGCTTTGCCGTGCCGTCACCGGAGCAATTTTGCGCTGCTATGGGCGCGCTCGGCGTCGGCGACACCTCCCGGGTGGTGCTCTATGACGGGTTCATGTCCGTCTGGGCAGCCCGGGTCTGGTGGATGTTGCGCTGGGTCGGTTTCGACAATGCCGCTATTCTCGACGGCGGCCTCAAGCTGTGGACTGACGAGGGCCGGCCACTTTCCAGTGAACCGGCAAACAGGGAACCAGCCACACTGACACCACACCTGCGCCCTGAACTGATTGCCAATCAGCATGAAGTGCGTGCGGCCGTCGGCAACTCCGAGGTGCTGCTCATCGACACATTGCCGGCGGAGAGCTTTCGCGGCGAGATCACGATGTATGAGCGGCCGGGCCATATCCCGGGCGCAGTCAATATCTGCGGCATAGATCTCATCGACGAAACGGGCCGGTTCCGACCGCTCGAAGAGCTCGAGGCCATGCATCAAAGCGATCAAGAAGCCCGCACTATCACCTATTGCGGCGGCGGCATCCTCGCATCTTCCAACGCCTTCGTCATGGCCCGGCTCGGCTTCTCCGATGTCGCGGTCTACACGGCCTCGCTGCAGGAATGGTCGGCGGACCCGGAAAATCCGATGGTGGTCGGAGACGAGTGAATCGACTCTTGCCCAATTGTCGTCACGGCTATCTGTCACGCTCAAGTTCTACCCGGAGGACACCAAAATGCGGACAATCATTTCTGGCATTGCATTGGCTTTCCTGCTGCCTGCTATCGCATCGGCCGAGGCAATCTCGAACGACATGAGTTGCGAGGAAGCCGTGGCGCATTTCGAAGAGCATGGGCGCATCGACACGATTGATGAGGGTCAAGTGCTGCCGATCGACGAGGGCGTTCCGGTTTCGAAGCGCAACGATCTTGTGTGCGACGAAGGTGAATTGCCCGGACCGGTGCTGCTCAAGACAAAGGACAAGGCGGAGTGCGCGGTGTCCTATACCTGTCCTGAGGCGTAAGGCGATCAGCGTTTTATCAGCTGCCGTGCAAAATCGAGATCCCGCTGTTCCGTATCCCGCAATTCGGGCAAGCCGACCAGGTCGGTAAACTCGTCGAAGGTCAGCATGCCTGATCGGGCGTTCTGCGTCGTGCCATCGGCCCTCATTTGGTCGTAGACCGCGGTGAGTGTTTTGGCGACGGCAAAGATCGGGCCGAGGCCCCAGCAGCCGGCGGCGAAGCCAAGATCCCGCAACTCGGCGGCGGTGAGATCTGGCGACATTCCGAAGTCGATCATGTTGGCCATGTGCAGACCACCCAGTTCGGCGGTGATGCGGCGCATCTCGTCGACGGTACGCGGCGCCTCGATGAACAGCGCGTCGGCGCCCGCATCGCGATAAAGCGCTGCGCGCTCGATGGCGGCGTCCAGTCCTTCTACTGCCAGCGCGTCAGTGCGTGCCATGATGAAGAAATCCTGGTCCGACCGGGCGTCGACACAGGCCTTGACCTTGGCTGCCATCTCCTCGGCAGGCACCACCGCCTTGCCGGGCGTGTGACCGCAGCGCTTGGGGAAGACCTGATCTTCGATGAAGAACCCGGCAACGCCGGCGCGTTCGAATTCCTGGGTCGTGCGGCGTGCGTTGGAGACATTGCCGAAGCCGGTATCGGCATCAACGAATACGGGCACCTCCACGGCATCGCAGATCCGCCGGTAATGTTCGGCCAGCTCCATCAGACCGAGTTGCGAACTGTCCGGAGCGGCGAGCAGAGAACCCGTGACTGAAAATCCTCCGACTATCACCGCCTCGAAACCAGCGCGTTCGGCGAGCCGGGCAGACAGGGCATCATACGCTCCAGGGAGGACGAGAAATTCGGGAGCTTCGAACAGGGCGCGGAGACGGGCGGTGCGTTTCATGGTTTGCGGTTCCAATCATCGAGCGGTTTTGGGCCGCACCATCCACACACGCCGCAGCAAGGTCAACGGGCATCAAGCGGATTGCTTCATCGTCTGATAGGCATCGAGCGCCCGTTGGCGCGAGACCTTAAGATCGACAATCGGCTGCGGATAGGTTTTGCCAAGAACCACGCCTGCTGCCTCGAGCACACCGGAGCGAGCTTCCCACGGATTGAACAGGCATTCGCTCGGAACGTCAGCAAGTTCGGGCACCCAGCGACGCGTGTAAACGCCTTCGGGGTCGAATTTCTTTCCCTGCGTCACCGGATTGAAGATGCGGAAATAGGGGGCGGCGTCGGCACCACAGCCGGCTACCCATTGCCAACTGGCGCTGTTGCTCGCCAGGTCCGCATCAACCAGGCAGTCTCGAAACCAGGCTTCTCCGGCATGCCAGTGCTGCAGCAGGTTCTTGACGAGGAAAGAGGCGACGATCATGCGGACACGGTTGTGCATGTAGCCGGTCTGCCAGAGTTCGCGCATGCCGGCGTCGACGATCGGGATCCCGGTCTGGCCGCGCTGCCAGCGCTGCTGGAGATCGGCATCGCTGTGCCACGGAAATGCGTTGAAGCCCGGCTGCAGGTTTTGCGTTGGCAGGTCGGGAAAATGGTAGAGCAGCGAATAGGAAAACTCGCGCCAGCCGAGTTCGCTGAAAAAATGATCGAGATTGTCACTCGGCTGCATGGCTGATGCGGCATGCCAGACCTGGTTGGGCGAAATTTCGCCCCAGTGCAAGTGAGGCGATAGGCGCGAGACGCTTTTCAGCGCTGGAAAATCACGACCGCGTTTGTAGTTCCTAAGACCCTCCTCGAGGAACCGATCCAGCGCGTTCTGCGCTCCGGCCTCACCGATATCCCAATGCGGTTCAAGCACGCGATCCCATCGGACACGGGGCAAAAGCTCCAAACCCTCAAACGCAACGGCATGTGCATCGTCGTCTTCGACCAGGTCGAGCGTTTCCGGTTCGGCCAACGGCTGGCGTGGTGGCGCAGCGTTGAGGCACCCCTTGCGAAAGTACGGTGTGAAGACCCGGTAAGGAGTGCCATCCGGCTTGAGCACCTCCCAGGGCTCCCATAGCAGCGATCCGTTGTCACTCTCGACATTGGTGCCGGCAGCCGAGAGCGCTGATTTGATGGCTGTATCGCGAGCGATGCGCCACGGTTCGTAACAGCGGTTCCAGAACACACTGTCCGCGCCGTACGCCTCGACAATCTGCGGCAGCAAACGGTCCGCGGCTCCCCGGTAGAGACGCAATCTCCCGCCAAGCGATCGGTTCAGACTGGCGAGAGAATGATGCAGCCACCAGCGCCCGGCACCGCCGATGCGATAATCGCCAGCGTTCTCGTCGTCGAGTATGTAGATCGGCACGACGCGCCCGGCCCGAGCCGCCTGGATCAGTGCGGGATTGTCGGTCAATCTGAGGTCCTGGCGAAACCAGAACAGAACGGTCGGTGAACTCACGAATTCTGCCTCAAGGCTGCGGTGCCGGTTATACGCAGCGCTCACACCGTCGGATCATTCTGATTCAGGCTGCGGCGGATGCGAGCGTGCCACCCATCAATTCCTCGACGAACAGGCTTATCAGTTGCGGTCGTCCGGTGACATCCGCCTTGCGGTAAATGGCATTGAGCTGCGCCTTGATGGTCCCTTCCTTGGTGCTCCTCAGAGCAGCGATATCGGCGATGCCGAGGCCCTTGATGGCCAACAGGGCGACATCCCGTTCCGACGCGGTGAGGTTCCAGGTTTCAAAATGGGCTTCCAGCAATTCCGCAAAGGCCCCGGACGCTGCCTTGAGCTGCTCCTCAACGCGCTGGTTGCGCTGCATGACCCTGCGCATCTCCAGGCCGGTGGCAGTCATGCTGATGATCAGGGCGATCACGACGGCGTATTCGAAACTGTCCGTGTCCTTGATGAGACTGAGTTGATCCAACCTGAAGACGTCGGCCAGGGCATCGGCCAGCAGAAACAGCACGCAGAACAATTGCAGGGCAAACAAGGCCGCCAGACCGTATCGTTTTGAAATCGCTGTCATGAAATCCCGTGATCCTGATGCTGTCCCGCCCTCATGATATCTCGGTGTGCGCCTCGACGCCATGACCGTGCCAGGCGCCGCGAAAGGCCCTGCAATCAGCGCCCGCTGCCACAGCGGACCGGCAGGGGGGCCGGGATGCGGTGGTGGCAGCGGGCCTGTCGACACCAAGAAACGCGGCTAGTCGGTCTCGTCTTCGAGCTCCAGAACCTTGCCAGTCTCGGCGTCGATCTCGATTTCAAATTCCTTGTTGTTTGCCGTGACTTCGGCTTCGATCCGGCCATCTTCCGTCTCGATTTCCGAGATCGTGTAACCCAGCTTGTCCAGCGCCGCGCTTACTTCCGGCACCGTCGTGCCGAGTACGGTTCCCGTTGCCAGTTCTGCCTGTGCCAAGGCCGGGGCCAGAACAAGGCCGGCAGCCAATGCGGCTGGAATGGTCAGTTTTCCGAGCTTCGTTGTCATCAGATTTCCTTTCTTGCTTTTCAAAACATCCGTTCGCGACGGATATTCGGCATCTGGGACCGTTCGTCCGGCGTCGCCATCGGCTAAAGGCTTAAACCGGCCGTTTCTCCCTTTGGTTTAGAACTGAAAACACCGAATGACGGCGGCAACGACACCAACCATTGCGCCAACCGCCGCAGTCCCAGACCGGAGCGGATTTCGAACATCTCGTAATGGAAGCAGGACGATCGAAGGCCCCGTTCGCACAGCCCGGTCCGCAGAGTTTCCCGCATGCCTTTCGGACCGCAGAAATGAACCTGCGCATCAACCAGCGAGGCTGTTTCAGCAATCCGTTCGGCCGTCAGGCGGTCGCCGGCGGTGGAATCAACCAGGTGAACCGTGAAGCGAGGGTCCGATAACGCGATCAAATTCAACTCGTCGAGATGGGCGGCCGCCCCCAGCCCCCGGACACAAAGGAACAGATCGATCGGCGAGTGATCCGGTTCAAGCGCCTGCGCCCATGCGACAAAGGGGGTTATCCCGATCCCACCGGCAATCCAGATCTCACGCTTGGCGCCGCGACGGCGAAAGAACCGACCATAGGGCGGTGAGACGAGCGCATGCGATCCAACCTCCAGTTCGCGATTCAGGGCACGGGTGTATCCGCCCAAGGCCTTGATGGTGAAGCGAACCAGACCGTCGGCATCCGGAGCCTTGCTGATGGTGAAGGGATGGCTTTCCGAGAGACCCGGCAGTTCGAAGCGAACAAAAGCGAACTGGCCCGCCCGGTGCCCGATCGACCTGCGGTCCGGTTCAAGCGTGACAGCCATTGCGTCTCTGGTCCGGTCGACTGCAACAACGCGATGGCTGCGCCAACCGCTGCCCTGACCACGGGGCAGCAGGGTGTAGAGATAGGAAAGAACGCCGGCGGCGCCGAAGGCCATGATGTACAGACCCAAAGGATCGAGCGTTGCAAAGGGTTTGGCAATCAGCGCAAAGTGGAGCAACGCCACGGCGAAAAACGCACCCATGAACTTATGGGTCAGATACCACAGACGATACGGAATGAAGGTGGCAACGGTGATAATCGCCAAGATCAGCAGTCCATAGAGACTGACTTCGCCGAAGGTTTCGGCGAGATCAGTCAGCGCGGCATCTCCGCCAACACCTCCGGCCTCCGCATCCAGAGTGTCGTGGAGCAGTATGGCGGCCATGGCGCCAATGCCGAGCCATTTGTGCAAAACATAAATGCGGTCGAGGCCGCCGAAGACCGGTTCCAGAATTCGCAATCGTGTGGCGAGGATCTGCCCCAACGCCATGGCAATCAAAGCTGCCGCGCCGGCACATTCGCTGACAATGGCAATCGGATCGTGTCTCAAGGCCAGCGGCCCGAAGCCCGCAAGTGGGGCGAGAAGGGCTGCGACCACAATGGCTATTCCAAAAAAGCGCACAAGCTGGCTCCCCGCCGCGTTCGGCAACGCGGCGCAATCGTATTGATAAAGATCGGGTTATCGGCCTCCATCGCCATGTACGAACGGGTGTCGAGGCCTGCAAGCCGGCTTTTTCGCCAATAAACCTAAGTTCTATGGGTGAGGACGCGGCATCGCATCAATCGTGCCTGACGAACAGGATCGATGAAACGATTCCGTCACCGGGGTGATGGCGCTCTGGGGAGCGGTCAGTAGGGAATCTCACTCCCATCCCAGGCAAAAAGACCACCGCTCTTGGAGGCATCGAGACCATCAAGCACATTCAGCAGGCGGGTGGCGCTGAAATCCGGATCGAACAGTTTTTCGTCCGGTACGTTCTTGCTGAACGGCGCCGACAATGCACTTTCGACGGTTCCGGGATGCAGACCAACGACCACCGCTTCGCGATTTCGACGCGCAATCTCGATCGCCGCGTTGCGGATCAGCATGTTGAGAGCTGCTTTCGATGCACGGTAGGCGTACCAGCCGCCCAGACTATTGTCACCAATGCTGCCGACGCGAGCTGAAAGGGCAGCGAAAACAGCACGTCCGTCGCGCCGCAGAAACGGGGTCGTGTGCTTGAGGATCAAGGC
Organism: Hoeflea sp.; assembly: GCA_965228785.1. Lineage (GTDB taxonomy): Bacteria > Pseudomonadota > Alphaproteobacteria > Rhizobiales > Rhizobiaceae > Hoeflea_A. The sequence goes on from CBDDIF010000002.1 coordinate 2,826,820, forward strand.
CGGCACGGCTGCATTGACGTGAAACAGCTGGTGCAGCGATTCAGCCGAGACTTCCCGCAGCGCCTTTTCCGGCATGTGACCTGGCCCGTGCAGCATTCCGGTTGCCACCAGCACCGCATCGAGCGGGCCGTGCACCGTCATCCCTCGAACCGCGTCGCCCAGCGCAACTTCGTCGGACGGATCGATCTGATGGCTGCTGATCGCGGGATCGCCATTTTCAAAACCGGAGCGGGCGATTGCCTGCAAGTGGGCATGCGGTTGACGTTGGCGAAGCTGCCGCAGAAAGGCAGCGCCGATGGCACCGTTGGCGCCGAATACGGCAATGTTTTGAGGCGAGCGAGTCATGGATATAGCCGAGAGTTGGTTTCACTCGACTACGCGCCGCCCTCGGTGCCGGATCACCGGCGCCGAATGTTCAATCCAGGTCGATTTCCCGAACCTTGCCGGTCTGCAGGTCGACCTCGATTTCGTATTTCCGGTTGTCGAGAATGGCTTCGGCCTCGATGTGATCCCGCTTCAATTCCAGTTCGACGACGGTGTATCCCTCCCCTTCCAAGCCGGTCAGGACGTCCAACAGGGTGGTGCCGAGAACGCTTCCCACAGACACTTTTGCCAAAGAAACCGCCGGCGCCAGTGTCAGGCAACCGACAAGAAGCGCAACAACAAGGCTTTGTTTTCGACGGATCATGGCAACGTTCTCCCAATCGGGTGCAACACATACGTTCAAATGACATATGGGGTGCGCGTCGACCGCCCACCAGCATTCGCATCAGGAAAGAGCGGGCTGCCTGATTTCGTTCTCTGTTTCTGAACGCGTTTCGGTGCATGACAGCGCCTGCATGGCTTCGAACTGCGAAAGGAACACCAGTCCGGTCAGGCCATCGAGGAAATGCGAGCGCTGCAGACGGTCCATCACCGGGCCTTTGACTTCCGACAGGTGCAGGGTCACACCCATGCTCTCAAGCCGCTGATTGATGGCCTCCAGTGATTCCAGGGCACTGAGGTCGATTTCGTTGATCGCCGAACACACCAGTATCACGTGCCGGATGGGCCGGGACCCGACCGCCCGATCAAACAGGAAGTTCTCCAGGTAACGGGCATTGGCGAAATAAAGGCTTTCGTCGACCCGGATGGAGAGAATATGCGGATTGGTTTCGACGCTGTGTCGCCTGATGTTGCGGAAATGCTCTGTGCCGGGCACCCGGCCGACCTCGGCTATGTGCGGCCGTGACGTCTTGTACAGGTACAGCAGGATGGACAGCCCCACGCCAGCAGAAACGCCAATCGATACACCGAAGCCGAGAGTGACCAGGATTGTCACCGCCACGGCGGCAAAATCTGCCTTCGAATAGGCCCAGCTGCGCGTCAGCACGGAAAAGTCGATCAGCGACAGAACGGCAACGATGATGGTCGCCGCCAGCGTGGCTTTCGGCAGGAAGAACAACAGCGGCGTCAGCACCAGCGCGGCGACTGCGATGCCGATGGCGGTGAAGGCGCCGGCCGCCGGCGTCTTGGCCCCGGCATCGAAATTGACCACCGAGCGCGCGAACCCGCCCGTCACCGGGTAGCCGCCGGAAAATGCGGAAGCGACGTTGGATGCGCCGAGGCCGATCAGTTCCTGATCGGGCACGATCCGCTGGCGCCGCTTGGCTGCCAGTGTCTGCGCGACGGAGATCGACTCGACGAAACCGATGATGGAGATCAGGAGCGCGGATCCGGCGAGACTGACCCAGATGTCCAGGTCAAAGGATGGCATCGTCAAAGGCGGCAGGCCCTGCGGTATCTCACCAACCAGCGCCACGCCATGGGCACCGAGGTCGAACGACCAGGTGACGAGCGTGGTAACCGCAACCGCCGCAACCGGGCCGGCTTTGGCGATGATATCGACAGGGCGCGGCGAGAGACCCAAACCGGCCAGGAGCGGCTTCAGGCCGGAGCGCGCCCAGAACAGGAACAGTGTCGCCGCGACGCCGATCGCCACGGTCGGCCCATTGATCAGCGGCAGGTTGATGATCAGCTCGGTTCCAATTGCGACCAGGTTATGTCCGGAAGCCGGAATGCCCAGAATATGCTTGAGCTGGCTGATGGCAATCAGGATCCCTGATGCCGTAATAAAACCGGCTATCACCGGGTGGCTGAGAAAGTTGGCAAGAAACCCCAGCTTGAGCACCCCCATCAGCAGAAGCATCAGCCCCGACAGAAAGGCGAGCGTAACGGCGGCGAGCGCATATTCGGCGGTGCCCTGCAGCGCCAGATTGCCGACAGCCGCAGCAGTCATTAGCGACACCACCGCAACGGGACCGACAGCCAGAACGCGGCTGGTGCCAAAAATGGCATAGGCCACCAGCGGCAGGATCGAGGCATAAAGGCCCATTTCCGCCGGCAAACCTGCAAGCAGCGCATAGGCGAGCGACTGCGGCACCAGCATGATGGTCACGATTGCTGCTGCCATCAGGTCGTTGGCGAAGGTTTCGCCGGAGTAGCGGCTGCCCCAGTCGAGAATCGGCAGGCTGCGGGACAGCGGCCCGCTCAAGAACGGTCTTTTGGTCACGGGTTTCACCGATTGAGGGCGCGTCCGGAGCGGACCGGACGCGCGAAAGGAACGTCGAAAGGCTGTCAGCCGGCTGTTACTTTTTCCGGCCGTGCCATCCACTCGCGACCGCGCAGCATGGCCTTCCAATAGATCGGCGGCAGCATGCGTTCCTTGAGGAACCAGGCGGCGCGGCTTGGTTGGGTGCCATCGATCAGCCACTTGGGAAAGCTCGGCAGCAGCTTGCCGCCATAGCCGAATTCGGCCAGCACGATCTTGCCCCGTTCGACAGTCAACGGGCAGGAGCCATAGCCGTCATAATGGGCGACTGGTGCTCGACCTGCGATATCGGCCAACACGTTTTCAGCAACGACCGGGGCCTGGATCCGCGCGGCCGCGGCGGTCTTGGCGTTCGGCGCATTCATCACGTCGCCGAGCGACCAGATATTGTCATGCACCTTGTGACGCAATGTTGCCTGATCGACATCGACCCAGCCGGCCGTATCGGCCAGTGGCGAGACACGAATGAAATCCGGTGCCGTCTGCGGCGGGCAGACATGGATCATGTCGAAAGGCAATTCGACCCGTCGAACCGTCTTGTCCGGCTCGTTGACATCGAACCAGGCCTTGCCGGCGTCGCCGTCGATCGCCACGAGATTGTGAAAGAACTGGAGCGACACATCGTAGCGGCGCACGTAATCCATCAGCGCAGGCACGTAATCCTTGACCCCGAACAAAGCACCGCCGGCGTTGCAGAAGCCGATATCGATGTCGTCGAGAACACCGCTCTTCTGCCAGTGATCTGCTGACAGATACATGGCCTTTTGTGGCGCGCCGGCGCACTTGATCGGCATGGGCGGCTGGGTGAAAAGGGCGCGGCCGCTCTTCATCTGCTGCACGAGCTGCCAGGTATAGGGCGCCAGGTCGTAGCGATAGTTCGAGGTCACGCCATTGCGGCCGAGCGTCTCGACCAGGCCCTCGACGGCATGCCAGTCGAGCTTCAGTCCCGGACAAACGATCAATCGCTGATACTGAACGACGCGGCAACCGTCGAGTATGACGGCATTGTTGGCCGGCTCGAACGCCGCCACCGCCGCCTTGATCCAATGCACGCCCGCCGGAACCAGGGATGCCAGAGTGCGGGCGGTTGTCGGCGCTTCGAAGACACCGGCGCCGACCATGGTCCAGCCAGGCTGATAGTAGTGAATGTCGGCCGGGTCGATCAATGCGATGTCGAGGTCTGAATTCCGCGCAATCAGGCTGGAGGCAACGGCGATCCCCGCTGCTCCTCCACCTACGATGACGATGTCAAAGGATCGGTCGGCCTTTTCCGTCGGCGTTTTGCCGCCATTGGCGATGCGCCGCGCGACTCCGGCCATGTCATAACCGGCGGCATCGGCAGCGGCGAGGATTTCAGCCACCGGTTGTTTGCCGGCCTGTGACAGCGACCACAGCGTTGTCGACCGGGTGCCGGTGCGGCAATAGGCCAGAACAGGACCTGGCAGGTCCCGCATCGCTTCTGCAAAGGCGGTGACGTCATCATCACCGACCTTGCCGGCGGTCACGGGGATATAACGGGCTTCGAGGCCCGCGGCCTGCGCCGCCCGCTCGATCTCTTGGAAGACCGGCTGATCGGCGCCTTCACCATCAGGCCGATTGCAGATCACCGCGCGGTAACCGTTTTCAGCCAGGGTTTGCAAATCGCCGATGGCGATCTGCGGGCCGACGGACAGGTCGTCGGAAATTCGCCTGATATCCATGTTCACCTCCGGCTCACAGCGTGTTGACGGGGACCTTGAGGAAGCGGTTTCCGGCATTGTCGGCCGGAGGCAGTTCGCCGGCTCGCATATTGACCTGCAGTGACGGGATGATCAGCTTGGGCATGTCCAGGGTCGCGTCACGCTCCGTGCGCATCTTGATGAATTCCTCACGACTGGTGCCGCCACCGACATGGATATTGTGCTGCTTTTCGTCGGCCACCGTGGTTTCCCAGGCAATATCGCGGCCGTTTGGCCCGTAGTCGTGGCACATGAACAGACGCATGGCGTCAGGCAGCGCAAGGACCTTCTGGATCGAATCGTAGAGCTCTCCGGCATCGCCTCCCGGGAAATCGGCGCGGGCCGAGCCGCCATCGGGCATGAACAGCGTATCGCCGACGAATGCGGCGTCTCCGATCACATGCGTCATGCAGGCCGGCGTGTGTCCGGGCGTGTGTAAGGCCACGGCCGTCAAGCCGCCGATCTGGTAGGTGTCGCCTTCGTCGAACAGGCGATCGAACTGGCTGCCGTCGCGCTGAAACTCGGTCCCTTCGTTGAACACCTTACCGAACGTGTCCTGAACGATGGTGATGTTCCTGCCGATGCCAAGTTTGCCGCCCAGCTGGTCCTGGATGTAGGGCGCAGCGGACAAATGGTCTGCATGCACATGGGTCTCGATCAGCCACTGAAGTTCCAGCCCGGCGGACCGGATGTGGGCGATGATCTCATCGGCATGGTCATAGGTGATGCGTCCCGCCGCATAGTCGATGTCCATGACGGAATCGACAACCGCGCAGGCCTTGCTGCCCGGGTCCTTGACCACATAGCTGATCGTGTTGGTCGCTGGGTCGAAGAAAGCCTTGACCTCCGGGTGGACGATCATGTCGATCGGGTAGTCACTCATGTCACTGCTCCTTTTCAGCGGGCACCGGTGGCCTCAGCCACGGGTGCCGCAGGTCGGTTGAAGAATTTGGCCGCGAACATGCCGGCCATCAGCGCGGCAACGAAAATCAGAACGTCGGGCTGCCCGGTTCCGATGACCGGCAGGGCTCCACCGGGGCAAAATCCGGCGATGCCCCAGCCGATACCGAACACCGCAGACCCGCCCAGCAATCGCGGGTCGATGCGTTTGCTCTTGGGGAGCATAAATGCGTGTTCCAGCACCGGCTCCGACTTGCGGAAGACGAAGCGGTAGCCGATGAAGGTGACGATCAGGCCGCCGCCCATGACGAAGATCAGACTCGGGTCCCAGGTACCGGCAATGTCGAAGAAATTCAGCACCTTGGCTGGGTCAGCCATGCCGGAAATCGATATACCGAGGCCGAAGACGAGGCCGATGAGATAGGCAGAAATCAAACGCATGATCAGCCTCCCACCACATGGCGGACGACGAAAACCGTGGCGAAGGTCGACACCATGAAAGTCAGCGTCGCGGCGATCGAGCGCGGCGACAGCCGGGCCATCCCGCAGACGCCATGGCCTGATGTACAGCCGCTGCCGAACATCACGCCGATGCCGACAATGAGGCCGCCGACAACCAGCATCGGTGTTGAGACCGGCACCGTGACGGTCGGCATCGACCCCGAGGCGAAAAGGTAGACCAGCGGCGCCGACACCATACCGGCGAGCACCGCTGCCCGCCACTGCCAGTCGCGAAATCCGGCCGGCGACAGGAAGCCGGAGAGGATGCCGGTGGCACCCATGATGCGGCCGTGGATCAACATCAGTAGCACGGCGGACAGGCCAATGAGAACGCCGCCGGCCAGCGACAGCCAGGGAGTGAACTGCGTTTCAAACATGGTCATGCTCTGCAGGTTCTCAAACCGAACAGGCGGTAGAGGGGGCAGAAACGGAACAAGGCCGTCGCCGCCAGAATGACGCCCACGGCATAGGTACCGACAAGGGCATACGGATTGGTCCAAATGTCGCTGGCGAAAAAAGTCGGCGTCAACTGCAGGACAAGACCCACAACAAGTCTGGCCAGGCGATCGACGGTTCCAAGATTGGCGGTCATGATCGTTCTCCACAGTGTCTAATGGGTGCACTATGGAGACGCCCGGCAAGCGCGTCGGTGATTAAGTCACAAAGCGGGACAGTTGCAGATCAATTCGCCAAGACCGGTGGCGGCGTGGCGCCCGGCGCACCGAGCTTGAGGGCCGCCTCGCGACCGCCATAGCGTTCGATCATGGCCGCCTGATCGTCGAAGGCCTGGGCATCGACTTCCACAGGGTCGCAAATCTTCAACATTTCTGCGTGCATGGCCGCCAAGACCGGTTTACTGGCAGGATCGGCAGCAAGATCGATGCATTCCCCGGGATCGTTGTCGAGGTCGAAGAGCTCGGGTGCGAAGCCTTCATAATAGTTGTACTTCCAGCGGCCCTTGCGCAGCATGAAAGCGCCGGATACCGCACCCGCTGCGTGATATTCGCTGAAGACGACCCGTTCGGGTTCGAAGGGTGCGGCGGCCAGGTCCGTCAGAGAACGCGCTCCGGCCTCACTCTCGAACGGACAATCGAAATGGCTGGCAATGGTCGTTGACAGGTCGAGCAAACTGACCGGTGTATCGCAGACACCGCGCGGACCATCCGGATCTGACAATATCAGCGGCACCGCGACGCTCTCCTCGTAAAGATTGGATTTGCCCCACAAGCCGCGCGCGCCGACATTGTCGCCGTGGTCCGACGTATAGGCGACCGTGGTCGTTTCCCCCAGCCCGGCTGCGTCCAGGGCACCGAGGATCTCGCCGACATTGTGATCGAGCCAGGAGCACAGTCCAAAATAGGAGGCTATGGCGCGCAGGCGCTCCTCCTCGTCCGCAAACTTGGCCTCGCTGTCCATGAACGCATTCTGCTTGTCGACCCAGGGATGCCGTTCGTAACCGTCACGAGGATGCAGTTTCACTGGTGGCAGCCGATCGGTCGGATAGAGATCGTAAAACCGCTTCGGCACAACCAGGGGAAAATGCGGAGCGACCAGCCCCACGAACAGGCACCAAGGCCGGTCGTTCTCTCTCCTGGCGGCGATCCATTCCTGAGTGCGTTGGACAACGGCCGCATCGTAATCGGTATATTTGCTTTCGCCGGGTCCGATATGGTCGCCGAGCATGCGCCCGGTCCCGCCGATCCGCTCTTCTTCGCGACGTATGGACGCCCAGACCATGCCGACGCCACCAGCCACCATCATGGGAATGTGTTCGACATCAAATCCCGCCGGATCCTCCTGCGCGCGGTAGTGCAGCTTGCCGATGGATTCGACCGCGATGCCGGCATTCTGCAAGGCATGGCCCCAGCCGGGAATCGCGCCGTCATAGGGCATAGCATTGTCCCAAAGCCGGTTCCGGTGGACATAGCGGCCCGTGGCGAAGGAGGCCCGGGCCGGCACACAGATCGGCGATGGCGTATAGGCATTCGAGAAGCGCACCCCTCGGGCGGCGAGACCGTCCAGATTGGGCGTTTCGACACATGGATGCCCGGCACAGCCCATGGCCCGTGCCTGATGTTCGTCGGACATGATGACAAGAAGGTTTTTCATGTGCTGTCCTGAAACTCCCGGCGTTCGGATGCAGTGTCGATCTTGTCCAGCGCGGCCAGAAAAGCGTCCAATTCCTTCTCGGTCAGCCCTTCAACCAGATATTTTTGCCGGGCCTGCATGATCGGCAGCATACGATCGTAAATCGCCCTGCCGCGACCGGTCAGCTTCAGCAACTGACTGCGCTGATCGAGAGGATCCGGCCGGCTGTGGACCAGCTTGTCGGCGATCAGTCCCTTGAGTTTGCGGCTGAGCAACCCTTTGTCCAGCTGGCCAAAGCGGGCAATGGCGACCGGCGACGTTTCGCCGAGAATGGCGATGATGGCGATGGCCCGCCACTGGATCACCGACAATCCGCATTCACGATCGAGAATCGCAGTCGCCTGGGCATTGAGCTTGGCCTGTATCCGTGACATGCGAAACGTGACGAAACGAGCCAGCGGATGATCGTCCGACGGATCCGGCGATGATTTCTCCCGTTTGTCGAGCACGCTTTCGTCTCCCTTTTCGTGGAGCATTTCAGAAATTAGTTGACAGGTCAACATTTATGTGACCTTTTAGATACACCATATTTGGGAGGAACGGACAATGCGCCATATTTCCGCAATCACCGCCGTGTTTGCCGGTGTTTTTTCGCTGATCGCCACATCCGTGGTCGCCGCCGACTGGACGCCGCCTGGCCCGATCAAGATGATGATCGGCTTTCGGGCCGGCGGTGGTGCCGATACGCAAGCTCGGCTGATCGCCGAGGAAATCGAAAATCGGCTGGGCTGGAAATTCATTCCGGAGCAGGTGACCGGCAAAGGCGGCATCAACCTGGCTGCCGCGCTCAAGGATCAGCCGAATGACGGCTCGGTTATCGGCATGCTGGTTACGGAATCGCTGGCTTACAACATGCAGGCGGCCAATGCCGGCATGTCCCAGGCCGACTTCACACCGATCACCACCACGGCCGGTTTCCAGATGGGCATCGTGTCGCCTGCTTCAAAGGGCTGGAAGGATTTCAAGGATGTCATCGCAGCGGCAAAGGACGGCGAACAGATCCGCTTCGGCGTCATGAGCCCCAAACTGGCCGACCTCGCCTATCTGCTCGGTAAGGCCAATGATGTCGACTTCAACATCGTCTCGGTCAAAGGCGGCAAGGCCGTCATGGATGGCGTCAATGCCGGCGATCTGGACCTTGGCTTCATGGCCGGCATTCAAGGGAAAGGCGTGGCTGCTGGTGACCTGGTCAACCTGGCGTCCGGTCTTTCGACTCCCCTGAAACAGACGCCAAACGCACCGACCATGGCGGACCTCGGCGTCGACTATAATGCCGATGGCTATTTCGTCTTCGTCGGTCCGGCAGGCATGCCGGCCGAGGCGCGCGATGCCCTTGCCGAGGCCATCGCCGCCGTCGTCAATGACGAAAACACCAAGGCAGGCGCCATGATCAAGGGGGCCTTCGGGGGAGCCCAGACAATCAAGGGCGATGAACTTTCCGCCTTGATGAGGAACGACTGGGACTCGGCCGGTCAGTTGATGGACGCCTCGGCGGACTGATCAACCTTCCCGAAATACGGGCCCGCCGGGTGGTGGGCTCGTCAAAAACGGGGCTTCGACATGCCGCGCAAGGTCAATCGCGACACCCTGCTGGGTCTCCTGTGCATCGGCTTTTCGCTCCTGCTCGCGCTGGTCTGGGTTCCGTTGGATACCGATACCGGTCTGATCGAAAAGGTGCGGCGCCACACCTCGATAGGTGATGCTCTCGCACCATCCGTTGCCGGGCTCTTCATTCTCTGCGGCGGAGCGATGCTGACACTGGTCGACCGCGATGGCGCTTCTGGCCGGGCAGTGACGCTGAGAAACCTCGCCTATCTCGCCAGGCTCATCGCCCTGCTGATCGTCGCGACCAGCCTGATGCGCTGGTGCGGCCCCCTCGCCGTCGCCATTGCCAATGGCTTCAACGACAGCGATCTTTCCTACCGGCTGCTGAGGGATACGCCACCCTGGAAATATATCGGCTTCGTGATCGGCGGCATGGTCCTGGTGGCCGGGCTGATTGCCATGATCGAGGGTCGGTTGCGGTTTCGTACTTTGCTGATTGCACTGCTGGCCGTGCTGGCCATGATCGCCCTCTACGATCTGCCTTTCGACGACCTGCTGCTACCGCCCAATGGTGACGTCTGATGGGCGTCGTCGACTATATCTGGATGGGCATCCAGTCGGTTTTTCTCGGGCCGGAACTGTTCAGCCTGTTCGGCCTGCCTATTTCGGTGACGCTGGTGATGATCGTCGCCGGCTTCATGCTTGGTATTGCCGTTGGGGCGACGCCCGGCCTCGCCGGACCCATGGCCATGGCCATTTCGCTGCCTATTCTGATTTCGATCTTCGGCTTCACCCCCGATGCCCTGCTGCCAGTGATGGGTTTCCTGATCGGAGTGATGAAGGGCGCGACAATCGGCGGTGCCGTGCCCGCCATTCTGTTCAATACGCCCGGCACGCCCGACGCCTTCATGACCACTCTCGACGGCCATCCGATGGCACGCAAAGGGCAGGCCGGCAAGGCACTGAGGGTCGCGCATTTTTCCTCTGCCGCCGGCGATACATTCTCCGACGTCGTGCTCATACTGTGCGCACCGTTTCTGGCCATCCTGGTCGAACGCTATCTCGATCTGCCGGAAAAGACCGCCTTGCTGATCCTATCGCTGGCGTTCATTGCATCGGTCATCGGCCGCTCGGTCGGTAAGGGCCTGATTTCGATGGGTCTCGGCCTGCTGGCTGCCTATATCGGCACCGGCGAGGACTTCTATCCCCGTCTGAGCTTTGGAACACAACCGCTGGCCCAGGGCTTTCCGATTGCCACAGCTGTGCTGGGCGTTCTGATCATTGGCGAGGTCTTCAAGAGCATCGAGGACCTCTGGCAGGAAAAGCGCAAATCAGGCACGCTGGAGGCGAACCAGGCCAGCGGCGATCAGCACCTGCACTGGGCCGACATCAGGCGTCTGCTGCCTTTCATCAGCCAGTCGGCTGTCATCGGCACCGCAATCGGAGCCCTGCCCGGTATCGGATCGACGCTCGCTGCGACGCTCGGTTACAGTGTGGGCCGGCACCGGTATGCAAAGCGTCGTCGCGACGGCGACCCGCAATTCGGTGAAGGTGCGCCTGAAGGAATTGCTGCCACGGAAGCCGCCAATTCATCGGTGTCCGGGGCCAACCTTATCCCGGTCCTTTCCCTTGGCATTCCCGGCAATGCGGCGGCCGTCTTTCTGATTCTCGCCGCTGACAGCATCGGTGGCTTCAATCCCGGCCCGTCGGTGTTCCGTTTCACCGCCGACGCGGTCAATCCCGAGCTGGTCGTCGCCTTCGGGCTCTTTACAGCCATGTTCATCGCCAACGCGGTCAACTGGACCTTTGGCGGCCTGTTCATGCGTTCCATGGGCATCATGATCCGCATTCCCAAACACATCCTGCTGCCGGTCGTGCTGCTTTTGACGCTGACAGCGATCTATGTGCAGGAAACCCGCATGGAAGCCGTCTGGTTCGCCATCGGTTTCGGCGTGCTCGGCTACCTGATGCGCATTGTCGGCATGTCGCCGCTGCCCTTCGTCATCGCCTTCATTCTCGGGGGCCGACTTGAGGACACGGCCAGGCAAGCCTTTGCAGCAACCGGCGGCGACCCGTACTTCCTGTTCACCCACCCGATCGCACTGCTGTTCATGGCCCTGGCGGCCGGCGTGATCGCCCTCGCAGCGCGCCGGGCCAGGAGCAATTCATGAGCCGTCCCAATTTCCTGCTTGTTTCGGCCGATCAACAACGGGCCGATTGTTTCGGATTTGCCGGCCGCAAAGTGAAGACGCCGCATCTTGATCAACTGGCCGCGGACGGCACTCGCTTCGATGCCTGCATCACGCCCTGCGTGGTCTGCCAGCCGGCCCGCGCTTCGATCCTCACCGGGCAATTGCCGCGCACCCACGGCGTCCACGACAACGGCATCGATCTTGACCCGGCAATCGGCGAACGCGGTTTTGCCGGCGCACTATCCGCCAGCGGCTATGAGACCGCATTCTTCGGCAAGGCGCATTTTTCCACCTACCACACGTTCGAACCGACCGGCACGCCGGAGTGTTTGCGCTCTTCCGCTCGCTACGACGACACCTGGCACGGTCCCTATATGGGCTTCGGCCATGTCGATCTGATGTTGGTCGGCCACAACTGGTTTCCGCCGGAAAAACCGCCGGCAGGACAGCACTACGAGCGCTGGTTTCACGCCGACGGCCGAGGCGAAGAAAAGAACGCTCTCTACCGGGAAAATGCCGGCGACACGAAGGGTGCTGCGCAGACTTGGCATTCGCGCCTGCCGGTTGCCTGGCACAATTCCACCTGGACCGCCGACCGGGCGATCGAATGGCTGAAGAACGCCGACCGTGACGATCCGTTCTGCGCCTGGGTGAGCTTTCCCGACCCGCATCACCCCTTCGACTGTCCGGAACCCTGGTCGTGGCTGCATGACCCGGCAACCGTCGACCTGCCCCGCCACCGCACGCGCCATTTCGAAGGCCGACCCTGGTGGCACGAGGCGGTACTGACCCGCGAGCCGGCCGGAAGCAAGGAAAGCGCAGAGATCCGCAAGAGCTACAGCCGCATCGAGGAACAGGGCGATGATCAGCTGCGGGAGATCATCGCCAACACCTATGGCCAGATCGCGCTGATCGACCACAATGTCGGCCGGTTGCTGATCGCGCTCGACGAAGCCGGTCTCGCCGACAACACCTACGTGATCTACTTCTCCGACCACGGCGACTGGCTTGGCGATCACGGCCTGATCCTCAAGGGACCGATGCACTACGAAGGCTTGCTGCGGGTGCCGCTGATCATGCGCGGACCGAATGTGCCGGTGGGTGCCGCCCTGCCCCACCCGGTTTCGACGCTCGACATCGGCCCGACCCTGTTCGACCTGGGCGGTGCCGCCCCCTTGCAGACCCAGCACGGGAGCAGCCTGTGGCCGCTGGTTTCCGGCGACGGGACGCGCGACTTCGCGCTGAACGAATGGGAACTGCTGGCCCAGCGCGCCGGAGTCGATCTGTCGCTGCGAACCGTCCGCACCGAACGCTACAAACTGACCGCCGACATGAAGTCAGGCGCCGGCGAACTATACGACCTTGAGGCAGACCCGGACGAACTGGTCAACCGCTTCGATGATGCGGATTATCTCCAGGTACGAAAGCAACTCGAGGCCTATCTCGAAACGAGGCCGGACGACATGCAGGGGAACAAGACACCGGTCGGGATGGCTTAGAACCTAATCTGGCTTGCAAGCGCCAAGTGGGTTCCGGAGACCCAAACCCGTCTTGGCGGCTTCGTCTGCTTCCTGGCGTGAGATCACACCCGACGAAGCAAGCTGCTTCAGAACGACATTCCGCCTTGCAAGCGCTTCTTCACGACGCCGTACCGGATGGTAATTTGAAGGCCCTTTGGCAAGACCTGCGAGGAATGCAATCTCCTGTAGCGCCAGCTCTTGTGGCGTGTTACCGAAGTATGCCACTGCAGCGTTCTCAACTCCGTGACACCCCAGACCCAGGTACACGGCATTTGCATACCAGTTCAAAATTTCCTCATCCGAAAACTCATTCAGGAGGACGGAATAAAGGTAAGCTCTGTGAAACATCGATCTTTGGTGCACGACCAAATTGCCCAGGTGATAGGCAATTTTCGAATGTTGTGTTTGACCGGGATATGTGTCGCGACCGCTAACTGCTAAGAAGGCGGCCAGCACCTGGTTTGGTATGGTGCTCCAACCGGATGAAGCATCAAGATAGATGGAGCGCATCTCGGCAGAATCCGGCGGGGAACGCAAAACGGTTTCTGACTTGGCAACGACCGGCACGATCAAAAACAACAGGGACAACAATCGAAGCAAAACATGACCCTCCAAACGGGGTCAAACCTACAGAACCGACTGGCCAAGAATGGGGCAAAACGCTCCTCAATCCGCCTCCGACAGATCTCGAAGGCCCGCTTTCTCGGTCAGTTCGACGGAACCCCGCGACAGCGATACCCAGCCGCGGCGTTGAAAATCCTGAAGCAGACGCGAGACCACCTCGCGGGCGGTGCCGAGTTCGGTGGCCAATTGCTGATGCGTTGCTTGCAGGGTGACGTTGTCGCCGGCCAGTTCGAGTAATTTCTGGGCAAGACGAATGTCGACGCGCCGGAAGGCCACTTCCTCGATCACCAGGAAGAGGTCGGTGATGCGCTTGGAGTAGGCGGTGAAGACGAAGCGGCGGAATTCCTTTGAGCTGGCTATCAGATCGTCGAACACGGATTTCGGAATGGCCACCGCCTCGACCTCCGTTTCGGTGATGCCCTCGGCGCTGTATTCCTCATAGGCCAGCAGGCAGGCGGTGGTGAGGACACAGCTTTCGCCCGCATGCACCCGGTAAAGTACGATTTCACGGCCGCCTTCGGAAACCTGCTGCACACGCAGCGACCCATCGAGAAGCAGCAGCAGATTATCCGGCGCCTTGCCGGGTCCGAACACAACCGTGTCCTTCGGTACGCGGATGATGCGGCTGCGCTCGACGAGCGTGTGTCGCACCGGTTCTTCGAGTTGCGAGAGGCCGGAAAATTTGTCGATCCAGATCATGCATCGATTGGTATCAGAAGCCGCTATGCCCGCACCATTGTGTAAATGGTCGCGGTCAGTTGCTGGTGGCAGACATGCCCACGCGGCCGAGCGCCGGGAACTTCAGTGCCGGACGCAATACGTCAACACCGAGTGTCTGGCCAAGCACATGGAGTTCCACACCCTCGGCGCGCCCGACAGCAAAGCCCGCATAACCGGCGAAGGACACCTGCCAGCCGGTGTTGGACGGGGTCGGTAAAAGCGACACCCAGCCGGGTGCGAAGTCCTTGCCGACGGCGTGCGGTGGCAGAGTCAGATCCAGATCCGGCACGGCCCTGGCAATGGCAGCGACGAAGCTGTTGGAATTGGGACCCGGCCAGACGGTATAGCCGCCGCGCTTATTGTGAGGATAGGAATCGATCGCCGCCTCGATCTGGGGAATGATGGCGGCCGCTTGTGCTCCACGCCGATCGAACAGAAGCTCCGGCACGTTGCCGACCCAGCGGCCGTCGGCCGGGCCGTTCGAGACCCGCAGTGGACGCCCCCAGCCAGTGACCTCATAGCGGGTGTAGCCGTTCGCGCCGGCCTTCTTTACTGCGATCCAGGTGTGTACCGCGAAGATGCCGCGCCATCGATAGGCACGCGCCGCATAGACCTGAACAACCGCCTCCGGCTCGCTGAGCGGATCGGGCGCAAGCCCGGCCGAAGTCCAGTCGGCGTCACGCCAATGGGCCTGCGGATCGCTGGCGGCATAGACGGCAGCCCGCACGAGGACCGGGCCAAACAGAAGGATAAGGAGAACAATCACAAAACGGCGCATCCAAACGAGCTTATGACCTGATTGCGGCAAAACAACTGAACATTTCGTGAGGCGGCAGATCGCTCACGACACCTTTGCATACATAAAGCAGTCGCGCGGAATGTCCGACAGGTTCGGGTGCAAACTGTAGCGGCGCAGGATGCCCTCATACGTCATGCCCGCCTTTTCCATCACCCGCGCTGACGCGGGATTTTCCAGATCGCAAAACGCCTGAGCCCGGTGGATTTCATCCTGTTGCAGCGACCAGTCGACCAGCGCTTTCAACGCTTCGGACGTGTAGCCTTTGCCCCAATGGTCCCGCGCAAGAACATAGCCGAATCCGACCCGACCGGGCCCCGGATGCATGCCGATCATGCCGATCGGGGTTCCGGGATGCGTCAACCGTTCGACGACATACTCGAAACTAGCGCTCTCATCCCATTGGCTCAGGCAAAACCGCAGGAAATCGCGT
Organism: Hoeflea sp.; assembly: GCA_965228785.1. GTDB lineage: Bacteria > Pseudomonadota > Alphaproteobacteria > Rhizobiales > Rhizobiaceae > Hoeflea_A. Next base: position 2,842,507 of record CBDDIF010000002.1, read on the forward strand.
GTCGAATCCACCTCTCCGTGCGCAACCCAGGTCATGTAGCGAGGAATATCCGGGTCCGACGCATAGGCATCGAAAATCAGCTGCGCGTCGTCCTCTACAGGTTTGCGCAGCAATAGGCGCTCGGTCGTCAACGCGCTCGGCGCGTCCAGTTTGCTCATCGGAACGCTTCCTTTGTTATGGCGATCGGATCGTAGAAAGCCGATCCTTTGGCTGCGTGCTCAGACGTCCTGCAGACGCTCCGCGCGGCGCGCCAGCTTTGTGGCGAGATTGACGCCAACACCAGGCCGGCTCCAGGGACAGACGGCAATGCAGATGGCACAGCCATGGGTCTGGTTGAAGAACGGCAGGCATTTGTCGAAGTCGACGTACCACTTTTCTTCACCGCGAACCGTCTGCTTCTCGGGCGAGATCGCCTCTGGCGGACATGCCTCTTCGCACACCCGGCAGCTGGCACAGAAATCGTCGATCCCGAACGCGCGCGGCGGGGTCGGCTCGAAAGGTGCATCGGTCAACACTGCCGACAGGCGAAAGCTCGAGCCCATTTCCGGGGTGATCAGTGAGCCGTGTTTACCCAGTTCACCGAAGCCGCTGGCAAGCGCCGGCGGGATCAGCGTGATCTTTCCGGCCATGGGCCCGGTGATGGGGTCCGCATCCCAGCCGCTTTCGCGAAGCCAGCCGGCCACGGCCTTGGCGACAGCGGCAGCACGGGTGTATTGACGCATCACCTCACCGCCGGCTTGCGGTTCCGGCGCCGTTGAAATCGCCTCGTAGTCGTGATGAACGCCGAATACGAGCACATTGGAAAATGGCGTTTCCTGCCCCTCGAACAGCCAGTCGCGGTCGATTGGCGTCGCCCCGACCTGTTCGCACAAGCCTTTCGAGACGAATCCATGCAATGCCTCGGTCCAGGCTTCAGGTGACAGTTCGAGCGGCTGCGGCGCCAGCGGCGGCAGGGGTGCATCGAGAACCTTCTGCCGCACTGCCCGCTGTTCGGCCAACACCGGCTGCGGATCATGGGAATAGAACCAACGCTGCATGCGCCCGTGTGGAATGTCGTCCGGGTCAGGTGCCCAATAGACAATGCTTGGCCGACGGAAACGCTCCTCGCCAAGGCCGTTGACGGCATTGCCGGATACCTCCGGGGCATGCTCCATCAAGTCCGGCAGGGGTTTGAAGGGTCGATACGGATTGGCTTTGGGCACGGCACGCTCCATGGCTTTGATCCCATTAAAAGCACGAATTTGACCTATCGCAAGGTTGTCCGTCTGGCGGTGGCCTAACCTGAGCCTCACGCTGCCGCTTGATCAGGAGGCGAGAATGAACATTCTGCTCGTTTACGGCTCAACCGAAGGACAGACGCGAAAGATCGCCGAATTCTGCTCGGATCATCTGACAAAGGCTGGCCATGTCGTCGACAGGCGCGACAGCCGCCGACACATGCCGGACCTCGATATATCAACATTCGATGCTGTCATCCTGGCTGGATCCGTGCACGAAACAACCCACCAGGAAACACTCAGCAATTTCGTCATCGCCCACCGCGCGCAGCTGCAGCCAAAACCGAGCCTGCTGATCTCGGTCAGCCTGTCGATTGCCTTCGACAATGGCGAGGCTGAGGCGCAACGCTATGTGGATGGTTTTGTCGACTATACGGGATTCAAACCGTCAGACGTGGCGCTCACGGCCGGAGCGCTGAAGCATGACCAGTATGATTACTACATGAACCAGATCGTCGAACATGTCGTGCTCGAAAACCGCGGCGTTATCAAGGGCGATCGCGAGTTCACGGACTGGAATGCGCTGGCGTCCAAACTTGACGCGTTTGTCGCATCCGTTTGACGTGCAATCCAAATTGCAAGTGACTATGGCCGATTGCAAATGACAAAGGTCGACCGTAACGTGCCGCCATGGTCGCCACGGTCCGCTATCTCAGCCACCCGCAGGTTCTGATTGACCCGGCGGTCGCCGTGCCGCAATGGGGTCTGAATGACGTGGGCAGGGCTCGGGTTGCCGCCCTTGCGGAAGCTGAGTGGCTTGCTGGAACCGTCATGGTCGTGTCGAGCGCCGAACGCAAGGCCGTGGAAACCGCCGAACCGCTCGCCGCAAGCCTGGGTATACCGATCGAGATACGCGAGGCCATGCACGAGAACGACCGGTCGGCGACCGGATTTCTGCCGCCCGATGAATTCGAACAGACGGCGGATCTGTTTTTCGCCTATCCGGAAATCAGCATCAACGGCTGGGAACGCGCTATCAACGCACAGCAGCGCATCTTGCGCGAGGTTGATGCCGTGTTGGCCGAATGCCCAGACGGCGACGTGCTGATTGTTGGACACGGTGGTGTCGGTACGCTGCTGTTGTGCCACTTGGGCGGCTGGCCCATCGACCGCCGATACGACCAAACCGGTGGCGGCGGCAATTATTTCAGCTTTGACCGTGAAACCAGCAAACTGCGCCATGGCTGGGTGCCGATGGAACAGGCACCCGACCGCAAGGAGCTCTCAACATGACCATCGGACCGACCCTCGCAGCGCCCGACGACGATCCGTTTGTGTGGCTTGAGGAGGTTGAGGGGCAGCGAGCGCTGGACTGGATCGAAGAGCAGAACGCCCGAACGATGGCGCGGTTTGGCGATGATGGTTTTGCCGCTGATCGTGATGTTCTGGCTGCCATTCTCGACCGACCCGACAACCTTCCCTACATCACCCGGCGCGGGGGGCTGATCTACAATTTCTGGACCGACGCCGACAATCCGCGCGGATTGTGGCGGCGCACCACGCTCGATGCGTTCCGCTCTCCCGACACGACCTGGGAGGTGCTCATCGATGTCGATGCCTTGGCAAAGGCCGAGGATGAGGACTGGGTCTGGGCCGGTGCGGCGACGCGGCCGGGCACCCATGATAGGGCGATCCTGCGACTGTCTCGCGGCGGCGGCGACGCCGTGGTTCTGCGAGAGTTCGACCTGGCCGAATGCACCTTTGTCGACAACGGTTTCTATTTGCCGGAAGCAAAGGGTGGCGTCGAATGGCTGGACTCCGATACCCTTTTGCTTGCCAGCGCGTTCGGCGAGGATCGGGCAACCGAGTCCGGATATGCTTGTACTATTCGGCTTTGGCGGCGCGGATCGGCGATTGACGACGCAACAACGATCTTCGAGGCGGATCGATCGCATCTGGGAGTCTGGGCCGAACACGACACGACACAGCCGGAGGAAATGATCTGGTTCATCGACCGGCGCGGTTTCTTCGCCCACGATCTCTGGATTGGCGATCGCGACGGCCCGCAGACGAGAATTGACCTGCCAGAGGACATCTGGTCGCTGGTCGTCGGTGACTGGTTGACGCTGTTGCCGCGTTCCGATTGGAGCGTGGGTGGCGGGACCTTTGCGGCCGGCAGTGTCGTCGTCATCCGTCTTTCAGCGTTTCTGGCCGGCGAGCGAACCTTCGAAACCCTGTTTGAACCGCAGGATCGGCAAGCCGTTCAGAACTTCTTCTGGAGTGGCGGCCGCCTGTTTCTGTCGGTTCTCGACAACCTCAAACCGGTTTTCAAAGTTATGACACCGACCGACGAAGGCTGGTCGCTGACCGTGCTGCCGGGCCTTCCGGAAATCGGTGTCGTCAACGTGTCACGCCTCGATCTGGACGTGACCGAGGGCAACGGCGAACTGCTGGTCAATGCCCAGGACCCGACAACGCCCCCATCGCTTTCGATGATTGAACCGGGTGCTGCACCAAGCCTGCTTCGCAGTGCGCCGGAAGCCTTCGACCCGAGCGGGCTGACCGTCAGCCAACATGAGGCGATTTCCGGCGACGGGACGCGTGTTCCCTATGTCATGGTTGGTCCGGAACGCATGACTGGCGACGCGCCGGTCCACCTGTCCGGCTATGGCGGGTTTCGGATCTCGAACCTGCCCCACTACAAACCCTCCATCGGCAAACTCTGGCTGGAGCGTGGAGGCACCGCGGTCATGGCACAAATCCGCGGCGGCGGGGAATTCGGTCCGGCCTGGCATGAGGCGGGCCGACGCGAGGGCAAAAGACTGTCGCACGATGACTTCGCCGCCGTCGCGGCGGATCTGGTCGCGCGCGGCGTCACCAGGCCGCACCGTATCGCGGCAGAAGGCGGTTCGAACGGCGGTCTGCTGATCGCCAACATGCTGACCCGGTATCCCGACCATTTCGGCGCGCTCTTTTGCACGATCCCGCTTGTCGACATGCGCCGCTACACGAAGCTGCTGGCAGGTGCCAGCTGGATCGATGAATACGGCGATCCCGACAAGCCGGAAGACTGGGAATTTTTGCAGTACATTTCAGCCTACCACACCGTCGAAGCCGATCGTGCCTCTCCACCGATCCTCCTGGCGACGACCCGCAGGGACGACCGGGTGCACCCCGGCCATGCCCGGAAAATGGCGGCGAAACTGCAGGCAATGGGCCACGAAGCCTGGTTCTACGAACCGGAAGCGGGCGGACACGGATACGGCAAGGACAATTCCGAGCGGGCGGCCTTCACGGCCCTCGGTTTTCGCTTCCTGCGCAAGTCCATCGGCTGGTCCGGCGAATAAGGCCACGACTCAGACAGAGCCAATCCTTGCACAAAAGTTAACGCTATTTGCCCGAATTTGGGCAAATGTATTGCGATTTTTGCTCGAATCTCTCATTCAAGTCTCATGGATGACCTTGAAACGCTGATTCAGCACCTCTCAAAGACGACCCGGCTTGAGCCTTTGGAGGCCCGTCGCGTTGTCCGCGAAGTCACAGCGTTCTGCAACGAAACGCTGGAGGATTATGTGGTCCGCCGGCACCTCGAACTGCAGGCCGACCGGCTGGCCAACCCGGCGATCTTCAAGCGTCTGCAAACAGAAATCGAAGCCCGGCCGTTTCGCGCCGGGCCGGTCAGCGAGCGGCAATTGCGCCGCATGATCTACGGCTAAGGAGAGAACAGACCATGTGCGGTATTGTCGGATACGTGGGACGCAAGGAAGCAGCACCCATTCTCATGGAAGGATTGCGGCGGCTGGAATATCGCGGCTACGATTCAGCCGGCATCGCGTTGGCCCGCTCCAACCGGCTGAAAGTCTACAAGAGCCAGGGCAAGGTTCAGGCACTGGCGGCTAACCTGCCGGACAAGCCGCGCGGCAAGGCCGGGATCGCGCACACACGCTGGGCAACCCACGGTGAACCCTCGGACGCAAACGCCCATCCGCATGTCGATGGAGCGGACAAGATCGCCGTCGTGCATAACGGCATCATCGAAAATGCCGCCGCTCTGAAGGCTGAACTGGAAGCGCACGGGGTGGTCTTCAAGTCTGAGACCGATACTGAAGTTTTTGCCCACCTGATTGCCGCTTCGGAGGCCGGTTCCCTGCTGGAGGCCGTGCGCGAGACGCTGCAGCGCATTCAGGGCGCGTACGGGCTGGCTGTGATGTCGGCCGATGAGCCGGACCGCATCATTGTGGCCCGCAACGGCAGCCCGGTGATCCTCGGATTGGGCAATCGCGAAATGTTTGTCGCTTCCGACGCGGCCGCACTGGTGCGCCATACCGAACAGGTGGTTTATCTCAATGATGGCGAGATCGCCGAGGTGACCGCAGAGGGTTTCGAGACCAGCACGCTGGATGCAGCACCTGTCACCAAGACACCGGTCAGTGCGCCGGCCGATCAGGGCGACTATGACAAGGCCGGTCACGACCACTACATGATCAAGGAAATTGCCGAGCAGCCGGATGCCGTGCAACGCATGCTGCAGGGGCGCCTTGATACACGCTTCAACAGCGCGCATTTCGGCGGCCTCAATCTGACGCCGCGTGAGCTGCTCGACATCAAGCGGATCAAGATCCTCGGATGCGGCTCCGCCTACATTGCCGGCTGCAACGGCGCCTATGTGATCGAGCGCATGGCGCGCATACCGGCCTCGGCCGAGCCTGCATCGGAATTCCGCTATCGCAATCCGGTCATTGAACCGGACACGCTCTATATCGCCGTCAGCCAGTCGGGCGAGACGCTGGACACGCTGATGGCGGTGGAAGAAATCAAGCGCCGCGGCGGCCGCGTGATTGGCATCATCAACGTGGTCGGCTCCACCATTGCAAGGGCGTGCGACGGCGGCATCTACCTGCATGCCGGCCCGGAAATCGCCGTGGTCTCCACCAAGACCTTCACCTCGACGCTCGTCGCCTTTGCGTTGCTCGGTCTCTATTTCGGCCGTATTCGCGACCTGGCACCGACCGCCGGGGAACGGCTGATCAAGGCTCTGAAGGAGTTGCCGGATCAGATCCGCGACGTCATCGAAAACACTTCTGATATCGAGGCAGCGGCCCAGATCTGCGCCAATGCCCAGGACATGTATTTCATCGGCCGCGGCCTCGGTTTCCCGGTTGCGCTGGAAGGTGCCCTCAAGCTCAAGGAAGTGAGCTACGTTCACGCCGAAGCCTACCCCGCGTCCGAGCTGAAGCACGGTCCGCTGGCTCTCGTATCGCCGGAGACACCTGTCGTCGCCATCCTGCCGGATGACGGCATGCTGGAAAAGAACCTGTCATCGGTCGCCGAGGTGACCGCCCGCAATGGACCTGTTATCGCCTTGACCCATCCGGGCATCGAATGTCCGTCGGCGAAGCTGCATATCCAGGTGCCACAGAGCACGATCGAGCTCGACCCCATCCTGATCGGCATCGCTCTGCAACTGATGGCTTATCATTGCGCCCTGCTGCTCGACCGCGACATCGATCAGCCGCGCAATCTGGCGAAAAGCGTGACGGTGGAATAAGGATGGGAGGGCTCTAGATAAGGCAGACACCTTTTAGTCGCCCTTTACCAGGACAAGAACATGATCGGATATGTCTCCGTTGGAACCAATGACATCGCAGAGGCCGGACGCTTTTACGATGCATTGCTTGGCGAAATGGGCGCGCAGCGCATCAGGGAGACCGACTCGCACATCGTTTGGGCGACCGGGCCACGCGGACCGGCATTTTCTATCTTCAAACCGCATGACGGCGAAGCTGCAACGGTCGGCAACGGCACCATGGTCGCGCTTGTTTGCGATACACCGGAAACCGTCGACCGGCTTTGTCGACGGGCGATCGAGCTCGGGGCGCAAGACGAAGGCGCCGCCGGACCGCGGGGCGAGCGCTTCTACGCCGGCTACTTTCGCGACCCTGACGGCAACAAACTCAACTTCTTCTGCCTGACATAGAGGGATCGGCGCCTGGCCTGAACCCGGAGGCGTCAGTCCTGCCGGCTCTCGTGCTGGTGCCACATATCGGTGACGATTTCCCAGCCGTCGTCCTGGGGCTTGAGAACAAACAGGTAAGTGCCTGTCGCATCGAGACCTGTGCTGGGCATCTTTGCATCGACCGACCCGATCATGACCGCGAGCGACGCATCGTCGGCCACGAACAGGTGGTCGATCGTATGGGTGACGTTGCCCTTGTTGGCGGCCACGAACTCGAACAGAGCTCGTGGACCGTCGAGACCCTTCGTCACCGGCGCCCCCTGGGCAATCCACAGCGTGTCATCGGCATAAAGATCGAGCAGGCCGGCGGCGTCATGTTCCGCAGCCTCCTGGTTGAATCGATCGTTCAGGGCGTTCAGGCCGGCAAGTGTCTCAGCAGGCAGGCCCGACGCGAGTGTGAGGGCGGTGGACAGGAAAACGGCCGCAGCCGCAAGGGAAGTCCGCATCAAGGTATCCTCATTTGTGTCTTTGACTTTCGCTTCAAACCGGCGCGCCCTGCGGATCCGGCCGAACCAGAATCACTTCACGGGTGACTTGCCATCGATCATCCTCGTGCAGAAGGTCGATGCTGAGCGTCAGCAATTTGTCATCACCGGCCAGCGGCACCCGGCGGGTGATCAGGACGTGACCGCGGTCGCCTTTTGCATCAACGGCGTCAAATCGTGCCCATTGATGGTCTTCCGGCCTGCTGCCGCTTACGGCATTTTCCAGCATCGCGATGAAAGCGGGCTTGTCGAACCGCTGGACGGTTCCCGCCTCGTCCTGCATCAGGATCTGCATGTCGCGGTGATAGATGCGGTCGAGCGCAACAAGGTCGGAGCTGGTTCCGGCCTTGATCAAGGCCTCGATCGCAGCGCGGACCGCAGTTGGTGTCATGGCGTTCATGGCTTTGTCCTTCATTGATCAGGCAAAAGAGCCGTTGACGGGAAAAGGCTCTGCGAGACCACGCAAAAACCCGATGCCCCTGACAAGGCTCTGCGGATCTGGTCTTGCAAATGGCACATTGGAGATGTCGACGATCTGCAGACGCCCGGCCTCGTTGACGACAAACAGGCCCGGCTCGGCAAACGGGCCTTCGACACCCATGCCGTTGCGAGGGCCGGAGATATAGAGTCCCAACGACTGCATTTGCGGTACCGACAGGCCGTAACCGACATCGAACTCGGGTTCGACCTCCTGCATGTGAAGCCTTGCCCTTTCAGCGCCATCGGCCGACAGGGCGAGCACATCGACACCCAACCCATCGAGTTGCGGCACAATGGCATTGAGGTTGCGCAGATAACCGGTGCAGACCGGGCAGTGTTTGCCGCGATAGACGACATTGAGCAGCCAATCGTAGCCATCGCGAGGCTTGGCCAGGTTGCGGCGCGCTCCGTTGAGCACAGGGAGTTCGATCGCCGGGAAAACATCCCCGGCAGTTGGTTTTGGGCTGGTCATGTGGATCACTCAGGTTTATATATTGTTCGATACATAAAGATCATCGACCCTACCGAGTCAAGGATTATATATTGATCGATAGAAAAAAATTAGGCCGCCCCCGAAACTTCGACTACGACGCCGCTCTGATGCAAGCGATGTCGGTGTTCTGGACCAAGGGGTATGACGGCGCTTCTCTGCGAGATTTAACCGGGGCAATGGGCATTACAGGGCCAAGTCTCTATGCGGCCTTCGGCGACAAACGCGAACTGTTTCTCAAAACCATTGATCGCTACGCCGATGTCGACGGCTGCGAGCCTGTTGTGGCGTTCGAAACCGAGGACGACATCCGAAAGGCAGTGCGCGGGTTCCTCATGGAAATCATCCACTACGCCACCGAGCACGAAAGTGGCGCCAAGGGTTGTTTTCTGGCATCCAGCGTTTCCACCAATATCGGCCAGGTCGATGGCGTCGCCGAGCGGGTTCAGAAGGCCATAGAAGATACGGAGAAACGCTTGGCTGCGCGGTTCGACAGGGACATCAAGAAGGGCACACTACCGCCCGACTTTCCCTCCATTGAACGAGCAGCGCTGCTCTACGACATGCGCCAGGGCTACATGTTTCGCGGCCGCGCCGGCTGGAACGCCGATCAACTCGAAAAGGACATCGATCGGCGTGTCGACATGATTTTGGCGTGCTGACGCCGAGAAGCGGCCCGGAATGATGCGAAGTTGCCGCTTGGCATGATGCCGGACATTCGACCTTAATGATCGAGAAACATTGTCGGCGAGGCGTAGGTGTAGTCATCGCCCGGCTTATTGCCACGGGATGCGGCTATACCAGAGGCGATCAGAGAGCCTATGAGCCCGCCTCCAGCCCCGGCATTGGCAATCCGCTCGGCTGTCACGTTGCGAACATTGATGGATTTATATTTCCTTGAACCTTGGTAGGCACATGACATTGAAAGGTCTGATGTTCTCACGCCGAACACCGGTAGCTTGAGATTTGCGGGGGTCCTGTAGTTCAGTGAAAACCCATCTCCCCTCACGCTGCATGCTATGCCATCGACATCCACCCGCCTTTTCTTCTCGTTCAGAGCAGTGGTGCGACTTTGCAGGATGACGTATTTCTCTACATTGTTGCGCGCGGTTTCGGAGCTGAAACGCGCTTCAACCGGCGGCGTCGAAAGCGTGCGGGTGGATTGGCAGGCCGTCAGGAATCCGGCAAGAAAAACTGCACAAACGGTCATGGGTGTTTTCATGGCTTCGAAGACCCTCTGATGCCCGTCAAGCAATTGGTCGGCTATTCATTTCAAAGGTCTCGCTGGCTCCGCCCAACATGGAAGCGGAAATTTCGGTGTCGCTACCGAACGCCGTCGGGCTGACACCGAGGTGGTGCTTGAAGGCTCTGACCATTTGAGTCGACGAAGAGAAGCCGCAGGCGAGAGCGACCTGGGCAATCCCGTTACGGTCCGGTTGACCAGCGCCGAGAATCGACTTGGCCATTTCTACCCGGACGAAGGTGATGTAGTGCCGGATTCCACCCAGGCTTTCAAACGTCCGATAAAGCGTAGCGCGTGAAGCTCCGACATAGGTCGCGATTTCGGCCACACCAAGGTCCGGCGAGGCGATGTTGTCGTGAATGTATTCACGCGCCCTTTCGCGAACAATATCGTGGCCGCTGATGGCCGATCTGTGGATGTGGTCTTCGAGCACCCTGGAGGCAACCTGAACTGCCAGGGAACTCATGACTTTGACGGCACCAGGATCTTGCTTCAGGGCGTTTTCGAGGCCGGAAATCGAAGCCTTCAGGACCTTTGATACGGGTTCATGATCTCGCACCACAACAAATTCCCCCGACCGGCGAAACAGTTCTTTCAAGGGTCCAGCCGGAAAGACGAGGCGCACAACATCAGTTTCCCCGAAAGTGGTTTCAAAGTTGGATGTTGCATGCAGATACATGTCGCCGGTGGCCAGTTTGAATCTGTCATGAAGGGTTGTGGCCTCGGCATGGCCGCTGACCACCCATGCAACCGACACCGCGTCAAATCTCGCGTCCAGCGCCGATACATCTTCGATTGTCACCGTGTAGCCGCTGGATTGCAGTGATGTCAGGTAGCAGTGATGAGCCGACATTCGTCGATCGATATTGATGTTCTCGTTGCCAGCGCCCAGCTCGCGGTATGACAGTCTTTTCTTGAGTTTCCTGGGGCTACCACGAACGTGTTCTTCAAAACCGACAAGCCGCGTTTTGCGTGGAAACAGTCGAGCGTCGAAGCTGATCGGCGCCTGTGTGAACAGCGATCCAGGCACTGGTCTAGCGATCGGCTTCACAGATCTGAGCACGAACCAATTCACAAGGGGTAGAAAATCGCGAATGACCGCGTAAGGATTCGCACTCTGCTTTTGGGAGGAAAGGCATGGTTCGTCGGTCCGTCAAACAGTCAATCACTGTTTTTCTGTATCCGCTGCCGATCGATACGAATACGGCCATATGTCTCAATTGATTGCCCTATTGTCTCAGCTCTGGTTCGTTCCGACCATGTCTGTCAACCGGCGGCTTCTCTCTCCAGTCTTTGCAGATGGTAATTCCGAATTGAGAGGGACGGATGCCGTAGCGGCGTTTAAACGCCTTGCCCATCTGGCCCGGGGAGGTGAAGCCGCAGGCAAAGGCGATGTTGGCTATTCCGCCACGGTCGGTCGTGCCGACGCCGATCATCGATTTCGCCCGCTCCAGGCGGACGAAGTTGATGTACTCTCTGACGCCGCCCAGGCTTTCGAAGGCCCGGTATAACGAGGCACGGGATGCGCCGACAGAGGTGGCGATATCGTCAACCTTGAGATTGGGAGACGCAATATTGTCGTGAATGTACTCGCGAGCAAGCTCCCGAATCACATCGTTTCCGGTGACCGCAGACCGGAAGATGTTTTCCTCGACCACCGTCGACGCCAGATCGACCGCCATCCTGCTCAGCAGATTGACCGATGACGCCCCGTCTGCGCGCAAGGCTGCTTCGAGCCCACTGATCGTCGACTTCATAAGATGCCACACCGGATCGTAATCGCGGATGACGACAAATTCACCGGTCCGTCGGAAGAGTTCCTTCTTTGGTCCGGCAGGGAAAATCAGGCGAACCGCCTCGTTGTCGCTGAAAGTTGTCTGAACACTGGTGCTTGCGTTGATGTAGATATCACCAGCCGCAAGCTCGAATTGATCCCGACCTGTCCTCGCTTCGGCACGACCCCGGGTCAGCAACGTGACCGTCACCGTGTCGTTTCTGGCATCCAGGCCCCTGCGGTCAAAGGTCACGACACCACCGCTCGACTTCACGAACGAGAGGTAGGCTCCGTGACCGAAAAGGCGTTCCTGAATATGGATGTTTTCGTTCTGACTGCTCAATGGTTTCACGGAAATCCCGCTCAGTAGCGGCAGATGCCCTCCACTCAGGTGCTTCTCGAGCTTGGACAAACGGTCCGCCATCGGAAATCGCCTCGTGTCGAAACTGTCCGAGACCACTTCACTCGCGGCCAGCGTCAATTCAGCCCGATCACCGACGGCCGGAGGAAACGGCCGATCGGCAGCGTGTCGATTCAACAACTCCATGGTCTGGTGATAAGCCACTTGCCTGCAGACCCGTTATGCAGTTAGCGCAAAAAATGCCGCACTGCGGGATAAATTTTTTGCCCTAAATTTCAAGACATTGCGTAATCGATGCGCGTCTAGTGCATCGCGATTTGGATGCAATCGCTCACATCCGAATGATCTCCTAACGAACGGTCGCTGGCGCCTGGATGGCCAGCCTCTCCCGCGTCACCGACGGCAGCTCACCGAACTGCCTGCGATAGTAGGCCGCGAACCGACCTCCATCCCAAAATCCCTCTTCAGCGGCGATGTCGCCGATACTGTCCAGGAGGCGCGAAGGGTCCAGAAGCTTGCTTCGCACATTGTGCAGTCTCATGACCCGCGCGTAGGCGAGCGGTCCCATGGAGACATGATCGGCAAAAGCCTGCTCTACCGATCGTTTGGAACCCAGGTGATCGAACGACCGGGCGCCTTCCGAATCGAACGCCGTGACGTCGCTCAACAACACGTTTCGAGCACGGCGAAAGCGTTCATAGGCATTCGTGGCAGCAAGGGTCTTCAGCCTGTCATGCTTGAGCCAGTCCATGGACAAGGCGGTAGCAATCGAAAACACCGTTGTCCTGTCCATGACGGACCGCCTTTCCGATGTCGAGGCCTTTGCAACGCCTTCCAATGCACACATGATATCCGCTCGAAACCGGCGTGCCAGGCTCGCCGATTTCACGATGGCGCCCCCCTGTCCCAGGCCGGCAAGCCAGTCCGCCACTTCCGGCATCAAACCCGCATTTCTGAGAAGTTCCTGGTGATCCACCGTAAAAACCAGGAGCACACAGTCCCTTGGACAAATGGTGACGGATTCTCCCTTCGGCGGAATGATGTAAACACAGTCCCCCGACTTGGCGACTCCGTATATTTCTATCGGCTCGGTTTCTTCCAGCGTCACGCAAAAGGAGAATTCGCCCGATGGCAGGGCAATCTCTTTTTCGATGGCCTGATTGCTGAACTCCATGTGAATCGAGACACTTCCCAACAGAGCCGAAAAGATACGGCCGCGAAAATGACCGGTGCTCAATTGCGTGTAGTTCAGGTCCAGGCTGCCATAAAGAGCCGCCTGCTGCTCGAAATCCTCCTGAACGGAGTCGAAAACGAATCCGAGGGATTTGCCGAACCCGCTATTTGGAAACCAGATAGAATTCATTCCGCCGTCTCCCTACGGTATGAGCTGGAAATCACCGCTCCGATACCCAGCCCGCGTCGTTCGCTTCGGACGTTGTGGAGCCTGGATTCATTCGTCCTCCCGGCCATTACCGCGAACCCGATACGCGGTGACCATTCAGGTTCGCCCCGCCTTGCCAGATACGGCTTACTTCATCCGTTTCGCCAATTCCGGCGAATTGCGTCGGGCTGATGCCGAAGCGTTTCTTGAATGATTTGCCGAATTGGCGCGGCGAAGAGAACCCGCAGGCGAAAGCGATATTGGCGATAGCGCCCCGGTCGGGCGAACCGCCACCCATCATGGATTTTGCCAGTTCGAGACGAACGAAGGAGATGTATTCTCGAACACCGCCCAGGCTCTCGAATACGCGGTAAAGTGTGGCCCGTGACGTTCCGGCATAAGCTGCGATTTCAACGACACTCAGGTCGGGCCGCCCGATGTTGTCATGGATATATTCGCGGGCTCGTTCGCGGACAATTGCGTACCCGCTGCCGGCCGACCTCAAGACATTATCCTCGATCACCGCCGAAGCGAGGCCAACGGCAATCCGGCTTAGCAGTTTGACCGACGCCGGTTCGTTGCCGCGTAAAGCGGCCTCCATTCCGTATATCGCTGCCTTCAGGAGGTGCGAGGCCGGCTCATGGTCTCGAATGACGACGAATTCGCCGGATCGGCGAAAGACCTCCTTCATCGAGCCGGATGGAAAGACCATGCGGACCACTTCGTTATCGGAAAAGGTCGTCTGGTACTCTGCCGTCGCGTTGAGATAGATGTCACCGGCAGAAAGTTTGAAATGTCCGGTCCGCGTTCTGACTTCAGCGTCTCCTTTTGTGAGGATGCTGGCCGTAACCGCATCGTTTCTTGCATCGGGGCCACCGGCATCGAGGCTGACCACCAGCCCGCTAGACCTCAAGAACGACAGGTAGGCGCCTTGGCCGAACAGATGCTCATCGATATTCACGTTCGGATTCTGGCTGTCCAGCGGGCGAAAGGAGACCCGATTGAGCAGCTGCATGCGGCCACCGCGGACAAACCCCTCAAACTTACGAAGACGCATGTGCGGTGGCACCTGAGTCGAGTCGAACCGCACTGAACTCGCCTGGTAACTGGAGGAACGATGCATAGGAATCAGCGACCCATTCCGCCGGTGAATTGGGTGGGGCTTACGCCAAAGCGCTTCTTGAACGATTTGCCGAGCTGACCTGGAGTGGAGAACCCGCAGGCATAGGCAATATTGGCAATTCCACCACGATCGGGCGAACCGGCTCCGATCATCGATTTCGCCTGTTCGAGACGGGCGAAGGAAATGTACTCTCGCACGCCTCCCAGGCTCTCGAACGCGCGGTAGAGGGTTGCACGAGACGCTCCAGTATAGGCGGCGATTTCCGCAACGTTGAGATCGGGCCGTTCCAGGTTGTCGTGGATGTATTCGCGGGCCCGCTCGCGCAAAATATCGTATCCGCTGATCGCGGATCTGTTGATACTGTCTTCGATGACATGGGATACCAGTGAGACGGCAATTCGTTCCAACGGGCTGTTCGGGGCCGGTCTCTTGCTGCGCAAGTCTGCCTCAAGACCATCGAGTGCGGCTTTGAGGACCAGCGAAACCGGTTCATGATCGCGGATGACAATGAATTCTCCGGATCTGCGAAGCAACGGCATCAAAGACACCGAAGGGAAGATAAGGCGTGCCACATCGGTCTCGCCGAAGGTGGTCCTGAAGTTTGTCGTAACGTTGATGTAGATGTCTCCGGCTCGGAGATCGAACCGCTCCTGCCCGGTGGCGATCTCCGCATTGCCCTTTCTCAAAAGGCAAACCGTGACTGCGTCACTTCTTTTGTCCAGGCCCGGGTGGTTGTTTGTCGTGACTGTGAACCCGCTCGACCCGACGAACGAGAGATAGCTGCTGGCGCCCGACAGGCGCTCCACGATGTGGACGTTCGGGTTATCGCCATTCAAGGGCGTCAACGACGGCGCTTTCGTCGGACTTCCAGGCCGGTCGCGGGTGACGCTGCCGTACCCGCCTGCGATATAATTCTGATAGCCGCGTAGCCGCATCGGCGGTGGTAACCGGATCGAATCGAACGTGTTTGCCTCGAACAAGGCCGAAATTGTGTCACCCATCCCTTGCGCCCTTTTATACCGGATAGCGTGTAAGGGAATCATACACCGCTTCCTGTCACCAACCTGTCGCCTACCGTGTCCCGCGAGTCGCCAGGTGGCATACTCAAGACGAACGTTTGGTTGGCCCGCCAAAACTTGTAGATACGAATTGACCGCCCCGAAAAAATCGAGACGCCTATCCGCAAGCGGTTCAGGCGAGTTGACATCAGCCGCGGGTGACGACTTCCACTCGCCCATTTTCTCAAAGTAGTACCGCAGAGCTGATGCAGAACCCCAGTAGAAGCCCTGCGCCTAAACGCCCATGAGCTTTTGCAGCTATGCCGCCGACGCAAGAAGGGCAAGCCCTCGCAACTCATTCTGAATGATAGACTTTTTCCGCTCGAACCGGACTTAAAGGCTGCGGCGCAGCAGTTTGCCGCCTCCCAACGGGTGGAACTTGATGAGGCGTAGGGACTTGTTTCGGTGTTTTCGGAAATCTCCGAAAGCACGCCCTCTGGTTTGTCAATTGGTACCGCGGTTTCAGTCACGTCGACCGTTAGGGCGGGTGTCGCTCCGCCCGGCAGATTTTCTGCCACTTCGAACACCCGGCAAACCCCTTGTCCATTCCGTCGCCGCCAGTTTCGATCTAATACCGCGCAGCAGAAGCGGCCACGCCGATTTGTCTCAATTTGTCGCCGTTTTGTCTCAAATAGCCGTCATTTCGTCTCAATCTCCCGACGGAACAGCGAAAAGTTGTCGCCTTTGCGATCCTCTTCACCGCGATCGAGCAAACTGCAACGGCTCCACGCAGGGCATTACAAGACAGCGACCGTCTCCCGGAGTTGGAGCAAAGGTCGAAAGTGATCAGTCCAGGGTCACCGCCACACGGAAGCCCATGACATTGCTGCGTCCGCTGTCGCCTGCGGTTGGGCCCTCGACAACGCTCACTTCAGGCACATAGCCGTAGAAAAGCCTTTCGGACGCGCGCATCGAGACATGCAGCAACTCGTAGTCGCCGCCCCGTGCCACGAACAGCGTGCAGTCCGGCTCAAGCCAGGCAGATCCATCATTCGGCGCGCCTTCGTAGGAGGGGTGCCAGCAATCGGCAACCAGTTCCTGAACATTTCCGGCCATGTCATGGAGACCCC
Source organism: Hoeflea sp. (assembly GCA_965228785.1). Taxonomy (GTDB): domain Bacteria; phylum Pseudomonadota; class Alphaproteobacteria; order Rhizobiales; family Rhizobiaceae; genus Hoeflea_A. The sequence continues at coordinate 2,859,205 of CBDDIF010000002.1, forward strand.
AGGGATTGGGTTGATAACTGCCAACCTCGGCGGTCCAGTCGGGCTTGATGCTCTCGGCGCAAGGTGCCGCGAGACCGGCCTGATAACCGGAGCTCCGGTCAGCAAAATTGGCGTAGTCGCAGACTTGCTTCCAGTCGTCGCCCCAGAACCCAATCGTGTCCGTCCCTGCGCGGGCGGCATATTCCCACTCCGCTTCACTCGGCAAACGATAGCGGCGCCCGGTCTTTTCGCTGAGCCAGTCAAGATATCCGTTGATCTCAAGCCGCGACACGCAAACAGCCGGCTGACGCGGGGTGATCGGCAAGCCCGGTTGGGCATAGGATCCGTCCGAAATGAACGCGAAGAACGGCCCCATTGCGTTCTTGCCATCATCGGGATGGCGGGTGCCGGTGAATTTGCGGGCAAGCGGGCCCTTTTCCATCAGGCGAATTCCGCACGTTCCGCCAACCTGGGCGCCTGTTTCGCGAACAAATGCGTCGAACTCTTCCGTTGCCACTTCAAAGCGGCCAATGGCGAACGGTGTGCTGATGGAAACCTCGTGTGGCGGATGCTCGGCAGGGACATGGCCGATGAACATGTCCTTTTGTTCCTGTTCCGTCGCACCCATCACGAACGATCCGGTCGGCATGACAACCATTTCCGGACAGGAGTCACAATCCCTGAAGGATGAGAGCGGTTCCGGCGCCTGTGCCGATGCCGATCCGCAAACCGCCAAAATCGCGAAGAGTATGCCTGGTAATGAGATTCCGTTCGTTTGCATTGCTAGCGCCCCCTTGATTGGAAGCACCGGACTAGCCAGCCTGTCACCAGGCAGTGCCCCCTTTGTCTCTGAACATAAACACACAAGCGTCCGTTTGGACAAACAGTTCGACCGAACCCCCGTGTCAGAAGCCTGACAGGTCGAGCGGCAACATCTGCCCCATCCAGATGGCGTGCCGGGCATGATCTGCAAAGGCGTCGCCCGTATTCGGATGTAGGAACACCGTCAGTCCGTCCCGGTTGATACTCAGCCATGCCGTCACTTCGCCGAACTTCTCAGCCGGTATTCTCAACTGACAACTCCAGCATGGATGCGGACCGACAGGCTTTTGATGGACGCGGCCCATTTCGATGCCGAAGCGATCGCGTGCAGTTTCGCACACCAACCTGGCCTGCGGTTCCGTTTCCTGGCTGAAATAGACATGCGCATGAAAATCTTTGATGGCATCGCTCATTTTGCATTTCTCCATACCGGGACCGGAGATCGGACCGCATCGATGGTCCTGCCGAGTTCGAGGTTCGGAGTCAATCGCTGAACAGACCTTGCAGAAGCGGCCGCCTGGCATGGGCGGCACTGCCTTTCAGAGTCGCCAGCACGATCCGTCGGGTCGGTTTCAAACCTTCTGGCTGGCGGATGGTGACGCGCTCATCGGCATAGCGTTCGATATCGGGAGCCGGCAACAGTGTCAGACCGAGCCCTGATTTGACGCACTCCACGATGGCCTCGACGCCGTCAAGCACGATGGTGTTTTGCGGGTGCAAGCCATCGGGACCGACCATATAGGCCGCAATCAGCTTGCCGATGCCGGTACCCGGTGCAAAATGCAGAAACGGCATTTCGGTGACGAGATCCCCAAGCGATTTCTCGCCGGCCGTCGACGGCAGGGCGTAGACCAGGGGCTCGGTGCGCAAATTCAGGTAGTCCAGCTGCGGGTCCGGCTTGCCTGACGCGGTGACGACCGCGGCATCGAGTTGGCCGCCAAGGACCTTTTCTTCCAGCGCCTCCGACAATCCGGTTTCCAGATCAAAGAGTGCCCTTGGCGCCCGGATGCCGGCCTGTCGCAGGAAATCCGGCAACAGGCGTACGCTTGCCGTGGCGATGAAGCCGATGCGGAACCGGCCGACCAACTGGTTGCCGGGGCTGCAGAGCTGCAGCAAGTCGTCCTCGGCGGAGAGCAGCCGTTCGGCGCGGCCGGCGATCGCGCGGCCCTGGGGCGTCAGTTTCGGCGGTCGAAAAGAGCGGTCGAACAGCGCTACGTCGAGGTTACGCTCAAGCGTCTTCATCTGCATGGATACGGCCGACAGAGTCATGTTGAGTTGTTCGGCCGTCGCGGCGAATGACCCTATCCGGGCAATCGTTGCCAGAGTTCGCAGGGATCGCGTTTGCATAAATCAAATGATCCTGAATTTGATCTCCATTTTTATTCGATTGTGATGAATTTACAAGCTTCTAAGATGGTCCAACCAACGGAGGCCCTGATGAACAGCAACCCGTTTCAAGAGAAAGCCCGCGAGTTGGCTGTCAAATTCGCTCCACGCGCCAGCCAATGGGACAAAGCCCGCAGCTATTGTTGGGACAATGTCGCAGACCTGACCGATGCCGGCCTGATGGGCATGACCCTGCCAACCGGGTATGGCGGCCAGGGAGCGTCTTTCCATGATGCCGTGCTGGCAATCGAGGAGATTGCCAAGGCCTGCACCCTGTCGGCGCGGATCGTGGTCGAAGCCAATATGGGTGCGATCAGCGCCATCATGGCCTACGGCACTGGGGAGCAGAAGGCCTTCTGCGCACCCATAGTGCTCTCCGGCGACAAACCGGCGATCTGCATTACCGAGCCGGAGGCAGGCAGTGCGGCGACGGAGATGACGACAACGGCCCGCAAGGTGGGTTCGACCTATCGCATCACCGGCCGCAAGCACTGGATCACCGGCGGCGGTGTCTCCAGGCTGCATCTGATCTTTGCCCGGGTGTTGGACGAGGACGGCCAGGAACTGGGCATCGGCGGCTTCATCGTGCATCGCGATCCCCAGCGCGGCATCGAGCCGAACGGCTTCGAGATCGTGCGCCGCGAGCACACGATGGGTCTGTGCGGCATGCCCGAAGCGGAGCTAGCCTTTAACGACCTGGAAGTTGACGAGGCGATGGCGCTGGTCCCACCCTCCGGTTTCCGGCGTGGCTTCGCCGATCTGATGAACGCCTATAACAGCCAGCGTGTCGGGGCCGGCACGATTGCCATGGGCGTCGCGGCAGGCGCGTTGGATCACGCCCGACGATACCTGCTAGATCGAAAACAGTTCGGCCGACCGCTGGCCGAGTTCCAGGGCCTGCAATGGATGCTCGCCGACATGGACACCGCTGTGCATGCCTCACGGCTGATGTTGCACGAGGCGGCACGCTCGCGCGGGCCCGACGGCAGCGCGTTTCCCGACATGACGATGGCGGCACGGGCAAAACTGTTTGCCTCTGAAGCCTCGCTCAAGGTGGTCAGCGACGCTCTGCAGATGTTCGGCGCGCGCGGATATGGCGACGCGGAGCCGCTAGAACGCATGTATCGCGACGTGCGCATGTTCACCATCGGTGGTGGTACGGCGCAGATCCTGCGCACCCAGGTCGCAGGCAGCCTGCTGGGGATCAGGACGCCGCAAACCCGTGATGGCTATGCCAGGATCGCAGGAGCTTCGTCATGACCGGCGACCTGCGCGCCGCCGATCTGCTGGCGCGGCGGCTCTATGAGGCCGGCTGTCGCCATGCTTTTGGCATGCCGGGCGGCGAGGTGCTCACCATCGTCGATGCACTGCAGAAGGCAGGCATCGACTTCGTGCTCGCCAAGCACGAGAACAATGCCGGTTTCATGGCCGAGGGCGTGTATCATCGCACCGGTGCGCCCGGCATCCTTGTGGCAACCGTGGGCCCGGGGGCACTCAACGGCGTCAATGTCGTCGCCAATGCCGAACAGGATCGGGTGCCGCTGATCGTGCTGACCGGCTGCGTCGATGCTGACGAGGCGCTGACCTACACCCACCAGATCCTCGACCATCAGGCGGTATTCGCACCGATCACCCGGGCGACGTTCATGCTGACAGCCCAGGGTGCAGATACCATTGCCGACAAGGCGATCGGCATGGCGACCGAAGGCCGGGCTGGACCCGTGCATATCGATGTTCCGATCTCAGTCGCCGACGCGAAGCCGGGCGCCGTTCAGCCACGCCGGCGAGCGGTTGCCTCGCCAACGGCGCCGGCCGAAGGCCCCGATCTGGACCGGGCCCGCGAATGGCTGCGCCGAGCCAGACGACCGGTGATGATTGTCGGGCTCGATGCGCTGAAGGATGAGGCTGGCGATGCCATTCTGGCCTTTGCTGAAAGCTACCATGTGCCGTTGGTGACGACGTACAAGGCCAAGGGCATTGTTCCCGAAGATCACCCGTTGTGCCTCGGCGGCGCGGGGCTGTCGCCGCTTGCCGACGGCACGCTGGTGCCGTTCATCCAGTCCGCCGACCTGATCCTGTGCGTCGGCTATGACCCGATCGAGATGCGCACCGGGTGGCGCGAGGTCTGGGACCCGGCAAAGGTCAACGTCATCGACATCACAGCCGGACCGAACCATCACTACATGCATCAGGCGTCGCTGCATTTCGTCAGCGATGCCGGCGCGACGCTGGCGGCACTACAAGCCGGTGTCGCGGCGAACGACACATGGACGGGTGGCGAAATCGAGGAAGCCAAGGCAAGGCTGGCTGCAGATTTTCCGAGCGATGACGATTGGGGACCGGCGGCCGTCGTCGACGAATGCCGGAAGACTCTGCCGCGTGACACCGTCGCCACCGTGGATTCCGGTGCCCACCGCATCCTGCTGTCGCAGATGTGGAGTTGCTACGAGCCACGCTGTCTGCTGCAGTCGACCGCGCTGTGTACAATGGGATGTGCGGTGCCGCTGGCGATCGGCGCCAAACATGCGGATCCGGGGCGGCCGGTCGTCTCTTTTTCCGGCGATGCAGGCATGCTGATGGTAGCCGGTGAACTGTCAACGGCGACTGAACTCGGCAGCCGCGCCATCTTTGTCGTCTTCGTCGACTCCAGCCTGGCGCTGATCGAGCTCAAGCAGCGGCAGCGGCAGTTGGGCAATGCGGGTGTCGACTTCGCCAGCCATGATTTCGCTGCCATCGGCCGGGCGTTCGGCGGCCACGGACACACGGTGACGAGCCGTACGCAACTTCGCGAGGCCTTGGTCGAGGCGCTCGAAGCCGATCGTTTCTCGGTCATCGCAGCAATCATCGATCCGCAATCCTACGACGGACGGATTTAGAGCAGGTCCGTTGACAATCAGGATCAGTGGCTGACATTACAGCGCTTCTCCAGCTCTGACGACAACAAAACCCAAGGAGCCAAACCAATGGCCGGTGCACTGGACGGACTTGTCGTCCTCGATCTCAGCCGCATTCTCGCTGGTCCCACCTGCACCCAGTTGCTGGGCGACTTGGGGGCCGAAGTCATCAAGATCGAGAACCCCAAGACCGGTGGCGACGACACCCGCACATGGGGTCCGCCTTTCGTTACCGGACCCGACGGTGAGCGGACGGATCTGAGCGCCTATTTCATGAGCGCCAACCGCAACAAGAAATCGGTCGCGCTCGACATCAGCAACGCGGAAGGACAGCAGGTCGTGCGGGCGCTGGCCGCTCAGGCTGACGTTCTGATCGAGAATTTCAAGCCTGGATCGCTGGCCAAGTTCGGGCTCGATCATGACACGATGCTGCGCGACTTTCCGCATCTGGTCTATTGCTCCATCTCCGGCTTCGGCCAGACCGGGCCAAACGCCTCCAAACCCGGCTACGACCTTATGGCGCAGGGCTTCGGTGGCATCATGAGCCTGACCGGCGCCGCCGATGGTGAGCCGATGAAGGTTGGGGTCGGCATCGCCGATGTCATGTGCGGCATGTATGCCACGATCGGCATCCTGGCAGCCCTGCGCCACCGCGACCAGACTGGAGAAGGCCAACATATCGATCTGGCGCTGGTCGACAGTCAGATCGCCTGGCTGATCAATGAGGGCGTCAACTACCTTGCCACTGGCGCCGTGCCGGAACGCCGCGGCAACGGTCATCCGAATATCGCGCCTTACCAGGTGTTCGAGACGGCCGACGGCCATGTCATAATCGCCGTGGGCAACGACACCCAATTTGAACGATTCGCCGACTGGTTGGGTCGACCGAAACTGGCTGCGGATCAGCGGTTTTCAACCAATCCCGCACGGCTCGAGAACCGGGTGGAACTGACGCAAACCGTCCAAGAGATCTTGCGTACAAGAAGCACGGATACGGTGATTGCCGGCCTCGAGGCTCTCAAGGTGCCGGCAGGACCGGTCAACACTCTCGACCGGGTGTTTTCCTCCGACCAGGTGGCGGCCCGCGACATGCGGGTCGACATGGAAACGAGCGCAGCGGCGCACGGTCATGTGTCGCTGCTCGGCAATCCTCTCAAACTGTCAAAGACGCCCGTCACCTACCGCCGTCCACCGCCGGTCATGGGCGCCGATACGGACGACGTGCTCTCTGACGATTGATCAATCGCGGACGACGAGTACTGACTGGTTGGCATGGCGCATGACGCGCGCCGCATTGGGGCCGAGCAGGTAATCCTTCAATTCCGGCCTGTGCGCCGCCATGACGATGGCGTCGCATTCGAGTTTGTCGGCCGCCCGCATGATTTCGGCATAAATCGTGCCGTGCGCGACGTGGATGCGATGACCCACGTCGCCGGGCACATGGTCCGCCACCCAGGCCTCAAGCTGTTTCGTGACATCATCGAGGGCGTTCTTTTCGAAACTCTCGTCGAAATAAGACCCGACGATCGACATGCCGAAATCGGGCACCACTGTCATAACGTGCAGCATGGCGCCGCCGGCAGTGAGCTCCAGCGCCAGATTCAACGGCCGTTTCCAGCTGGGTTCGGAGGCCAGGTCGATCGGCAACAGGACTGATTTAAAGGTGCCGCTCATAACGATGCCTCGCGCGACGCGCGGCTGCGCTGCATGAGGACGACCAGCGCCAGAACGAGCAACGCCGGAATGAAGAACACCTCCTTGGGCCAGCGCTGTTTGGCAACCTGCACCACGCTGACCGCAACGGGATTGTCGGCATAGAAATCGAACTCCCGGCCGAGGCTTTCGAAGGGCGTGCCCGGGAACGGTTCCTCGAGCAGTGCCTGACCGTCGTCGACCATGACCAGGATTCCGCTTTCTTCGAGACGCGCCTCGCCGGTACCGGCCGCACCCAGCGGCAGGACGATGGTGGTTTCGATTTGCCTGTCGGGATTGTTGAAATCAGGCCCGGCGATGGAAGCGCGCAGGAGGGAGTCCACTGGCTGCGCCTCCGCCACCTGGTGGATCTCCGCCCCCGGCCGGTCGGTGAAGGGCGGCTCGATCTGATCCAGCCAGAAGCCGGGCCTGAACAGCGTGAACGCCACGACAAGCAGGGCGACCGACTCCCAGATCCGGTTTCGGGTCAGGAAGAACCCTTGGGTCGCCGCCGCGAATAACAGCATGGCGATCACCGCCGTTATGAAGACGAACACGCCCTTGAGAGGCGACACGTCGATCAGCAGCAATTCGGTGTTGAAGATGAACAGGAAAGGCAGCAGCGCCGTACGAATATCGTAGGCAAAACCCTGAATGCCCGTCTTGATCGGATCGGCGCGCGAGATCGCGGCGGCAGCGAAGGCAGCAAGGCCGACCGGCGGCGTGTCGTCTGCAAGAATGCCGAAATAGAAGACGAACAGATGCACGGCGATCAGCGGCACGATTAGCCCGCTCTTGGCGCCGAGTGCGACGATCACCGGCGCCATCAGCGACGACACGACGATGTAGTTCGCAGTGGTCGGCAGGCCCATGCCAAGGATCAGGCTCATGATGGCCACGAGGATCAGCATCAGCAGCAGATGGCCGCCGGACAGGAATTCGACGAATTCGCCGACAACCTGATGGGCGCCGGTCAGCGAGATCGTTCCGACGATGATACCGGCCGCGCCCGTGGCAACGCCGATGCCGATCATGTTGCGCGAACCGGAGATCATGCCGTCGACCCATTCCGACACGCCGCGCCGCACGGCCGGGGCGATATCGGTCTCGCCGCGCATGAGAGCCTTGATCGGGTGCTGGGTCAGCGCCACGGTGATCATCGCGATTGTGGCCCAGAAGGCCGACAGTGACGGCGACAGACGTTCGATCATGATGCACCAGATCAGGATCACGATCGGCAGGATGTAGTAGAGGCCGGTGATCGCCGTCGGGCCGGCGCGCGGCAGTTCGGTGATCGGGGCATCCGGCGGATCGACTTCCAGGTCCGGATGCCGCGAAGCCAGCCACAACAGCATCAGATATGCCGCGGCGCAGCCCACCACGACCACGATGAATGCGGCGCCCGGCATCGCGACCTTGATCCAGCCCATACCGAAATAGACGACGATGCCGAGCACCGAGATGCCGATGAAACCGGCGAGAAAGCCCATCAGCTTACCGGCGAAGGTGAGCGATGACGGCGGTTTCTGCATGCCCCGAAGGTCGAGTTTCCGGGCTTCCAGATGAACGATGTAGAACAGCGCGATGTAGGAGACCAATGCCGGCACCAGGGCGTGTTTGATGATCTCGGTATAGCTGATGCCGGTGAATTCGGAGATGAGGAAGGCCGCGGCCCCCATGACGGGTGGCGTCAGCTGGCCGTTGGTCGATGAGGCGACCTCGACAGCGCCGGCCTTCTCTGGCGGGAAGCCGGTGCGCTTCATCAGCGGAATGGTGAAGGTGCCCGTCGTCACCGTATTGGCGATCGACGAACCGGAATAGAGGCCGCTCAATGCCGAGGCGACAACAGCGGCCTTGGCCGGGCCCCCGCGCAAATGGCCGAGCAGGGCAAATGCGATCTTGATGAAATAATTGCCGGCGCCGGCCTTTTCGAGAATAGAGCCAAACAACACGAACAGGAAAATCAGCGTCGCCGAGACCCCCAGCGCCACGCCGAACACGCCCTCATTCTGCATCCAGTAGTGCCACATCGCCTTGCCGAAGGAGGCGCCCTTCCACTGGACGACGTCGGGAAGGAAATCGCTGTGGCCGAAGAAGACGTAGCAGATGAAGACCATGGCGACGATGACCAATGGCAGGCCGAGCGCCCGGTAGACCGAGATCGCCAGCACGATCATGCCGATGGATGACATGACCAGGTCGGACGTGGTCGGCAGACCGGCCCGGTCGGCAATTTCGTTGCGAAACACGAGGATGTAGAGGCACGCGGCAACACCGAGCACGGCAAGCAGCCAGTCGTAAAGTGGAATGCGATCGCGCGGCGAGGCGCGAAACAGCGGAAACGCCATGGCGGCCAGGAACATGGCAAAGGCCAAATGGATGAGCCGCGCATTGGAATTGGTGACGATGACGCTGAAGCCGGTCACATCGGTCAGATAGAACGGCAGATTGGACGCGATGTAGAGCTGGAACAGAGCCCAGACAAAAGCGGTCACCGGGATCAGGTGGCGTTGCCAGTCGGTCGGGTGACGGGCGCCCGTATCGACCTGGGCGACCAGGTCGTCGGCCTCGTGGATTGCGGCTTGTTTGTCGGTCATCTGCTCCCCGTGACCCCGCGGCGGCCAATCGCTTGGGCCGCCGCGGAAATTGTCGCTGGTCCTACAGGGTGGGCGGCTACATCCAGCCGCGCTCTTTGTAGTACTTCACCGCACCGTCATGCAGCGGTGCCGACAGGGCGTCGGTGATCATTTCCTGCTCGCTCAGATTGGCGAAGGCAGGGTGCAGCTTCTTGAACTGGTCGAAATTGTCGAACACGGCCTTGACCACCGTGTAGACAACCTCGTCCGGAACATCGGTGCTGGTGACAAAGGTGGCGCCAACTCCGAAGGTGTTGACGTCTTCGGCATTGTTATACATGCCGGCCGGGATCGTAGCCTTGCGGTAGTAGGGATTGTCAGCGACCAGTTTGTCGATGGCGTCGCCGGTTACGTTGACCAGGTGGGCATCACAGGTAGCCAGCGATTCCTGGGTCAGCGCGGACGGGTGTCCGACCAGCCAGAAATAGGCATCGATCTTGCCGTCGCAGACAGCCTGACCGGTTTCCGCCGACTTCATTTCGGCCGCGAGCTTGAGATCGCTGCGGTCCCAGCCGAGCGCTTCCTCCAGCACCTCCCAGGTTCCGCGCGTGCCCGATCCCGGGTTGCCGATGTTGAGCCGCATGCCCTTGAGATCGGTGATGTTCTTGGCGCCGGTATTGTCATGGGCAATCACCGTGACCGGCTCGGGATGCACCGAGAAGATAGAACGCAGCTTGTCGAACTTGCCCTGGTCCTCGAATTTCGAGGTGCCGTTATAGGCATGGTACTGCCAGTCCGACTGGGCGACGCCGAATTCCAGCTCGCCGCCGCGGATCGTGTTGATGTTGTAGATGGAACCGCCGGTGGATTCGGCCGAACAGCGGATGCCGTGTTCCTTGCGATTCTTGTTGACCAGCCGGCAGATGGCACCGCCGGTCGGATAGTAGACCCCGGTCACGCCGCCGGTGCCGATCGAAACGAATTGCTGCTCGGCAGCAGCAGCCGCACCTGTCAGCAACAGAGCGCCGGCAAAGGCAAAGGTACCAAGGTGGCGATTGATGGACATATTCATATGGATCCTCCCATTTTATCCAACAGTCATTCGGTTTCAGATATCGACGCTGCCCTCCGACAGCATCCCGCCCGTCTCATTGTCGTCCGGCGCCAGTTCGTTCTGGTAGGCGAAAATCGCCGGAGTTCCGCCGGTGTGGATGAAGGCCACGGTGCTTCCGGGCTCGATCAAGCCCCGCTCCACCTGCGAAATCAGTCCCGCCATGGTGCGGCCGCTGTAAACCGGATCGAGCAACAATGCCTCGTTCCGCGCGGCGCGGCGGATGGCTGAAGACACGGCCTCGTTGATCCGCCCGTAGCCGGGCGCCAGGGTCGCGTCATCAACCAGGATATCCTTCGGTGTCAGCCTTGCCCGGTCGTCGAGCAACGCATTGATTTCGGCAGCCCTGGTGGCAATCCTGGCGGACTGGAGATCGGCGGAGCGGCGCACGCAGATCCCGTGGATTGGAACGTCCCAGCCTATGGCCCGGGCACCGACCAGAAAGCCGCCATGGGTCAATCCGCTACCCGAAGGGATCACCACATAGTCAGGCATGGTGCCGAGTTCCTGAAACTGGCGCCAGGTTTCGATGGCCGCGTAGACGTAACCCAACGCACCGATCGGCGGACTGTCCATGCCGAGATGGATGACGTAGGGCCGACGGCCGCGACGCTCGCATTCTTCCGCCAGGTGGTCGAGATTGGCATCGGCGCCGGCCTCGTTCTCGCCTTCTGGAAAACGATGGATCTCGGCACCCAGAAGCTGGCTCAGCAGAACGTTGCCGGAGGCCGCATAAACCGGATCATTCTTCGGCACCCTATCCTCGAGCTGGACAATCGCGTGCCAGCCCAGCTTGCGTGCTGCCGCTGTTGTCGATCGCACGAAATTCGATTGCACTGCGCCGGTGATCAGCACGGTGTCGCAGTCCCGCTCAGCGCCTTGGCCAAGATAGTATTCGAGCTGCCGGGTCTTGTTGCCGCCCATGGCCAGAGGTTGGGTATCGTCCCGTTTGGCGTAGAGCGTGATACCGAGGTTGTCGCCCAGCCGCCGCAGCGGGTCGAGGCCGGAGCGGACCAGACCCAGGTCAACACGGGGGTGCTGGTCAAGTTCCGGCAGTAGATCGATATCCGCAAGACGGTCAGACAACATTCTGAAGCCCCCTGCTCAGCAACGAAATTCCCATGATCACAAGAACAACCTCGAGAAGCAGGCGCAGCCGATCGGAACCAATGGCGTTGCGTCCGGCAAGGCCCAGGCCGATGCCCAGCGCCACTGCAGGCAGTAAAACCAGGGCCAGGTTCCAGCTGCCCTCACCGCTCTGCGTCAACAGCACGTGGATGAGCAACGCCACTGAGTAGGCGACGAAGAAATAGGCCCTCAACGTGGCGCGGACCGCGGCCGGATTGAGCCCCCCGCTCAGCAACGTCCAGAGTGCGATCGGTCCGGGCACTGCCAGCGCACCGGTCATGCCGCCCGACACGGTACCTCCGAAGCGCATCACCCAGGGCGCCGGGCCGGCGCCGGCTGCTTGCGGGGCCGGGAAAAACCGGAGTTGCGCCACCGCCAGCAGCACGACCACGCCGCTGGCGATCTTAAGGCTGGTCGAATTCGCCATCAGGAGCAGGATCGTGCCCACGGGTATACCGATGCAGGCCCATAAACAAAGCTGCGCCAGTGGCCGGCCGGCAACATCACGCAGTTCCGCCGGCAAGAGGCAGGCGGTCAGAACCAGATTCAGTATGATCGCCGTCTGGATCGCGGATGCGCCGTCGAGGAAAAACAGCAGCGACGGCCCGGCGATCAGGCCAAGACCTACGCCGGTCGCGACCTGCAGGGTGGCGCCCAGCAGCACCAAACCAAAGGCCAGGCCGAACTCGGCCATCGGCCACTCTGTCAGCACGGAAGTCCACATGCCGACAGCTTAGGATGCCGCATTCTTATAAAACAATTGACTTTTTTCTCCTTATTACATTAACGATCCTAATGTAATGTTGAACGACCGTCTCAGTCTGCGCGCCATTCACGCATTTCATGCGGTCGTCACGTTGGGCTCCGTGGCTGCCGCGGCGGAACAGCTGAACGTTACCCAGCCGGCCATCAGCCATCTGCTGAAGTCACTGGAGGCGTGGACAAACCTGACGCTGTTTCGCAAGGTCGGCCGACGGCTGGAGCTGACCGAAGACGGCCAGGTGTTTTTCGGTGATGTCGCTTCGGCATTGCCTATCATCTCGAACCTGCAGGAATCGGCCGAGGCAATCCGTAACGCAAAGCGGGGCCACGTGCGCATCGTAGCCATCCCGGTGGTCTCGGAATATCTGCTGCCGGCGATGCTCGGCCGCTTCATGCGCGACAACCCGTACGTCGAAATCACCCTGGAAGTCGCCGACACCCACCGCGCACTCACCCTGCTGGAGGCCGGCACGGTCGACCTCGCCCTGGTCTCGGGCGTTCGCGACAAAACTCATTCGGTTCATGCTGACCTGTCGACACGCTCGGTGCTGATCGTACCGGCCGACTGGCGCGCCGGCAGCGCCTTTCCGGTGGAACTGGCGTCGATCCGGTCGGAGCCGTTCATCGCCCTGAACACGGGAAGCCCATTCCGTTATGCGCTGGACCAGCATCTGGCGCGAGCGAGCCTGTCGATCAAAATCCGCGCCCAGGTGCGGACTCAAAGCGCCATTGCCGGTCTGGTTGCCAGCGGCGTCGGGATTGGCGTCGTCGACCAGATCGTGGCGGCCCGCCCCATCGAGGGAATCCGGGCCCTCGCCTTTGAACCGGCCTTGCGATGGTCGTTCAACCTTGTATCGCGCCGTTCAGGAACGCTGTCGACGTCGGCTCAGCGCCTGGCGGAGTACCTAAGAGAGCAGCTCGTCGGCAAGTTTGAAGAAACCCATTGAATCAACAGTCACGTGCGGCAACGACAGCCGCCACCAGATCTTCCGGAACATCCTTCGGCAGGATGTCAGCGCCTTCCCCACTTTGCCGTGCCAGCTCCAGGGACGCCTTGTAGGCCTTTAGGTAGGCGCGGCACTCAGGGCAGACCTTTAAATGCAGGTCGAACACGAATTTCTGCTGTGAGGGCAATTCGCCCTCCAGATAGGCCAGAATGAATTCCTCGAAGGTTTCACAGGTGATCATCAGCGGAAGCTTGAACATGACGCCGCGGATGCGGCGCATGATGGTCGGATTATCCTGGGTCATTCCATCTGCCCCTTGAACAAAGGCTCCAGCAGCCGCTTCAGGGCGGCACGGGCTCTGTGCAGTCTCACCTTCACATTGGCTTCGCTGATGCCGAGACTTTCAGCGACCTCGCCCGTCGACATTTCTTCGATATCGCGCAACACCAGAACGACGCGATAGCTATCGGGAAGCTGCCCGATCTTGGCGGAGACAAGTGCCTTGGTATCTGCCTGCAGCGCCAGCGACTCCGGTGTTTCCGTCGTCATCCAGCGCTCCTCGATGCGGCATCCGTTGGCATCGAAGACGGGCAGCAAGCCATCGATCGACACGGTTTCCATGCGTCCGGCCTTGCGCATCAGCATCAGGCATTCATTGACCAGGATGCGGTGCATCCAGGTCTTCACGGCAGCGCGGCCATCGAAACTGGACAGTTTGTCGAAGATCTTTGCGAAAGCGTTCTGGACGGCATCCTCGGCATGGTGGGAGTCGCGCAAGATGCGATTGGCCACGGCCAGCATCCAGCCGATATGCTCACGCACAAAGCGCTCCGTCGTGGCCGCATGCCCTGCCTTTAGGTCGATGACGATGTCGTCTTCGCTGCCCGGTCCTGCCCGCGATGGCTGTCCTTCAGCACTCAATCGCCCGTCCTGTCGAAGCAATTTCGAAAATTCGACGCCGCCCTGTAACCTTATGCAGCGCCTCTGCATCTGACAAGAAGTCACCAGAGCGCAAACCTATGATGCCGGCCGAGACAATCGGTTCGGAAAAACGGGAGGGATCGGCCTTAGAGCCTGTCATGGTTAGATTGACGCAATTCTGTTTGTGGTCGGCGAGGCGATCCGCGAGGAAGGAGCGCAGAGCGATGCCGGAGGCATGTCTCGAGCATCCTGACACTGCGGGCGTCCGCCGACCGCAAACCCGAAGAGCCGGGCGCATTTGCGCCAATTCTTTCGCTCAAAGCCTCGGCCAAAGGTTCAATCTAACCATGATAGGCTCTAGATGACGGGTTTGCTGCTTCTGGCGGTGTTCGCCATGGCGTTCTCGATGATCGCCAAACGGCTGGAGTCGACCGTCCTGACCGCGCCGATGCTGTTTCTCGCCTTCGGACTGTTGATGGCCGAAACCGGCCTGATGTCACATGAGGGCGCCGAGGAAACCTTGCATCTCGTGGCGGAAATCGCGCTGATCGTGCTGCTGTTTCTCGACGCGGCACAGATCGACATGAAGACACTGCGCAAACGCCATGTGTGGCCGGTGCGCATGCTGGTGATCGGCCTGCCTTTGTCGCTGGTGTTCGGCACACTGGCCGCAGCCCCATTCCTGCCCGGATGGCCGCTCGTTGCCGTTGCGCTGGTCGCCGCCATTCTGGCACCCACCGATGCGGCGCTGGGACAAGCCGTCGTCAGCAATCCCGACATCCCGCAGCGACCGCGGCGGGCGCTGACGGTCGAAAGCGGACTGAATGACGGGATGGCGCTGCCGGCGGTGCTGCTCTTTGCCAGCCTGACAGCGGAGATGTCCGATCGCAGCAACGCCGACTGGCTGATCTTCGGCGCCAAGCAGATCCTGCTGGGACCGCTAGCCGGCGCCATTGCCGGGACGATCGGCGGTTTCGTTCTCATTCAGGCCAAACGGTTCGGCACCACGGCGGACACGTTCGAGGGTGTCGGCGCCATCGCACTGGCCGGCGGCTCCTACGTTGCCGCCACGCTGATCGACGGCAATGGCTTCATCGCGGCCTTCGTTTCGGGACTCTTCTTCGGCAACGTGGTGCAGGGTCGCTGCAAGTTCATCTACGAGTTCACCGAAAGCGAGGGGCAGTTGCTGACCTGGGGCGCGTTCTTCCTGCTTGGGCTGGCGCTGGTGCCGGAAGCGCTGCAGCACCTGACCTGGCAATGGCTGGCGATCATCGCACTCAGCCTGTTCGTGGTGCGGCCGCTTGCCATCTGGATCTCGCTGATCGGAACCGATGCGGCGCCGGTCACCCGCATCTTTTTCGGCTGGTTCGGTCCACGCGGCCTGGCAACCGCCCTGTTCGCTCTGCTCGTCGTCTCGAAGATCGACCACGCCTATGCGGAACCGGTCCTGCTGATCGCAGTCAACGCGGTCTGGATCAGTGCCCTGCTGCACGGAATAAGCGCCGTGCCCGGCGCGCGCTGGTACGCCGGCCGGGTTGCCGCCATGGGTGATTGCCCAGAGGCCGCCGAAATCGACACCTCTGCAAAGCCACTTCGCACCAGCCATCCAACCGACAATCAACAATGAGGGAGCCACAATGAACAAGATTGCCATCGCCGACTACGACGCCGTACCCGACCGCCAGCCACAACACGCGCTGGTGGCGAACGTGGACCTCGTCATCGTGCGTTTCGATGACGACATCGCGGTTTTCTACGGCCGGTGCCTGCACCGCGGCGCCCTGATGGCTGATGGTTTCGTACGCGGCCGCAACCTGATCTGCGGCGTTCACAATTGGGACTACCGGCTGGACTCAGGCGTCTCCGCCTACAACAACGATGAGGCGCTGCCGAAATTCTCGCACTGGGTCGAGGGCGGCAAGGTGCTGGTGGATGAGGATGAGATCGCCGCCTGGGCAAAGGAAAATCCGCAACCGTTTGCCCGCAAAGCCTATCTCGGAAATTACGCCGATACCAGCCACGGAACTGAGGAGGAACCCTATAACCAGCTGATCCAGGGCTATGCCCGCTCCGGCCTCAAGCGCACCGGCCATCACGGCCAGGTGGATGCGATGGGGGTCCCGCGCACGCAACTGCCGGATTGGGACGACATTCAGATCCTGACCGCTCAACTTCATCGTGTGCCGATGCTCGACGAAGACCCGGTGGGCACCGATGTGACCATCGGTCCCAACGCGCAGAAGCCGCTGAAATTGGATATTCCTCTTTTCGTCTCCGACATGAGTTTCGGTGCCCTGTCCGAGCCGGCAAAAATATCGTTGGCGCGCGGTGCCGAGCTCGCCGGCACCGGCATCTGCTCAGGCGAAGGCGGCATGCTGCCGGAAGAGCAGGCGGAGAATTCACGCTATTTCTATGAGCTTGCCTCCGGCCGTTTCGGCTTCGACTGGGACAAGCTTGATCGGGTTCAAGCATTCCATTTCAAGGGCGGCCAGGGCGCCAAAACCGGCACCGGCGGGCACCTGCCCGGCCCCAAGGTCCAAGGCAAGATTGCCGAAGTGCGTGGCCTGCCCGAAGGCGAAGCGGCCATTTCACCACCGCGCTTTCCGGACTGGACAGAGGTGGGCCAGATCAAGGACTTCGCCGATGAGGTGCGGAGCCGCACGGGT
Source organism: Hoeflea sp. (assembly GCA_965228785.1). GTDB lineage: Bacteria > Pseudomonadota > Alphaproteobacteria > Rhizobiales > Rhizobiaceae > Hoeflea_A. The sequence goes on from CBDDIF010000002.1 coordinate 2,876,089, forward strand.
GGCATCCCGATCGGCTACAAGCTGTCTGCCCAGCATATCGAGAAGGACATCGATGCGGCACTTGAGGTCGGTGTCGATTACATCATTCTCGACGGTCGCGGTGGCGGCACCGGTGCGGCACCCATCCTGTTTCGCGACAACATCTCGGTGCCGACCATTCCGGCGCTGGCCCGGGCGCGCCGCCATCTCGACGGCAGCGGCCGTGGCGATGTGACACTGGTGATCACCGGGGGCCTGCGCAAACCGGCCGACTTCATCAAGGCGCTGGCGCTGGGGGCCGATGCCGTGGCGGTATCAAACGCCGCCATGCAGGCGATCGGCTGCATCGCCATGCGCGCCTGCCACACCAACAATTGTCCGGTCGGGATCGCCACCCAGAAACCGCACCTGGTAAGCCGCATCGTTGTCGAGAAGTCGGCCGAGCGGCTGCAGAACTTCTTTGAGGCATCGGTGGAACTCATGCAGGTCATGGCACGCGCCTGCGGCCACGATCACCTGTCGAAATTCAATGCCGACGATCTGACGACCTGGAAAAAGGACATGGCCGATCTATCTGGCGTCGCTTATGGCGGCGTCGCCTGAGGCGGCAAATTGGGAGATAATGCATGACCGAACAAACGCTTGAATGGATCCGCGTCGGCCATGTCGACGACCTGCCGGAAGGCCGGGTGAAAACCGTCACCGCGCGCAACGTGTCGATCTGCCTGGCGCATTTCGATGGCCAATGGGCGGCGATGGACAACCACTGCCCGCACCAGGGCGGCCCGCTGGGCGAGGGCTCCATCGAGGACGGTGTCGACGGCAAATGCTGGATCCGTTGCCCGTGGCATGGCTGGGACTTCGACCCGCTGACCGGCCTGCCGCCAGGCGGCCACAAGGACACCGGACAGACGCTCTATCCGGTGGAGGTGCACGACAAAGACGTATTCGTCGGGCTGGAACCGGAACCGGAACGCGAACGCACCGTGACCGATGCGATGACAGAGACGATGATCAATTGGGGCGTCAAAAGCGTTTTCGGCATGGTCGGCCATTCCAATCTGGGCCTGGCCGATTCCATCCGCATCGCCGCCGGCGACGGTCGGCTGCACTACTACGGCATCCGTCACGAGGGTGCTGCCGCCTTCGCCGCGTCCGCCTACGGCAAGCTGACCGGCGTGCCGGCGGCTTGTGTGACCATCGCGGGGCCCGGCGCCACCAATCTGTTGACCGGCATGTGGGACGCCAAGGTGGATCGGGCCCCGGTGCTGGCGCTGACCGGTCAGGTGCAAACCCAGGTTTTCGGCCCCGGCGTCTTCCAGGATATCGACCTGAAATCGGCCTTCGACGCCGTCTCGCGCTTTTCCCAGACAGTTCTGTCGACGTCGAAACACACCGAGTTGATGTCGCTCGCCTGCAAGAACGCCTGCGTGGAACGCGATGTCGCTCATCTGATCTTCCCGGACGACGTGCAGACGCTGCCGAGCAAGGCGAAGGCGCGCGGGCCCAAGGGCCGTGTTGGCGATACAGCTATCAAACCATCTGATGGCGATGTCGAAGCTGCACGGGAGATGATCAACGGCGCGAAGCGGCCGATCCTCATCGTCGGCCATGGCGCAATCGAAGCGCGCGATCACATCATTGCCTTTGCCGAAAAACTCGGCGCGCCGGTGCTGACCACGTTCAAGGCGAAGGGCCTGATCCCGGACAGCCATCCGAATGCCGCAGGCGTGCTTGGCCGATCGGGAACGCCGATCGCCAGCTGGTTTGTCGCCACGTCGGATCTGGTGATCACCTTCGGCACATCGTTTTCCCAGCACACGGGGATCGAACCGTCGAAGCGCATCATCCAGGTAGATTTCGAACGCATGCAGCTCGGCAAGTTCCACCGGGTGACCCTGCCGGTCTGGGCCGAAATCAGCGCCTTCTGCCGGGTAATGTCAGGCGAGGTCGAGAAGCACCCGGAGGCTCCCGATCAGATTGCCGAGCTGGCTGAACGCTGGCAGATCTGGCGCACCGAAAAACAGTCGCGGCGGGCCGAGGAAAAGGGCAACGGCATTCACTCCTTCGCCGTCTTCGACGTGCTGACAAACCTCTGCCCGAAGGATGCGATCATCGCGGTCGACGTCGGCAACAATACCTATTCCTTTGGCCGTTATTTCGAGACATGCGGCGACCAGCGGGTGCTGATGTCGGGCTATCTCGGGTCCATCGGCTTCGGTTTTCCGGCGGCCATGGGCGCCTGGGCAGCAACCCGGGATCACGATGCGTTTCGCAACCGAAAGGTGATTTCGGTTTCCGGCGACGGTGGTTTCGGGCAGTATGCGATGGAGTTCACGACGGCGGTGAAATACGGCATGGATATCACCCATATCCTGCTGAACAACGGCCAGTTGGGCAAGATCTCGAAAGAGCAGCAAGCCGGCCAATGGCCGGTCTGGGAAACTCAGCTGACAAACCCGTCTTTTGCCGCCTTCGCCCGACTTTGCGGAGGTCACGGATCACGGGTGACAGAAGCTGCGGAACTCGAGGCCGCCATACGTGAGGCGCTCGCAGTCGAAGGACCGTCGCTGGTCGAAATCATGACCGACGCCGAACTCGTGTGAACAAACAGAACCGAGGAGAAGCAGCCATGCCTCAAACCGCAGGACTCGACACCATCGCCCCGGACGCACTGGCGGACGCCCGCAAAATGGCACACAACGCGGCACAGATTGCCGCGCTGGCCGCCCTTGCCAATATCGATGCGCGACCGGATTACAGCCATACCGCACTGCAATGGGAAGCGGCACATGGCGGCTTCCAGACCAACGTCATGGCCACCAGCGATGGCCCGGTCATGATCCGCGTGACACTGTCGCCGCTCGCCATGTGGCTGGTGCGCGGCGGCGAAACGGTCGGTACAATCGATCTCGACGACACGGCGGAAGCCGACTGCATGGCGTGGCTCGACGAAGAGCTGATCGAACGTGGACTGAAGGCGGCCTCCGGTGTCAAGCACCCGTTCAAGCTGCCTGAAGACGTGGCAGCGATCGATCATTTCAACACGGAAGGTCTGGATGGCGGCCTGCAGGTTCTGTCGCGCTGGTACGACCTCGCCAACCATCAGCTAATGAACTTCGCGCACCGGCACAGTGGCATCGTGCCCGGCCCCGGGCCAGTCTGGTGCTGGCCGCACCATTTCGACATCGCCACCTATGTCGGCCTGGAAGCCGGTGGTGGCGAAAGCGCCAAGGGCATTGGCTGCGGCATGTCGCCGGGCGACAAGAGTTATGGCGAACCGTATTTCTACATCAACCCATGGCCGCGACCGGACGCGAATTCGCTCCCGAACCTTCCGGCTCCGGGACAGTGGCATACGGATGGGTTCATTGGCGCCGTGGCGACAGCCTCGCACCTGCTGGAAATGCCGCACGTGGACAGCGCTCTGGCTGATTTCATCGAGGGCGCGTTTTCAGCCAGCCGTTCGACACTCGGGAGCTGAGTTTACGGGTGAACTGAGTTTCGTGCACTGACTCCCGGAATAGTGCCTAACAGATCGGCCGCATCCAAATGTCAGGCCTCAAGTGAAACCCGCCGGTTTCGCTGTGTCCACGGGATAGTCTGAAGACTATCCCGTCCGCTACGCATCGTCACGAGTGGTGGCCGACGGCATATATTGAATTATTCCTCCAATTCTTTCTGTCAAAATCCGCATCCTCGCTAGTTACCTCACCTAATATCAGTGTGACAATTATCACATAAACAAATTAAAGATGATTCTATACTTCATTTATTAATTAAAGATCAGCGAGAACATTATCATGTCCCTAACAGCGATGGTGAAGCGGCAAGCAATTCAAAAACGCAGCAGAACCCAACCGCCCCGCAGGGTTACATTGATGATGTCGGACGGGAACCAAGCTGAAGCAGCTGTTGTGGAGGAGCAAGAAGGCGAAGACGAAAGAGATCCTGCTCGCAGCGCGATTGCGGTACTCGCTCACTACATTCCTACGGAAGTCATCGCCGTCTACATTGCTGCGCTTGCAGCGGTCTCCCAGATTACCGCTGAGGGTAAGCCGGGCTGGCTGGAAGAGGCATTCTATTTTGGCTGCATGGGGCTTGTTGTCCTATTCGTGATCCTGGCGCAGGCGGCTGAGCGAAAAACGATGACGGAAGCCGAAAGCCAGGCGCTGTCATATCCCTATTGGCCTTGCATCGCCGGTGTCGCAGCCTTTGCCGTATGGGCTTTGGCTATTCCCCAAGCTAATCCGATCTTCTCGCAACTCAAAGGATATGAGAGCCTGATTGGTGTTGCCGCAATCCTTTCCGCTTTCCTGCTTCAAATGCTCGAAAAGGCACTCCCCGATCTCTAGTCATGTTCATGCAGAACCGTTTGTCATCAGGTTCTCAACGCCCAGCGATTCGAGAAAGCTGACAAGTATCGGATAGTCCGCCCGTATCTCGGGAAAGACGCAGACATAGGGTCGTGTCATATCGATGGAAATCGATGAGGGCATGATGAGTGTGCCGTCCCTGACGTGCATCTCCACAAAGGTGCTCGGCACAAGGGCAACACCCGCGCCGTTGCGCGCAGCCGCGATGGCAACCGACAGATCGCTCATGATCATTCCGGACTGGACCGAGCCCTCATGCAGGCGACCAGCCTGACGATACCAATCCTGCCAGCTCGGACTGCTGGCATAGGAAGGCCCCCAGTTGACTTGAATCAGCCGTTCTTCCGGGACATTGACCAGTCTGCCCTCCGGATCGCCGTATTCGCGCCAGAATGCGTTGGAGCAAACCGGCACAGCCACATCGGAAAAAAGTATTCTCTCCCGGAAACCGGAATAATAGGACGATTGGTAGGTAAGACGGACGTCCACGCTGTCCCTGACGAAGTCGATCGGATCCTCCCGAACCGAGACATCGAGAACGGCACCGGTCTCAGCACTGAACTCTGACACTCTGGGCATGAGCCAGCAATCGGCCAAGGACGGAATCACGCTGACGACCAGTTGCCGCGGCCGTCGTCCCTGCTGCAAGCGCCCCGTAACTTCGGCGATTTCGTCGAAGGCATGGGACAGTCTCGGAAAGAGTTCAGACCCGGCGTCCGTCAGGAAGATGCGATTGCCGAGGCGCTCGAAAAGCATCTTTCCCAAGTGCTCTTCCAGGCTTCTGACCTGCAGACTGACGGCAGCCGAACTGACACCAAGTTCCTCTCCGGCACGTACGAAACTGCCGCACCGTGCCGCCGCTTCGAAAGCCCGCAATCCGGTCAGAGACGGGATTCTGCGCATGAGTTTCCCCTAGTTTTTCTTAGGGTAGATAACATTTTTTATCGTTGCAATCGAATGCGATCCGGCCAATGTCGCATCATGATCCGCAAGGAGGTCCCGACGAATGGAAAAACTGCTCGATCTCGGCCGCTACCCGCTGCACAAGCCGGAAAGCGAAGATTACGCAAAGCTCGTTGAACGCTGCAGAGAGGCCCTGGACTCCAACGGCATGTACGACCTGCCGGGGTTCTTTCACGATCATGTCGTTAAAGAGGCCGCCGAAGCAGTAAAGCCAGCCATGGCGACCGAGGCGTACCTGCACGCACGGACCCACAACGCCTATTTCGAGAAATCAATCCCGGGTCTGCCCGATGATCATCCTGCGCTGAAGCAGGTGAAAACTATCAATCATACCCTCTGCGCCGACCAAATCGGCGACAACCCGGTCATCCGGCTTTACGAATGGGAGCCCTTTGCCGACTTCCTGGCCGCCACGATGAGGAAGGATAAACTGCATCCGATGATCGATCCGATCGGCCGGGTGAACGTCCAGGCAAGTTATGAAGGCGAAGCCCTGAACTGGCACTTTGACCGGTCGGAGTTCACCACGACGATGCTGCTTCAGGCGCCGGAAGAAGGTGGTGAGCTGGAGTACCGCTCCGACCTGCGCACGCCCGAAGACCCTAACTATGATGGCGTGGCGGCCGTGTTGAATGGCGAAGATCCCCACGTGAAACGCATCAGGCTGACACCCGGCACGCTGAACGTGTTCAAGGGCGTGAACACCATGCATCGCGTAGTGCCGGTGAAGGGACCAAAGGAGCGGATCGTGACGATCTTCACGTTCTACGAACGGCCGGGCGTGATCCTCACTCCGGAGGAGCAGATGGGTTTCTACGGCAGAACCGCGACGGCCTGATGTAGAGCGAAAGAAACCCCATTGTCGGACCTCATCTTCGTCCTGTAGCTTCCGCTGCGGCAACCCAATAGAAAGGGCCAAGCGGATGAAATCTATCAGGGCCGGAGTACTGGACATCGGCTATTTCGAAAGCGGACCGATCGACGGACCGCCGGTCATTCTGCTCCACGGCTTTCCCTACGATGCACGCGCCTACGACGCTGTTTCGCAGCAACTCGCCGGCCAGGGATTTCGCTGTCTTGCCCCGTTTCTTCGGGGCTACGGCCCAACGCGGTTCCTCTCATCCGACACCATGCGCTCCGGTCAGCAGGCGGCACTGGCGGCCGATCTCGCGGCCTTCATGGATGCGCTTTCCATCGATCGGGCGCTGCTTGGCGGCTATGACTGGGGCGGCCGGGCAGCCTGCATCGTGGCCGCGCTCTGGCCCGAGCGGGTCAAGGGTCTCGTCAGCTGCGGACTGGGCTACAATATCCAGGACATCCCCAACGCCTGGCGTCCGGCGCCGGCCGAAGAAGAAGCCCGTTACTGGTACATCTACTATTTCCACACCGAACGTGGCCGGGCCGGACTGACCGAAAACCGGCACGATATCTGCCGCTTTATCTGGTCCCTGTGGTCGCCAAGTTGGCGGTTCGACGATGCGACCTATGGCGCCAGCGCCCCGTCGTTCGACAACCCTGATTTCGTCGAGATCGTCCTCCATTCCTACCGGCACCGTTTTGGCGGCGTTCCCGGCGATCCGGCCCTTGACCATGTCGAGGCGCGGCTGGCGGAACAGCCGGATATCACAGCCCCCTGTGTCGTGCTGCAGGGGAAGGACGATACCGTCGATCCTCCGCCGGCAGACGATCTTGACCGCATGCACTTCACGGGGCCTTATAATCGCAAGATCCTGCCGCACACCGGGCACAATCTGCCCCAGGAGGCACCGCAGGACTTTGCATCGGCGATCCTTTCCTTGGCCGATCGGTAGAGCAGGACCTTCCATGAAAATCGAAAAAATTGATCTCTATCAGGTCGATTTGCCTTATGCGGGCGGCACCTACGAGCTTTCTGGCGGGCGGACTTTCACCAGCTTCGATGCCTCCTTTGTGCGCATCACGTCCGACACGGGTCTCGAAGGCTGGGGAGAATCCACCCCCTTCGGCTCCACCTACATTGCGGCCCATGCGCGAGGCGCGCGTGCCGGTATGGCCGAGATTGCACCGCATCTTCTGGGACGCGACCCTCGCGAAGTGGACAGGGTCAACGATGCGATGGACGAGGCGCTGACGGGACACAACCATGCCAAGGCAGCGCTTGACGTTGCCTGCTGGGACCTGTTCGGCAAATCGACCGGACTGCCTGTTTCAACGCTTCTCGGGGGCGCAACCGGACGGCCGCTGCCTGTTATCAGTTCCATCTATGCCGGTACGCCGGATGACATGCGCGCCCGCGTTGCTGAACATCGCGCGCGGGGATATCGGGGCCATTCGATCAAAGTCGGCGCATCGGAGGCCGAAGGCGGTCCGGCCCTCGATGCCGCTCGCATTGCCGCCTCACTCGCTGACCGACAACCCGGGGAATATTTCATCGTCGACGCCAATGGCGGTCTTGTTCCTGAATCCGCGCTGCGCATGCTTGGGGCCCTGCCCGCGGGTCTGGATTTCGTTCTTGAGGCTCCCTGCGCGACCTGGCGGGAGACCATTTCGCTGCGACGCAGGTGCCACGTTCCGATCATCCTCGATGAACTGGCGCAACTGGACGAGGATCTGGCGATGCTCATCGCCAACGATGTGGCCGACGGCGTCGGTCTGAAGATCACCAAAGCCGGCGGACTGACCCACGGTCGCCGCCAGCGCGACATCTGCCGCGCCGCGGGACTGACAATGAGCGTTCAGGACACCGTCGGTTCAGCACTTGCCTTCGCCGCCATCGTGCACCTCGGGTCGACCGTGCCGACCCGGCTCCTGCGCTGCGTGCTCGATACTCGCGACATGGTTCGTTTCAATATCGGATCGTTCGACGTGCCGATCCACGACGGAGGCGTCCTGCCACCCGACCTGCCCGGATTGGGCTTGGCCGTCGATTGTGATGCTCTGGGTGATCCCGTGGCATCATGGGGCGACTGAAGCAATCGGCCCGTTCGCGACAGACCTATCCGCCGGCCAGACGCGGCAGCAGCATGATTTCGGCGTCCGGCGGCAGGGTCTTTGACCAGGTGTCGCGGTAGATCACGCCGTCGATGGAAACGGCAATGCCGTTGTCGACGAGGGGCTCGAGACCCGGGTACCGCTCCGCCATTTTGCGGAGCAGTTCCCGGATATCCTTAGCTTCGACCTCGATGGTCTGTGTGCCTCCGGCGGCCGCGGCGATCGAGCCCCAGAGCGTCACTTCGACCATCAGTCGGCCTTTTCCTCCAGCGCCGCCAGGATGCGCGGCGGCGACATGGGGATGTGGGTCATGCGCACGCCGGCGGCATGAGACACGGCGTTGGCAATCGCCGCCAGCGGCGGCACGATGGAGGTCTCTCCGACTCCGCGCACCCCATAGGGGTGGTTCGGATTGGGGATCTCGAGGATCTTGGTGTCGATCATCGGCAGGTCGGAACACACCGGTATGCGATAATCGAGGAAGCCCGGATTCTGCAGCTGGCCCTTGGAGTCATAAATGTACTCCTCGTTGAGCGCCCAGCCGATACCCTGGGCCGCACCGCCTTGGTACTGACCCTCGACGTAGGTCGGATGCACGGCCTTGCCGGCGTCCTGAACCACCGTGTAGCGAATCACCCGGGTCGAGCCGGTTTCCGGGTCGATCTCGACATCGCAGATATGCGTGGCGAACGACACGCCGGCACCATCGGCGACCAGTTCGCTGTGGCCGGCGATCGGTCCTCCTGTTTTCGGCGCAGCCGCGGCAATGTCCTTGACGGACAGCGGCGGCAGGTTGCCGTGCTTCTTGCCTTTGGCTTTGGCGTGGCCATCTTCCCAGATGACGCTTTCGACCGGAATGTCCCACATCATCGCGGCGCGCTGCTTCATCACCGCGATGGCGTTTCGCGCAGCGGAGATGGTCGCCAACGACGACGAGAACGTGCCGCGGCTGCCATCCGTCATGTCATTATGACCGAGGGATGAGGTGTCCGCCACGATAGCCTTGACCTGATCGTAAGGGATCCCGAGTTCCTCGGCCGCGACCAGCGACAGAGAAGCACGCGAGCCACCGACGTCGATCGTGCCGACAGCCAGTGTGACCGAGCCATCGACGCCAATGTTCAGATCGGTGCAGGTCTGACCGCCGAAATTGAACCAGAAGCCACAAGCAAGACCGCGACCCTGGTTCTTGCCAAGCTTGGCCTTCATGTGCGGGTGCTTTTTCGCCGCATCCAATGTCGGACCGATGCCGATGGGCCCGTAGACCGGGCCATAGGACGCCTTGGAGCCCTCGCCGGCTGCATTCTTGATGCGGAACGCCACCGGTTCCATTCCGACCTTGGCTGCCAGTTCGTCCACGGCGCTCTCGACCGCGAAGGCCGCCATCGGGGCCGACGGCGCACGGTACGCAGCCGTCTTGGGTCGATTGACCAGAACCTCGTAGCCGACCGACTTGACGTTATCGAGGTGGTAGCAGGCAAAGGCGGTCATGGCGCCGAGTTCGGCCCACATGCCGTGATAGGGGCCACAGGAATAGCGCAACGTCGCTTCCGCAGCGGTGATCTTGCCGTCCTTGGTCGCGCCCAGCTTGACGTCGATCGAGGTGGCGCTGGTCGGACCGGAGGCACGGAACACTTCTTCACGCGTCATCACCAGCTTGACCGGGCGGCCGGCCTTGCGTGACAGCGCCAGCGCTACCGGCTCGCCCCATACGTGGGTCTTGCCGCCGAAGCCGCCACCGATTTCCGAAGAGGTGACACGCAGTTTCGATACATCGAGCCCGAGCAACTCGGCGCAATGCTGACGGAAGACGAAATGGCCCTGGGTGCAGACCCAGAGGTCAGCAGACCCATCGGCATTGACGCTCGCCACGCAGGCATGCGGCTCAATGTAGCCCTGATGGGTCTGTTCGGTCTTGAAGCTGTGCTCGACGATGAAATCGGCTTCTTCAAAACCCTTATCCACGTCGCCATGGCCGTATTCGCTGCGCTTGGAGATGTTGGAGGGCTTTTTCGGCTTGGGTGTGACACCCCGGGTGATCACATGCTCGTGCACCAGAGGGGCGTCCGGTTTGACCGCCTCGTCGACATCGGTGACGTGCGGCAGAACCTTGTACTGTACCTTGATGAGCTTCAGAGCCTCGCGGGCAGTCTTTGCGTCGATGGCGGCGACCGCGGCCACGGCATGGCCGTCATAATACGCGGAGTCGCGCGCCATGCAGTTGTCGAGAATATCGAACATCTCGGTGTTGCCGTTGGTGAGATCCGGCAGGTCGGCGGCGGTGACCACCGCCTTGACGCCTTTGAGTTTCTCCGCCTTCGACGTGTCGATCTTCTTGATTTTGGCGTGCGCGTGCGGACTTCTCAGCACACGTCCGACCAATTGTCCCGGCATGTTGAAGTCGGCGCCATAGCGGGCGCGGCCAGTGACCTTGTCGACGCCATCGGGGCGCACGGGACGGGTGCCGACGGACTTGAATTTCTTGCCTTCATATTTCGCTTGAAAGTCCATCTTCAGGCTCCCTTCATTTCCTTGGCGGCATCCTGAACGGCACGTACGATCTTGTCATACCCGGTGCAGCGGCAGAGGTTTCCGGCCAATCCGAAGCGGATTTCCTCTTCGGTCGGATCGGGGTTTTTCTCGAGAAGATCCTTGGCCGCAATCAGAAATCCGGGTGTGCAGACGCCGCATTGCAGCGCCGCATGATCGAGGAATTTTGTCTGCAGCGGATGGAGATCTTCGCCGTCGGCCATGCCTTCGATCGTCTCGATTTCACGTCCTTCGGCCTCGGCTCCCAGCACCAGGCAGGAACACACGAGGCGATTGTCGACGATCACGCTGCAGGCGCCGCAATCGCCCGTGCCGCAGCCCTCTTTGCTGCCCGTCATGCTGAGCCGGTCGCGAAGCACGTCAAGAAGCGTTTCCTCGGCCTGGCAGAGAAATTCGACGTCATCGCCGTTGATCGTGGTTGAAACAGCTATTGCAGACATCACTATCCTCCTGCCCGTTCGTAGGCGATCCGGGCGGCTCGCTTGGCAAGCACGCCGGCAACTTTCGTTCTGAAATCAACGGTGCCACGCTTGTCGTCGATCGGTTGACACGCCGCAGAACAGGCTTCCGCCAGCTTGTCCAGCGCTTCATCATCCAGGGTGCTGCCGATGAGCGCCTTGGCGGCCGGCTTGACCAGAAGCACTGTCGGCGCCACGGCGCCCAGCGCGACGCGGGCGGCCTTCACCTTGCCCTTTGCATCGAGTGTCAGGCTGACACCGGCGCTCACCACGGCAATATCCATCTCGGTGCGCGGGATAAACCGCAGGTAAGCGTCACCGGAGCGCGCTGGAGGCTTGTCCAGCGTGATGGCCTCAACCATTTCGCCCTTGCCGAGCGATGTTTTGCCCGGAGCGGTCACTACCTTCTCGACCGCGACGGTACGCTTCTTGCCGGGGCCTGCAACAACAGCCTTGGCGCCAGCGGCAACCAGGGCCGGCACGCTGTCGGCCGCAGGTGACGCGTTGCACAGGTTGCCGGCAATGGTGCAGCGGCCCTGTATCTGTTTGGAGCCGATCAGGTTCGCCGCTTCGACGACACCCGGCCATGCTTTCTTCAACATCGCCGATTCACCCATGACTGCGCATGGAACCGCTGCTCCGACCCAAAAGCCCTTCGCGGTCTTTCGGATCTCGGCCAGACCCTTGACCGATTTGATATCGACAACCAGGTCGGGTTCGACATGACCGCTTTTCATGCGCACCAGCAGATCGCTGCCACCGGCCAGCACGAAAGCACTGCCTTTGGCCTTGGCCAGAAGTCCGGTCGCTTCCTTGAGCGAACTCGGGCGTTCATATTGCATTGTCAAAATTCCTCTCTTGAGCAGCATTTCTCATCAATGCCACCGGGTCGGGACACTCGCTCAAACTCGCTGCGCTTGCAACGGCAAAATGCCATCAGGCCGTCGCATACCGCTCTCTGAACCGTATCCGCATCAAACATTGTGTTGTTCTGGCTGATGGTCGACCGGATTTCAATACCCCGGCCAATGTGGCCATTCATTGCGTCGAACTCAGCAGGGCGATACGGTGCAGACAATCAGAAAATGAGAAAGATCAGAGGGAGTCCAGCGCTATGAAGAAGAGCCTTACAACACTTGCTGTCATGGCGGCAACGCTGACACCGGCCCTTCCAGCCGCTGCGGACACGGCCACCATCAATGGCGACGACATCTACTATGAAACCGTCGGATCCGGTCCCGCCATCATGGTCATGCATGGGGGCCTGGGACTCAGTCATGACTACCTGCGCCCCTATTTCGATCAACTGTCCGACAAGCACACTGTCATCTACTACGACCATCACGGCAACGGACGCTCGGCCAAGCCGGACGACTATGCCGAAATGAGCTTCGACCGAATGGTCTCGGACGCCGAAGCTCTGATAAACCACCTCGGCTACGAGAGCATGACTCTGGTTGGTCATTCCTATGGCGGCTTCATCGCGCAGGAATTTGCGGCACAGAAACCGGAACTCCTGGATGGTCTTGTCCTGATCGATACGGTTCCGGCCTTCGACTACAATCCAACGGTATCCGGCACCGACGAGCAGATGGCCGCTTTCGGCAAGCTCTTCAGCGCGCCCATGGCCGACGATGCCGATTGGAAATCGACCTGGGGCCAGGTGATACAAATCTACTTCAAGGACTGGGACGCGGACACCGGCGCGGATCTCGATGCACGCACTGTTTATGACCACCGCGCATGGAATGCCGCCGGAGCGCTTCTCGGCAGCTTCAATATGCTCGAGAAACTGCCGCAGATCGAAGTGCCGGCTCTGGTCGTGGCCGGCCGCCATGATGGCATCACACCGCCGGAACCCGGTGCGGAACGCATCGCTAGCCTGATGCCGAATGCAACGCTGGTGGTATTCGAGAACTCCGCTCACTACCCCTTCATCGAGGAGGAAGCGGCGTTCTTCGAAAGCCTCAGGAAGTGGCTTGACCGTTAGCCAGCAGTCGAGGTTCCATCATAGCAACAGATCGTCGATCGGGTTGGCGGTAACCGTGACCGTGCCCGTCGAGCTGCCGTCGACGTCGATCACCTCGTAGACGAATGTGTCTTCACCGTTGAAATCCGCCAACGGGTCATAGGTGAAGTCGCCGTTCGACTGGAACGTCACGGAACCACCTTGGGTGGTTGCAAATGTGCCGGCGCCCACCGACAGCGCATCGCCGTTGATATCGCTGTCTGCTCCATTGCCATTGTCCACAAGCACATTGCCGACAAGCTGGACGTCTTCGTCGGTGATGAATGCATCGTCGACCGCAGTCGGTGCTGTAGGTGGGGCAACACTCAAGGTAACCGTTGTTTGTCCGGATGACGCGCCATGACTGTCGATTGTCTCGTAAGTGAATGTGAGCTCCTGAACGCCGCCTCTTCTGGCAGCGGTGAAGGTGAAGGTTCCGTCGTTGTTGCCGTTCACCAGACCGCCTGACAACTCGCCGGAGTCCGGAGCGGAAACCAACCGATAGATCAGCGACCCAGTGTCGTCATTGCCATCGACATCCTCGCCAATGAGCACACCATCCACCGACTGGGCGACCTTGACATTCAGTCCCAACGGCTGCGCGGTCGGGGCGTCGTTGGCGCCATTGATTGTTATAGCGAGCACGGCGGTATCGGAAAGACTGCCGTCCGACGTCGTGTAATTGAACGTGTCGGTCAGGCTCGTGTTCGCTCCGGTAATGGTGAGCGCCTGTACGGCAGGGTCGGTGTCATCGACAACGTAAGTGTAGCTGCCGTCGGCCTGCATGGTCAGCATGCCGTATTGGCCAGCAAGGGCAATGCCCAAGGTACCCGAGGTTCCGCTGCCTTCCACATCGCCGGTGCGAATTCCCGTGACGGCGAGGCTCCCGGATACGGCGGTGTCATTGTCCAGCACATTGTCCGTGGCGTTCGAGCCGGGTGTGCCGTTTGCAACACCGCCGGCCTCGGTTGCAGATCCCGTGTCGTCCGCGGCCACCGGTCCGTCATCGGCGCCGTTGATGGTAATGTTGACCACCTGGACCGTGCCGTCCTCTGACAGCACCGAAAAGCTGTCGGTCAGCATGTCGAGCACGTTCAGGGCATCAACGGCGGGGTTGCCGTTATCCAGCGTGTAGGTCCAGACACCTGCCGCATTAACCGCATAGGTGCCGTAGCCGTTGGTGGTCGTACCGTTCGCCACCGCCTGGAAAACATCATCGGTGTTGTCGACATCGGTCGCGTCGAGGTCGCCGGAAACCGTGTTCGGAACCGCATCTTCAACCACCGTGCCCTGCGCCACGCCGGTTATCACCGCGGCATCGTTGACTGGCGTGACGTTGAACGTGACCGTCGAGATGTTGGAGTCGACGCGTCCGTCATTCGCCTTGTACGTGAAGCTGTCCGTCCCGTTGAAGTCGGATTCCGGCGCATAGGTGTAGGAAGCGAGCACCGGATCGAATTCGAAGAACGCCGCATGCGCCGGGCCCTCGATCAGGATGACGGTGAGGACATCGTTATCGTCCGGGTCTTCCCGCACGACGCCACCGATCAGACCTGGCGAATCCTCCTGAATCGTCCGCGTCGTGTCCCGGGTGGTCGGGGCGTCGTTTTCGCCCTCGATGGCGATCGTCACGGTGGCCGTGGCGGTCTCACCAGCCTGGTCCTCGACGAGGTAGGTGAATTCAACGTCGAAGGTTTCCCCCTCTCCGATAAACTCATAATCGCCATTGGTATCGAAACTGAACGTCCCATCGTCATGATTGCTCAGGAGGCCGTGGCCGCGCGCAGGCTGATATGTGTCCCCTGACTCGTTTTCCTCGTAGTCTACAAAGCGCTGCTTTGAACTCTTTGGGTTGGGGTTCTCCACCGTAAGAACATCGACCAAATGATCGCCGGCATCGCCATCCGACTGGTCCAGGGAGATCCGGTCGAGCGTCCCGTCCTGGGCGATCGTGAACATCTGATCCACCGCCGCCGGTGCGTCATTGACGCCTTCAATGGTAATGTCGACCGTCCGGGCGGTGCCGTCCTCGGTGTAGACGGTAAAGCTGTCGCTCAGGGTATCTGTTGGGTTCAGGGCGTTGACCGCGGCATTGCCGTTGTCCAGCGTATAGGTCCAGACCCCGGTCGCATCCACCGCGTAGGTGCCGTAACCATTGAGCGTCGCCGCGCCGATCGCGACTACCTGGAACAGGTCATCCGTGTTGTCGACATCGGTTGCGTCAAGGTCGCCCGAAACCGTGTTGGGAACCGCGTCCTCGATGATGATGCCTTCCGCCAGGCCGGTAATCACCGCTGCATCGTTGACCGGGGTGATGTTTATCGTGGCTGTGGAGATGTTGGAGTCGAGGCGACCGTCATTCGTCTTGAACGTGAAACTGTCCACTCCGTTGAAATCGGCCTCCGGCGTATAGATGAAAGTACTAAGGACAGGATCGAACTCAAAGAATGCTGCGTGAGAGGGGCCGTCGACAACAGTAAATGTAATGGAGTCGTTGTCATCGGGGTCGAAGCCGGTGACGCCGCCGGACGAGAAAGTGAAATCTTCGGAGATCGTCCATGCCGAGGCCACCGTCACCGGTGCATCGTTTTCACCCTCGACGGTGATCATCACGCTCGCGGTATCGGTCTCGCCCGCCAGATCCTGGACAGTATAGGTGAACTCAACATCAAGGCTTTCCCCTTCACCGAGAAATTCGTAATCGCCGTCGGTATCGAAGCTGAATGTTCCGTCGTCGTGATTGGTCAGAAGGCCGCTGCCTCGCGATGGTTGGAACGTGGTGGCGGATTCGTTTTCGCCAATGAATACGAGCGCATCCCCGCCATCTTTTGGCGGTGACTTTGGCTTGGGGTCGATGATCGCCAGGACATCGCTCAACTGATCACCCGCATCGACATCCGACTGAGCCAGTGCGATCTGGTCAAGGCTTCCGTTCTGGCCGATCGTGAACGCCTGATCGCTGGCCACGGGTGCGTCATTTGCGCCAATGATGGATATGTTGACCGTCTTGGCCGTGCCATCTTCTGTGAAAACGGTGAAGCTGTCGCTGAGCGTATCGGACGCGCCCAGCGCGTTAACGGTGGCGTTGCTGTTATCCAGTGTGTAGATCCATTCGCCGGCGCTGTTCACCGCATAAGTGCCGTAACCGTTTGCAGTGGGTACGGCGCCGTCCGCAACCGCCTGGAACACATCGTCGGCGTTGTCGACATCGGTCGCATCGAGATCGTTTGGAATCGAGATCGGGTCAGCATTCTCAAAAGCGGTGCCCTGCGCCACGCCGGTTATCTCGGCGGCATCATTGCTTCCTATTACGTCGATGCTCAGAGTTGCCGTGCTCGTTTCGCCCGCAAGATCCGAGATGGTGTAGCTGAAAACCTCGGTTGCCTGCTCGCCCTGCGCCAGAGCATTTGTGTCGGCGTCGTCATTGTCGACCGTGTAGGTCCAGCTTCCATTTGCTGCCAGTATCAGTGTGCCGAACGTCCCCGAGATGCCGCTTCCGCCGATGTTCCCGGCGACAGGCCCCGCTGTCGTTCCTGCCGCCACACCCGTGACGGTCAAAACGTCAAATGCATCGGGATCGGTATCATTGTCGAGAACATTGCCGGCCGCCGACGGGTCGCCCGCATTCGGCGTGCCATCCGCATTGATCCCCGCTTCGACGACGTTGTCGGCGGGATTCGAATCATCGTTCGCCGTCGGGCCATTGTTGATCGCAATGATCTCGAGGCTTTCGAAATCACGCACGGAAAGACCGAATGCACTGAAATCGAAACGATTCCCATGGTCGGTGTCAGGGTTGGAATGGGCTGCAAGAAAGGACTGGTAGGCAGCGATGTCGGCCTGAACCGCGCTGCTGGCCAGTTCGGCAATTGTCAGCTCAAGCCGCAACACATCGTTACCGCGGCCACCGTCGTAGTAATCCCAGGCACCAAGATTCTCGGACATATTGTAGTTGGCGACATCGTCACCGGCCTGTCCGAACACAGCGTCGCAGCCCGCACCGCCATCGACGTAATCATTGCCAGAGGCGCCGGAACACCAGCCGGAGTCTCCGATGACGACATCGTTGCCGGCGCCACCTTCGAGCATATCGTTGCCCGAATTTCCGACAATCCAGTCGTTTCCCGCGCCGCCATCGACGACGTCGCTGCCGGAGCCGCCGTTTATGACGTCAGCACCGTCGCCACCGGCGATGGTGTCGTTGCCCGAACCGCCTGCGATCCAGTCGGAATCGTCACCACCGTCAATGATGTCGTTGCCGGCGCCGCCACTGATATCGTCACAGCCTTCACCGCCCTCTATGAAGTCGTTTCCTGAACCGCCACCGAGCCGGTCGTCGCCAGAGCCTCCGTCGATCACGTCGTCGCCGGCACCGCCCTTGATCTTGTCGTCGCCCTCATTGCCTTCGATATAGTCGTCACCGGAGCCGCCAAATATCTTGTCATTGCCGAGGCCGCCGAAGATGGAATCATCGCCGGCACCGCCAAAGAGCCGGTCATTGCCACCAAGGCCAAAAATCTCGTCATCGCCAGCTTTGCCAAGGATTTTGTCCTTGTCGTCCGTGCCGGTAAGTGCATTCGCTCCGGAGTCGTCTCCGTTGGTGCCAACAATTTTTGTCATAGCAGTTCGCGGAACACCCGCGCCCCAGTGTTCGTTCAACTATACGGAGAGACTAAAGTGCACCCTCGCGTCCGTCATGATGCGCGCGTACTACGAATCACGACTTTTTCTCCGGTTGTTAGAATTGGTGAGTTAGCGACGATCGCTGTTATCGCCGTGGCTTTTGCGACATTCAGGAGGCAATCCGTGACAGAGCAGAAAATCTTTGATTTGGGACTCCGACTCACGACTTGAGCGAACCCTCAATGTTCACCTGCCGCAAAACCAGCGCTACCCAACGCAACCCTCAATGGTTGTTCGATCAACTTTGCTGAAACCTCTGATATCAAACCCTTTCTTCTGGTTGATAAACGGATCAACCACAACTGAATTTCTTCGATTTTGACGACTTTCATTAACCGCATCGAAACCAGAAAGGCCGCTCAATGACCGCGGTTGCTTGGGTCGCTCGATCCAAGGCATGATGCCCCGCCACCGTGTCGGCTTGTTCCTACATGTTTGCCTGAAATGCCGATCGATCGCCCCTGATCCGGGCGGCGAGACGATCCGTTGCGCCCTTTGTTCAATCTGCGGCGCACGACCTTTACGGAATGGAGCACGCGATGACCGGGAACCTGGGCTCAGGAAGCAAATCCGCCAGGCTGTCGATTGGAGTCGGCACAAAAATTTATGCCATGGTCGGCATGTGTCTGATGCTGCTGTGCCTGGTGGCCGGCGTCGGCATCTGGCAAATGTACAAAGTCGGACTGGAAGTAGAAGCCATCGCCGAGCGCGACACTCCGATGACTGCCGCCATGACCAAGGTGACGGTTCATCAGTTGGAACAGGCAATCAATTTCGAACGCGCATTTCGCGCCGCCGAGGAAGTCGCCAGGCACCCGGAAGCCAAGAAGACGCTGGACTATTCGATCGCCAAATTCGAAAAGCTGACGACGGAGGTGGATGATGAATTCGTCGAAGCCATCGAGCTGGCGAACCACGCCCATGCCACGGCGATCACCGATGCCGAACGGGATGAGTTCAAGAAGGTCGGCACGACGCTCACCGACCTGGCCAAGCTTCACAAGAGCTATGACGACCTGGCGCTGAAATCCTTTGCACTGATCGAAGCAGGTCGGCTCGATGCCGCCGTCTCGATGCTGCCGGAGATCGAAGAGCAGCAGGAAAAACTCGACCACAGCCTGGAAGAGCTGCTGTTTGAAATCGAGGAATTCACCGTACATGCGGCCAAGGCCGCGGAAGCGCACGAAAAGTTCGCCTTGCAGCTGATGGGCGTGATCACTGTGATCGCCCTCCTGCTCGGTATAGGCATGTCGATCTTAATGGTGCGGCGCAGCGTCACTCGGCCCCTGGAGGACATCGTCAAGGGTCTCGATGCCCTCAACGCCGACGACCTGACGGTCGACGTCAAAGTCGCGGCGAATGACGAGATAGGCAAGGTGGCCACCGCCTACGGCGTCTTCAAGGAAAACCTGATCCGTTCTCGCGAGCTCGAAGCTGAGCAGCGCGAGATGGAGCAGCAGCGCAGGGACGAGGAAGACAGGGCAAGAGAACGCGACACCGAGCAGGCTCGCGAACAGGCTCAGGTCACCCAGAGTTTCGAGGACGCGATGGCGTCGCTGGCGAAAAAGAACCTCGCCTATCGCATTGACGCGGAGTTCCCGGCTGCATTCCAGGCGCTAAAGGATAACTTCAACAATGCCATGGAGCAGTTGTCGGATACCATGTTGCAGATCGGTTCGGCTTCGGAGCAGATTCTCTCAGGCTCGAAGGAAATCCATACGGTCGTCGACGGGCTGGCGAGCCGCAACGAGCAGCAGGCTGCCGCAGTTGAGGAGACCGCAGCCGCTGTAAGCGAAACCACCTCCGCCATGAAATCGGCCAGCGATCGGGCAAAGGACGCCAGCGGTCTCGTTGCCACTGCCCGCGACAACGCCCAGAAATCCGGCGAGGTGGTCCGCAACGCCATCGATGCCATGGGCAAGATCGAAGAGTCTGCTGACAAGATCACCGACATTATCGGCGTCATCGATGAAATCGCCTTCCAGACCAATCTGCTGGCTCTCAATGCGGGGGTAGAGGCGGCGCGTGCGGGCGACGCTGGCAAAGGCTTTGCCGTCGTCGCTCAAGAGGTGAGAGAGCTGGCACAGCGTTCCAGCAGCGCGGCCAAGGAGATCAAGGAACTGATCGACACCTCCGGCGGGCACGTCAAGGCCGGCGCCACGCTGGTCAACGAGACCGGTTCGGTGCTGGAAGCCATCGTCTCGCAGGTTTCCGAGATCAACGACCATATCGGATCGATCTCCGGCTCGGCCAACGAGCAGGCCATCGGCCTCCAGGAAATCAACGAGGCCGTCAACAACATCGACCAGGGCACGCAGCACAACGCGGCTGCTTCGGAACAGGCTTCGGCCGCCAGTCAGATGCTGGCCGACGAGGTGGTTCGCGTCAACGCCATGCTGCAGACCTTCCAGATGGGTGCCGCGCGGATACAGCCGGAGATCGAGCCGGAAGCTCAAAACACCAACACGGAGCCGGCTCCCGTCCGGTCGGTACGCTCCGCCCCGGCCTTCGATGGCAATGCGGCTGTCGCGGATGACAACTGGGACGAGTTCTGATCCAGGAACTTCCTTGCTTCTTTTAGGCCGCGCCGAAAGGTGCGGCCTTTTTTTGTGCCGCTGTGCGCCGTATCTATAGGCAATGGGCGCAGTCACTTCACTCTTTGTCTACAAGGTGGCTCAGGCAGCGGGCGACTCTGTCGACCAGGACGCGCTGCTCCGGTCAATCGGCCTGGATCCGACAGGCGAGGCCGATGTTACTCGCATGGTATCCGACGCCGCCTACTACGACTTCTTCGAGCGGGTAGCCCACGCGTTAGGCGATGCGACCGCGCTGCCGCTTCGAACCGGCGCCAGCATGAATTGCGACGATTACGGCGCGTTCGGTCTTTCCTGGAAGACCGCGCCGACATTGCGCGCCTCCTTCTCACGGTCGGAGCGCTATTGGCGGCTGCTGACCAGCGTTTCAGAATACGAGGTCCGGGCGGCGGGCGACGACGCCTGGTTCATCCTGCATCGTAGCGGCGACCGGCGTTTGGGGCTTCGGCTGTCAAACGAGGCGACGCTCGCCAGCGTGGTCTCAATCATACGACAAATCTCGCCGGTAGAGTTTTCCCCACTGGAGGTGCATCTCAAGCACCAACCGCCTGCCACTACGGATGCCCATGAAACCTATTTCGGATGTCCGGTCGTGTTCGAATCCGATCGCGATGCGCTGCTGATCCCGGCCGAAGCCTTGGCCCGTGCCAACCGGCAGGCGGATGAGGGCATCACGCGCTTCCTGCTGGGCCATCTTGACGCTGAGTTGAAGAAGGTCGAGGCGGATCGGACGCTGCAGCAGATGGTGCATGACGCCATCGCGCAGTCGCTCAGCGATGGCGTCCCGAAAATGCCAGATGTGGCGCGGCGACTTGGTCTGAGCGAACGCACCCTGCAACGCCGGCTGGGCGACGAAGGCCTGTCCTTTCAAAAACTGGTCGATGGAGCTCGTCGCGAGCTTGCCGAAGGGTTGCTCGTACAGAGCGACTACCCGCTTGCCGAGGTGGCGTTTCTAACGGGATTTTCGGAGCAAAGCGCCTTCAATCGCGCCTTCAAGCGCTGGCTCAACACAACGCCGGCGGCCTTTCGCGAAACCCACACATAACCGGTGCTGGCGGCAGCGGTCAAAGCACTGGCAGCAAGTGTCAATCCAATTGGGGCATGATCGCCCATGGTGTCTCCATCAGATTTCAAAGGAGATACATCATGCAGACCTCACCCATTCTCGTCATCGGCGCCACCGGCAAAACCGGCTCGCGCATCGCAGATCAACTGACACAGAAGGGTTATTCAGTCAGGCGCGGTTCGCGCAATTCCGCTATTCCCTTCGATTGGGAGGACGAAACCACCTGGAGCGCCGCGCTCGACGGTGTTTCCGCGGCCTATCTTTCCTACTTTCCGGACCTTGCCTTCCCGGGTGCCGTCGAGAAGGTGGAAACACTCTGCGCCGCGGCCAAAGCCTCCGGCGTGAAGAAAATCGTGCTGCTGTCGGGTCGCGGCGAACATCATGCCCGTCGCGGCGAAGAGGTGGTGCGCAATTGCGGGATCGATTTCACCCTGGTCCGTGCCGCCTGGTTCGCGCAGAATTTCAGCGAAGGATACCTGCGCGATCAGGTTCTCGGTGGAGTGATTGCGATGCCCGGGGGCGACGTGCGCGAACCGATCGTCGATGTCGACGATATCGCCGACGTCGCAGTTGCGGCACTCACCGAAGAAGGCCATTCCGGTAAACTCTACGAGGTCACCGGCCCACGACTAATGACGTTTGCCGAAATGACCAGAGAACTTTCAGCTGCGTCCGGACGGCCGATCCGCCATGTGCCAATCACATTCGACGAGTTTCACGACGGCCTGGTGCAGATCGGCGGCGAATTCATAGCGGACGTCTTCACAGCGATTGCCCGCGAGACCCTCGATGGCCGAAACGCGTCCCTAACGGACGGAGTAGAGCGCGCGCTCGGTCGCCCGCCGCGGGACTTCGCCGATTTTGCCCGAAAGGCGGCCGCCGCCGGCGCCTGGTCCGAAGCGGCCTGATGGCTCGGGTGGAGCGCAACGACGCTCCACCCTCTCAATATCGAAGGATAGACTTATGCCTTTCTGGATGCTTCTTCTCAGCCAGTTTTCGATCCTCGCCCTTGCCGCGCTCGGTGGTGTATTCCTCGCCTTCTCCGACTTCATCATGCGGGCTCTTGGTGTAACCGGCGGCGCCGGCGGACCCGAGGCGATGCAGGCAATCAACCGCGAAGTGTTCCGCTACGTGTTCATGTCGCTGTTCATCGGCATGGTGCCCGTCTCGCTGCTTCTGGCCGGAGCAGCCGTGATGACGGACACGGCACCGGTTGTCTATGTCGCCGCCGCTGTGATCTACGTGTTCGGTGTTTTCGTCGTCACGGCCGCCTTCAACGTGCCCATGAACAACGCGCTTGCGGCTCTCGACGCGGCTTCTGCCGACGGCCTGAACTACTGGACCACCAAATACCTGCCGGACTGGACCTTCTGGAACAGCGCCAGGACAGTCGGATGTTTTGCCGCTTCGATTCTGCTGCTCTACGCGGTCACGCGCCAGGCCTAGGGTTCACAGTGGAACGCCGCCAGCAGGCCGTCGGTCAAGGCGTCGGCCATTTCAGGCGCCAATCCGGCCCCCTTTGGCAGCGAGGCGAGAACCTGACGCGAAACGCCGCTGATGGCAGCCGGCGCCGCGGGTGAAAAGGAAGTGGAATTGGCGGCGGGCATGACGTCCGCCATCGCCATAGCCAGCGGGCGTTCGCGACAGCGGAAATTCATGTCCGACATGGCGATCCGGATCGTGTCGGGCTGACCGACAATCTTGAACACGACCCGGCCTTCAGTCGGGTCGAAAACGACGTTCCAGCGGCTGGACTGGTTTGCCACCTTGCCCAGGACCGAAAACGCCTGCGCAGGCGTCACCCGATCACCGGCCGCTTGCACGGCCTCGGCTGCGACCAGAAATCGACTGAGGCTGTCTGGATCACCGTCCGCCGACGGCAGCGGTTGCTCACCGCCAAAACCTTCAAATCCCTTCAAGCGCTCCGTTAGCACCGTGTAGCTTGTGTTGGTCAGCGCCGGGATCGGCATGTCCTTTGGCGTATGCACCGTCAGCCCTCCCACGGTCGGCGTCACAATTGCAGCGTTCCCCGATCGATCGGCGAGAAAGTAGTGAATGGGCACAAAGCCCAGAATGCGAACCTCCTGAAGGGCGCTCAAGGCTTCGTCGACGGACGCGGCGGTATCGAGCAAACGCTGGATGAACTCCAACTCGGTGACGACCGGGGCTTCCTCGTCGCCTGCGAAAACAGCGCCGTCGTTCCACATCAGGGAAACAACCAGACCCGCAGAATTCATGCCCGCGGCCGGCATTCCCGGACCCATCTGGTTGAAGGTGACGCTCGCGTGCCGGACGGTCCAACGCGCCGGATTGCCGTCCATGATGGAGCTGCGAACCGCCGGAGCCGGATTGGCAAACACCATACCCGCTCCGGTCGCCGCGTAGTCGAAACTGTAGGCGATGAGCGGCCTGTGAGGCAGCCCCAGAGCTATGGTCGTGCAGGCAAGGGCGGTCGACGCCATGAGCGACATCAGCACGCCGATGCTGCCCAATATGCCGACTCTCCATCGACGTAGGTACATTGCAGTCTCCATGCGGAACTTGTATCGATTTGCGATCCAATGGCGCCAAAGGCCGCTCAGCAGAAGCAGGATTTCGCCAAATGCCCGTTTCCATCGCGAACGACACGCTTGCCAGCTCCCTGAAACGGGGGGTCACGTCCCTATTCGGGTCGTCCCGTAATTTGGGACTGCTGGTTGTTGTTGCTCTGCTGGCCGGCATTGCCGGTCCCTTCGGGACCTATGAGGCCATGTCGGCGGCGCCGCGCCTTCTTTACTGGTTGCTGGTCGTCTTTGGCACCGCCGCCGCTGGACACTTGACCGGAACGGCCTCGGAGCATCTGCTGGACAAGCTCGTATGGCCAGCAGGCGCGCGCTTGTTGACCGCTTCGTTTCTGACCGCACTGCCGGTGTTCGGGATTGTGGTCCTGGTCCTCGCGGCATTCGGCGGTTGGCCGACCGGTTCCGATCTTGTCATCCTGTTTGCTCAATGCACCGTGGTCGTGGGCGGCATTACGCTGCTGACGCTGCCTCGGACCTCCACAAGTGATCGGCAACCAGCATGCTCGACTCCGAAACTGCTAAAGCGGCTGCCCAACGCCAAACGCGGCCGCCTCTTGCGGCTCCAAGCCCAGGATCACTACGTTGAAGTGGTCACCACGCGTGGTCATGCGCTTCTGGCAATGCGTTTCCGGGATGCCATCGACGAAGCACAACCGGAACCGGGCATGCAGGTGCATCGCTCCCACTGGGTTGCCCTGCACGCGGTCTCCGGCCGCTGCCGCATCAACGACAGGAACGGGCTTCGAATGAGCGACGGCGGCGCCGTACCGGTCGGTCGGAAATTCAGATCGGCCGTGCGAGACAGGGGCATCGCATAGAATTCACTCCGCCTTCCCGCTTTCGTCCGCCAGCTCCGACAACGCCGTCTCGAGCGCCTCCATGCCCTCGCCAGCCAGCGCAGCTTCGCGCAATGCGCGCAGTTGCTCCGCCGCATCAGGACGGCCCTTTAGCTGCGGCAGCGCCGAAAGCACGCGGTCGAATTTCGACAGGCTGCGGGCGTGGGTGTCGGAATAGCCCTTGATCAGGCGCCGGCAGTTGAGGATCTCGACGCCGAGATCGTAATCATCGGCGCGAATGGCGAGAGCCCGATCGAACCAGTCGGTGAAATGGGCCTCTTCGACCTCGTGGCGCAGCAGACGGCGTCGGATCGGCTTGAGCGAGGCCATGATCCACAGGCTGAGATAGCCGCTGATCGTATCGGTACGCACGCGGCGACCGCGATTGATCATCCGGTCCAGCAAGCCGAACAGGCGCGGACTGTTTTCGATGCGGCGGCCAAGGCCGGCCGGAAGGGTGCCGCAGACTTCCTGGGCACGCGGATGGAAATACTCTGTCACCTGCAGCACCGCTTCGTCCGGGACGCCGACTTCGGCGCGGACGCGGTTGGCGCGTGCCGTGCGCAGTTTCAGGTCGGCGACCCGGACGATGTCGTCATAGACCATGGCGTTGGCCATGTATTTGGCAGCGGCAGCCGTGAACCGCCACCCGTGCTCTTCGTCGTCACCGTTTGCCGCTTGTTCAAGCTTCTCCAGATAGGTGCGTCCGTAATCGATATCCTGATAGTCGACGACTTTCTTCAGCCCCGCGGTTGCCATGGCGCGGGCCGGTTCGGGGAGTTGCCCAATTCGCGCCTCCAGAGTGTTCCAGGCCTCGACTAGCTTTGTCGGTCCCTCGACGGCAAATTCCAACGGCTTGCCGGTCGCCGTTTCGGTCACGGCCTCCGGTTCATCGCCGGTGGCCGCCCTATCGCAGCAGGCAGCAAACGCTGCCAGACTGGTTTCAACGCCGCGTCCGCTGGCGCGAATGGTTTCTTCATAACTTTCGCGCGGAAACGGCAGGGCACCTGATCCAGCCAGAGCTCCGAAAAGGCCAGCCGATATGACACTGCCGGCGGCGACCGATTCCTTTTCCATGTCGAATGCGACGACACGCTTTGCGGCTTTGCGGGCGCGGGCGATCACCTTGTCGGGCTCGGCCCTGCCGTCGCCTGGGATGATTTTCTCCGACACCGAGAGAATGCGGTGCGACGACAGGATCAGAGTCGTGCGATCGGGGGTGACAAATCCACGAATGATCGACCGACCGGCCTCCATCAGCTCGGCGGCGATCATGATGTCGACATCGCCGACGGACGGCGTCAGGGCGAATACCGGTTCGCGGCCGGTGTCAGGTGCCATTTCGACATAGTAGATGGTTGCGCCGGTGCGTTGAGCGACGCCCGCCACGGATGTCGACTGGGCACGATAGCCATTGGCCTCGGCAAGCGCCACGATCCAGTCGGTCAGGACGCCGCCGCCCTGGCCGCCGACGGCCAGCATCGCCAGCTTGATGATGCCACCGGTGGCGTCGGCGCCGTTGAGATCCTTGTCGGCCAATGTTGCGATATTCATGCCGACGGCCGCTCCCTGAAGATCAGACGGCGGGACTCGCGCCGCGTCTGCAGCCAGTTGGTCAACCGCCGCCGTTGACGGTCGAGGAACCGTTCGAAACCGTTTGGATTGAACACGGTGTCGGCCTGGTAGAAGGACGGACACAGAACCGCAGCATCCGCTACCTCGCCACAATTGCCGCAACCGACACAGCTTTGGTCGATATGAGCGACCGGATCGTCGCGCAGCGGATCGTCAAGCTTCTTGACCGAGAGCGATGGGCATCCAGACAGGCGCATGCAGGCGTGGTCGCCGGTGCAGACATCCTCGTCGACGCCGAAGCGCGGCTTGACCACCCGTTGACCGTTCTTGATTGCCTCGTTTTTCAGCGGCCGCTCGCGACGCTGCCGGTTGAGCATACATTCCGACGAGGCGACGATGACCTTGGGGCCCTTCTCTTTGGTGGTCAGCGCTTCCTTCAGGGTTTTTGCCATCTTGCCGACATCGTAGGTGCGATCGATCTGGCGCACCCATTTGACGCCAACCCCCTTTACCGCCTCGGTGATGGGGTGCTTGGTCGATTTCGACCGGTTGTTGGCTCGCGATGACAGGATGTCCTGCCCACCGGTGGCAGCAGCATAATAATTGTCGACGACGACTATCACCCCGTCATTCTTGTTGAAGACGGCATTGCCGACTGACGAAGTCAGGCCGTTGTGCCAAAAACCGCCATCGCCGACGAAGGAGATCGAGCGGCGGTTGGCCTCGGGCGCATTGAAGGCCGATGCGGACGCCGGTCCCAACCCATAGCCCATGGTCGTGGCGCCGAGGCCGAATGGCGGCATGATGGAAAACAGGTGGCAGCCGATATCCGAAGCGATGTAGTGCTCGCCCAGTTCCTCCTGCACCAATTTGGTGGCGGCAAATATCGGCCGTTCCGGACAGCCGGTGCAGAAACCCGGAGGCCGAGCCGGCACCACGGCAGCCAGGTCGCCGATATCGGGTGCATCGGGTTCGTTGGGTGCGCGATCCTGATCCGACAGAAGGTCCGGGGCATGGTCGCGCATGAAAGAGCGCAGGCCGTCGAGCATGATCTGGCCGGTGAGCTCGCCGGCTTCCGGAAGCGGTCCCTTGCCCGCCAGTTTCGTGGTCGCGCCGTCGGCATAGAGCATCGCCGCGACGGCCTGCTGGATATAATCCGGGTGCCCCTCCTCGACGACAATCACGGCGTCCTTGCCCTTGCAGAAGCCGACAATCTCGTCGTCGAGCATCGGATAGGTCACGTTGAGCACGTGCAATGGCACCTGGGTCTCGCCGTAGAGATCGGCGAGGCCAAGTCGCTGCAGCGCCCGGATGACGCCGTTATACATGCCACCCTGCAAAATGATGCCGACCTTGGCCTTGTCCGGCCCGAAGGTCTCATTGAGCTTGTTGTCGCGAATATAGGCAATCGCAGCCGGCAGCCGCTTGGTGACCTTTTCCTGTTCGTGCAGGAAGGAAGCCGGCGGCAGGACGATCCGCTGTACATCGCGTCGCGGATTTTCCAGCGCTTCCGCCACGCTCATAACAGGGCGCTTGTTGTCTCGTGTCTCGAAACGGCCGTGGACGTGGCAGCCACGGATGCGCACCTGCAGCATGACCGGCGTGTTGGAGGCTTCTGAGAGTTCGAAACCGTCGCCGACGGCCTTGACGATCGACGGCAGGTTGGGGCGCGGGTCGAGCAGCCAGACCTGGCTCTTCATGGCAAAGGCGTGGCTGCGCTCCTGCATGATCGAGGAACCTTCGCCATAATCCTCACCGACGATAATCAGGGCGCCTCCGGTCACACCGCCCGAAGACAGATTAGCCAGGGCGTCGGACGCGACATTGGTGCCGACCGTGGATTTAAAGGTGACGGCGCCACGGATCGGATAATGCACCGAAGCCGCGAGCATGGCGGTGGCCGCTGCCTCGGAAGCGCTCGCTTCGAAATGCACCCCGAGATCCGACAGGATATCCTGGGCATCGGCCAGCACATCCATCAGGTGGCTGATGGGCGCGCCCTGATAACCGCCGACATAGCCGACACCGTTTTCGAGCAGCGCCTTGGTGATGGCGAGAATGCCTTCGCCGTGGAAGACCTCGCCCTCCCCTTTCTTCAGCTTCTCGACTTCTTTTGCGAAAGACCTTTCGGCCATGATCGTCCTCCTCGGTTCCGACCGGCGTCAGAAATCGTGTTTGCGGATGTTGCGCAGCACCTTCTGCAGCGTGGCGACGAAACGATCATGCTCGTCTGCCGGGATGCCCGCAAACATCGTGTTGTAGGAATCGGCGAACATCGGCCACACGTCCTGGAACCGTTGCCTGCCGCCATCGGTAATGTGAATGTGGCGCACCCGGCTGTCGCTTTCGTTCGCCTCGCGACGGATCAGCCCTTCGGCCTCCATGGCGTCGAGCGTGCGGCTCAAGGTGGACTGCTCGATCACCGCATAGACCGCGAGTTCATTGGTGCGTAGACCGTCGACCACGGACAGCACGGCCAGCGTGCGCATCTTGACCACCGACTGGCCGGCGGCGCCAAGATGCTCTTGAAGGCTCTGGTTGTAGCGCCCCATGATCCGGTTCAGGAGGTAAGGCGCAAAGTGCTGCAGGCCGATCTCGCCCAGGGTTTTGGGAGATTCGATCCCGGAAAAGTCCTCCGCGGCGAGCGCCGTGTTTTCCTTCATCCCGAACTCTCATTTCGTCGCTGCTGGCGGCCCCGATAACGGGCCTGGCGACAAGACTTCCGAAGGATGGGCTATTTTGATTGCAATTGCAATTATAATTGTTTCAACAGGACCGACTCCCTTTCCGGTTCTTTTGAGGTTTGTGCCTGCAATAAGCCCAAAATGCGGTAATTCTGGCGCAAAACCGCCTATTCTCAACAGATCGAAAATAGATGCATATGAAATATTTTATATTTAAAACTTGACGGGCTGAGAGCCTTCACGCATAGTTTGATCACGGCCACTGCGGAGAGACAAATGCCCGACCTCAGGCTCGTCGTCAAACAGAGCGAAGCCGCCACGCCGCTCATCAAAATGATCACCCTGGCGGCTGCAGATGGCAACCCGTTGCCGGATTACAGTGCCGGATCGCATATCCGCGTGCAACTGCCGGATGGCACCGACCGGCCTTATTCGTTGGTCAACACCGAGCCGTCCTCGTCGGCAACGCAGGCGCCCCAGACCTACCGGCTCGGCGTGCGCCTTGAGGAAGACAGCGCCGGCGGCTCGAAATACATGCACGGTCTGTCGGCGGGCGATGAGATCGTGACTTCGGAGCCGCTCAACCAGTTCGGTCTCACCGACGACACCGCGGACATTGTTCTGGTTGCTGGCGGCATTGGCATTACCCCCATCCTGTCCATGGCCAGCGAACTGAAGGCCGCCACCCGGCCATTCAAGTTCCACTACGCGGGCCGGTCACGGTCGGCCCTTGCCTTCGTCGACCCGTTGACTGCAGTGTGCGGAGATGCGCTAACCATCCATTGTGACGACGAACCGGACACGGCCATCAATCTGGACGCGCTTGTCGACGCGCTGCAGCCTGGCAATCATGTCTATGTGTGTGGCCCCCGCGGCATGATCGAGGCAGTACGCGAGCGGGCCCACGCGCGCGGGTTCGACAAGGACCACGTGCATTTCGAGTTATTCAGCAAGCACGACGAACAGGTGGAAGGCGGCGCGTTCGAGGTCGAGATCAGCTCGACCGGACAGGTTTTCACGGTGCCGCCGCACCGCACCATCATCGAAGTTCTGGAAGAGGCCGGCATCGACCTGATCTACGACTGCCAGCGTGGCGATTGCGGCATCTGCCAGACGGCGGTGCTCGACGGAATTCCCGACCATCGCGACGTCATCTTGACCGACGACGAGCGGGCTGAGAACAATGTCATGCAGATCTGCGTTTCGCGGGCAAAATCGGATCGACTGGTCCTCGACCTTTAACGGGAGGGTAGACAATGGGACGCTACAGCGGCAATCCGGCGGCCATCAATGCGCTGGTTCAGCCGACGCAGGTGCATCGCGACGTCTATATCGACGAAGAGGTGTTCGAGCTCGAAATGAAGCACCTGTTCGCCAACGCCTGGATTTTTGTCGGACATGACAGCCAGGTGCCGAACCCGGGCGACTATTTCGCAACCGAGATCGGCAAGCAGCCGGTGCTGATGGCGCGCCATACCAATGGCGACGTCAACGTCATGTACAATCGCTGCCCGCACAAGGGCACCAAGATCGTCATCGACCGGGAAGGCAACACGGGCAAATTCTTTCGCTGCCCCTATCACGCCTGGTCGTTCAAAACCGACGGCTGCCTTTTGGCGATCCCTCTGAAGAAGGGATACAAGGACACTGGCCTTGAAGAGACCGAAGCGGCCAAGGGGCTGGCGCAGGTCGGCGCGGCGCACAACTATCGCGGTTTCGTCTTTGCCCGGCTCAACAAGGAAGGGCCGAGTTTCGAGGAATTCTTCGGCGGCTCACTGAGTTCCTTGGACAACATGATCGACCGGTCGCCGGTCGGACGCCTGGAAGTGGCCGGACCGCCGTTGCGCTACATGCACCAGTGCAACTGGAAAATGCTGGTCGAGAACCAGACCGATACCTGCCACCCGATGGTGGCGCACGAAAGCTCCGCCGGGACGGCGGTCAAACTCTGGGAATCTCTGAACAAGCCGGCCGACGCCCCGAAACCGATGGCGGTCGAGGTGATTGCTCCTTTCATGTCGCCCTATGAATTCATGGAAGGCATGGGCATCCGCACCTGGCCGAACGGTCACGGCCATACCGGTGTGCACCACTCCATCCATTCCGACTATTCCGCCATACCAGGCTATTTCGACCAGATGGTCGAGGCCTATGGCGAAGAGCGCGCCAAGGCGATCCTCGACGAGAACCGCCACAACACGGTCTATTTCCCCAACATCATGATCAAGGGACCGATCCAGCAGCTTCGGATCTTCATTCCGCTGGCGGCCAACAAGACCCTGGTGGAGAGTTACATCTACCGGCTGGTCGATGCGCCCGACATGCTTCTGGAACGCACCGCCATGTACAACCGGCTGATCAACGCGCCGACCTCGGTCGTCGGCCATGACGATCTAGAAATGTACGAGCGCGCGCAGGAAGGGCTTCATGCCGACGGGCTCGAATGGGTCAATATCCAGCGGCTCTACGAGGAGGGTGAAACCTTCGACGACGAAGCCGTCGAAAACGGCACCACCGAGCGCCAGATGCGCAATCAGTTCCACGCCTGGGCCAAGTACATGACGTTGACCATGGAAGGGGCTAGTCAATGAGCTTCCCGACCCGTGATGACCTGATTGACTATGTTTATGAAGAAGCCCGGATGATTGATGACGGGCGCTTCGATGAGTGGCTGTCGCTGTGGACGGAGGACGGCTACTACTGGATGCCGCTCGACTACAAACAGGAGGACCCGAAACTCGTCACCTCGCTGATGTATGAGGACGAGTTTTTGCGCAAGCTGCGGGTCGAGCGCCTGAAGGGCGAGCGGACGTTTTCACAGAAACCGAAAAGCCGCTGTCACCATGTGTTGCAGCGTCCCTTCGTCGATCTCATGGACCACGACAATGGGCTATTCGTCACCCATACGCCGTTTCACTATGTCGAGACGCGGCTGGACGAACAGTTTCTGCTTGCCGCCAATGCTCGCCACGAGTTGGTGCTTCAGGACGGCGCTCTGAAAATGCATCTGAAGCGGGTCGACTTGCTCAATTGCGATGCCTCATTCGGCAACATCCAGCTGTTCCTTTAGGCACGATGACAGAGCAAGCGAAATCGGACGGCAGCGTCTACGAACGGTTCGCCGCTGCGGCCGGCCGCTGGCCTGAGCGGCCGTTTCTCAATGTTATGCCGGAAACCGCCGATGCCTACGGCATTGCTTCGGGCGAGATCACTTATGGCGATGCGCTTGCGCAGATCGAGGCCCTTCGCGATGCCTATGCCGCGGCCGGCTACCAGTGCGGCGCCCGGGTGATGATGCTGCTCGAAAACCGGCCCGCATACGTGCTGCACTGGTTTGCGCTCAATGCGCTCGGCCTTTCTGTCGTACCGGTCAATCCGGACCTGCAGGCTGCGGAGCTAGACTATCTTTCCGGTCATGCCGAACCGGTCCTGGCGCTTGCAACGGAAAGCCGCAGCCAAGACCTCGAAGCTGCCAGTCGCAGGAGTGGAGTGAATTTTCCGGTCATCGTGCCCGGCATGGATCTGCCGCGTCTCGTAGGTGGAGACGCCGCGGCAGCCGATCCGTCGCCTGACACGGAAGCGGCTATGCTCTACACCTCCGGCACCACCGGAAACCCAAAGGGCTGCATCCTCTCCAACACGTATTTCCTCAACTCCGGCGACTGGTATGCGACGATCGACGGTGTCTGTGCTCTGACTGAGGACGGTGAGCGGATGATCACACCGCTGCCGATGTTCCACATGAACGCCATGGCCTGCTCGCTGATCGGCATGGTGACCGTCGGCGGCTGCCTGACCGTGCTCGACCGGTTCCACCCGCGCACCTGGTGGGACAGCGTGCGCGAAAGCCGCGCCACCTGCCTGCATTATCTTGGCGTCATGCCGTCCATCCTGATGAAGGCCGACGCACGGCCCGACGATCGCCAGCATTCGGTTCGCTTCGGCTTTGGCGCCGGCATCGATCCGAAACTGCAGATCCCCTTCGAGGAACGTTTCGGTATTCCGCTGGTCGAGGGCTGGGCGATGACCGAAACCGGCCTTGGCGCGACCATCACCGCCAACCGCGAACCGCGAAAACGCGGAGTCAGTTGTCTTGGCGTGCCGGCTCCGAATGTCGAGGCGCGCATCATGGCCGATGACGGCCGGGAAGCTGGCGCTGACGAACCCGGCGAGTTGCTGGTGCGTCACGCCGGCGACGATCCGCGCTTCGGGTTCTTCACCGCCTACTACAAGGACCCGGACGCCACGGCGGAAGCCTGGGAAGGCGGCTGGTTCCACACCGGCGATATCGTGCGTCGCGACGCCGACGGCTACTTCTTCTTCGTCGACCGCAAGAAGAACGTCATCCGCCGCAGCGGCGAGAACATCGCGGCGGTCGAGGTCGAAACAATCCTGATGCAGCACCCGGAGATCAAGGCAGCCGCTGCCGCGCCAGCGCCAGACGCATTGCGCGGCGACGAGGTCTTTGTCTGCCTGGTCGTCGCGGGCGATCGCTCGGAAGACCGCGCACGGTCAATCGTTTCCTGGTGCCTGGAGCAGATGGCCTATTACAAAGCGCCCGGCTATGTCGCCTTTGTCGACCAGTTGCCGTTGACGGCGACACAGAAAATCCAGCGTGGCGTGCTCAAGGCCGAGGTCAAGCGCCTGCTTGACGACAATGCTGCCTTCGATACGCGCGCCATGAAAAAGCGGCTGGTCTCCACGTGAGCGGACGGCGCCAGGCCTATGACGGCGTCGTGATGGCGGTACCTGTCACTGTGCCCTATGCACGTTTTTCCAAGGAAACGGCGCACTGGTGGATCGCCCGGGCCTTGCGCCAGTTGCTGAGCGATGCCGGCCTGACGATCGGCGACGTGGATGGGCTTTCCGTTTCCAGCTTCTCACTGTTTCCGGACACGGCCGTCGGCCTGACCCAGCATCTGGGCCTGACGCCGCGCTGGCTCGACCATATCCCGTTCGGTGGCGCCAGCGGGGTTGCCGCCCTGCGGCGCGCCGCAAGGGCCGTACAGGCGGGTGACGCCGATATCGTTGCTTGCGTTTCCGGCGATACCAACCAGGTAGACAGTTTCCGGCGTATGTTGTCGAGCTTCAGCCGCTTCGCCCAGGATGCCTCTTACCCATATGGCTCCGGCGGTCCCAATGCCTGCTTCGCCCTGCTCACCGACCATTACATGCGGACCTACGGCGCGACGCGCGAGGATTTCGGGGCCATTTGCGTCGCCCAGCGTGACAATGCATTGAAATACCCGCACGCCGTCATGAAGAAGCCGCTGACCCTCGAACAGTATATGGACGCCAGGCCGATCTCGGATCCGATCCACCTGTTCGACTGCGTCATGCCCGTTGCCGGCGCCGAGGCCTTTCTGGTGATGCGCGAGGATGATGCACGGGCCGCCAATCTCAAGCACGCGCGGATTCTGGCGACCATCGAACGCCACAACGCCTTTCCCGATGATCCCATCCAGATGCGTGGCGGCTGGGTGATGGATGTGGACGAACTTTATGCCATGGCCGGTGCCGGACCGGAGGCCATCGACGTCATGCAAACCTATGACGACTATCCGGTGATCGTCATGATGCAGTTCGAGGATCTCGGTTTCTGCGCCAAGGGCGAAGGTCCGCAATTCGTGCGCGACCGGGACCTGACCATCGGCGGCGATTTTCCGCACAACACGTCGGGCGGGCAGCTCTCTGCCGGCCAGGCGGGCGCAGCCGGCGGCTATATCGGCATGACCGAAGCACTACGTCAGGTGACGGGTGCGGCGGGTCCGACACAGGTGAACGATGCCCAAACCGCCCTCGTCTCGGGCTTCGGCATGATCAATTACGACCGCGGCCTGTGTTCGGGCGCGGCCATCATCGGCGGAGACGGGCCATGACCAATCCGCTGACGCCGCCACCCAAGAAGGACCCGCAGAAACGCTCGCGGGTTCCGACCCGACCCTCGCACATGCGCAGCCGCGCGGCACTGGGCCTCGCAGCGGCGGCAGCCGAAGGCCGCTTCATGCTGCAGGTCTGCGGCGATTGCGGTGCCGTGCAATATCCGCCGCGGGATGCCTGCGGCAAATGCCTGAGCGTCGACCTCACCTGGCAGGAAATCGCCACCGGAGGCGAGCTCATTGCCGAAACGATCGTGCGCACCAGCACCAATGTCTATTTCCGCGAACGCACGCCGTGGCGCGTCGGCACGGTACAGCTCGACGCCGGCCCGCCGGCCATGTGCCACGTGCATGGCGATGTGGCCACGGGCGACCGGGTGCGGATGATCAACCGGCTGGACAAATCCGGGCAAGGCGTGCTGTTCGCCGTGCCGGTAAAAGCCACGCCGAACATGGAGGACGATCCTCACATGCGCGAAATGACCTGCGATCCGAAATTCCGGCGGGTGCTGATTACCGATGCCCGCAATCCCAACGCCCCGGCGCTCGCCCAGGCACTCGCCGATGCCGGCGCCTCGATGATCTTCGTCGGCGAAGCGGAAAGCTGGCGTCCCTATCCGGGTCGCGAAGCGTTGGCCGGAATTCCCAATGTCGACATCCTGCCGCTCGACGTCACCGACACCGCCTCCGTCAAGGAACTGGTCGGCGAGATCGGCGGCAAGACCGATATCCTGATCAACAATGCCCGCTTCGTACGCCCCGGCGGCATCATCGACAGCATCGACGTCAACCACGCGCGCGACGAGATGGACGTGAACTATTTCGGCATGATGCGGCTCGCCCAGGCCTTTGGACCTGCCATGCGCGCACGTGGCGCCGATGGCGACAACAGCGCCGCCGCCTGGGTCAACATCCTGTCGGTCTATGCCTGGTCGAACCAGCCGGAATTCGGCGCCTTTTCGGCTTCCAACGCGG
The DNA here is from genome assembly GCA_965228785.1 of Hoeflea sp. Classification (GTDB taxonomy): domain Bacteria; phylum Pseudomonadota; class Alphaproteobacteria; order Rhizobiales; family Rhizobiaceae; genus Hoeflea_A. Next base: position 2,912,246 of record CBDDIF010000002.1, read on the forward strand.
CAGCGCTTTCGCTGTCGCAATGCCTGCGGGCGGAGCTGTGGCCGGGCGGTGTGCGGGTGGTGAACGTCTTCACCGGCCCGACCGAGGACGAATGGCATCAACCATTGCCACCGCCGAAAGTGCCGCCGGCGGCGCTCGCGCGATCCGTCGTCGCCGGACTGAAGGATGGTCTCGAGGACGTGTTCGTCGGCGACGTGGCAAAAGACCTGATTGAGCGCTGGCGCGCCGGCCCGAAGATCCTCGAACGCGAAATGATCGAGCAAGGGGGCGGGTCATGAGCGAAACGACCGAAGTGCTGCAGGACCTTGCTGGCGCCCTGGCCTCAGGCGCGGTCCGCGTGGTGGACCTCACCCACACGCTGGATCCGGACTTTCCCGTCATCATCCTGCCGCCGGAGTTCGGCCAATGCGCGCGGTTTCGCATCGAAGAGGTCTCCGATTTCGATCAACGCGGTCCGGGGTGGAAGTGGAACACCTTTTCCTGCGGCGAGCACACGGGAACGCATTTCGACGCGCCGCTGCACTGGATTTCCGGGCGTGACCTGCCGGACAACAGCGTCGATACGATCCCGGTCGAAAAATTCGTCGGCCCGGCATGCGTCATCGACTGCAGCAAAGGAGCCGCCGAAGACGAGGACTTCGAGTTGACGCCGGAGATCATCAAGGCCTGGGAAAAAGACCACGGCCCTATTCCCGAAGACAGCTGGGTGCTGATGCGAACCGACTGGTCAAAGCGCAGCGGCGAGGCCTATCTCAACATGCGCGAGGACGGCCCGCACGCGCCGGGTCCGACCCCGGATGCCGTGCGATTTCTCGTCGACGAGCGCAAGATTCGCGGCTTCGGCACTGAAACCGTCGGCACCGATGCCGGCCAGGGCATGCATTACACGCCGCCCTACCCGGCCCACTATTACCTGCACGGCGCCGGCCGCTATGGCCTGCAATGCCTGCGCAATCTCGACCTTCTGCCGCCCACCGGGGCGATGCTGATCGCCGCACCACTGAAGATCAAGCAGGGCACCGGCAGCCCGCTGCGGGTGATGGCGATGGTCACGGATGGAGACTGATATGAGAGAACAATTGACGGCGGTCATCACCGGCGCGAGCAAGGGCATCGGCGCCGACCTGGCACGGTGCATGCTGGACGAGGGGTATCGGGTGATTTCGGTTGCGCGACATGCTCCGGATTTTTCGCACGACAACCTGTCGTCCGTGGAGGCGGACCTGCTCGATGAACAGGCAGTGGCCGAGGCCGCAGCGCATATTGCAAGCGAGCACGATGTCACCCATTTCATCCAGAATGCAGGCCTCATCTGGCCGAACCTGGTCGAAGAGGCCAAGCCGTCCGATATCACTGGCCTCGCGCAGCTGCATCTCGGCTCGGCGTTGACACTGCTACAGGCCTTCCTGCCGTCGATGAAGGAAAAGCGGTTTGGCCGGGTGATCTTCAACGGGTCGCGCGCCGCCCTAGGCGTGCCGACGCGGACCGCCTACAGCGCCTCTAAAGCCGGTATGATCGGCATGGCGCGCACCTGGGCGCTGGAACTGGCGAAGCATCAGATCACCGTCAATGTGGTGGCGCCCGGCCCGGTGCTGACCGACAATTTCTGGGGCATCATTCCCAAGGACAGTCAGCAGCAGCACGACCTTGCCGACCGCATCCCGGTGGGGCGGCTTGGAACGGTCGAGGACATCACCAACGCCTTCATGTTCTTTGCCGACCCGAAAAGCAGCTTCATCACCGGCCAGACCCTGTTCGTCTGTGGCGGCGCCAGCGTCGGGACCGCGTTGCTTTGAAACGTAGTCCTGCTTGCCGCTCAAGGGAATAACCCTTCCCGGGCGCAACCAGACCGCTGACCGGGTGATTCATCAGGACGCGAGTTCAACTGCATTTTGCTCGAGGGCACGCTCGGGTTCCGTGATCTCGAAAAGCCAGTTCACGACCTTCTGAAGCTCCGGCTCGAACGATTTCTCCGGGGCCGACCTGATGAAATAGATCCAGTTCCGGTCGATGGCTTTTTCGGACAATATGCGCAGTTGTCCCTTTTCGAGTGAGCGACCAAGCATCGCGCGGCGTGCCAGGGTAATTCCCAGTCCCTCCCGCGCCGCATCCATCAGAAGAAGCGCACCTTCGAGATAGATCGATGGCTCCCGGGACCTTTCGGAATTCAACAGGCCATGTTGTTTCTGCCAGAGGTTCCACATGCGGGCATCTTCATCGGCAATGAGAGGGGCGTTGCGCAGCGTCTCCTTGAGATCTCCCTCATATTTTTCGATCAGCTTCGGGGACGCGACCGGAATTGCGGTGCCGGGAAGCAACAGATTTTCGCCTATCTGAAGACGATCCTGCCGCCTGAATCCGATCTCGACGTCTGCGTTTGCGGTCGGTGTCTTGTCTGTCAGTCCGAGGCTCACGTGCAGCGATATGTGCGGATACTTGGCAACAAACTGATGGAGCCTCGGAAGGATGATTTCCTGCGCCACGATCGGAACTGCCGAGATCTCGAAAGACCGTTTCAATCGCAATGGAACGAGATCCAATTCATGTCGGATCGCGCTGAATGACGCATGGACGACCGACGCCAGGCTTTCGCCGGCCGGCGTGAGCGCGACGGACCGTCCCATGCGAATGACAAGCGGGCTTCCGACCCAGTTTTGCAGCAATTTCAACTGGTGACTGACCGCCGAATGCGACACGGACAACCGGTCCGCAGCGGCGGTGATTGAGCCGGTCTCGTAAAGAGCCTCCAAAGTGCGAAGGGCATTGAGAGACGGCAGGCGTCGATTTCTCATGATTTTTTATGTGAGTTTTTCTCACATAATGCAAGTTTTTTGAAATGGTGTCTCCAAGTCGGAGCGATAAAAATAGGGCATTCTTGGAGTGTGTTGCATGAGTTCGAAAACGCTGCGTCTCGCAATGGCGCAAACGACATCTTCAAACCGTCACGAGGACAACATCGAAGATGTGATCCGTATTGCTCAGGCTGCCGCTTCACAGAATGCCCGGCTGTTGGCGCTTCCCGAGGCCGTCGGTTTGGTCAACAGGGATCGCGACAGCGCTGTGACAATGGTCACCGCCGCGGATTCGGACCCCTTCCTGAACATCTGCAAGGAGCTGGCAAAGCAACACAACCTCTGGATCCAGGCCGGCTCAACGCCTGTCACTGGTCAGGGACAACGCTTCAGAAATCACGCGACGCTGATATCGCCGGACGGAATGATCATTGCCACCTACGACAAGATTCATCTCTTCGACGTTTTTCTCGACGGAAAGCCGCCGACGGGTGAATCGCAGCGTTATGAACCCGGTGAAGAAGCGGTTTTGGCCGATACCCCTTGGGGCCCCATGGCCCTGACAGTTTGTTACGATATCAGGTTCCCTCATCTCTATCGGCAACACGCCCAGGAAGGCGCGGTTTTGGCTTTTGCGCCGTCAGCTTTTTCCGTGCCCACGGGCAAAGCCCACTGGGAAGCTTTGCTCAGAGCCCGTGCAATAGAAAACGGGTTTTGGATTGTCGCAGCCGCACAGGTCGGCAAGCATCTGGATGGCCGGGATACGTACGGTCACTCGCTCGTCGTCAGCCCCTGGGGCGAGGTCCTGTGTGACCTTGGTGGAGATGAGCCCGGGATGGCCGTGCTGGACCTTGATATGACGCTTCCGGCCTCGGCCAGACGTCAAATCCCATCTCTGAAAAACGAACGGAAATTCCGTTTCAAACGAATCCGCCGACAGCAACATGCAGCGGAAAACCGGCAGGAGAATAGATATGTCTCTGAGTAAACTAACCCTTGGTGCATTCGTCGCTCTGGGAGTGACGGTTTTGGCTACCGGCCAGCCATACGCCCAGGACAGCCGCCCCGACATCAAGGTGGCGGTCGACAACCTTTGGCCGACCATGGATCCCGTGATCGGGATCTCCACGACGGGTTCGCGTGTGCACTCCAACATCTTCGACACACTTGTGCGGCGGAACCGCTGGGAAGATCCGGAGGGAAACACACTCGTTCCCTGGCTGGCGGAAAGCTGGGAACGCAAATCGGATCTGGTTTGGGAATTCAAACTCCGGGACGGCGTGAAGTTTCACGATGGTCACATCATGGATGCGGAAGATGTGGCCTTCTCGCTATCTGCCGAGCGGCTCTGGGGACCAAAACCCCTGGCACGCCGAGGAACCCGTTATGCGCGCGGTATCAACCGGGTCGAGGCAACCGGGCCTTTGACGGTTGAAATTGAAACAAGTTTCCCCGATCCCAATCTCCCCTACCGCCTTGTGACACCGATTGGCTTTGTCTTGCCTAAACACTATTACGACGAAGTCGGTACAGACGCGTTCGGGCAGGCACCGATCGGCACCGGTCCCTACAAGATGGTGTCCTTTGACCCGTCTGTCTCAGTCGTCGCCGAGGCTTTTGATGACTATTGGGCTGGGGACGTGCCCGCCAAAAGCTTGACCTTCCAGATCGTCCCGGAGTTTTCGACCAGATTTGCCGGCCTCGCATCGGGCGAATTCGACGTGATTGTCAGCGTCCCAGCCGATCAGGTTGAACGCTTGCAGGGTACGGATGGCATCAAGGTCATGTCCAAGAGCATCGAGAACTACCCGATGTTTGCCTTCAACATGCTGGATACGGAAGAGCTTCCCGACAACCCGCTGAAGGATGTGAACCTGCGAAAGGCGATTGTCCACGCGGTCGACCGGGAAGCCATCGCCAAGGCGATCTGGGGCGATGCAACCTTTGTTCCCACGCCCTTCAATTTTCCGGAATATGGCAAATACTTCGATCCGGACCGCGAGCGGGCGGTAAAGTTTGATCCGGATATGGCGCGCGAATTGCTGGCCAAGAGCGACTACAATGGCGAGGAACTGACCTGGCACATTACCCGGGGTTTTTACCCCAACTACGAAGTCGCCGCAGAGTTCATGGTCGAGCAATGGGCTGATGTCGGCATCAACGTCAAGATCGAACTGAAAGACAATTTTTCGCTCGCCTACAAGCGGCCCTTCCACTTCCTCAACATGTCGATGGGAAGCGAGTTTTCCGGCGATCCCTACCGGCCGCTGTGGATGGATTGGGGCCCGTTGTCCAGCCGCGTGCGGGCAAAGCACAAAACCTGGGCCATGTCTCCCGAGTTCGAGCGGCTCGGAGCCGAGTTCGAGCTGGCCCAGGATTTTGAATCGCGCAAAGCAGCCTATCTGGCACTTGTTGATGAATGGGAACGAGTTACACCGGGCATGTATCTGTGGCGCAATGTGGTGAGCTATGCCATCGACGATGATCTCGACTGGGATCCCGGCAATGCGGTCATCACCATCTTCGACAACAAATACCTCAAATAGGCGCCTTGGAACGAGGCAGTGAAGACTCCGACGCTCGCTGTTGACAATCTCACGGTCGCGCTCCCACCGGGGGGCGACCGTGAGGAAGCCGTCAGCGGTGTTTCGCTGACCCTGTCGGGCGGCGAAACCCATTGCCTTGTGGGCGAGTCGGGATCGGGCAAATCGGTTATCGGCCAGGCCATTCTCGGTATGTTGCCCACTGCCTTGCCGATGCTCAGCGGACGGATATCGCTTTTCGGTGAAATCCTGCCGGCTCAGCGCGATCGACAATACGACACGCTCCGCAGCGTGAAATTGGCCACCATCTTCCAGGATGCCACCGCCAGCCTCAACCCTGTGCGCAAAGTCGGATCTCAGCTTGGCGAGATTCTCAGCACCCACGGTGCAAAGAAAGCAGACATCCATGCCCGCGTTCTGAACATGCTGGAAGCCGTGCGCCTTGAAGACCCTGTCGGCAAGATGAACGCCTATCCGCACCAGTTGTCCGGCGGTCAGGCCCAGCGGGTGGTCATCGCCGGCGCGCTTTTGCTGGAACCCAGCGTGTTGGTGGCCGATGAACCGACCACCGCTCTCGATGTGACAACACAAGCCGCCGTTCTGGAGTTGCTAGATGAACTGAAACGAACATTCGATCTCTCCGTTTTGTTCATCACCCATGATTTCGGGGTGGTTGCCCAGATTGCCGACAGCGTCACCGTGCTCAAGGACGGCAGGATTGTTGAATCCGGTCGGGCGATCGATGTTCTCAGTCATCCGCAGCACGAATACACCAAGCGGCTGCTGGCTGCGGCAGAACCGAGCCAATCCGAAGAAAGACCATCTTCGCAGTCCAACCTGTTGGAGGTCACAGATCTGAACCTTGTCTACCGAAGTGGCGGACTTCTGGCGCGAAAATCCAAACAGGCGGTCAAGGATGTCTCCCTATCGATCGCCAAAGGCCGAACGCTGGGAATAGTGGGAGAAAGCGGCTCCGGGAAAAGTTCGCTTGCACGCGCCATATTGCGGCTGGAGCCGATCGAAAGCGGCGCGATTGCTTTCAAGGGTCAGAATATTTCCAACGCTTCGGGAAGCGGGCTCAGGCAACTGCGAAAATCGATCCAGGTTGTTTTGCAAGATCCATTCAGTGCGTTGAACCCTCGCCAAACGGTCGGTTCAGCCATTGCCGAAGGCCTGATCATCCATGGCAGCAGTCGAAAGCAAGCACGCAAGCGAACGGCTGAATTGCTGGAACTCACGGGGCTGACTCAACAGGCAGCGGATCGCTATCCGCACGAATTCTCAGGCGGCCAACGCCAGAGAATCTGCATTGCTCGCGCGCTCGCCCTTGAACCTGAACTGTTGATCGCGGACGAGGCTGTGTCCGCCCTGGATGTCTCTATCCAGGCGCAGATCCTAGAGCTCTTCGCGGACCTGCAGCGGCGGCTGGATTTCGCCATGATCTTCATTACCCACGATCTCCGGGTCGCCCGTGCGATTTGCGATCACGTGATCGTCATGAAAGCGGGCGAAATCGTTGAACAGGGCACAGCCATGCGTGTGCTGGAACATCCTGCTCACGACTACACCAAAGCGCTGGTGGAGGCCGCTCCGCACCTGTCACCCGTCGCAGAAGGCGCATCGGCATGAGCGAGTACATTCTCACCCGGGCCGTTCGCGCGCTGATAACCCTTCTGGTAACGGTGACCCTGGTCTTCACTTTCATCCGGTTTTCCGGAGATCCCGCAGCAGCCCTTGCGCCACCGGATGCAGAACCGGAGGTCATCCAGGAGTATCGTGAACGGCTTGGCCTCGACCGACCGTTCTATGTGCAATACGCAAGTTATATTCTGGAACTGCTCCATGGGCGGTTCGGACACTCGGTTCATACCGGCAAACCGGTGCAGGAGATTTTTCTGCAACGCCTTCCCCACACGTTACGTTTGGGGCTGACGGCCTTGATCATAGCCATCTGCTTCGGCATCCCTATGGGAGCCTATGCAGCGTTGAACCGCGGCAAAAAGATCGACCGATTTGTCATGGGGTTTTCGGTATTCGCCTTTGCGATGCCGAACTTCCTGTTTGGACTTGTTTTGATCCTGGTAGCTGCAACGGTTTTCAACACGTTCCTCGGTGGCGACGATGCCTTTGTGCTGATGCCGGCATTGACATTGGGCCTTGCGATCATGGGAAGCTTTGCCCGCTTCTCCAGATCGTCATTGCTGGAAACCATAAACGCACCCTATGTCAGAGCTGCTGAAGCGCGTGGCATCCCCTTGCGAGCGCGGTTGTTGCGTCACGCCGCGCCCAATGCGGCGATACCGCTCGTTACGCTCATTGGTCTGTCTCTCGGTTCCCTGATCGCCGGCTCCGTTGTGACGGAACAGGTTTTCGCGTGGCCCGGTGTGGGTCAGTTGCTGGTGCGATCCGTCGCCACCCGGGACATTGCCATGGTGCAATTCCTTGTTCTGGCCGTGGCGACGACCATGGTCATGGCCAACCTGATCGTCGACCTTCTTTACCTGTTCATCGATCCTAGAATACGGGCGAAGTAGTGGTCCAGTCATCCGCCCCATTGGATCGAAATCGAATACCGATCAGCGTCAAGGTCGCACTCGCGTTTTTGACCGTGTTCGTGGCCTTCGCCCTTTTCGGACATGTCCTGACTGAGCACGGGTACCGCGACACGTCTCTCTTCGATCGCCTCAAACCGCCTGGAACCGAGGGCTATGTGCTGGGAACAGACAGTCGTGGTCGCGACCTGCTGGCACGGCTTGTCACGGGTGCGCAAATTACCCTGGTGGTGGCCATTGTCGGGACCCTGATCGGCGCGGTGTTCGGCTCCCTGGTGGGCATCCTGGCCGCCGCACGCCGGGGCTGGGTGGACAACGTAGTCGTTGCAGCCATCGACGTTCAGGCATCGCTGCCGATCATCATCGTGGCACTCTTTGTGCTGGCGATGTTCGACAACTCCTTTGTCCTGTTTCTGATTCTCATCGGCTTCAACGGTTGGGAGATTTACGCCCGGCTGATGAGAGCGGCCACGCTGTCAGCGAAGGAACACGGCTATGTCGTGGCAGTCAGGGCGCTGGGCGCGACACCGGTGCGCATTTACCTGCGCCACATCCTGCCGAACATTCTGAACGTGGCCCTGGTTCAATTCACGATCAATTTGCCACTGAGCATTCTGCTGGAAACAGCCCTGTCTTTCCTTGGACTTGGTGTTCAGCCGCCGCTGACCAGCCTGGGCCAGATCATGAGCGAGGGGCGCGACCGGCTTGTGACCGCCTGGTGGCTTACGCTGTTCCCCGGCGCCATGATTTTTGCCGTGGCGCTTTCGGTATCAATGGTGGGGGATTGGCTTCGCGATCGCCTGGATCCGACCTTGCGAACGGAACAATAGACCGCTCCCGAGACGGACGCGAGGGAGACGTGTAAGATGCGCGAATACCAATGAAAGGATGCCCGATACATGAGCGACGCGCCGGTGGTCGAATTGAGGGACCCCCGATTCGATGAAAACAAATACGGTTTCATCGAGGAATTGCGGTCGCAGAACTATTACGCCCGGACCGGCAATGGCGATGTTCTGTTCCTGGACCAGGAAGATGTCATCGAAGTGTTCCGATGCGAGGATTTTCAGTTCGCATTCGACAATATAGACGAGGAACGCAGCCCCTATCTCGCCGAAGCGATCAAGCACGAACTGTTGGCCATGCATGGCGACCAGCACGCCCGCCTTGCGCGACTTGTCAAACAAGCTTTGCGAGACCGGCTGCTGGAAGACATGCGAACGGATATTACCCGGATCGTCGAGGAGTTGATTGCGGCCTTTCCATCGGAAGGAACGCTGGATTTTTGCACCGCGTTCGCGGATCCACTGCCGGCGCATGTGGTGGGGCCGATGTTTGGCGTGCCTTACACAAGCGTCAAGGATTTCAATGACTGGATCCGGATCGGCGGCCGCAAGATTGACGCGTTGCAGACGGGCGTCGGGATCGCGGAGGTGGAGAGCGCCAACCGGAAGATGCATGACTATCTGCGCGATCTGCTGGCCGAGCGCAGACAGGCCCCGGGTGACGACCTGTTCAGCGAACTGATGCTGGCCGATATCGATGGGGATGTACTTTCGGAAGATGAACTGGTTTATCTCGCAACCGAACTGGCCTCGGCCGGCGTCGACACCACGCGGGCGCAACTGCCGCTGATCCTGCACGCCCTTTTGACTCATCCCGATGAAATGCGAAAACTTCGGGCCGATCCCAAGCTTGCCCTGCGCGCCGTCGACGAAGGGATGCGATTTGCACCCTTGCCCTGGGCACTGCCGCACCGGGCAACCCGGGACTTCACTTACAAGATGATCGATTTCCAAAAGGGCGATCTGGTGTACGCGTTCGTCCCCGCGGCCAATCGCGACCCGGCTGCGATCGATGCTCCGCAGTCCTTCGACATCAGCCGGGCTCGTGCACGCAACTTCTCATTCGGCGCCGGCATGCACGGCTGCCCCGGCGCGCAACTGGCGCGAATGGAAATGTCCATAGCACTCCAGCATCTGGCCACGGCCGATTTTGAGATGACGTTGGTCGGTGAGCCGGATTGGGTGCCCGGACAGACGGATCGCGGAATGAAGAGCATGACGATCCGATTGGATTGACACTCGGGATGTCCTGATCGCTATCGACGCGAACTGACCAATGCGGAAGTTGAACCTTGGCCATTCTGGAAAGCTCTGTCACTTCGCTGCAATATCAGTGCAAAGCGGCGCCCATTCGCAACCGGAACAGGCCTTGCGGATCGTGCCTGCTTTGAACGCCTCCCACAGGTGAGTGATGCGGCCAGCATCGAGCGTCATTCGCTCGCCCGGTTCAATGGGATGTGATAGGAGCTCGCGGACTGCGTCTGCGGCATCGCGATCCCGCTGAACGACGCTGTCAGCGAAGCAGTGCGGGTCGTCATCATCAAGCAGCGGCACGCAGATGTCGTCGGGACCGTCGACCACGACAATCTCCTCGCCTTCGGCAATGCGCTCCACAATGGCATCGAAATTCGCCGTGAAGGCTTGGCTGTAGCCCTTGCCGACATAGGTAAGCAGACAAAGCAGGTGGTGCGGGCGCAATCGGATCGTCAAATCGGAACGGGTCCGGTAATACGGTGAGCCCGGCGCTTTCGGGGGCGCCGGGCATTGATGCCAATCGGAACTTACGCCTGACGCACCGCGCCACGCCGGGCGACTACGCCCAGAACTGCTGTGGCCAGCGCGGATTTCAGCACACCGCCGATGATGAAGGGCAGAACGCCATGCACGATGGCCGGCTCGATACCGATCATGACGGCCAGCCATGCGGCACCCAGAACCAGGCAGGCAATGTTACCGATCAGGGCGGCGAGGAAGGCCAGTACAACTCGGTGGCCGTTCCAGCCGCGCTCGGCCAGCCAGCCGACCAACGCACCGCAGAGCGGAAAGGCGAACAGATAGCCGCCGGTTGGCCCAAGAAAGTGAAGGAAGCCGGACGCGCCGCCGGCGAGCACCGGCATGCCAACCGCGCCTTGCACTAGCCATGCGGTGATGGTGATGCCGCCGAGCCGCCAGCCGTACAGGGCTCCGATCAGCGTGACCGCGAAGGTCTGCATGGTGATCGGGACCGGCACCATCGGCACCTCGATATAGGACGACAGGGCCAGAATGGCGGTGCCGAGAAACACGGCGCCGATCTGCCAGCCGAGTGATCGGTCCGTGAGACGCAGTGGGCTGAAGCCGGGTTGGATGACGGGGGCAGCGGGTTGATTCATGGGGCTCTCCTGATCGATCAATTAATATTATAGATAATTCATAGAATCGATCTATTAGAGAGTCCAGCTTGCATCTGCCAATGGCAAAATTAGAGATAATTTGCGCTAGCCGACAATCACAAAAGCGTCTTCGGCGCCTTCGGCTCCGTTGCGGCGCAGTTTGCCGATCTTCTGCACGTGGTGCATCAACAAGGATGCGGCGGCATCCAACTCGTCGCGGCGCAGGGCCGACAAAATGGCGCGGTGGTCGGTATCCGTCCGAACCTCCCACTGCGATCGCCAGCCGGCAAACAGAATGCGGGCGCTGACCGCCTGCAGATCCTCGATCGCGGCCAACAGGCGCGGCATGCCGCAGGGCTCGATGATCAGCCGGTGAAAGGTCCGGTTGGCCGTTTCCCAATCGCGCACGTTCTCAGCCTTTTCGCCCGCGCGAATCGCCTCTTCGGCTCGGTCGAGAATGGCCTTTGTGAGGTGGGGCGCGGCGTGCCGAAGGGCCAGAGCCTCCAGAGCGGCACGCATTTCCGCCACCTCCTGCACCTCGGCACGACCAAAGGACGCGACCCGAAATCCGCGCCGTGGCAGGCTGACCGCCAGGCCCTGAGCTTCGAGCAGCCGGAATGCCTCGCGCACCGGCACATGGCTGGCGTGAAACTCCTCCGCGATATGGTCCTGGCGTAGCGGCGCGCCCGGCTTCAGATCGCCTGATACGATCCGATCGGCCAAAGTACGGCTGATACGGGTGGCGATCGTGTCCTTGCTGTCATTGGCCATGGATCATAGATAATTTGCGGCCGCGCACCTGTCGAGCCGGTGAATAGAGCAAAGGGCGATAAGTTCCTTAACTTCAAAAGTTGGCTTTGTTAGAAGAGCGCAGCCGGATGCGGCACCCTACCGTCTCTTCGCAGGATGAATTCATGAAAAAGTTACGTGTCGCGCTGGTGGTGGCTGCGCGGGTGCCGGTCGAGAAATATGGCGGAACCGAACGCCAGGTGGTCTGGCTGGCGCGGGAGCTGATGCGACGAAACCACGCCGTGACCCTGGTGGTGTCGCCGGGTTCGCATGTCGCCGGTGCCCGAATGATCGATGCCCAGACGACGCAGGAGGCGTTCGATCGCATCCCGGCGGATGTCGACATCGTCAACAGCTTCGACAGCGAGCCGCCCGCCGAATTCGACCGGCCCTGCCTGGTCACGCATCAGGGCAACACTGAAAAGCCGATAGGCCGCAACCGCAACTTCGTCAGCCGCAACCACGCGGAGCGGCACGGGCGCGAGACGTTTGCCTATAACGGCCTGCCAACGGATGAACACTATTATCAGGACCGCAAGAACGGCCGCTATCTTTTCTTCTCTCGCATCAACCGGCCCGGCAAGAACGTGACCCGCGCCATGCAACTGGCCGTCGCCAACGATCTGCAGATGGACATCGCCGGAGGGGCGCGCTGGGAGTTGCTGACACGCAGTGTCGTGCGCAAAGAGCGAGCGTTCTTCACCAGTCTCGACAAGCGCTTCGCCATTCACGGCATGGTCGGTGGCTGGACCAAGGCCAAACTGTTTGCCGAAGCCAAAGCACTTCTCTTTCCGATCCGCTGGGAAGAACCCTTTGGCATCGTCGTACCGGAGGCGTTGCTGGCCGGCACGCCGGTTATTGCCACGCCGCGCGGCTCCATGCCGGAGCTCCTCCACCCCGACATCGGTTTCCAGTGTGAATCGGATGAGGATTTTGCCGCGGCATTCGATGCGGTCGGCGACATTCCACCGGCGCGCTGCCGCGAATACGCTGCGGAGAACTTTTCCATCGAGAAGTCGACCGATACCTATCTGGACCTTTATCAGCGCATTCTTGACGGTGAAACATTGCCGTGAGGCGGCGGTTTTTGAGCCGGATGCATTCCACTTAACTTCGGCTAGCGGCTCGGCTACAAATCCGACATGCAAAGCGCCTCTGTCATCGCCGAAATCCGCCAATCCGTTAAAGCCATCTGCGACAACTACGGCGAAGACTATTGGCGCCAGCTCGATGCGGATCGCGGTTATCCTACGGAATTTGTCAGTGAATTGACGCAGTCTGGTTTTCTGGGCTGTCTGATCCCAGACACCTTCGGAGGTGCCGGCCTGGGTCTGAGCGAGGCCTGCGCCGTTCTCGAGGAGATCTCCCGCTCCGGCGGACATCCGGGTGCCGCTCACGCGCAAATGTATGTGATGGGGTCAGTGCTGCGGCATGGAACCGAGGAGCAGAAGCAGGCCTATTTGCCGAAGATCGCATCCGGCGAATTGCGGTTGCAATCCTTCGGCGTTACCGAACCGACAACGGGCACGGACACGACGTCGCTGAAGACCACGGCCGAACGTCGTGGCGACCGCTACGTCATCAACGGTCAGAAGGTTTGGATCAGCCGGGTGCAGCACTCGGACCTGATGTTGCTGCTGGCGCGAACAAAGGCGATTTCCGACCGCACGTCGAAAACCGACGGGCTCTCCTGTTTCATCGTCGATCTGCGTGGCGCTGAAGAGCGCGGCCTGACCGTTCAGCCAATCGACGCCATGATCAACCACCATTCGTGCGAACTGTTCTTTGACAATTTCGAGGTGCCGGCGGAGAACCTGCTGGGGCCGGAACATGGCGGCTTTCGGGTCATCCTCGACAGCATGAATGCCGAGCGCATTCTGATTGCGGCCGAATGCATCGGCGATGCGCGTTATTTCATCGACAAGGCAACCGCCTATGCGAAGGAGCGGGTCGTGTTCGACCGGCCCATCGGCCAAAATCAGGGCGTCGCCTTTCCGATTGCCGAAGCCTATGCCAAGACGGAGGCAGCGGCTTTGATGGTCGAACGGGCCGCCGGCCTGTTCGATGCGCAGGAAAAATGCGCTGCGGAAGCGAACATGGCAAAGCTGCTCGCAGCCGAGGCGTCATGGAAGGCCGGCGATATCTGCCTGCAGACCCATGGCGGATTCGGGTTCAGCCGCGCCTATCATATCGAACGCAAATTGCGCGAAACACGGCTCTACCAGATCGCGCCTATATCGACCAATCTCATCCTGTCCTATCTGGGCGAGCATGTGCTCGGCCTTCCAAGGAGTTTCTGATGGATCGCCCGCTTGAAGGTACACTCGTGGTGGCGGTCGAACAGGCCGTAGCGGCCCCCTTTTGCACCGCACGGTTGGCGCATGCCGGCGCCAGGGTCATCAAGGTGGAACGACAGGAAGGCGATTTCGCCCGCCTCTATGATACTGCCGCCAAGGGCGAAGCGTCCTATTTCGCCTGGCTCAATCGGGGTAAGGAATCCGTTGTGCTCGACTTCAAGTCGGACGACGGCAAGCAACTGCTGAAGGCAATGCTCGAAAAGGCGGACGTCTTCATGCACAACCTCGCGGCCGGAGCGATCGAGCGCGCCGGTTTCGGGGCTGACGTGCTTCGCCAACTGAACCCCCGCCTGATCAACTGCGCCATCACCGGTTACCACGAAGACAGCCCGATGGCCGACCGACCGGCCTACGATCTTCTGATCCAGGCGGAAAGCGGGCTGGTTTCGATCTCTGGCAGCCCGGGTGAACCGGGCCGGATCGGAGTGTCGGTCTGTGACATCAGCGCCGGCCTGACTGCCTATAGCGGCGTGCTGGAAGCGCTGCTGCGCCGTGGGAAAACCGATGAGGGTGCGACACTCGATATATCGCTGTTCGATGTCGCCGCAGACTGGATGGCGGTGCCCTATCTGCACGCCCGCTACGGCAAAGGGCCGCCAAGGCCCGTCGGCTTGCGCCACCCGTCGATCGCCCCCTATGGCGCCTTTCCATGCTCCGACGGCAAGTCGGTGCTCATTGCCGTGCAAAACGAGCGGGAGTGGGTGCGGCTGTGCGCTGCCGTCTTCGATGATCCGGAGCTGGCCGAACTGCCCGAATTTACGTCCAACAACAGTCGAGTCGAACACCGCGACGCGCTCGAGGCAGCGCTTGGCAAACGCACGTCGGCGATGACGTCCGCGGAACTGGCGGATAGGTTGACTGCACAGCGCATCGCCTTCGGCCTGATCAATGGACCGGAAGATCTCGCCGACCATCCGGCTTTCCGGTCCGAATCGGCAACGACAGCGCAAGGCGCTTCCTATGAGATGCCGGCGCATCCGATCCGCTGGCTGGGCGAGTCTGCCGATACGGAACCGGCACCACCGGCGCTAGGGGAAGATACCGAGGCGGTCACGCGCGAATTCCTGGGCAATACGGAATGAGCGCCGAGGACTGGCAAACGGCATGCAAGGACGCCATCGGACGCAGTCGGAGGACGTCGGACAGCCTGGCGCCCGAACGGGTGACGATGATGGAGTTGTGTCTCAATCGGGCTTCTGAACTCAAGGCCGGCGACCCGCTTCCACCGCTATGGCACTGGATCTATTTCACCGAACCGGTGCCAACATCGGAGCTCGGACCGGACGGCCACGAGCGGCTTGGGCGTTTTCTTCCGCCGATCCGTTACCCCCGACGCATGTGGGCCGGTGGCGATGTGACCTTCAAGGCACCGCTGATCATCGGACGTCCGGCCGAAAAAACCACCCGAATAGACAAAGTCGAGTTCAAGCAGGGAAGGTCCGGACCACTTTGCTTCGTTACGGTTCACCACCACATTCAGCAGGACGGGAGTGAAGCGGTCGATGAGATCCAGACGATCGTCTATCGCGAAAAGGGCGGGGTAAAACCAACCCCGAACTCGGAGACGGCTCAACCCGGCCATGATACGATGGCGATTGGCCGGCTGCAGATGTTCCGCTACTCAGCCCTCACCTACAATGCCCACCGCATCCATTATGACGAACGCTTCGTCACCGACACCGAGGGGTATCCGGGACTGCTCGTGCACGGCCCGCTGCTCGCCACGACACTGGCGAGCCATGGCGCATCGATGGACACGGCGCGTCAGCTTGCACGGTTTCGCTATCGCGCCCTGCAGCCCGTATTCGAAAATGAGCCGTTTTGTGTCGAGGGCGAGCGGACCGCAACCGGCGCCGCGCTACGAATCGTCAAACCTCGGGCCGGACCGGCGATGCAGGCGACCATCGAATGGAAGCCATCGACTTAGACACCATTTGTATCGAGAACCCTCGACTTCCGAGCGAAGCTCGGGTACCGCTCCAGTGTCATTCGGATCGACAGCGTTAACCAATCCCTAACATCGCCACCCGGCTTTCTTTCAATCGGTGGGCGAAGATTGTACTTGCTAAAGTGACGATGGGTTGCCCGGGCAGCCTTGCCTCGCGGTCCGGCCGACACAGATTTAAGAGACGGACACACTGCGGCCGGCCTGCGGTCAGGGACGCAGCATCGTCTGCAAACCCGAAGTCGCGTCGCGGACGAGGACAGGACGAATGAAACGAAAATCAACGCGGATCCTGGTCACCGGAGGCGCCGGCTTTGTCGGTTCCCATCTCTGCCGCCGGCTTCTTGCGGATGGTGCCGACGTTCTGTGTGTCGACAACTTCTTCACCGGAACCAAGGAAAACATTCTCGATCTGCTCGACAATCCGAAATTCGAGCTCATGCGTCACGACGTGACCTTCCCGCTCTATGTGGAGGTCGACCGGATCTACAATCTCGCCTGCCCGGCCTCACCCGTGCACTATCAATTCGACGCCGTTCAAACCACCAAAACCAGCATCCACGGGGCGATCAACATGCTGGGTCTGGCCAAGCGGACGCGGGCGCGCATCCTGCAGGCCTCGACAAGCGAGGTCTATGGCGATCCCGAGGTGCATCCACAGCCGGAAAGCTACTGGGGCCGGGTCAATCCGATCGGGTTGCGGTCGTGTTACGACGAGGGCAAGCGCTGCGCCGAAACTCTCTTCTTCGACTACCACCGCCAGCATGACCTCGAGATTCGGGTGGTGCGCATCTTCAACACCTATGGCCCTAACATGCATCCCAATGACGGCCGGGTGGTCTCCAATTTCATCGTCCAGGCCCTGACCAACCAGGACATCACCATTTACGGCGACGGCAGCCAGACCCGCAGCTTCCAGTATATCGACGACCTTGTTGAAGGCATGGTGCGCATGATGGAAAACGAGGACGGGTTCCCCGGGCCAGTCAATATTGGCAATCCGGGGGAATTCACCATCAAGCAATTGGCCGAAACCGTCCTGGAGATGATCCCGGAAAGCAAGAGCCAGTTGGTCTACCGGCCGCTTCCTGCGGACGATCCGAAACAGCGTCAACCGGACACCAGCCTGGCCCGCGAAAAACTGGGTTGGGAGCCGGCAGTTCCGTTCCATGAAGGCCTTGAGAAGACGATCGCCTTTTTCCGCGGCACCGTCTAAGCACCATCGAATTTTCGGACAGCCAGGATTATGCTAGAGCAAAGGGCGATAAGTTTGGATCATTTGATGGCTGCAGATCGGCTCCACTCGGCCAGGCGCGTCGCGCAGCGCGATGTGGTGCATCGGGCAAGCGTCGCAACGCAGCCGATGGGCCGATATGCAGCCACCCTTCGGGCCGGGCGCTTTTGGCCCCTGGCGTCGTTGGCTTGCACTTGTGGTGGGGTGGCACCACGGCGTGCAATCCGCCTAGCCAGAAACCAAAATCGCCACGGTCAAATGGTGCAAACTTATCGCCCTTTGCTCTAGTCCGTTCCGACGGAGTGGAAGCCGCATGACCTACCGCATTGGCGTCGACGCCCGGTTGCTGACGCAGACGATCACCGGAATCGGCCGCTACTCCCACGAGATGCTGAGGCGACTGATCGAGACGGAGCATGAGTGGTTTCTCTATGCTCCGACGCCGATTGCCGTTGGCGACTGGCAGCGGGCCAACGTCACCGTTCGAGAGTCGCGCTTTGCCGGCCGAGCCCTACGGCTCATCTGGGCCGGAACCGTCCTGCCGCGCCAGGCAGCCCGGGATCGCCTCGACCTTTTCTGGTCGCCGACGCATCGTTTGCCTCGCTTCATGCCTGCGGAAATCGCCACCGTCGTCACGGTTCATGACCTGGTATGGAAGCATGCCGGGGAAACCATGCCGGCTATCAATCGCTGGCTCGACGCCCGGCTTCTGCCGCAGGCAGCACGGTTGGCTGATCGCATCATCACAGTGTCCCAAAACACCGAGGATGACCTGATTACGGAAGTTCCGGAGGCTGCCGGCAAGGTGGACGCCATCCCGCTTGGTGTCGCCCAGCCGGGACCAACTCCCGACAACGCCGAATTGACCGGCCTCAATCCCGACGAACCGTTCATTCTGTTCGTTGGGACTCTCGAGCCGCGCAAGAATCTTCGGCGCCTGATCGAGGCCTATTCGCGCCTGACCGGTCAGCAGCAAAACACCGCAAGACTGGTCATTGTTGGTGGCAGCGGCTGGGGTGGTGTCGATGCCCGATCAATGGCTGCAGAGTTTGGGGTTGCGGAGCGCATCGACGTGCTTGGGTATGTCACCGAGCCACAGTTGGCGGCGCTCTATGAGAAGGCTCTGTTTCTGGCCATGCCGTCGCTCTACGAGGGCTTCGGCTTGCCGCTGCTCGAAGCCATGATCCGCGGCACTCCGGTGCTTACCTCAAGCCGAGCATCCATGCCGGAGGTCGCCGGCGACGCTGGATTGCTGGTCGAGCCCGAAGATGTGGATGCCATCCGATCCGGTCTGGAACGCATGCTTACGGATGCGGCCCTGCGTGAACGGCTTGCCGGCCTGGCACGGGATCGGGCGAAGGCGTTTACGTGGGACAGAGCCGTCAGCGAGACCCTCAAGGTCTTCGATGAAGCGGTCAGGCTCCGCCGGCGCAGCCGGGACTGACAACGGCGCAAGACTAAGGCTGGCCGTCAGGTGTTCGTGGCCTCTGCCAGGACTGATCTGATGGCCTCCGATATCGATTGCGCTGCTTCCGAATCCACCCGGTTTCGGTAGAGGCAATTGACCGTTCCCACACATTCACCATCGCGGATCACCGGAACGTTCAAGATCGTGTCGATTTCCAATCCGAATATCGTTTCGTGATCCTGAAAAACCGACTTGATTTCGTCCGGACCGGCGACAAGAACCGGGGCCTGGCTCCCGGCAAGCTTCTCCAGCCAACCGCCTCTCGGAGGCACCTTGGCGCCATGAACCGGAAACACGTCGGGCACTGACGAATAGATCCGGCGCAGGCGCTGGCCACCGTCCTCGATCGTCAACAGGGTGACATGATCACAGCCTGACGCCGTGGTGATGGCGTTCGCTGTTTCGGTCAGATTGTCGGTCGCTTCAAATGCCATTTTGCCATCCTGTTAGAGGGTCAGTTCATCGATTTCTTCTGGTCCGTTGGTGAGACTGACCAAGCCATCGTCAGTCACGACGACCGTGTCAGAATGGCGAAAACCGCCCAGGCCCGGAATGTATAGGCCCGGTTCGATCGTAAAGACCATACCGGGTTTCACAATGCCCTCGTCTCCATCGGCAATAAAGGGACCTTCGTGGGCTGTTACGCCCATGCCATGTCCGGCCCGATGGCGCCTCGCCTCCTCAAAACCGCGCTCGCGGAACATGGTGTTGATCCGGCGGTCGATCTCGCCCAGCACCGCTCCGGAGCGCAAGTGTTCGAACGCCAGGCGGCGCGCCTCCATCATCGCATCGAACGGCGCGTTTGCCGGCTCAGGCACGTGCCCGATAAAGAAGGTGCGCTCGATCTCGGCGCCGTATCCGTTGAGCACCGAGTTGAACACCGTCACATGCGGCCCGCCAGCCTGCATCTTCATGTCGAGGTCGGAAAAATTGTGCGGATCATGAGAAACCCCGGGGTTCTGGATCAGGGTCATGATCGTTGTGGCAAAGGGATTGATGGTCGGATTGTCAGCGGCCATCTGCTCGAAAACGGATTTGCCGATGGTGCGATTGATCTCACTTTGCGACAGGCCCGGTCTTGCCTGGCGCAGCAGTTCCGCATGCGCCTCGCTCTTGAGCCTGCAGGCATAGGCGATGCGGCCGAGCTCGTAGTCTGATTTGATTTCACGCAATCGATCGATCAGATCGACCGGCACGGCACGATCGCCGACAACGTGCTGGACCATGAGCGGCACCGTGGTTTCTACGCCGATCGGGCCATGCCCTTCGAGCATTGTCTCAAGGCGGTCATTCCACCCCTGCCCGACCGGCGCCGGAAACTCCGCGTAGGTGGCGTATTCGATCTTGCCGATCACTCTGCTGGTCGCGTGGTCCAATTCCAACCGAGGCACCAGGAATATCGGTGTCCCGGATTGCGGAACAAAGAGAATGAAGGGCCGTTCGTGCACGAAATTGGCGAAGTTGGTGAGCCACATGATATTCGCGGGCGCGAAGCTGACATAGCCGGTCAATCCCTGTTCGCCCATCGCTGCTTGCAGGCTGTCCAGCCGCGCTCGCATTTCCTGGACTGGCGGCACAGTGCAGATTTCCTTGATTTTCACGTGTACTTCCTCACTTCAGAGCGGACGGCAGCCACAGGGTTATCAGCGGAAACGCCACGAGCAATGCCAATGTTACCACGTCCATGGCAATGAACCATGTCACTCCTTTGAACACCGCCGGCAGAGAAACTCGGCCGGACAAGGCACTTTGAATGACGAATATGTTCAGGCCGACCGGTGGGGTTATGAGACCAATCTCCAAAAGTTTGATCAGGATGATACCGAACCAGATCAGGTCGATTCCCAGCGAAGCAGCCAAGGGCAGGATCAACGGTGCGGTCAGCAAAAGCAGACCGATGGAATCGATGAACATACCGAGCACGATAAAGAGCACAGATACGGCAATGATCAGCGTGATGGGACCGGCAGCGCTCTGCTCGAATGCGGTCTCCAGCATGCGGCTCAGCCCGGCAACAGCCGTGTAGCGGGTCAGCAATGCACCGCCGATGACGATGATGAAAATTGCCGTAAATGACAGGGCACTTTGTTTGAGTGCCCGGCCGAAGGCTGCCAATTCGAACCGGCCGGTCCCAATGGCGATGCCGATGGCACCGAGCGCGCCGAGGGCACCGGCCTCTGTCGGCGTCGCGATGCCCAGAGAAATGCTGCCCATCACGATCGCAATCAGGACCGGCAGGGGTGCAATTTCCAGAAGCACGGAGCCAATCGCCGGTCGCTCCGGGTCGTCACCAACCGGCCCACCGCTCAGCGAGGGATCGACCTTGCAGCGGATAATGATCATGGCCATGTAGATCGCCACCGAAAGCAACCCCGGCACCACGCCTGCCAGAAACAAGGAGCCGATCGAGACATCCGCATAGACGCCGTAAAGGATCATCAGGATGCTTGGCGGGATCAGCGAACCCAGCGTGCCGGAGGCGGCGATCGTGCCGCAGGCCAGTCCCGGATCGTATTTGCGGCTGAGCATTTCCGGAATGGCGATGCGCGACATGGCGGCAGCGGTTGCAACAGACGAACCCGAAGCAGCCGCAAACAGCGCGGACGCCAGCACGCTGGCGCATGCCAGGGCTCCGGGCAAGCGGGCAAGAAGTGCGCGCGAGGCGCTGAACAGCCCCTTGGTCAAACCGGTTTCAGAGGCCACGAAACCCATCAGCAGGAACATCGGCACCGCCGAAAAGCTCCAGTTTGTCGACAGCTCATAGGGCAGTCGGGCAACCGAACCGATCGCCGCCCGCAAGCTGGTTTCGTAGGCAATGCCGAAAAAAGAAACAGAAATCAGTGCCAGACCGATGGGCACGCGAATGGCGATCAGGCCGAGCAGCGCGCCGAACGTGATCCCGATGGGAAGAAGTTGCTCAGCCATCTTCGTTCCGACGCGCAATGCGCTCCAGGCTGACCAGGATTGCAGCGGCGGTCGCGCTGGCGAACACCACCGGCAACACCCATCGCACCGGCCAGATCGGCAGCAGGTTGATGCCCATCGAGACTTCACCCCGGCTTGTCGATGCAATGGCCTGTTTGAACGTGACCCAGGCGAGCAACCCGTAGACGCCAACCGTGAGCAGGCCCGATACAGCGATTGCCACCTGTTTGATCCGGCGCGGAAGCAGCAGATAAAACAGGTCGGTATCGATATGGCCGCGGGTGAGTTCAAGCGTCATGACAGGCAGGAAGACCAACGGGATCATGTAATAGAAGGAGACCACTTCGATCGTGGCACTGAACGGCGCGTTTGCAGCGGCGCGCAGGATGACATCGAGCGATACGGTCAGCAGCAGGGCCAGCACGGCGGCAGCAGCAAGGGTCAATTGCAGGCGTGCGCAAACGCCCGCAAGTCGGGTCATAGTCTGCATGATAAACTCCCGGAAGAATGCAGGGACGGGCGCGCCGCGCTCCGTCCCCGCCGCTTTGCTAGTTCAGGCCGTAGGATTCGAGATCTATTTTGTCGTAAATCTCGCTGCGGATCAGATCGGCGAGCTCCGCCTGGTTTTCGACTGGCACGTCCTTCAGCAGGTTTTCCCATTTGGAGACGGTCGTCTGGAACCGCTGCAGCAGAGCTTCCGAATCTTTGATGCCGAATGTAGCTCTGGCTATGCCGGCCGCTGACGCCGGCTGTGCCGCTCGGAAAGCGGCAATGGACTCTTTGAGATCGTCCGCCGGCTCGTGGAAGGTGACCCCACGGGATTCCAATCGCTTGCGCGCCGCTTCCTCTTCAAACAGCGTGCCTTCCACGATCAGCGCCGCCATGGCGTCGGCTTCGGCGTAGAGAACCGCGCGACGCTGCTCCACGGAGAGTTCCGACCAGACGTCGCGGTTGTAACCGTGCCCCAGCCCTGCCCAGAACAACGTAATGGGCAAATTGGTGACATGGCCCGCCACCTCGTCGAGCTTGCGGTTGTCGGCGTCGACCGCCGTGGTGGTCGTGCAGGTCAAGGCACCCTTGTCGAGTGCACCATACTGTTCGTTCGTGTTGAACGCGACGGTGACGCCACCGGCCTTGTTGGCCCATTCAGCCGGCGCTCGGCCCGGCAGGCGCAACTTTGCTCCGTCGAACTCGGACAAATCCGTAACCGGTTTGTTGCAGAACAGCTTGTAGTGATTGGTCGTATAGGAACTGCCGAAGACGACACCGTGATCGCGCCACTCGGCGCTGAGCTCCGGATCCTTGATGTTGAACTCCGTCGCCGCAGCGATGATGACGCGCGGATCGGAGAAGGTCATGCCGAGCTCCTCCACGGCGTTGGAGACCGGCAGGTCGGACGGCGTGTACTGGGCGAAATGACCGGAAACGTCAGCCAGGCCATCGGCCAGTTCGGCCATGTTGCCCAAGGCCGTCACGCGGGGCGAGCCCAGCTCAACCTGCGCAGTCAGCGTGCCGTTGGAGTGGACGTTCAGACGCTCGGCCCAGTATTCGTAGAGATATTGGGAATAGGGATGGTTTGGCGGCAGCCAGGTCGCAGCCACCAGGCTATCTCTGGCCAGGGCAGGTCCGGATGCTGCCGTGGTGGCAGCGCAAAGCGCAAGAGCGCAGGTCAACAATCTCATAATTTCCTCCCGGATTGTCGTTATTTGGAACGGTTGTCGAGTTGGACGACGCTGGTGTCTTCGCTGCGCACCACAGCGTCCTTGAGAAAGAGCTTGGGAAAGCCTTGAAACAGCTGTTCCTTCGCCTGCGGCGCCATGCCGAAGGACGAGGAGAAGGCGTATCCACGCAACACGTTCGAGGCCATGGCCCAATGGGTAGCGCGCTCTTCGTCGCTATAGCCCGGCAGATCGAATGTCCTGTCCCAGAATTCAAAGAGCGCCTTGCGCCATTCGGCAATCGCCGGTTCGACGAGGGATGACAGTGCGAGCTCGGACCGCATGCCGAGGGCGATCTCCATGCAGCCAATGAACAGATCACTGGCGATCGTTTCGCTGGTTCTGACGACAAACTCGTCAATCGAGGCACGTCCGGTGCGCAGGTCGGTGGCGATTTCGTGCATCTGGGCGGCAAATTCGACCAGCAGATCTTCGAACGCCGCTGCGACGAGATGGTCCTTGGTCGGAAAGTGATGGAACAGTGCGCCGCGCGACAGCCCCGCCTTCTTCAGGATCGGCAGCACAGAGAGACCGGCATAACCGCTGGATATCAGCTGATCGACCGTCGCCTGTTTCAGAAGCGCAATGGTCCGTTCCGAATCCCGCGTTCTTTCGCTCGATTTGTCCCTTTTCACGCCGATCTCCTCTTAGAACCATTGTCAGTTTCGGCAGCCATATACATACAGACCGGTTGGTATGTAAAGTAAAAACTCTTGCTTTGAGTTGTGGCGGAATTCAAACCATTCACCGTGGGCGATCGTGATCATCAACAAACGGTGGCCGTCACCACCGAGATTGTGGTAACCGGAAGTTGGGCGCCGGCGTGAGGATCAATCCGGTATGCAGTGTGTTGGTATGAGTTGTTTCGCGTATTGGCGGTTGACGCTGATTGTTGTTCTGTGCGCTGCGCTGGGAGCCTGCGTCAGTTCCGGGCCTGAAATCATCGGGCTTTCGGACAGTGCGTTTCCTACTGCGGAAAGCGGTTCGACCACCCACAAAGTTTTCGTTGCCACAACAAGAGCAAGGTCGGACAATCCCGCCGAGTTCTTCTCAGGCGAGCGCTCCGGCGGAATGTCGCTCGGCAAGGTGGATGTTGCGATTCCGCCTGCACATCAGGTGGGCAACATCGAGAAGCCTTCATCCGGCAACCCCGACCCCGCAAAGCATTTCGTGGTTCGTACGCCGGAGATCCACGGCGATCCGGCGACATTCGCGAGCCGCCTGAACGCCGCGCTCGCCGAACGTCCTGAAGGCAAACGGGACATTCTGATTTTCGTTCACGGATACAACGTCAACTTTACCTCGGCCGTTTTGCGCATCGCGCAATTTGTCCACGACACGGGATATCCCGGCATACCGGTGCTCTTTACCTGGGCTTCCCGCGGCAGGACCGTCGACTATGTCTATGACATCAACAGCGCATTGCAGGCGCGCGACTCCCTGGAGGAGTTGGGCGTTATTCTGTCTGGAATCGACGCGGACAATGTCGATATCGTCGCCCACTCCATGGGCAATCTTCTCGTCATCGAAACCATGTTGCGGCTGAACGAGCGTAAGGACGTACACCGTGAGGCAAAGCTGCGGCGGGTCGTGCTGGCATCGCCAGACATTGATATCGACCTGTTCGAAACACAACTGACCCGAGTTCTCGACATCAAAGATCAGTTCGTCGTGCTGGTTTCCGAAGATGACCGAGCTCTTTCGATTTCGCGACGAATCGCCGGTGGCGTCACACGCGTCGGCGCAACAGATGCGGAGACCCTGTCTGAACTTGGCGTCAATGTCATCGACCTGACCCAGGTTGAGGACAGCAGCAGCAGTCACCACACAAAATTCGCCAACTCACCCGACGTGGTGCAGTTGATCGGCCGCGGAATTCAGGACGGCAACACATTGTCTGCAAGTGAGAACCCGGGGGCATTGAGGCTGTTGTCCGGCGATTTGTGGCGCGGCATAGCCTTCGTGCCGTCGGCTTCGGCAGATGCCACGCCAAACGGGCCTCCGCCCGGCCTGGAACGTTAGTTTCGGTAGCTCCGACATCAGCCCGAATGTCGGCTTTGGCCTGTACGCGCTCATCGGTTTTTTGCCAACTGGATCATGATGCTGCACGTCATTGATGGTCCTGATGGTCTCGTGCGAACCATGGTTGCCAATGGGGGATTCAACGCGCTTCCGCCAGTATCAAGCCTCCATATACCCTTCAGCGCATAAATTGTGTTTATACGCTAAAGCGCATTTGTTGAGAGCAATTCAGCCCCGGCTCAAAGATAGGGCGAAACCAGGCGGGCGAACCCGTCGCGCAGTCGGATTGGAAACGGCCGCCCCTCAATGTCAGCAAGGGTGACTTGGCGAGCGCTTTGGGCTTTGGCATCGATGATGCCGTTCAGTTCGGCGACGAAGGCGGCGTCGAAGCACTCGACATTAAACTCGAAATTCAGGCGCAGGCTGCGCTGGTCCCAGTTGGTCGAACCAATGAGCGCCCAGCTTCCATCGACGACCATCAGCTTGCTGTGGTCGAAGGGCGGCTTGGTGACGAAAACCTTGCAGCCGGGCCTCAACAACAGATCGAGTTGGGCGGCCGCGGCCCAATCGGCGACGGGGATATTGTTGTTCGAGGGAAGGTAGATTTCGACCCGCACACCGCGCATGGCCGCGACCGCAAGCGCCTCGACCAGACGGGAATCCGGTATGAAGTATGGGCTGACCACGCGCACCACCTCGCGGGTACCCGTGAGCGCGGCAAAGATCACCTTGCTGAGCGATTCGAAGTCCTCGTCAGGCCCATGGGCAATGCCGCGTGCCCAGATGTTGCCCGAGCGAGTCAACGCCGGAAACCAGGCCTCGCCGGCCAGTTCTTCACCCGTGGTGAAGGCCCAGTCCGTGACGAACACTTCCTGCAGCTGTTCGACGACTGGCCCTTTGAGACGAAAGTGCACACAAGCAGTCGGATGTTTCGGATTGAGTGAAAGCCAGTGGGCTTCGCGAATGTTGGCGCCGCCGGTGAAACCGGTCTTGCCGTCAACGACCAGGATCTTGCGGTGGTTGCGCAGATTGGCGAATTGCGGAATCCGGTTGATCCGCGTCGGCAGAAAGCGAGCAGCCGCGATACCCCGCTCCTGAAGACGATCGACCATGTTGACGCGGCTGTATCGCGACCCGACGGCATCGATGAGTACCCGGACCTCGACGCCGCGAGCCTTCGCGGCCGACAGGGCCTCGACCATCGCATCACCCGCGCGGTCATTGTCGAAAATGTAACTCATCAGGCTGACCGAACGCTCAGCTGCGGCAATCGCTTCTGTCATCGCCGGAAAAATCTCGTCGCCATCCATCAGCGGCTCGATGCTGTTTCCCGGAACCGGATCGCGCCCGGTCACCGCCCGTCCTACCGCGGCAAGGCTGGACAGTTCCGTATCGTCTTCCAGCGCTCGACGCGCCTGATCGAGATCAGCCTGACCCATGCGAAAGGAGGGTCTGCCGGCCAAGGCGTGCTGGACGCCCAAGCGCACGGCGCGTCGATGAATGCGATTTACGCCGAGGCAAAAATAGGCAAAGGCTCCGATATAGGGAGCGAGCCAGGCAAGGCCTGTCCACGCAATGGCGGATCCCGTGTCACGCTTGTGCAGCACGGCGTGAATGGTCACCCATGTGGCCAACGTCACATGAACCGTCGTCAGTAACAGTGGCCAGCCACCGCCCAAGATCATCGTAGCCACCTCGAATTCGACCGGATCGAGCCGGCCCTGCAAGCCTCGTCCGAATTCATGTTCAGCCACCAGCAATGGTGAATTGCCACCCTATCCATATGATCCCCGCACCTATCCAACGGCAAGGTTGTCTGCACGACATGAACGCACAATGGTGTTTTCGAAGCAACGGAAACAGTTTGCGGCAGGGGCATACAGAGGATGCAACACAGGCAAATGCACCCGGCATCACCAACCCGCACCTCGCGGCATCGGGATTGAGGTTCGGCGTCCGATGACTTCACCTCTGCACCGAATGGGCAAATCAGGCCGATCCTGGCTGCTGGCGACGCCGGGCCTCGCATTTTTCCTGATTTTCTTCGCAATCCCGCTGACGGCGCTGTTTCTGATTTCCCTCGACAAGCCGACGGCCGGAGTGGTCGACGTGCAATGGATGTTCGAGCCGAAAAACTTCATTCGGTTCTTCTCCCGCTCGCTCTACTACGAGGCGGCGATCCGTTCGGCGGGGCTGGCGGCGCTCGTTTCGGTCATCGCCCTGTTTCTCGGATATCCACTGGCCTTCGTTATCGCCAAAACCCTCAATCCGGGGCGCAACACGCTGCTGATGATCCTTGTGCTGTGCGCCATGCAACTGGACATGGTCATCCGCCTGTTCGGGCTGATGGTTCTGATGGGCGACAACGGCCTGATCAACGAGTTCCTGCGCTGGGTCGGACTGATTGGCGAAGCACCGGTGCCGCTGATGTACAATTTCTTCGGCGTCGTGGTCGGTCTGGTCCAGTTCTCCCTGCCCTTCATGGTGCTGTCGCTGGTCGGCGTGATCCAGGGCATCAACCCGTCGCTCGAGCAGGCGGCACGCAGCCTCGGCGCCAGCCGCTGGCAGGCTTTCTGGAAGATCACCATACCGCTGAGCATGCCCGGGATTCTCGCCGGCATGCTCCTGGTCTTTGCGATCTCCTTCTCCTCCTATGTCGTGCCGACCCTGATGGGCGGTTGGAAGGTCGTCGTGTTGCCCATCCATATCTACCAGCAGATCGCAGAGCTCGGGAAATGGCAGTTCGGGGCCACGGTTGCCGTGGTCATGTTCGCCATCAGCCTGCTTTCGATGCTGGTCTATCAGCGGGCCGCCGCCCGTGCATCAGGAGGACGGACCTGATGACGGCTGCGACGAAATCCAACCGAAAGCACAGGCGGGAACCCTCCGTTCCGCTGATCCTGCGCGCCATCGCCGGCGTCACCCTGTTCATCCTTTTGGCCCCCGTGGCAATCGTGGTCCTGGCCGGCCTGAACTCCGGCGATCACCTGTCGTTTCCGCCGGAAGGCCTGTCATTTCGCTGGATCACCGCCTTCTTCCAGTCCGATATTTTCCTTCCGGCCTATGGCTTCAGCCTGGTGATCGCGCTCGTCACCATGGTGTTCTCGACGGTGCTCGGAACGATGACCAGCCTGTTCCTGGTGCGAACGCGATTTGTCGGGCGCGAATTCATGCGGGCGTTCTTCATGTCGCCGCTGATGCTGCCGGGCATCGTGCTCGGCCTGGCGCTGTATCTCTTCTACATCTCCTCAGGTATCGGCCTGTTGCGGACCATTCCGGGCCTGGTGATCGGCCATATTCTCGTCACCTGCCCCTATGTGATTGGCACCGTCAGCGCGGCCCTGGTCGGCTTCGACACCTCGCTTGAGGAGGCCGCGCGCAGCCTTGGTGCGGGACGTTTCACCACATTTCGCAAGATAACCCTGCCGGTTATTGCGCCCGGAATTGTCGCGGGCGCGGTGTTCTCGTTCATCGTGTCGTTCGGTCAGTTCGACGTATCACTGTTCCTGACCCCTCCAAACTCAACGCCACTGCCGATGGCTCTCTATGTGTCGCTTCGCTACACGTTCGAGCCCACCGCCGCCGCCGCCGGAATATTCGCCATCTTCCTGGTCGTCGTGTCGATGCTGATCACGGCGAAGCTGACCAATCTCAAACGCCTGGCAAACGTGAATTTCTCTTGAAGCAAATCAGACAGGACCCAAAGGAGACACACAATGTCGATCGTCAAATCTGATGCCACTGGAAAAACCAAACTGAGCCGCCGCAGTCTCTTGCGCGGCGCCGCGGGGACCGCGGCACTGGCCGGAACCGCCAGCCTGTTCAACATCAACCACAGTTGGGCGAAGGATGTCATGTGGGACGGGCAACCGTTCGACGCCGGCGGCGCAACGCTGCGGATCAATGAATGGGGCGGCTTCTGGCAGGAATTCATGCGCGCCAATGTGCTCGACGAATTCGAGAAGACCTATAACTGCAAGGTGGCCTACGATTCCTCGTTCCCGTGGTTTCCGAAATATGTCGCCAACGGTCCCAAGGATCCGGCCTTCAATGTCGGCAACTGGAACCTCAACGAAATCATCAAACTCAGCCGCATCGGTGACTTCTTCCTCGGCACCGATGAGATGAAGGAGAACATTCCGAACACCGCTGATTGCTGGGACTTCGCCTTCGGCAGCGGCTTGGGCGTGACCTGGGGCTTCGGCCAGTATGCCTACGCCTACCGCACGGACCTTCTGGATCCGGCTCCGGTCGGCTTCAAGTCCTTCTGGGAAGAACGGCTCGCGGGCAAGCGCGCCACCTACATCACGTCGAATGGCCTTCAGCAGGTCTTCTTCATGACCTCCAGCGCCGAATTCGGCAGTGGTCAGACGGATATGGAAGCCGGATTCGACGCCATGAAACGGGCGATGCCGATGAAGATCAGCGACTTCACCGGCAACATGCAGACCCTGGTGGAGCGCGGCGAAGTTGAAATGGGTGTGCAATGGGAAGGCGAGGTCTTCCTGCAGATGGACAAGGGCATCAAGGTCGCGCCACTGACCTGGGATCGCAAGCCCATCCTGACCCAGACCCACACGGTGTCGCGGTACTCGGAGCCGGTGCAGAAGAAGCTCGCCCTGGCGCTGGTCAACGCAAAGTTGGACCCGGCCTTCCAGACCAAGGCCGCAGACACGTTCTACCTGCGCCCGTCGAACAAGAACGTTGTGCTGCCTGAACGGTTGACCAACAAGGGTGTCACGAATACCGCCGCGGCCCTCGACGGATTGTGGATCCCGGACTGGAACTGGTATCTCGACAACGAGGACGAGATCACCGAGACCGTGAACGAAATCTTCGCAGGCTAAACGACTGTTTCGGCCCCGGCGCAACGCTTCGGGGCCGATGCCTCCAGGGAATTGATACTCAATGGCAAATGTGAAGCTCTCGGAACTCAGCAAGTTCTTCGGAAAGAGCGTGGCAGTCGACAATATCTCCCTGGAGATCAAGGAAGGTGAGTTTTTCTCCCTTCTCGGACCGTCCGGCTGCGGAAAATCAACCACGTTGCGGATGATAGCCGGGTTTGAGGAGACGGAAATCGGATCGATCGAGATCGACGGTTCGGACGTTTCGGGACTGCTGCCTGAAAAGCGCGGCATCGGCTTCGTTTTCCAGAACTACGCCATTTTTCCGCACATGAATGTCTACGACAACATCGCGTTCGGGCTGAGGCTTCGGAAGCTGCCGGCCGGCGAGATCGACGGTCGGGTGCGATCCGCCCTCGAACAGGTGGGCATGACCGGCTTCGAAAACCGCTTTCAACGGGAGATGTCCGGCGGACAGCAGCAGCGCGTTGCCCTGGCGCGCGTCCTGGTCACCGAACCGCGGATCCTGCTCCTGGATGAACCGCTTTCGGCGCTCGACAAGAACCTGCGCGAAGAGATGAAGTTCTGGATCAAGGACCTGCAGGTGTCGCTGGGCATCACCACCATCTACGTCACCCATGACCAGGGTGAGGCTCTGACCATGTCCGACCGGATCGCCGTGATGAACAACGGAAAAATCGCCCAGGTCGGAACCCCGCAGGAAATCTACGAACACCCGGCGAACCGCTTCGTCACCGAATTCATCGGCGAATCCAATGTCCTTTCGGCCAGCGTCAAGGACCTGTCGGACGGCAATTGCCAACTCGACATTGCCGGTTACGAAATCAAAGCTCCGGCTCGCGAAGGCGTTGCGACAGGTGCAGACGTCAATCTGGCGCTCAGACCGGAACGGGTTCTGGTGGGTGGAGATGCCGAGAGTGATGGCTGGAACAGCCTTCACTTGCCAATCGGCAAGGTGACCTATCAGGGTTCGCTGATCCGCTATCAATTCGACATGGGCGATCAGCAGTTGATCGCCGAAATCGCCAATCGCCAGGACATGGTCAAGTCAGAGCCCGGGGAAACCGTCCGGGTCTCATGGCCGGTCGATAGCGGTCGTATCATCACCGAGTAGCGAAACGGCACGGAGTCACGCATGCTGGAAACCTTGCGGGCACATATCGCACTGGCACGCAATGCGTTCTACGATTACCGCCGCTATGCCACCACCAGTTTTGCGATCCGCTCGTCGGGCCGCGAGCATCGTCGGGCCATCATCCGCATCCTGACGCACTATATCGAAGGCGGGATGAGCTTTCCTGACGTCCGGCTTGGATACGGCCAGGAGAAAATCCAGTCGATTGTCTCCAAGGTGCAAAGCTACGTGGCCGATTTCGGAGCCGACGAGACCGTCGAATGGGCCGTCTCGACGCTTCAGGACTATGTGGAATTCCACCGCGCCAAAGACGCGGTGCCGCCGGAGATCGAGCGCGCGCTTGCGAAACTGCAAGAGCAGCTTGGGATGAAGGCCCGAAAAACCGTGGGTGGTGCGGAACTGGTGACCGCGTCCGATATTCGCGCCGCCACTGACTTCGACTTCGAAGGGTTCCTCAAGAATCGCCACAGCGTGCGCCAATATGCACCCGGTCCGATCGATGATGAGACTATCCGCCGGGCTGTCGCCAACGCCCAGCAGTCGCCCAATGTCTGCAATCGGCAGACCTGCCGCGTCTATGCGCTCAACCGTCGCGACGATGTGCAGAGGGTTCTCGATTACCAGGCCGGAAACGCCGGCTTCCGCCAGGAGATCGAAACCGTGTTCGTCATCACTTCGAACATGTCGCATCTCAACCTCATCGGCGAGCGCTACCAGGGATGGATCGACGGCGGGATATTTGCCATGACCCTCGCCCTTTCCCTGCATGCGGAAGGTCTCGGCGCCTGCTTCCTGAACTGGAGCGTCGAAATGGAACAGGACCGCGCCCTGCGACAATGCATCGGCATCCCGGACAATGAAATCGTGATCACGATGATGTCCGCCGGACATCTGAAGGAGGAGTTTCGCGTACCGGTTTCCCAGCGCAAACCGCTCGACGACGTGCTGATCCTCAATCCGAACCTGGCCTGACCGCTGGTGGGCGACTGGCTGGCCGTTCGCAGATTGGTTAGGATCGGCAAAGAACCATGACCGATCGACACCAACGCACACAGATCATCAGCCGCCCGCCCCTGCAGCAGCAATTCCTGTCGCAGCGCAACCGCAGCCTGACGCTGGTCGAGGCACCTGCGGGCTATGGCAAGACCACCCTGATGAAATCCTGGATGCAGGAGTTGCAGGGAATGGACGTTGCGACGGCCTGGGTTTCCTTCAGCGCCGACGGGGAACCGGGCAACCTCTTTGAGGGTCTGCTGGCGCAGATCGAAGGCGGCGATGAAACCGTCGAGAAGGGGCTGCCGATGACCTCAAAAACGGTCGGTCTCGACACCGAGGCGTCACGGGCCATCTTCCGGCTTCTCAACGAGGTCGACCGCCCAAGCTGCATTTTCTTCGACGACTTTCACGAGGCCCGCCCGCTGGACAGCGATTTCGTCTACCGCCTCATGCTGCAGGGCCGCGGGCGCTACCATATCGTCATCGGGAGCCGCGAAGCCCCGGATTTTCCGCTGGCCAAGCTGCGAATGGAAAACGAGGTTTCTGATTTCGGCCTGGACGACCTGAAATTCGATCGCACGGAAACCCAACAACTGCTCTCCGGCGTCGTCTCGGACGAGTTGATCGACAGCTACTTCAGATATTCCGAAGGCTGGGTCGCCGCATTGCAGTTGCTGCGCCAGTCGGAGCCGATCGACCTGCGCGACATCGCCGCCTTCGGTCAGCATTCGGATATCGCCAACTATCTCAACGAACAGTTCTTTCAGCAGCTCTCTGAGGAAACCAAGGCCTTCCTGCTGGACACCGCGCACCTCAAATCGGTCAATGGCGACCTGGCCGATCATATTCGCGAGAGGTCGGACAGCTGGCAGATCCTGACGGAGCTTGCCGAGTCGCATTCGCTGGTGTTCGAGCAGCCGAGCCGCGACGATCCCTGGTTTCGTTATCATCAGCTGCTGCGGGATTTCCTGATCAAGAAGCAGAAGATGTTCGGCAAAGCGGTCCTGACCAGATTGCACACGAGAGCGGCCGAATGGCTTTGCCGTAACAATCGGCTGAGTTCGGCGATCAGTCACGCCAACTTCGCCGGCGCGCCGGAGTTAGCAGCCCAAATGATCCTCGATGCCGGTGGTTTGCAGATCGGCATCCGGGAGGGGTCCATGCGGCTCGCCGCCTGCATGGAGCAGATCCCGCTGCGACTGGTCAACAATTCGCCGCGCCTCAGCATCGCCCGGGCCTATCTGCTGCTCAAGGGCGCTCGTGTTCCGGAAGCCATCCTGCACATCAACGAAGTGCGTGAAAACGCCGACCCCGCGGACGAGAACCTCACCCGTGAACTGGTCATGGTCGAGGCGCATCTGCGCCTCTACGAAGACCGCCATCTTTCGCGTACCCAGCTCGCAGCCCTGGAACACACGGCAGAGACCACTCCGGTACAGTACCGCTTGATGCGGGGTCTTCTGTTCAATTTCCTTTGTGTCTTCTATCTGCAGAACGGGGAGCTTGAAAAATCGCAGGTCGCCGGCGAATCCGCCATGGCGCTCTACACGGATATCGGCCTCGCCCATCTGCAGTTCTTCATGTACCTGCACTTGAGCGCCGTCGACCTTGATGTCGGTCGCTATGAAGGCGCGCTGAAGGCCAGAGAAACTGCCTGTGAGGTCACTCGACAGCATTTCGACTTCGATCCGGCCCTGCTCGCGCTAGCCGATATCTATTATTGCGAAATCGCTTTGGAGAAGAACGATGTCGATGGCCTGGAGGAGCGCATCAGCCGCGCGGTAGCCCAGGCGGACAAGGGCGAGAGCTGGACCGAGGCCTTTCTCGCCGGCTACCAGACCTGCCTGATGCTGTGCTTTCGCAAGGGCGACTTCGAAGCCGCGGTCGACTATGTGTCGCGCGCCGAAACGATGATCGCGCGGCGCGGAATGTGGCGCTTTTCACGCCAACTCAAGCTGCTTCAACTGGATCTGGCGGTGCGTGCCGGCCATGACGCCGAAGCACGAAGGCTGGCGTCCGCGGCGCGGACCATGCTGGCCGAAAAGGACCTGGACAAGAACCTGCGTTGGCGCGGCAACATGCTCGCCCGACTGGCGCTGGCGCGATTCGAAGCCCGTTATGGCACTGCTGAAGAGGCTCTGCGCCTGCTGACCGAGATCGAAGACAGCTGCGTCGCCCACGGTCTTAGGCGCTATCTGCTGCGCGCCAGGATCTTCAAGGTCGTGGTGGCGGCGCAAGCCGAAGATCGCGACCTGACAACGGCCACTCTGAAATCCGCTTTGGAGCTGGTCGATGACAATCGTTTCATCGGTGCTTTTCTCAATGAAGGCGATGCCTTTGCCGAAGCCGCGCGGCAGACCGTGCGGCAAACCGGCGTGACCGGTTACAGCAAGGACGAGCTGTCCCTGCTGACGCAGATCCTCTGGTCGCACGCCAACGACACGGAAACATCGGCCGTCTCCATTCTGGCGGAAATCCTGACCGAGCGGGAATTTGCCGTGCTCGAACAGTTGGCCGAGGGTCATTCCAACAAGGTCATTGCGCGGCACTTCAGCCTGAGCGAACCCACCGTCAAGTTTCACGTCAAGAACATTTTCGGCAAACTGGGTGTCAATTCGCGCAAGATGGCGGCCAATCTGGCGATCAGTCACGGTCTCGGCAAAGAAGAGGCGCCCTCACCCGAAGTTGCCACCGCACCGTGAGACTATCCGAATTACACCGGCACCTATCCCTTCCGACGCTTGCGGAAATCACGACCAAATACCGATAATCGGGCCAACGAGGATATCGCGTTGGAGGAATTTACTGATGCACATTGGTGTTGACGTCGGTGGCACGAACACCGACGCCGCCCTGTTGGACGGAAACCGTGTCCTGTCCTCCATCAAATCGCCTACGACCGGCGACGTCGGTCGAGGCGTCGTCGGCGCCATCGGCCAGGTGCTAAAGCAATCCGGCTGCCAGGTTACCGAAATCACCAGCGTGATGATCGGCACCACGCAGTTCACAAACGCCTTCGTCGAGGGAAAGAAACTGGTGCCTGTAGCGACGTTTCGCGCCGCTCTGCCGGCCACCCGCGATGTCATGCCGATGGTCGAGTTTCCACCTCACCTGAAGGGGCCGATCGGCGATCTGTCCTACCTGGTCAAGGGCGGATACGAGTTTGACGGGCGGCATATTTCTCCACTTGACGAAATGGCGGTTGCCAGCGGCGCTCGCGACATGAAGGCACGCGGCGTAAAGTCCGCGGCGGTGTCCAGCGTTTTTGCGCCGATCAACGACGCCATGGAAAAGAGGATGGCCGAGATCATCCTCAATGAAGCGCCTGATACTGAAATCACGCTGTCCAGCGAGATCGGCCGGGTCGGCCTCATCGAACGTGAAAACGCGACCATCATGAACGCGTCCCTCGCCACGTTGTCGAAAACCGTGGTCAACGCCTTCCGGTCCGCGCTTTCCGAGCTTGAGATAACCTGCCCGTTTTATATCAGCCAGAACGACGGAACGCTGATGACGGCGGAATTCGCGGAAAAGTATCCGGTGCTGACCTTCGCCTCCGGTCCGACCAATTCGATGCGCGGAGCGGCGTTCCTGTCAGGTGTCGAGGACGGCATTGTCGTCGATATCGGAGGCACGACCTCCGACGTCGGAGTGCTCAAGGGCGGATTTCCCAGGGAATCCGCGGTTTCGGTCGACATCGGCAGCGTGCGCACCAATTTCCGCATGCCCGATGTCCTGGCCATCGGCCTTGGCGGCGGCAGCATCGTGCGCGGCGGCGCGGCCGACTGCAGTGTCGGTCCTGATTCCGTCGCCCTGGAGCTCCTCGACAAGGCGCTGGTCTTTGGCGGTGATACGCTGACCGCAACCGATATCGCCGTCGCCGCCGGCTATGCCGATATCGGCGACCGGGCCGGCGTGAGTCACCTGGATCGACCGCTCGTCGATGCGGCCGTCGACCGTATCCATGACCTGATCGAAGAGGCGGTCGACCGGGTCAAATCCAGCAAGGGAAATGTGCCGGTCGTGCTGGTCGGTGGCGGCAGTATCCTGCTTGATCGTCCGATCAAGGGCGCTTCGGATGTCATCAAACCGGAACTGTCGGGTGTCGCCAACGCCATCGGTGCCGGCCTTGCGCAGGTCGGTGGAGAGATGGACCGGGTTTATTCCTATGGCGATCTCGGCCGCGACGCAGCGCTCGATCACGCGCGGCAGGAGGCCACGGATCGCGCCGTCAATGCCGGTGCGAATGCTGAAACCGTGGCGATCGTCAGCATCGAGGAAGTGCCCCTCACCTACCTTCCTGCCGGCGCCGTTCGCGTCAAGGTCAAGGCCATCGGCGATCTGGAAATGCAGGAACTGGTACAATGACGGCGATTACTCTCGACAACCTGGCCGATTTCATCCGCGGCACCGCGATCCTCGGCACCGGCGGCGGTGGCGACCCCTATATCGGCCGCCTCATGCTGCAGCAGGAGCTGGAAAAGTGCGAGGCGATCGAGCTGATCGATCCGCAGGACGTCGGCGACGACATCTTTGCCGTGACGGTGGCCTGCATGGGCGCGCCGACAGTGTTCGGCGAAAAGCTCCCCAACGCTACCACCGCCATTGATGGCATCCGCCGCATGGAGCGTGAGGTCGGGCGCAAGATCAACGCCGTCATGCCGCTCGAGGCAGGTGGTGTGAATGCAACGCTGCCGCTGGTGGTCGCCGCCCGCATGGGTTTGCCGGTCATCGATGGCGACGGAATGGGACGCGCCTTCCCGGAATTCCAGATGACAACCTTCAACATCTGCGGGGTGAACTGCAGTCCGTTCGTCATGTCGGATGATTTCGGCAACACCGTTCTTTTGGAGACGGATAGCGCGCTCCGGACCGAGACCTATGGCCGCCCGGTCTGCGTCAAGATGGGTGGTATCGCCCAGGTCGCGAGCTACGCCATGACAGGCAAGCAGGTGCGGGAAAGCTGCGTTGCCCGAACAGTCACACTGGCGCGCGAAATCGGCAAAACCGTGCGCGAGGCCCGCATCGCCGGCGAAATGGATATCTGCGATGCGCTGGTCGAGTATTTCAAGACGGCCAACCCGCCGCGATTCTCGCAGATCCTGTTCGACGGCAAGGTCCAGGACATCATCCGCGAAACCCGGGATGGCTGGACCCACGGTGAGGTGTTCCTGGAAGGCCTGAACGAGGCCGACGGCGAGATGCTGATCACGTTCCGCAATGAATATTCCCAAGCCAAGGCCAACGGCAAGACGGTGGCCATTGTGCCCGACCTGATCGCCGTGCTCGACCGCGAAACAGGCGAACCGATCACCACCGAGACGCTACGCTACGGCCAGCGCGTCAAGGTGATCGGCATCGCCGCACTGCCGGTGATGCGATCCAAGACGGCCGTGGAAATCTTCGGGCCTCGGGCCTTTGCGATCGATGAGGATTTTCAGCCGCTGGAGACACTGGCCTGGAGCGAGGCTGAAGAGGCCGTTTAACTCAGGTATCCGGCTCGCCGCGGATGCGTCGCCACCACTGGCCGGGTTTCAACCGCGCGGCCAGGCCGCGCCTGGTCTCCAGGTAGAGCGCCAGCTTGCGATATTTCGACGTCGCCAGGGCGTTGAATATTCGGCCGTAGAGTGTCTCTTTCGACTGGTTGAAGGGGCAGACCCGCATGCAGATGGCGCAGTCGGACTTGAGCTTGGCCCAGTAGCCGAAGCATTTTTCACAATCGGCCGACCACTTCTTCACGCCCTTGATGGTCGACACGCTGTCATTGTCTTCCTGCGGCGGACCGAAGGGCAGCGCCCGTGGTGGGCAGGCATCGGCGCATTTTGTGCAGATGTCGCAATAGGCGCGAATGCCGATCGGCTTCGGTGCATCTGTGGCCAGCGGCATGGTGGTGAAGATCTTGGAGAAGCGCACCCGCGGCCCGAATTCCGGGGTAATCACCATCTGGTTGCGGCCGTATTCTCCGAGGCCGGCCTTGACCGCATATGGGATGACCAGCGCCGTATCGTTCATTGACGGGACGGCCTCATAGCCGCAATTGCGGATGTAGGTTGCAAGCTGGATGACGATTGCCGCTTCGTGAGAATATTCAAGGCCGGTGGAGACACCCGCCAATGCCGACGGATAGGTGGCCACCAGGTCCTCGTTCATCGCATGGCCCATGACGATCACGTGTGTCAGCCCCTCCGGCAGGCCCAGATCGGTCGGTGAGAAGTCACGGGTGTCGACGCGGGCCGAATAGTGCCAGCGCGGATCAATCTCGGTGATGCCAACGAGATCCGCCCCGAAAAGTTTTGCCAGCGATTTGATCTCCGCAGCCTGCGCGCCGACATCATCGACTGGAACCTGCTCATCGGCGACGGGTGTGTCATAGCGGATGGCCGCCTGAAAGCCCTCACGCTCGCCGTCGTCATTGTTGCGGTTGGAAATCAGATCGGAAATGGCCCAGGACGCATTGCGCAGGGCGAAATCCTTCTGTGCGAAGCCTTCGCCGCGACGGGGCGCTGCCTCCATCCGGTAGCTGGCGAAGAACGCATCCGTATCCTTGCTGCGCACGCGCTCATCCCAGAAGGCCCGGGTGAACATGTCGTTCACCTGGTTGAACGGCTCGAAAGCGTCGCTCACCTCAATACCCGCCGCCTGATCGCTCGCGGAGAACTTGTCATTGAGTTTGGCAATCGTTTCGCCGTCGAGTGTCCCTGCAGATCGATTGGATGGCCAGGCCAGTTTTCAAATCCTCCTGCAAGCGATACTGGCATTTCCGCCGATTTTTTCCAATCGGATCATTCCCGCTAACTGTGGTTCCAGTCGTCCGGATCGGCGGAATTGTTCGGCGAAAGGCCAAGAATGTCGCCCTCGGTCGAACATCCGAGGCCGAGGACCGTGCGGTTGGCATAGCTGAAATAGGCTGTGACCTGGTTGATCTCCAGGATTTGGCCGTCATCAAAACCGGCCGCGCGAAGTCCCACGATATCGTACCGCGTCACGGACGCTGGATCATGCGTGAGCTTTCGTGCATAGGCCATCGCCCGTTTCTGCGCGTCGTCAAGCGGAGCGCTGTCGATATCGCGAATGTCGATGGCGCGCCGGATGGCATCCGCCCGGCCGTCGTCCCGAAGTAGACGCCTCAGACCGGCGAAATGATGTTCGACGCAGTAGTCGCAGCGGTTCAGCGAACTCACCCAGACGCCGAGGGTTTCCAGGAACCATTTCGGCACCGTGTTGGCGGAGTGGTGCAGGACATACTTATAGATCGCCATGTGCCCCTCCATCGTGTGGGGGCGCAGCGAATGCATCATCATGATGTTGTCGACGTTGTTGTCAGGACCCTTGACCCGATCGTAGAGCATCTTCAAACGATCCGAAGCGTCGTCGTAGGCGACGGTATCAATCCAAGCCATTGGTGTTCCTTGAAATCTAGAATTTGAGATTGCAGTCGGAGGTGGC
Organism: Hoeflea sp.; assembly: GCA_965228785.1. Taxonomy (GTDB): domain Bacteria; phylum Pseudomonadota; class Alphaproteobacteria; order Rhizobiales; family Rhizobiaceae; genus Hoeflea_A. The sequence goes on from CBDDIF010000002.1 coordinate 2,952,250, forward strand.
AACGAGCATGCGCTGGAAGTAGACGGGCCGGCTGTCGCTTGACCATGTTCTGGCGTGGATCTCGTAGTAAGTCCCACTGGACGTCAGCTCGAACGTTCGCTTGAGGTCGGGATCCGGCGTCACCGTCGTCACGACGTGTTCGCGCCCGGTAATCTTGAGATTGAGGTGAACCTCCAGGAACGGCCTGATGTTGATCATCAGCAATTCGCTGGTGTCGATATCGGCCAGTCCGGGCGCCATCGAACAGGGGATGTACATATCGGCGCCGGTGCGTGTGCCGTCGCGCATCCCGAGCTGCCTGACGATCCGGTAGCAGGACTGTCCACCACCCAGGTGATCAGACCAGAACCCGTCTTTGTCGACAGTTTCCAGTTGCAGGGTTTCCTCAACAATGCGAAGCGGCATCTGGCTGTCCTTCGACAGGTATCGAAAGTGCCAGACCCTGTCCGACCAGGGTTCGTGGGATGTCACACGAGTGCCGTCGCCACGGCGGCGGACGATCAGTCCCACATCGCGCAATTGCTGCAGTGCCGCCTGAACGGTTCCGAGGCTGACATTGAGGATTTTCGTCAGCGCCAGTTCGGACGGAAGATAATCCCCGGGGTTGAGGATGTTGGATTGTATCGAGTTGGATATCGCCAGCCGCACGGCAGTCCGCTTGGTGCATTTCTGGGCTGACTGGACCACCTGCATTTCGGCTGCCAGCGCCTTGCAGACCACCATTTCGTCAGTATCGGTTGGCCCAGTCAGGCGCTCCGCATCAACTTTCTCAGCCGTTTGCATTCCTGCTCTCTTGCCAGGCGGACCGGACGAGCAGAATTGCCGTTAACCCAAAGAACGCGATGGCGATCGGGCTTTCCAGTATAACGCCGATATCGGACTTATAGAGTAAAAGCGACTGGCGCAGGGATGTTTCGAACATGCCGCCGAGAATAAAGCCGATGACCATGCAAACGACCGAAAAACCGCTGCGGCGCATGGCCAAACCCACGGCGCCGAAGGCCAGCATCACTGCGACGTCAAACATGGACTGTCCGGGCAGATAAACGCCAACCATGCACAGGATGATGACCGACGGCAGGATCAGACCGCGCGGGGCCCTTGAGATCGTCGCCCAGACAGGAATGCCGAAACGGCCGATGACCAGGTGGATGCCATTGGCCATCAGCATGCTGGCGAACAGGGAATAGATCAGGTCGCCATGCATGGTCATCATGAATGGCCCAGGAACGATGCCATGGATGATGAAGGCGCTGATCAACAGGGCAGCGGCAATGTTCCCGGGTATGCCCAGCGCAATGGTCGGCACCAGATTGGCGCCGACAACGGCGCTGTTGGCCGCCTCGGTGGCGACAATCCCTTCCGGATTGCCTTTGCCGAAGGTTTCCGGCTTTCTCGAAGCCCGGCGGGCGGCACCATAGCTGAGGAAGGCGGCCAGCGAGACGCCGAGGCCTGGCAGCATACCGATGCCGGAACCGATCAGAGCACTGCGAATAATGGTGCGCCAATGACCGAAAAACTCGGTTGCGGGCAGTGCCGAATTGGTGGATTTCGTGGTCGCCTCATCTTCCGCAGACTGTTCGCCATCGGATCGCCAGAGACCGAAAATCTGTTCAAGGACGGAAGCCAGTGCCAGAGAGCCAACCGCGACGGCCGTCAGCGGAAGGCCATCGTAAAGATTGACGTTGTCGAAGGTCATTCGAGCCGAACTGTCCATCGGGTCGAGCCCGATCGTCGCTAGGAAGACACCGAGCAAGATTGCTATTAGCCCCTTGATCATCGAACCGCCGGAGATGCCGGCCAGCAGCGCAAAGGCGAATACCAGCACCGCGGTGAATTCCAGCGGTCCGAACTGCAGCGCAATCGCCGCGACCGGAATCACCAGTACGATCAGCAGCATGTCGGAAATGGTGTCGCCAGTGACCGACGAATAGAGCGCGAATTTCATGGCGCGCTGGGCTTCGCCGCGTTGCGCCAGGGGATGCCCGTCAAGCGCCGTGGCTGCCGCCTCTGGAGTGCCAGGGCTGTTGAGCAAAATTGCCGGAATTGCACCGCCTGACGTCCCGCCCTTGTTGACACCGACCAGAAAGGCGATCGCCGACAACGGCGACATGTAGTAGCTGATCGGCACCAGGACGGCCAGGGCCGTGACACTGCCGAGACCAGGGATGGCGCCGATGATGATGCCCAAGGTGATACCGGCGGCGATGAACAGCAGATTGGTCAGAGTAAAGGCAGCGCCGAAACCGGCGATCAACTGCTCAACCATGGTTTGACCCCGACAGCCTCATGGCAGATCGACCTGAAACACAAGCCAGGCCAGCTGATCGATGGCAACGGGCATGACAATGGCCAAGCCGACAATGGCGAAGATGTTGCGGTAGCGACAGGCGACCGCGCCCAGGACCAGGATCGCGGCCGCCGTTGGCATGTAGCCGATGGCATCCATTCCATACCACGCCAGAAGCGCCACCACCGACCAGGTGACGGTTTGGGTCACGATCGGCCAACCCGCCGATACGCCACCGAGCGGTCCCGCAGCCCGATCGATACGGGTTATACGCGTTGCCACAAGGGCTAGAGATAGGAAAAGCACCAACCAGGCCGCCAGGGTGGGAAAGAACGCCGGCGATACATCATACTCGCTCGCATTAATTCCCACGTGAGCGGGGATGAGCCAAGCCAGGCATACAATAGAAACCGCGGCCAGAACCAGTCCGGCCGCGACATCGATGGCTGCCCGCTCGTACCCAGACTCGGGTGTTTCGGCGTCTGCCATCAGGAGCTCGTCAGTTGGTTGCGCTGATGACCTGTTTCAACCCGTCGACCGTGTTCGAGATGTCCTTCGTCAAGTCTTCGGAACCAACAAACGTCACCGGAAACTTCAACTTCTGGGTAACCAGTTCGTTGAACTCCGGATCTTTGGTCGCCGCTTCCATGGCGCTCTCGATCTTTGCGACCACATCCGCCGGTGTGCCTTTGGGCACGACGATGACGGCCTGGCTCGGCATTGAGACGCTGTACTTTTCCCGCAGGGACGGGATGTCCGGTGAGGCCAGGAGCCGACCGGCATTCATCGACGCCAGCACCTTCATCTTGTCACCGTAACGGTTGTGGATACCTCCGCTCCAGGCGAAATCGACCTTGCCGCCCAGCAGGAACGGCACCATTTCGCCGCCTCCCTTGGTTGGGATGCCGGTCCATTTCACCCCTTCGGAATTGCCGATGAAATCAATGTACTTGCGTGAAAGAGCGCTCTGGTCGGCGTAGTTGAGCGAGTTCGACTTGGCATATTCGATCAGTTCTTCGAGCGTGTTGAACGGTGCGTCTGCTTTGGCGACAATCGCCTGCTGATATTCGGTGATCTGACCGACATAGTCGAAACTGTCGAGGTCGTATTCGACGTTGAGCGCCAATGGAGGCCAGAGCAGCGTCGTGGAGGCAGCAAACAGCAAGGTGTAGCCGTCGGGCTCCGCCTTGGACACCTCGGTCGCACCGACAGCGCCGCCGGCCCCAGGCCGCGTCTTGACGATGACCTTCTGGCCCAGCGCCTTGCCGAGCGCATTCGAATAGACCCGCGCCATTGTTTCGGTGCTGCCGCCAGCCCTGTAGGGAATGACCATTGTGACCGGTTTCTCGGGATATTCGGCATACGCCTCAACGCTCCAAAGAGCCGAAACGCCCATTCCCAGTGCTGCGATCGCTGTAACGAAATGCCGTCGTGCAAGTTTGGATTTCACGGTTTTCTCCCAAGTTGCGCCACAGCCAGACCAGGTTCAGCCAGCCTGCAGCAGATCCGGATTTACAAAACTATATAGTTTTAATAGGCTTGTCGAGTCCGCAACATCCGTGGGAACCTCGGCTTATGAAGAAACCAAGCCCGTACGGCGCCGTCAGGCGCGAACTGGTCGGCGATAACGGACCGTCCGTCGCTCCCGGCGAGGATCCTGCGATCTTTGGATCGGCGACGCTTGCTCCCCTTACCCCGGTCGAGGCTCGCAGCTTCCATACGCTCAAGCTGGTTTATATCGTCGGCCGGCTCGGCCTCGATGACACCGGTGCGATCCGCATTGCCTGGCGCATGGTGAGCGATGCCGGTCGTCCTCAAATGACTGATCCCGCAGCCGCCAATTACGTTACGGCGACCAGCAACGGAGAGGGTCGGCTCGATCTCAAATACGATCCGCAAGGTGGACAGCGGCCCTGGGGCGAGACCCTGACGGTCTATCAGCGCGGCGGCTATCTGCGGGAGGGCGAGGAAATCACTGTCATCTTCGGTGACACATCGAAAGGGTCGCCCGGCATGCTGGCGCAGACCTTTGTGGAGGGTGGCCGCGAGTTCCGCATCATGGCGGATGTTCAGGCCACCGGAAATTTCGTCGAACTGCCCGATACGCAGCTGGCGGTGCCGATCGTCGCCGGTCCGCCGAAAAGCTGGCACGGTGTGCTGCCGAGCCTGCGACGGCCGGGTGAGGCGTTTCACTTCGGCATCAAGGCAGAGGACAAATGGGGCAACCCAACGGCACAAGCCAGAGCCACTCTCACCCTGAATCCGTCGCTTCCCGTCGACGGTCTACCGGAACAACTGGACTATGCGCCGGAAGACCGAGCCATCACGCTCGAAGGCCTCCGTGTCCTCGAACCTGGAGTGCTGAGGATTGGCATTGCCATCGATGGCCGAACAGTCGCCGAGGCAGGTCCGCTGGTTATCCGCGAAGGCGATGTCGCTGGCTTCTGGGGCGATCTTCACGGCCAGACCGGTGAGACCGTCGGCACCAACACCATCGAAAGCTACCTGGATTTCGCCCGCAACAAGGCCTTTCTCGATGTCACCAGCCACCAGGCCAATGACTTCCAAATCACGCCTGGATTCTGGAAGCATCTGAATAGGCTGACAGCCGGCGTTGACGAGCCGGGCCGGTTCACCGTTTTTCCTGGCTACGAATGGTCCGGCAACACTGCAATCGGTGGCGATCACAACGTGTTCTTCCGCCATGAGGGTCGCACCATCCGTCGCTGCTCCCATGCGCTGCTGGAAGACCGGTCGGAGATCGAGACGGATGCCCATACGTTGAGCGACCTTTTCCATGCCTTCCGGGAAACCAGCGAAGACGTGGTGGTCTATGCCCATGTCGGTGGCCGCTACGCCAATATCCACTACGACCACGATCCGCTGATCGAGACCGCGGTCGAGCTCCACTCCGCCTGGGGCACCTTCGAGTGGGTGCTGACCGATGGCTTCGAACTGGGTCGCCGGGTCGGCGTCGTCTGCAACAGCGATGGCCACAAGGGTCGACCGGGTGCGAGTTATCCGGGCGATTCAGTTTTCGGCGCCTACGGTGGGCTGACCTGCTTCCTGACGGATCACAACGACCGCAAATCCATCTTCGAAGCGCAACGACGGCGTCACCACTACGGCACCACCGGTTGCCGCCTGCACATGGACGTGCGAGTGGACCTGCCGGACGCAGGCACGCTCTTCGAACGCAATCCTGACGCTGCTCCCGATACCAAAAGCCATTCCGTTGCTTCAGCGATGATGGGAGACATCGTAAAGACAGATGCGGGATCGGTCGAACTGGCGGTTGAAATCTGCGCCCATGCCGGCATCGAACGAGTCGAAATCCGCAATGGCATCGAGATCCTGGAAACCATACGGCCATACGCCGAATCCGACCTCGGCGACCGCATCCGAGTATTGTGGAGCGGCGCGGAATATCGTGGTCGCGGCCGCAACACCAACTGGAGCGGCAGGGCACAGTTTTCGGACACGACGATTTCCAGGTTCGAGACCATCAACAAATGGAACCCCGATCAGTTGTTCGAGCAGCGCGGATCCGACACGGTAATCTGGAAAGCCGTAACAACCGGCAATTTCATGGGCTTCGATGCCTGGCTGAGCCAAAGCAACGGGCACCTTCTCGTGACCACCAACCACGGCAATCTTGATCTCAATCTGTCCGACGTCGGACTGGCAGACACGATCTGCGAAGCAGGTGGGTTAGAGCGCCGCATCCGGGCTTTCAGGCTTCCCGAACAACAGCTCGATCGTGAACTCGCCTTCCGGAGGACCATCGAGCTGAGTGGAAGCGGCGACAACCCGATTTGGATCTGCGTGACAACCGAAGACGGTTTCCAGGCCTGGTCGAGCCCGGTTTACCTGTTTCGGTAAAGTGGTGTGAAATGCTACGCTCGCGCCATGGGAGCGGAGGCCGACACATCCATACTCGACGCAGCAACCAACAAGCTGAAGCCCGAGGATTTCTGCGTGACGGAGGCGCTGGCACTGGGGCCCGCAGTGGCCGACCTACATGCCGGCTTCAACTATTTGCGGCTGCGCAAGTCCGGTTTCACGACCTTCCAGGCCATTGACGCGATCGCATCCTTTCTTGGGGTCGAACCGCATCGTGTCACCTATTGCGGCTTGAAAGACGAGGACGCCGTCACCGACCAGATGATCGCCATACCGGGAGACCGTGACGTCGACCGGTTGGAAGAATTCAACCGCCTTCATCATGCCGGCGATCGATTCCTTCAGCTCTTCGCATATGGACGATATGCCGATCCGCTGACCGTCGGCGGGCTGGCTGGAAACGCTTTTCGCATCCGCATTCGCAATCTTCCGCGCGACCTTGCCGACACATTGCGAGACCTCGATCATGCGCTGCCGATATCCGTGGTCAATTACTATGACACCCAGCGTTTTGGCGTCCCAAACGGACCGAAGACCACGCACGAAATCGGCGCTGCCTTGATCGGCAACGACTACGACCGGGCTTTGTGGTTGCTGGCGCAAGCAAAGACACCCGAATCGGCGACTGCCCGGGATTGGCGAGGCTCACCGCAGTCCTTCTTTGAAACGCTGGAGCCCCGAATCGTAGCCTTCTTCATGTCGGCCGACAGCTCCGACAAATGGAACAAAAGGGTCAAGTCCGCGCTGGAGGAGAAGCTGGGGCCGGAACGGCTGATCGGTTATTCGCGGGACGGCTTCGGTTTCGTCACCGCACGATCCGCGACAGACCTTGCCGTCGCCCTGTCTTCCACAATCGAATATCGACGTTTCAGGCCGGATGGTGGCCGTTTCGTTTCGACCGGCATCGCCCGACCGAGCCTTATCCATCCGGTCATCAACATTGAGCGCATCGAACCGGACGATGCCCATTCCGACCGCCTCAGCGCGATCGTGTCCTTCTTTCTACCATCCGGTGCCTATGCCACCAATGTCATCAATCAGCTGTTGTTGTCCCTTACAAACGAGTCATCGCTCTCCGGACAGGTTCTTTCATGACGACGTCGAACAAAACCGCCCTGCCCGAACCGGCTCAATCCTCCCCAATCGAGTATCAGCGCATCCTCGATGTCGATCACGTGCCTTTCACCGACAACGCCCGTGAGCTTCTGGAAAAACGCTTCCTTCTGCGGCGCGACGACGGGAAGGCAGAGACTCCGAACGACATGATGCAACGGGTCGCTGCAACGCTGGCCGGTGCCGAAACAAATGATACAGAGACCTGGCAGGGTCTGTTTTTCGAAACCATGTCGCGCCTGCTCTTCATGCCAGCCAGCCGCGTCCTTGCCAATGCCGGCACAACCAATCAGCAACTCGGCAACTGTTTCGTGCTGCCGCTCGTCGACGACAAAGGAGAAATCCTTCAGACCTTTTCCGATTCCTGTCACATCAAGGGCAATGGCGGCGGCTGCGGCTTCAACTATTCCGACATTCGGCCGCGTGGCCATCGGGTGCGCGAGCATGACGATCTGGCGGCCGGCCCAGCAGCCTTTCTGAAGCTGTTCGACGGCGCCTCGGGAATCTTTCGCCAGAAGGGTCGATACGAAAGCGGCAACCTGGCGATCATCAATGTCGACCATCCCGATGTTATCGAGTTCGCTTCCGCAAAATTAACTGACGGCGACCTGCCGCTGACGAATATCTCCGTGGGCATCAGCGACGCCTTCATGAGGGCGGTCGCCGACAAGGCGACCTGGCAGTTGAAGGACCCACAGACAGGAAAGGTCGTGAAGGAACTCCCCGCAACCGAGCTCTTTGCCGATATTTGCAAACTGGCCTGGCAGACCGGCGACCCTGGCGTGGTGTTTCTCGACCACCTCAATCGGGACAATCCACTGCTCGACAGCGTCGGTCCGATCACCGCGATGAACACCTGCGGCGAGGTCGGCCTATACCCTTACGAATCCAGCAACCTCGGTTACCTCAACCTGGTACGGCTTCTCGATAACGAAGCAATGGATGCCGGTGGCGAACCGCTTTTCGACGACGCGCTGTTGCGGGCGGTCATCCATCTGGCGGTGCGGATGATCGACAACTCGATTTCAGTTTCCTGGTATCCGGTCGAGAAAATCTACGATTCCGTTCGGTCCAATCGGCGCATCGGTCTCGGTGTCACGGGCTGGGCGGATTGCCTGGCGCTGGCCGGCGTGGCCTATGACAGCGACCGGGCAATCGCACTGGCCGACCGGTTCGCTGCGACCCTGCGCCGCCATGCCGAGGAAGCAACGAGACAGCTGGCCGCGGAAAAGGGAGCCTATCCGAATTCGACGTTGTCCGGCGAAACCGACCGTCGCAACATCAGCCTGCTGGCGCTGCCACCGAGCGGCAACCACGCCATCCTGTTTGACAGCAGTTTTAGCATCGAACCCTATTTCTCGCTTAGCTATCTTGTTCGGGTCATGGGAGACCAGACCTTCCTGCGCAAGAATAGCTATCTCGAAACCGCCCTGCGAAGCGCCGGTCTGGATCCTGAACCGATATTCGAGGAGATCTCGAACAACAACGGCAGCGTCCAATCGGTTACATCGGTGCCACAGGCCATTCGCGAGCGCTTCAAGATCGCTCACGAAATCGCACCGGAAATCCATGTCCGCGTTCAGGCAGCCTTCCAGAAACATGTCGACAACGGTGTCACGAAAACCGTCAATCTGCCCCGGCACTCGACTCCGGATGATGTCGTGCGATGCTATACGCTGGCCTGGGAACTTGGTTGCAAAGGAGTGACCGTTTACCGCGACGGCTCACGCAGCGAGCAGGCGATCGAGTTCGACGCAAACAATCCTGATGTCGCAGGGGTTGCCGGACCAGACAATTGAAGCCTGCCGCACTTACACGGCAACGATTTTCTTTGCCTGCGGCGTCGTGAACACACGCTCCAGTTCAACCGGCTCGAACACCTCGCGCACACCGGCAATGACATGGCTGATTTCGCCGACGTAGAACTGGTCCTGTCCGTCGGAGAAGAAGTCGACCCGGACATAATCGACATGGCGACTGACCTGTCGCGCGATCTCCAGCATCCTTGGCAGGCAGTCGGGTTTCAACGATTGCGCGTCGGCGTAGGGGCGCGTTTCTTCCGGACCATCGAAGAAGCCCTCGCCGCGGTACAGCTCCCAGTCGGGCGTAAGCTGCAGCCGATGTCCGCCTTTCCTGGTGCTATCCCGAATTGCGATCCCCACGGTCGTCAGCTGGCCTTTGTACATGTGAAACCGGAAATCGTGACAGAAAGCACCATTCAGCCTTAGCCATGGCTCGACGATGATCTTCGGCTGGAGACGCAGATAGTGTCGCTCGCCCGTCATGTCGCCGAAGTTCATTTTCAGCCAGCGCCGCATCCGCGCCCGATCGCCTTCCGAAACAGCCCCTGTTTCGTGGAAAAGGTACTCGCCTGACATGTGCGTCGGCTTGATGACACAGCGATCGGGGAAGGCGAAACGATCGATCTCCGCCTCGCTGCGAAGCACAGCGATGGTCGGAACGCTCAAATCTTCACCGGTAATGCCGCTGATGAAAATCTTGGAGAATTCCTTGTCCGCCGTGAATGAGCGGAAAACAAAGTCGGACTCACTGGCCCGGATCCGAAACAGCAGATCGTTGAAGTAACCGGTTTTTTCGAATTTTGGCCAGCGGCGATGTTTCAGGATGAAGACCAGTCCCTCGTAGAGGTTCGACACGGCCCATGGCCTAAAAAGGACACCCAGCCGTGGGTAGGTTGAAACGAGACGGAACCTTGTCATGCCTACGCTCCTCCTTTTCGTTATGCCGCCCGGCAATTCGCCCGTTGCACCCTTACTCGGCAAAACCTTCCCTGACTGCCGGCGGTGTCGTGAAAACACGTTCCAGTTCCACAGGTTTGAAGACCTCGCGCGCGCCGGCGATGATGTGGCTGATTTCGCCGACATAGAGCTGATCGCGGCCATCGGTAAAGAAGTCCACCCGAACATACTCCACGTCACGGCTCACGAGCTCAGCAATCTCCAGCATCCGAGGCAGGCTGTCGGGCTTGAGGGCCTCGATGTCGACGGAGTCGGATATTTCGAGCCGACCCTGGTAAAAGGATTCACCCGGGAACAGCTTCCAATCGGGTGTCAACTGGAGCTGCAGCGTCTCCTTGTCGGCGCTGTCGCGAACTCCGACGCCGAAGGACGTGAGCTGTCCCTTGTACATGTGAAAGCGGTAGTCGTAGCAGAAATTTCCGTTGAGCCTCAGCCACGGCTCGACGATGACCTTCGGTTCCAGGCGCATGTAGTGACGTTCGCCCGTCATGTCGCCGAAATTCATCTTCAACCAGTGGCACATCTGTGCCCGCTGATCAGCGGTCACCGCACCAGTTTCGTGAAACATGAACTCCTTTGACATATGGGTGGGTTTGATGACGCAACGGTCGGGAAAGACGAACCGATCGATTTCCTCGGCACTGTGCAGAACCGCGATGGTGGGAACGCTGAGATCCTCGCCGGTGATGCCGCGGATGTAAATCTTGGAGAATTCCTTGTCCGCCGTGAATGACCGAAAGACGATGTCGGATTCACTGGCCCGCATTCGAAACAGCAAATCGTTGAGGTATCCGGTCTTGTCGAAATTCGGCCATCGGCGGTGTTTCACCAAAAAGATAAGGCCCTCATAGAGATTTGAGATCAACCAAGGCCTGAAGAACACGCCCAATTGGGGATAGGCTGAAACGAGGCGGAACCTTGTCATGTCTGTGCTACCTTTTGTTCTGACAGTTGGCCGCGTCGGCGCTGCAGTGCACGTCGATAAATTTGCTCGGATTCAGCCGCGATGATCCTGGGATGGAATTTGCGCGCATATTCCATCGATGCGCCGTTCCCCAGCGCTTCGGCCAGCCCGTCCTCGTTCAGCAAACGCGTCAGAGCGGCATCGAGACGGTCATCATCACCCGGCGGGACAATCAGTCCGCTGACACCGTCGACGACGCTTTCGGCAAGTCCTCCGGCATCGGAAACGATTGCCGCGACGCCGCTGGCGAAGGCCTCGACGGGCGTCCGGCCGAACGGTTCGGGCCACAGGCTGCAATTGATCACCGCCATGGCATTGGCCATGCGGTCCTTGACGGCCTCCGGGCTCAATTGGCCGAGAAAGACGATGGACGAGTCGTCGCCCGCCAGATGACGGAGCTCCGCTTCCATCGGCCCTGATCCGGCGATTGCCAACGTTGCCGAGCGCGGACGTCGGCGCCAGGTTCGGATCAGATGATCGATGCCCTTTTCACCGGTCAGCCGCGATGCGCACAAAAGCTCGCGTCGGCGTTGATCGAACGGAACCGTAAGTCCCGGCAGAACGGCTGAATATCTCCGATGGACGCGGTCGGACGGAAACCCACCGGCAATGTGGGCGTCCCGCACGCAATCGGATATGGCGATAAAGGCATCAACGCGGCGCCCGTAGGTACCGATCAACCTGTGGACGGCCACGCTGATGGCCGGGACGGCGCTGGCGGCATGACTGTCCCGGTAGCATTTGTGCACGATGCCGCGCCAGGGCCAACTGGCCTTGGCACAGTCCCGGCACGGCCTACCGTCACGGAAAAAGCCGGCATTCACGCACAGGTGTCGGTAGTTGCGCAGGTGCTGGACCGTCGCCACTCCCTGTCTGCTGGCTTCGAAAAGGATCGCCGGAGAGAGGAGAGGAAAGTAGTTCTGCACATGCAGAAGGTCATAGGATTGCCCGACCAGGCGCTTCCTAAGTTCGGCGACCGCTGCGGTCGACCAGATCGCTCCAAAGGCGGTTCCGATACCTCCGCCGGAGATCGTGTCGTTGCTCACCTCCCAGAGGTCGACGCGATGTCCGGCTGTTCTCAACAGGTCCGCCTCGTCGTGGGTGGACCGGTCTTCGCCGCCTGGCGTCTGATAGCGGTTATGCGCCATGAGGATGTTCAGCACGGCTATCGACCCCCAGCCGCGAAGTGCGAATTTGGAGCCTTTGCGCCGATCAGGTAACAGGCCGACAGACCAGCGAGCAGAAACAGCAGATTGTCAAAGAAGGTCGACCAAAGGATCACCGATTCCATCAGGTTGCGACCGACCACGAACAGCGCAATTGACAGAAGAAAGAACGCCGTTCCTCGACTGTCGACAGCCCGTGCCGTGCGCGCAAGGGTCACGACCACGATAATGACCAGGATCGACAAGCCGATGACGCCAAGATCGAGGGTGATGTCCAGAAAGCCGTTATGGCTGCTGCCGGTGTTGCGGATGAACTCGATCTCCGCGTGATTCTTCGGCGACAGGTCGCCGATTCCCCAGAAACCGCGATAACCGCGACCAAGAATGGGTGCCTGCTCGATATGGCTGGCCACGAACGACCAAACATGGGTTCGTCCGGTGAAGGTTGCATCGCCGAGGCCGCGTTCGAGAAACTGGGCCGGCGTGACGCGGAAAACCTGACCGAGGACGACCAGAGCCGGGAAGACAAGCAACGAAATGCCGATGGTGATCGTGGTAGCGCTTGTACGCAGACGCGCGGACAGAAAGAGTATCACGAAAGCCGTTGCTGGAGCTGCGATCACAAGACCGATGGCCGTCTTCGATTCACTGGCGATCAAAACGACAATTCCGAAGACGAACGTAGCGATTGCCGCGAGACGAATGAAGGGGCTGTGGCTTCCGAACTGGGACAGGGCAACAATCATGCCGCAGGCGGTGGCGCTCCCGAGGGTGTTCTTAAACGGATAGATGCCCTGGTGTCCGATGGGACCTGGCGGACGGATGATCACGAACATCAGGTTGATGGCGATGGCGATCGCGAACACCCAGAAGATGGTTCGGATGACGCGGCCGGGGTCATCCGACATGGTGATCGACAGCACGAGAAGCGAACATAGGAGTATCTGGTAGATCGCCAGGACGAAGGTGCGGCCGGGGACCGGCGACCACACCGAAGACAGGAGTGCTAAGGCCAGAAATGCTGAAAGCGGCGCGAGCACCGGCAGCAGACTAGCGAGACGACGAGGTTGCGCGATGGTGGCGAGAAAGCCGAGCATGACGAACAGGGTCGGCACCAGCAACTGAGCCACCAGGGTGGACTTGCTCAAATCAGCAGGAACAGCGCCGCTGAAATCGCGCTGAGCCACCGGTTGCAGGTTGATCAAAGGATCGATGATCACGGAATAGGCGATGACGATGGCCGGAACCGCGGCGGCAAAACCGCGAGCCACCATCTCCAGAGCGGATTCCGGGGATGCCTCGTGACCGACGGCCGTCCTCATCGTCGCACCGCTGCCGCAACGGTCATGACCGCGCCCGATGTATCCGGTTGAGCAAAGACGGTTCCGGTGTTGACGGATCCGACCTGAGCGGCTGTGCCATCAATGGTTCGTTCAGTGAAGTCCGCATAGGCTTGGGTGCCTTCGCCGCTCCAAGAATATGCCGCAACCAGACAATGACCACACCGAGCATCAAGCCGAACAGAGCAGCGGCAGGCAGGATCAGCTTGACGACGGGATAAGCCGGACGGGTAGCCGTGTAGGCCTCGGAGATGATGGTCGCCGTGCTGTTGGGAATCCCGATCTGCTCGGCCGCTTCCTTCGAGCGGGTCAGAAACGACTGGTAAACGTTCTGGCTGGCATCAGCTTGCCGCTGCAGCTCCTGAAGTTCCACCGAACTTTCGTTGGATTCCGCCAGCCGTTGCTGAAGGGTATCAACCTCCGCGAGCAGCGATCCGGTGTTCTCCGATGCCGTCTCGTAGTCGACCCGAAGCCGCGCCAGAATTCTGTTGTATTCGTTGTCGATGGACTGCCTCAGCGCATTCTTGCGTTGCCGCAACTCGATCAGGCGGGGATGGTTGGGCAGCAGAGAAGCCGCGAGCTCCGCTTCCGTTGCCTCGACTGCGGCAAATCCGGTTTGAAGCTCCGTCATCACCTGCGACTGAAGCGAATCGCCGGTACCGGTATCGGTGACACCGAAGGCGCCACCCGCCTGAGTCTGATTGAGGGTGGCGAGCGCTTCATTTTCTCGCCCCCGGGAAACACTGAGCTGTTCGTTGAGGTTCCTAAGCTGCTGTTCCACTACGAGCACATTCTGAACACCGATCAGCCCATTGTCGCGCCGGTAGTCCTCAACGCGGCGGGCGGCGTCGCGAGCGTTTACGGACAGTTCCTCGAGCCGCGAATACAAGCTCTCGGCCGCTTCCGTGGTCGAATTGGCGGCGGTGAGGTTGGATTGCGCGATGTAGATTTCGGCAACCCGGTTGGCGAGCCGGGCTGCCTTTTCGGGATCCTGCGACAGCATGGAAATCGCTATGACGTAAGTGTTGCGCTGACGCTCAACGCTGAGCTTCTCCCGGAGATTGGTGTTGGCGCGATCGAAATCGCTCAGCGCGTTCCAGTGACGGCTCTGCGGCCCGTAAACGACGCTCTTGGCCAGGTTCTTCAGGCGGGCCACGAGCGAGCTTCGATCAACACCCGCAAACTCAGGATCGCGCGTGAGCCCCTCCTCCTCTATCAGGCGGGCGATGACAGCCTGGGACTGCATGACCGCAATCTGGCTGTCCAGCAACAACGTATCGGCACCGACGGCGGACGACCCGAGACCGGTCGGCGAAACTTCGTTTTCGATGGTTCGTTTTTGCCGCGGGTCGATCAGCAACTCAGCCCGTGCACTGTAGAGAGGCGGCGTCAGCCAGACAAAGGCCACCGCCAGGACCGTCGCCAAAGCCCCGCAAGTCAGAATAAGGGGAGCCCCTTTCCAGAATATTCCGGTCAAACGCCGCAGGTCGGCGCCTACGGCCGCTCCGAAATCGGATTCAACCGCCGTGTATCTGTCTTTTGGAGGCGACGTGAAAGCCATGGTCGTATCCTTGCGCGCACAACCTTTCTAACATTAACGAAAGGTAAAAAAAGCAATTCAATTGCAGGTCTTACGTTTTGGTTAAAGTTAAAATTTTATTTAAATCCAACTATATTGAGGAATTAACTTATTCTTAAGAAGTCGATTGAAATCACCGCGCCCTTGGGACACCTTTTGCCGCAACATCCAATTCGCACCCTTGCGGAGAAAAACCATCGTGAAATGCTGCCCGCTGAAGCCGAGGGCCTGCATGCGGGAAGCGTTCCCGGACGCCTGGCGGCAATGCTGACACGGAACCGATCGCAAGGACCGCTGAAGCGGGTTCTCGGATCCGCCGCCCGGCAGAGTTTCGGTTCTCTCGCCGATCAGGCCGTGGTCAGCGGAACCCGGTTTGCGGTGACGATCCTCGTTGGCCGGCTGGCGGGCGTCGAGGAGCTCGGGCTTTATGCGATCGGATTTTCCATCGTTGTCCTGGTCAACGTCGTCCAGGAATCTCTTCTCATGTCGCCCTATGCCGTGCTGGGCCGCCGAGAGCGGCCAGCAAGCCAGCGCCGTTTCGCAGGCAGTATCTTCGTCTTGTCGCTTGGCCTCGGCCTTGTCGCGGCAGTGGCATTGGCAGCTTTCAGCCTCTTGGCCCTTTTGGCAGGTGGCCAAAGTTCCGCCACGATGGGCGTGGTCCTGGCCGCAATCATTCCCTTCGTGCTTTTGCAGAATTTTGCGCGCAAGATTTGCTTTGCCCATTTCCGGATCGGTTCTGCCCTGCTCATGGATCTTGGAGTGGCCGTCATTCAGCTTTCTGCCATTGCACTGATGGCAAAGGTTTCGTCGCTCAGCGCGATGACGGCGCTGTCAGCAATGGGCATCGGTGCAGCCGTGACCGGCATCGCCTGGCTGCCCGGCAATTGGCACCTTCTGGACATTCGCCGCCGGCGTATCATACCGCAATTGTCGCGCAACTGGACATTCGGCAGATGGATCCTCGGCGCACAGCAAGTTGCGACCCTCAGCGGGTCAGTCGTGCTCTGGATCATCTCCACGCTGGCCGGCCTGTCGGCTGCCGGCATATTCGCCGCCTGCTCGATCGTGGTCACCGCGGCGAACCCGCTGTTGCTCGGACTTGCCAATGTACTGGAGCCCAGAACCGCAAGCAGTTTCGCAGCAGGCCGTATCGATGAACTGCTTGCCTCGGTTCACTGGACGACTGTCATGACCGGTTTGGCGCTCGCGGTTTACTGGCTGGGCCTTCTCATCTTTGGCGACGGCTTTCTTGCCTGGATCTTTGACAATCCGCTCCTGCTCGGCCAGGCGCATCTGATCATGCTGCTGGCAACCGTGATCCTGCTGCGCGGTCTTATTCTTGGTCGTAGCCTTGCGCTGAGAGCGCTTGGGCTCCCCCGTCACAATTTCAATGCGAGCCTGATCGATCTGTCGATCACGGTCATTTCAGCCTATCCTTTGATCAGCCAATTCGGCGCCGTCGGCGGTGGCTATTGCGTTTTGCTGGGCGCTCTCGCCGGCACCTTGTTGCGACTGTGGCACTTCAGCCGCGAAATGCGGATGCTTCGGGACAACCGGATATCTGAAGCTTAGCGAACGGGCTTCGGTGACGGCTTGCGCGACCGAAGGCCATCGACGACGGTCAGCAACACGAAACGCGGCGCCGATCCCAAATATCGCCGAAAGAGCCGCCTGGGCTCCCGGACAAGACGAAATAGCCATTCAAGACCGAAGCGATGGACAAATGCCGGAGATGATCGAACCACGCCGCTGATCGTGTCGAAGGCGGCGCCGACGCCAATCATGGCGGCGTTGATGCGACCTTTGTAGCGGCCCATCCACTGTTCCTGTTTGGGGCAGCCGATTCCGACAAAGACGATTCTGGCGCCCGACAGCGCAATGCCATCCAGCATTGTGCGTTCCTCATCCGGCGTCAGTTCACGAAACGGTGGAGAGTATCCGTAGGCAATGCGAAGCGCCGGGAACTCTTCCTTCAGCCTGGTCTTGATCAGGGTCAGTACATCCTCATCGCGGCCACCGATCAGCGCAATCGGAATGCCCTGCCTCTCGGCCTCGCCGCACAGCGTCCGCATCATTTCCGAACCGAGGATCGTCGCCATCGCCGGCACTCCGTGGCGCAAGGCCCGCGCCTTCTGGAGGACGGTGCTATCGGAGACCACGTAGTCGGCGCCGTTGACGATGTCCCGATGACCGCTCTCGTCGTGGCATTTCATGCACTGATGCACATCCGGAACGCAGCAATAGGTCGAGGAACCACGTTTGGCCGCCGCGGTGAAATCCTCGACGAACCGGTCGATGCTCAGATAATCGAGCCGCATGCCAAGCATGAAGTGATGATCGAAACGCGAGACCGGCGCGTCGCCGGTTGTCACGGCCATCGGATCAGGCCGCCATGTTTCGCTGCCGGCTGTTCTGCGTGTCGATCCAGGCATAAGTTGGCCACAGCCCGGCGCGCAGCCCCGCTGTCGGCTTCCAGCCAAGCTTTTCCTCGATCAGCCTATTGTCGCTGTTGCGGCCGCGCACGCCGGTCGGACCGATGACGTGACGTTTGCTGATCTGTTTACCGGCGACCGCCGCCACCATGTCGACGAGCTGGTTGATCGTCACCATTTCGTCAGACCCGATATTAACGGGACCCGTCCAACCTGACCGCATCAGGCGCAAAGTGCCTTCGATGCATTCGTCGATGAACAGGAAGGAGCGGGTTTGTTCGCCGTCGCCCCAGATTTCCACCTCGCCGCCTTCCTCGGCATCCGAAACTTTTCGGCAGATGGCGGCCGGCGCTTTTTCCTTGCCGTCGTTCCAGCTGCCTTCCGGGCCGAAGATGTTGTGGTAGCGGGCGACCCGGACCTGCATACCATAGTTACGGCCATAGGCCAGATAGAGGCGTTCGGAGAACAGCTTTTCCCAACCGTATTCGCTGTCGGGATCAGCCGGATAGGCCGAGTCCTCGGCACAATTGGGATTGTCCGGTTCGCGCTGATTGTATTCCGGATACATGCAGGCCGACGAAGAGTAGAAGATCCGTTTTACGTTGCGCTTGTGACCAGCATTCAGCACGTTGAGATTGATCGTTGCCGAGTTATGCATCACATCGGCATCATTCTCTCCGGTAAAGATATACCCTGCCCCACCCATGTCTGCGGCCAGCTGATAGACCTCGTCGAAACCGCGATCGACCACTTCGCGCACAAACGCCTGATCGCGCAAATCTCCGACAGCGAAATCGTCTGCATCCGTTTCAGAAAATCGAGGGAACTTCAGGTCGACACCGCGGACCCAGTGCCCTTCCTGTTTCAGGCGACGAACCAGGTGATGCCCGATGAAGCCGCCGGCCCCGCAAACAAGAACAGCCTTTTTTGACGACATGATGTGTGGCCCCGCGACATCAGAATGGTGAAAACAATTTGATTAACTCACTAAACAAAAACAATTTCCATACGCAACATAACGAATTATTTATCGTTAATCTCTCAATATTTAATAATTAAAATTTGATTAAAAATTTTTCTATTTTCTCATTTCTCTACTTCAGGAGGTTAATCATCTTTATTTACGATAAATAATTGTAACTCCGATGCTTTGTGGAAGCTTTTGATTAACCCTTTAATACTCCGTGCAGATTCAGTTCGGGGTGCCCTTATTGTCGAAGCACGAAACATCCAGCGGGTTTGAGCCCAGTCGGCAGGGGACGCGTCCCAGCCCGGGCCTCAAGCCATCATCGAACACGCCTCGCCACGCCAGCAGCAGGGTGATGCTTGACCTCTATTGTATGGCGGAGATCGCCGATAGAAGGATAATCGGCGTCGCCGATACCTGTCGATCCGCACACGCGGAGCGTACAACCTAGTGGGGCAATGAGACTGAAGTCTCGAGGGATGAAATCCCTTGATCTCTGGCGGATCACACCTGTGCGGCGAATCCGCCTGGAGGTCTGATTGGGACCGCTTGAGTTGCGACAAAACCGCCATGCTCCTTTTCCGCTTTAGTCGGCTCTCGAAGGACCGAAGGCCAGGATCGGTCTGAATTCTGACTGGCGCTGATGGAGGTCTTGGCTTGCAGTATCGATACTGGTCTTCATGCATCTATTCACGGCCAGGGCGGCGTACCCTAGCGCTATCTGGGCAAGCAGAGCGTCTTCGCAAAATGCACAGATGGTAAAGGTCGGCTCAATGCCGATGTCCACCAGGTTGCAGCAAACCTTTCTGGCGAGCCGCTGTCAGCTAGTTGTAAACAACGCAAGGCACACGGTTGCCGTCTCGACCGTTTCTGGCCGTCAAAAATGACGCCTTACTCATTGGAAATAACGTTGCCGGCGTCGCTTAGTCCCTTCACGGATAACGGGATAGCGATCATTTTGCGACCCAGTGTTTCAAACGATAGCGCCAATTCGCCCACAGCCAGAAACCGCTCGAATGTTTGCTTGTCGATCTCGACGTCCGCAAGGCAGCCACTGGGGCCACAGCCAAAATAGTCCGCTTGCGCCAGTTCTTCCTTGCCGGTCAACAGCGTTGCCGGCGTGCGCAGCCAGGCATCGAGCGGGACCCGCAGTACGGCGCGAAAGACACCACCCTTTGGCGCCCGGGCAACAGCGACCTCGGCCAACAGCTTACCGGAGGCACGGATCGACAGCTGTTGCTGCATCTGGCAAAGACTGTCCGGCCCGCTCTCGACCGAGGTGCAATTGACAGTCCAATCTCCATATCGCGACGACACTATGTCGGGTTCGGCCTCTTGGGCCAATACGGAGCCTGCACAGAAAAGGCCGCCAATTGCAGATATCGTTTTGGTGGAAAACTTCATATGACCCTCGTCTCTGTCCGTCAATTGGGAGGCCCCATGTCCGGCGATACCAGACCGCCGGACACTTGCTTCGTTTACGCCAACGTTCAAGGGGTTGCCGTCTTGTGGCCAATTTGAGCCAAGGCGCTACGACCACTTCCATCCGTGACGTCAATCGCTGCATTGATTGTGATTTCACCATCACGACTGCCCGTCGACTGCCAATCGGAGGACGCCGACCCATGGCCCAACTGGGCATAGGTTGCCCAGTTCGAACCGCCCGTCAGCATCAGGGTGCCGGCCGCAGTGACCGAGATGTCACCACGCTGAGCGCCGTTTGTCAGACTTCCACCATGGCCAAGCTGGGCATAACTCAGGAGTCCATTGCCTCCTGTGAAGGTCAGATCATTGGCTGTGACACTGATGCCGCCGCTTTGATTCCCGACAGCTGCAAACCCGCCAGCTGCAAACCCGCCATGGCCAAGCTGAGCATAACTCATGGGTCCATTGCCTCCTGTGAAGGTCAGATCGCTGGCCGCGATGGTGATGCCGCCGCTTTGATTCCCGACAGCTGCAAACCCACCATGGCCAAGCTGGGCATAACTCAGGAGTCCATTGCCTCCTGTGAAGGTCAGATCATTGGCTGTGACACTGATGCCGCCGCTTTGATTCCCGACAGCTTCAAACCCGCCATGGCCAAGCTGAGCATAATTCAGGAGTCCATTGCCTCCTGTGAAGGTCAGATCGTTGGCCGCGATGGTGATGTCGCCGCTGTAGTTACCGAGAGTTGAAGCCCCGCCATGGCCGAGTTGCGCATAGGACCATTGGCTTGCACCTGCCGTTGCCGAAATGTCCCCGGTCAGCCGAGCTGAGAGTTCACCGGTCACATCGTAGTCTGCTCCCGCAGTGGTTTTCCCACGGAAGCCGAGCTGCGCATAGGCGAAACGAGTACTGTTGTCAAACCCCGTCAGAACCAGATCATGACCGTAAACACGAGTTGCGCCGGAACGAGAGCCAACCGCAACGCCGAATGTTTGGCTGCCATCGCCGATGATGATCGACCCCCCGCCAAGTCCGAACGATGTGCCATCCACCACAAGCGTTTCGTTGTCGAAGGCAGAGCTGCGAAGGACCCAGCTCGAGGTATCATCAACATCGATGTCCCAGATCGTTTGACCGGTGTCGTAGCCGGCAACTAGGTTGATATCTCCGCTGCTGTCGTTCTCGTTCCGCAGGCCAACCGATGTGAACTCCAGGTCACCGGCAGCAACCAGCGTCAGGTCATGGTGCGAATCGTAAGTCGTATCAGCCTTGATGATCGGCGCTGCAAGGCTGAGCGAGGTATCCGTCGCGACCAGCGTTACATTGCCACCCCGCAGACCGTTTTCGATCATGTCGTAGGAGAAAACGCTAAGGCCACCTGAGGACAGCGATGCATCGGCATCGCGGTCGAAGCCGGTCGCCCGGACGAAGATGTTCGCATCCAAGATACCGTCATCCGTGCTCGTGCCATGGCCGATCCAGCCAAAGGCATCGCTGCCTGTTCCATCTTCGACACTCTGTTCTCCGGTCAGATCGACGAATATGTCGCCCTGGCGCGTCCCGGTCGACTGCCAATGGGAGGACGCCGACCCATGGCCCAACTGGGCATAGGTTGCCCAGTTCGAACCGCCCGTCAGCATCAGGGTGCCGGCCGCAGTGACCGAGATGTCACCACGCTGAGCGCCGTTTGTCCGACTTCCACCATGGCCAAGCTGGGCATAACTGATGTGTGCACCGCCCCCTTTGAAGGTCAGATCATTGGCTGTGACACTGATGCCGCCGCTTTGATTCCCGACAGCTGCAAACCCGCCATGGCCAAGCTGAGCATAACTCATGGGTCCATTGCCTCCTGTGAAGGTCAGATCGTTGGCCGCGATGGTGATGTCGCCGCTGTAGTTACCGCGAGTTGAAGCCCCGCCATGGCCAAGCTGAGCATAACTCATGGACCTATTGCCTCCTGTGAAGTTCAGATCGTTGGCCGCGATGGTGATGTCGCCGCTGTAGTTACCGCGAGTTGAAGCCCCGCCATGGCCGAGTTGCGTATAGGACAGTTGGCTTGCACCTGCCGTTGCCGAAATGTCCCCGGTCAGCCGAGCTGAGAGTTCACCGGTCACATCGTAGTCTGCTCCCGCAGTGGTTTTCCCACGGAAGCCGAGCTGAGCATAGGCGAAAGGAGTACTGTTGTCAGACGCCGTCAGAACCAGATCATGACCGTAAACACGAGTTGCGCCGGAACGAGAGCCAACCGCAACGCCGAATGTTTGGCTGCCATCGCCGATGATGATCGAACCGGAAGCCTGGCGCGACGTGGCAGCAACGGTGTATGTCGCGCCGGTTTCAATGCCATAAGCGTTACTCGTTGTCTCCAGCGCTCGATAATCTAAAGCGCCGGCGCTCTCATCAAAATTGCCAGACCCCGAAGATGCCACGTATCCCGTCGTTCCGTCCCACCCGGCGACAAGATTGATGGCGCCTGCGCTGTCGTTGCTGTTTTGAACCGAGGCCATCATGAACAGGTCGCCTTGGGCCAGAAACGACAGATCATGGATGCTGTCATAAAGGATATGAGACGACACCAGGATCGTGCCGGCCTCGTTTTCCGAACCACTGGTATGTATGATCACATTGTTGCTGCCGAGAGCCGTGACAATCGAGCTTGCGGCGATTTCCGATGCGCCTTCCAATTTCGTACCGCTGCCATCGGTGATCTCGATATTCGACGGATCAAGCAGAAGCGTGCCGCCGCCAGTGTCGACATCGGCGGTGAAGTCCAGCAAACCCCGGCTAGACAGTTCGACAAAGCCACCGGATCCGCCAGACCCGCCCCGGCCCGAGATCGCGCCACCGGCATGAGTCTCGTTCTCAGACCAGACGATGACAGTGCCGCCGTCGGAACCCGCACCGGTGCCATCTGCCGCAATCACCGTCGTATCGTCGATCGTCACCCGATCGGAATTGGCTTGTGTTTTCCCGTCATCCGTTACGAACACACCGCCCTGAAAGGCGCCGCCAATGCGAACACGACCGCCGCCCGCTCTACCCGAAACGTCGATATCGGCCCCGCTGAGCGCAACCACAGCCCCGGCCACGTCAACGGTACCCCCGGTGCCGGCACTGCCGCTTGCGTCAAGCATGCCGGCAAGGTCGAAGGTCTGCGAGGTGATCAACCAGATAGCGCCACCACTCATGCCCGATACATCAAGAGAACCGCCGACAACCGCCTGCGCCGCTTCAAGTTTGATCTCACCGCCATCGCTACGCCCGGCGCTCTCGCGCCGCGCTTTCAGTTTCGCCCCTTTGCCGACCTTCACCTTGCCGCCCGGTGCCGTCAGGAAGATCCGGCCGCCGCTCCTGGCAGAACCCGTCGCGTTGATCGCACCTCCGGTGTTGCCGGCAAGTGCATAGACGTTGCCCAGATTGGCCCGAAGCTCCGCAGACGCTGCCTCGATCGTTCCACTGTTGGTGGCCGACGACGCACTGTCGCCCAGCCGCACATAAAACAGCCCGTCGTCAAGCGCTCCATCGCGCATTACAACCTCGCGCCCGGCGATCAGCCCCGACGTGCCGTAGGCCGCAGTCATCTCGCCGGCATTGTGGACATTGCGCGCAATCAGCGCGAGGTCTCCGCCAAGCGAGGAGATCTTGCCCAGATTGAGAACCATCGCATTGCTGTCGCCCGAAAAGGTATTGGCGTCGCCGTTAAGGAAGTCGGCGTCGCCGATATCAAGCGTCGAGGCGACAAAGGAGCCACCCGTCAGGATTACACCGTCCTTGCCCACCACTATACCGTTGCGGTTGACCAGAAACACAGAACCGCTCGATGAAAGCAATCCATCAAGAGACGACACATCCGACCCGAGCACACGGTTCAGAGTGGCGCCATTTCCGTTGTTGAAAATCACCGAATTGCCGTTGCCGATGGAAAAACCATCCCAGTTGATGATGGCGCCGCCACTCGTCTGGTCGATGGTCATCGTGTGACCACCTGGCAGGCTGATTGTCGCCTGACCCGCTGCGACGCGACCACCAGTCGGCAGCACATCCGCCCAAGCCGGCACCGCCTGACCGACGATCAGCGCCGACACCGCAACCGAATTGATCAAAGACCGTGATGTGCTCTGAAGGCAACCCTTCAGCGCAATTCCCTCACGCAGTAGCTGCTTTCTCTTTGTTATCGAGGAAATAGAGGACGTAACACGACAAGAATACGAATAGAACAACTCAAACATAATAACGTTCCTGGTCGCCCCGGAACAAAAATATCGGCCCGTGCCATCGGGTCGGCCACTCGCCTCCTTGGGCAAACGGCAAAAAACAACTATTGGAAGGGGGCCTTCAATGCAAGGGTAATTAACGGCTTGCTAACCAATCGAAAATTTACCTTAATACATTCAACTTTATTAAAATGCGTGCATAAGTCCTTGTGGCTGCAGCCTGCCAACTGCTCACTCTCGAAGCCCAGCCAAACCAATCGGCGACCGAGTATCCAGTTTGCAAGCTTTCGCGTCAGCCGGTCGGTTGATGAAGCTCGCGGCAGCAGTAGATTTCTGCAAGTCGTGGGTGAGTGCGGCTGTCGAGTGACAGTTGCCCGACCGGAAGAGCTGCATCGATTTGAAATTGCTCGTCCGATTCAACCGCGCCGAGGATGTTTGCCGTGGAATAGGGCATGTTGGATTGGTTTGCGCACTGGTCAATAGCGCAGCGTGATCCGACCCTGGATCCTACTCTCCCCCTTCGATGTCTCAGGCCCGTCCGTTAAAGCCAGGCCCCAAGCCACGGAACCGGAGAGCCGGTTATTGTACGTTAAGTCCATGCCAAGACCGACGCTTGAAAGCGTATGACTATTATCGTCAAAATACTCGTGGGCGAACCCATGATCCCAGAATGCATAGGCGGTAATGGCATCGCTTGATGCTCGCCCAAAATTCGACAAAACCGAAAAAGAGGGACTGCGAATTTCCGTCGACAAGGTAAATCCAACATCGCCTGCTGCTTCGGTTGTCTGGTAGCCGCGAACGCTGTTCCAGCCGCCAATGGTGAACTGTTTTATCCCGGGCAGCGTCCGTGGCGACCACTGGCCGGTCGCGAGACTGCTTACCGTCCAACCACTTTGGTACAATCGCGTCAGCCGGTTCAGACGGCCATTCAGATAGCCGAAACTGGCTCTGGCGTTCGGATCGCCGGAAGCAGCTACAAAAGCGCTGCTGGAAGATAGTCCGCCGGGGCTAAAAGCTGCGCTGAAATCAAATCCGGTCCAACCGAAGCGATCAGTTACCTGGCCGCGCCATCCGAGGCTACCTTGCAGGATGTCGAGTTCGGTCTGCCCAATGACGGAACCCAAAAATCGATTCTCCGTTGATTGACCGTCATATTCAAGTCCGCCATAGACCTCACTTGCAAAGCCTCCTTTCCGTGGCAGGGGCACACCGTACTCACCGTATAAGAGGGTAGTTTCGCTTTGTTGGCGGAACACGCCACCGGCAGGATTCGTATTGCTGCGCACATAGGCAACTTGAAAATTGAGTTTGTGACGCCAGGGCAGTGGAACGAAATAGGCCATTGAGGGTGAGAAGTAGGCGGCATCGCTGGGATCGCTGAACCACTGCCCGTCCGATATTATGTAATCGGGGCTGACCGTCAGTTGAAACGATAATTGATGATCGATGGCAGGAAGATTGGCCCGATTGAAGCCGAAAAAGAACCTGTTTGTATCGTTGGAAGGAGAACCGGTATTGGAATAGCCTGAAAATATACCCCATGGCTTGAGCTCGCGTGATCGCAACGTCAAATTGGTTTCACCGGGCTTGTTTCCCGGTTCGAAAATTGCCGTTACGTCGCGATAGGGATTGAGATTGAGCCAATTGAGGTCATCGATGAGTTGCCCCGAATCCACCGGCTTTCCAGCACTCTGACGAACGGACCGCTCCAGATGTCGGTCGGACGTCCATTGGTTGCCTTCAAATTCAATCCTGCCAGCCCTGAAAGGCACCACCACGAGTTGGAGAACCCCGCTTGTTATTTCCTGCGGCGGAACAAGTACCGCAACGAGCGAGCGATCCTTGTCGCGATAGAATTGGGTGACTGAAACGCGAATGTCGGTGATCAGTTTGAACGAAACTGGGCGGCCCAGGTAAGTTTCCAAAAGTGAATCGCCAACTTCTCCACTCACCAATGGCAGATCGATCGTTTCAATGCCGGGGCGTGTTGCGGAAGGCTTAGCCACCTGGGACGGCGAGGAAATCAACCGGATGCCTGCGAGATCGACCCCCAATGGTGTTTCATCAGACGAGTCCGAGGCCAAACCAGATCCGCCATCAGGAAGAGTGTTCAGTTGCCGACCCGTTTCGATCGTTGCCGGGTTCAATTCTATTGCCTGTGCAACGACAGCAACGGGAACGGAAATGGCAAATGCGAACGAGGCGGCGAATGCGCCCCAGTTCCGTTTACGCGTGAAGCATCCCTGGTAGACGTACCTGAAATTGATGCTTGCCAGCACGACAATACACCATGTGCCATTCTCCATGAGAACCTGCCCGGATAGCTAGGAGAAAGACGCCAAAAAAGTTCATGCGCACAATCTCCAAAAGCCCCCGTGACAGGCAAAATGACCGGATCAGCTTAAAGTTCGGTTAAGCATGTTTGTTAGGATTCCGTTGAGATTTTTCGGAGCAGCAACAGGATTTGACGTTCCCATAACCATGTTTGTCGAGCGGTCGCACACCGGCGCATCCTTACTGTTGATGCTGATATTCAGTCTTTGTGCGTGGAATGAAGCAGGTCCTCGTTTATGCCGACCCGTCTAACATCTACGTGAGAACCGGGACATCGAAAGCCGCTGTATTCTGCTTCAGCTTCACTAACAGGAAGCGTCGCAGGCTTCGGTCTGGGGTATCGATGTCTGCGAATTCCCGGCCCGGATGTAACTGAGACCGAATTCGATAAGGATCGCACCGCTTTCGGCAAACTATTCACAGCCAATCTCTCAAATTTGTATTATTTACATTTTTATTAAAATTGATTTTATTTTTCTTATACCACTTATTGAAATTAATCATATTCATTTACTTTAAATAATCGTAATTCCGATGCTTTGTGGAAACTTTTGATTAACCCTTTAATACTCCGTGCAGATTCAGTCCGGGGTGCCCTTATTGTCGAAGCACGAAACGTCCAGCGGGTTTGAGCCCAGTCGGCAGGGGCCGCGTCCCAGCCCGGGCCTCAAGCCATCGTCGAACACGCCGCGCTACGCCAGCAGCAGGGTGATGCTTGACCTTTACTGCATGGGGGAGATCGCCACTGTCGCTCTGATCGGATTCATCATCGCCAGAACCTATGTCGGAGGCGTGCTCGGGGTCGACACCTATCTGGACCGTTACCTCTGGCCGACCCTGGCGCTGCCACTTGTCATGGCTCTGATACAATACAGGTCACGCCTTTACGAGGTGTCATCCATCACCGGGTTCGTTGATAATCTGGGCGCCGTGGCCAGTGGAATTGCCGGCGCGTTTGGCGTGTTGGCATTGGTCGGCATCGTCTTCGGCATCAGCGGGGATTACTCACGTGTCTGGTTTGGCGGCTGGCTGGCAGCGTCGCTGGTGGTCATCTGGCTCATGCGCGCGATCGCTGCGGGTGTCTTTTCGCGGTGGCTGAAGACCGGTGCGATGCGCCGGCGCGCGGCCATATTCGGTGGCGCGCTGGCAGCCGACGCCTTTGCCGAGAGAATTGGCCCGGACAATTTGCACATCGAAGTCGTGGGCGTTTTCGGCCGGCCCGGCTTCGGGCGCAATGACAGGTCTCTCGGAACACTGGACGATATGATCCGGCTCGGGCGGCAATCCGCCTTCGACATGGTGATCGTCGCGCCTCCCTATGAAAACCCGGCCGAGCTCGATGACCTGCTCGACGCTGTCAGCATGCTGTCCGTGGAGATCAAGCTCATCCCGCCGTCTGGCCTGTCCTATGTGCCGCTGATCGGTATCAGCGAGCAGGGCCAACACCGGTTTATCGACATTCAGCGCACCCGGATCTCCGACTGGGGACGCATGTTCAAGCTGATCGAAGACTATGTGATCGCCGCGACTGCGCTGGTGCTCCTGTCCTGGCTGCTGCTGTTGATCGCCGCCGCGATCCGGTTGGAAAGCAAGGGACCAGCCCTGTTTCGACAGAAGCGCACCGGACTGAACAACAGCGAGTTCGAGATCTACAAGTTCCGAACGATGACGACGGAACCCCGGCCCGGTGGCTTGAAGCAGGTCGAGCGCGGCGACCGCCGCGTCACCCGGATCGGCCGCTTGCTGCGCCGGACATCACTCGACGAGTTGCCGCAGTTGCTCAACGTGTTGCGCGGCGAAATGTCGATCGTCGGACCGCGGCCCCATCCGATCGAACTGAACCATGCCTATGAGCCGCGGGTGCATCTCTTCAACAAGCGCCACAGCGTCAAGCCCGGCATCACCGGCTGGGCGCAAATCCATGATCACCGGGGGCCCATCGAAACCCTGGTCGGCATGCACGAGCGCCTCAAATACGACCTTTATTACATCGACAACTGGTCGATCTGGTTCGACCTGAAAATTATCGCGGCAACACCACTGATGAGCCTGATGCACCGCAACGCGATTTAAGTTCACTTGGTCTGCTTCGAACTGCCAATGGCTGCGGTAGGCAGAAAAGCAAAAGGGGCCCGCAAGCGGACCCCTCAGGTAGCTCCGGACGCTGAGACCTAGAGAGCGTCCAGGTTGATCCCGATGGTGATCGCACCGATCGGCGCGCCTGATGCGTCGGCAATCGTCATCGAAACCTGGGACTGCAGCATCTGGGTCGACTCGTCCTTTTCAGGCTCATCGACGAATATCGCTGCGGCATCGCCCGATCCGTAGGTCTTCTTCCATTTGCCTTCGTCACCCTGCCAGTAATCGGAGGTGACGTCGCTCTGGCCGACATTGAGGCCCTTGGCATCCATCACAAAGATTTCGGTGATAATGCCGTTGGAGGCAATCTGCTTGTCGCGCAGGAAATCCGACAGGGAATTGCCAAGCACGTTGTCGATCAGATTCGTGTCGCCGCCGTCGACACCAGCCCGCCACTGCTTGTCCAGCGCATCAATGTCGGACTGTGACAAATTGGCGTTGGCTTCATTCTGGACCTTGATGGCCGCCACAACTGCGGAGTCCGAAATCCACGGCATGATGTTGGCATCGGCGTAGCCCTTTACCACCGGCACATGACCGCCGGCGGCCATGGATGCCTGGGCGCCAATGGCGATCAGGGTTGCCGCAAGTGCGTATTTTACAACTTTCGTTTTCATGCTCTCTCCTCGCTTTTTTGGTTGCATGATCTCAATGAAGCTTTGATCAGAATTCTTCCCAATCATCCCTTGCAGCAGCCAAGGCAGTGTTGCCGACCACGGTCGGCACTGCCGCAACGGGTGACTTAGGTGCATCGTATTGGGTGGGTTCCGGTTCCGTGTGCACGGCATCGTCACCAATGTGAAACCGGGTAATGATGGAGTTGAGTCCGGCACCTTGCTCACGCAGTTCCTGGCTGGCAGCGTTGGTCTCTTCGACCATCGCGGCATTTTGTTGGGTTGCCTGATCCATGCTCAGGACAGCGGTGTTGATTTCCTCAAGGCCGGAAGACTGTTCGCGATACCCACCAATGATGGTTTCGATGCGGGTCGTGATCTCATTGACCTGGCCTTCGATCCCCAGCAGCGATTCAGCCGTGCGGTTGACAAGCTGCACACCGCTCTCGACCTCGCGACCGGAGTCGCTGATGAGCTGGGAAATCTCCTTGGCTGCCTTGCCGGATCGTTGCGCCAGTTCACGCACTTCGTGAGCAACCACCGCAAAACCACGCCCAGCCTCTCCGGCGCGCGCCGCTTCGACCCCGGCGTTGAGCGCCAGCAGGTTGGTCTGGAAGGCGATCTCGTCAATCACCGAGTTGATTTGCCCGATCTGGCTGGACGATTTCTGGATGCGGTCCATGGCATCAATCGCCTCACGAACCACCGAAGCGGATTCGGCGGCGTCCTCCTTGGTTTTCGTAACCAAAGTGCCAGCCTCGGTCGCCCGTTCCGACGATTCCTTGACCGTCGTCGTCATCTCGCGCAGAGCGGCGGCCGTTTCTTCCAGCGACGCGGCGGTCTGCTCGGTGCGTCTGGCCAGTGTGTCCGCAGAATTCGCCAGTTCCGCAGCGCCTGAATCGACGCTCACAGAGGCGGTCTTGACGCGCCCCAGCGTCGTCGACATGGAGTCGACCATACGGTTGAAGTCATTGACAAGTTTCTCGAAATCCGGCCCCAGGTCTTCGAGATGGCCGGTGAAGTCTCCGGCTGCCAGTTTCTCGAGCGCTTCAGCGATGCGATCGACGGCGTGGGCCTGAGCCTGCGCCACCTGCCCGCTGCGCTTGGCGTTTTCCGAACGTTCCGCCTCGAACCCAATCCGTTGTTCCTCCGCCAGACGGCTTTCTTCCTGCTTGGCGATGAACTCACGGCGAAAGTTGTCGAGTGCCCGGGCCACGATCCCGACTTCGTCGCCCTTTTCCTGCATCGGCACCAGGGTATCAAAATCCCCTTCCTGCATGCGCTCGATGCTTTTGTTCATCTCGGAGAGCGGTCTTGCGATCCACCTTTGCAGGGCGATGAGCAGCAACCCAAGAGCAACCAGGACAAGGACTGCCTGGATTGCGAAAAGCATGATGGCGTTCCAATGGGCGGCAGCGTAGATCGGCGCGGTCGTCCAGACGGTGACCACCTGCCCGCCGATTTTGCCCGCCGCGTTGCGGGGAAGGGCAAGCACGATTGAAGCCAGTCCGTCGCCGACGCTGTCCACAGCGCCCTCGGTTTCGGTGTTGGTTTGCGCCAGTGCGTTGATCTGATCGGCGCTCAGAACATCGGTCGCCCCGTCCCTGGCCCAGCTGTCGACAAGTTCCCCGTCGCGATCGAAAGCGGTGAATTGGACGAGGTTGAGCGAGGCATCATCCCGGAACAGCTCGTAGGCGTCGCGTACAACCTCTGGCTTTCCCCATTTGATCCCGCCGGCAGCCAGGCTGGCAAACTGCTCGGTGTCCCGCGTCCACTTGCTGACGGCACCCGCGATCGAAGTGCGCGTTTCATTTGCCCAGGTGTAGCCCGCCAGAACGGCGATGCCGGCCAGGTTGACCACAATCATGAACACAGCAATTTTCGCGGTAAGTGACAACTTCTTGATTTTGCTTATCATAAACCGGAAGACCCCACACGAAATCGCTCGACGCGAAACGGATTCGCGGATCGACTCATTCATTCGGTTTTGACGGAAACATGCACACCTATGGCGGCAATCATGCCGCACTCATCGCCTATTGCGTGCGCGCCCAGAAAATCACAGAAGGACTTAAACAAACGTGAATCGCGAACCCAACATCTCGCACTCAACTCCTGTTTGCTTTGAATTGAGTTCTGATCCGCTCAACTTTCAGGGGTGGTTGGGGACCTCGCCTAATGCGTTCCGGCAATTTCTCGCGTCGCTCCATCGAGCTTTGATTGGCGGGGTTTACGGATTGTTCGTCGAGACGTCCAGGAAACAGCGATGCGTTGGGCAATCAGATGATCTTGGAAAAATCGATATCAAGATCATGACAGATTTCCCGAGCTGCATTGCGGCCTGGCATCATCGATATCCCGCCACCAGGGTGGCTTCCCGATCCGCAAAGATAGACGTTGGAGACGGGCGAGCGATACTCACCAAGTCCGGAGACTGGCCGCATGGCACCCATCTGGTAGGCCATCATGGATCCGTGTGTCACCGTGCCTCGGTGGCAGCTTGGCAGGAGCCTTTCAAAGTCGACGGGTGACTGTATGGCTCTTCCGACGATCCGCTGGCTCAAGCCGGGAATGCAGTCGCGCTCGATGCGCGCAATAAGGCGGTCGACAAAGGGCTCTTTCGCCCCGTGCCAGGTTTGGGCCGAAATGGTTCCGCCGGCATCGCCTTTGATCTGGTAGGGAACCGGCATGATAAAGAACTTCAGCAGATCCTTGCCGGGAGGAACCCTGCTGGGGTCGGCGGTGCCTTCGTTCCACACCACGCAGAAAGGTTCCGATGGCAGAAGGCCCCTTCGAACCTCCAGGAAAATCTGCGCCATATAGTCAAAGTCGAGCGGCGTGCAATGGATGCCGGGTGATCGCGACGGCAGGTCGCCCGCCAAGTAGTCAATCGGCCGATCAAGCGCCAGGAATGCAGCCATGGCGGCAGGACCGTACTCGTATCGCCGGATCCTGTCCGCGATCTCCGCCCCGACGATCTCTTCGCCTAGCAAGTCGAGCGCCAGCTGTCGCGGATCGACACTTGATGCGACGAGCCCACCAACTTCGATCTCCTCGTCATCAGCAAGGCGCAGTGCAACCGCCGCACCATTCTCAACGCGGATTTTTGCCACCGGCGCGCCGGTCCGGACCTTGCCGCCATGTGCCTCGATGACTGCCGTCAGCGCATTGGGCAATTTTTGCATGCCGCCTTTGACCAGATTGTTGCCGCCGTCCTGGATCACCGTATTGAACAGGGTGGCAAGATTTGCACCGCCGCCGTCGTCGGGAGCCGTGCCGACATGGGTTGCCCAGGTACCGATCAACTGCCTGGTCTGCGGAGCCTCGAACACTTCATCGGCCCATGCCCGGACAGATTGTTGCTGAAAGCGAAAAAGCTCCTG
The DNA here is from genome assembly GCA_965228785.1 of Hoeflea sp. Lineage (GTDB taxonomy): Bacteria > Pseudomonadota > Alphaproteobacteria > Rhizobiales > Rhizobiaceae > Hoeflea_A. Next base: position 2,984,875 of record CBDDIF010000002.1, read on the forward strand.
GCCGCCGAGCGTATCGGCAAGCGCTGCGATTTGCTCTTTGAACGAGACCGGCCTGGAATTGACCGCGGCGACGATCATCTTCCTCTGTTCCAGGTATTGCTGATACATGCCCTTCCAGGTGGCCGCATCGCGCTTTGAAAACTGACCGATGCTCTCGCATGTCTCATCAACGGTTCCGCACAGCCCAACACAAGTGCCGTCGGGAAACGTGTGCACCATGCTCGGATTTGAGCGGATCAGTTCAAATCCGTGCCCCGCCAGCCCAAGTTCCTCCGCCGCCGGGCAGAGATTGGCGAACTGGTAACCGACGGCATGGACGTCCGACTGATATCCCGGGAGGGTCAGTTCTTCCGACGTGCTCATTCCGCCTATGCGGTTATAAGCATCGAGAACAAGGACGGAGAGGCCGGCTTTCGCAAGGTAGGCTGCACAGGTCAGACCGTTATGGCCCGCTCCGATGACCAAAGCGTCGTGTTTGTTTGACAAGACAAATCCTCCGTGGAGACAGAAAGTGCAACGACGGTGGTATTGCTGCGTCATGATACACCATCAGGGAGAGAGTGTCTCGCGGACCGGATCTATCTCGTTTCTGTATTCCCCTCGCTGTAAGCGGCGCAGAGCGCTTTAATGCCCGCCGCCGCCGAGGCCGACGCCTGCGACGATCGAGCCAAACACTTTCAGACGCAGCCCGACCGCCTTGATCACGCCAGTGGCGGCGATAACATGGCCGAAAACACCGTGCAGATTGTCGGTGTAGGTCTGGACAATGCAGCCGGATCCGTCGAGCAGCAGGTCTTCCTGTTCGGGATAAGCAAGCTCCAGCAGAGCCAGTACGGTCCCCCGTTCGACGGCACGTCCCATGTCCATCAGGTCGCCGTTGGGGACAACCTGTCCGGCGGCGATGGCCGGCTGGATCTTGGCGACCCTTGCTGGCAGGACCGAGTTTCTGAACAACAGGTTGGCATTGCTATCGCAGGCGATTTCCGCCGGCATGCCTTCGTAGATGGTCGAGCGCGAAATCTGATTGAACCCCGCCGCAATGCGGATCGGAACGCCTTCGATCCGGTCCGGAATGATGATCATGGCGGGCCTCAACACCAGCGTCGTCGCCGGGCTGCCTACATTCAGTGCCAGTTGGGTCACGGTTCCATCGGTGAAACTGCGGACTTCGGTGTAACCCAGCGCCACTTTCGCTGACTCGATGGCGATTTCGGCGGCCCTGCGCTGTGCCGGAATTGTATCCTTCAGGTCGACCGACGCCAGATCGAGCTGTGCCTTGGCGGCATTCAGCTCCGCTTCCGTGGCCGCCAGGGCTGTCTCGACCTCCAGTACCTGGTTTGTCGTGCCCGCGCCGCGTTCGACCAGCGTCTTGGCGTCCGAAAGGTCATCGCGTAGTTTCGTCAGTTCGGCCTCCGCTTGATCTACGGTCGCCTGGGCAACGACGATGCTGTCCTCCGCCTTTGCCTGTGCGGCGTCGATCAGAGCCAACTGGGCTTCCGCTTGCTTGAGGGCTGCATTCTGGGCGCCGTTTTCGATGCGGAACAACAGGTCTCCTGCCTTGATGCGCTGCTCGTTCTCGACCGCAAGCTCCGTCACCGGACCAGCGGTCTGTGCCACCACGGAGACGGTCCGGAAGGGCACGATGCCAGCATAGGTCTTTGGATGAAAATAGAAGATGGTGAGAAACAGGGCAAAAGCCAGAACCGCCCACATAAACACGGCCGTCTTCATGTTCCAGACCGTCATCTTCTCGCCCCTGCGGCGCAACTGCACATAACGGATCACGGCTGGAAAGGAGGTGAACAGCAACTCAAACATGGTTAGCGGCCTCCCTGTTTTCCGCGGGCGCCTCAGCGACGGATTCTTGCATCACGGTCTCCTCGACGGACTCCGGGGCCACGGTCTCCTCGATCGTGATTTTCGTATTGGCGTTCATATGGAATCGCGACCAGTCCGCAATCAGCGCGAGAAGGATGGCGGCAACCGGCAACAGGACATGGAAATGGTCAAGCGGGAAAATCTCATACAGCAAAGCTATGGCGAGCAGAGTCGGGATGGTCTTTGCCAGTGGCGTACCCTTTGACTTGTGCTCGGCCCACCGGTCAAACGCTGCGTAAAGGTAGACGATCAGGTACAGCAACGCGATCATGATGATGATAGCGACAAACGCCATGAAATCGCCGTCCCCCGGTGCGACCCACCAGTTCGGTTCGCCGTGACCGGCCTCGGTTTCCGCTGCCATCTATGGGTGTCTCCTGAACGAATATCGTGTCTAGTTTTGTAGTGAACCAATAGCCGACACACTATTACTATAATTTGAAATTTTGAAATGGCGGCACGGCTGGATTCACTCGTCGGATAGTTTTCCTGGAATTGGGCCGCTGTCTTGTTAAAAGCAGATCGAAATGTCCAATCAAGGACAACACAACACCGTTATCGATTGAACGCCTCGAATTCAAAACTGTTCGCTTCAGAGCTCCTTGCAACGGTCGGGACCAGAAGGCTCATCGTCAAGACGTCTAATTACTGAAAGAACGGGGTCTTCCGAACCCCTGTAGCCTTGTTCGCAATCGAGGTAACGCAGCAATGAACCAAAAAGATTGTAGTATTCCCATGCATCGGCGCTGAAAGCTGCATGTGTCCGATCCTTGTCGCACCGGTCGTCACGAATGCAAACGTCCAATGTTCTAAAGAATCCAGCCACTGCCAGTATTGCCGATGCTGGTGTTTGGCCGCTGTTAAAGTGCTCTACGAGTGATGGGCCATAGTCTTCGGCTGGCAAGCCGCGTAGGTCCGCGCCAATGGGGCCAAGAAGCCACTCGGTGATGTTATCGCGGTGATTGCCGATATAGGCACCGTGCCAGACAACAACGAGGTTTTGAAGCGCTTCGCGTTGTTCTCGTCGATGATCCCAATGAGCCGCGAGAAAGGTCGCCACGATTGCACCGACTAAACCGCCGGTCGCAACTTTAGATAGCGTCGATGTCAAATTCCTAATCATTGATCACTGAGAGAGATCTTGGCAACGTGCCGGTAAAATCAGCAGGCGGCCGCTTGCTTCATCAAATTCGACCAGATTAATGTTTGCGATAAGGCACTCGAATTCAGCTTTGGTCACTATCATAGCGGCGGTAATCTTGGGACCGGCGGTCGTGTTTTTTGAACTCGGCTGCTCGGTTTGATCCGGGTTTGGCTGCGGGAATACGTTGTGCGCATCGTGCGCTCTAAGTCTTTCGCTGAATGAGGGAGGTTCCGGACAGGTTTCAAAATTAAGTGTTATGATGTCGCCCTGTGCCCGATATTCATTTTTGTGTTGCAATATACAGTTAAAGTCATTGGGCAGCACGGCAACCTGACTATCAGCAATCGAGGGTGAAGCAGCACTCACTAGCGCACCGAATATCAACCCAAAACACAAGGAATTGTTCTTGATTGGAAGTATAGCCATAATCCGACAGGTTGCACTGATTGTGTCTTTGAGCCTTCCATTCATACTACAGCCCAGCTTCGCTCTGTCTATGGATTTCGATTTGGTCCCATTGCGCGGTGGCGCGATCGGTGTAAGCGCGTCAGGCAAAATTGAGGTCAACGATACTGCAAAGTTGATTTCTGTTCTGGATGAGGCTCGCCCGACCGATGATGGATGGATTCCCCTTCTCATTTCTTCCGAGGGTGGCGAAGTTGTAACCGCTCTGGACATGTCCCTGGTGATCCGGGATCGGGGGCTGATGCCCGTGGTTCTACCCGGGCACACCTGCGATTCAGCCTGCGCAACAATTTTGTTTCTTGCGGGACAGCGTAGTTTGCTTGCGAGAGATGGAACGCTTTTCTTCCACAGCTGTATCAGCAGGAAAACAACGCTCGAGGCCTCAAAAAATTGTAATCAGATTATGTCGGACGCCATGAGGCATGAGCATGACATTACGGATGAAATGCTGCACATAACGCTCGACGCTTTTGCGGAAAACGAAGAAGAAGTTCCACGTGAGCAGCGGCTGATCAATGCAAATGTTGCAGATTGCCTGGCGATTGATCGCCCACCCTGGACCTCGAACCGTCCGAAACCGACGCGCTGCGGCACGGGGGAATTGACGAAACGCAATCCGATGACCGCCGGTGTTGACATGGACGCACAGACTTCGCGCCAGCTCGAGGAGCCTCCGGGTCACGTCCACCCAGTCTGGTTTCTTATTCATTGGACGCCACCAGACCAGTGGTCCTTCTGGCGCAGAGAGGATGGCGTGACGCTTGGAATGCGTCCTCGCGGTTCCTTTCGCAATGGCCCCGAGGTACGCTTGTTTTGCCATGTAGCCGGTCTCGGAGATCCGGGTCAGGAAGACCTCATCCTTGACCTGCGTCTTCCTGATTCATCGCAGATTGCACGAGCGGTCTGGCTGTCGCTGAGGATTGGACAATATGAGCTGATGCTTGCGCCATACACTCAGCAATTTATGGAAGGGCCGTTGGTGGTCGATGGCGACCCGGTAACGAGGAGCTTTGTTGCTCGGCTTCCGGCACAAACATGGACCAAACTTGCCGACGAGAGGTCCGCGCTTACACTTACACTTGCTACATCGGAAAACTCAGTTGTTTGGCAACGTCATTATCCCATGAGCGGATTCTCGAAACGCGTTAACGCCGTACGTTCAAACTGCATTGGTGCTCTTCGACCCGCGCACTGAGCCATCCGACCTACAGTGTGCCTAACGCCACTGGCGGTGTCAAAACACCAATGGCTCGAATGTCGCCTGCAAACAACGGGTTGCGCGTCATGTGACTTTCGTCGTGGAGTTCACGTGGAAGTGCCACCAGTCCAAAAGGAGATCCCAACGTTTGGCCAGGATCCAATTTCGCGTTCTGTGCTCCCTACCAGCAGCAGAATCCGCCATCAACGAGGAGGTCGATCCCCGTGCAATAGGATGAGGCACCGCTTGCAAGGAAGATAACAGGGCCGACCATCTCGTCGACAGTGGCCATGCGCCCCATCGGTGTCTGTTCTTCAAAAAGCTTCGTCTGATGCACCATTTCGGGCCGTGTGTTCATCGGGGTCGCGGTGTATCCGGGGCTGATTGAGTTTACCCGGATACCGCGGTCAACCCACTCCATGGCCATGCTTTTGGTGAGGTGGATGACACCAGCTTTCGATGTGTTGTAGTGCACCTGCTTCAGGCCGCGATTGACGATAATGCCCGACATGGAGGCGATGTTGATGATCGATCCGCCACCGTTCTCAAGCATGACGCCAGCCTCAGCCTGGCAGCTCATGAAGAGACCCGTCAAGTTGACGTCGATCATGGTTTGCCACTGATCGAGTTCCATGTCCTCAGCGGGATTGGCATTGGCAATGCCGGCTGCATTCACAGCCACTTTGAGTGCACCAAGTTCGCTGTAGGCCCGCTCAACGGCGCGCGGCATCGCCCCTTTTTCCGTGACGTCCAAGGCAATAGTGATAGCCCTTCGACCTGTCTCGGCGATACGCTCGGCCGTTCGGGTGAGACCATCGTCGCTGCGCCGGTCGACGCAGGCGACATCCGCACCGAACTGCGCGAGCCCCAATGCGATACGCTGACCGATGCCGCTTCCAGCGCCGGTCACCAGGGCCGTTTGCCCTTCAAGTGAAAACAGATCCTGGGCGTTGCTGCCGGTATCCATGGGTCCATCGGCTCCTAACTCGTTGCCAGTTCCATGACCGAGACATCGTTCGCCTGATCGCGGTCCAGAATTCCGGCGTTGCGGCCCTGCGCCATCACCATGATGCGGCTGGACACGCCCAGCACTTCTTCCAAATCCGAACTGACGACGACTACGGCGACGCCCCTTTTGGCCAGTTCGACAATGATGTCGTAAATCGTGGAACGTGCACCGACATCGATGCCTCTCGTCGGCTCGTCAAGAACAACTATCTGCGGATCGCGGGCCAGCCATTTGGCAAGCACCACCTTCTGCTGATTGCCGCCCGACATTTCGTCCGCATTCTGGCGGGCCTTTCCCTTCACACCAAATTTGTCGATGTTCGCATCGGCGAATTTCCGGATCCGGTCTCTCGTCACCCAGCCGCTGGGCGCAACGGTCCGGCGGTTTGCATAGTAGATGTTTTCCTCAATGCTGTGATCAAGAACCAGACCCTGCAGCTTTCTGTCCTCGGGAACAAGCACCATGCCGTTCCTGATGGCGGCCACCGGAGAATTGGGCGTAACGTCCTTGCCATGCAACAACACACGACCGTCGGCGATGGGATCGGCTCCCGTCAGTGCGCGAACCAGTTCGGTTCGGCCGGCCCCGACCAGACCGGCAATCCCGAATATCTCGCCTCTTTTCACATCGAAGCTGACATCATTGAAGGTGCCAGTCGGTGAGGATAGATTCTCCACCTTGAGCAGGACGTCTTCCCGCGGAGCCGGAAGTTCGGGAAACATGCGCTCCAGGCTGCGACCCACCATGGCTTCGACGATGGTTCGCACCGGGATATCGGCATTCTCGAATTCCTGTACCTTTTCGCCATCGCGCAAAACGACGATGCGATCCGCGATTTTCCGGATTTCCTCCAGCCGGTGCGAAATATAGATAATTCCGACGCCTTCGGACTTGAGGCGCTCTATTTGCTCAAAGAGCAATTCGGTTTCCGCGCCGCCCAGCGCGGCTGTCGGTTCGTCGAGGATCAAAAGTTGGGCGTTGAGTGTCAGTGCCTTGGCGATTTCGATGAGCTGCTGGCTGGCTGTCGAAAGACCCTCCACAATGCGGCGTGGCGAAATATCCAGGCCCAGGCGTTCCAGTCCCTGGTGCGCGCGCTGTTCCATTTCCTTGCGGTCGACCCAGCCTCCCCGCATCGGGTAGCGGCCGACGAAAACATTTTCAGCGATCGACAGATGCGGCAGTAGCAACAGCTCCTGGTGGATCATGGCTATGCCGGCATCGATCGCCTCCCGGGGATTGGCGGGCGCGTAGGACGCGCCCTGCCAGGTCATATCTCCGGAGCTCGGGAGTATTGTTCCGGAGATGACATTCGATACCGTTGACTTTCCGGCACCATTTTCGCCGAGCAGCGCCACGACTTCCCCCGCATGAATATCGAGATCGGTTCCATGCAGAACTTCCGTCGGACCGTAGGACTTGCGTATTCCACGGAGCGTCAGGATGGGAGTTCGGGGTTCCGAATTCATGGCGCTGACTTCTGGCTTGGTTCGGCTGCTATCTGCCTTACGGGTGCTTTTCCACGAATTTCGGTGCATCTTCACAGGTGGTCAGCACGGCGTTTGGAATCTGACGAGCCGGAACCGACGCACCGTTGGCAACCGCGATGGCGGAATTGACCGCCAGAACACCCATGGCCTGCGTGCTCTGGGTCGCCGTCACGATAAACGGTCCCTCACATTTCGCCAGATATTCAAGAGCAGCAATGTCACCGTCATATCCACCAATGATCACTTTGTCCGAGAGGCCGGCCACGTCAACAGCCTTCGCAGCGCCCATCGCCAGCGCATCGGCCTGACCAAAGATGATCTCGATATCGGGATGTGCCTGCAGCATGTTCTGCGTGATGGAGAAACCTTCATCCGGTGACCACATTTGGCTCCACTGCTGAGCAACAAGCTCTACACCCGGATTTTCGTCGATTGCCCTCTTGCAGCCCTCGAAACGCTGAACCTCCGGTGTCGTGCCCTTCTGGCCATGCACGATCACCATTTTGCCGTCACCGCCCGCAAGGCCGATGATGTGCGAGCAAACCTGATAGGCCGACAGAACGTTTTCTCCGTAGATCACGGTGTCGCCCGGCTCACCTTCAGGCTCGCGGTCAACATTGATCACGGGAATACCTTCCGCACGTGCCAATCGCGTCGGGACCGCGGCTGCAGCTGCCCCGGCGGGGATGTATATGAATGCGTCGATCCCCTGTGTGAGCAGGTCCTGAACCTGACTGACCTGGGTGTTGGTGTCGTTCTTGGCATCCACCACGACGACTTCGATACCCAGCTTCTCTGCATAGCTTTCCACGCCCTGCTTTATCTGGTTGAAGTAGTCGGCCTGAAGGTTCGGTACAGCAAGGCCGATCTTGTTGACGCCGATGCCCTCGGCGAAAGCTGTGCCCCCCAACAACGCAAACGCTGTCGCGGCAATCATGGACTTGGCAAAGGTTTTCATGGATTTCTCCTCCTTGATGTTAATGGGTCCGGCTCATTTGATCTGGACCGTTCACTGGCCCCGTCACTTCGGACCATCTCTCCAGGGAAGCACCTTCACTTTGCTTCCCAGAATTCATCTGCCTCTTTGCTTGAAGGTTTCGGCGGCAACGGCCAGTACGATGACTAGGCCGATAATCACCGCCTGAAGGAACGGCGACACGCCAAGCAGATTCAAACCGTTCCGAAGCACGCCGATAATCAACACACCAATGATGGTGCCACCGACGCCACCAGTTCCCCCGGTGAGGCTGGTTCCGCCAATAACGACCGCGGCAATGGCGTCGAGTTCATAGGCAACGCCCGAACTCGGCTGAACCGAGTCGAGGCGCGCGGCCAGCAATATCCCAGCCAGGCCCGATAGGGCTGCACAGACGGTGTAGACCATGATGGTCACACGCTTGACATTGATCCCAGCGAGACGTGCAACCTCCGGATTGCCGCCGATGGCATAAAGGGTTCGGCCGCCCTGGCGGAAATTCTGATAGAGCAATGCGACCACGAACACGGCCAGCATCACCGCCACGGTCATCGTCAGGAAGCCGCCATAACGGATGATTGCGCCGAGGTTGAACCAGGGCGGAAAACCGATGATTTGCGAACCATTGGTGATCATGTTCGCCAATCCGCGGGCAATCGACATCATGGCCAGCGTTGCGATGAACGGCGGAACCTTGAATTCCGTGATCAACAGTCCAGCGACTGCACCAATAATGGCAGCGGCCACCAGCCCGACCGGGATGGCAACGCCCATGGGCATGCCGGCTTCCACATTCAGGTAACCCATGACCATCATGCAGAGCGCCATCACCGATCCGACGGAAAGATCGATGCCACCGATCAGAATGACGAACGTCATGCCCACGGCCATGATCCCGAGCACGGTTATCTGATCCAGGATGTTCAGGAAGTTTCGGACGGAGAAAAAGGCATCCGTCGCGAAGCTCAGGAAAACACACAGCAGAATCAGTCCGATGAGCGGTCCGGTCGTTCCGGACAACATCCCGCTAAACCTTGCAGGTCCCTGCCCGCGTTCGTGAGAAGACGATGATTGCCCCGCAGCCATTTCCGGGCCCACATCGGCCATTTCACATCTCCTGCATATTTATTCTTCATCTAATTAAGTTACATAATTTGAAGTCCGTCAACCCCGCGAGCGATTTTTCTGATGGTTGACAGACGTAATTATGCATGAAATTCTCCTAGTGAATAAACATTCAGGATACCACGATGAATTTGGCTTCACTGGAGAACACGGCACGAAGGATCCGCCTTGCCGACCTCGAAACCGTCTATAGGGCGGGCGCGGGCCATATCGGCGGCGAGATGTCGGCTATCGACATCCTGACCGCGCTCTATTTTCATGTCTTGCGGATCGATCCGGCATTGCCGGACGACCCCAATCGCGATCGCTTTGTCCTGAGCAAAGGCCATACGGCCTGCGCGCTCTACGCAACACTGGCCGAACGTGGGTTTATTGAGCGCGACGATCTGACGACATTCCTCGAACCCCATTCGGCATTGAACGGTCACCCAAACAGGGTCAAGGTTTCTGGCGTCGAGACCAATACCGGCCCGCTCGGTCACGGACTACCGGTTGCAGTCGGGATGGCCAAGGCAGCGCAAATGAGTGCGGCCAGCTGGCGCGTATACGTTCTGTGCGGTGACGGGGAACTTCAGGAAGGCAGCAATTGGGAAGCTGCCATGGCTGCAGCGCAGTTCGGACTCGACAATCTCACTTTAATCATCGACCACAACCGATTGCAGCAGGGTGCCCGGCTTGCGGATACAAATGCACTCGCACCAATAGCCGACAAATTTGCCGCCTTTGGCTGGGCCACCTGCGAGATAGACGGACACGACATCGGTGAAATCGCTGACGCGATGGATATGAGCCAGACCATTGTTGGCAAACCTCGTTGCATCGTCGCCCACACCAACAAGGGCCGCGGCATTTCCTTCATGGAGGACAGGGTGGAGTGGCACCACAAGGTGCCCAATCGCGAGCAGTATGAACAAGCCCGCATGGAACTCGAGGGAGCTCTTTGATGGATGTCGCTGCGCCACTCCATGACTGCCGGGACGCATTCGCCGACGCCCTCGAGTCACTGGCTTCCAGCGATGAGCAGATCGTTGCAGTTTGTAACGACTCCGTCGGCTCAAGCAAACTTGGGCGGTTCAAGGAACGGTGGCCGGAACGACTAATCAACGTTGGAATAGCCGAACAGAACATGGTCGGCGTCGGGGCTGGCCTGGCCAATGGGGGCAAGGTTCCGTTTGTGTGCGGCGCATCGTGTTTCCTCACCGGCAGAGCCCTCGAACAGATCAAGGCGGATATCGCCTATTCCGAAGTCAACGTAAAACTGTGCGGCATCAGTTCGGGCATGGCCTATGGGGAGCTTGGCCCAACACATCATTCGATCGAAGACTTCGCCTGGCTTCGTGTTCTGCCGGGCATCTCGGTTGTCGCACCGGCCGATCCTGCAGAGACAAGCAGTGCGGTCAAATGGGCGGCAGCACACAAGGGCGCTGTTTTTCTGCGGCTGTCGCGGGTGGGCGTTCCCGACATCTTTCCCAACGACCACGTGTTTGAGCTCGGCAAGGCCAACAGATTGCGCGACGGTCACGACCTTACAATAATCGCCAACGGGACGTTGACGCACCGGGCACTTGCTGCAGCGAAGCTGCTGGCGGAAGCCGGATTGGAGACGCGGGTGCTGAACATGGCATCCGTTGCCCCCATTGATGTCGGCGCCATCGAAGCGGCAGCCGAGGAAACCGGTGCTATATTGACCTGCGAAGAGCATTCAATCCATGGAGGACTTGGAAGCGCGGTGGCGGAGGTGATCGTGGAGAAAAGGCCGGTTCCAATGCGTATCCTCGGGGTTCCGGGGATATTCGCCCCTACAGGATCTGCGAATTTCCTGCTCGATGAGTTTGGCATGTCGCCGGCGGGAATAGCCGAAGCCGGGCGGGTGCTGTCAGCGCGCAAGGGATAGTTTCCATGAACACCGAGGCTGTGCTTGCAATCGATCAGGGCACGTCCAATTCCAAAGCCATATTGGTGTCCCGTGACGGGACGATGCTTGCCAAGGGATCGTCTCCGGTAAAGATCGACTTTCCAAAGCCAGGCTGGGTGGAACAGGATGCCCGCGATATTTGGCACAGTGTGCTCGACGCTATCGACCGTTGTCTTGCGGAACGTGCCGATACGGATATCGTTTCTATCGGAATATCCAACCAGCGTGAATCGGTGGTCGCATGGGACCGGACGACCGGAGAACCACTGGGTCCGGTCATTTCCTGGCAATGCCGACGGACGACCGAAGCCACGACCGCGTTGAAAGCGGCAGGTCATGATCCCGACGTTATGGCCGCAACGGGTCTTCCGTTGGATCCCATGTTCCCTTCACTCAAAATCCGGTGGCTGCTTGATCATGTCTCCACATCGGACAACTTGTGCGTAGGGACCATCGACAGCTGGCTGATTTACAACCTGACTGGCGGCAAGACCTTCGCCACCGACCACTCAAATGCATCGCGCACACAGCTTCTGAACTTGGAAGCCGGCTGCTGGGACCGGGATATGTGCTCTCTGTTCGACGTGCCGACGAGCGTCCTCCCGCCTGTCAGGGACAGCGCCGACAATTTTGGTTCGACCCTTTCCATGCCCGGCATACGGGATGGGATCCCCGTCGCGTCGGCGATCGGCGACAGCCACGCTGCGCTGTTCGGCCACGCGGCTTTCGAACCGGGAGATACCAAAATCACCTTTGGTACCGGATCGTCCGTCATGGTCAATCTGCCGGCAATGAAAGCTGCGACGGGCGGCCTTACGACGACAATCGCCTGGTCGATCAACGAAAGCCCGACCTACGCGATCGAGGGCAACATTCTCGTCAGCGCTGCCATCTTTCCATGGACCGCCGAGATTCTTGGGCTAGGCCCGGATGCTGTCGCTGAGCTTCTGGAGTTGGGGCAATCGGTTCCGTCAAACGAGGGGGTTTATGTCGTACCGGCCCACGTCGGATTGGGTGCGCCTCACTGGCAACCCGATGCAACAGGGTTGGTTACCGGCCTCAGGTTCTCATCAAAGCCCTCCCACATAGCTCGCGCCGCTGCGGAATCGATGGCCTTTCAGGTCGCTGACATTCTGGAAAGCATTGCCAGTCAACTGCCGAATGAACTCGGCAAAATCTGCGTCGATGGTGGGCCGACCGGCAATCGTTTCCTGATGCAATTGGTAGCAAACTATCTGGACAGACCGGTCCACACCTCCGGAAACGCTGAGGTGTCCGCCTTCGGGGCAGCGACTTTGGCCGGTCTGAGAACTGGTTTCTGGAACACGCTGGAAGACCTGTCGCAGCTTGAACACCCAGGGACTACCATTGAACCCGAATCGGAAGGAAAGGAGGAGCGCGGAATAATTATGCAGGGCTGGAAAACGGCCGTTCGGCAGTGCATTGTCTAGCCGGACATTCCAGAATCACGGGAGCCTATAAGTGTCACGTCTGGACGAGCTCAGATTTATCGCCCGCGTCGCGCAGCGGTACTATGTCGACGGTCACCGCCAGTCCGCGATTGCACAAGATCTGCGCATGAGCCAGGCGACGGTTTCGCGTATGCTGAAACGGGCGCATGACGAAGGCATCGTTCGGATTTCGCTGTCAGCTCCGTCGGGAACCTATCCGGATCTCGAGGGGCGTATCCGCGAAGAGTACCAGGTGCCGGAAGTCATGGTCGTCGACTGCACGCAGGATGCCGACGACGCCATCATGTCGCGCATCGGCGAAGCGGCTGCTCATTTCCTCGAAACGACACTTCAGGACGGCGAGATTATCGGCATTTCCTCCTGGAGCCAGACTATTCTCAAAATGATCGACAACATCCACCCGATGAAACAGTCCAAGGCCAGACTGGTGGTGCAGATGCTGGGCGGGATAGGCAACCCGAATGTCCAAAAGCACGCGACAAACCTGACGACCCGCCTTTCTCAGCTGACTGGCGCCGAGCCGATGATCCTCAATGCACCGGCTGTCGCGGCGTCGCGAGAGGCCAAGCTGGTGTTGCTGGGAGACAGTTTCGTCCGGAATACGATGGAGCAGTTCGAGAACATTACACTGGCCATCGTGGGCATCGGTGCAGTCGAGCCGTCGAGCATGCTGGCACAAAGCGGAAACATTTTTTCGGAAGCCGAGTTGCATCAGCTGACGGAGGGTGGAGCCGTGGCGGAAATCGGACAGCAATTTCTCGATCGGGACGGCAAAGCGGTGGTCACGCCGCTCACGGAACGAGTCATCGGAATGCGCCTTGACCAGTTGCACGATGTGCCCCGCGTAGTGGCACTCGCCGGTGGCAAGAAGAAATCCGAGGCCATACGCGCCGTGCTGAAGTCAGGGGTTGTCGATATCCTGATCACGGACAAGTTCACCGCCGCGCGTCTGGCGGAAAATGCTGACGTCGGGCCGACCGAGGCCGGCGAGCAGTTCGAAAGAACACCCTAGGTAAGGTCGCCGAGAGACATTTCTAACGCCGGTACGCGTGGAACATCTCGCCCGGTGAAGAGATTTGTTGTGCGCAACTTTACGGCAAGTGAAAAAACGGAGGAAACAAAGTGAAGCGATTTGAGGGGAAGACCGTCGTGATTACAGGCGGCAACCGCGGGATCGGGCTGGCCATGGCCAAACGGTTTGCATCCGAAGGGGCAAACGTGGTTCTCGGCGCGATAGAGCCGTCGGTGAACGAGGCGGCTGAAGAACTGCGAGGTCTTGGTGCGGAAGCGGTTTCAGTGGTTTGCGATGTTACGGACAAGGGCCAGGTCGGGTTGCTCTATGATGCGGCGGAAGAAGCGTTCGGCAGCGTTGAGATTTCCATTCAAAATGCCGGCATCATCACGATTGCCAAAGTGGAGGACCTCACCGAAAAAGAGTGGGACGACACGATGGAGGTGAACACCAAGGGCGTCTTTCTGTGCTGCCAGGAGGCGATCACCCGCATGCGCAAGTCTGGCAATGGCGGCAAATTGATCAACACCGCCTCCGGACAGGCCAGAGACGGCTTCATTTTTACGCCGCACTACGCTGCTTCGAAGTTCGGTGTCATGGGTCTGACCCAGAGCCTGGCAAAGGAGGTTGCGGAAGAGGGCATTACGGTGAATGCCATTTGCCCGGGCATCATTCATACCGAGATGTGGGACTACAACGACCGCGTCTGGGGTGCGCTCCTCGGTGACTACGGGCCAGGAGAACTCATGAACGAATGGGTCCAGAACATTCCGATGAAGCGCGTTGGAAATGGCGATGACGTTGCCGGTCTGGTTGCGTTTCTTGCCAGCAGCGACGCGGACTACATAACAGGCCAGACCATCAACGTTGATGGCGGGTTGATCATGTCGTGAGTCCTGCGCGCCGACCTCGGGCAATCGGCGCGCCGGTGATTGTCAGGCTGCGGCCGTCTCGGGCGAAGCGATCGGGTTTACGGCGATTTCGCTCACGGCGACCGCGGCGTCTGCTGCTTCTTCGCCCTTCTTCACGAAATGCTCCATGAAGAATCGGTGATGCTCTTCGGTGGGCTGATAGTTGTGAGGCGTCAGCGATACCGAAAGCACCGGCACGTTTGTCTTGAGCTGGACGTCCATCAGACCGGTGACGACAGCCTGGGACACAAAGTCGTGGCGATAAATGCCGCCATTAACGACAAAGGCTGCAGCCGCAATCGCATCGTAGCCACCCGTCTCGGCGAGCCGTTGCGCCATCAGCGGCATTTCGAACGCTCCTGGAACGTCGAACGAACGGACTTCGTGCGCGACTCCAAGCTCATTCAGTCTTTGAGTGAAACCCGAAAACGCCTGATCGACGATATCGGCGTGCCAGCGCGCTTTGATGAACGCGAACTTCAGGGATTTTGCCATTGCTCCAGATCCTTTCCTCATGACAAGATCCCAGAGCGTAGCCGCCGGGCCCAAGGGCTCCGACGCACCGTTCTCTACCATCCGGACTGCAACCGTCGGCTCCGGAATTACACCGGATCTGCTGACCCTCGACTATGAGGCGCTCGCGGGCTTTGACCGCCGGTGGGGACTTTCACCCCGCCCTGAGAATGGATTTTTCTACCGCGGCCGTTGGGTGTTGACAATAGGCGGATAGCCGCTGGTCATGCCTTCTTTTAAGCCGCACCGTCCGTTGATCGCTAGCCAAAAGTGTAGCCGCTACGACATGCGTCAGATCCTGAAGGCTTATTACCCTCCAAACGCAACGGTTCGCGGGTATTGTACTCGCCAGGTGGAGACGATGCTCTCCACCCGGCGGCTTATTTACTCGGCTGCTTCAGCAGCAACGGTGCCGGACTTTTCCCTCACACCATCGCGATAGAGTGCCTTGGCTAGCGCTATGCACATCAACCCCATCACCATGGTGAATGGCAACGCGCCGATGATCATTGCACTTCTCAATGCCTCCATCGGATCGGCTCCGCCGTTGGTTTTACCGGCGATCAGCAGTGTCCCGATGACAGCCGTCAGGATGACGCCCCAAACGATCTTGTGCCGGTTGCCGATGTTCTGATCTCCGCCGGACATGATGGTGTTCATCACCAGGATGCCCGAGTCGGCCGAGGTCACCAGAAAGGTCATGATCAGGATGACGCACATGATCGTGATCAGCGACAGGAACGTCCCGGACAGCATCTCACCCAAAGTGACGAAGAGCTTCGCCGTGTTGGATGCGCCGATGATCGCACCATCTGCAACGCCCGTCAGCTCCAGTTCGATCGCGGTGCCGCCAAGGATGGTCATCCAGGCGAAACAAACCATTGCCGGCGCAAACACACAGCCGATGATGAATTCACGAACCGATCGGCCGCGGGAAATGCGCGCCAGGAACAGGCCGACGAATGGAGAGAACGCGATCCACCAGGCCCAGTAGAATGTGGTCCACCCGGCCTGCCAGCCGAACTGCCGACCCGGCTCGCCGGCAGCATAGGCAGCCTGCAACACCTCGTCTGAGAGGTTGGCCGCTTCTCCTTCCAGGCCGCTCTTGAAGGCATCGAAGGAACCCCAGGCGCTGGTGGCGCCGGAACGAAGGGCATCGGCAAAGGGTGCTGCATCCGGTGGCAGCGCCGACGCGAATTCGGCGGCTGTTTGCGGTCCATAGGCGCCGAAGCTCAACGACAGGAAGTGCAGGATGTAGTCGACCATAGCCGAACCGTAAGTCGTCATGGCGAAGACGAAAGAGCCGAAAACCACGAAAGTGAACAGCAGGATCAACGACAGAACGAGATTCAGGTTGGACAGGTATTTTACCCCGCGCCCGACACCCGACACCGCAGAGATGATCGACAGGCCCATGATCACTACGAGGCCGGCGATGAGGCCAACCGTTCCCGGAGCAGGCGCTTCGCCGCTCAGGTCCATCATCCATCCCATGCCGGTGATTGCATACATGCCATCAATGAACTGCGAGACACCGTAGCCAATGGTTACAGACACACCGAGAATGGTCGCCACCACTCCAAGGATATCCACGACATGGCCCAGGATGCCGTTCATCAGCTTGCCAAACAGTGGTGTCAACGCAGAGCGAATGGTCAGCGGCATGCCGCGTGTATAGGCATAGTAGGCCAGCGACAAGCCGGTCACCACATAGATTGCCCAGGCGTGAAAACCATAGTGTGCAAATGTCCAGCGATAGGCCGACTGCAGCGCTTCCGACGTGTTGCCCTCGACCGCTCCTGAAATAATGACAGGGTTTGAACCCCAAAGGCCGAGAGGTTCGGCTGTGGCAAACACCATGAGCCCGACGCCCAATCCGGCGCCAAACATCATGGAAAACCAGGAAAAGTCGGAAAACTCCTTCCCTTCGCCAGGACGCCCCATTATGCGTTTTCCGGTTTGAGGAAGCGCCGCGACGATCACCAGGAAGAACACAAACAGTCCCACGATGACTATGTAGAACGCATTGAAGTCTTCGAGCAGTTGCCAGTTCAGACTGCCGAGAATGCCGTTGGCATTGGCTGGCCAAACCAGCGCCCAGATAACGAGCGCGACCATGATCGCCTTGCTGAGCAAGGCGATCTCAAGGCTATGCCCCTCATAGAAACCGCTGGAGGCTTTTCGAACTTCCAGAGCAGTGAAAGGTGGTTTGATTGACATGCGTTTCCTCCCTGCGCATTGCGAATAGTCGGTATTGCTTCATCGAAAAGTCTTCCGGTCGCGTTGCATCGCCCCTTGTCAGGAAGAGACGATTCCACGCACCGTCAGCTAGTCGGTAAACGTCTTAATCCGGGCCAATGTGGCCGTGCTCACCGGCACACCGTTTTCGCCGGCGACAGCTCGTTTTCTCCTTCTGCCGTCGCCAGGCAAATGGGCGTTTTCCTGGCTCCGGATTTCTGCCACCAGGTCCGCCATTCGCGAGGCAAAAACGTCACCAGCGCTGGCGTACGGGTCGATGGCAAGGAAAAACTGGCCCGTTTTCGGTGGACCACCCGATGTTCCGGAAAAGGGCGATGCATGAATTCCAAGGGTTGCACCGCTCACGGCCGCAGCCATGATTTCCACAAACAGGGCTATCCCAACTCCTTTGTAACCGCCGGACGGCGCCATTGATCCCTTTAGGCCGACGTCCGGGTCTGTGGTCGGGTTTCCATCTGCATCAAGTGCCCATCCGACCGGAATCGGCTTTCCTTCGCGCGCGTGTTTCATCACCTCGCTGCGGGCGATCGCGCTGGCGCTCTGGTCGATGTGAATAGTCGGCTCGCCGTCTTCGCCTGGTGTTGCGATGGAAAACGGGTTTGTGCCAACCACCGGTTTCGAACCGCCGGATGGAGCAATTGAGGCTGGCGCATTGGTGAAGCCGATGCCCACCAGGCCGACCCGGGCCAGACGCCCCGTGTGATAGCCAAGGACGCCGCAATTGTAGCTGTTCCGTATAGCAAGAGCGGCAATACCTTGTTCGCGCACCAGAGGCACAAGCTGTTCGAATCCCAGATCAATGGCCGGATGGGCGAAGCCGGTCGCGGCATCGGCAACGAGCAGAGAAGGCCGCGGTTTGGTTATCTCCGGAACCGCAGTACCGTCGACCTTGCCGCATTGAACATGCTCGCAATAGATCGGGATGTAGGCCAGGCCATGGCTGGCCACGCCATCGGCTTCGGTTGCCGCGGTCGCAACGGCGAGCGGCCGCGCATTCGCTTCAGACGTACCGGCAGCCACAAGCGCACGAAAGGCAAGATCTTCGATTTCCGCCAGGCTCAGTGTTTTCGTCTCGATCATCCGGATCTCCGCTCAATCATTGTCCGACAGGCCTGCGCCGGCGCCTGACAAGCGCGATGCTTCCGTGGCGGGGGCATAGGTTCTTTCAGCAAAGCGGTTCAGAATCTGCCAACTTTGCGGCAAGGGCGTCGCACGATGGTGAAGTGCTGCAGGGGACGAAACCGAGCCGCCGAGGCTGATACTCACGGCTTCGGTCGACGAAGGAAACGCACCGTTGATTTCGAGTGCATTGCCCTCGATTACCGCACTTGCCTCCGACAGTTCGACGGAAACCCCGGTTTTCAACCGCAATGCGCAGGATGCCGCAAACGGAAGAAGCAGAGCCGGTTCGACCACGGAGGAAACCGTAAAACTCCCGCCGTGCAACTCATGCGCTCGATCCGATATCGTCGCGCCGGTGATGAGGGGGCAGAGCCGCTCCCCCCGCGCCTGCCAGGGAGACCGGTCCGGCATCGGCGTCCAATGGGCTTGGGGTGCGCCGTGGAACTCTTGCAATAGGCCCGCCAGCGCTTTGCATCCATCCAATTCCCGTGCGCAAAGCCAACGGGCGGCCTTGCCGGCTTCCTCCGCCATGCCCCAGGAATATCCGGCGCCGCGCGCCGCCTTTTTGGCTGTCGCTTCGACTTCGTTCAGTGACAGGGTCATGGCCCGATCTCCGGATAGACCCAAAGATCGGCGTTCGCCTCGTTGAGTTCTTCGGGATACGGCGCACCGGCATACATGCATATGCGCACCCAGCGGTCCGAGCGCGGGTCGAAATGGGTGGCGCCGAAGAAGGAGAGTTTCGCGCGCAACATGTCGATCGGCAGGACATCGGCCGCGATGGTGTTGTCGCGGATTTCGCCGTAGGGCGCAAAGCGGCTCATCTGCGCACGTCGAATGGTGTGACGGTGTTCGGGATGTTGAAGCAGGAACTCTGCTACGAGTCCGTCACTGTCCCAATCGGCCAGGGCCTTGTGGGCCAGAATAGCATCGCGAGCCGGGGCCAGCGGTTGCTCATAGTCCGCGATCGGTTCCTCGAACCGCTCACCCATGCGGGGCTCGAGCTTTTCCTCGGAAACGTACCATACACGGGCGCAGTTCGCCTTGTCGTCCCAGTCCGTATCAAGCGCCCAGGCGAAGCTTGTCTCAAGCAATTCGCGCACGGCCGCAATTTTCATGGCGCCGTCGACACGAAAGGCGTCGGTGTTGGAATCGGCCATGCAGTCTTCAAGGCCGTCGACAAGGTGAGCGTAGGGCTCCAGGATCAGTGAGGTCAGGAGCTCCTGCCCCTCCTCGCTTAATGAGCCTTGCGCCCAGACGATCAACCGGTTCCAGGGCTGGCTTTCTCGCAGATCGGCATGGGCGATGCGGTCGTGAAGGAGACCGAGATCCTTGCGGAGCTGCGCGAGTTTTTCCATCTGGATGGGATGCTCGGAGCGCCAGCGACCGACCGACACATCGGTGCGTCGAAGAACATCCATAAAGATTTCGATTTCACTTTCGGTCGCAACCTCCACGGAGCGCGCCCTGGAAATCGCCTCCTCGCGTGCCATGATCCAGTTGCCGAACAGCACCGGGTGATTGACGATATACGGCGCCATTCCAAGACCTGTGGAGTTCCCGATGCCCAACTGCCTGGCAATCGCCGGTTCCATCGAAACGGCCTGTATTCCGCCCTTTGCACGAGCCATGTGCTCGACGAGATCCCGCACGAAGGTGCGGATCAGATACACGGTCAGCATCTCGACCTGGAAGGGAGGGTGCATCTCCGGCCGATGGGCGATCATTTCGCGATCCGCCGCGCCGAACTTGCCGGAGCCGTAGACCGCAGTCGTGCGCATCAGATAACCGACCCGGTCGATCTGTTCAGGATCGGGCTGGTCGCCTGAGGCGAGCGCATCAACAACATGCGTCCACAACCGAACCGAACGATTGGCGCGTGACAGCGTCAGTTCGTGTTCGCTGACCCGACCGGCCTCCTGCAGAGGCACGTTGTTGGAAAGGCGTTCCAGATCTTCTTCATCCGGAACACCGTCAAAAAGCGCGAATGTGGCGTCCCAGGCCTCCGCGATGACGCGATCCGAGCGCTGTTCGTCCGGAAGATCATGGGCAAAGGCAACAAGCGAGTAGGTGCGTTGCGAGCATGTTGCCGTGTAGACCGCGCGGCCCACGCCAGCGCTGTCGATCTCGAAAAGGGCTCGCTCGAAACGCCACTGATCCCGGGACATGCGCCGGGTCAGAATGCGCATGAAGCTCAACCGGCACTGATGCAGCGAGCCCAGGCGTTTCAACCGCATGACAGTCGCCGGATCGCGGCGCGCGATGGGTTGAGGGCCAGACATCAGCATTGCCTTGCGGTGAAGTTCTCGGCAAAGAACCGGTACCAGTTCCGGCCCATGATGCCCGCGACTTCATCCTCGTTCATGCCGACGGCTCGCAGGCCCTCTTCGATATTTCCGAAGTCACGGTTGTCGCGGAACCAGCCGGGCATGGGCGGAAATCCAGGATTGTCGGCGGAGCCTTCCCCGAAGTCTATCTCCTTGGTCCAGCGTCCAACCCGCATCCATTCCACGATGCTGTCCGGCTGGTCCTGGCACAGATCCGTTCCTATCCCCAAATTGGCGACACCGAACTTGTCGGCAGTCCGTGCGATCATTTCGCAGAAACTGGACAAGGTGCAGTCGGATTTGTCCTTGAGGTGATGCGGGTAAACGGAAAATCCCAGCATCCCGCCGTTTTGGGTCACTGCCCGAATGACGTCGTCCGACTTGTTGCGCAGCGCCGGTGCCCATTCATGTGGATTTGCGTGCGTGATGGCGATTGGCCTGGTGGAAAGGTCGGCTGCTTCGATCGTGGACCGGTCGGCGGAGTGGCTCATGTCAACAACCAGCCCGACGCGGTTCATTTCCCTGATGACCTGCCGTCCCATGCGTGTGATGCCGGTGTCTTCCGACTCGTAGCATCCGGTCGCCAGCAAGGACTGGTTGTTGTAGGTAAGCTGCATGAACCGGGCGCCCAACGTGTGAACGATTTCCACGAGGCCGATGTCGTCTTCGATGGGGCTTGGGTTCTGAAAACCAAAAAACACCGCGGTCTTGCCGGTCTCCCGGGCCGTATCGATGTCGGAGGCCCAGCGACCCGTCATGATCAGGTCGGGATACTGCTCGAACCACCGGTTCCAGCGCTCGAAATTGGTGACCGTTTCACGGAAGTTTTCATGATAGGCAATGGTCACATGGATAGCGTCGACCCGACCTTCGCGCAGTTGCCGGAAGATCTTTTCCGACCAGTTGGCGTATTGCAGGCCGTCGATCCGCATCAGACAGGTGCTCCTGCGCTGATATAAGCGGTCTTGACGGTGGTGTAGAACTCTGCTGCCGCTTTTCCCTGCTCACGCGGACCGTAGGAGCTGTCGCCGCGTCCGCCGAACGGCACGTGATAGTCGGTGCCGGCGGTGGGCAGGTTGACCGTCACAACGCCCGTGCGAGCATTGCGCCTGAAATGGGTTGCGCGGGCGAGATCACGGGTGACTATGCCCGCCGTCAGGCCGAAACTGGTGTCGTTGACCGTTGCCAGCGCTTCGTCATAACCGCCGACCTTGATGACCGATGTCAACGGGGCAAACATCTCCTCGCGATTGATCCGCATGTCGTTGGTGCTGTTCACGAAGACGCCAGGCGACATGTAGAAACCATCATGCGGCATATCGAGCCGGACACCGCCGCAGGCGAGTTCGGCACCTTCGGACCGGCCGAGATCCACATAGGCCAGATTCTCGTTGAGCTGCTGCTCGCTCACAACCGGCCCCATCTGCGTTCCTTCCTCGAGCGCATGGCCCACCTTCATGGCCTTTGCGGCGGCCACCAACTTCTCCACGAAAGCATCATGAATGTTCCGGTGCACGATCAGGCGTGAGGATGCGGTGCATTTTTGCCCGGTTCCGCCAAAAGCGCCGCCAAGCGCCACGTTGACGGCCAGATCCAGATCGGCGTCATCCATGACCGCAAGCGCATTTTTCGAGCCCATTTCCATTTGAACCTTGGTCAGGTTGACAATGGCCGCCGTAGCGATGCCTTTGCCGACCGGCACCGAGCCTGTGAAGGAAATCGCGTTGACGAGAGGACTTTCGACCAGGTGTTGCCCGATGGACCGACCCGAACCCATGACCAGTGAAAACAGTCCCTGAGGAATGTCCTGCCGGGAGATAATCTCCGCAAGCGCGACGGCGGAGGCCGGGGTCACATTGGCCGGTTTCCAGACGACGGCATTGCCATAACAAAGTGCCGGTGCGATTTTCCAGGAGGCTGTGGCCGTCGGAAAATTCCAGGGTGAGATGACCGCGACAACACCCACGGGCTCGCGACGCACATCAACCTCGATGCCGGGGCGAACGCTATCGGCGTTTTCACCGATTTGCCGCAGGCACTCGGCCGCATAGTAGGTGAAAAACTGGCCGGCCCTGGCAATTTCCCCCTGACCTTCGGCAAGCGGTTTGCCCTCTTCGCGACTCAACAGAGTCCCGAGCTCCTTTGCCCGTGATATCAGCTCATTGCCGATTGCCATCAGGACCGCCTGTTTGCGCTCCAGGCCATAGGCGGCCCATTGCGCCTGCGCCTCATGGGCCCTGGTCAAGGTCGCAGTGAGCTGGTCAGAGCTCGCCTGGGCGAACATGCCCAGCAAATCGGACACATCGGACGGGTTGCGATTTTCGATCGCGTGCTCACCCGGAGCCCATTCTCCAGCAATGAAGTTCAATCCCAAATCAGACATGCCGCAGCCCCGGAGTTTCCATCCCACAGCGTGGACTTTAGTTGCAACATCAGTCAAACTAAAACTTATGAAACAAATTTCAGAAATATTGAAATATGGCCATCAAGATCGAAATGTTGCGCTGCTTCAGCGTCGTTGCCCAGACGGGCAACCTCGCCGACGCGGCAATGCGCCTGGGCCGGACTCAATCGGCCCTGTCCATGACCTTGAAACAGCTGGAGGAGCATCTCGGTCAACGCCTCTTTGAAAGCGAACGGAAAAGCAAACTGACACCGATTGGAGAGGAAATCTTCGAGCTTGCGCGGCAACAGTTGCGGCGGTTCGACGAAACGGTCGATGCCATCGAATCCACCGCGAACGCCCCGCACGGCCTGCTGCGCGTCGCCTCTGTGCCATCCGTGGCCAGCCTCGTCTTTCCCTCAGCCATTGAAGAGCTTGTGCAAATGCACCCTGGCCTCAAGGTGGAATTGAGGGACGCCGATACGGAGCGGGTCGTCGACGCGCTGCTCAGAAGTCAGGTCGATCTCGGGGTTGCCTCCGGCCGCCATACGCTCAACGGCATCCGGCAGGAGCCGCTCTTCGAAGACTCCTTCGGCCTGCTTTGCGCACCGGACCATTCTCTGGCCCTGACTGTGGCGCTGCCGACGATATCGGACATCGTGGAGTCCGGTTTTGTGAACAACAATCTGTGCAACCTGATCGAACCACCGGACGTTCGTGCCGAGCTATCGACCGCGAATGTCACAGTGCACAACACTCTGTCATTGATCAGCATGGTGCGGAGCGGCAAATGGGTGACAATCCTGCCGGAAGCCGTTGTGCGGATCATGACCGATCAACTGGCCTTCCGACAAATCACGGGACTGACGGCGCGTCGTTCGGTGACGCTGTTGACGCGGGAACGCTCACGCCAGGGGACGTTGATTGAAGAGCTGCGGCAAATTGTGCGGCGATTTGAATTTGACCATTGGATTTCTGAGCCGCGCGTCTGATCTGAATGGCCGCTTCTTGGTAGTGGGTTACCCAATCATCAATCCATCGGCTGTGTGGTTGGCCAAGAAACACAAAAGCCCTGAAAGACCGCGGACGTTTCGGCGCGTGGGTGGCGAGCATTGTCTCTGATCTGCTCCCCCGAATTTTCCGCGTTTTCGGGTTGGCCTGTTCCTCGAAGAAGGAGACAGACGAATGAAGCGGTCACGTTCCACTGAAGAACGGATCCTTGGCATTTTGAAAGAACATCAGGGCTGGCATGTCGGCCACCGAGTTGTGCCGCAAGTACGGCATCTCGGACAACCTTCTACACCTGGCGTTAGAAGTTCAAACTGATATTGAACCAACTCGAACTGAAGTCGCCAACGGACCCTAGGCAGACCTCGGCGAATTCTCAGGCAGCCCGGCAAGCCGCGCCCCTTCAAGGAAGTTCGCCAAACAATTTGGATTGCGAACCAAGTGCGTCTCCAGATGTTCTGAAAGCCATGTAAGCGAGCAATCCGGTTGTACCGACAGCAGCCGTTCAAGGTATTTGGCGCTGTCGTCGCTCAACCCCAGTAGACCGCAAACTGCAACTTTTAGACGGAGCCCGGGTGGATATGTCGACAACGTGTTCAGTGTTTTATCGGCGGCTTCATTCGCATCTTGAATTCGGCCAGCACCAAGATACGCCAACGCAACGGAGTTCCAGTGTAAATGATGCAGTTGGTCCAGCGGATTTAGGCGCCGGGCCTTGTGAAAGTGCTCGATGGCTGTCTCGCTTTGCCCTAGACAACTGTAGGCTAGACAACTCGCTGTCCAGGCATTGGCCGAACTTGGATTGAGGGTCAACGACCTTTCTATCAGCGCCGGACCTTGGTCGAGTTCTCCGTCCAGGAAGATAAGCGCCAGCCCAGCCATCCATAAAGCTTCTGGATTGTTATCTCCCAATTCAGCCGCGCGTCGTGCAAACTCAATACCCTCCCTGAGACAAGGATCGGAAGGTGCTACCCAGGCCATGATTTTCTGAAACTGATAGCACCGCGCCGCCAGCCCGAACGCCGAGCTATAGGATCGATCAAGTTCAATCGCCCTTTCCAGAAGGCCAATGGCCCGTCGATTGTCGATTAAACTGGTCCTGAAGAGCGGGAGGGCCTGAAGATAGAGATCAAACGCTGTCAGGCTACTCGTCGGCTTTCGATAGGCGCGTTCGATTTCCGAAGTTCGCAATGCCGGTGCGATCGTAGCTACGAGCTGCGTCATCAACCGGTCCTGAAGGTCAAAGACATTATCGATTTCATCCTCGAAACGATCGGACCAGATTTGACCGCCAGTCTGTCCGTCACTGAGCCGGACAACAACCCGAATGCGATTGTCTTGTCTGCGCAGACTGCCTTGCAGAACATAGTGTACGCCCAGTTCTGAACCGATGCGCCGCGGATCGGACGGGTTATCCTTGAGCGACGAGGTCGACGGACTGCTCATTACAAACAGCCAGTTTTCGCGACCGAGTGCGACCGTGAAGTCATCAACAAGGCCATCCACGAAATAGTCCTCGTTTGGGTCGCCGCTAAGATTCACGAACGGCAAAACAACAATCGAAGGTTTTTCCGGCAATGTTAGGCGGGGTTTTGGTGCAGATGGTCGAGAATCTTGGACAAGGCTTGTTGTCTCCCCAATATCAATTCGATGGACTGGTATTGGTTCGGCAATATTCTTCAATGATCGATAGCCCAAGTCCTGGGAATTGAATTCAAGCTTCCCTCGGATTTCTTGAATGACTTTGTCAGAAACCGATATACCACCCGGCTCGGCCATCGCTTCCAGGCGGGCCGCGATATTGACGCCATCGCCGTGAATGTCGTCGCCTTCAACAATCACATCACCGATATTGACGCCTACACGAAAGATTATTTGCTCTTCGTCTGGTTTGCCAATGTTTCGTTCCGCCATGCCATTCTGGATATCGATGGCGCATTGAACAGCATCAACGACACTGGCGAATTCGACCATCAGAGCATCGCCCGTGGTTTTTACGATGCGGCCTCGGCGCTTCGCGATGACCGGTTCGATCAGTTCATTGATATGGGAATTGAAACGTCTTCGTGTCCCAGCCTCATCTATACCCATGAGGCTCGAGTAGCCGACTACATCAGCGGCCAGTATTGCGGCGAGCCTGCGTTCCAAGGCGATCTCCCTACGCTGCCAAGCTTACTATTCATTCGGAAGAAATCCATACCGTTGATAGGTTCAACGACGTTGGGAAATGGCGCTACTGAAACACAATACGTAAACAGCCTAAAGTCCGATTAGGCCTAGGGTCCGGACCTACGGTTGAGCCAAAAGTGCTTCCTCAAAAGCCTATTCGCAGATTGTTGGCATCCCAGGGTTGTCGAACAGTACGCAATCTGGGAGCGGTTCTTGCTTATGCAGCAGGGAACACGCACGCTCACGCGCAGCGATCTCTAACGATTAACTTCAGATTTCTGAGAAGAATGAAAAATACGAGACAAATGGCCTTATTCGCTACCTCCAACGCTTTTGAGAGACCCGAGACATAGGTGACGTTTTGTACCGGACACATAGGTAACACTTTTGGCTTTGCCGGAGGTGTTGATGCCCCTTTCGACGATGCTTTGCATCGCCAGTCGGGCAACGGTGGAGAAAGACCCGTGTCATGGAGGAATGTCCTCGATTTGTAGCCCGTCGCCTTGAGGGCGAGGGTATGAGCGATCTTTGCCGCGAGTTCGGGATATCGCGTAAGACTGGCTACAAGATCTTCAATCGCTACAAAGAGCACGGCCTGGAAGCGCTATGCGACCGTTCAGGCCGTCCTGTGCGCTATTCCAATCAGTTGCCCGAAGCGATTGAACGCATGATCATCGCATGCCGACGCGACAAGCCTCATTGGGGTGCAAGGAAGATCGGCGAGTTGTTGGTGCGACGTTTGGCCGGCGATGTGCGGATCCCGTCAAAAAGCACGGTGCATGCGGGCATTTATCGTCATGGCCTTGTCAAACGAAGCTGACAGCGCAAGCGTCATAAGGCGCGGGGCTGCGACCGCTGCCTTCGGAGGGCAGAGCTTACGGTGCCAAGATATCTAATGCGGACCATTGGCATCATATACGTGGCAAAGTGAAATGGGCCGCTGCAAAAATACTGCGGACAGGAATTCGTCCGATTTGGACGCAATTCAATGCAACGTCCGAGCGCATCTGTGAAGCAATTGATTTTATGGCGCGCTCGGGAAGATTCGAACTCCCGACCCCCAGATTCGTAGTCTGGTGCTCTATCCAGCTGAGCTACGAGCGCGTGGCGGACGAAGGCTGTCCGCGAGGCGTGTACCTAATCCTTTCGCTGCCGGAATGCAAGCGCACGCGGCGGAAAATTTGGCGGGTGGACGACAATCGACGTGAGGCCGCCAAAAGCGGCTATTCGCCGAAGCGCTCCATCGGCACCGGTTGGACCGGTGTCGGGCATTCGACCTGATCCGGCTGGTTGGGAAGGGTGATGCGGAAACGCGTTCCCGGACCCTGTTTGTCGACAAGCCCGATGCCGCCGCCATGGGCACGGATGAGCTCGTGGGCGATGGCCAGCCCAAGGCCCGTGCCACCAGAGCGGGCCGAGCCATGAAAGGCCTTGAACAGGTGCTCCTTCGCCTTCTCCGGCATGCCTGGGCCGGTATCGTCGATTTCGATGGTCGCGACATTGTCAACAACACGAGCCGACACGGTTACCCGGCGGACGACAGCCGCGTCGTCGATGGCATCGGCGTCCAGCGCCTGGATGGCATTGCGGCAGAGATTGTGGATCACTCGAAACAGCTGCTCGCTGTCGGCCTGCAGCTCCAACCCATGCGGTACGTCGATGATGAAATCGATGGGCGCCATGTTCGACGTCTCGGCGCCTTCCGGGCGGACCTCCGGATCGACGATCAGCATGTCGCGGACATCGGCGACGAGCGCGTCGAACTGGATCTGCCGGCGGTGTGGCTCGGCTTCCTGGGCGCGGCCATAGGCCAGCACTTCTCTGGTATAATCGGCCGCGCGGTCCACCGTGCGGATCAGCTTCGGCGCAAAGCGCTTGACCACCGGATCGTCCACCATCGCCAGGCGGTCCGACATCAATTGGGCCGAGGCCAGGATGTTGCGCATGTCGTGGTTGATCTTGGACACGGCAAGCCCCAGATCGGCCAGGTGCTGCTGCTCCTTTAGTGTCGCCTGCAACTGCCGCTGCATCAAGGCCAGATGACGCTGCGCAATGCCCAATTCGTCGCCATTGTCCCGCGGCGCGATGATACGGTCGGGATCGCCCGGTGCTTCCGAAAAAGCCTGCATGCTCGCCGTCATGCGGCGGATGGGCCGGATCATGATCGAGTTGATGGCGATGAAGACAAGCCCGGCTGTGATGAAGGAAATCAGAAGCGACAGGAAAAAGACATTGCGGCCATAGATCAGCATCGCCCGGTAGAGCGGCTCTTCATCCATGACGATGTCGACCATCATGGTTTCGCCTTCGACCGGACCGTAGACGCTGATAATGCGATCGCCACCGGAAAACAGGGTGGCAAAAGCATCGCGAATGGCGACGAAAGGCGACACCGAGGTGATGTCATATTGCATCGCGACTTCATGCGGCATGTCGGTGGAGGCGATCAGTCGGGACATGCCCTCGGTGCGAAGCGCGATCGATTTGGTGCCGGTGGCCATCAACGCATCGTTCTGGATCGGCTGCGGCAGCTCCATGTCCTCCCAGCCTTCGACAACAAGGCTGGCGGCGGCGGCGGTGCGCAGCCGGTCTTCCAGCCATCGCATGCGCATATTGGCGACCGACGGAACAAAAATCAGCACTTCGGCGATCATCACGAAAAGGATAGTCAACAAGAGCAGCTTGCCGGACAGGCTACGCCGCGGCTTTTCCCCTCCGACAAGACGTCGCGATGACCCGTTTCTGTCGTTTTGCGCCGATTCCATTCCGATTCCGTTCCCTTGCGGGACAAACTCCCTGCGTCTCTATACCAAAGATTCCATCAAATGGATCATAGCATGTTTCATAGATGCTTAATCGACGCAGCACCCCACAGCGCTCGCCCTTCGAGGCACCCTGTATGTGTCAAAGATAGAGCTGAATCGCAACAAACAAAGCGTTACTCAGCCAGTCCGGCCGCCCGGCGCCGCCGCCAGTCTGCTCACAGCAGAAGCGAACGGCTCACGCAACGCGCTGGCAATTTCGTACCCCATTCCGTCGCTGTTGACGGAGACGCGGATCTTGTCGAGTGACTTGAGCAGCGGAGCCCGTTCAAGAGCCTGTACAAATCGACTGAAAATGTCGGGGTTCTGAACAAAGGGGCCGGTCAGGATCATGCGATCGGGAAACAGCAGACGACACAGATTGACGGTCAGCCGCAGCACCTCCTTCAATGCTTCTTCCATCGCATTCGACTCCAACAGGTCAAGTCGGTGAAGTCGCTCCGCCAGGCCGCTCTCGTCGAGCGGCAGGTCGGGAAAAGTGTGCCGCAGTTGCGGACCCAGCGCCCACAGCGCAGCCACCGTTTCCAGACAGTCCGTGTTGCCGCATGTACACTGGCGGCCGACCGCATTGCCGAGGCTCCAGTGGCCAATTTCGCAAAAGCGGCCGCGGCTGCGATTGACTATTTCTCCGTCCGCACTGTAGGCGGCGCCGATTCCATGGCCCCAATGCAAGAGCAGCGCCGTTTCGCTCGAAGTGTGCCCCTCGTGCAGCCGGATGCCGGCCAGTTCGGCATCAAGGTTACGTACCAGGCTCACGGGACAGTCGACTTCCGCCAGGGCTTCGGCGATGTCGAAATCACGCATTCGCGGCCAGCGGGACGAAACACACCAGACTGACCGGCCCACGTCGAGCAGGCCGGATAGCGAGCAAACGATGGCGCAGAGTTCGATACCAGGCGGACATTTTTCAATGACTTCCGCCACCAGCCGGCGCATACAGCCAGCCAAAAGGTCGTTTCCGGCTTCGGCGTCGGGGGTCACCTGGCTTTCCGTCAGCACATGGCAGGCCATGTCGACGGCCTTTGCCACCAGGGTACGGTCGACAACGCTGATGAAAACAGCTCCGAAACGCCGGTGATTGTAATTGAGTGAGGCAGCCGGCCGGCCGCGGCCACGTGGCTTGATCGTACTTTCGCGCAACAGGTCCTTGGCAACCAAATCGCCGACGAGCTCCGATACCGTGGTCGACCGCATTGACAGCGCCTCGCCGACATCGCCGCGAGTCGTCGCCCGTCCATCGCGCACGAGCTGAGCGATGGTCACCAGCTCTTCGGTACGATTGCTATCCATGGCATCACTTAGCGGAAAAACGAGGGCAACGTCAGCGAAAACGCAGGAACGTAGGTGACCAATATCAAAACCGCGAGCATGGCAAGATAGAACGGTACCAGGCTACGTGTCGCCCGCTCAAGGTTGATCCTGGCGATGCCGCATCCCACCAGGAGGGAGGTACCCACCGGCGGCGTGCACAGACCAATTCCGAGGTTCAGGATCAGGATGATACCGAAATGGATCGGATCGACACCGACCTTGGTGGCGATCGGCAGCAGGATCGGTGTCAGCAGGAGAATCAGCACCCCCATGTCCATCAGCATCCCGAGCACCAAAAGCAGAATGTTGATCGCAAACAGCACGAACAGCTTGCTGTCGGAGACAGCAAAGATCGCGTCGGCCAGGACGACAGGCACGCGCAGATAGGACAGGAGAAATCCGAACACCGACGACGTCATGATAATGGCCGTGACCATCGCCAGCGTGGTCAACGTGGTGGCAAAGATCCGCGCCGCGGCCGCCCGATCGAGGCTGCGATACCAGAATACTGTGACGAGCAGCGCATAGACAACGGCTACCGCCGCTGATTCCGTGGCGGTAAAGACGCCGGTCAGGATGCCGCCGATGATGATGACAATCGTGAACAAGCCTATTGCCGCGTCAAGCGCTACCGCCATGCCCTCGCGCAGACCATAGGCACGGCCGAGCGGATAGCCATGCCGCCGGGCCATCACAAAGCAGATGACCATGAGCGACAGCCCCAGCAACAGGCCTGGCACATAGCCGGCCAGAAACAGGGTCGAAATTGGCAGGCCTCCGGCTGCGAGGGCATAGAAAATCATATTCTGGCTTGGCGGGATCAACACGCCCTGGACGGACGACGTAACGGTCACGGCAACCGAGTAGCTGGCCGGGTAGCCGGCGCGCTGCATGGCCGGAATCAGGAACGAGCCTATCGACGCCACGTCGGCAACCGACGAACCGGAGATGCCACCGAACAGGGTGCTGGCGACCACATTGCCCTGGGCAAGTCCGCCACGCATGCGGCCGACCAGAACGTCGGCCAGCCGCACAAGCCTGTCGGAGATACCGCCTTCGGTCATGATGTTACCGACCAGGATAAAGAATGGCACAGCGAGGAACGTGAACGAATTGAGCCCGTTGACCATTCGTTGTGCGACCATCAAAAGCGGCAGTTGCAGGTATAATGCGGTGACCAGTGACGACAGGCCGAGTGCGAAAGCAATCGGCACCCGCAGCAACATCAGGCCGATAAAACCGCCGAGCAGAAAGGAAATACCGATCCAGTCGACCTGCATCACGGTCAGGCGTCCATTGTGGTGGCCGGAGCCGCGTGGACGTCACGCAACAGCATGTTCGCAACGGCATTGATCGTTCCCAGGAGCCCTCCCAGGATCGCCGGAAGATAGAGCAGCGACTTGGGAAGTCCGGACGCAGGCAGGACCTGAACTCCGACGAGGGCAAGCAGATCGCCGGCATAAAACATCACCGCAAACATAAAGACTGCCATGGCCGCCTGTGCGGCGTAGTCGAGCCCAACCGCCAGTGGAGCGGGAAGAAGGTCCCGCAGGAAGGTGATCGCCACATGCTCGTGGCGGCGGATCCCCACGGCCACCGCCAGAAGGCCGAACCAGATCAAACATAATAATGCGATCTCTTCAGACCAGCTTGTCGGGCGGTTCAGAACAAAGCGCAGGAAGACCTGCAGCACGGTCACGCTGGTGATCACCACGAGCAGCACATGGCATGCCAGGGCCGCGAGCCGGTTGATCAGGTCGATCCACCATGCCACGCTCCGCAACCATGCCATGCTCAGCCTCCAGTGCCTGCCTCGACCCGATTACTTTGCTGCCTTGATGCGCTCGATCAGCGGTTTGAAATCGGGAAACTCTTCATAGATCGGTTGCACGGCAGCCTGGAAGGGGGCGTTGTCTATTTCCGACACTGTTGCACCGCCTTCTTCGACGGTCTTGCGCGCATCCTGATTGGCCTGACGCATGATCTCACGCTCGTAGAGCGCTGCCTCCATGCCGGCCTTGCGGATAGCGTCCTGGTGTTCCGCCGGGAGGGAGTCGAACTTGGCCTTGTTCATGAGCAGAAGCGCCGGAGGACTCAGATGGCCGTCTTCCACATAGTTTGGCGCGACTTCGTAGTGCGCCGAGGTATGATAGCTCACGTAATCGTTTTCCGCGCCGTCGATAACGCCGGTCTGCAGGCTTGAATAAACCTCACCGTAATTCATCGGGGTCGGCACGGCACCGAGAAGTTCCATCATGCGAATGGAAATCGGTGCTGGCTGGACGCGGATCTTCATGCCCTTGAGATCCTCGATACTGCTGATCGGCTTGCCTTCGACCGTGTAGAAGGAACGGGATCCTGCGTCCATGTAACCAAAGCCAATCAAACCGACCTTCTCGAGATCGTTGAGAACCTCCGTGCCCACATCGCCATCAAGCACCCGGTACTTGTGGTCCCAGCCGCCGAAGATGTAAGGCAATGTGAACACTCCCATCGACGGGCTTACATTGGCAAGCACGACAGAATTCACCCGGGTGAGATCGATGATGCCAGCCTGGGTCTGTTCAATGGTTTCCGGCTCCTGGCCCAACTGAGCGCCGGAAAAGACCTGAACCGTCACCTCTCCGTCCGAGTACTCCTTTACCAAGTCGGCAAAGCGATGCATCGCAACTGTAACCGGGTTCGATTCCGGTTGGTTTTCAGCCAGTCGCAGGACGGTCTCGGCTGACGCCTGCGAGAGACAAACAATGCCGGCGAGCAGGCCGACAATGGCGGATCGGATCATGTTCATTTTTCGAGCTCCCTGTGTGTTCAGTCGCCGGAAGATCGATCATTACGGTCAATCTGTCAACAATTAAAAACATTATTGTTCTAAATTAACTCCCTGTTTTCCAACGTATTGACACCCTTGTTCGTTTCTGATTTTTCTTTTAGAACTTCATGATCCAAAAAAGAGAACGGAAATGCAAATCCGAATCCATACCGACAAGACATCGCTCGGACAGGCCGCGGCGGAGGACGGTGCCGAGGCGATACGATCTGCGATCCGTACGTCGGGAACCGCCAGAATTACTGTCGCTACCGGCGCCAGCCAGTTTGAAATGCTTGACGCGCTGGTGGCGATGGACATCGACTGGAGCCGGGTGACCG
This sequence comes from Hoeflea sp., assembly GCA_965228785.1. Taxonomy (GTDB): domain Bacteria; phylum Pseudomonadota; class Alphaproteobacteria; order Rhizobiales; family Rhizobiaceae; genus Hoeflea_A. The sequence goes on from CBDDIF010000002.1 coordinate 3,018,531, forward strand.
CCTTTCATCTCGATGAATATGTCGGCTTGGGACCCGACCATCCGGCCAGCTTTCGCGGCTATCTGGCCGACCGCTTCGTCGACAGGGTCGGTCATTTGAAAGCGTTCGTTCCGGTGAATGGCGACGCCATCGACATCGACGACGAGGTCACCCGCCTTAACGGTCTTATCTCCCAGCGCGCCGTCGATGTCTGTTTCGCCGGCATCGGCGAGAACTGCCATCTCGCTTTCAACGATCCGCCGGCCGATTTCGAGACGGAGGCTCCCTATATCGTTACCAAACTCGACGATGCCTGCCGACGCCAACAACTGGCCGAAGGCTGGTTTTCAACCCTCGAAGAGGTGCCAGATCGAGCCATTTCCATGTCGATCAAACAGATCATGAAGGCTCGTAAACTCGTTCTTTCGGTTCCCGACGCCCGCAAGGCTGAAGCCGTACGCAATGCCGTGGAGAATGAGGTTACGAACGTTCACCCGGCTTCCATTTGCCAGAGACACGCCGATGCTACGCTGCATCTGGATCCTCCGTCGGCAGGTTATTTGTCAGCCGGTATCGCCGAGGCCCAGCAGTGCTGACGGACGGGCTTTTCGACCTTCAGGTCAACGGCTATGCCGGAGTCGATTTCAACGACGACAGCCTGACGGCCGACCAGATGGACCTGGCCCTGGAGGCTATGCAGGATGCAGGTGTAACCGGCTGCCTGCCCACGCTGATCACCGCACACAAGGCGCAGTTGATGTCCCGCTTGCAGGCGCTCGACGCCGCTGTATCGGCCAGTCGACTTGGTGCGTCGATGGTTCCCGGCTACCATCTGGAAGGCCCGTTCCTCAACCCCGCCGCCGGGTATGAGGGATGCCACCCGGGCGGTGCGATGATCGATCCCGATATTGAATTTGTCACCCGTCTCGAGATTGGCCTGAGCCGTCCGATCCTGCTGATTTCCCTGGCGCCTGAACGCGTCGGCGCCATCGAAGCGGTTCGGCAACTGACGAGCAATGGTAAGGCGGTCGCCATGGCTCACTCGGCGGCCGACTTCGCCACAGTGCGGGCAGCGGGCGATGCAGGGATGACACTGTCGACGCATCTTGGCAACGGACTGCCGCGAATGTTGCCGAAGCTGGAAAACGCGCTGTTGGCTCAACTCGCCGAACCACGGTTGAAGGCCTGTCTGATCGCCGACGGACACCACGTCTCGCCGGACGCCCTCAACGCGCTTGTGGCCATCAAAGGCCAGGACAACTGCATCCTTGTGAGCGATGCCGTGCTTGCTGCGACAGCGCCCCCGGGGGCCTACCGCTTTGCAGGAATGGATATCATTCTGGATGACAGCGGCGCGGTGCGGCAGCCGGGTCAAAGCAATCTTGCCGGTTCGGCTCTTCGCCTCGATGCGGCCGTTCGCAATATCAGTGCCTGGGGGATCGCACCTCCGCCAGCGGCGGTTCGCATGGCGTCGGTTCAGGCGCGCGCCGCGATTGCCGGGGCGCTTGAATTCAGCGGCGTCCGGTTGGCACCCGGACAAGTCGAGTGGAATTCAAATCTGGAGCCAACGATGCGTGTTCCGGGTAGCGTCGACCGGTAATCACCGGTTAGCTTTGGTCAGCCAAAGCGGCGCAGGAAGGTCAGGAGCTTGCGCACGAACGGCTTGCGCGTCATTGGCGCGTAATACGTGATGGCCGCCCGCTTGCCGATCTCGCCCATGGTCGGATAGGCCGGCACGAAGCCGCGAACATCCGACAGTTTCATTTTGTTGGCGACGGCAAGCGCCCACATGTTGATCATCTCGCCAGCGCCCGAGCCGGCGATGGAAACGCCCAGGATCCGGCCTTTCTTGTCGGTGATCATCTTGATCAGACCGTCGGTCTTGCGTTCCGCCTGGGCCCTGTCGTTTTCCGCATAGGGCCAGCGCAGGACGTGGATCTGTCCGGACCGTTTGCGCGCAGCCTCTTCATTGAGACCGACATGGGCCAGCTCCGGATCGGTGAAAGTGACCCAGGGGATGATATCGCGGTTTTCCCTGGCAGGCAGTCGAAACAGGATTTGCTGGATGACGAGACCGGCATGATACCCGGCGACGTGGGTGAATTGCAGACCGCCGGCGACGTCGCCGATGGCATAGACCTTGCGGTTGGAGCTGCGCAGATTGGCGCCGACCTTGATGCCAGAACGGTCAAAATCGATGCCGGCTTCCTCCAGCCCAAGACCTTCGACATTGGCCTTGCGGCCGGTCGCCACCAGGATATCGGTGCCGTCAATGGCGACTTCCTCGCCGGCTTCACTCTTGACGGTCACCCGCACTCCGGTCTTGCCGCGCTTCGCCACTTCCGTCACCGTGGTGCCTTCGAGAATCTCGATGCCCTCGCCACGCAGCTTCTCCAGCACGATGGCAGCCAGTTCCGGATCGTCCTTGCCCAACGCCTTGAGGCCCTCGACGACGGTTACTTCCGACCCGAGGCGACGGTGCGCTTGAGCCATTTCCATGCCGATCGGGCCACCGCCGATCACAATCAGATGGCGGGTCTTGCGATTGCGGTCGAACAGGGTTTCGTTGGTCAGGTAGTCGACCGTCTCTATACCATGGATCGGCGGCACGAAGGCCGATGACCCGGTGGCGACGACAAAGCGCCGCGCCTTGATCTCGATATCTCCGGCCACGACCGTGTCGCGATCGGTAAATTTGGCGCTGTCCTGGATCACCCGCACCCCCAGCGCAGTGAAACGCTCGACGGAGTCGTTCGGCGCGATGGCGCCGATCACCGAATGGATGTGGCTGTGGACCTTGCGAAAGTCGACCTTTACCTCGCCGGCCGAAACACCGAAGTCGGGCGCTTCCTCGATGGCGTGGGCGTGTTTTCCGGCCGCAATGATCGCCTTGGAAGGAACGCAACCGTAGTTCAGGCAGTCGCCGCCCATCTTGCCTTTTTCGATCAGCACGACCTCGACCCCGAAGGAGGCGGCGGCGGCGGCCACCGTCAGGCCACCCGAGCCGCCGCCGATGACACAGATATCGGGGCGCAGCGTTTCGCTCATGGCGAGACCCTTTCAGCTAGTGAGGTGTGGAATATCTCTGGGAGAGAGATACCAAAACTGGAATTCTATTCAACCGCCCAGCCCGCGTCCGCCGCGCAGCTTGCGGATGACGAAGGGGATTGCCGCCACGACCGCCAGCGCGATGAAGGCGATGGTGATCTCCGTCGTAACGAGGTCGGAGGCACCGACTTCGACGCCGGCAGCACGCGCCGACAAAATGACACTGTCGAGGCCCTGGCCAAGATAGGCGTAGGCAAATGTCCCCGGCAGAATGCCGATGAACGTTGCGACGACGTAGGTACGAACGGGCACGTTGAACAGAGCCGGAGCGATATTGATAACGAAGAACGGGAAGATCGGCGCAAGGCGCAAGACAAGCAGGAAGCTGAATGCGTTGTCCCGAAAGCCCTCCGCCAGCTTGTTAACGCCGGGCCCCGCCTTCTTTTTCAGGAAGTCCCCGAAGGCGGTACGGGTCGCCAGATAGATAATCGTGGCACCGACGGTTGCGCCGATGGCAGTCAGAACTCCGCCGAAAAACCAACCAAAGAGAAACCCGCCGAAAATCGTCAAAAGCGACGCAGCCGGAAATGAAAAGGACACTGCCAGGGTATAAACGACCACGAAAAACAGAGACGCCAGGAGGAAGCTCTCCTGAACCTGCGCCTTCAAGGCATCGCGGTGTTCTACGAGGGATTCAAACGACAAAACATCCACCAGACCAAACCAGTAGGCAGCCGCGAGGCCAGCAACCACCACCAGGATCGGAGCAAAGCGTTTCAGTTTGCGGGACGAGGTTGATTCAACCTGTTCGGGAACCCGGTCGCCGCGGCTGTCGCCGTTCATTGCCATTTCCGTCCCCGCGTCGGCCGTTTCGATTTCAATGCTCATCCCTATACTCCTCGCAGGCCCTTCCGGTCATCCTCGAATGACCTTCGTTGGTTCAGTTACGAACCTAAGAACTGCGCAGGAGCACTGCCAATGACATTCGCGCCGTTTTGCCCAAGTGTGCGTGATCGGCGGCAGCGCGCCGCTCACGCTCATGTGATGGCCGGGCTGTCGTCAACCGATGTCATTGAGGCTCCAATCATAGACGAAACGGCCAACGGATGCAGATTTGATCGCCGCCGAGTGATCCGGTTCGGCAAATAACCTCCAATGGGACTTCAGCTTTCGGCGGCCGCCGAAATCAGCGGCATACCAGGAATAGATCTTCGACGATGTGATGCGTCCCTTGCCGACCGACACACCGCGCCGGTGATTGACGTAGTCGCGGGCATTCGCCCTCAACAGATCGTCGACGTTGCGGCCGGTAAAAGCGACGGTCGCCAGATTGGGACAGGAGTAGGATGCGCAATTGAGCCCGTAATGGGACATCGGATCATTGAACAGCGGCCGCACGACGGCGTGTTCCACGTCATCAAGCGACAACGAAATGCCCTCAACGCTCATCAGTTTCTTCGACCACGGCCCCGTGCCGAACAGGCCGCCGCCGCCGAGATTGATTTTCTTGATCGACGTGACGGGATAGCGGTCTAGCACGACATCAAGCGTCTTGGCGTTGTAGAGGTTGATCCAGTAGGCATGCGCCTCATCGACAGAGAAGGTTGTCGGGCGGGCTGCCTCCAGCGCCGCGACATAAGATTTCAGCGCCGCCCGTCCGGAGGCTTTCAAACTGCGATAATCGACGCGGTTATAGCCTTCGGCGTCCGGTCGGACATGGGCCGCCAAAAGAGAATTGAAGGCGGAATGATCCATGCCGCCTGAGCCGCGCGGCGCCAACTGCCGAAGCGGCGAGGCCGCGACCACAGGCCGCATGCCGATCAGCAGTATCGTTGCCGTTGCAGTCATTCCGGTCAACATCCTACGACGATCAAGTTGGGTCATCAAATACTCCTGCGATGGATACGTGCTTCGATTTGCCAAACAATTGCGCGCCGGCGATCACCAGACAATGACCGCAGCCCCGATCTCACCGCCATGTGATTCAAGGTGATCCGATGCCCTCCGTCAGGCCTTGCAAAGTGGTCGATCTCGGACGACCGCGACGGCACCGCATGGCGGCGCCAAGAATTGACTTTCCGGAGGCTTTGCGCCTATAAGCCGCGCACGTTCGGGTTCGCATGTCCGGCGCATATTAGATTGTGCCGGCGCCACCCGTTCGGCAATCGCAACGCAACTGTTTTTCAGACAGTCCGAAGAAGGGCCGCACACCGCGGTATCAAATAAATGACAAAGCGTACCTTTCAACCGTCCAAACTCGTGCGCAAGCGCCGCCACGGCTTCAGAGCACGCCTCGCAACCAAAGGCGGCCGCAAGGTTCTGGCCAATCGCCGGGCTCGCGGACGCAAGCGTCTCTCCGCCTAAGCCGCCAACCACGGTTAGCGAAGGGCTCATGCCGCAAAGGTCGACGACACAGACCGGACGACTGACCCGGCGATCGGAATTTCTGGCGACCCGCATGGGCGAGCGTCGGCGGGGGCCTTATTTCGTCCTCGAGGTGCTGGATCGAAACGCACCGGACGAACCAGCGCGCATCGGCTACACCGTCAGCAAACGACAAGGCAATGCCGTCGAACGCAATCGTATTCGACGGCGCCTGAAAGAGGCGGTGAAGCACACCGCCGGGTTTGCGATGCAGCCGGGCCATGACTATGTGGTAGTGGCGCGGCGTGACGCCCTCGGGGCACCGTTCAGCACACTCGCCCAAACACTTGCCCGCCGGATTGCCCAGCGGCCGGCCGGAAATCGGCGCGACAACAGGAACTGACGATGGAACAGAACCGCAATTACATCGTGGCCATAGCCCTCTCGGTGCTGGTCCTGATTGCGTGGCAGTTTTTTTACCTCAGCCCGAAAATCGAGCAGGAGCGGGCCGCCCAGGAGGCGCTGGAAGCCCAGCAGACTCAACAGCAGACGCCGCAAGCGGGCGATCAGTCCGCGCCGGCGGCCGGTGGCGGACAGTTGCCTCAGGCTGCGGCCGGCGGCACCACCCCGGCGTTGCCGGGCTCTGCTGCCAATGCCCAAAGCAGTGTCAGCCGGGACGCAGCTGTCGCGCAGGAAAAGCGCATCGCCATCGACACGCCGGCGCTTTCCGGATCGATCAATCTGAACGGCGCGCGCTTCGACGACCTGAAGCTGAAGAACTATCACCTCACCGTCGACCCCACGAGCCCGATCATCGAGCTTCTGTCTCCGGCCGACATGCAACAGGGTTACTTTGCCGAATTCGGGTTTGCCGGCAATGATATCAGTGGCGCCGTGCCCGGCCCCGACACCGCGTGGGCGGTCGAGGGCGAGCCGACGCTAACACCGACATCTCCAATAACGCTGACCTGGGCCAACGACAAAGGCATCAGCTTTCAGCGCACGATCAGTGTCGACGAGAACTACATGTTCGAGATCGCTGACACTGTGACGAACGGTTCGGACGCCGCCGTCTCGGTGTCGCCCTATGGGCGCATCAGTCGCCTCTACAGACCGGAAACAACCGGCTTCTTCGTGCTGCACGAAGGGCTTCTCGGCGTCATTGGCGAAGATGGCCTGAGCGAAGTCGACTATGGCGACGTTGAGGACGATCGGACCATTACGCCCGCCAAGGCTGATAAGGGTTGGCTCGGCATCACCGACAAGTACTGGGCGACGGCGCTCATTCCGGCCCAGGGTCAATCGTTCCAGGCGCGCTTCTCCTATTTCGACAGCGGCCGGCCAAACTATCAGACGGACTACATCAGCGACGCGATTACGATCGCCCCAGGCCAGACGCAATCGACGGAAAGCCACCTGTTCGCCGGCGCCAAGGAAGTGCCGATCATAGACGACTACGAAGTGACCTATTCGATCGAGCAATTCGACCTGATGATCGACTGGGGATGGTTTTATTTCATCACCAAGCCGATGTTTTATGCGCTCGACTTCTTCTTCCGTCTGGTGGGCAATTTCGGCGTCGCCATCCTTCTGACCACCGTGGTTCTGAAGTTGTTCTTCTTCCCGCTTGCCAACAAATCCTACGTCTCGATGGCCAACATGAAAAAGGTCCAGCCGAAGATGGAGGAAATCAAGGCTCAGCATGGCGACGACCGCCAGGCCATGCAGCAGGCGATGATGAAGCTCTACAAGGAGGAGAAGATCAACCCGGTCGCCGGGTGCTGGCCGGTGCTGCTTCAGATTCCGGTTTTCTTCGCCCTCTACAAGGTCCTGTTCGTCACCATCGAGATGCGGCATGCACCGTTTTTCGGCTGGATCCAGGACCTTTCGGCACCGGATCCGACAAGCATCCTCAACCTGTTCGGTCTGCTGCCCTATACGGCGCCGGATATCCCCTATCTTGGAATCGGCATCTGGCCGCTGTTGATGGGCATCACGATGTTCATGCAGATGCGCATGAACCCGACGCCTCCCGACCCGACCCAGGCGATGATCTTCAACTGGATGCCGGTCATCTTCACCTTCATGCTGGCGACCTTCCCGGCCGGTCTGGTGATTTACTGGGCGTGGAACAACTCTCTGTCTATCCTGCAGCAGGCGGTGATCATGAAGCGGCAGGGCGTCAAGATCGAGCTATGGGACAACCTACGGGGACTTTTTAAGAAGAAACCCAAGGCGGCCGAGTAGCGGCCGCCGCATCATGACCGACGACACAACGCTTTTCGCCCGGCCCTGGGTCTTCATCCGCGGTGTTCCAGCCATGCGCTTCCTGCCGCCCGAGGGGCCGCCGGAGATCGCCTTTGCCGGTCGTTCGAATGTTGGCAAGTCGTCGCTGATCAACGCGCTGCTCAGGCAGAAAGGCCTGGCCCGTACGTCCAACACGCCGGGTCGCACTCAGGAACTCAATTATTTCGTACCAGACGGCTATTCGGGTGCGGCCGGCGACCTTCCACCTGTGGCCGTGGTCGACATGCCAGGCTACGGATTCGCCAAGGCGCCGAAAACCCAGGTTGACCAGTGGACGCGGCTCATTTTCGACTATCTGCGCGGCCGCGCCACGCTCAAGCGGGTCTATGTGCTGATCGATGCGCGGCATGGCATCAAGGTCAATGACGAGGAGGTCCTGGCAATGCTCGACCAGGCCGCCGTCTCCTATCAAATCGTGCTGACCAAGATCGACAAGATCAAAACGGCCGGTGTGGCGCCGCTGATCGCACGCACGGAGGAGCGCATCGCCAAAAGGCCCGCAGCCTTTCCCGGAGTGCTGGCGACGTCTTCCGAAAAAGGCACCGGGCTCGATGATCTGCGAGCTGCGATCGTCACGGCCATTGACAGTTGAATTTCAGCCAATTGTGTTATCATCGGCGGATTGGATAGACGGCCAGGGCGCACAGCGTGAGTGAACAGGACAAGCACGAGCCGCAACAGGTAGCTATGGCGTGGGCGGTCCATGCCTTTACCGCCTCGGGCATCGTTCTCGGCTTCCTGGCTCTCGTCGCAATTTTGAACAATGACAAGACGGCCGCCTTCATGTGGCTCGGCCTGGCGCTGTTCGTGGATGGCATAGACGGTACTCTCGCACGCAAGGTCAAGGTCCAGGAGGTCACACCGCAGCTCGACGGCACGACCCTCGACAACGTCATCGACTATTTCAACTACGTCGCCGTGCCGGCGATGATGGTCTACTGGTTCGGGCTTGTACCGGATGGCTGGGCCACGGTAACCGCGGCAACGATCATGGCGGTGTCCTGCTACACCTTCGCCAACACGGCAATGAAGACGTCGGACTACTACTTCTCCGGCTTTCCGGCGCTGTGGAACGTTCCGGTGCTCTACTTCCACATCCTGCAGACCGATCCGTGGACAAATCTGATCGTGCTGGCGATCTGCGGTGTGCTGACCTTCATCCCTGTGAAATTCGTCCACCCCTTCCGGGTTCTCGACTGGCGTAGCTGGACGATTCCGATGACTGTTCTTTGGGCAGCCACGACACTCCGACTTGTTCTTATTTCGCCCGAAACCGCCGACGCGCAAAAGACATCGCCGGTTTTCTTCTGGCTTTGGATCGTGGCGACAATCTATTTCGCCGCGCTGTCGCTATGGCGAACGTTCCGGCCCGAGCCGAGCAAATAGGGCTTATCGCCCTTTGCTTTAGATCAAAGGGCGATAAGTTTGGATCATTTGATGGCTGCAGATCGGCTCCACTCGGCCAGGCGCGTCGCGCAGCGCGATGTGGGGCATCGGGCAAGCGGCGCAACGCAGCCGATGGGCCGATATGCAGCCACCCTTCGGGCCGGGCGCTTTTGGCCCCTGGCGTCGTTGGCTTGCACTTGTGGTGGGGTGGCACCACGGCCTGCAATCCGCCTAGCCAGAGACCTAAATCGCCACGGTCAAATGGTGCAAACTTGTCGCCCTTTGATCTAGACAACCTGTTCCTGAAAGGTCATGGCCACACCGTTGATGCAATGACGCAGGCCGGTCGGCGGAGGACCGTCATTGAACACATGGCCGAGATGACCGCCGCAGCGGCGGCAGTGCACTTCGGTGCGGGGTACCAGCAGCTTGTAGTCTCGCCTGGTGGCGACGGCATCCTCGATCGCATCGTAAAAGCTTGGCCAACCGGTGCCGCTATCGAACTTGGTCACTGACGCGTAGAGCGGCAGATCACAGCCGGCGCAGTTGTAGGTGCCGGTGCGTTTTTCCGCCAGCAAGGGGCTGGTGTAAGGCCGCTCGGTCGCTTCCTGGCGCAACACGGCGAACTGGTCCGGTGTCAGCTTGGCGCGCCACTCCTCTTCGGTGAAACTGATTTCGAAGGTGTTTTCTCCGGCTTCGGCAACCGATGCTCGGGGCCTCAGGGCATAGTAGGCACCGATGGCGGCCAATCCGGCTCCAGACAGGAGAAATGCGCGGCGGTTCATGGCAGCGTTCCTTTCGTTGTTGGCGGCAATATAGGATGTCCCGCGTTGAACTGCCCATGAACTTTTCGCGAGAAGCGCCCTTTGGTCATTCGGGGTGCGCCCCTTTGGTTCCCTCTCATGAAATTTCAAAAACAACATGTCGTCTGTTGACATCCTTATCTACCTACTAGTAGATAGCTGCACAATAGAGAGGAAATCAAAGTGAAGATCTATGATATCGAAGGATTCCCGAACCCCGCTCGTGTCCGCATGGCCCTGGCCGAGAAAGGCGCAACTGACCACGTTGAATTCATCCCAGTTGACGTCATGGGGGGCGAGCACCGGTCGGATGCCTTCAAGGCCAAGAACCCCGATGCCGTTGTACCTTGTCTTGAGCTTGAGGACGGGACGTACATCTCGCAATGCAACGCGATCACCGAATATATCGATGGCGCCTTCGACGGTCCGTCCCTGACCGGCAACACGCCGAAGGAACGGGCGCAAATCGCCATGATGAACCTGAGAGCCGAAAACGGTTTGCTGAACGCGGTGGGGACCTACTTCCATCACGCCACGCCTGGGCTGGGCCCGGATCTCGAGACGGATCAGTGTGCCGAGTGGGGCACCCGGCAGAAGGATGTTGCCGGCAAGACGATGGCTTACCTGGATGGCGTTCTGGCCGACAATGAGTACCTCGCCGGCGATTCCTTTTCGATTGCGGACATAACAGCATTTGCCGGTCTCGCCTTCGCCGATTTCGCCGAGGTTGAAATCCCGGCGAACCTGTCCAACCTTCTGGCATGGCGGGCAAAGGTTGCCGCAAGACCCAGCGTGGCCGGCTAAATCCCAGTGTGGTGGATTTGAAGTTCCTATCAGGGTGGCAGCGGGCTCTGAAGGAACATCAAATCCAAATCCCACACTCGAATCATGATCTTGCTAGTGTCCTGATAGAATCTGAAGTTCGTTCGGAACCCGCTGCACAATGAGGCGAACTTCAGATTCAGGACACTAGCGAGCTGAAAGGATCAGACATGGAACTGAACTCAGATTTCTCCGAACGGGTGGTCGTCCATTCCGACCAGATTGAATGGCAAGCGTCGCCCATGCCTGGCGTGGATCGACGCATGCTGGATCGTATCGGCGGCGAAGTGGCTCGGGCGACAACCATCGTGCGCTACGCAGCAGGCTCCAATTTCTCGTCCCACACGCATACGGGGGGCGAGGAATTCATCGTGCTAGACGGTGTCTTTCAGGATGAGCATGGCGATTTTCCGGAAGGCACATATGTGCGCAATCCGCCGACCAGCAAACACACGCCCGGCTCCGAGCCGGGCTGCACCATCTTCGTCAAACTCTGGCAGTTCGACATGGACGACCGAATCCAGTTCCGCAAGACGATGGCAGAGGAACTGGGCGACAAGGCCGATGGTGTGGCGACGGCGGTCCTGCACAAGGATGCCCGTGAGGTCGTCACCTACAGTCATCTCGATGCCGGAGCGGAATTCAACAGCATCGAGGCTGGCGGTATCGAGCTTCTCGTCATTGACGGTTCCGTCGAAGAGGGCGGTGACACCTTGGGTAAAGGCGGCTGGCTGCGCCTGCCTGAAGGCGCACCGCTCAGGGTGACAGCAGGCCCCGACGGAGCGAAGGTCTGGATGAAAACCGGCCATCTGCCCTTCGCCAAACCGCCGGCGGTGTGACCAGATGACGAACTCAGCTCCCCTGGCGATTGTCGCTGGCGCGGGCGCTGGTCTCGGCCAGTCCCTGCTATCCCGTTTCAAAGCCGAGGGCATGACGCCCATAGGCCTTGGTCGCACCCGGCCATCCGATCCGGTCGGCGCCTTTCACGAGATCGACCTGGCCGATGCCGATGCCGTTTCGCAGCTAATCACCGACCTGATCGGACAATATGGCCCGCCGAAAATTGTCGTGCACAATACCGCGGAACTGGTGATCGCTCCTTTTGCCGAGACGACTTTGAACGACTATCAACGTACCTGGACCAGCATGGTTCAGACGCTGGTGATTCTTGGCCAAAGCGTGCTGCAACCGATGGTACGCGGCGGGGGCGGCACGCTGATCGTCTCGGGCGCGTCCGCTTCGCTGCGCGGCAGCGCACGGTTTTCCGCCTTCGCCTCTGCCAAGTTTGCCTTGCGCGGGCTGACGCAGTCGCTGGCGCGGGAGTACCAGCCAGCGGGTGTGCATGTCGCCCATGTCATTCTCGACGGAATCATTGATACGGCACGGTCGCGCGACCTGCACAGCCTCGACCCGTCAAACATGATGAACCCCGACCACATCGCCCAGGCCTATTGGCAATTGGCCCAGCAACCATCCTCGACCTGGACGCTCGAGCTTGACCTGCGTCCATCCTCGGAGCGGTTCTGAACCGATGCGCACCGAGACACTGATCATCGGCGGCGGCCTGTCGGGGTTGTCGCTTGCCAGCTTCCTTGCGGCAAAGAGCCGGTCGTTTTGTCTTCTGGAGGCCAGGGACCGGGTCGGAGGGCGTATTCTGACCGAAGGTGCCGACGGGGCCTATTTCGATCTCGGCCCCGCCTGGTTCTGGCCGGGCCAACCGCGCATTGCGGCCGAGATCGAACGTCTAGGTCTGCGTGTCTTCGAACAATATGCCGCCGGAGAGCTGAGTTTCGAGGACGAGTTCGGACACGTGCAACGGGGGCGTGGACATGCCTCCATGCAGGGGTCTTATCGGCTGGACGGCGGCCTGGCGGCCCTGACCGATGCGATTGCCGCCGAGCTGCCAAAGGACAGGCTGATATTATCGAACCGCGCAACGCGTCTCCAAAGGAACGACGAACACATAGCGGTGAAAACCGACCAGGGGCTGACGATCACCGCCGACCAGGTCGTTCTCGCCATGCCGCCGCGCGTCGCGGCCAACCTGGATTTCAATCCAACGCTCGACGAAAGTGCGGTGACAGCCATGAACGCCATCCCGACCTGGATGGCAGGTCAGGCGAAAGCGGTCGCCGTTTATGAACGTCCATTCTGGCGCGAAGCGGGCCTTTCTGGCGACGCGATGAGCCGGCGTGGACCGATGGCGGAAATTCACGACGCGTCGACGTATGCCGACGATCATCATGCGCTCTTCGGTTTCATCGGCGTTCCACCCCAGGCCAGAACCGACGATCGGACACTGCGCGTGCAGATCGTCGCACAACTCACCCGGCTCTTCGGGCCTGATGCCGGAGCACCCATCGCACTTCATGTAAAGGACTGGGCTCGTGATCCGCTGACCGCGACCGGGCTGGACCTGCAACCGCTTTACGCCCACCCAAGCTATGGTCTGCCCCATGCCCTGGACCGTCTGTGGGACGGGCGCCTCGTCTTATCGGGAACGGAAGTCGCCCCGCAATTCGGCGGCTATCTTGAAGGTGCTTTGGAAGCCGCCGAAAATGCGGTAGCCCTATTGGAGCATGTGAAAGCCTGACACGTCATGGAAACCGACACCAAAACCGCCCTGCTGGATACTGCTGAACTGGCCGCCCGCAAACGCGGGTTCGACGGCTTCAGCTACGCTGACCTGTCCGAGGCCGTCGGTATCCGCAAGGCCTCGATCCACTACCATTTTCCCACAAAAGCAGCTCTGTCGGTGGCGCTGTTTGAGAGATATCACGCCGAGTTGGAGAACCGCTGCTCCGAGATCGAGCAACGCAATGAAACGGCGTCCGGTCGCCTTCTCGATCTGATTGCTCTTTATCGCGACGCACTGGATGGCGGCAACATGGTGTGCCTCTGCGTATCGCTGATCTCCAGCCGTGAAAGCCTATCGGACGAGGTGCTCGGCCAAATCGTCGCGTTTCGCAAGATGATGGCACGTTGGATAGCCGCTGTATTCGCACTCGGGAAGGACGATGGTTCGATCATCGGTGTGGAAGACCCTAGTGCCGAGGCGCTTGCGACTCTGGCGATCCTGGAAGGCGCTCACCTGGCCGCTCGGGCGGAAACTGATATTACCGTCTTCGACAATGTCGTGGCCGTTCTGAGGGCGCGCTGCACATAGTGCGTTCTCGTGCAGCCTCGAACTGAAGCTGATCGCTCACAACGCCGGCCGCACTCAGACGAAAGCCATTTTCTTCCACCAATCAGACCATCAGCGTTTGTACGTCTCGTGTCGGGATGGCAGCGCGAAGCTGTTCAGAAAGGCGAACCAAATGGAGCTCGATGATCTGCAATGGTTGGCTGGATCAGCCGTTGCGCTGTTTGGCACCTTCAGCGTGTTGCTCTGGGGCGTGTTCAAGCTGATTGCGTCAAGAAAAGAGGAAGTGAGGGCGGATGCATCAGCCAAAATTGACCAGTTGCACGAGCGTATCAAAAGGGTGCGGGACGACCTCTCCGGCAACTATGTGCGCCGCGCCGATCTGGACGGGCACCTAGCAGGGTGTTGAAGAAGTCTGTCGTTTGGCTTTGAGAATTGCCTCGTCGCCGTTGTGATAAGCAAATGTGACCTCTATGGAACCGTCTTCGAGCATTCGGCGTGCCCTTCGCCCATAACCTCGTCCATTTCATCGAAGCCGGCCCACCGAAAGAAGACCATAGATGGGCTGTAGCTGAGATCGAGTGTCGCCTGCATGGCCCCAAATGCAATCTCACCATAGTTGCTGGCGTCGATAGTGATGGTTGCGGGTCCACCGAGTTCGAGATAGTCACGATCCCATATGTCAGCCTCGACGATGCGCCAGTGACCGATCAAGGTGCAATTCGCGGGAGCATTCATGTCGTGCCTGCCAGCAACTTGGGAAGCCGCACCAGATTGTAGGCAGCGGCTGCGAACGTGAATGCCCATCCGACACGGTCGCGACCGCGAAACCGGGTCTTATCCTGTCGGGCAATGGTCTTGATCCAGCCAAAGGCCTCCTCAATTCTCTTTCGGGCACGCAGGCTCACACCATAGCCGCGATGGCGCGTGGTGCGGCCATCGATCGCCGAACGGCGTCCGCTAGTGTTCTGCGCCACATGAGGCGTCACCCGCATCGAGCGAAGTTCATTGACGAAGTCCCTTGCATCATATCCCTTGTCGGCCCCGAGCGTGATTGGCTGCGGTCGATCGGCAAAAGGTTCGATCATACACAGCGCCGCCATTCGCTCGGCATGTCCATCCGCCTGCGTCAGGCACGCATCCACCAGAAGACCATGACGGTTCTCCATCAGACCATGACCCATGAAGCACAGCTTCGCTTCCTTGCCTTTGCCCTTCTTGTATAGCCTGGCATCCGGATCGGTCGTCGTGGCATGGGTTTCATTGGTTCGTGTCTGACCGTGAAAGTCTGTTTCCGCATTGCGACCGCCACCTGCCGGCGGATCATTCGAACCGGCCTTGGGCTTGACGCTCTTCATCGATGCCCATGCTTCGATCAGTGTGCCATCGACTGAAAAGTGATCCGTTGACAGAAGCTTCTTCACCTTGGGTTGAGCCAGCACAGCTGCCATGAACTTTGCTGCAATGTCGCCTTCCAGCAGTCGGTCACGGTTCTTGGAGAACACCGAATGGTTCCAGGCAATGTCATCAACACCAATGCCGACAAACCAGCGGAACAACAGGTCATACTCGAGCCGCTCCATCAGGAGCCGCTCCGAACGGATCGAGTAGAACGCCTGTAGGAGCATTGCCCGCAACAGCTTCTCCGGTGGGATCGACGGCCGACCAATCGGCGAATATAGAGCGGCGAACTCCGGCTCAAGGTTTTCCAAGGCGACGTTGACGATCTTCCGGATCTTACGAAGCGGATGATCGCCCCTGACACGCTCCTCAAGGTTGACGTAACTGAAAAGCGAACCTGTTCGTTCGTCCTCACCGCGCATTCATCTCTCCCAAATCAACTGTGGGAGCAATGAATCATGATGAAACGCTCAGTGCGAGCCCTTTTTCAACAGCCTGCTAGGACGAATGCACCGGAACCTCCGGGAGATCCGAGACGAAATGCGGGATAAATACAACTCGGTGCAGCAGAGGCTGGATGCAAATATGTCGGCCATTTCACGAGGCAAGGAATGATAGCTTCGCACCATTCGTCCAGGTAGCTAACGTAATATCACTTCCGCTGTTGTTTTTGTAACTCGAAGCCCGATGACAGCGGCTAGCAAAAAAGCCCAGTCCGCACCAATACGCATAATCCAATGTGAGCGTAGTTGATTGATTTTCTCCCTCAGCTCTGCGCGGCGGCCCGCAAGGGATGACAATCTGTTGGATATTCGTACCAATTGTTCCGCAAATTCATCCGTGACGGCCGAATATTCCATGAAGAACTGATCGAAAACGTCTTGCTCGTTCCAACTTGGCGCTCTCAGTATATCTGATGGAGTTCTACCTAGGCGAAAATTGTTAAGCAATTCGTCTGGATTCCGTAGTTGCCATATTGCGGCTTCTAATTCTTCATCGAAAATATATTGCCTCAACGCCAAATTTTCTAAGAGTTTGTTTTTTGCCCGCCAAGCATCACAATTGGCATTTCCCTCCTTAAGAGTTATTATTTCGCACCAAGATTCCGTAATTCCCAAATTTGAGCTGAGTGTCGAAAATATCTCGTTACTCACTGTTGATAATTCGTTTTGTGTGTTCTGTAGATCTCGATTGTAGTAAAAGGACTGCGCTCCAAAAACAGCGATTATGAGCCATGCATAATCTGTACCCTTCCATATTCTTTTGTTCGAGAGAATATTTGACACAATTTTTGGTACAAAGCGTGAGAAAAAGGATATCTTTGAGACGGCAAGGGGGAGTATAAAACAAAAGTGGAGCGCGCAGGTTACCCAGAGCGAGTAAATAACAATATTGTACACCATAACGCACAAACCACGGCGGCCATTGACCGCACCGTCAAACAAAAAGCATAAACTAGCACTCACTTAGTAGGGTTGTCATCCTATGGTTAATGTTTCATTCAAGCTGAAGCAGCGTTGGTTTTTGCCAAGTACGAACTTGACCGAGGGAATCCGGATTCCAAGAGCAAATTTGTTTTTCTGTGCTTGAAGCGCTCCGCTTTCGTTCGGACTTCAACTATTTGATGCGGAACCGATTGCGAAGCGCCAACAGCATGAGGAAGATCAAGATCGAGCCCAATATGGTTTCGAGGCTGTAGAGAACCTTCACCAAATACGGCAAGTTCACAAGCAAATCCGGTCCAGCGAACACTCGATTGATGCTGGTAAAGCCGACGATATTTCCCGCACTCAGGCCAGCAGCAGTCCGAAATGGAACAATCTGCTCACCATCAGACCCGAACGGAACACTAGGTACCAAACAAACGAACCAAAGCGCGAGCAACCAACCCGCAGGCCGGCCGATGCTGCGGCCGTAGTCACCGAGGACTCGGTAGATGTGATTGGGCAGGGAATGCCAGAATCCGTCCCTGGCGGCCCTTGCTTTTTGCTCCCGAGCAAGAAAGTTCAGTTCATCCTCGTGGCGATGTTGCGCCGACATTTCCAATTTGAGGCGTTCGTATGCGCGTATTGCTTCGCCAGCTCCGTTCTTCGTCGCTGCTGGCCAGGAACTTGCTGACCAATCGGTGTCTTGATGAATGTAGGATTCAAAGAACTTCGGAACTTCATTTACGAAACGAGCGCCTCTGAAATATGTTGTACTATTCAATTTCGCGCCTGTGAAATTGATTTCCTTCAAGAAAATCGCCCTTTGAAAATTTGAAATTGTGCCAAATGTTGAATACTCAAAACGGGCATTTCCTTTGAATTTTGAGTCTAGAAATGTGGCAACGCCGATGAAATCCGCGGACCTAAAATTGGCTCTCGCATTGAAGGTCGCGTCCTCGAAATCTGCAACCTGTCGGAACTTCGCGGACTGGAAATTGGCATCACTGACAAAGGTCGCTGACCTGAAATCCGCATACGATTCAAAATTCGCCGAATAGAAGTCGGCAAACGGGCCGAATGCCGTAGACAGGCACGACACCGGCTCGCAAAATATAGCCGCTTCGAAAAAGGCGGTTTCCTTGAAGACTGCTGCATCGAAGATGGTCGGTTCCAAAAAGATGTAACCTGCAAACGACACTTCATTCGCGAATTCGGTCTCACTGAAGTCAACATTCGGCAAACTGTCGAAAATCTCCAGGCTACAGTCGAGCCGCCGTTTGAAGGCGCGTACAAGTAGCTGCTTCTCCTCATTCGATAGTGGTTTGAGGTCCCGCGACGCAACGCCCATTTTTTCAACCAAGCGCTTTTTCTCATCACTGGTCAAATGTCGGCACACCCATCCGTTCCAAATGCGACGGTTTTTGTCAGTTGTGCTTCGGACCGGCTGGGCATCGGGTTCAGTTTTTCCACAGGCGGTCGCAAGCACATACCAAGGATTTTCGCTGGCCGGCTTCAACCGTTTCTCTTCGATTTCATTTGCAGGGTCCCCTCCTGCCGCGGTTTTCCCTGATGCCAAGACGTTACTCCCTTATCTCGTTGCACGCTTTGATTGCAGTGGAAATCCTGATACAGGTGTGCGCTGCTTGCAACCAACTGTTCTGATTGATCAGGTTTCTGTGGTGGACGTGTTCCGCTTCCGTTCGCTATCCTGACAAGTACCGTCAGTAGCCAGGTCGGGTGAAAGCGACCAGAATTTAACGCCTAAAGACGTCAGCCACATCAAATTTCCGATCCGCGTGCGTAAGCCGGAGACGTGCATTTATATTCAGGACGCAGCCGAGCAAACGTTCGCCAGCGTGGCATATTCCCCCTATATTCCGGGTTCCTACAATAGGCGCGTCTGGTATGTGCCGCACAGGCGAGGGTGATCGAAGATGCGCAGAAGGCAAGGTCTCGTCGCCAGCCTTTTCCCCATCGAACATTCTGCCGGTTCCAACCTCGTGCCAATAGAGTTTTACGGGGCACGATACTTCCGGATCCATCGATTCCAAAGCGGTCGGGTGAAGCGGGTGGGGCGGGCATTCCGCAGGCTGTCCTCATAATCGCATGGCTCTTCGCCGGCCAGCATGCTCAGGAACATCTCCAGCGCCATCTCCGGGACTTCAGCAGTCCTGGCTGCGTCGCCGGACGGGATATGGTCGCGAACGGTCTCAAGGCCGACAATGGTCAACCGATCTATCTCCGGATCGTGTGCAGGCTCCATGTTGAAGAAGAAAAGCCACGGTTCGAACTCTCCATCTGCAATCTCGCCTGAGATCGCAGGGATTCGACGAAGGACTGCACTGAATGAAAGGCTAGTTTTTTGCGTCCTGAGAATTCGTATCTTCAGTTTTGCCCTTGCCGCGATCCGTCTCGAAGGCGGATCGCCGCTACTGACGATGATTTCGTTGATCAGCTTCGGGTGCTTGCGATCGAGCGTTTGTGGCGTCGGGGTTTCAAGGCAATCCGAGGCCTCTCTTCGGTGTTACCGGCAATTGCCCGCTTCGGGGGAAACCGCTAAAACGCATCGACTTTCAAGAGGGAAATCGATGACGGACTCTGAAACGCGCGAGAAAAGCCAGATCCAGGCGAAACTCCTGTCCCAGGCGCTGCCGTACATGCAGCGCTACGAAAACCGCACCATCGTCGTCAAATATGGCGGCCACGCCATGGGTGACCCGGAACTGGGCCAGGCCTTCGCCCGCGACATTGCCTTGCTCAAGCAGTCCGGCGTCAACCCGATCGTGGTGCATGGCGGCGGACCTCAGATCGGCGCCATGCTGACGCAGATCGGCATCGAATCGAAATTCGAGGGCGGCCTGCGAGTTACCGATCAGCGCACCGTCGAGATCGTCGAAATGGTCCTCGCCGGATCGATCAACAAGGAAATCGTTGCGATGATCAATGCCGAAGGCGAATGGGCCATCGGTCTGTGCGGCAAGGACGGCAACATGGTGTTTGCCGAGAAGGCAAAGAAGACCGTCATCGACCCGGATTCCAATATCGAGCGCATTCTCGACCTCGGCTTCGTCGGTGATATCGTCGAGGTCGACCGGACGCTGCTCGACCTTCTCGCCAAGTCGGAGATGATCCCGGTCATCGCTCCTGTGGCGCCAGGCCGCGACGGCCACACCTACAACATCAACGCCGATACGTTCGCCGGCGCCATTGCCGGCGCGCTTTCGGCGACGCGCCTGCTGTTCCTCACAGATGTGCCCGGCGTGCTCGATCGTGACGGCAAACTGATCAAGGAACTGACCGTCGCCGAAGCCCGCGCGTTGATAGAGAACGGCACCATTTCGGGTGGCATGATCCCCAAGGTGGAAACCTGCATCGACGCGATCGAAGCGGGTGTCGAAGGTGTCGTCATCGTCAACGGCAAAACAGCCCACGCGGTGCTGCTGGAGATCTTCACCGAGCATGGTGCCGGCACGCTGATCGTCCACTGATGCATCTGCTTCACCTTTCAGATTGGCCGTGCAAGCCCATGGCGATCGTGCCATAAGGTCGGGCATGTCCAAGAACCTGCCGAACCGGGACGATTTCCAGCCCATTGCCAATTGGGTGTTCGATCTCGACAACACGCTCTATCCGCGCCACACCAACCTGTTTTCGCAGGTTGATCAGAAGATGACGGCCTATGTATCGGAGCTGCTGTCGCTGCCACGTGATGAAGCGCGCAAATTGCAGAAAGCCTATTATCGCGACCACGGCACGACCCTGAACGGACTGATCCAGAAGCACGGCATTGACCCGAACGCCTTTCTGGAGCGGGTGCATGACATCGACTATTCGTGGCTTGATCCGAATCCGGAGCTGGGCGAAGCGATCCAGGCGCTGCCCGGTCGCAAATTCATCTTTACCAATGGCAGCGTCCGCCACGCGGAAAACACGGCAACCGCACTCGGCATCCTCGACCACTTTGACGAGATCTTCGATATCATCGCCGCCGATTTCACACCAAAGCCGGCGGCGGAGACCTACGATCGTTTCCTCGCAAAGCATCAGATCGATGGCGCCGGAGCGGTCATGTTCGAAGACCTGCCGCGCAACCTGTCCGTCCCGAAATCACTGGGCATGCGCACTGTTCTGGTGGTTCCGCACAATATCGATGAGGCAATGGGCGAGGACTGGGAACACATCGGTTCTGACGGCGAGCAGATCGACTACGTGACCGATGACCTCGCCGGTTTTCTTCGGCATTACCTTGAGAATGTCGGTTCAGCGGACTGAGATAGCTCCCTGACTAATCCGGCAAACCTGCCCTGCGGAGCCCCTCCAACCATCGCTCATGGTCGTCTGGATGACGCACCGGAACCATGTGCCGAACCTGCGATACCGTCAGGTCCGGCATGCGTTTCAGCAGCCTTTCGCAGGCCTGCTTGGCCTCCCGTTCGCGGCCCATCATCGCCAGGGCCGCGGCCTCCTGACGCATGGAAGAGGCGTAGCCCGGAAATTCAGCCAGCACTTGACGCCTGATATCCAGGCATTCCTCGTATCGCTCGGCAACAAACGCGCCAATGCCGACACCCCCCAGCCAGAAGCTCTTGAGCGGATCCTGGGGGCTGAGACTGATGGCCTGTTCGGCCGATGCCGCGGCAGCGTCATGGTCCCCCGCCACTCCATGGACCGCCGCCAGAATGCCATAGGCATTGGCGTGGTTCGGATTGAGGCGGATCGCCCGCTCCAGGTGGCGTGAGGCGCTGTCGTAGTCGCGGGCAAAGAACTCCGACATGCCCAGCATGGCATGTGCATTGGCGTCGTTCTCATCCAAGGCGATCGCTTTGCGCGACGCTTCCACGGCATCGGCAATGGCCTGCCTGGTATCACGGCGCCAGAAATGCAGCATTCCGTACAGCTCGCAAAACGCCAATGTCGAATGAACTGCTGAAAGCCCGGGGTCCGCTTCGGCTGCCTGCATCAGCCATCGGCGAGCACTTTCGTTGTCCTGTTCGGTGAGCTTTCCGATGTGCCATCGTGCCTGCAGCACCTTTTCCCAGGCGCTCAGGCTCTCCGGATGCTTGGCGTGGGACCGCCGGACTTCGGCGCCGATCGTATTGGGAGCAACGGCAGCCACGATGGCACCGGTGATCTCGTCCTGCACGGCGAATATGTCGTCGAGATCCCGATCGAATTTTTCTGCCCAGAGATGAGATCCGGTTTCGCCATTGATCAGCTGGGCGGTGACCCGGACCCGATTGCCGGCCTTGCGTACGCTGCCCTCCAGCAGGTAGCGGACGCCGAGCTCTCGGCACACTTCGTCGACACGGATCGGCGTGCCCTTGTAGGTAAAGCTCGAGTTGCGGGCGATCACGAAGAATTCGCGAAAGTGGGACAATTCCGTAATGATGTCCTCGGCTATGCCGTCAGAGAAATACTCCTGCTCGGGATCCCCGGACATGTTGTCGAAGGCCAGCACCGCAATGGAGGGTTTTTCCGACTTCGGCTCAACGGGCGCGGCCGCATTCTTCGCCTGGTCCGGCGGCAGCCAACCGAAGACCCGGACTGGTCGGTCGATGTTTTTCAGCCGCTTTTCTCCTAGATCGCTGAACGCGGCGTCGACGCGGTTTCCAAGGCTTTGCACCGCAATCTCGGACAGACAGATTCCACCGGTTTCAGACAGCGGCTCGAGCCGCGCGGCTATATTGACGCCGTCTCCGAAAATATCATCGTCGTCGAGAATGATGTCTCCGACATGAATGCCTATTCTGAGACGGATCGCCTCATCCCCGGCATTCTTGTCTGACGTCTGCAAATCGATGGCGCATTGCACGGCGTCCACGACGCTGGCGAATTCCACCAAGGCGCCGTCACCCATCAGTTTGACGATGCGGCCCCGATGGCGCTCGACGGAAGGGTCAAAAGTCTCAGCTCGAAAGTCCTTCAAAGCGTGCAGGGTCGCGGCCTCGTTCCGCGTCATCATCGCCGAATAGCCCACAATATCGGTAGCCATGATAGCGGCGAGACGTCGTTCCACCTGAATGCCCCTAAACAGAAGGTCACATTAGCCGCCAAACCATCGCCGTGCAAAGCAGATCGGCCCGGCTGTGAGATCTTGTAGGGTTTCCCGGAGCTCATTGTGCGGATTAACCGGAAAAGAAGAGCCGAAGGATACGGTACGGTGTCGTGGGACCTGCCTAAAGGACCGCCCAACGTTTTGCGAACCACAGCGTTCAAGGGGGTGCAGTTTGAGAACCATCGGGATTGTCGCAGTGCTGATGCTGGCCCTGGGATCGCCGGCGCCGGCCTCATCCGACGCCGCGAATCTACAAATCGCCGATAAG
Organism: Hoeflea sp.; assembly: GCA_965228785.1. GTDB lineage: Bacteria > Pseudomonadota > Alphaproteobacteria > Rhizobiales > Rhizobiaceae > Hoeflea_A. Next base: position 3,041,533 of record CBDDIF010000002.1, read on the forward strand.
GCAACGAGCGCCGATCCGCTGGAACAGAGACCGGGTCTACGCTGGCTGCGGCGCTCGGCCGAGTATTCGATCATCGTGCAATCGATCTATCGAAACGCCGGCGTGGCGCTTGCGGCAATTGTGGCCGATCGACAGAGCGAAACACCGTGGATCGTGGCGATGGACGCGGACGAAACGGTGCTCGACAATTCGCAGTTCGAAGCCGCACGCGTGGAGGAAGGGACAGGCTTCGACGAGAAGAAGTGGCGGCAATGGGTCGGCAGTAGTCGTTCGCGCGCGGTCCCAGGTTCGATGGCCTTCATCGAAGATGTCTTCCGGCTGGGAGGCAAGGTCGCTCTGATCACCGATCGTCCTGTGGATCTGACACACGACACCCGCCGCAACCTGGAAAAAATCGGCCTTGATGTCGACCCCGAACGCCTCTGCATCCTCGGCGTGGCCCGGATCGATGAACAGAGCGGCAATTCCGGCGGGTGGCTCCGATACCAATACCGCAATGACAAGGATCGGCGGCGACGCTTGCTTCAGGTAGGCGTTGCGGAGGCCTGCTGGTCGGACATCGAGGGATCCGATCAGGCGTCGGTGAAAGCTGCCTGGGCAGTCCCGCATGACATCGTCATGCATGTCGGCGACGAGATCGGCGACCTTCCTGGCCAGGCCGAAAGCGTGGCGCAAAGCGGCGACAAGCTCAGGGATTTGGCGAGGAACGGCAGCTACGTGCTGCTGCCCAATCCAGTGTACGGCAGTTGGGAAAAGCGCAAACAGCCGCGCGCCGATTGACAGGTACAAACGGGTATTACGCGGCCTTTCTATTACCGCTGTGGTGTGCAATAAGCACCGTCCGGCAAAGTCGGAATTCCAGCTCATGCGACAACAGGAGGATGCCATGACCCGTTATCGCGACTTCGACCGTTTGCCGTCCTTTTGAGCGGACCAGCAAACGACGCAAATCCTTCCCATCAGAAACACAGGTCAAACGCGGCGAGCGCTACGTTCACGGCGATGTCGAGCTGATTGAAAAGCTCGGCCGAAATGATCTGTGCCCCTGCGGATCAGGACGCAGATTTCAAGCGCTGTTGCCTGAAATCCGGCCGGTTCGACGGATCGTCTCGACACCATTACGTCCGTGATCGCGATGAGGGCGATAGTTGATTGGCCCAGGATCGGGATGTTTCGGCATCCCGATCACGCAAGCATTGACGCAATGCCGCCACCTGCAAAACCAATAATCAACAATTTTTCCGCCCTCGTAATCCACGACCAAGGCGTTTCCGAAGGTCGCCTCTTTTGATCAACATCAAAGCCCGGAAACTCTACCTCCGGCGGTTTTTCGCGGAACTCGCATCAGACGGCGGCGCTTGAGCCTGGCTCTCCGCGCCATCAGGTTGAGCGCTTCGATCAGGGCCGAAAAGCCCATCGCGGCGTAGACATAGCCGCGTGGAATGTGAACGCCGAATCCATCTGCGATCAGCGCCGTGCCGATCAACAGCAGGAAGCCCAGGGCCAGCACAACGACAGTCGGGTTGCGCTGGACAAAGTTTGCCAGTGGTTCGGCGGCCAAAAACATGGTGCCCACTGCGATGACGACGGCGATCATCATTATCGGCACATGCGGTGTCATGCCGACAGCAGTGATGATGCTGTCGATCGAAAAGACAAGGTCAAGGGCCAGTATTTGAGCGATCACGACCGCAACACCGTTGGCAACGGCGCCGCTGCCCGCGGTATCTCCTTCCGGAGCGGGGTCGACGAGATGATGAATCTCCTGCGTCGCCTTCCAGACAAGGAACAGGCCTCCGGCAATCAGGATGACGTCGCGCCAGGAAAATTCCACCCCAGCAAACTCAGCCACCGGCTGTGTGAGCCGCATGATCCACGCAACGACCGTCAACAGCGCCAGGCGTAGAACCAGTGCAAGACCGATGCCGACGCGGCGGGCCATCGCACGCCGGTATTCCGGCAACTTGTTGGTCAAAATCGCGATAAAGACAAGGTTGTCGATGCCAAGCACGACTTCCATAACGATCAAGGATGCCAGCGCCACCCAGGCAACGGGGTCCGAGAAAACAGTAATGAATTCCTGCATTTGGGTTGTGTCGAGCGCCTCTTGCGCCGTTTGCCGGTCGCGACGGTATTCACCGACGGTGGCGCCTAGGGACCTTTCCCTTCATGGCAGTCGCACCGGACAAATCGGCGATTTATTTGGGAGAGGGCAATTCAGATTGCAATAGTATCGGCTTGTTACAGACCGCCCGCATTCCTATGTTCATTGCTGCCGACCGGCCTGTCGCGGCCGGTTTGGATGCAAGACCGGAGCACCGTGATTGCGTAACCTGAACAAAACGAACAGTCGAGTACGGACAGGCGTGCTATCGCGCGCCTGGGCCATGGCCTGGCTTTTCCTTGCTCTGCTGATGTTGCACGGCGCCGGACCGTTCGCCGGAGCGGCGGGCATGGCGCCGTCCGTGCAGGAAACCGGCCGCACATCCGGCACCGCGGCGCCGCGTCAGGCGCAAAGTCAAAATCATCTATCGGGATCCTCTTGGCAGCTGCGGCTTTCGCATGCCGAGTGGGGTGAAGCTCCGCCGCGCTTCGATCCAGTTGTTCTCGCTGCTCCGATGCCGGATGTTGCCGGCACGTTTGGCGACGATAACCAACAGCCGCAATTTCTGCCACTTGACCCCATTGGGGTCGCCTCCAGCTTCTACGCACGGGCACCTCCAGCCGCATGACATCTCCGCCACGCCAGTGGCGGTTCCAAACAAACTAGTCATCCAAGCATTTCACGCCGATCGATTGCGCTCGACGATGAAGCTTGTGGCCTGGAGCCAATTCCATGCGTACTTCTCGTTGGGTGCTTTGCACCTATGCGGCGATCATCCTGTTCGGCATGATTGCTGCGATCCCCAATCTCTTTCCCACCTCGCAACTCGCAAACCTGCCGGGCTGGGTTCCAAAACAGCAAGTGACCCTTGGGCTCGATCTGCGCGGCGGGTCTCACCTGGTGCTTGAAGTCGATGCCGAAGCGTTGAAAACGGCAAGACTGGAAACGTTGCTTGCGGACATTCGCAACAGATTGCAAGACAACGAAATCCAGCTCCGGTCGAGCGGCATCGTGGACGATGAAATCGTCGTAACGGTTACCGATCCAAATGAAGCGGATCGGGCAAGCTCACCGCTTCGGGACCTCAATGGCAATGTGGGCGGATCCGCCCTCACCGCCGGGTCGCCCGAATTCGATATCGGCAGCAGTGGCTCCACCTTCCAGATCCGACTGACGGAGGCGGGCTTCTCGGACCGGCTCAACGCGGCGGTGGATCAGAGCCTGGAAATAATCCGGCAGCGGGTGGATCAGGTCGGCATTGCCGACCCGGTGATCCGGCGTATCGGTGACGACCGCATCCTCGTGCAACTGCCGGGACTTCAGGATCCGACCCATCTTCGCGAACTGCTCGGTTCCACCGCCCAGATGAGCTTCCACATGCTGGCTCTCAATGCCAGCGCAGAAGGTCGCGCGGCATCCGGCGTTACCGTGTTGCCGGCGGCGGAAGGGTCTGTCGGATACCCGGTCGAGGACCGTGTCGCGATCAGCGGCGAACGGCTGACCGATGCGCGCTCCGGCTTTGACCAGCAGACCGGTACGCCGATCGTATCGTTCCGATTCGACACGGTCGGCGCCCGACAGTTCGCTGAAATTACGAAAAACAACGTCGGTCGGCCGTTTGCCATCGTGCTGGACGGCAAGGTCTTGAGTGCTCCGGTCATCAACGAGCCGATTACCGGCGGCTCCGGCCAGATCAGCGGCGACTTTACCGTGGAAGAGACGACAACCCTGTCGGCATTGCTGCGCGCAGGCGCTCTTCCTGCGCCGCTGACCGTGATCGAGGAACGCAGCGTCGGTCCCGACCTGGGCAGCGACGCGATCAAAATGGGCGTGATTGCGGGCCTGGCGGGCTTCGCCCTGGTTGCCGCATTCATGGTCGTGCTCTACCGCAGTTGGGGATTGATCGCCAATCTCGCATTGACGGTCAACACCATACTGACGGTCGGTGCACTCAGCCTGTTGGGTGCGACCCTGACGTTGCCTGGGATCGCAGGGATCATTCTTGGCATCGGCATGGCTGTGGACGCCAATGTTCTGATCAACGAGCGCATCCGCGAGGAATCGGCAAAGGGAGCCAGCGCCCTCAAGGCGATCGACACCGGCTTTCAACGGGCCTATGCGACCATCGTCGATTCCAACGTGACGACCCTGATTGCCACCACCTTGCTGTTCATGTTCGGCTCGGGACCCATCCGCGGTTTTGCCATCACCATGATGCTGGGCATCGGCATCTCAATGTTCACGGCGGTCGCGCTGGTGCGGGTCGTCATGACCGAGATCGCCCGGCGTCGAAAGCTGAAACAGCTCGATCTGAAACCACTCATTCGGCTGGCGCCCAAAGGGTCGGCGATTTCCTTCATGAAGGCTCGGTTCATCGGGATCGGCCTGTCGATTGCCCTGTCGCTTGCGTCGGTCGGTCTGTTCATGAACCCGGGTCTCAGCTACGGCATCGACTTCAAGGGCGGCATCCAGATGGAGGTCAGGACGGACGGCCCGGCGGATCTTGGGCAGATGAGACAGGCGTTTTCGCAACTGCAGCTTGGCGAGGTCGCCCTGCAGGCCATCGGCGATGAAGAAAGCGTCCTCGTCAGGGTGGAACGCCAGCCTGGAGGCGAAGAAGCGCAAACGCTGGCAGCGCAGACGTTGAGGCAAACCATTGCCGAAGTGGCACCCGGTTCTCAGGTCGAAAGCACCGATATCGTCGGGCCAAAGATCAGCAGCGAATTGGCCTGGTCTGGCATCCTTGCGGTCGCTATCGCGACGCTTGCCATGCTTGGCTACATCTGGTGGCGCTTCGAATGGCACTTTGCCGTCGGAGCCATCGCCACGCTGGCCCTGGACACGACCAAGATGCTCGGCTTCTTTGCGTTGACGGGACTCGACTTCAACCTCACCGCCATTGCGGCGCTCTTGACCATCATCGGCTATTCGGTGAACGACAAGGTGGTTGTCTATGATCGCATGCGCGAGAATCTGCGCCGCTTCATGGCGATGCCGCTTCGGGCCGTGATCGACAAGAGCATCAACGAAACCCTGGCCCGCTGTATTTTCACGTCAGTCACGACCTTTCTAGCAGTGTTGCCGATGGCGATCTGGGGCGGCCCGGCGGTCGCCAGCTTCGCAATACCGCTGTTGTTCGGCGTGGTAATCGCGGCCAGCTCCTCGATTTTCGTTGCCGCTCCTCTGCTCATGCTGCTTGGTGACTGGCGGTCACGGCGCGCTGCGCCATTGGCCGAGACCACAACTCAACCAGGTATGTCGATACGGTAGAGGGAGGTCGCTCCCGCCGGAGTCGTCATTGGTTGTGCGACCCCGGCGCGTAAGGTCACCCAGAGACCGGGAAAGGGATTTCAGCCATCCAGCAGGTTTTGTGCGTTTCGGGACTCTGCTATCGATATGTTGACGATTGGAGTTAACGGGTGCCAATGACAAGAAGCACATCTTTCGCGAGATGGCTCACGTGCTGCCTCATGATCATCTGCGCTGTCCTGTTTGCGCAACCGGCGCTGGCGGCCGATGTCAGTATTCAGGCGGTGGAAAACGACACGGTTCTTTCAAGGCTTGATTTCGACAAATCCGAAATAGATGCCGAGGTCGTCCATGCAAACACGACCGGTGAAGCGATCCTTGAGCTTATCTTTCCAGCAGACGGTGCGGTGGGTTTGAGAGATCTGACGGCAGCCAATATCGGCCGCAAGGTGCGGATTGTCATCGACGGCATCGTCGTCGTCGAGCCGATCGTCAGGGAACCGATTTCCAGCGGACGGATTTGGGTGAGTGGCGACTTTACGCGGGATGAGCTGGAGGCCATGGCCGAGAAGCTGCAGTAGGGAATGCGCCAACGACGCACTTTTTCTTTACTCAACCGGTTGTGGTTCGGACTGGCGAATTCGTGCAATATGGGGCCGCATCTAGCCGAAGGGACCGGCGATGAAAGTGCGCAACTCTGCAAGTGATCGAAAGAGGCCAAGCCTTGGTCTAGTGGTCACTTTTCTGCTGACCGTCTTTTTTGCCACTGAGGCCCACGCCGATTGCATGTCCGATTGCCAGGGCGCCTACTATTCCTGCACGCGCGGTTTCAACGAGCGGGATTGCGCAACACAGCGCTCCATCTGTCACAATCGATGTGTCACCGGCGCACAGTCTCTTTACGGCGCTATTGCCTTCTCCGATTCGACTGGCGCCTACGGATTTTCATTCCAGTATCGCACCCGCAGTGGCGCCGAATTGCGCGCGGTCGATGAGTGTACAAAACGCGGCGCCCCGGATTGTGAGGCCAAGGTGTGGTTCCGGGGTTGCGGCTCTCTGGCTGTCGGACCGGACAATGTCTATGGCTCGGCCTATGCAGATAGCAAAAGCGAAGCGCGTGACCTGGCCATCGGATACTGCCAGGAGCAGAGCGGTGGACGCTCGTGCGTCAGCAAGGTGGCAGTCTGTGCCATCCCTGAATGACTTTGAGTGACCGGCCACGTTTGCAGAGGAAAGAGCCATGGCGGCAACGGAAGTGCTTGGAATTGTCGCGATCGTCATCATGGTGGCCAGCTACGCTTTGGAAAAGCGAGCGCCCATCTTCATCGCCATCTTCGCGGCGGGCTGCGCCATGGCCGCATTCTACGCGTTCCTGATCGGCTCCTATCCGTTCCTTGTCGCGGAATCGATCTGGTCGGTCATTGCTTTTCGGCGCTGGATGGATACCCGAACCGCATTGCATCCATGATCCACTTGAAAAGCGGCCCGCCGCAGATTTTGGCGGGCCGCACTTGATACCTATTTCGGGCGGATCGCGTCCGCGGTGCCCTGAATGAACGCCACCAGCTTGCTTACATCGTCTTCGGTCAGCTTGCCGGCGAAGGTCGGCATTCCCCGGTCAACGGCAACACCTTCAAGGACCCAGGCCTTGGAATTGCCCAGGACATCCGGTGTCGAATAGCCGAGATTGGGAATGTTGCCGCCATTGTTGACGCCGGGAACGCCGTGGCAGAACAGGCAGTTCGAGACGTAGAGCGCCAGCCCGTCGGGAACATGATCCGGGTCGTAGGGAACACCGGCGACCAGTTCGGTTCGGGTGCTGGTTTCGGCAGCGGGCATGGGTTCGTCACCACCCAATTTGAAGGTGAAAACCCGGCCGGCGCCGACCTTGTCGGTCGCCCGTTGCATCATGCCGTAGACGCCACCCCAGCCAACGGCAATGGTGACATATTGCTCACCATCACGCTCCCAGGTCATGGGCGCCGCCACCACGCCCGAGGTAACCGGAACCTGCCACAGGATTTCGCCATTGGCTGCGTTGTAGGCAATGAAGCGGCCGTCCGCGGTGCCCTGGAAGACAAGGTTGCCAGCCGTGGTCAGCGTGCCACCGTTCCAGGGCGAGACATATTCGGCACGCCAGACTTCCTTCTGCGTGACCGGATCCCAGGCCAGGAGGTGACCGAATGGCGTCGCCTTCGGCGCGACCTCATTGAAGAAGTAGCCGAGGTTCCAGCCGACACCCGACATGGTCGAACCGGGCTTGTGCCGGTTGAGTTCCCAGGCTGGATCCGCGGACTGGACCAGCGGAATGCCCTGGGCGGGAATGTAAACCAGCCCGGTTTCCGGATTGTAGCTCATCGGATGCCAGTTATGGGCGCCATAGGCCGATGGGATCGTCTCCCACGGGCCGGTTTTCGCGCGCGCCCCTTCGGCTTCGATCGGCCTGCCGTTTTCATCATAGCCCGTGGCCCAGGTTACTTCGACGAATGGTTCGGCGGAGATGAATTCGCCCGTCTCGCGGTCGATGACGTAGAAAAACCCGTTCTTCGGTGCCTGCATCAGGACCTTGCGGGTTTGGCCATCGATTTCGAGATCGGCAACGATGATGTGCTGGGTGGACGTATAGTCCCAAGTGTCGCCGGGAGTGTTCTGGTAGTGCCAGACATAGTCGCCGGTATCCGGATTGAGCGCGACGATCGAGGCCAGGAACAGGTTGTCGCCGCCGGCCGGCGAACGCAGGTGGCGGTTCCACGGGCTGCCATTGCCCACGCCGACATAAAGCAGATTCAGCTCCGGATCATAGGCCATGGCGTCCCAAACGGTTCCGCCGCCGCCAGCCTTCCAGTATTCCGCCGACGGGTCCCAGGTCTCGGCTGCCATTTTCATGGCGTCGTTTTCGAACGGCTTCGACGGATCGCCAGGCACCGTATGCCAGCGCCAGTCGAGCTCTCCGGTTCCGGTGTCGTAGGCGCTGACATAGCCGCGTACACCGAACTCGGCGCCGCCATTGCCGATGATGACCTTGCCATTGATGATCCGTGGCGCGGCGGTGATGGTGTAGGACATGTCGCGGTTTTCGATCGTGTCGGTCTTCCAGACCTGCTCGCCTGTTGCGGCGTCAATGGCATGGAGCCAACCGTCATAGGCGCCGACATAGACCTTGCCGTCATAGACGGCGACACCGCGGTTCACGACATCGCAACACCCCTTCTTGCCGAAGTCGGCCGGCACTTCCGGATCGTAGACCCAGAGACTTTCTCCGGTTACCGCGTCGAGTGCATGCACGATCGACCACGAGGCTGTGACATACATGACGCCATCGACAACAATCGGCGTGGACTGCACGCCGCGATCGGAATCGAGATTGTAGGACCACGCGAGACCGAGTTCGCCGACATTGGCATCCGTCACGGAATTCAATTGCGAATACCGGGTCTCACCGTAGTTGAGCCCGTAATTCAGCCAGTTCCTGTCGTGCTTGTCGTTGTCGATAATGGCTTGGGTGTCGATTCCACCGACTGCAGTTCGAATCGCGTCCTCGCTGATGGTCTGAGCGTGAACGCAGGTGGCCGCGAGCAACCCGCAGGCGCCCAAGATGAATCGCTTCAAAGTAACCTCCCTTGCTGATGCACTTCCTCCGGGCGGCTTGACGCCGCCCCTCGCCGACCGGCGGGCCATCTGGCCGAAGCGTCACGCAGGAGAGCAGTTCGAGGTTGCCTGACAGTGCAGGTGGCGTGGCCTGGGGACCCGCCGCAACAAAGTGTTTTCCCGAAGAATCTGCCCAACCGAACCGAATTGAACCGGGTCGCTCAATTCCTGCAAGTCGGCCCCGGACCGGTGGGCCGGTCCCGAGGGCGATACTATCTCGTGGAACCCGGGGCGAATCTATGCATATCGCGCCATGGTGTCGCGGCCTGTGCCACATTGCCTGTGCTGCGCGAACGCCGTTTCCGTTGCCGGGTCTGATGATAAGATCGTGGCGAAATGCCGAAGTGTGCCCGGAAACCTCGGTTGAAATTGGACAGATCCTGAAAGCCGGCGCCATAGGCGATTTCGGCAATGCGGCCATGGACAGTCGGGATCCGATCGAGATGCTCTGCCACGAAACGAAATCGTTTGGCCCGTACGGTCTCCGTGAAGCTGGTGTCACGGTCTTCAAATATCCGCTGCGTCTGGCGTTCCGACAGCCCCATTTTGTGAGCAAGCCAGGAAAGCGTCAGATGATCGCTCGTCAGATGGCGGTCGATGAGGTCGATCGCCACTTCAAACCGATCCGACTCTTGCGAGAGCACCAGGGATCCGAGACCACACTGTGGTGCCGTGAACGCCATGTGAACCATGTCGAAGAGCAGAGTGGCATTGCCACGCAGCTCGCCCTTGCCGTTTTCCCTGAAAAACCGAAAGAAGTGCCGCAGCAGCGTGTTTGTCGCCGACTGATCGGGCGACAGTCTGTGACCGATCCGAACCCCCAGCGGTCGTTCACCGAGAAATGACTGCCTAGGCAGGTGCACGGACAGCAACCGGCTCGACACCTCCGGCATGAATATCTGGCCTTCCTTGGTGGAATCGAGAAGCATGCAGTCGCTAGGAGCAATCCGGGAGCGATGGCCGTTATGATCGATGCGCGTTTCGCCTTCGATGTTGACGATCAGGAAGATATGTTCGGCCTCGTCGCATCGGATTCCCGCTCGATCCCGCTTTATCTGGGCGACATCTCCCGACACGTCGGCGACGTCGAGCGTGTCAAAGGCATGCACCGCGATGCATCCACGCACGTCTCGCTGCCCCTTTCGCGGTACCCCGTCGTACATCCCGCAGATGCCGTGCAGGTCGTGATACCACTGCTCGAACGGTACGGCTTGCTCCAAGACGAATTCTCCCAGGTGCTAACGCTCCTGCAGCGCAAGGCGCACTCCCAGTGCACAGTAGATGCCGCCAACTACTTTACCCTGCCAACGCAGAACTGCCGGGTTGCGGCGCAGAAATCGGCCAACGCCGCCAGCGGCGAATGCTACGGTGACCGTGCTCAGGAGGCCCATGGCCACGAACAGGATGCCGAGGATGGTCAGTTGCAAGGCCACGGCCCCATTCTGCGGCTGCACGAACTGCGGCAGGAAGGCGAGGAAGAACATCGCTGACTTGGGATTGAGCACTTCGGCTAGTACGGCCTGGCGAAATGCCGCCCTCGGTGACAGTCCGACAGTCTTGGCCGGCTGGTGTGGCTCGACCTTCTCGAAAATCGCCTTGAGGCCCAGATAGACCAGATAGGCGGCGCCGAGATATTTGACGATGCTGAACAGGGCCGCGGACGTCATCAGAACGGCCGAAATGCCCAGCACTGCCATTGCCGTGTGAATAACGTCACCTGCGGCAATCCCGAGACCCGTGGCGAGGCCAACCCGTGTTCCGGAGGTTGAAGCGCGCGCCAGCGTCAGAAGGACCGCCGGTCCAGGAATGAAGACGAAACCCAACAACACGGCAAGATAGGTGATAAGCGTTGGTTGGTCGATCAAGACACGACTCCTGACTGGCTCGGTGAACACAGTTCAGCACATTTGCGACCACAACGCCAAGTTTCAGGCAATCACGCCTGTTAACTACCGCACTTCAATCTTTATTATCTTTATAGTTGTACCGTTTCGACTCCAGAAAGGCAAAAATGCGGGCATCGCTGGCACTTCGAGATTCCGAGGGCCGCAGGGCATCAACCTTTCGGCGAATTCCGACCCGGCGACGGGCCGACACTCGAGGGCCTTACGGTGGCAACAAGCGAAGAGACAGCAGACCGCAAGTTGCCGAGATTCAGCTATCTGAGTCTCGTGGCGCTCGTGCTTGTCATCGCCTTTGGCCTGTTTGCGGACCGGCTTAGCCGAGAAGCTGCAGAGAACGAACTGCGCACCTCGGTACGGGAACAAATTGGCCTCATCCGTGCCAAGCTGGAAGGCAACATCAACGGCAATATCCACATCGTGCAGGGGCTGATTTCGACACTCAAAACCGAACCCGACATGGGGCAGGAGAGGTTTGCCGAGTTGGCGGGCAACCTGTTCACCGGCAACACGCAATTGCGCAACGTCGCTGCCGCACGGGACCTCGTCATATCGCTGATGTATCCGATGCAGGGCAACGAGCGGGCAATCGGCCTCGACTACCGGGCCAATGCCGCACAACGCGATGCAGCGCTCAGGGTCCGCGACGAGGCCAGGCTGCTGATCGCCGGTCCTGTCGAACTGGTTCAGGGTGGTCAGGCCTTCATCGCCCGTTTTCCGGTTTTCACAGGCAGCGGCAAGACCCGTAAATTCTGGGGCATTGTTTCGGCGGTGATCGATGTCGGAATGTTGTACGCTGACAGCGGGCTCCTCAATCCCGATCTGTCCATAGACATCGCTTTGATCGGCCAGGATTCGCTCGGCGCTCAAGGGTCTCAGTTTTTCGGGCCGCCGGAGGTGCTGGCCCACGATCCGGTCATTGTCGACGTGATCCTGCCGGGCGGCCTGTGGCAACTCGCGGCCGTTCCCAAAAACGGCTGGCAGCAGAGCCCCCAGGCATTGTGGGCACGGCGCCTGGTCATCGCTCTCGCTGGATTGCTGATCCTTCTGCCCATCGTGATCGCCGGCCGTCTTTCGGAGCAGCGCAAGCAAAACGTACAAGATCTGCAGATCCGCGAGGACAGGCTGCAGCAATTGTCGCGGCGGTTGGAACTGGCGCTCGATGCGTCGCGTGTCGCGGTCTGGGAATTCAACCTGGAAACCGGCAAACTGGTCTGGGACGACCGGATGCGCGAACTTTACGGCATCGCACCGAACAAGCAGACAGTGACGGTCGATGACTGGCGAAATGCACTGCATCCGGACGACCGCGATCGGGCTGAGCGGGAGTTCCAGGAAGCCCTGAATGTCCGGGGTCCCTATAGGTCGGTATTTCGGGTCCTGCATGACGGCGGAAAAGTCCTGCACATTCGCACGAGAGCCGCTGTCTATGACGATGTTGGCGGCCTGCGGATCGTCGGCCTCAACTGGGATGTGACCGCCGACGTCAAACTGCAGGACGCTCTGAAACAGGCCAAGGCGGAAACCGAGCGCCGCAACACCGAGCTGGAAGATACCAAGTCGCGCATCGAACATATGGCGATGCACGACAGTCTGACCGGACTTCCCAACCGGCGTTTTCTGGATATCGAATTGTCGCGGTCGGTGGACAAGACAGAGACGGCGCCGCAAGGCTTGCTGATCGTCGACCTCGACCGCTTCAAGCAGATCAACGATACATTCGGCCATGCCGCTGGCGACGCATTGCTCGTTCACGTCGCCGATATTTTGCGCTCACTGGCGCGGCCGAGCGATTTCGTTGCCAGGATCGGTGGCGACGAGTTCGTCATCCTGTGCCGCCATGATACCGAAAGGCAGCATTTGACGATGCTCGCGCAATCGATCGTTGCCAGAATGCAGCGGCCGATGATCTATGAAGGCAATGCCTGCCGTTTCGGAGTCAGCGTCGGCATTTCAACCGCGGAAAACGATGCTGAAGAGATTTCGCGGCTGCTGGTCAATGCTGACCTGGCCCTGTACGAAGCCAAAAGCACGGGCCGGAACCGCTTTGCTTTCTTTACCCTCGAGCTGCAGGCGGAAACGCTGCGCACCAAGAAGCTGGCCGATGACATTCTACGCGGCATCGAGGAGGGCGAATTCGTGCCCTACTATCAGCCACAGTACGATGCACAAAGTCACTCTGTGACCGGCGTTGAAGCATTGGCGCGCTGGCAGCACCCGGAGCTTGGCCTGCTGGCGCCGGCGCATTTTTTGGCCGTCGCCGAGGAATTCAACGCCACCGCATCAATCGACCGGGAAATCCTGCGCCAGACCCTGGCCGACATGGACCGCTGGGCTCGAAACGACGTTGCGGTGCCGCGCGCGTCGGTCAATGTATCAGCGCAGCGACTGCAGGATCCGGAGTTGCTGGAACGCTTGGAGGCCTTCGACATCACGCCCGGCAGGCTGTCTTTCGAGCTGGTTGAATCGATCTTCCTCGACGACGGCAACAACATCCACATGGAGAATATCGAGCGTATCAAAGCGCTCGGCATCGACATCGAAATCGACGATTTCGGGTCCGGACGAACGTCAATTATCAGCCTTCTCAAGGTCAATCCCAGACGCCTCAAAATCGACCGCCAATTGATCATTCCGATGCTCGATTCCAAAGCCCCGCGCAAGCTGGTGCGGTCGGTTATCGAAATCGGCAAATCCCTCGACATCGTCGTCGTCGCCGAGGGCGTTGAATCCATGCGCCATGCGCAGATGCTCAAGCGCATGGGGTGCGATGTTCTGCAGGGCCACGCGTTCGGCGAGCCCATGCCGGCCGATCAGTTGGCGCGGCACATCGCCAAGCCCGTGGAACTGACCGCCTAAGGTTTCAGCGCTTCGCCCCACCAGTCGCATTGCGTATCAGAAATCGACTGTCAATCAGGATCGGCACCGGGTCGCCGTGGAAGAGAACATGCGCCGTCAGACTGTCTGCCGTGGTCGATCCGGCACGCACGGCGTGCAGATGCAGGTGCGGTTCGCTGGTATTGCCGCTGTTGCCGACAAGCCCCAGCTGCGCTCCAGCCTGAACGGTATCGCCAGGCTTCACCGCCACCGTGCCGCGTTTGAAGTGAGCCAGCAGAACCAGCACGTCAGCGCATTGCAGGAGAACGTGATTTCCAGCCAGGTTCGTCCTGTCGGTTCTGGGCGGCAGTAAATCCGACAAACCGTTTTCCGTTGTGACAACGGTGCCGTCGCAGGGCGCCGATACCGGATCGTTGAAGACCACATAGGCTTCCAGATCGGTCGGATAGAGGCCATCAGCGCGCAACCCCAGGCTGTTCAAGCCGGTAAAGTCCACAGCATAACGCTGCGCCCGCACCCGGTTGTGAGCATTCAGCGTCGCCGCTCCACCCCCATGAACCACGTACCAACGCGTCGCCTCGAGTGGAGATTTCAGCGCGACCGGCGTCCCATCGAAACGTGGAGCGTTTCGTGTTTCCCAAATCAGAAAGGTGAAAAAGGCGAGGATCGCAACATTGGTTCCCAACCACAGAAGACGCCCCGGTTTCATCGGCGGCAGCGGGTTGGCACCGCGGCAGTTGAAGAAACCGTTGAGGAAGGCCAGCACAAAAAGCACCGGCCAGACGTAACGAAGCCAGGTGCTGACGATATCCCAGCGGCCGGTATAGAAAATCAGTGCAAGGTAGCTGGCAACGACGAGGCTCTTGACGGCGAAGAAGAGCCAGGACCTGGCGCTAAAGGCAGCCAGCCAGACGACAAAGATCAACGGCGCCAGAACCAGCGTCAAAAGTTGCACCACGTAGATCAACGTCGTCGTCACTCGAAGCAACTCCAGTCTGCCGGGAGAGATCCCGTTCCGTTTTTTGAAGCTTCCCGCCGCGTGGCGGCCGCGTCAAGACCGGTTTTAGTGCGGCGCCCGCCTTGAACAGACCCTTGTGCCTACATGACCAGATCTTCGTGTTCCCGCGATATCTCACGACCCATGACCAGATCGGACAGGACCTCACCGATCGCCGGCGCCAGGATAACACCCGGGTGGGCGACGGCTGCAAGCACTGTGGCGGCGCCGGGAACAGGGCCAACCAGCGGGCGGCCACCTTGAGGCATCGGCCGCTTGCCGATTGCCACTGAAAGAACCCTGGAGCGGCCGATCGACGGCATCCGACGGGCAATCGTCGCCAAAGTCGCCTGGCCGAGATACTGCCGCGAAACTTCGTCGTCTTCGTCCTCAGGAGCGTTTGTCACCACCAGCAAGGTGCCTTCGTCGAGGGGCCGAACTTCGATTCCCGGTCCCTGAAGGATGCATCCGATGTCGGCCCGTTCGACGGCGATAGTCACCAGCGCCACAGGTGATTCCTCGATCGACCCCTCTGGCAGGAAGTTCGCCAGAAACCGCTCGCTCGCGGCGCCTGCGGCAATGACCACGAAGTCTGATTTAAGTCGGTGGCCACCGACATAGGTATCCACCTTGCCGTTGCCTCCAACATCGATCAGATCCACTGTCTGACCAAGATGCACATCGGAGCCCTGATGCTCCGCAGCCTCCGCAAACGTACGAGCCGCACTTGCAGCATCCAGGGCGAGGTCGTCCATTGCATGGGCGGCAATGCGCGGCGGCTTGGCATAGGCCGGCGCCAGATTGGCAAAGGCTATGTCCTCGACCATGACCGTGGAACTGCCCGATTCGGAATGGAGGTTTACCCAGCGCTCGGTTTCCGCCTCCGTGGCTTTCCACACCAGTGAACCGGACTGCCTGGAAAACAACCGATGCTCGAGCGAGGAATTGAGCTTACGGTACTTTTCGATCGCCGATCGGCAATGCACATATCGGGCCGGCTCGGCCAGCGGATCGACCGTGATGTAATTGACCCAGCCGAAAGACTGACCCGTCACGCCGCGACCGGGCTCCGAGCGGCGGTCGAGCAATGTCACAGCAGCCCCCGCACGGCGCAAATGCAACGCCGTCGCAGCGCCGACAATGCCAGCGCCGATCACCGTAACGCTTGGTGTCGCCATGTTCCGCCTTTTTCCGCCCCACAACGGCCTCGAGCAGTCAGACCTGCTCTAGTAACCCTTTGTTACAGTGACATGTAACGTCGTGAGCTCGCAGTCAAGCTTTTGATTAATTAAGTATTAATGTCAACCTTGCGTTGGCCAGACCCGATGTTCGTCATCTATTATATAGACGTGCCTGTGGCGAGCGCCGCTTGCCTTATGTTCGCGCAAATGCGGGTGATCGGGCGGCAGATCTGCATGGTCATGAAGCAATTCCACTCTGTCGTCCGCGGGCCAAATCGTTAATGCGAACAGGGTTCCGCCAAGAGCGACGATCCCGAGCACAGCCAATGCCACTGGCAGACCGAACACATCGCCGGCCCAGCCCGCGAGTGGATAGGTAACCAGCCAGCAGGCGTGGGACAGGGCAAACTGAGCGGTGAAAATCGCAGGCCGGTCCTCGGCATGCGCTGAGATCCGCAGCAACCGGCCCGAGGGCGTCAAAACCGATGCATAGAGTGCCCCGAACGCGCACCAAGCCACGAGAAAGGCCGCCCAGGGAGGCAATCCGAATGCAAGGGACGAAGCAGCCGACGCGATTGCCAGGAAAGAAAGCGCCATGGCTGCACCGGTCATCAGGGTCCTGTCAGCAATCCGTTCGAGCAGCCGGGGCAAAACGAGGGCGGCAATCATCGAACCACCGCCGAAGGCTGCCAGCGCCATGGCCACGTCGCCTTGCGTTGCCTTGTACTCACCAAGCACGATGACCACCGTGTTGACGATGACGAAGGCGCCGACCGAAGCGGCCGCCAGGTTCAGCGCCAGCAACCCGCGCAGTCGCGGCGTTGCCAAATAGATGCGGGATCCGCGCAGCACCCGCTCCAGGAAAGGGCGTGCTGCCATGTCTGGCCGACGTGGCGGAACCGTGGCGGCGGCCACCAGCAGAGCGGAAACGGCAAAACCAAGCACTGTGCCACCGAACAACCAGTGATAGCTCATAATCGCCAACAACAAGCCGGCAAGCGCCGGACTGATCAGGTTTTCGAGATCATAGGCGAGGCGCGAGAGCGACAGCGCCCGCGTGTAGTCCTGTTCATCCGTCAGGATATCCGGGATCGCCGCCTGAAAGGCGGGCGTGAAGGTGGCAGAAGCTGCCTGCAACACGAAAATCAACACATAAACCTGCCAGACCGCGTCGATGAACGGCAGGCACAGGGCAATTGCGGCGCGCACCAGGTCCGCGCCTATCAGGACGGCCTTGCGTGGCAGATGCTCGACCACCGCATTGGCAATCGGTGCGAGACCGACATAGGCGAGCATCTTGATGGCGAAGGCTGTCCCAAGAACAGCACCGGCCGCGTCGCCGGCGAGATCGAAAGCCAACAGACCGAGCGCAACTGTCATCAAGCCGGTGCCGATCAGGGCAATCACCTGGGCGGAAAACAGCCTGGCGTAGGCGGCATTCGCGAGTATCGAGATCATGCCGCGAGACTATCAAAGGAGGCAACAAAGGGAAGTGTGACCGATCCCCTGTGCTAGGTCAGGAGCGCTGCCAGTGAGCATCCGCCATCACGTAGCGGGCGTAGCGAAAGTCACGGATCGCCTCCACTCGCTCACCGTCGAAACGCAGCAGGATGAAATAGATCGGCGGACCGGTCGGATCGTCGCGGTCAAAAGCGAGGATTGCCGGCCTGCCCTCAACGCAACCCGGTGCCATGAGCCAATCGAGGCGTTTTTGGTAGTTGCTGTAATAGCCGCCGACGCCCGCGCGCCCTTTGCGATGTTCGACGGCCACGAGTTCCAGGCGAACCTCTTCCGACAGCATGTCGCGCAGTCGCTCGAACTCGTGGGCGTTGAAACAGTCCGCGTAGAGCGCGAGCCGTCGCTTTTCCGCATCGTCCAGGGGTTGCGGGTCTTGGTCCGGATCCTGTCGCTTCAGAAGCTGCCGCCCGCGATGGAGGGCGGATTTCACCGAGTCGACGGAACTGTCGGTCAATTCCGCAACCTGCAGCGCCGAATAACCCAGCACATCCCGCAAGATGACGGTGCTGCGCTGCTTCGGAGTCAGCCGCAGGAAGGGCTGCAACGTATCGCCGATGGTGCTGTGAAGCGGCATTTCGTCAAACGCCGGCTGGTCGCGGCCGAGTTCTTCCTTCATGGCCGTTTCCCTCTTTCGGGCGCGGAACAGATCGATAGCCGCGTTGTGGGCAATGCGAAACAACCAGGCGCGGAGGTCGTCCACCACCGCGCCGTCCTTCAGGGCACGGGTTGCCCGTAACAGGCAGTCCTGCAGCACATCTTCCCCATCGATGACCGATCCGGCCATGCGTGAGCAATACCGATGCAGATCAGGCCGCAGGGTTGTCAGAGCGGCTTCAAGCGCCGCCCCGTCAAATTTGCCCGCCATTCGGGGTTGCGTATCAGGCATAGGCCTCCCTGCCCGTTCCCGCCACGGTATAGGTGCCGGCATTGGCGCCGCTCTCGTCCGTCAACAGATCCATCACGCTGTCTGCAACCTGCTCTGCGGTCAGCGGCTTTTCCCACTGGCTCATGAACTGCTCCTGCGTCACGGACCGGGCATCGGCATAGGCCGACGACGCCTCATCGGCGATCCTGGTCCCGGCAATCAACTGTTTCGGATAGATTGTATAGAAGGTCAAACCGAGGTCGCGCCGATCAGCCTCCCATTTGGCGTAGTTGGCAATGAGATGCTGCATACGCTTGGCGCCCGCATATCCGCCCGACAACGGCGAACCACCTATGGCCGCGCCGCTGGCGAAACTGACGATAGCGCTGCCCTGGCGCAACGGGGCCTGCAACGCAGCTTTTGTGAAGTCGAAAGCGATCTTGGTGTCGGCGTGCCAGGCGGCGCTGAATTCCTGCCAGTCGAGTTCCGACAACGGCGCCATTCGCGGGCGGTGCCCGCCAACAAGTATCAGAAGGTCCGGCGCGACGTCGGTCATCAATTCCGCGGCCATGCCGTCGGCGGCATCGCCAGCGATTGTCTCGATTTCCGGCGCTTGCGCCCGCAGGCTGTCGAGGTCGCCGCTATTGCGCGCGACCACAACTGTATGAACGCCGGTGTCGTTGAGTTTGAGCGAAAGGGCTCGCCCGACGCCACGGCTGCCGCCGATTACGAGTGCTTTGCGGTAATGCATGTCGGATCTCCTTGGCAAAATGGTTTTGAAAGAAAGACGGTGATGGAGGGCAAAAGGGTTCGCTCACCCGAAAACTTTTATCAGACGCGATTTCGGTTATGCTGCCGGCGCACCGGAGACGAACGCGATGCAGCGCATCGACCATGACAGTGCATTGGGGCGATGGACGCTTTGTCGACAGCGGCCGCGAGCATCTCTGCTGCCCTATGTCAGCGAGCTACAAGGTTTTTGCGAAAGCGGTGGACAAGCGGTCATTCGCACCGAACTGCCATCGTGCATTGTGCCGCTGATCATCATCCTCGGATCCGGGTTCTCGGTCGAGGACGATGGACGGTCGCATCCTTTACGCACCAGTTTTACAGCCGGCCTGGC
Organism: Hoeflea sp.; assembly: GCA_965228785.1. Classification (GTDB taxonomy): domain Bacteria; phylum Pseudomonadota; class Alphaproteobacteria; order Rhizobiales; family Rhizobiaceae; genus Hoeflea_A. The sequence goes on from CBDDIF010000002.1 coordinate 3,060,957, forward strand.
TGGTGCCCCGGTCAATATCGGGTCCAGCGGTGAAGCGCTTTGCCTGCAAGCCGATCTGACGCCACTCGGTGCGATGCGACTGTTCGGACCAAGCCTGGCCGACCTGTTCGGCAGGATTGTCAATCTTGATGATATCGACGGACTGGCCGGCGAGCGGCTGGAAGATCAACTCTCCGACCTTGACGATTGGCCGTCACGACTGGCGCTCCTTGAGGACTGGCTGGCCCGACGTCTTCTTGACGACCGCACAAACGACCGACGGCTAGAGGTTGCCTTGGTGGCGCTTGCCGACAACAGACCCGCTCGCGTCGCGGCCCTGGCGGATCGGCTCGGGATGAGCCGCAAGCATCTGCACGGCCTGTTCAGGACCCACATCGGCCTGTCGCCAAGCTCGTATCTGCGACTGGCGCGTTTCTCCCGGGCGGCCGCCGATCTCAAAAGCGGCGCGCGCGATCTGGCTGACACCGCGTTCAAGCACGGATTTGCCGACCAGGCCCACTTCACCCGCGATTTCAGGGCCTTCTCCGGGATGACTCCCACCCATTTTGTCGCCGCAAACTTGGCCGACGGTACCGGTCTGATGGCGGACAGGTAACATCCGTTCAAGCCGGACCTGTTTCACCGGTCTAGAGCAAAGGGCGATAAGTTTGCACCATTTGACCGCGGCGATTTTGGTCTCTGATCCTTATCGCCCTTTGCTCTTGTGTGCGGCCAAACGGAGGTTCCCATGACGATTTCCATCATTCCCACCATGCGCTACGCCAACGCCACCCGAATGATCGACTGGCTTTGCGACGCATTCGGCTTCGAGCGGCATGCGGTCTACGAGGATGAGACGGGCGGAATCGCCCACGCCCAACTCACCTTTGGCAGCGGCATGATCATGCTGGCTGACGACACCGACAGCGATTTTTCGCAATACCAGTCGACACCCCAGAAGCTCGGCGGCACCACACAGAGCGCTTACCTTGTCGTTGCCGACGTCGATGCGGTCTGCGAACGGGCACGAGCCGCCGGCGCTCGCATCGTCATCGGGCCGCGCGATGAGGATTACGGGGGGCGCGGGTTCGTCTGCGTCGATCCGGAGGGCCAGGTGTGGAGCTTCGGCAGCTACGATCCGACGGCGGCCGATTAGTCAATCCGCTGTCTCAATCCCCGAATCCTTCGGGCGCGCGAAAACCGCCCATCTCCTCGGTGATCAGCCGGGCAACTTCGATGGTCTTGTAGTCGGCAAAGGGCGCGCCGATCGCCTGCAACCCGATCGGCAGCCCGGTTTCCGAAGGACCGGTCGGGAAGACCGTCGAAGGCAACAACGGCATGGTGGCAAGACCGGCCCAGAAGACCTGTTGCCAATAGCTGCGCTGCGTGCCGGCGATCATCAGTGTTCGGCTGGTCATCGGGCTGTGATCGTGGGGAAAGGCCGTAGTGGCGGAGATCGGGCAAAGCACCACGTCCCAATCCTCGAAGAAGGCCTGCCAGGCATGGCGCATCACGCCGCGCCGTCCGTTGGCCACCAGCCATTCCTGGTAGCCGATGTCGAATTCCGGGCCGCCCATCAAAGGCGAAAGCAGGGTGCCATAGACTTCGCGGGCGCCACCGACACTGATGTCCGGGCGCGCCGTATCGGACACCACCGCCCCACGGGCAGCCAGGCGCTCGCCGACGGTAATCACCCGATCGGCGATTTCGGCATCCACCGGTGCCTGGCCGGAATCCGGCCAAAGCGCCACCCGGAGCCCTTTGAGTTCGCCGACACCCGGTTCCGGAAGATTGAGGTCCCAACCGGGTGCCGTCAAAACATCCGGTCCGCCGATCAGGCGCAATGCCAGCGCCAGATCCTCGGCACTTCGCGCCAGGGGTCCCAAAACCGCCAGATCGATGTCCTGGGCAATCCGTGGCGTGCCGGGCAGGTTGTGACCGCGGCTCGGCACAATGCCCCAACTCGGCTTGTGACCGAAAACACCGCAATAATGCGCCGGATTGCGAATCGAGCCGCCAATGTCGGACCCGCACTCCAAACCGGTCAGACCGGCCGCCAGCGCGGCGGCCGAGCCACCGGACGACCCGCCAGGTCCGCGCGACAGGTCCCAGGGGTTGTTGGTTTGCCCGTATATGGCGTTGTAGCTTTGAAAGTCGGCAAGATGGATCGGCACATTGGTCTTGCCGAGGAAGTGGGCACCGGCTGCCTTTAGGCGCGACACAACGACGGAATCGGCTTCGGCAATGGCGTCGCGATGTTCCGGGTTGCCCCAGGACGACGGCAGGCCGGCGATGTCATAGGATTCCTTGATCGTCATCGGCACGCCGTGCAGCGGCCCGATCATGCGACCGGAGGCGCGCGCCGCATCAGCGGTTTGCGCTGCCTCCATTGCCCGGTCGAAATCGCGCACGACAACGGCGTTGGTCCGGCCATCGTGGCGTTCGATCCTGTCGATGAAATAGCCGGTCAGTTCCACGGAACTCAAGTCTCCGGAAGCAATCAGCGCCGCCAGTTCTCCCGCGCTGCGAAAGGCAAGCGACTGCTCGCCGGCCGTTGCCGTGTCGGCGGCAAAAGCCGACGTTGCGGCCAGTGCTCCCATTTTCGCGAATTCCCGTCGGGTGATGTGTGCGTCACCCTTATTTGCATCATCAGTCAAACCGCATCTCCCTTGGTGTCTGCAGGCTGGTTAGCAAATATTGTTGTCACTGGCAGCAGGGCCCGTCAGCTACACTCAAAGCTGTCGTCGACGGGCGCGCAGCGATCCGGCCAACCGCGCTCCCTCCAGTAGCCGGCAATGCCTTCTTCTTCGACCAGAAACTTGAATTCGTCTATTTTTCCGACCTCTTCGAGGACCGTCCACGGAACTGTGAACATCAGCGTCGGCCGACTTGGCGTAAGGGCGTCGTATCGAAAACTCTCGAGTACCAATTCCGGTCCGCCGATGCTCAGCAACAGTTCGTAGCCCAGCAGCGGGTCTCCCTTGTAGGTGTCGAACACCTCCTCGGGAGGCTGGGTCTGGGCGGCCTCAACCAATTCGAGGGCGCGGGTTCTCAGCTCGGCGCCGCAGCTCATGCAATCTTCTATCAGCCGCTTGAGCCGGTCGACCTCGTCCTCGCGGTAGAGATGCCCGATGATCGGCCGCATCGCGGACTGACTGAATTCCGGATAGGTCTGGTACAGATCGAGCAATTGTTCGAACTGGCTCACACCATGGCCCGCCAGCCATTTCAGTTCCGCCACCCGATACCGGTAGAGCGGATTGAGCGGATCCAGATCCAAAACCTTTTCGGCCATGGCGATGGCCTGCTGGTGGTGACCGACCGTTGCCAGGAGCTCGCTGTAGTCCTCCATGACGGAATGCTCGCTCGGGTCCGTTTCAAGCGCCGACCGGTAACGATCTTCCGCTTGCGCCCACTGTCGGTTGCGGCGAAGTGAGTTGCCCACGGCATGCTGGACGATCGGCAATGCCGGATCGAGTTGTTCGGCCTTCAGGGCAGCCTCCTGAGCGCGTCGGTAGTAGCTGGTCGGCAAAACATCACGCCCGTCCATCTCGAGGACATAGGAAGGCAGCACATCATAGGCCAGAGCCAGTGCCGCCCAGCCGGCGGCGAAATCCGGATCGATCTTGACACTGTCCTGGAAGAGAGAAACAGCCTGGCTCACCGCTTCGCCGCGTTGCCGCAGCAGCGGAAGCCCTTTGACGAAGAGATCGTATGCATGAGGGTTGCCGGTCCGATCGGTCTGCAGCGATTGCGCTTCGAGGCCGAGCGGCCTCTCGAGCGCCGTGCCGATGGAATTGGCGATCTGCTCCTGCACCAGGAAGATGTCCTGGATCTGGTCCTCGAAGACGTCCGACCATACGAGGAAGCCGTCGTCGGCATGCACAAGCTGCGCTTCGATGCGCACCGAATTGCCGAAACGGCGAACACTGCCTTCCAGAATATTTTCGACGCCCAGGGCCTCGCCGATGGAGCGCAGATCTTCCGAGCGGTTCTTGTAGGCGAAGGCCGAACTCTGCCCGGTCACTCGAAACTGGCCGGTGCGTGCCAGCGCCGACATGATCTCGATGGTCAGGCCGTCGCTGAACGTGTCGTCGTCCCCATAAGGGCTGAGATTGCGGAACGGCAGTACGGCGATGGATCCGCCGGTGTCCACCATTTCAACGGATGGCGACTGCGTCAGGTCGTCCAGGACATGACGGCCGATGCTCAACGCCACGATGACCGCGATACACAGAACGACCAGAAAATCGCGTATGCCGTGGCCGCGCTGGTCGGCCCGTGTTCTGGAACCACCGGCGCCTTCGGCGTTGCGCCAGGACAAAAAGCAGGCGAGCGGGAAACCAAGAATGAACAGACCTGCGGCCAAGCCGTCTGTCCAGTTCGGCAGTCCGAAAGCACCCTGGAGTGCCGAAACCGCCTGGACGAGCAGCCAGGCAGCGATGGCGTAGAGCCCGGCGACGGTCAACACCCGGCGACTGCGAAGCTCGGCAACGAAACCACTGATCCCCTTGCGCCGGATCGGCGCAGGTTCGCGCATCAGCACCTCGACACCAGGATCCCCGTCCTCCGGGACCGGCGAAACATCAGACAGCGACACGACTTTCTGTGCCGCTTCAACCGGTGCGGCGACGCATGAAGCGCCTTTTTCAAGCGCAAATGGCGGACCGTGTTTCGGCCAATCGACCTTGTTGAGCTTGATGTAGTCCTTGAGGTTGGAAGCCGCATACATAAAAGCCATGCGGCGCGTCTCTTCCGACACCCGTTTGTGGCAGAAACTCAGGCCGGCGGCTACCCGGGCGAGCAAGTACTGGTTTTCCATATAGGACAACCGGTCTCCCTGATTGTGCTCGATCCAGTCCATGACCTCGTGGCGCATGGTGTTGACCATCTCGATCAGTCCGAGATCGTCAGTGCGCAACCCCCGTTGCCCTTCGTCCCGGCCGAATCTGGAAAGGCATTTCAGCAGCGTTTCCCATTTTTCCTGGCTCGCCGTTGCGCGGGAACTCAGCAGGTAGGCCGCCTCGAAATAGGCCTGGTCATAGAACAGGAAGGCCCGGCTGCGATAATCGGCCAAATCGATGATGTGATAGCCAGGCTCTTCACCCTTGGGCGGGCTGACCAGAAGGTTGAGGCCGTGCAGGTCGCCGTGGATATGACCCGTGACAGCGCGCAGACGCAGGCGCTCCGGCAGTTCAAGCGTGCCGAGAGCGAACGCCAGCGGGTTGGGATACCAATGACCTTCGAAAGCAATGCTCGGTTCGTCAGGCGACAGCTTGCAGTCCCGGACAAGGAAATCGTGGATGCGCCCGCCTTCGGCCGGCTCCAGGCGATAGTCGAGCCAGGATTTCAGAAGTTGCTGCGGCATATGCATGCCGTCGGGAAGGCGGTAGTCGGCATTCCACCCGTCCAGAAGGTCCCGCGACAGTCGGCGTACGGCCGGCAGTTGCTCCTGATGCCCGCAGTCGGGCCACGGCTCGGCATATTCCAGACCGCGCCCGGCAATCGTCGACAAAAGCGCAAACTGATCGCCCTTGTGCAATGCCTTGATCAGTTTCGGCAGATGTTGCGCGGCAAACTCTGGTGCATCGGCGATGGCCTGGCCGTGCAGCTTCGATTCCATCTCTTCCTGATGGGCCGAATCGGCGGCTGAATCGAGTTTGAGAATCGCCTGGCCGGTAAAGTCAGCGCTTTCGATATCCGCCGCGTAGACCAACGCGCCGGATTTGCCGCCGCTGAGCTGGCGACTCAGGTAGATTCCGCCGATGCCCCACTGGCGTTCTACGGCCGGGAGCACGTCGGCATAGGCGTCCGGCCACGGCAGGCCGCGGTCGGCGGTTTCCGTCTGATCCTGCATCGTTGCTGACGCCCAGCGAAGCTGGCCCCATTAACGTTCGCCCGTACCCCCCCAATTTAGGGAACTCCGGGCCCCGGTACAATGTCGACCTTTAGTCCAAGAGCCCCCAACAAACAGCACAAAATTGGCACAAGGGATGCCATGGATAGTGCCAGCATTTGAAGGACGCATATTTTTTGTCGCAAAAGGACCGGTTTTTTGAACTTCGGATCACTGGAATCCGCGTCAGGGCGCGTGCGATATGTATGTGGGGCGACATGGTGCGAGGAAATTTCCATGGAAATCCGCCATGATACGCTCGGTCAGCCGTTCATCCAGTGGGAGCAGGCCAAAGGCGGCATCAAACGGGCCTGGATTCAGCACCGTTCGGGTGCAGCCGACTGGGCCGAGTGTGGCCGATATCTGACCGTGGCGCGCTGGAAGGGTGCGCGCTCCGGCGGCGCCGCTGATTTTCCTATTTTCAGCCAGGATGAGGACGAAACGGTGCTTGCCAGTTTCGTCATGGCCGTCAATCAGGTCACCGGTTGCGATCCGGCTAAACGCATTTCAGAGACGGCACCGCCGGCTTCCGCCCTGCCCTCCGGAATGATCAAGACGGCCCAGGCTGCAAATTCAGCAGCCGAATAGACGGATTATCCTTTCGCAGCTTCCGTTTCCTCCTTGACCCAACGACACCAGTCGATCTTCGCCTGCCTCACGGCGACCGCCAGCTTGTAGACCGCATAGGTCGAAAACTCCTGACTGCCCGGTTGGCATGTGGTCAGGTCGTCGCCGACGACATCGAGGAATTGCTCCCAGCGTCCCCATAGCTGCTCGATTTCGGCTTCGGTTTCGACTATCTCGTCGTCAAGGAACGATGCCGTTTCCTCGGCCTCCAACATCCACATCAGGTGCGCGCGCAACGCCAGCTCCATGCGCGGTGCCCAGGGCTTTGACCGGCCCGCCGCCCAGGTCTTTAACGCCGACAGCCCGTCTTCAGTGATCTCGAACACCTTCTTGTCGGGCCGGCTCTCCTGCGCCACGCGATCATGGGTGACGCAGTGCGCCTTTTCCAGCTTCGACAGCTCCGGATAGATCTGGCTGTGGCGAGCCGGCCAGATCAGCGTGGCGGGGGCCTTCAGGATGGTCGCCAACTGGTAGCCGCTTTTGGCGCCGCGGGCCAACAGCGACAGCAGGACAAATCCGAGAATCGATATCTTCAGGGGCTTTTCCTCGGGATCAGGCACAGCGGCTCCTTTATGACAAATTTGACATATGTCAATTCAGACATAATATAGATAGCGCCGCCCGTCCACACCGGCCGGCACTCGTGATTCTCAAATCCAAGAGGTGCACAATGCGACTTCATCTGCAAATATTCCTGTTGGTTGCCGGCTGTTTGGCAACCGCACCGGTCCAGGCGGCCGCGCCGGAAGACCGCACCGCCGTCTTCCATGCCATGCTGGTGGAAGAGAACGTTCCCGTTGAAACCGAAGACGGCACGGTGCTGTCCGCCAACGTCTTTCGGCCGGACGCGGCTGGCCGTTTTCCCGTGATCATGACCATGGGTCCCTATCCCAAGGACATCCACTTTTCCGACTGGTCGCCAGAGGCCTATGAGAAAGTCGCCGAGAAGGGTCCCAACATGCATTGGGAAACCGCCAACCCCGACTGGTGGGTGCCGCAGGGCTATGTGGTTGTGCGCGTTGACCGGCGCGGCATGGGCAAATCGCCGGGCGACGTGGACCTGCTCTCGCAGCGCGAGGCACGCGACTTCCGCGACGCCATCGAGTGGGCCGGAACGCAGCCCTGGTCCAACGGCAAGGTCGGACTGCTTGGCGTTTCCTATTTCGCCATGACCCAGTGGCGGGTCGCAGCGCTCCAGCCGGACCATCTGTCCGCGATCATTCCCTGGGAGGGCGCCTTCGACACGTATCGTGACGCCGGTCGCCATGGCGGCATCTTTTCGAACACCTTCGCCTTCGGCTGGTTCAAGCGGCGCATCGTCGACCACCAGCACGGTCTTGGGGCTGATGCGACCGATGCCGAAAGAATGGAAGGCCTGGTGCCGTTTCCGGTGATGGTCAAGAAAACGCCGCTGGAGACCGCATTCTACAAGGAGCGGACGCCGGATGCTTCGCAGATCACCGTGCCGCTGCTGTCGGCCGGCAATTGGGGCGGGCTGGGTCTGCATCTTCGCGGCAATGTCGAGGGTTTTGCCGGCGCCGCCTCACCGAACAAGCGTCTGCGCATGCACACGGGAACCCATATCGGCCCGTTCTATTCTCTCGAGGGGCGCATGGAGCAGAAACGCTTCTTCGATCACTGGCTGAAGGGCATCGATACCGGGCTGGAGCAGGAGCCGCCGATCAAGCTGGCGATCCGCCACGGCAACGGATTCGAGTGGCGCTATGAAAACGAATGGCCGCTGGCGCGCACCCAATGGACGCCGTTCTATCTCGATGCCGAAAGCGGCAACCTGTCGGCCGAGGGTGGTAACACCAGTCCTGCAAGCATCAGCTACCGGGCCGATGCGGATGCCGATGACGGCGAGGCCCGCGTGTTGTTTTCGACGCCACCCTTCGAGACCGACACGGAGATCACCGGCCCCGTCAATCTCAAGCTCTATGTCTCGTCGAGCAGTGACGACATGGATATCTTCGCCATTGTCCGCAACATCGGACCGGACGGCAAGGAAGTGACCTTCGAGGGCGCCAACAATCCGAAATCTCCCGTCACCGCCGGCTGGTTGCGCGCCTCACAGCGCAAGACCGACTCGGCCCGCTCGACCCCCTACCGGCCGTTCCACAGCCATGACGAGGTGCAGAAGCTGACGCCGAACGAAGTGGTCCCCGTCGAGGTCGAGATCTGGCCGACCAGCATGGTCTTTGAAAAGGGCCACCGGATGCTGCTCGAAATCGCTTCTCGCGACGGCAAGGGCCTGCGGCCGTTCCTGCACACCGACAAGAGTGACCGGAGCCTCTCCGGAACAAATACGGTGCATACTGGAGGCGAAAACCGCTCGCATCTTTTGCTGCCGGTCATTCCAGCGCGGTAGGGCGAACCACGCCAGGTGCGAATTCCATCCAAACAGAGATCGCGCCTGGCAGCTGCCGCATGATCAGTTCTCCAAGGGCTTGCTTTCCGGCCACCCGGGCATAGGCTCCATCAGACCGCCTCGCTTCAAGGAGACATCATGCACTGGATCTTCCTCGTTCTCGCCGGCGTCTTCGAGATCGGCTTTACCGCCTGCCTGAAGATGTCGGACGGCTTCAAGCGGGTGTGGTGGACGATCGCTTTCGTCGTCAGCGCCGTCACCAGTTTTGCATTCCTAAACCTGTCGATTGCAGCGATCCCGCTGGGAACAGCCTACGCTATCTGGACCGGCATCGGCGCGGCAGGCACTGCGGTCATCGGCATGACGGTCTTCGACGAACCTGCGACGCGGGCCCGCATCGTGCTGATTTTCTTGCTGGTCGCGGCGGTGGTCGGCCTGAAATTCGTATCGGCGGCGTGACCATGAGCTGGGCACTTCTGATTCTCGCCGGCCTTTTCGAGATCGGCTTCACCACTTTCATGAAACTGGACGGCGCGTGGGCAACTGCCGGCTTCTTCGTCTTCGCCGCAATCAGCTTCTGGCTGCTGACGCAGGCAATCAAGACGATCCCGCTTGGAACGGCCTACGCCGTCTGGACCGCCATCGGCGCCGTCGGCACAGCGATCGTCGGTATCGTTGCCTTCGGCGACCCGGTGTCGTTCTGGCGTATCTTCTTTCTCACGGCGATCGTGGCGATCGTCGTCGGGCTGAAGATGGTATCGAGAGAATCAGAATCCTAAGGTGGCCGAGTATCCTGAGATCAGACCTACATTCGGGTGTTAAAAGGAGTACGAGGGATCATTGGGTAGGAGGTCCAATTCCTGATCAACCGTTGGTCTCTTCAAGTAAACCGCTCTCTAGGGCGGGTTTTAGAAGTTCACTGGGTCCGCGGGATCTCTCGCCTAAAACCTCCACGCGATAACGCGCCCTGCTTATCGCGACATATAACCTATTGTGAGACGCATAGGTCAAAAAATTTCTACTATCTTGCTCTTGTATCACATTCGAAGGCGGCAATCTTCCTTTGTCTGCTCCAACTATTACAACCGCATTAAACTCCAAACCCCCTACATAATCCGCATGCCCAAACACAAATCTCCCGTCCTGGGCTGCCTCTCTGACAGCTTCCACGTCACCTCTCTTCTTCAACAATATGTGTGGTTTGTTTTTCTGCACCGCTACTTCAGTCAGCTGATCAACAAGGCCTCTTTCAAATCCAACGACCAGTATCTCCCCCCGCCTGCACGAAAGCTCCTTGTGTAGCGCTTCCGCTCGCGAAAGAGCACCTTCGATCATGTCTTGCTCCGTCGCAAAACTCAGGAAAACAGGATTACCCGCCAGTCGTTCGTCTTCATCGGTGAAACTTGAAGCGGTAGCCTCGAGCGGATTGTCAAAGTTTGTAAACAGAGTTGCACCCGCCGATACCACAGAGAACGCCAGATCAACGATCTGAGGCGATGACCTAAAAACTGTTCGGAATCTGCTCGAAGTTGTTCCATCAATCGATTTAGCTCCGTCAGACAGAGCGTCATCAATATCTTCGGTCGTCCAACCATGATCTCCCACGGCTTGGCTTCTATCGATAGAGTATATTATCGGATATGGGCCCTCTTTCCGCGTGAAATGATGAAATACATGCAACTCGTTGATGTTAAAGAGGTGCGTTTCATCAACAAAGACAGCATCATAACCATCTCTTTGGCGCCGCCGTCGCCATATAGGCGTATTGAGCTGACCTATTGTAGTAAGCACTACATCATCGGTATCAAACTGAGCAGCTTGACCCAATTTGTCTTGATAAATTCTAAATGCTGTAAAAACAAATCCTTTATCAGCAGAGCAATTTAAAGGTAAACCATACTTCAACGGTGGAATTTTTTTGTATACATCCAGATTTTCAGATGCTCTCCCCTTAATAATAACACTAATTTCATGTTGGAGCATCTCTGCTATTGTCCAGCATTCCGTTTTATCCAAGAATTCCTTGAACTGCTCCGATAGAAACCGTTCGTGGCTCCCATAATGGTGATTCAAAGCTTCGTCCAACGCATCATGAATATAGAGAAGCTGCGTTTCTTTCGATTCCAAAGCGTCCCGGTCTATGAACTCCGCTTCACTAATCTGCTGAGTTAGTTGCTCTGCACATAGTTCACTCAGTGTGCACACCTTTAGGCTCACCGCCTCCAATTGCCTGTCTCGACTGGAGTATCCACGCTCATCAATGACGCTTAGAAATTCACCAACGGCCCTCTTCGTAGCCTCGCTATGAGTTAGGAACACAATATGGCAAGTCGACCCCTGGGTCTCCGCCTGTCGTAAAGACTTTATCGCTTTGAGCATCAAACATAGTGTCTTGCCAGTGCCTGCCGCTCCTTCGATCCGCTGGGCACAGTCTATTTGACTCTCAATGAACTTTTTTTGAGTAAGAGTGAGCAGATTTTGCCAATCATCGTAACTTCGATAGATTGACGACTTGTCGAAGCCGCCTTGACCTTCTATACGCGACACCCTTATTTGATCCGCTTTGCCGTTTTCCTCTTGATCCTCTTTCTCAATCGATCGTGTTTTCTCGAACAACAAGTTTATATTGTCGATTACTTTTCGAAAATTTGTTTCCTCTGCAACCTCGTGATGCGGGTCGCCTTGCTCACGGCCAGTTTTATATGCGAGCAGAAACCTTCCGCCGAGATCTCTTTTCTCCAACCGCTCCTTCATCGGCATACGCTCGATTACAACTCGATATGGGCGAGGTTCGTAGCTGAAGGGAAACAGTACCGCTTTTGTGCTTTGACTAATCACCTTTTCAGAAAAATTGCAGCTTAATCCTTGCCACATTTTCTTCGAGAATCTCAGCAGTTTCTGTAGAACGAACAGTCCCTTGGCATCGGAGAGATGTTCGAAGAGTCTGGATTGTTCAATATCGATTACCAAATAGTGGGTACGCTTGCTGAAACCCTCTTTGACAAATGCTAGCCCGCCACTAAGCTCCACACAGCGGAGCTCGGGCGGCAACTTGGCAGTTTTGACCGTTCCAGTGACCAGGCCAAGAAAGGCTTGTCCGAGTTCAAAATCAAGTGTTTGGAACGACCGGTTCGATACCAGTTCGTCGACCGCCCCCTCTTCGAATAGCAGAAATTTCAAGCTAGCCCCTCCCCACGCAAATAGCTTCTGGCGCACATGGCCTCGACCATTTCCATTGAGGGATCCTCAAGGCCAATTCTGCCAAACATATGCGAGAAAACTTGCATGACGTGTTCGATCCCAGGAGACGTCAGCTGCCCAACCGGCATTGCAAAATTATCCACCTCAAATGAAAGCGAAGCTATTCGACCTCGCGACTTCGGGGCCTCCTCCTTCGACATCCCTCTTGCAATTCCCAGCGCCTCATCAGGGGACAAACTCCCGACTTCTCGCATTAACACAACATACCCTTGCATCTCCGAATCAGGTATAATTCTCTGGAGAAAATAGTAACCATTTAGCTTTTGCTGTATCAATTCCTTTATTACATTGGTTGTTATTTTCTCAAAATTCCTTATTACCCAATCTCGGTCAGATAAATTATTCAAATCAAATTCACTTAATTGGCATAACTCCAATCCAGTTGACTTAACTCTTTGAGCGCGTTTCTTCTCTTTTGGATTCTTCGCCTCATTTTCAAATAAAACTTTTACCACATCTTTTATTGACACTGAATTCAATACACTACTCTCTATACCCTTGTCTTTTAAATCATTCATAAATTCGGCTCTTTTTTGTGAAAAGGCGCGACTCTGAACAATCTCACAACCATCGCAATGCATCCAGTCGGAGATTTTTACTACAGGCAGATAGTTTAAGACTGGGAACTTTTCATTTGCAATGTCGCATCTTGCGGTAATGGTCAGCCCGTGTACCTCTGCCTTTTTGTAGCGTTCAGCATACCCACACGTGAAGATGGTACCCTGAGTGACCTGACCCAGTTTCGGAGCTCTAATCATCATTATACCCAACAAGTGTTCCATAGTCATGACGATGCATGTGGACACGTTAGACGTGTGGGATGCTGTTAACAATATGCTTACAGATGTGCTCACACAGCCAAATGGGATGCGAGCTGGAAGTTGCGGGCTTCGGCTGCATCGTGGGGATCATGTGGTTAAGGTTGAACTTCACAAGCGGGTCGGCGCTACGACTGCCACTTAATCCCCTCACAACATCTTTGCCAGCCGAGATAGTCGACCCCAACCAAACAAGTCGCGTCGTGAGGATCTGTCTATCCTATGGCTGGGCGTGCGCGGAAACTACGAAACCGAGAGTTTCTCAGATCGCTCTGGCCGCTTTCCAGGCTTAGAAACCGGCCGGCATCGAAGCCGACCGGCATGGTTTGATCGCCTACCGTGGCGGCAGCGGCATCCACTTCGTCATCGCAACATCGGCATGGGCGAATTGCGGCATCTTGGCGCTGAGGTCCTGCATGTTCTTGATGTCGTTTTCGTTCAGAAACGCCTGGGTGATCAGCGTCGGCGGGACGATAACGCTGGCGCCAGGGTTTTCGCCGGCCAGCATCATCGCCAGCGAGCGGACCGAAACCTCACCGACGACGGCCGGGTTGGTGGCAACCGTCGCAGCCCATGCACTGCCGGATTCGCGCATGGCCGAGATGTCGGCGGTGGAGACGTCGGCCGAATAGATGTCGATCTGGTCGGTCAGGCCGGCCTCGTCGACCGCGATCTTGACGCCCTTGGCGAACTCGTCATAGGGCGCGAACATCACCGTGATGTCCGGATTGGCCTGCAGCACCGAGCGCGCCTGGTTGGCGTTGGAGTTGGCAATCGGATTGTCGAGTGTGCCGAAGACGGCAACTTCCTCGATACCCGGATACTCAGCCCGCATGTCCTGCCAGGCCTTGTCGCGGCGATCGAGCGGAGCGATACCCGGCACGTAGACATAGCCGGCCTTCCAGGCATCGCCATTGTCCTTGACGGCCTGTTCCAGTGCCATCTTGCCAAGCAGATAGTCGGACTGCTCGATCTGCGGAATAGCGTCGTTTTCGACATTGACGTCGAAGGCGACGACCTTGATGCCGGCATCGACGGCGCGCTGGGCAGCTTCCTTCATCGATTCCGTCAGCCCGTGCTGGATGACGATACCGTCAACACCCAGGGCGATCGCCTGATCGACCATGTCGGCCTGCAAGGCGGCGTCCTGGCGACTGTCAAAAACCCGGAGGTCGACGCCGAGTGCCTTGGCCTGCGCCTCGACACCGCCAAGATAGGCCTGGAAAAAGTCGCCGGTCGACAGATAACGCACGAGCGCGATCTTGACGTCGCCGGGCTTGTCGAACGGCGCCGGCATGTCGGCCGCGAAGGCCGCCGGTGCAGCAACGGCAATTGCCGCCGCGCCTGCGAGTTTGACGAATGTGCGTCTAAAGAATTCCATGGTTTTCCTCCCTGGTTGAACGCAACTTTGGTGGTTAGTGCCCTTCCTTTCGTCCACGGGACGACAGGGCGAAGGTAAAGACGAGAGCAATCACGAGGACGCCACCCTTGACGAAATCCTGGGTGTAGTAAGGCGCGTTCATCATGGTCAGCCCCTGCAGAAGAATGCCGACGAAGAGAGCGCCGACGGCGGTGCCGAAAGCGTTGGGCTTGGCAGCGCCGAGGACGGCAAATCCGATGAGCGCGGCGGCGACACTGTCGAGCAGCAGATTGTTGCCCGATGCGATGTCACCGCGGCCGAGGCGGGCCGCGAGCAGGATGCCACCGACGGAGGCGAGCACACCGGAAATCATGTAGGCGGCAATCTTGTAGCGGTTGACGTCGGCGCCGGCGAGCGCGGCTGCCCGCTGGTTCGAGCCTATGGCGTACATCAGCCGGCCGTGGCGGGTGCGTTCCAGAAACACCCATACGGCAATGCCGATCAGGATGAACAGCACCACAGGCACCGGAATCAGGTCCGGCAGGACGAAATCGAAACGGTGACGGCCGATCCACAGGAAGTTGGGCGAGAACGTGCCGGTCGCTTCGGCGCCGCCGGGAAGGCGCATGCCGGTGGCGATCGAGCGGCCTTCGGTCGGGATGCGTTGCAGGCCGATCAGCAGGAACATCATGCCGAGCGTCGCCAGCAGGTCCGGTACCCGGGTCTTGACGATCAAGAGACCGTTGATCAGCCCCACCAGGGCGCCCATCAACAGGCAGGCCATGACCGCAACGAAGGCGTTCTGCTGCATGACCACCATGACATAGGCCGACAGCATGAGTGCCGAAGTGGCGACCGCACCGATGGACAGGTCGAAACCATCGACCACCAATGTGCAAGTGACGCCCAACGCCAGAATGCCGGTGATCGCGACGGACTGGAAGATGAAGACGGCGGAGCGGGCGCCGGCGAAACCGCTGGCAAAGATGCTGAAATAGATCACCAGCCCGACAAGCAGGCACAGGAAGCCGTATTTGATCGCTGCGGCGCGCAAGGATCCGCTCGTTTCTATTGCCATTTACGCCGCCCCCGCGGGCTGTTTCGCTTCGGAGCGGCCAGAGACCTGCGCCAGCAGCGCGGCCAGGTCGACATCGGCATTGACATGCTCACCGACCAACGCCTGCTCGTGCAGCACCAGGATGCGGTCGGCGATTTCCAGTGCCTCGTCGAGCTCGGCGACGAAGACAATGGTGGCGCGCGCGTCCGCGGTATCCCTGATGTGCCTGCCGATGTCGCGGCGCGCCTTGATGTCGACGCCCTGGAACGGTTCGTCGAGCACGAGCAACCGGCTCGGCTGATAGAGCCAGCGGGCAACCATGACCTTCTGCTGGTTGCCGCCCGACAGCGTGTCGATGTCGTCGCGGTCAGACTGGCAGACAATGCCCAGCGTTTCGATCATCGCGTCGGCGGCTGCTTTCATGCCGGTCGGCCGCAGCAACGAAAGGGCAGCATGACGCTTGAGGAACGGGACGGTGATATTGCCTGTAATGTCGAAATCGGGAATGACGGCGTTGCTCGCCCGGTCCTTGGGGCACAGGAAAACGCCCGCGCGGATCGCTTGGCGGACGGAAGCCGGTGCGTAGGGTTTTCCTTCGAGCTTCATGGCGCCGCCCACCGCCGGCATTTCGCCGAACAGTGTCGCGGCAAGCCGTGTCTTGCCGCTGCCAAGCAGGCCGGTAATGGCAAGCACCTCTCCGCGGCGTGCCACGAAATCGATCGGCTCTCCTTCCGCCGAAAGGCGCAGGCCTTCAAGTTCCAGCACCTCCTCTGCGCCGGCGTGCGGGGTCAGATTCACTTCCGTCATTGCGTGGCCAAGCATCGCCGTCACCGCGCCTTCATAGTCGAGCGGCTCGGTTTCGAACACGCCCGAGATGCGACCGTCGCGCATGGAAACGATCCGGTCGGCGATGCGGCGGATGTCCGACATGCGGTGTGAGATGTAGAGCACTGCAACGCCACTTTCCTTCAACCGGTCAATCAGCTCGAACAGTCTTTCGGCTTCGTTCGCTGAGAGCGACGAGGTCGGCTCGTCGAGGATCATCAGTTTCGGGTTGCGGGCCATGGCGCGGGCTATGGCAATCATCTGCCGATCTGCGATGCCCAGAGACGACACGGGCGTGCGCACATCGACCTCGATGCGCATCGCTGCAGCGATCTCGCGTGCGTCGCGGCGCATCGCGGCGTCGTTGAGAAAATAGGATGAGGACGGTTCGGTCAGTCTGTCGAGCAACAGGTTCGACGCAACGTCGAGGTCTGGGATCACACCATCATCGATCGACTGATGCACGGTGACGACACCCTTGTCGTAGGCGTCAGCCGGAGAAGCGGGGCGAAACGGTTCGCCGAAGAGTACGATCTCGCCGGCATCGGCCTCATGCACGCCGCACAGGATCTTCACCAAAGTCGACTTGCCGGCACCGTTGGCGCCCATCAACACGGTGACCTGCCCTTGCGGCAGATCGAGCGCGATATCACGTAGGACCCGGTTCGGTCCAAACGCCTTTTCGACGCCCCTGATCGTGCAAACGGCAGCCGTCATTCTGTCCTCCCGACGGCACAGCCTAGTTCCAATTCTACAAATGTCAACTGGATTGACAAATGGCGAAATTTGCGCGAATTGAACTATAAGGCCATGCTTTCGTGGAGGCGAAGGCGATCAAAAAAGCCGCAAGGGAGGCAGGCTTTGGAAACGCAAAGCACCTATTCACCCCTCACCGTTGATACGCTGGGCAGCCGGCTGGCGGACATCGAAGCGGTCGCAAGCCGCATCGGTCCGGACCCGAGCGCCTGGACGGTGCGCGAAGTCGGCGACGGAAATCTCAATCTGGTCTTTATCGTCGAAGGACCGAAAGGCACGGTCGTTGTCAAACAGGCGCTGCCGTATGTTCGGCTCGTCGGTGACAGCTGGCCGCTGCCTCTTTACCGCGCCTTCTACGAATACCACGCGCTGACCCGCCAAGAACGACGCGATCCCGGATCCGTGCCGACGATCCATCATTTCGACGAGGACCAGGCGCTGATCGTCATGGAATTTCTCAGCCCGCACACCATCTTGCGCAGCAAGTTGATTGCAGGCGACCGGGTGGACGGTCTGGCCGAGGTTCTCGGCAATTTCTGCGCCCGCACATTGTTCAGGGGATCGGATCTGTCGATGAGCGCGGCGGAGCGCAAGCAGGACGCTGCGCTCTTCCTCGGCAATATCGAGATCATTGCTATCACTGAAGCGCTGGTGTTCTGCGACCCCTATTTCGACGCCGAGATGAATCACCATACCGAGGGTCTGGATCCGGTCGTGGCGACGCTTCGCGGCGATGCCGCCATGAAGCGCGAGGTCCAGACCATGTTCGTCAAGTTCTCCGCCAATGCGGAGACGATGCTGCATGGCGACCTGCACACCGGGTCGATCATGTGCACCGACACCGAGACCCGAATGATCGATCCCGAATTCGGCATGTATGGGCCGATGGGTTTCGATCTCGGCATGCTGATCGCCAATTTCCTCATGGCCTATTTCAGCCAGCCGGAACACCGCGACGCGGCAGACCTGGAGAGCTATCAGGCGTGGATCCTTGGCGTTGTCGAGGAAGTGACGACAACGTTCGAGGCCGAGTTCAGCCGTCTCTGGCACAGCGAGCGCAACGGCATGCTTTACCCGAAATCGCTGTTCGAGGACCAGGGACAGTCTTCTGACGAGGCGCTGCGCGACGTTCTTGATCGCGTGTGGTCGGACGCAGTCGGCTTCTGCGGCATCGAGATGCATCGCCGCACTCTGTCGCTGGCCCATAATGCCGACTTCGAATCGATCGAGGACCCGGCCCGGCGAGCACCGCTGGAGGCGCGCAACCTGATGATGGGGCGCGACCTTCTGGTCAACAGAAACACCTACCGATCGGCCGCGGACATCGTCCAGGCGGCACAGGTCTGGAACAGGGAGGCGATCCTATGAAGGTCAACGGAACGCCCTACCGCTCGATCTGGCGCGATCCGGACAGCGGCGAGGTCAAAATCATCGATCAGCGCTGGCTGCCACACGATTTCCGCATCGCGAAGCTGTCGACGCTCGAGGAGTTTGCCACCGCCATCCGTGAAATGTGGGTACGCGGTGCTCCGCTGATCGGCGCCACGGCGGCCTATGCCATGGCGGAGGAAATGGCGCGCGATGCCAGCGATGCATCGATCGACCGGGCTTGGGACACCCTGCACGATACGCGGCCGACGGCCATCAACCTGCGCTGGGCGCTGAACCGCTGCCGCGATCATCTGAAGTCACTGCCGGAAGCGGAGCGCGGCGACTCGGCGCGAAAGCTGGCAGACAGCGTTGCCGATGAGGATGTCGAGATCAATCACAATATCGGCCGGCACGGGCTGAAGCTGATCGAGGAGATCGCCGCCCGGAAACCCGCTGGCGAACCGGTGCGGGTGCTGACCCATTGCAATGCCGGCTGGATCGCGACCGTCGATTTCGGCACCGCCACCAGCCCGATCTACCTGGCAGCCGAAGCCGGCATTCCCGTCCATGTGTGGGTCGACGAAACCCGGCCGCGCAACCAGGGTGCGCTTACGGCATGGGAACTGGGGAGCCACGGCGTCAACCATCAGTACATCGTCGACAATGCCGGCGGCCATCTGATGCAGCAGGGGCTGGTCGACATTGTCATTGTCGGCACAGACCGCACATCGGCCGGCGGCGATGTGTGCAACAAGATCGGCACCTATCTGAAGGCGCTGGCCGCTCGCGACAACGACATCCCGTTTTACGTCGCCCTGCCCTCGCCGACCATCGACTGGACGGTCGAAGACGGCATTGCCGATATTCCGATCGAGCAGCGCAACCCAGATGAAGTGACACACGTCATGGGCAAGGACGAAGCCGGCACCATCGAAGTGGTGCAGGTCTCACCCGACCAGACCGAGGGCGGCAATCCGGCGTTCGATGTCACACCGCGGCGGCTGGTGACCGGACTGATTACCGAACGCGGCATCGCCGAGGCGTCACCGGAAGGACTGCTGACGCTGTTTCCCGAACGGAGCGAAGCATGATCGAAAATCGTTATGACGAAGCCGAAGCGGCAAAACGCGTCGAGGCCGCCGGCGACGATCCGGCCGACCAGGCACTGGCGCTGAGGGTCTATACCAGCCAGATCATCGGCCAGAATCCGGACCTCGTCATGCACGGCGGCGGCAATACGTCCGTCAAGGTCGAGCGCCGCAACCTGTTCGGTGACAGCGAGGCCGTCCTCCACGTCAAAGGGTCCGGCTGGGACCTCGACACCATTGAAGCGCCTGGCCTTCCGGGTGTGCGGCTCGACCCGCTGCTGAAGCTGCGGCATCTCGATGCACTCAGCGACGAGGAGATGGTCAATGTCCAACGGTGCAACCTGCTGGACAGCACCTCACCGAACCCTTCGGTGGAAACGCTGTTGCATGCCTACCTGCCGCACACCTTCGTCGATCACACTCATGCCACGCCGTTTCTGGTGCTCGCCAACCTGCCCAACGCGACGGAAGTCTGCCGAGAAATCTTCGGCGACCGGCTGGGCATCGTGCCCTACATCATGCCGGGGTTCGGGCTCGCCAAGGCGGCGGCCGATGTCTATGAGCAGGATCCGACCGTCGAAGGGCTGCTCCTGCTCAATCACGGCCATTTCGCCTTCGGGTCGACGGCAAAGGAGAGTTACGACACGCTGTTGCGGCACACCAACATGGTCGCCGCGCATTTCGGCATGAGCGATTCCACCCGATTGAAGACCCGGCACCCGGCGGACAATCTCGACATGCTTCCCGTGCTGCGCGGCGTCGTCGCCGAACAGCGCCAAAATCCTGATGCTCCGATGCCCGTCTTCGATTTGCGCAACGGAGACGACGCTCTGGCGTTCCTCAACAGGCCCGATATCGATGCCCTCGCCGAACGGGGAATGGCATCGCCGGACCACGTGCTGCGCACCAAGGGCAAGCCGCTGGTGCTGGATCGCGCCACTCTTGAAGGCGGCCGCGACGCTATTGTCGCCAAAGTGCAAGAATTCGAACGCGACTATCGCGCCTATTTCGACCGCCAGGCGCCGCTGGCAAAGGACACAAAGACCTTGCTGACACCGGATCCACGGCATGCCTGGATCGAAGGCGTCGGCGTGCTCGGCATCGGCGCCAATGCCAAGGCCGCTTCAGCGGCCGCAGACCTTGCCATGCAGAACATTCGGGTGCGAGCCATCGGCGAGGATGCCGGCGGTTTCCATCCGCTTTCCGAAAAGGACCAGTTCGAATGCGAATACTGGTCGCTTGAGCAGGCCAAGCTTGGAAAGGCCAAACCGCCGCGCTTCCAAGGCCGTGTCGTCATGGTCACCGGGGGCGCCGGCGCCATCGGACTGGCGACCGCCAAAGCCTTTGCCGCACAAGGGGCGCAATGCCTGCTGGTCGATCTCGATGAGGGACGCCTGGCGGTGGCGAAGGCCGAGCTGGGCGACCGGCACGGCACGTTTGCCACCGACATCACCAGCGAACACGCGGCGGATGCCGCTATGCATGCGGCCGTGCAGCAATTCGGTGGGCTCGACATTCTCGTTTCCAACGCCGGCACAGCGACCGGCGGCGCCATGCTCGAACTCGACGACGAGACGCTGCGCAAGGCCTTTGAGCTGAATTTCTTTGCCCACAAGAATTTCGCTGTCGCCGCGGCAAAGCTGATGGAGCGGCAGGGGCGACCGGGGCAGATCCTGTTCAATGTCTCCAAGCAGTCGGTCAATCCGGGCAAGAATTTCGGCGCTTATGGCCTTCCCAAGGCAACGACGCTCTTTCTGATGCGTCAGCTGGCGCTGGAGCTCGGCGGCGCCGGTATCCGGGTCAACGGCATCAATGCCGACCGCATTCGGTCCGGCCTGCTCACCAACGATTTCATCGCCGAGCGGGCGCAAGCGCGGGGTGTCGATGAAGGCACCTACATGGCCGGCAACCTGCTGAAGCGAGAGGTCGAGGCCAGACATGTGGCCGATGCCTTCGTTGCGCTGGCGGGCATGGAACGCACGACGGCCCATGTGGCGACCGTCGATGGCGGCAACATCGAAGCGGCACTCAGATAGGATGACCGCGCGACGCAGGCAAAGCGGCCCACGGCGGCTTTCCGGTGACGACCTGATCGTCGAGATCGCGTGGAAATATTACCATGAGGGCCTGAACCAGGGCGAAATCGCCGACCAGCTGCAGGTGTCCCGTTCAACCGTGGTCAACCATCTGCAGGAAGCGCGGCTGCGCGACTATGTGCGGGTATCGCTGAGCCCGTCCATTTTCGCACGCCATCAGCTGGCGGAACGGCTATGCGAGCGGTTCGGCCTGAAGGCAGCCTGTATCGTGCCGCGCGGAAGTGGCGACGACGAACAGGTTCTGCGCCGGGTCGCGCGCGGAGCGGCAGACTGGCTGCCGGACCTGCTGGAGCCAGCTGACAGGCTCGGCGTCTCCTGGGGCCGCACCGTGTTCGAAGTAGCAGAAGCCGTGGCACCGACCCAGGTTCCCGACCTGGTCGTGACCCAACTCGTAGGCTCGAAGAGTACGCCCTACGGCTTCGATGCGGAAACCTGCTCGTCCATCCTGGCGCTGCAGCTCGGTGCGCGCTGCATCAACCTGCACGCGCCACTCGTTGTCAGCGACGCCGACCTCGCTGAGCGGCTGATGGCGGAGCCGGTCATCGCCGAACAGTTCGCCGCCGTCAATGCCTGCAACAAGACGATCTTTGCCGCCGGTTCGTGCACACCGGAGAGCCATGTCGTCACGTCGGGCGTGGTGGACCGCTCCGCCCTCGCCGACTATGTGCGCCGCGGTGCGACCGGCGTGGTTTGCGGCCGCTTCGTCGATGCCGAGGGCAACCTCATTCCCGGAGAGATCGACGACCGCCTGATCGGCGTCACACTCGACCACATGCGCGGCAAGGACCTCGGCCTGCTGGTTTCGCTCGGCGCCGACAAGGTTGCGCCGATGATCGCAGCGATCAAAGGCGGCTACGTCACCCACCTTGCCACCTGCACGGATACGGCGGCGGCAATGCTGGAGGCGGGGTGACACCGGTCAGATCGGCCGACCTTCGACAACGTGCCCGTAGACAACCGTCAGGATACCGAAGCTGATAAAGAAGCTGATCCAGCTGAAGATCAGGTTGACGATGGTGGCGATTGTTTCGAGGGCCGTGTTGTTGCCAATGATGGATGTGGCGGCCATGTCGAGGATCGACGGGATAGACTGAAACAACACCACGCTTAGTGCGGTGACCACCAACGGCCCGGCGATCTTGCTCGTCTCCCGGAACGATTCGCCGATCGTCATCCGTTCTCCAACGGCAATTGCCGGCAGGATCAGACCGATGCGAAGCACGATCCAGGTGCCGATTGTTCCGACGATCACTGAAACGACCAGCAGCCTGGCGAGGAAGCCGGAGGTAATCTGTGGGGTGCCGTCCGCGCCGACAAGATTGCCGGCAAAGGTCAGCATGAACGTGAAATAGACGGGTCCGATGATCAGCAGCGTAATCAGGCCGATAAGCAGGCTGCGCAGGATGTAGGCCCCGATCGACCAGTCACCGCGAAGCACGTAGAACCGGTCGGGCTCATCATCCCGTAGCACCCAGCGGTGCCATCCGATGGCAATCGTCGCAAAGGCGATCAGAAACACGAGAAACAAGCCCAATCCGACCACGAAGAGCATCAATCCGGCCCCGCCGACGGACTCGCCCGATGTCGCGGCAACCATCATGTTTCCGGAAACGACAGCCATCAGTCCGACCGCCAGCAACATGATCACGATCCAGAACCAGCTTAGCCGCACGGCGACCAGCCAGTTGATGTAGAGCTGCCGTAAGCAGAGCGAGAATATCCTGAATCCCATCTGTCATTGCCTCATTTGTTCCGCTCGATCCGAATGGTGTGTCGCAGGCTGTACCTGGCCCGTCTGTGACAATTCCCACTACCACACAATCCAGGGTGTCGGTTACCACGAAGCGATAGGATGTGCGCCCATTTCGCCGCATGTCGCCTTCCAATCTGTCTACAGAACTGTTTGCGTTTTCATTGACCTCCACCACAAGGCGGGCGCATTGTTGCATCAGAATCGGGCATCGAAACGGTGAGCGGAATCTATGAGCCTGAGAAAGACGATGGTGGTTGCAGGGATCATTTTGATCCCTCTGGCGCTGGCCTCCATGGCCGCTGCGACGCGCTACCTGCCCGGAACGGCGGATCTCGGCGAAGTTCGCACGCGCGTTACACCCGTCCTCGACGATCGGTTGACCGAAGCCGGACTGACACTTGGGGCGCCGATCCACATTCGTGTATTCAAGGAAAGCAGCGAGTTGGAACTGTGGGTCGCCGACGGCGAACGGTACACCTTGTTCAAGACGTACCCGATCTGCAGCTATTCCGGAGAACTGGGCCCGAAGCGCAAGGAAGGCGACCTGCAATCGCCGGAAGGTTTCTACAGCGTTCCGAGATCCATGCTCAATCCCAACAGCCGCTATCACCTGTCATTCAATATCGGCTTTCCCAATGCCTTCGATCGGTCCCATGGCAGAACCGGCAGTTATCTGATGGTGCACGGGAAGTGCGTTTCAATTGGCTGCTACGCGATGACGGATGAGGGCATCGAGGAGATCTACCTGCTGACGGAAGCGGCGTTGAAGGCGGGTCAGGATGCCGTCGGCGTCAATATCTACCCGTTCCGCATGACCGACGAGAACATGGAGGCGCATGCGGAGTCGGAATGGATCGAATTCTGGCAAAACCTGCGAACCGGCTACGACCTGTTCGAGGCCGACCGGGTGCCCCCGCAAGTCGGCGTTTTGGACAAACGCTACGTCTTCGAGACCGATCTGGCGCGGGTTACGCTGCCTTCCGAGGACTGACCCTGGAGAGGTCTCCTATTCAACCAGTCCGGTCTCCCGGGCGCGCGACAGATAGGCCGCCTCGATGTCGGCCAGCGTGGTCTGCGCGTCCTTCCGACCAGTCAGGAATTCGGCAACACCGTTGCCCAGCGCGCTGTGCATAAGCCCCATCGCGACGCTGGATGGATAGGGTCTGGCATTGCGATGAACGGTTTCGATCGCACCCACGGCTGCGGGACCCGGTTCGAAACCGTCGATCAGCCACACGGCGAGATCGTTGTTTGCCCTGACCATCTCGGCATCAGCACCCTCGAGCGCTACCTTGAAGGCCCTCTCTGCAAGGTCGTCCGGGATATTGCTTGCGATGGCAAAACCGCCCCACCACAAGGTCGACGCGGCAACGCCGTCCGGCTTTGCAAGCGGCGCCCCGGCCATCTTGACCTTGCCCACGACCTGGCTTTCTTCAGTGTCGTCCATCGCGGCTGCCCGGGTCGCCCAGAGATTGGCCATGGCGATCTTGCCCTGCTGGAACTGCTGCTGGACATAGGTTGAGTCCGATCCCAGATATTCTGGGTCCATATGGGCCGTCAGCTTCTTCATCATCTCCAGCGCGGCCACACCTTCGGCGTTGTCGATCGCCGGTTGGGCGCCATCGGTGAAGAACGATCCACCCATGCCGAGATACATGTTGACGAACTCCTCGGCCAGGTTCCAGCCCTGCTTGTAGGTGCCGCCGAGCGGATACTCGACCACGCCGGCGTCGCGGATCGCTTCGGCCGCGGCCAGCACCTCGTCATAGGTTTCAGGAACGTCTAGACCGAGCTGATCAAAAATGTCGGCTCGATACATGAGATGCTGGTTGTTCACCTGGGTGCTGATGGCCATGACCTTGCCGTCGAGCCGTACCAGCTGGTTGGGTTTCAGGCCCTGGCCGTGCTTGGCAATCAGATCGTCGAGCGGGCGAATCAGACCCGCGTCGAGCACCGGCACAATCGCGGCATTGGTGACCATGACAATCTGATAGAGCGCCGGCTCCGACGACAGGACGGGAACCATCTTCTGCACGAAATCCTTGTCGAGTTCGGCTTCGAAGTTACCGCATTCGGCCATCGCCTCGGTGATCGCCTTGATCGCCCCGAAGGCATTACCAAGATAACTGATGCTGGTGTCGTTTTCGAATGAACAGGCGGCCTGAGCCGCCGAACCGCCGAGGGCGATAACCGTTGCAAGTGCAAGTGTCTTCAACATGATTGTTCCTCCCTATGTCAGGCGCCGGCAACGCGGACGAGCCTGGTCTCGCGCCGCGGCGGCAGGTTGTCAGAAAGCCTCTCCAGAAGCCTATCTCTGTCCGCTCGACATCGTTCGTCGTCCCAGAGATTGGTCCATTGGCAGGGGTCGTCGGCAATCGAGTAGAGTTCGCCGGCTCCGTCGGGATAGCGATTGGTGTCGCCGTATCGGGAGCAGATATGCTCACGGGTCACGATCGTGCTGATCTGGATGTCGCCGTCCGGATGCTCCTGTTCCCATTCGCATATGACCGCGTCGCGTCGATCGGCGTTGGTCAGCGGCAGCGCTTGCCCTTGCATCCATTCGGCGGTCGAAATGCCGGCGGCGTGGCAGAAGGTCGGTGCCAGGTCGACCAGGCTGACCGGTTCGTCGATGGCCCCCGGCGCGACGGCCATGGTCTTGCACGGCCGCCAGAGCAGCGGCACCCGCATTAGCGAATCGACATGGAACGGCCCCTTGAAAAGCAGTCCGTAGTCGCCTTGGAGCGACCCGTGATCGCTGGTGTAGACGATGTGCACGTCGTCGAGGATCCCGCACTCTTCAAGCCAGGCCAACACCCGGCCGATCGCATCGTCGACCAGTTCGTTCATGACATGAACCATGGCGTTGATTTCTTTCACCTGGTCCGTTGTCATCTGGCACGGAACAAAATCCTCCGGCGCCTCGCTGCACGCACTGCGCCGGCCTTCGTAGAAATCCAACCAGTGCTTGGGTTTGGTCGCAAGAAGGTCGCGAACAGCCTCGTTGCTGCCCGGGTGAGCGGACGGCAGCGGCAAGCTTCGCCAATCAACCCTTCCCAATTGGCTCTGCGGCGGCTGAAACGGATGGTGCGGATCGCCGAAGCTGATCCAGGCAAACCAGTCCGAATCCTCTGTCCTCGAGCTGAGCCAGTCGATCGCGCGATCGGCGAGCCAGTTGGAGTGGTAGAGCTCCGGAGAAATCGGATTGCGGTGCACCTGAATGGCGCCGGTTTCGCCTCCACCGCGGGTGTTGAGCTTGCCGTCGCTTCCGGTCTGGCTGAGATAGTGGTCGTACTGGTCGGGACAGTTGCGTTCCATCCACACCTGGTAGTGATTGCGCACGACGCCCTTGCCGTGGGAGGAGATTTCGACATGGTCGAAACCGCGATAGGGTCCGGTGTCGTACGTGCTGCCCGAGCGAACTTCCCAGAAGTGCTCCGGCTTTCCCTTGACCGGTTCAAGATGCGCCTTGCCGATCAGCGCGGTGGCGAACCCGTGCGCCTTGAGATGTTCCGCGACGGAGGGAGCGTCCGCCGGCAGCGGAACGCCATTGGTATAAACACCGTGGGTTGCCGGGTGCTGTCCTGTCACCATCGTCGCACGGGACGGCATGCAGGTGACGTTGTTGACATAGGCGCGACGATAATTCAGCCCGTTTGCCGCCAGCCGGTCAAGGTTCGGTGTGCGCGCGAAACGGCCGCCGGTGCAGCCGAGCGCATCGAAGCGTTGCTCGTCGACGGTTATGAACAAAATCTTGGGCAAGGTACAAGGTCCGGATTGGCTGTGCTTCCGTTGTCGCCCAATCTCAATTCAAAAACCAATATTGAATTTTTGCAGCCTATTCATTTTGGATATAGGTTTGAAAAGATGATCAACCCACGCCTTTTGGACGCGTTTACCGCCGTCGTGCGTACCGGATCGACGGTCGCTGCCGCCCGGTCGCTTAACACGTCGCAGCCGAGTATCAGTCGGGCGATCGCCGACCTGGAGCATCAGATCGACCTGACGCTGTTTTCACGATCGCGTGGAAGGATGCGTCTGACTCGTGAAGGCGAGTACTTTTTCGCAGAGGTCGACCGGTTCTTCGCCGGCACGTCCGAACTCCTGGATAAAGCCCGCGAAATCCGCAATTTCGAGGACACCGTGCTGCGAATCGCCTCGATCGCCGCCGCGGCACTGCAGACCGTTCCCGACGCGTTAGAAGCGCTTGTCGGCAAAGTCGGCGATATCCGTACATCCTACCAGATGCGCAGCCACTACAAGACTGTCGACCTGGTCCGCACCGGACGTGTTGATGTCGGAATTTGCAACGCCGTAACACCCGATATGGCGGTTACGGTGCGAGAACAGTTCGAACTGCGCTGCCTGCTGGCCATTCCAGTGGGGCACCGTCTTTGCGATTCAGACAGGGTCTCGATCCGGCAGTTGCAGGGAGAACAACTGATCTCGCTCGGCCCGGAATTCAACGCACAGCATATCGACGATGCCGACGCCCTGGCATTTCTTGAATCGATCACCCGACGAACGGTAAACCTGTCCCTGCCGGCTTGTCGGCAGGTCGCCTGCGGCCTCGGCGTCGCTATCATCGACCCGATGACAGCACGCTTCCATCGCGCTCTTGGAATAGAAGTCAGGGTGCTCGAACCCCGCGTCCGATATCCGGTGACGATCGTCGAGGCCGGCGCCAGCGCCAAATCAAAGCTAAACGACCGTTTCGTTGACCTGGTCGCCTCCGAAATTCGCCATGCCGAGACCTGGGCTACCCATCCGCGCTGAGCGACAAGGGTGAGCGTCAGAGACCCAGTCGGCGTCACCTGACGGGCGGCACGAGAACGAAGTTGCCGAAGTGGCTCTTTTCCATGAACTCGTGCTGCGCTTGCGCGATTTGCTCGAGCGGAAACACCTTGGCTACGATCGGCCGGATCTCACCGCGTTCGATATAAGACACGAGATTCGGGAAAACCGGCTCGTCCCAGGCCGTGGTGCCAATCAGCGTAATGTCCTTGAGGTACATGTCACGCATGTCGAGGGAGACCACGGGGCCGGCAATGGCGCCCGAGGAGACCAATCTGCCGCCGCGCCGGAGGATCTTCAGCATGAGCGGAAACGTCGGCCCGGCGACATTGTCCACGACAACGTCGACGGCATTTTCACCAAGTTGGGCAAGCAGATCGCCGTTCCGGTCGATCACGGCGTCGGCGCCGAGATTGCGCAGCAGGTTCATCTTGGACGTGCTGGTGATCGCGGTGACCCGCGCGCCGCGCCGGTGCGCAAGCTGCACCGCCGCCGATCCCACCCCGCCTGAGGCGCCGGCGACGAGAACGTGGTCGGACGCGCCGACCTGTGCCCGATGCAGCATGTTTTCTGCGGTGCCGTAGGCACAGGGAATGGTTGCCAGTTCCTCATCCGACCAGTCGCAATCGACGGGGAAGACCTCCGCGGCCGGAACCTTGACGAACTCGGCGAAGGCGCCATCGAAATCCGAGGCCATCCAGACATTGTCCATGGAGTCATAGCCGTTCGGCCGCATGCAGGCGCGCACCAAAACCCGTTTGCCGATCAGGGCCTGATCGCCGTCTCCGCCGACAGACACGACCCGGCCGCAGCAATCGGTGCCCTGGATGAGCGGAAACGGCGTCGCCTCGTTCCAGCCCCCATCGGACTTCTGCTGCGCATCGGCTTCCTGGCTCAGTGCCGTTGAATCGGTGCTGGCGGTAACGCTCGACGAGTACCAGCCGAGCCGCGTGTTGATCTCGGTGTTGTTGACGCCGGCTGCCAACACGCGCAGCAACACCTCACCCGGCCCGGGAACCGGTTTCGGAACGGCCCGATAGTCCAGCATGTCGTAACCTCCGTTTCCGGTTGTTACGACGGCCATCATGGTTTCATCGTCATTGCCTGCTTGCGTCATGATCGTCCCCGTCGCTTCGCGGTGCGACGAGGATACTCGCCCTGCGGGCCGTCGGAAAGCTGCGTCAGTGCGTCAATGGCAGGTAGATTTCCGTCAGAAGATCGTCTCTGGCCGTGTCCATCGGACTGTTGAGATAGAGTTCGTAACAGGGCGCGTCGGCCGGCTCGCGGCCGGATTTGGGCAGCCAGCTGCCAAACAGATGGTCGTAGCCGACCTTGATACCGTCATAGGGGCCTTTGTATGTGAGGACCGCATAGGGGCCTGCTTCGATATAGATTTCCTCAAGGTCCTCGGGCACCGTCGCATCTTCCGCCAGCAGCAGACCGGCATGGCTGTGCAGATCGGCATCGGCGACAATATTTGGATCGTCATAGTAGATGCCGACGACGCCGCGAATATGAGAGCCGAGATCGTGCGCCCAGGCTGTCTCCGACAGATTCTGGAATGTTTCACCGAGATTTGTATATGGTCCCTTGTGGGACAAAGCGGCAAGCCGGCGCCGCGGCGTTTCGTTGATATCCACGTCGAACAAGCGAAATCCTCCTTTGGTGACGTCGAGCTGCGCATTGCTCAGGCAGCCCTGCTTTCTGAACACGCTGGGGGAAACACCGAAGCCCTCTCGGAATGCCCGAGTAAAACTATTGACGTTCGGATAGCCCGCTTGCGCCGCCACTTCGGCGATCGGCCAGTTCTTGTGCATCAGCCAACGCGCGGCGCGATAGAGCCGCAGGCGGCGAACCGCCTGTGCGCAGGTTTCGCCGGTCATGGCGTGAAAGACGCGGTGCCAGTGAAACCGCGACATCGCCGCAACATCCGCCAGCCGGTCGAGCGAAAGATCGCCGGCGGGGTTGTCGTGGATGTAGCGCAACACCCGCATGACGCGTCTTTGATAGTCCGACGACATCGGCGCTTCCCTGTTTGTGTTCGCCGTCACTATGCATCAGGCACAATCCGCAAATCTTGCTGAATTGCCAGGGTCGAAGCAATGGCCAGCAACCCGTCACACACGTCGAGCGATCAAGGCACCCACCGGACCGCTGCAAGGCAGCAACCTCACTTCGAACCCGCCACGGTTCTCAAGCGTCTCGACAACCAACCGTTTGGGCAGGAAGCGACCGGTTCCCCTCAGCTTCAGAGCTCTGCGCATAAGCCAATCGGTGACGGTATTGGCGGGCGTGTCGGCGCAGAATGCCATACAGAGGACGCCACCTTTTCGGACGATCCGGCACAGTTCGCGCAAAGCCAGCTCCGGAGACGGAACGGTTTCGAGCGCCCATGCACAGGTGACGATATCAAAGCTGCCGTCTTCGAAGGGAATCGCCTCCAGCCTGCCTTTCGACTTGAATGCCGAGATATCGGCACAGTGTGCCAGCATGGCTTCAGACGGATCCATGAGCGTGATGCGACCCGGCGCCAAGCCTTCGGCAATGAGCGTACGGGCAAAGGCCCCGGTGCCGCATCCCGCATCGAGCAAATCCGCATCTGGCACGGCGAGCGCGCGGACGACAGCCTCCAGCGCCGCCTGTGCTTCGCCGCCGGCGTGCCTGAGCCAGCGACGATGAAGCCTGTCGTAGTCATGGGCCAGTTCGTCATAAAGACCAACCCTGTCTGGGTGGGGAACGGCCGCCATCATCTGACTGCTCCGATGTTCTGCCGATCGTAGTTCGGGTGACGGCTGGTTTCGTTCGTTGGTGACCTGGAAGTCACCAGCTTGCTGATCACGAATTGGGCGACGAGCAGGTTGATGCACCAGGCGCCCACCATCAGAACGTCCCGCCAAGGCCCCATGACTTCGACTCCGAAGACTGCAATCCAGGCGATGCCGAGGGCTGACTGTGTGGACGCTCCCTGGCCGATGGCGTAGGCGCGCATCATCGCAGCGGCATGCCGGACAATCCTGCCGAAGCGCACCGCAACAAAGGCCCACGCGATCAGGCCGATCATCGAAAGGCCCACGCCGACGCGAACCCAATAAAGCAAGGCGCCCTGGAGTTCCCGCGGGAACACGAAGACATGGGTCATCCAAAGCCCCGTCAGGGCGCTCAGGCACCCGGCCACCATGACCGCCATGCCCATCCTCCGATGCGCGCCTGGCCATCGACGCCTCATGCCTGGCATAAATTGAAGCGCGCCGACGAGGCAGAACAGCGAACTGCTCAGGGCGTGCACAATGATCGGCAATGGGTAAGCGTTGGCACGCGGATTCTCCGGCACGATGGCTGGTCCGCCCAAAAGTTCGATGACGCGAAGCGTACCGGCAAGGCTCGGAACGGTTGAGTAGATGAGAATGAATGCAAGAAACATCCATTCATGACGGCTGAACAGCCTCATGTGGAATACCTTGGGATTTGCAGGGCTTCCCCTGACTTCAGGCAGCGGGCCTGCGAGCAACAATGAACGGATTGGTGCGCTGACGGCCAAAATGCGAGACGGTCTCGACCTCAAAGCCCGCATCCGTCAGATGCTGGACCAGTTCGGCCCTGCTCAGAGCGGTCACGCGTGGGGCGACGCCAAAAAAGGTCAGCAACCGGACCAGAGCGCGGATCGATAACGACCCATCCTTCAGGCAGACGGTTTTCGAGATGAAAAGCCCGCCGGGCTTCAGCTGTTGCCGGGCGCTTTCCAGTACCTGACCGATGTCATCGACCAGATGCAGAAGACTGAAGGCGCAGACGGCATCGAACGGTCGCCCGTCGATCAGATCCGTCGCGTCGGCCTGCTGAAAGTCGATGTTGCGGGGCGCGTGTGATCCCAGCTTGGACTTTGCAATCTCGATCATTGCGCCGGAGATGTCGGTGGCGCTGACCTGCGCCACGCCCGGTGCGAGCTGCAGCGCGGTGCTTCCGGTGCCACAGCCGATTTCCAGGACATGATCCGTCGTCCGCAGCAGACCGCGGACTCGGGTCAGTTTCTCTTCATAGGACGTTTGGTCTGCGACTGGTTTGCGGGCATATTTCGGGGCGATACGGTCCCAGAACGAACCGTCATTTGGAGTCGATAGCGCGGTTTGCATGAGTGTCTCCGTGGTTTCGGAGGCCTATATCGCTATACACGATTGAACTGTCGATTGCCAAAAACCGTACTTCTGCTATACAAAAATGCATGAACTGGCAGGCGATTTCGTTTGACTGGAACCAGGTCCGGGCCTTTCTCGCAACGGCTGAGGAAGGTTCGTTCAGCGCTGCGGCGCGGGCGCTGAAAACCACCCAACCGACCATCGGAAGGCAGATTGCTGCTCTGGAGGAATCACTCGGCGTGACCCTCGTCGAGCGCAACGCCCGTGGCCTCGCCATCACGCAGCCGGGCCGTGACCTGCTGGATCATGTCCGGGCCATGGGCGAAGCGGCGACGTTGATTTCGATGACCGCGGACGGGCAGTCGCAGGCCGTGAAAGGCACGGTGACAGTGACGGCAACCGACCTCCTGTGCGCGGCGACATTGCCTGCCGTCCTCGCGCCCCTGCGTCAGAGCGCTCCCGGCATCATCGTGCGCCTGGTCCCTTCAAACGACGTACAGAACCTCATGCAGCGCGATGCCGATATCGCCATCCGTCACGTCCGTCCGGAGCAGCCGGAGCTGATCGGCCGTTTCATCGGCGATTTCGGCGCCAACCTGTTCGGTGCCACCGACTATCTCGATAGAGTAGGACGACCGCGATCGCTGCACGAAATTGCCGACCTCGATTTCGTCGGCAATGCGGACCCCGAGCGCCTGATGGCGCCTCTGCAAAACATGGGCATTCCCGTCCAGGAAGAAAATTTCGTCATGTCCACCGACAGCGGCGTGGTGGCCTGGGAACTGACGAAGTCCGGATTTGGTGTCTCAATGCAGCCCGAGGTTCTAGCGGAAGCCGAGCCGGGCATGGAGAGAGTATTCCCCGGACTTCCCTCTCCGCAATTTCCGGCGTGGCTGGTTACCCATCGCGAGCTTCAGACGAGTCGCAGGATCCGTCTGGTCTTCGATCATCTGGCGCAGGGTTTGCGCCAGGCGCTGGACACGTTCCAAGCGGACTTTGCAAAACGAAGCTAGCGGCTGAGGCAGGCGGTCTCCACACCGGCCTCCCGCAACGCTATTTACCGACCGCCCAAGTCGGCATAGAACTCTTCTCAGTTGGCGGAGTTGACGACGATGGCTCTTGAAACCTGGCTCCTGTATCTGATCGCTTCAACGGCACTGTGTGTCACGCCTGGCCCGAATTCGCTGTTGGCGCTGGCGCATGGAGCCTCGCACGGCGTCAACCGGACCATCTTCACCGTTCTGGGCGGCGCGCTCGGCTTCACACTGACCATCGCGGTTTGCATGGCCGGCCTCGGCGCCCTGCTGACGACGTCGGCGACGGCCTTTGCCGTGCTCAAATGGATCGGTGCGGCCTATCTGGTCTATCTCGGCATCATCACGTGGCGGTCACCGCCTCTAGCGGTCCGGGTTAACCCAAATCAGGCGCTGGCCAGGCGGCGCAAGTTGTTCACGCAGGGCTTCATGGCGGCGGCATCCAATCCCAAGGGCATTGTCTTCTTTGCAGCGTTCCTGCCACAGTTCATCGATCCCGAACGCTCGCAGCTCCTGCAGTTCGTCATCCTGACAGCCACCTTTGTCAGCATCGAGTTCGTCTACGAATTGGTGATCGCCGGATCGGCGACGAAGCTTGCACCCTGGCTCGGCAAAAGCGGCCTCGGCCGCTGGTTCAACCGCATCACGGGCGTCACCTTCGTCGGCATCGGCGGGTTGTTGGCAGTGGCGAACCGGTAGTCGGGCTCTTCACGGCCCGGAATTTTTCAAAACATGCGGTTAAACAAATTACTGTTGCTCGCTGGTCTCTTGATTTTCCTGGGATTTACCGTTGCTCCAGACTACCAAACCGGTTCCGCTGATGGCAGCGTGTCATTCCTGCTCGTTTTCTTTTGGCTGGTCGCCGTCCTACCACCGCTCTGCCCCCTCGGCGCAGCGATCCTTCGACTGACGACGCAAAAACGGCTGCGGTTGCGAACGGGTGTTGTCCTCGCGTGCTTGATCATACCGTGCGGTGCGTTGTTGACGCTTATCGCTGCGGCTCTGTCGGGGCCGGGCGCCGCCATTGTGTCCATTCAGGGTGGGTTGCTGACGGTCGCGATCGCCAGTTCAATCTTGCTGATGGTACTGGATGCGCAAAATCGCTTTGTCGGCAAACTGGCGTTGTTTGGAATAAGCCTACCCGCAGCGGCGGCAATCTGGTCGATTGCATCGATATTCGCCGTGACCATCCAATCTGTACAGATTGCACGCGGAGATCCTTTCTGCGTGGCGCAACATGGGAGCTACGGGGGACCCATAACTTCCGTTACCGAATTGAGGGGATTTGAATTTTACACCACTCGCAGCGGCTACAAATCGACGTCGCGTTTCTTTTTCCATGGTGTCCTGCGCGTTGAAACGTTGGAGGGCAATGCGTACTACAACTGGTCTCCACGACGCTTTAGGTTCGATCAGGTCCCAATTGAAGCTGATTTCATCGTCTCCTTGCGCTCGTCGTGCACGCCAAAAGCAGATTTTTGGGGCAGTGTCTCCCTCGTCTAGAGTTGCGTTTTAGCAAAAGGCCTCCATCATGCTTCCTCGAGAATCAGATACACTCGGCGGACTCTATTCAGCAACGTCAGGACAGATTTCTGTGCCACCGAAGACCGCCGACACCCGCCCGCCGGGCGCCAAGCACGATTCTTCTTTGCCGCAATGGGCGGTGGACAAGATGACGCGCAGGCATGGGCGGCGGCATGCCCACGAGATCATCGATCCAAAACGCACCGCTCTTCTCGTCATCGACCTGACGCGAAGTTATGAAGATCTGCCTTGTGCCGCCTCGATCATCCCGCCGGTTGTGCGCCTGGCTGAGACGATGCGCGGCTCGGGCGGGACCGTTGCCTGGGTTTTTCCGACACCCATGCGATCAGACGACACCGCGCTTGCGGCGCTTTGGGGCGATGAGACGCTTCAACGCCATGTCGCGGAAACGGCCGAGAACAGCGAACCGAACGAGCCGTTTGCCGGACTGGTCCTCGAGTCCGACGACTTGACCGTGCACAAGCAGGGTTACAGCGCTCTTTTTCCCGGCGCCTCGCCCTTGCACGCGCATTTGACCGAACGGAACATTGATACCGTGATCGTCACAGGCGTTCTGACCAACATTTGTTGCGAGAGCACCGCGCGCGACGCGTTCGCCCTCGGATACAGGGTGATCGTCGTGGCGGATGCCAATGCGGCACGCAGCGACGAAGAACATCAGGCTTCGCTCTACAACATACTTCGCAATTTCGGCGACGTCCGGATGTCCGACGAGCTAATCGATACCATCGTCGGCGGTGTCGACTGAGCCTGGAGCAAAGGGCGATCAATTTGGATCATTTGATGGCTGCAGATCGGCTCCACTCGGCCAGGCGCGTCGCGCAGCGCGATGTGGTGCATCGGGCAAGCGATGCAACGCCGCCGATGGGCCGATATGCAGCCACCCTTCGGGCCGGGCGCTTTTGGCCCCTGGCGTCGTTGGCTTGCACTTGTGGTGGGGTGGCACCACGGCGAGCAATCCGCCTAGCCAGAGACCAAAATCGCCACGGTCAAATGGTGCAAACTGATCGCCCTTTGCTCTAGGCCTCACCCCAACCGCCACCGTTGGCGGTTTCGATGCGGATCTCGTCACCCGGTTCCAATGTCAGGCCACTGACGAAAGCGCTGGACTCGCTGCTGCCGTCGGCGCGGATCACCGTCAGGCTGTTGGTGCCACCGGCTTCACCGCCCGAGAGGCCCCAGACCGGGTGCTTGTTGCGGCTGTAGCCGGCCGACAGCGTGGCGTTTGCACGCGGCCGGTAACAGACCGACAAACCCTTGCCGCCGGTGTGATGGCCGCTTCCTTCATCGCCGTCGCTCAAGCGCTTCCAGCCGACATCGAGGCCGTAGCGGGCCTCGCAGATTTCGACGGGACAGTTGTAGGTGTCGCCGTGGCCGGTGGAATACATGGCGCTCAGACCATCGCGGTCCTTCGTGGCGCCCCAGCCACCCATCTGCGGCTCGACCATGGTGTAGCCGTGCCCGGTGTCCGGATGTTGGCCCGCGATCACCGTGCCGCAGATGGAGGCGAAATGGCCGGCCGGCAGGCGCTCCGGCAGGGCTTGCGCCATGCACCGCCAGAGCATGTCGTAGAGCCGGATGCGGGTCTCGAAATAGTAGCCGTGCGGCGCCGTGCCGGTGGCGTGAAAGATGGTTCCCGGTTCGGTGATAACCTCCAGCGGTCGGAACGAGCCGTCATTGGTGAAGAGTTCGGGATCAACCAGGGCCTTGAAGATGTTCTGAGCCGAAGTCACAGCGCCATCGTGACTGGTGTTGTAGGGAGCAGCTCGCTGCTGGGGATTGCCGGTCAGATCGACCGTGAAGCGTTCATCTGTGATACGGATTTCGGCCTGCCAGTCAGCACCGTCGTCCTGCTCCTCCTCGACCCGGAAGATGCCCTTTGGCAGCGCTGCCAGGCCCTTGAGCGCGCGGGCCTCTCCTTCCTCAAACAGAGCTGACAATGCTGCCTCGTAGGCATCAATGCCGTAGGTCTCCACGAGTTGCTCGATGCGCTGGCCGGCGCGACGGCTGGCCGCCACCTGCGCCCATAGATCGCCGCGGGCGAAGTCCGGCAGGCGCGAGTTGGCGGAGATGATGTCGAACACCGCATCGATCCGTTCGCCGGCATCGAACAGGCGCACAGCCGGCAGCCGCAGGCCTTCCTGGAAAATCTCCTCGACATCGGTTGCCATGGAACCCGGCGTCTTGCCGCCGACGTCATTCCAGTGGGCGATCGACGCAGTCCATGCGACACAGCGGCCAGCGGCGAAAACCGGCATGGCGATGACCACGTCGTTGAGATGCGTCACCCCACCGAAATAGGGGTCGTTGGTGACGAAGAGATCACCGTCGCGGATGGTCTCCAACCCGTTCAGGTCGACAATCTTCTTCACCGCCTTGTCGAGCACGCCCACGAAGCCCGGAATGCCGGCGCCGGAACTTGCCAGCCGCCCGCGGGCATCGGTGATGCCGGTGCCGGCGTCGAGCACCTCATAGATAATCGGGCTCATGGCGGTCTTTTTCAGCACCGCGAACATTTCGTCGGTGGCGGCGACCACCGCCGCCTGAATGACCGACAGGGTCACGGTGTCATGGCCGGCGGTCACGTCTCTCAGGCCTCCACCACATGCAGGTCGCGCGGCAGTTCGGAAAAGATCTCCGGACCATCCTCGCGCAATATGACGATCTCCTCGAGCCGCAGACCGAAACGGCCCGGCAAGTAGACGCCCGGCTCGATGGAAAACACCATGCCAGTATCGAGCACCGTCTCGGAACTGGACGAGATGTAAGGGGGCTCGTGCACATCGATGCCAAGGCCGTGACCGGTGCGGTGAATGAAGTATTCGCCGTAGCCGTCATTGGTGAGCGATTGACGCGCGGCCGCATCGACCTCCTTGGCCTGGACGCCGGGTCGGGCCGCGACCATCGCCGCCTCGACCGCCCGGTTGACGGCGGCATGGGCTTCGGCATAGCCCTCCGGCGCCTCACCGATGGCAATCATGCGGGTCAAGTCGCTGGGATAACCGTCCTTGCGACCGCCGATATCGACGACGACGGCATCCCCATGTTGCAGCTTGCGGCTGCCGGTGTGGTGGTGCGGGAAAGCGCCGTTGGGGCCGGTGCCGACAATGGTGAATTCCGGTTTGGCGCCGTCGATCTTGTACTGGGCATGGATGGCTGCGGCGATCTCCAGCTCGCTGACGCCGGGTTTGGCGGCCGCATAGGCGGCCTGCATTGCCCGGTCGTTGATCAGCGCATTTTCCTTGAGCTTGGCGAACTCCTCGGGATCCTTGCGCATGCGCAGCGCGCCAAGCGTCGGGTCGGTGAACTGGTGCGCGGCACCCGGCAAGCGATCGAGCAGCAGCAAAGCGAAATCGGCACGCATGGTTTCGTCGAGCACCACGTTTTTCGCCGAACCCGCTCCGATATCTGCAAGGGCGGCATCAAGTGCACCGCCGGCACCATCGGCATCGTCCCAGGTGTGCATGCTGATGTCGGTGTGCTCGCGGCTGCCTTCCACATTGATCGCCGGCATCAGAAACGTCTCACCGCCGCCGTTGACAAGGAGCAGGCACGGGCGCTCGTCCGCATGGGGGTGAAAACCCAGCAGCCACTGCATGTGGGTGCCCGGTCCGAGCGCCAGCAGATCGGCGCCCTGTTCACTCATCTTGGCGCGCAGTTCCGCGAGCCGCTTCTGTGCCGCATCAGGCATGGTAGTGTACCTTTCCATTCTCTTTCTGGCCGCCAACGACGACCCGATTGCCGAAGGCCTCGCCTTCATCAAAGCCGCCGAAGCGGGCGATTTCCTCTTCCGGCGGCGCTTCGCAGGACCATTTGCGGCTTGGCACCCAGCCGCAGCCGCGCTTCAACAGCGCTCCGTATTCGGCGCGTTTCAGCGCCGCGATCGACGGGTCGATCACCGGCACGCCGAGCGCCTCTTCCATTTCGCGATAGAAACCGAATTCCAGCGTGCAGCCCAGAATCAGCGCCTCGGCGTAGTCTTCCTCGACAGCCTTGCGACCGGCTTCCAGCAGCCGCCGGAACGTCTCGTCGTGATCGCGCTGGAACTCGTTGACGCCGAGTTCGACATGGTAGAAGCCGGAAAGCCGGTCTTCATAGCCGTTTTCGCGCACGACAGCGTGCATCTGGTTTACCCATTTGCGCCGGCCGACGATGATGCCGAAGCGGTTGGCAAGGCTGGAAGCAATCTCACAGCTGGCAGCACAGGGCGCCGTGACCACCATGTCGCCGGAAATCTCACGAGCATCATGAAGCGCGGTATCGTAGAAGCAGCCGATGGCCAGCGCATCGAATCCTTCCCGCGCCGCGCGGCGGGTCGCCCGAATGATACCGCGGGTCACGATCGCCTCGTAGGAGCGGAACTCGATATGGGTGAAGCCGCCATCGTCGTCGGGCAGCGACGTGACGTGCACCTCGGTATCCGGCAGGCGGTAGTCCTCGGCCATCTTGGCAAACAGGCCGTCATCGGCGCCGCGGTTTCCCACGGGGCTCAGATACATGATCTTGACAGGCGTATCGGTGGTCATTTTTGCCTCCTTCGTTTGGGTCCGAAAACCGCTTCTCACTTTTCGGCACTCAGGCAGAATG
Organism: Hoeflea sp.; assembly: GCA_965228785.1. Lineage (GTDB taxonomy): Bacteria > Pseudomonadota > Alphaproteobacteria > Rhizobiales > Rhizobiaceae > Hoeflea_A. Next base: position 3,100,305 of record CBDDIF010000002.1, read on the forward strand.
CCTCCTTCGTTTGGGTCCGAAAACCGCTTCGCACTTTTTGGCACTCAGGCCGAATGCCTCCTTCGTTTGGGTCCGAAAACCGCTGGGAAATCGAGCAGGGTCGTCACTCGACGCCATAAATCTCCCTGGCCCGCTCTGGCGTGATCAGGCCGTTCTTGATGTCGCGTCGAACCAGCTCCGGGTCGCGTTCCTTCGGATCGCCCAACCCGCCGCCATTGCCGGTGACGACGCGGATCACATCGTCGCATTGGGTGGTCAGTCCGGAGACGAACGCGAAGCGTTGGCTCTCGCCTTCGATCGGGCGGAATTCGACATAGTTGGGCGAGCCTTCGGCGCCTCCATCGACCGGCCAGGCGGGAAATTTCGATCGCGTATAGCCGGCGGTCAGGAACCCGTTGTCGGCGCGGACCCGGTAATCCATGACGATGCCGCGGCCGCCGGTGTACTTGCCCTCGCCGCCCGGCTCCATGTTGAGCTCCATGCGGTCGACATAAAGACCGTTGCGCGCCTCGTTGATCTCGGCCGGGCAGTTGTAGGTCTCGCCGTGAAAGCCACAGAAGACGGCGTGGTTGCCGTCGCCGTTGCGACTGGCGCCCCAGCCGCCGAGCTGCGGCTCGATGATCGTATATTGCCGGCCCGTATCAGGATGGATGCCACCAATGAAGGTGCCGCAGACGGAGGCGAAATGACCGGCAGCCAGCCGCTCCGGCATGTGCGGCGCCAGGCAGCGCCACATGATGTCATAGACCCGCAGCTCGATCTCGTAATAGAAGCCGATCGGCGCCGGTTCTTTCGCGTGAAAAACCGACCCTTCGCGTGTCAACAGGTTGATCGGCCGGAACGAGCCGCCATTGGCCGGCGAATGGGGGTCGGTCAGCGACTTGAAGATCATCTGCGCCGCCACCATGACGCCGTCGCGGCTGGTGTTGACCGGGTTGTCGGCCTGGTCCGGGTTGTCGCGAAGATCGACGGTAAACTCGTCATCGCCGATGGTGATCTTGACGTTGAAGATGCGGCCGTCGTCCTGCTCTTCCGACAGTTCGAACGTGCCCTTGGGCAGGTCGGCAAGCGATGCCCGCGATACTTCCTCGCCAAAATCCATGAAAGAAGTCATGGCGTTCTCGAAGGTGTCGACGCCGTATTTCTCGGCAATTTCCCGCAGCCGCCGGTCACCGACGCGCACAGAGGCGATCGCCGCCCAGACGTCGCCCTCCAACACGTCCGGCATGCGCGAGTTCACCTTGATGATGTCCATGACGGAGCGGATCGGCTGACCTTCCGAAATGATCTTCACCGCGGGCAACCGAATGCCTTCCTGGAAAATTTCGGTCGCCTCGCCGGAAAGCGAGCCCGGGGCCATGCCGCCGACATCGGAGTTGTGGGCGATGTTGGCGGTCCAGGCGATGATGTGGCCGCCGGCGAAGACCGGCATGGCGACAACGATGTCGTTGAGGTGAGTAACGCCGCCGTAGTAGGGGTCGTTGGTCGCGAAGACATCCCCCGGCTTGATGTCGCCCGGCTGGTCGAACTTGGCGATGATCACCTTCACCGCCTTGTCGAGGACGCCGATGAAAGCCGGGATGCCGGCACCCGAGGATGCCAGTTCGCCCTTGCCGTCCATGATGCCGGTGCCCATGTCGAGCACCTCGTAGATGATCGAACTCATCGCTGTCTTCTTCATCGCCGCGAACATCTCGTCGGCGGTCGCCTGCAGCGAGTTCTGGATGATTTCCAGGGTGATCGGATCGTTGGAAGCGTTGGCCATGGCGGATCTCCCTATTCCCTGATTTCGATGTGGATGTTGCCGTAGCCGTCGAACGATACCCGGTCGCCCGGATGCACGACGACGGTTGTGCCCGGATCTTCGACCACCGCCGGCCCGGTGAAGGCCATGCCCGGCCGCAGCTTTTCGCCGTCATAGATGTTAGCCTCGTGAATACCCTCCAGCGCAAAGTCGACCTCGCGGCGTCCTTTGATCGCCGGTGTCGCGTCGCTGTTACCCAGGTCTTCGCGGCGCATCTCCAGCTTGCCCACCTCGGCGGACGCGACCAGGTGAATGCCGACGACTTCCACAGGCGCCTCGAGCCTGTAAGTGTATTCACGCTCGTAGGTTTCGTGGAAATCCGCCTCGATCTGGGCAATGCGGTCGGCGGTGATGGTGCCTTCCCCCAGCAGCACCTCGGTGGTGTGTTCCTGGTTCTGGTAGCGGAACTTTCCGAAGCGGTGGAATTTGACCTTGTCCGGGTCGACGCCTTCGGCTTCAAATTGCGACCGGGCAAGCGCCTCCGTCTCCGCAAAAACGGCTTCCAGCGCCTCGGCACCCTGGGCATCGAGATCGACCAGGCGTGTGACAAAATAGTCGCGCCGGAGATCGGACATCATCATGCCCCATGCGGAAAAGACCGGAGCGCCCGCCGGCACCACGACTTTCTTGACGCCGAGTTCCTGGGCCAGGGCCGAGGCGTGCATGGCGCCACCGCCGCCAAAGGCGACGAGGGTAAAGTCGCGCGGGTCGAAACCGCGATTGAGCGACACCAGCTTGAGGGCGTTGACCATGTTGTTGTTGGCAATGCGAACGATGCCGCGGGCCGCCTCATCGGTGCTGGTGCCGAGTTTCTCGCCAACGGCTTCCATGGCCTTGCGGGCGGCCTCCATGTCGGCCTCGATTTCGCCGCCACAGAAGTAGTCGCGATTGATGCGGCCGAGCCAGATATTGGCGTCCGTCGTCGTGGCATTTGTGCCGCCGCGGCCGTAGGCCGCCGGGCCCGGCTGAGCGCCGGCCGATTGCGGGCCGACATGCAGCTTGCCGAAATCATCGACCCAGGCGATCGAACCGCCGCCATTGCCGATTTCGACAAGGTCGACCACCGGCACCATGATCGGATAGCCGGCCGAGGTTCTGTCGCGCTCAATCCAGTAGTCGGTCATGATTTTCACCTGACCGTTCTCGATCAGCGAACATTTTGCCGTCGTGCCGCCAATGTCGAGCGCCAGCACGTTGGGTTCGCCGATCAGTTTGCCGAGCTCGGCCGCACCCCAGAAACCGGAGGCCGGGCCGGATTCGACCATGGTGATCGGAATGCGCGACACCGCGTCGAGCGAGTCGACACCGCAGTTAGACTGCATGACATACAGGCTGCCGTCGAAACCGTCTCCGCGCACGCCGTCGCTGAGGCGCTGCAGATAGCGTTCGGCCACTGGCTGCACGTAGGCCGACAGCACCGCCGTGTTGGTGCGCTCGTACTCACGCCATTCGCGGGTGATCTGGTGCGAAGCAACGACGGAAACGTCAGGCCACAGCCGGCGCAATTCATCGACCGCCGCCTTTTCATGCGACGGATCGGCGTAGGAATGCAGGAAGCAGACCGCGACCGCCTCGACGCCCTCCTTCTGGAAGTCTTCGACGATGGCCGGCAAACCGGAAAGGTCGAGCGGCGCCCGCTCTTCGCCGCGATAGGTCATGCGACCGGGCACTTCGCGGCGCAGGTAACGTGGTACGAAAGGCTCCGGCTTCTGATAATGCAGGTTGAAGAAATCCGGACGGTTGCCGCGGGCGATCTCCAACGTGTCGCGAAAACCTTCCGTCGTGACCAGGCCGACCTTGACGCCCTTGCGTTCGGTCAGCGCGTTGATCACCACGGTGGTGCCATGGGCAAGGAAATTGACGGTCGCCGGGTCGACCTCGCCCTTCTTCAGGACGTTGAGCACACCCTGCTCGAAATCCGGCGGAGTGGTGTCTGACTTGGCCGTGCGCACCGTTGCGCGTCCGGTGTCGAGATCGGTCTCGAAACAGACCAGATCGGTGAAGGTTCCGCCGACATCCGTCGCAACGCGAATGGATTTCGCAGGCATCAGTTTTCTCCCTCGTAAGGCAGCGCCGCGTGCGCCAGGAAACAGGCGGCGCCAGGCAATTTCAGTTGTTCGGACATGGCAACGCGTTCGGGCGTGTAGTGCCCGGCGACATCAAGGCAGTTGAGTGTGCCGAGGATCCTGCCGGCGACGATGACCGGCACGTTGATCACGGACTCGCAGCCGAGAGACTGGATCAATTCATGATCGTCGAAGACCTCCGCTATGCCTTCAATCGTGTTGGCGACGAACGTTTCCTGCCGGTCGAGAACACGGCCTGTCCACAATCCGTCACTGACTTCCTTTGTCCCCAGAACCGGATAGGCGTCGGGCATGTTGGAATAGATCCGCTGCGCCACGCGGTTCACCGGATCGAAGGTCATGAGCGTAAACAGCCGCACCCCGATCAGCGCATCGGTGAGGTTCGCCATGGCATCGAATACCGTCTGCGGCTGGTGGCCGCCCTTCGCCAGAGCCACGGTGAAATCATCAAGTGCCGACATCGACTTCGTCCTTTGCAAGTTGATCGCGCAGCTCGAGTTCCTCGTCATCAATCACCGGCACGGCGCTGATGAGCTGGCGCGTATAGGGATGTTCCGGGTGGGCAAACAATTGCTCGGTCACACCGAGCTCCACCAGCTTGCCCTTTTCGAAAACAGCGACACGATCGGCGATGTTGCGCACCACCGAGAGGTCGTGGGTAATGAAGATGTAGCTGAGGCCACGAGCGGGCCGCAGCTCGTTGAGCAGTTTCAGCACCCGCGCCTGGACCAGCACGTCGAGCGCCGACGTGGGTTCGTCGAGCACCACCAGCTGCGACTGGCACGCAAGCGCCCGGGCAATCGCCACGCGCTGACGCTGGCCGCCTGAGAGTGCCGCCGGCATGCGGTTTGCGAAGTCCGCCGGCAGGCCGACTTCTTCCAGAAGCTCTCCGATGCGCTTCTTGCGACCCGACCGTTCGCCGATGCCGTGCACGTCGAGCGCCAGCCGCAGGGACGCACCGATTGACCGTTTGGGGTTAAGCGACGACAGCGGGTTCTGCTGTACCAGTTGGATGGCGCTTCGGTGCTGGAGCGTGCGGCGCGTCGGCAGCACCTGGCCGCGAAAGCGGATTTCGCCGGAGGTCGGCGGGTAGATGCCGAGCACCATATTGGCGAGCGTGCTCTTGCCGGAGCCGGATTCGCCGACGATCGCCACGCACTCGCCCTCGGCGACGTCGAGCGAGACCGTATCGACGGCACGGATTTCGTGGCTGTCGACATGGAAGGTCTTGGATACACCGGAGATCGAGAGGATCGGTTCGGTCATGGCGCCACCTCCCGCTGATGGACCTCAATCGGGGCCGAGAATTCTGCCGCATTGTCCTCGATATCAGGAATTCCGCCACCTGTGATGCGCGGCACCGCGGCCATGAGTGCACGCGTATAGGGGTGACGCGGCTCCTCGAACAGCGCCCGGGTCGGACCCTCCTCGACGATGCGGCCCTTGTAGATGACATAGACCCGGTCGGCGAATTCGCGCACCACGCCGAGATTGTGGGAGATGAACAACACGGCGGTGTGATGCTCCTCGACCAGTCGGCGCATCAGGTGCAGGGTCTGGGCCTGCACAGTGACGTCGAGCGCCGTCCCTGGCTCGTCGGCGATCAGCAGCTTCGGCTCATTGGCGAGCGCCATGGCGATCATGACCCTCTGGTTCATGCCGCCTGACAGCTGGAACGGATAGGAATGCAGCACCCGGTCGGGTTCGGTGATCGACACCTCGTTGAGGATGGATGCGGCGCGCTCCCACGATGCTTCTTTGGTCAGCCCGGCGTCGCCGCGCAACAGCACCTCGTGGAATTGCTTGCCGATGCGGTAGACCGGATTGAGCGACGAGGTCGGATCCTGGAATATCATCGACATGGCGGTGCCGCGCAAATGATGGCGCTGCGCGGCCGGCAGGTCATCGAGGTCGCGGCCGTCGAATCGCACCTCGCCCGTTATTCGGGCCGCGCGCAGCGACTGCAGCAGCCCAAGCACGATGCGCGCCGTCACCGACTTGCCGGAGCCGGATTCACCCACCAGGGCGACCCGCTCGCCGGGCATGATGTCAAGCGAGATGCCGTGCAGGACATCGGAATAACCGCGCCAGCTCTTGAAGGAGAGTGTCAGGTCCTTGATCGACAGGGTCGGCGTCATGTGTCGCCTCCCAGAATGTCGCGGAGGGCATCACCCAGCAGGTTGAAGCCGAAGACGGCAATCAGGATGGCGAGCCCCGGGAAGACGGTCAGCCACCAGGAGTCGGGCAGGTATTTGGCGCCATCGGCAACCATCGAGCCGAGATCCGGCGTCGGCGGCTGAACGCCAAGGCCAAGGAAGGAGAGCGACGACGCGATGATGATGACGAAGCCGAGATCCAGCGTCATTTTGGTGATGACCGCCGGCACGCAATTGGGCAGGATTTCGCGGAAGATGATGTGCAGCCTGGAGGCGCCGATCACCTCGGCCGCCAGCACGTAGCCTTCCTCGCGCTCGCCGCGGGTGATGTTGTAGACAAGCCGCGTGTACCAGGGCCACCACATGGCGGTGACCGCCAACATGCCGTTCAGCAGAGTCGGCTCCAGCACGCCCATGATAGACATGGCGAGCACCAGCGGCGGGATTGACAGGAAAACGTCTGTGAGGCGCATCAGCAGATATTCGGTCCAGCCGCCGAGATAGCCGGCGACCAGGCCGATAGTGACACCGATGGGTACGGCGATCGCCAGCACCACAATGCCCAGCAGCAGCGAGATACGATAGGCGTATATGATGCGGCTGAACATATCGCGGCCGACCAGATCGGTGCCCATCAGATAGGGCAGTTCCGGCGCCTTGTTGAAATTGGCGAAATCGACCACCGCCCCCGCGTGTTCCGGAAACGGTGCAAGGAAGTCGGCAAAGACCGCGGACAAGACCACCAGCGCCACCAGGATAACGCCAAGCAGCGACAACGGATTCGACAGCAGAATGTAGACCGTGCGCTTCATGGCGCCCTCTGCGAATGACGAATGCGCGGATTGATGAAGGCGATGAGCAGGTCGACGATCAGGTTGGCGATCAGGAAGGTCGCTGAAATGATCAGCACCGTTCCGACGATGGCGTTGAGGTCCTTGCGCAGGATCACAGCGACGCCATAGCGCGACAGGCCGGGCCAGGCGAAAATCGCTTCGACCAGGAAGGCGTTGCCGAGCATAGCCGCGAAATCAAGGCCGATGATGGTCAGCGACGGGATCAGGGAAGGCTTGAACGCATATTGATTGGCTATGCGCTTTTCCGGAAAGCCGTAGGACTGGGCCATCTCGATGTACGGCTTGTCATATGTCTCCACCATATTGGCGCGGGTCAGTCGCGCTGCCTGACCGATGCCCGACAGCGCCAGTGCGAAGGCCGGCAGCACCAGATGCCAGGCCACATTGCCGAAAGCCCGCAGATTGCCGGCAATCAACGTGTCGACGAGCAGGAAACCGGTGACGGGGGCGATCGAATAGGTGTCGCTGATGCGGCCCGTCACGGGAAACAGCGGCAGGAAAAATGCGAAGAGCAGCATCAGGATGACTGCCCAGACAAAACTGGGCGCCGATACCCCGAGCAGCGAGACCAGCCGAATGGCATTGTCGGTAAAACCGCCTCGATAGCGCGCCGACAGGATGCCAAGCGGCAAACCAAAGCCGATCATCATGATGCCGGCGACGAGCACCAGTTCCAGAGTTGCGGGCAGGAACTGGGCGATGTCGGCCGTGACGGGCCGGTTGGTATAGAGCGAGATGCCGAGATCGCCACGCGCCAGGTCCGCCAGGAAATAGCCGTACTGCTCCCAGATCGGATCGTCGAGATGCAGTTCCTCGCGCAACTGCGTGATCTGCTCGGCCGTCGCGTTCGGACCCAGCGCGATGCGCGCCGGATCGCCGGGAATGACCCGGGCGATGGCGAAGATCAGCATCGAGACCCCAATGAGCACAAGCAATGAAGTACCGAGCCGCTTCGCGAGGAGGCGGAGGACCGGCGTCATGGCGCAGTTCCAGTTCGGTTACGACCGGGACGGGTTTGAAACCCGCCCCGGCCAAGGGAGATTACTCTTCGACTTCCATCAGGCGGAACGAAAAGCCCATGCCGTCGAGGCCGAAGGCCTGGGACGGATCGCTCAGCGCCGGCGCGTTCACCCGGTTACTGGCGACGAAGACCGACTGACGATCATAGCCATAGACCGTCGGCGCAATTTCCATCAGCCGTGCGTTCAGCTTGGTGTAGGCGGCGTTGCGTGCTTCCTCGGTGGGTGCCGAACGGCCCTCCTCCAGCAGCTTGTCGACTTCCGCGTCGTTCAGATACTCCGGCGATTGCCAGGTGCCTGCGGCCGACGAGTGGTACATGCCGTAGAGCAGCGTATCCGGGTCGCCGGTGACGGCGTTGACGAAGAGCTGCGATACGTGCGGCGTGTTCTCCGGCTTGGAGACCTGCTCGGCGAAGAGCGCCCAGGGCAGCTTCTTGATCTCCGACTTGATCCCGAGTTCTGCGAAATTGGCCTGCATCAAAAGCGCAAAGCGCTCTTCGATCGGCACTTCCGCAATCCAGGACAGTTCCAGGTTGAAGTCGGCCGGATCGTATTTGCAATCGGCCAGGTGCTTTTTCGCCGCTTCGATATCGCGACCCAGATTCTGACCGGCCGGATTGGCGCCGAACATGCCGACAGGAATGGCGCCGGTCGAGGGCGAGCCCTGGCTGATGTCGTCGGTCACCGCAATCATCTTGATGGCCGAGCCATAGTCGAAGGCCTTTGACAAGGCGAGCCGGCAGTTCGGGTCGTCCATCGGCGGCTTGGTGGTGTTGAGCTTTAGATAGAAGGCGCCCGTGCCACTTTCGGTCAGCAGCTGTGCACCATCATCGACCAGCGCCTTGATGACTTCCGGCGGCAGCCACTGCGAGGCGATATCGTGCTCGCCCTGGGCAATCAGCGTGCGAACCGTGGCAGGCTCCAGGCCATACCGCAGGCGCACCGTGTCGGGAGCCGCGTCGGCAATGCCGAGGAAGTAGTCACCGTTCTTCTCCATGACGGTCTCTTCCTGCGGATTGTGCGATGCGATCTTGTAGGCGCCGGTACCGGCGCCATTGGCCGACAGATAGGCCTGGCCCCAGTCTTTCATGTCGCCCTCGCCGTCACCCAGATTGGCCATGACGGTCTGCTTGTCGACGATCGGCAGGCGCACCAGTGAAGCGACGAAGGGCGCGTAGGGCTCCTTCAGGTTGAACTGCACGGTGTTCGCGTCGACGGCTTCGGCGCTGTCGACATTGGCGAACAGATAGGAGAGGCCCTTGCCGAGCGCTTTCATGCGATCGACCGAGAACACCACATCCTCAGCCGTCAGCGGATTGCCGCTCTGGAACTTGACGTCGGGCCGCAGCTTGAAGGTGAAGGTCTTGCCAGACCCTTCCCAGCTTTCGGCCAGATGCGGCACGTGTCCGGGGCCGCCCTGACGCGGCAGCACCAGCGTGTCGTAGAGGTTGAACATCAGAATGGAGTCGGCGTAGTCGGAGGCTTTGCCCGGGTCGATTTCGCCGACGGCGACCTCGTCCAGGCGCAGCACTCCGCCGGCCTCGGCCTGCATCGGCAGGGCCGTCAGTGCCGTCGACAGGATTGCCGCGGCGGTCAGCGATTTCAAAAACGTCGTCATGTTTTCATGCTCCCCTTCGTTTCACGAGTTCAGTCTGTGGTTTGCGGCGCGGACTTGTGTCCGGCCCGGTGCCCCGGCTTGTCGGATTCCGCCGGGTTTTCACCAAATACATCCATCGTACAAACGTGCAGGATGGATGTGGTCTGGTCTGTATGGTTCCAGGAGGAATGGCGATCGGTGGAATCGAAATGCAGTGAATCGCCCGCTTCCAGAACGGTCGTTTGGCCATCGACTTCAACGGTTATGGCCCCGCTGAGGACGAAAAACAGTTCTTCGCCTTCGTGCTGGATAGGTTCCGAGCGATAGCCCGGCGGCTCATGGACGATGACGCTGTTGAGCACATGACCCGGAAAGCTGGCCGACACACGCTCGTAGTGCAAAGCCGCGTTGTCGACCGCGTAAACCGGCCGCTCATTGTGTCGTGTCGTCGGCGACTTGCCTTCCGGCTGCGACAGGAATTCGGTGAGGTGGGTCTGCAGGACCTTCGAGATCGATGCCAACGACGACAGGGACGGCACCGTCAGTTCGCGCTCGACCTGCGAAATGAATCCGACGGACAGGCCGGCTCCATCGGCCACATCCTTGAGCGTCAGTCCCAGATCGCGGCGACGCCGACGCAACCGTTCGCCGAGCGGCGCGTCGCTGGAGATATCCGGTTCCTTGTCGGATGCCTTGACCGAAGCCAACCCGTCCTCCCGTTTTAGTATTGGTAAAATTGTGGACCGAGAGAGGAAGTGGAGTCAAGGGCTTTTTACCAATACTAAAATTCTGCAAGGGTTCGAGTGACCTTCGACGGCAATGTTTCAGAAAATTTTGAGTGCCGTGTCGAATTCGCCGCCCGAGCGGTGTCCTATAGGTGCAACCCGAACTTGGAGGATGACATGAAAGTAGTAATGCTGATGATGGCACCGGAGGATGCACATGGTGAAACCGCGCCAAAGGAAGTGGTGCAGGCAATCGGCGGTTACGCCATGGACCTGGCATCGAAGGGCATCGTTACCGGCGGCCAGCAGTTGCGCGGAATCGGCGAGGGTTTTCGCGTCGAACAGAACGGCGATATCGGCCGGGTGATCGACGGACCCTACGCTGAAATCAAGGAACTGGTCGGCGGCTATTTCGAGATGGAGGTCAGCTCAATGGATGAGGCACGCGAATTGGCGGCCAAATGCCCGCACCTCAAGATCGGGCCGATCATGGTGATGCCGGTCGTGCCGCGTGGCTGAGGGATCCTTCGATCCCCTTCTCGCCACCCGGCTGGTGCGCAGCGAATGGAGCCGCATGGTGGCGATCGCTCTGCGCATCCTGGGCGATCTGGACCTGGCACAGGACGTCGCCCAGGAGACCTTGCTGGCTGCAGTGCGCACCTGGCCCGCCGATGGCATTCCAACCAACACCGGCGCCTGGCTCGCGACAGTTGCCCGAAGGCGGGCGCTGAACCAGCTGCGCAGCCGGGGTCGTCGCGGTGAGGTGGCGCTTCATGATGATCTGCCTGGTTCAAGCGAACCACCACTTGCCGAAGATGATCGCCTGGCCCTTCTCCTGCTTTGTTGCCACCCAACCCTGTCGCATGACGCCAAGGTGACGCTCACCCTGCGGCTCGCGGGAGGTTTGTCGACCCGGGAAATCGCCCGCGGATTCGTCGTTGACGAAAAGACCATCGGCCAACGCATATCCCGGGCCAAGCGCCACCTGAGATCAATTCCCGATCCGTTGAAGGAACCGGTGCCGGACGATATGGGGCCGCGCATCCAGGCGGTTCTGGAGGTCGTCTACCTGATCTTCAACGAAGGTTACCTGAGCGACACGCAGGAACCGATCCGCGGCGAGTTCATGTGGGAGGCTGCGATGTTGGCCGACCAGCTGACGCAACTGGCACCTGATCTGCCAGAAGTCTGGGGACTTGCTGCCCTTGTCCATTTGAAAACCGCCCGGACGGCGGCTCGGCTCTCGGCCACCGGGCATCTGGTGCCGCTTGACGAACAGGATCGGCAGCGCTGGGACCGGGAAGCGATCCGACGGGGAGAAAGCCGGCGGGCCGCAGCTGTCGGCGCAGCCCGGCGCGGGATTCCGGTCGGCACCTATGTTCTGCAGGCCGAGATCGAGGCGCACCATTGTCGAGCCGAGCGATTTGCAGACACCGACTGGCAGTCGATCGATGCGCTTTATGAAGCGCTCGTTGATCTGACCGGCAATGCCGTCGCAAAGCTAGGCTGGACCGTTGCCCGCAGTTACGCGATTTCGCCACAGGCCGGCCTTGACCTGCTCGATCGGCAGGACTGCGAAAAACATCTGCCCGGATACGATCTAGCTTCAGCAACTCGCGCCGATCTGTTGCGCCGCAAGGGCGATATTGCACGGGCGGCGGCTCTCTATCGAGATCTCAGCATGGCGACCAAACCGGGACCACAGCGAGATCTTTACCAACGCCGCCTGGCGGAGTGTGAAGGGTAGCGTCCGGCGGTTTCGTCAAAAATCTGAACATTTTTCATGCGACCCGGAATAAACCTCGGCGACCCGCGTTTCCACCATGACCCGCTCATGAAGCGGCTCAATGAGACAAGGAAACGACGGTATGGAAGAGTTCGACAACAACCGCCTGCAAGCTGCAAAACGCGCCTTTTCGACGCGACGGGTGCCCGAAGGCGCAATGAAAACGCTGATTGCCGGGCCACAGCAGCCGGGCGCCGGCGACCTGGTTCTGGCCAGGGTGACCGAAATCGGATCGCACAAGCGCATCGAACTGCCATCCGGAAGGCGGGCGTTGCTGTCCGTCGGCGACGAGATCGTGCTCGCCTATGGCGACCGCTATGCCCCTGATCAGTATGAAGCCTATGTGCCGGCAGACCTCGGCTCCTGCCATATGGTTGCCGCCGGCGGGGTGGCTGCCAGGGCCCGGTCATGGCACGACCGCCTATCCGGCCCGACGCGGATCGAGCCGATCGGCCTTGTCGGCAATGACAAAGGCTTGCCGATCAACCTGCTCGATTTCGCGTTGAAAGAAGCCACCGGACCTTTTCCGTCAAGCGTTTTCGCCGTCTTCGGCACGTCAATGAACGCCGGCAAAACGACCACCGCCGCCGCCCTGGTGAAAGGGTTCGCGGCTGCCGGCTGCCGGGTAGGCGCCGCCAAGGTGACGGGCACCGGCGCCGGCGGCGATCTGTGGATGATGCGCGACTACGGCGCCGAAGAGGCCCTCGACTTCACTGACGCGGGCTACGCCACAACCTTTGGGGTCTACCACGGCGATCTTCAGCGCGCGACTCAGATGCTGCTCCAGGCCCTCGGCGCAAAGGGCTGCAGCGTTGCGGTCCTGGAAATCGCCGACGGGCTTTATCAGGAAGAGACCGCAGCACTTGCCAGCTCACAGACGTTCCAGTCGCTTCTGTCAGGCACCTTTTTTGCCGCCGGCGATGCCATGGGTGCCGTTGCGGGCGCCGCACGCCTGGTCGATCTCGGCCACAATGTGCTGGGCATTTCCGGAGCGATGACGCGCTCGCCGCTGGCCGTTCGCGAAACCGGCGCCGCAGCCTGTGCTCCCGTTTACACACTCGACGACATGATCGCGCCGAGCGCCACATCGCTGTGGCTCGCCTGCGGCGAGGCCAAGCGTGCAGCGGGCGGGTAGGACAATGCCTCGATTGTGGACGGCCGGGCGGCTGTTGCGCATTTGCGGCCTTCTGGCGCTCGGTGTGTGTCAGGCGCTGGCAGCGATTGCCGCGGCAATCGCCGCGGCGAGGCTGCTCAGTCAATCCGGGCCGCCGCCCCTCCCTCTGGCTGCAGCAGCAAGCACCGGCGCCATAGCGGTCATCGCCCTACGTGTGCTGCAACGGCGCCTCGCCGAGCAGTTCGCGCTGGCCTATGTCAAGGAGCTGCGTCTGGCTCTGATCAGCCACGTGCTGCGCATGCCGGCCAACGGCAAGACGTTGCGGTTCGGCTCGGTCATGACGCGGGTTGTCAATGATTTCTCCGCCATCCGCCTGTGGCTGGCCAGCGGTCTGGTGTCGACAGTGGTGGCGGCCTGCATCTTCCTCACGGTCGGCGCCTACCTCGCCATCGCGAACATCGACGCCTTGCTGGCACTTGTGCCATCGCTCCTTCTCTGGCTGCTCGTTCCGATGCTGGTGTGGAGACCGCTTGATCGAAGCATTGCCGACAGCCGCCGTCGGCGCGGCCGCATTGCGGCAGCCACCGGCAGCATGTTGAAAGGCCGAATGTCCTATCTTGCGTTCGGCCGTCATGGCTCGCTGATCCGCAAGCTTGCACGACAGTCCGACCGGCTGAACGACGCACTCACCAGCCGCGCAACGCTTTCCGGACTGTTGCGATCCTCCAGCGATATCGTGCTGCCTGTCACCGCCGTTCTGATCGGCCTTGCCGGCACCGCTTCGAACAGTGAAACCCTGGGCATCCTCATCATGGTCACTGGGGTGGTCGTCACTCAACTCAACGCGATCGCCATGGCCGTCGAATACCGCCTTGCCCACCGCGTCGCTGTCGCGCGCCTGAAGGCCATTTTCGACCGGCCCACACTCGCGCTTGACGGTGGGCCCGGACACCTGAAACGGACCGATCAAGGCCGGCGACTAAGCGTCGATGACCTGACCATTTCCGGCCGCCGCCTGTCGTTTCGTGTCGACAAGGGCGAACGGGTGACGCTGACAGGCCTTGTTGACCAAGACGTTCACAATCTTTTCCTGGCGATTGCCGGACTGGCCGGGCCAATAGGCGGGACCATTCGGCTGGACGGCAGGGCCGCGGAGGAAATCAGCCGACGCGACTGGCTGCGCAGTATCTGCCTGCTTTCGCCGGCCTTGCCGACCATTCCGGGGAGCCTTTCGGAGAGTGTCGCGATGGGCAACCCGACGACTGTCTCCGCAACGGAGCGCGCGCGCCTGTGCAAACGGTTCGGCCTGACGACGGAAGACCTGAATGGAAAACTGCGAGAAGACAGTCATCTGACGCCGGACAAGGCGGCTGCGCTACGGGCCGTGCGTTGTCTGCTGCGGGGCGCTTCATTGGTGCTCGTCGACGATCCTGACCTGCTGCGCAATACTCCGCTGCGCATGTCCTTTCTGGAGGAGATCGAGCGCCGGGGCACGACGCTGGTCATGGCCTCCGTCGACCTGCCCACAGCGGACAGCGGCCGCCGCATCGAGCTCGGCCGAAAGGGCAGAAGAGCAGCGTGACGGCGACGATCGTTTTCGTCTTGTGCCGCCGACCGAAATGCCTATGTAAGACAGATGAAATCGCCTCGCCGCATCGCTGCCACCATCCTGCTCATCGTCGCCGTGCCCTACCTTGCCGTGACCGCCTACATGTACGTGTTCCAACGGGACATCATGTACAATCCGGGCGGCGATGCCGCGCCGGTGCTGGCCGGCGAGATGCCCGGTGTCAGCGTTGAAACGATACCGATGCGCGACGGTACTCGGGTCGCGGTCTGGCGGGCTGAACCGACCGACGATGACCTTCCCACGGTTCTCTATTTCCACGGAAACTCGGGCAACCTCACCTCGCGCGAACCACGCTACAAACAAATTCTCGACAGCGGGTATGGCCTCTATGCCCCAACCTATCGCGGCTACCCGGGCAGCGAAGGCTCGCCGACGGAAGCGGCCTTGATCGCGGATGCGTTGGAACATTTCGACCGGCTCGACGATGACGCCGACGACATCGTGCTCTACGGCGAATCGCTCGGCTCCGGCGTTGCGACCGCCGTGGCAACACAGCGCGATGCCAAAGCCGTCATTCTCGAGGCACCCTTCACCGCGACTGTCGACGTTGCCGCCGAACGCTATCCCTGGCTGCCGGTCCACATGCTGATGAAAGACCAATTCAGAAGCCGCGACCGCATATCGGGTGTCAGCGAACCGGTGCTGATCCTGCATGGCACAGCCGACGCCACCACGCCCTATACACATGGCAAGGCGTTGTACGAGATGGCCAATGATCCGAAGGACATGGTCACGGTCGAAGGCGCCGGTCACAACGACCTGTGGAAGAACGGCCTTTGGGACCACGTCCAATCCTTCCTCGGACAAAAATCGGCTCCGACGAGTTAACGGACCATTATCCATGGAATTACCGGGCGTTCATGGCGTTCGTATCACCTGCAGACTGATGTCATAGTAGAGCCGTATTCACTCCGGTTTTCCAACCAGGAGAAGGTTCATCATGGTCGTAAGTCCGTTGCTGGAACGCCCTCTCGGCCCCCAGGAGTTGCTGTTCGCCGAATTGATCCGGCGTGGCAATGGCGGGCTTCAACTGACCACGATTGCCGAGTTCGAACGACCGGTTGACGAGGCCGTGTTGCGGGATGCTCTGGCTGCCGCCCACGGCCGCCACCCGATGTTGCGGGCGCGTGTTGAAGAACGTGACCGGCCATGGTGGTGCTGCGACGTGCCGTTCGAACGGATCACTGTTCGAAACCGACCGATGGGTAGCGATTTCCATCCGCAGACAACCTACGCAAGAGAGGCAGCGTCGCCACTCGACGTTGGTCGCGAGACCTGGCGAGCTCTGTTGCTGACCGATGAAAACGGGTGCGTGGCTTGGCTTGCCTTAACCGTTAATCACGGCGCGATTGATGGCCGATCCTCCCTTGTGCTCCTCGACGACATCGATCGTTTTCTGACGGACTCCAGTGGGTTTGACGACAGCAGCCTGCCGCTCATGCCAGCGGCCGAAAACGGCTTGGCCGCCGCCGGACACGGCGGTGACGGGCACGTCATGCCGAGTTGGCCTGACGAAGCAAGCTGGGCGGTCGAGCGCTCCGCTGACGCAGCAGATCGGCGCCCGCACGCCTTGTTTCGGATGCTGCCGACCGAACGAATGGATGCCTTGCGCGGACGGCTGCACAGCGAGGGGATCGATCTGGTGGCTGGCTTTTGCGCCGCGGCCGCCAAGGCGGGTCAGGAGCTGCCTGGTGCCACCGACTGGACCGGCATGGTGGCACCAACCGACGTTCGCAGCGATTGCCACCCGGAGATCCACCCCGAGGCGGTCGGCGGTTACATCGCCACCATCCAACTGACAGTCGAGCCGCGGCATCGCTCGCTTGATGTACTGGAGACCGCTCGACTGTTGACGGTCCAGTTCAAGAACCATCGGCCCTCGGCGCTCCGACTGGATGCCGACGTCGCTCCCGTGGACATCCACCATCGAGTTGACCGGATGGCGGCTGCCGGCAACTGGTTTTCTTCGGGCTTGTGCGTGACCGGGGTTCGCAACCTTGACCAGTTGGCGGGCCGTCGGGTCGGGATTTCAAGGGTTCTTTCAATGCCTTCCCAGAACCATGCAGCTCACCCGATACTGATCGCTCATGTGAGCACCCGCGCAGGAACCTGCCTGAGTATCGGCTACAACGAACCGCTGCGCAGCCATAAGGCAGCTCTTGCGTTTGCCGAGCGCTACTGCGACGCGCTTTTTGAGCTATCCGGCTGCCCGTGAGGCACGCGGATCCAGCTTACAGACCTTCAAGTGCTTCCTTTTCAGCCTCTTCTGACAATGGTTCTCCGGCGCCGACGGCCTGAAGGTAGGCGTCGAGCGCTTCCAGCGAAGAGGCCGGCGCATAGCCGCTGGCGCTCTGGCTGGCTGCAGCCACCATGAACTGAACGGACCAGCTTTCGCTAGCGCGGCAAGCCACCGACACGAAGGTCGTTCGATCGGGTCGGTCGATTTCGAATTCCCGGCACAATTGATCATCGACGTTGTGGAAGGAGGCGATCATTCGCAGACGATCACCGCTTTCTTCGAGCGTGATCTCGTCGCCCGCCGCCACGGTCCGCAGCGCCTCCGTCAACCCGGGCTGATTGAAGCGCGCGGCGGTGAACCCGCTCGCGCCGTCATTCGGCGACTGCCCGATCATGAAGCCGGCGAGGCCTCCAACCACAAGTGCCACGGATGCGGCAAGCGGCATCGCCCAGCGGGATCGACCGCCGAAATTCTGGCGAGGCGGTGCGGCAAACAGAACGACTTTTTCGTCCGATTGATCGCTGTTTTCTTCCGCCATAGCCGTTACGCTGGCGCGCAGAGCCTCGGGCACTGGCTGGTCGAGAAGCGGATCCAGAGCCTGCTTGCTGATCGCGGCGGTGCGGATAAAAACAGCCACGCGCTCGACGAGGGCCTCATCAGAGTCCATTGCCTTCTCAACCGCCTGCCGTGTTTTTTCGTCAAGTTCGCCGTCGGCGAAGGCCATCAGTGTTTCGTCATCGAATTCAGTCATTGGCGTCTCTCTTCCCTTGAGAACGCATGGATTCGCTGTTTATTCCCAAAAGGTCTGCAAGTTGTTTGCGCGCACGCGCCAATCGGCTCATCACAGTGCCGATCGGCACCTCGAGGACTTCGGCGGCTTCCTTGTAAGACAACTCCTCGACGCAAACGAGAAGAAGGACCTCGCGCTGATCTTCCGACAATTCGTGAATGGCCTTCAGGGTGCGTCCGAGCAGAAGCCGGTTCTCAACGGTGTCCGTTCCGACGTCGCCAGGCAGATCGAACGCTTCGTCGATATCGATCGACTGTCCCTCGCCGCGTTTGCGCCTGACCATGTCGATCCAGCTGTTGCGCAAGATGCGAAACAACCAGGCATCCATGCGTGTGCCGGTTTGAAAGCCTTGGCGATTGGCAAGCGCCTTCTGACAGGTCATTTGCACCAGATCGTCGGCAATATCGGCCGACCGGCAAAGCGATAGCGCAAAACGACGCATATTCGGCAGCAGATCGAGCAAATCGCGAGTGAACTGGTCCGGCAATTTTCAACTCACAAAAAAAAGATCCGTTTTCGGGAATAAAGGTCCGCTGGCGCCGTTATCGGTTGAGATGATAAGGAGCGCGAGAGGAGACGGCAATGACAATCGCACTTCCAACGACCGGTTCGGAAACTGCGCGATATTCCCGTGCGGCGCGCGGGGTGTTTGCAGCAGTTTTCTTCGCAACGGCTTGGATGGGCGCCTTTCCGCCCGTCTTCGACCTGCACGGGTTTGGCTCGACCGCCTGGGCGGATGACGGAGATGATGGCGATGACGGGGACGATGGTGACAACGAAGATGGCGGCGGCTCGGGTGGTGGCTCCGGAAGCGGTTCGAGCGCCGGCGACCGGGACCGCAATCGGGGCGGGTTGAGCAACCGTGGCCGATCAAGGACCCGGCAGTCAGTCAACCGGATTGTGGCGTTGCCGGCCCGTGCGGACCGCGAAATTGTCGCCCTCGGTCTCGATGATGACGATATTGCCGAGCTGAGCGCGCAAGGTTTTGCCGTCCTCGACGACCAAACAATTCAGATTGTCGGTGCCCGGCTTCTTCTCCTGAGCACACCGCAAGGGCTGTCATTGGAGCAGGCGCGCGCCATCGTCACGGATCTCAATCCTGAGGCGCTGGTGGATTACAACCATTTCTATCGCGGCGGTGGCGATACACCCGTCGAGTGCCGCGGTCCGCATTGCCGGGCCGCCGGCGCAATTGCTTGGCCTGGCGGATCTGACGCGTTGTCGGGTTGCCCGATCGCGGCACGGATCGGCCTGATCGACACCGGGATCAACGCCGATCATAAAACCTTCAGAAACCGGCAGCTGGAGGTGATTGATATGCTGCCTGGTGGCAAGGCAAAATCCGGCCGAAAGCATGGAACAGCGGTTGCCGCAATACTGCTCGGGTCGGCGGAAAGTCGCAGTCCCGGCCTGCTGCCCGACGCCACGGTCATTGCCGTCGACGCTTTTCACCGTGGCGGATCGCGTGACGAACGCAGTGACGTTCATACGCTGGTCCGGGCGATGGATCGCTTGGCCGAACGCGAAGTCACTGTCATCAATCTTAGCCTTGCTGGTCCACCCAACCTTCTGCTGGAGGCGATGACAGGGCACCTCAATGACGCCAATGTTGTGCTGGTTGCCGCTGCCGGCAACGCAGGCCCGCGGGCCAAGCCGGCCTACCCTGCAGCCTATCCACATGTCATCGCAGTCACGGCCGTCGATAGAAACGGCAATGTCTATCGCCGCGCCGGCCGCGGCTCCCATATCGATCTGGCCGCACCCGGTGTCGATGTCTGGACGGCAGCGTCCATCCGCGGCGCACGCACAAAAACCGGGACGTCCTTTGCAACCCCGTTTGTCACCGCCGCCGTCGCACTCGCCCAGGTCCGACTGGGTCTGCAAGGCCACGAACAGGTCGTTAACGCCCTGGCCGCAAGCGCACTCGATCTTGGCGCTCCCGGTCGCGACGACATCTATGGCTACGGCTTGGTTCAGGCAGTCGGCACGTGTGGGCCGCGGGCAATACTTTTAGCCGAGTGACTGCCTGCGCTTCGCTTGCTCATGCATAGCAAGCGTCGGACGAAACCCAGGGACCGTCCGACTGAGAATGGAAAGACGATGTCCCTAATCGGACAGTGGCTTCCCGGACGCAGCAGCTTGTCGCTCTTCTTCGGTTGCTACCGAGCCGGCCCAGAAAGCTAATCCTCTGGGTTGCCGCAGCGATTCCGTTCGAATCGCCACGCTGCTAATCAGTTCGTCTTCGCCTTGCCATGGTCGTGATCGCCATGCCCACTGTGGTCCATCCGCTTGGTTCCAACTGGCATTACCTGCAACATCAGCGGCACATCCCCGGCGATTTCAAAGCTGACCGTCACCGGTACCACGCTGCCTTCCTGGAAAGGTTCCGAAACGGCCATGAACATCAGGTGCAATCCGCCCGGTTTAAGATGCACAGTTTCCCCGGCGGGAATCAGCAGGCCATCGGGCAACTCCCGCATCTTCATGACATCGTCGACAACCTTCATCTCGTGAATTTCCGCGCGGGCGGCATGCGGTGTCGATACTGCGATGAGCCGTTCATCCGTGGTGCCGTTATTGGTGATGGTGACGAAACCGCCGCCGGCCTTCTGTCCCGGCAGCATGGCGCGGGTCCAGAACCCGGACAGATGCAGGTCGCCGGCCATGACATGGTCCTTTTCGTGACCTTTGGTCATACCACCAGCCATGGCAGGTGTACCGATTGCCGTGACGGCGCCGATCAAGGCCGCCGCGAGCGTTTTGTTCAAGAATTGCATTGTTCTTCCATTCAAACTGATTTGTGTCATCGCGGATTGCTCCGCCCGAGGATCAGCTTGAGTGGGGAGGCCCGCGGATCGCGTGCCGGCGCGCATGAAACGCCGGCAAGGCGGTGCCTGCATCGGGGTTTAGGCGACCGATGACGCGCGGTTTCGGCACAAGCAGCACATCCGCCGAAGGCGTCAGGATCTTCGAGGCAGCGGACATGGTGGCGCTGCATAAAACAGCGCAGGGGCTGTCGTCCGCAGCACCGATTGGAATGCCCGCACCCAATGCCCGGGCGATTCCGAACTGCGTGCAGATGATCTCGGCCAGGCCGTTCTTCGCCGCCCGCGCCTCCGCCACTGGATGCAGCAAAGGCAAAGCGAGGAGCATGGCGCACAACAAAGCGAAGCGCGCCGCGTCGGCACGCAACGCTGTCAACGAAAATGTCTGGTTTCGCCACCTCATGGCACAACCTTACCGGTCGGCCGATGAGGTGCCAAACGGCAAATTGAAGCAGGCAAGTTTCGTTACCGGAGCCGAGTTAAGTTGAAGTGTCGGCTATTCCGAAAACCTTGGCAGTTGGCGTGCCATGTGCCTGATATGGAGAATGAAAACCACGTCCTGGTCCGCCAGCCAGGTGTAGTAGATGCGATAGTTGTCAAAAATAACCTTGCGCACCGGCACGTCGTCAATCCGGTCTACGATCATGGCGGCGCCCGGCAATTGGGTAATTGTTTCGCAGCGAGCGCGCATGTCTCTAATGTAACTTAGCGCACGCGCGGCATTGTCGACCGCAATAAATTCAGCGATCGCTTCTAAATCATCTTCGGCTCGCTGCGAAAAAACGCACTCCATACCATCTGCGGCTACAGCGAACCGTGTTTGGCCTCGAGCCGTTTCAACACCTCTTCGGCAGGCCGGGTGCGCCCTGCCTTGAGGTCCGCAATCCCTTCCCGGACCGCTGCCATGGCATCTTCATCGAGACGGTCTTTGTGACTTTGCTGATCATGGCGGATCAAATCGCGCACATAGTCGCTGGCATTGGCATAGGAGCCATCTTCAACGCGCTGTTCAACCCAGGCCTTCATACCCTCCGGCAGTGACACATTCATGGACGTCATGTCTGGCATTGCTCTTTCTCCTCGCCAACAAATATGGCAGAGATTGTCAATGATTGCCAGAATCAGCCCAATCCGTAGTGGTCCGATATCGCCTGCCAGGCTTCATCGGCCGTTTCCACGAAGGTGATCAGGTCGAGATCGTCGGGTGAAATCGTGCCGAAATCGGCCAACTCCTGGAAATTGATCACCTTTTTCCAGAATTCCGTGCCGAACAGGATGAAAGGCACAGGCTCCATCCGACCGGTCTGGATCAGGGTCAGCGATTCAAACAACTCGTCCATGGTGCCGAAACCACCCGGAAATGCCGTAATGGCCTTGGCGCGCATGAGGAAATGCATCTTGCGAATGGCAAAATAGTGGAAGTTGAAGCAGAGTTCCGGCGTGACATAGGAATTCGGCGCCTGCTCGTGTGGCAGGATGATGTTGAGGCCGATTGACGGCGAGGACTCGTCCGCCGCTCCGCGGTTACCCGCCTCCATGACCCCGGGGCCGCCGCCGGTGACGACGACGAATTCCTTGTTGCCGGTTTCGCTGGAATGGCGCGAACAGATGCGAGCAAATTCGCGGGCTTCGTCATAGTACTTGGCTGCGCCGGCAAGGTTCTTACGCTGCGTTTCGTTGCGCGCCGCCCAGGGATCGGTGCCGGGCTCCGGAATCCGGGCACCGCCGAACATGACAACGGTCGACTTGATACCGCGCTCCGCCAGCAGCATCTCGGGTTTCAGCAGTTCCAATTGCAGCCGGACCGGCCGCAGTTCTTCCCGGCAGAGAAAATCGTCATCGGCGAAGGCAAGGCGATAGGCCGGTGCCTCGGTCTGCGGGGTAACCGGCACTTTCTCGGCCCGTGCCCGGTCGGATCTTGAATCGAACAGCGGATCCCAAACATCATCACTGCGTCTTGCGTTCATCTGATCACTTTCATTCTCATACCCGCGGGTAGCCCACGGCCGATTGACGCCCCGCCTTTCGTCGCTTAGAGCATGTCGGCGAATGTCGATCGGCTGAAATCGACATGTTCGACACGTCAAACCAGACAGGCCGGAACCCATTAGTCTATGCTGTCGCCAAGGGGCAACAAGGCTTGCCAAGACAATAAAGTGTGACCGTTAAGGAAACTCCAAGGACCAACCATGAGCAGACCCGATCTCGCCGCACTCGAAACCACCGTCAATGCCGCCTTTGAAGACCGCGACGGCATTGACCCCTCGACGCGCGGCGAAATCCGCGAAGCCGTCGATGAGGCGCTCAACCTTCTGGACCATGGCGTCGTGCGGGTCGCCGAAAAAGGCGACGATGGCAATTGGCAGGTCAATCAATGGCTGAAGAAGGCTGTTCTGCTGTCCTTCCGGCTCAACCCGATGGGCATCATCCGCGGTGGCCCCGGCGAATCGGTCTGGTGGGACAAGGTGCCTTCCAAATTCGACGGCTGGAGCCCGCACGAATTCGAGAAGGCTGGATTCCGCGCCGTTCCCAACTGCACGGTGCGCCGTTCCGCCTATATCGCCCCCAGCGTTGTGCTCATGCCGTCTTTCGTCAATCTCGGCGCCTATGTCGATGAAGGGACGATGGTCGATACTTGGGCAACGGTCGGATCCTGCGCTCAGATCGGAAAGAACGTGCACCTGTCCGGCGGCGTCGGCATCGGCGGCGTGCTCGAACCGCTTCAGGCCGGCCCGGTGGTGATCGAAGACAATTGCTTCATCGGCGCCCGTTCGGAGGTGGTCGAGGGCTGCATCGTTCGTGAAGGTTCCGTGCTCGGCATGGGTGTCTATATCGGCCAGTCGACAAAAATCGTCGATCGCGAAACCGGTGACGTTCTTTACGGCGAAATCCCGCCCTATTCGGTGGTCGTGGCAGGTTCCATGCCAGGCAGCGTGCAAAGCGCCGGCAACGCCACGGCTCCGCATCTCTATTGCGCCGTCATCGTCAAACGTGTCGATGAGAAGACCCGAGCGAAGACCGCCATCAACGAGTTGCTGCGCGATTAGAAATATGGTCAACGGGCAACAGCCAGCGAAAAGCAATGGGCCGAGTAATGGCGGTCCGGGGCTGCGCTGGTTCTTTTTCGGCTTTTCAGGACGGATCAGCCGATTGCCCTATCTGCTTGGCTTTCTCTTCCCGGTGTTCTTCGCAGCGGGCATTGTGCGGCGGCTGGACATGCTCCCGGAGGACAGCGGCGAATTCCTGTTCTGGGGCTTCGTCCTGGTCTTCTCGGCACCGCTGTGGCTCTGGTCGTACCTGGCAATGGGGGTCAAACGGCTGCATGACATCAACATTCCCGGCCCTGTGGTCATTTGCCTGTTCGTCCCAGCTGTGTCGTTGATTGCCTTGTTGGTGCTCTTTCTATGGCCCGGAACTGCGGGCGCCAACGACCATGGCGAAGATAAAAACCGGCCCAAAGGGAGCTGAGATGACGCAAAGCGATCCCGCTGCCCTTCTGGCAACCCTGATCAAGTGCCCTTCAGTCACACCGAAGGAAGCCGGCGTACTGACCGCCCTTGGGGGAATGCTGCAAGAGCTCGGCTTCCGGGTGGAGCGGGTGACCTTCGAAGCGGAAGGGACGGTGCCGGTCGAAAACCTCTATGCGCGACTGGGTGAAACCGGCCCGCATCTGATGTTCGCCGGACATACCGACGTCGTGCCGGAAGGCGATCCGGCCGACTGGAGTCATCCGCCATTTGCGGCAGATGTTCACGATGGTCGCATGTTCGGTCGAGGCACCGTCGACATGAAAGGCGGGATCGCCTGTTTCGTTGCCGCGATTGCCCGTTACCTGGCGGCTGAAGGGCGGCCCGAGGGTTCGGTATCGCTGCTGATCACCGGTGACGAGGAAGGGCCGTCGGTCAACGGCACCGAGAAGCTTCTGCGCTGGGCAGCCGACAAGGGGGAGACCTGGGACGGCTGCATTGTCGGCGAGCCGACCAATCCGGATGCGCTCGGCGACATGATCAAGATCGGCCGGCGCGGTTCTCAGAACGGCCGGTTGACCGTGCACGGTACCCAGGGCCACGTCGCCTATCCGCACCGGGCCGACAATCCGGTCCGGGCCCTGTTGCCGTTGCTTGAAAGCCTGCTCGATCCGCCGCTGGACGAGGGCAGTGAGAATTTCCCGCCAACCAATCTCGAAGTGGCGAGTATCGACATCGGCAATCCGGCTATCAACGTCATTCCGGCCCGGGCAACGGCCAGTTTCAATATCCGCTTTTCGGACCGCTGGACGCCGGACAGCCTGAAGGCGGAGATTGCCGATCGGCTGGAGCAGGCGGCCGCGGACGACCGGTTTCGCCCCGGCCGCGAGCCAGCGCGATACGAACTCGACTTCGACACACGTACGGCGGATGTCTTCCTGACGCACGACGAGAGACTGATCGGAATAGTCGGCGACGCGGTGCGGGCGATGACGGGTCGCGAGCCGGAACTCTCCACAACCGGCGGAACCTCCGATGCCCGTTTCGTCAAGGACTATTGTCCCGTTGTCGAATTCGGCCTCGTCGGACAGACCATGCACATGGTCGACGAAAATGTCGCGCTTGCCGATCTTGAGGGGCTGACCGTCATATACGAAGACGTGCTTCGGCGCTGGTTTGCGTCATGACAATTCCAAGGCCGGCAGAAGTCACCCATTATGTGACCGGCGTTGTCGATATGGCGCGGGGCGATTTGCGCGGCCTTGCCTATCTGGACATATCGACCCGTGGCTTCTGGCGATCCTTCTGGGCCTTGTTCTACGCGCTGCCTGCATTTGTCTATCGATGGTTCCTCCATCGTGAACTCGCCATGGCTGAGGGTCTGGAGGTAGAAGCCGGCTACATATTTCGGTTGGCGCTCGTTGACCTTGCGGTTCTGGTTGTGACGCTGGCCGTCCTGGCGGCGCTTGCCCGCCCGCTTGGCATGACCGACCGTTTCGTGCAGTGGGTCATTGCCGACAACTGGCTTTCGCTGCCGCTTTACTACGCATGGGGCGTTCTTCTGGTGCTCATGCGAGCCGTTGGGGCTCCGAGTGGCCTGTCGGGCTTGCTGGAAACCATGCTTTACGTCGCGATCATCTGGATTTGCTACCGCGTCTACAAGGTGGCGCTGGATGGGGACGGCATGCTCGCGGTCGGCATCATTGTTATCACAACGGTGATCGGACTGATTGTCCGGCTATCGATTGGTTGAAGCGGCCGACATTGCAACCGTAAATGCAATGTTGAGCGGAATAGTTAGTCAGCTCTTAACCGTTTGATGGAATGATCGCTCCGTCTTCCGCCGGATGTCGCCGCGTCCGCCATTTTCAGATCGGACATCACCGGCGTCTGCCACGATCCGCAACCACCTCGAGGTCCTGCGAAACATGCTGCAACACAACCGTGTTTTCAGGATTTGCCGACGAATGAGGTCCGCGTTGTGAAACCGTCCTATGCGCCCCTGATACCGCCACCGGCGAGCACGGAACCAACCGGGATTTCGCGCATCAATGCCACCCTGGACAATGTCCTGGACCTGTGGGGGCCCGACATGTACCGGCCGACCTGCCAG
The DNA here is from genome assembly GCA_965228785.1 of Hoeflea sp. Classification (GTDB taxonomy): domain Bacteria; phylum Pseudomonadota; class Alphaproteobacteria; order Rhizobiales; family Rhizobiaceae; genus Hoeflea_A. Next base: position 3,126,511 of record CBDDIF010000002.1, read on the forward strand.
GAAGACCGGTTGCTCGGCTACAAGATCGTCACCACATCCGATCCGGATATCGCCAAACAGATCCTGCTCACCAGCAACGACCACTTCCGTCGCTCCCACATGAACCGGAAGATTCTCGGCCCGGTGATGGGACACTCGGTGCTGTGCACAGACAGCGATGAGTGGCGCAGGCAACGCAAAATCCTGTCCGTCGCCTTCCGCCCGCAAAACATGCACGACCTGATTCCGGCAATGGCTCGGCAGGCAAACGACCTCGTCGAACGACTGCACCAGTCCGAAGGTGCAGTCACGGAAATCATGGACGAGATGATCGAAGCGACGTACCTCATCACCATGGTGCTGCTCTACGGTACAGAGCAGACCAAAGCGATGAGCCCCGAGGTCCTGGAAATCGGCGAAACCTATCTCGATTCCATCGGTAAAATCCGCTTCGTCGATGTGCTGCCCCTGGTCGGGCCCATCGCCCGCCTCCGCAAATGGCGGGGATATCGCGCAGCGCAGCTTTTCCGCCGACACATCGTTTCGGGTCTGGAGCATCATCTCGCCGACCGAAAGGCCGAGGATCTCTGCCTCGCCAGCCTTCTCGTCGATGCCCGCGATCCGGACACGGGTGCAAGCCTGACCCACGATCAGATCATAGACAATCTCATCGGCTTTGCCGCGGCCGGACATCACACAACGGCACTGGCGCTCACCTGGACCCTGCACTGCCTGTCGCACCAGCCGGACCTTTGGGCGGAGCTCGCCGCCGAATCGCACCGCGTTGCCCCCGAGGGGGTTACCGGCCACAAGGAACTTTCTGACCTGGCTCTGCATGAGCAGGTGATCCTGGAGACGATGCGGTTGTTCCCGCCCCTGCCGATCCTGCGCCGCGAAGTCGCCGATCCGGTGACCGTCGGCCCCTACCGGGTCGAAACCGGAGATCAGGTGGCGATCGCGGTCTACCCCATGCAGCGCAGCGAGAGCCTCTGGAACAATCCGGCCGCGTTCGACAAGAACCGATTCTCGCCGGAGAACCGCAAAAAGATGCATCGCTTCCAGTTCGTGCCGTTCGGTGGCGGGCCGCATGTCTGCATCGGCATGACGCTTTCGATGTGGGAGATGAAAGTGCTGCTTTCCTCCCTGACACGAAGCCTGCGGTTCGAGCCGGCCATGGAACCGGAGGAGGTTCTTCCAGTTGCTGCGGTGACACTGCGGCCAAAGAACGGACTGCGGCTCAAGGTCCTGCCTGGCCGTTAGGCCTTACAGAAGCGCGTGCACCTTGTCGACGGGCCGGCAAAGGGCCGCTCCCTTATCGGTCACGACCACCGGTCGGTTCATCAGGATCGGATGGGCAACGATGAAATCGATCAGTTCGTCATCGGTCCATTTCTCGTTGCCGAGATCAAGCTCGTCATAGGGTGTGCCGCGCTGGCGCAGCAACTCGCGGACCGGCATGTCCATCGCCTGGATAAGACCGACCAGAGTTTCGCGATCCGGCGGCGTTTTCAGATATTCGACAATCTGAGGTTCGATGCCTTGCTCACGGATCGCCGCGAGGGTGTTGCGTGATGTGCCGCAAGCGGGATTGTGATAGATCGTCACGGTCATTCAAGTATCCTCCACTGGATAGTCAACCTGTTGAAAATACAAACCTTCCGGACCCGCGACCGGGCCGCAGGCGGTGCGGCTGCATGCAGCCAGCGCCGCGGCGACATCGTCGGCCGTCCAGGCCCCCTCACCCACCAACCTCAATGTGCCGGCAAAGGATCGGATCTGGTTGTGCAGAAAAGACTGGGCAGTGGCGGCAATCTCCACCCGGTCGCCATCGCGTGTGACATCGAGACGATCGAGCGTGCGGACCGGGTTCTTTGCCTGGCAGTGGACCGAGCGAAAGGTGGTGAAGTCGTGCCGGCCGACCAGTCTTTGCGCCGCTTCATGCATGGCGTCGGCATCGAGCGGCTTGGTTACCCAGAGCGCCCTGTTTCGTTCCAGCGTCAGGGGCGAACGCCGGTTGATGATGCGGTAAAGATAGTGACGGCGCGTGGCTGAAAATCGCGCGTCGAATTCGTCGCTCACGGCGACTGCGGCAAGGATGGCGACGCTGTCACCGGCCTGTCCGAGATGGGCGTTGAGCGCATTTCGCACCGTATCGGCCGGCCAGTCCTTTTCGAAATCCGCATGGGCGACCTGGCCGCGGGCATGCACGCCCGCATCGGTTCGGCCGGCGCCGCGCACCGTGACCTCATGGCCGCAGAGCTTGCGAGCAGCCGCCTCGATCGCGCCCTGCACAGACCGTCCATTGTCCTGGCGCTGCCAGCCAACATAGGGCGTGCCATCATATTCGATGGTCAGCTTGTAGCGGGGCATTCGAGCACCGTGCCCGGTTCAATTGGATTGCCGCGAAGAAATTCGGCCGCTTCCAGCGCCTTGCCACCAGCCTTCTGCATCTGCGTGAGACGCACGCCGCCATCACCGCAGGCCACCGTCAGGTCATCATCGACAATGGTGCCGGGGGCGCCTTGTGCTTCGGCACATTGAGAGCGCAGGACCTTTACCCGTTCCGGTCGCCCTTTGAGAACCATCTCGCACCAGGCGCCGGGAAACGGCGACAGGCCGCGAATGTGGTTGTGGACGTCATCGGCTGGACGCGAAAAATCTATGCGGGTTTCCGCCTTGCTGATCTTGTCGGCGTAGGCGACGCCCTCCGCCGGTTGCGGTGTCAGGGTTAGCGAATCGCGCTCCAGGGCCGCCATCGCGCGCTGCATCAGGTCGGCACCGATTCCCATCAATTGGTCATGCAGTTCGCCGGCCGTCATGTCGGGTGCGATCGCAACCCGTTCCTCCATGGCGACGGGACCCGTGTCCAGGCCCGCATCCATCTTCATGATGCCGATACCGGTCTCGCTGTCGCCGGCCATGATCGCCCGCTGGATGGGCGCCGCGCCGCGCCACCGCGGCAACAGGGAGGCATGGCCATTATAACAGCCAAGCCGGGTGCCTTCGAGAACTGCCTGCGGCAGCAGTAGACCGTAGGCGACGACCACCGCCACATCGGCATCCAGCTCGGCGAAGGCGGCCTGTTCCTGCGGGTCCTTCAGCGATACCGGGGTGCGGACCGGAATACCGAAGACCTCGGCCTGCCGGTGCACCGGAGACTTGACCGGTTCGAGCCCGCGGCGGCCGCCTGGGCGCGGCGGCTGCGTGTAGACGGCGACGATCTCGTGGCCGAATCCAGCCAGCGCCACCAGTGTCGGCACTGCAAAATCCGGCGTTCCCATGAAGATGATGCGCACCGGACAGCTCCCGACGGTTGGATCGGCTCAAAGCGCGGTGGTGCCGCGGCTCTTCGCCAGCTTGGTGAACTTGCGCACGACCATGTCGCGTTTCAGCTTTGAAATGTGGTCGATGAAGAGCACACCGTTCAGATGGTCGATCTCGTGCTGCACACAGGTTGCCAGCAGACCACTTGCCCTGATCTCCTGCGGCGTGCCGTCGCGATCGACATAGGAGACCGAGACTTCAGCGGGGCGTTCGACCTCGGCATAGTAGTCCGGGATCGACAGGCATCCTTCCTCGTAGGTCGAACGATCATCGGAACTGTCGACGATTTCCGGATTGATGAAGACGATCGGATTGTTCTCTTCCTCCTCGCCACTGCAGTCGATGACCAGCATGCGGCGCGGCACACCGATCTGGATGGCGGCAAGTCCGATTCCGGGCGCGTCATACATCGTCTCAAGCATGTCATCGGCAAGCGCGCGCAACTCATCGTCGACGCGTTCGATCGGCGCGGACTTGCCGCGCAATACAGGATCAGGGAGAAGAACCAGTGGTTTTATCGTCATGGCCTGCACTTAAGCATTCACGCCAAGGAGGTCAATTCGGTCCGTCGCCTTTGTTCCCGGTTTGATCTGGTATATTTTCGAGAATCAGATAAGCTTGCCAAATGGATGCGGTCCCCTTTTCCCTCGACCTGCCGGTGGCGCAGTTCGGTCAGACAACCGTCACGCTCGGCACTCTGCTCGCCGGTCTTGGCCTGGCGGTTCTGCTGATTTTAATTGTCGGCATCCTCTTGTCGCGGCGCGCGGCCACCCGGCGTCAGGCGCTGGTGACGGAAGCGGAGGCTCAAGCCGACGCTCGGGCGCGTGAAATGGAGGCACGCTTTGCCGAGGTGATCGGTGCGCAATCCGAAATGCATGGCCGCATGGCGACGCTGGCTGAAGTGTTCGGCAGCCGGCAAAGCGAGATCAACAAGACGATCAACGAACGACTCGATGGCATGAGCCAGCGGCTCGGCAATACGATCAGCGAGCAGACCAAGGCGACGCACGAAAACCTGAGCAAGCTGCAGGAGCGGCTGGCGGTCATCGACACGGCGCAGAACAACATCCAGGCGCTGGCGAAGGACGTGGTTGGCCTGCAGGCGATCCTTTCCAACAAGCAGACCCGCGGCGCTTTCGGCCAGGCGCGCATGGAAGCGATCATCGCCGATGGCCTGCCCTCCAACTCTTACGCCTTTCAGCCGACCCTATCCAACAACACAAGGCCGGACTGCCTGGTCTATATGCCCAACGACGCGCCGGCCCTGGTCGTCGATGCGAAATTTCCGCTGGAAGCCTGGAACGCGATCCGCGAAGCGGAAGGCGAGGTCAACAAGGAACGGGCGGCGCAGTTCCGCCGCGACATCGAGCAGCACATCAAGGACATTGCCGGCAAGTATCTGCTGCGCGGCGAAACCCAGGACACGGCCTTCATGTTCGTGCCGTCGGAATCGATCTTCGCGGAAATCCACGAGAACTTCGAAGGCGTCGTACAGAAAGCTCACAAGGCCCGCGTGGTCATCGTCTCGCCGTCACTTCTCATGCTGTCGCTGCAAGTGGTTCAGGCGGTACTCAAGGACGCCCGGATGCGCGAACAGGCGCATCTGATCCAGGGCGAAGTGGTGCGGCTGATGGACGACGTCACCCGTCTCGACGACCGGGTGCGCAAACTACAGACGCATTTCGGCCAGGCGCAGCGCGACATCGACCAGATCCTCACCTCGGCCGACAAGGTCACCAAGCGCGGCGCCCGCATCGAGGCGCTGGAAATCGAGGATGAGTCTCCGGCGGAACCGCCGGAGGCCGACGATCCAAAGGTGGTCTCCGTGCCGGGTCATACCGGCCGTCTGAGGTTGCACGCCAACGAAGGCTGAAGTGAACCAGACGGACAATCGAATTCCCCCGACCCCGCAGGATTATTGGGTGAAAACAGGCGCAGGGAACTTTTCGCCGGCAAATATGGTTCCCCAGACGCCGATGCTGCGAATGGACTCGGGTTCCACTTCCAGAGGATCAGCCTCCAATACGGTGAAATCCGCGTGTTTTCCCGGTTCAATACTGCCAATCCGGTCGTCCATTTCAAGCACATAGGCAGCGTCAATGGTCACCATGCGCAAAGCCTGCTCTGCGGTTACACGCTCCTCGGGACCGAGCACCTTGCCGGACTGGCCAAGCCTGTTCACCGCCATCCACATCAGGAGCAACGGGTCCGCCGGTGCGACGGGGAGATCGGAGTGAATGGTCGTTGGGACAACCGTAGCTCGTCAGAGTGTTCAAACGCGCCGCCAAGGCTGCGCGATTGGCATACCTATGTAGTCGGCATTGATCTCGCCTCGAAGATAGACATAGCTTGGATTGACGCTGGCAGTGGGCTCCAAGCGCTTTCATCTTTCGAATTTGATCCGGACTGGACAGACCAAAATGTTCGAAAACGAAACGGTGATCGAACCGCGGATGATCAGCCTGCAGTTTTGACAGTGCGCTCAGCACCGCATCCTGCGAAGCATCCCCGTTGCTGTGAATGTGGATCCGAAATCCGGCTTTCCACCAGGGTTTCATCTCGTCGAACATTCTCTCGGGTCTGGTGTTCCAGATGGCCCGCAATTCGGGGTCGATATATCCGGGTTCCCTCAGCGCCATGGCGAGGCCGAGAAACGCATCATCGGCAAAAAACTTGATGCCCGAGAAAATCACTTTGTCCGTGTTCAATTCCGCGAGCTTGGTAACTTCCTCAACGGCGTCATCTCCATGCAGCCGGGAATACGTGGCGGCATCCGGCACAACGACAATGCGCAATGGTGTCTCGGGGTCATTGAAATAGGAATTGAAGAAGTTCTTCTCGAAATCCGGGTTGATCGCGCCAAAGGCCAGTTCCGTCGTAGTCGTGATGCCGGCCTGCCGGTTCAGGGCGATGACCTTGTCGACGGCCGGATTCATGTCCGCCATTGCCTTTTCGATTTCGGGAATCAGCGCGAATGCTGCAGCCTCGGTCGCAAGGAATTGTCCGTTGGGCTTCCCGTCCGTACCAAGCTCAATTCCCGGGATGTTGGCTGCATCCTCGGCGGTTACTCCACGCTGCTCGATGAACGCGGAATTGCCGTAGGCAAAGTGAATAGACGCATCCCAGATCACAATGGGGCGGGTGTTCGATATTTCATCGAGCTCCTCGCGGGTCAAATGCCCGCCCATGGCGATCACATCATATCCCCATGTGAAAACTGTCTCGGTTGAGCCCGGGTCCTTTTCAACGATGTCTCTCAATCGCCGGAATGCTTCCTCCTTGTCTCTGACTCCGGAAATGTCCATTCCGAACGGATTGGGAGTGGGATAGTAGGCAACGAGCGGCCGTCGTGTGATCGTGTTGGCGGCGACAAGCGGGTGTTCGTGCGAGGCTATCAGCCCGGGCACGAGAATCTTGTCTTCGAATGTCCTGTCAATCGTGTGCGGAAAGTTCACCGTCCAGGCTTCAAGATCGGCGAGATCACCCACAGCAGCTATTTTTCCACCGCGCACCGCGACCGCGGTGGCCTCCGGCAACCCCGGATCCATCGTGATGATCTTCTTGGCGACATAGATGACGAGGTTGTCATCGGCTGCGTGCCCCGGAGTGACAATCAGATACGCTGCCAGCGCGAGCGCGAAAATGCCCTTCAGGTGAAGCCACCCATGCATTGCTACCTCCCGTAATCAATCAATGGACAATCCGCAGGAAATCCTTGCGACAAAACTGTCCCCAAATGCACGTTGACCGCATTATTGCATCACCGCTCGTGATTTCGCACTGAACAAAATTGACGCCAGTGCGCTTGGCGTACATGCGCTGCCATGCCGGCCTGATTTCAATCCGGTCTTCACAAAGAAATTGCTTTGCAGATTGGCGGGCAGCGTTGCGAGTTCGTGCTGTGTGACCAACCCCTGGATCGCAGCCGCGAATGACCTTTCCGCGGCCGACCCGGGTTGGATCAGTGATCCACTGTCCGTGCTGCGCTGATAGACCGTCCTGCCTTCCTTGATGGTCTCCACGACGCGCAACGTTTCGAGATCTTCTGGGTCGATTGATAGGGGATCCCCCGTCAGGATCACGAGATCCGCCAGTTTCCCGACCTCAATCGATCCTTTCTCGTCTTCCTCGAAATGCTGATAGGCAGGCCAGATGGTCATGGATTTGAGCGCGGTGATCACATCGACGCGCTGCGCCGGCCCAATGATGTCACCGCTGCGCGAACGCCTGGTCACGGTGGCGTCCAGGACGCGCATGGAATCGGGAAATGCCACAGGCGCATCGTGATGGCTGCCGAACTTCATGCCACGCTGCACCATCCACCCGGTGGGAGAAATGTTGTCGGCCCGGGCGGGACCGACCGTATGGTCGCGATGCCAGTCACCCCAATAAAACGTGTGCATCGGAAACAGGGAGGGAAAGACACCCAACCGCTGATAGGAATCCACCTGGTCTTCGCGCAGAAACTGACCATGGATGAGCACCGGGCGCCGATCAGCTTTTCCGTGGGTCTTGGTCGCCGCTTCTATTGCGGCAATGAGACGGTCGGATGCCGCCTCCCCATTGGCGTGGGAGATCAGTTGAACGTCGTTTGCAAAGGCCCAGTCCACCATGTCGACAACTGTTTCCATGGTCTCGTAGGCAATGCCGGTATAGGCCGGCGGATACTGGCCGACGGGATCGTAGTAGGGTCGGTCTCTCAAAGCCGTAAAGCCCTGAGGCGAGCCGTCGATCGTGATTTTGCCTCCGGCTATCCTGACCCGATTGGAGTATTCCCGCGATTGGTTCGCCGAAACAAAGTCGCGATCAACCATCACATCGGGATAAACCGCCACGTCGATCTCGAGTTCGTTCAGTTCAGCCAGCTTGTTGAGCACGTCAACGACGTGAGGAACGGCGCGGCCTTCCTGTGCGGTCGTATAGCCATAGCTGGCCCACAACTTCGTGCCGGCCCGACCGAGCTCCAGGAAACCCTCTTCGCCGAGGGCTCCGAACAGCTTGCCCAGCGAGCTGAAGTGAATGTTACCCTCAAGCACACCATCGGGATCCCCATTCGGTCCGCGCCGAATGACGCCTCCCGGCACGTCTTCAGAATCTGCATTCAGACCGAGGAATTCCAAACCCTTGGAATTGGTTGCTCCGATATGCCCCGACTGATGCACGATATAGACCGGAAACTCGGTCGACACCTGATCGAGGTCCTGTCGTGTCGGGTGACGCTGTTCAGCGAGTTGGGCCGGATCATATCCAAAACCCACGATCAAACCGACCGCCTCAACGGTGGATCTGTTCGCCTCCGTCCATTCCCTCAATTGCTCCACCAGACTGGCTATGTCACGCACCGTTCCGTCCGGCGGCGCGAGCAAGTTTGCCGACAGCGCCTGAACGCCGCCCATGACGACATGACCATGGGAGTCGATGAAACCCGGGACCATTGCCTGACCTTTGAGGTCGATGACCTCCGTGTCTTCGCCCCTGTGAGTCATCACGGTGTCACTCGGACCGACCGCGAGAATACGACCATCCTTTTCAGCCACCGCGTCCACGGACATTGCGGCGTCGTTCATGGTATAAATCGACCCACCGAGCCAAATTCGATCGGCGACCTCTTGAGCCCACGAAGGGGCGCCAATCAGACAGGAAAACAGGATTAGAAGAACGGCCTTCGACAATTTGTGGACAGTCATCAAACTCTCCTCCTACAAGCCCAGCCAAGCAACACCGGAATGCTCAAGCGTATTCCGGTTTTGAAAGGTCGGCAATGAACAATGTCAAAGCGAAAGCGAGAGCAAGATCCTCCCTGCAGCCATCATTCTGTCCTGTATGTGAAACGACGGTGCGCTCCAGCTTGTGGCGCACAGGACCCGAAAAACCAGAGCAGTCTTGAGATCGGCGACCGATCAGCTGCCGAGCAGCCGGGAGACTTCGTCCATTGACGGCATGGATGGTGCCGTACCGGGCCTTGTCACCGAAATGGCGGCCGTCGCACAGCCGAGTCGAACCGCTTCCAGCGGATCCAGTCCCCTCGACAGACCGACCGCAAAGCCGCCGTTGAAGGCGTCTCCGGCACCGGTCGTTTCCACCACAGGGCCAGCATTGAAGGCGGCCACGTGTTCCGAGCGATCGGCCGAGTGGAACAGTGCTCCGTTTTCACCCAGGGTGACGATTGCGTTCGATACGCCTCGAGCGAGCAACGCATCGCCGGCCTTTCGGGCCTCGTCAATGGTGGCAACGCTCAGACCGGTCAGTTCTTCCGTTTCGGTTTCGTTCGGAGTCACATAATCGCAGAGCCCGAAGACGGCCTCCGGCAGGGGCGCCGCCGGTGCCGGATTGAGGATGGTGGCGACACCGGCTTCCCGGGCGATATCCAATGCTCTGTGCGCCGCATCGATCGGCTGCTCGAGTTGGGTCACGAAAACCGAGGCGGAGCGAATCAGATCGGATTTCGCCTCGATATCGCCTACAGCGATATCACCGGCTGCACCGGGGCTGACGATGATCGCGTTGTCTCCGCTCGCTTCTTCGACAAAAATATAGGCGGCGCCGGTGTAGCTGTCGGGATCGCGCAGTGCGGCGCTTTCAACCCCGGCATCTGCCCAGGTCTTTTCCGCCAGATCGGCGAAGGCATCGTCTCCCAGACGGGTTATCAGAGACACGCTGCCGCCGAGGCGTGCTGCGGCAACGGCCTGGTTCGAGCCCTTGCCGCCCGGACCCAGCGCAAAGGAATTGCCCATAATGGTCTCGCCCATGCGGGGCTGGCGGTCGGCGCGATAGGCGGTATCCGCCACGAACACGCCCAGAATGACGACCCTGTCAGACACAGCTCAGCCCTCTTCCGGCGGGATGACGCCCTTGCGGAAGGCAAAGCAGCCATAAAAGCGCCGCTCATGGGTCTGGATCACGGCATAGGCCTGTTTGGAGCGTTCGTAGAAGGCGAAGCGCTCGATCGGAACCATCGGCAACGCTGACCCGTGGGCCGCGTCGATCTTCGTCTGCACTTCCTGCTGGACCGGCGGGATTTCATCGGGCGACCCTACGATTTCCATGCGGGCAGCCGCATCGTCCACGAATGTGTCCAGCGGATAGACAGACAGCACGGCCTCAATCACTTCAGCAGCACTGCGGTCGATGCGCAGCAGCGACCCGTAGACCGTCTGCGCTGCCACGGAATCTGAAGGAAAATTGGTGTCGGCGATGATCAGGTCATCTCCATGGCCCATGGCCCGGAGAACACCCAGAACCTCGGCATTGAGAAGCGGATTGATGCCTTTGAGCAAGGTTGATCTCCCAGGGTATCAGGCCAGTTCGGTTTCGGCCTTGAGGTTGGATTTGCGAAGGGTTTCGCCAGTCGCGCTGTCGAACAGATGAATGGCATCCTGACGCGGACGGATGCGTACCGACTGGCCGGGCGAAAAGTCGTGACGCTCATGGAACACCGCAACAATCTCCAGCGTTCCAAGACGCATGAAAACCAGCATCTCGGACCCCGTCGGCTCGACCACGGTGACAGTTGCCTCATGGCCTGTTTCCGACAGTTCAAGGTGTTCCGGGCGAATGCCCAAGGTGAGCTTCTCGCCGTCGAGCAGGTCCGGTTTGTCGGAGAGCTGGTACTCGCTGCCATCGGTGGAAATGAAGCGATTGCCTTCCGCTTTGTAGGTTCCCTGAATCAGGTTCATCGCCGGCGATCCGATAAACGTGGCGACGAACAGATTGCGCGGAGTATCATAGAGTTCGAGCGGCGTCCCGATTTGCTCGACATTGCCGGCGTTCAACACCACGATCTTGTCCGCCATGGTCATGGCCTCTACCTGGTCGTGGGTGACGAAGATGGTCGTCGTCTTCAGTCGCTGGTGCAGTTCCTTGATCTCCTTGCGCATCTGTACGCGCAACTTGGCGTCAAGATTGGACAGCGGTTCATCAAACAGGAAAACCTGCGGGTCCCTGACAATGGCGCGGCCCATCGCCACACGCTGACGCTGACCTCCGGAGAGTTGTCTCGGGTAACGGTTCAGATAGTCCTCGAGCCCGAGGATCTCGGCCGCCGTTTTCAGACGCTCCTGGACGATCTTCTGATCGGTCTTTCTGAGTTTCAGTGCAAACGCCATGTTGTCGGCGACGGTCTTGTGTGGGTAGAGCGCATAACTCTGGAAGACCATGGCAATGTCGCGATCCTTGGGCGGCACATTGTTGACCACGCGATCGCCGATTGCGATGGTGCCGCCGGTGATGCTTTCAAGCCCTGCGATCATTCGCAACAGGGTCGATTTTCCGCAACCGGACGGTCCAACCAACACCATAAACTCACCGTCCTCGATACCAATATCAATGCCGTGAAGCACCTCCACATCGCCGTAGACCTTGCGCGCCTCTGAGACCGTAACCCCCGCCATTGAAACTCCCTGAACGGCTCGTTCTTACTTTGCAGCGAACCTATCGACAGAATCTCAGTCTGTCCATTTCGTGAAAATATTTCTCACTGGTGAAATCGTTTGACATATTTGGAAACTCATTCGTAAAGTTCATTCTTCGTCTCAGGCGACGGGGGAGGAACATCACTCAACTATCTGCGTTTTCAGCCGGATGTCCGGAGTTGGAGGCGCGACCCTGGTCATAGAACGAAACGGTCGGCACCGTCGGCCCAACACTATCCGAAATTGGGAGGATTTTCATGAAAGTCGAAGTTTACCAGAAACTCATGGCCATGCAGGCGAGCCGCCGCTCGGTCCTCAAAGGAGCGGCCGCCCTCGGCGCGACCACGATGCTGTCCGGCTTGCCGACCCAGGCACTTTCGGACAACCACGCCAAACTGCGTGCCGAGATCCTGAAGATCCCGGGTGTTGGCGCCGGATCGCCAACGGATGCAGACTGGCAGAAGGTCGGTGAGCTGTGCCTCGGTGCGACCAAGGCCAGTGTCGCAGAAGGCGAGTTTGACGGCGTTGAACTGACCTTCATGGGCCTCAACAACCAGAACCTCCACAACTTCCTGTTCCGCGGCTTTCTGAAGCCTTGGGAGGCTTATACGGGCGCCAAGATCAACTGGATCGACCTGGCGCAGGCGGACTACAACGCACGCCTGCAGCAGTCTATTGCGACCGGCACCGTCGACTTCGATATCATTGAAATGGGTGCGCCCTTCGAGGGCGATGTCTGCGGCAAAGGCCTTGCCTCTGAGATGCCGGATTGGGTGAAAGAGCAGATCGACATGGACGACTATGTCGATTACCTCAAGGCCCCGGTCGGGACGTGGGACGGAAAGACCTACCGCATCTCCATTGACGGCGACTGCCACACCTTCGCCTATCGCAAGGACTACTATGAAAACGAAGAGTTCGCCGAAGCCTGGAAGGCCGAAGGCGGTGAGGGCGACTGGGCGGTTCCGCAAACCTGGGAACAGATCAATGCCCACGCCAAGTTCCTGAAGGGCAAGAAAGACCCGCTGACCGGGCTGGAGGCCTATGGCTTCCTCGATCCGCTGAAAGGCTGGGGTGGCTTCGGCTTCTACTTCCTCGAAGACCGTGCAACCGCCTATGCCAAGCATCCGGATGATCCGGCCTGGCTGTTCGATCCCGACACCATGAAGCCGCGGGTCAACAACCCGGCCTTCGTGCGCGCCATTCAGGAAGTCATGGACATCATGGACACCTTCCCGCCGGATCAGATCAACGCCGATCCGGGCACCACGGCGTTCCAGCAGTTCCTGGCAGGAACCGGTTCGGCGCTGACCTGGTGGGGCGATGTCGGCTCCAACGCCCGCACCTCCGATACCTCTGTGGTCGGCGACGTGGTCGGCTTCGGCATCCTGCCCGGCGCCAACCAGGTCTACAATTCCAAGTCTGGTGCCTGGGAAGACAATTACAACGAAGCACCTAACATGGCCTATATCGGCTGGGGCGTTTACGTCATGGCCCGGGTGGACGGCGACGAGAAGAAGCACAAGGCAGCCTGGTCTGCAGCAGCCCATCTGGGCGGCAAGGACCTGTCGCTCTGGGCGTCGGCTTATCCGTCCGGCTTCCAGCCCTACCGCCAGTCGCACTTCAACTACGATGAGTGGGAAGAAGCCGGTTACGACCGTGCGTTCGTTGCTGATTATCTCGGCTCCAACGCCGATTCCTACAACCATCCGAATGCCGCCATCGAGCCGCGCATTCCGGGGATCTTCCAATACTATTCGGTGGCCGAAGACGAACTGGCGAAGGGTTATGCCGGTCAATATGCATCGGCGCAGGAGACGGCCGACGCGATTGCCGCCGCCTGGGAGAAGATCACTGACCAGATCGGCCGTGAAAGCCAGATCAAGCTCTACAAAGCCAGCCTGGGCATGTAGGCAAATTCGATGCTCAACCGGCCACTGGTGTCCCGTTTCTGAAGTTCGTCATCGTTTACAGCACAATCAGAACGAACTTCAGAAACAACAGGGACACCAGTGCGAGTGTATGCCCGGTGTGGTTGATGGATTTGAAGCTCCTACGCGAGGCCGCTGCAAGCACCTTAGGAACTTCAAATCCACCACACCGGGGCCGGTTGATTTTTTCGGCAACCCCTGCATGATCGCCTGACCGTGAATCGGAATCCGCTGAACCCATGAGCTCCGCCGAAGGCGACCTTCTTCACACGATCGAAAGCGAGACGATCCCCGACCGGCGAAAGCTGATCGGCCGCATCATGCTTTGGGCGTCGGTTGCGCTGCTGGCATTGGCCTTTGCCATCCAGGCACTTTTCGAGGCCGGTTATACGGGCTGGGGCTTCGACAACTGGCGGCCGGTTCTCTACGCCTATTTCCTCTGGGCGCTGGCCCTGTGTGTCTCGAGGGTTCTGATCTTCGGCGAGCAAGGCAAGAAAGCGCTTTTCGTGCTGCCAGCGGCCTTGTTCGTCATTTCCATGGTGGTGTTTCCGCTGCTCTTCGGCCTGTGGATTGCCTTTTCCGACTGGAACCTGTCGTCGTTGACCGGGCGCAAATTCAACGGCCTCGACAATGTCTGGCAGATGATGGGAGACCCGTTCTATTGGAACGCCCTCTACAACATGGTGATCTACACGGCGGTCATCCTGGTGGAATACGCCATCGCTTTCGGCCTTGCGCTGCTGCTCAATGCGGATATCAAAGCGCGCAAGTTCTGGCGCGTCGTGTTTCTGATGCCGCTGATGCTGTCGCCGGTCGCGGTGAGCTGGATGGTCGGCAAATCCATGCTGGAGGTCCGGTTCGGTCCGCTGGCGCGCTTTGCCCGGTGGCTGGGCTGGGAGCAGCCGTCGTTTTTCGGATCGCCGGAGATGGCCAAATTCACGATCATGGCCATGGATGCCTGGACCTTCATTCCGTTCATGATGATCATGCTGCTGGCCGGCCTGCAGGCAATGCCAAGGGAAGTACTGGAGGCTGCGGAAGTTGACGGCGCGACACCGTGGCAGCGGTTCTGGGGGGTTACCTTCCCGCTGATGCTGCCGGTCTCGATCACCGCCGTGATGATCCGCATCATCTTCAAGCTTAAGCTCGCCGACATCATCATCAACGTCACGTCCGGCGGTCCCGGTGGTGCTACGGATTCGGTCACCAGCTTCATTTTCCGCGAATATCGCGACCGCTCCAATGTCGGCTACGGCACACTGCTGGCGATCGTCTACCTGGTCGCGATCGTCATCTTCATGACCGTCCTGTTGAAACTGTCCGACCGGCTGGTTCGGCGCATGACGGGAACCGGATGATGACAGCCATAACCCATGACGATTTCGATCGACGCCGAAGGTTCACCTGGTGGATGATGCGCCTGGTCGTCTACGGGCTGTTGATCGTCTGGGCCGTCATCTGCATTTTCCCGATTTACTGGACCTTCACCACCTCGTTCAAGCTTGCGCCAGACGTCATGAAGGGCAACCTCATCCCCTTCGTCGACTTCATTCCGCAGTGGCGCGGGTGGAAGTCGCTCGGCCTGTCGCCCGACACACTGTTTGCAACATCGACGGTGCGTGAGGAGTTTCTCAAACGCTTCTTCAACAGCGTCATCATTTCGACCGCCGCCTCGGCTCTTGCCGTGGCTCTGGGGTCGCTGGCCGCCTATGGCCTGAGCCGCTTCTCCTACCGCTTCGGCTTCATGCGGAATTCGGACATCTCGTTCTTCTTCCTGTCGCAGCTGATTCTTCCGCCGGTGGTCCTCGCCCTTCCCTTCCTGGTGCTCTACAAGCAGTTGGCGCTGCTCGACAGCCGCATCGGCATGATTGCGATCTATACGCTGATGGTGCTGCCCATTGTCATCTGGATCATGCGCGACCAGTTCGCTTCCGTGCCGGTGGAGCTTGAGGAGGCAGCGCTCGTCGATGGCCTGTCGATCTGGGGCGCGTTCATCCAGATCGTCTTCCCACTGGTGCTGCCCGGGATCGTGGCAGCGTTCATTCTGTCGCTGGTGCTGTGCTGGAACGAATACTTCTTCGCGGCGCTGTTGACCAGCACCGACGCCAAGACGTTGCCGGTGATGATTGCCAGTCAGACAGGCAGCCAGGGCATCAACTGGTGGTCCATGGCCGCCCTGTCTGCGGCCGGCATCCTGCCACTCATCGTCATCGGCATTCTGCTGGAAAGCTACATCATCAAGGGAATGACCGCTGGAGCCGTGAAATAGCCGGTCAGCCGTCGTCCATCTCCGCCATCAGATCTTTCGTCTGATCATAGAGGCGCTTGAACCGGGAAAGGGACCGCTCATAGAGCGCCCGGTTTCCCATGTCTGGTTCGATCGTTTCCGCTGTCGGATTCCAGACTTCAATATCATCCGGCACGGCATTACCCACGGCAACGGCCGCCAGGAATGCGTTCCCGTAAGATGCTCCGATGGTCTTGCCGCGCAGAACCTGCGGCATGCCGATGACATCAGACGTCGCCTGCCGCCAGACCCTGTTTTTGGTGCCGCCACCAACCGCGAACAACCTCTTCGGCGGCACACCGACACCCGCATAGGTCTCGATCACATGACCGGTGCCGAGAGCGATCCCCTCGAGCAGCGCGCGATAAATGTCGCCCCTGTTGTGGGTGAGGTTGAGCCCGAACAGCGTGCCCTTGGCAAAGGGATCGTGAATCGGCGTGCGTTCGCCCGAGAAATACGGCAGCAGGATCAGTCCGTTGGCTCCGGGTGCCGAGTCCTCGGCCTCTCGAGCCAGTGTGCCGAAAGCGCCGTCCTCCGGCAGTTCGCGGGCAAACTGATCGCGAAACCAGTGTGTCAGCGTACCGCTGGTGGCGAGGCCCGCCATGGAAGCATGCTGCCCCTCGAACAGCCACGGCGCATACCACAGCCGGGCATCGGCAACGCGATTTTCCGTCGGCATGATGATGAAGACGGTCGATCCATACATCATCATCATGTCGCCAGGTGTCAGCACACCGACACTGACTGCTTCCGCTGCCGCGTCAATCGTTCCGGTCAGCACCGGCGTTCCTGCCGCGAGACCGGTTTCGCGGGCGGCATCCGGTGTCACTTCGCCGGCGATTTCCGATGACCAGAGAAGCTCGGGCAGAAGGTCCGGACCGACGATGCCGTCGGTCAGATCGGTCGTCCAATCACAGGTCTCGACATCGTAAAGCGGCGAAAAATTGGCTGCCGTATAGTGGTCGATAACCGCCCTGCCCGTCAGATGCTCGACGATGAAGGTGGTGGAGGTGTGGATCTTTGCCGTCTTTGCGAAGAGGTCCGGACGATGGCGCTTGAGCCACAGGATCTTCGGGCCGACCGACTGCGACGTCAAAGCGTTGCCGCAGCGCTGCAGCAGCACGTCTTCGCCGATCTCGGCCGTCAGATCGTCCACCTCGGATGCCGCCCGATTGTCGACGCCGTAGAGAACGCCATTCATCAGCGCCCGACCGTCACTATCGACCGGCAGCATGCAGGGACCGATGGCGCTGCAGCCAATAGCCTGGATTTCGGCTGGATCTATGGCGCTGTCCGCCAGCAGTTTTCTGGTGATGAAGACGAAATCGCCCCACCAGTCCTCGTTCGGATCGTGCTCTGCCCATCCGGCCTGTGGAACCTGCATCTTGTGGCGCCGGGCTGCCTCAGCAACGATCTTGCCGGCGCCGTCGACCAGGACACCCTTGGACTCGAACGTTCCTATGTCGACGCCAAGTGTGTAGCTCATTGTTCGTAATCGTCCCTGTCGAGCGAGAAACCGCCATCGATCATGGGCAGGGCAGTCAGCAGCAATTGGGTCAAGCCAACAAGGTCATTCAGGTCGCAGACCTCAAGCGACGAATGGGTGTAGCGACACGGAAAGCCGACATCGATGGTGGCAACGCCACTTCCGACCAGCTGAATGTAGGAGGTTTCGGTCAGCACGCCGGTTTGCGCGCTTCTCTGCAGAGGCAGGTCGCTGCGTCCAGCCGCATCCGAAAACAGCTTGACCAACGCCGGGTGCGGGATCGTTCCATTCAGCGTGCCGCGGCCGTGGAAGGAATAGAGGCTGATCCCCGGTCCGCCGCCAAGTACGACTTCTGTACGGTCGCGCATATCGGGAGTATCACCGGTCAGGAGCAGATCGAGCTGGATCGCGACATCGGGCTGCAGCGCCTGAGCTGCGGTGAGCGCACCGCGCAGGTTGAATTCCTCCTGCACCGAAAAAACGACATGAACTGTTGGCCGACTGCCGCCGGCAGAAAGGTGCCGGGCGGTTTCGAGAAGCACCGCGCACCCGGCGCGATCGTCGACGGCTGTTCCGGCTATGCGGTCCGGCGTCAGGTCGAGCACGTGTGGTTTGTAGACAACCGGTGTGCCGATTTCGATGCCTGCCGCGCGCACCGCTGCGGCGCTGTCCAAACCGGTGTCGATGTAGATTTCCTGGTAGGGAACCACCTGGTATTTCTCGTCCGGCCGCGTCGCATGGTGGCTCTTGTTGGCGATCACACCGTGTTGGTCGCGCCCGTCACCGATCTGAAACAGCACCGGCTGCGAGGCAAGCGCCCGCTCCGGCACCCCGCCAACGCGCTCGACGCGCACGAAGCCGTCGCTTTCGATCTTGCGCACCACGAAGCCAAGCTGGTCCATATGGGTCAACAGCATGACCGTTGGTGCCGACGGATCTCCCTCGATGGTCGATATCAGATTGCCGAGGCGATCTGTCGTGGTCTGCAGGCCTTCGGACCGAAGCGCCGTAGCCAAGTGCGACCGCACCCGTCCCTCATGGCCGCACAGGCCAGGAATCGCCATCAGCGCGCGCAGATCCCGGTCGATATTGCTCTTCGAAACCATGGTGTTCACGCGCCGCGCGCCGCGCGGACCTGGACCATGAAGTCAGACGCCCGTTGCGGATCGACCGGGTTCCAGGTGTCTCCGTCCACCTTCAGGCAGGATCCGACGATGCAGCCGTCGGCGATTGCAAACGTGTCGGCGACCGTGGCGTGCTTGACGCCGGTATTGGCCAGCACCGGCACATCGGGAAGGGCATTCTTGACGCTTTCAAGCTCCTCCATCTTCGCCGCCTCGCCGGTAATCTGGCCGGACACCAGCACGGCATCGGGAAGGCTGGAGAACACCGTGCTTCGAGCCCGGTCTGCAAGTGATCGGCGGTCAAGCGAGTGAGCGAACTCGGCCGAGATGTTGAACAGCACCGCAAGATCCTTGCGTCCAAGCCGGTTGCGGTAGCGGATAGCTTTGCCCGCGTCCGGTGCCCACACACCCATGTCGGACGCGTACACGCCAGTGAAGATTTCACGCACAAAAGAAGCGCCCGTTGCGGCAGCGACCGCCATGGTCGCCTGTGGATCCCACAGCACATTGACCCCGAAGGGGACCGAGATTTCGCTGCTCAGGCATCCAACGACATAGGCCATTGCCGATGTCGAGGCCGTGTCGACCTGCAGCTCATAGGGCCGATCATTCTCGTTGCCGAACATCACGGCATCAAAGCCGGCAGCCTGCAACGCCGCGAGGTCCTTGCGCGCGCTTTCGACGATGGCAGCGATTCCACCCTCCTCGTCATAGAGCGGGCTACCGGGCAACGCACCCAGATGGATCATGGCGATAGCCGGCTTGGTGTTTCCGAATATACTCGCGAATGGCGTCGCCATGCGGTTCCCTCCTCGTTTGAAAAACCGTATCACTGGCTCATCCCCGCTGTCCAACCGCCGGCAGCATTTGCCGACGTAAGGCGCATAACGGAGTGATTCTGAAAATGAGAACCAGGCACTGGCAGCGAATAGACAATGGCGGTCTGACCTTCACCGAACTGGGCATGGGGACCGCACCACTGGGCAATCTCTATCGGGCGGTGACCGACAAGGAGGCCGACGCCACACTCCAACACGCCTGGGACGTGGGCTGCCGATATTTCGATACGGCGCCGCTTTACGGGCTCGGGCTGGCCGAAACCCGACTGAACCGGTTTCTGCGGGGCAAGCCTCGTGAGGAGTACGTGCTGTCGACCAAGGCCGGACGTCTGCTGGAGGTCTGCAGCCCGGATCTGCGTACCGGCATCGGAAAGTTCTTCGACACGCCGAACCGGCGTGAACATTTCGACTATTCGTATAACGGAATCATGCGGTCATTCGAGTTTTCGCTGGAACGACTCGGTGTCGACCGGATCGACATCCTGTTCGCCCACGACATCGACATCTTCAACCAGGGTAGCCGCGAAGTGATGGATTCGCGCATGTCCGATTTCCTCGCGTCAGGCTACCGCGCCATGCTCAATCTGCGCGAGCAGGGCGTGATCAAGGCCATCGGTGCCGGCATCAACGAATGGCAACCGGCGCAGCACATGCTCGAGCGTTGCGACATGGACATTTTTCTTCTTGCCGGCCGCTACACGCTGCTCGAACAGGAAGCACTCGACAGCTTTCTTCCGCTTTGTGAATCGCGAGGCGTCGGTATCGTCCTGGGCGGTCCGTACAATTCAGGAATTCTGGCAACCGGCTCCAAACCCGGAGCCTTCTACAACTACGATCCGGCCCCGCCAGACATCATCGCCAAGGTCGATGCCATTGAAGAGGTCTGCAGAAGCCATGGCGTGCGACTGATTGAAGCAGCGCTGCGTTTTCCGTTGTTGCACCCAAGCGTGGTCTCAACAATCCCCGGCGCCCAATCGGTCGACCAGGCTGCCGGCAATGCCGAAATCATTGAGGCAGACATTCCCAATTCGCTGTGGAGCGACCTCAAATCGCAAGGATTGGTTCGCGAGGATGCACCAACGCCCTGAGGTGATTAGGCGTCTCTCTTACGGCGCAGCCTGATAACCACATCGACATGGGAAATTTCCATGCCTTCGGGGATTTGCGGCAAGCCGCTCACCGTCATCTCACCCTGTGGGACGTCGATCACTCTGTTCTCTCCCTCAAGGAAGAAGTGATGGTGATCTGAGACATTGGTGTCGAAATAGGTCTTGGAAGACTCAATCGCGAGGACACGCAACATTCCAGCATCGGTGAACTGATGCAATGTATTGTAGACCGTCGCCAGCGATACCGGAAAACCTACCGTCTCTGCCTCTTCGTGCAGTTCCTCAGCCGTGAGGTGGCGGTCGCCCTTTGAAAAGAGCAGCTCAGCCAAGGCAATGCGCTGCTTGGTCGGCCGCAGGCTAGCAGCGCGAAGCCGATCGCCAGCGTCTTTTGTCGGGCAGGAGTTTGTCTGGTTGCTAAGCATCCGGCTCATCTCGATCGCAAACGGTTTGCATTTGCCCCTATATATCCGCAGATCGCTGTTGTTTCAATAGTGGAGTTTTTTTCTCCTATTTGCGCGCAAGCTCCGATTTCCGGGTGCCGGCGGGTTATCCCGGTTGTAAGTCTCGATGGAAACCCATAAGGGAGTTCCGGTGGTTTTCGCCGCCAAACAAGCTGTGCTAGGTTCGCCTGGCAGCGGCGCCGGCGGCGCGTCGATTTGGGGAGATTTGAATCCATATGAATACCAGGCAGTCGAGCTTTTCCTATGAGGACATTTTGACCTGCGGACGGGGCGAAATGTTCGGCCCCGGCAACGCGCAACTGCCTCTGCCGCCAATGCTGATGTTCCACCGCATCACCGACATTTCCGACGAGGGCGGAGAGTATGGCAAGGGCTATGTGCGGGCCGAGTTCGACGTTTCTCCCGATACCTGGTTTTTCGACTGTCATTTTCAAGGCGACCCGGTCATGCCTGGATGCCTTGGCCTTGATGCGCTTTGGCAGCTGACTGGCTTTTTTCTGGGCTGGCTTGGCGAACCGGGACGCGGCCGGGCGATTTCCTGCGGCGAGGTGCGTCTGACCGGCATGGTGACACCGGAAACGAAACTGGTCGAATTCGGCGTCGACTTCAAACGCGTCATGCGCGGACGGCTTGTCCTGGGCATCGGGGACGGTTGGGCTAAAGCCGATGGCGAACCATCCTACAAGGCGAGCGATCTAAGGGTCGGCCTGTTTCAGGAAAAGGCCTAGCAGCCTGTTGACTGGACACCTACATGGTGTCATCCGGGTGCCACGCCAGATTTGCCGCGCCCTTCGAAAGGAATGCAGATGAAACGCGTTGTCGTCACCGGCCTGGGGATCGTATCGTCCATCGGCAGCGACGCCCAAGAGGTAACCGCGTCGCTGCGTGATGCTCGCTCCGGCATCTCGTTTTCCGAAGAATTCGCTGAGCACGGTTTCAAATGTCAGGTCTGGGGTGCTCCGACGCTCGACCCGAGCGATCTCGTCGACCGGCGTGCCTTGCGCTTTCTGAGCAAAGGCGGTGCCTGGAACCATGTTGCCATGCAACAGGCCATCGACGATGCCGCCCTCGAGGAAACCGACATTACCAATGAACGGACCGGGATCGTCATGGGCTCGGGTGGCCCGTCGACGCGAACGATCGTTGATGCGGCCGACACGACGCGGGAAAAAGGCAGCCCGCGGCGGATTGGCCCATTCGCCGTGCCGAAGGCCATGTCTTCGACGGCGTCCGCGACACTTGCCACGTGGTTCAAGATCCACGGCGTCAACTACTCGATCTCTTCCGCCTGCTCGACATCGGCTCACTGCATCGGCAACGGTTACGAGCTCATCCAGATGGGCAAACAGGACATCGTCTTCGCCGGCGGCCACGAAGATCTCGACTGGACCATGTCCAACCTTTTCGATGCCATGGGCGCCATGTCGACCAAATACAACGATGAGGCCTCGACGGCCTCCCGCGCCTATGACGTCACGCGCGACGGGTTCGTCATTGCCGGCGGCGCCGGCGTCCTGGTTCTGGAAGAACTCGAACACGCCAAGGCTCGCGGTGCCAAGATCTACGGTGAGATCATCGGCTACGGCGCCACCTCCGACGGCTACGACATGGTCCAGCCTTCCGGAGAAGGTGCCATCCGCTGCATGAAACTGGCGCTCTCCGGCGTCGAGGGACCGGTCGACTATGTCAACACGCACGGCACGGCAACGCCGATTGGCGACAGCCGCGAAGTCAGCGCCATCCGGGAAGTGTTCGGCGACGCGATACCGCACATTGCCTCCACCAAATCGCTGACCGGGCATTCGCTTGGTGCCGCAGGCGTACAGGAATCGATTTATTCACTCCTGATGATGCAGGAGCGCTTTATTGGGGAGAGCGCGCACATCACGGAACTGGATCCGGAATTCGAAGGCGTGCCGATCGTGCGGGAACGCATCGATGATGCCCGGATCGATACCGCGCTGTCGAACTCGTTCGGCTTCGGCGGAACCAATGCAACCTTGGTATTCAGGCGGTACGGGGGTTAGGGGACGCGGATATGGGAGACTTGATGAAGGGCAAACGTGGCCTGATCATGGGCGTCGCCAATGATCATTCGATTGCCTGGGGGATCGCCAAGGCACTGCATGCCGAAGGGGCCGAACTCGCTTTCACCTACCAGGGAGAAGGCTTCGGCAAACGAGTGCGGCCGCTGGCAGAGCAGGTTCAGTCGGAAATCGTGTTGCCATGCGACGTCGAGGACGTCGACACCGTCGACGCGGTGTTTGAGACATTGGGAGACCGTTGGGGATCGCTCGACTTTCTCGTTCATGCCATCGGCTTCTCGGATCGCAACGAACTGAAGGGGCTTTATGCAGACACGACTCGTGAGAACTTCTCGCGCACCATGGTGATCTCCTGCTTTTCGTTCACCGAAATCGCCAAGCGTGCTGCAGGACTGATGGGTGATGGCGGGGCGATGATCACACTGACCTATGCCGGCTCGACACGGGTCATGCCCAACTACAACGTCATGGGCGTCGCCAAGGCGGCGCTTGAGGCCAGCGTTCGCTATCTGGCGGCCGACTACGGGCCAAGCGGGATCCGGGTCAACAGCATCTCCGCCGGTCCGGTGCGCACACTGGCCGGCGCCGGCGTTTCCGACGCACGCGAGATGTACAACTATCAGCAGCGCAACTCGCCCATGCGCCGCAACGTCACCATTGACGATGTCGGCGGTTCGGCGCTCTACCTGCTATCCGACCTGTCGCGCGGTGTCACCGGCGAAGTGCACTATGTCGATTCCGGCTACCATGTGACGTCGATGCCGGTTCTGGAAGAACTCAAGACCCAGTGGTCGAACGGAAAATAAGCGTCCGTCAGACCACCCAGATGCCGTCATCGTAATCGAAATCCGCATTGATGCGGTTTTCGATGCTTTCCGAAAATGAAACCAGAATGGCGTCGCGGCCGAGACCACCATCCATGGCGCCCACCCAGAAATCGTAGCCTGCCTGATCCGGCAGCCGCTTCAGCACGTTCTGGTACATCGCATCGACATAGTCTTCGTTGCTCGGATTGCTGCCATAGAGCGCGGTGTATTCCGCTGCCGCGAGAAACTGATCGGCCAGGAAGTCCTGCTTATCGATAGCCGGATTGTTGACGTCCAGATCGTCAAGCTCCTGCGTCCAATAGCGCAGACCACCTTCATCCGGCGTGCGGCCGTAGGCGGCGCCATATATCCTGTAAGTGAAGCCGACATTGTCGCTGCCGATATCGAAAACGTAGTCTCCGTCCGCCATGTCCAGCCGTTCGATGCCGAACAGCAGGTCGATTACACCATTCGACTTGGTCAGAAGGATGCTGCCGTCCACCTGCAGATCCTGGACATAGTCGGCTCTCACACCGTCATAAACGACGGTGTCGGTGCCTTCGCCGCCATCAATGCGGTCGGCACCGCCCTTGCCGGCGATGCGGTCGTTGCCGGCGTTGCCAGTGAGGGTGTTGGCAGCATCATTACCCGTGATCACATCGTTGCCGGAGCCGCCGATGGCGTTTTCGATCAGAGTGCCGACGGCCAGTGACATGTTGCCGGTCAGTCCGCCAATGCTGGAAAAGATGCCGGTGGATGTTCCCGTGACAACTGTCAGGTCGATGGTTTGGTCGGCGCTGAATCCCGAAAAATCCACCGTATCGTTGCCACCATCATCGACAATGCAAAAGGCGCTTGAATCGGCATAATCGGCGAGATTTGCCAAAGCCGCGCTTCGCGACGCGTCGATATTGGTGTTGAATCCGTAGACCGTACCTTCCGTAAAGGCGGAGACAGCATAATAACTCCGCAACGCCTCGATATCGGCTGCCATAGGCGTCAGCAAAAAGGCGAAATCGGCCGTGATGGTCGTGTTCATCTCCTGATCGAAATAGGACATGATCGAAAGTTGCCATGAGTCGTTGAGATAGCCGTTAGAACGCCCACGCATACCATCGGAGCCGTCGGTCACGTAGCGGGGCTCGTAGTCGGCACTGCCGTCATAATTGTAAGGGCCGGGATGACCAAGCCCGAGTGCGTGCAGAACTTCATGCAGGATCGTCTGATAGGTATAGCTGTCCACTTCTGAGTTGCCACTCGACCAATTCGGGTCGATATTGATCCATGCAAAATCTACGTAGCGATGATCCGAAGTTCCGTTGCCAACGGTGGTTCCATTCCCGGTGTCATGTAGGACAAAGTCCGTATAGGCACCGATATCGTTATCCATGAAAAACAAATCGACGCTCGAATCCTGCGCTGAGGTCGACACGAACTCGACGTCGAGAACCTCGCCAAGATATCTCAGCGCTTCATCCACCAAAGCCCTGCGAACCGGCGTCAATCCGTCCGCATCGGAACCAGGTCCGGCGACGTCGGTAAAGCCGAGATAGTTGTAGTAGAGCGTTCCGTTATTCGCACTGTTTCCAACGGTTCCCATATCAAACGAGCGATAATTCGTTTGTTCGATGAACCAGAAGCTCCGCGTGAGATATTCGTTGATTTGTTCGATCGTGTAATTTGGCAGGGGAGCCATGCGTTTCTTCCGTAGATACGTCCCTGTTTGGTTACGAAACAGGTTGAAATTGCCTGTGCGGTCCAGCGCACCAAAGGGGTATAGTTTTTACTGTTCTATCGGACTGATTTAATCCATGGCGACACTTGACACCATGGGTTGCAGATTAATTTTTGGTAATTTTTCTGCCGCTGCGCTCGTTTGACGGCGCGCACCCGGTCAGTAAACAAAAAAACCCGCTATCCGAAGACAGCGGGTCGCAAAGTTCAAACTTTGAAGAAAAACGTCAGTCGGATTTTTCGCGCGGAATTTCCTGACCGCTTTCCTGATCGACGACCTTCATCGACAGGCGTACCTTGCCGCGGTCATCGAAGCCGAGCAGCTTGACGTAGACCTTGTCGCCTTCCTTGACCACATCTGAGGTCTTGCCGACGCGCTCCTTGGCGAGCTGAGAGATGTGCACGAGGCCATCGCGCGGGCCGAAGAAGTTCACGAAGGCACCGAAATCGGCAACCTTGACGACGGTTCCCTGGTAGATCTCGCCGACTTCCGGCTCGGCTACGATGGAATGAACCCATTTCTTCGCGGCCTCGATCTCCTTCAGCGACGAGGATGCGAACTTGATGGTGCCGTCGTCATCGATATTGATCTTGGCGCCGGTCTTTTCGACGATCTCGCGGATTACCTTGCCGCCGGAGCCAATGACGTCACGGATCTTGTCGACCGGAATGTTCATGACTTCGATGCGTGGTGCGAACTCGCCGAGTTCGCCGCGGCTTTCGTTGATCGCCTTGCCCATTTCTCCGAGGATGTGGAGCCGCCCGTCCTTGGCCTGGCCGAGCGCGACCTTCATGATTTCCTCGGTGATCCCGGTGATCTTGATGTCCATTTGCAGCGAGGTGATGCCCTCGCGCGAGCCGGCCACCTTGAAGTCCATGTCGCCGAGGTGATCCTCGTCTCCGAGAATGTCGGACAACACGGCAAAGCGGTCGTCTTCCTTGATCAGGCCCATCGCGATACCAGCCACCGGGCGGGATATCGGAACACCGGCATCCATCAGCGCCAGCGAGGTACCGCACACGGTGGCCATAGATGACGATCCGTTGGACTCGGTGATCTCGGAGACCACGCGCAACGTGTAGGGGAATTGCTCGCCGGTCGGCAGCATCGGACGAACTGCCCGCCAGGCCAACTTGCCATGACCGATTTCGCGGCGGCCGGGCGACCCGATGCGCCCCGTTTCGCCGACCGAGAAGGGCGGGAAGTTGTAGTGCAGAAGGAATCTTTCCTTGTAGGTACCGGTCAGGCTGTCGATGAACTGCTCATCCTCGCCGGTGCCCAACGTCGCAACCACGATGGCCTGGGTTTCGCCGCGGGTGAACACTGCTGAACCGTGGGTGCGCGGCAGAATGCCGACCTCGGAGACGATGGAACGCACCGTCGAGAGGTTGCGACCGTCGATCCGGTTTTCTGTATCAAGAATGTTCCAACGGACGATCTTGGCCTGCAGCGACTTGAAGACGGCGCCGATCTGCTCGCCCGAATATTCCGGCTCTTCCTCACCTTCCGGCAGGAAGTGCGCCACAACTTTCGCCTTGACCGCGTCGACCGCGTCGTAACGATCGGACTTGTCGATGATCTTGTAGGCTTCGCGCAGCTCGCTTTCGGCGATTTTCAACATCGCCTCTTCGAGCGCCGACAGATCTTCCGGTTCGAAATCGCGCGGCTCCTTCGCGGCGACTTCCGCCAGCTTGATGATCGCCTCAATGACCGGCTGGAAGCCGTTCTGTCCGAACATCACGGCACCGAGCATAATGTCCTCGGACAGCTCATTGGCCTCCGATTCCACCATCAGAACGGCGTCCTGGGTACCGGCGACAATCAGGTCGAGCGACGATTCTTCCATCTCGTCGATATGCGGGTTGAGGACATATTCGCCATTGATATAGCCGACGCGCGCGCCGCCGATCGGTCCCATGAAAGGAATTCCGGACAGCGTCAACGCCGCTGACGTCGCAATCATCGCCAGAATGTCGGGATTGTTTTCCAGGTCATGCTGCATCACCGTGATGATAACCTGGGTGTCGTTCTTGTAACCGGCCGGAAAAAGTGGCCGGATCGGGCGGTCGATGAGGCGCGACGTCAGCGTTTCGTTCTCGCTCGGCCGACCTTCGCGCTTGAAAAAGCCGCCCGGGATCTTACCGGCGGCATAGGTTTTTTCCTGGTAGTTGACGGTCAGCGGAAAAAAGTCCTGACCGGGTCTTGGTTGCTTGGCCGAAACCACCGTCGCAAGCACGACACTCTCGCCATAGGTGGCGATGACTGCGCCATCCGCCTGGCGGGCTATCTTGCCGGTTTCGAGAATGAGCGGGCGACCGCCCCATTCGATTTCAACCTTGTGGGAATTGAACATATCTTATCCTTCGTGGCGGGACGGTGCGCCGATTTGGGCACCGATCCCCTGTTGTTTGTGCAGCCGGACCCATTCCATCGGGCCGGTTGGTCGTTTCGCCACGGGCAAGACAGCAGGGTGTTTGGACCTGGCGGGTTTACCCGCACAAACAACCGGCAATCCTGCCCCGTGACGTCTCCTCCGGTCGGGTCTCACCGTCCGGAAAATGAAACCGGCGGCGTACCCAAGGCACACCGCCGGCTGAACTTAGCGGCGAATTCCGAGACTCGCGATGAGATTGCGGTACCGCTCTTCGTCCTTGCGCTTCAGATAATCAAGAAGCGAACGACGGCTGGAAACCATCTTCAGCAGGCCACGGCGGGAGTGATTGTCCTTCTTGTGGCCTTTGAAGTGTTCCGTGAGATTGGTGATGCGCTCCGTCAAGATTGCAACCTGGACCTCGGGGGATCCGGTATCGCCTTCCTTGGTGGCGTATTCCTTGATCAGTTCTTCCTTGCGTTCAGCAGTAATCGACATCGGACCTTCCTTTCTGTCTGGAGGGGTTCGCCGCCCAAAGCCGGGATGTCGTCCAGCTTGGGCCTTTATAAACGGCATCGCGGCCGTATCGCGGTGCATATAGGCTACAAAAGCCCAAATTGCCAGCTTTATTTGCAGCTTGGCTGGCGCCGAATACCTGGTCCCGGATCACCCGTTGAACACCCGTCTCGGGCGAAACTCACCTTCGGCGATCTCACCGATGGCAACCAGTCGTCCGCTCCGCGTTGCATAGGCTTCGGGCGCCGGCAAAGGGGCGTCGCGACCGCGCAAAATAACCGGATTGCCGCGACGCAAGCGCTGCGCCTGGTCCTCACTGATCGCCAGTTGTGGCAGAAGTGCCAACGCCTCAGCGGTGCCAACAAGGTAACTGTCCAACGCTTCCAGCCGTTCGGCCTCGTCCTCGACCGCCTCCAACGCGGTCAGCGTTTCGAGCGGCACCAGATCGTTTTCTCCGAAGGGTGCCACATAGGACCGCCGCAACTTGGCGATATGGCCGTGACACCCGAGATCGCGCCCCATGTCGCGGGCAAGCGAGCGCACATAGGTGCCCTTGCCGCACTCGATCGCGAAGACCGCATGATCGGCATCCGGACAGGCAATGAGATCAAGCCGGTGGACCTCCACCTGGCGCGGGGGCAGCTCAACAACATCACCCTCGCGGGCAAGGTCGTAAGCGCGATTACCGTCGATCTTGATGGCGGAAAACTGCGGAGGCACCTGGTCGATCGTGCCCGTGTAGTGCGGCAGCAATGCTTCCACGCCGGCCGCATCGGGCCGCTCGTCACTGCTCGCGACAACCTCGCCCTCGCGATCGTCGGTGGTGCGTTGCTCACCCCAGCGCACGGTGAATTCGTAGATCTTGCGACCGTCCATAACGTAAGGCACGGTCTTGGTCGCTTCGCCGAGAGCGATCGGCAGCATGCCGGATGCCAGCGGATCGAGCGTTCCGGCGTGACCGGCCTTCTGCGCCTTGAAGAGCCACTTGATCTTGGACACTGCCTCGGTCGAGCCGAAATCCTCGGGCTTGTCGAGCACCAGCCAACCGGAAACCGGTCGGCCCTTCTTCTTGCCGCGCCGCGCCATCAGCTCGCACTCTCATCGTCATCGCCATGCTCCAGGTCACGTCTGACCTCTGGCGAGCGCAGCAATTCATCGATGCGCTGATAGTTGTCGAAACTGGTGTCGTCGCGGAAGCGCAATTCCGGCATGTATTTCATCTGCCGCAGCGCCGGCGTCACCTGCTTACGCAGATAACGGGCGTTGCGGTTGAGCGCCTCGACGACACCCGCATGATCGCTATCGCCCAGCGGCGTCACGTACGCGGTCGCAATGCGCAGATCGGGTGACATATGCACCTCGGAAATGGCAATCACCGTATTTTCGATGCGCGGATCGTTGACACCACCGCGTTGCAGGACGGCTGTGATCGCCGCCCTGACCTGTTCCCCAACCCGCAGCTGGCGCTGCGACGGCCCGGAAGATGCAAATCTGGACATGGTTGAACCTCTTCACCGTTCACGGCGGAGTGGGACCGCTCGCAAACCAAAAAATGCTGGAGGCGAGCGCCATGTTCGCGCCCGCCTCCCAATACAGAAAATCAGACGCTCTTACAGAGTCCTTGTCACATGCTCCACGCGGAAGCACTCGATGACGTCACCGGCGCGGATATCCTCGTAGTTCTCGAAGGCCATACCGCATTCCTGACCGGAATTGACTTCAGCCACTTCATCCTTGAAGCGCTTCAGCGTCTTCAGGCTGCCTTCGTGGATGACCACGCTGTCGCGGATCAGGCGGACGCCGACGCCACGCTCGACCTTGCCTTCCGTGACACGGCAACCGGCGACCTTGCCGACCTTGGTGATGTTGAAGACTTCGAGGATCTCGGCGTTGCCGAGGAAAGTCTCGCGCCGCTCCGGCGACAGCATGCCGGACATCGCCGCCTTCACATCATCCACCAGATCGTAGATGACGTTGTAATAGCGGATCTCGATCCCGGCGGCTGCGGCCGCGTCGCGGGCCTGGGCATTGGCGCGGACGTTGAAGCCCATAATTGCTGCGTTGGATGCCTCGGCCAGCGAAATATCCGACTCGGTAATTCCGCCGGCGCCCGAATGCACCACGCGGGCACGCACTTCGTCGGTCCCCAACTTGTCCAGCGCACCGATAATCGCCTCGATCGAGCCCTGCACGTCACCCTTGATAACGAGCGGAAACTCCTGGGCGCCGGTGTCCTGCAGCTGCGACATCATCTGTTCCAGCGAGCCGCGGGTACCAGCCTGGCGCGCAACGGCGATTTCGCGGGCCTTGCGCTGCCGGTATTCGGCGATCTCGCGGGCACGGGCCTCGTTTTCGACCACCGCCATACGGTCGCCGGCCTGTGGCGTGCCCTGAAGTCCAAGGACCTCTACCGGGGTTGAGGGTCCGGCATCCTTGACCTGATCGCCATGATCGTTGACCAGCGCGCGCACCCGGCCCCATTCGTCACCGGCAACCACAATGTCGCCGGTTCTCAGGGTGCCGGCCTCGACCAGAACGGTTGCGACGGAACCACGACCGCGATCCAGCTGCGCCTCGATGACGCTGCCTTCGGCCGTGCGGTCTGGATTGGCCTTCAGATCGAGGAGTTCGGACTGCAACAGGACCGCTTCCAGCAACTTGTCGAGATTGGTGCGCTTGATCGCCGAGACTTCGACATCGAGCACCTCACCGCCCATCGATTCGACGAACACTTCATGCTGCAGCAATTCGGTCCGTACCTTGTTGGCATCGGATTCGGGCTTGTCGATCTTGTTGATGGCGACAATGATCGGAACACCGGCCGCTTTGGCGTGGTTGATCGATTCGATGGTCTGCGGCATGACGCTGTCGTCGGCCGCCACCACGAGGATTGCGATATCGGTCGCCTCGGCTCCGCGTGCACGCATCGCGGTGAAGGCGGCGTGGCCCGGAGTGTCGATGAATGTGATCTTCTGACCATCATGCTCGACCTGATAGGCGCCTATATGCTGGGTGATGCCGCCCGCTTCGCCAGCCACGACATTGGCCTCACGAATGGCGTCGAGCAGTGACGTTTTGCCGTGGTCGACGTGGCCCATGATGGTAACCACCGGAGGCCGCGACTGTAGTGAACTTTCGTCATCTTTGATGTCGAATATGCCTTCCTCGATATCGGATTCCGATACGCGCTTGACTGTGTGCCCGAACTCGCCGGCGATGAGCTCGGCGAGGTCGGCGTCGATGACGTCGCCGGGCTTCATCATCTGGCCTTCCTTCATCAGGAACTTGATCACGTCGACGGCCCGCTCGGCCATGCGCTGCGACAGTTCCTGGATGGTTATCGTCTCCGGCAGGGTCACCTCGCGGGCGATCTTTTCGCGCGTCTCCTGCATTTGCGCGCGTTTCATTTTTTCCTGGCGTCGGCGCATCGCCGACAGCGAGCGACCCCGTTGTCCGCCATCCTCGCTCAACGCGGTGTTGAGCGTCAGCTTACCCCGGCGGCGGTTGTCATCGCCGCGCGGACGTGACGGACGCGTGGCATCGGGACGGGCCGGTTTGCCGCGCTGTGGAGTTGCCCGACCTCGGGATTCGGCTTCTTCGGGCCGGCCGCGGGACTGGCGTTCCGGTACCGGCTGCGGCTGCGCCGGATCGGGAACGGCTGCGGCCGGCGGCTGGACTCCTGCGCCCTTGGCGCTGACCTGTTCTTCGGCGGCGCGCTTGGCTTCATCTTCAGCCTTGAGACGTTCAGCCTCCTCGCGCTCCTTCTTGAGCTGCTCCTCGCGCTCGGCGCGAATACGAGCCTCCTCCTCGGCGCGGGCCTGATCTTCCGCATCCCGAACTTTGGCATTGGCCAGAGCGCGCTTGCGCGCATCCATTTCGCTGGCCGAGAGATCGTTGGCCGCGGCGGCACTTTTAGCGGGTTCCTGCGGTGTTTCCTGTTTGACCGCCGGTGCCGGTCGCTCGGCCGGAGCGGCCGGCGATGGCTGTGGTTTCAGTCCGCCAGCGATCGATGCTGGCTTGTCATCGTCGGGACGAGTGATGCGCCGCTTGCGCGTTTCCACGACAACGGCCTTCGTGCGGCCACGCCCCATATCCTGGCGCACCGTTCCATGCTCAACCCCGGCACGCTTCAGCGTCAGAGTCTTTTTGCTGGTGACGCTGAGGGTCTTGTCGTCCTTGGTGTCGCTCATTCCGTTTCCGTTTCCCTTGCCGAACCGGTTTCCGCTTCATTGCGGTACCGTTCGAGCATCTTTGCGCGTTTCACTACACCCTCACCCGCCTGCCCTGCAAGCGTTGCGAGATGAATTACCTCACCGCCGGCGCCCAGAAAGGCCATTTCTTGCGCCGACAACAGGCGAAAGACCGCTACATCGTCCTGGCCGGCAGCATGGCGCGCCTGATCGATTTTGCGAACGCCGTCTGCGGCAGCGTCCGAGGCGTGAAACACGGCAAGCGCTTCGCCGGACCGCACCGCGGCATCCACCTTGGCGGCTCCACTGACCGATTGACCGGCCTTGCGCGCCAGGCCCATCATCCCGGTCAGCGCCTTAACCAGCAGCTGGTCGATGTCACCGCCCAGATCCGGCGGCAGCGTCACCTTCGTTTTCAACGCCCGGGCAAAAAGGTTTTTCGCCGAAGCTTTGTCGATAAAATCACGCCGGGCGGTCACCCAACAGCCGCGACCCGGCAGATTGCCCTTCAGGTCCGCGACCACCTGGCCATCCGGCGCGGCCACGAACCGGATCATATCCTCGGCCGGTCCGCTTTGCCGACTCACAATGCAGGTCCGGTCGTTCATTCCAGCATCCAGGTCGGCGCACCGGCGTCCGGTCAGACCGGCAGAACCTGTCCCATGGGCTTGGCTTCTTCGACTTCTTCGACTTCCTCTTCCGCGGCCTCTTCTTCAGCCTCGGCGGCCGCCAGATCCTCCTCCGTGATCCAGCCGGCAGCAAGCCGTGCAGCAACGACCATCTGTTCGGCGTCGGCGCGCGAGACATCCAGACCGGTGAACAGGCCGTCGAAACGAACCGTCTCGCCGTCCTTGCGTTCGCTCCAGCCAACGAGGTCGTCGGCGGCGCAGCCGGCGAAATCGTCCATGGTCTTGATGTCATCTTCGCCCAGTTTGACCATCATTGCGGTGGTCATGCCCGGAACCTCGCGCAATTCATCCTCGACGCCCATCGAAAGACGCTTTTCGTCCAGTTCGGCTTCGATCGCTTCGAGATGCTCGCGAGCACGGCTCTGGATTTCCTCGGCGGTCTCCTCATCGAAGCCCTCAATGGAGGCGATTTCATCGAGGTCGACATAGGCGACTTCCTCGACCTGCGAAAAGCCCTCTGAGGCCAACACCTGGCCAACCATCTCGTCGACGTTGAGCGCGTTCATGAACAGCTCGGTGCGTTCATTGAATTCCTTCTGACGGCGTTCCGATTCCTCCTGCTCGGTCAGGATATCGATGTCCCAACCGGTCAGCTGAGAAGCAAGGCGCACATTCTGACCGCGGCGGCCGATGGCCAGTGACAGCTGGTCGTCGGGTACCACCACTTCGATGCGCTCCGCATCCTCGTCGAGCACTACCTTGGCGACTTCGGCCGGCTGCAGCGCGTTGACGATGAAGGATGCGGCATCCATCGACCACGGAATGATGTCGATTTTTTCGCCTTGCAATTCGCCGACAACCGCTTGAACGCGGCTACCGCGCATACCGACACAGGCGCCGACCGGATCGATCGAGCTGTCGTTGGAAATCACGGCGATCTTTGCGCGCGAACCCGGGTCACGCGCAACCGAGCGGATCTCGATGATGCCGTCATAGATCTCCGGCACTTCCATGGTGAACAGCTTGACCATGAACTGCGGATGGGTGCGCGACAGGAAGATCTGCGGACCGCGCTGCTCACGGCGTACGTCATAAACGTAGGCCCGAACGCGATCGCCGTAGCGGAAATTTTCGCGCGGGATCAGTTCGTCGCGACGGATAATTGCCTCGCCGCGACCGAGATCGACGATCACGTTGCCGTACTCGACCCGTTTGACGGTGCCGTTGACGATTTCACTAACGCGATCCTTGAATTCATCATACTGCCGGTCTCGCTCGGCTTCGCGCACTTTCTGCACGATCACCTGCTTGGCCGACTGGGCGGCGATGCGGCCGAAATCCATCGGCGGCAGGGGTTCGGCGATGAAGTCGCCGAGTTGAGCTTCCGAACTCCGGTCCCGGGCCAGTTCCAACGCAATCTGAGTCGAATAGTCTTCGACTTCCTCGACAACTTCGAGCAGACGCTGCAGCTTGATCTCGCCCGTCTTTGCGTTGATGTCGGCGCGAATGTTGGATTCGGATCCGTAGCGTGAACGGGCCGCCTTCTGAATGGCATCGGCCATCGCGTCAATCACGATTTCTCGGTCGATCGCCTTCTCGCGGGCCACGGCATCCGCGATCTGAAGAAGCTCGAGCCTGTTTGCACTCACTGCCATGTTGCTCTCTCCATCCTATGGCATGGGGCGGCCTGGCCGCCGTCAATTCTGGTTGTTGCCGTCCGTCTCGTCGGCTTCGGCCCGGGCCGCTTTGGCCGCCTTGTCGGCAGCCAGCGCATCCCGGACCAGTTCATCGGTCAATATCAGTTTGGCGTCACTCAACGTATCGAACGGAATGCGCACCTCCGGTTCGTCACCGTAACTTGCGGCATCGCGGCGCAGGACAAAGGCGTCCTGATCAACGGAAACTATGATGCCGCGGAACCGCTTGCGACCGTCTACCAGCACCGACGTTTCGCACTTGACCAGATGCCCGGCCCAGCGTTCGAAATCGGAACGGCGGACCATCGGCCTGTCGATTCCCGGTGACGAGACCTCAAGATGATACTTTCGGTCGATCGGGTCTTCGACATCGAGCACCGGCGACATCGCGCGGGAAACCGCTTCGCAGTCTTCCACCGTCATGCTGCCGTCGTTGCGCTCGGTCATGATCTGCAGTGTCAGGCCGTTCTGACCGCTGATACGCACCCGGACCAGTCTGAAATCCATCGAATCCAGCACCGGTTCGATGATCGACGCAACACGAGCATCGAGACCGGTCTCGGTGATAAGCCGCGGTTCGTTGCCATTTGTACTTGCGGGCAGTGGCGTTTCGGTCACTTAGGCGTCCGTATTCGGTTTCCTGCGATGATCAATAAAAAAGAGCGGGTCCCGGGGGCCCACTCTTGCTCAGAATGATCAAGATTTGCCGTTCATATACTCTTGCGGAAGGCCAATTGCAAGGCCGGTCAGCCGGTGCCGATCACCTTATGCAGCGTCGGTGCGCACAAAAGTGAGGTAGGCCGGCGCACGGCCTTCGCGCATCGCCTTGGCTTCATAGCGGGTACCAGGCCATCCCGGGTAGGACCGCCGCCAGTCGTCGGCGCTCCCGGCGGTCCAATCAAAGGCCTGATGGGACCGGCAATGCTGCAACGTCCAGTTCACATAGGTATCGATGTCGGAGGCGAAACAGAAACGGCCGCCCGGCTTCAGCACACGGGCCAGGCGATCAAGATTGACGGAGGACACGAAACGCCGCTTCCAGTGCTTTTTCTTCGGCCACGGGTCGGGATAAAGCAGGTCGACATGATCGATGCAGGCCGGCGGCAGCCAATCGAGCAGTCGGGTGGCGTCGTCGTCGAACAGGCGCACATTGTTCCTTGGCTCGGCCGCCAGGATGCTGACGCATTTGGCCATGCCGTTGACGAATGGCTCGACACCGATAAAGCCGGTCTGAGGAGCTTCGGCCGCGCGATAGAGAAAGTGCTCACCGCCGCCGAACCCGATCTCCAGCCGGATGGCTTCTACGAACGTCGGAAACAATGCGCTTGCATCGGTTGGCGCCGGCACCTCCAGATCGACGCGAAGCGATGGCAGAACCGTTTCGATTGCCTGTGCTTGCGCGGGTCGAAGCGCCTTGCCGCGACGGCGGCCGAAAAACGCTTCGGTGGCCCTTTGCGGGTGATCGGAGGGCATGCCGTGCTTCCGTTGAATTCCAACAGTCCGCTTTTATAGCACGAACCTGCCGCGCGGTCCCTCAGACCTTGGCAGCTTCCTCAAGCGGCCGCGTGTCGTTGACTGCCCGCACCGCCGCCGGTTTGACCGCCTCTTTCAGCGCCTTGACCAGATCGGTCTTTTCCCAAGAGAACGATCCGTCGCGCCCGGCCTTGCGGCCGAAATGGCCATAGGCAGCGGTTTTGGCATAGATCGGGCGATTGAGGTCCAGATGTCGGCGGATTCCGGTTGGCGACAGGTCGACAATGGCTCGGATCGCATTTTCCACCTGCTCCTCGCTCACCTTGCCCGTGCCGTGCAGGTTGACATAGACCGACAGCGGTTGCGCAACGCCAATGGCGTAGGAAAGCTGGATCGTGCAGCGTTCCGCAAGCTTCGCGGCGACGATGTTCTTGGCGAGGTAACGGGCCATATAGGCCGCCGAGCGGTCGACCTTGGTGGTGTCCTTGCCGGAAAACGCGCCACCGCCATGGGGCGCAGCACCGCCATAGGTGTCGACAATGATCTTGCGGCCGGTCAGGCCCGCATCACCATCGGGACCGCCGATGACGAATTTACCGGTTGGATTGATGTACCAATTGCAGTCTTCATCGATCGGCAGGTCGCCAAGCGCCTCACGGATATAAGGCTCGACGACTTCGCGAACCTTGTCGGAATCCCAGCTGTCATCGAGGTGCTGAGTGGATAGCACGATCTGCGTGACCGCTGCCGGCTTGCCACCTTCGTAGCGGACCGTCACCTGGCTTTTGCTATCGGGGCCGAGTTTGGCGGCTTCGCCCTCGCCGCTTTTGCGGGCATCGGCCAGCAGGCGCAGGATCTGATGCGAATAGTAAATCGGCGCCGGCATCAGGTCCGGAGTTTCATTGACGGCGTAACCGAACATGATGCCCTGGTCGCCAGCACCCTCGTCACCCTGCTGGTCGGCAGCATTGTCCACGCCCTGTGCAATGTCTGCAGACTGGGTGTGCAACAAGACGTCGATTTTCGAATTCTTCCAGTGGAACCCGTCCTGTTCATAGCCGATGTCGCGAATAGCGCGGCGAGCAGCGGACCGGAAGCGCGACGGATTGATGACGTCGTTGCCGTTCTTGTCCTTTTTCATCAACGTCGGCGGAACCCGCACTTCGCCGGCAATGACAACACGGTTCGTGGTCGCAAGCGTTTCGGCGGCTATGCGCACGCTCCAAGGATCGATGCCCGTCTTGCGCGCTTCCTTGTAGATCAGATCGACGATTTCGTCAGAAATGCGATCGCACACCTTGTCGGGATGTCCCTCGGATACCGACTCGCTGGTGAAATGATAAACGTCTCGCGCCATGGCCCGCCTCTCAGAAGTCTGTCTGATGCGCCTTGTTATTAAAATCGAGTCGGGAAAACAAGCGTAGAACGATATAAATATATCTTGATATGGAGCGCCTGGCACTCGAAATTGGAACCACCTCGAATTGGCCACTTCCGCTATGTGGCAGCGCACTGTTCGTGCTTGGGTTCCAGGCGTTATGCGAACCGGGGATGCCCGTGAGCCAGGCTGGCAGAAACTGTTCCGTTAACGCTGACGGATCTGCCTCCCCAAAAAGTTCTCCACCGACTAGGCGGAACTCTCCGCATCGGCCGCCAATGCCTTGACGAGGTCGACCAGTTTTCGGCGTACTTTCGGGTCTTCGATCTTCACGAATGCCCGGTTCAGTTGCAGTCCTTCCGACGACGACAGAAAATCGACGACATAGTTGGAACTGGAGGCTTCCGACATACCCGGCTGACCGGTCGACGGATCTCCGGGCGCATCCTCGAAGAAAAAGGACACGGGCACGTTGAGAATGGATGAGATATTCTGAAGTCGGCTGGCGCCGACCCGGTTCGTTCCCTTCTCATATTTCTGGATCTGCTGGAAAGTGATGCCGAGACTGTCCCCCAGCTTTTCCTGGCTCATACCAAGCATTGTCCTCCTAAGCCTGATACGAGAGCCAACATGTATATCGATAGGGTTCGGTTTTTTCTTATTGACGATAGTGTTCATAGCTTTCTTCCTGCGAGCGCTTGCGCCTCTCGCACATGATTTTCGTTGTGATGCTGTCCCCCCTCACCTTCCCCGCCCACCAGAAGGTTTTTGCCCTGAAACAACACCGGCCATACTGCTACACGTCCTATCTATGCAATTTTAGGGGTTTTCCGTCAATTATACCTTCGAATAAAACCGTAGCGCGAAAACAGCGCCCCGGCTAATAGTAAAGCGATAATCGACCAGAAAACAGCTTGATGACTCCAAGTATAACCGTTTCTATCTACCTTTTCCGGAAGCAAAATATCAACAAACCCCACAGTATTCAGTGGCAATCCATCGATCACCCGGCCATAGCCGTCAGTAATCGCTGAAACACCGTTGTTTCCGACCCGCACCATGGGAAGGCCAGCCTCAACTGCCCGAAGCTGCGCCTGACGAAAGTGTTGATAAGGTCCGGGTGTGTCGCCGTACCACGCATCGTTGGTCACATTGACGATGAAATCCGCTTCGGGCCCATGCGCTGTCAGTTCATGCGGGAAGATGGCCTCATAGCAAATCAGCGGCAGGAAATGCCGGCCGCCTGGCACCGGAACGGTTTCCCGACGAATGCCCGGTGTGAACGCACCGGGCGCTTGTGCAATGATACTGAGGCCAAGGCCTTCAAGGGCTTCCCTGAACGGCAGGTATTCTCCGAAGGGCACAAGGTGGCGTTTGTCTGCAGCCGAGAGAATCTGACCATCATCGTCGATGACGTAGATCGAGTTGTAGTAGCGGGCCGGTTGATCGGCACCACCGCTTTCCTGGCGTACGGCGCCTGTTATCAGTGT
Source organism: Hoeflea sp. (assembly GCA_965228785.1). Classification (GTDB taxonomy): domain Bacteria; phylum Pseudomonadota; class Alphaproteobacteria; order Rhizobiales; family Rhizobiaceae; genus Hoeflea_A. The sequence continues at coordinate 3,165,792 of CBDDIF010000002.1, forward strand.
CTGCCCATCCTGTAGCGATCCGCCGATCCGCGCCAGTGCCGACGGATTGCTGGTCAGCAAAAACGGTACCGAGGTTTCAGGCCAGACGATGAGGTCGGGCTTCGGGCCGTCGCCCTGCCGAGCTGACAGATCGAGCAGGCGCGAAAATATCCTGTCTCGCTCGGCATCGCTCCATTTCACCGACTGGTCGATGGACGGCTGTACAAGGCGTACAACCATGCCGTCATCACCTTTGTCGGGATCGCTTAGCATCCAGTAACCGAAGCCTGTATGCGCAACCATGAGGACGAGGGCGACAACGAGACCCGGAACGGCGCCTCGACGGGTTGCAATCAAGGCCGGGGCCGAAAACACGAAGACCGCCAGCGCTGACATACCGAACAGACCGACAAGAGCCGACGACTGCATAAGGGCCGGTACCGGCATCGCACCATAGCCGATGGCGTTCCACGGAAATCCGGTGAACAAAAAGCTGCGCAACCACTCCGCCAGTCCAAAGCCAAGCGCCAAGGCGCAAATGCGACCGAGACCGTCGGACCACAATAGCCGTGCAAGCGCAGCCGCGGCGCCATAGAACAGCGCCAGAATTGCCGGCAGACCAAGGACCGCAAAAGGCAGCGCCCAGGCAAACAGTTCCGCCTCGATCAGCAGCGCATTGCCAAGCCACCACATGCCGCCGACGAAATAGCCGAAGCCGAACCACCAGCCAACACCAAACGCTGGTGTCAACCGTCCGAAGAAGCCTGCATCCGCATTGCCGCTGGCGCCGTCCAACAGCCAAACGAGCAGCGTGAAGGAAACGAACAGGACAGCGAAGAAATCGAAGGGTGGCAGCGACACGACGGCCAAAAGGCCGGCCGCAAAGGCCAGCGCCCATCGCCGCGGACCCCAGAGAAGCATGATCCTGTGGGCCAGTCGTTCCAATTCGTCCTCCACCGCCGCTAGAGCAAAGGGCGATAAGATTGCACCATTTGACCGCGGCGATTTTGGTCTCTGGCTAGGCGGATTGCCCGCCGTGGTGCCATCCCACCACAAGTGCAAGCCAACGACGCCAGGGGCCAAAAGCGCCCGGCCCGAAGGGTGGCTGCATATCGGCCCATCGGCGGCGTTGCGTCGCTTGCCCGATGCACCACATCGCGCTGCGCGACGCGCCTAGCAGAGTGGAGCCGATCTGCAGCCATCAAATGATCCAAACTTATCGCCCTTTGCTCTAGGTCGCGTTTCGCGCCGCACGGTCCCCCACAGATCGTACTACGGCCAGCCAACAGGTGGCATCAAACCAGCGCGAATCAGCCGGTCGCGGAAGTGACATTACCCGAAACCGGTCCGTTACCAAGCTTTGTCGACTGGACGGCCGTTGAATCGAAACAGCGACTATTGAAACTTGACCCGACTCATCAAGCCTCGGAGGCAGTTGCCGGTGCCTTTTCGTCCGCCTGCAGATTTTCGTCTGCGGTCGGCTTTCGCGATGACCGAGAGTTATCAGGATCTGGTTTCTGCGGTCTGCGGCGGGCAATCGTCCGGCGCCGCACCAGCCGGACGCGCCGTATTCGGCGGGGGTCAGCGTCGAGCACGTGAAACTCGAAATTGGGCAAGGCCTGGACAACTTCGCCGCGGGCTGGAATGCGGCCCAGTGTCGAAAAGATCAGGCCGCCCAGCGTATCGACGTCCTCGCCCTTGTCACCGACCACGAAATCGCTGCCGACAACCTTGGCGATGTCCTCCAGCTCGGCGCGGGCATCGGCAACGAACACGTCCTCCGAGGTGCGGCTGACCATGTCCGCTTCGTCATCGTGTTCGTCTTCGATGTCGCCGAACACGGTCTCGATGATGTCTTCCAGCGAGGCGAGACCGTCCGTACCGCCATACTCGTCGATCACCAGCGCCATTTGGGTGCGCGTCGCCTGCATGCGCTGCATCAGGTCACTGGCAAGCATCGAGGGCGGCACGAACAGGACGTCCCGGATCAGTCCGGCTTCCTGCACTGTCTTGTTCAGATCGACCCGTCCGAGATCGGGGCTTCCGACCTTTGTTGTCCGTTCCTTCTTGGCAGCGGTGCCGCCGTTGGCTGCCTTGGCCGCGCCGTTTCGGGACGAGCGGCGCTTGCCGCGGGCCTGCTTGGTGAAATGGGCAACAAGGTCGCGGATGTGAATCATGCCGCGCGGATCGTCCAGCGTGTCGTCATAGACCGGCATGCGGGAGTGCCCCGACTCCTCGAACAGCACCATCAGTTCACCCAGCGTGGTGCTGAGATCGACTGCCTGAATATCGGCACGCGGCACCATGACATCCTCGACCCGCATTTCGCGCAGTCGAAGAATGTTGTGCAGCATGGCCCGCTCTTCGGGCGAGAAGGCAGTGCCCGCGCCTTCCGCAGCCAGCGCGTCAGTCAGGTCCTCGCGCAGGCTGTGTTCATCGGAGCCGCGGAAGAAACGCAGAATCCGAGCCCACAGGGACTGGCCGTTTCTGTCGCCGTTTTCGATTGGAACAGGGAGGCGTTGACTTCCGGGGTCCTCGCCGGAGTCGGCATCCGGCGTATCGGTCGCTGCGGCCGCTGTCGTGGCGGCGCTGCTGTGCTGGTTCATCTCAAATCAAACCGGATCGGTGTTCGCATAAGGATCAGATAGGTCGAGCGCGGCCAAAATGCGAGTCTCCAGACCTTCCATGGTGTGTGCATCGCGCTCATCGACGTGATCATACCCTAACAGATGCAGAAATCCATGCACCAGGAGATGGGTGAGATGGTTATCGAAGGGAATATCCATGGAAACCGCTTCGCGGCTGACCGTTTCCTGGGCGAACAGGATGTCGCCAAGCATGGGACCCGGCGTATCGCCGGGAGCAACTGGAAAACCGGGAAAGGACAACACGTTGGTCGACTTGTCCTGGTCGCGCCAGCGCAGGTTGATCTCGCGCACGGCCGCGTCGTCGGTGAACATAAGGGACAGCTCACAGCCGCTTTGCGGAAAGGGCTGCCCCAGTTTTTCGGCAAGATAGCCGGCGGTCACGCCGACCACATCGCCACAGAACCCCTGCAGCAATTCAAGCGCCGGCCAGCCGTCGCTTTCGATGGCCAGCTGGATGTCGATGGCCGGACGGGTCATCGGGAATCGGCGTTGTCGCTGTCTGCGATCATCGTATTTTCGGCATCGTAAGCCGCAACAATCCTGGCCACGAGCGGATGGCGCACAACATCGGTGTCGCGGAAGTGCACCGTAACCACTCCTTCGACCGACCTGAGCACGTGCAATGCCTCGACCATGCCGGATTTGACACCTCGCGGCAGGTCGATCTGGCTCGGATCGCCGGTGACGATCATGCGGGCGTTTTCGCCAAGACGTGTGAGGAACATCTTCATCTGCATGGATGTCGTGTTCTGCGCCTCATCGAGAATAACCGCCGCGTTCGACAGGGTGCGGCCACGCATGAAGGCCAGCGGCGCAATTTCGATAACGCCCGCAGTGATTGCCCGCTCGACCTTGTCGCCCGGCATCATGTCATAGAGCGCGTCATAAAGTGGACGCAGATAGGGATCGACCTTTTCCTTCATGTCGCCGGGCAGATAACCGAGCCGTTCTCCGGCCTCGACAGCCGGTCGCGACAAGATGATCTTCTCGATCAACCCGCGTTCGAGCATCTGCGCTGCATGGGCTACCGCAAGATATGTCTTCCCGGTCCCCGCCGGACCGGCGCCAATCACCAGTTCGGCCCTATCCATGGCGCGAATATACGCGTCCTGGGCGGGCGTCCGGGCGGCAATGGTGCGCTTGCGCGTGGCGATCTGGGCCAACGCCATCTTACCCTTGCGTTCCATCGTGGGCAGCGTCAATTGATCGTCCGCCGCCACCGACATGCGAATGGCGCCTTCGACATCGGAAGACTGAACCTCCTCGCCCTCCTGCAGCCGATCATAGAGGTAGTCGAGCGCACGCCGCGCCTGGTTTGTAGCCACCTCATCGCCCTGGATGGAGACCTGGTTGCCGCGCGCCCGCGCATCCACCCCGAGCTTCTGCTCGATGAGCGCCAGGTTCTGGTCAAACTGGCCGAAGAGATCGCTGGCAAGACGATTGTTTTCAAAGGTAAGGACGATATGGGTCGTGTCGGAGGCACCGGAGGGTTTCTTGCCGGTTTTGCGCCTGGCCGTCTGTGTCAAATGGTTGAACTCCTGACTGTGTCCGTGCCCTGAATTTGCTCCGCAAACAGCGAATTCGATCCCGTCTTTGTGATTCTTACCCCTACAATGTCGCCTATTTGCGACGGTTTTGCATCAACAATTACCGGCTGGAGCCACGGCGAGCGGCCGATCAACTGGCCAGCCAACCTGCCAGGCTTCTCCAGCAGCAGATCGATGGTTTTCCCGACACAGGCCCCGGCAAAGCTCTGCTGCTGATGTCTGAGCAAGGTTTGCAGGCGCTCCAGTCGGTCGGATTTTTCCGTCTCCGGCACTTGGTCGGCCAGATCGGCACCGGGCGTGCCCGGGCGCGGCGAATATTTGAAGGAGAAGGCCTGAGCGTAGCCAATCTCTTCCACGAGGCGCAGCGTATCCGCAAAATCGGCCTCAGTTTCACCGGGAAAGCCGACAATGAAATCACCAGACAGAGCGATATCCGGGCGGGCCGCGCGAATTCGGTCGACCAGGCGCCTGTAGTCGGCAGCGGTGTGACGACGGTTCATGGCTTTGAGAATACGGTCGGAACCGGCTTGCACCGGCAGATGCAGATAGGGCATCAGCTTATCGAGATCCCGGTGGGCTTCGATCAGCGCGTCATCCATGTCACGGGGATGGCTGGTGGTGTAGCGAAGCCGCTCAAGGCCGTCGATCTCGGCCAGGCGACGCAGCAATTCTCCAAGGCCCCACTCGCGACCGTCAGCCGCTTCGCCATGCCAGGCGTTGACGTTCTGGCCAAGCAAGGTGATTTCGCGCACTCCGGCAGCGACCAGTCGCTCGGCCTCGGCTACGATCTGTTCGACTGGGCGGGACACTTCCGAGCCGCGGGTATAGGGGACGACACAAAATGTGCAGAATTTGTCGCACCCTTCCTGAACGGTAAGAAATGCGGTGACGCCGCGCGACGCAATGACTTTCTTTTCCGGCGCCGGCAAGTGCTCGAACTTATCCTCGATGGCGTAGTCGGTCTCCACAACCTTCTCACCCTTGCGTGCGCGGGCGATCGCCTGCGGCAGCCGGTGATAGGTTTGCGGTCCGATGACCAGATCGACCACGGATGCACGGCGAATGATCTCCTGGCCCTCGGCCTGGGCCACGCAACCGGCAACACCGACCATCAGCTCGCGGCCTTCGTCCGCACGCCGTTCCTTCATCTGGCGGATGCGGCCAAGTTCCGAATAAACCTTCTCAGCCGCCTTTTCGCGAATGTGGCAGGTGTTGAGCAGCAGCAGATCGGCATCCTCGGGATTGTCGGTCTGTTGATAACCCTCACGGGTCAGAGTGTCGGCCATGCGCTCTGAATCGTAGACGTTCATCTGGCAGCCGTAACTTTTGACGAACACCTTGCGACGGCTTTCGCCTTTTTCGGTCCCATCGTCCGCGCGGATAGCGGCCTGGTCCTGTGTCAAAATCTCACTCATACGATCAAAATCGTCCGTTTCGCGGTGCAAATCAATGCGGCCGCCGGGTATCGGGTTGTTTTCGAAAGCACGCAATCGCGGCTGTTTGCCGACGAGTCAAGCCGATTCGTGCGCTGCTTTGTCCGGACTGACGCCATAGAGCTGCGCCTGCAACATCTGCCGGACCTGGGATTCGACTTCCTTCGTCACCTTCTTGCGATTGCTTTGCCGGTCATAAACGACCGGTTGGCCGAAGCAAACCTGGACGTCGATGGCGCCTTCCTTGAGCACGCCGAAGAGGTGTGGCGTCAGCGTGGTATCGCCCGGCCAGGCAGCGAGCGGCCGCGAATATCGGCCGAGCGGCAGGCCGTGGGCATGGGTATAGGCAATGGCGACAGGCTGGATCACGACATTTCCGGTCGGGGAGGCCTCAAGCGCCGAAGCTGCCGCGCCGAACAGGGAACTTTTGAAGTCCAGCAACCTGTTGCCATCGGACGTTGTGCCCTCAGCAAACAGAACGACGATCTCGCCATCGGCCAGCCGTTTGGCCACTTCGCTCACCTGTGCTCCTGTATCGCGCCGTCTTTCGCGTTCGATGAAGACCGAGCGTTGCCAACGGGCCAACCAGCCGAAAACCGGCCAGGTCCTGACTTCCGACTTGGCGATGAATACCACGTCGGCAACGGCAGCCAGAACGATAATGTCTTTCCAACTGCTGTGATTCGCGGCGATCAACAACGGCCGATGCTCGTCCAACTGACCATGAACATTAATCTTGAGTCCAAGCAGTCTGCGGGCAATCCGGTGCCACCAGCGGGGCAGATACCAGGACAGCCGCCAGCCGAACCGGTTGGACACAAGCTGGATCGGCAGCAGGACAACCGTCACCATGACGATGACGATCAAGATCAGTAAGATGCGTATCCAGACGATCATTGGCCGGGGGCTCCCGCCTCCCCAGGTCCTGTCGGCAAAGCCAACATAGTTCAGTCCTCGGCCTTCTTAAGCGGAATGCCGTAGAGTTCGAGACGGTGGTCGACGAGCCGGAACCCATGCTCGCGGGCGATGCGTTCCTGCAACGCCTCGATCTCGGCCGACTGAAATTCGATTACCCTACCTGACTTGAGGTCGATCAGATGGTCGTGGTGCTCGTCCGGCACGGTTTCATAGCGCGACCGCCCGTCACGGAAATCGTGGCGCTCGATGATGCCCGTGTCCTCAAACAGCTTCACCGTGCGGTAGACGGTTGAAATGGAAATGTTCGGGTCAACCTCGGCAGCGCGTCGATAGAGCTCCTCGACATCGGGATGGTCAGCCGACTTTTGCAGCACACGGGCAATCACCCGCCGCTGTTCGGTCATGCGCATGCCTCTGTCCAGGCACTGCTGCTCCAGCGATTTCAGTTCGTCTTCCACTTGCCACCTCTCAGCAGCCCGGGACGGACTCTTGTCCGGCACCGTATCCGTTTCGACGCTGCCTACCCAAGATCGAGCCTCATGACAAGCGCAGCGGTTTTTGCTCCACCGCCATGATCGTAATAAGCAGAACGTTCGGCGACGTGTTCGAAACCCAGTTTGCGATAAAGCGCTAGCGCTGCTGCGTTGGATTCGTCGACTTCGAGAAACAGGGACGCAGCGCCCTCGGCGCGCAGGTGACCGAGAACCGCGACCATCAGTCGCCAGCCCAGGCCGCTGCGACGGAACCGGCGTCGTACGGCGATTGTCAGGATTTCGGCTTCGTCCTCGACAAGCCTCGCCAGGACAAATCCGCCCGGGGCGCCGCCCCTGAGGCCGCCGGGACGCCGGGCCATGAAACCGAAAACCGGGTCCTGATGGACAAGGGCTCTGATCTCTCCATCGCTCCACGGACGGGGGAAATCTTCAGCATGCAGGTCCGCCGCATCGACGCAGTCTTCCGGCGTCAGCGACATGATCTCGAAGTCAGCCGCACGGCGAAACAGTGACGGTCCGCTCATGATGCTTCACGCCTCGGCAGAGCGAAGCCATCCTGCGGTTTGGCGTCAGGAGCGCGCAGATAAAGCGGTGTCGGTTTTTTCGTCGGATCACGGTGGGCGGCCAGTGCGGCGAGCACCGCGATATCGACCGCTTCCGGTGCATCCTGCGTCGGAACTTGAATGGCATCCCCTTTGGCCAGCTCTGAAGACGCTGGACCGACCAGGGTTGCGCTGTGTTTCTGCGCCAATTGAAGCGCCTGTTGTCCTGGCATGAGTGACGGCGGGCCGATGGCGGTGCCGTCAGCCGCATACAGCTGTGCGTAGACCTCATCGCGGCGGGCGTCGAGCACGATCAGAGCCGGCCCGGCGGTTTTGGCAGCCGTTGCCATGCAATCGAATACATTGATGCCGACTAACGGTTTGTCGAGAGCAAGGGCAAGACCCCGCATGGCGGCGACCCCGACGCGTATACCGGTAAACGAACCCGGTCCAATGCAGACCGCAAGTCGGTCCAGATCAGCAAACGTGGCTTCGCTCTGCGCCAGGGTTTCCTCTATCACCGGAAACAGCCTCTCCGCATGGCCGCGACCGATGTTTTCTGCGTGCATGACGCAAACCCGCTCAGCCGCGCCATCATAGAGGCAGGCGGAACACATATACGAAGCTGTATCGACGGCAAGCAGTTTCATGGGGCAATCATATAACTGATTCCGGGTCCGTCAGCCCCGCCCGGCGATCGCGTGACGCAGAATTTCGTTGAATTGCTCAGGATGGGTCAAAAAGGTCGCGTGCCCGGCGCCCACGATGGTGTGTACGCCGTCGGTGCAGCCCGGAATTCTCTCTGCCATGAAAAAGCTGGCCAGCGGTTTGCAGACAACATCCCGATCGCCGGAGACAATGGTAGTCGGCAGCTCCATGTGCGGCAGCAGATCGAGCTGCGAGCGGGCATCCGTGCTGACGTAGTCGTTGATCGTGACATCTTGCCTGGCGCGGCGGGCGATGCCGATCAGGAAGTCCGCAACCTCGTCGTTTTCCGGCGAAATGCGGTGGCCGAAAGTTTCGCAAACGGCGTCGTAGCGCTCTTCGAGAGCGCGCTCCGTTGCCGGCGTGCTGTCCGGATCCTGGCCATAGGGAAAGCGATCGTCGGAGAGACGCTGCGGAATGGTGTCGACAAGCACCAGACGTGCCGCTTTTTCCGGATAGCGGGCGACGAATACCTGGCAGATGCAGCCCCCCATCGACCAGCCGACCAGCGTGACATCGCGCAGGTCCAGCCGATCGATTATCGCGGCCAGGTCGTCGCAATGATCCTCGAAGGTAATTTCGGGAGATGCGGCACTCGACTGGCCATGCCCGCGCAAGTCCGGGCAGACGCATCGAAAGGAATCTTGAAACGCGTTGACCTGTTTGTACCAGACGGTGTGATCCATCATTGTGCCATGCACGAACAGGATCGTCCCACCGTAACCACCGGTGTCGGCGACCAGGATGCGTTCGCCATTTATTTCCAGGAAAGCCTCACTCATCGGCCGCCGGTCTTTCAATCCTATCAGTCGCTACAGCGCCGGACGGAACTAGACTGCTTCGACCTCCTGAACTTCCGGTATGAAGTGTCTCAGCAGGTTCTGGATGCCGTATTTCAGCGTCGCGGTTGAAGACGGGCAACCGGCGCAGGCGCCCTTCATGTGGAGGAATACACGACCGTCGCGATATCCCTTGAACGTTATGTCGCCGCCGTCCTGAGCCACCGCCGGACGCACTCGGGTTTCCAACAATTCCTTGATGGTCGCAACGATCGATTCATCGGCTTCATCGAAGAATTCGCCTTCGTCCTGCAGGGCCGGATTGCCGTCGGCCGCCATCACCGGCGCACCGGACATGAAGTGTTCCATGATGGTGCCGAGAATCGCCGGCTTCAGGTGTTGCCACTCCGCGCCATCCTTGGTCACCGTTATGAAATCGTAACCGAAGAACACGCCCGATACACCGGGCACCTCGAACAGGCGCGCCGCCAGGGGCGATGCCTCTCCTGCGGTCTCGGCGTCTCGAAAATCGGCGGTGCCTTCTTCGAGTACGACCTTACCGGGAAGAAACTTCAGGGTCGCCGGATTGGGCGTTGTCTCAGTCTGAATGAACATTGGTCTTGTCTCCTGGCCGCCGGAAAATCCGGCCTTTTGCGCCGGTGGGCGCAGCCTTGCGCTGCCCGGAAAATAAGGCAGCGTCGATTGAACTTCAAGCAGGGCGGGCCAATCCGCCATCAGCAGATTGCGTCGATATCCTCGTCCGTCAACGATGCCGGAATAACCGTCACCGGAATCGGGAACGCCGCGCCGCGGCCGGCGATGGACGAGACGAGCGGTCCGGGGCCTTCCTTGGCCGAGCCGGCGGCCAAAACCAGTATCGCAATATCCTGATCCTCTTCGATCAGGGCGAAAATCTCCTCGGTAGCATTGCCCATGCGAATGGTGGTTTCCGGCTCGATGCCAACGCGTTCGCGCACTTCGGCGGAGAATTTCGCCAATGCGGCTTCCGCCTCGTCCCGGGCTTCTGCCTTCATGATCTCCTCAACGCCCAGCCAATGCTGAAAATCGCCCGGCTCGATGACATAAGTCATGACCAGGACTCCGTTGGTGCGGCGGGCACGATTGGCGGCGTAGTGTGCCGCACGTTCGCATTCGGGCGTGTCATCGACGATCACAAGAAACTTGCGACGATGACCCTCTTCCCTCGACAGTCGCTTCGAAACCATGGCGCGGAGTGTGCCATCCGGATTCGCGCGGAGCAAGCCCCGCGCGTCATCCCAGAAGGCCGATGATCTCCTTGACGTCGCTCATTGTACGCCGGGCGATTGCCGAGGCGCGGCCACCACCATCGGCGAGCACGCCGTCAATATAGGCGGGATCATCCAGCAACCGGCGCATCTCAGCGCTGATCGGCGACAGCACGCTGACGGCAAGTTCGCTCAGGGCTGGCTTGAACGCCGAGAACTGCTGGCCACCGAATTCACCAATCACGTCGGCCTTTGTGCGATCAGAGAGGGCAGCGTAGATGCCCACCAGATTGTCAGCTTCCGGTCGTCCTGCAAGCCCGTCGACATCGCCCGGAAGCGGTTCCGGGTCGGTCTTGGCCTTGCGGATCTTCTTGGCGATGGTGTCGGCATCATCGGTCAGGTTGATGCGCGACAGGTCGGACGCGTCGGATTTCGACATTTTCTTGGTGCCGTCCCGCAGGCTCATGACGCGTGGAGCCGGTCCTTCGATCAGCGGTTCGGTCAGCGGGAAATAGCCGGTCAGACTCTCCTCACCGACGATCATGTCGACACCAAGACCGGTTTCGGCAATGCGGTCGGAGAAGTCGCTATTGAACTTCTGAGCAATGTCGCGGGTCAGCTCAAGATGCTGCTTCTGGTCGTCGCCGACCGGCACGTGAGTTGCCCGATAAAGCAGAATGTCGGCTGCCATGAGCGACGGATAGGCGAGCAGACCCAACGAAGCGTTTTCTCGATCCTTGCCGGCCTTGTCCTTGAACTGCGTCATGCGGTTCATCCAGCCGATGCGCGCCACGCAGTTGAAGATCCACGCAAGCTCCGAGTGCTCCGCCACGCGGCTCTGATTGAAGACGATATGCGCCTTCGGATCGATACCGGCTGCAAGATAGGCTGCGGTGATGGCGCGCGTCTGCTCCTGCAGATCTTCATGCACCAGCTGCGCTGTCAGGGCGTGCAGGTCGACAACACAGTAGATGCAGTTGTGGCTTTCCTGCAGAGCGACAAACTTGCGGATCGCGCCCAGATAGTTGCCCAGGTGAAGATTGCCGGTGGGCTGGACACCGGAAAAGACTAGCGGCTTGAACTCGGACATGAAGGATCTCGATGATGATATGGAAGTCGCGGCGGGTTATGCACGGGGTGCCCGCCGTGATCAAGGGAATTCGCCGGAGATCCTTTGCGACCGCGCAGGCGCGCCAACGCCCATCTTCACTGCAACGGCTCACTCATAGGAGACTTCAAGCTCCGGCGATGTCGCCACGGACTGGCAGGTCAGCACGACCCCGCGTTCGATATCATGGTCCTCAAGCGCCATGCGCGCGCGCATGTGAACGGTGCCTTTCCTGAGCGTCGCTCGGCAGGCACCGCAGACCCCGGATTGGCACGAAAACGGTGGCTTCAGACCAGCCGAACGGGCCGCTTCGAGAAGCGTCTGATCCGCACCTATCTCAACCGGAACAACGTCACCCCCCAGATGGATGTGCGCCGTGGCGGCGATGCCCTCGACCGTCAAGTCAGGATCGACGGCGCCGCCGTAGCTTTCCATGTGAATCCGGTCCGCCGGGACATCGAGCGCCATCAGCGCCGCCCTCACCGTTCCATTCATGGCACCGGGTCCACAGACATAGTATTGCGCATCCTGGGCGTAAGGCGGCCGTTCGTCGATCAAGGCCTTGACCGCCTCCTGATCGACCTTGCCCTGGCGCCATGCATTGAACCCGCTCCACATGGACTGGCCTGACAACACATGATGCAGGCTGAGACGATCCGGGTGCGCCCCCACCTGGTTCGCGAGCTCGTCACCAAACAGGATGCTCTTTTCGTTGCGGTTTCCATAGACGAAATGACAGACCGACCAGGGTTCGGCCGCCAGCACCGTCCGGATCATCGCGTAAAGCGGCGTGACACCGCTGCCGGCGCCAAAGAAATAGTGGGTTCGGCGCCGGGTTTCACGTGCGTCGAGACAGAAGCCGCCAAAAGGCGGCATCACCTGAAGCACGTCGCCCTTCTCGATCGTGTCGTTGATGTGGTTGCTGACGAGTCCGCCCTCGACCCGCTTGACGGTAATACGCAATGGTTCACCGGATACCGGTGAGGATGAAATCGAGTAGCTTCTACGCACCTCTTCACCATCGAGCTCGAAGCAAAAAGACAGGTGCTGTCCGGCCCGCCAGCGGAACACAACGGCCAGCGACGTCGGCACCTCGAGCATCACGGTCTTCGCCATGCCGCCGATTTCGGTACGTGTGTCGATCACCCTCAAAGGGTGGAACTCGCCGCTCATATCAGGCCTCCATCCAGTCGAGCACCACCTGCTGGTGACCGATGATCGGGCTTTCGCCGCGGGATGCCGGCCCGACCTCAAAATGCGGCGAACCCAAAGATTTCTGCTGCTGTTCGCAGGCGTAGATGTCTTCGGCGGTAAAGTCGCCCGAGGTCATCGGATCATCCTCTCCGTCCCCGTCACCGGCATCGTATTTCCCCTTTAGGCCGAAGTCGGACCAAAAACCGGATGAGCGCATCGACTGTTTGCTGAACTCCCAGTTGGATGCGTTGGCAACGCGCACCCGGTTCTCGACCCGGGTCAGGTCGGGCGCCAGCGGCGTGATTATGAACGTCGACCAGGTATCTTCCGAAGCGGCAATGCCGACACCCGGAAACAGCATGGGGACCCAGGTGCCATTGACGTCTTCGGGAATGATCCGCGGCATGGTGAGTTTCTTGTCCTGATTGCTGGCGAAAGCTTCGACGGGCGGTTCCCAGAACGCGTAATGCGGGCCGACAAAGCCATATTCCGCCTTGGCGTGATCGTACATCTGAAGCGTGCCGGAATGCAGATGCGACAAGTGATAGACGTCTATGTAGTTGTCGACGACAATCTTCCAGTTGGCCTTGATCTCGTATTCGGCGCGCGCCTCGGCATATTCCGGCAGTTCCTCGGGCACATGCGGCCCGACCATGTCGTCGACCGGACCGAACCAATCCATAATCGAGCCCGCCTGTGGATCGGGATGAACAAAGAGCATGCTCTTCCAGATGTCGACCGCCGCGGGCTTCAGGCCAAGGCATGATTTGTCGATGTTTTCAAACTCCCGATCCTCTTCGGGAACCGAGATCAGATTGCCCTCCAGATCATAGGTCCAATCATGGTAGGGACAGGTCAGCGCCTTCTGGGTCTTGCCCACCGCTCGGATCAGCTGGGTTCCCCGGTGGCGGCAGATGTTGTGAAACGCACGCAGGCGGCGATCGCGCCCCATGACGATGAAGATGTTGTTGAGGCCGGCCTGGACCGAGATGTATTTGCCCGGCTCGGACACGTCTTCCATGAGGCCGGCATAGTGCCAGCAGCGCGAGAAGATCAGGTCCTGCTCGCGGTCATACCATTCCCGGTCGGTATAGGCGGCGACGGGCAAGCGATGCAGCATACGGGTTTCAGACAACGGAGATCCCCATGAAAAGCAGCAGATCGGCAACGATCAGATAGAGGCTGAGCACCAGCCAGGTTGCGATGATGACCCAGAACAGGATCGGGCTATCATCCCTGTCGACGGTTTCGACCAGGGTCGTCCGGCCCGAATAGAGCGCGGGGACCGTCCACATGAGGAACAGGAGGCCCCAAACCCACTGCCAGTTCATGACGACGGCCAGATAGATGATGGCCAGGGCCACCAGCGTTCGCCACTTGTCGATCATGTCATTTCCTTTATTGTCACAATTGACAATTTATTATCGATGTCGTAATTTGTCAATAGAGACAATTAATCGATCTCCGGCAGGCGCCATGGGCAGACCAAGCATACGTTCACAAAGACGCCAGGAAATTCTCGATGCCTTTGAGCGATGCATCATCGATCTGGGGCTCGAGGGCGCCACGTTGGAGAAGCTGTCGGAGTATTCCGGCCTGGCCAGGCCCCTTGTCCGCCATCATGCAGGTAACCGCGATGAGTTGCTGGAAGCCCTGACCGAGCGCTTCTTTGCCCGCTCAAGCGAGTTGCTCGTCGGCTTGGCCGCTTCTCTGACACCTCGACGCGCCGCTGATGATCTCCTCGATACTCTGTTCACGCCTTATCAGGACGACGTCGAGCAGGTTCTGCTTGCGGAAGCGCTGATCGCCGCGTCGCGACGCGATCCGGCTCTGGCCAAACGCATGTGGGCATGGTTCGAGGAATTCGTCGATTTCGTCGTAACGCAAATCCGCAAGCAGATCCCGACCGCCGATGAAGCCTCGGTCCGTGACGTTGCCGTCGGCATCACCGGCATCTATTTCAACGCCGACTCGCTCAAGCCGCTCGGTGCCAGTGAAGCGGTTGCCGAAACGTCGCGGCGTGCGGCCCGCAGGTTGGTCTCCTCACTCTTACCCGGGTGAACCGGTCATGCCGGCTGCAGCAAATCCCATCTGTTTCCGAACGGGTCGATGAAAACCGCGACCGTGCCGTAATATTCGGTTCTTGGCTTTTCCAGGAACTGCACGCCTTCTGCCGCCAGGCGAGTGTAATCGGCGGAAAAGTCCACGGTATGAAGGAAAAAGCCGACCCGGCCGCCGGTCTGATCACCGATCCTCGCCCGTTGACGCTCGTTGCCCGGTTCCGCCAGCAACAACGCCGAACCCTTTGCGCCAGGCCGTACAAGGACCCAGCGTTTGCCCTCGCCGAGATGCGTATCCTCCAGCAGGTCGAAGCCAAGCTTACCGACATAGAAGGCAATGCCGGCGTCGTAGCTTGGAACCAGCAATGACACGTGGGCAATAAAGCGCTGCGGGTCAGCCACCTGAACGTCCCCGGCGTCGCAACGCCCCGGCCAATTGCTGCCGGTCCATGGCGCCGGTGGCCAGCGCGAAACCGAAATAGACAACCGCACCGCCGCCGATGACGATCGTCATCAGCAGCAGGCGTACCAGCAGGGAACCGTTCATCAATTCGGGACCGACCAGCCACAGGGCACCGAAAAGCGCGGCACCCATCACCAGGCTCCCGAGCGTGATCATCACAACCCGGCGGACCGTTTGGGCGGAGGGCAGGAACTGGCCGGCGCTGAATAGCGCGATGGCCAGCATGAAGGCGTTGACCCAGCCAGCGACGGAGGTCGCAATGGCGACACCGAGCACTCCGATCAGCGGGAAGAGGATGAGGCTTCCGGCTATATTGACCGCGGCGTTGGCGGCGGCAAACCACATCGGGACCTTCATGCTCTCGCGAGCATAGAAGGAGGGCGTGAAGATCTTGATCATCACGAAGGCCGGCAGACCGACCGCGAACCCGCCAAGCACCGACGCGGTCACGATCGTATCCTCGCGGTCGAACGCTCCGCGCTCAAACAAGAGTGCGACAATGGGCTCGGGAATGACAAACAGCGCCACGGCTGCCGGCACCGTCAGGCCGAGACCGAATTCGAGGCTGCGGTTCTGCAAGTTGTGAACGCCCTCGCGGTCGTCCGCCTTCAGCGCCCGCGACAGTTCTGGCAGCAGCACGACACCAATGGCAATGCCGATGACGCCGAGCGGGAGCTGGTTGATGCGGTCGGCGAAATTGATGCTGGCGATGGCGCCATTGTCGCCGGAGACGATGATCTGACCGACAAGCAGGTTTATCTGGGTGATGCCGCCGGTGATGCCGGCTGGAAGCGCCAACCACAACAGCCGCCGCACCGGCGGTGAAATACGCGGCATTCCGATCCGGATGTGAAATCCGGTCCGGCGCACGGCCCAGACCAGCAGGGCCAGTTGCAGGACGCCGGAAACGGTCACGCCAAAGGCCATGGTGATGCCGATCGTTGCCGGATCCATCTGCTGCGACATCGCGAAAATCAGCACCAGCACAAGCACGACGTTGAGCAGCACCGGGCTCAAGGCGGCCAGGAAGTAGTGGCGATAGGAATTCAGGATGCCGGACAGCATCGCCACCAGCGACATGGCGGCGAGATAGGGAAACATCACCTGGGCCAGTGTGACGGTCAGCTCGAACTTGTCGGGAATCTCGGTAAATTTCGGGGCGATCACCGTGGCGACCAGCGGCCCCATGAACATCATCGCCACTGCCGACAAGGCGATCAAGATGACCAGTAGCACCGACAGCACCTGCCGCGCGAAAACCTCCGCCGCCTGGGTGCCACCGCCTTCCAGCTCCTTGGCGAAGAGCGGGATGAAGGCAGAATTGAATGCCCCTTCCGCGAACAGCCGACGAAACATGTTGGGGAAGCGGAAGGCCGCATAGAACGCATCGGCAACCGGCCCGGTGCCCAAGGCCGCGGCGATCAGTGCTTCGCGGATAAATCCGAGAACGCGGCTTGCCATGGTAGCGCTACCCACACTGGCAAACTTGCGGACCAGGCTCACGACTGGCTGACCTGCTTGCGCGCGGCGCTGCCCGACGGAGCAATAATGCCATTCGGCATGTTCTTGCGAACGTCTTCCTGCTCGCCGGCAAGCACTGCCTTCAATCGGCCGATGATGTTGGCATGCCGGTTCTCATTGGTGATCTTGTGGCCGAAAAGGTCGGTCACATAGAAGGTATCGATGACCTTTTCGCCGAATGTGGTGATATGCGCCGAGGCGATATCGAGCGACAGATCCGACAACACCGCGGTGATGTCAGACAGCAGTCCGGTCCGGTCGAGGCCTTCGAGCTCGATGACCGTGAAGCGGTTCGACAGGCTGTTGTTGATGCCGACCCGCGGCTTGACCTGGAAAGGTCTCGTTTTGCGCCGATGCCGTGTTTTGCGGGCGATCACCTCAGGCAGGTATTTACGGCCGGCCAGAACCTCTTCGATCATCCGGCCGATGTTCGTCGCGCGCCGCAACTCGTCCTCGTCGTCGTCGAACTCCCGGTTGATCATGATGGTGTCGAGCGCCCGCCCGTCGGTCGTCGTGAACACCTGGGCGTCGGCGATATTCGCGCCGGCGGCTGCACAGGCACCGGCGACGACGGACAGAAGGCGCGGATGGTCGGGCGCCAGAACGGTGATCTCCGTAATCGCGTGGAACGAATGGGTCCGCACCATGGTTGCCAGCGGTTTCTTGGCTTTGCGGGTCTCGCGGATGAACTCCGCATGGCGCACCTGGTCATCCAGTTCCACGGTCAGCAGATAGGGCAGGTAATGCAGGCGCAGGTAGGCCTTTCGCTCGCGCTCCGGCCAATCCTTCAACGCTTCGGCAAGCCGCTGTTTCGCTTCTTCGGCCCGTTCGCGCCCCGGTGCAGCGGAGAAACCGCCGGACAGCGTCAGTTCGGTTTCCGCATACAGTGTGCGCAGCAATTGTCCCTTCCAGCCGTTCCAGACTCCGGGGCCGACGGCGCGTATGTCGCAGACCGTCAATATGAGCAACAGGCGCAGCCGGTCGAGCGATTGCACGGTGTCGGCAAACTGCTCGATTGTCTTGCGGTCGTGCAGGTCGCGCGTCTGGGCCGTCATCGACATGGTCAGGTGCTCGCGCACCAGCCAGGCGATCAGTTCCGTCTGGTCGGCGGTGAAGCCGAACCGGGGGCAAAGTTTGCGGGCGACCTTGGCGCCGGCCACCGAATGGTCTTCCGGCCGGCCCTTGGCGATATCGTGCAGCAGGATTGCCATATAGAGCGCCTCGCGCTCCTTGATCTCCGGCATGATGCTGCCGGACAGCGGATGCGCCTCGTCCTCCAGCCCCTGCTCGATGCGCGACATAATTTCCACGGCCCGGATCAGGTGTTCGTCGACCGTGTAATGATGGTACATGTTGAACTGCATCATCGACACGATCTTGCCGAAGTCGGGGATGAATTTTCCCAACACACCGGCTTCGTTCATGCGGCGCAATACAAAGCCGGGTCGCTTGCGTGATGTGAGAATGGACAGGAAAAGACGGTTAGCCTCATCGTCCTCTCGCACGGCGCTGCCGATCAGTTTGAGCGAACGCCGGACCAGCTGCAGCGCATCGGGATGAAATGCCAGATCGTGAATGTCAGCGAGATGGAAGATGCGGATGAGATTGACCGGGTCACGGTTGAACACGTCTTCATCGACGATGTTGATACGGCCGTGGTCCTGAAGGAAATCCAGGGTGCCCGGAATCTTGCGCGGTCGGCCGGCAAAACGGCGAAGAACCTGCGACAATCGCGGCGCGTCCTTGGCCTGCTCCTCCTCGAGGGCGGCGCACATGATGCGCGTCAGGTCGCCGATATCCTTGGCGACCAGGAAATAGTGCTTCATGAAACGCTCGACCGCCGACAGGCCCGGATGGTCGTGGTAGCCCAGTTCCGCGGCAATCTCACCCTGAATGTCGAAGGACAGCCGTTCCTCCGGCTTGCCGGTGAGAAAATGCATGTGGCAGCGCACGGCCCACAGGAATCTCCGGACTTCTGGAAATGGCGGGCCTCGCGCCGCGGCAGCACCCCTTGCTTGACCAGATCGTTGAGCGTGTTGGCGCGGTAATAGTATTTGGCGATCCAGAACAGCGTCTGCAGGTCGCGAAGTCCGCCCTTGCCTTCCTTGATATTGGGCTCGACCAGAAAGCGTGAGTCGCCGGCCTTCCGGTGCCTGACGTCACGCTCGGCCAGTTTGGCGGCAATGAACTCCCTGGCGGTGTTGCGCACCACTTCCGCATCAAAACGCTGTTCCATTTCCTTGAACAACGGCTCGGCGCCACAGATCAAGCGGGCATCGAGAATGGCCGTGCGGATGGTCATGTCGCTGCGCGACAGGCGGATGCATTCGTCAACATTTCGGGTCGCGTGGCCGACCTTGAAGCCCATATCCCAGAGCAGGTAGAGGATGTACTCCACGACCTGCTCCGTCCATGGCGTCTGCTTGTAGGGAAGAATGAACAGCAGATCGATGTCCGATCCGGGAGCGAGCGAGCCCCGGCCGTATCCGCCCACGGCCGCCACCGCCAGATGCTCAGACGTCGACGGATTGTCGACGGGGTAAGCATAGGTAATGGCATAGCGATAGGCCGCCTTGAGGATTTCGTCCTGCAGAACCGAAAGACGCCGGACGCACATCAATCCGCTGCCGTCTTCGACCAGCATGGTGCGGATCACATCGCGCCCCTGCCCGACCGTCTCTTTCAACAGTGTAAACACAGCTGTGCGCGCGTCCTGGGACGTCCGGTCGCTGAATTTGGCTGCGATAGCGTCGCACTCGGCGCGCAAATCTTTGCCGCCGAGGATCCGCTCGAATTGAAGATTCCTTGCTGCCATGCCGTTCCAAAATCCACGTCTGCCCGCTCGAGCGGCTCTGCTGTAGCCTTTTTTCCGTAAAAGAACCACACCCGATTACGGCCCTGGCCTTGCCCGTCCGTGGCCCCGCCGTTTAGAAAAACCAAAGCACCGAAACAGGGACCCCTTCCATGATCACAGTACTCGGCTCGATCAACATGGACCTGATTGCAAGCGTCGACCGACTGCCGCAGTCGGGTGAAACCGTCAGCGGGCATCATTTCTCGACCGCTGCCGGCGGCAAGGGAGCCAATCAGGCCTTGGCGGCGCGGCGCGCGGGAGCGCGGGTGCGGATGTTCGGAGCCGTCGGCGATGACAATTTTGCCGATCCGGCGCTTGAGCTCCTGAACGATGCTGGCACAAACCTCTCAGACGTTCGCCGCGTCGACGGCCCAACCGGGACCGCGTTGATCATGGTCGACAAGAACGGCGAGAACATCATCGCCGGCGTGCCGGGCGCCAACGGCTGCCTCAGCTCCGAAGATGCCAAGGCTGCCATCGGATCCATGCAGCAGGGCGATCATCTGTTGCTGCAGATGGAAATTCCGGCGGATGCGATCCGCGCTGCCCTGACTGCCGCACGCGAAGGTGGCGTTATCTCGCTGGTCAACACCGCTCCGATGACGGCTGACGCGACAGATCTCGCAGCCATGGCGGACATTGTCGTCGCCAACGAGACGGAATTCGAACTTCTCGCCGGCCAATCTCATGCTTCGGCCGCCGAACGCGAGGACGAAATGCGCGCCATGCACGCGAGGACAGGTCAGACGCTGATCGTTACCTTGGGCGCCGAAGGGGTCATTGCCGCGCGCGATGGCTCAATCGTGCGGGTTGAAAGCCTGACGATCGAACCGGTCGACACCGTCGGTGCCGGTGACACCTTTTGCGGCTATCTGGCCGCGGGCCTCGATGCCGGGCTGGATTTCGAGACGGCCCTGAAACGCGCCGCGGCGGCCGGCAGCCTGGCCTGCCTGAAACCGGGCGCACAGCCTGCGATTCCGACGGGAGCCGAGGTCGACCGGGCTCTCTCTTAGAGCCCATCAAGGTCACAGCATCGCAAGATGCTCGTTCAGCAGCTCGAAGAAGCCATCCGCGTCGATCTCGTGGTTGACCAGTGCGTTGTGGGGGCGATCCGTCACCTGCCACCAGTCGACGACACTCATGCCTTCGGTCAATGTCGATTGCGTTTCGATCTCGACATTGCAATAGCGACCTGAAAACAGCTCGGGTTTCAACAGCCAGGCGATCACGGTGGGGTCGTGAAGCGGCCCGCCGTCCGTCCCGTATTTCTCTTCGTCGTAGCGCTCGAAAAACTCCAGCATCTCCACGACGGCCCTGGACACCGGTGTGCCGATGCGACCGATGGCGGAAACGCGTTTGCGGGTGGTGAGGACCTTGTGGGTAACGTCAAGCGGCATCATCACGATGGGAATGCCGGAGGCGAAGACGGCAGCGGCCGCTTCCGGATCAACATAGAAGTTGAACTCCGCTGCCGGAGTGACATTGCCACCTTCGAAATAGCCGCCACCCATCATCACGATCTGCCGTACCCGTTCTGTGATTTGCGGCGCTTGCTGCAACGCCATGCCGATATTGGTCAGCGGCCCGAGCGTGCACAGGGTTACCTCTCCCGGTGGCTGGTTCAGGATCGTGTCGACGATGAAATCGACACCGTGCTGTGGCTGCAACGACATGACGGGATCGGGCAGAATCGGACCGTCCAGTCCGGTCTTGCCGTGCAAATACTCGGCCGTCACCAGCGGCTTGCTCATCGGCGCCTTTGAGCCGGCATAGACCTTCATGTTGGGCCGGCCAGCCAGTTCACAGACGATGCGTACGTTCTTCTGCGTCAGCGGCAGCGGGACGTTGCCGGCAACGGCGGTTATACCCAGCACTTCCAGGCGGGGGCTCGCCAGGGCCAGCAGGATGGCAACGGCATCATCCTGGCCGGGATCGGTGTCTATTATGATCTTGATCGGTTCTTCGGCGGGGCTGTTCATGGGTTCACTCAATAGAAAGGAATGTAGTGCGGTTTGCAGTGATTTTCCCCGTCTTTTAGCCTGACCGCAAGCCGCCCGGCTCATAAATCCAAGTCAAACCAGCGGGTTACCGATGCGTGCCCAGTGGCAAATTGCCGGGTACGGTGCGATTTGGGCGACTCGATCAGATGCATCCGGGCGCTTGCGCATCCACTTTCAGACCCCATATTAAACGTCAGCAGGTGCTGATTGCAGGCCTGCATACGTGTCGCTTGAATGCAAGGACAGGACGAAGACATGTCACGAATGACACCTTTTTCCAGCCCGCTGATGCTTGGCTTCGATACGATGGAGAAGACACTTCAGCGTATTGCCAAGGGCAGCGATGGCTATCCGCCCTACAATATCGAACGCATTGCCGCCGATGAATCGGGCGCCGAAACATTGCGTATCACGCTCGCGGTCGCCGGGTTTTCTCAGGACGACCTGGATGTCACGGTTGAAAACGGCCAGCTGACCATTCGCGGTCGCCAGGTCGAAACGGAAGATCGGGAATATCTACACCGCGGCATCGCCGCCCGACAGTTCCAGCGCAGCTACATGCTGGCGGATGGAATGCGCGTGATCGGAGCCGATTTGAAAAACGGCCTTCTGGCCATCGATCTCGACAAACCCGAACCTGAGCGACTGGTGAAGAAGATCAACATATCGGTGACCGAATAGTGCGTGTGCGCCCGCGATTCGTCTTTTAAACAGAGGATCAGACCATGAACGAGACTCGGAATATTATCAGCAAGGACAACCTGGCCGTTCTCGGAAACGGAAGGGTTGGCTACATTCGCAGAATGACCTCTGACGAGGTCACCGAGCGCTTTCCGGAAGCGCCCGAAATGCAACCTGGTATCGACCTGTGGGCATTGTTCGGCGCCGACGGCACACCGATTCTGCTGAGCGACGACAAGTCAACGGCCTACGGCAAGGCAGTCGAAGACGAACTGGCCACGGTCAGCGTCCACTAAACGGCCCACCTTACGTTTCCCAGGGAACGGATTTAAGCAGGGTGGATCGCGCATCCTTCAAGTGAAACTCAAAGGCGTTTCGCGCCTTTGAAAACTCTCCGGCCTTCAGCGCGCCGATGACCCGCAGGTGCTGTAGCGTAGCGTTCAGGTTGCGCTCTTTTTCGTCCGCTTTGTTCCACCGATAATGGTAGTGGAACACGACCGCGACCAGTCCAAAAAAATCATCGACGAACCGGTTGTCGAGTCCGCCGATCAAACCACGATGAAACTGTTCATCGAGGCGGGGAAAGCTCAAAAACTCCGTCTCGATGTTGTCGACGATGTGGAGGTGATCGGCTTCCAGCCCCAGCAGGGTCGCCCGCGCCGGGCCCTCCGTTCCCTGTTCGACAACATTTCCGAATGCCCGAAGCTCGAACATCTCCCGAACGTCAAAGAGCTCGATGGCAAACTCCCGGGTAAAGCCACGCAGCACCCAATGGCGGTTGGGTTCCTTCTGGATGAGCCCGAAGCGTGAAAACCGGATCAAGAATTCACGCACCACAGAGGTACTTGCGCCAAACTCTCGGACTAGTTCGCTCTCCCTCAGCACGGCTCCAGGCTTGAGATCGCCACCGAGAATGTATTCCATGAACTGGCTCTCGACACGTTCACTCGCCGAGAGCGTCTCGTCGGCAGAAAAATAGTCCGCTTTCGCCGGTTTTCTCAGAACGGTCTTGGTGCGTCCCGTCCAATCGATGATGTCGGTCTCATCCAGGTGGGTCAGAACGGCCCGAACCGTGGTACGGCTGATTCCCAGCATTTCGGAAAGTTCGACTTCCGACGGCAGCCTTGCATCGACGCCCAGCCGCAGGACAATGTCGAGACCGCGATTGTAACTCTCCTTGTAAATAGCATTGCTGCGGGACATGGGTCGTGCTCTCTGGTCGTATACGACGATAGGTTACCGACAACGCAATTCACCAGCAAAAGTCCTGAAGCTCACATCCGCATCAGAAACCCGTCGCGCCACCCCCATCGACAAGCATGACCTGTCCGGTGACGTACTTTGCCGCCGGTGAGGCGAGAAAGGCGCATGCCCAGCCAATGTCTTCTGGGTCACCGAGTTTGCCCATCGGGATGCGACCCAGGATCTTGTTTCGGCGGTCCGGGTCCCCTTGTGTGGCCGTTCGGTACACGTCGGTGTCGATCCAGCCGGGAGCAACGCCGTTGATCCGGATACCGCGTCCAGCGAATTCCGCCGAAAGCGACCTCACCACTCCATTGATCGCCGTCTTCGAAATCGAATATCCCGAGACCAGCGGTTGCCCGATGAAGGCTGTCATGGAGGACAGGAAAACAATGGAACCCTGTCCACCGCGACCCAGCTGGCAGCGCACAAATGCGCGAGAGAGTTCCAGCGCACCGCGCACATGTACGTCAAAGACCTGGTCGA
This sequence comes from Hoeflea sp., assembly GCA_965228785.1. Classification (GTDB taxonomy): domain Bacteria; phylum Pseudomonadota; class Alphaproteobacteria; order Rhizobiales; family Rhizobiaceae; genus Hoeflea_A. Next base: position 3,189,693 of record CBDDIF010000002.1, read on the forward strand.
ACTCCGTGAGGGAGGATGCCTCAAACGGCTTCTTTAGCGTATTGCCTGCGTTGTTGACCAGAATGTCGATGCAGCCGAACTCTCGCGACGCGGCGGCGTAAAAGGCTTCAATTCCATCGATATCCGTCAGGTCCAGCTGCATGAAGCGGCATTGCTCACCGATTTCCCCGCAAGCGTCTTCCAATTTGTCGGCTCGCCGCCCCGCAATGATCACATCCGCACCCGCAGTCACAAGACATTTCGCAACCGCTTTACCGAGGCCCGTTCCACCGCCGGTTACCAGGGCGGTTTGGCCTTCAAGCCCGTAGACCCTGCGCAAAGCCTCCGTATCCGCATTAGCCATCATCGAGCTCCACCATCACCTTGAAGGTCCGGCTCCTGTTGGTCTCCCAATATTCGAAAGCCTGTTCGGCGTCTGCCCATTTGAATGTCTTGGATATCAGACGATCCGCAAGCGCCTCGCGACCTGACAGGAATGCCACGACGGCCTCGAAATCGGGCTTGGTCGCATTGCGCGACCCCATGATATCCAGCTCCTTCAGATTGAACAGCGACGTGTTGTAGCTGACTTCGGTCATTGCATAGCCGACATAGACGACGCGACCCGTGAAGCGAACAAGATCCACAGCGGCCCGAAATGTCTCCGGACGCCCGACCGCCTCGATCACGACATCCGGACCGAAACCGCCCGTCAACGCGTCGAGCGTCTCTGCCAGATCGACACGCATTGGATTGATCACCTCGTCAATTCCGATCGACAGCAGTGTCTCGCGCTTTTCCTCGCTGATTTCCACGGCGATCACCCTTGCACCGCGGCTGGTGGCTCCGAGCATGGTGCCGACGCCGATCACGCCGCCTCCCAGGACGACGACGGTGTCATCGGCCGTGATGCGAGCGCGAGAGACAGCATGGAAGCCGACGGAAAGCGGTTCCACCAGCGCCAGATGCGGGGCCGGCAGCGAATTGTTTTGGACAAGGCGGTCGGGATGAATGACCAGCTGATCCAGCATGCCGCCATCGGTCTGGACACCGAGGGTCTGATTGTATTTGCAGGCATTGGGCCGCCCATGGCGGCAGGCCGCGCAGACGCCGCAGGTCGTGTAGGGAATGACGAAAGCCGATGTGCCGCTTTGGAATTCGTCGCTCACATCCGCTCCCGCCTCGGCAACCACTCCGCCGATCTCGTGCCCGGGAATTCGGGGAAGTTGAGACAACGGGTTGGTGCCGCGGAATGTGCTCAGGTCGCTTCCGCACAGGCCGACATGCCTGACCCGGAGCAGAACCTCGTCCTTTCCTGGTCTGGGCACCGGAATGTCGCGAAGGCGAGCCTGTCCGATATCTTCAATCACCAGAGCTTTCATCTCACGACGATCCAGAATTCCGTTTTGTTCGATTGAGGGGGCGAGCGCGCCAGATCGGATATCGGGCGCGCTCGAAGGAGAGGCTACTTGAAATCGCCTACATTGTCCGACGTAATCAGGATGCCGTCGATCGGCGTGAAAGTGGGCACAGTTTCGCCCTTGATCAGGCCGACCAGGTTGATTACCGATTCAGCGCCCATCCGAGTGTTGTTCTGCTTGATCGTGGCGTTCTGCTCACCCGCTTCGATCGAAACCAGATTGGCCGGGTTGCCGTCAAAGCCGACGATGACCAGGTCGTCGAGTTTGCCAAGTTCCTTGGCCGCGGAGACCGCCGCCAAAGCACCCGGATCCCAGGCCGAGAAGATTGCGGTGATATCGGGGTTGGACCGCAGGAAGTTGATCGATGTTTCGTAGGCACAGGCATCCTTCCAGTCACAGATCTGGAAGATCACTTCGTGGCCAGCTGCTTCTGCCGCCGTCTTGACGCCGTCGCGGCGGGCGTTACCGGTCTGATGGCCGGCCGAGCCTCCAAGAATCAGGATCGCTCCCTTGTCGATCTGGTCGACTATGTACTTACCCGCAATGCCGGCGGCGGCCAGATTGTCGGTCTGCACCAGGCTTCCGATATGACCGTGATCGATGCCGGTATCGACCGCAACCACCGGAATGCCCTTCTTGGCGGCCATGTCGAGCGACGCATCAAACGCCCGATTGTCGACAGACCCGATGATGATGCCGTCGACGCCCATGTCGATAGCGCGGTCAACCGCGTCCTTCTGAGCTGCCGCGTCAGGCGATGAGGCGGTCATGTCGATCAGCTCGATGCCCATTTCCTTGGCCTGATCCGCTGCCGCATTGGCCACACCGATCCAGAACGTGTTGTCGGTCGAATACCCAGTGTAAGCGATGCGCAGATCCGCCGCGAACGCGGTGGTGGTTGTCAGGGCCGTCATGGCCGCCGCGATGGCAATGCCCTTCAAAGCTGAAATTCTCATTTGGTCCTCCGTTTTGTCGTTTTGCCCGATGCGGGCGAAAAATGCCCGGGACGCTGCGCGACCCCGTGGCAAACTGCTGGGATCTATCGCGACCTGCGGCGCCAGACGTCCCAGAAAACCGCCAGGATGATGATGCCGCCAATGGCAATACGCTGAACCGACGTGCCAACGCCCATGTAAGCGAGCCCGACGATGATGGTCTGCATGATCAGCATGCCGATGATGGTCTTGCCGACGCCGCCGCGGCCTCCGAACAGGCTGGTTCCGCCGATGACAACCGCTGCGATGGCAAAGAGTTCATAGCTCTGGCCGCGCGACGGCATGGCAAAGTTGAGTTTCGAGATCTCGAGAATGGCGGCTGCAGCCGCCATGGCGCCGCCGATCATGTAGTAGAAGACGCGGCTGCGGGCGACTTTCACGCCGGACAAGCGCGCTACCTCTTCATTGCCGCCGATCGCGAAAGCATGATTGCCGAGGCGGGTCTTGGTCAGGAAGAGACCGGTCAGCAAAGCGACCCCGAACATGATGCCCATGGGAAAAAGATAGCCCGAGCCGAGCAGTTGAAAGGAGTCGGGAAAGCGGGAGAGATCGCGGCCACTGGCCAGCAATTCGGCGATCCCCTTGTAGGCAGTCAGCCCGCCAAGCGTAACGATGAATGCCGGTACGCCGGTAACCACCTGAACGATGCCATTGACCGCGCCGAGCAGCGTGCCTGTCAGGAGCCCAAGCAACACCGCGACTGCCACCGGCAATTGATACTCTGCCAAAAGAATGCCGACGACGATGCCCACAACCGCAAAGATCGAACCGACCGACAGGTCGAGCCCACCGGAGATCAGAACCACCGTGGTGCCACAGGCAAGAATCGCCAGAATCGACGCCTGCCCGAAGATCGATAACAGCGTGTCGATGCTGCGAAAGGGCGGGGACAGCACCAGAAAGACCAGATAGATCAGCAGGAGTGCCGCCAGCACCTGCCAGATCTGCATGAATTCGTGCTTGAGCGTCTCCCATCGACGCGTGCCCGAACCGGGAACCGACGCGCCCGACCTGTCATTGTCCGTGGCGATCGTCATGTCAGGCCGCCTCCGCTTCGATGGCGCCGGTGATCAGGCCGACCAGCGTGTCACCGTCGATGGTCTTCACCTCGCGCACGGCCGCCACCCGTCCGAGGCGCAGAACCATGACGCGGTCGCAGTAATTGAGGACGTGCTGCATGTTGTGGGTGATCATGATGACCGACAGGCCGTGATCCTTCAGAGAAGCCACCAGGTCCATGGCCATCTTGCTCTCGCGAACGCCAAGCGCCGCCGTTGGTTCATCCAGGATTGCGATGCGCTTGCCGAACATCACGGTTTTGGACAGGGCGACAGCCTGGCGCTGCCCGCCCGAAAACGCCTGGGCGTCGCGGTAGATATCCGTGATCCGGATGTCGAGCTTCCCAAACAGGTCGCGAATTTCCGCATCCATCCGGCGGAAGTCGAGTGCTCCGAATAGCCGCCCCAGAACGCCATCGCGGACGATTTCACGGCCCAAGAAGACATTCTTGGTGATCGACAGTTCGTTGACCAACGCCAGGTCCTGATAGACGGTCTCGATTCCAGCAGCTTTGGCATCCGTCGGGGTTTCGATCCGAACCTCATTTCCATCGATGAAAATTCGTCCGCCGGAGCGCGGTATGGCCCCCGTGATCGCCTTGATCAGGGTCGACTTACCCGCACCGTTGTCGCCCACGATTGCCAGAACTTCGCCGCGGCGCAGATCGAGATCCACATCGTCAAGAGCGTTGATCCCGCCGTAATGTTTGCTGATGCCCTGCGCTTCAAGGATGACTGCCTCGGTCATCTAAAACCCTCTCCTCCCAAAATCAGGTTTGTCTGCTAATCTATAAAAAACATTATTTTTCACTGTCAATGTTTTTTTTGCATAATAAGCAAAACGTCGGAATCCGAGGCACTTTCCGACGGAGGAAGGGGCTCACGGCCGCGGCAAACGCGCGCCGACGATTACCTGCCGGTCTGTCGTGGACAGCCGCCAGCAGATCGTCCTTTCGGACAATCGTGCTCGTGGGATTTCATGCCAAAGAAAGATCGGCCGCGAATGCGGCCAATCAGCGTTACGCGGCGTTTGAAGCCGGCGTTTCGGTCAGGAAGGCGTAGATCGCGGAAGACGATTCGGTCTGCCGCAATTTCGAAACCATGTCGCCGTCCCGCAGCACCCGTGCTATGCGCGACAGTGCTTTGAGGTGATCGGCTCCGGAACCCTCGGGGGCCAATAGCAGGAACACGAGATCGACCGGCTGGTCGTCAAGCGCCTCGAAATCGACCGGTTCATCAAGCCGAGCGAAGACTCCGATAATGGTGTTGATGGAATTGAGCTTGCCGTGCGGAATGGCGATCCCGTTGCCAACGCCGGTCGACCCCAACCGCTCCCGCTGCAGAATCACGTCAAAAATCTCGCGTTCCGACAGGCCGGTTGCCTGGGCAGCTTTGGAGGACAGCTCCTGGAGAAGCTGTTTCTTGGAGTTCACCTTGAGCGCCGGGATGACTGATTCCTGAATTATCAGATCCGCAAGGGACATTGCCAATTCCTTAGTTGTCTTCGTCTGCTCGGGGCGAATGCCGCCCGTTCACTGCAAGTTGGCCAGTTGGTCAGCTCTTCACGTCAGCGGTGTCTATCCAACCGATGTTACCGTCGGTTCGGCGGTAAACGACATTGAGTTCGTTGTTTCCGGCATTGCGAAAAAGCAGAACCGGGCTGTCAGTCATGTCGAGCGCCATCACGGCACCAGCGACCGTCATGGTTTTGACGATCTTCGAGGACTCGGCGACGATCGCCGGCGCGTAATCCTCTGCCACTTCGTCATCATCATCCGCCCCCGCATCCATCACCCGATAGGCGACCTCGGATCCATTGCCATGGCCGGCGTGATGGTCCTTGAGTCGTCGCTTGTAGCGCCGCAGCCGCTTTTCGACCCGTTCGGCAGCCGCATCGAAGCTTGCCTGCGGGTCCAATGCCTCTCCGGTCGCCTGCAGCGAAGCTCCCGTATCGAGGTGCACGAGACAATCTGTGGCAAACCGCGATCCGGATTTTTCCACCGTCACCTGGCTGGAGTAGCCGCCATCGAAATATTTGGTTATCGCATCGCCAATTCGGTCTTCTATTCGTGTCCGGAAAGTCTCGCCAATTTCCATATGTTTGCCGGAAACGCGCACACTCATAGTACAACCCTTCTTCTTCGATATTTTATGTCAGTCTATGCGAGTCTGCCACACCATCCAAGCGGATTGGCGTTCAATTCGATACCCGGAGCCCTGGCTGTGCAAAACGTTCCGCAGGTCTGATCCTGCGTCGGAACGACGAACGCCGGGGCTTTACGGTTTCATGAATGAATTGTCAACGCGCCTTTTGCACAGGCCTTGGCAGGCGGCCCCGCGCGTACCGCGTCGATGATCCCCGGGGACGCAGGTTCAAAGCGCTTCGAAGGCATTCATACAAATTTAACCATGGCACTGCAGCGCACGGGCAATTTACAACCCTGCACGGTCGAGCGCACGCTTTTCCCGCCTGCGTTGCACAGACGAGGCGATATTCATGGCTTCCCGATATTTGGCGACCGTGCGCCGGGCGATATCAATGCCGTCCTCTTTCAACATTCCGACAATGACATCATCCGACAGGATCTTGTTCGGTTTTTCATCTGCGATCATTTGACGAATCCGGTGTCGAACGGCTTCCGACGAGTGATCCTCTCCGGTTCCTGAAGCAGCTATCGAGGCGGTGAAAAAGAACTTCAGCTCGAATATGCCGCGTGACGTCAGCATGTATTTATTTGAGGTGACGCGACTGACTGTCGATTCGTGCATATCAATCGCATCGGCGACAGATTTCAGGGTCAAAGGCCGCAGATGCGAAACACCTCGGCTTAGAAAGGGTGCTTGCTGCCGGACGATCTCGCCCGCGACCTTCATGATGGTTTTGGCTCGCTGATCGAGGCTGCGGGTCAGCCAATTGGCCTCGCGCATGCAGGTATTGAGATACTCGACATCGCTTGCGCTGCTGCCTGAGTGGGCCGATACCTCGATGAAATAGGCCTGATCTACCAGCACGCGCGGCAGGGTTTCCGGGTTGAGCTCGATCGCCCAGGCGCCGTCTGCGCCGGGCCGCACATGAACATCGGGCACGATTGCCTGGATGTTGGCACTGTCGAATCGGTTGCCCGGCTTGGGATCCAGCGATCGGATCTCAGCCATCATGTCGAGAAGATCGGCCTCCTCCACTTCGCAGAGGCGCCGCAGTGTTTTGAAATCACGGCGCGCAAGCAAAGGAAGGTTGGCGACCAAAGCCTCCATTGCCGGGTCGAATCGGTCGAGACGCTTTAGCTGCAACGCCAGACACTCGGACAGATCGCGCGCGAACAGACCCGGCGGATCAAAGCCTTGCAATGTTCGTAGAACCTCCTCCACCGCAGCGATATCGACCCCAAGACGCTCTGCAGTCTCCTGCACATCGCCCGTGAGATATCCGCACGAATCGAGATGGTCGGTGAGGTCGGCGGCGATGAGGCGCTTCGCCGGATCACCAAAGGCAAAAGCAATCTGCTCACCGACATGGTCGCGCAGCGTTCCGGTGGGTGCTGCGAAACCATCAATATCGTGAAAACCATCGCCTGACAGCGCAGCCGATCCCGGCATGGACTTCCACTGCGCGGCCAGTTCGGGCGCATCCGGCGCCCGTGTGCCGCTGTCTTCCGGGAAGACATCCTCCTGCGCCGCATCCAGCTGTGCAGAGATCTCACTGCCGCTGCGATCCAGTTCCGCGCGGAACCAGTCCTCACCGGCTGCCGCCTCGCCTGAAGCAGTATCGGAGCCGGATTCACCCGGATTGAGCTCGCCGTCGTCGCTTCCGCTCTCCTGCTTCAGCAACGGGTTTTTTTCCAATTCCTGCTCGACATATTGCAGGAGTTCGGTGTGGGTCAGCTGCAGCAGCCGAATCGACTGCATCAGTTGCGGCGTCATGACCAGGGACTGGTTTTGCCGCATGTGGAGTTGGGCGGACAGAGCCATGAACCAGGGGTCTCCAGTTACGCACACACACCGGAGTCGATCACAAAATTCCCGGCCTTACGCAGATTGGCCCAAAAATTGCCCTTAAGGTCTAAATGTCAAGTTAAAACGGGGAAATCCGCCACCGGCTGATCGCGGAAGCGACAAAATGACCAAACTTACAGCGTAAAGCTCTCGCCCAGATAAAGCCGTCGGACCTCTGAATTGGCGACGATGTCTCCCGGGCGGCCGTGGGTCAGCACCTTACCGGCGTGAATGATATAGGCGCGATCGATCAATCCGAGCGTCTCGCGCACATTGTGATCGGTGATCAGCACACCGATGCCGCGCTGGGTCAGATGGCGGACCAGCGCCTGGATGTCCGAAACGGCGATCGGGTCGACACCGGCAAAGGGCTCATCGAGCAGCATGAATGTCGGGTCCGAGGCAAGCGCCCGCGCGATCTCCAAACGTCTGCGCTCACCACCCGAGAGGGAAATGGACGGCGCTTTGCGCAGATGACCAATGTGGAACTCTTCCAGCAACTCATCGAGCCTGGCATCGCGCTTCTTGCGGTCCTTTTCGACAATCTCGAGGACGGCGCGGATGTTGCCCTCGACGGTAAGACCGCGAAAGATCGACGCCTCCTGCGGCAAATAGCCGACGCCGAGCCGAGCACGTCGGTACATCGGCATCTGGGTGACATCGTTGCCGTCGATCCGGATCGTACCCTCGTCCACCGGCACAAGGCCGGTGATCATGTAAAAGCAGGTGGTTTTACCGGCGCCGTTCGGGCCCAGAAGACCAACGGCCTCGCCGCGCCGCACACCCAACGACACGCCGTTGACCACACGCCGGTTTTTGTAGGTCTTGGTCAGGTTGCGGGCGATCAGCGTGCCCTCGAAGCGATCCTGGTCCGCTTCCTGCACGGGTTGCCCTTGCGCCTTGGTGACGCTGTCCGGCATGCGTGAACTTTCTCTTCGAGCGCTGTTACTGACTGGGCCGCTTGTTGGACTTCGGATCGAGCTGAATGCGGACGCGATCGCCGCAACTGTCGAGCCGTGCTTCCCCGGTCTGCATGAAAACCGTCAGCTTGCACCCGATGAAAACATTGCCCCCATCCGTCAGCACGACGCGCTTGCCGGTCAGTTCCACGACCTCGGTGCGCATGTTGAACACTCCGGCGTCGGCCGTGGCTTCCTGTTCTTCGGTGCGAATATAGACCTTGTCGGCAACGTTGATGCGTTCGATCTGCGAAGTTCCCTCCGAGATCGATCCCCCATCGCGGGCGTAATAAACAGTCATGGTGCCGGACTGCATCTGTGTGGTTCCCTGAACCACGCGTACATTGCCGGTAAACACCGCCCGGCCCTCGGCATCCTGCACCTTCAGCTTGTCGCTTTCGATCTGGATCGGTTCATCGGACGACAGGGCAAGGCCGGACATGCGGCTGGCCGTTGAGTCCTGCGCCGCCATGGGGCCAGCGATCATCATGGCAGCGGCGAATGCGGCGTAAAAACGCAACGGTTTCGCTATGTCGTGGAAACGACGTGTGGGCATCATTTCGTTCGCTTCCTATTGTGTCTCGTTTCCGGTTTTCTTGTCGGACTTCAGCGCGCCCGGCAGAACGGTCATATGCACATCGTGCTCGAAGACAATCTCGCGGCCGCTGTCCAGCATCACCAGGGATTCTGCGACGATCCGCGCCTGCTCGGTCTTGATGTCGACCCTCTTCTGCGTCTTCAGCGTGCCCGCGTCAACATCGATGTTTGCATCCTGGAGCAGCGCCGTCACACCGCCCTCGGTGGTGACGGTGAAAGGCTGGTCAAGGACGAGAAAGTCCTCATCCCGGTTGTAATAGCCGCTGATGGCACTCAGCATCGCTTTATCGTGACGGGTCACCGGGAAATCGGCAACGATATCCTCAAGCCTGATCACGGCTGGAGCGGACAGTTCCTGTACGGCCCGCGATGCGCTGATCGAATAGTCGCGTGCATCGTCGACGGGCCCCGTCATCACAGGATTTCGCATGATGAGCTTGCCATCCGTGACCACGAGATCGCCAATCGAGGCGCCTTCCGGCAGCGCTCGCGAAATCATCGTCGAACCGGTAAAGGCCAGGATCGCCAGAACGGCGGCGATCGGGAACATCCATTTCAGGATCCACACGCGCCTGGAGTGCCGCACTGCCTTGACGTAGTGGCGATTGCCGCTGCCGCGCTTCGCCCGGTCTTTGGTTGTTGTCGTTTTCAAATGCGGTCCTGGCCCTGTCCCTGACACCGCTTGCCGGATGGGCTTTCCGGAAGCTGGCGGAACTTATCATATGGGCTCGGGCCCTTACAGTCTCAATATGTCTTTTTATGCACGGTAACAATGCGGTAGAGTGCCCCTTCCGACTGCCGCATTTGTTTGTCAGGCATCAGTCCACAGCCCGACGCCTGTGGTAGCCAAACCAAAAAATGGAACAGCCCCCATGGATCAGACCGGCATTGCAGACCGCCGCCGCCTCCGCCGAAAACTGACTTTCTGGCGCGTTGCGTCCCTCGTTATCGTGCTTGCCGCCGTTGTCGGCATCGTTGCCAGCAGCAATGTACAAGACCCGATCGGCGGCCGCTCGACTGACCATGTCGCCCGAGTGACGATTTCCGGATTGGTGACGGACAATTCCGAACTGTTGAAGCGGCTGGATGACATCCGTAAAAACGACAGAGCCAAAGCGCTGATCGTTCGGTTGGAGTCGCCCGGTGGCACGTCCTATGGCGGTGAGGCGATCTATCGGGCGGTTCGCGCCGTTGCCGCTGAAAAACCGGTGGCTGCCGAGGTGCGCACGCTGGCCGCCTCGGCGGCGTATATGATCGCATGCGGAAGCGACTACATCGTCGCCGGTGATACGTCGCTCGTCGGCTCCATCGGGGTTATCTTTCAATATGCCCAAGTCTCTGATCTTTTGGACAAAATCGGCGTATCCGTCGACGAAATAAAGTCGGCGCCGCTGAAAGCCGAACCGTCACCCTTCCACGCCGCCAGCGACGAAGCCAAGGCCATGATCCGTTCGATGGTCGATGACACCTATGAATGGTTTGTCGATCTGGTCGCCGAACGGCGCGGCCTGACAGCGGCGCGGGCCAAGGCGCTGGCCGACGGCAGCGTCTTCACCGGTCGCCAGGCCGCCGACAACGGGCTCGTTGATGCGGTCGGCGGCGAGGCTGAAATTCGCACGTGGATGACGGAGAAGGGTATCGACGAATCGCTGAAGATCGTCGAATGGGAGCGGCGTCGTTCCGGTGGCGAACTGCTGTTCGGAAACACCGCCGTAAGCCTGCTTAATCTGCTCGAGGGAGGTGGAATTCCGTTTACCAAGGAGTTGCGGTCGCTGGCAGACCGCAAGTTGTTCCTTGACGGCCTTGTTTCTGTTTGGCAATTTGGCCCAGCCGATCAATAGTGCGGATGAGGGGAACAGCCGTGATCAAGTCGGAATTGATTCATTTAATCGCTGCCCGCAATCCGCATTTGTACCATCGCGACGTCGAAAACATCGTCAACGCTATTCTTGATGAGATCACCGATGCTCTATCGGATGGCAACCGCGTCGAGCTTCGCGGCTTCGGCGCGTTTTCGGTTAAGAACCGTCCATCTCGCGCTGGCCGCAACCCGCGCACGGGTGAAGCGGTGTTCGTCGAGGAAAAGTGGGTGCCGTTCTTCAAAACTGGCAAGGAATTGCGTGAACGCCTGAATCCTGGCGATCCAGGCTAAAGCGGCGCGACTCGATATCGCATGGGCCAGCCTCTGGCCTCGGCCGGAACGCGGTGCTATGCCTGCGTCGAACAACTGATGTGGATGTCATGGCACGCAAGCTCATCACCTTTGTCATTCTGGTACCGATCGCGGTCGTGTTGATCGTACTGTCGGTCGCCAATCGCGGTTCCGTCACCTTGGCGCTCAACCCGTTTCAGCCCTCCGACAGCCTGCTGTCGCTGAGCGCGCCTTTCTTCGTCTTTCTGTTTGCAGCTTTCATGCTCGGTATGATCGTCGGGTCGCTGGCGACCTGGTTCAAACAAGGCAAGTACCGCAAGAAGGCACGGGTCGAGGCACGCGAAGCTGTCAGGTGGCACACAGAGGCCGACAAACAGCGCGAACGCGCCGAAGGCGTCGCCGCACAAAAAGCCCTGCCCTCGGCCTGATCAACCCGATACCCATTTCCATTCAACTGGCACCAGGCCTGGCGTGGTGCTTAGTCGCCTCCGCCGACAACCTCTCCGAACTTGGTGAAGAACTGGCCGGCCAGTTTCTTCGAGGTCGAATCGATCAGGCGGGATCCGAGCTGCGCCAGCTTGCCGCCAACCTGCGCCTTGACATCATAAACCAGGATCGTTTCGGCACCGTCCTCGCGGAGCGACACATCGGCTCCACCCTTGGCGAAACCGGCTATGCCGCCCTTGCCCTCACCGGTGATGGTATAGCCCTCGGGCGGCTTGATATTTTCCAGAACGACAGACCCTTTGAACGTGGCCGATACCGGCCCGATTCTCAGTTTCACCGTGGCTGACATTTCGTTCTCGCCGGTCATTTCCAGCGATTGGCAGCCGGGAATGCACTGTTTGAGAATTTCCGGATCATTGAGCGCTGCCCATACCGTCTCGCGCGACGCCGCGATGCGTTCTTCGCCGTTCATTTCCATACGGTCTTCCTCCGCTTGCTGCTGCCGGTCCGAAGAGCCGGTTGTGCGCGTTTCTCCGTGACGGTCCTGTCCGACGCCTGTTTCCACAAAACGCCTTTGCCACACCGCGGCGCGATGCTATTTGCTTTGAGCTGCCGGGCCAAGTCCCGGGCAAGACGAATGGATAGTTTTTTGAAAGCAACACCAGGCCGCAACAGGCGCCACAGGGATCGCCGCGGAAAACCCGCCCGGCAGTCCGGTCGGCCCGAAAACCGAGATGGACAATCACCAACTGTCAGGCAGGCGCCACGAGCTGAGTCCATTCCGCAGCGTCCGCCGCGCGCCGGGGATCGGCCTGGTGAACGATTGCCCGTGATCCTCGAAACATCGGGGAATGACGACTTCCAGTTGCTGGACAGCGGCCGGGGCGAGAAACTGGAACAGTACGGACCTTACCGGATTGTCCGTCCCGAGGCGCAGGCGCTTTGGCCGCGCGGTCTTGCAGACAGTGAGTGGGACAAGGCGGACGCGGTCTTCACCGGTGACATCGACGAAGACGGCATGGGCCGCTGGCGCTTTCCTCAGACCCCGCTCGGCGAAACCTGGCCGATGCGACTTTGCGGCGTCGACTTCCATGGCCGGTTCACCGCCTTTCGCCATGTCGGCGTGTTTCCGGAACAGGCCGCTCACTGGACCCATATGCACCAACTGATCGAAACGGCGGACCGCCCGGTTCGGGTCCTGAACCTGTTTGGCTACACAGGAGTCGCCTCGCTGATCGCGGCCGCAGCCGGAGCCGACGTGACCCATGTCGACGCTTCCAAAAAGGCCATCGGATGGGCGCGGGAGAATCAGCAGCTGTCCGGTCTGGAAGGCCGGCCGATCCGCTGGATCTGCGACGACGCCATGAAGTTCATCGCACGGGAGGAGCGACGGGCGAAAACCTACGACATCATCCTCACCGATCCGCCGAAATTCGGCCGCGGCCCGAACGGAGAGGTCTGGCAGCTGTTCGACCACCTGCCGGCAATGCTCGACATCTGTCGGTCGATCCTGTCCAAGGACGCGCTGGCGCTGGTGCTCACCGCCTATTCGATCCGGGCATCGTTCTTCTCGATCCACGAGTTGATGCGCGAAACCATGCGCGGTGCAGGCGGGACCGTCGAATCAGGCGAACTTGTGTTGCGCGAAAGCGCCCAGGGGCGTGCGCTATCCACCTCGCTATTCAGCCGCTGGGTGACATCATGACGAGCCCCGGGCGCGTGGGACGCGTCAAGGAGATCAGCAGCCTCGCCAATCCCCTGATCAAGGACATCCGGGCACTGTCGCTGAAAAAGAACCGTGATCGCAGCGGTACCTTTCTCGCCGAAGGCCTGAAGCTGATCATCGATGCCCTCGATCATGACTGGACAATCCGCACGCTGATCTACGCCCGCTCGGCAAAAGCAAATCGTGAGGTCGAAACCGTCGCGGCCAGGACAGTGGCTGCCGGCGGCCTGGTGCTCGAAGTCACTGAAAAGGTGCTCGGAGCCATCACACGCCGGGACAATCCGCAGATGGTCTGCGGCGTTTTCGAGCAACGGTTTCGACCGCTGACCGAGCTCTCTCCGAAGCCGCGCGAAACCTATGTGGCGCTCGACCGGGTTCGCGACCCCGGCAACCTTGGAACAATCATCCGCACGGCCGATGCGGCCGGCGCCAGCGGCGTCATCCTCGTCGGTGACAGCACCGATCCCTTTTCACTGGAAACGGTGCGGGCGACCATGGGATCCGTTTTTGCAATGCCAATTGCCAAAACCGGCATCGATGAGTTCCTCGCCTGGCATGGGTCGGCCGGAGCTTTGCTGGTCGGAACGCACCTGGCCGGGGCGGTCGATTATCGCAGCATCGACTATGCCGACCGACCAACGGTGCTTTTGATGGGCAACGAACAGGCCGGGCTCCCCGATGAACTGGCCTCTGCCTGCAAGGTTCTGGCGCTGATCCCGCAGGCCGGCCGGGCCGATTCGCTCAACCTGGCCGTTGCCACAGGCATTATGCTGTTCGAGGCCCGCCGATCATACCTGGAGCTTTCATCATGATTCCGCTGCTGTCGCGACGCCGTTTCGCCATGTCGATGCTGGCGATCCTGGTTGCCCTCGATCAGTTGTTCAAATGGTTGGTGGAAACGCGGCTGCCGTTCCAGGAGCAGGTGGTTGTGTTGCCGGTGTTTTCTTTGTTTCGCACCCACAACGAGGGCATCGCCTTTTCCATGCTGACCGGCGTGAACGAAACCTGGCTTTTGGCCATGATCCTGGCAGTCATCGCCTTCGTCACCTATCTGTGGGCGCGCAGCTCGCCAAGCCGCTGGATCAGTCAGATCGGCTTCATTTTCGTGGTGGCGGGAGCCCTGGGAAATCTGATCGATCGGGCGGTGCTCGGATACGTAGTCGATTACCTGCTGTTTCACGTCGGCAACTGGTATTTCGCCGTCTTCAATTTTGCCGATGCTCTGATTTCGGTGGGCGCTGCTGCAATCGTGATCGACGAACTGTTCGGTCGCTGGATTTACCGCGGCGAAGCGCAAAACAATGCCTCTGGGCAATAGCCAAATCAAACTTGGCATGGCAGATAGGGACCGATCGTTCCATTATCGCCGCGTTTGAGGGAGAAATTTCATGCAGGAGCCATTTCGGGCCATCGTCGTATCGCGCGACGAAGACAAGAACCAGTCCGTCGACATCAAGGAGCTGTCGCTCGCTGACCTGATGGAGGGTGATGTCGTCGTCGAGGTCGAGGCAACTACCGTCAACTACAAGGACGGCCTTGCGATTACCGGGAAGGCTCCCGTCATCCGCCACTGGCCGATGGTACCCGGCATCGATTGCGCAGGAACCGTTGTCAGTTCGCAAACGGATGCCTACAAACCCGGCGATCAGGTCATCCTCAACGGTTGGGGTGTGGGAGAAGCCCATACAGGAGCTTATGCCCGCTACATCCGGCTCAACAGCGACTGGCTGATCAAGCGGCCCGACAGCATCAGCGCCCATGACGCCATGGCGATCGGAACGGCGGGCTACACCTCGATGTTGTGCGTGATGGCGCTGCAGCGCTACGGCATCACGCCGGATCGCGGGCCGATCGTCGTCACCGGTGCGAATGGCGGCGTCGGATCCGTGGCAATCACGATTCTTTCTAAGCTCGGCTATTCTGTCATAGCGTCGACCGGGCGGCCGGAGGAAGCGGACTTCCTCAAATCCCTGGGCGCGTCCGACATCATCGAGCGTAGCGAGCTGTCGGAAGCCGGCCGGCCGCTCGGCAAGGAACGCTGGGCCGGCGGCATCGATTCGGTGGGCAGCCATACGCTGGCCAACGTGATTTCGCAGACCAAGTATGGCGGCGCCGTGGCGGCCTGCGGACTGGCCCAGGGTTTCGACCTGCCGGCAACCGTCATGCCGTTCATTCTGCGTGGCATCGGCCTGCTGGGCGTGGATTCTGTCATGGCGCCGAAGCAGCTGCGGGAGGAGGCCTGGGGCCGCCTTGCAACAGACCTCGACATGGACAAATTGCATGCCCTGTCGAAAACAATCGGGTTTGATGATATCATCGACACAGCTCGCGCCGTCATGGACGGAAAGGTGCGTGGGCGCGTGGTCGTCGATATGAGCACGTAATTCGGGCGGATCGGCGTTTTTCCCGCTTCGCCTCACGGGAAGACAGGACAGGTGCGGTCTTCGAAACACGCAAAACAGTGCGATCGTCCCGGCGATGCGGTGTCACGGCATTGTCGTATAGTTCTGATTTATGGGCGTAAATGCGGAATCACAGGATTGATTTGCCATGACTTTGAACATGCGCGCAACACAGCCCGGCAGCACCTCGGCGACGGGGCCGGCGCTTGACATGACAGTCAGCGACAGCGACGTGCTCGGCAGGATCGGTGATCTTGAAACCAGGCTCGCCCGGTCCGAAAGCGAGATCCAGGCGGCACAGGCGGTTCGTTTCGACGTGTTCGCCAACGAGATGGGCGCGGCCATGCCGCCGGAGGCCATGCGGCTTCGACGCGATACCGATGCCTTCGACGATGTCTGCGATCACCTCCTGGTGCTCGATCGGGCCATTGCCGGCGACGCGGAAGACCAGATCGTCGGCACCTATCGGCTGCTTCGCCAGGACGTGGCGCGCGCCAATGACGGCTTCTACTCGACATCGGAATTCGCCATCGACGATATGCTGGCGCGGCACCCGCAAAAGCGTTTCATGGAACTCGGCCGCTCCTGCGTCTTGCCGAAATACCGCAACCGGCGCACCGTCGAACTGCTGTGGCAGGGCAACTGGGCCTACGCCCTGGAGCACGGCATCGACGCCATGTTCGGCTGCGCATCGATCCCCGGAGTCCTTCCGGAAGCGCATGCGCTGTCGCTCTCGTTCCTCTATCACAATTGCCTGGCGACGGGAGAATGGGCGGTCAGCGCCCGACCGGAACTCTATCAGGTGATGGATCTGATGCCGCATGAGGCGATCGACACCAAGGGCGCCGTGTCGGGCCTGCCGCCGCTGATCAAAGGCTACCTGCGGCTCGGCGCCATGGTCGGCGACGGTGCTGTTGTGGACCGCGCCTTCGGCACCACGGACGTAATGGTGGTACTGCCGATCTCCAAGATCAACAATCGCTACATCAACTACTATGGCGCCGACGCCAGTCGGTTCGCCTCCTGATCGGGCGTTGACACACCCGGCGCGTCCTGACATTGATCGGCGCATGGCTTCGCTCGCGATCAATGCACTGAAACACAAACCGTTCCTCACCCCGGGGACGGTCCCGCACGCCTTGACGCCACGCAAAGCCTGACGAAAGACCACAACCCCGGCCGTTCGGACGGGGTTTTTTGTTGCCATGAATCGCTCCGCCGTCGGTCCGCCCACAGGAGCAGAACCATGCAGCAGACCCATCCCACTATCGGCGGCCTCTGGCTGCCGCTTATTACACCTTTCGTTGACGGTGCCGTCGACAGCGGTTCCCTGGCGCGACTTGTCCGGCACTATTGCCGGCTGCCTGTCGACGGCCTCATCGTGGCAGCGACATCGGGCGAAGGCCTCACGCTGGATGTCGCGGAAACACAGGCCGTTGCCAACTGCGCCGCAGTGGCGGCCAACGGAACCCTGCCTGTATTTCTGGGCCTATCCGGAAGCGATACGGCGCGGCTGACGGAACAGCTCAAGTCCACCGCATCCTGGCCGATCGGTGGCTACCTTGTTTCATGTCCCTACTATTCGCGCCCGTCACAGCAGGGATTGCTGCAGCACTTCTCTGCACTCGCTGCGGCGACTGACCGGCCTCTGTTGATGTACAACATCCCCTATCGAACCGGCGTCAACCTCGCCAACGACACGGTGTGCGCGCTGGCCGAGATCCCCAACATCGTCGGCCTGAAGGATTGCTGTCAGGACAATTGGCAGACCTTCGACCTGATCCGCAGCGTCCCGTCGGACTTTTCGATCATGACCGGTGAGGATGCGCTTTACTACGGTGCGCTGACGCACGGCGCGGCGGGCGCCATCCTCGCTGCCGGCCACATCGAAACCGCCTGCTTTGCCGCCGTCCAGCGGCTTCTGCAGGACGGCGACTGGCCAGGTGCCCTGGCCGAATGGCAGGCGATTGCCGATCTGACCCGCCTGCTCTTTGCCGAACCGAATCCGGCGGCAATCAAGCACTGGCTTTGGCGTGAGGGCCTGATAGCCAGTCCCGAACTGCGTCTGCCGATGACCGGTGCGAGCACAGAGCTGGCAGCGTGGATCGATGCGGCGATAGCGAAGCGATAGACCCTCTTCCATTCGCTTCAGGTCCCAGGGTTAGCCTTCCTATTCGGCGGAGCTTGAAGTGGCGACCGTCCCATCGCCTGTTGCCGCCTCTTGTCGAAGCCAATCGATTACTGCTCGGACCGCCCAACGCCGCCCAGTCTCGGGGTTTGCAATGATCCAGTAGTTGATGCCCACATTGAGCTCCGTCTCGCCCAGAGGACGGATAAGGGAACCGTTCGACAGGCTATCCTCGGCGAGGCGCCCCCGGGCAAGGGCGATGCCCTGGCCCTGTTCCGCCGCGCGCAAAATGAGGTCGGAGGAGGTCAGTCGCGGACCCTGACGAACGTTCAGCCGGTCCGGTCCAATCTTCGCGCGCCAGTTCCCCCAGGACGTCGAAGGGTCCCGATCATGCAGCAGCGGAAGTCCGTGCAGGTCTTCGACCGTCAATGGCCTTTCGAGCTTGTTCCAAAGGCCCGGCGCCATGACCGGGAAAATCCGCTCGTCCATCAGCGGATCGGGCAGGAGATCGGCCGGCGGGCGGGCGCCCATCCGGATGTTCAGGTCAGCTCCCGTGGCCACCGGGCTCTTTCGGGCCTGGTCTACGAGAATCGAGAGTTCAATCTTCGGATGAGCCTCCGTCAGTGAAGGCAGACGAGGCAAGAGCCACCGCATTGCAAAGGAAGGCGTCGTCGCCAGGGTAACGGAATTGGCGCTCGACCCTTCACGGGTGCTTGTGACCGCGGATTGCAACTCATTCATTGCCGCCAGGGCAGCTTTGCCAAGCGCGGCACCCTCCGCGGTAAAGGCAAGCGCTCGCCGACCGTCTCGTTTATCGAGGAGCGGCACGCCAAGCCACGCTTCGAGATCGCGCAACGCTCGGCTGACCGCAGAGTGCTGGATGCCGAGATACCGTCCGGCGGGTCGAATTCCGCCGGTTTCATAAACGGCCGCAAGGGCACGCAGGAGGGTCAATGGAAGTTCTCGCATGGTGACTAGAATAGACCAAAAACTGTGTGTTTGTGAACATACAGATGAAGCCGGTTCGACTAGATTCGAATCCGGAAAGGATCCGATATGGGTATGTTGATCGACGGCGCCTGGCGCCATGATGCAAGCCGATACATGAAGGACGGCGCCTTCAAACGGGAATCTTCGGCGCTTCCACTCCGGTCGGTATCTGAGATCGCCGAACACCTTCGCAACGGTACGCGAATCGTCATCGTCGCCTCGCAAAGCTGTCCGTGGTCGCATCGCACAACGCTGGTTCGCGCTCTGAAGAGGCTTCACGATATCGATGTGGTTGTCGCCGGAGGTCCGCGAACGGAAGGCTACGCATTGTCCGGCCACAACGGTATGGGTCTCGACGAGGCGCCGGTCCATCATGTTCATCAACTCTACAGCGCCACGGATCCGGCCTATACAGGGCGCGCAACCGTACCTCTGATATGGGACGGGAAGACCGGCGCCATTTTGTCCAACGAATCCGCGACAATCGCGCGGGCGCTCGATCGGAACGACTGCGGCTGGCGCCTCGCACCGGACCCGCAGGCCTCCGAAATCGATGCCATCAATGCCCGGATTTACGACGGACTCGCCAATGCCGTTTACCGCGCTGGCTTCGCCACGGCGCAATCCGCCTACACGTCAGCGGTCACCGACGTTTTTGCAACGCTCGATTGGCTGGAAGCCCACCTGACAGACCGACGGTGCCTGTTTGGCCATCAGCTCAGCGAAGCCGATCTGTTTCTGTTTGCAACGCTGATACGGTTCGACGCGGTCTACGCTCCGCTCTTTCGATGCACGCGGCACAGGCTGGTCGACTACCCAGCGCTCTGGGCCTACGCGCGCGACATTTTTTCCCTGCCTGGAATTGCGGGCACCTTTGATTTCAAAGCCAATCTCGAGGGCTATTTCCTCAACGACACGGACAACAATCCGCACGGGATCCTGCCCGAGCTTCCGGATGCGGAATGGGGTGAACCGCACGGGCGCGAGGCCATGGGGGCGCTGACGGTTTGGCAGGACGGCGCGCTGGTTGCCTTCGACACGATTGCCGCGGTCGATCATGGAGGCTGATCCAACCTCCAATGTGCGCGCAGGCATTCTCGCCTGGGTCGCAACGGTCGCAATTGGGGTGAGTTGGCAGCTTGCCACGCGCTTCGGCGTCACCACGACATTGGCGCCCATCGATCTGGCGTTGATGCGCTACGGAATTCCGGCCATCGCACTGTTGCCGATCCTGATGCGTCAGGGTTTTCTGCCCAGAAGCGGGCTCAGAGGGACGCTCATGCTGATCCTGATTGGAGGCGGGTTGCCGTTCGGGCTCCTCGGAATGGCAGGCGCCCAATTCGCGCCGGCGAGCCACATGGGGGCGCTACTCCCCGGTTCCATGCCCCTATTCGTTGCGCTTTTGAGCGCTGTGTTTCTAGGGGAACGGTTCGGGTTGGGTCGTCTTGTGGGGCTCGGCTTTATCATTGTCGGGATCGCCTTTGTGGTTGGAACCACACTGACAGGCAGCGCCGGCGGACCCGAGGTGTTGATCGGCGATGCGTTGTTCATCATCGCCGGGGTGTTTTGGGCCGTTTACACGGTCGCATACAGAAAGAGCGGGTTGGGTCCCTGGCATGGCGCCGCGTTGATCTGTTTCTGGTCCTCAATTCTGGTGGTCCCGCTCTGGTTCCTGTCGCCTGATGCGGCGTTGCTGGACGCCCCTTTGCCCGATATCGGCTTGCAGGTTTTGGCCCAGGGCATTCTCGCGGGACTTTTGGGGCTTGCCGCCTATGGAGCCGCGATCCGGCACCTCGGCGCCAGCGTCGCGGCGGTCAGCGGCGCGGTAGTTCCCGCGTTGACTGCCCTTGGGGGGTATTTCCTGCTTGGCGAACCGCTGACCCTGCTGACGGCCCTTGGTGTTGCTTGTGTCGCGGGCGGCATATGGGCCTATGTCGGCTCACCGGGATTGTCGCGACTGTTTCATCGCTGAATTCCAAGTGGCATCATGGTGCGCATGTACGAAACGGAGCGTTTGAGATTGCGGCCTTGGAGCCAGACCGACCTTCGCTTCCTGGCCGCCATTCTGGGTGACCGGGACGTCATGGAGTTCAGCGACACCGGCGTGCTTGACGAACAGGCTCAGGCTACGTGGTTGAGCAGGATGATAGCCGGCGGGACATCGAGCGTGCTGCCCGGCACGCTGGCGATTGAACGGAAGCAGGATGGGCGGGTCATCGGCTACTTCAGCCTTTCCGCTAATCCAGAGAGGGTCGATGCGGGTGACGCCGAAATCGGTTTCCGCCTGGCAAGACACGCCTGGACGCAAGGGTATGCGAGCGAAGCCATCGCACGGATTATCGAAGCGGCGATAGATTTCGAGGCAATCAACAGGATCGTCGCCATCGTCGACCCCAACAACCGTCGTTCGATACACGTCCTTCGGAAAGCCGATCTCGTTTACGTGCGAGACATCATGTTCGACGGCTACGACTATCCTGACCATGTTTACGTGCGAGAAACCAGGTATTGAGTCCTTACTCGAACCCTGGACCGATCGTTTGCCGAGTTCAGTCCTTCCAGAAGGCGTCGCTTTCGGCAGGCAGGGCTTCAACCATCCAGATGCGTGTGATCTGACCTTCACCGACCGACATGAGAAAGGCCGCAAATTATGAAGTGTGCGGCCCTTTCGCTCTGCTCGAACCTCCACCATGACCATCACCTGACCAGAAGATACCGGCGCAATCTGCGTTGCCTTGATGCCGGGGCGAACCGTTTCGATATCCAACGCATCAATCGAGGCCGTGTATCCGTCCCGCCCATGAACCTTTGCCGTGGTGCCATCGGGCTGGGTGATTTCGGCGACAAGATCGACTGCCAAGCACGCGACAATGCGATCTCGATCGGCTGCATCGAAGGCCTCAACGAATGACTCGGCAACGGCGGTGGGGCTTGTGGTCATCCGACCATTTTGATGCTGGTTCGACCCAACGTTCAAGCCTTGCGTTTCGTCGGTCAGCTCCGATGGCTCAGACTGGCTGCATATCGTTGTCCAAGCATTCGACTGTTTCTACGCGGGGCGGATTGCGCAGGATCTTCGCGAACTTGTACTTGAAGGGGCCACTGGATAGTTCAACGATACGGTCTGACAACCAGCTTGGATCGAGCATGGATTCGGTCGCCTCGTCGGTGCCGTCCCAAAACGACGTGCGGATGCCCGACGGGGCCGCAACCAATACCTTGCCAAGCTCAGCGTCTCTGGCCAGAGACGCTCCCAACATCCCAAGTGCCGATTTGGTTGCGCAATAGGCCGGCTCCAAAGCCCTCGGCGTGTATTGAGAACTTGACGTGATCAGCATGATCTTGAGTGGCCAGTCCGACCGCTTTCTCAGGCGTTGGATCAACATCATCGGCGCCAGAAGGCCGACATTGACCATGGTTTCCAGATCACCATCGCCAAGCGTCTCGATGCTTCCCCTCTGAAGGAAACCGGCCGAATAAATCAGCGTATGTACGGTTTCGATCCGGGCCAGCAGGCGGTCGGCGTCTCGCGCCAATCTTGACGCATCCCGGGTTATCGCGAATGCGTGGAAAGTTGCTCCCGGCAGATCAGGATCCTTGCGGCCGGTGATCGAAACCGTATGGCCATCGGCAATGTAGTGTCTGGCAAGTTCAAGGCCGAGGCCGGAGCTGCCGCCGACGATCAGGAAGTTCTTTTTCAAGGTGCCCATCCACTCCTTGGACAGCGAACGCCGCGGATCAGCTCCCTACGTTATACGCCGCGATCGCCGCCATGTTGACGATATCGGAATCCTTGGCGGCCATGGAGGTGATCTGGATCGACTTGTCGAGGCCGACGAGCAGCGGGCCGATGACCGTGGAGCCGCCCAGTTCCTGCAGCATCTTGGTGGAGATAGAGGCGGAGTGGAAAGCCGGCATGACCAGCACGTTGGCGGGGCCCGAAAGACGGCAGAACGGGTATTGGCTCATGATGTCCGGGTTGAGCGCCACGTCGGCGGCCATTTCACCGTCATATTCGAAATCAACACGCCGGCGATCGAGGATGCCGACCGCCTCGCGGACCTTTTCGGCGCGCTCGCCGCGCGGATGGCCAAAGGTGGAATAGGCAAGCATGGCGACGCGCGGCTCGTAGCCCATGCGGCGGGCGACACCGGCTGCCTCTTCGGCGATGTCGGCCAGTTCCTCCGAATTCGGCATGTCGATTACCGCCGTGTCGGCGACCAGAACCGTGCGGCCGCGGCACAGCACCAGCGACACTCCGATCACGCGGTGGCCCGGCTTGACGTCGACACAGCGGCGGATGTCTTCCAGCGCGGTCGAATAGTTACGGGTCGTGCCGGTCACCATGGCGTCGGCATCGCCCAGTGCCACCATGCAGGAGGCGAAATGGTTGCGGTCCGTGTTGATGAGGCGCAGACAGTCGCGATGCAGGAAGCCATGCCTTTGCAACCGGGCATAGAGATGTTCGACATAGGCATCGCGACGGTTCGACAGCCGGGCGTTGATGAGCTCGATCCCGGGCTTGTCGAGATCGATGCCGGCGTGGCGGGCGGTGGCTTCCATCTCGTCGCTGCGGCCGAGCAGAATGGCGGTTCCGAGCCGCTGGTTCACATAGGAAACGGCGGCACGCATGACTTGCGGCTCCTCGCCTTCGGCAAAGACCGTGCGGCGTGGCTGTCTGCGGACTCTCTGGTAGATGCGTTGCAGCGTGGAGGCGATCGGGTCGCGGCGCGCCGACAATTCCCGTCCATAGGCTTCAAGATCGACGATCGGCCGCTGCGCAACGCCGGAATCCATCGCCGCCCTTGCAACGGCAACCGGCACGTCGGTCAACAGCCGCGTGTCGAACGGGACCGGGATGATGTACTTCGGTCCGAAACGCGGGCGGTTGCCGCCATAGGCGGCTGTCACTTCATCGGGTACGTCCTCACGGGCCAAGGCCGCCAGCGCCTCGGCGGCGGCGATCTTCATGGCGTCGTTGATGGTCGAAGCACGGACATCGAGCGCGCCGCGGAAGATATAGGGAAAGCCGAGAACGTTGTTGACCTGGTTCGGATAGTCGGAGCGTCCCGTCGCCATGATGGCATCGTCGCGGATCGCCGCGACCTCCTCCGGGGTGATTTCCGGATCCGGATTGGCCATGGCGAAGATGATCGGATTGTCTGCCATGGAGCGGACCATGTCCTCGGTCAGCGCGCCCTTGACCGATAGACCGAAGAACACGTCGGCGCCTTCCACTGCCTCTTTGAGGCTCCTCGCGTCGGTGACAACGGCGTGGGCCGACTTCCACTGATTCATGCCCTCTTCGCGACCCTGATAGATGACACCCTTTGTGTCGCAGAGCGTGATGTTCTCCGGCGCGAAACCCATCGACTTGATCAGTTCCATACAGGCGATCGCCGCCGCACCGGCACCGTTACAGATGAGTTTGGTCGTCGTCAGATCGCGGCCTGTCAGATGCAGGGCGTTGATCAGACCGGCGACCGCGATGATGGCGGTGCCATGTTGGTCGTCGTGAAACACCGGGATGTCCATCGCCTCGCGCAGCCGCTGCTCAATGATGAAGCAATCCGGCGCCTTGATGTCCTCCAGATTGATGCCGCCGAAGGATGGGCCGAGCAGCTTCACGCAATTGACGAACTCATCGATATCTTCGGTGCCCACTTCCAGGTCGATGGAATCGACATCGGCAAAGCGCTTGAACAGCACTGCCTTGCCCTCCATCACCGGCTTGGAGGCCAGGGCGCCCAGATTGCCGAGGCCGAGAATGGCGGTGCCGTTGGAGATAACAGCCACCATGTTGCCCCGCGACGTGTAGTCGAACGCGCGCGACGGATCTTCGGCAATGGCGTTGACCGGCACGGCGACACCCGGCGAATAGGCCAGCGACAGATCGCGCTGCGTCGCCATGGGCTTGGTCGGATTGACCTCAAGCTTGCCCGGCCGGCCGCGGGCGTGGAAGTCAAGGGCTTCCTGCTCGGTAACCGTTGAGACGTTCTGGGCGGATTTGTCGGTTGCGGGCATGTTTCCTAACCTGTTGTGGGCGAACGGCGATACCGGTTCGCTTTGTGTTGTTTTTGACGCCGGTCAACCGTTAGGGTGCCCGGAACTCCCTGTAAAGTTCGTCTGCGACGATGCAGCTTAGCGATATGATTGAAAGTTCCAACCGGCATATTGAGGTGATTGGCCAATCGGATGCCGAAAGCACGGCTTCCGGTGCCAAAAAGCTCACCTCCAAACAGAGCCGGGCGGCGGCCACCCCGATGATGGAGCAGTTCATCGCCATAAAGGCGGAGCATCCGAACGCGCTGCTCTTCTATCGCATGGGCGATTTCTACGAGCTGTTCTTCGACGACGCTGTGGAAGCGGCACAGGCGCTGGGTATCACACTGACCAAGCGCGGCCAGCATCTGGGCGAGGATATCCCGATGTGCGGCGTGCCGGTTCACGCGGCCGACGATTACTTGCAGAAACTGATCGCCAAGGGGTACCGGGTGGCCGTCTGCGAGCAGACGGAAGATCCGGCGGAGGCGCGTAAACGCGGCTCCAAGTCTGTGGTACGGCGCGAAGTCATCCGTCTTGTGACGCCGGGCACGCTGACCGAGGAAAAGCTGCTCACCCCGGCGCAGTCCAACTATCTGATGGCGGCAGCCCGGGTAAAGGGCGGCGGCGGCATGGCTCTGGCGTGGGTCGATATCTCGACCGGAACGTTCCGCTTGGCAGAAACCAGCGCCGGGCGGCTGGTGGCGGATGTGATGCGGATCGATCCGCAGGAGCTGATCGTCGCCGACAGCGTGTTTCACGACGAGACCATGCGGGCCGAGTTCGATCAGCTCGGACCGGTCGTCACGCCGCAGCCTTCGGTGTTGTTCGACAGCGGCAGCGCCGAGGGGAGGCTGGCGCGGTTTTTCGAGGTCAAGACGCTCGACGGCTTCGGCACGTTTTCGCGTCCGGAACGGGCGGCGGCGGCCGCCGTCATCGCCTATGTCGAGAAAACCCAGCTGGCGGAACGGCCGGTACTGTCCCGGCCCGAGCGGGAAAGCCACGGGTCGACCCTGTTCATCGATCCGGCAACGCGCACCAATCTGGAACTGCTGAAGACACTGTCGGGCGACCGACGCGGCGGATTGCTGAAAACGATCGACCGCACGGTAACCGGCGGCGGCGGACGGCTGTTGTCGGAACGGCTGATGTCGCCGCTTACAGATCCTGACGGCATCAACCAGCGTCTCGAGTCGGTGTCCTGGTTCCTCGCCAATACCGCCTTTGCGGACGGCACACGGGAAGCGCTGCGCGGTGCGCCCGACATGCCTCGAGCCCTGTCGCGGATTGCCCTCAACCGCGGCGGCCCGCGGGATCTCGGCGCCATCCGCCAGGGTTTCGAGGCGGCCGGCATGCTGGCGGAATTGCTGGATGGCAAGGAAGCTCCGGAGGAAATTGCCGAAGCTTCGTCCGACCTGCAGGCATTGCCGGATGCGGTCGCTTCCATGCTCGACGCGGCGCTGGCGGACGAATTGCCCCTGCTCAAGCGCGATGGTGGTTTCGTGCGGTCGGGCCATCACGAAGAACTCGATGAAATGCGTGCGCTGCGCGACGAGTCGCGCAAGGTGATTGCCGGACTGCAGCAGCAATATGCCGGCGATACCGGCATCAAATCGCTGAAGATCAAGCACAACAATGTGCTCGGCTATTTCATCGAAGTGACCGCCGGCAATTCAGCAGCACTGACCGAAGGCGACGAGGCCAAGGCGCGGTTCATCCACCGCCAGACCATGGCCAACGCCATGCGCTTCACCACGACCGAGCTGGCGGATCTCGAAAGCCGCATTGCCAATGCCGCCGACCGCGCCCTCACGATCGAACTGGAAATCTACGAGCAACTGACCGATGCGGTGACCGATGCGGCCGAGTCCATCAGCCGGTCGGCACGCGCGATCGCCGCCATCGACGTATCCGCCGCACTCGCCCGATTGGCGGAGGAACAGGGCTATTGCCGTCCGACCGTGGATCTTTCGACCCGCTTCCGCATCATCGGCGGCCGCCATCCTGTGGTCGAGCAGGCCTTGCGCAAACAGGCGGAAGGCCCGTTCGTCGCCAATGATTGCGATCTGTCGCCGGCCGATGATGCACAGGAGGGTGCGATCTGGCTCCTGACCGGACCGAATATGGGCGGCAAATCAACCTTCCTCAGACAAAACGCGCTGATTGCGATTCTGGCACAGATGGGGTCCTTCGTGCCGGCGGGCAGCGCCGAAATCGGCGTCGTCGACCGGCTGTTTTCGCGGGTCGGAGCCTCGGATGACCTGGCCCGCGGGCGCTCGACCTTCATGGTCGAGATGGTCGAGACCGCGGCGATCCTCAACCAGGCAAGCGAACGCTCGCTGGTCATTCTCGACGAGATCGGTCGGGGCACTGCAACCTTCGATGGCCTCTCGATCGCCTGGGCAGCAGTTGAACACCTGCACGAGGTCAATCGCTGCCGTGGCCTCTTCGCCACGCACTTCCATGAGCTGACCGTGCTGTCGGAAAAACTCGATCGGCTTGCCAACGCCACCATGCGCGTTAAGGAGTGGGAGGGTGACGTGATCTTCCTGCACGAGGTTGGCCCCGGTGCCGCCGACCGCTCCTACGGCATCCAGGTTGCGCGCCTGGCGGGTCTGCCGGAAGCGGTGGTCTCCCGCGCGCGCGCCGTGCTCGACCAGTTGGAAGAAGGCGAACGGCAAAGCCCGGCGCGCCAGTTGGTCGATGACCTGCCGCTGTTTTCAGTCGAGGTCAACCGCGAACCGGCGTCGCACAGCGGCCCGTCGGAGGTGGAGGACGAGCTCGCCGGCCTCAATCCGGATGACATGACGCCCCGCGAGGCGCTGGAAGCCCTCTATGCGCTACGAGCGAAGCTGCAGAAATAAACGGCAAATATCGTAATCGCAGGTTTCGGGCGACTGCGCCTCATTTACTCCGCGTCCCCATGGCCGATGCGTCCGGCGGTTTCAACCTGTATGGTAGCGTGTGCAATGCCGAAATCATCGGCGAGGGCCTGGCGGACGGTTTGCAGCACGGTGTCATGATCGACGCCCTCCTCGACCACGGCATGCAGGGTGAGCACAGGATGTTCGCCGGTCAGCGACCAGATGTGAACGTGGTGGATGTCAACCACGCCGGGGATTTTGGCGACCAGCTTCTCGGACAGGTCAGCCGGATCGACGTTTTCCGGCGTTCCCTCGAGCAGAATGTGACCTGATCTGCGGATGATGTCGTAGGCAGCACGCAGCACAAGCAATGCCACCAGGATCGACAGGATCGGATCGATCGGGTTCCAGCCAGTCCATAAAATGACGAGCGCTGCGACAATGGCGGCCACGGACCCCAGCATGTCGCCTAACACATGCAGCGCCGCACCGCGAATGTTGAGGTTATCGCGGTTGCCAGACTGCAGGATGACGAAGGAAGCGATATTGACGACGAGGCCGATGACCGCAATGACCAGCATCGGACCGGCCAGCACATGCACCGGATCCGAGATGCGTTCCACCGCCTCGTAGGTGATCCAGATGGCAATGACGAACAGACTGATACCGTTGACGAAAGCGGCGAGCACCTGAAAGCGCTGATAGCCATAGGAGCGCTTTAAATCCGGTTTCCGATCGGCGACGCGAAAGGCGATCCAGGCCAGTCCCAATGCCACACAATCGGTCAGCATATGGCCGGCGTCAGCGATCAACGCCAGGGACCCGGCCCAAATGCCACCAAAAAACTCGGCCACCATGAATGTTGCAGTCAGAAGCAGTGCCCAAAAAACCCGGATGCGGTTGGCACGGGTGCCGTGAGCGTGGTCATGCGTCATAATGTGTTCCTACTCCACCGTCATTGGTGGTACGCGTCGCCCCAAAAGAGTCATCCCGGCTTGCACATTGATGCAAGCAGCGCCTCCGTCAGCCGCGCGGCATCCTCACGCGTTTGGAGAAACGCCCGCAGCGGAGATACGGTCGTCGATGCCTGTAACGGTGCCCTTTCGGGACAGGCCGAGAACGAACGACAGGCGGAGAGTATCCGGTCGGCATGATCCGGCGCTTCGGAGCCGGTGATGGCATGCAGCGACAGTTTCCTGAAACAACCTACCGCCGCCTGGGAATCCTGCGATCCGGCAGGTTCCGCCGCTTCCGCCGAAATCTGCAGACTTGCTATGGCAAACGCCAGATTTGATGCACCCGTCAACAGCCGTTCCTCAAACGCAAGCTTTTCCGCCGGCAGCATGCGTTTCCGCTGTCGAAGGGCATTCGTCAGGTCTCCCCGCAAGGTGGACAGTTCCACCGAGGCCTTTTCAAGCGCCGCCTCAAGCTGCGCCACGTCACCCGTGATCAGTCCAAAATCCGCCAGCAGTGCAGCGGACCCGAAAAGGCCTGCCAGTTCGGTTGCACTCGCCTGCCATCGAACATCAGGAACGTCGGTGACGTTGGCGGCCTCCAGAGCCTGTAGTGCCTGCTTCACGACACTCAGAGCCTCACCGCCATATTGCGTTGCATCGTCTCCGAGACTCGCAAGCGGTGGGGTGTTTTGATTGGCCGAGCGTTCATAAAGCTGAGTCAGATCGGTCAACCTCACTGCAACTGCACCAAGCCGATAACGGTCGGCGAACAATCGGTCGCCGTAGGCGCAATAGTCGGCTTCGGTCTGGGTCGAGGCGCAGGCCTGCGGACACTGTTTGGCTTTGTTGGCGATCTCGCTGGCACGCGAGAATTCGGCGTCAGCCGCTTGCGCCAGATCATTCGCGACCGAAGCCCCCGGTTCTGTGGTGCAGAAGGCTCCGCCGGCGAGCGACACGGCGGCCAGCGGCTGCTGTTCCAGGCGCTGCAAAATGGCGTCGAAGACGGTCGAGCCGCCATTGATCCGCGTACTCTCGAAATAACGGCAAGCCACGCACTCATCGCCAGCTGCATGCGCCGGTAGGACAAGGGCTGTCGCCGCGACCAAGATTCCCGCAATCGCACCACGCAAGACAATTCCTCCGGCTTTCCGACTGTCCCAAATCGGACAGACCACGGCGAAACTATACAGGTTGCGCATGGGTTGTCGAAAACGATGGCTCGCTACGGTTAGTCTTTGGTTGCTTCCGCATCGGCACCACAAACGCGATCGCTATCGAGCGCTGCAGCCGATGGCTGCAGGTAGCCGCGGTAGTGGATCAGCGTGCCGATAACGGGCAGCGACAGGCGCACGTCAAAGCGGAACCTGCCTTGATCGTCCTCGAACTCCCTGGCTTGCGATCTTGGTCCGAGAAATCGCGGCATGGTGATGCCGAACATGCGCCAGGCGGAAACCGGCAGTTTGAGAGAAGCGTCATCGGCGGTTACGTCAAGCGTGAAGGACAGAGCGCCAAAAGTCTCGGTGACCTGTCCGATTCGGTGGGTTTCCAGGTGCGACGAGAATCGGCGACCGCCGAAGTTTCGCGTCCAGGTCTCCGAACCGTGTGGGCCCTCGTCAGCGACTCGGTCGACGGAAACCGTGACCGGAATTCGGGTGCCGGCTTCCGGCATTCCCATCAATCTACGGATTATTCGCCCCGGTAGGCCACCGCCCGTCTCGATGTCGGCGGAACCGCTCCAAACGGGCATGCCGGCCAGTCCATGAAAGAGGCGTACAGCTGGGGGCAAATTTCCCATTGCTTGTGACCCCAACGCCTCATCGAACACGGAATGTTTGAATACCTGCACATCCTGGAGTGTGGTGATCGCGTGGGGCGCCATTTCCGCTTCAATATCGACAAGCGACAGGGCATCGCCGGCGATCCGGGCGCCGGGTTCGACCCGGCCTTGTAGAAGTGCACGAACCGCAGCAATCGCAGGCAGGGTCGGGACATACAGCCCGTCACCGCGCTGTGCCAGAAGCGACCATCGCCGCGTGACCAGTTGACCTTGCTGATCCAGTCCGGTGGCTTCGACCAGCATTCCGCCGCGATCTCCCGTCGTCAGGCGGGTGATCTTGCGGGCTGCCAGGAGCCATGAGCTCAAGGGGTCAAGGTTGCCGAGCAGAGAGACGCGTCGCAGTGCCGCCAGACATTCGAGACCATATTGTTCGAGCGGTGACTCGAGCCCCGCCTCGAATTCGACCCGTGATGTGACTGCATAGCGGTTCGCCAGCAGATCCGCATCGCTGGTTTCCACCGGTGCAACACGACGCCGGCCGAGATCGGGCATATACAGACACCGGCCCCCGCACCATCCCGGCGTTGTCTGCATGCGGCCCTCGCGCCACACCGCAACCGGTCGGCCGGCATAGCTGAGGACGGCTGAAATGACAGCCCGTCCGACGTCGCTTCGACCGCCCGGCGTAATCGCCATGCGCAGGCCGTCGAGCCGTTGCCATCCGCCGACGAGATCCCGTACAGCGGCCGCCGACAGCGCCGGGGTCGAGCTGGCGCCGGCCAACGCCGCAACGCCCGCCTCCCGCGCTGGCGTGTCCAGCGCGGCGGTGTAACCCATCAGGTAGTCTCGGGCATCAGCCAGATCGACCACATGGGCACCGCCCTTTATTGCTGCCAACGGTAACCGGTATCCGGCACCCTGAAACGGCCCGGACGCATCGATCACCAGCCAGGGATTCAAGCGCTGCAGCGCCGGCTCCAGATCATGCCGATGGTCGAGAGCAACGGCGTCCACTTCGGCGACACCTTCCAGCGACGTGGCCAAGGATTGCACCCTATCCAGCCGGCGCGATGCCACGACGAGTGCAAGGCCCTCCATATTGGCCAGGCCAGCCGCTAGCCGTCGGCCGAAAACACCGGTTGCGCCGATCAACAGCACGCGACGCACAGTCAAACCTCCGGCAGCGAAAATCGATGGCGCTCGGACGGCCCCACGGCCAGGCAACGGTCGCTGCGCCCGAACAGGCGATAGCGGTTGGTTGCCACAAGATCGTAAACGAGATCACGCAAGGGCCGTGGCAGCCAACGCCCGATCCGCAGGAAGCGGGCCGGTCCGCCGACATGGCGAAGCAATGCCGTCACGCCATCGGACCGGGTGTAGGCCGTGCCGTCTTCGATGAAGGCGAAGGTCTCTGGGTTGCGCGGGTCGATACCGAATTCGGCAGCGAGCTTCTGTCCCTCTGCCGACTGGATCGCGACGAAGCGCATATCAGACTGCTTTTCGTGCCGCAGTACATAGCGAACTGCACGCGAGCACAGCAGGCAAACACCATCGAACAGGAAAATGCGGCTCATGCGCGCTCCTCGCGATAAAGCCCTTCCTGGTGCAGCAATTCCCCGAACACCGGATGCGACAGCTCCAGCGAAAATCGGAAGCGGCCGCGCTCTGTCTCCTTGTGGCGCACCGTCAGGCGCCCGGGCGCCAACCATCGCGGCAAAGTCAACCGCAATCGGCCGATATCGACATGGTAGGCGTGGTCGTTGAACACCAATGCCCCGTCCTCGACTGAAATCCGCAGAGCAATGGTGATGCCGCAGCCGATATATTCTTCCAGTCCCGTCGGGCCGCAAAAGCGTTTGGCCGAATGGATGATCTGCGGAAAGCCGGTGCGGTTTGCATAGAGCCGCGTCCAGACCTGGCCACCCGTGGCCACATCCTCCGTCACCGTCACGACGGACGGAACGTCGGTGTCCTTGAAAACAGGGAGCGGCGATCCGATGACCCGAAGCGCATTGGCCAAAAGCCAGCCGAGGCGATTGTGACGCTGGACAGTCAGGCGTCCGACGAAAACCGCGGTCTCACCGCCCCGAACCCGCTTGGAGAAACGACGGCGTACGTCCTCGGGAAGCAGTTGCCAATCATGCGCCGGAAGCAGCGACCGAAACCGCAAATCGCCCAGCTGTTCAGGTGCCTGAACGGAGGGTCCCTCGAACACTTTCCGGTGTGCCGGATAGGCCATGGCAAGCGCTCCGTTGCCGTCAGCGTTTGCTGCCGGGGATCAGCGACGCGATCTTGGCGCCGAGTTTGAGCATGAGTTCGCGTTTCGGTTTGGGCACCGACAGCATCTGCCCGTACCACTCGTCGACCGCCGCGGTGAACTCCATCATCGCACGCAGACGTTTTCTGGTTGTCCGGTTTACCAGCAGGTCCTTGTCGGCCTTGGCGACACAATTGCGCAACGTGGCAAGAGCCGGATCGATCTCACGTGCCTTGCGTCCGTCAGCAATACGCGCCGCGATTTCCCAGACATCGGTCTCGGCCTCGAAGTGCTCCCGACGGTCGTGTCGCACGGGAACTCGCCTGATGAGGTTCCAGGCCAGAAGCTCCTTCAGTGAATTCGAAACGTTCGATCGCGCCATGCCCAGACGCTCGGAAATGTGCTCGGCAGTCACAGGAGAATCGGCAAGGTAAAGAAAGGCGTGGATCTGACCGATCGATCGATTGACGCCCCATTGCCCACCGAGGTCACCCCATTGCAGAATGAAATCTTCCACAGCCTCGGGAAGTTCGCCCGACGACGCGGAAACGCTGGACTTACCGAATATTTCTGAAATTTCTGTCATGACAGAAATTTAAGAACTTACGAATCAAAATGCAACCCGTTGATTTCGTTCATTGTTGAAAACTTTCAGCAAGTTCGGAAGGCGCAAGAAGCCCTATTTGAAGGCCTCTCCCGGGTAGGCTCCCCAGATTTCGTCCTGGGCCAGCCAGCCTTCGATCCCGTTGATTTCGCCCTGGCACCATTTGCCATTGCACTCATCGATGCGAATGATCACGCCCGGTTCGAGCTTGGCGACAAGCCGGCTACTCTTCTGAGGTTTGGCGCGCATCATCACAAAGACGTCGCTGATCCCGCGTTTCCAAGGCGCGGTGGCGGCGGTTCGGTCGCCGGTCAACAGCGACTTGTGTATCCACCCCTCCGTCCCATCGAGGTCACGGACACGACGCCAGTGATCGTATTCCTGGATGATCTCCATCGGAATTCCTGAGCGGGTGTAGAGCCAGTTGACCGCGTAGTCGCGACTTGGACCGATCCGCAGGTTCACCCGGCGCGCCTTGAGGCTGACGAAGCGCGGCAATGGCAACCCGCTCGCTCCCTTGGCCGGCTGAGCCAGCACCGGCGGCGCAGCGACCAGTCCTGCCGTGAGGCAGATGGTTGCGGCAAGGCCGGACAACAACATTCGGGCGGACAATCTGCTCTTCAATCGTGCCTCCATACTGCCAGAAAGGCATCCGCATCACCGTCGAATACCGGTTTGGCCGTTCGGAACTTTGCCCGACGCTCTCGCAATTTCTTTGTCATCGCGGCATGGTCTGATAGAACCAGACCATGTGCGTCGGGCTGGTCCAGACTTTCACATCTTGGTTAAAGAGCTCTCAACAAGGAGCCGATTGAGGAAATGCCGAACAAGAAAAGGCCGAAGGTCTTTATCACGCGAAAGCTGCCTGAGCCGGTCGAAACGCGGATGCGCGAACT
Source organism: Hoeflea sp. (assembly GCA_965228785.1). GTDB lineage: Bacteria > Pseudomonadota > Alphaproteobacteria > Rhizobiales > Rhizobiaceae > Hoeflea_A. Next base: position 3,223,936 of record CBDDIF010000002.1, read on the forward strand.
GTTCGATGCCGAGCTCAACATCGAGGATACGCCACGCACCCAGCCTGAGCTGGTAGCGGCCATGAAGAGCCACGACGTGCTGGTGCCGACGATTACCGACACCATCGATGCGGCGATGATCGAGCAGGCGGGCGACAATCTCAAACTGATCGCCAATTTCGGCAATGGGGTCGACAATATCGATGTCGACGCGGCGGCGGCCCGCGGCATCACAGTCACCAATACGCCGGACGTACTTTCCGAAGACACGGCCGACATGACCATGGCGCTGATCCTTGCGGTCCCGCGGCGGCTGACCGAGGGCGCCAAGGTTCTCACCGACGACGGTGCCTGGCAGGGCTGGTCACCGACCTGGATGCTCGGCCATCGGATCTGGGGCAAGCGACTCGGCATCGTCGGCATGGGCCGGGTCGGCACCGCAGTGGCCCGCAGGGCGCGCGCCTTCGGGCTGTCGATCCACTATCACAATCGGCACCGGGTGGATGCCAATACCGAAGAACAACTGGAAGCAACCTACTGGGACAGCCTCGACCAGATGCTGGCGCGCGTCGACATCGTTTCGGTCAACTGCCCATCAACGCCGGCCACCTTCCATCTGCTGTCAGCGCGCCGCCTCGGGCTGCTGCGCAGCGAGGCCTATATCGTCAACACGGCTCGCGGCGAGGTCGTTGACGAGGCCGCCCTGATCAAGAACCTGCAGGAAAACAAACTGGCCGGTGCCGGCCTCGACGTGTTCGAACACGAACCGGCCGTCAATCCAAAGCTGCTCAAGCTGGCCGATGCCGGCAAGGTGCTGATCCTGCCGCATATGGGATCGGCAACCATGGAAGGCCGGGTCGACATGGGCGAGAAGGTCATCATCAACATCCGCGCCCTGTTTGACGGCCACCGGCCACCGGATCGGGTTCTGCCCCGACAGATTTAAACGTTATCTGCCTCAGCCGTCGCTGAGCATTGCACTTATCTCGTCTTTCAGCAGCATGCGTTTCTTGCGCAAATCCGTAGTGCGATCGTCGGAGGCGGGCTCGACGCCTGCTTCAATGCGGTGGATCTCCCGGTTTACCTCGTGATACTCGTCGGCGAGCTTGGCGAAGTGCGCGTTGTTCATCTTCAGGTCGTGAAGTTGATCGGATTGATCGGGGAATTCCTCGGCCAGTTCATGCGGGACGTGCGACATGCAGATTGGTTCCTTGTTTCATGCATCTCTGTGTGGATATCACGCTAGGCACTGAGGCTGTGGTTGACCTTGACGCAGGTCAAAACGGTGGTCAGTAGCGGATGGTTTCGAAACGCGCGGTCAACCCGTCATAGAGCAGAAGCCGCCCGACCAGGGGTTCACCGATTTCAGTGACCAGCTTGATCACCTCCATCGCCTGAAGCGAACCGAGCACTCCGGTCAGTGCGCCAACGATACCGGCTTCGGCGCAGGTCGGCACAGTTCCCTCCGGCGGCGGTTCGGGAAACAGGTCGCGATAGGACGGGTTGGGCCGGCCAGCGGCCGATTTTGCATAAGGCATCAGAACGGTGAGCGAACCGTCGAAGCGGCCGACCGCGGCGGTCACAAGGGGTCGACGACGCTCCGCACAGGTATCGGCGACCAGGTAGCGTGTGGCGAAGTTGTCAGACCCGTCGACAACCACGTCGAACGCATCGACGAGGTCCACGGCATTGTCCGGTGCAAACCGAACGGCGTGAGTTTCGACGATCACGTGAGGATTGATGCTGGCGAGCGCTGCTTTGGCGCTTTCGGTCTTGCCCGCGCCCACAACCGGAGTTGGATGAATTACCTGACGCTGCAGGTTGGATAGCGACACGATGTCGTCATCGACAATGCCCAGAGTGCCGACACCAGCGGCGGCCAGATACTGCAGAACTGGGGCGCCGAGCCCGCCGGCGCCGATCACCAGCACCCGTGCGCGCTTGAGTTTCTGCTGACCGGGACCGCCGATTTCCGGCAACACGATGTGGCGGGCGTAGCGTTCGAGTTCAGACGATGTGAGCTTGGTTGTGGTCATGCCGGGATTTCTAGTGCGGTTGAGTGTAAAAGCAAATCAGTCCACCTGAACGGTGCCGGCATCGACAGTGAAATGGACGGCGCGATCGCCAAGGGCTGCAAACATGGCGGCGTCCGTGCCGGTCATGAAAGCCTGACCGCCAAGATCATCGATCAGGTCGAAAAGGGCGGCGCGCCGGCCGGCATCCAGGTGAGCGGCGATTTCGTCCAGCAGCATCACCGGCGGAAATCCGCTGATCCGCCCTGTCAGCCCGGCATGGGCAAGCACCAGTCCGACAAGCAAGGCCTTCTGCTCACCGGTGGAACAATGAGCGGCGGGCATGTCCTTCTCGCGGTGGCGGATCAGGAGGTCAGACCGGTGTGGGCCGGTAAGCGTGCGACCGGCAGCCGCATCGCGATAGCGTGCCTCCGCCAACTTGCCGACAAAGGCCTCCTCCAGAGATGCAGCCGAAATGTCTCCCAACCTTTCGGTGAAATCCTCTAGCGCAATCGTTGCCCGGGGAAACGGCCCCTCCTGGCGACCTTCGGCAATCAGGTCCGAAAGCATGGCCACCAACTCGCGACGAGCCAGCGCGATGGCCGTGCCAAGTTCGGCCATCTGCAGCTCAATGCCGTCGAGCCAGGCCGGGTCCATGCGGCCCTCGCTTAGCAGCCGGTTACGGCTGCGCATGGCTCGCTCGTAGTCGAGTACCCGCCGGCCGTGCTGCGGGTCGATCGCCAGGACCTGGCGGTCCAGGAATCGCCGACGGTCGGATGCCGAACCGGTAAACAATCCATCCATGGCCGGGGTGAGCCAGGTCAGCCGCAGATGCTCCAGCAGGTCGTCGGCCGATCGGGCATTGGCACCGTTGAGCCGCAGCTTCCGGCCACCACCAGAGCCCACTTCGCCGCCGGTCGACGTGCCGATTTCCACCGGGCCCGCCATGCCTTCCACCGCCGCGAATACGGTGAAACCGTTATCCGCTCCTACACGCGCAACATCGGCATAGGCGGCACGACGCAGACCGCGCCCGGGCGACAGAAAAGAAACCGCCTCAAGAAGATTTGTCTTGCCGGCGCCGTTCTCGCCGGTGAGCACGACATGACGCTGGTCGCATTGCAGCGACAATTGCGGATAGTTGCGGAAATCCGTGAGCTTCAGACGCGTCAGATAAACGGTGTTGCCCGTGTTCAAATCGCCTGTCGCAGCCTCAAACGCGCATCGGCATCAGCACGTAGAGCGCGCCTTCCTCTGAGGTATCCCGAACCAGGGTTGGCGACCCCGGGTCTGCCAGCATGAACACCGCCTCGGTTCCATTGAGCTGGGCGGTGATGTCGAGCAGGTATTTGGCGTTGAAACCGATCTCCAACGCTTCATTTTCGTAGCCGACGGCCAATTCTTCTGTGGCACTACCTGAGTCCGGATTGTTGACTGTCAGCGTCAAAAGCCCGTCCGACAGGGACAGCTTCACAGCCCGGCCACGTTCGGAGGAGATGGTCGAGACACGGTCAACGGCGGCCGCGAATGGTGCGCATTCGATATTGAGTTCCTTGTCGTTGCCGGCGGGGATGACGCGCTGATAGTCCGGAAAGGTGCCGTCGATCAGTTTCGAGGTCAGCACCACCGCGCCGATGGTGAATCGGATCTTGGCTTCCGAAAGCTCAACCGTCACAGCAACATCCGGATCGTCGACGAGCTTCTGCAGCTCGCCCACCGTCTTGCGCGGAATGATCAGGCCGGGCATGCCTTCCGAGCCGGCCGGGGCATCGATGTCGGCGCGTGCCAGCCGGTGACCGTCGGTGGCCACGGCCCGCAACTTCAGCGACCCGGCCTCCTCGATCGAGTGCATGAAGATACCGTTGAGATAGTAGCGGGTTTCTTCGGTCGATATGGCGAACTGCGTGCGATCGATCAGCATCTTGAGATCGGTCGAAGCGAGTCTGAACGTATGGCTGAAAGCGCCGGCGGTAAGATCCGGAAAGTCGGACTCTGGCAGGCACTGGAGCGTAAATTTGGAACGTCCCGACGTCACACTCATGGACGCGCCTTCAGAATCCACAGCGAGTTGGATTTCGGCGCCATCAGGCAGCTTGCGGACGATGTCATAAAGCAAGTGGGCGGGCACGGTGGTCGAACCGGACTGTTCGACATTGGCGGCAGTCGCCTCCGCCACCTCCAGATCGAGGTCGGTTGCCTTCAGGTCGAGCGTCGCGCCATCAGCCTTCAGCAGCACGTTCGACAGGATAGGGATCGTATTGCGCCGTTCGACCACGCGATGCACGTGATTGAGTGACTTCAGGAGGTTCGAACGCTCGATCGTTACACGCATGGATCCTTACACCACATTCTTTTTTTCCATCGCCCCCGACACCGGCATGCACATCACCCATATGGGGTCCGTGCGCCGTGCGACGCGACCGTTACGGGCATACCGGGATACGGCAATCGGGACAAGCAAAATGCAGGTAAATCCGCAGCGAAGCAAGGGGCCGGCGTCCGGCACCGGCCCTCTATCAGCGCATTTCAGGGGATAAATCGGCTGCGGTTCAAAACGGGCGGACTATCCTGTCCGCCCGACGCTGATGCCTGGCTTATTCGCTGATCAGGCGGCGCAGCAACTCGACCTCGTGGGCAAGCTTGGTATCTTGCTCCAGCAGGTTCTCGATCTTGCGCACGGCATGTAAAACTGTCGTGTGATCGCGGCCGCCGAACCGCCGGCCTATTTCCGGAAAAGACCGCGGCGTCATCGTCTTCGACAGGAACATCGCAATCTGACGCGGCTTGACGATGGTGCGTGTGCGCCGATTCGACACCATTTCCTGGCGCGACACGTTGTAGTGGCGTGAAACGATGCGCTGGATGTCCTCGATACGCACCCGTTTCGGCTCGCCGGCATTGACCAGGTGGCCGAGCAATTCATCAACCCGATCGATCGAGAGGTTCGGTTCGAAGGAGCGGCGGAAGAGCAGCTGATTGAACGCGCCCTCGAGCTCACGACCGCTGGAGGTCACATGTCTTGCGACATGGGCAAGGATCTCAGTCGGGATGTCGAGCGAGCCGTCTTCCTGCTGGGCGACGGCAAGCCGGCGCTTGAGGATTTCCAACCGCATCTCGTAGTCCGGCGCCTCGATCTCGATGGCGACACCGCCCTGGAGCCTGGACCGGACCCTGGCGTCCAGCGATTCCAGTTCCCAGGGGGCGCGGTCCGCCGCAACGACCACCTGCCTTGCCGAGTCGAGCAGCATGTTGAGCAGGTGGCAGAATTCATGCTGGATCGACTTGCCCTGCAAAAACTGCATGTCGTCGATCACCAGCAGGTCGATATTGCGCAGCGACTCCTTGAAGGAGAGTGCGTCATTGTCACGGATGGCCGTGGCGAAGCGCCACATGAAATACTCAGCCGTCAGATAGACCACGCGCGGCTTGCGCTCGCTCTGTGTCGCCGCCAGTGCGATAGCCTGAAGGATATGGGTCTTGCCGAGGCCAACGCTGGAATGAACGAAAAGAGGGTTGAACCGGACCGCGCTGCTGCCGGCTTCGGCAATCGTCCTGGCAGCGGCCAGCGCCACCCGGTTCGATGCGCCTTCGACAAAGGCCGAAAAAGAATAGCGCGGATCGAGCGGCGACCCGCTGACCGATCCGGTTTCCACCGCCCGGGGCTGCACCTTGCGCGTCTTGGGAGTGCCGGCATGGGGCAACCGCGGTTGCGGCGCTGTGGCGTTGGTTTTCTGCTGGACATCTGAAATTTCGGAGGACTGGATCAACCGGTTGCCGCGGGTCGCGGACCGCACCATGATTTCAACCCGAATGATATCGGGATCCTCGTCCTTGAACAGCTGGGTCAACAGCTCGAGATAGCGGTTGTTGATCCACGACCTTAGAAAGGTCGTTGGTACGGATAGTCGCACGATGCTTTTTGAAACCGCCTCCAGTTTCAATCGGCCGAACCAGCTCGAAAATACATCCGGACCGACCTGTGCCTTCAGTCGGGTCTGGACCCGGCTAAAGAGTGCATTATGCGCCATGTTTGAATTCCCCGCCTCGTTGATTGGATTGGCCGCCTTTGGTGGAGGGGGTGCGCCGAGTTTTCTATTCCCTTGTTCGGCATACACCTGTGCTCCTGACAATCCCTGCATCTTCGGCCTTCTCCTGTTTATTTATCCTCCGGCCGCATCGGCCGAATTATGATTGTTCCGATCCCCAGAACCTTGGGTCCGATCACTCCTTCCACGCCGTGGTCAACCCTGTGTCCGAAACGTCCCACGACAGACGTTCCGGTCCCCTTCCCCGGCAGATGCATCGACCATACTCGTCAACGCACAGCTGTCCCCTTGCCCGGCGCCAACCGGGCTGCAACCGAGGGTTTTAGATGAAGTGTGCAGCAGAAAGCGTGCACCGCTTTGAAGTTCGACAACACCGCGACATTCGCCTATAACAAATGCCACCTGATGCAATACGACACTGCTGTCCGTGACCTCCAAGCAAGGACATTAAGGCAGTTTGTGCGTCGGAAGGTCAAGGCGGATCTGCAGAAGATTCTGCTGGCGGAGGCGCCGAATCAGGCTGCTCTCATGGGGTGCATCGAAGCTGCCGACGCCTAAGACATTTGGATTCAACAGCTTTTCAAAAATTGTGAAACAACGCGGGTTGCCAAAAGAAAAAAACAAAAAAATGCCCTTGACGTCATTTCCGGAGTTGGAGTTTTCCAAGGGCCAGTTGGCTAATTCACCACCTCTTGCAACCTCTTGATTTAATTTAAAAAAAGCTGTCCCCCAAAAAAACGGGGTCAACAGTTTATTACAGGAGTGTTACACGCGATTCCGCTGAATCAGAAAAAGCCCGGCGAGCCGCCAGGCTATCGAATTTCCGCTAAATGATTGCAATTAAGCGCTGATTGCTTTCACGCGCCGAGCCAGGCGGGATACTTTGCGCGATGCAGTGTTGCGATGCATGACACCTTTGGTGGCCGCCCGCATCAACTCCGGCTGGGCTGATTTGAGTGCCTCAGCGGCTGCCGCGGGATCACCCGAGGCAATTGCTTCCTCGACCTTGCGAACGAAACCGCGTACGCGCGAGCGGCGCATCTTGTTGACTTCCGTACGCCGGGCGATCTTGCGGGTCGCCTTCTTCGCCGAAGTTGTATTAGCCATGTCGATCTCTCTCTAACGTATTGTCGCGCTCCGCGCCGGTCACCCGGGGCCGTCGGTCCGTCGCTGCCGATTGCGGGAGCCTGAAACAAGCACGGCGGCCCCTGAGGCCACCGAATTCGTGCGGGGCATATAGCCGGAATGGGGCAGGCCGTCAACGGTTCTTGAACTGCGGTTTGCGTTTCTCGGCAAAGGCCGCCATGCCCTCTTTCTGGTCTTCCGTCGCAAACAGGGAATGGAAAACACGGCGCTCGAAACGAACACCTTCCGCAAGCGTAAGCTCATAGGAGCGATTGACGCATTCCTTAGCCATAAGAACAGACGGCTGCGAAAACCCGGCGATCTTCTCGGCAGCGTCGAAAGCAGTCTCCAAGAGCTCCGCCAGCGGAACCACTCGCGAGACCAGTCCGGACCTCTCTGCTTCCTCCGCGTCCATCATGCGGCCGGTCAGGCAGAGATCCATAGCCTTGGCCTTACCGACTGCCTCGGTCAGCCGCTGGGTTCCGCCCATGCCCGGGATGACGCCGAGCGTGATTTCCGGCTGACCGAATTTGGCGTTGTCGGCAGCTATTATAAAGTCGCACAGCATGGCGAGCTCGCAGCCGCCACCCAAGGCATAGCCGGCAACCGCCGCGATCATCGGCTTGCGCGTAAGGCCGACCTTGTCCCAACCGCCGATGAAATCGCCCATATAGGCTTCTACATAATCGAGCGACTGCATTTCCATGATGTCCGCGCCGGCGGCAAAAGCCTTGTCCGACCCGGTCAGCACGATGGCGCCTATCTTGGCGTCGGCATCAAAGGCCTGCACCGCCTCGAGAAGTTCACTCAGAACGGTGGCATTGAGAGCGTTGAGCGCGTCCGGCCGGTTGAGGGTCACTACCCCGACACGGCCGCGGGTTTCCACCTTGATCACTTCGTATGCCATATGTCGATCTCCTTGGCTGACAGGACTCTGGTCGTTGCCTTATCTTTGGCAGACAGAACAGTAAAAGGTTGAGCGTCCGCTTTGGACAATTCTACGCACGACACCATTGCATCCATCCCTGCGACAGGGTTCTCCCTCGCGGTCATAGGCGTCGAAACGATGCTGAAAATAACCCAGCGACCCATCCGCCTGGCGGTGATCGCGCAGGGACGAGCCGCCGGCATCAATAGCCTCGGCAATGACCTGTCGGATATGGGATACCAGCGCGTCAAGGCGGGCAACGGGTCGGCCGCGTGCGGTCACCAGGGATCCGGCACGACGACGTGGTGATAGGCGGGCGCGCCACAACGCCTCACAGACATAGATATTGCCTAACCCGGCAATGATCTTCTGATCGAGGAGCGCTGCCTTGAGCGGCGCAGCCTTGCCGGCGAATTGGGCCGCCAGAAGCTCCGCACTCAACGCATTTCCGGTTGGCTCGACGCCGAGGTCGCGGATCAGCGGATGGTCGGCCAATTCGTCCCGGCTGGTCAGCAGCATGAAGCCGAAGCGGCGCGGATCGTTATAGACTATGCGATGATCGCCGATATGGAACACAACATGATCGTGTTTTTCCTGCCGGTCGCGAGGGTGGTGAAAGGCACCAATGTCCTGCTCCTCAACGCGATAGGAGCCGGACATGCCGAGATGGGAGATCACCACGACGCCGTCGTCCAGTTCGATCAGCAGGTATTTGGATCGGCGCCGCAATGCCACGATGGTGCGGCTTTCCAGACGCTGCGAAAATCGATCCGGGAAGGGAAACCGCAGATCGGCGCGGCGCTGTTCCAGCCGGTCGATCCGTCCACCCTCCATTGCCGGAGCAAGACCGCGTCGGACCGTTTCGACTTCGGGAAGTTCGGGCATTGCCGCCTGTTGCCGTCTCACTTATAAGCGGCGCGTTTTCGCCGCAGCTGGAATTGTGTGCGCCTGATAGCGCATCTTTGAACCTTAGGCTATTGTCCCGCTGAAATGAATTCGGAGCAAAAGATGTCCGACACGCGCACCGCTGCAGGTAGAGGCATGGAAACCTCGTATGGCTACCGTGAGGTTGGCGAAGGCGAGAAGCAGGCGCTTGTCAACGATGTGTTTCATGGCGTTGCACGGCGCTACGATATGATGAATGACATCATGTCGATGGGCATGCACCGGTTGTGGAAGAACGCAATGGTGTCGGCCCTCAATCCACGGCGCAGCGCCAACTACCGGCTGCTCGACGTGGCCGGCGGTACCGGCGATATCGCCGAGCGCATTTTCGAAGCTTCGGGGCGGCAGGCCCATGCCACCGTGCTCGACATCAACGGATCGATGCTCGACGTCGGCCGGCAGCGGGCCGCCCGGCGCAATCTCGATGCTCACCTCGACTTTGTCGAGGCGAATGCTGAAGACCTGCCCTTCGAACCGGGCTCCTTTGACGCCTATACGATCGCTTTCGGTATTCGAAACGTGCCGCAGATCGAGGTGGCGCTCAGCGAAGCCTTCAGGGTGCTCAAGCGGGGCGGCCGTTTTCTCTGCCTGGAGTTTTCCGAAGTCGATATTCCGCTGATCGAAAAGGCCTATGACGCATGGTCTTTTCAGGCTATCCCGCAAATTGGTCAGATCGTGACCGGTCAGCGCGACTCCTATCAGTATCTGGTGGAATCGATCCGCAAGTTTCCCAACCAGCCGGATTTTGCGTCCATGATTTCTTCTGCCGGGTTTTCCCGGGTCAAATGGACGAACTATTCCGGTGGCATCGCCGCGTTGCATTCCGGCTGGAAGCTCTGATGACCGGAATGGTGTCGCGTTTCAATCGAACGACCGTTGGCGCTGTTCGTGCCGTTCAGGCCCACTGATTGGTCACGGCGCAATGTTCCTTCCCTTCGCCTATTTCAAACTGCTGCGTGCCGGCTGGGTCATGGCCCGGGAAGGCGTGATCGCATCATTGCCCTCAGACGGACTGCGTGGCCCGCCGCTTCTGGCTTATCGGCTGGCTGGACGATTGGCGCGCCGCAGCAGCCGCCAGTCGGAGCGGGCGGTGCGCCTTGCCAAGGCTGTCGAGCGGTTGGGACCGTCTTACGTCAAACTCTGTCAGTTTCTGGCGACCCGGCCGGACGTGGTCGGCCATTCGCTTGCCAAGGACCTGTCACTGCTTCAGGACCGCATGGAGACCTTTGACGTTTCGGTAGCGAAACAAAGGGTGATGGATGCGATCGGCGTACCGGTCGAGGAGCTCTACACCCGATTTGACGGTCCGATTGCCGCTGCCTCCATCGCCCAGGTGCATCCGGCAGAGGTGAGCGATGATACCGGCCGCCACGAAGTCGCGGTCAAAGTGGTGCGCCCGGGCATCCGCCAGCGCTTCTATCAGGATCTCGACTCATTTTACTTAGTCGCCGAAATGTCTGAGCGTCTGGTGCCAGCATCGCGCCGCCTGAAACCTGTCGAGATTGCCCGCACGCTGGAACAAACGACCAAGATCGAAATGGACATGCGGCTCGAAGCCGCCGCTCTCTCCGAACTGGCTGAAAACACCAGGGATGATCCGGGCTTCCGGGTCCCGGCAGTAGACTGGCAGCGTACGGGGCGTGATGTCATCACCATGGAATGGGTCGATGGCATCAAGATCTCCGAGATCGACCAGTTGAAGGCCGCCGGGCACGATCCGTTGCACCTGGCCGACGTTCTGATCCAGTCCTTCTTGCGGCATACGCTGCGTGACGGATTTTTTCACGCCGACATGCATCAGGGAAACCTGTTCGTCGACAAGGACGGCATCATCGTGGCGGTCGACATGGGCATCGTCGGCCGGTTGGGAAAAAAGGAACGGCGCTTCCTTGCCGAAATCCTTTACGGGTTTATCCGACGCGACTATCAGCGGGTTGCGGAAGTTCATTTTGAAGCCGGCTATGTACCGAACCATCACGATGTGACCAGTTTCGCCCAGGCCATACGCGCCATCGGCGAGCCAATTCACGGTCAGTCGGCCGAGACCATTTCGATGGCAAAACTTCTGACCCTGTTGTTCGAGGTGACCGAACTGTTCGACATGGCAACGCGTCCGGAACTCATCATGCTGCAGAAGACCATGGTGGTGGTGGAAGGCGTATCGCGGCTGCTCAATCCGAAATTCAACATGTGGAAGGCGTCCGAGCCGGTCGTCGGCGACTGGATCGCCCGCAATCTCGGGCCCAACCGTATCCTGGTTGATGTCAAAGACGGGCTGCATGCGGCCGCGCGCCTTGCCGAACAGGCGCCTGTGTTGGCTGCCAGAGCCGAGAATCTCTCGCAGGAACTCGACAAAATGAGCCGTGACGGGCTTCGTTTCGATAGCGAAACGGCCGAAGCAATCGGTAAAGCCGAGGCGCGCCACTCCCGATCCGGCAGAATTGCCCTATGGGTGATTGCATTGACAGCAATCTACATCGCGTTTCATTTGTAATTTGATTTCATTGCAATCATGCCTTAGCTTCTCCGCGAAGGGAGACCGGCATGGCCAGCATCACCATTCGCAGCCTGGACGAGGCGACCAAGCAGTCACTGCGGGAACGCGCCGCCCGCAACGGCCGGTCGATGGAAGAAGAGGTGCGCTTGCTGCTGCGTGCCGCGAGCAGCGGGACTTCTGACGCGTCACCGGGTCCGCAAGCGCCAGCGGTGGCTGTTACCCAACCGCATGGAAGCCTAGCCGGCAAACGAATTCTGCTGGTGATGACCGGCGGCATTGCCGCTTACAAGAGCCTCGACCTGATCCGCCGTCTGCGCGAGCGCGGAGCAGCGGTGCGACCTGTCATGACAAGAGGCGCCAAGGAGTTCGTCAGCACGCTCGCCGTCGGGGCGTTGGCCGCCGACAAGGTGTTCGACGAGTTGTTCTCACGCGAAGACGAGCATGATGTCGGACACATCCGGCTGGCGCGTGAGACCGATCTTGTGCTGGTCGCGCCGGCCACGGCCGATTTCATGGGCAAGATGGCTCTGGGGCTTGCCGACGACCTCGCGTCGACAGTGCTTCTGGCAACTCGGGCTCCGGTGCTGATTGCGCCGGCCATGAACCCGGCCATGTGGCAGCATCCGGCTGTGCAGCGCAATGTCGAAATGCTCCGGAAGGCCGGAGTGCAGTCGATCGGTCCAATGCCTGGTGAAATGGCAGAAAGCGGCGAGGTCGGCCTCGGACGCATGGCCGAGCCGCTGGATATCGCCGCGTCCGTCGAGACCCTTCTCGACGACGGCCCCAAGCCGCTCGCCGGCCGAACGGCTCTGGTGACCTCCGGACCGACGCACGAACCCATCGATCCGGTGCGCTATATCGCCAACCGGTCGTCCGGCAAGCAAGGCCATGCCATCGCCGCCGCCCTGGCTGCGCTCGGGGCACAGGTGACCCTGGTGTCCGGTCCCGTAACGATCGCAGACCCCCGCGGAGTGACGACACTGCATGTGGAAAGCGCCCGCGACATGCTGGCAGCCGTTGAGGATCTGCTACCGGTCGACATCGCGGTGATGGTCGCCGCCGTCGCGGACTGGCGCGTCGCCGGCGAATCCGACGAAAAGATCAAGAAGCAGCCGGGTGCCGGTCCGCCGCCGCTGCAGCTGACGGAAAATCCCGACATTCTCAAAACCGTCGGCCATCATGCCAGGCGTCCCGCGCTGGTTGTCGGCTTTGCGGCCGAAACCCAGAATCTGGAAGTCAACGCACGTGCCAAGCTGGAACGCAAGGGTGCCGACTGGATCGTCGCCAATGACGTGTCACCGGAAACCGGCATCATGGGCGGCGACCGCAACCGGGTGCGCATCGTCAGCAAGTCGGGCATCGATGACTGGCCTGATATGGACAAGCAGGCCGTGGCCGAACGCATTGCCGCCGAGATTGCCCAAGGACTGAACTGACTATCGTGAACCGGAAATGGCATCCGCCACATGGATGGCCAGGCAGACACCGGTCAGAGTCGGATTGACCGCCATTCGAGTGGGAATGAGCCCATTGGTTGCCAGGTAGAGATTGTCGTAGCCCCAGACTCTGCCTCGCTGGTCGGCAACGCCTGTCCCGTCGTCCGCGACACTCATCCGGGTCGTCCCGGTCATGTGCGCGAAACCGAAGGGCATCCAGGAGATTTCACATCCCTGGCGATAGCGCCCGATCAGCTCGACAATGTCATCGGCTTCCTGTTCAGCAGCGGCCATCCGTCCCAGATCGGCGTCCGACAAGCGCACGTCGAAGCTGACGCGCCCGTCCTCGTGGAAGATCGCCCGCTTGTCCGCATCGATATCGACCGGACTGATCGACTGGATTTCGACCAGCCGGTTCGGATCGACTTGGGCATCATCGCCGGTTGGCTCAAAGGGCGAGACGTCGTGCAGGATGAGAGTGTACCACTCGGCGATCTCGCTCGGCGGGATCTGAAGCCGCGGCGCGACGTCATCGGCTCCGCGCGCCGCGCAAAACTCTGGCGAAAGCACAACCTGACAGATCGCCAGCGGGTGGTAGGACAGGTAGCGGCCGAGGGCCGCCGGGCGAATGCCGGAGCGAAAAAGCAGGCGCGGGGTTCCGATAGCACCGCCGGCGATGACAAAGGTCGCTGCTTCGATCGGTCCGGCTGTGGTTTCCAGGCCCGTTACCCTGTGCCCTTCGATGACGATGCGGTCGACGCACGCCTGTTTCACCGTCACTTGCTTGGCAGTGTGCTCCGTGAGCTGGTCGAACGAGCCGGTGTAGTGAAGGACGTCGTCCTCTTCATATCGGCCGGCCACGGGCAGATCGATCGCCGGGCGGGACGGACCGCAATAGGCAGAAAGCGCGGCGGCAATTTTTTGTTGCCGAACGGACCTGTCAAGGCGCTCGGACTGAACGTGAAGAAACTCTTCTGCAAGCGTGAAACGTTCGGACCACTCGTCGTCGCCCATCACATCCCACGGGCTATCGCAGCGCGGGCACAGGTTGGTCCAGATGACGCCCTGCCCGCCCATGGCGCGGGTCACGGCAGCTCCGGGCAGGTGATCGCGCGAAACCGAACTGTCCAGATAATCGAGATGGCGGGTGGCCTCCGGCAGATAGCTGTCGGGGTTTTCGATAAACCCGCTGGCGTTGCGAAAATGACTTCCCGGCGGATCCGAGATCGCTGGCCCGTCTTCGAGAACCAGAACCGATGTGCCGTTTTGCGCCAGCCTGCGTGCAGCCGCGACGCCAAGCGGTCCACTACCGACGATGACAACATCATGGTTTTCAGACATGGCGCTTCCTCCCGGCAAACCAGTCTAGAGCAAAGGGAGATAAGTTTGCACCATTTGACCGTGGCGATTTTGGTCTCTGGCTAGGCGGATTGCAGGCCGTGGTGCCACCCCACCACAAGTGCAAGCCAACGACGCCAGGGGCCAAAAGCGCCCGGCCCGAAGGGTGGCTGCATATCGGCCCATCGGCTGCGTTGCGCCGCTTGCCCGATGTCCCACATCGCGCTGCGCGACGCGCCTAGCCGAGTGGAGCCGATCTGCAGCCATCAAATGATCCAAACTTGTCACCCTTTGCTCTGGGTCGAAGCATGCGGCAAAACGGTGACAGGAAGCAACGCCCTGGGGGAGGCTCAGACGGCAAGCGCCTGTGGCACGTCAGAGATGGCGTGCCGGAAGGGATGAAACGGGCTGACCGCCAATCCGCGATCGTTGATTTCGACAAAGCTTCCGGCCGGTATTTCCGTCCAGGTTCCCGGAAAGTCGTCGAATGGCTCGGACACCAGGCAGAACCCGTCCCTGTCGGCTCTGCCGGCAAAGGGGCCCGAATAAAGCGTCGGTGCAAAACGATCGGTGGCATAGCGCACGGCATAGAGCGTCTCGCCGTCAGAAAACGCCGCCGTGAAGCGGATCAGGACGTCGATTCCCAGCCGTGCCGCTTCTGTTTCGACAAACCCGATCGTGGTTTCCAGTGCTCCGCGGGGATCCTGGTCGAGACCAAACTGATGGGCCAGCAGGAAGAAAAGCTCCGCGTCGGTCGTTCCGGCACGATGGTGATAGAGCCGGTCGTCGAGCTGCATTTCCATGCAGCGCTCGAAGGCAGCAAACGGACTGAGCTGTCCATTGTGCATGAATGACCATTGGCCGAGCACAAAAGGATGACAATTGTCGCGTGCCGTGCGGCCGGTGGTGGAGGCCCGCACGTGGGCCAGGAACAGCCGGGATCGAATTTGCCGCGCCAGCGAGCGCAGGTTCTCGTCGGACCAGGCCGGCAGTATGTCGCGATAATGACCCGGCTCGGAGTGCTCACCGTACCAGGCAATGCCAAAACCGTCGCCATTGGTCGCCGTCTTTGCTTCGGCGGCGCAATGAGACTGTTCGATCAACGAATGATCGGGAGCGGAAATCAGGTCCTCGAGAAAGCGCGGCGCTCCCCGATAGGCCATCCAACGGCACATGGATCGTTACTTGCGATTGTGCATGCGGTGATGCATGGCATCGATCATGCCGCTGGCTGTTTTTTCGAACAGGAATGGCAGCAATGCGTGCACAAGCGCTGCGCAACCCGCCAAAAACAGCCGGCCGGAAAATCCGCCGGCAAATCTCATATGTTGCAGATAGCTCTCGTCGACCGAACTCGGGTGGTCGGTGAACAATTGGGACAGGGAGCGGGCCATGGTCGTTTCCTTCCGCCGTTTTGCCGAATAGCTGTCAGTTTACTTCGCCGGCGCGGGGAAGAGTTCCCATAATTTCTGGATTTTTGTGCGGTTTTGGGATAAACATCCCAAACATGCGCCATATCGACCAAATCGATCACAAAATTCTTCGAGAACTGCAACAGGATGGCAGTCTTTCCATCGAATCACTTGCCGAGCGGGTTGGCTTGTCCCGCAATGCCTGCTGGCGGCGGGTCAAAGCGCTGGAGGAAGGCGGGGTCATCAGTGGCAGGGTCGCCCTGGTCGATCCGGAAAAGGTCGGATGCGGACTGCTCGTCTTCATCTTCATCCGCACCGCCAGTCACGATCCGGACTGGCTGGAGCGGTTCCGAAGTGCTGTCGTCGGGCTGCCTGAGATTGTCGGCGTCCACCGCACCAGCGGCGAGCTCGACTACGTGCTGCGCGCCCGTGTCGCCGACGTCAAGGCCTATGATCGGCTCTACCAGCGGCTGATTGCCCGCGTCCCGCTCTCCGATGTCAGCGCGTCCTTTGTCATGGAGGATATCAAGGACACAACGGCGGTCCCCATCGAGAGCGGCGCCACCTGATCCATCGTCAAACTGCGGTGAACAGTGCGTCTCCCACCGTTTGCTGAAATCGAACACTGGTGGGCTTATATTCGCCGTCAACAAGGAGACACGCACATGTCCATTCGACCCGTAAAACAGATATCGTCGGCGGTCCCTGCCATGGAAGGCGCCGGGGTCAAGCTGCACCGCGCATTCGGCTTCGCCGAGCCGGAGCTCGCCGACCCGTTTCTGCTGTTTGACGATTTTCGCAATGATCACCCGGAAGACTACCTGAAGGGCTTTCCGTGGCACCCGCACCGCGGCATCGAGACCATCACCTACGTTCTGGCAGGCACGGTTGACCATGGCGACAGCCTCGGCAATCGCGGCTCGCTGGGCGCCGGTGACGTGCAATGGATGACCGCCGGAAGCGGCATCATGCACCAGGAGATGCCGCAAGGCGATGAGCGAGGCCGCATGCATGGCTTTCAGCTTTGGGCCAACCTGCCGTCATCGCTGAAGATGACCGATCCGCGCTACCAGGACGTCAAGAGTGCCGACATTCCGGAAGTCATCGATGACGATGGAACCGTGGCTCGTGTCGTGTGCGGCGAGTTCTGGGGTAAGTCCGGTCCGGTCGACGGCATCTCGGCCGATCCGCTTTACCTCGACATCTCCGTGCCGCCGGGCAAGCGCAAGACCTTGCCCATCGACACCTACCGGTCCGCCTTTGCCTATATCTTCGCCGGCTCGGGAACCTTCGCCGGCGCTTCGAAGCCGTCCGGCGTTTTGACGGAGAAGGAACTCGCAGGCGAGGAACTGCTGTTGCGCGATCAATCCGGTGACCGCACGCTGGTGGTCTTCGACAGTGGCGACGAGATTGTCGTTCAGGCCGGAGCCGAAGGGATCCGCTTTCTGCTGGTGTGCGGCAAGCCGATCCAGGAACCGGTTGCCTGGCACGGCCCGATCGTCATGAACACCCGGGCTGAGTTGATGCAGGCTATCCACGAGTTGCAGTCCGGCACGTTCATCCGCAACTGAACCCGGCCGGCGCGCTCCATCACCGGCGCGCCGGCCTTGACAATCCGTGCCTCGCGAGGCCCAAAGGGTTCTTCATTTCTATGCGGAGAGCCCATGTCCGACGACCAGACCCGCGACGCGACCATGCACAAGCGCATGTTTGCCATGCTACACGCCCGCGCCAGGGCGCTTCGGCCAGGCGACAGCGTTGCTGAACCGCTGACGCCGACCAGCATCTTCCACCTGCCGGACGAGCCGGCACCGGAACGTGTCTACGGCCGTATCGGCAATCCGACAGTGACGGCCGTTGAAGATCGACTGGCAGTGCTTGAGAACGCCCCGGCGGTGCTGTTTTCGTCCGGCATGGCGGCCTATACCGCGGCCATTCTTGCGACTGCCAAGGCCGGCGATACCGTGCTTCTGTTGAGCGACGGTTACTACGCCGCACGCAACCTCATGGATGAGATCCTGACCGGTTTCGGGGTGGTGTCGAAGACTTGTCCAACGGCCGAAATCGATACCGTGTCTCTCGACGGCGTTCGCCTCGCGATCGTCGAAACCCCGACCAACCCGCACCTGGATGTGATCGACATTGCTGCCCTGGCGGATCGCTGCCGGGCGGCCGGCTGTCTTCTGGCGGTCGACAATACGGTTTGCACCGCCCTCGCCCAGCAGCCGCTTGATCTGGGCGCCGACATGGTGATCGTTTCCGACACCAAGTCGATGGCGGGCCACTCCGACCTGCTTCTTGGCCATGTCGCCTCGCGCGACCCGGTCCTGATGGAAAAGGTCGTTCAGGCGCGCACCCTCGCCGGCGCCATCGCCAGCCCGTTCGACGCCTGGCTGCTTTTGCGCGGCATGGAGACACTGGAATTGCGGCTGGCTCGCATGGGCGAAACCGCCGCCCGAGCTGCAGAAATGCTTAAGGGCGATGCGGCTGTTCGCGATGTCCGCTATCCGGGGCTCGCCAACGACCCGGCCTTCGGCATCGCCAGGCGGCAGATGACCCATCCGGGTTTCCTGATTGGCGCCACGTTCGACGACAAAGCCGCTGCCGATCGGTTCATTTCAGCCTCTCGGGCATTCGTGCCGGCCACCAGCTTCGGCGGACTTCACAGCTCGGCGGACCGACGAGCCCGTTGGGGCGACGCCGTGCCCGAAGGCTTTCTTCGGTTGTCGATCGGCGTCGAGCCCGGCGACGAGCTGTTGCGACGCGTCGGCATCGGGCTCAAGGCTGCTTTGTCGTCTTGAACGATGATCGACAGGGTTTCGCGAATCGCATCGAAGAGTGTCGTTAAACCGTCACAAAACTGGCGCGCGAATTGGCACCAAATAGCCTGCGCAATGACGCCTTCTGCAATTTCAGACTATTGTCATCTGGCTGTTGCACTTGTCGACCAATGTGGCCGGCGCGTCCACCCCGCCGGTGCGCGGGCGAGCAAGCAAATCAGCCAGCAGTGAGGTACCAGCATGACTGAAACCCGCGATCACGACCTGTCGTTCGACGATTTCGACGAGGTTCTCAATCCCGGTCCAGAGGTCACCGAATTCCAGGAAGTCGTCGAAACCGCCGTCAGCCGACGCGGGTTTCTGAGCGGCGGCATCGCTTTCGGCGCCGCAGCATTCGTCCTTGGTTCGGGCGGACTGACCCCGGCACAGGCGATGAACACATCGCGTCTCGGCTTTCCAGCTGTTGCCGCCAACACCGATGACACCATCACCGTTCCGGAAGGTTACGACTGGCAGGTGGTCGTTCGCTGGGGCGATCCGCTCTGGTCGGACGCTGTCGACTTCGACCAGGCAAGCCGCGGCACCGGCGCCAGCCAGGCAAGCCGCGGCACCGGCGCCAGCCAGGAGAGGGCTTTCGGCGACAACACGGACGGCATGGCACTCTTTGCCCAGGACGGCCGCGCTATTCTGGCCGTCAACAATGAATACACCAACCGCAGCATCATTTACGGCAACCGGGAAACCAAACTTCCGGAGAATGAGGATGACGTCCGCAAGGGCAAGGCGGCACACGGTGTCACCGTCGTCGAGATCGATCAGACGGACGGCAAGTGGAACGTGGTCAAGGATTCTCCCTACAACCGTCGCATCACCGCCGACACGCCGATGGAAATCGATGGTCCGGCCCGCGGCCATGATCTTCTGAAGACCGCTGCCGATCCGACCGGCACCACAACGCTCGGCACCTGGAACAACTGCGGTAACGGCCGCACCCCGTGGGGCACCTACCTGGCCTGCGAGGAAAACTTCAACGGATACTTCTCGGCAAGCGACGAAGCCCACACGCCGACCCCGGAAATGAAGCGTTACGGCGTCAGCAACAAGGACTGGGGTTACGCCTGGGCCACGGCAGACGAGCGCTTCGATATTTCCAAGCATCCGAACGAGCCCAACCGGGCTGGCTATGTTGTCGAAATCGACCCGCTTGACCCAAACTCGACACCGAAGAAGCGCACGGCGCTCGGTCGCTTCAAGCACGAGAACGCCGAAGTGGTCGTGGCCCATGACGGCCGCATCGTCGTCTATATGGGCGATGACGAGCGCGGTGAGTTCATCTACCGCTTCATCAGCGACGGCAAATACGCTGTAGGCGGTGACAACTCGGACCTGCTCTCAAGCGGAACCCTGTACGTCGCCAAATTCGGTGACGACATGCGCGGCGAATGGCTGGTTCTCACTCCGGAAACCACCGGAATGGCCTCGCCTGCGGAAATCGCCATCCATACCCGCCAGGCCGGATCGGCAGTTGGCGCCACCACAATGGACCGCCCCGAATGGGTTGCTGCCAACCCCAACCGGGTTGAAGTCTATTGCTGCCTGACAAACAACAAGAACCGCGGCAAAAAGCCCAATGCCGGTGGCGATTCGACTCTGGTCGGTGGCCCCAATCCGCGAGTCGACAACGATTACGGGCAGATTGTGCGTTGGCGTCCGGACAACGGCGACCATACGGCCGACGGCTTCGATTGGGACCTGTTCGTCATGGCCGGCAACCCGGATGTCTATTCCTACGATTATGCCGGCTCGGACAACATCACGTCCGACAACAAGTTCAACTCGCCTGATGGCCTTGCGTTCGACAACAACGGCCTGCTGTGGATCCAGACCGACGGCAATTACAGCAACAAGGGCGACTTCAAGGGCATGGGCAACAACCAGATGCTGGTTGCCGACCCGCAGTCGGGTGAAATCCGGCGCTTCCTTGTCGGCCCGAAGGAATGCGAGGTCACCGGTTTTGCCTGGAGCCCGGACCGCAAGACGCTGTTCGTCGGCATCCAGCACCCGGGTGAGAAGGGCGACAGCCACTTCCCCGATGGCGGAGAAACCGTGCCGCGTTCGGTGATCATCGGTATCAACCGCCAGGACGGCGGTCTGATGGGCTAAGCGCAGATACGATCAGGGCCCGGTCAAAGCGACCGGGCCCCTTCTTGTTGCGACGCCTATTTGCTTTCGAGCCGCCAGATGCCGTCCCAGTTGTCCGGTGCGCCGTTTTCCTCGATTGCCGCCAGCCGACGCCTGTAGGTCTCGGTCGCGGGATCGTCGTCCGCGCATTCCGCGAAGCCGGTGGACGCCCGGCTCCAGTCGCCCTTTTGAAATGCGGCCAGCGCCCTTTCGAAACAGTCCCGATGCCTCAGGACCTCTACGGCAACCGCGTCGACGGGTCCGAGCGGTTCGTAAATCGAAACCGGCTCCGTCTTTCCGACGACAATCAGATCGTCGATCTTGCGGAACTCGAATGCCCTCGACCCCATCTCATAGGTTCGGCGGCAGACCAGGATGGACGTGCCGTAGACCTTGTTGGCGCCCTCAAGCCGGGCCCCGAGGTTCACGGTGTCGCCGATGACCGTGTAGTTCTTGGTCTTTTCAGAACCGATCGAACCCACTACCGCCTCACCGGTCGCAATGCCGATGCGCATGCCGATGTCCGGAAGATCACGGCGCAGTCCCATCAGGTCCGGCAGTTCCTCGCGCAACTTGTCGACCAGGGCTATGTCGTCGAGCGCCGCCCGCACCGCCAACTCGGCCTGATCGCCATCGGAACAGAAGGGTGGCGCCCAGAAGGCCATAATGGCGTCGCCGATATATTTGTCGATCAAACCGTGATGTTCGGTAACCGGGCCGGACATCAAGGCGAGATAGCGATTGATCAGCTTGACCAGGCCGCCGGGCGTGAACCGTTCGGAAATGCCAGTGAAATTGGCGAAGTCGGCGAAGAAGACCGACGCAACCTTCTTCTCGCCCATGACCAGGTCCCGGTTCTGGTCACCGATCAGGCCGGAAACGACGCGCGGGTCGACATATTGCCCGAACGTGTCCTTGATCTCCTCGGTCTTGCGCAACTCCTGGACCATGGTGTTGAAGCTTCGCGTCAGATCGCCGATTTCGTCGCTCGTTTCGGCAATCACCTCGCCCGACAGGTCGCCGGATTCCACCTGGCTCGTGCCAGCCATCAGCCGGCGCAGCGGCTGAAGCATGCTGCGAATGACAAGACCAGACAGGATAAGCGCCAGAACACCGGCAATCGCGGCCAGCACCGCGTTGACCAATAGGGCCTGACGCTCGTGTTCCTCGGCGATTTTGGCGGATGCTTGCGTAAATCCGGCGATTTTCTCCCAAGTCGCCGTCATCGACTCGGCCAGGCGATCTTCTTCCGCCTCGATCAGTTGCTCCATTTCGAACAGCATCGGGCTGTTCCTCTTGTAGGCGGAGATCAACAGGGCGGTCTGGGCATGCAGGTTGGAATGCTGCTGGTCGATCGACTGCAGCAGCGGCAAAACGGTTCTCAAGGCGTTCTGACCCTCGACAGTCAAGGCTGCAGAAATGGCCTCTTCGACGATCTCCTCCGCGGCCTTGATGGCCGCATCGACAGCAGTTTCGCGGCTTTCGAAATCCCTCTCTTCAATGACAACGATCTTCTTCAGATCTGCCAGCTCAGATTCCAGTCGGCCGCGTTTTTCGGCAAGCGGTTCACTGCCCGCGGCCAAATGTTCCGGTACGATCCCGGAATCGAGCTCGTGCAGTTCCTCTTCGATCAACCGGATGGTCGACAGGTGTTTTTCCAGCCGTTCGACATGCAGTTCCTGCTGCGCGATCTGCATGTCGATGTCCGCAACCCGGTCCGACAGCGGAATGAAAATCTCGGCAAGGTCGGTGACTTCCTTGCTGACCTGATAGAGTTTGTAGGTCGAATAGCCGATCGCCGATCCCATCAGCACGAAGACCAGGATGGCAACGCCGAATATCTTGTGCGGAATTCTCATCGATCTGCCGTTTCGCCGGCGCCTCCTGCCGAACCTTATACACCGGTTTGGCCAATACGCCCTGCTGCAATTCGGAAGGCTAGTCTTCCGCCAGATTGACCACGATTCCGGTGTGGGGCGAGACGCCGCCGGTTCTCAGTTCCTCAAACACGGTTGCAGTCTGTTCCAACCCCGGCACGATGTTGAAACTCAGCCAGGACCCGCTCTTTTGCGCTGCATCGCGCCAGAAAGCATGGGCTCGGTTTTCAAACTCGCCCGGGCCCCATTCGGCGGCCCGTTTCTTGATGTGACCGGGAGCGAAGAACATGGCGCTGCGCTCGCGGATGAAATCCGGCCCCATGGCGTTGTCCGACCAGTGGGTCACGCCGACGTTCGAACAGTAACGCATGTTGTCGCCCAAAATCCGGTGCAATTCGGAAAGCACGTGGCCGGAGCCGGACATGTCGACGATTGCCGTTGGCCGAGAGGAAGCGATCTCGGAAATCGCGTCGTAGGACAGCACGGTGTCATAAAGGCCGAGCGCCTCGACCATGGCCACATTGCCGGGAGAGGTCAGGCCGATTGTGGCTGGCGCCGCATCGTCGCCGGCCAACGCGTAGGCAAGGCCGATAGCGGTCTTGCTGGAGGCGCTGACGATCAGCAATTGCTCGGCACCAAACCAGTCGTTGTCTGTAAAGAAGTCGTGCAGGCAAAAGGAGGTGGCATAGAGAGGATGCAGCAGCATGCGCTCGGCTTCCATGTCGTCCGCCGGATCGACGCGGGAATAGGCATTGTAAACCGGAGGCAGAGCCTGCCGGTGTTCGCTGCCATCGATCAGCCGGCTCTCGCTGACCCGGGTCGGCCGCATGACCAGATGGCTGGCCATCGGAAAGTAGCCGTAAAGACGCGTTCCCACCGGCACATCCGTTGCTTTCGACGCGACAACGTCGGCGAAACCCCAGACCGGGATAATGCCCCAACCATCGTCGTCATTGTCGAGCGGCCGGAAAAAGTTCCAGTATCCGATGCGTTCGCCGACAACGCCGTAGGTGACGTTGTTGGCCGTCAGCGCGAAGCGATCGACCTTTGTCAGGATCTCTCCTTCCGCCAGTTCGGGGAGCGTACCCTGAACCAGACGGGAATTCGACAGATCGTCCTTGCGGACCTGGAACTGTTGCATGCGACTGTCTCCCCCTAGCGGCCACCGGAAGCGACTGGTATCAGGCTGCCTTGCGGACGTGGTATTCCTTGACATTAGCGAAGCGAATGGCCGGCCAGCGCTCTGCCTCATAGTTGAGCGAGAACCCGTCGGACGCCATGAAAACCGCATCACCGTCGAGATCGCGCGCGATGTCACTGTGCTTGGCAGTGACGAATTTGTCGAGATCGATATCACTGTCGGCGGATATCCACCGGCACAGGGTGAAACGCGCCGTTTCGAAGCTCACCGGAAGACCGTATTCCGCGCGCAGCCGTTCCTGCAGCACATCGAGTTGCAGTGCGCCGATCACGCCGACGATGGCCGGAGACCCATCTTCCGGAGAGAACAACTGTACGACACCCTCCTCGGCCATCTGCTGCAGCGCCTCCTTCAACTTCTTGGCTTTCATGGCGTCTTCCAGCCGCACGCGCCGCAGGATTTCCGGGGCAAAGTTGGGTACGCCCTGGAATACGAGATCCTCGCCTTCCGTCAGGGTATCGCCGATGCGCAAGGTGCCGTGGTTGGGAATGCCGACGACGTCGCCGGCATAGGCATCATCCGCCAGTTGCCGTTGGTGGGCGAAGAAGAATTGCGGCGCCGACAGGCCGAGCGTCTTGCCGGTGCGCGATAGCCGCGCCTTCATGCCACGCTGCAGGCGCCCCGAACAAACGCGCACAAAGGCGATGCGGTCGCGGTGATTGGGGTCCATATTGGCCTGGATCTTGAAGACGAAGGCCGTCATCTTCGGATCCGTCGCCTCGACAAGCCGTTCGTCGGCCTGTTGGGCGCGCGGCGGCGGTGCGTATTGCCCCAGTGCGTTGATCAGGTCGCGAACGCCGTAATTGCGCAATGCCGAGCCGAAGAAGACCGGTGTCAGGTGCCCCTCACGAAATGCTTCGAGGTCGAACGGGCGACAGGCCTCGATGGCAAGTGCAACCTCCTCGACGAAGGTGTCGCGATCCTGCTCCGGCAGCAGGCCTCCGGCACTGTCGGCCTCGGGACCATTGACCGGCGTGCGTTCTTCTTCGCTGTCCTGGCGGCGGACTGCATTGTCGGCCAGATGGTAGGTGCCGGCGAAGGTGCGGCCGCGGCCGATCGGCCAGGTCATCGGCGCCGTGTCCAGGGCCAGCTTTTCCTCGATCTCGTCGAGGATCTCGAATGGGTCGCGGCTTTCCCGGTCCAGCTTGTTGACGAAGGTGACGATCGGAATGTCGCGCAGCCGGCAGACCTCGAACAGCTTCAGGGTGCGCGGCTCAATGCCCTTTGCGGCATCGATCACCATGATCGCGGCGTCAACGGCGGTCAGCGTGCGGTAGGTGTCGTCGGCGAAATCCTCGTGGCCCGGCGTGTCGAGCAGGTTGAAGACGTGCTCGCCGTATTCGAACGTCATTACGGACGTGACGACGGAAATGCCGCGATCACGTTCGATCTTCATCCAGTCGGAGCGCGTCTGAATGCGGTCCTTCTTGGCCTTGACCTCACCGGCGAGCTGGATTGCGCCGCCGAACAGCAACAGCTTTTCGGTCAGCGTGGTCTTGCCCGCGTCCGGGTGGGAAATGATTGCAAAAGTGCGGCGGCGGGCAACCGCCTCAGCCAGACTTTCGGTCATGGGGAGAGAATCCTGTTGAATTGCGGATCTTCTAAACGGCTTTGCCCCGGCATGCAATTGACCGGCAACGTCAAAGCGACGAAGAAAGGCGTATGGCTTCAGATCCTGTTTCTTCCCCAGTTGTCGGGCTCGTTCGGCTGCCCCATGGCAAGGGTCTCGCCCTCCCCGCCTATGAATCCGCAGGTGCCGCCGGCATGGATCTGCGCGCCGCCAACGGCACTGATGAGCCGATCGTTCTGGCTCCGGGCAATCGGCATCTGGTGCCGACCGGGCTGGTCTTCGAAATACCCACCGGTTTCGAGGGACAGGTCCGCCCGCGCTCCGGCCTCGCCCTGAAGCACGGCATCACATGCCTCAACACACCCGGCACAATCGACAGTGACTACCGCGGCGAAGTGCAGGTGCTTCTGATCAATCTCGGACGGGACGATTTCGTTGTCGAGCGCGGCATGCGCATTGCACAGATGATCATCGCTCCGGTGTTGCAGGCACGGCTCGAGGAGAGAGAGCTCGCGCAAGCCACCGAGCGTGGCACCGGCGGCTTCGGGTCGACGGGGCGGCAGTAGAGCCACCCTGTCAGCGATCAGATCGACTGGCCGCCAGGTACCGGATTGGAAACCACGGTGGTCAACCAGGCGCCGCTGTTGGGTCCATCGAGCACCCGCCGAACCTCCCACAGATATTGCAGCGTTTTGCCGTTCTGAAGCTCGATGACGACGCGCATTCTCACCCGTTGATCGTCCGCTGTCAGCCGTTCAATCGTGTGGGTCCTGTGGCCAATCAACGGAGCGTATGCGGGCAAGCGGATCATCTTTCCGAACCGTTCCAGCGGTCCGGTCACGGCCTTGTTGGAGGGATGGGCCAGCGCAAATGTCTGGGCAATGCCTGCATCGGGTTCCGGATCGTCATTGTTTTGCAGTGCTCCCAACTGGATCGCCACGACTTCTTCCGGAGTCAAAGCGGGGTCCGGACCCTGGATTTGCGCCTGCGCGGCGCCGCTCAGAAGCAGGACCAGCAAGGCCGGAACAAAAGTGATCATTCGGATGGTTTTCATGATGGAACCTCCCCTTGGTTCATCAATTATGTACGTCACTGTCCCGGAAATGGATCACTGCTTGGACTTCAACCGTAGAGCCCGGTGGCTTCCATGTACATGTGAACCGGCAAACCCAGCCAGCCGCCAACTCCGACGGCAACCACCGTTGATGCAGCGACCACAAAGATCACCATCCAGACCTCTTCCGGGTCCAAAACCAGCGCCGAATATCTGATCATGGGATCCACTCCCAGGTAGCTTCTTCGTGCCTGTCGGTACTATCGCAGGTATTCTGCCTTGCGGCGAGTCGCCGTCGAAACCAAAGGCTGATCGTCGACGGTCAGGCGGCAGCCGCCAGCCCTTCACCTGCAATGCGATAGGAGATCGCTTCCGCCAGATGCAGACGGCCGACCTGTTCGGCGCCGTCGAGATCGGCGATGGTGCGGGCGACCTTGAGCACCCGGTGATAGGCTCGACCGGAAAAGGTCATTTGTTCGGCTGCCTGTTTAAGCAACGCGGCTCCTGCCGCATCGGGGCTTGCAACCGTCTCGATCATGGCCGTGGGACACTGGGCGTTGGCGACGACCGACGGGTGGCCGAGGTCGGTGTAGCGCTGTTTTTGACGCTCGCGCGCGGCGGCAACCCGCTCGGCCACTACGGCACTGGTCTCTCCCGTGCCGGGCTTGATCAGATCGGCGGCGGTGACCGAAGGCACCGTGATGCGCAGGTCGATGCGGTCGAGCAAGGGGCCCGACAGGCGGGCCTGATAGTCCGCCTGACAGCGGGGACCGCGGGCACAGACATGGCCGGGCTCACCAGCCATGCCGCAGCGGCAGGGATTCATCGCTGCCACCAGTTGGATGTTGGCCGGATAGCTGACGTGGTGGTTGGCGCGTGCAATCACGCATTCGCCGCTTTCCAGCGGCTGGCGCAGGGAATCGAGCACCTGCGGTGGGAATTCCGGCAATTCATCGAGAAACAGCACGCCGTTGTGGGCGAGCGACACTTCGCCCGGCCGGGCGCGAATGCCGCCGCCGACGAGCGCCGCCATCGAAGCCGAATGATGCGGCGCACGATAGGGTCGCCGGTCCGACAGTTCGCCACCCGACAGCAAGCCGGCGATGGAGTGTATCATCGACACATCGAGCAGTTCCGCCGGAGACAGCGGCGGCAGGATCGACGGCAGCCGGGCCGCAAGCATCGACTTGCCGGAGCCGGGTGGCCCGCTCATCAGCAGATTGTGGCCGCCCGCGGCTGCCACTTCCAGCGCCCGCTTGGCGGTTTCCTGCCCCTTGATGTCCGCCAGATCCGGCAAAGCATCGCCACGATCGCGAATGGCCGGCGCGGGACGCGACAGGACCTGGCTCCCGCGGAAATGGTTGGCCATGGCGATCAGACTGCGCGGCGCCAGGATGTCGAGATCAGCACTGGCCCAGGCGGCCTCCGGCCCACAGGGTTCTGGACAGATCAGGCCCTTGCCCGCAGCATTGGCGCCGATCGCCGCCGGCAAAACGCCGGCGACCGGTGAAAT
This sequence comes from Hoeflea sp., assembly GCA_965228785.1. Classification (GTDB taxonomy): domain Bacteria; phylum Pseudomonadota; class Alphaproteobacteria; order Rhizobiales; family Rhizobiaceae; genus Hoeflea_A. The sequence continues at coordinate 3,251,830 of CBDDIF010000002.1, forward strand.
CGTTCCGTCGAGTGACAGCTCTCCGAGCACAACGTAGCCCGCCAGCGCATCGGCCGGGATCGCTCCCAGTGCTGCCATGAGCCCCAGCGCGATGGGCAAATCGTAGTGGCTACCTTCCTTCGGCAGGTCGGCAGGCGCCAGATTGACCGTCACCTTCTTCGGCGGCAGGGCCAACCCCGAGGCGTGCAGCGCCGCCTGCACCCGCTCGCGACTTTCGGCCACCGCCTTGTCGGGCAGGCCGACGATCTGAACGCCGATGCGCCCCGGCGCCACCATCACCTGCACATCGACCGGCACGGCGCCGATTCCCTGAAACGATACGGTGCTGACCCGCGACACCATTGACCTTGCTCCCCGGCACACCCATGGTTGCAACCATGGACACTCTACCCTCATACATACACGAGCCTGGCTTGACCGACAAGAACAAAAACAGAACGAAATGACTCGGGCGATCACTGCCCCTCTGCGGGTAGACGCGGAGCGCTTCAGCCTTTATGTCCCGATGCTGACCCTTTTTGGCCGACGGAAAACACCATGACCATCCGCTTTCACAAGAACGATATCAGCCCCGAAGATGCCGCCCGCTATACCGCCGACATCGCCATCGACTGCGAGACGCTGGGGCTGAAGCCGCATCGTGACCGTCTGTGCGTGGTGCAGCTTTCGCCGGGCGACGAAACGGCCGACGTGATCCAGATCGCCAAGGGCCAGAAGAAAGCGCCGAACCTGACCAAGCTCCTGCGCGACCGACGGCAGACAAAAATCTTCCATTACGGCCGCTTCGATATCGCTATTCTCTTCCACACTTTCGGCATCACCTGCGAGCCGGTCTTTTGTACCAAGATCGCATCGCGGCTGACCCGCACCTACACCGACCGGCACGGACTGAAAGACAATCTGCGGGAAATGCTGGACATCGAGATTTCAAAACAGCAGCAATCCTCGGATTGGGCGGCCGACGAATTGAGCAAAGCGCAGCTTGAATACGCGGCGTCCGACGTTCTCCATCTCCACCGGCTGCGGGAAGAATTGCAGAAGAGACTGGACCGCGATGACCGCGCCAAACACGCCGAGGCCTGCTTCAAGTTCCTGCCGACCCGGGCAAAGCTCGACCTGCTCGGATGGGAAGAGACTGACATTTTCGCCCACAGCTGAGTTCACCTCTTCCGACATGAGCCATATCAATTCGCGCTGCGATTGATAGGATTACCCTGCTGCGATCCGATTGAGACCGCGAACCGGCAGGGTGGACACGCGCATGCTCGAACTCCTCGACCGCCTGTTTGACATGGCACCGCTGCTTGCCGTCTTTCTCACCGTTGCGCTCGGCCACACCGTGGGCAAGCTGACCATCGGCCAGTTCGTGCTCGGCGGGGTTGCCGGATCGTTGCTGATGGGCGTGCTGATCGGCCAGCTCGACATCACGCTCGATACCAACATCAAGGACATCTTTTTCGCGCTGTTCATCTATGCGGTCGGCTACCAGGGCGGACCGCAATTCTTCCGTTCGATCAACCGGCGCACGCTGAACCAGCTGGCCTCGGCGTTCGTCATGTGCCTGGTCGGCCTGATCTGCGTACTGGTCAGCGCCTGGAGCTTCGATCTTGATCGCGGCACGGCTGCCGGCCTCGCCGCCGGTGGTCTGACCCAGTCGGCCATCATCGGAACGGCCGGCGATGCCATTTCGAAACTCGCCGGCGTTAGTGCCGAGCAGATCAAGACCATGCAGACCAATATCGCTGTCGGCTATGCGGTCTGTTACATCTTCGGCAATCTTGGACCGATCATCGTGGTGACCTGGTTCCTGCCGACGGTCATGCGGTGGGATATCCGGCAGGAAGCGATCAAGCTTTCGAAGACGCTTTCCGGCGGAAAGACGGAGCTTGAACCCGGACAGTTCAACGCCATTCGCACCGTCGTCACCCGCGTCTACAGCGTCAGCAACGACAGCAAGGCGGCATCGAAGAAGATCATCGATATCGACCGCGATCTGACCGATGCGGCTGTCGAGACCGTGATCCGAGACGGCGCGGTGATTGCCACCGACACCGACACCGTGGTGCAACCGGGCGACAGTGTCGCGGTGACCGGCAAGGTCGGCGTCATGAAGGGAGCTGGAGACTATTTCGGGCCCGAAAGGGTCGCGCCGGAAAAGTTCGAACTGGTCGAGGAACGCCGCGAGATCATCCTGACGCAGAGCCGCTTCCTCAACAAGACGATCCGCCAGATCAACGAAGAGCTCGACATCGAAACACAGCACGGCATCTATCTGGTGTCCATCACCCGCATGGGCCGCGATGTGCCGGTGCTGTCGGAGATCGAACTGCACCGCGGCGACGAGTTGATGTTCATCGGTGCGCCTAAGGATCTCGACCGCATCCAGTCACTGCTCGGCTACAAGATCACCGCCGCGGCCGTGACCGATTTCATCTTCTTCGGTGTCGGCATGGCGCTCGGTATTCTGCTTGGACTGCTGCAATTCAAGATCGCCGGCATCCCGGTGACCATCGGCACCGGTGGTGGTTGCCTGCTGTCAGGCCTTCTGTTCGGCTGGTTGCGCAGCACCCATCCGCGGTTCGCCGCGCTGCCCACGGGCGCGTCCAACTTCCTGCGGGACTTTGGCCTCGCCGTCTTCGTCGCCATCGTTGGAATATCGGCCGGGCCGCAAGCGGTGAAGACCATGCAGGAATACGGGCTCACGCTGTTCTTCCTCGGCATCGGCGTCACCATCATTCCGCAGATCGTCGTGTTCTATTTCTCCTACTACGTGCTGCGCATTCGCAATCCGATCGAGGTGCTGGCCTGCGTCGTTGGTGGTCGCAGTGCCAATCCCGGCTTTGCGGCGCTGCTTGCCAAGGCCGGCAATGCCACGCCCGTCGTCACCTTCACCGTGACCTACGCCGTGGCCAATGTGTTCCTGACGATCTGGGGACCGCTGGTCGTCGGCATCATCACCAAGAATCCTTGATCGTTCTTCAACCCGACCCAACGGGGATTTCGCCATGAAACAGACCGATATCTCGCAATTCGCTGCGCTCAGCCCATTCGAACTCAAGGACAAGCTGATCGAGATCGCCAGTTCCGACGCTGAACGGGTGATGCTCAATGCCGGCCGCGGCAATCCGAATTTCCTGGCCACGCTGCCGCGCCGGGCCTTTCTGCGGCTGGGCGAGTTCGCCATGGCCGAGGCCGAGCGCTCCTATTCCTATCTCAACAGCGGTTTCGGCGGCCTGCCGGAAAAGCAGGGCATGATCGAGCGCTTCGAGGCCTTCGCCAGCAACCTGCCCGACGATGCCGGTATCGGCTTCCTGCGCCGGGCGATCGCCTATGTACGCGACCAGCTGGACCTGGAACGCGAAGACTTCCTGTTCGAGATGGTCGGTGCCTTTCTCGGCTGCAACTATCCCGTGCCGCCCCGCATGCTCACCCATGCGGAAGAAATCGTGAAAGCCTATCTCGCCCAGGAAATGTTCGGTCACATTCCGCCGGCCGGACCGTTTTCGCTGTTTGCCACGGAAGGCGGCACGGCGGCGATGACCTATATCTTCCAGACCCTGCAATTCAATGGGCTGATCGAGGCCGGTGACAAGGTGGCGCTCGGAACGCCGATCTTCGCTCCTTACCTGGAGATCCCGCCGCTTCCCGAATTCGGCCTTGAGGTCGTTGACATCCGTATGGATGAGGAGGCCGGCTGGCAGTTTCCGGATTCCGAACTCGCCAAGCTGGAAGATCCGGCGATCAAGGTGTTCTGCGTGGTCAATCCAAGCAATCCGCCCTCCTTCAAACTGTCCGACGAATGCCTGAAGCGCCTGGCGGACCTGATCCAAGCCAAACGGCCCGACCTGATCGTCGTCACCGACGACGTCTACGGCACCTTTGCCGATGACTTCGTTTCGCTGTTTGCCATGTGCCCGCGCAACACGCTGTGTGTCTATTCCTTCTCCAAGTATTTCGGCGCGACCGGTTGGCGCCTGGGCGTCATCGGCCTGCACGAGGACAATGTGCTCGATGATGCGCTCGCAGCGCTGACCGATGGGGTCAAGAAGCGGCTCGACCAGCGCTACTCATCGCTTACCACGGATGTGGCCGGCCTGCGCTTCATCGATCGACTGGTCGCCGACAGTCGGGCCGTGGCGCTCAACCACACGGCCGGGCTTTCGGTTCCGCAGCAGTTGCAGATGACGCTGTTCGCGCTCAACGGCCTGATGGACCTGGACGGCACCTACAAGGAAGCCGCAAAACATCTGGTGCGCCACCGCTTCCAGACGCTGTGCCAGAACATGGGCATTGAAAACCAGACTGGCCCGCTCGACGTCAATTACTACTACCTGATCGACCTACAGAAGCTGGGTGAGCGACTCTACGGCAAGGAATTCGCCGATTGGTTTGCCGCGGACAATCGCGGCACGGATTTCCTGTTCCGCCTGGCCGACGAGACGGGTGTCGTGCTGCTGCCGGGCAACGGCTTCGAGGTGGTTGACGCCTCGGTGCGTATCTCGCTCGCCAACCTGACGGAAGCCGCCTATGCCGAAATAGGCAAGTTCACCCGGCGGGTGCTGGATGAATTGCACGAGGAATTCGAGAAGGACAAAGGTTAGGGTGGCAGCCCAGCCGTTTTCGCGCCGCTGACCAGCCGATCGAAGGCCGGGCTGTCAGTCCAGATCGGATTGCGCATGACGCGCTTGAGCGTGTAGTGCGGGGCAAATTCGATCAGGGATTTGACCGTCTCTTTGGCCGCCCGCACATCTCCGCCGTGGACAAGGCTTGCGGCCTTCACCAGGTGGCCGCCCGGGAAAGTGGGCTGATCGGCGATGACCTTGTCGGCCCATGTGTTGGCCTGGTCGTAATCCTCTCGGGCAAAGCTCGCGTTCGCGAGCCCCTGATACCAGAACCACCGGATCGGATCCCGCGGACTGCCGCTCAGTGCCCGCTCCAGGGCAATAATAGCGGCATCCGGCTCCCCGGAGAGCGCTTGCGCCGCACCCAACATGCCCTGGGCGTCGGTCATGTTCGGATCGAGGTCCAGCGACTGGCGGGCATTCTCTACCGCCTTTTGCTGCTTCCCCGTCCAGAACTCGACAAATGCCATGGCGCAGTAGGCGCGGCCGTCGCCCGGATCCAGCTTGAGGGCATTGCGCGCATGCAACGCCGATTGTGACAGCGCCTCAGACCCCATTTCGCACCAGCCATGCATGGCTGCCATTGCCCAGTTCCAGGCCAACGCCACATGCGGCAGCACGAAATCCGGGTCGATTTCAACGGCGCGAAGAAGTTCGGTGCGGGCCGCTTCGTTCTCCGACCGCTCAAGCCGGGCAAAATGCGGAACGGCCCGAAGATAGTGCTCCCATGCCGTCAGATCGCCAGGCCGGCTGCTGCGGCGCAGGCGCTCAATCTCCGCCCGGGTGATCTCCGGCTCCAGATGGGTGACGATCGCAAAGGCGATGTCGTCATGCAGCTCAAAGACATCGGCAAGCTTGCCGCCGAACCGGTCCGCCCACACCTGGCGACGCGCATCGGTGTCGGTGAGCCGGGCGGAAACGCGGATGTCATCGCCAGCGGTATGGACGCTGCCGGTCAGGACATAGTCGACCGCAAGTTCGGTCGAGATGTTTTGCAAGTCGTCGGATCCGTACGACGAGGATGTCGTCTGGGAAATCACGAAAAGCCATCGCATGCGGGACAGCGCCGTGGTGACCTCTTCGGTGATCCCCCGCGCCAGATAGGCGTGGTCGTCGGTCGCAGCGACATGATCAAACGGCAAAATGACGATGGACGGCCGCTCCCGTAACGGTTCCACGCCCGGGGACGGTTTCTCCTGCCCTTGAGGTGTTTCCAGATCAGCGACGAAGCGAAAGCCGCGTCGCGGGTAGGTCCGGATCACCTGCTGCAGCTTGCCCGTGTCGCCGACGGCGCGCCGCAGGGCGTTGACGCGGCTGTTGAGTGTCGCGTCGGAGACGATCCGTCCGTTCCAGACGGCATCGATGATGTCGTCCTTGCTGACCACGCGATCGCGGTTCTCCACCAGACAAAGAAGCAGGCTGAAGACCTGCGGTTCCGTCGGAACCGCTTCCCCGTTCAACCGGATTTCCAGCCGGTCCTCGTCGATTTCGTACCCCTGGAAACGATACACCGGTCGGCATCTCCGCATGGGTCGTGAAGCATAAATGAACGAAAAATGGAGCGCTTCTTCAAGCGCGAAATCACGGAACTCCTAAACTGGCGACCAATTCAGGCCATTCGGGGAAGTCCGATGAAACACGAAATGCAAACCTTCGCCGCCAGCACCAGACTTGCCTGGTCGGCAAAAGTCCTGCTGATGATCCCGCAACAGAAGCGGATCGAGCGGCCCGCTTCGCAGCGCCCGGATCTCGACCCCCGCCGTTCGGCAGGATACTCGGAGTTGCTGCAATCCTGTTACGTCGTCGACCGCCACGACCTCGGGATAAAGTGAATTCCTGAACGATCTGCATGGTTTTGTGAACCATTAAGGACAGATTTGGCGTCTCCACGAACTATTTGAGTTTTCGGCTGAACAGCCATGGCTCAAAACTCAAGGAGACACACCATGCCCCGTTTCGTCACGAAACAGATCCACGCCTATCTCGACTACCCGGTCGCCATCGCCCTCATGGTCCTTCCCTTTGTGCTGGGGTTGGGCGCATCCAACCCGCTGGCGCTTGTCATTGCACCGGTTGTCGGGATTACCGCATTCCTGCTCACCGTTTTCACCGACCACCAACTGGGAATGGTGCGGGTGCTGCCCTACCGCTTCCACCTTGCGGTGGATCTTGCCGTCGGCGTCGTTTTTTTGATTCTGCCTTTCGCCCTGGGTTTCAGCGGCCTCGATGCGGCCTTCTATTGGATCAACGGCGCGGCCGTGGTCGCCGTCATCGCGCTGTCGAAACCGGAGGCTGAAGCCCCGGTCACAGCCTGATGTCCAGAGAAAGCAGGCAGTCCGGCTACGGATTGCCTGCTTTGTCGTCCCGCCTGGGCAATGCGCCGATGCGTATTACCACCTCGCGGGGAATGCGGTAGCGCTTGACCAGGTTGGTCTGGGTGGAAAGGCCGCACAGCTCGTATTGGGTGAGCAAGGCCCAGGCGGCACGCGCCGCCTTTTGCAGCAGCTCTTCCCGATCGTCGGCCGATGTCTCGTCGCCGGCCTCCTCCAGCCGCTTGAGCGACGCTTCCAGTGTTTTGCCGGCTCGACCGATGGAGGCGGCCATTTCGGCCATGATCTCGCCGTCGAGGATACCGAGATTGCCGTCCATCGGCGACTTGGGCTTGAACAGGTTGGGCGGTCTGACGCTCACTCGGGCTGATCCTCGATCCGATGCGATTGGCTGATAATTAACGATTGCAGAATAGCTTCGTCAATCAAACGAACCGTTTCGTATTTGCATCAGACCGGTACCCGATGAGTGAATTCCTCGCCTCGCTGTCCAATCTGGGATCGTTGCTGCAGACCGTCATCTTCGGACACGACTTCAGCAAGTCCTTCCCCTACGCCATGGCCTTCGTGGCAATCGCCATCCTGATCGGGGCGGTTTTGCGGCGCACGGATCCGCGTCGCCTGAGGGCGAAGGTGAAAAACTACTCGGCAACGACACTGCTCTATTTCATCAACCTGTTCGCATTCGCACCCTTCGTGCTGCTTGCCGGCGACACGATCCGCTCCGCCTATAACTGGGTCGGACTGCCGCAACTCGACCCGGCGATCTGGACCGGCTTGTCACCCTGGATCCTGGTGCCGGTGGCGCTGCTTGCCTACGATTTCGCCGACTACTGGAGCCACCGGGTCATGCACAAATCCTGGCTGTGGCCGGTGCATGCGATCCACCATTCCGAAACCGAGATGACCGGTCTCACAACCTACCGGGTCCACTTTCTCGAGCCGATCGTCATGGGCACCGCCTATATCGTGCTTCTGACCTGGCTCGGTCTGCCGGAGAACATTCTGGGCTACGGCGCCATCCTGGTGTCGCTGCACAACGTCTATGTGCACATGGATCTCGACTGGGGCCACGGGCCGTTTCGCCTGCTCCTTGCTTCGCCGCGCTATCATCGCTGGCACCACGCCAATGCGCCGGAGGCCTATGGCAAGAACCTCGCCAACATCTTTCCGTTCTGGGATGTGATGTTCGGCACCTACTATCTACCGGGCACCTGCAAGAAGCCGCTCGGCGTCGACGGCATGGCCGAATACGACGTTATCAAACTGGTGCTTTATCCGTTCCGTGAATGGGGTGGCCTTTTCAAACGCAAGGCTTTGCGTGTGAAACGCAGACGTGAGCAAAAACAGGCCGAGCCGACAATCACGCCCGCCGAATAGAAACGGCCGCGGCGCCTGAGCGCCACGGCCGAATTTCACAGCAGTCGTGCGACCGGCTTATTCGTCGTCGTTCTGCTTCTTCAGGGCTGCGCCCAGAATGTCGCCAAGCGAAGCGCCACTGTCGCTGGAGCCGAATTGTGCGACGGCTTCCTTTTCCTCGGCGATTTCCAGCGCCTTGATCGACAGGCCGATCTTGCGATCCTTCTTGGAGAAGCTGGTGACCCGGGCGTCGATCGTCTGACCAACCTGGAAGCGCTCGGGGCGCTGCTCGTCGCGGTCGCGCGACAGGTCGGAGCGGCGAATGAAGGCCGAAATGTCCTCATGATCGACCAGCTTCACCTCGATGCCGCCATCGGCGACGTTGGTGACTTCGGCAGATATAACGGCATTGCGGCGCAGTTCGCCGGAGGCAGCAGCCTCGCCGACGGCATCCTTGCCAAGCTGCTTGATGCCGAGCGAAATACGCTCTTTCTCGACATCGACGTCAAGCACGACAGCCTTGACGACATCGCCCTTGTTGAACTCCTCGATGACCTGTTCGCCCGGACGGTTCCAGTCGAGGTCGGAGAGGTGGACCATGCCATCGACATCGCCTTCCAGGCCGATGAACAGGCCGAACTCGGTCTTGTTCTTGACCTCGCCCTCGACGGCGGTGCCGACCGAATAGGTCTGAGCAAAGACTTCCCACGGATTGTCGAGCGTCTGCTTGAGGCCGAGAGAAATGCGGCGCTTGGTCGGATCGACCTCCAGCACCACGACTTCGACTTCCTGGCTGGTCGACAGGATCTTGCCCGGATGGACGTTCTTCTTGGTCCACGACATCTCGGAGATATGGATGAGGCCCTCGATCCCGGCTTCCAGCTCCACGAAGGCGCCGTAATCGGTGATGTTGGTGACCGTACCCTTGATCCTCTTGCCTTCCGGGTACTTCACGCCGATGCCGTCCCACGGGTCGGCTTCGAGCTGCTTCATGCCCAGCGAGATGCGGTGGGTTTCCTGGTTGATGCGGATGATCTGCACCTTGACCGTCTGGCCGATCGACAGGATCTCCGACGGATGGTTGACGCGGCGCCAGGCCATGTCGGTGACGTGCAGCAGGCCGTCGATACCGCCAAGATCGACGAAGGCACCGTAATCGGTGATGTTCTTGACGACACCCTCGACCACCTGACCTTCTTCCAGGTTCTGGACGATTTCCGAACGCTGTTCGGCGCGGCTCTCTTCCAGCACCGTGCGGCGCGAGACGACGATGTTGCCGCGGCGCTTGTCCATCTTGAGGATTTCAAAGGGCTGCGGGTTGTGCATCAGCGGGGTGACGTCGCGGATCGGCCGGATGTCGACCTGCGAGCGTGGCAGGAAGGCCACGGCGCCGTCGAGATCGACGGTGAAGCCGCCCTTGACCTGATTGAAGATAACGCCTTCGACGCGCTCGTTGGCTTCGAACTTGGCTTCGAGACGAACCCAGCTTTCCTCGCGGCGGGCTTTCTCGCGCGACAGAACAGCTTCGCCGAGCGCGTTTTCGATGCGTTCGACATAGACTTCGACTTCATCGCCGGGCTTCATAGTGCCGTCTTTCGACTTGGCGCCGAATTCCTTCAGCGGCACGCGACCTTCGACCTTGAGGCCGACATCAACGATGGCGACGTCCTTTTCGATGCCGGTGATGATGCCCTTGGCCACATAGCCTTCGGCAAGATCCTGGCTGGCAAATGATTCCTCGAGGAGGGACGCAAAGTCCTCCATGGACGGTTGTTGAGACATTGTTACTCCTGAAAAGTCCGGGCCGCTTATCTTGTTGGGGCCGGACGGGGCGCCGATGGTTTGCGTTGCACAAGTTCTCGCGGATGTCCGCAACCGGCTTCCGGTTGCTGTTTCGGCGCGTGGACCGCCGCGAAAACGGTTCTCCTAAATCAATCGTTCCGGACCTTCATGGCAGCATCAACCAGCTGCACCGCAGCGCGGAACGCCGCTTCTATATCCATTTCGGTCGTATCAAGCAAGTGGGCATCGTCAGCCGGTTTCAGCGGCGAGTCCACGCGGCCCATGTCACGCGCGTCGCGACGCTTCAGGTCTTCCAGCACCGCTTCATAGCTGCTGGCTGTACCGCCATCCGAAATCTCCGCATAGCGGCGGCGGGCGCGTACCTCAGGCGATGCCGAAACATAGAGCTTGAGTTCGGCGTCTGGACAGACCACCGTACCGATGTCGCGGCCGTCCAGCACCGTGCCCGGTTCACGCGCGGCAAACCGGCGCTGCGCCTCGACCAGGGCAGCACGCACCACCGGCATGACGGCGACTTTCGACGCCGCCTCGCCGATACCATGGCGCGACAGCACCGACCTGTCGAGGCTGGCAAAGTCGAGCGTGCGCGCGACCTCGGCGGCCTGCGCCTGGTCATCCAGCGGCACTCTGCTCTCCAACAGCGCGCGGGCGACGGCCCGGTAGGTCAGGCCGGTATCCAGATGATGAAACCCGTAGCGACCGGCTAGCCGGCGGGCGAGCGTGCCCTTGCCGGACGCCGCGGGACCGTCGATCGCGACGGTGAAGGGCACCCTCAGGCGGCCTTCTGTTCGAGCATGATGCGGGCGCCGAGCCCGGTCATCATGTCCATGAACTCCGGAAAGCTGGTGGCGATGATCGCGGCGTCATCGATGTGCACGGGATGTTCGGCCGCCAGCCCCATGACGGCAAAGGCCATGGCGATGCGGTGGTCGAGATGGGTCTCGACAACGGCCGGCGATGATGCTCCCAGACCCTTGCCGCCCGGCACGCCGCGCACCCGCAGCGAGGACTCGCCCTCATCGCAGTCGACACCGTTGACCTTGAGCCCGGCGGCAACCGCCGCCAGCCGGTCGGATTCCTTGACCCGCAATTCCTCCAGCCCTTCCATGACCGTCTCGCCCTCGGCAAAGGCGGCCGCGACAGCGAGAACCGGATATTCGTCGATCATCGACGGCGCCCGTTCCGGCGGCACCGTGACCGCCTTCAGGTCCGACGCGCGTACCCGCAGATCGGCGACATCCTCGCCGCCGGAGGTGCGGCGGTTCTCAATGGCGATATTGGCGCCCATTTCGAGCAGTGTGTCGATCAGGCCGGTACGGGTCGGGTTCATCAGCACGTTTTCGATGATCACGTCGGACCCCGGAACCAGCAGCGCCGCGACCAGCGGAAACGCCGTGGATGACGGGTCGCCCGGCACGTCGATGGCCTGGCCTTCGAGCTGACCCTGACCTTCCAGCGATATGGTGCGGACGCCGGCGGCATCGGTCTCGACCGACAGCTTGGCGCCGAAGCCGGCGAGCATCTTTTCGGTGTGGTCGCGCGTCATCACCGGTTCGATCACGGTTGTGATGCCCGGCGCGTTGAGGCCGGCGAGCAGCACGGCGGATTTGACCTGCGCCGAGGGCATCGGCACCCGGTATTCGATCGGCGCTGCGATGCGCGGTCCGAACAGGGTCGCCGGAAGCCGGTCGCCTTCCGCCGCCCTGACCTCGACGCCCATCAGCCGCAGTGGATCGAGCACTCGGCCCATGGGCCGCTTCGACAGAGAAGCGTCGCCAATGAATGTCGCTTCGAAATTGTAAGGGCCGACGAGACCGATCGTCAGGCGTACACCGGTGCCGGCATTGCCGAAGTCGAGCGGGGCCTCGGGCTGCAGCAGGCAGCCATTGCCTACGCCGTCGACGATCCAGGTGTCGCCTTCCTTTTTGACAACGGCGCCCATTGCCTGCATCGCCCGCCCGGTGGCCAGGACGTCCTCGCCCTCAAGCAGGCCGGTGATTGTGGTGCGGCCGCTCGCCAGGCCGCCCAGCATAAATGAGCGGTGGGAGATCGACTTGTCGCCGGGGATGCGGATGGTGCCTTTCAACGTCTCCGATTTGCGCGCGACGGCTGGCCGCGGTTCCGCGCCATGTGTCATGGGGTACTTGCTTCCTGATCTAGCCAAAAATCCAGCAGCAATCGACGGACGGATTGCGTTCGGCGGACGCTCTACCATACCGTTATTGGCCGGTCACCCGTTTTGCTGCGGGCAGCGCAGCTTTTTGCGCAGATAGGCTTTGACAGGACGCTGCAACATGGGTATGGGGTCCGGCACACCGGCGACCGGTCAATGTGCTTCAAGTTGCCGGGAATGACCGAAGAAGAGCTGACCAGACAAGAGGCCGTCCCGTGCCAAAAACTGAACTCGGAACCAAGCGTATCTGCCCGGAAACGGGCCGCAAGTTCTACGACCTCAACCGCGCCCCGATCGTCTCGCCCTATACCGGGCAGAGCTACCCGCTGACCTTCTTCGAAGGCGGCGAACCAGTTGAGGAGAAGAAAGAGCCGCCAGTCAAGACCGAACCCCCGGCGGAGGAAGAAGCGGAAACCAGCAAGGTTGAGATCGTATCGCTGGAAGAAGCAGACGAAGAAGCCTCCGAAACGGGTGAGACCATTCCGGACATCGATGGCGATGACGACGACGATGTCGACATCGGCGACGACAATGACGACACGTTCCTGGAAAGCGATGACGATGACGACGACGTCAGCGGCATCATCGCCGTTTCCGACAAAGACGAGGAAACCTGACCGGCAGCCGCTGGCACTTTGCAGCGGCACAGGCAATTTTGAACTTGCCAAGTGCCGCCCGCGGCTCTAGAAAGCCGCCTCGAAGACGGGCCGCACCGCCCGTTTCCCGAAAAAGGGGCCATAGCTCAGCTGGGAGAGCGCTTGCATGGCATGCAAGAGGTCAGGGGTTCGATCCCCCTTGGCTCCACCAATCCTCTAATCTTGCTGTCTGAAAAACAACAAAGCATCTGACGTTCAAAAAGTAAGGCAAAGATGCTGAGGATCGGGTGAAATTGTCGATTTCACTGGCCTGTGGCACAGTGGCCGTCAAGCAGATCAAATCGGCAAATCGGTCATGTCTGGCAGGGCGGAAAGGGTTCTGGGTTGGGTCGCCACTATGGGTGGCGTGATTGCCTTTGTATTGATTGCGCCGTTTCTTGCCGGCGCGCTCTATGTATTCCTGATGCCCGCCGGTTTTGGTGCAACCTGCGAACATCGCGACCGCTGGCTGCCAAATACCCCGCTACAAGCAAATTCCTATCGCGCCTATCTTCTCAACAAGGGGTGCAGCTACGCGGAGGCTCGCAGTCGAGAGGCCGCGACGATCTTCGTGTCGCAGGCGGACGTTGAACGGTTCGCTGATCCGGATTTCCAGCCCGTGGGAAGTGACGACATTGCCGCGTTCGATGTGCTCGAATGGCAGTTGCACAAGTTCGATGGCTTTCCAGTCAGATGGCAGCGCGATGACGATGACTGGCTTTCTCGAAAGCTGAACGAGGGCTTGTCCTGGGCGGCCAATACCTCCATCCGGAACTTTACGATGTCGCTCAATGCTTCGGTTGATGCGTTTGTTCCTGCCTACAACCGGTATCCCCTGCTGAGGACGATGTTGTTGCTGGTCTATCTTGTGCTTGGGGCCGCTGTAACCGCCCTGGCCGGTTATCTGGTCGTCCGGATCGTCAGCCGAAAGAAGGCCGGCGCGGATTCGGGCTCGTGAGGAATACGGCATGAGTCCAATTGGGCTTAACTGCCGCAAGTCTGTTGCCGTCACAATCGATAGCGCGATCGTGTGCCGTCGCGATGACCCAACCGCTCCCGACAGGGTCATGTGATCGGCAACTTGTCCGATTGTTTTGATGCGACCACAAATCGTCCCGCGCCTGGCAGCGATTTTGTCGACCTGAACAGAGCTCGATTGTAGGTAATCTTGCCCATGACCGAGACAAAGCGATCTGCCATTCCTTCCGCCGGGGCCACGTTGTCAAAGTCATTTGGGTGTGTTCGTAACCCGCTTTGATCGGTCCTCTCTTTCGCAGACGCTATGAGAAGGATTGCACCTTTGACGATATTCAAGAGTCCATACGATGATGTTGCGCTTCGGGACCGCACCATCACGCAACACATATTTTCTGGCCTCGAAGGGCATTTGGATAAGGCAATCTTGATCGATGGCCCGACCGGTCACACGATGACAGCGGTGGACTTTATCGATCGCGTGAAGCGTCTTGCCGGGGGCCTGCAGGCTGCCGGATATGGCGCAGGCAAAACGGTTGGCCTGATGGCACCCAACAGCCCAGAATACGGCGTTATCTTTCATGCGGTGGCCTGGGCGGGCGGAACGATAACCACCTTAAACCCGACACACACGGCGCGGGAGGTGGCTCACCAGCTTGCAGATGCAGACGCGGACATTCTAATCACTGTCCCTGACCTGACGTTGGTGGCAAAAAACGGCGCGGGTGTGCGGCCGGTCTTTGCCCTTGGCACGCCGGGTTACGAGTCGCTCTACGGCAAAGCGCAGGACATCCAGACCCCCGTCGATCTCGACAACCACGTGGTCGTGCTACCCTACTCATCAGGTACCACGGGGCTGCCCAAGGGCGTTATGCTGACCCACCGCAATCTGGTCGTGAATATCGATCAGACACTTGCCGCCTTCGGCTTTGACAACTCCGAAACCGTCGTGGCGTTCCTGCCGTTTTTTCATATTTACGGCATGATGGTCGTTCTCAACATGTACCTGTCGGCTGCGGGCACGGTTGTGACGATGCCACGTTTTGATTTGCCGCAATTCCTTCAGTTGACACAAGACCATAAGGCAGAGCGGATGATCGTCGTCCCGCCTGTTGCGCTGGCATTGGCAGGGCATCCAATTGTGGATCAGTATGATCTATCGCATTTGAAAACCGTGACGATCGCTGCGGCGCCATCCAGCGCTGAGCTGACGGACACCCTTGCGGCCCGGTTGAACTGTACCGTCCTCCAAGCCTACGGCATGACAGAGCTGAGCCCGGCCTCGCACGTAGACCATCCATTGGCCCCCAAATCCGGCTCCTGCGGCGTTTCCATTCCTAATACCATCTGCAAGATCGTCGATCCCGAGACGGGTGCGGAGATGGGAGCGCATGAGGCAGGTGAACTTTGGATCACAGGCCCGCAGGTCATGAAAGGCTATCTGGGCAACCCTGAGGCCACCAACAAGACCTTGACCGAGGACGGGTGGCTACGAACTGGCGATATGGCGCTCATTGACGCTGAAGGGCATATGTTCATCGTCGACCGGCTGAAAGAACTGATCAAATACAAGGGTTTCCAGGTTGCGCCGGCAGAACTCGAGGCAACGCTGGTGGCCATGGACGGGATCAAAGACGCTGCAGTCATTGGTCTGCCCGACACCGAGGCGGGCGAAGTGCCCATCGCCTTTGTTGTCCGGGCGAAGGATGGCCCCGACGAGAGCGCAATACATGCGCATTTCAAAGCAAACCTGTCCACCTACAAGCAACTTCACCGGATCACCTTTGTCGATGAGGTGCCGAAATCGGCTTCGGGAAAGATCTTGCGCCGTTTGCTACGTGACCAGATGACCGCTGTCTCGGCCTGACATATCCGGAGGCAAGAGCCTATGTTGTGAGAACGGCTTACGGCCCTTCATCAATACGCTGCGAAAACCACGGGCGACTTCGAAAACGCCTGCGCCACAACAACCGACCTTGAGGATAGGCTCGACATACTCCTCCAGCACATGTGCGCTGCTCCAATGCTCTCACGTCAAAACTGTCGCTTGCTTCTTTCTTTAGCAAGTTGGATCTTGGGAATGACAGATTGCATCTCGGTCTCTGGAAACTCCCAACTCCATTGATCGGCTTTGGCGGACGCGATCAATCTCGGCTTTGCCGCCTGAACCGCACGCCAAATCTGCAATGCAACGACGTCACACGAAATCGCATTTTTCTTGAATTTTCCGTGGCAATTCCTGAACCGGAAATCTGCGTAATCTCCCGTTGCATGTTTTGTTGCCGTCAATACGCAGTAGTCCGGTTCAAGGGAAAACTTGGCCGCGTGTTCTCCACGCGTATCGGACAGGAGAAAGGCGCAAAGAGAAATGAGCTCTGCGATCGGATCGATGGGAACGTCTGAGGCGTCGATGTGTATTTCTTGGGAACCAAAGAGAAAGCTGATCTCCAGCCAACCATGTTCAATTTCGCCAAGTTTTACTTCGACCTTTTGATTGTTCATCTCGTATACAGCCCAACTACTCGTCGACATACCCCCACTCTTGGTCTGTCATCAAAGCCTCAAAAGCGTCGTCAAACTGTGGATGGTAGAAATGAGCATGAGGAAACTGAGTTTCCGCTCCAATTGGACTGGCTAGCTCGCTAATCGTACCATATTATGGCAACGCAAAAATGCGGCACTGACAATGCACGCAAAGAGCGAAGAGAGGTTTTTGGCAATTTGGAAACCCATTGGAAGTAACAGAATGACGTCGGACGAAAAACCAGAAGAAGTGAACCCTAATCCCCCGAAATCCCTTCGGGAGGCGCTCGGGTTGTACCTAGAACAGGCGGAAAAGCAGGGCCAGCAATTCAACGCCTTGAGTGAACGGACGGAGCGTCTGGAGCAACGAAGCCTAACTGTAAACCGCGTTCTTGCTTTTATTGCGCTTCTTGCGTTTCTGTCGCCATTCGTCCTCTGGTTCATTTCGGAAAGGGCGACCAGTCTAAGAAATACGATCGATCTTTCGCAACGTCTCGGTGATGCTGACTTGGCTGACGCCTTGATTATGCAGTACGATATTCGCACGCGAGAGCTTAGCCGCGACGAAGCGCGCAGGGCCATTCTCACTTTAGAGCCGTTGCGACAACAGCTCGAAAACTTCGCGGCCTGTATATCTGAAAATGCTTGCGACCGAAATTTGGGCTTGGCGGTTTTTTGCGGTCGTGCCGCACAGCTCTACACCACTTTTGAGATAGCCTATCCAATTGGGGGTTTTGATGGAGACCCAGAATACTCGGAGCATTTTGTCAATGTACGCGCCGCATGTCCCTAAACCGTCCATTGTGGCGATCCTCACCTTCGTCCTCTCGCTGACCGGAAGTGCAACCGGCGCTATCGCGCAAGAAAGCTGCGAAATTCTACCCGAGCGATCACTCGCAACCACACCAGTTCTTAATCAAATATGCCCTCCTGGCATCGCATCTGTGGATGATTTGTTTTTTCGGCCAGGTGCAGGTGGTCAGGAAAACCGTGATCTTCGGATTCTAGCAGCCATCCTTGCCCGGGCTACAGAAGCGCCTCAAGACCTATCGGGCGTAGAAGCAGAGCGTTTGTCGGGAATTCTAAACAAAAATGCGACTATCCGCGTGGGCCTCCAAGTTGTGATCTTGTCCAACCTCTTTGATACTCAAGAGCTGGACGATTGGTGTCGTTGGCGGCGCCGCGCCGAAACATCCGGTTTCTCTGCGCCGACCCGCAATGCACTTAAAGTGGAAGGGGTACTGCAGTGTTTCGACGTTCTGCAATAGTGGGCGCGATATGCGCGTTCTGCTTAGCGTCTCCCTTCGCCGCGCGGCAGCCGTTTAGTATGCCTCAGTTCGAGGCATACATCGCGAACCTTCGCACAAATCTGGCGTCCGTCTTTGACGAAGAAATACGGCAATCGATCACCTACTCCACGGGCGTCTCAATCGGCTTGAAGGAAGTCGTCCTTGAGTTTGATGACGTTTGCGATTTGATCCCGTTCTTCGAGCCCAATACGCTTCCACCTGAGATCCGTATGGACGGCGATGAGTTTATCGCGCTTTCCAGCTATATCAGCCAAGTTACATTGTTTTATCTTCTGGGCATGCCCGAAATCGAGCGACCGGAACGGGTTACCGACTACATCGAGGCGGTGATCCGCCCCTTCATGACGGATCTCTACACCGATTGCTCTGGTGTTTCACCTGAGGGCACAAGCCTTAGGGAAGTGATTGGATTGAGTTACTTCAACAGGAGAGACTACAGCGGCCGACCCTACGCCCAGGTTCTGTCGGCCGCAGCCTCCCAGTCTTCGGCGCTACAAACGGGAGATTTTGTGGGTGGCTTGCCGGTGTTCTTTATTGTTCTACACGAAATCGGACATCACGTTCAGATTGTGACTGGAACGTCTTTCGAGAATAGAGTTGCCCCAGAGTTCGATGCAGATGCCTATGCGGCCATGGTCGTCGCTGATAATGATCTTTCTCCGACACTGGCGCTACCTGTGATGCATGCTTTTGCCGTGGGCGATCACGCAACCGAGCTCGAGTGCCGACTAGCAACACTCGCCCGTAACGATCGTGCAGTGATGCAGCGTACGCAAGGACTTCACCATCTGTATCGCCGAAGACTCGAACTCCTCCGTCAGCATTATATCGAACGCTACCAGAGCGCCTGTTCTTGACTGGTCAGGCTTAGTTCGGTTCTGTTTCTTCTCAGAGTGAACCTTGGGCCGCGTGTCCCATTGTTGATTTTACTTTGATCGCGCGTCGACCCGCCGATATGGCCAAAGAGTTTCAATCACGGGTTTTCAGTAATCCTGCAAAAGCACCGGGCTGGTTGATGGCCAGAAGGAAAGCGAAAACACAACGGTTGCAGAAATCGTTTTGCAGGTTGCAAAAAACTTATCGGGTTTCGTGAAAGGCGGAACTCTCGCTGTAGCGCAACACTTTCAAACACAAAGGCTCAACGTTTGTGTCTGCCGCCGAAACGATTGTCGGCGCGTTCTCCGGCAAGATTGGCTCTGTCATCATCCCCAACGGGTCTGCCTCTTCAAATAGTCAACTAACCAGCTTGAGGCGAAGGAAAGGATATCCATCCGCGTCGGTGGAGATTGGCCCTGGTCCTCAACGGCCTTTCCGATCTCGATGCGCTGAATGATGGATTGACCGAGAGTGTCGAAGAATTTCGCGCTGTCATCGGGGTCCTGATAGGCCTCCAAAGGCTCGGCGTGTGACCCATTCAGTTCCAGAACCCAGTATTCGTCGGTTTCCGGATTGCAGATCACGTCCACGCGACAATAGTTGAGCCCGTCGACGCCGGACAATCTTGTTTCGACATCCGACACCCAGGAGGGTCGTTCGGACACCGGTTGATAGGAAGCGCCCAGCCTGTAGGTGCCCAGCTCCGACAGGAGACGGTGTTCACCGTCCGGAAGCACTTCCTCACCATCGTGGCGTTTCAGGACCGCAGACAGGACCTCGCCCTCACACACCGCCGAGGCAAGTTGCTCTATCGTGCTTATTCCGTCTCCCACAACGGTGACCTTGCTTCTGCGCATGATGGATCGGGCTTTGATTTCGCCCGCCGGCATCCGACTGAACATGATCGACAGCTCGTCGCCGGTGACAAAGGCCTGGACCACGTAGCGGCGCCTGCGATCGGACTTCAAAAACGCGGCCAGTTGAGCGTCGTCTTTCAGAATGGAAATGCCCTTGGATCGAGCACCGAACTCGGGCTTCGCAACCAGCCAGCCATGGTCGCGCAGCAGTTTCTCCAACCGCTCCGAAGACCGTCCGTCGGGTTCCAGGACAACATACTCCGGTTGCCGGACACCGATGCTCTGGAGCAGTTCGGTCAGCGCGATTTTTGAAAAAACGAAGATGTCCTTCGGGCCGAAGACCGGGTTCACATTGAACAGATGCCGCAAGCTCTGGCCTTTTGGCAGCGATCGATAGGATCTCCACAAAACCTTCGGGTAGCTGATCCAGAGGGGCGTAAAACGGACATCCATCGGTCTACAGATTGAACTCCTCTGGCACCAGGCTGGTGAGCAGGCACAGCCGGTTGCCGAATGACGGCCACCGAGCCAACGGCCCGAAGCGGGCGCCTATGCTCAAATAGGCTCGAACCGTGCTCAATCTTATGTGCGTGTCGGTCTCCGAGCCCAGATCCGCTTCAGCAGAACAGGAGGCATTATCCAATCGACCTGAAATCCGTGGCTGGAAGTGCCCGGTTCTCTTGCACGGAGCACTCGATCGGGCAATTTCGTAGTCGTGCAACAGTTCGCACTCTCGACCGGCGGGGGGCGTGATCATACCCAAGGTGAGGACCGGTTTCGAAAAGCTCGCCGACAGGTCAAAGAGGTATCTCCAAAAGAACCTCGGCACGACAATGCTGCGGGCATGTTCGTGAACGCAGAGCCGTCCCACTTCAAGCACTTCGTAATCGTCAAATTCGCTCTGGTTGAAACGAAAAACCGAGGTGACCGGTGATATTGTCTGACGATCGAAGCAGTCTTCAACGGAAGACCAAAACAGGACTCGATAGTAACCGATCAGGTCTCCGCGGTGAAAGGCCAGAAGGTGCCTGCTGCGATCATCGGTCACGCCCCACTCATCTTCGCCATAGGAGAGCCGCCGCAGATCGACAATGTCCGAACGGACACTGTCAGCAGCGTCATGACCCGACAGAAGCTCCACCTTCACGATCTAAAACCCGCTCAACCGATTGCCTCACTGAGTTCGCATAAGCATCGATGCTTTCTGATTTCTCCCGCGCGCGGAACGTCTCCCTGACATCGCAAACCAATCCGCTTGAATGAAAGCGGAAGAATTCAGAAGGAAGACGCAATCCAGCCAAGTCACCGAAGAATAAGGCCAAAATATAGAAGAGTGCAGAATTTCTGCCCGAGAAATGAACCGGACATATTGCGGCTTCCTTTCGTTCCGCCAAGCTTATGAACCCAGGATGCCACGTCAAATCGCGAATTTGCCACGATCTGTAGTCAAATCGTGAGCATCGCCTGGCCGGAAAAATGAAAAGATTGTCGAACTCTTTTCCCCACCCCGTCATGATGCTTCTGATCGGTCGCGAATTTGCCTGGCTGTCTCCGTAAACATCGACGGGAATCACGCGCCCCTCGAAGGCTTTTGGAACCGAAATCGTCCTGTTTGCCAGTATCCTGTATGGCCGTTCAAGACGCTCGAGCAGTCGAAAGGCCGCGACGATGTCCGCACCACCCAATGGATGATTGGCAACGAAGGCAACCGGGCCGGAGGCAGGGACGTTTTCAAGACCCGAGATCGAGTAGGCGCCGCAAACCTCTTCCAGTGTCCGCAGAGCCGGCTCGATGTCATTGTCGAGTTCTCGCATCAGTTTGTTCAGGTGGGGAAATCCGGAAATCCGCTCCACCGCGGCGACGCCGATATCGGGGACAGACGAGAATACGCGGGTGCGTTTCAGCGACAGGAAAGGTGGGTTCATGTGACGAACTCATCTGCGCGATGTGCGGCTGGAACGGTCAACTTCCTCTCCCGACTAATGGCGGCTTGCAGGCCAGACGATCGCTTTACAAGCTTCACCCCAAGACATAGCATCATTCTTCAATTGCAGATCGGAGCGGAACCCTTGAAAGTTGCGCCTGCCCACCACCTTTTGCGGGATCGATAGTGCGTGTTTCGGGTCCTTTGGTACAGCTATCTGGTCATCGCATCCCTCTGTTTCCTGCTTGTTGTTTACATCGCCGGAGCCTTTGTCACGAGCGGCAGTTGGGCCGAGGATAGCCACTCGCTTCCGGCCTATGGCGCGGCTCAAGGACCCGCAACAGCGTTCGAAACCGACAAGCCCGGCCGGATCAGGATCCTGGTGGTCAATGGCGGCGGGATGCTCGGGCTGTCGGATCTGGTGATCCTGAGCGAGATCGAGGAACGATCGGGCAAGCAGATATTCGAGCTCTTCGATTTCTTCGCAGGCTCATCAACCGGGGCGATCGTTTCGACACTTCTGTTGATGCCGCAGGACGCGACGGGCCGGCCAATGTCCGCCAAGGAGGCGATCGAAACCTACGAGACGTTCTCGAAACGGGTCTTTTCGAATTCGACACTCTACCGGTTGAAAACCGGCTTTGGATTTTTTGGGCCGATCTTTGAAAACGCCCAGCGTATCGAGATCGCTCAGCAACTTTTCAAAGACAAGACGTTTGGCGATTTACGCCGGCCGGCCATGTTCCCTTCCTATTCTCAACAGGAGGAGGAAATTACGTTGTTCAAGAACTGGCAGGCGCCCGAGTCGAACCTGCTGGTGTCTTCGCTTGTGGCCGCGGTCACGGCAGCGCCGGCCGTCTTTCCGTTCATCAACCTGCAGGGATATTCGAGCGAGGACGCTGTCTTCGGAGACGCAGGCGTGATGCTGAATGCGCCAGGCGAATTCGCCTATCTGCAGGCTCGAGAAGAGCTTTCGAACCTGAAGACCGTTGTTGTCGTCACCATCGACACCCGCAACCCGCTCAACATCCCGGATGAGACCACCACCCATGGCGGGCTGATGAAGTGGTTCGTCCCGCTTGTGAAGATGGCGATCATCGGTGAGGCCGATGTCAGCAATCACATTCTCGAGGCACAGTCGACGTTTGATGGCTCAGCCGTGGATGTAGACGCGTTTGCATTGGTTGCACAGGTTGAAAAAGGTGTCAGCGTCTACGGCACAGACGAGCACACGGTCTCTGCGATCATTGCCGCAGGGCGGAACTTTGTTTCCGAAAACGGCGACAGGATCGATCAGGCGATAGCGGCGCTCGAGGGGGAGAGCTGATGGGGAGCGCGCTCATGCCGTTGAGTTGCTTGGTTGACGCGTCGGGCGGTTACCCTCCACCGCTGCCGGGTGGGCGATTTTACGACCCTGATTGTCACCGATATTGTGTGTTTACTGGCGCGTCACGTTTCCAATAATGTCCGCAAATTAGAAACGCAAGTCGGCGTTGCGCATAGGGCGTTTTCTGAGATGGCTGCGCAAGCGAACTCTTTACTACTGGCAGGGCTCATTTGATCGCAGTGATGGCGGCCCATTGGGTTCGCTTGCGGTCAAAACCGCCTCCCAACCAGGTTTCCGTTTCCAGAACGCGCCAAGGAGCTGTCTCTCGCCATATCGCCGCTAGCTCGTCCTGGGGCAGGAAGTTGTAGTAGCGTCCGAGCGCGTCTGTCCCTTCATTGTTCCCAAGCTTGAAGCTGGCCCATACGACCCCATTGGTGCGCAAAGCTCGATAGACCCTCTCGATCACGTCCGGGAAGTCAGCCCTGGGAGTGTGTGTCAGCGCCGCGCAGGCGTAGACGCCGTCATACATCTCTACGGCATCAAGTTCGGTAAACAACATGGTTTTAACCGGCTGACCCAGCCGTCGCGAAGCGATCGCGGCGAGTTCGGAGGAACCGTCCGTGGCATCCAGGTCAAATCCGGATTTGAGTATGGCGGCAGCTTCAACACCGCCGCCGGTTCCCAGCTCCAGAATTCTTCCCGCCGTTTTGCAACGCTTCAGGAATGCAAACAACCTGGGATCGGGCGTATCCTTGTCTGCCGCATAATCGTGAGCAGCGGACCTGTAGAAGTTCATGGTTGTGTTGGTCATCGAATGCTGTCGTTCTCAATTGGCCTTTGATCTCAGGCGCGGCAAATGTGGAGAGTTGGTGGCTGCTCTTGACGTTCAGCACCGTGGAGTTAACCAGCCCGGACATTGTACGCAACCTTCTGCCGCTTGAATTCGCCTTGTCTGAAGACAATTCCGAATCGCCTCACTTGAGCCACCAACAAATCGCAAGACAACAACCTTAAGACGAGATAATCGGGAGTGACACTTGGCCAGACGATCCTCCAAAAAACACAAACTGAAGAAGGGCGTTGTCAAAAGCTACACCCCGACGGAGCTGGAAGGCGAGGACTGGGGTGAGCCTCCATTCCCCTCGCATCTGGTCACAGAATGCCATCGGCTGCGCAAGGTGCCGATCGGTGATTTCACGACCGAGAACCTGCGGATCATGATCGGTCAGAATATCGGCCTGGACCACCTCATTCCGATGGCTATACAGGTCCTACGCCGAGACCCTCTCGCCTCTGGTGACTTCTTTGAAGGTGATCTCTTGCAATCCGTCATCCGTTCGGAAGTTGCGGATCAGAAAAACCTGGTTCCGGAATTTGTGCAGCTTTGCAAAGATGCGTTGCTGCGGGCAACGACCCGTCAGCGCTAAGATCTTTCCGAGAACGTCCTGTGGGGCGAAGCGCCGAGCAGCTTCGGATTGGATGATGAGGAATTGGACCGCCTTATCGAAGACGAAATGGCGAAGTTCGTTTCGGAGTCACCGTATCGCGAATTCCAGGAATATATCGACAACCATTCGTAGCACCATCCGGCGCGGACAAACTTCCTCGGGAAGCCAAGTCCGTGCCGGAACCACTCGCCCACCCCTCCCCCGTCACTTAACCGTGACCGACAACGCTTCTTGTGCTTGCTCCGGACCCGTGCAAGTCTGGTCAGGCAGAGTTTCAGCAATAGTTTTGGGGGTTTACTATATGCCAGAATTTCAACGCAGACTAAGCGGGCCGCGACTGATTGCAGCGGCCATCGCTGCATTTGCGGTTGCCGCGCTCACCAACGCCGATACCGCACTGGCACAGAATGTCGAATGGGCATCAGACACCAATATGGTGGTGGTGCCGGATAACGGGGTGCGGCGCGATGAGACCGGCGCGTTGATTGCCCGCGCGGCGCTCGACAACACGCTGGACGGGATCGGCGCCGGGATTACCATGCCGACCACCTCGAACAAGGCAAAAATCGATGCGATCGAGGCAAGTGTCAATGCAGCCACCCAGGCCAACGGGATCGTCGGGCTGGGCGGCGTCAACAGCCACCTGTTCATGTGGGCCGCGGCCAAGACGCTTGCCACCAGTGGCAATCTCGATCTGACCAAGCCTTACGAGCTGCGTATCTTCGGCAAGATCAAGCAATACCGCTTCACGCCTTCGACAGACGACCCGTTCCAGGGCAACGGGGTGCTCCAGGTCGTCACCGGCGCTCGCTACTGGCCGCTCGATCCGAATACTGGTGCCCGCAACAAGCAGAACAAGCAGGTGCTGCGCTTCCGCTACAGGGTGCGGGTCCGTAACAATGGTTTCAAGGTGATCGAGCGCGATGATCTCGATCCGAACGATCCGTTCCCCGGTTCGCAGATTGTGTTCGATGAAGACATGATCGAGAAGCTCAACGAGCGCGGCTATCGCTACAAGCTGCACGCCAAGGGGACGTCGATCCGTATCCAGAAAGTCTGGGTCAAGGAGAACCAAGGCTCGTGGGCGCTGATCCCGAAAGAGGACACGCCCAACGACCCGAACAACAAATACCGCTCGCTTTACCAGCAGGTCGATGAAAACTGCATCGATATCCTGTTCGTCGACTTCCCGCCGACGACCAAAGCGGGACTGGGCACCACGCCCGCCTATTGCATGGGGCGCTGCGCCACACCGCTGATCGTCAACACCGGCATGTGATCATCAAAGCCCGCATCTGGAACGAACATTCCGGGTGCGGGCTTTCTGTGTGCCCAAGGCGCGCACGAGCAGGAGGCCGACACCAAACTAACGATCCCCCAAAACCAACGCACATTCTAAACGGTGGATGCTCACGTCCAATCGGACCTTTACGGTTCCCGCGACGGCTGTGCGTGGTAAGCTTCCGGTAGGCACAGGTTGTTAACACGTAGGCGGGGGAACGTGTGATGACGACATTGAATGTCAAACTCAGCAGCAAGCTGCAGACGACACTGGACCAGCCTGGCGTATGGGCCTACGCAGTTTACTTCGTCGGCGGCAATCCGACCTGGCATAAACTTGTCGACAACGGCGCCATCCAGGATTCGGGAACGGTGGCGGTGCCCATGCCGTTCCCATTCGTCGGCGGCAAAGTCTATTTTCTGGTGCAGAGCCAGGCGGCTGCGCAGCCGAACAATCTCGAAACGCTGATCACCGCCGAAAGCGACATCAACTGGGGCAACGCCGACAGCTGGGATTTTCGCTATGACAGCTTCGAGGTCACACTGCAAAACGGCATCGCCGACCAGGGCAACCTGACCTCGGTCAACGGCTTCGGCCTGCCGATGGAACTCAGCGTTTCCTATGACGATGGCACGACCAGCACACGCGGCTACGGGATCAAGGCCAGCGACCTGTTCACCGACCTGAAGGCAACGAGCAACGACCAGGTCGTCTACACTTATGGAAGCGGCCCGCTCAGCGGCAATGATCGCGAGGCCATCTCGCCATCGGAGGCGGTGTCGCTCAACCCGGCCAACCCGGCCTTCAAGGCCTCCGACTGGACCGACACCATCTCGTCGCTGCAAACGCCCAGTCCAGGGGTCGAAGTCGCCGGTTTCTTCAACGGCGCCGCAGACGCCAACGGCGTCTGGCACAATTCCGGCTTTTTCTCCTACGCGCTCGAATGGGATTCCAACGCCAGTGTGTTCTGGCTGAGCCCGGCCGAAAACAGCGAGATCCAGGGCTATATCAGGATCACGCCAACGGCGCTGGCCAACAGCATCTATTCAACACTTGGCGACGTCGGCATCTACACGAGCAAGAGCGCTGACCAGGCCTACCAGATCTTCAAGCATACGGATCCGGGCGACGGCAACAGCATGAACTCCGGCGAGAACAATCAATGGGGCGAGGTGCTGACGCAGTTTCTGACCGGCTTCACGGCCGGCTATTTTGGCACAAAGGGCAAGCCGCTTAACCCGAAGGTCAATGGTTCAATCGATCTCGACAAGAACTGGAATTGGGATCCGACCTACGCGTTTGGCAAGAACCTCGACGGCTCGCCCGCCCCCCACTTCGACCCTTATTCCGCGGCGTTCTTCTTCAACACCAACTCCTACGGCTCCGGCTATTCAGACAATCTGACCGACCCGTTCGTTCAGGGCGGGCCGCTGATTTCCGTTTCGCAGCCGGACCAGGCGCAGAATGTCGACAGCATCGACATCACCATCTACGACGACGACGAAACCCCTGGCGGTTACGAAACACCGGTCATCTACAACTATATCGCCACCGGCGGCGGCTACGAGCAGCCGAGCAGCAGCTCAAGCCCGAACAACATCAAACTGAACTTTGCCAACCAGGGCATGGTGCTGTCGGAAACCACCACGGTCTCGCTCGATATCTACACCGGCGAAGACATGAACGGCGATCCGACATGGCAAACAGTTTCCTTCACGCCAACGCACGGTCAGTCGCTGTGGCAGAATTGGAAGATCAGCAAAACCGGCGACACCTACTCGGCCGATTTGCAGCCGAACACGCCTCAAGGCAGCGGCCAGATGCTGATCACGAACCTGCCGAATTCCGGCGATGCCGGCACATACTGGTACCGGTTGAATATCGGCAGCGGCGACGATGCGAAGACCTTCAATCTCTACACCAAAATGGCGGCCGGGGCCGGTGGCGCGCTTGAATTCGTCAATCCGAATGTCGCCGGCCAGGCCGGCAGCCTGGCAATTGACGGGCTGGCAACGATTTCGCCGGAAAACGTCAAAACCGACACGATCGAGACATTCACCGTCAACTTCATGTACAGCGCCTCCGTCACGGTGGATCCGGATCTGCTGGAGCGCGATCCCAATGTCAGCGGTCATGGCGCGCCCAACGCCCCCGTCGGCGGAACCCTGTCGGGATCGACCTTCACTGCACTTGCCGGCCAAACACAGCAGGTGACCAACACGATCACGGCGACAGACGCCCAGATTGCCTTCGGGTGGACCGGGCTCAACAGCACGCCCGATGCCGCATCCTGGATTTCCGGCTATACCAACAAGATCGGTGCGCTCAATTTTGCCCAGATCTCCATTGCGCAGAGTGGCGGCCAATCGGTTTCGACGATCCACGCGCAAGCCGATCTCGACGGCCAATGGGTGACCGCCGCGACGCAACTGAGCAATGGCACCTACACCGTAACCATGGAGGAATATCTGTCCTCCGCATTGACGACGCCTATTTTGCCGGAGAGCAGCCCCTTGAACCTGACTGTCGATGTGGCAACGGCGCCCTTGGCTGCCATGGGTGACGGTTTGGAGCTTGTGCTCAATGGCGTCGATGACCCGGCAGGCAACTGGATCAGCCTGGAAGCAATCCAATCGTCCATTCCGGCGGGCACGACGCTTCAGCTTTATGCGGTCAATGCGCAAGGCGATCTCGTCAGCCGCGATGGCTCGGGCAGCGGACCGCAGGTGACGCTGGATCAGGCGGTAAGAGGCACCATAGGCTCGGTTCACGACGATGCCGGCGCCACTCTTCACCTGGGCGCGCAAGCGGTCTACCTGGAGGCGGGTCACAGCCTGCAATTTGCCATTCTGAGCGCCAACGGACTGATCGACCTGGATCCGACTGTCGACATCGTCCAGCAGACGGGCGGGCCACTCGAAGTCAGCGTCGATGGCATTCTCCTGACCGCCGAAACCGACAACACGCTCTCTGACTCCGGGTTGCTCGGCGGGACCCAGCGGGCGATCGGCGAGGCTTTTCTCTATCTCGAACAGGGTGCCACCCTGGAGATCGATCTGTTCGGCAGTTGCGGGACCGTCAATACGCTCGGCTTCGTGCGCAAGGACGTCAACACGGCAACCGGCGAATGGAGCCTCGATGGCGTCGCCTATGGTGACACCCAGGAATTCCGCGATGCGGTACTCGCCAATTTCGACGGTGGTTTTCAGTATTCCAATGGCGGGGATTTCAGGGATACCGTCGAGTGGACCGTCGAGGGTGAAACAGGCTTCTATGCGCCGGTCCTCGTCACGACCTACGGCGAAGTCCTGGTCGTCGGCGATGCCAATCCCGGCGGCCATGACCAGATCCGCATGTATGGGCATAATACATTCGGGTTCGAGGACCTGACCAGCGAGCGCGGTTCGGATTTCGACTACAACGACATGGTCATGCGCGTGACGCCGCTGCCGGACACGGATCTGCTTATGTAGGAGCGGTCAATCCGCACCCAGTGCCTTTGCAAGAACAGCGCCGGCGTCGGCGTCTTCGCTGTGGCCCGTCCAGGCGATGAATAGATCCGGCCTGACCAGAATGCGATCACAGCCGAATGCCTTCCGTAGATCCCCCGACGGGGCTGACACGACGGACAGCGGAACGCCGAGATGATCCGCCGCGGCTTCAAAGGCGGCCGCGATTTCTGTCGAACCGGTGAAGTCTAACAGCGCGTAACCACTACCGAGATCCTCCCAGAGATCGCGACCATCCGGAAGCGGCTGGGGCGCCAGATGGTAGCCGACCCTTGCTTCGATCGCATGCGTTCCGCAGGCAGTCGACACCGCGCCATCCTCGCCAAAGACGATCGGCGACCCGGCGTAGTTTGGCAGGAACTGGGTGACGTCGGCATTGCCGCTCCCGGCACGGCGGTTCCATTCGGCTTCGAAGGCGGGGCGGTCGCGTTCCGGTGAATGGGCGCGGGAAAAGGCACGGTCGTCGCGGATCATCCGGTCGATGAAATCCGCCGCGGTGGACGCGAAGACAGGGTGGCGCTCCGCCTCGTAGGAATCGAGCAGGCCAGCGCCTCCCCAACCCTTGAGGCGGGCCGCCAGCTTCCAGCCGAGATTGCGGGCGTCCTCCAGACCGGTGTTGACCCCATAGCCACCATAGGGCGGGTGGCTGTGGCCGGCATCTCCGGCGATGAACAGCCGGCCTTCTCGGTAGGTTTTGGCATGGGCAATGCGCAGGTCCCAAAATCCGATGTGCTCGAATTCGAGCGCGAAGGGCTCTCCGACGACCCTATGCAGGTAGGCGTGAAAATCGAAATTTTCGGCCGTCGTTCCGGCAGGCACCGGAGCGTGGAAAAACCAACCGCCTTGCAGATCGACACGCCCGAGAAATTGCCAGTAGCCGTCATGATCCGGATCGAGCACATTGTAGATGGTCTTGCCGGGATAGCGCTCCAGCAGGTCATGCAGTTCCGACGACCGGAAGACGAGCAGGGCCATGCGGCGTTCGTGATTGTCAGTCTCCAACTCGATGCCTGCTTCGCGGCGCAGCGTCGATCGGGCTCCATCGCATCCGACGGCATAGGCGGTGTGCAGAGTGTGAACATCGTCATTACCCACGCGGCGGTATTCGACGCTGACGCCGTCTTCGTCTTGCCGCACGCCGGTCACAGTAGCGCCCATTTCGAATTCAATCTGCGGCAATTCCGCGGCCCGGGCGCGCATGACGCGCTCGAGATCGTATTGCGGCAGTCGTTCATTGTCGGCGAAATAGAAGGGCCGCACGACCGACCGCTTGAACCAATCGCAGGTGTAGTCGCCCAACAGGGTGCGATAGGCGACGATGCCGGCATTGCCGAATTCCGGTGGAATAGGGCTGGCATTACGCACGGCCTGCGACAGGCCCCATGCTCGAAAATGCTCGCCGGTGCGCTGGGTCAGGTTTTGACCCTTGGGGATGCGGTGCAATTCAGTCGTGCGTTCGAGAACACGGCTGGTGACGCCGCGCTGGGCCAGTTCGATGGCGAGCCCCAGTCCCACCGGACCGCCGCCGACGATTGCCACATCCGCCGTTTGGCCCCCGTTCTGAACCGTTGCCATTCCCGTCTCCCATTCGCCTTGACCGGTCTTCAATTTCAATTAGTTTTGTACACCAACTAAATGGCCGGATGCAAAGGCTGGAGGTGACAAATGCGGCAGGAACGCTGCGATGTACTGGTAGTCGGCGCCGGTCCGGTTGGCCTTGTCGCCGGCATCGACTTGGCGCAACGCGGGGTCGATGTCATGGTGGTCGACCGCCGCGAGACCTTCGATCCGCTGACGGTTCGCTGCAATCACATCGCCGCCCGCACCATGGAAACATTTCGACGTCTCGGTCTCGCCGAAGACGTTCGGGCGGCTGGGTTTCGCGATGATTTCCCGCACGACGTGGCGATCCGGCTGACCGGCACCGGCGAGGAGATGGCACGCATTCGCATACCCGGCCGCAATGGCCGCCTTACCGGCGAAAGCGGACCCGATACCGACTGGCCGACGCCCGAGCCGCCGCACCGGATGAACCAGATCTTTCTGGAGCCGGTGATGCAGGCGCATGCCGAACGCACGGACGGGCTGCGCCTGAACCTCGGTTGCGATGTCACCGATCTGCGCGAGCAGGAGGACTGCGTGACGGCAGCGGTGCGGACGGCCGACGGTGAAACCCACGAAATTGTCTGCCAATATCTGATCGGCTGCGATGGAGGAAGCTCGCTCGTTCGCAAACGCATCGGGGCTCGGTTGACCGGTGACGAGGTGGTCCAGCGGGTGCAATCCAGCTTCATCCACGCGCCCGGGCTTACCGCCGCCATGAAAGGAGGCGAAGCATGGAGCATGTTGTGCATCAACCCGCAACGATCGGGCACGATGTATACGATCGACAATGACGACCGATTCCTGATTCACAACTACCTGCGACCGGGCGAGGACGATTTCGACGCAGTCGATCGGGACGCCTGCTTGCGCACCATTCTGGGTGTCGACGGGGACTTCCGCTACTCCATGCTGCGGGTGGAGGACTGGATCGGCCGCCGGCTGGTCGCGGACAAGATCCGCGAAGGCCGCGTGTTTCTCGCAGGCGATGCCGCGCATATCTGGGTGCCCATGGGCGGCTACGGCATGAATGCCGGTATTGCCGATGCCGCGTGCCTGAGCTGGCAAGTTGCCGCGCGGCTGGCGGGCTGGGGCGGCCCGGCGATGCTCGACGCCTACAGCGCAGAACGGCTGCCGATCACCGAACAGGTATCGCATTTCGCCATGCGCACCGCCGAGACCATGATCCGCAACCGTGCGGCGGTGCCGCCGGATCTGGAAGACGACACGCCCGAAGGCGTTGCGGCGCGAGCAAAATTCGGCCAAAGCAGCCGCGACTTGAACGTCCCACAATATTGCTGTGCCGGCCTGAACTTCGGCTATTTCTACGACCGCTCGCCAATCATCGTTCACGACCGCGAACCGGCACCGGCCTATTCCATGGGCGAATACACACCATCCACCGTGCCCGGCTGTCGCATGCCGCATGTGTTTCTGCCCGACGGATCGTCGCTCTACGACCTGCTCGGACCGGACTACACGCTGGTGCGCGTCGGCAGGGGCAGCGGCGGTGAAGCGCTGAAACAGGCGGCTGATGCTGCGGGTGTTCCGATGAAAATAGTCGACGTGCCGCCGTCTCAGGAACACGATCACGCTCTCATTCTGGCGCGTCCCGATCAGCACATTGCCTGGCGAGGCAATGCCGATCCGGACGATCCGCAGGCCGTGATCTCGACGATCCGCGGATGGGTTTGAACATCAATCGCTATTTACATCTTTGCAATATCTCGTCCACTACTTGGTTAAGCGACGCGGTGGCATCGATCACGACACCGGATTTCGGGACACCCTCGCACGTCGCATGCAAGCGCTGAACGAATTGCCGCTCTGCGGGTCTGCCTCCCCATTCGGTTTCGGGCCGTTCGGCAAGCCGTCGAGTCAGTGTTTCCATATCGACTTCCAGGACAAAGACGCGATCGAACAAGTCGATGAAGCTGGCTAAATTTCGTGAGCCGCCGCAGAAGAATGTTTCCGCATGGCTCCTTTCGGCAACCAGCGCATGAACACGGTCCACATTCCAGATGTGATGCTCGTGGGTAAATCCATCAAGCGGTTGCCCCGTCGTCGGATCGCCCTGGTAGGCCAGCTCTCTGTCGCCGTTGATGGCATGATAACCGCGCCGCAGCAGTTCGCGGCAGACCGAGGTCTTGCCGGTGCCTGAAAGACCCTCAATCAGATAGTTTCTGTTGCCCATTGCCTCCACTTCATGCCTGTTGTGGCGTTGTTGCCTTTGGCATCTGCGTTCCTTGACCGCAAACCGGTTTTCGATAGTGTTTCGGTTGCCGACACCCAATCGTCTTAATTGTTCCAGGCCTCACAGGACGAGCAACATGATCTTCACGCAACAAGAATTCGAAGCTTACGAGGACGAATTCAACAACGCGACCGACAAGAGCGCCTTCTTTGATCAATATTACGATCCCGAAGCAGAGTTCATTCATCCCTATAAGGGCACATTCAAGGGCAAGGAGCAGCTGGTCGGATTCTGGAACTCGGGAAAGAATTCGGGCCATGACGGCATCCATGAAATCCTGCATCTGAAGAATTTCATCTCTATCGAAAACAAGCTCGCCGTCGAACTCGACTGCGAATGGCGCTGTTTCGAGGACACCGATTATCTCGGGCCGCGCAAGGCCGGCGACGTTTTCTGGGGCCATTGTGCGGCTTTCTACGACATCAAGGACGGCAAGTTCCTCAAGGTCTTCATCTACCTCAACCTGGCGAATACCGAATGAAGCCGCTGTTTGAAGAGCGGCTCTCCCGTCTGGCCCTCGATATCCTCAACACTCCGGTCGACGGCGACACCGCACACATCCTCAAACGCAACATTCTCGATTCCTATGCCGGCATCTGCGGGTCCATGTACGACACCGAAATGCTTGGCAAATTCGACCGAATGGTCGACATTGCTCCGGTCGAGAACAGTGTTCCCGTCTGGGGAACCGGCAAGGGCGGAACCCATGCCGATGCGATCTTCATGAACACGATCCTCGGGCGGCGCAGCGATCTGCTCAACACCTATTTTTCGCCCAATAACATGGGTGTCGCGCATCCGTCGGACAATGTATCCCTGATCCTGACGCTGGCCGACTGGCTCGGCAAATCCGGCGAGGACGTTCTTGAACTGACACATGTGGCCTACATGCTGGCGGGCATCTTCTCCGACTACTATTTCCCGGAATCGGTCGAGTACGATCACGACGCCGCGGCCGTGTTCTACACCACAGTCATCATCGGCTGCGCGCTGGGGCTCGATGCCGACGAACTGACCAACGCCCAGCGGATCGCCGGTGGAATGGGCCTCGATACCAATCAGTCGGCCCGTGACCGGGTGACCGACTGGAAGCATTGCACCTACGCGTCCTGTGCCCTGCGCGGCCTGTTTGCCGTCAAGATGGCAAAAGCCGGCATCGAAGGCCCCTACAAGATCTATCAGGGTACGGCGGGCGTCGACCGTTTCTTCCCGCACGCAGACGACATGTTCGAATTGAAGCCGGACCTCGCTTCGGTGGTGTTCAAACGATGGCCGGCGCTGGTCTTCTGCCAGACGCCGATTGATGTTGCGCTCGATCTGGCGCCGAAGATCGGCGATCCGGCATCGATCGAGAAGATCGACGTCAGCACCTATGCCATGTGCAACGACATAGCGGCCGGCGAGACCGCCTGGCAACCGGACAGCCGCGCCGGTCGCACCCATTCCCTGCCCTATTGCGTGGCAGCCGTGCTGGCCAAGGGATCTGTCGCCTATCAAGACTTCGACGAACCTTATGCGAGCGATCCCACCTTGAATGCGCTCATGCCGAAAGTCAGCGTCTCCGAGGACCCTGACATCACCGCTGCCTTCCCGGCCAAATCGGCCTGCACCATCACGGTCACCCGAACCGACGGAACAACGGAGACGGCTTCTCGCGACTGCCCGCGCGGCGACCCGGCCGATCCGATGAGCAATGGGGAGATCGAGGACAAGCTACGAACCTACTTCTTCTTTGCGAGTGGCGGCGAAGCTGCCGACATCATCGATCGGGTGGCGCATCTGGAACAGCAGGCGGACATCAAGGATCTTGTGGCGCCGCTGAAACGTCGGCAGATCTGAAACGCCGGTCTATCGTCCTGTTGCGGACTGCTCAGGTCAATGCACCGAATCCCCAACCCGCCAGCATTGATCCGATGACCGCCAGCGCAAGGTAGAGAAGAAAAGGCTTGATCCGCAGGACCGGGAAGATCGCCATCGCGCCCCAGATGCTGACCACGCCGCCGGAAACCAGAAAGGCCATCGCCGCACCGCTGGACATGCCGTGCTCCAGCAGGGCACGGGTTAGAGGCAGCGCTGCATAGCCGTCGATATAGGCCGGGCCACCAACGATCACTGCCAGCGGTATTGCAAAGGGGCTGTCCTTTCCGACGTAGGCAGCCACCGCATCCGGCTCCAGCCAGGCGTTCAGCAGGTACTCGGCAGCAAAGGCCGGGGTCAGCACGAGCAGGATCAGGCGCGTCATCGACCAGCAATCGCGAAGAAAGTGCGACCGCCGCGAAGCATCGCGCCAGATGCGCGGTTCGAAATCCTGTCGCTGTGAGCCGCAAGTTCCGCAGCCGCCGCCCAGTGACCCGACAATCCGGTTCGATCGCAACGGAGATACCGCCCACGGCTTGCGCACATAAAGCGCTGTTACGGCACCGCCGAAGAGACCGAGCCCGATGGCAGCCAGTGTCTTGCCAACGGCATATTCCCAGCCCAGCGTCGCCACCGTCGCCGACAGCATGGCCGGGCCGGTGATCGGAGACGCCAGCCAGAATGCCATGACAGGCGGCAGGGGAACACCGGCCGCAAGAAGGCCGGCCATCAGGGGCAGGACCGTCACACCACAAACGGGCAGCAAGGCTCCGACAACCGTCGCCGCCACGACGGTCTGCACCATTCGACCGTGGAACACCGCGGCAACACGGTCGCCTGCCCCGCTGGCGGTGATCCATGCCGCAAGCAGAATGCCCGGGATGACAAGCGGTGTGACATGGATCATGCCCCACACCACGAAGGTCGCGGTGTCCAGGACGAAACCGGGACGCCAGACGACGAGCAGGATCAGCGCTAATGCCAGAAGCAAGACTGCGTGGGCTGGTCTGAACCGGACTGTGTGTATGATCTGTGAAACCGACATGTCGCCTCCATTCCCTAGTGCTGGAAATATGGAGCCTCTACTGATATTTGAGAAACGAGTAATTTCTCTTTCAGCCATCGGAATTTCAGGTAGTATGACTCAGCATCTCAACAGCGACCACCTGCGCACCTTCCTGGCGATCCATGAAGCCGGCAGCGTGACCGGAGGAGCTGCTCTGATCGGCCGTTCGCAATCGGCCACAAGCCTGCAAATCAGGCAACTTGAGGACACCGTGGGGAAACCTCTTTTTCATCGCCACGGTCGCGGCGTCAGCCTGACCGCTTCGGGTGAGACGCTCTATCCGGTTGCCCGCCGGGTTGTCCGCTCGCTCGACGCGACGCTGGCGGAGCTGCGCGGCGGCGGATTGAAGGGGAAGCTGCGGATCGGCATGCCGGACGATCACAGCCGATCGGACCTGGCGAACATCGTCGCGGATTTCGCGGTTCGGCATCCGGATGTCGAGCTGGAGGTCAATTGCGCGCTTGGCGTGGGCTTCGCAACCGCCCTGCAATCGGGCGCCCTGGACCTCGCCGTGCACGAAGTGGCGGAGCCCGATGCGAACCAGCGAATCTTGCGCGAAAGCAGCCTTGTCTGGATGTGCGGGCAGCATCGCGACTTCACAGAGTCCGACGTACTGCCCATCGCCGTGTTCGAACGCGACTGCTGGTGGCGTGACTTGGCCGTATCGAGCCTGGAAGAGGTCGGCAGGCCTCACCAAATCATCTTTACCAGTGAAAGCACCATCGGAGTTCGCGCCGCTGCGAAGGCAGGGTTCGCCGCTGCCCTGCTTGATGCGGACGAGGATACCGATGGGCTTCGCCGAATGCCGGAACTGCCAAATCGGTATCCGTCCTATCTCGTTCTGCAGAAGGCGCAGGATGCCAAGGGACCGATCGCCGAGGCAATGTGCGATGCTGTGCTGAGAGCCTTTGCCGTCTAGGGTGTTTCTCCGTGCCGCTGCATTGGTTCAGTACAGCAAACCGTCGGGAATCTGGTTGAACCACATTGGCTCTTCAGCCATTTGACAGAGCGAAAATCGCTTCCTATTGTCCCTTACGTATTTTTTACGCGCGTAAATAACAAAAGTTGTCCTGCAAGGAATAGCATTGGATTTGTCTGCCGCGGATTCGCTGTGAAGGGGTGATCGGTTTGACCACAACAAAAATCAGAAACATGGAGGAATTTGCTGAAAGATGCGGCGTCTCGAGGCCGACGGTCTCGAAATACTTCCACGATCCAAACAGTGTCAAAGCCTCGACACGCGCCCGCATTGAGGAGGCACTCGAGCGTTACGATTTTCGGCCCAATATCTATGCGGTCAACCAAAATCGCCGACTGACAAAGAATATCGGCATTGTCGTACCCTATCTCGCAGATCCGTTTTTCGCGGAAATCGCGCGTCGAATTGAGCATCATTGCATTGATGCCGGATTTTCGCCGACGCTGTTCAGTTCCCATGGCCGGCAGGAGCTGGAAATCGATATTCTGGACAA
This sequence comes from Hoeflea sp., assembly GCA_965228785.1. Lineage (GTDB taxonomy): Bacteria > Pseudomonadota > Alphaproteobacteria > Rhizobiales > Rhizobiaceae > Hoeflea_A. The sequence continues at coordinate 3,289,034 of CBDDIF010000002.1, forward strand.
TCTGCGCTCGATGAAACCGGCCGGCGTTCTCATGGCACCCTTGGGACGGGCCTCGGACCGGTCACGAATTGAGAAATTCTGCGCGGAAGTTCCGACGGTGCTCTTTGACAGCAACCTGGAAGGAATAGGCCATGCATTCATTGGGTCGGACAACCCTCAGTTCACTTCGCACATCGTCCAGTATCTTTGCCGCACCGGCGAACCACCCTGCTATTTTGAAATGAAAACGCCGCCCAATCCAAATACGCGCAAACGGCGCGACGGTTACCTTTCGGCCATGGCGGAGCTCGACTTGGAGCCCTGCATCATCAGTGTTGAAGGCGAAGGGTGGAAGCTGGAGGATATCGGGTTCCGGGGAAGCCAGCAGGTGATCGAGGAAAAGCTGCTGAATACCAATACGGTTCTTTGCACAAACGATCGGCTGGCCATCGGTTTTCTGTCCGGATGTTTCAAGAAGGGTCTGCAAGTCGGTATCTCGGAGGGATCCGACATTCGCGTGGCTGGTCTCGATGACCACCCTTTTTCTCGGTTCACCTGCCCTCCATTGACAACCGTTGCTCATGACTACGAAGCGATCTCCGAACGATCCGCCAGGACACTCCTTGCCTTGATCGAGGGTGGAAACCAATCGGAACAGCGTATCGAAAAGCTGTTCGAAGGCAGTCTGGTGATGCGGACGTCCGCATAAAATTTTACGCGCGTAAAGTTTTTATTGACACCGCGTATTAGTGCGACTAATCTCCCTGGCACATCCAAACCAAGGGAGGAATTCGGATGCTTTCCAAGAAACTACTTGGCCTATCAACCGCACTTGCGGTTCTCACTGCCTCTGGTGCTGTTGCAGACACGCTGACGATCGCGACCGTGAACAACAACGACATGATCGTCATGCAAAGTCTGACCGATGATTTCACCGCCAAGACCGGCCATGACGTCGAGTGGGTAACGCTCGAAGAAAATGTGCTGCGTCAACGGGTGACGACCGACATCACCACCAAGGGCGGTCAATTCGACATCATGACGATCGGCATGTATGAGACGCCGATCTGGGGCGCCAACGACTGGCTCGTGCCGCTCAATGATCTTCCGGACAGCTACGACGTGGATGACATCCTGCCCGCAATGCGCGCCGGCCTCAGCCATGACGGCACGCTCTACGCGGCGCCGTTCTACGGCGAAAGCTCCATGGTCCACTACCGAACCGATCTGATGGAAAAAGCCGGCCTGACGATGCCAAAGGAGCCGACCTGGGAATTCATCCGGGAAGCAGCGGCTGCGATGACCGACCGCGACGCAGATATCAACGGCATCTGCATGCGTGGCAAAGCCGGCTGGGGCGAAGGTGGCGCGGGCGTTACCGTGCTCGGCAACTCCTTCGGAGCCCGCTGGTTCGACGAGGACTGGAATGCCCAGTTTGATCAGCCGGAATGGAAACAGGCGCTAGAATTCTTCGTCGGCATGATGGAAGAATCCGGCCCCTCAGGCTACGCGACGAACGGCTTCAACGAAAACCTCTCGCTGTTCCGTCAAGGAAAATGCGGGATGTGGATCGACGCGACCGTTGCGGCAGGCTGGGTGACCGGCGAGCGTGGCGGTTCGGGCAGTGAGGTTGACGGCAAGGTCGGATGGGCGATGGCCCCGAATGCCGGCCTCGGCAAAACGTCCGGCTGGCTTTGGGCCTGGGCGCTTGCTATTCCCGCCGGCACTCAGAAAACCGAAGCTGCCAAGGAGTTCATCAACTGGGCAACGTCCAAGGACTACCAGCAGCTGATCGCAAAAGAGAAAGGCTGGGCAGACGTTCCGCCCGGAACCCGGATCTCACTCTACGAGAACCCGGAATACCAGAAGGTGCCGTTCGCGCAGATGACGCTCGACAGCATCCTTGCCGCCGATCCGCTGAAACCGACTGTCAAGCCGGTGCCATATGTCGGCATCCAGTTTGTCGCAATCCCGGAGTTTGCCGGGATCGGAACCGAGGTTAGCCAAGAGTTCTCGGCTGCCTATGCTGGACAGCAATCGATCGACGAAGCGCTCGCCAAGGCTCAGGCCCTGACGAACGACGCAATGGAAGCCGCAGGCTACCGTTAATTCCTCCCCGGCCAAGGAGCGGCGACTGCCGCCCTTGGCCACCCCCTGATACGCTATGATTTTCTAACTGGCGCACGCGAGTCCGCCAACAGAGGAGGTGCGTTCAAATGGCAACCCGGCATTCTCGCTCAGCCGCACGATTCATGATGGCACCAGCAGTGTTTCTACTCCTGGTCTGGATGTTGGTGCCGCTCTCGATGACGCTTTTCTTCTCGTTCAAGAAATATCTGCCCCTGCGCGGCGACGATATTTCGCAAGGTCTCGACTGGGTCGGATTTTCGAACTACGTCCGCTTTGTCGGCTCCAGTTCCTTCTGGCCAAGCGTCTCCACGACACTGATCATTGTCGGTGGCGTCCTGGTGATAACACTGGTTCTCGGTGTCCTGCTTTCCATGTTGCTTGACCAGCCAATATGGGGCCAGGGTTTTGTCCGGATCCTGATCATCTCTCCGTTCTTCGTCATGCCCACGGTCTCGGGCCTGGTGTGGAAAAACATGTTCATGGATCCGGTGAACGGCATACTTGCCCATCTCTGGAAATTCTTCGGGGCGACCCCGGTTGAATGGCTGAGCCAGGCATCGTTGCCATCGTTGATCATGATTATCAGCTGGCAATGGCTGCCCTTCGCGACACTCATTTTGCTGACGGCCATTCAATCGCTCGACAGCGAGCAACTGGAAGCCTCGGAGATGGACGGAGCGCCACCGCTGAAACGCTTCTGGTTCATCATTCTGCCGCACCTCAGCCGGGCGATCACCGTGGTGATCCTGATCCAGACGATCTTCCTCCTGTCGGTCTTCGCGGAGATTTTCGTCACTACCGGTGGTGCGTTCGGTACGAAGACGCTGACCTACCTGATCTACCAGCGCGTTCTTGAAAGTCAGAACGTGGGACTTGGATCAGCCGGTGGTGTCTACGCCATCATTCTCGCCAATATCGTTGCCATCTTCCTGATGCGCATCGTTGGCAAAAATCTCGACGCGTAAGGAGGTAATTTCAGATGGCACGTTCTGTTACCCCCCGCCGAAAGTTGATCAACACCACCGCCGCATGGGTGGTGGGACTGCTGATCTTCTTCCCAATCCTGTGGACAATTCTGACCAGTTTCAAGACAGAGGCGCAGGCGATCGCGGATCCACCGCTGTTCCTGTTCTTCGACTGGACCCTCGAAAACTATTCGATCGTGCAGGAGCGCTCCGACTACATGCGGTTCCTGTGGAACTCGATCATCATCGCCGGCGGATCGACGCTGCTGGGCACGATTATCGCGATCCCCGCGGCCTGGTCGATGGCGTTTGTCCCATCGAAACGGACCAAGGACATACTCTTGTGGATGCTGTCTACCAAGATGCTGCCGGCAGTCGGCGTACTCTATCCGATCTATCTCGTGTTCATTCGGCTTGGGCTTCTTGATACACGCTTCGGTCTGGTGATCGTCTTGATGCTGATCAATCTGCCGATCATCATCTGGATGCTCTACACCTACTTCAGGGAGATCCCCGGTGAAATCCTGGAGGCGGCGCGCATGGATGGAGCAACTCTGCGCGACGAAATCCTCTATGTCCTGACACCGATGGCGCTTCCGGGGATCGCCTCCACGGTTCTGTTGAACGTCATCCTGGCCTGGAACGAAGCGTTCTGGACCCTGAACCTGACCGCTGCCAATGCAGCACCGCTAACCGCCTTCATTGCCAGTTACTCCAGTCCTGAAGGCCTGTTTTTCGCAAAACTGAGCGCGGCGTCGACGATGGCGATCGCACCAATCCTGATCCTTGGCTGGTTCAGCCAGAAGCAACTCGTACGCGGCCTGACCTTCGGCGCGGTAAAGTGAGGAAAGATCATGGGACGCATAGTTCTCGACAAAGTCAGCAAGAGTTTCGGAGCAACCGAGGTCATTCCACCGCTTGACCTGGTTATTGAAGACGGCGAGTTTGCCGTGTTCGTCGGCCCCTCGGGATGCGGAAAGTCGACCCTACTTCGACTGATCGCCGGTCTCGAAGATGTCTCCGGCGGCAAAATCGAAATCGACGGCATGGACGCGACCGTCATCCCACCAGCCAAACGCGGCCTGGCGATGGTGTTCCAGTCCTACGCGCTCTACCCGCACATGTCGGTTCGCAAAAACATCGCGTTCCCGCTAAGAATGGCCAAGCTTGATCAGGCCGAACAGGATCGCCGTGTAGAGCAGGCCGCCGCGGCGCTCAATCTGACCGAGTATCTCGATCGGAAGCCGGGGCAGTTGTCTGGCGGTCAGCGGCAGCGCGTCGCCATTGGCCGGGCCATTGTACGAGAGCCGGCAGCGTTCCTCTTCGATGAACCGCTGTCGAACCTTGACGCTGCACTGCGGGTCGGCATGCGGATCGAAATCAGCGAAATGCACACGCGGCTCGAAACCACGATGATTTACGTGACGCACGACCAGGTCGAAGCGATGACCATGGCCGACAAGATTGTCGTTCTGCGGGCTGGACATATCGAGCAGGTCGGATCACCGCTTGACCTCTATCGCAGGCCCCGCAACCTGTTCGTTGCCGGCTTCATCGGGTCTCCCAAGATGAACTTCATCGAAGGCGAGGTAGCGGCTAAACACAACGCGCCCACGATCGGAGTCCGTCCCGAACACATTGCTGTCTCAAACGACCAAGGCGAGTGGACCGGAACGGTTGGCGTGTCCGAGCATCTCGGGTCCGACACCTTCTTTCACATCCATGAAACAGGCCTGGCGGAAACCATCACCGTCAGAGCCGATGGAGAGGTCAGTTTCCGCCACGGCGACCGAATTCACCTCACGCCACGCGCCGATCAGATTCACAAGTTTGACAGCAACGGATTGCGGATCGAATGAGCCTTCTGGCCGGCAAAACAGCCCTCGTTACCGGCGCGGCGCGCGGCATCGGGTATGCGTTTTCGCAGGCCTATGTGAACGAGGGCGCGTCTGTTGCGGTCGCTGATATCGATCTCTCCCGCGCGCGCCAGGCGGCCGAGAAAATCGGTGAAAATGCAATAGCCGTCGAGATGGACGTGACCTCACAGGCGAGCATCGAGACCGCGGTGGAACAGACGATCGGGACGCTGGGTCGGATCGACATTGTGGTCAACAACGCAGCGCTGTTCACGGCCGCACCGATAACGGAAATCGCACGGGATGATTTCGCACGGGTGTTCGAAGTCAACGTTGCGGGCACACTGTTCACCCTGCAGGCGGTTGCGCGCCACATGATCGAACGCGGCGGCGGCGGCAAGATCATCAACATGGCCAGCCAGGCCGGCAGGCGCGGAGAACCACTGGTCGGCGTCTATTGTGCGTCAAAGGCCGCTGTTATCTCCTTGACTCAATCCGCAGGGCTGAACCTGATCAGGCACGGCATCAACGTCAACGCCATTTCGCCGGGCGTGGTCGATGGAGAGCATTGGGATGGTGTCGACGCGTTCTTTGCCAAGTACGAAAACAAGGCTCCCGGCCAGAAGAAACGGGAGGTCGGTGCAGCTGTGCCATTTGGGCGCATGGGCAAGGCTGGAGACCTGACCGGTATGGCCGTCTTTCTGGCCAGCAAAGAGGCCGACTACATTGTCGCGCAAACCTACAACGTCGATGGCGGCCAATGGATGAGTTAACTCCACTATCCGATGCCAACCTAGGAAGGCTATCCAAAAGGGCACGTGTGCCCGGCTACGATCGTGGAAAATTGACTGCCGGGATCGTTCATATCGGACTGGGTAATTTTCACCGCGCCCATCAGGCCTGGTATCTGCACCGCCTGATGGATCAGGGCCTCAGCCATGATTGGGCCATCGTCGGTGCCGGCGTACGGCCTCCAGACGCTGCCCAGCGCTCCCGGCTGTTGGGACAGGATTGCCTGACGTCCCTGATCGAATTGGACCCTGCAGGAAAATCGGCCGAGATCATCGGATCCATGATCGATTACGTCCCGGTTGAAGAGGGCAACGCGGCGCTGATCGCACGGATGGCTGAGCCCGATATCCGTATCGTGTCGCTGACGGTAACCGAAGGTGGCTACTACCTGGACCCGGCCAGTGGCGGATTTGAAGCCTCCCACGCGGATATCGTGCATGACGCTCAAAATCCGACGGAGCCACGCACCGCCTTCGGCGCGATGATCGCTGCCCTGCGTCTGCGTCAGGAACGCGGACACGGCCCCTTTACCGGCCAGAGTTGTGACAATCTGCCGGGCAATGGCGATATCTTGCGGCGCACGGTAACTTCGCTTGCCCGCCTGTCGGATCCGTCGCTGGCTGACTGGATTGACGAAAATTGCAGCTTCCCCAATTCAATGGTCGATTGCATTGTTCCGGCGACGGGAACAAAGGAAATCGCCCTGGCGCGTTCCTTCGGGATCGACGACGCGTCCCCCGTCACGCATGAGAACTTTCGCCAATGGGTAACACAGGATGATTTTTGCGCCGGCCGTCCACAGTGGGAAAAGGTCGGGGTCACGTTTTCAAGCGCAGTGGAAGAGTATGAGGCGCTCAAGCTGCGCATTCTCAATGGCGGTCACCAGATCATTTCCATGCCAGGCGAATTGCTCGGTCTTGGAACCATCGCCGACGTCATGGCCAATTCGCTCATTCGGCAATTGTTCGAGAAAGTCATCGCCGAAGAAGTCGCTCCCCACATCAAACCTGTGCCGGGTTTGACGCCCAGCCAGTACTTCGATTTGATCGAAAGCCGGTTTTCCAATGGCGAAATCGATGACACGACGAGACGCGTGGCGTTTGATGGTTCAAGCCGTCAACCCGGGTTTCTCATCCCTTCGCTCAGGGACTGCCTGGAGAAAGGCATCCCCGTCGATGGCTTGGCGCTATCCACCGCCATGTGGTGCAAATACTGTGAAGGGCGGCGCGAGGACGGACGTTCGATTGAGCCCAATGATCCCCACTGGTCCACTCTCAATCCTGTCGCACTGGCCGCCGAAAGTAATCCGGTCCGGTGGCTTCAACAGCGTCAGTACTACGGCGATCTCAGCGACAACGAGCTGTTCGTCGATACATTCGCCCGTTGGCATCGACTGCTCTCCGACGATGGCGTTGAGAGTGCGATCTCTGCCTATTTGTCCGGTCCCGCCTGATATCTATCGATCGAAGGGGCTGTTTTGAGAACATATCCGCCAACCTCGTGGGGCGGACCGTCAATCGCCACCCGTCACACTCAGCACGGAAACCCGCAGGGCAGCCAGCAAGGCAAGAAGGTGATTTCGATTGTAAGCCCCATATTTTGCGGAGTTAGCTGTGCGTTGGATGAAATCGGAAAGTTGCGGGACGGTCAGGCCATTCGTTTCGATTTCTGTCTCAAAGGGCTCCAGAATGCGGCAGATGATCTCAATGTTCCGTTTGGCACCGGCCTCGAGCTCATCCTGACTTGTGGCATTGAACCCCGCGACGATGTCTTCCGCATTCGGGGAGGAATGCATGAGGTCGTAGTGCTCCACCGCAATATGCTTGAAGACAACATCCAACCGGGCGCCCAGACTTTCCGCCCGCGTTAGACCCGATTCAATATCCGCAACGACCTTGTCGGCCAGCAGCCGGATAGTCCCCTGCAGAACGGCATCCTTGTTCGCAAAGGCCTTGTAGAGGGTCTGGCGCGAAAGGCCTGCCTCCGCGGCAATATCATTCATGCTCGTCCGCTTGACGCCATAGCGCAGAAACAGGCGGATCGCCGCGTCGATAATGTGCTGGTCGCGATTTTTCATACGCGACATGTTGACAAACAGCGGCTGATTGTCAACATTGACATTCATACTCTATTTGTCACTTTTGTATGGAGCAGACCATGCACTCACAGAAGACCGCTATCGTAACCGGTGCGAACAATGGGATCGGATTTGAAACGGCAGTCGAAATGGCGAGGGCCGGTTTTCACGTGATCATGGCCTGTCGCAGCCAGGCAAAGACGGAGGCGGCCAAGGCCAGTATCATCGAACGTGTTCCTGGAGCGTCGCTCGACATTATCCTCCTGGACCTGAGTGATTTGGCGTCGGTTCGCGCCTTTGTCGATGCGTTTCGTGCCCGATCATCGACGCTGGACGTGCTCATCAACAACGCCGGCATTCTGCTTTATTCACCGCAGACCAATGATGCCGGCGTGGAAGCGCAGTTCTTCACCAATCACCTCGGACACTTCCTTCTGACAGCGCTGCTGATCGACCTGTTTCCCGATGATCCCGCATCGCGGATCGTCGCTCTGTCGAGCATCGCCCACAAGGGCGCCTGCATCCAATTCGATGACCTGACCTGCGGAGGCGACAGCCTCGCGGCGTACGGACAATCCAAACTTGCCTGTCTTCTCTTTGGCGACGAATTGGACCGTCGCCTGAAGGCAGAAGGCAAGACAACCAAGGCGCTTTCGGTTCATCCAGGCGGTTCCGATTCCGGTCTCTTCAACGACCTGGAGGAATCGCAACGCGAAGCGATGAAGAAACAGGTCGAACAATTGCTGCACTCAAATGCCGATGCGGCAAAGCCCTCTCTCTTCGCCGCTTTGTCTCCAGACGTCGACGGCGGGGACTATTTCGGCCCGACTGGTCCGGAAGAAATGAGCGGCGAGACCGGCACGGCTATCCGCAATCCGGTTTGCGATGATCACGCGGTTGCGGCACGGCTGTGGCAACTCTCCGAAGAGATGACAAACCAGCGTTTTTCGATCTGAGGGGAGTGAGGCAATGAGTATCGGAAACACAACAAACGGAGCAGTACCGGTAACCGGGGCTTCAAGTCGGCTATCGGAACATTGGGGAGATATAATGCCACTTCTTTGGGATCGGCTGTCACAGGGCTTCAGTTATCTGATCATCCTCGCATCAACCATTATGCTGGGCTGGGGACTTCTCGGGTTTCTGGAATATTTCACCGGCCTGGCTCCGCTGATGCCGTTGCAGAATTCGACCTTTCCGGTCGGCATGCAAACACTCCACTGGATATTGATCACTGCATCTGGAGCGACATTCCTGGCCGGCTACTTTATGCGCTGGAGCTTTACGCCCATAGCGATGCTCGTGATGTTCACCGCGCTTGCAACGATGTGTGCCGTGCAGACGTTCGACATGCTCGAAACGCCCGACCGCTACCGAAACTTCGTTCAGGAATGCATCAACTACATCGTCATCTCGTTTACCTCTTCCGCTCCCGGCGCATGCGCGATCGGTTCGGGCGGGTCACAATCGAAGCAACAAACCGACCCGCACGCCTGAGTGCCTGAGGTCGAGACGGGACAGACGATCATGGAAACTGGAAGCACCGAAAAAGTGAGCTTCTCGCATCACAGGATTTATACCGACGTCGTCATCAACGCAGCACCTGATGTCGAGTGGTCCGCGTTGACCGATACGCCGAGCTACGACAGTTGGGCCGCCTTTCTGATCGCGATTGAGGGTGAGATTTCCGACGGCGCAACGATCACGGCGGTGTTCCAGACGAACCCAAGGAAAGACAAGCTCACACGCATTGACCACAGGATCAGCGTCAGCCCGGGGCAGTCGTTTTTCTGGGCCGAGAAGGGACCGGGCGGCATCCGGGACAACCACCACTTCAAGATTGAAGCCGCTGAAGACGGAACATCCCGTTTCATTCAGACTGACGAAATCACGGGTGGCCTGACATGGCTGATGGGCGCCAGGCTGGCGAAGATGTATCTGGAGGGCTATCAGGCCTTCAATCGGGGCCTCAAGGCCGAGGTTGAGCGTCGCTTCAAGGCGGGATGAAGCGCGTGACTAAGCTTGCGCGGACTTGGGATTCACAAAATAGAAGACCCGCCAGGGAAAGGATGAGATCGGGTTCGCGAACATGTAGCTGTCTCGAGATATAATTTCGACGTCCGCGAGGAGGTGGTCATAGTCCTCGTTGCTGCATTGTAGTTCAACGCCACCCGAATCGTCGCAAACCATCACAACCGGTTTGCCGGATCGTTGAGCGGACTCGACGATGGATCTCAGATCCTCAAAGGGACAGGATGGAGCTTCCGACGCAAGCCCATTGGGACACAAGTATGGGCCACTTTCGTCCCAGCCCACGTCCTGTAATAGCAGACACGAGCATTCGAGTTGGCCGCCCTCCCCCTGACGTCCGAGACAATATGCGAACGGAAACTCGGAGATAGCAGGCGGCCTCCATTCAGCCACCTCCAAGCTCAGAGAGCCACAAGGGACATCGTTGATCGGCAGCTGTTCGTGACATCCAAGATATACACTAAAGCACACAGCCTGTTCCCATGCATTTGGGCTCTCTACCTTGAGTTTAAGTTAGAATGTGTCTGAGTTTTTGGCAATGAAACGCCTGTCGGAACCGCCCACCGGTCACTCCACGACCACATCCAGCAGTGCCTGGCGTCCTGCCCGGGTCTCTTCCAAAGCACGCCGCACTGCATCGCGTAAATCCGCCGGATCCTCCACCTTCTGTGCATGGGCGCCGTGGGCGGCGGCCATGGCGCAATAGTCTGGCGTTGGGCCAAGGGCAGTCAACGGCATCTCGTTGGCGCGAACGGCGCGGCCTTCGGGATACATGCCCGTGGTGGCGCGTTTGACCGCGTGCCAGCGGCCGTTGTTCAGCACCACGGTCAGCACCGGCAACCCGTGCAAGGCAGCAACCTGGTGGCAGGCGGCAGGATTGGCGAAAATGTAGGAGCCGTCCCCGACCGTTGCGATCACCGTGCGCTCCGGCTGTGCCAGCTTGGCGCCGAGGGCCGCCGGCAGGCCCCAGCCGAGGCCACCGGACAGCGGAGTCCAGAAAAGTTGTCCCGGGTTGGGCAATCGCAGCGCCGGGCCGGGTACGCCGAGTTCGGAAAAGATCGCCGCGTCGGCGCCTGCCTCCTCCGACAGGACGCGGCCGACATAGGCGTGGTTCATCGGACCGCCGGCGCCCGCTTCGATCATAGCGGCGACGGCCTGTTCCTGTGCCACCTTGCGTGCCGCCTGTTCTGTTCGGCGTGCGCTGGTGTCGATCGAGCCAGCGTGTTCAATAAGCAATCCGGACAGGGCCACCATCGTCCGCGCCGTATCGGCCGCCAGAGCAATGTCGGCCGGGAAAGCGCGAAAAGGCGTGCCCAGTTCGAGCGGGTCCGGCCCGATCGCGATGACCTTCGCCCGGGTTGGCGAGGCGCCTGGAATCCACGGCACCTTGGCGCCCACGGTCAGCACAAGATCTGCGCCGCCGATCAGCTTTGCCGGGTCGAAGCCGGCATGCATGGGATGGTCCGTCGGCAGGCAGCTCGCTGTCGGCCAGAACTCGACCACCGGAATGGCCAGCGCCTCCGCCAATTCGGCCAAACCTGGCAGATGCCCGCCCGGCGGCGTTCGCTGAACGACGATAAGCGGATTGCGGGCGGCGGCAGTCATCTCGACCGCCCGGTCCAGCAACTCCGGATCCGGCAAGGCCCTGCCCATCTCTGCAGCGATGGCCTCGGGCACTTCCGCGTCGACGGGTTCGGCCAGCACTTCGCGTGGCAGGCTGAGGTAGGCTGGACCGGCCGGTGCGGCACGAGCGACTGAAACGGCTCGGGCCACACTCTGGGCAGCCTGTTCCGGATAGCGCAGTTCGTATTCCCATTTGACCGCCTCGCGCACCAGCGATGCCTGGTCGAACATCTCCTGGCCCCAGTGTATGGGAGCGACGCGGCTGCCATGGCGCCCGGTTTCCGTGGCGGGTGTACGCCCTGACAGAATGAGGACAGGCACCTGCGAGGCAGCGGCATTGAGCGCCGCCATGGCGCAATTGGCTAACCCGACATTGACGTGCACCATGACGGCCAGCATGCGGCCCGACACCAGGTAGTGCCCGTGCGCCATGCCCATCGCGACGCTCTCATGGTGCACCACCATCGGCGTTGGCAGCAGGTCAACGGTTTCAGGGTCGGCAAATGCTTCAATCAATGTGGGAAAATCGGTTCCGGCGTTGGCGAGGACGATGTCGACGCCACTCGTTTTCATCGTGCGAAGCAGCTGGCCCGCGGCTGTGCCCAATGGCGTCGAATTGGCCGTCATGCCTGCCTCTCCCCTCGCCTGCGATCGCGACGGCCGGACCGTCGCCTATTGATCATCCAGTCTACATGGTAGATAGTTCAGGAGCAAAACTAAACTTGTGGGAGGTCGAAATATGGGTACTTTCAAACCGCTTCTCGCCGGCACGATCCTGGCGCTTACAGCATCGTTTGCCAGCGCGGAGCCAATTGGGGTCGCCACATCCAATCCCGGCTCCATCTATCACTCCATCGGCACGGCCATCGCCAAAGTCGCCAATGACAATGGCGCCCAGGCAACGGTGCAGCCCGCTACCAGTCCGAACCAGTATCTGCCGCTCATTGCATCCGGTGAGTTCGACATGGGCCCGGTCAACCTGCAGGAACTGTCTTACGCCTACAAGGGCGAGGCCTGGTTCGAAGGACGGCCGCATCCCGGCCTGCGGCTTCTTGCCCTGCACTTCCCGCTTCGCGTTGCCATCTTCGTGCGCGCCGACAGCGACATGCAGACCGTCGCCGACCTGAAGGGCAAACGGATGACGGCAGGCTACACCGCACAGAAGACCATCGTGCCGCAGAACGCCGCCATCTTTTCAACGGCTGGCCTGACGGCCGACGACTTCGAGTCGGTGCCGGTGCCCAGCGTCGTGGGCGGCGCTAATGCCTTCATGTCCGGCGCATCGGACGCATTCATGTTCGCCCTCGGCGCCGGCAAGGTCCGCGAAGCAGACGCCTCGGTCGGCGGCATCCGCGCCCTGAAGATCGAGAAACAGGACAGCACGGAAGAGGGCATGCGCGAACACTGGCCGGTCGGTTACCTGACGGAAGTCCAGCCCGGCCCGGCAGCGGGACCCGGCGTTAGCGAACCGATCTGGGTGCTGACCTATCCTCAGGCCGTCGCTGCCGGTGAAAACATGTCCGACGACGCAGCCTACGCCGTTGCCAAGACGATGTACGAGAACCAGGCGCAACTGGCCGAGCTGCTGCCGCCCTTCCGACTGTTCGATCCCAAAAAGATGGTCGGACCTAGTGGCGGCGTGCCCTACCATCCGGGCGCCATCAAGTTCTACAAGGAAGTCGGAATCTGGCAGGACTGATCAAGCCAGTGCCAGAAGGCGATGACTGAGGCGGAAAACGGCGGACGCGACGCGTCCGCCCGCAGCAATCCCGTCGGTGCTTTGGCCAGCGGACTCGCAGTGGTCATCGTGCTGCTCGCGGCGGCATGGTCACTGGATGTGCCACGCATGCTGGGCGTTGCCTTCTATCCGGCCCAGTTCCTGTCGCTCGTGCTCGGGCTGTCTGTCGCGGTCGCATTTCTGACGCGGTCACGGCGCGGCGCAGTGCATGAGAATACGCCACCCTGGTATGATCTGGTGGCAGCGGTGCTCGGTCTGGGCGCCGGTGTCATGATGGCAATCCGCTATCCGGCGCTTGTCGACCTGGTGCTGTTGCGACCGCCAGAAGCGGTGGCGATCGGCATCGTGATCCTGCCGCTGATCCTGGAGGCGTTGCGCCGTGTTGCCGGTCCGACGCTGGTCATCGTCGTGCTTTTCTTCGTCGGTTATGCCTTCTGGGGAAACCATGTCCCCGGGCGGCTTGCGGGCCGAGCCCAGGACTGGGAAAAGGTTGCCTCCTATCTCAGCTTCGACGTCAACGGCGTACTCGGTGTACCGCTCCAGATCGCCAGCACTGTCGTCATCGCATTCGTGCTGTTTGGCATGCTTCTCAGCCGCGCCGGCGGCGCACAGTTTTTCACCGATGCCGCAATGCTGTTGATGGGCGGTCTTCGCGGCGGCGCCATGAAGATCGCGGTCATCGGATCGGCGATCTTCGGCATGATCTCCGGCAGCGCCGTCGCCAACGTGATGTCGACGGGTGTCGTCACCATTCCGATGATCAAGCGGACGGGTTATCCGGCACACCGGGCAGCGGCGATCGAAGCCGTTGCCTCGACCGGCGGGCAGTTGCTGCCGCCGGTCATGGGCGCAGCGGCGTTCCTGATGGCGGAATTCCTCTATACGCCCTATGCGACCGTCGCCCTCGCCGCCCTTGTGCCGGGCGTGCTCTACTACGCGGCCCTGTTCATCCAGGCCGATCTCGAGGCTGTGCGCCACAACATTGCAGCCGTTCCCCGCTCGGAGCGCCCGCAGGCTGCGCAGGTGCGTACCGGCTGGCACTTCCTCCTCGCCTTCGTCGTACTGATAGCCACACTGTTCATGCTCAACTGGCAGCCGGCGAAATCGGCTCTGGCCGCAGCGGCGACGGTCGTGGTGACGGCCGCACTGTTCGGCTACCAGGGCAAGCGCGCCGGTCCGCATCAGCTCTGGTTGTGCTTCGCCCGCGCCGGGCATGCGGCCATCGATCTCGTGCTGATCTGTGCAGCGGCCGGAATGGTGATCGGAGTGCTCAACATGACAGGGCTGAGTTTCAACCTCACCTACGCCCTGGTGCAACTCGGCGGCGGCAGCAAGATCGCGCTTCTGGTGATGTCGGCTCTGGTCTGCATCGTTCTGGGCATGGGGTTGCCGACGCTCGGTGTCTACGTACTGCTCGCCACACTGGTCGCACCGGCCCTGATCGAACTCGGCGTCGACCGCGTCGCCGCGCATCTTTACGTACTCTATTTCGGCATGATGTCGATGATCACACCGCCCGTGGCGATCGCCGCCTTTGCCGCCGCCGGTGTTGCGGGAGCCAGACCGATGCGCACCGGTTTCGAGGCCATGCGTTTCGGCTGGCCGGCCTATGTCGTGCCGTTCCTGTTCGCCCTGTCGCCCAGCCTGATCCTGCGCGGCCCGCTGGTGCTGACGATCGTGTCGGTGGTGACGGCGGTTATCGGCGTCGCGCTGATCTCTGTCGCCATGACCGGCTTCTACCGGCGCGCCCTGACGCTGGCTGAAAGGCTTTTGATCGGGCTGGCCGGTCTGCTGGTACTTCTGCCCTACGATGCCGTCCCTGCCGGGATTTGGCTCAATGTCGCCGGAGGCGTGCTCGCGATCGGGTGCGGCGCGTGGCTGATGCGCATGAAGGCGGCCGTTTCCTGACGAATGCGAGGATACTACATATTCGCAGCCACTCGAAATCCGGCATGTCCGGCGGAACTCTCCGGTTCGGCGCCGGTTCGCGAATGAACATGATATCGATCGCAATAGCTCGAATGGCAGAGGTACGATCCGCCTCGCTGCGTCCGTAGAACCGGACCGGGTGCGGTCCGGCCGCGATCAAAGGTGGTTTCCACCCATTCCCAGACATTGCCGGTCATGTTGAACATACCAAAGGCATTGGGCGCGAAGGCATTGACCGGCGCCGTGCCGACATACCCGTCCTCCGCCGTGTTGGTGTTCGGAAAATCCCCCTGCCAGACGTTCATTGCATGTTGGCCCGATGGGACAAGAGTGTTTCCCCATGGAAACCTGGCCCGCTGAAGGTTACCTCTTGCGGCATATTCCCACTCAGCTTCCGACAGCAGACGCAAACCTGACCATGCGCAATAGGCCGTCGCATCGTACCAACTGATATGGATAGCAGGGTGGCTTTCGCGGCCGACAATCGAACTGCCGGGACCCTCGGGAGCGGTCCAACATGCCCCTTCCACCTTGCGCCACCATGGCAAACCCTGCGGCGCGCCATATCGTTCCGGCTCATCCAGGAACAGATGAAACACGAAAGACCATCCTTCTTGCTGCGCGACGGTTTTGTACCCTGTCGCTGAAACAAATCGCGCGAAGGCGGCATTGGTCACGGCATAGGGGGCAGCCAGGAATTCCGACACCTTCACTCTGGGTTGCGGGCTTTCCCCGTCCCGCGAATAGTTCGTTTGTAGTTCGCCCATGTCGAAGGTACCGCCCGGAATTCGAACCAATTCAACTCTGAGCTCTGCCCGGATATCCTCGGTTGCTGGTTGAATGCCCTCGTTCGACGCAGGCTGCATTACGGGAGCAGCATTTGGCGGTGTGCAACACAACTTTTCGGTCATTCGGTTTTTCCGCGTTTGACCAGGGGCGCCAGCAGAATCAATCCGGTCACCGTCAAAATGGCCAAAGCAATCGGATCCGTAATGAACACCCAGAAATCGCCTCGCGCCCCGATCAAGCCCTGACGCAGTTTGGTTTCAAAGGTGGCACCGAGCGCCATGCCAATCACGATGGGAGCCACAGGGTAGTTGGCCAGGCGCAGAATGAGACCCGCAATTCCCGCCACGGCGCAAACCATGACGTCGATGATGTTGCCGCGCACCACAAATGACCCTGCCAACGAGAACATCAGGATCAATCCCATCAAGATCGGCTCCGGCATTTTGAGCAGCCGTGCAAAGAGCCGCGCCCCGAGTGCGCCAAAGCCAAACATGGCCAGGTTTGCGACCAACACGACGAGGAAGATGCCGGTTAAGAGATGCGGGTTGTTGTTGACAAGGTCATAGCCCGGCGTGAGGCCCTGTATGGTCAAAACGCCCAAAAGAACCACGGTGCCGCCATCACCAGGAATTCCAAGTGCAAGCGTCGGGATGAGCGCACCTCCCGTGACGGCGTTGTTTGATGCTTCAGACGCGATCAACCCATCCGGTTCGCCCTTTCCGAAGTTCGCCGAGCGAGGAGAAGACCGCTTCAGGTCTGAGTAGGAGACAAAGGTCGCCGCCGTGGCTCCTGTTCCCGGAAGTATCCCGATAAATGTTCCGATGGTGGAAGCGCGCAAAAACTGAACCAGACGCATTCGCATTTCAGAAAATGGAGGAATGCGGAAGCCGACATTTGTCACGTCGGGCAATTTGGCGGGAAAGTAGGTCGCGGCCCGTTGGAACACCTCCGAGAGCGCGAACAAGCCGATCAGCACTGGAATGAGGGATAGACCGCCGCGCAAGGCTTCTATTCCGAAGGTGAAACGGGTCAGACCTGTCAGGTCGTCAGGGCCGATCGTCGTCAGCCACAAACCAACGGTCCCTCCAAGCAGCCCTTTGACGGTGCTGCCTGCCGATACCCAAGCGATGCAGGTCAGTGAAAAAATGATGATGGCAAAGATGGCGGCCGGACCAAATGCCAAGGAGACCCTGGCAAGGGATGGTGCCGCGAATATCAAGATCACCAGAGAAAACAGCCCGCCGAAAAGTGAAGCCACCGTCGCCCAGCCAATGGCCAAATCGGCCTTTCCCGCCTTGGCCATCGGGTAGCCATCCAGGACGGTCGCAGCGGATTGAGGTGTTCCCGGTGTGTTGATCAGAATGGCGGATATCGAACCGCCATAGACCGACGTGACATAAACGCTGACGAACAAGGCGATCGACGCTTCGGCACTCATTCCGAACGTAAATGGCAGCACGACGATCAACGCAGCGACTGTCCCCATACCGGGTAGCGCGCCTGCCAACATGCCCCAGGCGCTGCCGGCCAGGATTGCGAACAAAACGCCGAAGGAGGAGAACTCCAGAGCTGCCAGAACGAGGTTGTTCACGCTACCCCCTAGAACTGATGGAACCAGGGCGAGCGCGGCAACAGGAGTTCGAACCCGAAGGTGAACGTTGCCCATACGACCACAGGTGCAGCGATGCCGACGATCACAAGCGGCACAATCCGCCGGTATCCAAAGGCGATGCAAAACAGGACGATCCCGGGAATCATCGCCAGCAGAAACCCGATTTTGGTCATGGCAAAAGCCGTCGCGGTTGCGACAAGGATCGCTCCAAGGAGTTGTCCGAACCGGATATCTGTCTCAGTGCCGTTTGCACGCCTTACGGCGGACAGGCAGGCAAGCAACGCCAGAACAATCCAGACGACAAGAAACAGGCGCGGCGCAAACGCGGGGCCAACGTCGCCTCCAAATGTGCGTACGTCGAAAGCGCCCCCGAATGTGGACGACAGCAACGCAATCCCCGCGACCAGCAGGAAACCCGATACTGCGATGTCACATGTCTTTTCCATCAAACAGGGTGGGCCGCCCCATAAAGCAAAGGGCGGCCAAGGCACTCCTCAGTCAGCGAGGCCGGCTTCTTTCATCAGCTCGCCATTCAGATCATACGCTTCGCGAAAGAAACCTCCGAACGCGTCTGTTCCCATGTACCGGATCAGGCGATTTGCGCCAGCCATGTTGTCCTTGAACCGATCCGTCGCCACGGCTTGCTCGCACGCGCTCGACAGGGTGCTGACTGCGTCCGCCGGGGCGTCATCCTGAGCGAAAAATCCAAACCAGATCGACACCTGCACATCATAACCAAGCTCTTTCATCGTGGGTACGTCCGGGTGCGCTTGCGAGCGCTCGTCCGATAGGATTGCCAGTGCCTGGAAATCGAATTTTGTGTCGAAGTCGGAGAACCACACCGACGAGTCGGCTCGGCCGCCGCCGATCTCGGTTGCCTTTTCCGGCCCGCCTTTTGTCGGCAGGTATTGTGTCGTCACTCCCATCTTCTTGTCCAGCGTCAACTGCGCGACATGGTCCATCGAGCCGGGACCCGCTCCAACGAAACGAGCATTCCCGGACTTCGCCAGCTCCAGGTAGTCATCAAGGCTGTCCAAACCACTGTCCTTGCCGACGACGAGGTAGTACGGGCCCTGGCTGACCATGCAGATCGGGGTCCAACTGTCGGCATTGTAGCTGGTTTTTCGCATATGCGGCTGGGTGGTCATCGTTCCCACCGGCGCAAAGAAAAGATTGTATCCGTCGGGATCGGCTTCACTCAGCTGTGTCGCGCCGATCGTTCCACCGGCGCCATCCACATTGCTGACAACCACGTTCTGGCCCAGGATGTCCTCCAGTTCCTGAGCAAAGAACCGTGCCGGAACATCCGTGCCACCGCCAGCTATGAACGGCACCACGACATTGATTGTGCGTTCCGGGTAATCGGCCATGGCCGTGCCGGCACTGAGCGTCAAAGCGGTCATGGCAAGCAGTGTGTTGCGTAGGGTCATCTTTTCCTCCCTTGGATAATCCGTATCGAAGTCATGTTCGCGCCGTGCGAACCAGAGGCGGATCGCGCGGCGCAGGTGTTTTCGCGTTTACTTTCGCGACAAGCGCTGTCTTGACGTCTGTGAAGTCAGGGTCGTCCCAGAGGTTGCGCCACTGTCGCGGGTCGGCCCGCATGTCGTACAGCTCGCCCTCTGTCCCGTCGTAGTAGTTGGTCTTGTCATAGACCGTGCAGAGAAAGCCCGAGCGATCGTAGATACTGCGCATCTTGATCGCGATTCCGTTGCGATCGGCGTCCCACTCGCAGAACACACAGTCTCTCTCCGGCGCATCAGAAGACGGCAAGGCCTTTCCCTCAATCCAATCCGGCACCGGCAGGCCAGCAATTTCAGCAAATGTCGGTGCAAGGTCTATGTGGCCAACCGGATCCGAGACAACCTTGCCGGCTGCCATCTGGGCCGACGGTGCCGGACGCCAGATCATAGGCAGTCGCATTAGCCCGTCCGTGTGGAACGGGCCTTTGAACATCAGCCCATAGTCACCCTGGTTCGTGCCGTGATCCGAGCAGTAAAACACGTCAGTGTCGGCATCCCAGCCCCGCGCCTTGAGATATTCCATGAGACGGCCCATTCCCTCGTCGACCAGCTCGTTCTGGATATGGACCATGGCGTCGATCTCACGCACATTGTCATTCGTCATGGTATTGGGCACGAAACTGTCCGGAGTTTCATCCGCGACATCCGTTGTGCCGTCGTAGTACTCCATCCAGTGCTTGGGTTTTCCCGCCAGGATCTTGCGAATCTCTTCGTCAGAACCCGGATGCGCCCCGGGCAGGTCCAGTGATCGCCAGTCAATACGGTCTTTCTCCGAGACCGGCGGATCAAAAGGGTGATGCGGATCGGGGTAACTCACCCAGAGGAACCAGTCTTCCTCGTCCTTCAGGGACTCCAACCACTCGATCGATCTCCGGGTCACCCACTCCGTGTGATAGGCCTCCTTCGGACAGTCGTTGTGATGCACTTGCACAGCATCACTGTCGCCGCCCTTTTGGTTGTTCGGGCCATTGTCGGGACCGACCGGCGGGTAGAAATTCTCCACTTGCTCGGGATAGTTCTCCTTGAGCCAGCGGTTGTAGTGCATCTCGCAGCGGTAGGAGATGCCGCTGTGTGCGGCGAGGGACAAATGCTCAAATCCGCGATACGGACCGTTGTCTCCGCGCCCCGCCGCGGAGGCCTCCCAACAGTCATGATCCGTCATCGGTTGCCAGTGAGCTTTGCCCACAAGGGCGGTGCGATAGCCGGCCTCCTGCAAGTAGCGCGCGATGGATGGGTCGGTCTCCGGCAGGGAGTATCCGTTGCGCAAGACCCCGTGTGTAGACACATGCTGACCGGTGATGATCGACGACCGGGCGGGCATGCAGGTGACGTTCTGATTATAGGCCCTGTGATAGCGGATACCGTCTCGGGCGAGAGCATCGGCGACCGGCGTTTTCGCCACTTTCCCACCGTAGCAACCCAGGGCATCGAAGCGTTGCTCGTCGGTTGTGATGAAGAGGATTTTCCGCCCCATTGGGTTCCTCATGACAGTTTTGCATCCGGATGCAAAAAAGACATGGACTGACCCGACGAGTCAATGCTTTATTTTCCCGATGGTCCTTTGAAGCGATTGAAATGAGCGAAAAACGCCCGACCTCCTACGATGTGGCAAAGCTGGCTGGCGTCAGCCAATCCGCTGTTTCCAGAGTGTTTTCCCCGTCCGGCAGCGCGTCGCAGAAAACGCGGGACAAGGTGCTGGCTGCCGCCGAAGAACTAGGCTTCACACCAAACCCGCTTGCCAAGTCACTCAGTCTCGGGCGGACGCAGCTTGCCGGGTTGGTGGTGACCCAATACGCGCAACAGAATTATCCGCTGGCGCTCAAAAGCGCCGTCGATGTCATTACCGAAACGGGTGACTCGCTGTTGATCCAACTGGTTGATTCCTCCGACATGGGCGATCACGCGGTGTCCAGGCTGTTGGCGCGGCACGTCGACTTTATTCTCTGTGCAGCCAGTCTCAATCGAGATGCGGCGCAATCGTGCACAAACGGGGGTGTGCCCCTGGTCATGATCAACCGTGAACCACCATGTTCCGGAGTCGATTGCGTCGGTTCGCCCAACGCGGAGATCATGCAAGACATAACAAAATTGCTGATGTCCAATGGAGCCAGAAACCCTGCTTTCATCGGAGGCGGAGATAACAACTGGATCTCCTGCGAACGCCGCCGCGGCTTCATCGCCGCCTGCAGGACCGTTGGGATTGAAGAACCAATCATCCTGGAGGACAACTTCAACTACGATGGCGGTCAGACCGCCGCCAGGCGGCTTGACGTCCGCCGACGGGGCATCGACGCGATTGTCGCGGCAAATGACCCCATGGCCATCGGCGCGATGGACGTTCTGCGTTCTGAGCTTGGATTAAGGGTGCCACAGGACGTTCAGGTCGTGGGCCATGATGACATCGAAGCCGCCCGGTTTCAGCCCTACCGCCTTACGACGGTGCGGCAAGACATGCGGACAATATTTGACAATGCGATCGACCTTGCCTTCGCTCGCAGAAAGAAACCCCAGGGCAAAGCGCGGCGAATCACGATCATGAACACCCTGGTGCAACGGAACTCGACAATCCGTTCTTCCGATTAACGCTGACCCCGAAACGCGGCGGCTAAGCAGACTTTGCTTGATCCCGTAAGAGCCTATCATGGTTAGATTGAACCATTCTGCCGAGGTGCATTTGCGTCAAGGTCGAGCTCAAAACGCAGGCCGGGCTGGTGGCCCGGCCGAGGCTTTGGGCGAAGGAATTGGCGCAAACGCGCCCGGCCCTTCGGGTTTGCGGTCGGCGGACGCCCGCAGTGTCAGGATGCTCGAGAGGTGCCTCCGGCATCGCTCTGCGCGCCTTCCTCGCGGATCGCCTCGCCGACCACAAACAGAATTGCTTCAATCTAAGCATGATAGGCTCTCGACTGTGTGTCGGCCGTTGTCCGATCAGTCTTTCACCAGCATCCTGTCGAGCAGACTGTGCAGCGTCGCCATGTCTTCGGCATCTAGATTGCCCGGAACCGAGGTGCGGCGACGTTCGAGAATTTCATCGACGCTTACCCGGGCCTTCTCCCCCGCTTCGGTCAGATAAAAATGCCTTGAGCGGCGATCCGACGGTGCCCGATCAAAGCGCACAAGGCCGCGCTTCATCAGCGGCGCCATGGCCTGCGACAGGGTGGAGGCCTCGACGCCGAGCAGGTCCGCCAGGGAACGATGGGAAATGCCGGGATTGTTGCCTATGAGAACGAGGATACCGCTTTCGACCGGCGTTTCGCGCACATTCAGCTGCGCGGCCAATTGCACCCATTGCTGATTGAGCAGGTTATGGAGCCGACGCACCTTGAAGCCCACATTGTGCGCCAAAGGTCCGATATCGCCGCGCGATGCCATTCTGATCCGCCCTCGTCATGATCGAAGTCCGAGCGTTACCACATTCGCCACGACGGTGAAAAGCGACGGCGGCACCCCTGAAGCGATGGATCTGCATAACCGCTTGACAGCCGCCAAGCTGCTTCTCAAGCTGCCGGCATGCGTATCCTTCTTTTTCTGCTGCTCATCCTGATGCCCTCTTTCGCTGCAGCCAGCGACGGATGCCACGACCTGTGGTTCACCCGCAACCTGATCATGGACCGGGCCGGCTACTGCTTCGGCTCACCGCTCGGCAAGGCCGTTTTCGACAACAGCGACTGCTCCGGAAAGTCCATTTCGCTCGATGCCAGATCGAAGCGGCTGGTCGGGCGCATCCAATCGCTTGAGAAACAGTATGCCTGCGCGGTCGACACCAAAAGTGAGCGGCTCGAAATCGATGACCTGTTCGTCCGTTTCCGGCTCGTTGACCTGCCGGTTGCCGAGGAATTTCCGGGTGGATGCCTCGGCTGGCTTGGGCCGGAGACGACCCTCTACACTGGCCGCAGTTCGGACCTTCCCCCGATCGGCCGGATCGGCCGTGGCGACTATGTCGGATTCTTTCATGTGCCCGAGGGCGGCTGGACCTATGTGACGGTCGCCGATCCCGGCTGGGTCGTCAAAGGCGGCGGTTGGATGCGCGGGGATTTCGGGACCGTCGACTGCCGCGATTGGGCGGGTTGACAGTCTCTGTTACAGACATTCAAGGCTAACACGAACACCAAATGGAGGATGTGCGTTGGGCGCCCCGCTCGATGACCTGCCAGTTGTGGAAGGCTGGTTCCAGATTGACCCCGCGGATGAACATGGCATTCACCGCGTCAGGGAGCCCCATATCCAAGGAGGAAGCATCTGGTTCATCGACGGCAGTGAGAAATGCCTGTTGTTCGATACCGGAACAGGTGTGGGGCCACTACGACCCTTCCTAGAAACGGTTACCAGCAAGCCGATCATCGCCTTTGCCTCAGTCGGGTATTACGACCACGCGGGTGGTTTGCATCAATTCGATGAACGGTTGATCCACGAGAACGACGCGCATCGGTTGAGATTTCCCAACCGACAGAATTCGGTTGTCGAATTTTACTTCGAGCAGTCCATGAAGGCCCTGCCAACCAAGGATTTTGACCCGGAATCGTATTGCATGATTGCCTGCGAACCGACTCGCCTGCTGAAAGATGGTGATATCGTGGACTTGGGAGATCGCAGCTTCGAGGTTCTGCATCTTCCCGGCGTTACCGACGGCACGTGCGGACTTTTTGAAGAGGATACCGGTGCGTTGCTCACGGGTGAGGCTTTCGTTTGGGACGGCGACCATGTCTATGACGGTGAACCCGCCGACCGGAGCGATGATGCCGATCAGGTTGCATTCCGCAATTCGATCAAGCGCCTGAAGGATCTTCCGGCCGCTGTCGTCTATCCAGGGCACGGCTCGCGCGCCGAAGTGGGAATGATGAGAAAGGCGATCGGGTCCTATTTGGCGCGATCTTCAAACGCACCGAAAACACAGTGACAGCGTAGTTCAAGAGGTTTCGGGAATTCAGTTGATCTTGTACCGGGCGCGGAAGTTTCTCGGATTTTCACCAAATCTGGAGCGAAACAGGGTCGAAAAGTTCTGCATGTTTGAGAAGCCATAGCGGAAGGCGATTTCGCTGATCGAGCTTCGATCAAACCGACTGTCCTTCAGGTCCGCTGCGACGCCGTCCAGGCGCATGCGGCGGATGAAGGCTCCGATGGACTCGTCCTGCTTGGAAAATATCGCACTCAAACGCCGAACCGACATTCCGATCTCGCCGGCCACCCTGTTGCGGTCCAGATCGGGATCCCCGAGATTGTTGCGAATGAACGATTTTGCCCGCAGCATCACATGTTGCTCTGGGGATGACAGTTCGATTTTGTCGGCGCCCTGGGAGGCAAGCCCGGTCGCGATCAGGTCTATCAGTGTGTCCTGCAGGAGATTTTGCAGAACCTGATTGGGTGAATTGACGTGCTCCGAAAACGCAAGGATGTTGTCCCTGGCCAGCTTTCCGAGACCCGTCTGGCCATCAATCTTCCGGGCCGTCAAAAGTTCGGCATTGGGAAGGCGCTCGATCAGCTTTGCCGCCGGCAGTTGCACGACCGTCTGACTGAAATCATCGGACAGGTCCAGCCGGTACGGATCCGTGCTGGAGTAGAGCGCCATGTCGCCCGGCTGCAGAACAGCCGTTTTGCCAAACTGAGTGACCCGTGACGTTTTGGCGGTCTGGAGGCTCAAAAGGAAGTAGGCATCCGTGCTTGCGCGAATGTCCCTCTTCCGGCGCTCTACATGATGAGCCAGCCCGGCAACCCTGGAAATCGACAAAACGGAGTGGCGCGCGATGTCTATGACGCCACGAAAACCGGACCGGTTCGGTGCATCGCACCCCAGCTGAACGAAACTTTCGCAGACCGATTCCCGCCAGAATGCAAATCGGTCGACCGCAGAAACGTCTTCGGTATCGTATCGCGTCTGGATGTCCATAAAACTGGCCCCACAGGCAGATAGACATATCGTTTGCGCACGAAAACGCAAGTTTTGTGGCCCAAAACCAAAAGATGTCACAGTCGGGAAATGGCATTTTGCCGCGAATTAAGGTCCGAGGCCTTGATTGTAGCGGAGGTTCAAATGTCTACCCAATTTAAAGTGGCGGCCGTCCAGGCCGCTCCCTGTTTTCTTGATCTCGATGCCGGAATCGACAAGGCCATTGGCCTGATCGAAGAGGCAGCATCCAACGGTGCGAAGCTGATTGCGTTCAGTGAAACCTGGTTGCCCGGTTACCCCAATCATATCTGGCTCGGCCCGGTGGCCTGGCAAATGCAATTCGTCGGCCGTTACTTCGACAATTCCATCGAAGCCGGCAGTCCGCAGGAAGCGCGACTTGCCAAAGCGTGCCGCGACAACAACATTCAGATGTCGATGGGCTGCTCGGAGCGCGATGGCGGCTCACTCTACATTGCACAGTGGCATTTCGATGAAAATGGCGAGGTGATCAATCGTCGTCGCAAGCTGAAGCCGACCCATGTTGAGCGGACCGTCTATGGCGAAGGCGATGGATCCGATCTCAATGTCGTGCAGACATCCATCGGCCGTGTCGGACAACTGGCATGCTGGGAGCATCTGCAACCCCTCAGCAAATACGCAATGTACGCGCAGAACGAGCAGATCCACTGCGCCGCTTGGCCCAATCTGGCCCTGTACGAAGGCACCGCATACGCCCTTGGCCATCAGGTCAACAATGCGGCGTCGATGATCTACGCCGTCGAAGGATCGTGTTTCGTCCTGGCCCCCTGCTCGCTGGTGACAAAGGAAATGCAGGATATGCTCTGCGAGGGCAATTCGGAAAAGGAAGCCCTGTTCCCGGTTGGTGGCGGATACACCGCAATTTTCGGCCCTGACGGATCCGAAATCGCCGAGCGCATTCCGCATGACCAGGAAGGCATCCTGTATGCCGACATCGACCTGCACATGATCGGCTATGCCAAGGCCGCCGCCGATCCCGCCGGCCACTATGCCAAGCGCGACAGCACGCGGCTTCTGATCAATCGAAGGAAGCAACGGCCGGTCATCCATTTTGACGAGGCACCTGGCTGGGAAGAGGTCACCGAAGCCGTATCCCAGGAGCCTGCGGAAGCAGCCGAATAACCGGCAATGATGAGGACGCTCCGGCGTCCTCATCCATTTCCCCAAAATCCAAGCGGAGGTTGCCATGCCCACGCCAGAGCAATTCTATTCCGACGCGCAGCGCGCCTTGCAGAAGGATGGTCAGCACGAAAAGCTGGCCGAAGTGGTGGTCCACGCCATAGTGCGAGATGAACTGGAAGAGATCCACACGAACTACATCAACAGCCGTGACTACTTCTTCCTGTCAACGGTCGATGGTCAGGGCATGCCGACCGTGTCCTACAAGGGCGGCGACGTTGGCTTCGTGAAGGCAATCTCGCCCAACCGGATTGTCTTTCCGAATTATGACGGAAACGGCATGTGGTTCTCCATGGGCAACATCAAGGAGGCTGCCAAGGCCGGCATGCTGTTCATGGACATGGTGACGCCCTGGCGCATTCGTGTTCAAGGAACGGCCAAGCTGTCCAAGGACCCGGACCTGATGGCGCAATTCCCCGGCTGCAACATGGTTGTCGACGTGGACGTATCCGTCGTTTTCCAGAATTGTTCCCGATACATCCACAAACACACCCGTGTCGAGACATCACCTTACGTGCCGGATGCGGAAGGCAAACAACCTTTCCCGGCGTGGAAGCGGATCGAACCGCTGCAACCGTTCCTGCACCCTGATGACCAGGGCAAGGCCGAGGGCGAAGGCGGCACCATCACCGAAGAAGAATACCTCGAAAAGGTTGCTCAGGGCACATCCTGAGCGACCTCGGACGCATCATCCAATTTCATGGGAGGGTAGTGAAATGAGACAGATAATCGGCTATTCGGCCGCAGTTACAACCTTGCTCCTGACGGGCCTGGCGACACCGGTTTTGGCAGATGGCCACGGCCCGAAATGCGGGCTGGCCAACGGCCAGGCGGCCAATGGAGAGCCCATCAAGGTGGGTGGTATCAACGGCAACGCGCCGCCCGGAGACTTCTCGGGAGGAACCGATGCGGCGGCGGCGTTTTTCGACTGCGTCAACGCCAATGGCGGCATCCATGGCCGCCCGATCGAGTACATCGTCGAGAACGATCAGTGGAACCCGGAACTGGCCGGGCAAGTCGCGACCAAGCTGGTGAAAGACGAAGGCGTGGTGGCCCTGGTGGGGAACGGTTCGGTCGTATCGATGGCGGTCAATGCCGGGCTCTACAGGGATGAAGACGTGATGGTGATGGCATCCGGCTGCGCCATTTCCGAGTGCTACGAAAGCTCCAACATCGTCTCGACCAACCAGGGTCCGCTGCCGTCCGGCATCGGCGCACTGACTTTTGCGGTCGAAGAGCTCGGCTCAAAGCACGCCGCCTGCATCGGCTTCAATATTCCCAACAATGGCGGCTGGGCCTGTGACTGGATGAACAAGTTCATGGAAAGCAAGGGTCTGAAGGGAACGTCGATTCTCATGGATCCGACAGCGGTAGACCTGAACTCGGTCTATCTCCAGGCTTTGTCGGAAGGGGTGGATACGATCCTCCTCATGTTGCCGGCCGCACCTGCGATCGGCCTGTTGAAGGTCGCCGAAGAGCAAGGTGGCCGTGACCTGTTCACCTGGGTGTCTCCTACGCCGCTATACGAGCCTGGGGTCGCCAAGGTTTTGGGCGACCACTGGAACGACAATCTCCATATCCAGATCGAGCTTGCTCCGTTCGACAGCGACGGCGCTGACAACAAGAACTGGATCGCCGTCATGGACACGTACGGCAAGGAAGGCGACCGGCGGGACACGTTCTCGCAGTCCGGTTACATCTCGGCGCGATTCTTCGTCGACGCCCTTCTCGAGCTGGATCCTGCATCCGTGGATCGGGCCTCTGTCACGAAGGCGATACGGGGCATCAAGAACGCCAAGTCCGACCTTCTGTGTGCGCCCTATTACGTCGGCGATGCCGATCGCCACATGCCGAACCATGCCGGTCGCGTGGTGTCTTACACCGGCGGCGCGTTCAAGGTCGTGCGCGACTGCTTCGATATCGAAAGCGAATATCTGGACCCGATCCGGGCCCAGGAAGCCGCACTGGGAATAACCAACTAATCCTCCCTGGACTGACCGGTGAAGTCGCGGCTTCACCGGTCTCTTTCAAGGACCGTGAAGCATGGTTTATGGGCTTTTCCTCGTCTCGGGACTTGCCGTGGGCTCGCTCTATGCGCTCGCCGGTGTCGGCCTGGTCATCCTGCGAAATTCCACCGGCGTCCTCAACTTCGCCTATGGAGCGATTGCAGCAGCAAGCGCGATGCTGTCCTGGCAGGTCGCGGAGTGGGGCATGGATGGACCGTTGTCCTGGCTGTCCGCAGTGGTTGTGGGCATCGGCCTTTCCGTTGCTTACGGTCTGCTGATCGCTCCTTCGCTCGCATGGCGTGAACCTGCCGTGAAGGCCATTGCCACCCTTGGCTACATGCTTCTTCTCCTTGGTCTGATCGGATTCATCTGGGAGGATGCGCTGAGAAAGATCTCGCTGCCGACGGACAAGATCGGTATTTCAATCCTCGGAGTACGCATGACGGTGACGCGCATCGTTGCATTCACCGTCACGCTTCTGGTTGTCATCGGGATGGTCGAATATCTTCGCCGAACCCGCGTAGGGCTCAACATGCGAGCACTGGCCGACAACCGCGACCACGCAGCGCTTCTGGGCATACCCATCCTCAGGACGGAGACATTGGCCTGGGGTATATCCGGCGCCCTGGCGGGATTCACCGGTTTGATTTTCGGTAGTCTCGTACGGCTTGAACCGACGGTCATCACGTTCATGGTGATCCCGGCAATTGCGGCCGCGATTTGCGGTCGGCTGTCTTCTCTTTGGCTGACACTTGCGGGAGGTCTGTTCATCGGCGTCGCGGAATCCATGTTGACCCTCTACAAGCCGCTGGCGCCATTGCGCACCATGGCACCCTTCATTGTCGCCGCACTGGTCATTCTGTGGATGCAGCGTGGTCAGAAACTCACCTTTGCCCGGGAGAGCTGAGATGACGAAGAATACGCTCGTGCCCCTCGTCCTATTTGCCTTGGCATTCTTGGTGCTGCCGTTGATGCTTTCCGCTCTGTGGATCAAGGTCGCGACCTCCGCAGCAATCTTCGCGCTCGCAGCAGCCGGCATATCGGTCCTGTTTGCACAACTGGGGCTTATCAATCTGGCGCAGATAGCCCTTGTCGGCGTCGGCGGGTGGATCGCTTTGCGTTTGAACTACGCAACGCCCCTGCCATTTTCGGCCCTGGTGCTGATCGCCGGCCTGTCCACGGCCCTGATTGGAGCGCTGTTGGCGTTGCCGGCATTGCGGATGCGCGGGCTGTATCTCGCGCTGGTCACTCTCATGGCCGCCGGCGCATTCCAGATCCTGTTCAACGCCTTCCAGTTCCCCAATGGCGGTGAAGGTTTTTGGGGCGTTGCGCAGAAGTCCGCCGCCGACATTCGGTTGCCGGCATTTGCGCAATCCGATGGGGCGTATCTGCGTTACACGATGTGCGTCGTGGCGCTGGGCTTCGTTCTTGTCGCCCTGCATCGGACCACTGCACCCGGCCGGGCATGGGCCATGATTCGGCAATCGGAGGCCAATGCGATGGCCGCCGGTGTTGACGTAACATTCTACAAGATCTGGGCCTTTGCGCTTTCTGGCCTGCTGGCCGGCGCTGCCGGTGCCCTTCTGAGCGGCGCCCTGGGCCAACTTGATGCACGCACGTTCCTGGCCGCCGACGGCATCCTGCTCTTCGCGCTGGTGGTCGTTGGCGGCGCATATTCATGGATCGGCGCTGTCTTTGCAGGGATTCTCTACAAACTTCTGCCAGCCCTGTTGAACAATCTTGGTGTCAGCGCCGACATCGCATTGATGCTCTTCGGAGCTGCCCTGCTGCACGCCATCATGACGGCTCCACGCGGTCTGGCCGGCCAGTTGCTGGATGCGATCAGCAGCAAGATTCCGGGGCGAGCATCATGATCACGATTGACAATCTGACGGTCAAATACGGCGGTTTGGTTGCGCTGGATGCGCTTTCACTGAACCTGTCGGAGGATGTTGTCGGACTGATCGGTCCCAACGGTGCGGGCAAAACCACGCTGACGAACGCGTTTTCGGGTTTTGCTCCCATTGCAGAAGGCCGAATCGTCCTTGATCAACTGGATCTTCTTGAACTGCCGCCGCACAAACGGTCTCGTCAGGGGCTGGCAAGATCGTTCCAAAAGGTTCAGATCGTTGACGATTTGACGGTCGAGGACCACTTGCTCGCCGTCGTTGACGCGAAGTCCATAGCCCGATCCAACCGTGCCGAAGAAGTGGACGTCGCACTGGAGTTTGTGGGCATCGAAGACTGCCGCCATCAGTTGGGGGCATCGCTCAACCCCTACCAGAAACGCATGACCGAAGTCGCGAAATGCCTTGTTGGCAATCCGAAACTGATCCTGCTCGATGAGCCGGGGGGCGGTTTGTCGGAAAGCGAGATGCAGCATCTGCGAACAATCATCAACGGGGTGAAATCCCGTTTCGGGTCGCAGATTATCCTGGTCGACCACGATGTGGATCTTGTTCGAGACGTGTGCTCGGCGACCGCCGTGCTGGACTTCGGCAGACTCATCGCGTTTGGGTCAACCCGGGAGGTCCTTCAGGACGAAGCCGTCAAGACCGCCTATCTCGGTCGCTAATCGGGGAACCGTCATGCTGAAGATCAACAACGTCACAATCAAATCGAAAACCAGAACGGTCCTCAACGGAGTTTCTTTACAGGTGGCCGAGGGACAAATCGTGGCGCTTCTGGGCCCCAACGGCGCCGGCAAGTCGGAGCTGGTTCTGGGGATTGCCGGGGTCATGCCACTTACCGCCGGCGGCATCGCGGTAGACGAAACCTTTATCAATGGCGCCGGTGTCGGGGCGATTCGCGCTGCCGGCGTTGCGGCGGTGCCTGAGGGTCACAGGCTTCTGGGCGGCCTGAGCGTTCTTGACAATCTGGCGGCCGCAGGGCCGGCGCTGACAGCCGCAGAGCTTGACGACGAAATCGCAAAGGCGCTCGACGTGTTCCCGGAGCTGGTGCCGCTCAAGGGCCATGTTGCATCCACTCTTTCGGGCGGGCAGCAGCAGATGGTGGCGATCGCCCAGGCTTTGGTTTCCCGGCCCAGATTTCTCCTCATCGATGAAATGTCGCTTGGTCTTGCGCCTGTCGTCATTGACCGGCTCATTTCGGTCGTGCGCGGCCTGAGGGACAGGGGAATCGGCATTTTGCTGATTGAGCAATTCACCCAGCTTGCCCTGGACGTGGCCGACCGCTGTTACATTCTGTCCCAAGGGGAAATACAGTTTGAGGGCGCGCCGGCGCGGCTTAAGTCGGAGCCTTCAATCCTTGAGCGCGCCTATCTGGGAGCCTGATCGGATCAATACCCGCCAGACAGGGTGACGACTTCGCCGGTCATGAAGCTGCACGCGTCCGAGGACAGAAAAACCGCAGCGCCAACCATTTCCTCCGGCGTTCCCATGCGCCCCATCCAGTTCGCCTGGGCGACATAATCGGCCCAACCCACGGGGTCGTCCTGGCTGCGGTCCGCATTGCGGTCGGTGTCGATCAAGCCGGGTGACAGGGTGTTCAACACGACGCCGGACTTTGCATAATCGCGTGCCTGGCTCTGGATCAGGTTGTGTTGCGCCGCCTTGGTTGCCGCATAGGCCGTGACCAGCGGTTTCGGGCCGGACTGGTTGATGGACCCGATACTGACCACGCGGCCCCAGCCACGGGCTGCCATCAACGGAAGACTGGTCTGAAGCATCTCGATCGTCGATCGCAAGTTGACATCAATCTGGAGCGAAAGGTCGGCCTCGTTGAGTTGCGACAGGGGCGCGTTGATCTGGGCAGACGCGTTGATGACCAAGATGTCCAGTTTTCCGAAAAGCTCTTCACAGGTTTCCACCAGTTTCCGGCCCTGCCCGGGCCTGGCGAGATCGCCGAACAGGGCCTCACATTGCCCGAGCTCGCCATAAATATGTCTGCACGTCTCCACTGTGGAAGCTTCGGTCTGACCGTGAACGGCAACACGCGCACCGGCCGCAGCCAGCCCCCGCGCTATCGCCGCGCCGATCCCCCGGCTTGAGCCCGTCACGAGCGCTGTGCGGCCGGTGAGGTCAAAGATTGCCTCGGGGGAAAGGGGCGTCTTCATTCCGTTTTTTCCGGCGAGAAGAGATTTGGCGCCAGCCCCTGAAAACCGGGCTTACAGGCAAAGACGCCACCCGACAGCGGTGCCTCGGAGAGCGTCGTGGCCGGCAGACGCGTACGTGCGCTTGTGATGAAGAGGGTGTCGTTGTCGGGGCCGCCGAAACACAAGCTCGTAGGGCGCGGCACGGGCAACTCGATTGCGAAATCGAATTCGCCGTCGGGTTTGTAGCGACGGATCCCCCAGCCGTCCCACAGGGCGCACCAGATCCCGCCTTCCTGATCCACCGTCATGCCATCGGGGCGACCGTCATCTGCCTCGACCTTGGCGAAGACGCGGCGGTTCGACAGGGACCCGGTTCCCGGGGCGCTGTCATAGGCATAGATATGACCGGGAACCGTATCGATGAAAAAGAAGGTGCTGTTGTCCGGACTCCAGCCCAATCCGTTGGAAACGGTGATGCCACTTTCCTTCTGGGAAGATCCGCCGTCGGAGTCGACCCGGTAAAGCCCACCACTGGGTTTGGCGGCATCCATTCTCATCGAACCCACCCAGATCGCTCCGCCGGGACCGACCTTGGCATCATTGAGTCGATTTTCGGAAAGCCCGCTTTCCGGATGACAAAAGGGCGTCAGACCGCCCGTGTCGAAATCCAGTTTTTCGATCCCATCCAGTGTTGCCACCATGATCCCGCCATCGGTGGTCGGCAGAACGGCGCTGACAAGTTTCTTCAGTTCGCAGATTTCATTGACGCCCGACGCAGGATCGAAGCGGTAGACGGCCGGGCGCAGGATATCGACCCAATAGAGCCGCTGGTCGGACGGGTGCCACACCGGTGCTTCCCCGAGCTGGGCACCCCAGGGAAGAACACAGTCCAGGTCCGCAACCATTCTCGATTGGCTGTTGCGCGGCCGTGGCCGCGAGCTGATGGCGACCGCGCCGGCCGATCCGGTAATCCGCCGCGCCGATGCAATCAATTCGCGCCCGACCGGATGAATGTTTGTTTCGTCCAGTCGAGATGCAGGCGCCAGCAGCGCAAGCGCGCCCAGAGGGGTGCCGTCGGGCGCACCGATTGCCACCGCTACGGCGTTCACCCCGGCCAGGTGTTCTTCAAAGGAGATGGCGTATCCCCGCACCCGGGTCAGTGCCAGATCCGAATTGAGCGCCGACTTGCTGGTCAGGGTCGAGTCCGTGAAGGAATCGAGCTCCAGCCTGTTGAGCAAGGCACGACCGATAGACGGCTCCTGAAATGCCAGGAGAACCTTGCCCGCCGCAGTGCAATGCAGCGGCACGCGCTGCCCGGTCGAGACGCGAACACCAAGCCCCGATCCGGAGCGCTCGCTCAGATACAAAACGCTGTCCTGTTCAAGCTTGCAAAGGGCGACGGTTTCACCAAGTTCGCTCGAAAGACGCTCCAGTTCCGGCGTCGCCACCGAGTTCAGGTCAAACGCGTCCCATACCTTGTGCGACAGTTCCAGAAACCTGGGACCGAGCATATAGGTGCCCTTGGCTTCATCATGCCGGACAAGACCGAATGCAATCAGGGTTCGCAAAATGCGCGC
The DNA here is from genome assembly GCA_965228785.1 of Hoeflea sp. GTDB lineage: Bacteria > Pseudomonadota > Alphaproteobacteria > Rhizobiales > Rhizobiaceae > Hoeflea_A. The sequence goes on from CBDDIF010000002.1 coordinate 3,322,811, forward strand.
GAATGTCGGCTTCGACATATCCGACAACTGCTGAAGCTCGGCAAAACGCAAAGGTTTCTCGGCATCCGCCACCAGGTCAAGCAGACTGAGGCCCTTGGCCAGGGCAGCCGCCCCCGTCGGGACGGTCTTGGCGCGCTCGGTTACCCCATTGGTCGGGCCTGCCTGGCTTGCGCCGCTTCTTCCAGCATCCGAAAGATCGTCCATTCCGGTTCAAACCCCAACTCCGTGCGGATCTTCTCGTTCGAGGTCTCATAGTAGACACCCGCTCCGGGAAGATCGACCGCGACCACCGGATATCCGGTGATGGCCGACATCCTTTCCAGAGCATCCTGGAAATCGACCGGCTCCGTCGCGCCGAGGTTGTAGACCCTGCCGGCGGCCTGGGGAAGATCGAGCGCCAGTTTCAACCCCTGGATCATGTCCCGCGTATCGGTGATGTGCATCTTGAAGGGACGGCCGTCTTGATTGCGGGCGAGAATGTGCGCCGGCCTTCCCGGGTCAGCGGCCGCAAGAATGTCCGCAACGGCGTGGTTTCCCATCTTTTTCTGTTGTTCGATGCGCGGGCGCAGAAAAAACCGCGGCCCGGAAAAGAAACTGCCTTCGTCCAGAAGTTCCACGGCGTCCTGCGTGTGGGAAAACCGCAAGATCACCGTTTCGAACGATCCGATGCGTTGATGGAATGTCACGAGCTCCTCACCCAACAGCTTGGTCAGACCATAGGGACTGTTTGCCAGGCAGGGGTGGTCCTCCGTTATCGGCAGGAAACTTGGCGCGTTTTCCGGATAGACTTCGCCGGAAGAGGCGAAGACGAACCGCTTGACGCCGGCGCCTGCGGCAGCGTCAAGCAGGACTCGAGTACCTTCCACATTGGCCTCGAACATTGCGCCCCGTTCCGACAGCACCCAGGACATGAAGGCGCCAAGATGAAGCACGGTTTGTACGCCTTCGACTGCGTCTTTGGCGTCGGCTGCATTCTGCAACGCGCCCGTTTTCTCGTCGTAACCCGGCGCTGTCTTTCCGGTTGCCCAGATGTCGAAGCCGCGAACCTGGTGACCGGACGCCAACAGGGCATCGACTGCGCGCGAACCGACCCGGCCCGCTGATCCCGAAACCAGAATTCTCATCGTCAGATTGCCTGCTCGGTCTTCGCGTCGAAGAGGTAAAGGTCACCAGGATCGAACGACAGGGTGAGTTCCTCCCCTTCTTTCAACGCGCCGGCATAGGGAACTCGGGCTATCAGGCCCTTGCTGTTTTCCTCTTCGCCGTCTTCGCTACGGGCGACCTGATGTGCATCGTCATGGAAGTAAACGTATTTTTCAGATCCGAGGCTCTCGACGAGGCTTGGCCTCACCTTGAAACTGACGGGACCATCGCCAACGCCGATGTTTTCCGGCCGAAGGCCGGCAACCAGGTCTGATGTCCCGTTCAGCCGATGTCCTTCCACAGGTACCTTTGATCCGAACATCTCGATCGTCGGCGTGTCGTCATCTCGCTTGAGGGTAGTCGAGACGAGGTTCATGCCGGGAGATCCGATGAAGCCGGCCACAAAAAGATTGACCGGTTTTCGGAACATCGTGTCGGGGTCGGCGATCTGCTGGATCACGCCTTCGCGCATCAATACCACGCGATCCGCCATCGTCATGGCTTCGATCTGATCGTGGGTCACATAGACCGTCGTCACGCCGATCCGGTTGTGTAGCGCGCTGATTTCGGCACGCATGTGCACACGCAATTTGGCATCCAGATTGGAAAGCGGTTCATCCATCAGGAAGGCCTGCGGCTCCCGGACGATGGCGCGTCCGAGCGCTACGCGTTGACGCTGTCCACCTGAAAGTGCCCGCGGCTTACGGTCGAGCAGGTGTGCCACGCCGAGGGTCCTGGCCGAGTCCTCGACCCGTTTGTTGATATCACCCTTGGTCATGCCGCGCATTTTCAATCCAAAGCCGATGTTCTGGCGGACCGTCAGGTGCGGATAAAGCGCGTAATTCTGAAACACCATCGCGATATCGCGGTCGCCCGGTGCGAGGTCGGTGACATCACGGTCGCCGAGAACGACCCGGCCGCCAGAAGCCGGCTCCAGCCCGGCCAGGATCTTGAGCATCGTGGACTTGCCGCAACCGGAGGGGCCGACGAGCACAACAAACTCCCCATCCTCGATCTCCAGCGAAAACGGCTTCAGGACCTGCAGGTCGCCATAGTTCTTGTGGACATTTTCAATGTTGATGCGCGCCATGTTATTTCTCCGCACCGGCGGTCAGGCCACCAACCAGGTATCGTTCGAGGAACAGGTAGATGAGCAGGATCGGGATCGCGACAAAGACCGCTGCGGCGGATATCTCGTTCCAGTCGGTCGTGTATTCGCCGCGCATGGTGGCAATGCCGAGATTGGCGGTCCAGTTGTCCTGACTGTTGATCAGGAACGTGCGGGCATAGGCGTAATCCGCCCAACTCAGAACGAAGGCATAAAGCGCGGTCGCTGCAAGTCCGGGAGCCGACACAGGCAGTATCACCCGGACCAGCGCGCCGAGCGGCGAACAGCCGTCAACCATTGCGGCCTGTTCCAGCTCGCGCGGAATCGTATCGAAATAGCCCTTCAGCATCCACGTGGTGAACGGGATAATCAGTGTCGAGTGCGCCAGGATCAGCGTCCAGAGCGAGCCCATGATGCCGAGCCGACTGAACAGCGCAAAGAGCGGGATCGCCAGCAGGGTCGCCGGCAACATCTTGGCAGTCAGAATGAAGAGCCCCAGCGAATGCCCGCCGCGTACGCTGAAGCGAGACAGTGCGTAGCCTGCCAGCACCGAGACGAACATGGACAGTATCACGGAGCCCACAGCTGCAATCGTCGAGTTCAACAGCCAAAGCGGGATTGGCCGTTCCGTCAGAACCTTGCCGAAGATGAACCATTGTGGGTTCTCCGGCCAAAAACTCGGAGGCAAGCCCGATAACTCGACCGTAGTCGAAAGCGCGGTGACGAACAGCCAGTAGATCGGGAACAGGATGATCGCCAGTGCCACCAGGACGGAGCCATAAAGTATGATGCTTTGAAGCGGTGTCCGCTGCATGCCGAAAGTCCTAATACATCGCCTTGGACTGGCGTCCGAGCATCGCGAGGCTGGCGACGACACAAATGACCAGCGTCACGACTCCGATGGCAGACGCATACCCGAACTTGAAAAAGCCAAAGGCCTGATCGTAGGTCATGATGGAGAGGGTCTGAGTCGACTTCAGCGGACCACCGCCCGTGAGCACCTTGATGATCGAGAAATCGCGGAAGACCCAGAGCATGACCAGCACCAGCATCACGCCAAGCACCGGCATGAGACAGGGGATCGTGATCCAACGAAACCGCTGAAGGGCATTGGCACCGTCCACTTTTGCGGCGGCGTAGTAGTCGTCCGGAATCGATTGCAACCCGGCCAGTGTCATGATCGAGACGAAGGGGAAGCCTTTCCAGATGAAAGTCAGCGTCAGCGCCCAGAACGCCGCTCCGGGGGTCGACACCCAGGCAACCATCTTGTCGGCGAGGTTCAATTTGATCAGAAGCCAACTCATCAGCCCAAATGAACTGTCGAAGATCCAGGCGAAGATCACAACTGCGATCACCTCCGGAACAGCCCATGGCAGCGCCATCGCAATGCGGGCGATGGAACGACCCCGGAATTTCTGATTGACCAGAAGCGCTGTCGAAACCCCGACGACAAGGCTCCCGGCCGTCACCGCGACAACCAGTTTTACCGTTACCCAGCACGCCATCCAGAACTCGGAGGAACTGAAGAGCCTTTCGTAATTCTTGAAGGTAAACGGCTTTCGCGACTCGCCAATCCTGGGCAGCTTCACGTCCTGAAGCGATAAATCGATCGAAATGAAGAGCGGATAGGCGATGATGATCAGGACCATCAGCACGGCCGGCGTCAACAGAATGTAACCCAGCAGATGCTGCCGGCTAGGGCGCGCCAGGTCGAAAAGGCGGAAACCCGAAGGCTTCAGGGCCCTGCTGTCGCCCCGGTCAGTCGTCGACATGGTTTCCTCCGATTGCCGCCGGCCCGCGCTGACGGGCCGGCCGGTTGTTCGCGTGTTCTAGCCGCCCTGGATTTCTTCAGCGCGCTTCTGAATGACCTTGACCACGTCGGCCGGATCGAGGTCCTCGATCAACATACGCTGAACTTCTTCCTGCACCATCTTGCCGAATTCACCGTACTGGATTTCAAGCCCTGTCGGGATCCGGTCGACGCCGGCGGCGGCTGCGGCTTTCTGCGTGTCGACGATGATCTGGAAATGCGGCACGTCTGCCTCCACGCCGGAGACATCCGCTGTTGGACTTGGTGGCGTGTTTCCGGCCACGGTGGCATAAGTCCGCTGGAATTCGGGCGACATGGCGATCTTGATGAAATCCCAGACGAGTTGTTTTTGCTCATCTGAAATATCAGCCGCCATGCCCAGGACATTGGATGATCCGCCGACCGGAGGGCTCATCGCCGGGGTGGCAACTTTCAGGGTGTCCGCGGCAGCGCCCTTTTGCATCGTTCCGTAGAGCCACGGACCGTCCAGGCGCAGGGCGATCTTGCCATCGGCAAACAGTTTGCGCACTTCGCCTGCCGACATGTCGCGCGGGGTCAGGCCTTCGTCATAGACGGTTTTCCAACGGGTCAGTCCCTCGATCATTTCGGGGGTGTCGATGGTGATCTTGCCATCCTTGTCCGTCCAGTAGGCGCCCGCATCGAGCACATAGTTCAGCATTTCGGTCAGGTACTGTCCCGCCCCGCCCTTGGTCTCGTGTCCGGTGCCGAACTGGTCGGTGATACCGTCACCGTTGAGGTCCTTGGTGGTGGCCCGCGCGGCAGCAAGAAACTCGCCGTAGTTCGTGGGAACTTCAACTCCAGCTTCGGCCAGAATGTCTGGATTGTAGGCCATCATGAACCCGAAATAGAGCAGCATGATACAGGCGGTTTCGCCGTTCCAGGTGCAGGTCCCTTGTCCGGCCCAGCCGGACATGTCGATCCCGTCCTTCGCCAGCCATGGGTCGAGATTTTCCATCCAGCCGTTTTCGGCAAAGTTCTGGTATTCGAACGAGGCCAAATGGACGATATGCGGCGGCTGGCCACCGGCGAAGAGCGTGGTCATGGTGTCGGCATAACTGGCGCGCTCGACCTTGGTGAATTCGACCTCGACGCCCGGATGTTCGGCTTCGAACTTCTCGATAGCCGCCTTCCACCAATCGCCCATGCCTCCATCGTCCACTTGCCAGGAGACAAATTTCAGGGTTTCGGCAGAAGCGCCGGTCAGCGCGCTGGTTGCCATGAGGCCCGCGGTCAACGCAGCAATCATGGACTTTTTCAACAGGGAATTCATGGTAGGTCTCCTCTCTATTGGTCTTTTTCAAACACGTCGCAGAAGGCTCAGAGCCTCCTTACTGGGTTCGACGCCGAGCCCCGGACCTCCCGGCGGCTTGTAGCGCCCCTCGGCGCATTCCATATCGCCGCGCAGAAGGCGGCGGTTGGGTTCAAAAATCGAATGTTGGAATTCGTGGGCGACCACGGCTGGCAGGGCAGTGCTGGCTTGAAGGCTGGCGGCAAGAAAAATGCCCGCACCGATGGTCGCGTGCGGAATGATCTTCAAGCCGTGCTGATCGGCCAGTCTGCCGATGCGCATGAAATTGGTGATGCCCTTGTGACCCATTTCGGGCTGCACGATGGTAATCCGGCATCGATCTATCCGCTGCACCAGATCCCAGTGGGTGCGCCATTCCTCGCCGACCGCGACTGGTGTTTCAACGGTGGCGCAGACCGTTTCCAGTCCCGCGATGTCCTCGGTTCGGACTGGTGCTTCCGCAAACCACAGCCCATGCGGTTCCATGGCGCGTATCTCGCCAATCGCCTCGTTTGCGGTCTGGTTCCAGTGCATGTCCGCCGCAATCCGGGCATCGGCACCCAGGGCAGCACGCAAGGCTTCGATCTCTGCGGTCGGTCCGTCATCTGCGACAGGTGTCGCAAACTTGAACGCGTCGAAGCCGCGGTCCTGCCATTCCAACGCCAGTTCTACCCGCTCGGACAGCACCGGCGCCGGCAGACCCGACAGGTAGGCAGGGATCGATGGGTTGACCTGATCCCCGATCAGCGCGCCAACGGGTTTATCCGCGATGCGGCCGGCAATGTCCCAAAGCGCGATGTCGATGGCGGCAAGAGCATCGACATAGAACCCGCCAGTGTACCCGCGCACCCTCATCAGGTCGTAGTTGTCATCATAGATCGCGGCTGGATCGGTCGGATCGCGACCAATGGTGAAATCCGCCAACAGGTCGGAGATGATCGATCCGACCGCGCCGGGCGCCACGAGGCCATAGGTCTCGCCCCAACCGACTATGCCACGGGCCGTTTCGATCCGGACAAGGATGGACCGGTCAAAGACCGGATAGACGGTTCGATTGCCTTTGCGGACAAGATAGCCCCTGGCATTCGGCTCCTCGCCCTCGCGCGCCGCGCCCAGATAGGGCTTGTCCCTTGGCAGGGTCAGCGTGAATACCTCGACTGACTTGACCGTATCCGTCATACCGCGCCCCGCATCGGAGCGGCCTTGATGACACCCAATTCGGTCAGGTTTGCATCAATGTCAGCGGTGGCCATGGCGTCCAGCTCAGGCGTCGGCGCGCGCACGACGGCGTTGCTCAAAACGCCGCGCCGCATCAACGTGTGCTTGGTCAGCCGCATCCGGTAGACGGCCTGAAGCACCAGTAGCGGAAGTGTGCGAACATAAATATCGCGGGCCGTTGCGTGGTCGCCGCGCCGCCAGGCTGCATCCAGCGCGACATGCTCATCAGACAACTCAAGCGCCGGCATGGCAGCGCAAGCGCCACGGGCATATTCATCGAGAATGTACCGGGCACCGCCACCCCCGATGACACCGCGAAGGTGCTCGGGGCGATCCCGAAGGATCGCGGTAATGGCGGGCCCGGCTGGGAGGGTCTCTTCCTTGACGTAAGCAATCTGCGGAATGGTTCGGGCAACGTCCAGGATCGTCGCCGGCGACAGGTCCGAACCGCGTGGAGCCGGCGCGTTTTGCAGGATGATCCTGATATCAGGCAGCTCGGTAGTTACCGAGAGCAGGAAAGCCGAGACATCTTCGGAGCGCGATCCAACGGATTTCGGCGGCTGGATCATCAGCAAGTTCACGCCGAACGCCTGAGCGGCCTTCCCATGCGCGATAACGGCGTCCGCAGTCTCCGCACTGGCGCCCGCAACGACGGGAATCGCGCCATCTGCGGCAGTCACGACCTGGCCCAATAGCAATTCGCGCTCATCAGCCGAAAGGTGCTCCACCTCACTGGCAAAGCCGGGAAAGACAACGCCCCCCACTCCGGACGCCCGCGCATAATCCACCAGGCCCGGCATCGCTTCGAGATCAACGCCGCCGGCTTCAGTGAACGGAGTCGGCAGGACCGGCAGAATACCTGAAAGTTCGCCGCTCACTGCAAGGTCCATATTGTGATACTACTATTCATAATTTGATACTATTCTAGAACTCTCTCCGAGGCAAGCCTGTTTGAACAGCTTCGAAAGCACCCGACGGCTGCGGATCGGAAACGCCTACGCCGCTCGACCAAATGCTCATTGAAACCTGAATGAAGGCCAGCGGCCCGGCACCGATCGCTGCGGCGCCAGCCTCCACAAACGAAAACAGTTGACTTATTCGTTCGACCGAATTAATTAGGTGGTGAGGAGTATTCGATGGCCAGAGTCACCGCAGAGCGTGTCAAGGAATCAAAGCGTCAGCTCCTGGACGCTGCCCAAAAAGTTCTTCTGGAGGAAGGCTATGCCGGCCTTTCGACCCGTCGGGTCGCCGAGGCGGCCAACACCCAGATGAGCCAGATCCAGTACCATTTCGGGTCGAAGGAAGGGATGATTCTGGCGCTCTTCGAATATCTGAACGCGCAGTTGATCGACCGTCAGACCAAGACCTTCGACAACCCCGATTTGAAGGTATCGGAGAAATGGGAATTGTCCTGCGACTATCTCGATGACGATATCGCCTCGGGCTATGTGCGGGTGCTGATGGAACTGACGGCCGCAGGATGGAGCAAGCCCGCCATCGGCGAGGCGGTTCGAGCGGCCTATGCGCAATGGCGCGATCTGATCCTGAAGCTGGTCCGTCAGATCGAGGAAGAGACCGGCACGCTTGGTCCCTTCACCGCGGAAGATATCGGCGCCTTGGTCAGCGCCGGCTTCATAGGGGCAGAAGCCGCAATCATGCTGGACTACGAATCCCCAAAAATCCCTTTCCGCGAAGCGCTGCGTCGCTTCGGTAAGGTTATCGAATATTACGAAAGGAGCGGATGATGCGTGCGATGCTTCCCCATACCGAAGGCGCCGTCGACCGTAACGGAGTTAATATCCACTACGAGATCTACGGTAACGGCGATCACACGATTGTCTTTGTGCCGACCTGGGCGCTGGTTCATTCGCGGGTCTGGAAGGCGCAGGTGCCCTATTTCGCGGAACATTTCCGGGTCATCACCTTTGATCCGCGCGGCAATGGCAAGTCCGACAGGCCGGATGAAACCGCAGCCTATGCGATCGAGGAAGTGATCGAGGACGTTCGGGGCGTGATGGACAAAACAGGCACGGATAAAGCTATACTTGTAGGCTTCTCCTTTTCCAGCGCGATCGCCTTTGCCGCGGCGTCCCGCATGGCGGACAGAGCCGAGGCCGTGGTGTCCTTTGGCGCCTGGACCCCGATCATCGAACCCTTGGATTTCCGCAAGAACGTTCAGACCGACGCGGACGACTCGGTCAAGTTTTCCTACGGTTATTGGCGCAAAGACTATGCCGGCTTCCACCGCTGGTTTTTTGACCGGCTGCATTGCGAACCGCATTCGACCAAGCAGAAAGAAGATTCCATTTCTTGGGCGGCTGACGGCGATGCCGAGATGCTGATCCACACCCAGGAAACCCGGGCTCAACAGGGCGTTCCGATTTCCGACGAAACCTATGAGACGGTGCGCTGCCCGTGCCTGCTGATCCACGGGCTCGACGACCGGGTCACGCCCTATCAGGGCTCGGAACGGATTGCAGAACTGACCGGCGGCGAATTGCATCTGATGCCGGGTGTCGGCCACGCGCCGCACGCTCGCTTCCCGGCCAAGATCAACACGCTGATGCGGGATTTCCTGGCCAGGCATCTGGGCACCTACAAGCCGGTGCAGCGGAAAGCGTCGAAACCCAAACAGGCTCTCTACCTGTCCTCGCCTATCGGTCTCGGCCACGCGCGGCGCGACCTCGCGATCACACGCGAATTGCGCCAGCACCACCCGGACCTGCAGGTCGACTGGCTGGCGCAGGACCCGGTGACCCGGTTTCTCAAGGCCAATGCCGAGACCATTCATCCGGCGAGCCGCCTCATGGCCAATGAAAGCGCCCATATCGAAGCGGAATCCGGTGAGCATGATCTGCACGCCTTCCAGGCCATCCGCAGAATGGACGAGATCCTGATCAAGAATTTCATGGTTTTCCAGGAGGTGCTGGAGGAACAGAAATACGATCTGGTGATTGCCGACGAGGCTTGGGACGTGGACCATTTCTGGCACGAACATCCTGAACTGAAGCGCGCCCAGATCGCCTGGTTCACCGATTTCGTCGGTTGGGTTCCGTTTGCCGAAAACGGCCCGCACGAGGCGTTTCTGACCACCGATTACAACGCCGAGATGATCACCCATGTGGAACGTCGGCCGGAGGTGCGCGACTGCTCCATTTTTGTCGGCACCGAGGCCGATATCGTCGACATGTCGTTTGGCGAGGGTTTACCGCAAATGCGTGAGTGGATCCCCAGGCATTTCGAGTTTGCCGATTACATCATCGGCCAGCATCCATCCGAGTTCGGCAGCCGCAACGATCTGCGGGCCGAGTTCGGTTATGACGACGGGCAGAAGACCTGCATCGTTTCGGTTGGAGGCTCAGGCGTCGGCGGTAATCTGATCCGGCGCATATTGCAGGCCTACCCGTTGGCCAAAGCGCGGATCCCCGAATTGCGTTTGATCGTTGTCGCAGGCCCACGGCTTGACCCGGCGCAATTCGATGTTCCCGAAGGGGTCGAGATGCGAGCCTTTGTTCCCAATCTCGACCGTCATCTGGCGGCCTCCGATCTGGCGCTCGTCCAGGGCGGCCTGACCACCTGCATGGAGCTTGCCGCAGCCGGCACGCCCTTCCTCTATTTCCCGCTGAAGAACCATTTCGAGCAGAACTTCCACGTTGCCAGCCGGCTCGATCGATACAACGCCGGACGACGGATGACCTATGGCCAATGCGGGCCGGAGGACATCGCCGAGGCCATGCTGGCGGAACTTGAAACTCCACGCATCCCACATCCCGTTGCGGCTGATGGTGCCGCGCGCGCCGCAGGCATGCTGGCAGGGATGCTCTGATTGCGGAGGTAAACACCATGAAACTGAACACCAGCCTCGCGCGTGAACCGATTTCGGCCCCTGCAATGAACGGCATGCCGCGATACGAGTTCGAACTGAGCGAAAAGGGGCAAGGCCCCGCCATCCTGATGCTTCCCGGATCTTACGCAACGCCGGCGGCGTGGAAAGGCATCGAGAGGGCCCTGTCCGGTTCCTACCGTCTGCTGTCCACCTGCCTGCCGGGCTATGGGACAACACCGGAGGTCCGGCCAGACGGTGACCCGGACGTCGGCCGCATGATCGAGTTTGTCGGACAGGTTGTCGACGCCGTGGATGAGCCGTTGCATGTCGTAGGGCATTCCTGGGGAGCGCAGCTTGCACTCGCGGCCGTCATGACTGGACGCATTGAACCGATCAGCCTGACTTGTTTCGAAGCAAACCCGCTCTTCGCCCAAAGGGCCGTTGGGGCTTTTCCGTGGCGACCCGCAATCGAGCGAATGGTTCAGGCGTTCGAAAACGCGCTCTCTGCGGGTGATCCGGACGCCGCCGCGATCATCATCGATTTCTACAGCCGCGACGGCGCTTTCGGTTCGATGCCCGATGCCGTGCGCAGCTTTTGCCGGGAATCAGCGCCAACCAACCTGCGTGACTGGTATTCGACCGCCACCTTCACACCGCCCTTTACGGCGTTTTCCACAATCGACCTGCCGGTCTCACTGGTCCGCGGCAGCAAAACACCCCAACCGATCATCGACCTGACCGATGAGCTTTCCCGGCACATGCATACGGCCACTGTCGAGGTGGTGGAGGAAGCGGATCACTTCCTCATTTCAACCCACGCGGCTGAATGCGCGAGAATTCTGGAAGCGAGTATCGAAAACGCGAGCCGTCTAAACGGAACGGCTTAGCATCCGTTCGGCGCGCAGGATCAACGGCTTGTCGATCATCCGGCCGTCCACCTCAAACACGCCGCGCCCATCCTTCTCGGCCACCGCGACGCGCTCGACAACCCGGCGCGCCCAGTCAAGCTCGGTTTCAGTCGGCGAGAACACGTCGTTGAGCACGCCCACCTGACCCGGGTGCACCGCATAGCCACCGACCGTGCCGAGTGCACGGGCGTGGTCGGCAGCGGATCGGAGGCCTTCCAGGTCGCGGAAATCGGACATGCTGGCCGGGATCGCATAGGAATGCACACCGGCGGCTCGCGCCGACTGGACAACCTGATAGGCCGCCGGGCGCAGCAGGTCCGGCGTGGCAGCAACTCCCATGGAATTCGCGTAGTCCTCGACCCCAAGCGTCAGGCCTGACAGACGCTTCGAACAGCCCGCTATTTCGGCAACGTTCGTCATGCTAGTGGCCGATTCCAGCATGGCAAACAGCCGGATTTTCCCAGCTTCCAGATTGCGGGAGGCTTCAAGTTCTCCGATCAGCGCATCCGCGGCGCGCAGGGACTCGGCATTTTCGCATTGGGCGAGATGAATGGCCGAGACACCCGGAATGACACAGGCGTCCAGGTCCCGAATGGCCGCCAGCCACATCGGGTTGATCCGAACCGTCACGTCGATGTGGGGCGACAGCCGTTCGACCGCAGCGGCCAAGGCCGCTCGTGCCTCCTCCTTGCGGCTTGCCGCGATGCTGTCCTCAAGGTCAAGCACAACCGCATCGGCGCCGCGCTCGGCAGCCTTGGCCAGGAACCGCTCTTCCAGAACAGGGACGAAGAGGAGCGAGCGCCAGGTCACAGCACGCCTCCCTCGGCGAGCGACTTCTGGGCCGAACTGTCATAGCCGAGCTCGGTGAGGATATCCGCATTGTCCTGCCCAAGCTTCGGAGCCGGCGCCCGGACCGCGCCCGGCGTCTCGCTCAGGCGAGGAAAGGCCTGGTGCATCGGCAGTCGCTCCAGGTCGTCGTCTTCATAGTCCTGCAGGACTTCCCGCTCGCGAATGTAGGGGTGATCGATGAGATCGGCGATGTCGCAGATCGGACCGACCGTCACACCGTTTGCTTCGTAGTAGGCGAGATTGTCCTCGAGCGTGCGCGTCGCCATGACGTCGGCAATGATCTGGTCCAGCTCGACCGAATTGTCGATCCGCGCTTTCGATGTTCGGTACTTCGGATCGTCGATCAATTCTGGGCGTTCGATCGCCCTGGCGAGTTTCTCCCACATGGACTGCATGGACGCCGACATTGCGATGTGTTTGCCGTCCTTCGTGGGATAGAGATTGCGCGGTGCGGCGACGTCGCTTGAATTGCCCTTTCTTTCCGGCACCGAACCGGTCGCCTCGTAAGCGGCTGCCCAGGGCCCGAGAATGGCAAAAAGCGGCTCGAACAGCGAGAGGTCGACCACCTGGCCCTTCGCGGTTCCGTTGTTGCGGGCGATGATGGCGGCGAGTACACCGCCGAAACCGGCAAGCCCTGCCACCATGTCGGCCAGCGCCAATGGCGGCAGGAGCGGTGGCTTGTCCGTCCAGCCGGTCATAGCGGCGAAACCGGACATGCCCTCGATCAGACTGCCAAAGCCCGGCTTCTGCCGGTAGGGGCCGGTCTGCCCCCAGCCCGACACCCGTACGACGAGCAGGTTTTGATTGATCTCCCAGAGCTTCTCCGGTCCGAGATCCCACTTTTCCATCGTACCGGGCACGAAGTTCTCGCACAGGATGTCAGACGTCGAGATCAGTTGCTCGAGGATCTTGCGTCCCTCGACGCTTTGAAAGTTCAGCGACAGGCTTCGCTTGGAGCGGGCATAGACTTTCCACCAGCTCTCCGCTTCGCCGAAATGTCTGAGATCGTCGCCGCGACCCGGCCGCTCGATCTTGATCACCTCGGCGCCAAAATCTGCCAGCATGTGGGTCAGCATATTGCCCGCGGCCAGGCGGGTCATATCCACGACTCTCAGCCCGTGAAGCGGGCCTTTGGCGTCCGGCGAATAGGCTGTCTTCATCGTGAAAACCTCTTGATTATCCATCTGACAGGCGTTTGCGGTCGCGCACCAGGATCCAGGCGACGAACGGAGTTGCGGCCAGAAGAAACAGCGCAAAGGGATGATCCAGAATGGCCGAGGGGCTTCGGCTCAACAGGATGACGGATTGGCGAATCGACAGCTCGATCATCGGCCCGAGAACAAGCCCGATGATGAAACAGACGACGGATATCTGCAGCTTCTGCATCAGGAAGCCGAGCACCGCGAAACCCAGCATCAGCCAGACCGCAAAGAAGCCGCCCTGGCTGATGTAAATGCCCACCACGCACAGCAGCAGCACGATCGGGTAGACGATGTAGGGCGGCACTTTCACGATCAGCGCAAAGATCCGCAGGCCGACACTGCCGATCGCCAGCACCATGACATTTGCCATGATCATGGCGGCAAACAGTCCGTAGATCAGTTGGGCGTTGCGTTCGAAGATCAACGGCCCGGGCGTAACACCGTGGATCAGGAAAGCACCGACAAGCAGCGCCGCAGTCAGATTGCCCGGAATGCCCAGTGTCAAAAGCGGGATGAGGTTGGCGCCGGAAACGGCCGAGTTGGCGCTTTCCGTCGCCGCGATGCCCTCCGGCGCACCGGTTCCGAGTTTCTCAGGAGCCTTGGAAAAACGCTTGGTCGCCGAGTAACTCAGAAAAGCCGCCAGCGTCGTACCGAGGCCGGGCAGAGCGCCAATGGCGGTGCCGATGCCGGCACCGCGAAAGACGGGCATGCGCAAATCCAGGAATTCCTGAAAGGAGAGCCGATCCTGCCCCTCGCTTTGCGCCGAAACTTCCGTGTCGTCCCGGCGATGGGTCCGCCCCTCCCGCAGACGCATGATGATCTCGGGCACGGCGAGCACGCCGATTGCGACGGCTGCGAGCGGGAGGCCGTCAAAGAGCTGGATCTGACCGAATGTGAAGCGTGGCGATGCCGTCTCCGGATCGATCCCCACCGTTGCCAGAAGCGCGCCAAACGCGGCAGCAAAGATGCCCTTGGCCAGCGAGCGGCCGGACAGTGATGCGATCAGCGTCAGTGAAATGACCAGGATGGCGGCCAATTCGACCGGCCCTGCCCTTAGCGCAAAGATGGCGAGTGTTGGCGCAAGAAGGATCAGAACGAGATCCGAACAGCTGTCACCTGCGACAGAGGAATAAAGCGCCGTCTGCAACGCCCTGCGCGGCTTGCCTGATCTGGCCAGCGGATGACCGTCCAGCGTGGTGGCTGCCGAGTGCGGCTCGCCGGGCGTGTTGAGAAGGATCGCGCCGATCGCACCGCCGAATCCGCCACCCTTCATGACTCCGACCAGCATGCCGATCGCCGACAGTGGCGCCATGGTGAAGGTCAGCGGGATGGCCACGGCGATGGCCATGGGTGCGTTCAGCCCGGGAATGGCGCCGATCACGATGCCGATGACGACCCCGGCCACCACCGAAACGAACGTCGACAGGGACAAGGCATCCAGAAAGGCGGCAACAATGATATCCATTTCGTTCGCCCCTTTGCTCTAAGGCAATGGCAGCTCGAGGCCCCACCAGAACACCGCGTAAATCACTGCGGGTGCGGCCAGCATGTTGAAGACGTAAGCCCAAAGCGGCGCACCGGAGTGGATCAGCGTGAAGGCCAAAAGACCCAGAGGTGCAGCGACCCAAAATCCCGAATAGGGTCGACCCAGGGCCTGGCCCGCGAGCCCCATGACGATCAGCATGGCGCCGACGGAGATGACACAGATCGCGAGGTGTCCAACGTCGCCCCAGGTCAAACTACCGGCCAACGGATCGGCGCCGACACTCCTGATGTTCTGGGCGGCGAGAATCACGCCGAGAGCGATCATCAGCCACGCCAGCGAGCGCGGTGCGAGACTTGGCGGAAGACCGAAGCTGCCCGCATCGTTCACCTGCGCCGGAATGATCCAGATGATCAGAAGCAATCCGAAGAGAGCAATGACGATGCCCAGCACAAGGTCCGTTCGCACGCGCACCGACGCGACTGCATCGGTGCGCTCCTCGGGAGAGTGCGCCACGGGTCAATCAGTCCGCGATGACCGAAAGGAGTTCCTTGTAGGCCGACGCATCGCTGGCAATGGATGCCTTGGTCTCGTCACCGCTGCGAAAGGTCTCGAAGCCGCGGAACTTGTTGTTGACGAAGTCCTTGAATGCTTCGGACTGGACCGCCCGCTGCAAGGCCTCTTCCAGCTTCGCCTGTGCGGCCGGGTCCATGTCCTTCGGCCCGAAGAATACCGCAGCTTCGCTGGCAGCAACATCGTATCCAAGTTTCGACAGTGTCGGGATTTCGGCGTGTTCGGCGATGCCTTCCGGGTTCAGCGCGGCCACGATCTTCAGCGCGCCATCTTCCATCATTGGCAGCGCGTTCGATCCCGAAAACGCCAGATCGACGTGGCCGCCGAGAACTGCCTGACGGGCGCCCGCTCCGCCGCGGGTCGGCACGATGTTCACGGCAATATCTTCCTTCTTGCCGATGAACTGGATGATGGCCCGGTCAAGGGGAATGATCGAGGCATAGTTGATCCATCCGCGTTCCTTGGCTGTTTCGAGCATGCCTGCCCAATCACTATAAGGCGCATCCGCCGGCGCGGCGTAAACGATGCGATACCCGTGGGTCGTGGCGATGAAATCGACATCGTCTGCTGTGTAGGCCACGCGACCGGTGAGCGGCGTAAAGGCAAAGGTCGTAGCAACGGCAAAGCCAATATTGTAGCCATCGGCGGGCTGTTGGCGCACATATTCGGTGGCAACCGCACCGCCGGCGCCGCCGCGATTTTCGACTATCACCTTCTGTCCCAGGATGGACTCCAGTTCACCGGCCAAAATGCGCGCTGCCGTGTCGCTGCCGCCTCCGGCGCGGAAACCCACGATCAGATTGATCGGCTTTTCCGGATATTCTGCAAACGCGGGCGCAGCCATTGCCAAGGCCGCCATCACAGCGATCAGATGCTTCATAAATCTCATGGTTCTCTCCTCCCACAGGATGCCGGGGCCCCAGTGACCCAAGCGATCCCGGCAAAATAGCCAACGCGGAAGCTATCAGGAAATACTATGTTGAAATAATCATTATTGCATTTCATTATAATCGCCATGCTCGAAAACAAACATCTCAGAAGCTTTCTTCGGGTTCTCGACCTTGGGAGTTTTTCCAAGGCGGCGCGTTCGCTCAACATCGCCCAGCCGGCGCTCAGCCAACATGTGAGGAAACTGGAAGACGCCCTGGGCACGGTTCTGCTTGAACGCAGCGCGCACGGGGTGAGGCCGACCGCCGCGGGCCGGGACTTCAGCGCATCGGCACGGGAAATCCTGTCGCTTGTCGAAACCGCCGAACGGCGATTCAAATCGGGCGCCGATCAGCTTTTTGGCGAGGTGCGTCTTGGTCTGCCAGGTTCGGTGTGCCCGGTTCTTGCGCCACCTTTGATAACGGCAGCTGCAAGCCGCTTTCCCAACGTCCGGCTGGTCATATCCGAGTTCATGAGCGGAGACCTGGCTGTCATGCTCCGCGAGGGGCGGATGGACGTGGCCATGCTCTTCAATATGTCGGAAAGCGACGACTACACATCCGAACCGCTGGTGACCGAAGCCCTGCACCTGATTGGCGCTCCCGATGCGCCGCTGGTTCGCAACGACCGTGTGCCGGCACGGAAACTTGTCGACGTCCCATTGGTTGGAACACTTCTGCCGCACGGACTTCGCCTGCTCGTCGAGCGCTGGTCGACCTCATCCGGCATCGCCCTGACCTTTGCCTATGAAGCGGACGCGCCGACGGTTCTGGTGCGTCTTGCCTCCAGCGGCGTGTGCTATTCGCTGGTCTCGAAAGCGGCGATTGACCGGGAAATTACCGCAGGGCAGTTGGCAAGTGCCGAAGTAGTAGACCCGCCGATCGAGCGAACCGCATGCATCTGCTCTTCAAAGCGGATGCCCCCGGATGCCGCCAGAGACGAGATTGTCGGCCTGGTTCGGGAAACGGCGCTGTCCCTTGTTTCAGAGAAACAGTGGCCCGGCGGACGGATGGTTCAATCGGCATAAGGAACTGATGCCCGATTGGACTTCAGCTCCCCGATTGCATATGCGCCCCGAAGGCATCCCGGTAATCAGGATGCCACCGACTGAGCGCCGGTCGGTTTTCGATTATATCTCCGGCGTTCCAGGCAATGCGCTTTTCGTCAGTTTCGCGGGTCACGTCATTGTCCGGGCAAAGGATGTAGAAGTCGCCGCGGTTCATGCTCTCGACAAAGAAGGCGACGGTCTGATCTGCCGTCCAGGCGGATGCCGGCTTTTCGGATGCATTGATCATGCCGGTGTAGACGAAGCCGGGAATTGACAGATGCGCCGTGATGCGGCGACCATCACCGGTTCGCAACTCGTGTGAGAGGGCTTCGGTGAAGGCCCTCAATGCTGCTTTGGAGACATTGTAAGCCGGGTTCCCCGGTGGCGTAGTGATACCCTGCTTGGATCCTGTGTTGATGATCGCGCCCGGCCTGCCCCGAGCGATCATATTGGGCGCGAAAACCTATGTCCCGTGGACGGCTCCCCACAGGTTCACATCCAGCATCCGCTCCCAAGGCTCTGGCGACCCCATTGTCGAGGATTGACCGCCGACACCTGCGTTGTTCATCAGGATGTCCGTCCCTCCGAACCGATCTGCTATCCGTTTTTCCAGAGCTTCAAGTTGCGCCCTTTCCGCCACATCGAGTTCGGCCGCCATGACATCCGCAGCACCTGCATTGCTAACGATATCAGCGGCTTGAGAAAGCCTGTTTCCATCCCGGTCGGCGATCACCACCCGCATTCCGAGGCTGGCAAAATTCACCGCGGCAGCCAGACCAATGCCGGAAGCGCTGCCGGTGACAACAGCGACGGATTCGGAACGGAGTGCAGAGTGAGCCATGAACAGGTCCTTTTTCTTTGCATGAGCTAAAGGCAGGCCCGTCGCAAGATGGGCCTGCCCCGTGCCTCAAGCCGCGTTCTCAGTTGCCGTGTTCAGCTTCAGCATGCCCTCCATGCCGTAGGCCGTGAACAAGGCTTGGGTGACCTGCTCTGCCTGTTCGTTGTAGGGAATGATCGGATCCGCCATTCCGCTTTTGTCGACTTCATAGCGAAACGATCGTTTGCCCGGCGCGGTATGGATCACCTCCACGACAGCATCCGCCACGATCTGCGGCACTTGAAGCGGATTGCCTGCCAGTGATTCTCCCATGCTTTGCAGCATGGCGTCGGGAGCCCCTGCGAGGTCGCCATAGCCGGCGTCGCGGTCCGGCGACGAGGGCGCGATCAGGTTGGCAAAGAAGTTCGTCGGGAAACCGCCGGGCTCGATGACGGCAACGTCGATCCCCGATTGGCTCAACTCCCACCGATAGTTTTCGCTCATCGCCTCCACGGCCCATTTTGCGGCATTATAGGGGCCCAAAAACGGAATGGTCACACGACCCAGAAGGCTCGTTATGTTGAGGATCAGCCCTGAACGATGTGCCCGCATCTGCGGCAGGACCGCGCGGATCATCCGCTGGACACCGAACACATTCACGTCGAATACGCGCCGGAAGTCTTCGGCGGAAAAATTCTCCTGCAAACCATGTGCGCCTGCACCTGCATTGTTCACCAGAACGTCGATGCCGCCGAGCGCCGCCTCGGCTGCGGCAACACCCGCTTCGACCGAGGCGTCGACCGTCACGTCAATGTCGACGACTTCCACGCCCATCGCCCGCAACGTTTGCGCCGCCTCTCTGTTGCGTCCTTCCGGATCACGGACGGTACCGGCAACGCGATGGCCGGCTTTGACCAGATCGCCCACGATGATGTGGCCAAATCCGCTGCTGGCACCTGTGACGAGAATCTTCATTTCGCTGTCTCCTGGTTGGCGACCCGGTCGTGGGTCGGTCTGATAGGCCAAAGTAGGGCTTGCCCAAAGATCGCAACAGAGGTACCCAATTGAACGGATGGTTGCGGAATTTAGAACAATTGGGCTGCCGGCTCTGATCAGCTTTCATGCCGTGGCGCGCCTCGGTGGCATCAGTACCGCCGCTGATCACCTGGGGATGGCGAAATCCGGGGTGAGCCGCCACATTTCGCGCCTTGAAGAGCATCTTTCCGTCAAGCTCGTCGAGCGCAGCGGCCGATCGGTGAAACTCACCCCAACAGGCCTGCGGCTTGATCAGCGCGTCAAATCCATCCTGGCAGACATCGATTTGCTGGATGATATCGCCCGCGAGGAAAGCGGGGACGTGTCCGGCCAGGTCAACCTGGCTGCAACTGCGGAATTTGGCACCGTGATCGCCTCAACCCTCCTTCCAGCTGTCCACGAGCGGTTTCCTGATCTGACTTTGGTGATGCGCTCCGCCTATGACTTTGAGGATATGCAGGATCCCAACACGGATCTGGCCTTTCGGATCGGCACTTTCGACGACGATCGACTCGTCGCCAAGGAATTGGGCAGTTTTCGGTGTTGGCTGGTGGCTTCGCCAGAGTTCGCTGCCAAGCGTGGCGTGAAGACCCCGCAGGATCTCGAAAAACAGCCTTGCCTCGTTTTCCGCGATGACCGCCCCGACACCACCTGGACGTTTTTCTCGCCCGGCGATGTTTCTCCAATCAAGGTCAAGGGACCCTTGGCCACACGAAGCTTCGCTGTTCTGTTCGACCTGGCAATGACTGGTCAGGGCTTTGCATTCTTGCCGGAATTCATGCTCGGCAATGCCCTCGAAAACGGCACGCTGGTTCGCTGCCTGCCGGACCACGTCTCGCGGCCCTATTCCGTGTATCTGACGTTCCGGCCCGGAACACGACGAATCGCCCGGGTCGATGCGGTTGCGTCTCTCACTGAGGAACTGATCCCGCCGATCCTGTCCAACGACGCTGGCTGATGAGAGTGGCGGACGCTCGGACGTTCTGAGGTTTCAGAGCGCCTTCGTGTAAATATCCAGAGCCGCCTCGAGCGTCATTTCGCGCGGGTTGTTGATCAGCAAGCGTTCCTGTTTCATGGCGTCTTCAGCCAACATTGGAAGGTGATTGTGGTTGACGCCGAGTTCGGAGAGGCGTGACGGAATGCCCAGTTCGGGACCCATTTTCAGGAAGCCGTCGATCAGGCCGGCGGCGCGCTCCGACTCAGACTTGCCGACGAGATCCGGGAAGACGATCGGACCGAGTTCGGCATAGGCCACTGCAGCTTCCGGCAAATTGTGTTCGAGCACATATGGCAGGACCAACGCATTCGACAGGCCGTGCGGGATATGGAAATGGCCGCCCAACGGATAGGCCAGTGCATGGACCGCCGCGACGGGAGCATTGGCGAAGGCCATGCCCGCCAGCATCGATCCCAGGAGCATTTTTGCCCGCGCATCCCGGTTCTCAGGGCTGAAACATGCGGTGCGGATGTTGGAGCCCAACAGGTCAAGCGCCTGCTTGGCAAGACAGTCCGAAACGACGTTTTTCAGCCGTTTCGAAGTGAATGCTTCGATCGCGTGGACCATAGCGTCGATGCCGGTTGCAGCGGTGACCGCAGCGGGCAGACCTACAGTCAGTTCGGCGTCAAGAATGGCGTAGTCCGGCAGAAGCTGCGGGGCGACGACGCCCTTTTTCTCATTCGTGCCGGTCGTGACGATCGAGATCGGCGTCACCTCGGAGCCCGTGCCGGCGGTCGTGGGGGCGAGTACCAGCGGCAGTCTCTCGCCCTTGACGAGATTGACGCCGTACATCTCGGCGATGGGCTGCTCACACCTGAGAAGCAAAGCAATCAGCTTGGCGGTATCCAGCGACGACCCGCCTCCGACCGAGGCAACGCAATCGACACCTTCGGCACGCGCTTCCTCAACCGCTTTCAGGATCATCGCCTCGGGCGGGTCAGGTTGCACATCCGAGAAGGTCCAGACGTCAAGGCCTGCGTTGTGAAACCCGTCAAGAGCGGCATTGGCAAGGCCAAGCTCGAGGATCATTGCATCGGTGACGAAGGCGACCTTTCGGCAGCCGCGAGCTGCCAGGAATGCGGCTATTTTGGCAGTCCCGCCAATTTCGGCCAAGACGGACGGGGTTGTCTGAAAGCTGAAAGTATCCATGGTAGGAGCCTACATCACAGATATGATCGCGATCCGCAACGGACAATTCCGGGTCAGGCTGTTTGCGCCAGTTCACGTTCGAACAGCTTCTGCGCCATAACGCCGACACGGGCTTCCACGGCTTCCAGTGCATCGAGGATCATGTCTTCGCGGAAGCGTCTGCCCACCACTTGCACCGCCACCGGCATTCCATCGTGCAACCGGGGGGACACGATGCCGGCCGGTAGCCCCATATAGTTCATGGCAAACGACCAGATGCCACAACCCAGAACTTCCATGATTCCGTCCTTGCCATCCGCATCCCGGTTCCATGAATAGGTCGGGACCGGCAGGAAGGGCGCCAACACGAGCGGATAGCGTTCCAGCAGCAGATTCCACTGGCGGATGAAATGGGCGCGCCGCGCCATCTGGCGCAACAATTCATCCTCTTCAAAGGGCGGAAACAGCTCGAAATATTCATCGAACATGCGATTGATTTCGACACTACCGTGTTTGCGGATATCGGGCAGCATCAGGACGCTCATTTCTCCCATCAGGGCGCGATAGCCCGTCTCGCCAATCTCGCTGATATCCGGTGTCTCGATCTCGATCACGTCGTAGCCGGCGTCAACCAGACATTCGCGCGCGGTTTCCAACGCCTGCAGGATCGCGGGGTGAGCATCGAACTGATAGGTATTTGCGGTAAAGCCGACCTTCACCGGCCCCTCAATAGCGGGGCCCTCGAAAGGCATCGGTACCTGCCAGGGATCATGCGGATCATAGGCAATGGCCGATCGCATGGAGAGGCGCACATCACGCACCTCTCGACAGATCAGCCCCTGCACCGACATCAATTGCGCGAGCATGCCGCGCTCTGCTTTTTGCGAGGGGTTGTAGGCAGGTGTGCGTCCGAGCCCCGGCTTGACCGTGACCGCGCCCGTGGCGGCGCAGGGAAAGCGCAGCGAACCGCCAATGTCGTTGCCGTGAGCGATGGGGCCCATGCCGCTCATGACCGCAGCCGAAGCACCGCCGGAAGACCCACCGGAAGATGCCCAGTCATTCCAGGGATTGAAGGTGCGTCCGTGCAGGTCGTTGGTGGTGGTGGCGCGAAATGAGAATTCAGGCGTGTTCGTGCGACCGATGACAATCGCACCGTCCCTGGTCAAGTTCCTGACGATCGGTGCGTCATCCGGCGCTATGACATCCGCGAAGGCCTTGACGCCGTTGGGTGTCGCCTTGCCTTTCTGGTCGATGTTTTCCTTGATGGTGACCGGCACACCGTGAAGCGGTCCGACCGGACCGGAGGTCTTCAGAACGACATCAAGGTCACGCGCATGGGCAATGGCTTCATCGCCCAGATCATCGACCACGGCGTTGAGATGGCCATTGACCGCGCGCATGCGATCGACAGTGGCGGTCATGACCGCCTCAGCGCTTGTTTCCTGGTTTCTGATGCAATCGGCGAGTTCGCTCGCACTCATTTGCCAGATCGGTGTGTCTGCCATTCTCAATATGCCGGTAAGATTAGTGTTTTTCGACCTGGGTGAGTGTGCCGACACTATCGTCGACATCGTTTCTTGTCACATCTGCCATCGGAGCATGTATTCGTACTGTGCGGATGGGTTTGTCCGGCTCCAGAATACCGATTACCGTCTCAATGTCAGGGCACCCAGGCTCTCGGCAAGCAAGTTCGGCGACCGTCAGCGTCGTTTCATCCGACAGGTCCATCAACTCTCGGACCCAACCCTTGATGTCGGCAGACTTGGCCCGGAGCCCGTTCTTTTTCGGCGCGAGCGGATTGTTGAACAGCGTCATCCCGTCAAGACCTCTTCACGAGCAATACAGGCATCGAAGCCTTTCTCAATATCATGACGCGGCAAATCGCGCCCGATAAAAACAATCCGGGTCGTGCGTGGCTCGTTCGGTTTCCAGGGCCCCTGAGAGTCGCCTTCCAGCATCATGTGAACGCCCTGCGCAACAAAGCGTTCGTCGTCATCCTCAAAGGCAATGATCCCCTTCATTCGCAGCAGATCGGGACCGTGATCGCTTACAACCGTCTGAATCCACGAAAAGAACCGACCCGGGTTGAGCGGCGCATCGCTCAACAGCGAGAAACTCGTGACATGGTCATCGTGGTGGTGGTGATGAAAGTGCTTGAGAAAATCCGGCTCGATTTCCAGCACCCGGTCCAGATCAAAAGCATTGCGGCCGATCACCTGATCCAGCGGTACCTGGCATCTCTCGGTTCGGTGAAAGATCGCTGTCGGATTGATCCGGCGGATCCGGGCTTCCACTTCGGTTACGTCCTGGTGGCTGACGGCATCTACTTTGTTGAGGAGGACGACATCGGCAAAGGCCAATTGCACTTGTGCCTCGTGGGCCTTGTCTATTTCGGCGAGCAGATGTTTGGCGTCCACCACCGTAACGATCGCGTCCAGTCTGGATTTCGCCTGCACATCCTCGTCCATGTAGAAGGTCTGCGCGACCGGGGCAGGATCAGCAAGCCCTGTCGTTTCCACGATGATGGCATCAAACCGGTCGCCGCGCTTCATCAGGCTTTCGATGATGCGAATGAGATCGCCCCGCACGGTGCAGCAGATGCAGCCGTTGTTCATCTCGAACACTTCTTCGTCGGCATCGACGACAAGATCGTTGTCGATCCCGACATCGCCGAATTCATTGACGATGACCGCATAGCGCTTGCCGTGATCTTCGGAGAGAATTCTATTGAGAAGCGTTGTCTTGCCGGCACCCAGATAGCCGGTCAGAACCGTGACAGGTGTTTTGTCGGTGGCGTTCACGGCAATCTCCTTGGTGATTTCGTGAGGTCGATACGTTTCGGTTTGAAAAGCGCGGAAAGAGCATTGCACTGGCGCTTGAAGAATTCGATCAGTGAAAACGGCGCTTGATCGATCGCCGCCGCAAACAGTGCGCGGACAGGCTCCGGGTCTATGTCGCTGGTGATGAACACAAGCCGTGTCCTTCGGTCTTCATCAGGCCAGGCGTCAAGCCGGACCGGGTCCGACAGGACGAGTTGCACCGCATGGACGATAAGCGGATGGTCGGGTTCTTCTTCGCTTGCGACAATGCCTTTGACGCGCAGAAGCCGCTGCCCCGCCGATTGTTGGAGAATGGAAAGAAACCGTTGGAAGCGCTGATCCGGCAACGGCTTGTCTGCGACGATGCTGAAGGTACGGATGCCGGGCCCGTGCCGCGATTGCGCTGCACTTGATTGTGAGCCGTGATCCGCCTCTTTTGCCAAGGCGGCTTCCAGCGCAAGCCATCCGATGACATCCTCACCGCGATCAACCGCGGAATATGGGCGAGGAGAAAACAGATCGGGAAGATTGGCCGCCTGGCGGTCAATGATCACGGCGCTTGCGTTCAGGTCACGCAAGTCTTCTCGCAAAGCATCGACATTCGCTTGATCTTGCGGATGTTCCACCAGGTCCGTTTTCGTCAACACGATCCGGTCGGCGAAAGCGACCTGTTTCAGCGCCTCGAAATGGTGCTCAACGGAGGTCGCGCCGGTCATAGTGTCATAGAGGGTGACGAACCCAGCCAATTGAAAAACGTCGAGAGCATCCGCCTCTTCTGCGGCGCCTTTGCTAGTTTTGGTGGCGGACACCGCATTGACCAGAGGCGCCGGGTCGCCCAGACCGCTCATCTCGATGATTACGCGCGAGAACCGGATCGTCGGGTCGCTCATTGCAGCGCTGACAAGTTCGGACAAAGTGGTCTGAATGCCCGTCGTGCCGGAACAGCAAAGACAACCGGTCGAGACCTGGTTGATGGTCGTTTCACCCTTGCGCACCAATAGATGATCGACGGGGACATCCCCGAACTCGTTGATGACGACAGCGGTGTCATGGAAAGCAGGATCGTTGAGGAGTTCATTCAGCAGAGTCGACTTGCCCGAGCCTAGAAAACCGCTGAGGAGATACACCGGGATTCGGTCGGGCAAAGGCAGATGTGTCTGCTTGCCCGGCTCTACCGCCGGCTCGGGGTCTACTTCTGCCATGATGACAATCGAACAACTCGCGAGGAATGGCGATCGCTTATCCGCAGGGGTGCTTGGTTATCTCGAATGCGAACACGATCCGGGAGAAAACCCTCTCCCAAATGTTATGTTATATCGTTTCGTGGCGAAATCAAGACAGAGTGCGGCAAAGGCTTTCTTGATGCCAAGAAATGAGAGAACTTCGATGGAACAATCGCATGGAATAGGCAAGCGCTCTGCCGTGGGCACCAATTCCGATGCCACAGCGCGGGAGCTGGTATAGGATGACTCACCAAGTGATAGCCCCGGCGGACGACATCTGCGGCGGCCGCGTAGTCGCGATCCACGAGGGTGGCTTCGCCGAGGTGGTCATCCCCTTTTGTGAATTGGCGATCCTGTGGCGAAAAGAAACCTTGGACTGTCACCTTTGCGTATGACAACCGGCGTACGGGTGGCGTGCGAGCCTGATCTCCATTGAATAAATGGAGACCCACATGGATATCTACGACCTTGTCTGGAGTGCATCTTAGCAACGGGAACTTTGGCCCCCCGCCATTTCGAACCGACCATTGCTGACACAAGCAACACCAAGACGTTTTGTAGTTGGCCCACAAGACTGACACGCCTGACCATCGCCATTTCGCTGCGTCGCGCGATAGGCACCGCAAGCCGAGCGGTGCTGGCCGCTACGGTAAGGACGCGCTAACAGACCTGACCAGAGCAAAGGGTGAATCGAATAGGGAGCCGTTACATGACCAATGGGCAAACGGCTGAGGCAGAAATCCTCGAAGTTATGAGGGCGGAGGCGCAGGCATTCCTGGATGGTGATTTCGAGGCCCTTGCCAGCTATTGGGTGCATGCGGATGAAACCTCGCGAATGGTTGCCTGGGCACAACTCGGCACAAAGGTATTGCGCGGCTGGGATCAAGTTGCAGCACAAGCGAAAACCGGTTTGGAGCGCTATCCCCCGGTCGGGCAGCGCGATTTCGACGAATGCCTGAGGTGGGACAATGTCAGCATTGTCGTCGGCACCGATATCGCCTGGGTGCTCTATGACCAGACGGGGATTTCCAAGGATGACAGTTTTCGCGTTGCCGGGCTGCAGCACGAGCTCAAAGTATTTCACCGGATCGCCGGCACATGGAAAATTGCCTGCATGGTGCTGTTGAAACCGGGATTCGAACATGTCGATATCCCCTTGATCCACACCGACTCCGAAGGTCGGGTCATGTGGATGAACGCGACGTCGCGCGGGCGCATCGCCGATCATACGGGATTGATGATCGCCGCCGGCCGACTGCGCGCCCGACGACGAAACTTCGATAGCAGTCTGCAAAAAGCGATTGCCCGCGTCGCCCGTGCGCTTGAGACACAGGCCAATCCGCGCTCGGAAATCTACCAATCCCGCCCAGTCAGTCTGGGCGGGAACGATTTCGGCATCCCCGAATACTGCTGGGTCTTTCCCGAAGACGGCCGAATCCTCATCTCATTCGACGACCATATTCGGACCGACAAACGGCTCGACCTGGCGGAAGCTATATATTCACTTTCGCCTGCCCAATGCCGCCTTGCAAGACTGCTCATCGGCGGGAACGATCTTGCGGCCGCGGCAGCCAGCCTCGGCGTGAGTATCAACACGGTGCGAACGCAACTTCAACGTATGTTCGTCAAGACGGGCGTGCGCAAATTGCCTTCTCTTGTCCGGGTGCTGCTGAGTGTCGAAGCGCCTTCCTGATCCCAGGGAGACGTTGAGCCGATGTAAAAACGCCGCATAATCCGGGCAGCTCTCGGTTCAGTGGTGATTTACAAAGTCCAGGACAGCTCGGCAGAATTCTCTCGGCTTCTGGACGGGCAGCAAATGCCGGGCGCCTTCGATCACATTCAATTTGCTTGATGGGATCAGCGCGTGCGCGGCGCGAGCGGCAATATTGTAAAAGGAGCGGCTTTGGCTGCCCAATGCGATCGTCACGGGAAGTTTCAAACCCTGTAGATCTCCGGCTTCAACAGGTGGTGGCGGAGGTCCGGCAAAGAGCAGCGGCAACATCCGCGCATTCTCTGTCATCACATTCCGAATGTCGGCCGAGAGCTCTAGAAACGCGCCGGCTTGCGCGTTCACGCCATCCATGAATTGCCTTACCGTTCCTTCAAGATCGCCCGTCTCGGCCAAAATCCGAGCTTGCTCGCTCATGGCAATGCGGTCCTGAACGGCCGCCTGGAGTTTTTCCTTGTCGGCAACAAATGTTGCCAGCGCAGGCTCGTAAAGAAACATGCGCTTGACGAGCAATGGATGCTGCACGGCCATCGTCAGGCAAACTCCAGCACCAAAAGACCATCCGACAAGCGTCACTGGCTCGAGTCTCAGGTTACGGATAAATCCGGCGAGATCTTCCGCATGGACCTGCATGCTGAAACCCTCTCCATTGTCGGACCATGCATCCGTGCCGAAGTAACGCTGGGTCAGATTGATCATCCGGCAATGCGGAGCAATGAACGCACGGTGCGCATTCCATATCCGAAGGTCCGCGTTCGAACCGTGAACGAAGAGGACGGTCTCTCCCTCCCCGTCCTGCAAGTAGGAAAGCTCAACAGAATTGACCGAGGCTTTTGCCAATTTCATTTTGTAGCCGGCCCTTATCGGAACAATTTCGATCGGTTCCCACAACACCGATCTCAACAGAGGGAATTGCGGACTATCTCAGCTGTGTTCGGCCAAAAAGGCCAAAGCGTCCCGCTCGTATCGGGGCCACTCCGGGTCGTTGTCCGGGATGGTGTGGTTCGAGCTGTCGTATGCAATGAATTTCGCTTTGGGCAGAGACTTTGCGAACAGTTGTCCCTGCTCCACCGGTTGCATCCTGTCCCCGGACGCGTGACACACGAGACAGGGCGCCTCGACTTTTGACAATATGGGCCGAATATCGATGTTATCTATGACGCCGCGATATCGCCCCATGTTTTCGGGCGAGATCATATTGCGCATGTCCTCCGCGTATTGTAGCCGGGCTTCCTGGCTTGCGCCCGGCACAATGATTTGTGCCATCAAATCGCGCAGGGAAGGATGATCGTCGTCCCAACCGGCGGTCATCATTTGTTTCATGGCGTTCGCTCGTTCCACATCCTTCGGTGAGGTCCTGTTTGCACGACCTACCGGGAACCCGCCGATCATGACGATAGCGGAGACCCGTTCTGGCCGACGCGCCGCAAAAGCGGCGGCCACCGCAGACCCTTGCGAGATTGCGAGGATCGGTGCGCGCTTGAGCCCTGCTGCATTGAACACCGTCTCCAGATCATCAACGAACCGCTCAAACGTGCAGTTCTCAGCATCCCAGTCGGAGAGACCGTTGAGCCGAGCATCAAACCGGATCAGCCGATGATGGTGTGCAATGGATGTGCAGATTGGCGCCACGCCAGGATTGCGCCAGTCCAGTTCCAGGTGTCCAACCCAGCTTGGTGCCTTGACGACCGGAGACCCTGTCCCAACCGCGCTCCAGGCAAGACTGATGCCGTCATCAGTCTGGCAATATCGAATCTCCTGTGACTTGGCGAAATCGGCACGCGATATTGCCGCACTCTCATCGGTGAAATTGATCGACAGCACCTCAATCGGTTGTGCAATGCCTTTGAAGGTGTGCAGCCCTTCCCGGTGCAATTGGTTGGCATAGTCGGATCCAGCTAGGTCACAGAGAACCTTGGATACCAGCACGCCACCGGGTTCCGCGGCCGCCTGGAGCCGGGCAGCGATGTTGACCCCGTCACCGAAGATGTCGTCACCCTCCATGGTAACGTCCCCGACATGCAGGCCTGCTCGAAGCTGAATGCGTTCTGGCACCACATATGGATGATCCGGCTCTCTCAAGCGGGTCTGGATCGCGATTGCTGCGCCAAGCGCTTGCCCAGCGGACGGAAATTCAACCAATGCACCGTCGCCCAAAAGTTTGACCACCCGACCATCGCTCTGTTCAACAATGGGTGTCACCAAATCGCGGTACAACGTGTTCAGTGTCCTGAGCAGCGGTTTGGACCCGCTTTGCATCATCCGGCTGTACCCGACAACGTCGAGAGACAGGATTGCAGCAAGGCGAAGTCGGCTCATGGTCGCTTCCGGGAGATTATTGCGAGGAAGATAGCAAATTCACAGGACGAAAAAACCCGAGTCTAAGCCATTATTTGTGCAGGTGTTCGCGAGATATGGCCTTCCGTCAGAAGAGGATCCCTCGCAAAAACCGGTTATGCCCGGTCCGAATTACGGTATTGTCGCACTCAGCCAGCCACCTCCAAAATTGCCTCTTCAACAATCCCCAGAGCCGTCTCCAGGTCCACCTCGGAAATCACCAACGGCGGAGAGAGCGTCAGAACGCAGCCCTGTGAAATCTTGAAGCTCAGGCCAGCCTCGAGGCAGCGATAGTAGATCGTTTCTGCCAGGTCGTTGCCAGGCTCTTTTGACTGCCGGTCCTCGACGATCTCCACGCCGAACATCAGGCCTCGGCCGCGAATGTCTCCGACGATCGGGCAGCTTGCGAGCCGGTCGCGCAGCTGGTCCATGGCGGCTGATCCGAGGCGTTGCGAGCGTTCGACGAGCCCCTCCTCCTCGATGATCTCCAGCGTTGTCAGGGCTGCGCGGGCGGTCACCGGGTTCTTTTCGTGGGTGTAGTGGCCGATGGCGAAGTCGCCGCAGACGTCGAGATCGTTGCGCGCGATACAAGCCGCGATCGGCAGGATGCCGCCGCCCAGCGCCTTGCCGAGGGTGACGATGTCGGGAACGACGCCGTCATGTTCGAAAGCAAACATGCGGCCGGTCTTGCCCAGGCCGGTGGGAATTTCGTCCATGATCAGCAATGCGCCGTGCCGGTTGCAGGCTTCGCGCACCGATTGCCAGTAGCCCGGCGGCGGAACATAGGGCACGGCCCGCATGGGTTCGGCGATCACTGCGGCCACATCGCCTTCCCGTTGCAGGACGTAGTCCACCATGTTGGCGCAGGCCAGGCCGCAGACCTCGGGGCCGGCATGGTTGTAGGGACAGCGGTAACAGGCGAAGGGCGCAACGTGTTCCGTGCCGGGTAGCAACGGTCCGGCGATGTGCGAACGGAAGGTCGCCTCGCCGCCGACGCTTGCAGCTCCCAGGCCAGCGCCGTGGAAGGCATCCCAGAAGGAAACCGTCTTGAACCGGCCGGTGGCGGCTCGGGCAATCTTGAGCGCCACCTCGTTGGCGTCGGAACCGCCCGTGGTGAACAGCACCTTGTTGAGGTCACCGGGCGCGATGGCGCCGAGTTTTTCAGCAAGCGCCACCGCCGGCTCGTTGGTGAAACGCCGTGGTGCGAAGGGCAGATCGTCCAGTTGCTCTTTGATCGCCGCCACCAGGCGCGGGTGGCCATAGCCCAGGTGATGAACCGAATTGCCATGGAAATCCATGAAGCGACGACCGTCGAGGTCCTCGATCCAGATGCCTTCCGCCTTGGCGATGGTCGATACGCAGGGGCTGGACAGGCTCTGGTGCAGGAATGCCTTGGCGTCGCGTTGAAGAAGCGGCGCCGAACGCGCACCGGCGTTGTCCGCCTGCCACCGGGCGCGGGCCGCGGAGGTGTTCGATTCCCCCTCGGTGTGGGTGATCTGGCGCTTCATCCGCCTGCTATCGTGGCCAGGGCAGCGAATAGGTCTTAACGTTGGTGAAGAATTTCATTGCTTCCAGAACCCCTTCCTTGACCGCGTTGCCGCTGTCCTTGATGCCGCCGAAGGGCGACATTTCGATACGGTAGCCCGGCTGCTCCCAGATATTGCAGGTGCCGACGTCGAGACCATCAATATAGGCAATGGCGCGCCGCAGATCGTTGGTGCAGACACCCGACGAGAGGCCGAACTCAGTGCTGTTGGAGATCGCCATGACCTCCTCGTCATTGTCCGGAACGCGGACGATGGGCACGATCGGGCCAAAGGTTTCTTCCATGACGAGTTCGCTATCATGCGGCACCTTGTCGACAACGATGGGTGGCAGAAGCGCGCCCTGACGACCGGGATGATAGAGGATTTCCGCGCCCTTTGCCGCAGCATTGTGGACCCGGTTCTCGAACGTCTCGGCGGCCTGGGCGTGGATAACACAGCCAAGCTGCGTGTCCGGATCCATCGGATCGCCGAAGCGAATGGCTTTGGCCTTTTCCAGAACCAGCGGCACGAACCGGTCGGCAACCGATTCCTGCACCAGGATGCGTTTGACCGCGGTGCACCGCTGACCTGAATTGCCGGTGGCGCCGGCAACGGCAATGGTCGCAGCCTTGTCGAGGTCTGCGTCGTCGAGATCGTTGAGGATGATCAGCGGGTCGTTGCCGCCCAGTTCCAGCGCCGCGCGCTTGTAGCCGGCTTTGTCGGCAATCATCTTGCCGACCGGCACACCGCCGGTGAAGGTGATGATGTCGATATTGTCGTTGACGATCATCTCCTCGCCGATGTCGCCCGGCCAGCCCGTTACCACCTGGAACATCTCCGGCGGCAGACCGGCTTCGTAAAGAATGTCGGCCAGTGAAAGGGCTGTCAGCGGCGTCAGTTCCGTCGGCTTGCAGACCACGCAGTTGTTGGTGGCGACCGCCGGGGCGATCTTGTGGGCGACCATGTTGAGCGGATGGTTGAACGGCGTGATCGCCGAGATCGCCCGCACCGGCTCGCGCTTGGTATAGATCTTGCGATCCTTGCCCTGGGGCGTCAGATCGCAGGAAAACACCTGGCCGTCGTCGAGAATTGCCATTTGCCCGGCCAATGTGAAAACATCATAGGAGCGGCCGGTCTCGTATAGCGCGTGCTGCTGGCAGATGCCGAGTTCCAGCGTCAGCCAGTGCGCCAGCTGCTCACGCCGCTCGCGGATCAGTTCGGCGGCGCGAAACAGAATCTGCTGACGTTCGTAGCGGGTCAGTTTCGGCTTGTAGGCGGCGGCAATTTCGAAGGCACGGGCGGCATGTTCGGCCTGGCCTGCCGGCACCGTACCGATCACCTCGTCGGTGTATGGATATCGCACTTCGACCACGTCATCGGTGAAGACGGTCTCGCCGCCGATGCGCATACCCTCGCGTCTGATGTCAGGTTTTTCGTTCATATCTGGCTCTTTCCGGTCAAAGGGCCGCCGCTTTGGTGGCGTAATAGAAGGCATCGAAATTGCGCAGCTCGGGCTTCCCGGGCAGGTCGATCACACGGTTGACGATAAACGGAACCGTCTGTTCGGTCAGACCGCCATGGCTGCGCAGAGGCTCGTTCAGAGCCGCCAGGTCGTGACGGTCCTCGGAGGTGCCGACGGTGACGTTCTCGCCGGAGACGATGACGATGTCGCCAATGCGGTCGGCCGGCAGTTCATAGGTTTCGACTGCCTCTTGCCGGGTCAGCACATGGGTGATGCCGTCGGTGGCAAGCAACCGGGCAACGATGTCGGCGACATCCGCATCGTCCGGCAGATAGGCCGTGGCGAAGGAGCCGAGCGCGCCGTGATGCACGACATAAGGGTCGGTGATCGGCAGGATGACCCGGGCGCGTCCCTCACCCAGCCATTCGTCCATCAGGTCCTGCAGATAGACAACCGCCGGCGATCCGTCGGCCAGGTGTTTCGGCTTCATGCCGTGGTCGGCGGTGACAACGATCGCCGCGCCCATGGCATGGAGTTCAGCCAGGTACTTGTCGAACATGGCATAGAAAGACTTCGCTTCGGGCTGTTCGGGCGCATGTTTGTGCTGAATGTAGTCGGTCGTCGTCAGATACATGACGTCCGGCTTCCATTCGCGCAGCAGCTTGACCCCGGCGGCGAAAACGAATTCCGACAGGTCGGCCGAATAGACCTCCGGCTGCGGCATGCCCAGCCAGGCGCTGGCGTTGTCGATGCCGTGCTCTTGCGCGGTAGAGGATGTCGATCTTTCGGCTGAAAAGCATCGTGCGCGGTCTTCATCGAAGCGCAACCCTGCGCCCAGCAGCGCGCGAAGCTTGTCCTTCGCGGTGACGATGGCGACTTTCGCACCGGCATCATAGAACTGCTTGAAGACGGTCGGCGCGCGCAGAAAGCGCACGTCGTTCATCATCACTTCTTCGCCGGTTTCCGGGTCGTATAGGAAGTTACCGCAAATGCCGTGAACGACTGGCGGGCGTCCGGTTGCAATCGACAGGTTGTTGGGGTTGGTGAAGGATGGAATCACTGAGTCCGCCAGTCGGTCAGTGCCTTCCTTCCGCATCCTTTCGAGCGTCGGCATCAGGCCATCGGCGATCGCCGCGTCCAGATAGGCCGGTTCGCAGCCATCCAGGCAGATGGCGATGGCCGGAACCTTCGGCGCGGCATAGTCGCGTCCGTTTGCCTCGACCGCAGTGGTTATTGTCATATTCTTGTTGTTCCTTTTTCAGGGTCTGAAGACACTCAGGCTGCCAGTTTGGCACGTTCCTGCAGAGCCGCTTCCGGCGGCGCCGCACTGGTAACGCCCATTTCCGCCAACGAATGTTTAGCCGCAGCCACGACCTGCCGCATGACATGCTCGTCCATCTGTCCGATGCAGCCCACGCGAAAACTGTCGACCACCGTCAACTTGCCGGGATAGATGATGAACCCCTTGTCCTTCATCAGGTCATAGAAACGGTCGAAACGAAAATTCGGATCGTCCGGGCAGAAGAAGGTGACGATTATCGGCGACAGCCAGCGATCGTCCAGCAGCGTCTCGAAACCAAGATCGCGCATGCCTGCAACCATGACGTCGCGGTTGCGGGTGTAGCGGCCGCCGCGTCCGGCGACACCACCTTCCACTTCATGGGCGTCGAGCGCCGCAAGAAAAGCGGCCACCGCGTGGGTCGGCGGCGTGAACCGCCACTGCCCGCTCTTGTTCATATGCGCCCATTGGGCATGCACATCGAGGCTCAGCGACGGACAATTGCCGGCCGCCTCATCCAGTGCGGTCTTGCGCGCGAGAATGAAGCCGAAACCAGGCACGCCTTCGATGCATTTGTTGGCTGACGAAACCATGGCTTCATAGGTGATCTGCGATGGCGGCAGAGGAAGAGCACCAAATGCTGACATTGAATCGACCAGCAGTTTGCGGCCTCCGGCACTGGTCGCTTCGGCAATTTCCTCGATCGGATTGAGGATACCGGAGCTGGTTTCACAGTGGATGGCGACCACGTGCGTGATGGCGGGATCGTCGACCAGAATGGCCGCAACCTCGTCGCCACGGGGTGGAAGGTAGTCGCCCTTGTCGAGCACCGCATGGGCACGACCCAAATAATCGAGCGTCTGTACCGCCCGCTGACCGTACGCGCCATTGGCCAGCACCAACGCCTTGCCGTCCTTCGGAATGAAGGAACTCAGCATCGCCTCAACAGCGAACGTTCCGGATCCCTGCATCGGCACGCAATCGAACGCTTCACCGCCGTCACCCAATAGCGCTATTAGCCGGCTACGCATATTCGCGGTCATGGCGCGAAAATCGCCGTCCCAGCTGCCCCAATCGCGCAGCATCGCCTGCTTGACTTCGTAGGAGGTGGTCAGCGGCCCCGGTGTCAGCAGATAAGGCTCTCCGAGGTGCGGCGGCGCAATGGGTTTCGGGGAACGGTCCACGGTACGTCTCCAAGTTTGACGGTCCATCTTTTAACCGTGGCGCCGCATATGTAAAATTGTTAATGAGGATAATTCTATAGGGTAGGCTTATAGATAGAAACGATGGGGCAACCATGCGTTACAGTCAACTCAAGGCCTTTCATTGCGTGGCCCTCTACGGCGGCTTTTCCCGCGCGGCGGAGGCCATCTTCCAGACCCAGCCGGCCTTGTCGGAACAGGTGCGTCGGCTCGAGCAGGACTATGACGTGTTGCTGTTTCATCGGGAGCGCAAGCGGGTTCGCCTGACGGAAGCGGGAAAGAACCTGTTTGTCCTCACCAAGCGTTACTTCGAGGTCGAGCAGCACATCGAGGAATATCTCTCCGAAACGCGCTCGGCCGTCGACGGCACGCTGCGGATCATCGCCGATTCAGCACACCATATCACCGGAACACTTAGCCGGTTCAGGGCCAGTCATCCCAAAGTTTTCGTGTCGGTGCGCACCGGCAACACCGACGAAGTCATGAGTGAGCTGCGGGCCTACAATGCGGAAATCGGCGTGGTCGGCAGCATGGATCCTGGCGGCGAGTTCGAAACGCTCGACCTCGGATCGACACCGATCATCGCCTTTGCCGCCAAGGGCTATCTCCCGAAGGGCACGGATACGATGAGCCTGGGCGAGCTCGCCGAACGACCGCTGGTGTTTCGCGAAAAGGGCTCCAAGACCCGGCAGAAGCTGGAAGAAGAAGCCGCCCGCCAGAAGGTCGATCTCAGACCGGCGATCGAAGTCGAGGGCCGCGAAGCCATGCGCGAGGTCGTGGCCTCCGGCAACGGTATCGGCTTCGTCTCGGAAGCCGAGTTCGGCAACGACAAGCGCCTGGCAAAGATCCGCATCCGCGACGCCGACCTGCAAATGAGCGAAACGCTCGTCTACATGTCAGCCCGCCGCTACGTGCGCATCATTCGAACGTTCATGGGGTTTGTCGGGGAGACTGTTTAGGTCCGTCCAGACTAACGACGAATGGCGAACAAACCTGCCGGCTACCGATTGTCGCTGGTCGCGTCCTGAACTACGGCCGATGATGGGTTAAATTTTCAATAGACTTACGAACCCCAAGAGATAAGATTTTCTGGCTCTGGCCGATTGCTACAAGTGCAAATGGCATTCGAGCGCTGTCTACTGGGGAGGCATCAATACTCATCGGGGGAGCGACATAATGAACTGCAAATCGATATTTACATTGATATTTGGCGTGGCAACCTTCGTCGCGCCGGGAATTGCACAGGCCGACATCGTCGTGGGCATAGCCGGTCCCCTTACCGGCGGAATTGCATTGAGTGGTGAGCAGCAAGACCTTGGGGCGCAAAGAGCTATCGCCGATTTGAACGAGGCAGGCGGGGTCCTGGGCGAGGAGATAAGCTTTATCTCGGTCGATGATGCCTGCGATGTCGATCAGGCACTGGCCGTGGCCAAACGACATGTTGCAGCGAAAGTCGATGTCGTCATAGGCCACCTTTGCTCGCGGACCTCAATTGCCGCAAGCGAGATCTACGATGAAGCCGGTTTGATCATGATATCTTCGGCATCGACCAATCCGGAAGTCACGGATCGCGGCCTTCCCATGGTATTCCGCACGGTTGGGCGGGACGATGATCAGGCGGGAGTTGCTGGTGCGCACATCCTGAAGCATTTTTCCGATCGGAAAATCGCGCTTTTGCACGATGGAAATACATATGGAAGGGGCCTCGTGGAGGGTGTCAAGGCAGAGCTCAACGCCGGTGGCATGACCGAGGTGATGTTCGGGTCGATTGCACCGGAACAGGATAGTTACGCGTCCGTTGTCGACGAAGTGGCCGCCGCTGGTGCGGATCTGATCTATGCGGTTAGCAACACCGTTAGCGACGTGTCTCTGCTGACGCGTCAGTTGAAGGAGGTCATTCCGACGGCCGTTGTCATCTCCGCCGATGCCATAGCCAGTGACGGATTTCCGTTGCTTGCAGGCGATGCAGCGCACGGAACCTTGTTCACGTTCGGGCCGGATGCCCGCAAGGCGCCCGAAGCCGTCGATGTCGTGGCCAGATTTCGCGATGAGGAGGGCTACGAGCCGGACGGCTACACTCTGCTCGCTTATGCAGCCGTCCAGGCCTGGGCAGGCGCGGTTGAAAAGGCGGGATCGACGTCGCCGACTGATGTTGCAAAGGAGTTGAAGGCGGGAACATTCGATACCGTTATCGGAAAAATCGGGTTCAACACAAAAGGCGATGTTACCGGCGTGGACAACTTCGTAATGTATGTCTGGGGCGAAGACGGCTATAGCGAGCTGCGTTAGACGGACGCTCGGCGGCGGTCATGGCGGCAACTGAACCAACGGTGGGGTCTGGAGCATTTCTCGGTTTTTGGTCGAGTGTGCGCACAAAGCTGATGGTCGCCTTCCTTGCCATCAGCGTGTTTGCCATCGCGGCGGCCGCCCTTGGTATGTGGTCGTTGGCTCGCGTCGATGCCTCGCTGCGCATTGTTACCGATGAGCGCGTCCCTGAAGCGCTCGCCCTCTCGGACGTTTCGGGTCGAACGCAACGGGTGCTGCGCGCCGCGCCTGAGTTGTTGATCGTCAGCGATGAGGATGCCCTCGCGCGGACGTCGGCGGTGGTTCTTGAGGAAGCCGATCAACTCAGGCGAATCATTCAACAAACCGGTGCTGTTGAACCCCAGGGCCTGGTCGAGCCGTTCTACTCCAACCTCCTGGCCCTGGAAGCCCTTGTCAAAGCGCGTCTGGAAACGTCGGGCGACCGAGAGGCCGTCAGCGGTCGGTTGAGGAAAGCAACGGATGTTGCGACGCGGTTGATCCTGCCAGCGGAGCGGATTCTTGGTGGCCAGCTGAGTGAGTGGAACACAAGCGATGCGCCGACCGCTGACGAGTTGACCAAGCGGCAGCGAGAATTGGCGCAGGACATCATCGGCATTCTTCCGCAGATCGACCTGTTGACACGGATCGGCGATCTGAAAGCCGAGATTCAACGCGTCAGTGAAGCGACGACGGTGGAAGAAGTCGACGTGCTGGCCTTTGGCCTGCGTCGCGCCATCGACGAAGTCGAAGAGGGGGTTCAGGTGACCCCTGCTCGCGCGAGAAACAGGCTCGTGCGACAGGTTGCCATTGTCAAGGAACTGTCTGACGGAGAGAACGGGCTCGCTGCCCTGCGGAAGCGCGAGTTGGAGCTGATCGTGGAAGCGGAAGACTTGCTTAGCGCAAATGCCGATTTGTCAGCCGAACTCGTCAACAGCGTGGTTGCGCTTGTTGCGAGCGCCAAGGCCGACATCGATACGGCAAAATCGGACGCGACGGCGGTCAAGGAAAGGAACACCCAGATTCTCCAGGCCGTCAGTGTTGCCAGTGTCCTGTTCTCAATTCTGATCGGGTGGCTATATGTCAGCCGGAACCTGAGCCAGCGATTGGTCGCCTTGTCGCGCAGCATGCTTTCAATTGCACACGGCGACCTGAAAGTGGCGCTTCCGTCACCCCGGAACAACGACGAAATCAGTCAGATGGCTCACGCTCTGGAAGGATTCCGCGACACGGCCGTCGAAGTTGAACAGTCGAACCTTCGGGAAATCTCGGAGGCGCGGCGGCGGTTGACCGACGCTATCGAGAGTATTTCCGAAGGCTTCGTTCTCTATGATGCCGATGATCGTTTGGTCCTCAGCAACAAGACATACCTTTCGATGCTTGGGCCTGACCTGAAGGACCAGGTGCAATCCGGAGACAGCTTTGAATCCATCATGCGCAGAACTGTTGAGAACGGTCTGGTTGCAGACGCGGTTGGCGGCGAGGAACAATGGCTTCGGGAGCGGTTGAGGAAATTCAAGAATCCGCGTGCCGATCAACTGCAGCACTACACGGATGGCAGATGGATCAAGATCAGTGAGTTCCGGACCGAGAACTCCGGCACGGTGGCCGTCTATAGCGACGTCACCGAACTTCACGATGCGAAAAACCAGGCCGAAGCCGCCAGCGAGGCAAAATCAACCTTCCTGGCAACCATGAGCCATGAAATCCGCACGCCCATGAACGGCGTTATCGGGATGTGCAATCTTCTGCTGGACACAAAGCTGAGTGACGAGCAGCGCGACTATTGCGAGACCATCAACTCTTCGGCCGACAGCCTTTTGACGATCATCAACGACATCCTCGACTTTACCCGTGTCGAGGCCGGCAAGCTTGAACTTGAAGAGCGGCCATTCGATCTGAGAGAATGCGTCGAGGGGGCCGTCGATCTGGTCGCCTTTTTCGCGGCGAAAAAGGGCATCGAGCTTGCCTATGTCATCGACCATGGAACGCCCGAGCACCTGGTTGGTGACAGCACCAGGCTTCGCCAGGTTGTGCTGAACCTGCTGAACAATGCCGTGAAATTCACCAATGAGGGTGAAGTCATCCTGACCGTCAGCGGAAGGCCCGTGGACGGAACCGACATCGCCCGTCTTCAATTCTCGGTTCGAGACACCGGCATTGGCATCCCTGAAGATCGCATGAACCGGTTGTTTCAGACATTCAGTCAGGTCGATTCCTCCACGACGCGTCGCTACGGTGGCACCGGGCTCGGATTGGTCATCAGTCAACGGCTCGTTGCCTTGATGGGTTCCGAGATCGAAGTCGAAAGCCGCGAAGGGCACGGCAGCGAATTTCGGTTCCCGCTCGAATTGAAGATGAGCGAAGAAGCCGTTGGCAGGGAGCCACGTGGCGACATTCAGGATTGCCTCGGACGCAGCGTGTTGCTGGTTGACGACAACGCCACCAACCTGCAGATCCTGACGAAACAGACAGAGGCCTGGGGCATGCTGTCCTCGGCGACACGCTCGCCCGAAACGGCTTTGGATTGGATCAAGCAGGGTCGGGAATTCGACCTGGTGATCACGGACATGAACATGCCCGAGATCGATGGCGTCATGCTGGCGAAAGGCATTCAGGAAAAAGCCTCGAACAAAACGGTGCCCATTATCTTGCTGAGTTCGCTTGGCGGGCTGGGTGCGACCGAGGGTGACCGACTCATCTTCTCTGCGACACTTTCAAAACCGGTCAAGCCGTCTTCGCTCCTGAATTCGATCCTGTCGGCGCTCCAGTCCGATAGAGTTCGCGTGACGCAGACGGTCGATCCCAAGGACGATACGTTTGACCGGGGAATGGCTGACCGGCTGCCGCTGCGCATCCTTGCCGTCGACGATCATCCAACAAATGTGAAGCTCATATTGTTGATACTCGAACGGCTGGGCTATGCCGCGGACATCGCAAACAACGGACGCGAAGCCTTGGAGGCACTGAACAAAGCCGAGTATGATCTGGTGCTCATGGATATTGAGATGCCCGAAATGGACGGTATTGCGGCAACCCAGGCCATCCGCTCGAAATGGGGTACGGACAGACCGAAGATAATAGCGATGACGGCGAACGCGATCACCGGCGACCGTGACCGATATCTTGCCCAGGGGATGAACGAGTACGTTTCCAAGCCGATCGCCGTGCCAGCCCTGCAGGCTGCCATTGAGAACTGCTTCGACGGGAGTTCGGTCGCCGAGATGCCGGCCCCTACAGATGCAGATTCGCGCGAGCAAGCGGTTGCAGACACGGGTGATAAGCAAAGTACATTTGACCCGTCAGCGCTTCACACGCTTTCGGAATTGGTTGGAGATGATCGTGAAGCGTTGGGCGCCATCACCGACAGTTTCTTCGAAGAATCTCCTCGGCTGATCGAAGACCTGAAAACCGCGGCCAATGACGGGGACGCTGTCCTGGCGCGCCGGGCTTCGCATACTTTGAAATCAAGCGCGCGTGATTTCGGCGCGATGCGGCTCGCCGAAATCTGCGAAGAAATCGAAGGGCGCGCCAGCGATGACGATATTCAGGGCCTGGGCGACCGCCTGGCCGAGATCAGAAGCGAATTCGCTGACGCATCAACAGCAATCAGAAGCCACGAACTGTTGGCCTAGAGCCTATGATGGTTAGATTGAACCATCATAGGTTCTATTAGAGCAGAGGACCAAACTGAATGTCGGGAAAAACCGTTCTCGTTGTTGACGACGCAATGACTGACCGGCTGAAGATGTCGCTGGCCCTGAAAAAACTTGGTCACACGGTCATTGAGGCCAAGGGCGGCGAAGAGGCGTTGAAGATAATCGAGGA
Source organism: Hoeflea sp. (assembly GCA_965228785.1). Lineage (GTDB taxonomy): Bacteria > Pseudomonadota > Alphaproteobacteria > Rhizobiales > Rhizobiaceae > Hoeflea_A. Next base: position 3,363,898 of record CBDDIF010000002.1, read on the forward strand.
AAGCGCCGTCGATCTGATCTTTTTAGACATGATCATGCCGGATGTGGATGGCCTCGAAACACTTGAGCGGCTCAAGGCGATGCAAGGTGCAGCCAGTCCGCCGGTTGTCGTGGTGTCATCGATCAAGAATGAGGACGTTGTGCAGCGCGCGTTGTCGCTGGGCGCCGTAGCTCGCCTGGGCAAGCCATTCAGCGCCGACGATCTCACCACAACTCTCGAGCAAGCAAACTAGACTGCTAATAGTCTAGATCGCTAAGTCGGTGTCCTGCCGGTCGCCTGACGTCTCAGGTCGAACCATATCGTCGGCTTCGCGCGGCCGCACCAGCACCATGCCGGTCAACATGCAGGCCAGAGCCAGCCAGATCCACCGACTGGCTGTTTCATCCAGCAGGACCAGGCTCCACAACACGCCCATGATCGTTGTGACGTAGCCATACTGACTGGCAAATATTGTGCCGGTTTTGCGGATGGCAATGGCAAACAACCAGGTTGCAATGCCTGATATTACTCCAATCGCAGCAATCAGTGTTATCCGTGTCTGGTCAAGTTCACTAGGCATGATCGTCGCATCCAACAGGAACGCGCCGGCCCAAGCCCAGATCGCCGAACCCAGCATCGCAAAGAAAACGATCTCGAAGGCACTGGATTTCGGGTTGGGCAGGGCAGCATATATGATCCCTTCAAGTGCGAAACTGAGCGGTGCCATCATCGCCACGAAAATCCAGAACAACGCAAAACTCGCCGCGCCGCCGGACGTTGGAATCACGGCAATGCCAACCGCCGTCAACCCCAGCGCAAGACCCATAAGGCGCCTTACTCGAGGGCGCTCCAATCCAAGCAAGGTTGTTATAAGAAACACGATCAGCGATTGCATGGCCAACGTGATCGACATGACCACGGCCGGAATATGCTCGGAGGCGTAGAACAGGGCGATCTGCGGGAAGGCTCCAGAGAATGGGCCGACGATCAGTGCAAACCTGATCTTCGTCCACGAAAATTGGGGGAGCTGCCCCGAAAACAGCATCCCGATCAGACCGACGGCCATTGTCACAACAGCCACCCAGGCGGTCATTCCCACCGGGTTGTTGGTATCGGCAACCACCAGGATTTTGGCAAGCGCGGGGTATAGCCCTGTCATGACGCCAATGACAATGAGCAAAAAGCCGCCGCGAAGCAGGTCGATCTGGCGGCGAAAGGCAACCTCGCGACGGTAAACGTCGCTGGCCATCTCGCCGAATACGCGGGCAAGCTCACCAAGCGAGTCCTTCCGCTGTAGAACGGGCCCAAGCGACAATCGTTCCGGATTGAAGCCGGATTCGCGAACCACTCGCGCGGCATCCGTCATGCGCGCCACGTCGCGCAGGTAGGCCAGTTCGAGATCCCGCAGCCGTTTCTTTTCCAGACTGGACTCGACCCGCGCCTTCAGAAGTTTGGGATCGACATCCTTGGGCAGAAAGTCGACCGCGCCGAGATCGATGGCCTTGACCACACCACCCATGTCATCGACCGACGAAATGACCAACACCGGGATCTCGGAGTGATTTTCGGACTTCTGCATTTCGCGCAGAACTTCGTAGCCGTCCATATCAGGCATGATGATGTCTAGGAGAACCAGATGAATCTCCTGCTCATCCAGCATCCGCATGGCGCTCACGCCACCGTCGGCCTCCAGCACGTTGTGCCCCAAGTGGCGAACGGCGGCCGCCAGCTTGAGACGGCTTGTCGGACTGTCATCGACGACTAGGACATTATTGTCTGGAATTGACGTCTTCCCCCGGAACCACATGTTTTTCCCGTAAACTTAATGCCGCCGGGGAACGAGTGTAAAGATTCCGTGCTCGTCTTTTTGTCTGCGTTTGACAGCTCACGGTTCGTTTGCGCACTTCGCATCACGGGCGAGCGAGTGGATGGTATGGATGGCAAAGTCGATGCCCTGCCGTTGCAACGAAATTCTGCGAAGTTCCGAAAAATGACACAAAGTTGAGATTGACTTGGTCCCGAAAACCGAAGCTGTTTTTCGTGAACAATGGCGACTATTTGCACTGCAGATCTCTCGGGACTCCCATCCCCCAAGCGCCTGAAGACACTTTTTCAATCCCTTGCAGGACTGGACGTCATTATGTCTCCTGAGTGGGAGTATCGCGGTTATAGTTTTGACTCCAAATGGGGTCCGGGCGAAAGCGTGGGCTCCGTAAGAAATGGGTCCGGAGACGAGCTGTTTGCGCTCTTCGATTCCAATGGCTGTTACATAAAGGGTTTCAGTCGGGCGCATAGGCACAACGACATTCCTGCAAGGGAATTCTATGAATTTGTTCCCAAAGTGTTTGTTTCCAGTCAATCGGAGCCTGCCTTTGACCCCGACCATGTCTCATTTTGCTGTTGGTTCGAGGAGGACGTCGGAAGATGGGAACATGCCCAGGTCGGTTTGTCCGACCTTGATAGTCTCGACGGATCGGCATTTCTGATGCGCGGTCTAGACGGAAACCCCGACACGTATCGCAGGATTGCCGAAGAGCACTACGAGCGATCTCTTCCGATATCGTCGATATCCGCGGTTTACGATCATCACCAGCTTACGGAAGACCTTGTTCGATCACTCAACCCTGACCGTTCTCTCGCTGGCATCACAGATGAGCTGGCAGCTATCGGCTACCCCTCCAAAGCGTCGGCTTAAAAGTATCTATTCCGACACACCGTGCAGGGACACAAATCCATCTTTGAGACCCATGTCGGAAATGGAGGCTTGGTTTTCGTTGCCTGCCGCTTCGCCCTACCGAGACCGCCACGCCTGCGTTCTCCGCAGAATGCCCTTCGACGCGAACAGATGCAGGATGCGGGCGGCGGCGTTGGTGTAGAAGATCATCATGCCCATGGCGGCGGCCGGGGCGATGTCGCCGGCGTCGTCCATGTTCAGCACCGCGACCGAGGCGAGTGTCGTCTTGGGCGAATAGAGGAACACCACCGCCGATACTGTCGTCATGGCGTTGATGAAGAGATAGATCGAGATGTCGAGGATTGCCGGCAGGCAGACGGGCACAGTGACGCGGGCGAACAATTTCATCGTCGGCTGCTTGAGCGACGCGGAGACCGATTCGAACTCCCGGTCCATCTGCTTCAGTGCCGTTACCGCCGTCAGATGCGAGACGGTGTAGAAGTGCGTCACCGTACAGATGACCAGGATTGTCATCGTGCCGTAGATGACGTTGAGCGGGTTCGCCGGGTTGTTGAAAAAGAAGATGTAGGACAGGCCCAGCACCATGCCGGGAATGGCCATGGGCAGCATGGCGAACATCTGGAAGATCGAACGCCCCGTCGTGAAGCCGTTGGACTTTTCCACCAGGTAGGCGCCGAAGAATACAACGCTGGTTCCGACCACCGCTGTCAACAGGCCCAGCTTGATCGAATTGAAGTAGGACGACCAACCGCCGCCGTCCATACGGTTGAATTCGAAATTGCGCAGGCTGAAACTGAGATCGTAAGGCCAGAACTTGATCAGGGCAGCGAACTGGCACACGGCCAGCATGCCGATGATGAAGAAGGCGACAACGCTGCAATAGATCAGGAAGATACGGTCGGTCTTCGGGTCCGGCGTCGGTTGGTAGGGCACGGAACGGGCCGACAGAAGCGCCACCTGCTTACTCTGCACCAACCGATCGACGGCAAAGGCGACGATGGCCGGCACCACGAGCACGACCGACACCACGGCGCCCATCTCGAAATTCTGCTGGCCGATGACCTGCTTGTAGATGTCGACCGCCAACACGTTGAACTGGCCGCCGATAACCTTGGGCAGGCCGAAATCGGTGATCACCAGATTGAACACCACGAAGGCGGCCGAGATCAGGCCGTAGCGAGCGCCGGGAATGGTCACCGTCCAGAAGGTGCGCCAGGAGCTGGCGCGCAGCGAAACGGCGGCTTCGTAGAGGCGCGCGTCCGATGTGGCCAGCGCCGTCGAGATGATGATGAAGGCATGCGGCAGGGTGAAGAAGACCGAGCCGATGATGATGCCGATCGGCCCGTAGATGCTGGCGCCGAACAGCACCTCCTTGATCATGCCCTGGTTGCCGAACAGATAGACCAGCGCGATGCCGGGCAACAGCGACGGCACCAGGATCGGCGCCATGGCGACCAGCCGGAAAAACCCCTTGAAGCGCATGCAGCTGCGGTTCAGCGCATAGGCGAACCAGAAGGCCAGCGTTACGGTAATCACCGTGCTGACCACTGCAATCCACAGCGAGTTGCGGATGGAGTTGGAGAGCGCCGGGGTGGAGAAGAACTTGACGAAGTTGCCGACGCCGGTCGTCTGCACGGGGCGCAATTGCACCCGGCGGAAGGTGTTGCTGTCGAGCTCGACCCATTCGGTTCCGGTGTGCAGCGTAGAGCCAACCAGGAACCGGCCGGTGTCCGCCGTGCTGCGAATCTTGTAGAGAACCGGGCTGCGGAAGCTGAAATCGGGGAAGAACTGGGTGACGCCCAGACGACCGTCCGACCCGGTCACCAGGTCTTCATCCGACAGCAGGTCCATTTCGCTATTCAGTGTCGCGAACGAAACCGCATTGCCGCTGAAAGCACCCGCCTCGTCGCTGACCTGAACCTCGAACTGACCAAGGTCGAATTGCGACGTCGACATGCTCTTCGACAGCATGGCGTAGAGCGGCAGCGCCAGGGTGACGATCAGATAGAGCGCGATGACGACCATGCCGCCGCGCATGATGATATCGTCGCGGCTGAGCTTGCTTCGGACTGCCGGACCGGCCGGCAGGGCGTTGGCGGTATCGCTCATTGCTCTGGCGGCCCGAACGCCCGCAGGCGTCCCTTCGGCAATTCGATCGTCATGGTGTCGTTGGCATTCAGATCCAGGCGGCGCGCCGCATTGACCGAGAAATCGGCAATCAGTTCATTGTCGCCGAAGCGGTCGTTCTTGAGGCGACAGCGCCAATAGGAGCCGAGAAACTCCATTTCGTCGATCCGCACCTCGAACGTGTTTTCCGGTGTCTCGATCACATCTGGCGCACCGGGCGAACGGGCGCCGTTGCCGTGTGGAATGACATCGTCGGGCCGGATGGCCGCGATAATCTCGCTGCCGTTGGTAAAGTCATGCGAGCAGCATTTCATCTCGGCGCTGCCGATGCGAACGGATTCCGCCTCGCCCGCCTGGGCCGGTAGCTGGTTCATCTCGCCGATGAAATCGGCAACGAAAAGGGTTGCCGGATTGCGGTAAATCTCGGTCGGAGTGCCGACCTGCTCAATGACGCCGTGGTTCATGACGACGATGCGGTCGGCCATCGACAACGCTTCTTCCTGGTCGTGCGTTACCATGACGGTGGTGACGCCGAGCTTTCGTTGCAATTCCTTGATTTCGTGGCGCAGGTGTACACGCACCTTTGCGTCGAGCGCCGACAGCGGCTCGTCTAGCAGCAGCAGACCGGGGTTGGTCGCGATGGCGCGGGCAAGGGCGATCCGCTGTTGCTGGCCACCGGATAACTGTGCCGGATATTTCCGCCCCTGGTCGGGCAAGCCCACCAGTTCCAGCAGTTCGGTTACTCGTGCATTGATATCGGTCTTGCTGCGGCCGGCATTTTCAAGCCCGAAGGCGATGTTCTTCTCGATCGTCAGGTTCGGAAACAGCGCATAGGACTGAAAGACGATGCCGAAATCCCGTTCCGACGGCGGCAGGTTGGACACATCCTGTCCGGCCTGGACGATCGTGCCCCGGGTCTGCAGGTCGAGCCCGGCAATCGCCCGCAGCAAGGTCGTCTTGCCACAGCCCGAAGGTCCGAGGAAACAGACGAATTCGCCGTCGAAGATCTCCAGGGAAATGTCCCGGAGCGCCACGAAATCCCCAAATGCCTTCCACAGATTTTCGATGCGCAGATACAGCGGTACTGTGGCGGTCACCTCGGTCACAGGGATCGTCCTTGTCGTTTCGGCTGTCGGTTTATAGCACAGACCGTATCGGCCGCGGCGGGCAAAAGCTGCGAAGGGCGATCCTGTCGCCCCTCGCTCTTCATCTGATGCGGTTACTTCGCTTCCGACTTACCGTCGTAGCGCTTCTGCCACTCTTCGAGGATGGCAGCACGATTGTTGGCGGCGAACTCGAAATCATTCTCGATCATCGCGTCGAGCAGCCCTTCCGGGAAGTGCTTGACCGGCTTTGCAACGCCCGGCATGGCGACAACCGCGTAGCCGGAATTGTACATCTCGTTGGCTTCGCGGGTCACCGAGAAATCGACCAGCTTCTGGGCCGCTTCCTGGTTGGCTGTGCCGGCGACGATGGCCGTTGCTTCCATGTCCCAACCGACACCTTCGGACGGAACGATGATTTCCAGCGGCGCACCATCGGCCTTCGACTTGGCGCCACGGAAGGCAAATGAGATGCCGATCGGAATTTCACCGGCAGCCGCCAGCTTGCATGGCTTGGAACCGGAATGGGTGTAGCGCGAGATGTTCTTGTGCAAGGCGTCCATGTAGTCCCAGCCGCCTTCCTCGCCGAACATCTGCAACCAGCTCGAGACATCAAGGAAACCGGTTCCGGAGGAATTCGGATTGGGCATGATGACGTGACCGGCGTATTTCGGGTCGGTCAGATCTTTCCAGGATTTCGGCGGCTCCAGACCGGCCGCTTCGGCTTCGACGGTGTTGTAGCAGACCGCAGCAACCCAGGCGTCCATGCCGACCCAGCTCGGCACATCGTCATTGTCGACGAATTTCGGGTCGAGCTTTTCCACACCGGCAGGTGCATAGGGTTCAAGCATGCCTTCCGATTTCAGCAGCAGCAACGATGTTGCGGCCAGCCCCCAGATGACATCCGCCTGCGGGTTGTTCTTTTCGGCCAGCAGCTTGGCGGTGACAATGCCGGTGGAGTCGCGAACCCAGTTGATCTTGATGTCGGGATACGACTTGTTGAATTCCTCGGCATAGCGGGCCAGATCCTCGGCCTCGACGGCCGTGTAAACGGTCAGCTCGGTCTCCGCTGATGCGGACGATACCGCGGCCGTGGCCAACATCCCTGCCGCAAGCGGCATCAGCATGATCTGTTTCAGGCTCATTTTGGTTCTCCTCTTTCGCAGTTGCTGCGTTGTGTTCGTTATTGCGCTTTCAGCGATCCGTATGGCGGATGGCCTAAATTCCACGGGATTCGTTTACAATGCGAATTGATATTTCCTACAACATCATAGGCAACGGTTATACATCATCATAGGAAATGGTTATGCTGAGCCGCAGCCTTCATCGACATGGCGTTCGGCGGCGAAAGATCGTTCGTCAGCAGACCCTCGTTGATCTTCGGCGGCTACCCGATTGTCTATTCACTTGTAACTCTGTTTCGCTGCAGGACGACGGTGTTGATGATCTCGACTGCTTCCTCGTTCGACAGCCCCTGGCGAACCTGGTTCGGTAGCGGGATTGCGACAGAGTCATCATCAGCCGCCACCGCCACTCGGAGTGCATCCATGCGTTCGCCTATATCATTTGCAGGGCCATGCGATTTGGCTCCCCGACTGACAAAGGACAATAGCAACCGTTTATCCCATGGCAGTTGAACCTTGTGGCTTGACCAACGGCGAACAAGAAACAAAGCACCGCTGCGTTGGCCTTCCTCCGTCCCTATGGAATAGATCCATGCAGGACCAATGTCGGACCAACCGATTTCCAGGCCGTAAAACCCCAACTGGATGCCCTCTTCGGATAGAATCAGAGCATCCCGACCAGTGCGGGCCATCAGATATGCGATCAGAACCAGTCCTCCAATTCCAATAAAGATCAACCCAGTTATGGCGGCCAACCCTTCCAATTGGCTTTCTGCTTCGACCAGGAGAAACGCAAATACGATCAGCGCGAGGCACCCCAAGGGAACGGCCAGAAAAGTCAGCAATCGCCCCATATCTGCCTTCACAACAATCGGAGGATCGAGCCCAAACCTGCGGAACCGCTCGATGGGTATGGCTGCGTGTCTGAACTCCGGGTTGCTCTTCATGACCTCGCTCCCAGTCCTTGCACCAAGGGAATGGCCGCACGACAACCGTTGGCATGCGAACATTGCTTATGGTTGGTCGCCCTGCCGAGTAGCCTCTTCGACCGATGGCTGGTTGCGTTCAAGGACGACGGTGTTGATGATCTCCGCGGTTTCCTCACTCGACAGGCCGCTACGGAGGTACTCGGCAATCGATATTGCCACAGTATCGTTCTCCGCCAGCGCTGCATTGCGCAATTTGCTCAACTCATCGTCAGCCTTGGTGCTGGAGCGACGACCCGGATGCGAACTCGCAAAAGAAAACAGCAATCGCCTGTCCCACCGGAGTTGCCGCCGATAAGCCGACGCCCGGCGTATGAGAAAGAAAACCTGGTGAACAGCCTGCCCCTTAACCACGGTTGTTCTTGTCCAGGCAGGCCCGACATCGCGCCACTCGACACTCAAACCGTAAATACCGAGATCGATGCCTGTTTTGGAAAAAACGAGTGTGGCTCGACGTGAAAACGTCAGCAGCAACATGACAAGATACAAAGCGGTAACGCCAAAAACGACGATGGCGAATGAAGACACCAGTTTCTCAAACTCGTCTAACGACCCAAAGAAGTAAACACCACCAGCGATCAGGCCAACACACAGCATAACAAAAAGGCGCATCCGCCTGGTATCGGCCATAAGCGCGATCGGGGGATCGAGCCCTATCTTGCGGAACCGCTCGATCGGAATAACGGGATATCTGTAATCTGCTCCTACTGGCATGCTTCGTCCTGTGTGGAGCCCGATGTGAACCTACCCAACCCACCGTTGCATTCCGATGGTGATCGTAGGAGAATCCACCATCCTTTGAAACCCGATTCGAGGAGGCCTTTTCATGGAAATGAGTGTCGTTGGCGTGCAACCGCTGATTTCGTTGATCGCCGGGGTTCTGATCCTGATCTTCCCGCGCATTCTGAACTACATCGTGGCGTTCTACCTGATCCTGTTCGGCGTCCTCGGCCTCTGGCCGAACCTCGCCGGTTAAAGCGGATCCGAGCGGGTCACACCCGGCCCGGTTGAACGGTCTCGTTAACCTGTGTGCCATGGCACACAGGTCAATTGGGGTTGCCGGGTTTCACTTTTGTGAGACCCGGGCGGAGTTTTATTTTGCCCTGTGGGTCTTTCCGGTCTGCAGCGGTGAGGAGATCAAAATGCATGAGGTGCGCACCGATCGGCTCCGATTGAGGCAATGGAACGCCCAGGACATAGGGCCCTATGCCAGGTTTTTCTCCGATGCGGACAGGGCCCGGCATTTCGGCGGGATGCGCAACGTCGATGACGCCTGGCGGCACATGGCCATGATGATAGGCCATTGGCAGTTAAACGGCTTTGGGTACTGGGCCGTTGAGGAACTCGATAATGCGGCATTTGTCGGATGCGTGGGGCTCTGGAAATCCGTGGAATGGCCGGAACTTGAACTTGGCTATTGGATCGACGACAGACAAAGGCGAAAAGGGTTTGCTGAAGAAGCTTGTCGGGCAAGCATCAGGCACGCGCGTGAAACCCTCAAATCACCCTCGCTCGTCAGCTACATCGTCTCCGACAATCTTCCTTCGCAACAACTGGCTGCCAAACTCGGGGCCCGCTGCGAGCAAACAATTGAGTTGGTAGAGCAAGGCCCGCATCTGGTTTATCGCCATTTCTGAGGACCGCACCTAACGCTGTTGGCCGGATTGTGAGAGCATCGGCTTCCCGCACAATCCTGCCACTGATCCGCTCTATCGTTCGAACCGGAACGGATCGTCGGGCAGGAACGTCAGCCGACAGCCGATTTGCTCGAGGAACTTCCTTGGCACGCCGGCGCCGACCGGGCCGCCGGCAGGGATTGTCATGCGGTATTGCTCGCCCAATTCCTCGCGCTTGTCCTCCGCCGCCCGCTGCGTTTCCTCGTAGCCCGGCAGTTCCATCTGCCACTCGACGCCTGCCCGTCGCATCCGTCTGCTCGGCCGAAGGATTGGCAGACCGCGGGTATCGACAGGCCCGGCATAGCCCGGATCCTTGTCACGGGTGCCCGGACCGAGGGCATAACCGGCTTGGCAATAGTTTTCGACACTGTTGTTGTCGCAAATCCAGTCGCCATTCATTTCGATGCCCATTTGGTTCCAGCGTCGGGTGAACCGCTTGCTTTCCGCTTTGGCAAGTTGCTCAGGCGTGACATCGAAATCATCTCTCTTCATCCAGTTCTTGCCGAAGAGCCGGCCATTGGAGTTGGGCAACGTTTTGACGGCGTTGTTGTAGTGGCGAAGTCGGCCGATGGAGCCTTTTCGAAACAAACGCTCAGTGCCCTGGAAGAGCCAGGAATTGTTGAAGACGTAAATGCCGCCTTCGTTGCGTTGCTCGCCTCCGCACTTGAAGCCGGACCCACCGGTTCGACTGTCCTCGGTCAGTCGCCCCGGCGGGTTCAGTATCCAGTGGTGGTTATTGTAGATAAAGAACCAGCCTGCCCGTTCGAATTCGAAGGAATAGGTGGCGTAACAATCGGCAAAGCTGTTGTTGCGCACCACCCAGTTCCAGGCATGCTCCTCCGGCTCGATACAACTGTCGCGCACACGTTCGAACAGATTATCTTCGATCAGCACGCCGCTGGCGGCAGCGCGGCCGCCATTGAACTTGAGCGTGTCGCTCTTTTTGCCCGGCGGCAGCGCATCGACGCTGTTGAAGAAATGGATACCATTGAAGGCATCGCGAATCCGATTGCCGCGAATGGTAACCGCGCCGGCAATATTCCAGGCTCGAAAGAAATCTCCATCGTATTGGCGTTGGTCATTGGCCCGGTCGACCCCGCGGCTGGCATTTTCGTAGGACCCGTGGATCTCATCCCAGGTAATGCCATCCCACATCTCGTTTTCGTCGGTCTGCTCCCATGAACAGTTCTCGATCAGGAGGTCGCGGGTGTCGATGCCGTTGGCGCCGATGGCAATGGTGCCGCCGCGGAATTGGCAGTCGACGATTCCGATGTTCTGGCACCGGTCGAGATAGATGGCCGTCGGCCAGCAATCCTCGAACTCAAGATCGCGCAACAGCACGAACTGGCAGTCGCTCAGCATCAGCGCCGCCTGGTTGCTGACCGGACCGACGACCGGATAGTTGCCAGCCTCCTGACGCCGATAGGCGATCTGATTGGCCCATCCGGCCGGATCCGTGAGTGGCAACGAAACGACGTAACCTGGCCTGCGGGTAATGACGATCGGTTGCTCAAAGGTGCCGCGCAATCCATAAATATAGATCGGCGCCGGCGGAAAATCATCTATGTATAGCGTTTCGCCAGGCCTGCATGTCAAGGTCATATCTGCACCATTCATTTCAATATTATCATCTTTATCATCAAAATTTCCACTATATTCTTATCATACTCTTTTTAATACTATTTGGTAAATGACCGATTGAAACAAATAGGTTCGGCTGGCTCCCGTTGATGCAAGTCAACTCGTGGCTACCCGTTGCATGCAACATCAGCGCTATCACCTTGATCACAGGAGACTCGCCCATGGTTGAAAAATCTCATACCGCCGGCTGGCTGCCGAACGTCTATGACCCGCTGCGCAGTTTCGGCCAGAAAGTGGCCGACTGGTTCGCGCCACGCTCGGAAGCGTCCGCAATGGACGACTGTTACGACATCAGCGTCGAGTTGCCCGGGGTCAAGGCCGCCGATGTCGATGTCGCACTCGACGGCGACAATTTGACGGTGCGTGGCGAAAAACGCTCGACCCGCAAGGAAACGGGCCGAACCTACTTCTTCTCAGAACGCGAATTCGGAGCTTTCCAGCGGACCTTCCGTCTTCCACCCGATGCCGACAGAGCGAACATCGTCGCAGACTTTTCCGATGGTCTGCTCAATCTGAAGATTGCCAAAGTGGTTCCTTCCAAGCCGGAAGAAAAGAAAATCCCCATTCGCACGGCCTGATGCCGGAGCTGATTTCCACCCGCAGCGACCGCTGACACTGACTGCGTGCCGTCAGTCCATCGCTTTGCGCATGCGGTCATAAGCGGCCTTCATCTTGAGGCCGAGATCCTTGGCCGCATCGCCAACCTCGTCACTGCTCTTGTCGAACTGCGCCTTGGACAGGAACTTGTCCCACTCGCCGGTCAGGTCTTCCCATTCCGTCTCGGCTTCCTTCGACGCCAGGTGAAGCTGCAGCTTCATCTCGTCGCGTTTCTGCTTCAGCTCGGATAGAATGCTGGAGATATCGGTCATCGTTTTGATCCCGTGTTGTTCGACAGTTCCAATGTAGTGAAGCGGTTCACCAGTGTCTCGCGTTTTCTGGGGAAAATATGCCACCTGACCGTGCATTGGCGCCGGACCAATGCGAGTCTGGCTCGACCATAGGGAGGCTGCGATGAGCGACGATCCGCAATACCAGGTCCACGTCTCAGGGGACGCGCACACGATTCGGGCCTTGAAAAACGGCCGAAAGGCACTGCAGCGATCGGGCATTGTCATGATCGTCATTGGCGCGCTTGCCATCATTTTTCCCATGGCCAGCACCTACACGGTGCAGTTCATCATCGGGGCGACCTTTCTTGTCGCCGGAGTGCTCATGCTTGCCGGATCTTTCGCCATCCACGGCACCGGTCCGTTCTTCGGCGCCTTGCTGTGGAGCCTGTTGATGGTCGCCGTCGGCGCCTTCCTCGTTTTCAATCCGGCTGGCGGCGCCGCGGCGCTGACCTTGCTGATTGCGGGGCTGTTCATGGTCCACGGCGCGTTCGAACTCTTCCTGGCCCTGTCGATCCGACCGCAGGAAGGATGGGGCTGGATGCTCGCCTCGGCCATCGTCGGCATCGTCGTCGGACTGCTGATTGCCGGAGGCCTGCCCGGGACATCTCGGGTTCTGATCGGCCTGCTGGTCGGCATCAATTTCCTCGCCACAGGCGTCGCTTTCGTCTTCCTGGCGCAGCGGCTGCAGAAAGACGTCCACGTCGAGCGTTGAGAATCTCGTCTAAGACCTGCCGTGCCCAGATGTCTGGTCCGCCGGCAGGCAGTTCAATGCGACTCGTTGCATACCGGTGTCGGCCTTGGCGTCGCAGTCGAGACCATTGGTGGCGCTGGCCGGTGGATCGATGTTGATCACCACATGGCCTGGATCGCCGGACGACTCTGTCATTCGCAAAGTGAATTCACCGAAATCGCAGGACAGTGACGTGTGTCCCTGCAAGGCGCTGAGCGGCACCACGAAAATATGTCCGTGACGGCGGCTGGCGCGACAGAACTTTTCGTTGAAGTTCTCGAAGGTCTCGGCGGAGGTCACCTTCTCCTTTGCGAGACCGGTTGTTGCCGGGGCCAGGGCCATCAGTGCCGCGATCAGGAAAATGCGTCCATGCATGATCTTCTCCCGTTTGGAAAGCAATGAATGGAGGGTAATGCAATACAATGGCATTACCACGACATTGCCGAAGCAGACTTAACCAATTCCTACGGCCGCCTCCGGGTGCGGATCCATAACCAGGCGCAACCGATGGACAGCAAGGCCCCCACAACCAGGAACAGGGCAACCACTGAAAGGTGTTTCCACAGTTCGGTCAGCAACGGCACGTCCTGGCCGAAATGATAGGCGAGCGTGGTCCAAAAACCGACCCAGAGTGCAGCACCGACTGCGTTGGAAAGCAGAAACACCAGCCAGTGCATGCCTACTGTTCCGGCGGCAATGCCATTGAGCTGGCGGAAGACGACAAAGAACCGGGCGCCCGCGACGATCAACGGTCCGCGCTTGCGAACCAGTTCCTCGACGGCGGCCAACCGGTCCTGGGTGATGCCGAAACGGCTGCCGTGACGCACGATCAGCGGTCTTCCGAACAGGCGACCGACGAGATAACCGACATTGTCGCCGGCGACGGCAGCGAGGAATGCGGCGAGGGCGACGCCATAGATGTTCATCTTGCCGAGGCCGGCGAGGCCGGCCGCAACGATGATGAGCGTTTCTCCCGGAAGCGGCAGGCCCAGGGCCTCCAGGAAAACATCCACGAACAGACCAGGAAGCCCGTAGTGCTTCACCAGCGGTTCGATCTGTGTCAGCAGCGAAAACAAGCAGGCCCCGATTGTTGCATCAACTCTTCGGTGGTCTGATTTGGATCACATTACGCTTTTGGAATCCAGCAGTGCGGCTCGCAACCTGCTATTTCAGGAAGGTCCAACGCTTGTAGAAGATGCCGTTGAAATTGATGAAGATCATCTGGATCACCTTCATCATGACATTCTGGAAACCCGGAAAGCGCGACGGGCGCAGTACATCGACGAACACACAGTAGCGCTCATGGTCTTCTTCGTTGATCGACCGGTGCTGGATCGTGTCGTCAAAAATGAAGAGCGGATCGTCGTGCCAGTAGTGCTTGATGCCGTCGACCTCGATGAAGACATTGTCGCTCTGGCGCGGCGTCAGGTTGTAGAGGACACGAAGCGTCAGACGTAGCGGACCGAAATGCAGCGACGTCGATTCCTTCTTGTTGAAAACCGAAACGCCGATGGTCTTCACATAGGTCATGTCGCGATTGAAGGCCGGCACCGAATCGTTGGTGTTCTTGTCGTACCATTTATAGAACAGCATGCCGCGAGCCTTGCCGCCCATCTTCTCGCGGATATCGCCGATAATCTCCTCACGCTGATCGTCAAAGGTCTTGAGCACGCCTTCAATTTCCTGCCGCTCGGCGTCGGGAAAATCCTCCAGCCGGTAGACGAGCTTGTTGCGGTCGGAGATCAGGTCGAGAAAGACGTTCAATGGAGACAGCAGCCAGGTCGGCAGGCCGTTGCCGGCGAAATATTTGGTCACCAGATCGCCCGTCACCACTTTGTGGCGCGAGATGTCGATGATCCCGCAGACCACGAAAATCAGTGCAATAACCGGCACGAAGTAGAACAGGATCGTCAGCGGAATGATGATCCGCAAATAGCGTTTGACCTGCTTGGACATCCAGACAGCCCTTGTCTTGAGAAAACGAGCGACGCAATCGGCTTGCGTACCTTATCGGCGCACTGGCTCTGCACGCCCGTCTTTAATGAATTCACCGGCCATAGGCCAGCCCTAACGACACCTTAGAGGTTCGGTCTGCCATCCTCGACTGGGCGAGCTAGGACCATCACCCAGAAATTGCGCCATTTTCCGTCCGATCGGGTGACGTGTGCAAAGCCAACCCGGGTGACATGCTTGTTGAGCAGGTTCTTGCGATGGTCGGACGATCCCTTCCAACCATCCATCGCGTGGGAGAACGAAGTGTAGCCGGATCCGAGATTTTCAGCGCCCGCGAAGGTCTGCATGCCAGCGGCGGAGATGCGCCGGGACAGGCCGCCGGCATTGTGGGCGCGCGGATTGGAACTGTCACGGCGCGCCATGAGCAGTGCCATGGTCGCGGACGCGTCATTCAGTCGCGGGTCGACAGTCAACCGATGCAGGCCGTTGGCCGAGCGATAGGCATTGACCGCCGCAAGCGCCGATCCTGAATTAACCGGTACCTGGCGTATGTCTCCGGTGGACCGGCTCATGATGTTGCAACCGGTCAGCAGGCTGGCGGCCAGGCCAAGCAGGATCAGGCGGCGAAAGGGCATGGGCTACCTCGATAGTATTCTTCCGGATTCAAGATGGATGAGACGCAAGCCAGGCGTCCAGATCGCGGGTCGCTGCCTCGATATCGGCAATGACACCCAAGCGCGCCGCAGGCACGTTGGCGCCCTTGAGTGCGGTAACAATGTCGCGATGGATCGCCATGGCGTTTTCAAGATGGGAACGCTCGGTCGAAAGCAGACGGAAATAGGGACCCATGCGAAGCCACAGGCCCTCGATCGTGGAGAGCAGGATGTCGCCGGGCGCGCAGCGGTAAATCTGGCTGTGGAAAGCCCAGTTGGCCTGCAGATAGGCATCGCCATTGCCGTCGGCGATGCCGCTGTCCATGGTGTCGCACAGCCCCTCCAAGAGAGCGATGTCGGCAGGCCCGATGAACGCCATCGCCCGTTCCGTCGCCAGGCTCTCGAGCGCAGCGCGCATCTGGCTGATCTCGGCCAGTGTTTCGGCATCGAGACGAGGCACCTGCAAGGTGCGGTTGGAACCGACCACAAGGGCGTTCTCCACCTCCAACCGGCGCAACGCATCGCGCACCGGCATCACCGAAACGCCGACGGCCTCGGCCACGGCCCGGGTGCTGAGCGGTTGTCCCGGTTGAAACAGTCCGGACATGATCGAATTGCGCAATTGCTGGTAGATCTGCTCCTGCAGCGTGTTGCGCTCGACCGTTTCGAGACCGTTGGCCGGGGACGCTTGCCCTGCCCTACTCGCCATAGGGGATCCAGATGTTCTTGACCTGAACCGCCTGGCGCAGGAAATGCCGGCCTTCGGCAACCTTGGGATCGTACCAGTCCACGGCCTTGCCGTTGTCGACGAAGGTGCGCTTCATGTTGCCGACGGAACGGGCTTCGGCGAGTTCCGACAACTCGGCGGGACCGAAGGCCCACAGCGTGTCGACGTCATCATGCTCAGCAAGCGTCTTGGCCAGATCAGCGGTTTTCCCGGTGACAATGTTGAGCGCGCCAGCCGGTACGTCCGATGTTTCCAGCACCTGATACAAGTCGGTAACAATCAGGCCGTAGCGTTCGCTCGGTACGGCAACCACCCGATTGCCCATCGCCATCAGCGGCGCGACCAGGCTGATGAAGCTCAAAAGCGGCGCCTCGTCCGGACACAGCACTCCGGCAACACCGATCGGTTCATTCATGGCCAGCGCCACGCCGCGTAGCGGCGGGCTGTGCACCGCGCCGTCGAATTTGTCGGCCCAGGCACCGTAGGTAAACAGCCGGTCGATCGACGTGTTGACCTCCTTCTGGGCTGACGCCGGCCGTGCCCCGGTCATCGCGGAAAGCCGTTCGGCGAATTCTCCGGCGCGCGCCGAGAGGTTTTCGGCCCAGTAGTAGAGGATCTGGGCGCGTAAATGGGTCGAAGCGGCCGACCAGCCGGCGGCCTTGCGGGCTGCCTGGACCGCGTTGCGGATATCCTTGCGGTTGCCATCGCCGAATTCGCCGATCAGTTTGCCTTTGGGCGACACGACCGGCAGCGAATAGTTGCCGTCGGGCCGTGCCTGCTTGCCACCGACATAGAGCTTGGCGGTTCGGTCGACGGCCATCGGCTCGAAACCGGCAGTCGATTCGATGACGGGCACCGGCGGCAGTTCCTTGCGGGCTTTGCGCGCAGCCCAGGCCTTCGGCTTGAGATATTCATAAGCGCCTTCCAGGCCGCCTTCGCGGCCGAAGCCGGATTCGCGGTAGCCCCCGAATCCGACCGCGGCGTCGAAGAGGTTGGTGGCATTGACCCAGACCACTCCAGCCTGAAGTTGCGGGGCGATATCGAGCGCCAGGCTGATGTTCTCGCTCCAGACGCTAGCCGCGAGGCCATAGCGGGTGTTGTTCGCGAGCGCCACCGCCTCATCGGGCGTGCGAAACGACATCGCCACCATGACCGGACCGAAGATCTCCTCGGTTGCAACGGTCGAAGCCGGCTCGACACCGGTCAGCAGGGTCGGTGGGAAGAAGCAGCCCTTGCCGGGCAACTCGATGTCCGGTGCAAAGCACTCCGCGCCCTCCTCGACGCCCTTGGCAACAAGGCCGCGGATGCGCTCCAACTGGCTCTTTTCTATGATCGCACCCATGTCGATCGCCTTGTCGAGCGGATGGCCGACGCGCAGAGTTTCCATGCGCTGCTTCAGGCGGGCGATAAAGCGGTCGTGGATGCCTTCATGCACAAGCAGACGTGAGCCGGCGCAGCAGACCTGGCCCTGGTTGAACCAAATGGCGTCGACCACGCCTTCGATTGCGCCATCCAGATCGGCATCGTCGAAGACGATGAAGGGCGACTTGCCGCCAAGTTCCAGCGTCAGCGACTTGCCGCTGCCGGCAGTCTCTGCGCGGATGATGCGGCCGACCTCGGTGGAGCCGGTGAATGCGACCTTGCCGACGTTTGGATGGCGAACAAGCTCGGCGCCCGTGGCGCCCTCGCCGGTAATGATGTTGAGCACGCCGGCGGGCAAGCCCGCTCGGGCCGCCAGTTCGGCGAAAAGCAGGGCCGTCAACGAGGTCGATTCAGCCGGCTTCAGCACCACCGTGTTGCCGAACGCCAGCGCCGGGGCCAACTTCCAGGCAAGCATCAGCAGCGGAAAGTTCCACGGGATGACCTGACCGACAACGCCGATCGCCTGCTGGTCGGCAAGCTCGGTGTCCTGCAGCGCCGCCCAACCGGCATGATGGTAGAAGTGCCTGGCGACCAGCGGGATGTCGAGATCGCGGGTCTCGCGGATCGGCTTGCCGTTGTCGAGTGCTTCGAGCACGGCAAACAGGCGGCCGTGGCGCTGCACCATGCGGGCCAACGCGTAGAGATGGCGCGCACGCGCCTGGCCACCAAGCGCCTCCCACGGACCTTGTGCCTTGGCGGCGGCCTTGACGGCAGCATCGACATCGGCGGGCGAGCCCTGTGCGAGGTCGGCGAGCTTCTTGCCGGTCGCCGGTTCGGCGGTGGCAAAATGCTTGCCCTTTTCCGGGTCGACAAAGCGGCCGTCGATGAAATGGCCGAAGCGGGCGCTGTGGGCGGTCAGCCAATCGCGAGCCTGGGTATCGGCTTCCGGCGCCGGGCCGTAGTCGAGCGAATCGAAATAGGTTGCTACGTTCATGGATAAGGCCTCCCCGTCAGGCCATCGGATGGCGGTTATAGGCCGAATAGCGGCCGGTCACATGGTGCTCGAGCTGGCGCTCGATATCGGAAAGCAGCGACGAAGCGCCGAACCGCAAAAGGTCAGGCTCCAGGTAGCGGCGGCCGAGCTCCTCCTTCATCAGCACCTGGTAGGCAAGCACGTCCTTGGCGGTTGAAATGCCGCCGGCCGGCTTGAAGCCGACCAGGTTGCCGGTGCGTTCCTGGAACTGGCGGATCATGCGCAGCATGACCAGGCTGACCGGCAGCGTCGCATTGGCTGTTTCCTTGCCGGTCGAGGTCTTGATGAAATCGGCGCCGGCCATCATGCAGACCATCGAGGCGCGGGCCACGTTGCGCAGCGTGCGCAGGTCGCCGGTCGCCAGGATCGCCTTGACATGGGCCTCGCCGCAGGCAGCGCGGAAATCGCGCATCTCGTCGTAAAGCGCCTGCCAGTTGCCGGTCAGCACGTGCTCGCGTGTGACGACGATGTCGATTTCGGCAGCGCCGTCGGAAACCGAGGCTTCGATTTCGCGCAGCTTGGTATCGTGTGGCGAGAGACCCGCAGGGAAGCCGGTCGACACAGCGGCCACCGGAATGAAAGTGCCGTCCAGCGCCTCGACCGCCTCGCGGACGAAGCGGTGATAGACACAGACCGCACCGGTGGTGATGTGCCGATCGGCAACGCCCAGCGCCTGCAGCAGGTCGAGCCGCACCGGCTGCCGCGCCTTGGCGCAAAGCCGCCTGACACGGGCAGCAGTGTCGTCGCCATTGAGTGTTGTCAGGTCGATGCAGGTGATGGCCTTGAGCAGCCAGCCCGCCTGGGCGTCCTTCTTGACCGAACGGCGACCGCCCAAAGTCGAGCAGCGGCGCTCCACCGCCGAGCGATTGACCTGTATTTCGTTGATCCAGTCGAGTTCCAGCGCCATGCCCTCGTTGCGAGCCAGCGTGTTGGAGTGATGTCCGGGGGCGTTCGTCCCGGTGTCGCCAATTGCCAGATTCTGTTCCATAGGCCGAGTGATATGTGTGATCACACTTGGTGTCAAGCGATTCAGAAGCTCTGGACCCGGCAATCGCGCATGGCTGCCCTGCAAAGCAACATTTCCGCTGGCTATTTTTATTGTGCAGTGCAATAAGGCACCTGCACTTCTGCCCATGACACTCCTTCCAAGCGGATCCATGACCCTGCTCAAACCTGCTGCAGCGGCGCTGGCCAATGCGTTGCCCTTTACCCGACCGGCTGCCGAAGACCGTATCACCATGGACGCCAATCGCGTTCGCATCGAGACGCTGTCGGGATTGACCGTCGCCCTGGCGCTTGTGCCAGAGGCGGTGGCCTTTGCTTTCGTCGCCGGAGTCAATCCGTTGGTCGGCCTCTATGCGGCCTTCATCATCTGCCTCATCACCGCGCTGTTCGGCGGGCGACCGGGGATGATTTCAGGCGCCACCGGGGCGCTTGCCGTGGTCATGGTGTCGCTGGTGGCCAGCCATGGCGTCGAATATCTGTTTGCTGCGGTGGTCCTCATGGGGATCCTGCAGGTCGGGGCTGGCATCCTCAAGCTCGGCCGGTTCATCCGACTGGTGCCGCATCCGGTGATGTTGGGCTTCGTCAACGGCCTCGCGATCGTCATCTTCCTGGCCCAGTTCGGTCAGTTCAAGGTTGCCGCACCGGAGGGCGGCTATGAATGGATCTCCGGCCTGCCGCTGGTCTACATGATCGCCCTGGTGGCGCTGACCATGTTGGTCATCTATGTCGTGCCGAAATTCACCAAGGCCGTGCCGGCACCGTTGGCTGCCATTCTGGTCGTCGCCGGCGTCGTCATCGCCTTCGACATCCCGGTCCCGCGCGTCGGAGACATGGCGTCAATCAGCGGAGGCCTGCCGGAATTCGCCATACCATCCGTGCCGCTAACATTGGAAACGCTGCGCATCATTCTCCCCTATGCGTTGATCTTCGCTGCCATCGGTCTGATCGAAAGCCTGCTGACGTTCAACCTCGTCGGTGAAAAGACCGGCACCCGTGGTGGTGCCTCGCAGGAATGCATGGCGCAGGGCGCTGCCAATGTGGTCACCGGTTTCTTCGGTGGCATGGGTGGCTGTGCCATGATCGGCCAATCGATGATCAATGTGGAATCGGGTGCCCGCACCCGCCTGTCCGGCGTGACCGCGGCGTTGCTCCTGTTGAGCTTCATCCTGTTCGCCTCGGCACTGATCGAGCAGATCCCGCTCGCCGCCCTGGTCGGCGTGATGTTCATGGTGGTCATCGGCACCTTCGCCTGGAAGAGCTTCACAATCATCGCTCGCGTTCCGCGCACTGACGCCACGGTGATCGTGCTGGTTACCATCATCACAGTCATGACGGACCTGGCGATCGCCGTCATTGCTGGCGTCATCATCTCGGCGCTCGCCTATGCCTGGAGCAATGCCACGCGCATCCGCGCCAATGTCGAGGATGATGATGGCACTCGGATCTACCGGGTCGAGGGGCCGCTGTTCTTCGGTTCAGCCGCCGGTTTCCTGGAGATTTTCGATGCCCGCAACGATCCGGACCACGTCATCGTCGATTTCATGAATTCACGGGTTGCCGACCAGTCGGCGCTGCAGGCGATCGAGACGCTGGCCGCTCGCTACCGGGCACAGGGTACGCGGCTGGAGCTACGGCACCTGTCACGGGATTGCCATACGCTGTTGACCAAGGCCGGTCAGTTAATGGTCGATTCCGACGATGATCCGGACTACGGCGTCGCGGTGCATTATGGCGTGCGTGTCGGCCGCTTCGGCGGTGCGCACTGAGCTGCTGGGACAGTTACTGACCGGTGAACACCGGCTTTTCCTTCTTGAAGAAGGCCTGGACGCCGGTCATGCAATCCTTGCTCATGAGCAACGGGTTCTGTTCCTGCCCTTCGGCTGAGATGGCATCCGCGTAGCTGATGGCGCCGACCTGGCGCAACAGGCGTTTGGCTGCTGCCATGGCAAGCGGCGCACCCTGCGCCAGCTCCGCGGCCCACGCCCGCGTCTGCTCGTCCAACGCTTCGGCCGGCCAGATCTTGTTGGCAATGCCCATCTGCAGGCATTCCTCTGCGGGGATCTTGCGGCCTTCCAGAACCGCCTGCATGGCGCGGTGATAGCCCATGTTCCGCAACAGAAGCTGCGTGTTCCCACCGTCGGGAACAAGAGCGATGGCTGCAAAAGCCATGTAGATCGTGGCATCGTCCGCCATCGTCACCAGATCGCAATTCATGGCGAAAGCAGCGCCGATCCCGGCGGCCGATCCGTGAACCTGGGCAATCCAGATCTTCGACCCCTCGGCGATGCCGGTCAGCGCCGGCTTGTATTCTCGCTCAATATGCTGGCTGACGGGGTTTTCAAGGCCACCGGTCAAATCGGCACCGGCGCAAAACCCTCTGCCTGCGCCTTTCAGGATGGCGATCCGGACAGCGCTGTCGTTCTCGACGCGCTTGACGACGTCGCGCAGTTCAGCCCGCAATGCTTCGTTCAAGGCATTGAATTGCGCCGGCCGGTTCAGTGTGACCGTCGCGACCGCTCCATCAACCTCGTACAGCAGGACCTCGTCCGTCATGTTCATCTCCCATTGTCACGCTGGCCGGCGATGGGTCAGACGTGCTGGCCGCCATTGATGTGGATTTCACCGCCGGTCACGTAGGAAGCGTTCTGGCTGCACAGGAAATAAATGGTTTCGGCCACTTCCGACGTGCTGCCGAGGCGGCGCAGAGGGATGTTTTCGACGATCTTTTCAGTGCCCGGCGACAGGATCGCAGTCTCGATCTCGCCCGGTGCAATGGCGTTGACGCGAATGCCATGCGGGCCGAAATCGGCGGCCATCTCGCGGGTCAGGGAGGCCAGTGCCGCTTTCGACGTGGCGTAGGCAGTGCCGGCGAAGGGATGCACCCGCGATCCGGCGATCGATGTGACGTTGACCACTGATCCCTGCGCCGCTTCGAGTTCCTTGAACAGGCCACGAGCCAGCATGATCGGGGCGAAAAAATTCACCTGAAAGACGTCACGCCAGACATGCATCGGGGTGCCCAAAGAATCGAGCCGCTCGCCTTCCGGTGTCTTTGGTGAGATACCGGCATTGTTGACCAGCGCGTCCAGGTGCCCACCTTCCTTCTCCAGCCGGTGGCGGATGTCGGCGACGGCCCGGCCAACATCTTCTGGGTCGGAAAGGTCGATCTTGATGTGATCCTCGGGCCCGGCCGGCCACGGACAGTTTTCGGCGAATTCCTGGCGAGAGCAGGTGATCACCCGCCAGCCGTCCAGGGAAAAGCGTTTGACGGTGGCATGGCCGATGCCCCGGCTGGCGCCGGTCAACACCAGTGTCTTTCGGCCCGATGCGTCGCTCATCATCAGCTCCCGGTTGGCGTGTGCGATTGACCCTTATGTAACGCAGCGCACAGGCGATAGCGAGTGGCGGCGACATTTTTGCGCCTGCCCTTCATAGCTGTTATGGCACGGACAACGACTGGACTCTTCGGATCGCAATGTCTCCCGATCTTCCCATCCTTCCCGTCAGCGAGGCGGTGCCGGAGCTGCTTGCTGCCCTTGAAAGCGGCAAATCGGCAGTGTTGGCAGCACCGCCCGGCGCCGGCAAGACGACGCTGGTGCCGTTGCATCTGCTCGCCGCGCCGTGGCGTGGAGATGGCCGCATTCTTGTACTGGAGCCGCGCCGGCTCGCCGCCCGCACCGGCGCCCGACGCATGGCGTCGCTGATAGGCGAGAAAGTCGGCGGGACGATCGGATACCGCACTCGCCTCGATACTCGCGTATCCGGCTCGACACGCATCGAGGTGGTGACCGAAGGTATCTTTACCCGCATGCTGCTCGCCGATCCGGAACTGACCGGCGTTGCCGCGGTGCTCTTCGACGAGTTTCACGAACGCACGCTCGATGCCGATTTCGGTCTGGCTCTGGCGCTCGACGTGCAATCGGCACTGCGCGAGGACCTGCGGATCCTGGTGATGTCGGCAACGCTCGACGTGGAACGGGTCTCGTCCCTGCTCGACGGTGCGCCGGTGGTTGAAAGCGCCGGCCGGGCATTTCCGGTCGATATCGTCTACCGTGACCGACCGGCGGGAGAGCGTATCGAGGACAGCATGGCAGACGCCATACGCTGGGCTTTGCGGGAAAAAACAGGATCGATCCTCGCGTTCCTGCCAGGCCAGGGTGAGATCCGGCGGACAGCCGAGAAACTGCAGGATCGGCTGCCGGACGATGCCTTTGTCGCACCGCTCTACGGCGATCTGACGGGCGCCGCCCAGGACTCCGCCATCAGTCCAGCAGCAACCGGCACACGGAAGATCGTTTTGGCAACGGCGATCGCGGAAACATCGATCACCATCGACGGCGTGCGCATCGTCATCGACAGCGGACTGCAGCGCCTGCCGGTGTTCGAAGCATCGACCGGTATCACGAGGCTTGAAACCGTACGCGCTTCACGCGCATCCATCGACCAGCGGGCAGGACGCGCAGGGCGCACACAACCCGGCACCGCACTGCGCCTGTGGCGCCAGGAGCAGACGGCCGCCCTGCCGGCCTTCACGCCGCCGCAGATTACCGCTTCCGATTTGAGCACCTTGTTGCTCGATTGTACGACCTGGGGCGTGACCGATCCGGCAAGCCTCCGCTTTATCGATCCGCCACCGGCTGCGGCAGTCGCAGAAGCTCGGACGTTGTTGCGACAGTTGGGCGCCCTGGACGAACGCGATGGGCTTACGAAGATCGGCGAGACTATGCGCGGCGCCGGGCTGCCGGTACGCGAGGCTGCCATGGTTCTGGCGGCTGGACAATCGGGCCAGGGTACGGCGGCTGCCCGGCTGGCTGTGCTGATGGGCGAGCGGGGTCTGGGCGGCACGTCCATCGATCTCGACCGGCGCCTGCGGGCCTTTGCCGGCGACAAAAGCGGGCGTGCTGGCAAAGCCCGTGATCTGGCAGCGCGGACGGCGCGATCCCTCAGCGCAGGCGGCGGCTCGACGACCGATGTCAGAGTTGGTTCTTTGATGCTGCACGGGTTTTCTGACAGGGTCGCCCGCAGTCGCGGCCCGGCCGGCGACGGTCGAAGGCAATTCCGGCTGGCCAATGGTCGCGGCGCCTTCATCGAGGAGCATGATCCGCTGGCTGCGGAACCGTTCCTTGTGGTTTCCGATCTGACCGGCAAACCGCAGTCGCAACGCATTCTGGCGGCGGCCCGGGTCGATCTCGAGGATATCGAGCGGGAGCTGGCCGGCAGAATTGCCGACCGCGACGAGTCCTTTTTCGACAAGACCTCGCGCCAGGTGAAGGCCCGCCGGCGCAGGACGTTTGGGAGCCTGGTGCTCGCCGAAACCGCCCTGCGGCGCCCGTCCGGAGAGGCCGCCGCCGCGGCGCTGTGCGACGGCGTTCGGCAGATCGGACTGGCTGCCCTGCCCTGGGAAGCACGCAGCCGGCAACTGCGCGATCGGCTCGCCTGGCTGCATCGCACCCTCGGCGAGCCCTGGCCCGACGTGGCAGACGATGCGCTGCTCTCCTCACTGGACGATTGGTTCGCGCCATTTCAGACGGATGTCACGGCCATCGCCAAGGTCGAGCCCGCCAGCCTGGTGGAAGGCCTCAAGTCCCTGGTGCCTTACCCGCATCAATCACAACTCGACCGGCTGGCGCCGACCCACTTCACCGCACCGACCGGGTCGCGCGTGCCGATCCGCTACGATGGTAATGAACCGGTGCTGGCGGTGCGGGTTCAGGAACTGTTCGGCCTGACAGAGCACCCGAAACTTGCGGGCACCGAACCGTTGCTGCTGGAACTCCTGTCACCGGCGCAGCGGCCGATCCAGACAACCCGCGACCTGCCGGGTTTCTGGGCAGGATCCTGGGTCGATGTGCGCGCCGACATGCGCGGTCAATATCCCAAACATCTTTGGCCTGAGAACCCGGCCGGCGCCGAGGCGACGCGCCGGGTCAAGCATCCGAAACGGCGGTAGTCGATTCAGCCGTTTGGCTGTTCGTCACAGCCGATCATCCACTTGATGCCGAAGCGATCGGTCAGGGTGCCGAATCCAGCGCTCCAGAAGGTCGGTGCCCAGTCCATCTGGATCGCACCGCCGTCGGCCAGCCTGTCGAAGGCAGCCTTGCCCTCCGCCGCCGTCGGCAGGCTCATCATGACGGACGCACCCGCCATGGCCGGAGTTTCGTCGAACACACTATCGGACGCCATCAGGAAACCGTTACCGATTTGGACCCGGGAGTGCATGATCCAGTCCTTGCGATTCTCGGCGACCGGAAAATCCGGCGGCATCTGCGAAGCTGGCATCTGTTCGAGGACCTCGCCTCCGAAAATCTCGGCATAGGCGGCTATCGCCTCGGCGCACTGGCCGTTGAAGAACAGGTAGGGCGTGGGGGCCATGATCGATCTCCCTTGCTTGATGAAAACGCTCACACAGCATGATCGCAAGGGTTTGTCACATCAAGGTGGCAGCGTGAGCCGGAAGTTCTGATTGACGAAACGGGAATTTTCTTCGCATGCTCGACCATCACCTTTCTGGAACGGGATACGATGAAAGCAGTTCTGTACGAGGCCTTTGGCGGGTCACCGCAAATTCAGACCGTGGCTGATCCGACGCCCTCCAACAACGGCGTGGTCGTCAAAGTGGAAGCGACCGGCGTCTGTCGCAGCGACTGGCACGCCTGGAAGGGCCATGAGCCCGATATCGCGCTGCCACATGTGCCAGGGCACGAGCTTGCCGGAGTGGTGGCGGCGGTCGGGCGCGACGTAAGACGCTGGAAAGCCGGGGACCGTGTGACGGTTCCATTTGCGTGTGGATGCGGTGATTGCCCGCAATGCAATAGCGGCAATCACCAGGTCTGCGACCACCAGTTTCAGCCCGGCTTTTCCGCCTGGGGCTCCTTTGCCGAATATGTGGCACTCGATTATGCCGACACCAATCTGGTGGCGCTGCCGGATGAGATCGATTTCGCAACGGCCGCAAGTCTTGGCTGCCGCTTCGTCACATCCTTTCGCGCCATCGTGGACCAGGGCCGCGTGTCGCCGGGCGACTTCGTCGCGGTGCACGGATGCGGCGGCGTGGGCCTGTCGGCCATCATGATCGCCAATGCGATGGGTGCCCATGTGGTGGCGGTCGACATTGATGAGAGCAGTCTGCAGCTGGCAAAAACCGTCGGTGCCCGCCACGCCATCAACGCCCAGGGCAGCAATGATGTCGCCGCTGCGATCCGCGATCTCACGGGCGGCGGCGCTCATGTGTCACTGGACGCGCTTGGACATCCCCAGACCTGCTTCAACTCGATCGACAGCCTGCGTAAGCGCGGACGCCATGTGCAGGTCGGCCTGATGCTGGCGGACCAGGCGCATCCGCCTGTCCCGATGGACCGGGTCATTTCCCACGAACTGGAAATCGTCGGCAGCCACGGCATGCAGGCGCATCGTTACGACGCCATGATGGCAATGATCCAGTCCGGTCGACTGACGCCGGAACAACTGGTCGGCCGCGAAATCTCGCTGGCGGAATCCATTGAGGTGCTGACAACAATGGACCAGTTCAAGACCACAGGCGTTACGGTCGTGACGGAATTTTAGAGCCTATCATGATTAGATTGAACCATTCTGCCGAGGTGCATTTGCGTCAAGGTCGAGCTCAAAACGCAGGCCGGGCTGGTGGCCCGGCCGAGGCTTTGAGCGAAGGAATTGGCGCAAATGCGCCCGGCCCTTCGGGTTTGCGGTCGGCGGACGCCCGCAGTGTCAGGATGCTCAAAAGATGCCTCCGGCATCGCTCTGCGCTCCTTCCTCGCGGATCGCCTCGCCGACCACAAACAGAATTGCTTCAATCTAACCATGATAGGCTCTCGGCTTGGCACTTGTGAAGCTGGACCGCGCTTATTCGGCTGTTCTGTTCGATATGGATGGAACGCTTCTCGACAGCCGAGCCGTCGTCGAGCGCATCATGACGGATTGGGCCCTCGCCAACGGGATCGACCCAGTTGCCCTGCTGGCGGTGTCGGATGGTCGAAGAACTGTTGACGTGGTTAGAGAGTTCGCCAAAGACGGCACGGATTGCGTTGGTGAGGCGGCCAGACTCGAGGCGGCGGAAACCAGCGATATTCGTGGCATCGTGGCCGTCCCCGGAGCAATTGATCTCGTCAACGAATTGCCGCCGGAGCGTTGGGCCGTCGTAACATCCGCTGGCCGTGATCTCGCTATCAGGCGATTGACGGCGGCCGGCCTGCCGGTTCCAGAAGTTCTTGTGACGGCGGAAGACATCGAACACGGCAAACCCGATCCTTCGGGATTTAAACTGGCCGCCGAACGACTCGGCACGAAGGCCGAACACTGTCTGGTGTTCGAAGACGCACCTGCCGGCATTCAAGCGGGCCTGAATGCAGGAAGCGACGTCATCGCAATCGGCTTCGCCAGCCCAGGTGATACATGCTCCGCTTGTCCGCTGGTTCCAGATTTCCGCTTTATCGAATTCAGATTGAGCTGAAAATCGATGCGGACGGGCCCGGGCAAACACCCTGAGCCCGCTTCCTTCAAGCTTCAGCCCTGCAACTCTGCCAGCAACTCTTCCAGCAGTTCCATGCCGGCACCCCAACCCTTGCCCATGCCGTCCATGGCGGCGGCAAAGCAGGCGATTTCGGCCTCGGTCGCGTCGTGCGGCACCCAGGTCAGACGCATCCGTGTCTTGCCGCCGACCTCATCGAAGGTCACCGTTGTCAGCAGCACCCGGGGCCAGTCCGGCATCATCGGATTGACCGCCACGTTCCACTCGGCATCGGCGCTGGCGTGCAGCCAGACAAGGCGCTCGGGCGGTGTCACCTCGGTATATTCGACCCGCTGGAAGTTGGAATTGCCGTCCCACTTCATTTCCACGAGCCACAGCCCGCCGGGCTTCAGGTCGAGCTTGTGGATCACTGTGTCGACCCGAGGGCCGTACCATCGCGGCAGGAGGTCCGGATCGGTCCAGGTTCTCCACACCAGTTCACGCGGTGCATCAAACTCCCGCTCCAGCTCATAGGTCGGCAACTCACTCATTACTCGGCTCCCTTTTGTCGGCCTGTTTCAATTCTTCCAGCAGGTCGTCGAGTTGATCAAAGCTCGATGACCAGAACCGTTTGAACTCTTCCAGAAAACGCACGGCCTCCTCCATCGGGCCGGCATTCAGCCGCGCCGGACGTCGTTGGCGATCGATGTCGCGATTGATGAGACCCGCCTTCTCCAGCACCTTCAGATGCTTGGAGACAGCCGGTTGACTCATCTCGAACGGCGCGGCGATCTCATTGACCGATGCCTCGCCCTCGGCCAGGCGCGCCAGTATGGCGCGTCGGGTCGGATCGGCCAGCGCCGCAAAGACGGCATCAAGATTGTTTGGTGCATAACCAGATAGTTCCATAACTTTATGGTTATATGAATTGCCAACATGAGTCAACGCACTGGAGGTCAAGGAATCCGAGCTCAAGTCGCGCGATCAGACTGCTGCAGCAATCATGTCCTGACGCGGCGGAGAGCCGAATTTGCGGGAATATTCGCGGCTGAATTGGGTTGGGCTTTCATAGCCGACGGCAAAAGCCGCTGCGGAGACGCTGTGGCCGCTTTCGGCCAAAAGCCGGCGCGCCTCGATCAGCCGCAATTCCTTCTGATATTGCAGCGGCGTCGTGGCGGTCACCGCCTTGAAGTGCTCATGAAAAGAGGACGGGCTCATGCCGGCAATGGCGGCCAGGTCTGCAACGGCTATGGGCGCGGCGTAGTCGCTGCGAATGCGAGCGATCGCACGGGCGATTCGGCTGGCGTGGCTGTCATGGCGGAGCAATTGCCGCAACATGGCTCCGTGGCGGGCGATCAACAGCCGGAAATGCACCTCACGCCGGATCAGCGGAGCCATTACGGGTATCTCGTGCGGCCGATCGGCGAGATCGAATAGCCGCTCTACGGCGTCGAACAGCCGCTCTTCGGTTTCGGAGATGTCAAAAGCACGGGCGCGCCCTTCCTCAATCGATGCCGCGCCGATCTCGTCATAGAGACTGCGTATTTCGACCAGGTCCAAAGTCAGCACCAGGCCGACATAGGGCGTCCGGCTGCTCGCTTCCGTCACCCGAGCGACTACGGGCACGTCGTGGCTGACCACAAGGGAATCACCGGCGCTGCAAATGATGCGTTGCCCGCCGAGGATCGTTTCTTTACGCCCCTGCAGGATCAGGCAGAGCAGCGGATGATAGAGTGTGGCCTCCAACGGCGTCGGCCGACCGCTGAGAAAAGCCGTGAGCCCGTCAATTCCTGTGGCCCGGGTTTGGTACTGAGACCCCTCATTTCCGAACAAGGCGCACACGCGATCGGTCAGCAGGCCATTGGACATCCGTGTCTCCATTGCGTCGGATTGACTATAACCTCACCGCGGTTCCGGTCACGCAAAAAACCATGTGTTCGGAGGATCAGGCAGGTCTTTTGGAGAAACCGGCAGGCCGCGGTCGGGGTTAAGCCTTAAATGGGAACCAGCCCTGAACCGTTCGTTTCACACCGCAAAGGAGCCGACCATGAGCAAGACCATTCTGATTACCGGCGCTTCCACAGGCATCGGCAAAGCCACCGCCAAACTTTTCAACGACAGAGGCTGGAATGTCGTCGCGACCATGCGAACGCCGGACAAGGAAGAAGAGCTTGTTGAGCTCGACAACGTTCTGGTGACCCGCCTCGACGTTACAGACAGCGCATCCATCCAGACAGCCGTGACGGAGGCGATCGACTGGCGCGGTGGTGTCGATGTGCTCCTCAACAATGCCGGATACGGAGCCTACGGACCGCTGGAAGCCTTTCCGGTGGAGCGTATCCGGCGCCAGTTCGACACCAATGTCATTGGCCTCCTGGAAACGACCAAGGCAATGCTGCCGCATTTTCGCGCCAACCAATCCGGCACTATCATCAATATCAGTTCGATCGGCGGACAGATGACCTTCCCCCTGGGCACGCTCTATCACGGCAGCAAGTTTGCGGTCGAAGGCCTGTCGGAAGCCCTTCACTACGAGCTTGAGCCCATCGGCATTCGTGTGAAGCTCGTTCAGCCCGGCTTCACCCGGACAGACTTCGGCGGCCGATCGTTCGATTTCGTCAACGACGAATCAATGGAGGAATACCAACAGACCGTGCAGAAGCTGTTTGCCTATTGGGGCGGCCTTGGAGACGCTGGTTCCGAACCGGTTGTCACCGCCGAGGCAATCTGGGAGGCTGCAACAGACGGCACGAACCGGCTGCGCTACCGCTCAGGCGCCGATGCCGAAGAGCTGCTGAACCAGCGCAAGGCATTGGACGATGACGCCTTCATCGGCGGCATGAAACAGCAATTGGGTCTTTGAGACAATCAAAGGGGAGTTGGACATGTACAACGAAGCAGTCAAGAGCGGCGGCCTGGCCGTCGTCACGGGAGCGGCCAGCGGAGTTGGTCGTGTTGCAGCCCTTCGGTTCGCGCAGGCCGGGCTTGGCGTGTTGCTCGCCGACCTGCCCGGCGAGAAGCTGGATGAGGCAACCGAGGAGATTCGCGCCGCGGCGTCGGGGGCGGCTGAGGTATTCAATGTGCCGACCGATGTCACCGACCAGCAAGCGGTCGCGAGACTGGCCGACGCAGCCTTCGCGGCAGGCGAGGTGGCGGTTCTGATGAACAATGCCGGCATTGGTTTGCGGTCCGGCTGTTGGAGCGAACCAGACAATTGGCGGCGGATGATCGAGGTCAATCTGTTCGGGGTCCTCAACGGCGTGCAAGCCTTCCTGCCGCGCATGACCGACGCCGGACGGCCTGCCGCGGTTATCAACACCGGTTCCAAGCAAGGCATCACCACGCCGCCCGGCAACCCGGGCTACAATGTCACAAAGGCCGGCGTGAAGGTGCTGACCGAAGCGCTTGCGCACGAGCTGCGCGAAGCCGGCGCCCCAATCTCCGCACACCTTTTCGTCCCGGGCTTTACCTACACCGGAATGATCGCCGCCCATATCCCCGAAAAGCCCCCATCCGCCTGGACCAGTGAACAGACGGTCGACCACCTGATCGAGCGCATGACGGCGGGTGACTTCTACATTCTGTGTCCCGATAACGACGTCACACCGGAACGTGACCGTCGACGGGTCGAGTGGGCGCTGGGCGATATCGTCGAAAACCGGCCGCCCCTGTCGCGCTGGCACAAGGATTACGCCGACGCCTTCGCTGAGCATGAAGGAAAGCGCTAGTGTCCTGAATCTGAAGTTCGTCACAATGCACAGCACGCTGCGAACGAACTTCAGATTCAATCAGGACACTAGCAAGATTATGATTCTCGTGTGGTTTACGGATTTGAAGTTCCTACCGGAGGTCGCACAATGATCATGGGAACTTCAAATCCACCACACTAGGGTGCACCAAAGCAGCCGGTTGCGTTGCGGCAAGCCTCCGTCCTAGAAGTCGCAGATGGATTTCTCGACCCAGCTTTCAGAAACGCGAAACGCAAACAGGCTGCGCCTGCGCACCCTGATCCGGCTGCGCACGCTGGCGATCATCGGCCAGTGCACTGCGGTGGTTGCCGTCGCCTATGGGCTCGGATTTCCGTTTCCGGTGACCTCGTGCTTCCTGCTGATCGCCTGCCTGGCGCTTCTCAATCTGGGCCTGCGCGTGGTCTACCCACCCACGCACAGGCTCAGCCCAACCACATCGACCGTGGTGCTGGGGCTCGACATCATGCAGCTCGGCGCTCTGCTCTACATGACGGGTGGGTTGGAAAATCCCTTCTCGGTCCTGATCTGCGTGCCGGTGATTATTGCTTCGGCGTCGCTGCCGGTGCGCAACATCATCGCGCTCGGGATTGTTGCCGTCTCCGTGGTCACACTGCTCGCTTTTTTCCATCTGCCGCTGCCCTGGTTTCCGGGCGAAGTCTTCGACGCGCCTCTGCTGCTGGTCATCGGCATGTGGATCGCCATCGTCTCCACGTCCGCATTCGCGGCCTTCTATGCCTACAGGGTTTCCGCCGAGGCCGGAGAGCTGGCCGATGCCCTGGTGGCGACCGAGTTCGCGCTTCAGCGGGAGCAGCATTTGTCGGCCCTTGACGGCCTTGCTGCTGCCGCGGCGCATGAATTGGGAACGCCTTTGGCGACAATCACAGTCGTGGCGCGGGAGATGGAGAAGGCGCTCGGCAATGACGAGCGCTACGGCGAGGACGTGCAGTTGCTGAGCAGCCAGGTCGAACGCTGTCGGGATATCATGCGGCGCCTGACGACCCTGTCGGCGACCGGTGATGCCCATATGCAGCAACTGCCTCTGTCGTCGCTGGTCGAAGAGGTGATCGCACCGCACCGCGAGTTCGGGGTTGATATCAACGTCGATCACCGCAACGAAACGGGCCAGGAACCCGTTGGTCGCCGCAATGCTGGCGTTATCTACGGTCTCGGCAACCTGGTTGAGAACGCTGTCGACTTCGCCAGGTCGACCGTGACTGTCAGCGCAACCAGCGATGCGGACTCTGTCACCATCACCATCCGGGATGACGGCCCGGGCTTTACCCCGGACGTCCTGTCTCGGATTGGCGACCCCTATGTGACTCACCGGGCGCGTGGCAATGATCAGAACGCGGGAGGCCTCGGACTTGGACTGTTCATCGCCAAGACATTGCTGGAACGTTCCGGCGCCGAACTGACCTTCCAGAACCAGGAACAGGGCGGTGCCGAAGTAATTGTATCCTGGCCGCGCGCCGCCATGGACATCACCGGCCCCTGACTCCTGGCACCTGCGGCATTAGCGCGCGCAACGACCCGCAATTGCTTGGATTTTGTGCATTGCCGCATTATGTCGTAAAGTTGACAAGAATCCTTACGGACGAGCGCGTGAAATGACCATGACACCGGGCGCGGAAAACAGCCAGGACCTTATCGGCGACGACGCATCGCTTCTCATTGTGGACGACGACGGCCCCTTCCTGAGGCGCCTAGGCCGGGCGCTGGAAAGCCGCGGCTTTACGGTTGAGCTGGCTGAATCCGTCGCTGCCGGACATGCGGCCATCAGAATGGCGCCGCCGAAATACGCGGTCATCGACCTGCGTCTTTCCGACGGCAACGGCCTGGAGCTGATTGAGGCCATTCGCGACCGCCGCGAAGACACCCGCATCATCATGCTGACCGGCTACGGCAACATCGCCACGGCGGTCAACGCGGTGAAACTAGGCGCCATCGATTATCTCGCCAAGCCTGCCGACGCCGACGATGTGTTTGCAGCGCTGACCCGCAGGGTGGGTGAAAAGGTCGAACCACCGGAAAATCCAATGTCGGCCGACCGGGTTCGCTGGGAACATATCCAGCGGGTCTACGAAATGTGCGACCGCAACGTGTCGGAAACCGCCCGACGGCTCAACATGCACCGCCGCACGTTGCAACGAATTCTTGCAAAGAGAGCGCCGCGCTAGCCTGCTCAAATCTGCGTCACAACAATGACGGGCCGTCAGCGGATAACAGCGACTTCCGGCATGCGCCTTTCCGCCGTCGCGCGGATGAGGTCGGCGATCTGACGAAAAAGAGACGCCTGAACCGCCCGTTTGCGCCAGGCGAGACCGATCTGCCGGTAGAGGTTGGGCAAATTGAGATCGAGTATCGCAACTTCGCCGCCCTCACCGATTTCAGTCCGGACATAGAGCGCCGGCAGGAACGCAAGACCGACACCCATTCCGGCCATCAACCGCAGCGTATCGAGGCTGGTGCCTTCATAGTCTCGCAGCAGGACAGCGCCCAGGTCCTCGCAAAGCTGACTGACCTGGTCGTGCAAATGATGGCCGCGTTCGATTGCCAGCACATTCTGACCGGCGAGATCGGATCGCAACACCGGGTGCTTGTCGACAAGCGCATGGTCTCGTGCCGCGGCCAGCCGCAAGGGTTCGCGAAACAGCCTCTCGACCTCCAGGTCGGCACGGCGGATCGGCAACGGCGAGATGACCAGGTCGAGACTGCCGGCCTGGAGGCTCTCCTGCAGCTCCGACGGCTTTCCCTCCTGAACGTAGAGCCGCAGGTTCGGATGACCGGTGTGCAGTTCCGGCACGATGTGCGGCAGCAGATAGGGTCCCAGCGTCGGCGGCACACCCAGCCGAATCACACCGTCAAACCCGTGCTGGGAGGCGGCCGCGAGGTCGACGATGTCCTGCACCTCGGCAATCACGCGCCGCGCCCGTTCGGCGATTTCGCGCCCAAGTGGCGTCAAAGCGATCCGCGCCGTGCCCCGCTCGACAAGCGGTGCCTTCAGGCGCTGCTCCAGTTGCCGGATCTGGGCGCTGAGGGTCGGCTGCGTCACGTGCTCTCGCTCGGCGGCCCGGCGGAAGTGCAGTTCCTCCGAGAGGGCGACCAGGTAACGCAACTGCCTCAACGTGGCCATCGCTGATATCCTCTCATGCCGATTGTCATCCTCTATGGGCTCGTCCTGATTCAAACTTAATATCAAGATATTCCGGTTTCAGCCCCTCGAACCGGTCTGATAGACAAAAACTATCAAAAAACACCGGTTTAACAATTTGTCTCCGCAAGCAGCGGCATTCTATGTCCGCTCCGATCCACAACCGCATCGGGGCCTGTCTTGGAAAGTCTGCTGTCACCACCTGTTCTGTTTTTTGTCATCGGTGCCCTGGCCGCATTTGCCCGATCGGACCTGTCGATCCCGGAGCCGATGTCCAAGGCGCTGTCGCTCTATTTGATGTGCGCCATCGGCCTGAAGGGTGGTGTTCTGGTCTCCAGTAACGGGTTCACCACGGATCTGGCTCTGGCTGCGATGGCCGGCCTGCTGTTGAGCTGTCTGATCCCGATTGGCGCATTTGCCATATTGCGCGGCTTCGGCCGCCTGGACTCGATCAACGCATCCGCGGTTGCCGCTCACTACGGTTCCGTCAGCGTCGTGACCTTCGTGGCCGCCAACCAGATCTTCACCGATAGCGGCATTCCTCCGGCTGGTTACATGATCGCCGTACTGGCGTTGATGGAAACGCCGGCAATCATTGTTGGACTGATCCTGGCGGCCCGCAGCTCCGACATCGCCATCCGGTCCGGGCCGGAACTGCTGCGGGAAACGCTTCTCAACGGTTCGGTCGTGCTCCTCACAGGCAGTTTCGTTGTCGGACTGATCATTGGAAAAGAGGGCTTCGTTCCGATTTCACCGGTTTTCGAGACCGGTTTCATCGGGCTTCTTTGTTTGTTTCTCCTCGACATGGGCTTGACCGCCGCCCGGCGCATTCGGCACGCGCAGAGCCTGACTGCCCGTCTGGTGCTGCTGGCGATCGTCTTTCCCGTCGTCAACGGGACGATCGGGTGCGCCCTCGGCGCTTTGATCGGGCTCGATACCGGGACCACAGCGGCGCTTGCCATCCTGGCTGCCAGCGCATCCTATATCGCCGTACCAGCGGCCATGCGGCTGGCGCTCCCCAAAGCCGATGCCGGCCTCTACCTGTCGCTGTCGCTGGCCGTTACATTCCCCTTCAACATAATCTTCGGCATTCCGCTGTTTGCAATGCTGGCTCGCTGGATGGTGCCATGACCAAGATCCGCAAAAAAATTGAAATTCTCGTCGATGCCCCGTTGCTTCGCCGAATTCGCGACCTGGCGGAAGAATGCGGTGTGCCGGGATACACCGTGCTTCCGACGCTAGGCGGCGGTGGCCGCCAAGGGCGTTGGCTCGATGATCAGGTCACCGGCGGCGCCGGCACGAAGGTCGTCTTTGCGACAGTTGTCGGTGACCGCGTAGCCGATCGCTTCCTGACAGCGGTGAAACCTCTGATTGACGAATACGGGCTCATGGTGACGGTTTATGCGGTTGAAGTCTTGCGGGACAATGGCGACTGATCGCCCAAAACGAGCTGCCCGACACTTTGCTACCCTAGATTTCTATTTTGCAAAGTCTTAACTCTACTTTTCAAACACAACGTCAAGTCACTGAATATTTAGTGGTTCCCGGCATCCTGTTTGATGGAATTTGGGGGAACTGCGTGCCATGTTTGGCGCTTTGACACGATTGTGGGGCAATCGTCGGGGCAACTTCGCAACGATTGCGGCAATTTTCGTAGTACCGCTGCTCGCTTTGTCGGGTGGTGCGATCGACTACGTCATTTTCTCCAACCAGAAAGCAAAGCTGCAGACCGCGGCAGAATCCGCGGCGCTTGCCAGCGTCCTGGAGCTCGGCCTCGCCAGCACCCGGGAAAGCGATATCGAACCCATCGCTGAGACTTATGTGTTTTCGAACTTCCGGAAGGACAGTGCGATTTCGCGGGGGGCGGCTGACGATCTAAAGGTCAAAACCGCCGCATCCAAGAAAGATGCCGAAGTCACGGTCGACCTGGCCTTCTACTGGCAACCGATCTTCGCTCACCTGGTCAGCGACAAGGCGATGCCCATTCGCGTGTCCGCAACAGCCAGACTTGCCGGCGCACAGAGCATCTGCGTCATCGCACTGGACCGAAAGGTCAGAGAAAGCCTGCATATGACAGCCAGGGCGACAATCAGGGCCAACAAATGCGGCGTCTATGCCAACTCGAAAAACAAGAAAGCCATCAAGGTCAACAAAAACGCCCGACTGCTGTCCGCTGCCACCTACACCACCGGTGGCTTCGCGGGCCGTCGCTCCAGCTTCAATCCGATGCCGGTTACAGACAGCCCT
This sequence comes from Hoeflea sp., assembly GCA_965228785.1. Taxonomy (GTDB): domain Bacteria; phylum Pseudomonadota; class Alphaproteobacteria; order Rhizobiales; family Rhizobiaceae; genus Hoeflea_A. The sequence continues at coordinate 3,401,193 of CBDDIF010000002.1, forward strand.
CCCATCCAGGATCCACTCGTCGATCGCCCTGCTCCCCGTATCGGCCCTTGCCGAAAACAGGCCCCGGCAAAAAAAGGATACGTTGTTCTCGACCCGGGAACCTATTGCGGCGGCATCCAGAGCACTGGCAAGGTTGTCGTGATACTCAAGCCAGGCACCTACGTCATGAAAGATGGTCCGCTGGAAATCTCTGGCAACTCGACGCTCCTGGGCAAAAATGTGGGCTTTTATTTTACCGGGGAGGATGCCGTCTTTGATTTCGGTGTTTCCACCCAGGTGGTGTTGACCGCTCCGAAGAGCGGCCCACTCGCCGGCATCCTGTTTTTCGAAGACCGAAAATCCGAGGCCAATCGTGAGTTCATCATCCGCAGCAAGGATGCGGAGCGTTTCGAGGGCACGGTTTATCTGCCTAAAGGGAAGCTGATCATCGACAAGGCCAGCCGGATCGGACAAAGATCCGCCTGGACCGCCATCATCGCCAAGCGGATCGAGACGGGCAAAGGCCCCCAGGTCGAGATCAACGCCGACTATACGAATTCAACCATACCGGTCCCCGAGGGCATCGCCCCGCAAGGCGGCCGCGCCATCTTGACCAGGTAATCCGTCATGGCGTCGCACGAAAATCACTTCAAACGCACCGAGAGCCTGGCATACAGGCTGTCCATGGCAGTCGGCCTGCTCATCTTCGTTTCGCTGATGGCAACGTCATCAATCCTGTCATACCTGTCGTTTCAGCGGGAGATCGACCAAAGCAGGCACTCCCTGGAGGCAACGGCGAAGGTGTTTTCCACCTCGATCGCTGAGGCGCTCGCGACCGACAACAGCTACGAAGTTCGCCGCATCCTCACAGGAATCGGCAAGTTCGACCAACTTCGCTTTGCCGCCGTTTTCGACGCCGAGGGGAATCCATTCGCGGAAGTGGGCTACGAAGCCCTGATTGCCGATGACAATGTCGATATGGCCACCGAATCGACCCTCGATCTCCTGACACACAGTACCCTGTGGGTACGTGCGGATATCCGCAAGGCGGGCGAGACAATAGGCGAGCTCAGGCTGTTGTCGAACGTTTCGGCCATCCGCCAAGGCCTTTTCACCAATCTCGGCATTACATTTGCCGTTGCGCTTTTCGCTGCGCTGATCACGATCATGTTCAGCTTGCGCTCCGTATCAGTCGTCACCCGCCCGATCACGGCATTGTCGTCCTTGATGCAGCGTTTCGGTTCTGATGAGGACTTTACAGCCCGCGCCGACACAGATGGACGCGGCGAGGTCGGCGTCCTGGCCAGTTCCTTCAACACCATGCTTGGGGATCTGGAGCTTCGGAACCGGCAATTGCTCGATTACCAGAACACACTGGAGCAAAAGGTCGAGACGCGCACCCGCGAACTGCTCGTCGCCAAGAACGAGGCAGAGCAGGCTAACGCCGCCAAATCGGAGTTTCTGGCCACCATGAGCCATGAGATCCGCACGCCAATGAACGGCATGCTGGTGATGGCGGAACTTCTGGCAACGGCCGGACTGGCGCCCAAGTATCAGCGCTATGCCGATGTGGTGATGAAATCCGGGCGCGGCTTGCTGGCAATCATCAACGACGTACTGGATTTTTCCAAAATCGAATCCGGCAACATGGAGTTGGAGAAGATCCCGGTCGACCTGCGCGCTCTCGGTGAGGACGTTCTCAGCCTGTTCTGGCAGCAAGCACGGGAAAAGGAGCTCGACCTCGGCTGTTTCATCGGTCCCGGTGTGCCAAGAACGATGATCGGCGACCCGGTGCGCCTCAATCAGATCATCAGCAACCTGGTCAACAACGCGCTGAAATTCACCGCAAGTGGCCAGGTGACGATCCACATTACAAAACCCGAGGGGACCAGCGGTACCATCGAGATCGCCGTACGCGATACCGGCATCGGTATCCATCGCGACAAGCTCGACACGGTGTTCGAGAGCTTTACCCAGGCAGATCAGACGACCACTCGAAAATATGGCGGGACCGGCCTCGGCTTGCCGATCTGCAAAAACCTGGTCGAGCGCATGGATGGCGCGATCCGCGTGGAAAGCGACCCGGGCGTCGGAACGACGTTCTCTTTCACCTTGCCTCTTGAGTCCACGGACGAGCACGAGCGGGAGGTCAGCCCGGCGTCCGGCCAACCGGTGCTGTTGGCCCTTCCGGTTTCGGCGACCTTCGAGGTCCTGCGCGACGCACTTGAGCAGATCGGTGCAAAGGTTGCCCTTGCCCGCCCGGACGCCATTGAGCCGGAGCTCGAGAATGAATGCGCCCTTGTGATAACGACCGCCGACAGCGCCAGAGCACTGGGACCGGCACGCAACGGGACCCAACGCCTCGTCGTCACGCAGCTCGGAGACTTTTCGGCGGATGCCTTGATCCGCGACCGCCTGGCGCATGACGTTTTGTCGATGCCGGTCAGCACATTTGCCGCAATCGAAGCCGTTGAACGCGTTGTCAGCGGCAGGGCACGCGGGGTCGCGTTGCTTGAATCGGAACGGGCGACGTCGGATGTTGCGCAATCCTTTGCTGACAAGGCAATCCTCGTGGTCGATGACAGCGCCATAAACCGCGAGGTGGTGGTGCAGGCGTTGCGGCGCTTCGACATCGACCCGACGGTCGCTGAAAATGGGCTGGAGGCCATCGCCGCAGCCAATGGCAGTCGTTTCGACCTGATTTTCATGGATTGCAGCATGCCGGAAATGGACGGTTTCGAAGCGACCAGGATCCTCCGCCGCAACGAGGAGGAGGCCGAGGCACCTCGGACGCCAGTTATAGCGCTGACGGCTCATACAGCCGATCAGGTTTCTGAGAGTTGGAAAACGGCCGGCATGGACGGCATCGTCGTCAAACCATTCACCATGGAGGCCCTCGGCGGCTGCCTGTCGGAATGGCTTGATGGAGATGCACCGCAGACCGTTCAGGCCACGAACGGCGGTGTCACGCCGGAACCGGGACCCGCAGCAGCACCCGTTCTCGACCCGGAAGCGCAGCAAAATCTCCGCGATATCCTCGGCGACATGTTCGATGAGAGTTTCGCCAGGATTTTGGGTCTCTATGTCGAAACAGCTCCTGCCGCATTCGAAACGCTGACACAAGCGGCAAATGACGGCAAATGGAAGGACGTCTCGGCTTCCGCACACGCACTCAAATCCATCACAGCCAATGCAACAGCAACAGCCTTCTCCGCCGTCTGTGCCCGAATCGAGGCCGCCGCCAACGCCGGTGACGACCAACGGGTCATCGCATTGATGGAGATGGCAACGGACGAATATGAACGCACGCTCGAGGCGGTGGAAACTCAGCTGAACAATGCAAACGGCGCAAACACTGAGGTCGAAGCCGCCTGACCCGGGCATTTCCTTAAGAAATCAACCTATTGACCGGACCGATTTGACAGATGACGCTTTCGAATTTCGAAACCAATTTCTACTAGGATCGCTGGGTAACTCTTCGATGTGAGCTGCTTTCAAATGTTTTCAGGCCAAACCGTCCTTATCGTTGATGACGATCCTTCGCAGGTGCTGATCCTGAGCGGTTACTTCCAAAGCCAACGCGCGGGAGCGGTTATCGAAGCGAACAGCGCAGTGGACGCGCTTGAGAGGCTCAGACGTTCCGATACGACCGTAGACTTGATCGTTTCCGATCTCATGATGCCTGACATGGACGGCATCGAAATGCTGCGTGAGCTGAAGAAGGCGGACTACCCGGGCAAACTGGCGCTGATATCGAGCCTCGATCAGGCGATGATCAACAGCGCCCGAAAGCTCGGCGAGATGCACGGACTGAACATCATCGGCACCTGCCGCAAGCCGCTGCGCAAGGCCAGTCTGGACGCCCTCTTTCTGACCCCGGAAGAGCCGCGGGGCAGTTTCGACGATGGTGAAGAACAGTCGATCAGTGCCGAGCAGATTTCCGCCGCACTTGATCAAGGTGTTATTCGGCCGTTTTACCAGCCAAAGGTGGACGTCAAGCGGAAACGCATAGTCGGCGCCGAGGCCCTGGTCCGTTGGGTCGATCCGGTGCTGGGTATCATTTCGCCGGCGGATTTCCTGCCGGCGGTGGAGCAGAACGGCTTGTCGAGCGACCTGACCTTCGCCCTGATGAAAACAGTGTTCCGCGACATTGCCGCCTGGAAGCGCAAGGGCTTGGAAATCAAGACGTCGGTCAACGTAACGACACGCGAGATCGCCATCCTGGAGTTTCCGGATATCGTCGGCGGCTTTGTCCGCAGCCAGAACATCAAGCCGGCCGATATTGCGATCGAGATCACCGAGAACGCGGTGTTGGAGTTCAATGCCAATTCGCTGGAAGTGCTGTCGCGATTGCGACTGATGGGGATCGACATCGCCATCGACGATTTCGGCACCGGGTTCGCCAACATCAAGACCTTGAAGGAATTCCCCTACACGGAACTCAAGATTGATCAGAGCTTCATCCGCGGCATGACCGACGATCCCTTCTCGCAGGAAACCGTGCGCGCAGCGGTCACTCTCGGCCGGCAGATGAACATGCGACTGTTGGCCGAAGGCATCGAAACCGCCGAGGAATGGGAATTCGTGCGCTCCCGTGGCGTCGATGAGGTCCAGGGCTATTTCATCGCCAGACCGATGCCTGTCGACGACTTTGTTACTTTCTGCCTTGCAAACGACGGGTATGTCAGCCTGCCGCTGGAAGATGATGTCGGCATGTCGGACCGGATGGCCTCTTGACGGACGCCTCCGTCGAGCACGCTACAATCGCCGTATGATCCGGACACAATGTTGGAGCCGGTGGGAGGGATCTTATGCGGCGCGTCAGGGCAGCCATCGATTTCATCGAAGCCAATCTGCAGAATGACCTGACGCTCGATGGTGTGGCCGGTGCGGTCGGACTATCGCGCTATCATCTGCAACGGCTGTTCCGGGCAACCTATGGCGACAACCTGAAGGCCTATATCCGCAAAAGGCGACTGACCGCAGCGGCTCAGGAGCTCGCGAACAGCGACACACGCATCATCGAAATAGCTCTCGCCAGCGGTTTCGAAAGCCAGGAGGCGTTTTCCCGCAGCTTTCTTGCGCTGTTCGGCTGCAATCCGGGCGAGTACCGATTAGACCCCGACAAACGCCTTCGACCTGGCCTGTTCAAACCGGACGCGGCCAGTATCGAACACCGCAATGCCGGCCTGTCACTGGAACCCCGGATCGTCGTATTGAAAAACGGTTTCAGCGTATTCGGCATCGGTTCAGGGATCGATTTTGAAGACGATGTGCATGTGGCAGGGATCTGGCGACGGTTGTTTGCAGCCCTTGAAGCCGACGCATCCGACCGGCTGTCGCCGCAACTGCCGCTGTGCGGTGTTGCCCAGGCCAACCATCCGGACATCCGGCGTGAACCCGGTCAGTGCCTTGCTTATGTCGCGGGTTCCGAAAAGGATCTGTCCGGTCGGCCGGGCGTTCCTCTAACCCGGGCGACAGTTCCTGCTGGCCTCTACGCGGTCTTTGAGCATCGCGGCTCGCTGGAGCAAATCCCGGAGACGGTCAACTATGCCTGGGGATCCTGGCTCGGCCGCAGCGGCTACCGGAAATCAGAGCGACCCGACCTGGAGCGGCTGACTTTCGGCGATATCGGCAGCGCCGATCCGGCGCTGCAATTCTGGCTGGCCGTGGACGATCAATAGACGAAAGGAATGAATTTTCTCGTGTGCGCCGCATAGTCGTCGAACTCGGCGCCGTATTTCTTGGACAGATAGGTATCGAGATTGGGAATGTGCTGGAAGATGAAGCCGGCTGTCATGTAGGCCGGAATGGCGAAGGCCCAAAGGCTGCCGGTCGCCAACGCGTAGCCCGAGAACATCACCGTATCGCCGAAATAGTTGATGTGAGCTGCGTAACGGAACAGTCCACCCGTGTGCGCCCGGCCACGGTTTTCAGGGCGGCGCTTCCAGAGGAAACGCTGGTACTCGGATGCCGTGTTGAGCCAGGAGCCCAGCAAAAACAATGCCGCTGCAACCAGCCCGCCCCACCAGGAAAGCGGCTGCGGATTGGCGAGTGCCAGGCCGGCAAAAACGACGTGCGATGACATGAAGATTGCCAGCACGATCAAGGCCTCGACCCAGCCGAATTGGCGTTTGAGCAGAACCTGCATGCCGAAAAGTGTGCGGATCAGATAGATCACCGCAAAGACGGCGATCAAAACACGCCGGTCGGGATCAGCCTGCCTGAACGTTTCAGGCAGCAGATCATGCCCTCCGGTCAGCAACCAGACGATGACCCCAACCGTCAACGTGTGGATGACCATCACAGTCCATCGCGGCAGAAAACTGGTCTCGATCTGTCCATGCATATCGCGTCTCCGCACCGGTTTGCATCGGGCGTCAAAGCCCCTTTGCTGACCGTTTAGCGGCAGCCGCTTCAGGTGTTTTGATATTTTGTGCTCTGCCGTCAGAGATCGGCTGGCCGCTCGCTCTCGTGTGGGAATTCGCCGGCGGCGATGTAAGCCTCTTCCTGCGGAGTCGAGGGGCGTCCGAGAATAGCGTTGCGGTGCGGATGCCGTCCATGGCGGCCGATGATGTCGCACACCGTTTCGTTGTGCACCACACCGTGCTGGTAGAACCCGCGCAAGTGTTCGGGAGCGGTCGCTGCAACGCTCCTGACGCTGGCCACGACATCGTGCATGCGCGCCAGATGGTCCGGCCCCTCGCAGTGGCCGATGGCGATGTTGTAGAACTGCTTCTCCCAGGGATGGGCCAAGGCCTCGAAATGCCCGTTATCCTTGCCCTCCAGCGCCAGGCGCGTCGCCTTGATGTCCTGGGCATAGGCCGCTGGTGTTCCGCGCCAGACGGACCGTGGAAACTGGTCGAGCGCAATGATCAGCGCCAAACGGCCACGCGGTGTCTCAGACCAGTGGTCGAGCAGGCCACAGGCGGCCGCCTCTGTCAGCGCCGCGAAGCGTTCACGGATTTCCGCATCAACGCCACCGCGCATGCGGTGTTCCCAAAACGTCGCATGGGTTTCTATGGAGTCCTGGTGCCCGTTGTCAGGAAACCAGAACTCGAGCACCTCCGTCGGCTCTATGTCGGCCCAAACCGTGTTCATTGCCCCTCCTCAAGACGGCTTGGGACAGACTGCAAATCTCGGCGCGCGATTTCAAGCCTGTTCGTTTGCGACCTCTTCAACGTGCTCCTCAATCAGCTCCGCTACCGAGCGACCAGGTCCAACCAACTCTAGCACCGTCCGGTCGGGATCGCGCACAAAAATGGTCTTTGTTCCGCGGAATTCGCGCCGACCCGTGATTTCAATGCCGTTCTCAACCATGAAGGCTTCGGTCTCTTCGGCCGACTTCATTTTCAGCGCGATATGCGTGATCCCGGGAAATTTGACCGGTTCGTCCATCAGAACGTTTTCACCCGCCTTGCCCGCTGCGGGTCCCAGCAGATTGATGTTGATGCCGCTCGGATGAAGCATGACGAGGGGGTGACCGTTTTCGTATCCACCGTCGGCAAGCAGCCGGAAACCAAGCAGTTCATAGAAGGCCACTGAGCGTTGACGGTCGCTGATGCGGATCCCGACATGATCGATGCGATCAATCTCAATCATGGAAGTCATCTCCTGCAAACGTGTTGGCGCGGTAATTGACACGGGTAGATATGGGGTGATTCCATTGTTGTTGAAATTGCGCTGAATGAGTTTTACTGTTTCTTTTATGCGTAAATCCATTGATCTGTCCGGAATCGACCTCAACGCCTTGGCGGTTTTTGCACAGGTGGCTGAAGCCGGAAATTTTACCCAGGGTGCCCAGGCTCTGGGCGTGCCCAAGGGCAGTGTCAGTCGCAAGATCAGTGCGCTTGAAGCCGCTCTCGGGGTCCGCCTGCTCAATCGCACAACCCGCAAGGTCTCACTGACGGATATCGGCAGGCTCTATTATGAGCAGTGCCGCAAGGGTCTTGATGAGCTCGAAGCCGCAGCGAGGCTGATCGATGCCAGCCGGGCGACACCCCGTGGCACATTGCGAATTTCTGCGCCGGCGGACTTCGGCGGGGGCCGTTTCGGGGGACTCGTCGAGGAATTTCTGAAGGTCCATGAGCAGGTGAACATCGAACTTCTGCTCAGTGATGATTACGTCGATCTGATCGAGCAACGCATCGATTTGGCTTTTCGTTCAGGTACGCTTGCGGATTCAACGCTGATTGCCCGTCGCCTTGGTCCGACCCGGCGCATTCTATGTGCCAGCCCGGACTACCTTGCGCTCAGGGGCACTCCCGAAACGCTGGAGGAACTGCAAAACCATGACGGCATTGTCCACGGCAGGACAGTGGACAATGCCCATTGGCGTCTCAGCGGCCCCACTGGCGCCATATCCGTCCGTGTCAACGCGCGTGTCGCTGCCAATGGCATGAGTTTTTTGCGTTCGCTGGCCCTTCGTGGCCTGGGGATCGTGCTTTATCCCGAAGTCATTGCCCGGGACGACATCGCCCGTGGACGGTTGAGACGGGTGCTTGAGGAATACGCTTCAGCAGAGTCCGCCATTTACGCCCTCTATCCAAGTGGCCGCCACGTGTCACCCAATGTCCGCGCCTTTCTGGACATGGCCGCTGAAACATGGGCAACAGACGACCCGACCAGCGGGGTCGCTGATTTATGACCAGACCGTTTCCTCCGTGATCCCCATTTCGACGAAATCCGGAGCGCGCAGGTCTTCGTCAGGCTTCCAGGCCAGATAGAATTCATCCAATTGAGGAGGCGCGACCTTTGTTCCGGCCAGCATGGCATGCGCCTGCCCCCGATGGTGTATCTGGTGCTGGATAAGATGCAGGAAAGTCCGGTCTAAGCGTTCGACCTGAAGACGATCCGTTCGCGGCAGTTCGATCTGGCGGTCTGCCCGAGCAAGCTCCGGATTGCTGGCCACAGCGACAAGGCGCCGGTCGACCCTCTGTTGCTCTTCCGCCAATTCGGCCATGGCCGGAAACGGAACATGGGTTTTGAAGGCATCCCGCCCCATGCAGTCGCCCTCGAGAGCGGATACATAATACCAGTCGACAATCAGGATGTGGTTGAGAGTCATGACGATCGACGGGAAAAAGCTCGTCCGCTCTGTAGCCAGATCCGCGTCAGACAACAGCATACACGCCTTGTGAAGCCGGAAGTTCGACCAGGCATTGTTCCATGCCTGGGCTTTGAAGAGTGCATTCATGTCGTCTCACCTTTCTTGTCCGGCGCTGTTTGTTGACTGAACCAACTTCGGCCGGTTCTTGTCGCTGTCCGCATGATGCTACAGGTTGAAGTCTTGAGATATCCGACTCAACACAAATGGAGTGGCAAAGTGATTGCAGCCATCGCCCCGCAATTCTTTTCGAATGACCTCAGGCGTACACTAGCCGGCTATGATGCGCAGCTCGGTTTCTCAACACAGTTCGAGTATGGCGATCCCACCTACTTTGCCGGTGCGATCCGCGACGGTCTGTCGATTTTCTTCAGACATGTTGTGCGGCCTCCGGCATTGCCGGCCGACAAGTATGATCAGGTATTGCTGGATGCCTATATTCGCGCCGACGACATCACGGCCCTTCATGAGGAAATTCGCGAACGGGGCGCCGAATTCCATCGGGACCTGGCGGCGATGCCATGGGGCTTCACCGAATTCGTTGTCAAGGATTGCGACGGCCGGTTGTTGTGTTTCGGCCAGTCAACCGAGCTCGCCAAAGCATAAATGAATCCAGATGTCCGGCAGTTGCCCGTTTTTGCCGCCGCATTTACACTCCGGGCTTTGGAAACGAATGCTAGCAGGCGACATGGAACGAAAACTCGCCGCGATCATGGTCAGCGACTATGTCGGCTCGACGCCAGCGATGGAGTCGGACGAGGAAGCCTCCATCGCCCTTATCGGTTCGTGCCTGCAGGTGATCGATGACGCCGTGACGGGGCATGGCGGACGGGTTTTTAACACCGCTGGCGATGCCTTGCTTGCCGAGTTTCCGAGCGCGGTCAATGCGCTCAAGGCCGCGATGTCGGCACGGGGTACGCTTTCCTCGGTGGACGGCCTCGACCCGAAATGCGTCCGGTTCGGCCTCCACCTGGCTGACGTCGTTGCCATAGACGGCGACCTGAGAGGCGACGGCGTCAACCTGGCAAGCCGCATCCAGTCGGCCGCGAAACCCGGCGAGATCGAGGTCTCCGGATCGATTGTCGATAACGTCAAACGCAACTCGCCCTGTTTTTTTGACACCATTGGCGACCAACGGTTCAAGGGCGTGTCCGATCCTATCCGTGTCTTTCGCGTACGGTCGGCGATCGACCGTTCTCGCTATCAGAGCGCACCCACGAAGCATCCGGAAAATCGACAGATCCGACCCAATTCGCTGATCGTCATGCCGTTCAAGACGGCATCGTCCGCAGATGAGGATCAGCAGTTTCTCGCCGAAGGACTGACGGATGACCTGACCCTGGAACTCAGCCGGCTGCGCAGCCTGTTCGTCATGTCGCGAACCGCTGCCGGCTCGATCGCCACCAGCGACGCCGTCGAAACCGGCCTGGCGGTCGGTGCCCAATTCGTCCTGTCCGGGTCAGTCCGCAAAATGGGCGACCGTGTTCGCGTCAACGTATCTCTGACCCGAACGGAGGATGGCGAAATCGTCTGGTCTGACCGCATGCAGCGCCAGTTCGACGATATCTTCGACCTGCTTGATGATCTTGTCATGCGGGTTGCCGGAACCGTCGCAGGTCGCGTCGAACACGCCGCCATGCAGGCGGCGCGGCTCAAGCGGCCGACCAATATGTCAGCCTATGAATATTATCTGCGTGGCGTCGAACAGCACCGCATGAGCGGCATTACAGACGATCATGTGTATGCCGCTATCGAATGGTTTGACCGAGCCATCGCTGCAGATGCCAATTTCAGCCGCCCCTACGCCATGCAGGTGTGCTCGGAGTCTTTCCTGCCGAGTTTCGATATCAACGCAGCTGAGCAGAAGCTTCTGCACGCGCTCGAACTGGACCCCTCCGATCCGGAAGTTCACAGGATCATGGGTATCGTCATGATCAAACAGCGTGGCGACTACAAGGCCAGCCGCCATCATCACCAACGGGCCCTCGAACTGGCTCCCAACGACGCCTACGTCATGGGGCGTTGTGCCGCGTTCTTTACATTCGTGGGTGAAACAGAAGCGGCACTTTCGCTTCTCGACCAGGCCGAGGAGATCGATCCCTATCTCCCGGTGTGGGTTAGCGAGGAACGGGTCGCCGCATACTATCTGCTGGGCGACTTCGACAAGCTTGACGACTGTGTCAGCAGGCTGCCCTTTCAAACCCGGCGAACTCGAATTTACCAGGCCGCAGCCCACGTCGCTCGCGGTCGGAACGACAGAGGCAGAGAGCAGATTGTGGCGGCACTGAGCGACGATTCCGCGCTCAACACAGACTACATCCGGTACCAGGAGCTCTATGAAGATCACGGGGTGCTTGAGCTTCTGGTATCACGCGCGCACGATGCGGGCCTGCCTCATCCGAGTTCGTAACCGGCTCTCTAGCAGCACTCCAGCCATCACCTATCCGACACCATCGCCAACCATCTGACAAAGGAGAAAGCCGAACCATGATCAAAGCCAGCAGTCATGTCTATTCGGACGGCATCACCGAATTTGAAGGCTGGTTCGCCAGCGACACCGGCAAGACCGAAGCGCTCCCCGGCGTGATGATTGTCCACGCCTTTGGCGGCTTGAGCGATTTCGAAAGGCGTCAGGCCGAGCGACTGGCCGAGATGGGGTACGCCGCATTCGCGGTCGATCTCTACGGCAAGGGCCGGCGCGCCTCCACTCGGGAGGAAGCAGCAGCGCTAATGGCTGAACTCAATAGTGATCGACCAACTCTCGCCGCCCGGATGAACCTGTCGCTTCAGGAGTTTCGTGACATGCCGCAAGTCGATGCGGCGCGTACGGGCGCAATCGGCTTCTGCTTCGGCGGCAAGGCGGTTCTCGACCTGGCTCGCTCGGGCACAGAGTTTTCATGCGGTGTCGTGTTTCACGGCGTCTACGACGCGCCGGCACAAACCGCGGACAAGATGAATGCCCCGCTGCTGATCCTGCATGGCTGGGACGACCCGCTGGCAAACCCCGATCAGACCGTGGCGTTGGCTGCGGAACTGACGGAACGCTGTCCCGACTGGCAATTGCTTGCCTTCGGGCACACCGGCCATGCCTTCACCAACCCCAACGCCAGTCAGCCCGGCATGATGTTCAGTGCCTCCGCCGAACGGCGGTCCTGGAATGCCATGAGCGGCTTCCTGCAGGAGAAACTGTCCGCTTAGGCATGGCCCCTGTCGCGATTTCTTTCCGCCCTTGAGCGAATCGTATACGATTTGTATATGGTTCGTATATAGACGCGAGGAAACGCCATGGGCATCGTGAAAATCAATGACGACCTGCATGAGGAGATCCGTCGTGCCAGCACGGTGATGTGCAGGTCCATCAATGCGCAAGCCGAGTTCTGGATGAAGATCGGCATGTTGGCCGAAGCCAATCCGACCCTTTCCTTCTCCGACATCATCAAAATGCAGCTCGAGGCGGCAGACGTCGGTGTCACCGAGGTAGCGGTCGCCTGATATGGTCAAGACCCCGGACGAACTGACCCTGTTGCGCATTTCGGGCCGGATGCTTGCCTCGGTGTTCGAGATGCTGGACCGACAGAACCTCGCCGGCATGTCGACGCAGGAGGTCAATGACCTGGTCGATCGCTTCATTACGATCGATCTCGCCGCACGACCGGCGAGCAAGGGACAGTACGGATTTCGCCATGTCCTGAACTGCTCGATCAATCACGTGGTCTGCCATGGCATACCCGATCCCGGAGAGATCATCCGCGACGGCGACATCGTCAATCTCGATATCACGCTGGAGAAGAATGGCTTCATCGCGGATTCGAGCAAGACCTACGTGATCGGCAATGCATCTTCAGCGGCGAGACGACTGGTGAAGGTTGCGCAGGACGCCATGTGGAAGGGCATTGGCCAGGTAAAGCCCGGTGGACACCTGGGAGACATAGGCTATGCCATCACACGGCATGCGAAAAAGAACGGCTACACCGTCGTGCGGGAGTATTGCGGGCACGGGATTGGTCGGGAAATGCATGAGGAGCCACAGGTGCTCAATTTCGGACGCCCCGGAACGGGCCTGAAACTGCGCGAGGGCATGGTCTTCACAGTCGAGCCCATGATCAACCAGGGCACCCGCCGGGTTTCGACGGTAAGCGACGGATGGACGGTGGTGACCAATGACCGCAAGCTCTCCGCCCAATTCGAGCACACGGTTGCGGTGACGAAGACCGGCGTCGAAGTTCTTACCTTGCGCAATGACGAAACGCCGATGATGGATCAGCGGATTTAGAGCAAGGGGCGATAAGTTTGCACCATTTAACCGTGGCGATTTTGGTCTCTGGCTAGGCGGATTGCAGGCCGTGGTACCGCCCCACCACAAATGCAAGCCAACGACGCCGAGGGCCAAAGGCGCCCGGCCCGAAGGGTGGCTGCATATCGGCCCATCGGCTGCTTTGCGCCGCTTGCCCGATGCACCACATCACGCTGCGCGACGCGCCTTGTCGAGTGGAGCCGATCTACTGCCATCAAATGATCCAAACTTATCGCCCCTTGCTCTAGCCGATCAGCCGGTCGTCTCTTGCCCGTAGGCAATCTGCTCGGCCACAAGCAGTCGATCGGCACCGGCTCTGGCGAAGCGCAAAGTCAAGGCCTTGCGGGTCGCTGGCGCCAGCTTGTGTTCCGGAGCTTGGCGCATGATCTCGGCATCGTAGCCGTCGGATAGGATCATGCCGCAATCGTCAGGAAAAATGTCGAGAGGCACGCCCGGATGGGTGGCAAAGAACAATCGGTCGCAATGCCTTCGGTAATCCGGCCATTTGGAATCGACACGAAAGTCTTCGATCGACGATTTGATTTCAACGATCCACACCTCGCCTTTTTCCGTTAGGGTCACAAGATCCGCACGTCGGCCGCTGGCGAGACTCAATTCCGGCAGCATGGCATGGCGCATTTCGCGCAGCAGACGCTGCACGCCGCGACGGACCAAAAGAGCCCTTTCGGACTGACGCCCATCAACAAGGCTGGGTTCCGGATGAGGTGAAACAATCGGCATTCAGGAATGCTGACATGAGTCTTTGTCACTGGCAAGCAAGCCGCAGCAGCGTTGCAGGAAAGCCATAGTGGCGCGGCGATTGACGCGAATGTGAACACAGACGGGCCGACGGGCCTTGCCAGAGCATTACAAGAAAAAATAAATGGTAATCATCGAGAATCAGCTTGCGAAAGCGATTTCACGTGCTTTGGGGGAAGCGAACATGACCGTACGCCTGGCAATCTTTGGTCTTGCCGCCGCTCTGATGGTGGCCGGCTGCACGACCTCCGATCCGGAGTTGAGCAAACAGACCTTCACCAGCGAATACGGTGCGGTGAAAGACGGCGGTTACAGTATTCCCGCCGTGCCCATCAGCCGGGTCAACAGCCGCTACCACCGGCAGATCGTGACCTATTTCACCCGGGAGAAACCCGGCACCATCATCGTCAACACGCGCAAGCGCTTCCTCTATCTTGTCCTGCCGCGCAACCGGGCAGTGCGCTACGGCATCGGCGTTGGCCGGGCCGGTTTTGCCTGGGAAGGCGAGGCCTATGTCGCCTGGAAGCGGCCGTGGCCCCGCTGGCATCCGCCGAAAGAAATGATCGCGCGGCAGCCGGAACTCAGGCGCTATGCAGATGGTGGCCAGGCACCGGGCCTGAAAAATCCGCTGGGTGCGCGGGCGCTTTATCTGTTCGACAAGGACGGTAAGGACACGCTTTATCGCCTGCACGGCACGCCGCAATGGAACACCATCGGCACCGCCGCTTCTTCAGGCTGCATCCGGCTGATGAACCAGGACATCATCGACCTTTACAATCGGGTCAAGCCTGGCAAAGGCACCAAGGTGGTGGTGATCCAGTAAGGCACTGCATCGACACAGGAATCAAAAAAGCCGCCCGGACGATTATCCGGGCGGCTTTTTCGTGTGTTATCGGTGACGCCGTCAGGCGGCCGAAACAGCTCGCTTGGCCATAACCTTCACCAGATTGGCGCGGTATTCCGACGAGCCGTGCAGGTCGCTGAGCATCTCTGACGCGTCAACTGAGACGCCGTCCAACGCATCAGGCGAAAAGTTACCACCCAGTGCCGCTTCCATGTCAGAAGCACGATAGACGCCGTCCGAGCCGGCACCCGTCACGCCGACACGCACACCGCCGGCACCCTGTGCCACAAAGACGCCAGCCATGGCATAGCGTGAAGCCGGGTTGGGGAACTTCTGATAGGCCGCCCGAGACGGTGCGTTGAACGAAACCGCTGTGACGATCTCGTTCTCGTTCAAGGCCGTTTCGAACATGCCGACGAAGAAGTCATCCGCCGAAATGTCGCGCTGGTTGGTGTGGATCGTGGCACCGAGCGCCACCATGGCGGCCGGATAGTCGGCCGCCGGATCGTTGTTGGCGATCGAGCCGCCTATCGTCCCCATGTGACGCACATGCGGATCGCCGATATGCGAAGCGAGGTCGGCAAGCGCCGCACAGGCACCACGAACGTCCACCGATCCTGCCACTTCCGCATGGGTGGTGCCTGCTCCGATGCGCACGGACGCACCAGATACGGTAATGCCCTTCAGCTCATCGACATGGCGAAGATCCACCAAGTCGCTGGGCGCCGCCAGGCGCTGCTTCATGGTCGGGATCAGGGTCTGGCCGCCGGCGAGGTACTTGCCCTCGTCGGCCCCGGAGACAAGGCTTGCGGCTTCCGAGACGGAGGAAGCGCGGTGATACTTGGTTTCGTACATGATCGTTTCCTTCTCGCTCTTCCTCAGGCGTTCAGTGCCGCCCATACCTTGGCGGGTGTCGCCGGCATGGACAGGTCGTTGTTGCCGATTGCATCGGTGATGGCGTTTATGACCGCCGGCGGTGATCCAATGGCACCGGCCTCACCGCAACCCTTCATACCGAGCGGGTTGGACGGGCAAACGGTGACCGTGGTCGACACGTCGAAAGACGGCAGGTCATCGGCGCGCGGCATGGTGTAATCCATGTAGCTCGCCGTCACCAACTGACCGTTGTCATCATAGGCGCAGCCTTCCAGCAGTGCCTGACCGATGCCCTGGGCGAGACCACCATGCACCTGGCCCTCGACCACCATCGGGTTGATGATGTTGCCGAAATCATCGGCCGCAACGAATTGCACAACGTCGGTCGTTCCGGTTTCCGGATCAACTTCCACCTCGCAGATGTAGCAGCCGGACGGGAAGGTGAAGTTGGACGGGTCATAGAAGGACGTTTCCTTCAGACCCGGCTCCATACCTTCCGGCAGGTTGTGCGCGGTGTAGCAGGCCAGCGCCAGCTGGAACCACGGGATCGCCTTGTCGGTGCCGGCGACTTTGAGCTCGCCATTCTCGATGACAATGTCCGATTCGTCAGCTTCAAGCTGATGCGCTGCCACCTTCTTGGCCTTGGCCTCGACCTTGTCGAGCGCCTGGACAATCGCTGACATGCCAACGGCGCCGGAGCGCGAGCCATAGGTGCCCATGCCCATCTGCACCTTGTCGGTGTCACCATGGACGACGGAGATCGTGTCGAGCGGTACACCAAGCCGGTCGGCAACGACCTGGGCAAAGGTGGTCTCGTGACCCTGGCCATGGCTGTGCGACCCGGTCAGCACTTCGATGGTGCCGACGGCGTTGACCCTCACTTCCGCCGATTCCCACAGCCCTACACCGGCCCCGAGCGCACCAACGGCTGCCGACGGCGCAATTCCGCAGGCCTCGATGTAGCAGCTCATGCCGATGCCGCGCAGCTTACCGCGACCCTGAGCTTCCGCCTTGCGGGCCGGGAAGCCGGCATAGTCAGCCGCCTGCGTAGCGGCAGTCAGCGACGCTTCGAAGTCACCGGCATCATAGGTCATGATAACCGGCGTCTCATGCGGGAACTCCTTGATGAAGTTGATACGCCGCAATTCAGCCGGGCTTATGCCCAACTCGCGTGCCGCTGTCTCCATCGCACGTTCAAGGATATAACTGGCTTCCGGCCGGCCGGCGCCGCGATAGGCGTCCACCGGAGCGGTGTTGGTATAGGCTGTGCGCACGTTGCAGAAGATGTTCGGGATATTGTACTGGCCCGACAGCAAGGTCGCATAGAGATAGGTCGGCACCGAGGACGAGAACAGCGACATGTAGGCGCCGAGATTGGCCAGAGTATCCACCTTGATACCGGTGATGCGGTGGTTCGCATCGAAGGCGACCTTGATGGTCGACACATGATCGCGGCCGTGCGCATCCGTCAGGAAGGACTCGGTTCGGTCGGCCACCCATTTCACCGGCACGCCGGTGCGCTTGGAAGCCCACAGACAGACGATTTCTTCCGGATAGATGTAGATCTTGGAACCGAAGCCACCTCCGACATCGGGCGCAATGACCCGCAGCTTGTTTTCCGGCGCCACATTATAGAAGGCGCTCAGCACCAGCCGTGCCACGTGCGGGTTCTGCGACGTGGTCCACAATGTGTAATGACCTTCGCCCGAATCGTAATGGGCAAGTGCAGCACGCGGCTCCATGGCGTTGGGCACCAGGCGGTTGTTGGAGACTTCCATCTCCGTCACGTGGGCGGCGTCGGAAATCGCCTCTTCGACCAACTGCTCTTCACCAATGACCCAATCGAAGATCAGGTTACCGGGGGCTGCCTCGTGGATCTGCGGCGCACCGGGTTCGATTGCATCAACCGCATCAATAACCGCAGGCAGTTCCTCATATTCCACAACGACTTTCTCAGCCGCCTCACGAGCCAGTGCGTGGGTTTCGGCAACAACGATGACAACGGCATCGCCGACATAGCGAACCGTGTCCTCGGCGAGCGGACGCCAAACACCCATGTTCATCGGCGAGCCGTCTTTCGAATGGATCATCCAGCCACAGATGATGTTGCCGATGCCGTCTTCTGTCAGCTGTTTGCCGTCAAGCACGCCGTAGACGCCTTGCATGGCTTCCGCGGCGCTTTTGTCGATGCTGACGATGCGCGCGTGCGCATGCGGGCTGCGAACAAAATGGGCGTGGCGCATGCCGGCTTCGTAAACGTCATCCGTGTAGCGGCCCTGCCCCGTGATGAACCGAAAATCCTCTTTGCGCGCGACTCGCGCACCAATTCCTTCAACTCCCATGGAAATCTCCTCCGTATTGGGCGGCGATTTTCGATCCGCGCTCTTCCCCGCTGGTGCGGAGTGGCTGCCGGGCGCACCCGGCCGAATCGAACCCGCCAGCTGGTTGCGCTATTCGGCTGCCTGTTGCGAGCCACTCATTTCCGCAGCGGCGGCAAGAATGGCCTTGACGATGTTATGATAGCCGGTGCAACGGCAGATGTTGCCTTCCAGCTCGGCCCGCACGGTCGCCTCGTCGAGCGAAGCACCGTACCGGTTGATCATGTCGGTTGCCGCCATGATCATGCCCGGGGTGCAGAACCCGCATTGCAGACCGTGGTTCTCGTGGAACGCTTTCTGCACCGGGTGGAGATCGCCACCGCTCGCCATGCCTTCGATGGTCGTGACGCTGGTGCCGTCCGCCTGGGCGGCGAGCATTGTGCAGGACTTTACGGCCTTGCCGTCAACATGGACGACGCAGGCGCCGCATTGCGACGTGTCGCAACCCACATGGGTACCCGTCAGGGCGAGATTCGTGCGCAAATACTCGACCAACAGCGTGCGGTCTTCGACCTCTCCGCTGACCTGTCGACCATTCACAGTCATTGATACGCTTGCCATCCAATACCTCCCACAAACCGGCTCCAGGCCGGATAGATGCCTGGGCCTTTCTCATGCCTCACCACAGATGTGGCAGGGCGACCTCGTTGCAACCCCGTTTGGACGGTTTTCGTCCGCCGATGTGGGGCAGTTCAGAGTCGTTCTTGATCCATAGGAGCCAATCCGTGGCGGCTTAGTCAAGCCTTAGCCGGCAAGTTGGCCGAAAGTGCGCGACGAATTTCCAGAAACTCCTACTAAAGGCCAATATTGTCTCTCCGGCAGCCAAAATCGTCTCAGATGCAGCGGCCGCCATCAACCTCCATGGCGACACCGGTCACCATGCTGGCCTCGTCGGAACACAGATAGCAAGCCGCATTGCCCATATCCTCAGGAGTGGAGAAGCGGCCGATCGGAATCGTCGACAGGAACTTCGCCCGTATTTCCGGCGTGTCTTCGCCCATGAAGGTTTTCAGCAGGGGTGTTTCGCCGGCCACCGGATTGATTGCGTTGACGCGAATGCCGGCAGGCGCCAGCTCCACCGCCATCGTCTTGGTCGCCGTGATCATCCAGCCCTTGGAAGCGTTGTACCAGTTCAGCCGCGGTCGAGGGCTGACACCGGCGGTGGAAGCAACGTTGAGGATGCAGCCCGTTCCGCGCGCCTTCATATCCGGCACCAGTTGTCGCGCCGTCAGATAGACCGACTTCACATTGACTGCGAGCACCCGGTCGAAATCGGCCTCTGTGACCTCTTCGAGCGACATCGGCATGTGCGACACGCCCGCATTGTTGACAAGAATGTCTACATGCCCGAAGGCGGCGAGCGCGGCATCCGCCATGGCCTCGACACTGTCGCCGCTTGAGACATCGACGGTCTGTGCCACAGCGGCTTCGCCGAGCTCGTCCGCCTTGGCCGCGGCCGCCTCACCATTGATATCGGCAATCATCACCCGGGCGCCTTCGGCCAGGAACTTGCGTACGATGCCGTCGCCGAATCCGGAGGCGCCGCCCGTGACGATTGCTGTTTTGCCCTCAAGCCGCATTGTTGTTTCTCCTTGATTGATCAGTCGTGCAGGACGGCGACGGTTTTCAGCGTGGAAAAGCCGTAGAGCGCCTCAAAGCCCTTCTCGCGGCCATGGCCGGATTTGCCGACGCCGCCGAAGGGCAGTTCGACGCCGCCGCCGGCGCCGTAATTGTTGACAAAGACCTGGCCCGAGCGCAGCGCCTTGGCGAGGCGCATCTGTCGACCACCGTCGCGGGTCCAAACCCCGGCCACCAGACCATAATCCGTGCCGTTTGCTATCGAGACGGCCTCAGCGTCGGTGTCAAACGGAATGACCACCTGCACCGGTCCGAAAATCTCGTCCTGCGCCAGCCGATGCTCCGGCGATACGCCGGCGATCAGCGTCGGCTCCACATAGTGGCCGCCAATGGGCGCGTCGTCGACAATGGTGCCGCGTGCGGCGATGGTCAGCCCGTCCTGTTCGGCAACACTGAGGAACCCGCTGACGATTTCCTTTTGCCGCGACGAGATCAGCGGGCCGACGTCGAGATCGGAAACCGCAGGTCCGACGCGCAGCGCCTTGTAGCGCTCCGCCATGCGGTCGAGCACGTCGACATAGATCGAGCGGTGCACCAGGATGCGTGAGGAGGCCGAACAGGTCTGTCCGGCATTCTGAATGCCGGCATTGACCAGAAACGGCAGCGCCTTGTCGATATCGGCATCGGCGAAGACGACCTGAGGCGACTTGCCGCCGAGTTCCAGCGTCACCGGCACCACATTGCGCGCCGCAGCGCTCTGCACCAGCGTTCCGACACCGACCGAACCGGTGAAGGAGATGTGATTGACACCCGGATGATCGGTCAGTGCGGCGCCTGCTTCCTCGCCGAGTCCGGGCACCACATTCAGTGCGCCCGGCGGCAGGCCTGCTTCATGGGCGATGCGTGCGAAGGCAAGCGCCGTCAGACAAGCCTCCTCGGCCGGCTTGAGCACACTGGCGTTGCCCATCGCCAAGGCGGCGCCGACGGACCGTCCGATGATCTGCATCGGGTAGTTCCACGGCACGATGTGTCCGGTAACGCCATGCGGCTCGCGCAGGGTGTAGACGGTATAGCCATCGAGATAGGGGATGGTCTCGCCATGCACCTTGTCGGCCGCACCACCATAGAACTCCATGTAGCGGGCGAGCGCGATAGCGTCGTTGCGCGCCTGGGTCAGCGGCTTGCCGACATCGGCGGCTTCAAGCTCTGCCAACATGTCGACCTGATCGAGCACCCGCTGGCCGATGCGGGTGAGAATGCGGCCACGCTCGACCGCTGTCATGCGCCCCCACATGCCCTCAAGCGCGGCATGCGCGGCATCGGCGGCCGCATCGATGTCGCCCGAGCCCCCACGGGCGATTTCACCCACCGATTCCCCGGTCGACGGGTTCTCCAGCTCGAGCCGGTCGCCGCTTTCGGCCGGCACCCATTCGCCGTTGATGAAACAGTTTGCCGGGTCGAAGCCCAGCCGGTCTGCAGTATCCATGGTTGCGCCTCTCACTGCGTCGTGTTGGACCGCGCCTCGCGGGCCCGCAGCGCCTCGTCCAGAATAGGCGTCGCCGCCAGTAGTTCCCGCGTATAGTCGTGGCGGGGGTTGCGAAAGACCTCCTCGGTGCGGCCTTCCTCGACTATCTTACCCGCCTTCATGACCAGAACACGGTCGGTGATCGCCCGTACCACCGAAAGATCGTGCGAGATGAAAAGATAGGAGACCGCGAGGCGGTCCGAAAGATCGGCCAGCAGGTCGAGTATCTGCGCGCGGATGGACACGTCAAGCGCTGACACCGCCTCGTCGAGCACGATCAGCGATGGCTCGATAATCAGCGCCCGGGCAATGGCGATGCGCTGCCGCTGGCCACCGGAGAACTCGTGGATGTATTTGTGCGCGTCGGACGGATCGAGGCCGACATTGGTCAGCGCGTTGGCCACGCGCTCGGACCGCTCGCTGCCCTGCGGTGGATCATCCAGCAAGTGGAAAGGCTCGGTGATCAGCCGGTCGACCCGATGGCGCGGATTGAAGGAGCTGTAAGGGTCCTGAAAAACCACCTGGACGCGACGCCGCATCTGCCGATCCGGGCCGGCCCCGGCCGTCGAGAACAGATTGCCGTCCAATCGAATTTCGCCGCCCTGGACCGCATCGAGCGCCAGAATGGCGCGCGTAAGCGTCGACTTGCCACAGCCGCTTTCCCCTACGAGGCCGACATTCTCGCCATGCATGATCGCCAATGACACGTGATCGACCGCCCGGAAGTGGCCGGGGGCCGTAAAGAGCGAGCGGCGAGGCAGGGCGTAGTCGCGCACCACGTTTTCGATCTCGATCACCGGTTTGCTGCGGTCGGCGCCATGAGCGGGATTGCGCGTCGGCACATGGTTGGACGCCTCGAACAGAGCGCGTGTGTAAGGGTGGTTCATCTGCCGGAACAGCGTCACCGTCTCGCCGGCCTCGACGATTTCACCATCCTTCATGATGGCGATGTGATCAGCCATGTCGGCAACCACGGCCAGGTCGTGGGTGATCAGGATCAGTCCCATACCATCCTCCTCGACCAGCTTCTTCAGCAGCCTGAGGATCTGAGCCTGGGTGGTGACATCGAGCGCCGTGGTCGGTTCATCGGCGATCAGCAGCTTCGGTCGCAGTGCAATGGCCATGGCGATGACGACGCGCTGGCGCTGGCCGCCGGAGAGGTCGTGCGGATAGCGGTCGAGCGGAAACTGCTCTTCCGGCAGGCCGACACGGTTGAGCGCCTCGCGAGCGATCTGCCGGGCTTCGCGCCGGGTCTTGCCGCTGTGGACCAGGATGGTTTCCGACACCTGGTCGCCGATGGTCTGGACCGGGTTGAGGGCTGTCATCGGTTCCTGGAAAACCATGCCGATATCGTTGCCCCGCAGCGCGCACATCTGTTTCTCGGAGCAATCTTCGAGCCGGTTGCCGTCGAGCCGGATGGATCCGGACCACTCGGTTCCGACCGGCAGCAGCTGCATCACCGCCATCGCCGTCATCGACTTGCCGGAGCCGGATTCGCCGACAATGCCAAGCACTTCGCCGCCGCGCATCTCAAGACTCAAATCCTGCAGGATGGGCGTGCCCTTTATGGCGAGCGTCAGTTTTTCGATATCGAGCAACGCCATCAGCGGGCCCGCCTCAGCCTGGGATCGAAAATGTCACGCAGACCGTCGCCCATCAGGTTGAGGCCGAGCACGGTGAGCACGATGGCAAGCCCCGGGAAGATCGCCAGTTGCGGCGCGATGTAGATCATCGTCTGGGCGTCAGACAGCATGCGGCCCCAACTGGGAAGCGGCGGCTGGGTGCCGAGGCCGACATAGGCGAGCCCTGCTTCGGCGAGAATGCCGAGCGAAAACTGGATGGTGCCCTGGACGATCAGCAGATTGGTGATGTTGGGCAGGATGTGCTCGGCGGAAATCAGTGTGGCGCCTTTGCCGGCGACACGGGCGGCCAACACATAGTCGCGTGTCCACAGCGACAGCGCCGATCCACGGGCGAGCCTGGCGAAAACAGGAATGTTGAAGATCCCGATGGCGATGATGGCATTGACGGCGCTGGGGCCGAAGACCGCGGTGATCATGATCGCCATCAGCAGCGCCGGAAAGGCGAAGATCAGGTCATTGGTGCGCATCACGAATTCGTCGATCAGGCTGCCGTGGCGGGCCGCGGCCAGCAAGCCGAGCGGCACACCGGCAACAATCCCGATGCCGACCGCCACGAAGGCAACAGCGATCGAGGTGCGGGCGCCGACCATGATCATTGAAAATACATCGCGGCCGAAGGCGTCTGTGCCCAGCCAGTGTGCGGCCGACGGTGGCTTCAGCTTGTTGGCGATCTGCAGGTTGGTGACGTCATAGGGCGTCCAGACAAATGACAACAAAGCTGCCACGACAAAGATCACCGTCAGAACCAGGCCAATCATGAAGCTCGGTGAACGCAAGGCGGTGCGCACAACGCTCGTACGCAGTTCGGGCAAATCCGTCATGCCGACCTCCGCCGCAGCCGCGGATCGACGACCGCATAGGTGATGTCGACGAGAAAGGTCACGAGAATGACGGCGAAGACGAGCAGGAAGATCACGCTCTTGACGACGATCAGGTCCCGCTGGGTGATACCCTGAAAGACCAGCCGGCCCAAGCCGGGCAGAAAGAACACGTTCTCGATGATGATGGCGCCCGCCAGCAGGAAGGAGAACTGCAGGCCGATGATGGTCAGAACCGGGATGAGCGCATTACGCAGGGCGTGCCGCCACAGCGCCTGGCGCTGGGTCAGCCCCTTGGCTCGGGCGGTGCGGACGAAATCCTCGCCCAGCGTGTCGAGCAGCGACGAGCGCATGACTCGCGCCAGGATCGAGGCCTGCGGCAGCGCCAGTGCGATGGCCGGCAGGGTCAGTGCCTTCATGCCGGCGAAGAAGCCTGCTTCCCATCCCGGGAAGCCGCCGGCGGAAAACCAGCGCAGCGACACCGCGAAAAACAGCACCAGCAGCATGGCGAACCAGAAATTCGGCACCGCGATGCCAAGCTGGGTTACACCCATGATCGAGACATCCGCCGGCGAGTTGCGCCGCGCCGCGGCTACAACGCCAACCGGGAATGCGATCGCTGTCGACAGGATGAGTGCGTAAACCGCCAGCGGCATGGAAATCCAGATGCGGTCTGCGATCAGCTCGCGTACCGGCACCTTGTAGGTGTAGGAAATGCCGAACTCGCCATGCAACAGGCCGGTAATCCACTGCCAGTAACGCACCGGTGCGGGTGCGTTCAGTCCAAGGCTGTCGCGCAATGCTGCGACCGTGTCGGGCTGGGCGTTGAGACCCAGCATGAACGCCGCAGGATCGCCGGGAACCACCTCAATGACAAAGAAGATGACAAGGCTGGCAGCCAGCAGACTGAGCGTCAGCGAAACCAGCCTTTTGATCAGATAGGGCAGCATGAAACCGCATCGGGACGGAGGAAGGCGGTGACGGGAGCCGGCAGCCGGCTCCCGTCTGTGTAAATCAGTCTTCCCAGTGGACTGCGGTCATGTCGGCTGCCTGGGTTGGGGCGTTTTCCCAGACACCACGCAACTTGGCATTGACCACGCCGGTGTTGGCGAGCTGGAACAGGTAACCGTTGACATAATCGTCGGCGATTTTCTGCTGGGCCGCCTTGAGCAGCTTGTCACGCTCTGCAGGATCCGTGGCGTTGTTGAGATCCTCCATGATCTTCTGGAATTCCGGGCTGTCATACTGGAAGTAGTAGTCCGGCCTGGCATAGATACCGATGTCCAACGGCTCGGTATGGGAGACAATGGTCAGACCATAATCCTTGCCGCGGAAGACCTGCTCCAGCCACTGCGCCCATTCCAGGTTGCTGATCTCGGTCTGGATGCCAACATCACGCAATTGCGAGGCAATGATCTCGCCGCCGCGGCGCGCGTAGGACGGCGGCGGCAGTTTCAGGGTCGTTTCGAAACCATCCGGGAAGCCGGCCTCTGTCAGCAGCGCCTTGGCCTTTTCCGGGTCGTAGTTCGACTGGCCGGTCAGATCGACATAAGACGGATGATGCGGCGCGAAGTGGGTGCCGATCGGTGTGCCGTAGCCGAACATGGCGCCATCGATGATGGCCTGCCGGTCGATGGCATGGGCCAGCGCTTCGCGCACCTTCGGATTGTCGAAGGGCGGCATCTTGTTGTTGGTCGACAGGATGGTTTCACCTTCGGTCGACCCGGCAATCACCTTGAAGCGCGGATCGGCGCCGAACTGTGTCAGGTTTTCCGGTGCGGGGAACGGCATGAAAGCGTCAACGTCGCCGGCCATCACCGCCGCGAAAGCCGCGTTCGGATCCGAGATGTACTTGAATGTCACCTTGTCGAGCTTGGCCGGAGTGCCCCAGTAGTCGGGGTTTTTCTCAAGTTCGATCCGGTCACCCTGCACCCAGTCCTTGAACTTGAAGGCACCGGTGCCGACCGGATTGGTGGCGTTGCTGCCGATTGATTCCGCTGCAACGATCGCAGCGTCACCCCAGGCGAGGTTGAACAGAAAGTTGCCGTTCGGCTTCTTCAGTGTGATCTTCACGGTGTGTGGATCAACCGCCTCGACGGACCCGATATCCGCATAAAGAGCCTTCTGGGCATTGGTCGAGTCCTCGTCGTCGATGCGCTCCAGCGAGAACTTGACGTCGTCGGCGTTGAATTCAGTCCCGTCATGGAACTGCACGCCCTGGCGCAGCTTGAAGGTATAGACCTTGCCGTCATCGGAAATCGTCCACGATTCGGCCAGTCCCGGTACGATCGCCCCGTCGGAAGCAAAGCGAGTCAGGCCTTCGAAGATGTTCGAGTAGGTCACCTGATCGATGGCGCCGGCCGCGCCCGATGTCGGATCAAGGTTTGGCGGCTCCAGCTGCGCACCGATGGTGATGTCGGTCTTGGCGGCGAAAGCGGCCGGGGTCAGCGCCGTACTCGCGGCCATTATCCCCGCTATGGCCAGCGATTTGATGATTGGCGTCATTTTCATTCCTCCTGTTTGTGCGATCCAAGCGCTTCTTGTGTTTCAATACATAGCTTTACGCGCCGCGGCTTATCAAGCGTCGAGAAGCTCCTCCAGCGCGTGCGCCATGACCTTGGCCGAGTCGATCATGTCATCGATGCCGACATATTCATCCGGCTGGTGGGCCAGATCAAGAATGCCGGGACCATAGGCGATGCAATCCTTCAGACGGCCGATACGGTCGATGTGTTTCTGATCATAGGTGCCCGGTGAGACGACATATTCCGGGTCCTTACCCAGCACTTTTTCGATGGATCGGGACACCGACTGTACCACCGGCGCGTCCTTTTCGGTCATGGTCGGGCTGACATGCCACAGTTCGCGGATCTCGTACTCGAAATCGCGTTCGGCACTGACCCGGGCGACGATATCGGTGACCTCGCGCGGCACCTCCTCCGGGTCTTCCTCGATGATATAGCGCCGGTCGATCACCATGCGGCAGGAATCCGGCACACAGGCCGACGGGAAACCGGTAAAGTCGGCCTCCGGTTCGGCCTGGCCGCCATGCACCGAGTTGATGTTCATGGTCGACTGGCGCGCGCCTTCCGGCACCACGGGCATGGCGGTACGTTTTTCCGCTAGCGCCGGATAGAGGGTCGATTCGAATTCTTGCAGCACGGCACCCATGTGACGCACAGCACAATCGCCGAGAAACGGCATGGAGCCGTGGGCAATATGGCCCTTGGTTTCGATTTCTGCCCACCAGACGCCGCGATGGCCGAGGCAAATGCGATCCTTGTTCAGCGGCTCGGGGATGATCACGTGCTGCACGCGCTTGGGATCAAAGAAACCCTTTTCAGCCAGATAGGCGACGCCGCCATAGCCGCCGGTTTCTTCGTCGGCCGTGCCGGAGATTTCGATCGCGCCATTGAAGTCGGGACGGGCATCGATGAACGCCTCGGCGGCTATGATCGAAGCAGCCAATCCGCCCTTCATGTCGCAGGCGCCACGGCCGTAGATCTTGCCGTCCTTCACTTCGCCACCGAACGGGTCGGTCGTCCAGCCATGGCCGGTCTCGACCACGTCGATGTGAGAGTTGAAATGCACGCAGGCGCCAGGGCCGCGGCCTTCGCGGCGGGCGACGACGTTCCATCGCGGATAGCGTTCGCTGTCGCCGGGGGTGCCGTGCGCGCGTACCATCTGGATGTCGAAATTGCGCGCTCGCAAGCGACCGGCCAGGTATTCGCAGATCTCAAGATAGGCTTCGCCTGGCGGATTGAGGGTGGGGATGCGGATGAGGTCCTGGGTCAGCGCGACCAGTTCATCGCGTCGCGCTTCGATCAGATCAATGAAGGACGCCGCAATTGCGGGAGTCTCATTCATGCCGCTTCACCCTTTCGCAAATCCCTGAAACAACGGTACAAATAACCAAGCTCGTATCATTTCGCGGAGCCGTGGAGCCCGCAATACCGTAGGACTACGAATTGGCAGGCATCGCAGACGGCGCGGAAATCGACATCCAGATGCTGAACGAACTCGCGTTCGACAGCGCACCGGTCGGCATCGTATTGACCGAAAGCCGGGTCATCCGCGCTTGCAACCAGACCTTTGCGGCCATCTTCGGCTACGACAAGGAAGAGCTGATCGGCCAGTCTTTCCGCGTGCTCTATGCCTCCAACGAGGAGTTCGAGCACATGCGTGATATCGGATTGAAAACCCTGCGCGAGGGCCGACCCTACAGCGACGAGCGCATCATGCCGCGCAAGGACGGAAGCCTGTTCTGGTGCCGGGTGCGTGCCCACAGTCCGACGCCGGACGACCCTCTGCGTCGCACGATCCTGACCTATGCCGACATGTCCGAACAGCGGCCCTACATTCCGCTGTCGGTGCGCGAACGCCAGATCATCCTCGAATTGAGCGGCGGCAGGACCAGCAAGGAAATCGCCCGCCACCTCGGCATCTCGCCGCGCACCGTCGAATTCTATCGCGCGCGCCTGCTGAAGAAATTCAGCGTCAGCAACGTCACCGAACTGCTGGCCCATCTCGGCGGGCCGCCGGAATAGTCGTACCGGAGCGCCATTTCAGGCGGGTTTGGCTTGCCACAATTCGCTGATATAATGCATCCATGGACAGCGAAACCACGACAAAGCAAGCCGAAACTCCGGCTAACTATGATGATACCCGCACCCGGCAAGGTCTTGATGAGGCTAAACGTGGCGAGGGTATACCGCTCGATGTTGCGCGCAAACGTATGGAGCGATTTGTGAGCGATTCGAAATAGTAATGCGAACCAAGCTCGTAACGCCTACCGGCGAGCAGGACATTCGCAACATCTACTCCTACATCAATCGTGACAACCCATCTGCGGCTGAGCGTTACTATCGCAGCGCCTATGACACATTTGCGGAATTGGACGACGCGGTCCTTCCGAGAAGAGCCAGTGGCGATCTTCCCGACTACATCCGGGCGGTGACCGTGAGAGGTTTCAAAGGTTACACTCTGCGCATAGCGTATTTTTCCGACGAGGCGTATTTGCTGTCAGCGCACGCGCCAGGTCTGCCGGACGAATTCAAGGACGCTCGCACGCTGCTGGGATTGCACTCGCTCCCTTAGCAGCCTAAATCGGGTGCCACTCACCCCCGCCAGCTGCCGTCGCGCCACATGGCGGTGAGCGCAGCGCGGTAGTCGGGGTGGCGCATGGCATAGCCGCTGGCCCTGAGCTTTGCGTTGGAGACGCGCTTGACCTCGCCGTAGAAGGAGCGGGCCATGGGTGACAGGTCGGCGGTGGCAAAATCGATTTCGGGCGGCGGCTCGATACCCATGAGCTGGGCGGCAAACAGAACCACATCCTGGGGCGGCGCTGGCAGGTCGTCGGTGACGTTCCAGAGGCCGGACGATTCATGGGCGGCCAGATGCACCAGGGCGCCCGCGATATCGTCGACATGGATGCGGTTGAAGACCTGGCCCGGCTTAACCAGGCGACGCGCCTTGCCGGCCTGCAGATTGACGAAGGTGTTGCGACCCGGGCCGTAAATCCCCGACAGGCGCAGAACCGACACCGCCAGTTCGTTCGTGTTTCCGGCATGCAGCCAGCACCTTTCAGCGGCGTCCCGCCAGATGGACCGTCGGGAAACCGGACGGCAGCGGGTCTCCTCATCGACCCAGCGTCCTTCGTGATCGCCATAGACGCCGACAGTCGAAAGATACGCCGCCCAGCGAAGGTGTGGGAACATCGCCGCCAGACCGTCACCGGCAAGTCTCAACAGCGGATCGCCGTCCTCGCCCGGAGCGATGGACTGGACCAGATGTGTGACACTCTTGAACTCTTGTTTCAGGTCGTCGGACAGGGTTTCACCGTCAAACTCAAACGGAATGAGGCCGGCTTCAGACAGGCGCGCAAAACGTTCGGCCGACCGTGTCGTGCCGGCGGCGCGCTGAGCGCGACCCTGCATTTCCCGCGCTATAGCAAGGCCGGAAAAACCAGCTCCGAGGATCATCAGACGCATGATACTAGCGACTCCCCTGTTCAACGGCAGTTTGCCACTCGGCCAGCACGCTGTCATCCGTTTCCCGATGCCTGTCGCGAAGCTCGAGGAACGCGGGTTGGTCGAGCAGTTGCGAAAGCGCCCAGACGGCCGCGCCGCGCACCAGAGGCGACTGATCGTCCAGCAGGACTACGCACGAATCGGTGAGTTCTGGATCGCCCGAGTTGCCGCAGGCGATCAGCACGTTGCGCAAGAAGCGATCCCGCCCAATGCGCTTGACTGGTGAGCCGGCAAAGAATTGCCTGAATGTCGCATCGTCAAGCGTCAGCAAATCGGCCAAGCGCGGAGCTTCGAGGTCCTCGCGCATGGTCAGTTTTGCCTCTTTTGCGACGCCGGCAAACTTGTTCCACGGGCAGACGGCCAGACAGTCGTCACAGCCGAACACCCGATTGCCGATGGCAACACGAAATTCATGCGGGATGGGCCCCTTGTTCTCGATGGTGAGGTAGGAAATGCAGCGACGCGCATCGAGCTGATAGGGTGCGGGAAACGCGTCGGTCGGGCAAACATCGAGGCAGGCGCGGCAGGAGCCGCAATGATCCGATTCCGCGGTATCGGGCGGCAGTGGCTCAGTGGTGAAGATCGAACCAAGGAACAGCCAGGATCCGAACTCGCGGCTGACCAGATTGCTGTGCTTGCCCTGCCAGCCGAGACCGCCCACGGCGGCAAGTGGTTTTTCCATCACAGGTGCGGTGTCGACGAAGACCTTGACGTCGCAACCGGCCCGCGCAGCGAAACGACCCGCAACACCCTTCAGTCGACCTTTGATGATGTCGTGATAGTCGCGATTTCCGGCGTAGACAGAAATCGCCGCCCGGTCACCGCGGTCAAGAAGCCGCAAGGGATCCAGGTCGGGACCGTAGTTGAGGCTGACCATCAGTATCGAGCGGGTTTCCGGCCACAGCACCAGCGGGTCGGCACGCCGCTCTTTGGTGTCTGCCATCCATTGCATCGTGCCGTGGCGGCCATCAGCGAGATAGGCTTCGAGGGCGGCGGGAGCATGGTTGGCGATCGCTGCTGGATCGACGATACGAGCGCTGTCGAAGCCGGCCGCCAGCGCTTCGCCCAGCAGGAAGTCTTTGAGGCGTTGCGACCGCTCCGGCTTGCGCGACGCCGCCGCCATGGCTCAGAAATCCAGGTCCGCGTAGTGCGAAACCGGCGTCATGTTGCGCACACGATCAGCAAGCAACGGCCGAAAGGCCGGACGCGACTTGATGCGCTGGTACCACTGCTTGGCTTGCGGCGCGTCGTTCCAGGTGATTTCGCCGAGGTAGTCCAGTGTCGAAAGCGCGCCGGCGGCGGAGAGATCGGCATAACTCATGGCATCGCCGGCCAGCCAGTTCCTGCTTGCCGCAAGCCAGTCGATATAGCGCAAGTGCTGACGAATGTTGGCGCGGGCTGCCCGCAATGCACGTGAATCGGGTTCGCCGCCGCCGACATCCTTCGGCATCAGGATCTTGAAGACACGTTCGCGCACCAGATGGCGGGTGACATCCTGCTCCAGCTTGGCCAGGAACCAGTCCATCAGGCGGCGCACCTCGGCTCGCCCAACGGTCGATTCAGGCATCAGGCGCCGCTGTTTCTGAAAGGCTCCCTGGGTTTCGTCGAGAAACTCGGCGATGACGGTGGCACCACAGATGGAATGCAGGGAATCGTCGACATAGACCGGCAGCGTGGCGGCCGCATTCATGGCAATGAAGTCACGGCGGCGCTCCCATGGGCGCTCCTCCACCAGATCCGTTTCCATTTCGTATTCATTGAGCGCCAGTCGAATGAAACGCGAGGCGGCGGACATCGGATGATGATAGAGGCTGGGCATGCGGTGTCTGACTTTCCTTCGCAAGAGATGCGGATTTGCATGGCGTCGCCGAACGGCGCTCGATTTGTATGGAATTCCTCAAGAAAAGAGCTATAGGGTTTCGCACGGGGCGACACAAGCGCGGCAATCGCGCACTTCATCGCAACAGAACTGGACGGTTTGATGGCTGAACAGACCATTATCGGTGCGTTGCTGCTTGGCGTGCTCGAGGGCTTGACCGAGTTCTTGCCCGTGTCGTCGACTGGCCATCTGTTGCTGGCCGGACATTTTCTCGGTTTCAGCTCACCCGGCCACACCTTCGAGGTGCTGATTCAGCTGGGTGCCATCCTTGCGATCCTATCGGTCTACTTCTCCAGGCTGTTGGCGCTGGCGGTCGCGTTGCCGGAAAGCCCGAAGGCGAGGCGCTTCGTTTTTGCGATCCTCCTGGCCTTCCTGCCGGCTGCGGTCGTCGGCGTCATGGCGCATGGTTTTATCAAGACGGTGCTGTTCGAGACGCCGGTTCTGATCTGCATCGTGCTGATCGCGGGCGGCTTCGTGCTGATGGCCGTCGACCGGATGCAGCGCGAGCCGCACTACCATGACGTCATGGATTTTCCGCCATCGCTGGCCTTTCGCATCGGCCTGTTCCAGTGCCTGGCAATGATACCCGGGACCTCCCGGTCCGGTGCGACCATCGTCGGAGCTCTCCTGATGGGCACCGACAAGCGCTCTGCGGCGGAGTTCTCTTTCTATCTGGCGATGCCGACCATGGCCGGTGCCTTTGCCTACGACCTTTATCAGAACTATGCGCGCCTCTCCGCCGACGACGTTTCCTATATTGCCATCGGCTTCGTAGCAGCCTTTGTCTCCGGCGTTTTCGTGGTACGCAGCCTGCTCGATTTCGTTTCCAATCACGGCTTCACGTTCTTCGCCTGGTGGCGCATCATCGTCGGCACGGTCGGCCTGATCGCCCTTTACCTGTTCTGAGGAAACCGACGTGCCTTCAGCACTCAATCTGGGCATCGATACCGGTGGCACCTACACGGACGCCGTGCTGTTCGACCAGGACCGGGGCGTCGTGGCAAAAGCCAAGGCGCTGACCACGCGACACGATTTGACCGAAGGGATCGGCAACGCGGTTTCTACCGTGCTCAATGAGAGCGAGGCCGACCCCTCTTCAGTGCGGCTGGTCTCGCTGTCGACAACGCTTGCCACCAACGCACTGGTGGAGGGACAAGGCAGCCGCGCAGCGCTGGTGATGATCGGTTTCGGACCGGAGGATCTGAAGCGCGATGGCCTGGCGGACGCACTGGGCGGGGACCCTGTGCTGTTCGCGCCGGGCGGGCACAATGTGCATGGCCATGAAACGCCCCTCGACCTGGATCCGCTCGAGGCGGTCGTGGACAGCTGGGCGGGCGACGTCGCCGCCGTGGCGATCGCTGGCTATTTCGCCGTGCGCAATCCGGGGCACGAGCTGGCAGCTCGCGACCTTGTGCGGGCCCGCAGCGGCCTGCCGGTGACCTGCAGCCACGAGCTTTCATCAAAACTCGGCGGACCCCGGCGGGCCCTGACGACCTTGCTCAATGCCCGCCTGGTGGCGATGATTGATCGGCTGATCGG
Organism: Hoeflea sp.; assembly: GCA_965228785.1. Taxonomy (GTDB): domain Bacteria; phylum Pseudomonadota; class Alphaproteobacteria; order Rhizobiales; family Rhizobiaceae; genus Hoeflea_A. The sequence continues at coordinate 3,434,440 of CBDDIF010000002.1, forward strand.
CGCCACCGAGGGCTATTTGAAGCAATGCGGAATCGAAGCGCCGTTGATGGTGGTGCGCGGCGATGGCGCGCTCATCGCCGCCGATTTGGCGCGCACCCGGCCGATTGAGACAATCCTGTCCGGTCCGGCGGCAAGCCTGGTCGGCGCCCATCATCTGACCGGCGCCTCGAACGCCGTAGTTTCCGATATCGGCGGCACGACAACCGATGTTGCCATCCTTCAGGACGGCCTGCCGCGCATCGACCCCGACGGAGCGGTCGTTGGCGGCTTTCGGACCATGGTGGAAGCCGTTGCCATGCGCACCTTCGGTCTAGGTGGCGATTCCGAAATCAGGATCGACGAAACCGGGCTGGCGGCGAATCTGACGTTGGGTCCGCGCCGTCTGGTTCCACTCAGCCTGGCGGCGAATCTCGAACCGGATGCTGTCAACGACGCGCTGACGCGTCAGTTGCAGACCAGTCAGCCTGGCCGCCTGGACGGCCGCTTTGTCCGACGGACCGGTGTTCCGGACAACATGGCCAGCGGACTGACACCGCAGGAAGCAGCCCTGTTCGAACGAGTGCCCGACGGTTTCTTGCCGCTCGATCGTGTGCTGAGCGCTACGCCGCAACGGGCAACGCTCGATCGGCTGGTGTCGCGTGGGCTGGTGCAACTGGCCGGGTTCACGCCATCCGATGCCATGCATGTGTTGGGCCGACAATCGGGTTGGGACGCGGAGGCCGCAAAGTCCGGTGGCGAGTTGGTGGCCCGGCGCAAGAGCGGTTCAGGGAACAGGATCGCCGCTCATGCCACAGCACTGGCGCTGTTGACCATCGACCGCCTGACGCGGCAATCGAGCGAGGTGGTGATTTCCGCCTGCCTCGCCGAGGACGGCCAACAGGCCATCGACCCGACGCGCTCGGCGGCTGTCGATAGCGCCCTGAAACGCAGTCCCGGCATTGTCCGGTTTTCGCTGGCGCTCGATCGGCCGCTGATCGGGCTCGGCGCCTCGGCACCGGCCTACTATCCGGCCGTCGCAACAATGCTGGGCTCGGAGAGCTTTGTCCCGGAGCATGCCGGAGTTGCCAATGCGATCGGCGCAGTGGTCGGCCAGGTCAGGACGACCGTCGACGTGTTCGTTTCGCAACCGCAGGAGGGGCTGTTTGCCGTGAACGGCGGCGGCATCAGCGAGCGCATTGCCGACGAAGATGAAGCGCTGGACCGGGCGCGTACTGTCGCGCGGGAAGCCGCCCTCGGACAGGCTGCGTCAGCCGGCGCCACCGACGCGGTGGTCGAGCTGACGGAAGCCGTCGATGCTCCAATCATCGAAAACACTCGGACGCTGATCGAAGCCAGGATTTCGGCGACCGCCACAGGGCGGCCGCGGATCGTCAGGGACTGACGGTTCAGGCTATATAACAACCACCGGTGTTCCGATCGGCACCCGCTCGAACAGGTCAATCACGTGATCGTTGACCATGCGAATGCAGCCGTTGGAGACCGAACGGCCGATCGAATCGGGCTGGGTCGTGCCATGGATGCGATAGTAGGTGTCGCGGCCGTTCCGGTAGAGATAGAGCGCTCGCGCCCCCAGCGGGTTGTTGGGCCCGCCTGGGACACCCTTGGCATAGCGCGCATATTTTTTCGGCTGACGGCGGATCATGTTGTCCGTCGGCCGCCAGCTCGGCCATTTTGCCTTGCGTGCGATTGTCGCCTTGCCTTTGAAGCGCAATCCGGCTCGCCCAACACCGACGCCATAGCGTCGCGCCCGGCGGATCGACAGCACCAGGTAAAGAAAATGGTTTTTCGGATCGACCACGATCGTTCCCGGTGGATAGCCGGTAAACCGCACGGTTTGCGGTTCGTAGCGCGAATCGACCTTGAAATTCTTGTAGCGGGCCGTGTGGTGGGCCAACGCACCCGTTGCCGGCTGCGCGGCGACTGCCGCAAGTCCACCCAACAGGAGATTTCGTCTGGATAACATGAAGGCTGTCCTCTCATCTGACATTGCTTTTCTCGGGCATCACTCCAATGCCCCGGTCGAGCAAAGTCAGACTATCGGCGGCTTGAACGGCGCGGCCGGCCGGTCGGTTGGCGACAGGCAGCGTTCCAGCGCTTCGTGACTGTCGGACGCACCGCCGAAGTGAATATCCTGTTGCGGTGGAATGCTGCTCGCGTCGATCCCGCAGGGTGAGTTGACGGCAGATTTTCTCAAGTGTTCCTTCATGCAACACTTAAAGGCCGGTTCGGCCACCGTGTTGCTTCTGAGATCGATGGTCAGTTGGCTATCCAATCCCGGAAGATGCATTTTTTTGGCAGGCGCCGCCGCCGCGGCGTTGTGCGCCACGGCAATGCAAATCAGTATCAGGGCAAGAAACAGCCTTCTCATGGTGCCAAAATACTGCAATGGATTTAAGGATTCCATAGCAAAACGATCACGCGTCGGTGAACTCCGCAGTGTTGTTGTGCGGTGAGCACACCCGGTTCAACTTCCGGTAACGGCGCTCGCGCTGCTTGCAAAATGGTGGTGATAGGCGCTGACACCGCCACTTATCACCATTTCAACCGCCACGGCGGTCAGTATCAAGGCCATGAGCCGTGTGACGATGCTGATCACGGTATCTCCCAGTGCACGCGATATTGTGTCGGCGAAATAGAGACCGAACCACAGAAGCAGACAGATCAGGAAAATGGCGGGAATCATCGTAACAAGCTCTGCCCAATCACCCGTCAGGTGGGCAAACAGAATAATCGTCGCAATACTGCCGGGCCCAAGGGTCAGCGGGATGGAAAGCGGAACGACCGCAATACTGCCCTTTGCGTCATCGGCGGCATCCTTGGCCTTGGCGTCGCCTTCCGGCATCGGATTGTCGTTGAGCATCGACAGGCCGATCCCCAAAACGATGATGCCGCCCGCGATCTGGAATGCTGCAACATTAATGCCGAAAAACGCCAGGATCTCCTCACCGAGGAGCGTGACGACCACCGCCGCCACGAACACAGTCAGAACGATGACGTTGGCGGTTCGGGAGCGCTGTTTTTGCGTGTAGCCCTTGGTCATTCCGAGAAAGATCGGAATTCCGTAAAGCGGATTGAGCAGTGCAACCAGGGCGACCGCAAATTTCAAGAACAGGTCGGCGTGAAAAAATCCGAGATACGTTTCCATGGTGATCCTCGAACCCGACAGGAGCGTCGGCGCCCCGACTTATCGCGCGATCAGGCAGTTTTCCAGTCGCATTCGAATAAAATCCCGGGACTAACGGCCAGATAGATCCACCGCCGCTCCGCTGTCCAACAGACTTTCGATTTCGCCGGCTGCCAGACCTGATTCAGCCAGCACCTCGGCGGTATGTGCGCCAAGAACCGGGCCGCCCATCCGGTGCTCCGTGGGTGTGCCGGAAAACCGTGCCGGCGGTCGTGTCTGGCGCAATCGACCGGCCTGGGGATGTTCGCTTTCAACGATCAGGGCGTTGGCTGATACCTGGGCGTTGCGGATCATTTCGGCACGCGTCAGAACCGGCGCAGCTGGCACATCGAAATCATCGAAACGGGCCAGCCACTCTGCGTTGGTGCGGTTTCGAAGTGCTTGCTGGGTCAATTCCAGCCGCTCTGCCTTGTAGACCTCCAGCCCCTCGGACGTCAGAAACCGTTCGTCGGTCTTCCATTCCGGCCGCTCGCAGGCATCGGCCAGCTTCTCCCAATCAGCGCGGCGGAAAGCGGCGACAGAGATATGCGAATCGGCAGTCTCATAGATCAGGTCGATGAAACTTTGGGCCGTTTCGGTTTCCAGCTCATCACCGACGAAAGTGTGCCCGCCCATGTCGGACGACCAGAGAAAATGGATAACCGTGTCAAGCATGCTGAGGCGGATGTGCTGACCCTTGGCGCCGCGTTCGCGCGCAAACAGCGCAGCGGTGATCGCCTGGGCCACGGTGAACCCGGTCAACTTGTCTGGCAGGATCGTGCGAATCAGAGCCGGCCGTCGCTCGTCGGATCCCGACTGGACCGTGGTCAGGCCGGACAGCGACTGCACCAGCGGATCAAAGACGGGTTTGTGAGCGTAAGGGCCGGTTTCTCCGAAGCCGGTGATGGAGGCGTAGACGATGTCGGGTCGGATCTTGATGACGTCGTCATAGCCAATGCCCAATCGCTCGGTCACGCCGGGGCGGAAATTCTGCATGACCACATCGGCATCGGCGATCAGCCGCAGCAGCGCATCGCGGGCACCGTCTCGTTTCAGATCGAGCACGACCGAACGCTTGTTGCGGTTGTTGTTCAGGAAGGACGCTGAAAACCCACCTCGCTGGGTGGCGACATGCCGGGTGTTGTCGCCACGTGGCGATTCCAACTTGATCACGTCGGCTCCCTGATCAGCCAGGATCATAGCCCCCAGCGGACCCGAAATCATGTTTGTGAGGTCAATAACGCGAACCCCGTCGAGCGGTCCTGGCATAGTGTTGTTCCTGTGTTGCGGCCGGAGTTAGCAAATAGTGAGCGGATCAGCCGTGTCCAGTGCCTTGTCAGGCAGCGCTGCGCGCACAATAGCAGGAAGCCTTGATCGGCACATCGGCGCGCGCCGCAGCGAGATCCAGTTGCTGCTTCACATGCTGGATCTCTACTTCTTCGCCACGCCGCTGCAGGCACTCGTGCAGACCTTGGAGGCTCCAGACATTGCGCGGATGCTGACAGGCGCGAGCGAGCGTGGCGTCGAGACCAAGATCAGCGCGATAGACGGCTTCGGCTTCCGCGTGCTGGCCCTGTTCCAGCAACAATGCACCCAAGGCATGGCGGGTCGGCTGCATCCAGCCCCAGGGTTCATCATAGGGCAGGTTGTCGTCGAGCTCGACGGATTTGCGCAGGTGATCGAACGCAGTTTCCACATTGCCGCGGCGGTATTCCAGTTCGCCCAGCATCATCTGTTCGCCAACCGTGAGAATGTCTGGGCAGGTGTTGTTGAAAAGCATGCGCGAGTCTGGCACCCGGTCTCGGGCTGCGAAAAAGGCATCGCGCTCAGCCTCGGCGCCGGCGATATCGTCGATATTGGACAATGCGACCGTGCGTGCGTAGCGCATCAGTGCAGTGGTAACGCAGTACAGATCCTGGTCGGCCGGAAGCTCCTGGGCCAGAATGTCATGCCAGCAGCCGAAACGCACCAGCACATGCTGTTTCATCGGCACAAACGCTTCCAGCCAGTCGGCCAGCGGACGCACGATATCTTCGGAAAGCTCGGCAGCAAGCGCATCCGCGGTTTCCAGCGCCACTTGGCGTTGGCCGACGAACATCGCACCGTAGATCTTGAAATGGTAGTTGTGGCAGCGATAGAGCGTGTAGAAATTATCCGCACCTTCCCGTGCCACGAAGCGGCCATCGGCGACGATCGCTGCATGATTGCGTTCCACCACGTTGAGGTAATCACCGCACAGCACATCGATATGGGTGGGCATGTGAACGAGGTGACCAGCATCCGGCACAAGATCGACGAGACGGTCGCCGTGGCGTAACGCCCGTTCCGGCGTCGGCGACATCTCCATCAGGTGGATATACATGTGCAGCAGGCCGGCGTGGTCCCAGGCGCCATCGATTTCGTGCAGCGCATTTTCCAGCACTCCGAGCGCTTCAATGGTATCGGCGCCTTCCGCCGGTTCGCCGGTCGGCAGATCCCAGAGCTGCCAGGGCGTGCGGTTCATCAGGGCCTCGGCAAACAGGGATGCAACATCGGGATCACCCTGGAAGACGCCGTAAACCGTGCGCATGGCATCGGCGTAGGCGTCATTGTAAGGCGAAAAATCTTCAATGCCCGGATCTTTGGGATAGCGTGCCGACAGCGCCTCGATCAGCGCCCGTTCCAGCGGATCAGCAGGTCCGTCCCCCTCCACCGCCGCTGCGATCGCCGCGTTGGCGCGCGCCAGCGCTTCGGGTTTTTCATCCTCCTCGAAGGCCTCCCAGGGCTTGTTGTAGTTCGGGCCGATGGCATAAGCGATGCCCCAATGGGCCATGGCGCAATGAGCGTCATGGTCCAGCGCTCTTTCGAAACAGGCAATCGCCTCCTCGTGATTGAACGCATAGGTCCAGACGATTCCCCGCTGAACCCAGAGCCGTGCCTCCGGCGACGGTGACGCAAATTCGCGGCGATAGTCGCCAAGATCGTAATAGTCCATGAGAAGTCCCCGAGTTTGGCCGATCGAGCGACGACACTATCACCGGAATTCCCGCCGCGCCAAAACACGGCTGATTTCACCGCGACGCTACGGTTTTTTGATTTTTTCCAAAACGGAAAAAATGCTTCTCATTATTGTAAAATTGACAGGGAATTGGTTGCCGTGTGAAGGAAGCGCCACGTGAACGCCAAAGGTGCCAACCAGGAGTCTGCAATGCCGACAATCACCGTCGATGGTCTGAATTTTGACCAGGACCTTCACACTTTCCTTGTCGACGAAGCCCTGCCTGGAACCGGCGTGGATGCGGATGCGTTCTTTGCCGGCTTCTCAGCAATCGTGCACGACCTGGCTCCGAAGAACCGGGCTCTGCTTGCCGAGCGCGACACCATGCAGGACAAGATCGACGCCTGGTACGGCGAGAACGGTGCGCCGGTTGATCTCGACACTTACGAAGAGTTCCTGCGCTCGATCGGTTATTTGCTGCCGGAGGGCGAGGCATTCAGCATCGCAACCGCCAATGTCGATCCGGAAATCGCCACCGTTGCCGGGCCACAACTGGTCGTGCCTGTGATGAACGCCCGCTATGCACTGAACGCTGCCAATGCGCGTTGGGGATCGCTCTATGATGCACTCTATGGCACCGATGCCATTGCCGAGAGTGATGGCGCGGAAAAAGGCACGGCTTACAATCCGGTGCGCGGCGACAAGGTGATTGCCTGGGCGCGCGCCTTCCTTAACAAGTCCGTGCCGATCGACGGTGCCTGGGAGGACGTCAAAGGCCTTGCGGTGGCAGACGGAGAATTGAAGATCACGCTGCAAGAGGGCAGCCAACGCGGCCTGAAAAACCCTGCGCAGTTTGCCGGCTATCGGGGCGACCCATCGACCCCGACAGCGGTGCTCCTGAAAAAGAACGGTTTGCATCTGGAAATTGTCATCGATGCCGAGAGCGCGGTTGGCCGTTCGGACGCGGCTCACATCGCCGACATCATTCTTGAATCGGCGGTAACAACAATCGTCGATTGCGAGGACAGCGTCGCGGCGGTCGATGCCGAAGACAAGGTGGTGGTCTACAGCAACTGGCTTGGTCTGATGAATGGCGACCTGACGGAAGAAGTTTCAAAGGGGCGCGGGTCCTTCACCCGTCGTCTGGCCGAAGACCGGCAATATCTCGACCGCAAGGGCCGCGAACTGGTGTTGCCCGGCCGTGCGCTGATGCTGGTGCGCAATGTCGGCCACCTGATGACCAATCCGGCCATCACCGACCGCGACGGCAACGAGGTGCCGGAAGGGTTGATGGACGCGATGATCACCGGCCTGATCGCACTGCACGATGTCGGGCCGCAGGGCCGTCGCGGCAACTCGCGCGAGGGATCCGTCTATATCGTCAAGCCGAAGATGCACGGCCCCGCCGAAGTGGCTTTCGCCTCCGAAATCTTTGCCCGAGTCGAGGACGTCCTCGGCATGCAGCGCAACACGCTCAAGATGGGCATCATGGACGAGGAACGGCGCACCACCATCAACCTGAAGGAGTGCATCCGTGCGGCCCGTGAGCGGGTTGTCTTCATCAACACCGGTTTTCTCGACCGCACCGGAGACGAGATCCACACCTCCATGGAAGCCGGCGCCATGATCCGCAAGGGCGACATGAAGCAAGCACCGTGGATTGGTGCCTATGAAGACTGGAATGTCGATATCGGGCTGGAATGCGGCCTCTCGGGCCATGCCCAGATCGGCAAGGGCATGTGGGCGATGCCTGACCTGATGGCGGCGATGCTGGAGCAGAAGATCGGACACCCCAAGGCCGGCGCCAACACCGCCTGGGTCCCCTCGCCGACCGCAGCGACGCTGCATGCCACCCACTATCACCAGGTGAACGTTGCCGATGTTCAGGAGCGGCTCAAAACCCGGCCGCGCGCCAAGCTGTCCGACATCCTGTCCGTGCCGGTCGCCGAGCGGCCGAACTGGACGCAGGAGGACATCCAGCACGAACTCGACAACAATGCGCAAGGCATTCTCGGCTATGTGGTACGCTGGGTTGGCCAGGGCGTCGGATGTTCCAAGGTGCCCGATATCAACGATGTCGGATTGATGGAGGACCGGGCGACACTGCGCATCTCCTCGCAGCACATGGCCAACTGGCTGCACCAGGGCATCGTCAGCGAGGCGCAAATTACCGAAACCATGCAGCGCATGGCAGCCGTCGTCGACGGACAGAATGAAGGCGATCCGGCCTACCGCCCGATGGCCGGCAATTTCGATGACTCCGTCGAATTCCAGGCGGCCCTGGAACTGGTGCTCGCCGGCCGTCAGCAGCCCAATGGCTACACCGAACCGATCCTGCATCGGCGCCGCCAGGAACTGAAGGCCAAACTCGGCGCTTAGGCTACCGTTTTCTCCGCAGCCATACGCTTGAGTCGGTTGCGGTCGATCTTGCCGGAGGCCATCATCGGCATCTCATCCAGGATGACGATCTCCTCCGGTGCCTTATAGCCGATGGCCCGACGCGCCTGTGTGATGATCTCGGTGTCCGGCGGGCGATCCGCCCCTGCGTTGAGCGTCACATAGGCCCGAACGTTTTCGCCGTGAACGGGATGACGAATGCCAACGGCGCAGGCGAGCGCAACGGCGGGGTGCGCCACGACCGCCTCTTCGACCTCCTGCGGGCAGATGTTCGATCCGTCGTGGACGATGATCTGTTTCTGGCGGCCATGAAACCAAAGGCAACCGTCACTGTCTGCCGACACGATGTCGCCGCTGTCGACCCAGCCATCGACGATGCTCTCCCGTGTTGCTTGGGCGTTGTTCCAGTAACCGACGAAGATGCCGGGGAAGCTGATCCAGAGGCGCCCCTCGCGGCCGGTTGGCACCTCCGCACCTTGCTCGTCCCGGATCGAAACGCTGTAGCCGGCGCCGGGTTTGCCAATGGAGCCATTTTTGTGATCCGGCCCGAAAGGATTGAAAGTGGTGGAGCCGGTCTCCGTCATTCCGTAGATTTCGGTAACCTCCAGACCCGACAGGCTCTTGAAGGACTTTTCCAGTTTGCCGGAGACCTTGTCGCCGCCGGCAATACACATTCTCAAAGAAGCGAAATCATCCGGTGTCGCTTCGGGATCGCGAACCAGCGCGCTGAGTGCAGCGGGAAGGATCTTGAGCACCGTTGGTCGTTTTTGACGCAGCAGCCGCAGCAGTTCGCCATCATTGTTATCCCGGACGATGTCGATGCGCGCGCCGGCTGCGAGACCGGCAAGGGAAAACGTGTAGCCGCCCAAATGCGTCATCGACGTCGCTGGCATCAACACGTCCCTGGCTGTCATCCGGTAGCTTTGCACCATACTGGCCAGCAGCCAGCCGAGGGAACCATGGCTGTGGGTGACACCCTTCGGTTTGCCGGTGCTGCCTGATGTAAAGAAGATGACGGCGGGGGTATCCGAAGGCTGTTGTTCAAACCCTCCCTCGGGACAAGAGGCATCGAACAGTCCGTTCAACATCGGCTCTTCACCGATCCGTCTGTTGGCGTCGTCATCGAAGCTGACAAGTCCGAGGGGCAGCCTTTCGACCGTTTTGCTCCCCCTGAGATCGCCCGCCCGCTCGACGTGCGCGAGCAGGAGCGACGCGTTTGAGACTTGCAGAGCATGATCTATTTCCGGCGCCGTATACCGATAGTTCAAAGGGGTCGAGACAAGACCGGCCTTCAGGCAAGCCAGATAGTGTATCAGTAGCGACGCCCGGTTCGGCATCAGTGAGGCGACACGGTCGCCTTCGCGAAGTCCGAGCTTCAGGTAGCTTGCGCCCAATCGTGACGAGGACTGATCAACCTCACGCCAGGATCGGGCCGCCGTCAGGGAAACCAGGGCGTTTGAACTGGACCCTCCGCCGAGGCCAGTGTCTAGGAGGGAACCGGTCAGCAAGGGCCTGTCGAGGGGTTCTCCGGCAAGCGGCATCTTTACCTGGCTCCGATTTGTCGAAGCGATTTTGCGGATCCAGACTTAACAAATCGTTCGCCATCGTTTCATCCGAACGCTTCCATTTCCTTCAGGATCCAATCCCGGAACGCCCGGATCTTCGGGGCGTTCCGGCGGCTTTTCGGATAGACCAGCCAATAGGCGTGGCCGTCGTCGCAGGTCAGGTCGAAGGGCTGGACCAGTTGGCCCTGGGCCACGGCTTGGCTGTAGAAAGCAGGCGTCAGAATGCCGACACCCTGGCCGGCTATCGCCGCATTGCCCTCCAGTACCTGCGAGCCGAAGCCCAGTTTCGGTTTCTTCTTGAGTTGTTTCAAGGCGCTCGCCGGCACGCCGGCTGTTTCGAACCATGTTCGCCACCAGGGGTCGGACGACTCGAGGATCGGCAGTTTCAGAAGATCGGCCGGTTCATCGATACCGCCCGCCCGATCCACCAGGTCCGGATGCAGCATCGGCGTGAAGAGGCCACGCAGCAGTAGATGGGTTTCGACATCCGGCCAGCCGCCCGTACCGGCGCGGATCGCCACGTCGACATCCTCGCGGGCAAAATCGACGAGTGTCTGGCTGAGATCGACTCGCAAGGCCAGCGACGGATTTTCGATCTGGAAGCGCCCTAGCCGCTGCGCCAGGATGTTGGTCGCAAATGTCGCGATCACGCTGAGCACCAGAGTCTCGCTCGTGCGCCCCTGGGCTTCAGCAAAGGCGTCGCGCAACAGATCGAGTGCCTCACCGGCCTGTCGCGAAAGCCGCACTCCGGTCCCGGTCAGCTCGACGCCTCTCGGATGGCGAAGGAAGAGGGCTGAGCCGACACGATCTTCCAGTACCTTGATCTGGTAGCTGACGGCAGCCTGGGTCATACCGAGTTCGTCGGCGGCCCGGGTGAAACTGGCGTGGCGGGCAGCCGCTTCGAACGCCCGGATGGCCGCCAGCGGCGGCAGGTTCGATGTCATGCGATATCAAATCTCCTTATGCCTCATTGGTCATATTCGATTGGATGACTGTACTGGAAAACCCCATTTTCAGGATCAGACCAAATCAGGAATAGTGACCAAAATGACCCAGCACCCTATAACAAGCCCCAATTTGTGGCGATTTTTCAAAAATATTGCCGGATTCGTCACGGAAGCGCCAGCGCGCCGCAGGCACGGGAGGCGTGACCGTTGGCTTCGTGCCGACATGCGCTACCTGTCTTCGCACACCAAGCGTGACATTGGCTGGCCTGATATCTGATCTTAATCAATGCTGGCCAACTGCAGGCCAACACCCTTGCGAGCCGGGCAACGATCGGTTCTGGTAGATTGATCGAGCGCCCGGAGACCTTCCGGCGCGAAGCGTAATCAGGCGGTGCCGTTTCGGCATCGCGCCGACAGGTGCAAGGGCGATGAAATATTGGTGTTTCCAGGACGGGTTCGGGCTCGACAATCTCGTTGCGCTGCAACGCGAAACGCCGCAGCCGGGACCGGGCGAGGTCCTGCTCGAAATGGCGGCGGCATCGCTCAATTATCGTGACCTGGTGGTCATGCGCGGCGAACACGGCAAGGCGGTGCAGCCGCCGCTGATCCCGCTTTCAGATGGCGTCGGAACGGTCGTGGAGGTCGGAAAGGGCGTCGCGGACTTCGACATCGGCGACCGGGTATCACCTCTGTTTCTGCAACACTGGATGGGCGGCGCACCGCCTGCAAATCTGGAGGCCGGCCGGCTTGGCGGACCGCTTGACGGCGTTTTGGCCTCGCACTGCATTTTTCCGGCAGTTGGTCTTGTCAAGCCGCCCGACCACCTGTCGGACGCGCAGGCAGCCACCCTGCCCTGCGCCGGTGTGACCGCCTGGAGCGCACTGTCGGAACCGGAACCGCTGCGTCCGGGCGAAACGGTGCTGATCCAGGGATCGGGTGGCGTCGCACTGATGGCTCTGGCCCTGGCACGGGCCGCGGGAGCCAGGGTCCTGATGACCACCTCTTCGACAGCAAAGGCTGATCGGTTGACCGCGCTCGGCGCCGATGTCGTGATCGACCGCAATGCCACGCCTTCTTGGGCACGCGCAGTGCGCGAAGCGACCGGCGGCGCCGGTTGCGACCGGGTTCTCGAGCTCGGCGGTGCCGCAACCTTCAACGAATCCATGAAGGCGGTGAGAACCGGGGGCAGCGTTATCCTGATCGGCAATGTCACCGGCTCGACGGCCGAGTTCTTCCTGCCGCTGGCGCTCACACGCCGGCTGCGGCTATGCGCCGTCTCGGTCGGTTCGAAACAGGATTTCGCCAAACTGAACAGCGCGATCGACCTGCATCGCATCGAGCCGGTCGTCGACCGTGTGTTCGATTATGACGATGCGCCGGACGCCTTCCGGGCTCTCGACCAGGGCGGTCACTTCGGAAACATCTGCATCGCCTGCCGATAGTGCTCTGGTCTAACGTGGTGCGAGGGTTCCCGGCCGGAGTGCGCCAAAGGCTTCGGCTAGCATGTCGAAGACCACACGGATCCGCCGACTGGTGTGAAGCTCCCGGTGGGTGACCAGCCAGACAGGCACCTCGATCGGTCCGAGGTCAGGCAGAACCGGTTCGAGATCCGGATACTTCGCAGCGACGTCGCGGGTAAAGATGCAGATCCCGAGACCCTGCCTGACCAGTTCCACCATGACCGTGCCGCTCTCGGTCATCAGTTTGAAATTGTCCTCGGTCAGCGGCAGCCCAAGGTCTTTCAGGAAGGGCAGCATACGGCCAACATCGGAAAAGCCGATCCACTGCGAACCGGCCAGGTCTGCCGGAGCGCGGGGGCGGCCGATCCGGTCGAGGTAATCGGGCGACGCGTAGAGATGTGCCGTGGTTTGGCCGACCAACCGCGCTATCAGTTCGGGTTGTTCGGGACGGCCATGACGAATGGCGATGTCGGCTTCCCGCCGCATCAGGTCCTGGACCTCGTTGGCAGCTATGATTTCAAGGGTGATACCCGGCGCCGCCTCGCGTATGCGTCGCAGAATGGGTGGCAGGTGCAGGGTTGCCAACATATTGGTCGCTGTGATGCTGACATGACCGTCGATGGCCTGCGACTGGCCGGACGCTGTCAGCGAAACGCGGCTGGCGGCCTCGCCCATGGCGCGGAAATGGTCGAGCAGTTCCAGCCCGGCCTGGGTCAGCGACAAGGACCGGCCGACCCGTTCAAAAAGCGTGACCCCCAGTCCCTCTTCCAGCGCGGCGACCTGCCGGCTGAGCGTCGGCTGGGTCAAGCCAAGCGCCCGGGCAGCAGCGGATAGCGATCCTTCCTCTGCCGTTGCGAGAAAAGCCCGCCCCTGGTTCCAGTCGAAGCCAATACCCTGCCAATTCATGCAAATACGTATAAACCATCTGCGAATTTTCGCAATTTCATTCGAATAATTGCATATGTATTTCAGGATGAAACCAACCACATATCCAAGCCAACCGCATCGGCTTCCTGGCCGATGCGCATCCCGCGACAGCGAAAGGGGCACCCCATGGTAGCCGGAGACGTATTCTGGAACCGAGCGGCAAAACGGTATTCGGAACAGCCGATCAAGAACATGGATGCCTATGAGCAGACCATGGACCGAACCAGGTCTCACCTGCGTCCGGACGACCAGGTTCTGGAAGTCGGTTGCGGCACCGGTTCAACGGCGCTGCTCTTGGCAAAACATGTCGCTCACATCACCGGCAGCGACCTCTCGTCCGCGATGGTCGACATCGCACGCCAGAAAGGCCGCGACCAGAATATCGACAATGTCGACTTCGTTCGCTCTCCGGCCGATGGTGTTCAGAAGCCGGACGGGTCCTACGATGCCGTGCTTGCCTTCAACCTTGTGCATCTGATCCGGGACCGCCAAGAGGCAATACGTCAGGTTCGCAGACTGCTGAAACCCGGCGGCCTGTTCATCTCGAAGACCCCTTGCCTGGCAAGCCGCAGGTGGCTGTTGGGGCTGCCTATCATGGCCATGCAGTTGTTCGGTCGGGCACCCTATGTAGCGTTCCTCAACGTCGCGGAGCTTGATAAGCTGGTCGAGAGCGAAGGGTTCACCATCATCGAAACCGGCGCCTATCCGGCCTCGGTGCCGAGCCGCTTCATCGTCGCCCGAAAGGACTGACCAGGACACTTGCCTCTTGCGGTTGTGTATTGGTGTATTATATGTGCAATACACCAACGGAGACCACATGACGTCCTGGAACGACGCACAGCCGATCTTTCTGCAGATCCGCCAGCAGCTCATCGAGATGATCCTCACCGGATCGATTCCCGAGGGCGAGGCGCTGCCGTCGGTTCGACAGATCGCGATGGATCTGTCTGTCAATCCATTGACGGTCACCAAGGCCTATCAGTCGCTGGTAGACATGGATGTGGTCACACGCAAGAGGGGGTTGGGCATGTATGTCGCAGAGGGCGCGCGCAATGCGCTGCTGACGCACGAGCGGGAAAAGTTTCTCGCTGACGACTGGCCGCGCATCAGGGCGCGCATAACGGCTCTGGAACTCGATGCGGCGGACCTTCTGGGCAATGGAGGTGGCCGATGACGGAAGCGTCGGTCATCGCCCAGGCCAGCGGGCTCACCAAGAGTTTCGGGCGCAAACAGGTGCTGCGTGGTATCGACTTCACCATTCCCTCGGGCCGTATTTACGGCCTGGTGGGTGAAAACGGCGCCGGCAAGACCACCACCCTCAATGCGCTGCTCGGCCTGACCGGCTGCGGAGGACGCATAGAAGTGCTGGGGCTCGACCCGTTTCGCCACCGCGCCCGGCTGATGCGGGATGTCGCCTTCATTTCGGATGTCGCCAGTCTGCCGCGCTTCCTGCGGGTCGGTCAGCTTCTCGACCTGGTCAACTCCATCCACCCGGCATTCGATCGGAACAAGGCGGAGACCTTCCTGAAGGATACCAAGCTGAAGCGCGGCCAGCGGATCAAGACACTGTCCAAAGGCATGCTCGCCCAGCTGCATCTTTCGGTGGTCATGGCCATTGATGCGCGACTCCTGGTGCTCGACGAACCGACGCTGGGTCTCGACATTCCGTTCCGCAAGATGTTCTACCGCCGGCTGATCGATGACTACATGAGTGCCGAGCGCACAATCATCATCACCACCCATCAGGTGGACGAAATCGAGTTCATGCTGACAGACATCCTGTTTATCCGCGACGGCGACATCCTGCTCGACCAGTCGATGGAAGAAATCGCCGAACAGTTCGCGCAGGTGCTCGTTTCAGGCGAAAGTGTCGAAGACGCGCTGGCGATGAAGCCACTCTATAGTGAGAAACGCTTCGACCTGACGGCGATGGTGTTCAAGGGCATTCCGCGTCAGACCCTGGAGGCTTTTGGTCCGGTGACCACGCCGACGCTCTCCGACCTGTTCGTCACGCTGGCCCAGCACGAACCGGAGGGAGAAGGCTGATGCGCGCCATGTCTGCCCTGATCAAACGTGAATATCTGGAACACCGGATCGCATTCTTCTACATGCCGATCTTCCTGATCGTCGTCGTCGTGGTCGGTGTCGTGCTGTTGCTGACAACGGGTCGCGCCGAATTCGACATTCCGGCCGGCGCAGTTCTCGCCAGCCCGCAGATCTACGAAGTCATCATCGCCGGCATTTTCGGCCTGTGGGCGGCCTATCTGCTGATCGGTCTGTTCTTCTATTACGCCGACGCGTTTTCCGCAGACCGCAGGAACAATGCGTTGCTGTTCTGGAAGTCGATGCCGCAAAGCGATCTGAAGATCCTGACCTGCAAGGCGTTGTCCGGCATCACGGTCTTTCCGATCATGATTTTCATCTTTGCCATCCTGACAGCCCTGATCGTCTGGGGAATGCTGCTCGTCTTTGCCGCACAGCATCCGTTCATAGCGGCGCCGGAGCCCTACGCCGCCGTCAACAGCCTGGGTCGCATGGGTGTCGTCGGCGCCGCCTATTTCGGGTTGACGCTGTTGTGGTACGCGCCGCTGCTTGCCTGGGTCGCCGGACTGTCGACACTGTTTAGCCGCTGGAGCATACCTCTTGCCGTCCTGATCCCGGCAATCGTTATTCTGCTGGAATTCCTCAACAGCCTCGGCCGCGAAACCGGCCGGCCGATCGCCGGCTATCTGGCCGGACGGTTCGAAGGCTTTCCGAACGAGGAACAGGCACTCACCCTGCTGACCAATCCCCTGGAAGGACCACCCGCCCTCCTTAACCTCATTCTGTCGAGCATCGACTGGTGGGAGATGGGCTATGGGCTCGCATTCACGGCGGTGATCGTGATCCTGGCGAGTGAGTACCGGCGGCGCCGGATCGAAGCTTAGCCCATCGTCAGGTTTCGGGCCCGGCGGTGTAGATCACGACAACCGGCAAGGGGTCGACAACCTTGCGCAGCGCATCGGCGGCGGTTTCATCGATACGGTCCGGTAAAGCAATTGCAACGACGATGCGCCCATCCGCTTCCATCCGGGCAGAAGCCTCGGTTCCCAGCAGCGATGGATGGTCGGCGGTCAGTTTGACAATCAGGTCGCTGACCGTGCGTTCCGAAGCGCGGCGGCGCAGTTCCGGTTTGAAAATCTTGCCGACATTGGTGGTCGGCATGGTGTCGATCAGTTCCACCCATTTCGGCCGGGCCGGGCGTTCGTCGACCCGTTCTGCCGTCCAATCGAGCAGGTCCGCCGGATCCGGGTTGGTGCCAGGCTGGGCAACGGCAAAGGCCACGGGAAGTTCTCCGGCATAGGCGTCCGGCGCGCCGACAGCGGCGCAAAGCAGCACATCGGCGTGGCTGTCCAGCGCGTCTTCGATGACCTTCGGGTCGATGTTGTGGCCGCCGCGGATGATCAGATCCTTCGATCGGCCTGTGAGGTGCAGCAGGCCCTTGTCGTCGCGCCAGCCGACATCACCGGTGATGAGCCAACCGTCTTCGGTGAATGCTCTCGCCGTCGCGGCCGGGTCGAGATAACCAGGAAAGACGTTGGGCGCCTTGAACAGGATCATGCCGTGCCCGCCGTCCGGCACATCGCGGTCGGTGGCGCCGCCGTCGGCATCGAGCGCCACGACGCGCACCCGGGCATAGGGGATCGGAAAGCCGACACAACCGGCCGGACCGCGCACACCGGGCGGGCGGATCGAGCTTATGCCAGCCATCTCCGTCATGCCGAGGCTTTCGTGAACATGCAGGCCGAAATCCCGCTCAAATCGCCCGGCGAGTTCCGGCGGCAGGGGTGCTGCCCCGGTGCGGCAATAGTTGATCGACGAAATGTCGGCGCCGTCGACCGGCACATTGGCAAGGGCCGCCAGAACCGTCGGAACCGCGGACAGCGAGGTCGCTCGGTGTTTTTCCGCAAATCGCCAGTAATTCTGCCGCACCTGTGGATTGCGCAAAAGAGTCGTTGTCGGAATGACGACCTCGACACCGGCGGACAGCGATGTGAGCGATGCAGGCAACACGCCGGCGACATGAAACAGCGGATAGCCGTTGATCGACACATCATCGCGGGTCATACCCTGCAACTGCACGCTGGCCCAGGCCGTAAAGACCTGGTTGCCATGGGTGTGCTGTGCAAGCTTGGGCGCTCCGGTCGTACCGCCGGTATGGAAGTAGGCGGCTATGTCATCGCTCCGGATCTGGCGTCCGCTGACCAGCAAATCGGCTGGTTGGTCAGCCACCAGCGCCTGGAAATCGCCGTCGCCATCATGGTCAGGCGGAGTTGCCTCGTCGTGCGGTGCGACACGCAGCACGAGCAGGCCTGGAATGCGGGCCCGCACTTCCATTGCCTTGTTCCAGTAGTCGGCATCTTCCGGTGCGCCATAGGCGACCAGAATGCGAGCATCGGCGGCGCGCAGCAATTCTTCCAGCTTGTCCAGCGACAGGAGCGGATTGAGCGGCTGCACGATGCCGGCGGCCTCGCCGCCCCACAGCACCAGATGATAGTCGAGGCAACCGGGCAGCAGCGCCGCCACCGTGTCACCGGGGCCGATGCCAAGCGCATGAAACAGATTGGCTGCCTGGGTAATTCCCTCGAAGAGCTGACTATAGCTCCATTGAATCGGATCATCGGCGGGATCGCCGGTCCGCAGGAAGGTCAGCGCCGTCTTGTCACCGAAGGCACGGGCCGACTCCGCGAACAGGGCGTAGGTGCTTTCAACCGGGACCGCCTGCTCCAGCGGCGTCTCTTCCAGCCGCCGCAGATCGTCGACACTGCGGATCGGACCAATCGGAGCAAAGGCCATGGGAAATGGATGCCTAGAACGGCAGCTTCATGCCGGGCGGGATCGGCAGACCGGCGGTCAGTTCCTTGGACTTTTCCTGAACGGCTGCTTCGACCTTGCCCTTGGCGTCGTTGTGAGCGGCGACGATCAGGTCCTCGAGAATCTCCGCCTCGTCATCCTTGATCAGCGACGGGTCGACGGACATCCCGAGCATCATGCCCTTGCCGTTGAGACGAACCGTCACCAGTCCGCCGCCCGATGTGCCCTCACACTCGAGCGCTTCGACTTCCTCCTGCAGGCTGGCCATCTTTTCCTGCATTTCCTTGACCTTGCCCATCATGCCCATAAGGTCGCGCATCTTCATCTCCATTGGTTGCGGCGCACACTCACGCCGGCTGATTTGTCTGGTTAGTAATCTTCCGGCGAGTCATCCGGCAGGATGTCGCCTTCATCGCTTTGGCTGTCCGCAGGTGCCTCATCAACCTCGTCGGCGCGGATTCTCACGTCGCGCACCCGGGCGCCGGGAAACTGCGCCAGGATTGCGGCGACATCGGGATCCTGACTGGCATCGCTGACCAGTTCGGCCTGTTGCTCCTTGTCGATTTCCTCAAGCGTGCGGCCGCCTTCCTCGCGACTGATCGCAATGATCCAGCGTCGGCCGGTCCACTCTTCGAGCCGGGTACTGAGCTCGCCAATCAGGGCGCGCGGCGCGCCTTCGACAAGGCCAACCTCCAACCGTCCGGTCTCGACCTTCACCGGCCGGAGGAACTTGCGGATCATCGCTTTCAGCTTCAGATCGCGATGCTGGCCGGCCAGAGACGCCAGATCCGTCAGCCCCTCGATAGTCACGGTGGGCTGCGGTGCGGCACGCATCTGCGGCACGCTGTCGCCGTTCTGCTCCGGCTGCAGCATGGCGACCGGGCCACCACCGCCCGTTGGCATGGGCTGCGGTGCCGGCGCTTCAGCCACCGGCGCCGCTGGTCCATCCGCGGGTGGCGGAGGGTCTGAGGCCCGTGCGGAACCATTGCCCTCCTGCGCTTGCGGAGGCGCATCCTGCAGACGGCGAACCGCATCGCCCGGGCTTGGCAGATTGGCTGCATGGGTCAGTCGGATCAGCACCATCTCGGCGGCACTGACCGGACGGTTCGATTGTTCGGTCTCGGGAATGCCCTTGAGCAGCATCTGCCAGAGGGCGGAGAGGACCGGCACGGACAGCTTCTTGGCAAATCCGCCGCCGCGGGTGCGTTCCGCCTCGCTGAGCGCCGGATCGCGGGCGGCTTCGGGGACGAATTTGAGGCGGGTCACCAGATGGGTGAAGTCGGCGAGGTCGGTCAGCACGACAACCGGATTGGCGCCGGAATCGTACTGGTCGCGAAAGGCGTTGAGTGCCGCGGCCACATCGCCCTTGGCGATCAGCTCGAACAGATCGACGATCCGGGCGCGGTCGGCCAGACCCAGCATGGCGCGAACGGTTTCCGCTTCCACCGTGCCGCCGCCATGGGCGATCGCCTGGTCGAGCAGTGACAGCCCGTCGCGCGCCGATCCTTCCGCGGCGCGGGCGATCATGGCCAGCGACTCGTCGTCGATCGTGACGCCTTCCTTGGCGGCGATGGAGCGGAAATGATCGACGAGCGCACCCGCCTCGATGCGCCGCAGGTCGAAGCGCTGACAGCGCGACAGCACCGTCACCGGCACCTTGCGGATCTCGGTGGTGGCAAAGATGAACTTGACGTGTTCCGGTGGCTCCTCGAGCGTCTTCAGCAGACCGTTGAAAGCCTGCACCGACAACATGTGAACCTCGTCGATGATGTAGACCTTGTAGCGCGCCGAAACCGGGCGATAGCGCACCTGCTCGATGATTTCGCGAATGTCGTCGATGCCGGTATGCGAGGCAGCATCCATCTCGATCACGTCGACATGGTTGCCCTGCATGATCGCTTCGCAATGCTCTCCCGGTTCGGCCAGGTCTACAGTCGGCCTGTCCTGTGCCTCGGTGCGGTAATTGAGAGCCCGCGCCAGAATGCGCGCCGTGGTCGTCTTGCCGACACCGCGCACACCGGTCAGCATATAGGCTTGAGCGATGCGGCCTGTTTCAAAGGCGTTGGTGAGCGTGCGCACCATCGGTTCCTGGCCGACGAGGTCGCTGAAATCCATGGGCCGGTATTTGCGGGCGAGAACGCGATAGCCACCGTCCTGCGCTGATGTGCCGTTGCTCATTGAAGCTCCATAGGGCGGACCGCGGAAGGGCCACGATCCGACCTTTAGGGTTTACAGATCGACGGGTGAAAAATCCAGATCGGCGTTGCGGGCTGTTGACCGGTTGTGCGACCTTGAACGGACGAGCAATACAGGATGGATGCTGTGGACACGGCTGTCATTTTCGATTGTGAATTTCTTGCCCTGCGGGAATCCAACAGGCGCTTCTGGTGTGCACCGGTCGATCCGGATCCCGTGATTGTTCAGATTGGTGCCGCCAAGCTGTCTCTGACCAACGAGTTTGCCATTGCCGATACGGCCAGGATTTTCGTCAAACCCGTGGACCGGCACGGCAAGCCATACCGGGTCGATCCGTTTCTCACCGAACTCACCGGAATCACCGATGAAACGGTCGCTGCAGAAGGTGTCCCCCTGGAGGAGGCACTGAATCAGCTCGACCGGTTTTCAGACGGCGCGTCGTTCTGGTCCTGGGGAAAGGACGAACTCAACATGATGGCGATCAGCTGCTACATCGCCGGCATACCCGCGACGATTCCGGCCAATCGGTTCGACAATGCCTGCAAACTTTTGCTGGCGGCAGGAATGCCGCAGGAGGATCTGGGGAAAGTCCGCAGCAATCGGCTGGCTGACTACTACGGGATCGAGCACCCGCCGCTCAGAGCCCATGACGGGCTCGACGACGCCCTGTCGGTCACCTTCGTGCTGCAGCATTTGCTGAGGGAAGGAAAATTGTCGCGAGATCACTTCACGTCCGGCTGAAGCGAAGCATCAAGGATCGATCGCCCAGATCTCCGGCTTGGACCCGTGGATGCGGATCTTGTCGATGCGTTCGCCATCCCAGTGGTAGGTCAGGTGACGGCCCTGGACCGGGATCGACACCACGTCGGGATAGAAAGCCGCCAGACAGGTGCCGCCGGCATGGCGGACGCTCGGGTAGACGATTCCGTCGCCGCCATCGGCGATGATCTGGCGGGCAAAGGACTGCGGAACGCCATAATCCTTCGGGTGCAAGAGATGGTCATGGCCGTCACCGCGTAGATCGACGAGTTTTGCATCGACCGAGCCGACCAGCTCGCGCATGTCGGCGATCCAGCCCGGCGCCTCGTCGGTTGCCGCGCAAAAGCGACCGCGGTGATAGACGGTTTCAAACAGCGCCGTCTCGAAAGCCTGCGCCGCATAGTAGGCCCCGAAAGTGCCATCGTGGAAGCGGCCCGGCCGATCCGGGCTGACATGGGTAAAGCAGGACATCACCCATGAGGCGCCATCGCCGCCCACCCGACGGTCAATCGGCACCAGGTCGAGATTGCCGATCGTTTCCGCAATACGCGGATTGGTCTTCTGTTCAGCGCCCAGCAGCAACGGCCAATCGGCGGGGTCGGCTATATCCTCGAACAGATCGATCGGCGGATAGGCCGAACTGATCAGCCGATGTGTCTTCGGCCAGCGAACATGGGAAACCGCCGTCATGGGACCACTATGGGAGCGAAATGGAAGATTTGATGGCGACCGACGGTGAAATCAGCCGCCCCTTTGCGCATCGAGATATCGGCGCACCCGCATCAGGTCGGTGAGCTGGCCGCCCAGCATGATGTCGAGCGCCGATCGGCCACCAAAATCTTTATTCGCCCGGCCAATCCAGCCATAACCGCGCTGCGGATCGGCAAAAAGCAGGCGTAGCGCCTTGTGGATGCCCATCAGGTTGGACAGGCGAGCGGCAAGATCGATTCCAACCCGGCCATATTCGCCGGCCTTCCAGCGCTGGTAGGTGCGCGTGGCGATATGACCAAGCAGCACCGTGGCCTGCTCGTCCGTCAGACCCCAACGGTCGAACAGCCGAATGACGGCACGCTGCATGGCCTGGACCTCGGCCGCTGACCAATCGGGGCCCGGCGTTGGTGTTTCACGGGGAACGGGACGGAGTTGGGGCATCGGTTTTCGCCTTTTGTCATATATTGGGTGTCTTGGTGCCAATTGTCAATGACCGGCGTCAAAACAAACCGCCGGCGGACGGCCGCAACAACAGTCTGTTTTCGTTTGAAAAAGGTGGGAGGCTGGCACGGTGACCCGTGCCGTGGCTCGTTAGGGCTGCTTCCTTCCGGACCTGACCCGGTTGGCGAGTGGCTCGTCCACCACCAACCTCCCGCGCCCCATATCGTCAATCGCCGGCCGAAAAGCAAGCCAATACGCCAAAAAACTGCTAGTCTTGTTCCCCGCGGCGTAGGGCCCTTTCCGGGGCGGAGAAGTTGAACGGGTTGGACTGCATGGCTGGCTTCAAGCTCAACGAACGAATCGAGGCCGACAGTCTGATGGTTTCCGGCCTGGGCCTATGTCAGATGCGACTGATGAACGACCGTCGCTGGCCGTGGCTGCTTTTGGTACCGCAACGGGCGCAGATCGAGGAAATCTTCGAACTCAAACCACTCGACCAGGCCTTGCTGACATTTGAGACCTGCGAGACGGCACGGGCCCTCAAACGCGTTTCTTCCTGCGAAAAAATCAATATCGGAGCGCTGGGCAACCACATTCGTCAGCTCCACGTCCACGTCATTGCGCGCAATCCCGGCGACCCCGCCTGGCCCGGTCCGGTCTGGGGGGTTGGCAATGCCGAACCTTATGATACCAATAGCGCCGCCGAACTGATTTCAGCCATCAACGAGGAAATTTAGCTCATTTCAACCTCACTTTTCGATGCAGCCGAATTCGGCGACGAACCCAGCAGTTCCGTCGCCTTTGCCGGAAACACACTTGACCGCCGGTCGGAATTTCGTGACGAAAACTGCCTGAAGGAAGCGCTGGCATCGGACCGGATGCGCGGCTTTGCGCTGCGCTCGGGCCGCGCCTTCCTGCGGCAGAATGGGCAAGGCTTTGAAGCGCTGCACAATGCCGAGGAACTGGCGCCATTCGATCCCGATTACGACAATGCAGTGCTGCTCGGTTTCGCAGAAGGCGATGCGCCGCGGCTGGCCGTGCCTGTTCGTCTCGATCCTGACGAATTGCCGGAGACCGTCAAGGCGATCGACAACCGGTCGATCTATGTCCAGGGGCTTGTGCGTGGCAATGAGCTGGGACAGTTGGCACAGGGCGCCAGCCTGATGTCGTGGGCCATGTCGCACCGCTATTGCGGGCGCTGCGGCACCGTGACGGAGCCGCGAGCCGGCGGCTACCGGCGTGAATGCCCGGCCTGCGGCAACATGCTGTTTCCGCGCACCGATCCGGTGGTGATCATGCTCGCTGTCGATGTCGAAAACGACCGCTGCCTGCTCGGTCGCAGCGCGCATTTTCCACCCGGCATGTATTCCTGCCTCGCCGGCTTCCTGGAACCGGGCGAGACCATGGAAGAAGCGGTGCGGCGCGAAACCCAGGAAGAATCCGGGATCAGCATCGGCCGTGTGCGCTATTACGCCACCCAGCCCTGGCCGATGCCGCACACGCTGATGATCGGCTGCTACGGCGAGGCGATCAGCACCGAGATCAACATGGACACGCGCGAGATCGAGGACTGCCGCTGGTTCAGCCGCGACGAAGCCGCGGCTCTGATCAAACGGCAGACCGGCGCCGACGCCCTCAACTCGCCGCCGCCCGGCGCCATCGCCCACCACCTGATCAGCGGATGGCTGACCTACAGCTCGTAACTTCAGCCTGCGAGATCAGCGTATTCGTCCACGAGTGTGGAGCGAATATAGCGAACCGTCGCCAGGTCCGTCGTACTGCGGCGATAGGCCATGCCGGTGCCGAAGCCCCAGACGGGGTCGGCCAAAGGGATCTCGACGAGACCGCGGGCCACCGCTTCCGGCTGTAGGGTATCGGCTGCATAAACCAGCAGATCGGAACGCGCTGCTGCCGAAAACATGGTGACAAGGGAACTCAGCCGAAGCGCGATCCGCGGGTCGGGCAGATCGCGACCGGTGAAATAGCGGCTGAGCCATTCGAGCCCCCGGTGGTCATTGGTGAAGCTTGCCCAGGCAAAGTCGGTCAAGTCCGTGGGGCGAACCGCCCCCCTATCCGCCAGCGGGTGGGACTTTCTGGCAAAGACCGTCATGTCGGACCAGCCGACGGTGCGCACCGCGATATCAGGTGTCTCCTCGACATCGTGCAGCGAGCCCAGCCACAGGTCGACGTCACCGCTTTTCAGAAGCGGCAGCAGGTGATCGGTGACGCCTGTCTGGACCTCGACGTCGATGTTCGGAAAGGTGGCCTGAAAGCGCATCAGCAGGCGCGGGAAAACGCTCAAGCTCCAAGCCGGCCCGACACCGATGCGCAGCAAACCGCCAGAGCCGCTGGTCAGCGCCGCAATCTCGGTTTCAACAAACCGGGCCTCGTTCATGATGTTCTGGGCATGCCGACGCAGCATGTGGGCGAATTCAGTCGGCTCGACGCCATTGGGCGTGCGCTTGAACAGCGGCATGCCGATGTGATCTTCCAGCTTACTGATGCTCTTCGATACCGCCGGTTGGGTAACGTGAACGGCTTCCGCAGCCGATCGCAGGTTGCGACAATCATAGGCCGCCATGAAGTGGGTGAGCGCTCGCGAATAGAGAACGTCCATGCGCCATCTCATTCCAATTGGTTATCGAGAGTACAATATTTGAAATTGGATTTTATCGCAATCGGCCGTCAAGCTTGGCCATGAACGATCGCCGGATTGGCAAATGGAGCTCGGCGATCTGGACCCGTTGTTCGTCATGGAGGAGACTATGAACATGAAGCGACTGACCATCACTCTCGCCGCAGGCGCCTTTACGCTGCTTGGCGCCGCGCAGGCGCAAGCTGACTATCCAGAGCGCCAGGTCCAGGTCATCTTTCCGTGGTCACCCGGGGTCGCCTATGCGGTGTCGCAGGTGGTGGCCGATCGGATGGGCCAGGAACTTGGCCAGGCCATGCCCGTCAACTCGCTTACAGGTGCAAGCGGCGTCAAAGCGGCGCTCGATGTGCTCAATTCTCCTGCCAATGGCTACAAGGTATTCGACGGGTATGTAGCGCCGATCCTGTTTGCGCCTTTGCTGGGCAAAACTCCGTACAAGTGTGAGGATTTCGAGCCGCTCTACGGTGTCGGCTCGAACGGCTTCGCCATCGGCGTGCGCAAGGACGACGACCGCTTTCCCGACCTGCCGGCCCTGATCGAACATGCCAAGGCCAATCCCGGACAATTGCGTTATTCCGGTGCCGCCGACATCAGCATTCCGCACATGGTCGCGGCGCTGATGCTGAAGAACGCCAACGCGCCGGCGCGCTCGATTCCCTATAACGACACCGGCGAGGGCTGGAAGGATTTCCTCAGCGGCGAGCTTGATTTCATGGTGCTCAACTCCGGCAATTACAAAGCCAACAAGGACGATATCCGGGTTTTGGCCGTGATGAGTGACCGGCCGATGTCGGAACACGGAATTCCCGGGCCGCTGCCCAAGGACTTCGGCATCGAGCTTGGCGTTGAAGGCCTGGCCGCCGTCGGCTGGAACTGGTGGGTGGTCAAGAAGGGCACACCACAGCCGGTCGTGGACAAGCTTCGCGCCGCCATGAAAGCCGCGCTCGACGATCCGGAAACGCAGGCCAAGATCAACGAACTCGGCTTCACGCCGCTGCCGCCCGATACCTATCACCCGGGCTTCTACGAGGATAACTGCTCCAGCGTGCGCAGCCAGCTCACCGACGGCATGGACGCCATCAAGTGGGAAAAAGAAGCCACCAAATAGAATGACGCCAGAAACGGCGACTTGCCGCGGCGGAGGAGTTCACCATGAACCGCAAATACGGCCAGCTCGCCTTTCTGCTTCTTCTCACACTCATTCCGGCCTACGTCTTCTTTGATATCGCGACGCGTTTCGCCGCGGAGGGCGTGGTTGGAGGCAGTGCCGAAAACAACGCCGCGATGTTTCCCCGTCTGGTCGCCATCCTGCTGCTGGGGCTGATCGTCCTGCAGGCGGCGCGGACCTTTCTGGAGAAACAGGACGGCGTAGCGCAGTGGCTGCGCCCCTCCCGGGCAGCCCTGCGTCCTTATCTGCCGGCCGTCGCCGCGTTCGTGCTGTTTCTGTTCTATATCGCGGCCTTCCGGTGGTTCGGCTTTGTCTATTCGACCCCGGTTTTCCTGGCCCTGGTGCAACTGGCACTGGGCTATCGCAACGCCCTGGTCATTCCGATATTCGCGCTCGGCGTAACCGGGGCGGTGTGGATCGCATTCGCCAAGCTGCTCAATCTCGTGCTGCCGGCCGGCGATATCTTCGGGTAATCCTGCGATGTTGGACGTCTTCCCTCTCGGCCTTGAGCAGATTGCCTTTACGGCGGGCGGCGTCCTGCTCGGCATCATCATCGGAGTTCTCCCAGGGCTGGGGCCGCTGCTCGGCATGGTGCTGCTGACGCCGTTTTCCATGTACATGGAGCCGGTCACCGGATTGTCATTGCTGCTTGGTGTCTTCGTCGGCGGCACTTTCGGTGGCGCTGTCACCGCCATTCTCTTACGCATTCCCGGCACTCCAATCGCCGCGGCAACACTGCTCGACGGCCATCCGATGGCGACCCAGGGCAAGGCGCGGGAAGCGCTGGGGCTTGCCGTTTCGGCCTCCGCCATGGGCGGCTTTATCGGCGGCCTCTACCTGATTTTCGGCGCCCCGGTGCTGGCGCGCTTCGCCCTCAATTTTGGACCGCCTGAATATTTCGCGCTGGCCTTTGCCGGCATCGTCTGCATCGCCATCGTGTCGCGCGGCTCAACGATCAAGGGGCTGATCGTCGGCTGCATCGGCCTGTTGATCGCCACTATCGGCATCGACCCGTTCGCCTTTTTCTACCGCTTCAATTTCGACACGCAGTGGCTGATCGGCGGGATTGGCATCGTGCCGCTGGTGCTCGGGCTCTTTGCCGTGAGCGAAATGATGCTGCAGATCCGCGCCGGCGACCTGAACCGCAGTGCCGGTGTGCAATCGGTGCGCATCCCACCGTCGACGATCATCGATACGCTCAAGAACGGCGCCAACCTGGTGCGCTCGAGCACCATCGGCACCTTCATCGGCGCACTGCCGGGAGCCGGTTCGGTGATCGCCGCCTTCGTCTCCTACGCAGCGGCCAAGAGCGCGTCGCGCCAGCCTGAAAGCTTCGGCAAGGGCAATCCGGGCGGGGTGATCGCCACCGAGGCGGCCAACAATGCCTGCTGCGGCGGCGCCATGATCCCATCGCTGGCGCTGGCCTTGCCGGGCGATCCGTGCACGGCGCTGCTGCTGGCGGCGATCCTGCTGCTCGGCTTCATCCCGGGGCCGCAATTGTTCGCCAATTCGCCGGAACTGATTTCAGGAATCTTTTCCTCCTACATGGTGGCGAACGTCTTCCTGCTGATCTTCGGCCTGTTCCTGGTTCCGCTCTTCGTGTGGTTCGTCAACATCCGCAAGATCTTCCTGATCCCGATCATTCTGGTGCTGTGCGTGGTTGGCGCCTTCGGCGTCACCAATTCGGCGCAGGACCTGTGGTTCATTCCGATCTTCGCGGTGCTTGGGCTGCTGCTCATCAAGTTCGACTACCCGCTCGCGCCGCTGACCATTGCGCCTGTGCTCGGCCCGATCCTGGAGGAGAATTTCCGCCGGTCGCTGATCATGTCGGCCAACGAGGCCGATATCTTCTTTACCCGGCCTTTGTGCACCACGATCCTGGCAGCGAGCGCCATCGCACTCGTGTTCTCGCTGCTGCCTCACAACCCTCTCAAATACTTCGCAAAGGCCGGTACCAACTGATGAAAGCGGTATTTCTTCTATTCGATTCGTTGAACCGCAAGGCGTTGAGCTGCTTCGGCGGGGCGGTGCCGACACCGAATTTCGACCGGCTGGCAGAGCGGTCCGTGCTGTTCGACAATCATTATACCGGCAGCCTGCCCTGCATGCCGGCCCGTCGCGACCACCACACAGGGCGCTACGGTTTCTTCCATTCATCCTGGGGGCCGCTGGAACCGTTCGACAATTCCTACAATCGGCTGTTGCGCGCCCAGCGCGACACCTATTGCCACCTGGTGACCGACCATTTCCACTACTTCGAGGATGGCGGCCTCTGCTATCACACGACCTTCGATACCTGGACCAATATTCGCGGCCAGGAATACGACCCCTGGAAACCGACGATCAATCCCGCGCTGGAAAAGTTTCGCGGCCTCTATGACCCGCGGCACTACGACTTCGACGACCCGAAACGCAGCCACCATAAGCTGCAGCACGCGGTGAACCGGGAATGGATACAGACCGAACAGGAATTCCCGTTGCCCCAGTGCTTTGCCGCAGGCTTCGAGTTCCTTGATGCCGCGCGGGGGCGCGACAACTGGCTTCTGCAGCTGGAGTGCTTCGATCCGCATGAACCGTTCCATGTGCCGGAACGTTTCGCCCGGGATCATGACAGCGGCTATGACGGGCTGGTGCTCGATTGGCCGAGCTATGCGCGTGTCACCGAAACAGCGGAAGAGATCCGTGAAATCCGGGCCAAATATGCCGGCCTCGTTGCCATGTGCGACGACTATCTGGGCCGGCTGCTCGACCGTTTCGATGCCGAGAACCTGTGGCAGGACACCGTGCTGATCTCCACCACCGACCATGGTTTCCTCCTGTCGGAACACGACTGGTGGGCAAAGACCAAGATGCCGCAATATCAGGAGATTTCGCACATTCCGCTGATGATCCACCACCCGGAATTCGCTTCCCATGGCGGTGAGCGGCGGCAGGCACTGACCTCGGCGATCGACATCCTGCCGACCCTGCTCGACATGTTCGACGCACCCATCCCGCCGGAGGTGCGCGGCCGCAGCCTGGTCCCGCTGCTGACACAGGACGGCAGGCACCACGAGGTTGCACTCTCCGGCGTGTTCGGTGGACCTCTTCTGATTACCGATGGCCGCTACGCTTTTCACCACCGGCCGAAATGGCTCGACAGCACCGGCCTCTACGAATACCGGCTGCTGCCGATGCACATGCGCGGGCCCTTCTCGCTGCAGGAGTTGCGGCACATGGAGCTGGTCGAGCCCTTCGACTACACCAAGGGCGTGTCGCTTCTGAAGATAGCGGCCCGGGACGATGCCAAACGGGTCCCCATGCAGGATGGCGAAGGGTTCGAGGATTGCGACACGCGGCTCTACGATCTTGCCACCGATCCGGGCGAGGAGCACCGGTTGAGGGACGCCGATGTCGAAAACCGCCTGCTGGCCGCAGCGGCTCGGGTCTTTGAGGACCACGATGCTCCAATCGAGATGTTCGAAAGGTATCAGCTGCCGATCGAACCGGCCTTGGCCTGATCGGAGCGGGTTTCTCTCCCGGATCGTCCCACCGGGGCTTCAAGCATATCGCCAAGAACGGCCTGGCTTAGTCTCGATCCGCCGGCGCCGTTGGACTGATCCCCGCAACTGAGGGAGGACGTCGTCATGACTGCCGGATCCCGTTTCGCCGCCTTCGGCGCTGGCGTACTGCTGACCGTGGCTGGTTTCGCCGGCTACAACCTGATTGACACCAGCGCCGCTTCGTCGGTTTCGTGCAATCAGAGTTACCCCAACATCCCGGGCCGGGTGCTCCTGGAAAACGACAAGGTGATCGTCCAGCGCTTCACCTTCCCGCCCGGCTAGTGAGAGGGCGTGCACGCCCGTCCACCGAACCAGATCTTCATCCACCTCAAGGGCGGCCACTGGACGTCGCGCTATGGCAATCAAACCAGTTCCGGCCACTGGCCTGACGGTTCGGTTGGCTGGATCGGTGGTGTCAGCTTGAGTGAACAGCATGAATCGGTGAATTCCGGTAAGGAGCCGGTCGAGCTGATCTGGGTGACATTGAAAGAAGGTTGCACTCCTTAGGTAAGGACAACTTGCCTTTTCCATGCCCATCTGCTTAAAGGCCGCCTTCCGAGGAGCAACCAGGACAGCCGTTTTGCCGTCGTAATAACCGGTCTCACTTCCCCAGCATGCGCAAGGCCGCGCCAAGCGGCCGATTGATCCATTGCGTCTGT
This sequence comes from Hoeflea sp., assembly GCA_965228785.1. Classification (GTDB taxonomy): domain Bacteria; phylum Pseudomonadota; class Alphaproteobacteria; order Rhizobiales; family Rhizobiaceae; genus Hoeflea_A. The sequence continues at coordinate 3,464,859 of CBDDIF010000002.1, forward strand.
CGAGGCGGCGGTTCGAGACCGGTATGGCGAGCCACTTTCTCTGCCTCCTCGAAATTCCCAGACGCTTGAACACCCTCTTCAGGGCTGCCACACCGACCCCGCCATGCGGGCTCACCCACCGTCATCTCGATGGACCTTCCTCACGAAGGACCCCAAGAGATGTCCCGACTTCTTCTCGTTCAATGGCGGGTGACTGCCGGCAGCGCGCCGCAACCGCTCCTCTCTTGCAGCCGTTGCGACGGTCCCAGGCCGTTCCAGCACAGCGGCAAATTCAGGCTGAATGCCAGCGGCAAGCGGCTCGATGCCTGGCTGATCTATCGCTGCACCCACTGCGGCAACACCTGGAACCGCTCGATTTTCGAGCGCAGGTCCGTACGCAGTATTGATGCGGCGACGCTGGAGGCCTTGCAGTCCAATGATCCGGCTCTGGCGCAAGCCATGGCGTTCGACACGACCGGCCTCCTGCGCGTTGCGGAGAACAATGCGGAAGGTATGGTCCACAAGACCGTGGTGTCGAGGCAACCGGAGCCGTGGTCGCAACTCGAAATCATGCTGCGAACGGAGACCGTTTCGGCACCACGCCTCGACCGCCTGCTGGCGGGCGAACTCGGCCTGTCGCGCTCAAGGCTGCAAAAGCTGGAGAAGGCTGGGCGACTGTGCGTGCCCGACAGCGCGCGCCGCGCCATGCGTCAAGCTGCCAGGGATGGGATGCGTGTGTTCGTCGATCTATCGGATCTGCCGGATGGCGACGCTATCGCCTTTCATGCCAGCGGGCCTTAACCCGCATTTCTCACACACTCTGTGGTCTGCGCCGGCTCAAGCGCGCGTCAGCGCAGGAGAAGTGCGCAGAGCGTACCAAGTGTACGGGCAAGCGCTTCGACGCACGCTGTCGCGCGCTTCAGCCGGCCCGAAGGGTTGCATTTCGGCGGACGACAGAGGGTGTGAGAAATGCGGGTTAACCCCGCTTTGCTTCGATGGCGTCCCATAGGATTGCGGCGATGTCGGCACCGCCGAACTTCAGCACCTCGCGGATGCCGGTCGGCGAGGTGACGTTGATTTCGGTCATCACGTCGCCGATGACGTCGATGCCGACCAGCAGGAAGCCGCGCTCTTTCAGCGCCGGGCCGATGCGGGCGCAGATTTCAAGCTCGCGTTCGGTCAGGTCGACCGGCTCGGCGCGGCCGCCGACATGCAGGTTGGAACGGGCCTCTGTCTCCGTCGGGATTCGATTGATGGCCCCGACGGGCTCGCCGTCGATCAGGATGATGCGCTTGTCGCCGGCCCGCACGTCCGGCAGGTAGCGTTGGGCGATCAGCGGTTCGCGGAACATCTGGCCGAACATTTCCAGAAGCGAGGTAAGGTTGCGATCCTGTGGCGTCAGGTGAAAGACGCCGGCGCCGCCGTTGCCGTAAAGCGGCTTGATGATGATGTCGCCCATCTCGCGGCGGAACTCGGCGATCTCCTGCGGGTCGCTGGTGATCAGGGTTTCCGGCATCAGGTCGGGGAATTCCGTGACGAAAATTTTTTCCGGCGAATTGCGCACCCAGGCCGGATCGTTGACGACCAGTGTCTGCGGGTGGATTCGTTCGAGCAGGTGCGTCGACGTGATGTAGGACATGTCGAAGGGCGGATCCTGGCGCAGCAGCACCACGTCCATTTCTGTCAGGTCGATCCGTTCTGGTTCACCCAGGGTGTAATGGTCGCCCTCGGTGTCACGCACCGTCAGCGCCTCGACCTGCGCCCGCACCACACCATCGCGCAATGATAGCTGCGGAGGCGTGTAGTGAAACAGCGCGTGGCCGCGCCGTTGCGCCTCCAGACAGATAGCGAAGGTGGTATCGCCGTCGATCTGGATGCTGGAGATGTGGTCCATCTGAACCGCAACCTTGAGCTTGTCTGCCATGGAATCTTTCCGCCCGGTCCGTCTTCGTTCGCTGCTGCGCTCCACAGACATAAAGCTGGCGTGAGCAATTGCAACCGTTGACCCGGCACCGTGCCGCCCGTAGGACGGAATCATGAGCGATTCCATTGTCGGCCACCTGATCAACGTGATCGGACCGGTCTTTCTGTGCGCCGGTGCGGGCTACGGGATCGCCCGTTTCAAGCTGGCCTTCGACAGCAAGGTGGTGACCTCGATCGTCACCAACATCACGATGCCCGCGCTGGTAATCTCGCATCTGGCTGCCGGCCATGTGGATTTTTCCGCCTTTGCCGACATCATGCTGGCCGCTGTCATGGCCGTCACGGCCATGGGGTTGATCTCGGCCGCCGTGTTGCGGATCTTCGGCCTGCCGTTGCGGGTCTATGTCGGCGCCATGATGCTCGCCAATGTCGGCAATATGGGGCTGTCCATCAATTCGTTGGCCTTCGGAAGCGAGGGCCTCGCCTATGCGATGGCATTCTGGGTGGTCGTCGTTGTCGGCGTCTTCACCGTCGGCGAGTGGCTGCCGCAGGGCACCTGGAGCCTGAGAAAGCTGTTTTCGTCACCGTCTGTCTATGCGGTGATCATCGGAATCGTGCTGATGGCGACCGGGACGCCCCTGCCGGAGATGGCCGGCGATACGCTGACATTGCTGGGCGGCGCCACCATTCCGCTGCTGCTCCTGACGTTGGGCTACACCATCGCGCTGTTGAAACCGGCGCATATCGTCACCGGCGCCGCGCTGTCCGTGTTGCATATCGCCATTGCCGCTGCGGTCGCCTTTGCCTTGACCCATCTGTTCGGCTTCACCGGCCAGGAACGCGGCGTGTTCATCGTGCAATGCCTGATGCCCTGCTCCGTCTTTGCCTATCTGATGGCCGAGAAGCACCTGCCGGAACGGTCGCACGAGGTGGCAAGTCTGATCTTGATTTCCACTCTGATGAGCATCATCGTGCTACCGGCTGCCCTTGCCTGGTGGGTGTGAAACGCCTTCCAATCCCGCCGAATCACGGTAGATAGGAGAGCGAGATGAGGCTAAATTTAAGCATTTGATGGCGGGAAATCGGCTCACTCGGCTAGGCGCGGCGCGCCGCGCGATGGAGTACATCGGGCAAGCGGCGCAACAACGCCGATGGGCCGATTTACCGCCACCCTGGAGAGGACTATGCTTGTGAAATGTGAATACAAAGGGGCCGGACGATTTTGGCCCCTGGCGTCGTTGGCTTGCTCTTGTGGTGGGATGACACCACGGCAAGCAACCCGCCTAGCCAGAGACCAAAATCGCCGCGGTCAAATGATCAAATTTAGCCTCACCTCGCTCTGACTATGGCAAAGAGTGTCGCAGGACCGGAGATAGAAAAACTGATCCAGCTGCTCGCCCGCATTCCCGGGCTGGGGCCGCGATCGGCGCGGCGTGCAGCGCTGCACATGATCAAGAAAAAGGAACAGATCCTCGGACCGCTGGCGGAGGCCATGGCCGAGGCGCATGACAAGGTGTCGATCTGCTCCGTCTGCGGCAATGTCGACACGGTCGACCCCTGCACCATCTGCAGCGATCACCGGCGCGACGGCAGCACGATCATCGTCGTCGAGGATGTGGCGGATCTGTGGGCGCTCGAAAGGGCAGCGGCCATGAACAGCGCCTATCACGTGCTCGGTGGCACCCTATCGCCGCTCGACGGCATCGGCCCCGACGACCTCAATATCAAGCCGCTGGTCGAGCGCGTTGCGCAGGGCGGCATCAAGGAACTGGTCATTGCCGTCAACGCCACCGTCGAGGGCCAGACAACGGCTCACTATATCACCGACCGCCTAGACGGCCTCGACGTCACCATCACCCGGCTTGCCCACGGCGTACCGGTGGGCGGCGAGCTGGACTATCTCGACGAGGGCACGCTGGCCGCTGCGCTGAGGTCGCGGACGAAGCTCTGATGATCATCGGGCCCGATGTCAGCCGCGATGCCCGACCCGAAGAGCATGAAGAAATTGACGCCCTGCTGAGGACGGCAATCGCTCGACCGGATGAAGCACAGATCGTGGCCAAACTGCGCGAAGACAACGATTTGTTCACCGAGGCCGTCAAACCATGGCAAGGAGTCATCGCCGGATTCGCGGCGTTGTCATGGATGAAAGAGCCGAGCGGGTGGGCGTGCCTTGCTCCATTGGCCGTGTTGCCGCGGATGCAAAGGGGTGCGGCCGCACCCGTGGAATCGCAACGCCACCACTATGCCATCGGAACTCGGCTGGTCAGCCAAATCGCAGGCCTGACACTCCACAGCCCGCATCCGCCTGAAGGCTTTCCCGATACCATTGTGGTCCCGTGCAACGGAGCGTTTTTCCAGCGAGCGGGCTTCAGCTCGGCTCGTGCCCGCCACCTTGCATCCGCTCATCCGATGGTTGGGTTTTCAATCGCACGATATGGCGACGATGTACCCAGGGAAACTCTGGTTTTTCCACCCGCCCTGGAAGCTTGGCTCGGCTCAGCCTGACACTGTCCGGTGTTTTCACAAAAAACTCTTTTGCGAACCTTCAAAATATGACAAATTTTGTCCAGTTATAGAAAATCATATCTCAGAGGATAAACCCATGTTCATCACCATGAACCGGTTCCGCGTCAAAAAGGGCGAGGAAAAAGGCTTTGAAAATGTCTGGCTCAACCGCGATGTGCATCTGAAGGACGAGCGGGGCTTTGTCGAATTTCACATGCTGCGCGGCCCTGAAAACGACGACCACACGCTCTACGTTTCCCACACGATCTGGGAAAGTGAGCAAACCTTCATCGACTGGACGAAAAGCGAAGCCTTTCGAAACGCACACAAGAATGCCGGACAGAACAAGCCGCTTTATATCGGCGCCCCCCAATTCGAGGGCTTCGAAGTTATTCAGAAAATCGGCCGCTGAAACACCGACCTTAAAGGCGGTCTGTCAGTTTATCGGCGGTCGCGGCAATCAGAGCGGCGTCGGACCCGCCGATCAGCAGATAGTCATAGCCGTCCCGGGACCAGCTGGCCGCACTCATGCCGTGCAGCTCCGCCAATTCAACCTCGGCACCCCCTTCGCCCTGTTTGCGAATGATGCAGAGCGCCACGGGGGCACCGACTTCCGACAGGAAGGTCAGCTGGGCAAGTGGCTGGCCCTCAAATCCGAGGATCTGCGCTCGTTTGTAGTCGAGACCCTCGATCTGCTTCAGAGTGGATAGGTCAATGGGTTTTCCGATGGCACCAGCCACATGCTCAAGCTGTGAAGCGGCGGCGTCGTCTTCCTGCTCGACTTGCGCAAGCGTGCTGTTGACGTAAAGCGCCTGATAGGCGGCAACGAAATCGTGCCAGGACGTGAGATCGCTGCGCGGCGTTATATAGCCCGCACCCCAGCCAACAGCGAGGCACAGGACGGCGACCGCGGCGATGGCGCGCAATGACGGCCAACGGCTCGACTGATCCGCTGTTGCTTCCGGGAGCGATACCTCCGGTGCAGGCGGCGCGCTTTTCAGCAGGCGGCCGAAAGCATCGGCAATATCATCGGTTTCCAGCGACAGTCGATCGAGGCGCACCCGCAATGCTGCGTCACGGTCAAGCGCCCTGCTGATCTCGTCGGCGGGGATGTGATCCGTCTCGCCGTCGAGAAAGGCGGTAAGCTGTTCATCGCTGAATGTCGGCTTTTCGCTCATCCGACGCTGCTCTTTTCCTGTTTGAATTTGCCCGCCAATTTACCGCGCGCGGCAGCCAGGCGGCTCATCACCGTTCCGATCGGAATGTCCAGCAATTCCGCCGCCTCCTTATAGCTGTATCCTTCCACATAGACGAGCACCACCGTGGTGCGCTGGGCTTCCGGCAGGGCCAATACCTCCAATAACACTTCACGCGCCAGAATATTCGATTCCGGACCCGGTCGATCGTCCGGAAGTTCGATATCCTCGATCGCCGTCATGCCACCGCCTCGACGCACGGCCTCGGCACGCCTTTCGTTCAGCCACAGCCGCTGGGCGATGCGAAACAGCCACCGGTCGAGCCGTGTGCCGGGCTGGTATTGATGTGCCTTTTCCAGCGCCCGCTGGCAGGCCGCCTGGGCCAGGTCGTCGGCCTGCTCCGGATGGCCGGTCAGCACAACGCAATAGCGCCAAAGCCGCGGAAACAGCGGCTTCAGTCCGTCGATCACCTCCCGGTTGGCGTTTTTTTGCTGCCTCACCCGAATAAATCCTCTTCCTGCGGTGTTTCTTACCAGCAGCGAACGGAAGCTGCGTTCAAATGAGGACACATTTATGAGAAGATTCGCACTCCTGGCGGCAGTCGCCGCCTCGCTCACCACCGCAACGGCCTTTGCCGGCGAAACCCCGTCGGCACCGGATACCGAAGTCTATTTCATCAATCTGAAAGACGGCGACACGGTCGAAGGCCCGGTCAAAGTGCAATTCGGTCTGTCGGGCATGGGCGTGGCGCCTGCCGGCGTCGACATGGAAAACACCGGCCACCATCATCTGTTCGTCAACCGACCATCGCTGGGCCAGGGGGAGGATGGCGCTGATGAAGTCGACTACAACATCCCGGCCGACGAAAACCACATTCACTACGGTGGCGGCCAGACCGAGGCCACTGTGGAACTGGCACCAGGCACCCACACTCTACAGTTGGTGCTCGGCGACAAAGACCACATTCCGCACAATCCGCCTGTGGTCTCCGAGGTCATCACGATCACGGTGAAATGAGGACGACGGGGTCGGACCGCGCAATCGGATTCGACCCCCCGCACGACCATCCATGCTTCGTCAGACCAGTCGAATGCCTTCGCTCCCGGCAGCAAGACTCTCTGCATGAGCTTCCAACACCTGAACAAACCCCTCACGGCTGACCGGGGATTCGACCGACCTCGGAAACAAAAGACCGATCGACATCCACCGCTCCGGTTCGATCGGCACCAGTGCGACCATTTCGGTGTCCACCTGTGAAGCGACCAGCTCGTCGGCGATGGTGATGCCGGCGCCGTCGGCAACAAGGGCACACGCCAGTTGCGAAGAGGCAACCTCGCAGGCTTCCCGTGGCGTGACACCGGCAGAGCGGAAAATGTCATCCAGTTGATCTCGTAGCAACAGGCCATGCATCAGCCTGACGACGGGCTCGCGGCGCAGATCGTCCGCAGTGAGACACTCCCTATCTGCCAGCGGGTGGGCGGCCGGAAGAACGGCCTGGGCACGGACCCGCAACAGCAACGTGGTGTCGATCTCCGGATGATCGACCGGCAGTGCGCCCACACCAATGTCGTATTCACGGCCGGCAAGCCACTTGGCCGCCTCGCGCCGGGCCCGGATGTCGAGACTGACATTGACGTCGGCGTTTTCGACGAGAAACGCCGCCACCGCCGGACTGACGAGCGGCTGGGCGATGCGCGGCATGGCGACGATACGCAGATATTCCGTCTTGCCGGCACGAATTTCTGCGGCGATTTTCGGGATCTCATCGAGATTGTCGAGGATGCGGCCGGCTTCGCGATAGAAGGCCAGGGCTTCGGGAGTCGGCGTCAGGTTGCGACCGGTCCGATAGAAGAGCTGCAATCGCAATTCACCCTCCAGGGCCTGTATCAAACGGCTGACTGCAGGCTGGCTAAGATGGATGAGTCGCGCCGCTCCTGCCAGTGACCCTTCTGAAACAGTCGCTCTGAAAGCTCTTAATCCTCTGATATTCACTAAATATTTCCTGACTCATGCAATTACGTAAAGAGAATAAAGTACCTTTGCATTTTTCTCAACTCGGTATGCGTGATAGCCAAAACCTGTCATTCATTCGGGAGAGAGAGCCATGAAACGAAGAGCTTTTTTGTGCATCACGGCGGCATTGATGGCCACAAGCGCAATGCCGCTTTCGGCGGCGCTGGCCGCCGACTGGCCGCGCCGGCCGATCAACCTCGTCGTGCCCTACAAGGCCGGTGGCGGAACTGACGCCTACGCACGGGCAATATCGGCAGCCGCCAAGGACGTGCTCGACGTGCCGGTCGTTGTGGTCAACAAGCCGGGCTCCGGCGGCCTGAACGGCGCCAACTCCGTGGTCGGCGCGCGACCCGACGGCTACACCATGATGCTGACGTCGGGCGGTTCCTTTCTGCTGTCGACCATGACCCGGGATACCGATATCGATCCGCTGGAGTCGTTTGATTTCGTCGCCCAGGTGGGCGAGCTGCAGACCTCGCTGATGGTGCCGAAGAACAGCCCGTTTCAAAGCGTCGACGACGTCATTGAAGCGGCCAAGGCCAAGCCCGGCTCGCTGCGCTGGGCGCATTCCGGACGAGGCGGATTCCATCATGTCGGCGGCCTTGGCTTTCTCGCCAAGAACGACATTCAGGCGCAGGACGTCCCGTTCAAGGGCGGCGGCCCGACCCGGGCGGCTCTGATCGGCGAACAGGCCGATTTCGGCTTCCTCGGCGTCCAGCAACTCGCCGGCTTCGAGGACCAGCTCAGGGCGCTCGCCGTCAACGCCGAACAGCGCGACGCCATCATGAAGGACGTGCCCGCCTTCGGCGAACTGGGCGTTCCCTTTGCCGCAGTTTCGTCGCCGGTCATCGTCTTTGCACCCAAGGGCACGCCGCCCGAGGTGGTCGCGGCAATGCAGACGGCGCTGGAAGCCGTCGCCGCCAAGCCGGAATACGCCGAGTTGCTAGTCAAGCGCGGCACAGGACCCGTTTTCCGCAGCGGTGCAGACGCCAAGGCTGCATTGACGGCCATGAAGGCCGACGCCACGCCGCTGGTCACGACGCTGGCCAACTAGGCGCACATTCGGGGAGGCTGCCATGCGAACCGTCACTGAAGGCCTGTGCCTTGCCGTCATTGCAGCGCTCGCCATCTGGGGCGCCCTGCAGGTGCCGGCCGCCTCCCCCGGCGACACCTGGGCCGGCATCGTACCCATGGGCGCCGCGCTGGCGTTGCTGGTCATCGGCCTGTGGATCACCGTCGGCGGCCTGCGCCAGCGGACGGCCGACGGGGAGGCCATCGCATCCCAGCCGGGCGGAGCGCTGCATGTCGTCGGGCTGTTCATTGTGGCCGTGCTCTACCAGCAATCGCTGCGCTGGTTCGGCTACATCCTGCCGACTGCGATCGCGGCACCGGTGGTGCTCTCGATGTTCGGCGTGCGCAGTCACGTCGGTCTGGCACTTTCCGTCGTGCTTTGCCCGCTCGCCTTCTACCTGATTTTCTTCGTCGCCCTCGGTGTCTTCCCGCCTTATGGCGAGGTGTTCGACCTGATGCAGGCGATCAGCGGATAACTTGTCATGGAAATCTTCCCAGCCCTACTGACCGTTGTCACCGATCCGACTCTGCTCGGCGCCATCCTGCTCGCCGCCGTCGTCGGAATGGTGGTCGGAGCAACACCCGGCCTGACAGCGTCGGCGGCCATCGCCATGCTGCTGCCGATCACCTTCTACATGTCCCCGCTGTTTGCGTTGGCCTTCCTCTACGTGATCGGAAAATCCGGCCGCTACGGCGGTTCGATCGCGGCGATCCTGTTCAACACACCGGGCACCGCGGCTTCAGCGGCTACCCAGATCGACGGCTATCCGCTGGCCCGCGCGGGCAAAGCGGGCAAGGCGATGAAGGTGGCGACGATCTCGTCGGTCATCGGCGACATGATGGGCGATATCATGCTGGTGATCGGCGTCGGTTTCATCGCCGCGCTGGCGCTGCGTCTCGGTCCGCCGGAAACATTCGCCATCTACTTCGCCGCCTTCGTGGTCATCGGCTCGGTGATCGGCAATTCGATCCTGAAAGGTCTTGCCTCGGCCCTCCTCGGCATCCTTGTGTCGATGATCGGTCTCGATCCGATCTCCAGCGAAGAGCGTTACACGTTTGGATCCTTCGAACTTTCGAACGGCATCGGCCTGGTACCGTTGATGATCGGCGTTTTCGTGCTCGGCGAAGTGTTTTCCCAGCTTGAAGAGCGCAGCAAGGCCAAGGACAACGCTATGTCGAGCGAAAAGGCCGGCGACGACAACACGCTGACCTGGGATGAATACAAGCCGTGCCTGCCGCACGCGCTGCGCGGCGGTTTCATTGGCGCCGGCATCGGCGTGCTTCCGGGTCTCGGGTCTGCCATTGCAGCTTTCATTTCCTACGGCGAGGGCAAGCGGCGGGCGAAAAACCCGGAAAGCTGGGGAAAGGGCGCGCTGGAAGGCGTCGCTGCACCGGAAGCAGCCAACAATGCGGTTTCCGGCCCGTCCATGGCACCGTTGCTGACACTCGGCATCCCCGGCTCGACCATCGGTGCCATCCTGCTCGGCGTCTTCCTGATCCACGGGATCCAGGTAGGGCCGACCCTGTTTCTGACGGACCGCGAGCTAATCTACCAACTGTTTGCCTGTGGCATGATCGGCATACTCGCATACGGACTGATCGGCTATTTCGGAGCCACACAGGTGGCACGGCTGATCCTGAAAATACCGACCAACGTGCTCTATCCGCTGATCTTCCTGACGGCCTTCGTTGCAGCCTATGCTGCGCGTGGTTCGCTGTTCGACGTGACCGTAATGACCGTATCCGGCTTTGCCGGCTGGCTGATGCGCAAATACGGCTTCAACATTGCCGCCTTCGTCATTTCCTTCGTGCTTGCCAAGGGCGCCGAGGAGACCTTCCGACAATCTCTGCTGATGTCGGATTCCGGACCGCTGATCTTCTTCGAACGGCCGATAGCGCTGGCCTTTCTGCTGCTCGGCGCGGGTGCCATCGGGTTCCGCATACGCAGTTTGGTCAAAGAACGCCGGATCGCCGAGGAGGGTCTCGGCGATGCTTGATCGCCCGCTTTATCGCAACGGATTTTCGACCTCTGAGATGCGCAGCATCTGGTCCGAGGATGCCACTATCGCTCACTGGATTGAAATCGAGCAGGTGATGGCCCGATGCCAGGCTGACCTGGGCCTCATCAGCCAGGAAGCCGCGCGTCGCATCGGCGACATCACGGCGGAACATATCGACCGTCGCCGGCTGTCTGAGGAAATGGATCTCGTCGGACGTCCGATTGTCGGCCTGGTCCGGCAGATGCGCGCTCTGGTCGGCGAGGACTGGGCGAACTGTGTGCACTTTCGGTCTACCACTCAGGACATCATGGACACTGCGATGTCCGTACAAATGCGCGATGGTATGCGCGCCGTGATCCGTGTGCTTGATCAGATCATCGGACTATTGAGAGTGCAGGTCGAAGCACACGGTGACGCCCGCATGATTGGCAGGACCAATGGCCAGCACGCCGTCCCCATGCGGCTTGCGACGCGGTTCGGGGTGTGGATCGGGGAACTGGGACGGCGCCGGCAAGCGCTGGAAGAAGCAGCTGCCCGCGGCCTGCTCGTACAGATCGGCGGCCCGGTCGGCGATCTTGCCGGCTATGACGGCGAGTGTGGCGCGGCGCTGAAAAAGAGCGTGGCGTCTGAGCTCGGCCTTGGCATCGCCGACCCGCATTGGCAAAACGCCCGCGACGGGGTGGCGGACATCGTCACCGCGCTCGGCGCACTATGCGCTTCATTGTGCAAGATCGCCCATAACATCAATCTTCTTGCTTCCTCGGATATCGGCGAAGTGACGGAAGGACACACGGACGGCCGGGGCGCCTCAAGCTCGATGGCGCACAAACGCAACCAACGCGCCACCGAATTCGCGGAAGCCGTCGCCCGGCTGGGACGACAGCGTTCGGAACAGATCCTCGAGACCGGGCTGCACCAGCACGAGCGGAGCGGTGGTATGTGGATCGCCGAATGGGTGATCGTGCCTGACGTCTTCCTGCTGAGTTCCGGCGCCCTGATGTGGGCAGAGCGCCTGTTTGGCGGCCTGCAAATCGATGCAGGACGTATGAACGACACCCTGCGAATCCATCTGGAGGGGCTGACGGACGCACAGTCTGCTTGAGGGGTGACTTTTGCAGCACGGTCCGGCCCTCCCCATTCCGTGTTTGAAGACGCAGAATGATCAGAGACTCGGATCAGCCGAACAAATCAGAAGGCCAAAAGTCGGACTGGCCTCCACTTCAAATCCGTAAAAACTGGCCATGCGGCGTGAGTTATCGTCTCGATAACGGCCAAATCACGCTGAAGTCACGCACCGCCTGCCAAAGTCTGTCCATCCGAAAAGCTTGATAGCGGCCGCATAACGGGAACAACCGACCGGCCGGGTGGAGGATACAATGGCGAGACCCGTCAAGATCACCAATATCGAAACACGCAGCCATGCGCAGAAACTCAAACGGGCGCTGAGCAGAACCTATCCGCAATATACGATCACAGTCGAGCGACAGGACGACGGTCGGCTGTCGCTGACGGCGACACCGCCGGCCAAACGGCGCAGGCTTGAGGGCTTTGTGCGATCGTCGGACGACACCCGGTGCAACGCCGACATGTAATACAGCGCGACTGAGGTTGAGTGTCCTCGACGACCTGGAATGGTCAGTTTAGGGAACGCGCCCGGGAGGTGGGCGCGTTCCGCTGTCACGGCCGTTTTAAGGTTTAACCCAGCCGCCATCCTTGATCTGCATGACGATGCCGCCCATGGACGGGATGCGGTTTTCGTCGAAGCTCAGCTTACCCTGGCCGAGAACCACCGGCAGGTCCTTGGTCGCCGCCATGGCTTCCCGCAGGCTCTCACGATTGACGTCGCCGCCGGCATTGCGGATGGCATTTGCCACCGTCTGCATCATGGTGTAGCCGGTTGCCGCCCAGATGTCCGGCGCGTTGCCGAACTTGGCTTCATAGGCCTTCGAGAAGGCAGCTGAGCTGTCGGAAGCGTCGGCCACGAAGCTTGCCGGGAAGAACGTGCCTTCGATTGCGCTGCCGCCAGCATCGAGATATTTCTTCGATCCCGCACCGGAATCGCTGGCGATGATCGTGTCACCCTCAAGCCCGGCCTGCTTGGACTGGATGATGATGTTTGCGGCCTGCTCCGGCGGCGTGGTCACGAACAGGCAATCCGGCTCCGACGAGACGATCTTGGTCGACAGTGCGGTGAAATCGGTATCGGCCGCGAGGATGCTCTCGTCGCCGATGATGTCCACGCCGGCAGCCTGCATGATGTCGCGGAACACGTTGCGCTGGCGGATATAGCCTTCATTGTCGCGGATCGAGACCAGGAAGCAGGTTTTCGGCTTGAGGCTGGCCACGTGATCGGCAACGGGAGCCATGTAGGCGTCCGCCGTTTCGGTCGACTTGAAGATATAGGGCCCTGCATCAAGCACCGCCGGCGATGTGGCGGTTGTGAACATCGGGATCTTCAGGTCGTTGGCAACCGGGCCGGTCGCCATGGCTTCCGACGTGGCGATCGGGCCGATGACGATATCGGCGTTCTCGGACTTCGCCATGCGAGTGATCAGCGAGATGGCTTCCTGCTTGTCGGAACGGTTGTCCTGATAGACGATGTCGACATTGTTGTCGCCCCAGCCGTTCGCCGCGGTGATTTCCTCGGCGGCCAATTTCATGCCGTTGACCAGTGGCACGCCGACAAAGGCATAAGTCGCGGTTTCCGAGACCACGACGCCGATTTTGACGTCGTCGGCCCAGGCGGCCGACGTTAGCATGATCGCCGATGCGGCGAGCATTGATGTGAGAGTCTTCATGACAGTCCTCCTTCGGTTCTTCGGTTCGGGGCTAGCTTTGCCCCAGGTAAAGTGCCTCGACCTCCGGGTCCTCCCGCAGGTCGGCGCTTGTGCCGCTTTTCACGATCTTTCCCTGTTCGAGCACATAGGCCCGGTCCGACGCGGTGAGCGCCAGATGTGCATTCTGTTCGACCAAAAGGATGGTCAGGCCCTGTTTCTTCAGGTCGGCCAGCGCGGCGAACACCTGCGATATGATGACCGGCGCCAGCCCGAGGCTGGGCTCGTCGAGCAGCAGCAATTGCGGCCCGCCCATCATGCCGCGGCCGATCACCAGCATCTGCTGCTGGCCGCCGGACAGCGAACCGGCCATCTGGTCGCGCCGCTCCTCGAGGATCGGAAAAACCTTGAAAACATCGTCGAGGCGGTAGGTCGGCTGGCGGCTGTGCAAGGCTGTTTCGCCGACCTGCAGGTTCTCCAGCACGGTCATCTCGGCGAACACCTGGCGCCCTTCGGGAACCTGCAGGATGCCGTCGCGGGTCACATCCCAGGGCGCGGCGCCGGTGATCGCACGGCCGTCCAGGGTGATGCTGCCGCCGCTCGGCTTCACCAACCCGGAAATGGTGTTGAGCAAGCTCGACTTGCCGGCGCCGTTGGGTCCGATCAGCGCAACGGTCTCGCTTTTGCCGACGTCCAGTGACACACCGCGCAAGGCCTGGATACCGCTGTAATGGACCTGGAGATTGTCGACCGACAGCATCACTCGCCCCCCAGATAGGCGGTGATGACCACGCGGTCGTTGAGGACATGGTCAGGCGTGCCTTCGGAAATCAGCTGGCCGCCATCGAGCACGTAGACCCGGCTGCAGAGCTTGGCGACAAAGCGCACATTATGCTCGATCAGAAGCACGCCCTTGCCGTCGGCAGCGAAGCCCTTGAAGATTTCGGCCAGCGCACCGCTTTCGACGTCATTCATGCCGGCGATCGGCTCGTCGAGCAGGATGAAGTCCGGCTCGGACGCCAACGCTCGCATCATCTCGACCCGACGCTGATGGCCGTAAGACAGGCCACCCGCCAGATAATCAGCCTGGCCGGCCATGTCGAACCGTTCGAGCAGTTCAAGGGCGCGGCGCCTGAGATCGGCGGTTTCCCTGGCGGCAGCGGGCAGGCCGAGCAGCGCAGCCAGCGTCGACGAGCTCTCGTGGCGGTGGAAGCCGATCATCACATTGTCGATGACGCTGGCCTCGCCCAGCAGCCGGATGTTTTGAAACGTACGGGCGAGCCCGGCGCGGCTGATCTCATGCGCCGGCGCGTGGGTTATGTCGGTGTCGCCAACCTCGATCGTACCGTCGCTGACAGGCAGCATCCCGGTGATCATGTTGACGATGGTGGTCTTGCCGGCGCCGTTCGGGCCGATCAGCCCGGTGATTTCGCCGGCCGGCACCCGCATATTGACGTCCTTGGACGCAACCACGCCACCGAAATACTTGCTCAGGTTGGTCAGCGTCAGCGTGCTCATGCCAACGCCTCCCGCCGTTTCAACCGCCGCGCCCTGAAACTGTCGATGGCGGTGTCGGCGATGCCCTTGGGCAGGTAGTTGATGACGATGATCAGCATGATGCCGTAGATGATCATGCGGTTCTCGGCAAGTGGCCGCGCCAACTCCGGCAAAATGATCAGGATGGCGGTGCCGATGAGCGGCCCGATGACCGAATTGCGGCCGCCGAGGATGACGTAGGACAGGACGGTGATCAGCAGGTGAAAGCCGAACTGGTTGGGGTCGAGTGCATAGGAATGATAGGCTTCGAGCCCGCCGAAAAGCCCGGCCAGCGCGCCCGAAATCGCGAAGGCAAGCGCCTGATGCCAGGTGATCGAAATGCCGAGCGAGGCGGCCACGGCCTCGTCCTGGCGAATGGCGTTGAATGCGCGGCCGAGCCGGCCTTTTTCGATCGCCCAGACGAGATAGGTCGCAGCGGCGGCGGCAACGATCAGAACGCCCGTTCCGACCGTCTTGGGAATGCTGTTAAGCCCCATGGCGCCGCCGGTGAGGCCTTCGGAAAAGATGTTGAGCGACACCACGATCTGGATGAATGCGACCGTGGCGATCGCCTGGTAGACGCCGCGCAGGCGGGCCAGCGGTATCGACAGGAACAGGGCGGCACCCATGCCGGTCAGCGTGCCTGCGGCCAGTCCGAGCACCGGATGCATGCCCAGCTTGACTGCAAAAATACCGGCCGTGTAGGCGCCGATCCCGGCAAAGGCAGCCGTGGCCAGCGAAAAAACGCCGGCGCGTAGCACGATATACTGGCTGAAAGCCAGACCGAGATGCAGCAGGTAGAGGTCAAACAGGGGCAGGTAGCCGGCAATGAACTGGCTCATCGGCGCCCCCTGATGTTGCCGGCTTCCTCTTTGCCCATCAACCCGTGCGGGCGGAACAGCAGGAGCAGGAACAGTGCGGCAAAGATGACCGTGTCCGTCAGACCGGATGGCAGGTATGCGATGGTCAGGGTCTGCCCCATGCCGAAGACGAGGCTGGCGAGAAGCGCTCCGGGAATGGAGCCGAGGCCACCGAGAATGATGATGACGAAACCGAACATCAGATAGGGCTCGCCCATGACGAAGTTGATCGAGTTGAAAGCGAGGCCGACAAGTACGCCGGCCGCGCCAGCCAGGGCACCGGCGAGAAAATACGTTTGCGAGTAGATCCGGTTGGGATTGATGCCCATCAGCATCGCCGCATGCTCGTTATCAGTTACGGCCCGAACCCGACGACCAAACGACGTGCGGTAGATGTAGTAGCCGAGGATAACCACCAGGACGACGGCAGCGCCGGCCATGAAGAGCTGCAGCATCGACACACGAAGGCCCCAGAACTTGAAGATCACCACCGGGAAGGTCTCGAACGGAAAGCGCAGAATCAGCGTATCGGACACCCTCTGGGCAATCGTCATGATCACCAGTCCGGCACCGATCGAGGAGATGATGCCGCCGAATTCCTCGTCACCGGTCTTACGCAGCCGGCGAAAGCAGACGATCTCGACAAAGACCGACAAAAGACCGGAAGCAATGATTGCCATGATGAAGCCGAGCCAGAGCGGGCCACCGGCATCCACCGTGTAATAGGCCACCATCGCGCCGGTCATGAAGATCGCACCGTGCGCCAGGTTGAGGATGCGCTGGATGCCGAAGACCAGCGTGAATCCCAGCGCGAAAAGCGCATAGACGCCACTGACGACGATCCCGTTCAGCAGCTGCTGAGCCAGCATTCAGCAGTCCTCCCGGTGGTCCGGTCCGGACACCGAACTGGCCCTGTTGCGATCGATGTCGCCCACTGCGCTCCTCCCAATGGCGGCCGGTGCATCCGGCTCTAATTCAACCCACTCCAAGATAATCGATATTGATATAATCGAAATTGGCGTAAAATGGATACCCTGTCAAATCCCCGCCGAAACCGATCCGCCAATGGGCGAGAATTCGGCCGGCAGCAGAATTTTCGACTCCTGATTCTTCAACAACGGCACGATGTCGGCCAGAAATTCTCTCCACACCGGCTCTCCCATCAGCGCGGCGCGACGGGCGGCCCGGTCGTCGAGCGACGCATAGCCCCACAAGTGGACCGACTGATTGAGCATGCCGATTTCGGTGGTGAAATAGCCGATCAGGTTGCCGAGAATGCGCTGTTGAAGATCCCGGGCACCCGAATCCTCATAAACCTTGAAGAACTTCGGCAAGCCGCCTGGATGAAAAAGATAGGTGCGCTGTTCGACGATCACCGGACCCTCCTATTTGTAGCTGACGCCGAGCGACAATCCGCCGTCGATGACGATGGAGGTGCCTGTGGTCCATTGAGCCCGCAGCAGGTAATCGGCTGCCTCGGCGATTTCTTCCGGCGTGCCGATCCGCTCGAGCGGATGGTCGACCTCCATCGATTTCAACCGCGCCAGGTTGTGCTCGAAGCTTGCTGCAACGCCGGCGCGGACGTTGATTTCCGTCGGCACCGCGCCGGGTAGCAGGCAGTTGACCCGAATGCCTTTCGGCCCGAGTTCGGCCGCCAGAACGCGGCTCAGTGCTTCCACAGCGCCCTTCGACGCGGCATAGGGCGAGGCCCCGGGATAGGCGCGGCGCGTGTGCACCGAACCGATGAACAGCACGGCGCCGCCGTTGCGCTCCAGATGCGGCACCGCCAGGCCGGTCAGCGCCATGCCGGCGACAACATTCGTGTTGAGCAGGTCGAGAATGGCGTCTGCTTCCAGCGTGTCGATCGAACCGTTCAGCATATTGCCCGCCGTATTGACGAGCCCCTGCAGTCCTCCGCCATGGGATACCGCCACATCGACCATCCGGGTCCGGTCCTCCTCATCTCGGATATCGCCTGGTGCAATGGCGCAAGCCGGCCCGATCTCGTCGACCACCTGCTGGAGTTTTTCCGATCGGCGCCCGCTGATGGTGACCCGCGCACCGTTTCCCGCCATGTAGCGGGCAATGCCGGCACCAAGCCCCGACCCGCCGCCGGTGATCAGAACCGAATACCCGGAGATCTCCTGCATTACATGCTTCCCTTCATCTGCCGAGCGCGCTCCGCGCCGCGGCCAACAACAAACGTCGATACCCGGGATTTGCAGTCGACGTGAGGTCATGACCGAGGGCCAGATAGGCCGACCGACCGGTTCGGGTGAAAATCGGCTGTTCTTCGTTGACCCCGTCGGCACGGCCGGTTGCCAGAACCTCAGTGCCCGCCTCGACCGTCATGCCGCAATAGAGCTCGTCCCAGACCTCGAATTCTCCGGATTCATCCGACACCGTGACGGTGCAGGGCTGAGGGTGGTGCGACTGTCCCCAGACCCAGCCGATGCCGAGCATGCGCGGCCATTGCGCCCAGCCGTCGAAGCAGATTGCTGCCGTGTGTAGTCCGAGGAGCCCTCCACCGCCGTCCATGTGATTCTGGATCGCTCGTCGATCGTCATCGGATGGATTGAATGCGAATTGGTCGCGGAACGGCTCGTATTTCTCCGCCTGGGTCATTGTCCAGCTCAACGCGTTGACCGTGAGGAGATCGAAGTTTTCGGTCCGCAGGGTCTCCAGCCCGGAGCGAACATCACGGATAACCGACGTCACGCCGAGGTTTTCCAGATGTCCGGCGATTGAGGCCGAT
The DNA here is from genome assembly GCA_965228785.1 of Hoeflea sp. Lineage (GTDB taxonomy): Bacteria > Pseudomonadota > Alphaproteobacteria > Rhizobiales > Rhizobiaceae > Hoeflea_A. The sequence goes on from CBDDIF010000002.1 coordinate 3,483,474, forward strand.
GTCTCTTCGAAGGGGTGGTAAATGCCGCCGGACAGGAGAAGATTCTTCATTCCTGGGACCTGGCCTTGGACCTAGGCAGTTGTGTTAACAGGCTCGCCGACACGCCACCATCGACGACAAGGTGATGGCCGTTGATGTAGGTCGCCTTGTCGCTGGCCAGAAAGGACACGGCGTTGGCGATGTCCTCAGGCAGTCCCAGCCGTTTGGTCGGAACCGCTCCACCGCGCAGTTCCCGAACCTCAGGATCCCGGTAGAACGGGGTGGAAATGCCGGCATCGATGAATCCCGGCGCGATTGCGTTGACGCGCAGTCCCAGCGGGCCCCACTCCAGCGCCATCAATTCGGTCAGCTTGTGCAGCCCGGCCTTGGACGCCGGATAGCTGCCGGTGCCGGGTCCGGTGGTGATGGCGTTGATGGAGGTGATGTTGATGATCTGGCCCGATCCGCGCTCCGCCATGCCTCGCGCAGCGGCACGGCCGACGACGTAGGCGCCGACCAGATTGACCTCCAGCACCTGCCTGAAATCGGAGAGTGGCATGTCGAGCAGCGACGCGAAGCGACCGATGCCAGCGTTGTTGACCACCAGGTCCGGCGTTTCCCCGAATTGTTCCAATGCCGCTTCGACCGACGGCTCATCCGTGACGTCCGCGACCAGGCCGGTTGCTCCGATTTCGCCTGCAACAGACTCCACAGCATCGGCATCGATATCGAGAATGCCAACGCGGAAGCCGTCCTCGATCAACGTCTGCGCGCAGGCACAGCCAATCCCGCCGCTGCCGCCGGTAACAATAGCAGTCTTCACTGCCATTGCCGCGCCTCGTCGAAGACGATCGGATAGTGACCCCAATTGGGTCGCGCTGTGTGGGTCGCCATCCGTGGCGGATCGTCCGGGTTCTGCCGGGCGCCACGGGCGAACAGGTCGCGCAGGAACAGCGATATGGTGCCGTATTGGTGGGTCTTCGGATCGGTGTCGGCCCGTGGAACGAGACCGCCATCGAGATCGCGGCCGAGGCAGGTGTGAACGCCGGTGCCGAACGTGTGGCCGAAGGGGGGATGGGGCGGCGCGACGGAACGCAGCGGATTGAAGACGTCCGCATCGTCGCCGAAGATCGCCCGGTCGCGGTTGGACTCGGCTAGCCGGAACTCGACCATATCGTCTGCCTTGACGTCGCCTGCGCCTTCAATGTGGACCGGACAGGTGGCGCGGCGCCAGGCGACCGGGCTCGCCGGGTGCAGCCGCAGGCTTTCGTGCACGGCGCGTTGGAAGAAGATCGCATCCTCGCGAAGCCGCTCCCAGCGCTCCGGTTCCACTTCCGCCCAGGTGAAGATGTCGTGGAAGGAGTGGATCGTCGAATTGGCTGTCGAGTGGGCACCGGCCTGCAGGTAGAACGCGATTTCCCTGGTCAGCACGTCTTCCGTGAATTCCTCAGGGTCACCGTTTTGAAGGATCACGGTCAGGACGTCGCGCGGCAGATCGTCCTCGGCAATTTCTCCGGCCTCGAAGCGATCAAGGAGTTGCCGCCGCCGGGCGACCGATGCATCAAGGAAACGTGGCCCGAAGTCGGCAATGGCCGCCCGCACCTCGGCACGGACCTCGTCTTTCGGCCTTGTGCTGTGAACCATCGTCGCGCCTTCCGAGAAGGTCGACACCAGTTTCCGCAGGTCGGCGGTTTCCTCGGCCGATTTCTCCGGTCGGTCTATACCGGCGAAGTCCGCTGTCAGGTTCATGGTCACGCGGTAGCCGAGATCGACGAGCTCGCCGCGGCCGGCGGCAATGTCTGGCGCCATGGACTCTGACAGCGTCTTCGGGAAAACCGTACGCTCGTACCAGTGGAAGAAATCGCGGCGGAAAACCTTGAACTCCAGCAGCCGGCGTTTGCGATGTTTTTCGCCGTGCAGGGTCAACAGCGTCTGGTCCATGATGACCGCGCCCTCGTCATAGAGCGCCTGCCGAAGATCGGGATGCCGAAGCCCGGCGGCAATCTGTTTTGCGTCGGCGATGACGTGCGGTTGAGACATGATCCCGCCTCCCTGCTCCTCCCGTTTCGGCGTCCGCAATTTTGTATCGAAATCGAAACTATTTACAACAATATTTTTTTGATCGACGACATAACAGCCTGTTGGAGGCGATTTTTCCAGCGCCTTTTCAGCATGTTATCCAATTCCGAGTAGAGCGGCGCAGCGCTCGGATGGCCTGGCGGCTGGCGCCTTGGAGGCCTATTTTGGCCACTGGGCACGATAGCTTGCGAGGTCAAAATAGTCGCGCCAGAGACGAATGCGCCCGTCGGTGATCTTGAACACACCCATGACTTCCAGCACGATCGGCACACCATCGACAGTGAAGCGGTCGACCCTTTCAGTCAGCACGGTCGGGCCGTCAGCAGCGATGTTGAGAAGTTCCCATCCGCAGGTCTCGAACGGGCCGGCGCCGCGCAGATAAGCTTCCACCGCCTCTTTGCCGTGGATCGGCTCGAGTGGCATGTTGTGGTAGCAGATGTCGTCGTGGAGATGGTCAGCGATCGCATCGAAATCCAACCGATCCCAGGCATGACAGAATGCCCGCACGATCTTGATCGCGTTGTCTTCAATCGGTGTCTGCATACCGGTCCTCCCGGTCACATTCAGACGGAGATGATGCCGTCCTTGGGCAGGCTGGCAAAAACCCGTTGCAGCAGCCTGGTCAGCAACTCGATCTCCTCGTGCGACAGTTCTTCGGAAACCGAGGCGAGGATTGCATCGCTCAGCCTGTTGCAGATCTCAGCGACATCGGCACCCTTCTGGGTCAGCGTGATTACCACCGTGCGGTTGTCCAGATCGGAGCGGGTGCGCAGGACATAGCCGTCCTTCTCCAGCCGCTTGAGCTGGTGCGACATGGTCGACTGCGGCAGCGCCATGAGATCCACCAGCTCGCCAACCTTCATCGCACCCTTCTCGGCCAGCGCCACGATGATGCGGGAGCTGTAGAGGTCGAGCTGATAGGGAGCGATGACCGGATTGCAGAGCTGTTGCAGGCGCGCATTGATGCGGTGCGTCATGAACGAAACGCGGTCTTCCAGCGGTCTGCGGACCGCTTTTCCGTCTGCGTCTTTTCTGATCAGACGATGCAAATCGAAAACTCCAGCGTAGCTCCAGCCTATATGCTTTTCTTTGATCCGCCTGTCCAGAGCGAGGCAAGGAACTCGCTCCAGCAAGGTGTTGACAGGATACATCGAATACGATCTTATTCAATACGATAAAAATATCTTTCGGATTCCGGCGATGACTCACCCTGCTCTGGCGGCAAGCGTTTTGGATGTGCATGCACATGTCGTGCTGGCAGAAACCATGGGCGCCGCCGGTGCGCTCGGGCCGGAAATGGGCGGTCAGGATGGCGATGCTCCATGGTTCCGGGTCGGCGATTACCGCCTGGACGGGGTGCGCTATCAGGGTAGCCCGTTCATGGATGCCGACCTGCGCCTTGCCCGCATGGACGAAGCCGGGATCGACTTCCAGGTCCTGTCTCCCAACCCTTTGACATTCCTCCATTTTGTCGATGCGCCGACGGCGATCGCCTTTTGCAGGACCCACAACGATGCGCTTGCCGCCCTGTTGCGTCGCTATCCTGATCGGCTGGCCGGATTCGCAGCCCTGCCGGCTCAGGACCCGGCTGCGGCGATCGACGAATTGCAACGGGCCGTAACCGAACTCGGCCTTCTCGGCGGCTATATCGGCACCGACATGCCGCACCGGCTCGACGATACGGCGATGGATCCGCTCTACGAAGCCTGTGTGCGTCTCGACGTTCCTTTGTTCATCCATCCCTCGCCGGCCGGAATCGACGGCCCGCCCGGCGATGCCAATCTCAACGACTACGATCTCGACGTCGTGATCGGGTTCGCGGCACAGGAAACACTGGCAGTCGCGCGGCTGATCTACGGTGGCGTGATCGACCGGCATCCCGATCTCGATCTCTGCCTCAGTCACGGTGGCGGTTCGACCGGCTATCTGGTCGGCCGCATGGCGATGGCGTCGCGAAAAAGACCGTGGTCGCCGCCGCATCTGCGTGCCGACGGCGCCTTCGAGGAGCGGCTGTCGCGGATCTGGTTCGACAACCACCTCAACAATGAGGCGTCGCTGGAACTGTTCACCTCGCTGGTCGGCGACGACCAGCTGGTCTTCGGCACCAATTTCTCCGGCTGGGACGCACCGGACGATCTCGCCTCACACCGTCCGCCGGCCAAGCTGGCGGACAATGCGCGCCGCCTGCTGCGCATTAAAGCATAGGAAACCGCCATGGCTGATCTTGTCATCGAAAACGGCCGCATCATCGACGGGACCGGCAGCCCGGCTTTCGAGGGGTCGGTGCTGATCCAAGACGGCCGTATCAAGGCAGTCGGCGTTGCCGCAGAGAAAGAAGCCAGCGACCAGCCCGATCTGAAGCGCATCGACGCCACGGGTCAGACCGTCATGCCCGGCCTGATCGACGCCCACTGCCATCTGGCCTTTGACGATGCCGGCTCCAATGCCGAAATCTTTCATCAGCGGCGCAATGCGCTGTCCGCGCTGGTTGCCGGCTACAACGCCCGTAAACTGCTTCGGGCCGGCGTGACCGGCATTCTCGATCCGGATTCCACCTTCGAGAACATGATCGACCTGCGCGATGCGATCGAGGCCAACATCGTCGAGGGCCCACGCATGTCCTGCGGGGCCTATGCTCTGATAACAGGCGTTGGCGGCACCGCGGGAAGGCTGATCCAGGACGAGGGCACAACCGGCTACTACATGGCCGTCAACTCCAGGGACGAGATCGTTCGCGAAGTCCGCCGCCAGGTCAAATACGGCGCCGACTGGATCAAGGTCCATGTCACCGGCATCATCCCGCGTCAGTCCCACAAGGGCGAAATGTGCGTATGGACGCTGGAGGAATTGGAGCTGATCTGCGACACGGCGCACGAACTGGAAACGCCTGTCATGGGTCATTGCCGTGGTGCCGAGGCGACACGGCGCGCGGCCGTCGCCGGGTTCGACCTGATATTCCACGCGACCGCCATGGACGAGACGGCGCTTAAAGAGATCGTCGACCGCAAGATCCCGATCGCGCCGGCGCTGACCTTCCAGGCCAACATGGTCGATTTCGGCCACAAGCTTGGCACCGCCGACTATCTGATGAAGCTGTTCGAGCGGGAGCTGACGGATTCCATCGAGACCATGACGCTCGCTCACAAGGAAGGCGTTCCGCTGCTCACCGGCTCTGAAGCCGGATTTTCCATGGTGCCCTATGGCGACTGGCACTATCGCGAGATGGAAGTGTTCATGAAGTATTTCGGCCTGTCCGCCCTGGAAGCCATCCAGTGTGCCACCCAGAAAGGCGCCTTTGCGCTGCGGATGGATGGCGAAACAGGCGTTATCGCTCCTGGCTACCAGGCCGATATCATCTGCGTGAAGGGCAAGGTCGAGGACAACATCGCGAGCCTCGGAGACCCGGACAACATCACCACCGTGATGATCGCCGGCGTCGAAAAGGACCTGTCGCCACCGCCCAAACGAAAACCGATCCCCGGCTGGCGGCTCGCCTCCATGGGATCGCGGCTGTCGCGCGAGGTGGCGTTCGGCCCCGAGCAAGACCCAGAACCATTGATCGTGGAAGAACTGCATTGATCACCATTCACGTCACCGGCCGCGATGGCGAGACGGCCAGCCACGAAGTCACCACCGGCGACCCGCTGATGTTCGCACTGCGCGACGAACTGGCATTGCCGGTGGAGGGGGCCTGCGGCGGCAGCGCAACATGCGGCACCTGCCATATCAAGGTGGCGAGCGACTGGATGCAGCGCCTGGAGCCGCGGCAGGATTTCGAGTTAGCGATGCTCGACATGCTCATGCATTTCGACGAGGCGGCGTCGAGGCTCGCCTGCCAGATCACCGTGACGGCGGAACTGGACGGACTGCAACTGACCCTGGCGCCAGAGGAATAGAGCGGGAGGAACCCATGGCTGAACATTTCGTGACGAAATATGCGGACGCGGAAGCGACGCTGCGAATTCCCGATCTCCACCAGGCGCTCTACGACGCCGACACACTGTTCCTGCCGACGACCGTGGTGTGCCTGCACGGCAAGGAGCACATCGAAAAGAAGCGGCTGTTCATGGGCGTGTTCAACCGCACCTTCTTTCGCCACTACCAGAACCACGTTTTTCCCGCCGCGCTGAAGGAAACCCTCGACCCGGTGATCGAATCGGGTCGCGGCGACATGGCGAAGTTCGCCTATCGCGTGCTCGTCAACCTCGTCGCCGACAGCGCCGGCGTCGACCGGGCTCACACGGAACAGGATACGGACCGGCTCCTGGCGCTCATCGGCAAGCTCGGCCATGCGCCAACCATGGGCCAGCTCACCAATCCGGCCGACCGCGACCGGCTGATGGTGGAGCTGAAGGAGGCGCTCGAGAGCTTTCGAACGGAGTTTTTCGAACCGTCCGCTGCGCGCCGCCGCGACCTGATCGCCAAGGTCGAGGCCGGAGAAATGGACGAAAAGGACTTGCCCAACGACGCCATCACCGCGCAGTTGCGGCAGCTGCCGACCGATGACGACCTGCCCTATGACGAGCGGGTCAAGGACGGCGCCTTCTTCATCCTCGCCGGCGCGTTTACAACCGCCAACGTGCTGATGAACGCCGTCAACGAGGCGCTCGATTGGGTCGACAAGCATCCGGAAGACCGGCAGAAGATGATCGACGATCCGATCCTCATGCAGAAATTCATCTGGGAAGCGGTGCGACTGCACCCGGCCAGCCCGATCACCAAGCGGCGAGCGCTGTGCCCGATGCACCTGCCCGATGGTCACGAAGCGGAGCAGGACGAATTCGTCACCGTCGACCTGACCAAGGCCAACCGCAATACCGAGCTGTTCGGTGACGATGCAGAAGAATTCAATCCCTACCGGGAACTCACCGGGCGGACGCCGCTTCACGGGCTGTCCTTCGGCGGCGGCGCTCATTCCTGCCTCGGCAAGATGCTTGCCGTCGGCGTGCAGATCACCGACCGCAACAAGGACGAGGAAGAAACCGAGTTCGGCACCATTCACATGGTGCTGAGAGCCCTTTTGCAGCACGGAATCGATCGCGACGCCGAACGGCCCATCGAGATCGACGAGAGCACGACGCGGCGCCACTTCATCACGCTGCCTTTCGTGCTCAATCCGGACCTGGCTTCGGTCTAGAGCTTCCTACGGCCAGTTGAAGGGCGAGATGTCGACGCCCTCAGCTTCCGCGCCGGCGAAAAGCACCTCGAACATGTTTCCGTCGGGGTCGAATGCCACGACCTGACGCAGGTCGATTTCCGGAGCGATCATCACATTGTAGGCCACCTCGTTGGCTCTCAGATGCTGCAGGAAATCCGCCAGCCCGGTTGCCGTAAAGGCGAAGTGATTCACCTTCGGCTCGTCGTTGCGGTGTTCACGGTCCGCCTGAACCAGATGGATGAGTGCGTTGCCTCCCAGATAAAGCCAGGTCCCGTCAACCGAGAAAGGCGGGCGGAAACCCGGCTCGAATCCGAGGATGTCGCCGTAGAACCGGATCAGCCGGGGCATATCGTGAGTCATAAGGTTGATGTGGTTCAAGGCAGGGTCGATTTGCATTCTGTTTCTCCTGGTCAATCGAACCGGTCTTTCGGATCGACGGATTTTGAACTGCCATACTATCCGGCATTTCCGGTGTTCGGCGCTTTTTGGTGTTCAGACTGTTCGCGGATGCGAGCCGAGAACCAGTCGATACCGCGCACATTGTGAGCGTGCATGACGGCCACCAGGCGATCCCGGTCGGCCGCCTTGATGGCGTCGATGATCGCCACATGCTCGTCGCGGACTTCGGCGAGGAATTGCGCATCCATCATCGCCGAATAGCGTGCGAGCAGGCCGCGGGTGGACATGAGGTCGATCATCTCTTCCAGATGGTGGTTGCCGCAATGCGAATTCAGGGTCGAGTGGAACAGCATGTCAAGGCGAAAAATCTCCCGAAACCTGCGGTTTGCCACAGCTTCGCCATGGTCCTTCTGGATGTCCTCGAGTTTCCCTATCGCGTCCTGCGACAACGGAAGCGGGATCCACCTGGCGGCCAGATCCTCGAGCTCGATGCGCATTTCGTATATCTTGGTCAGCTCCTCGAGGCTCAGCTCCGCGACGGAGACCCCCTTGTTCGGGACATGGACGATCAGCCCGATCTGGGTCAACAGGCTGAGGGCCTCGCGAACCGCCGGGCGGTGGCTTTTGAAGCGCTCCACCAGCTCCTTTTCAATCAGCCTTTCCCGCGGGTGAAAACGGCCCAGGGCTATGTCCGTCTTCAACGACTCGAATATGAACTTCGCGGAGGACGAAATTCGCTGCTTGTTTTGTCTACTCGCCATTGATCCCGCATTTCCCCGACTGTCTGCTGCGCGCCTCGGGCCATACCTTCCCGTCCGAAGCTATGATGTTGAATCGTTCGTCCCAATCAACCATTTCCTCGGCAAATCCGGCTCCTGGTGATCTATTGCGGATTCGTCCGGTTCTTCCGGTAACGCCTGCAGACACCATTAAGCCATTGCCGATGTTTTGTAAATCATAATTGTTTAACAATCATGTTGACAAGTTTGGGATCGAATGCAACGCTTCCACTTGCCACGGATCGGAATGAATTCGCGCTGGCAAATTATTCTCAGGGAGGAACTGATGAAACTTTCGAAATATCTTGGTGCGGTCGCTGTATCGGCCCTTCTCGCCGGCGGTGCCGCCGCGGAGACTATCGGCTACTCCAGCCCGAATTTCGACGACAACTACCAGACCATCATGCGCGAAGCCGCCAAGGTTCACGCGGAGAAGATGGGGCACACGATCCAGATCGAGGATGCCCGTGAGGATGTCGGCACGCAGTTGAGCCAGATCCAGAATTTCATCGCGGCCGGTGTCGACGGCATCGTTCTTGCCCCGGTCAGTACCGAGGCGACAGCCGCGATCACCGAACTGGTCAAGGCCTCGGGCATACCGCTGGCCTATATCAACCGTCGTCCGGCCGATATCGCCGATCTTGGCGGCATGTCGACCTATGTCGGTTCCGACAACTACAAGGCCGGCACGCTGGAGGGCGAAGAGGCCTGCAAACAGGCCGGTGGCAAGGGCAAGGCGGTCATCCTGATCGGTTTCCTGCGCAACGAGGATGCCCAGAACCGCACCAAAGCGGTCAAGGATGTCGTGGCGACGGACGCCTGCAAGGGCATCGAGATCATCGCCGAGCAGGAAGCCGAGTGGCAGCGCACCAAGGGTAACGATGTCATGGCCAACTGGCTGGCCTCAGGCATCAAGCCGGATATTGTCTTCGCCAACAATGACGAAATGGCACTCGGTGCCATTCAGGCGCTGAAGAACGCTGGCATTTCAATGGACGACGTCATCGTCGCGGGCATCGATGCGACCCCGGATGCGCTCGCCGCCATGGAAGCCGGCGATCTCGATGTCACGGTCTTCCAGGATGCCAAGGGCCAGGCCCGCGGCGGTGTCGACGCGGTGCTGTCGATGATCGGCGGCAAGGAGATGGACGCCTACACCGACATTCCGTTCATCACCGTCACCAAGGAAAACATGGCCGACTACAAGTAGGATACCTTGAACAGGATCCCGGGGCCGGCCGCATTGCCGGACCCGGGGGCTGGGTATCAGTTGCAACTTGGGAGGAAGCCATGGCGGACGAAATCGTGCTCAGCACCAAGGGGCTGACCAAGCACTATGGCGGCGTGCACGCGCTGCAAGACGCCGATTTCGAGATGTTCGACGGCGAGCATATCGCTATCGTCGGCGACAACGGTGCGGGAAAATCGACCTTCGTCCGCCAGATCACCGGGGTGGAACAGCCGACGACGGGACAGATCTTCTTCGATGGCAACGAAGTGCATTTCGCAACACCGCTGGAAGCCCGCCAGGCAGGGATCGAGACCGTCTTCCAGAACCTTGCCCTTGCCGACGATCTTGACGTCCCGGCCAACATCTTTCTCGGCCGCGAAGAGGTCTACTTCAATCTCGGGCCGTTCAGCTTCCTCAACGAAAAGAAGATGCGCCAGATGTCCGAGGAAGGGCTTCAGCGCACGGCGATCAAGATCCCCGACCTGCGCAACACCATCGGCAACATGTCCGGCGGCCAGCGACAGTGCGTGGCGATCGCCCGTACGGCGACCTTCGCCTCGAAACTGATCATCATGGACGAGCCGACCGCAGCGCTCGGCGTCCAGGAAACCACCCAGGTCGAAAACATCATCCGCACGCTGAAGGAACAGGGCATCCCGCTGATCCTCGTCAGCCACAATCTGCGGCAGGTCCTGAATCTCGTCGACAGGATCGTCGTCTTCAGGCGCGGCCGGATCGTCGGAACGCTGGACGCAAAAACCACCGACGGCAACGAGATCGTATCGCTGATCACCGGGCTCGACACCGGCGTGCACGACAATGCCAGCTACATCTGACACCCGCGTGGCCATGTTCGGACGAAAAGGTCTCCCGGCGGACGCGACCATCTTCCTGATCCTGATCGGCGTGGCGCTTGCGTTCGAAATCCTCGGCTGGGCGGTGATCGGCGACAGCTTCCTGTTCAACATGAAGCGCCTGCCGATCATCGTACTCCAGGTGTCGATCATCGGGATCATCGCCGTCGGGGTGACGCAGGTGATCATCACCGCGGGCATCGACCTGTCCGGCGGCTCGGTCGCGGCATTGGCCGCCATGGTGGCTGCCAGCTTCGCCCAGGCTTCAGGCGGCAGCGCCATGTATTTCGGCGGGATCGCCGATCTGCAGGTCATCGTGCCAGTCCTGGTCGGTATCGCCGTGGGATGCGCCGCCGGCTGGGTGAACGGTTCGATAACCGCCTATACCGGGGTGCCGCCGTTTATCCCGACGCTGGGCATGCTGGTCGCGGCACGCGGTGTGGCGGTGCTTTATGCCGAGGGCAATCCGATCTTCGGGCTGACCGACAGCTACAAGGCGATCGGCTCTGGCCTCGGGCCGGTCCTCATCTTCATCGCCGTCGCGGTGCTGTTCCACATCCTTCTGACCCGCACTGTCTATGGCCGCCGCACCTATGCCATCGGCTCGAACGAGGAAGCGGCGCGAATTTCCGGTATCAACATCCGATCCCACAAGATCCTCGTCTACTCCATCGCAGGCGGTCTCGCCGGGCTGGCCGGCGTGGTGATGAGCGCCCGCGCAACCATGGCTCAGCCCGGCATGGGGCTGATGTACGAGCTCGACGCGATCTCGGCGGCGGTGATCGGCGGCACGTCGCTGTTCGGCGGCCGCGGCCGGATCAGCGGCACGGTGATCGGCGTGCTGATCCTCGGCGTCATCACTTCCGGCTTCACCTTCCTGCGCATCGACTTCTACTACCAGGAGGTGGCGAAGGGCTTCATCATCCTGGCAGCCGTGATTGCCGACCAGTACCGCCAGGGGCGGCAGAACGGGGGACGGTGACGCCATGGATTCCATGCAAATGAGCGCCAGGGCCAACCGGCCGCCGGAATTGGGCATCCTGCTGGTTCTGATCGGCGTTGCCGTTCTTTTCGAGATCCTCGGCTGGGTGATGCAGGATCAGAGCTTCATCTTCAACGGGCAGCGGCTGTTCATCATCGTGCTGCAGATGGCGATCATCGGCATCATGGCGATCGGCGTGACGCAGATCATTATCATGGCCGGCATCGACCTGTCGGGCGGCTCCATCGTCGGCATTGCCGGACTGGTGGCGGCGTCGCTGGCCCAGACCTCGGACAATTTGCGGGCCGTCTATCCGGCGCTGACCGACCTGCCGGTCATCGTGCCGGTGCTGGCCGGGCTCGCCGTCGGCGCGGCGCTCGGTTTCTTCAACGGCGCTGTCATCGCCATAACCCGCATTCCGCCCTTTATCGCCACCCTGGCCATGCTGGTCATCGCCCGCGGCCTGGCGCGCTGGTACACCTCCGGCAAGCAGGTCAGCTTCTTCATCGATGATTTCGGCGTGTTCGGATCCGGCGCCACGCCGATCTGGATCTTCCTTGGCCTCGCCGTGATCTTCCACATCCTCCTGACCCGCACCGTTTACGGCCGGCGTACCTATGCCATCGGCTCCAACGAGAACGCCGCGCGCATGGCCGGCGTCAATGTCGGCCGGCACAAGATGCTGGTCTACGCCATGGCCGGCCTTCTTTACGGTATCGCCGCGATCATCCAGACCTCGCGGGCCGAAACCGCCCAATCGGGCACCGGCCTGATGTGGGAGCTTGACGCCATCTCGGCCGTGGTGATCGGCGGAACGTCGCTCATGGGCGGCGTAGGCCGCATCACCGGAACGATCATCGGCGTGCTGATCCTGGGGATCATCACGTCCGGCTTCACCTTTCTGGGAATCGACGTCTTCTACATCGCCATCGTCAAGGGCGTGATCATCATCGCCGCCGTCGTCGCCGATCAGTACCGCAACAGGAACAAACGCAAATCCTGACGCTCGCGTCAGGTCGTAACAAGAAGGACGAGTCATGAGTGTATTGGACCAATTCCGGCTGGACGGCCGGGTCGCTCTGGTCACCGGCGGTGCCCGTGGCATCGGCAAGGCGATGGCGAGCGCACTGGGTGAGGCGGGAGCGAAACTGGTGCTTGCCGATCTGAACGTCGAGATGGCCGATGCGACGGCGGCCGAGATGCGCGACGCGGGGATCGAAACCGTCGCCATCAAGGCCGATGTCGCCGGCCAGGACAGCGTCAAGGCCATGGTCGCGGCCGTCGTCGATCACCACGGATCGCTTGACATCGCCTTCAACAATGCCGGCGTCAACTACAATTCCGCCGCCGAAGACACCACCATGGAAGAGTGGGACAAGACCTTCGATATCAACCTGCGCGGCGTTTTCATGTGTTGCCAGGAAGAGGCCCGGGTGATGCTGAAGCAAGGCAAGGGCGTCATCATCAACATGGCGTCGATGGGCGGTCGGCTGGTTCCGCATCCGCAAAAACAGGCGGCTTACAACGCAGCAAAGGCCGGTGTCGCGCATCTGACGCGCTCGCTGGCGACCGAATGGGCGCCGCGCGGGGTGCGGGTCAACTCGCTGTCGCCGGGCTTTATCAATACCGAGCTGCTGCAGTCGGATGCCCTCAAACATCTGCATGAGGTGTGGATGCCGCAAATCCCGATCGAGAAGTTCGGCGAGGTCGATGACCTTCAGGGAACCATCGTCTACCTGGCTTCCGACGCATCGGCCTACCTGATCGGCCAGGACATTGTCGTCGATGGCGGCGTAACCGTCTGGTGAGGAGATACGAGATGGACAAGAGACTGGATGGAAAGATCGCCATCGTGACGGGTGCGGCGCAGGGATTGGGCGAGGCCTCGGCCCGCCGGTTTTCGCAGGCTGGTGCGAAGGTGGCCCTCGTCGACGTCAAAAAGGACAAGGGCGAGGCCGTCGCGGCCGACGTCAACGCATCCGGCGGTACCGCCCGGTTCTTTCATTGCGACCTGTCGAAAATGGCCAATGTCGAAGCCTGCGTCGCGGCAATCGATGCGGAGTTCGGGCAGATCGATGTCCTCTACAACAACGCCGGTCTTTCGAAGGCCGGCACGGTCGAAACGCTCGACGAAGGCGACTGGGATCTGATGTTCGACATCAACATCAAGGCCAAATACATGGTCAGCCGCTTCGTCGTGCCGATCATGCGCCGGAGCGGAACGGGCGGCTCCATCATTCACCAGTCATCCGAGAGCGGTGTGACCGGATCGCCCTATCACCCTGGTTATTGCGCCAGCATGGGCGCGGTCGTGAACTTCACCCGCGCGATGGCACTCAGTCATGCGGAGGACAAGATCCGGGTCAACGCGATCTGCCCGGGTTGCATCCCCACCGAAGTGCTCGAGACGTTTCTCAGCACGGTCGAGGATCGGCAAAAGGTCGTTGACGAACTGATGAACGATCACCCGCTGGGGTTCGGCGAGGCCGTGGATATCGCCAACGCCGCGCTGTTCCTGGCCAGCGACGAAGCGAAGTATGTGACGGGTGCGATCCTGTCCGTGGACGGCGGATACGCCGCTCGCTGACAGCGTGGATGCGCCGGAGTCCACACCTCCGCAGGGCTTCGGCGCATGCACCGGGAGTAGATGCAGGTAATGGATTGCGGTTTCAACCATGTGGGCATCGGTGTCGGCGATATTGACGCGGCGGTGAGCTTTTACCGGGATGCCTTCGACTGCCGCGTTCTTCGCGAGCCCGTGGAGATCACGGCAGACGGCCCGGAAGGCGAAGAAGCACGGGATGTTCTGGGATCACGCCCGTTCAGGCGGATGAAGATCGCTCACCTGGCGACGCCGGACGGCGTTGGCCTCGAACTTTTCCAGTTGATCGATCCGCCGCATGAACGGCGCGACCCTGACCTCGAATACTGGAAAAGCGGCGCCTTCCATTTCTGCATGACCGCGTCGGATCTCGACGCCACCCTCGAACGCGTTCTTCGTCTGGGCGGTCGGCAGATCAGCCGGAGCTGGCAACGGGTTCCGGACGATCCGAGCAAGCGTATGGTCTACTGCACCGACCCCTGGGGCAGCGTCATCGAACTCTACACGCACCCGTTTACCGAAATGTATGCGTGAGCTCAGCGTAACACTGCCCTGACTTTCCGCACGTCGGCGCCGTTGGCCGCCATTGTCGCCCAACGCTGCGTTGGGCGGTACCGGTAAGTTCGTACTTTGAACACCTGGCGACGGAGTTTTTGACGAATCGGCCCGGGCGAGTTGGAACTCGACGACGAGCGCGCTATCGGGCCGCCATGGTCTCCTGCCAAGTTGGTGTTTTTGCCACTTGGAATCCTCCGTCCTACTCGGCTAATCTCTCCTGGCCACCGCGGATGATCCGGCAGGATCTGCGGCTCAACGGCGTATTTCGAATCGCAATCCTTGATGAGGGAGTTCGGGCATGGAACGCCGGCTTGCGGCAATACTTGCCACGGACATGGTCGGATTCAGCCGCCTGATGGGCGAAGACGAGACGGCTACGCTCGTGGCGTTGCAAAGCCATCTCACCGAGTTGATCGAGCCGAAAGTTGCAGAATTTCGCGGCCGCATCGTCAAACTTCTGGGCGACGGGGCCCTGGTCGAGTTCGCCAGTGTCGTCGATGCGGTGGGGTGTGGCGTCGCCATTCAGGAAGGCATGGCGGAGCGCGCCGCGATGGCGCCGGAAAACCGCCGCATCGAGTTTCGGATCGGCATCAACATCGGCGATGTTCTGGTCGACGGTGACGACATCTACGGCGATTGCGTGAACCTGGCAGCGCGGTTGGAAGGGCTGGCCGATCCCGGCGGCATCTGTATCTCTGAAACGGTCTACGAGGCAACGCGGAACAAGCTCGACGTCAAGTTCGAGGATCTCGGAGAGCGCCACCTCAAGAACATCGCCGAGCCAATGCGGGTCTTCCGTATTCTCATTGGCGAGGCGAGGCGCTCCGCGCCACCGTCCACCCGGCCCAAACCGCCACGCCTTGAGCAGGCGCGCGGGTCCATCGCGGTGTTTCCTTTCGACAGCCTGTCCCCCGACGCCGAAGATGCCTATCTGGCCGACGGCATCGCGACCGAGATCATCAATATGCTCTCCAGGGTTCCTGATTTGCGCGTCGCATCGCGGTCGGCCATCTTTGCCACGCGGGGCCATGACGAGGATGCCTGGGATCTCGTGCGCGATTTGCAGTTTCGCTATGTGCTGACCGGGAATGTGCGCCGTGCCGGCGATCGCCTGCGTGTGATTGCCGAACTCACCGAGGCGGCCGATCGCACCCAACTCTGGTCAAACACCTACGACCGGCGTTTTGCCGATCTCTTTTCGGTTCAGGAGGAAATCGCGGAAGCCATCGTCATCGCCTTCGGCGGTGAATATCTGCGGGTCGAATGGCGGCGGGCGAGCCAGCGCCCCACCGAGAATCTGGACGCCTGGGGGCTCGTACAAAAGGCCCGATCCCTCAATCTGCCGGTCAATCGCGAGGCCATGGACGACGCCCTCAAACTGGCGCGCGAGGCGGTGGAACTCGACCCGACCTATGCCGGCGCCCACGCCTGCGTCGCTTCGGTTCTCCTGCAACGGGTGTTGAACGGCATCAGCATGGCCGCGAATGAAGACCGGGCAGAGGCCCTCGCCGCCGTCGAACGCGCCGCCGAGTTGGCCCCGAACGATCCGACTGTTCTGAGAACGCTGGGTAATGTGCAAAGCAACTGCGGTGAGCATGCTCAAGCCGTTGCGGCGCTTCGAAGGGCGGTCGACATTGCCCCGTTTGACTTCCACAGCTGGGGCAGACTCGGTCGCACTCTCGCCTATGGCGGCAACGAAGAAGAATTGCGCGAAGGCCACGCCATACTCGACCGCATACTCGCATCGGCTCCCAATCATCCGATGGTTCCCTACTGGCTCTACTTCAAGGCCAATGCCTGCGCGAGCGGGGGCCGTTTCGAGGATGCCGAGCGGTTCGCCAGGAAGAGCCTCGAGCTGCAGCCGGGTTATGCGGGAGCCTGGGTTGCCCTTGCCAACGCGCTCGGTCATCAGGACCGAACCGAGGAAGCCCGTCAGGCGATGGACCGGGCGCGTCGCGTCAATCCCGACATGACACCCGAGCACCTGGCGGAGCAGATCCGGATCACGGCCGGCCGTCGCGAGGAAAGCGCCGAAAAATCGCTTGCCGGGCTCAGGATGGCAGGCCTGCTTTAGGAACGGCCGATATTGGCCATTTCAGTCTCCAAGCGGAGCGTTTGACCATGCGAGGGGCCGCATCGGCCGCCATGCTTAAAGTCAAACGCTTGGCATCCGCCACGTTAACGGGAGTGGGAGGCTGCGGCGGGTTCGTGCCAGGAGCCGTCGTTCGTTGAACTAGCAGCGAACTGCCGGAACGAGCCCATTTTGACCGACACTGCGGTGCAATCAAACGTCGGCATAGCGTATAGCGCACCAATACCGCGGAGGATTGTCGAGGGCTGTAATGCTTGGAATGGCGGCGTAGAGAAAGATCATTTAGAATCCAAAAAATGCGTTGGACCTTTGACGGATATCTGGTTGACGAGAAACGGGCTGAGATTGTTGGGCCCGAAGGGCTCGTCCATGTCGAACGTCTCCCGTTTAGGCTTCTCGTCCATCTGATTTCGAACAGCGAACGCGTAATCGCCCGCGAAGAGCTTATAGATGCAATTTGGGGTGGGCGTTTCGTGAGCGAAGCCACCATCTCGACCGCGATTAAACAAGCGCGCAAAGCGGTCGGGGATGACGGGTCAAAGCAAGCCGCAATCAAAACGGTTCACGGATTGGGCTACCGTTTCGTCGCAGACCTCGAAGAGATTCCCCCCGCCATGAGGGCCGACATCGCGAAAAGCGAAGGATCAAATCAGCTATCCCGTCCACCCTCAGATTCTGCAACGCCCCAACCCGGCTTGACTGTTGTGAAGTTTCAGATGGCCAGGATGCATGAAAGCATGGAATGGTTGGCAAGCGCGCTTCCGAGTGAACTCCTGTCGACCCTGTCACGCTTACGTTGGCTTCAGGTGATCTCACGGGGGTCTTCGTTTCAATTCGACCCGGGCACCCTTGATCCGGTTGACGTAGGCGCGAAACTCGGCGTGCGGTACATTTTGACCGGCAGTATTGAAGCCAGCGCGCAGGAGATTTTGATCCGCGTCGAATTGTTGGCTGCACGAGATGGGTGCATTATCTGGTCGGCGACGTTCAAAACTGACCTGCGGGACATCAAAACAGCACGTCACAGGATCGTTTCGTCTATCGTCGGGGCCCTGGAGTTTGAGCTTCCCCGGTACGAAGCCAACCAATCCCATCGTTTGACCGATCATGAGTTGGATGCATGGTCGCATTTTCACATCGGATTATCCCAACTCTACTAGTTTCGCGAAGACTGCAACCAATCCGCTGCAAAGCACTTTGATGCGGCTCTCAAACTCGATCCCGGCTTTGCCAGAGCGCATGCAGGCGTATCTTTCACGCATTGGCAAAACGCGTTCATGCGGTTTGAACAGGACCATGAAATGGCGCTCCAAAGGGCCATCACATCGGCTGAAACCGCGTTAGAAATTGATCCGTACGAGCCTTTTGCAAACTTCAGCATGGGCCGTGCCCGTTGGCTTGAAGGTGACATTGCCAGCGGTGAGATGTGGCTCGACCGAGCATTGGAGCTGAACCCAAACTATGCGCAGTCGCACTATACGAAGGGCCTAATGCTGCTTTTGGATGGAAGAGCCGATGATGCGATGGGGTCTGCCCAAACCGCATTGTCGCTCAGCCCGCTGGACCCGATAAGCTATGCAATGCTTTGCGTTCAAGCACTTTCGAAAATGTCGCAAGAAGACTTTGTGGGCGCCGCGAAACTGACTGATCGCGCGCTTCAAACGCCATCTGCGCATTTCTACATTGCCCTCATTGCGGCCTGCGCCAAGGAATTGGAGGGAGATCGCCCTGCCGCACTTCGTTGTCTGGAACAAGCCAGACGGGGCAGAGCCGATGTTACGTCGAATATGTTCTTTGCGGCTTTTCCGTTTCGAGACACCCGAATGCGCAAAATGGTGGGCGGCGCCTTGGAAAAGTTGGGATTGAACTGAGCAGTTTCTTTTGAAGCAGAAAACACACGAATTCTGCACGAACTCCT
Source organism: Hoeflea sp. (assembly GCA_965228785.1). Taxonomy (GTDB): domain Bacteria; phylum Pseudomonadota; class Alphaproteobacteria; order Rhizobiales; family Rhizobiaceae; genus Hoeflea_A. Next base: position 3,502,105 of record CBDDIF010000002.1, read on the forward strand.
CAGCCCCACCTCAAGCACATCACCTGCAACCGGTTTAGCGCTCTGCTCACCAGCAACAACTAAACAGGAACTTGCAAATGACACTAGCAATTGGCGCAACAGCGCCGAATTTCACCGCAATGACGACAGAGGGCACGATCCATTTTCACAATTGGATCGGCGACCATTGGTGCCTCTTTTTCTCACACCCAAAGGACTTTACCCCCGTTTGTACAACCGAGTTGGGCGCAGTGGCGCAAGCTATGCCCGAATTTGAAACGCGCGGCGTCAAGGTCATCGGACTAAGCGTCGATCCAATCGAAGCACATCACCGCTGGAAAGAGGATATCGAAGAGACCCAAGAGGTCACTGTTGATTACCCGCTAGTCTCAGACCCGTATCTTGAGGTTGCGCGCGCCTATGGGATGCTGCCGATGGATGCCCTTGGCTCAGCGACGGACCGCACCGCGATGGACAACCAAACAGCGCGCAGCGTTTTCATCATTGCACCAAACAAGACGATCCGCGCAGCGATAACCTATCCGATGACAGCAGGTCGCAACTTCAAGGAGCTCCTACGCGTCATCGATAGTCTTCAGTTGACAGATACCCACAAGGTCGCAACCCCCGCCAATTGGCAAAGCGGCAACGAGGTTATCATTTTGCCAGCACTGCAAGACGATGCGGCAAAAGCCGCTTTCCCCCAAGGATGGTCTGCCAAACGGCCGTATTTGCGCTTCGTCCCTGACCCCAGAACCTAAGCTGAGGCGCGGCAATCGCAGCATTTCGCACACAATTCTAAAGGAAAAAATCAAATGAAAATCCCAAACCTTCGAGCCGTCGCAGGCGGTGCCCTGTTGTCGGCTTGCCTCTCAAGTGCTGTCCTGGCTGACGGCGAAGTTTATCCAAATGGTCATCTGTTGATCAGCGCAAACGATCTTGCACTTGCAACCAATGCTGCCCGTGTCGTGCTCGACATCCGCTCGGCCAAGGCGTTTGGGACTGGGCACATCCCTGGCGCGGTGCATCTCGACCCCAATGCAGTCGTTGAACCGGATGCATCAATTGAAGGTGATCTGCGTCCGGTCCCAGAGCTTGCCGATCTTTTGGGGAACCTCGGTATTGATGCGTCAACTGAGGTCATCCTTTATGATGATCGTGGCGGTTTCCATGCGGCTCGGATGTTTTGGCTGTTGGAGTATCTTGGCCACCGCAACGTTCGTCTGGTGAACGGCGGGCTATCCGCTTGGCAGGCTGCCGGTCACTCGGCGGTTACCGGCGATGGGCACAATCCCATCCCGCGTCGCTTTGTACCTGCTGTAGCTGAGCGGCGAGGCGCGTCAGCGGATTGGATATTGGACCGGCGAAATGAGGAAGATGTCGAGGTGATTGATGTCCGACCAACCGCACTTTTTGACGAGGGCCATATCCCATGGGCGACCAGTCTGCCTTGGGCGCAAAACTTAGATGCCGAGGGGATGTTTCGCCCTGCAGCAGAGCTTCGTGCCCGTTTTGAAGCAGCGGGTGTTAGTTGGGATGACCGCGTGGTTGTTCACTGCCAAACTGGTTTGGCGTCGTCTCATAGCTATGTGGCCCTTCGTCTTTTAGGGCACCCAAACGTCAGAACCTACCACAGATCGTGGGCTGAATGGGGGGCAGACGCCTCTTTGCCGGTAGAAATGTTCTCCGACGGATGATTTTCCTGGGTTAATTGCGCGGCGCTAACGCGTCGCGCAATTAGTCTGCCAAAAAGCAAATTGAAGGTGGTTGGCGTGGCTTTACGGTTTGGGTGTGCGCTTTTCCTTCAAAGAACAACGCGGAACTCACCCATCGTGTCGGCATGCGGACGTTTCCAAGATTCGTTTGGAGGTCTGCTTCGTCCGCGCGGCCGCCCTTCGATCCGCGCCGGGTCAATGACCACAATCTCCTGAAAGCGGACTGATTGGGCGCGCCTATCGAGACGGAACCGCTAGCCCGCATCGCTCTGCCGCCGCTGTTCGGTGCGGAACGGATGAGCCTTGTAGGCGCCGAGGATGCGCACCTTGGTCGAGAAGAAGTGCAATTCCTCAAGCGCGCGTGCAACGTTTGGATCGTCGGGATGACCCTCAATGTCGGCGTAGAACTGAGTCGCGGTGAATTTGCCTTCCAGCTGGTAGCTTTCCAGCTTGGTCATGTTCACGCCATTGGTGGCGAATCCGCCCATGGCCTTGTAGAGCGCGGCCGGCAGGTTGCGAACATTGAAGACGAACGTGGTGACGATCAGATCGTCGGGTCCGTTCGGGGTCACCGCCACAGGCTCGCGCGAAAGGATGACGAAACGGGTGACATTGGTGTCGCTGTCCTCGACGTTTTCTTCCAGGATGTCGAGCCCGTAGAGATCGGCGGCCAGTCGCGGCGACAGGGCCGCCATGGACTTGTCGCCCGTATCGGCCACCAGCCGGGCCGCACCCGCGGTATCGCCGGCGACCATGGCACGCCAACCGCGGTCGCGCACGATGTTGCGGCACTGGCCGAGTGCGTGGATGTGGCTATGCACGGTCTTGATGTCCTCGAACCGGGTGCCCGGCAGGGCCATCAACTGGAAATGGATCGGCATGAAGTATTCGCCGATGATGTGCAGGTGCGATTCCGGCAGAAGATAGTGAATGTCGGCGACGCGACCGGCGATCGTATTTTCGATCGGGATCATGCCGAGATCAGCCTCACCGCCGGTGACCGCGTTGAAGGCGTCCTCGAAGGTGCTGCAGGGCAGCGGCTCCAGGTCCGGAAACATGTCGCGGCAGGCCATGTCGGAATTGGCGCCGATGTCGCCCTGGAAGGCTATCTTGTTGGTTTTGTATGACATGTCGGGTTCCTGTGTCGGCCCTAGAGCAAAGGGCGATAAGTTTGCACCAATTGACCGTGGCGATTTTGGTCTCTGGCTAGGCGGATTGCTCGCCGTGGTGCCACCCCACCACAAGTGCAAGCCAACGACGCCAGGGGCCAAAAGCGCCCGGCCCTAAGGGTGGTTGCATATCGGCCCATCGGCTGCGTTGCGCCGCTTGCCCGATGCACCACATCGCGCTGCGCGACGCGCTTTGCCGAGTGGAGCCGATCTGCAGCCATCAAATGATCCAAACTTATCGCCCTTTGCTCTAGAGCATCTGCCGGGCACGCTCGAGATCAGCAGGCGTATCGACACCGAGTGGAACGGTGTCAACGAGCGCCACATCAATGCGCATGCCGGCCTCCAACGCCCGCAACTGCTCCAGCGACTCGCGCTTTTCCAGTGTCGATGGCGGCAGGGCGACGAAGCGAGACAAAGCGTCGCGGCGATAGGCGTAAAGACCGATGTGGTGATAGCGCGGACCGTCGCCATGCGGTGCGGTGGCGCGGGTGAAATAGAGAGCCCTCAGCCGGTCGGTATCGAGGGGCGAGCCGATCACTTTGGTGACATGCGGATCGGTCTCTTCCGCTTCATCACGAATGACTGCGGCGAGTGTTCCAATGTCGACCTGAGGGTCGTCCAACAGGGCCACTGCCGCTCGGACGGCTTCCGGCTCGATCGTCGGCAGGTCGCCCTGCAGATTGACGACCGTGTTTATTTCCTTTTTTGGATCAATAGTTTGTAGCGCCTCAAAAATGCGGTCGGAGCCGGATGGATGATCGTCGCGGGTCATGATCGCCTGCAGCCCGGCTGCCGTGACGGCCTCGTAAACCTCGGTAGCGTCGGTCGCGACAACCACAGCACCGATATCCGCTTCGACCGCTCGTCGCGCCACGTGGACGATCATCGGGGTTCCGCTGATTTCGGCCAATACCTTGCCCGGCAACCGGGAGGATTGAAGCCGCGCCGGGACGAGGACAAGATTGGCGGAACGATCCATGCGAAATCCAAACGTGCAAACGGTGTACGAGCGACACACAGCTTGCGATAAACAGTGTTGCAACGGCACAGCAAAAGACATAGGTTCCGCGCGAAATCAAGATCGTTGCCGGTTCAGGGGATGAACCGCTACGGACATGGAGCCAGCGAGAATGAATTCCTCCTTCCTCAACGCGGCGGCCGGTGCCTTTCTGGCGGTCGTTTTCGTTGTGATGACCGTTTCCATCGCATCCGACAGTATTTTCCACTCCGGAGCACCGGAAGCCGAAGGGTATGCGCTGGTTCCGTTGGAGGGCGGCGGAGCAGCTCAGGTCGCCGCCGGTTCTGAAGGACTGCCACCGATTGCACCGCTGCTGGTCAATGCGAGCGTCGAGGGCGGCGAGCGGGCCTTCCGCAAGTGTCAGGCCTGCCACACTGTGGAAGACGGCGGCGCCAACCGGGTTGGGCCCAATCTCTGGAATGTCGTTGACCGGCCTATCGCGGCCGCCGACACAGGTTTCGGCTTTTCCTCGGCCATGACCGACTTCGCCAAGGGCGGTGAAGAGAAATGGGACTATGACCACCTCAATGAGTTCCTGGCCGCGCCGAAGAAATATATCCGCGGTACCGCCATGGGTTTTGCAGGATTGAAAAAGGACGACGAGCGGGCGGACGTTATCGCCTATCTGCGATCGCTTTCGGACAGCCCGGCACCTTTGCCAGATCCGGAGCCGGCCGCTACGGAGACGGAAACCAGTGGAACTGACGACGCGGGTGATACCGGGGGTTCAGACGACACCGGCGAGGCCGCAACCGAGTCGGACGGCTGAGCGCACTACACAAGAATGTGACCAGAGAAACCGGGCCGAAAGCCCGGTTTTTTGCTGTTCGAGACTATTTTCTTCAATTCGCGCCCGTTCTTTGTCACAATTGCACCCCATGTCACCGGCGGGTCGATCCGGTTAGGGCAACCGGGCCGAAACCCGTCAGGAGAGGGAACTCAGGAGAGTTATTCTTGACGGTTGAACTGAAACAAAAACAAAAACGAACCGCCACGGCCATCGCCACCACATTGCTAGCCGTTGTTCTTGCTGCCTCCGGCGCCGGTCCGGCTTCGGCGGACGAGAAAACCTGGTACGTCGGCACCTCGCTGATCGGCGAAGCGAAATACGGCCCCGGTTTCACCCATTTCGACTATGTCAATCCGGACGCTCCGAAGGGCGGGCGGGTCAACCTGTCGGAAACGGGATCGTTCGACACGCTCAACCCGATCCTCGCCAAAGGCGAACTGGCGACCGCCACGGGCCTCGTATTCGAAACGCTGATGACGCCATCGATGGACGAAATCTCGGCCGAATACGGATTGCTTGCCGAGGCGATCAGCTATCCCGACGATTACAGTTCCGCGACCTTCCGGCTGCGCCCTGAGGCACGCTGGCACGACGGCAAACCGGTGACGGTCGAGGATGTTATCTGGAGTTTCGAAAAATCCGTCGAACTCGATCCCCAGCGTACGTTCTATTTTCAGCACGTGACCGCTGCGGAAAAGACGGGCGACCACGAGGTAACCTTCACATTCGACGAAAAGAACAACCGGGAACTGCCGAAAATCCTCGGACAGCTTGTGGTCCTGCCAAAACACTGGTGGGAGGGAACGGACGCGTCCGGGAAACAGCGCTCGATCGAGGCCACAACGCTTGAGCCGCCTCTGGGTTCGGGACCCTACCGGGTTTCGGCCCTGTCACCAGGTTCGACCCTCACATTCGAGCGGGTCGACGACTATTGGGGCGCCGAACTGCCGGTCAATATCGGCAGCAACAATTTCAATCAGATCCACTACACCTATTTTGCCGACCGCAACGTCGAGTTCGAAGCCTTCAAGGCAGGCCAGATCGACTTTTGGGTGGAGAACGCCGCAAAGCGCTGGGCCAATGAATACGAGTTTCCCGCCGTCCGCGAGGGCCGGGTGAACCGAGCGGAATGGGAAAATCCCTACCGCTCATCCGGAGTGTTGGTCGGCTTCATTCCCAACCTTCGGCGCGACAAGTTCAAGGACCCGCGAGTGCGCAGGGCGTTGAATTACGTCTTCGATTTCGAAGACCTCAACAAGACCATCTTCTTTGACCAGTACAAGCGCATCGACAGCTACTTTTATGGTAGCGAACTGGCCTCGAGCGGGCTTCCCGAGGGTCAGGTGCTGGAAATTCTTGAAGAGGTCCGCGACGACGTGCCGGCGGACGTGTTCACGACGCCCTTTGCCAACCCGGTGAATGGCGACCCGCAGAAGGTTCGGCAGAACCTGCGCGAAGCGATCAAACTCTTTCGCGAAGCGGGTTATCAGATCCGCGATGGCAAGATGGTCAACGCGGAAACCGGCGAACCATACACGTTCGAAATCCTGCTCAACGGCCCGATCATCGAGCGGGTCGCCCTGCCCTTCACGGAAAGCCTGAAGAAGATCGGTGTCGATGCCTCCGTCCGCAGCATCGATGCGGCGCAGTTCGCCAACCGGCAACGCAGCCGCGACTTCGACATGATCTATACCGGCTGGGCACAATCACTGTCGCCCGGCAATGAGCAGTTCGAATACTGGGGCTCGGCTGCCGCGGATCGCGAGGGATCGGCCAACTATGCCGGTATCGCTGATCCGGCCATCGACAAGCTGATCGAGAAGATCGTCTTTGCAGCCGATCGAGACGAACTGGTTGCCGCAACCGAAGCACTCGACCGGGTGCTGCTGGCCAGCCATTTCGTGGTTCCGAGTTATACCAGCCGGGTTGCCCGGGTGGCCTATTCGGACAAGCTCGCCTTTCCCGATCCTCTGCCGGAATACCGTATCGGATTTCCGACCATCTGGTGGTCGAAGGACGGCGAATAGTCATGTGCGCCCATCGTCTTTTTCATCCGACACGCCGACGGTTCCTGCAGACGGCCGGTGCGCTTTCGGCAAGTCTTGCACTGCCGGCCCGTTTCGCCTTTGCCGACATGGTCCCGGGCGAAAAACTGCATGGCATTTCGGCCTTCGGCGACCTGAAATATCCGGCGAATTTCAAGCATTTCGACTACGTCAATCCCGATGCGCCGAAAGGCGGCACATTCTCGTTCCTGACGCCCAACTGGTACTTCAACCAGAACGTCCAGACCTTCAACACGCTCAATACGCTCATCTTGCGCGGCGATGCGCCACCGCGCATGGAGCGATGTTTCGACCGGCTGATGGCACGCGCGCTCGACGAACCGGATGCGCTTTACTGTCATCTCGCCGCCTGGGCCGAAATGTCGGAGGATCGCAACGTCTGGCGCTTCGGTATTCGGCCGGAAGCGCGGTTCCATGACGGCTCGCCGATCACCGCTCATGACGTCGCCTTCAGCTACATGATACTCAAGCAGGACGGACATCCACAGATCTCGACGCCGCTGCGCGAGCTGACGAGCGCGACCGCCCTGCAGGACGATATCGTCGAGTTGCGTTTCTCCGGCAACCAGTCGGCACAGACCATCCTTGCGACCGTGGACACGCCGATCGTGTCCAAGGCCTATTATGAGACCCATGACTTCACCGCCGGCAGCCTCGAGGTCCCGCTGACGTCAGGACCTTATCGTCCGGGACGCCTCGAACCCGGAAGTTACATCGAATACGACCGGGTCGAAGACTATTGGGCCCGCGATCTGCCGACGATCGTTGGCACCAACAATTTCGATAGCATCCGCATCGAATTCTTCGCCGAACGGCAAGCCGGTTTCGAGGCCTTCAAGAAGGGCGCCATTCACTTCCGCGAGGAGTTCACCTCCAAGACCTGGGCGACCGAGTACAATTTTCCCGCCACCACCGATGGGCGCGTCATCAAACGCACTTTCCCGGATGAGAAGACCCCGACCATGCAAGCCTGGGCGTTGAATCAGCGACGCGACCGCTTCAGGGACCGGCGGGTGCGGGAGGCGATCAACCTGTGCTTCGATTTCGAATGGACGAACGCCAAAATTTTCTACGACGCCTACCAGCGCTCGCAGTCGCTGTTCGAAGGCTCCGACTATGTCGCCCAGGGGCTGCCAAATGAAGCCGAACTGGCACTGATGGAGCCGCTCCGCGACCGTCTTCCAGAAGCCGCCTTTGGCGAACCCGTCCTGCAGCCGGTTTCGGACGGATCCGGTCGCGACCGGCGACTGCTGCGCCGGGCGATCAAGCTGTTGCAGGAAGCCGGCTGGGAACGCAGCGGATCGGTGATGGCAAAAGACGGCGAATCACTACGTGTCGAGGTGATGATCCGCTCCCCGGTCTTTGAACGGCTGCTCGGCGGCTTTGTGGAAAACATGAAACGAATCGGCATCGACGCGTCCATCCGACTTGTCGACCCGGTGCAGTTCCAGGCGCGGCTCGACGATTTCGATTTCGATATGGTCGGCACCGGCATCGGCTGGACCGCAACGGTGACCGAAGAAAGCCTGCAGACGATAATTTCGCCGCAATTTTCGGATGTTAACGGCTCCCGCAATTATCCCGGCGCCCAGGCCGAGGTGCTCGACGACTTGCTCGCTTATGTAGGCGACGCGTCGACGCGCGACGACCTGATCACCGCCATGCGGGTGCTTGACCGCGTGCTCAGGGCGCGGCTCGACTGGATACCGAACTGGTATTCCGGTACCCACCGTGTTGCCTATTGGGACATGTTCGGTTTTGTTGAACCCAAACCAGACTACGAATGGCCGGTTGAACGGCTGTGGTGGTTCGACGAAGAAAAAGCAAAAGCCATAGGCAAGGCATGACCGTGCCGGCCTGATATACGGGGAATGCATAAATGGGCGCCTATATCCTGCGCCGCCTGCTCTTGATGATTCCCACCATCATCGGGATCATGGGCATTTCATTCCTGGTCATTCAATTTGCGCCCGGCGGTCCGGTCGAGCAGGTCATCGCCGAGTTGACCGGCCAGGGCAACTCGATGACCGAGCGAATTTCCGGCAGCGGCGGCGACCAGCAGCAGGTGCAGCCGGGAAGCGGCACGGATTTCTCTTCCAAGTACCGCGGAGCGCAGGGACTCGACCCCGAGTTCATTGCCAAGCTGGAGAAGCAGTTCGGCTTCGACAAGCCGCCGCTCGAACGCTTCGGACAGATGATATGGAACTTCATCCGCTTCGATTTCGGTGAGAGCTATTTCCGCGACGTGAGCGTCATCGACCTGATTGTCGAAAAGATGCCCGTGTCGATCTCGCTGGGTATCTGGATCCTGCTGATCTCCTACCTGATCTCGGTGCCGCTGGGGATCCGCAAGGCGGTCTCCGACGGCTCGCGCTTCGACATCTGGACGTCCGGCGTCATCATCATCGCCTATGCGGTGCCGGGATTCCTGTTCGGCATCCTGCTGATCGTGCTCTTTGCCGGCGGATCGTTTTTCGACTGGTTCCCATTGCGCGGACTGGTATCGGACAATTTCAGCGAACTCTCCTGGTGGGAAAAGATCATCGACTATTTCTGGCATCTGACGCTGCCACTGATTTCGCTGTCGCTTGCCGCCTTCGCCACGACAACGCTGCTCACCAAGAATTCCTTCATCGATGAGATCCGCAAGCAATATGTGACGACCGCGCGAGCCAAGGGGTTGACCGAGAACCAGGTGCTCTACGGCCATGTGTTCCGCAACGCCATGCTGATCATCATCGCCGGTTTTCCGGCTGCCTTCATCACCTCATTCTTCTCCGGCTCCCTGCTGATCGAGACCATCTTCTCGCTCGATGGCCTCGGTCGCCTCGGCTACGAGTCGGTGCTGAAGCGCGACTACCCGGTGGTGTTCGGCACGTTGTTCATCTTTTCACTCATGGGGCTGGTGGTCGGTCTGATCTCCGATCTCATCTATACATGGGTCGATCCGCGCATCGACTTCGAACGGCGAGACGTGTGACATGGAACAGACCGTCACAAACCCGCCCGTCGATACGAAACCGCCGAAGGGCTTCTTCTCGCCCACCGCCAAACGCCGCTGGCGCAACTTCAAATCCAACCGACGTGGCTACTGGTCACTTTGGATCTTCCTGGTGATCTTCGGCCTCAGCCTGTTTTCCGAACTGATCGCCAACGACAAGCCGATCCTTGCCTCCTACAAGGGCGAATTGCTGGCACCGGTGCTGATCGATTATCCGGAAGAGAAATTTGGCGGCTTCCTGGCGCGCACGGACTACCGCGATCCCTTCATTCGCGAGGAAATCGAGGCCAATGGCTGGATGCTGTGGCCGCCGATCCGCTATTCCTACCGCACGGCCAATTCCTACATCCCCTATTCGGCTCCGACGCCGCCGTTCTGGACGATGAGCAAGGAGGAGCGCTGTTCGGCCTACCCGATGGGCGTCGATGATCCCGATTGCATTCTCGGCAACATGAACTGGCTTGGCACCGACGATCAGGCTCGTGACGTCATGGCGCGCATGATCTACGGGTTCCGCATCTCGGTCCTGTTCGGTCTGGTCTTGACCGCCTTGTCGGCTGTTATCGGCGTCTGGATGGGCGCGATCCAGGGCTATTTCGGTGGCTGGACCGACCTGACCTTGCAGCGATTCATCGAGATCTGGTCCTCCATGCCGGTGCTCTACATCCTGCTGATCATCGCCGCCATCCTGCCACCGGGCTTCTGGATCCTGCTCGGTATCATGCTGCTGTTTTCCTGGGTGGCCTTTGTCGGCGTCGTACGGGCAGAGTTCCTGCGCGCCCGCAATTTCGAATATGTCAATGCGGCGCGGGCGCTCGGCGTCGGCAACACGACGATCATCTTCCGCCACCTGCTGCCCAACGCCATGGTGGCGACGCTGACCTTCCTGCCGTTCATCTTGTCGGGCTCGATCACAACGCTGACCTCGCTCGATTTCCTCGGCTTCGGCCTGCCGCCCGGATCCCCGTCGCTCGGTGAACTGATCGCCCAGGGAAAGCGGAACCTGCAGGCGCCATGGCTGGGTCTCACCGCCTTTTTCGCGATTTCGATCATGCTGTCGCTGCTGATTTTCATCGGCGAGGCGACCCGTGACGCATTCGATCCCCGGAAGACCTTCCAATGAATGAGCCGCTGCTTTCCATCCGTGACCTGTCGGTCGCCTTCCAGCAGGACGGCCAGAAAACGCTGGCCGTCGACCGCGTATCCTTCGACATCCAGCCGGGCGAAAGCGTTGCCCTGGTCGGCGAATCGGGGTCCGGCAAGTCGGTCACCGCCCTGTCGGTGCTGAAGCTGCTGCCCTATCCGGCCGCCAGCCATCCGGGCGGTCAGATCCTCTACAAGGGCCAAGACCTGCTGTCGACGTCAGAGCGCGATTTGCGGCAGACTCGCGGCAACGACATCACCATGATCTTCCAGGAGCCGATGACGTCGCTCAACCCGCTGCATACGGTCGAGCGTCAGATCGGCGAGATCCTGGGACTGCACCAGGGCCTGTTCGATGCGGCGGCGCGCGACCGCGTCCTCGAACTGCTGCACCAAGTCGGCATACAGGAACCGGAAAAACGCCTCAACGCCTATCCGCACGAATTGTCGGGCGGCCAGCGCCAGCGGGTCATGATCGCCATGGCGCTTGCCAACCGGCCGGACCTGCTGATCGCCGATGAGCCGACGACGGCGCTCGACGTGACGGTGCAGGCACAGATTCTCGAATTGCTCGAGAATCTCAAATCCGAGCACAAGATGTCGATGCTGTTCATCACGCACGACCTCGGCATCGTACGCAAGATCTCCGATCGGGTCTGCGTGATGACGAATGGCGAGATCGTCGAAACCGGGCCGACGAAGGAAATCTTCGACAACCCGCAGCATCCCTACACGCGCCATCTGCTCGCCGCCGAGCCGAAGGGCGACCCGCCGAAAACGGACGATAGCGCGCCGATCGTCATCGAGGGTAATGACGTTCGCGTCTGGTTTCCGATCAAGAAGGGTCTGCTGCGGCGCACTGCGGGCTACATCAAGGCGGTCGATGGAATCGACCTAACCTTGCGTGAGGGACAGACGCTCGGGATCGTCGGCGAATCCGGCTCGGGCAAGACGACGCTCGGCCTGGCATTGACGCGGCTGATTTCGTCAAAGGGTCGCATCGGCTTCGTGGGCAAGAATATCGACACCTATTCCTTCGCCGCCATGAAACCGCTGCGCAATCAGATGCAGGTGGTGTTTCAGGACCCGTTCGGTTCGCTGTCACCGCGTATGTCGATTGCCGACATCGTGGCAGAGGGCCTGCGCGTGCACGAGCCAAACCTGAGTGCTGACGATCGCGATCGCAAGGTGGCGGAGGTGCTTGAAGAGGTGGGGCTCGATTCGACGACCCGCTGGCGCTATCCGCACGAGTTTTCCGGCGGCCAGAGGCAGCGCATCGCCATTGCCCGCGCCATGGTGCTCAACCCGCGCTTCGTCATGCTCGATGAGCCGACCTCGGCGCTCGACATGAGCGTGCAGGCGCAGGTCGTCGACCTGTTGCGCAAGCTGCAACGCGACCACAATCTCGCCTATCTGTTCATCAGCCACGATCTCAAGGTGGTGCGGGCGCTCGCCAACAACGTCATCGTCATGCGTTCCGGGAAAGTCGTGGAGCAGGGTCCGTCGGAACAGGTTTTCGATGAGCCGCAGACCGACTACACCAAGGCACTGATGGCCGCCGCCTTCGATCTGGAGACGGCCGCGACGGGTGTGGTCAGCGACTGATCCTGGTCAAGACGAAGCGCCAGAATTTCGGAGACAGTTTACTTAATTCTTTCAGAGGCTTACCGACCACGTTAGGCAATGATCGAATTAAATAAACTGTCCCCGAAATTGCAGCCTCCCAGGAAAACAAGAACCGTCAGAAACCCGGGCGCCGGTACCCTTTCGGTTTACCGTAGAGCGCCGCTATACGGTCAACCGCCTCCTTCAGCGGCTCGCGGACCACCCGCATGGCGTGGCCGCTGGCATGCAACATGATTTCGGCATCCGTCATCACACCGACATGACCTTTCCAGAACACCAGGTCGCCGCGCTGCAAGCCTGTTCCGTCCGGGCCAGGTTCGATCGCCTCGCCGACCGTTTTCGCCTGCATGTCGGAATCCCGTTGCACGACATGACCGCACATCAGCGCGCCCAGGTGCACCAGGCCGGAGCAATCGAGACCGAAGCCGGATTTTCCGGCCCACAAATAGGGCGTTTCAAGGAACCGCTCCGTGACCGCCACATAGTCTTCGAAGCGATGGGACAGCGGCTGTATATGCGCGGCAATGACGGCCGTGCCGTCGTCAAGAACGGCATAGTCCGTGCCACGGGTTTGCGCATAGTCGGCAATCCTCAGACGACTGCCCATAGAGCAGTCCATGCGCACCGGGTGGCGAAGGTCCGGGCCGGAATAGAGGAACGTTCGCGGAACGACGACCACATGCGACGCATCACGCAGCGGGCCGAGCGCCTGCGACGGTACGTAGCCGACATAGCGATCGATGTCAGCCTGGACCCAACTCCAGCCGTTCGTCTCCTCGAACACCGAAATTGTTTCGCCGAGCAGCAACTGGCTGCCGGCCTCGGATGTTTCGGTCGGTTCGTTCTTCATGTCGACGACGGATGCGATGACCCGAGCCGGTGACCCGGTGACGTATTCGGCGGCGTCAACGGCGTCCTTCAGGGCGATGTCGGCTCGATCCCGGCGATAGACATTCAGGCGCTTGTCCAAAGGTGTATTCACAGGGACAGCTCCGCTGCTTCCTCGACGAGGATATCGCCGAGCCGTTCAAGATAAAGCGCACCGGCAACGGTTCGCTGGATGATGACGTTGCGACGATCCTGCTCGTCGCGGTGCCGTTGGACCAGGCCGCGAGCACCCATGCTGTCGAGAGCTCGCGTGATGACCGGTTTGGTCACGCCCAGCAGGGAGGCAAGCCCGCGCACCGTGTGCGGTGGTGGCACAAGATAGATGTGAAGCAGGATGCTCAACTGCCGCGACGTCAAGTCGGGTGCGTCCGACCGGACCAGCTTCAATGATGTTCCGTGCCATAGGTGGAGTGCCTGCGAGGCGGTCAGCGAAACGCTCATGGTCGCTCAGAAATCCAAGCAATGCAGAAATCGTTTCGCTACCGTATCATTTGACATGTGCCGGGTCAAAACGCTCAGAAATCAACTGGAACAGGGCGCGAATACCCTGCGCCTCACCGCCGACGGGCGACCAGGGCCGCGCCTTCGGGTTCCACGCGTAGATATCCAGATGGATCCAGCTGTCGGCATTCTCCACAAAACGGTTGAGAAACAGAGCGGCAATCACCGAGCCGGCCATGCCGCCGGCCGGCGCATTGTTGATATCAGCAACCGGCGAGGAAAGATTGCGGTCGTAACCCTTGTGCAGCGGCATGCGCCAGAGCGGATCATGGGTCAGGCGGCCGGCCGCCATGAGCTCCTCGGCCAGGGTGTCACCGTGGCAGTAGAACGGTGGCAGGTCGGGTCCGAGCGCAACCCGGGCCGCACCGGTGAGGGTAGCCATGTCGACCATCAACGCCGGCTGTTCTTCATCGCCATAGGCCATGGCATCGGCCAACACCAGGCGCCCCTCGGCGTCCGTGTTGCCTATTTCGACGGTGATGCCCTTGCGGCTTGTGAGCACGTCGCCGGGCCGGAAAGCATTGCCTGAAATGGCGTTCTCGACGGCGGGGATGAGCACCCGCAGGCGCACTGGCAGCCCAGCTTGCATGATCATGGCGGCAAGGCCCAGCACATTGGCCGCGCCACCCATGTCCTTCTTCATCAACAGCATTCCGGCGGCGGGCTTGATGTCGAGCCCGCCGGTATCGAAGCACACGCCCTTGCCGACCAGCGTCACCTTGGGCGCGTCCTTGTCGCCCCAGCGCAGATCGATGAGCCGCGGCGCCGACGCGCTGGCCCGCCCCACCGCGTGGATCATCGGGAAATTGCGATCGAGCAGAGCATCGCCTTCGATCGTTTCGACAACGGCTCCATGGCTTTCGCCGAGCTCCCGGACCGTCGCCTCCAGCTCGGCCGGCCCCATGTCGTTCACCGGCGTGTTGACCAGATCGCGCGCGAGATAACAGCCGCTGAGTGTGCGCTCCAGCGCCGTTCGGTCTGCACCATCTGGTACGATCAGCTGCGGCCTCGCCGCGTCGGATTTGCGGTAACGGTCGAACCGGTATCGGCCAAGGCCGAAACCCAACGCCAATGCCTCGCCATTGGCGCCGGAATTTTCCAGCCGCCAGACGCCTTCGGGAAGTCGTGTGGCCAGGGCACCCGCTATCAGCGGCTGGTCCTCGACCGACACGCCCAGGCCAAACAATGCTCCGGCAAGCGTACCGTCATTTCCCGGCAGAAGGCGGAATTGTCCGGCCGAGGCCTTGAACCCGGTGACCTCGATCCATGTTTTCATGACCGGATCGCCGGCGATGTGTTCGAGGTCGGGTTTGCTGAACAGGTGGACGGGCAGAGAGACTTCGGTCGGGTCGGCAAAACAGGAGAGGGTCATCGATCACCTTCGTTAAGGAACGTTAACGATCCATTAGGGTTAACAGAATATTGATTAAAGGACGGAGCACGCGAAGCAAGTGTCAAATCGTCCGACCGAACCCGGCCCTGTCCGGCGCGTGTCCGCCATTGGGTATTGGCGTCACACACCGAAGACAATGCAATACGGGGTCTTGCAATGAACAGTACATATATGGCGAAGCGCCTGTCTCGGCTTTCCCTCAACGTCTGCACATTGGCGTTGGTGGCGGGCCTTGCCGCCTGCGCCAACACCTCCAACATCAAGACCGGGTCGGTACGCTCAAGCGGCAAACCAGTCGCCGAGATGAACGCCAACGAGCTCAATCTCGCCGAACGGCAATTTGCCGCGGCCTATTCGGCCAACCCAAAAGACAAGACCGCCGGAATCCAATACGCAACGATCCTGCGCATGACCGGCCGCGACAGCCAGGCGCTCGCGGTAATGCAGCAGGTCGCCATTCATCACCCGGACGACCGGACGGTGCTGGCAAGCTACGGCAAGGCGCAAGCCGCCGCCGGTCAGCTTGACCACGCCTTGAGCACGATCCGCCGGGCGCAGACGCCCGACCAGCCGGATTGGCGACTGCTGTCGGCCGAAGGCGCAATCCTCGATCAACTCGGTCGCACCAAGGAAGCGCGGCTGAAATACCGCCAGGCGCTTGATATCAATCCGAACGAACCGACTGTGATGTCCAATCTCGGCATGTCCTATGTCCTGACCGGCGATCTGAGCACCGCCGAAGCCACATTGAAGAAGGCGGCAGCAATGCCCGGCGCCGATAGCCGCGTGCGGCAGAACCTGGCGCTGGTCGTCGGGCTGCAGGGCCGATTCGCAGAGGCGGAAAAAATCGCCCGGGCGGAACTCTCCAAGGAACAGGCCGAAGCCAACGTTGCCTATCTGCGGTCCATCTTGTCGCAGCAAAACGCCTGGAAAAAGCTCGAAGACAAACGGGGCTGACCGACCGTCCGCCTTTTCGGATATACAGTCCAACTGACAAACGAATACCCCGGCTGCATCAGCAGCCGGGGTATTCGTTTCAGCTGTGAAGGGCGGTTAGCGGGTGTAGTTTTCCATGACCTGGATGATCGCTGGGCCGAGGATGACGCCGAAGATCACCGGCAGAAAGAACAGGATCATCGGAACGGTCAGTTTGGGCGGCAGGGCAGCTGCCTTCTTTTCCGCCTCGGTCATGCGAATGTCGCGGCTTTCCTGGGCTAGAACACGCAGCGCCTGGGCGATCGGCGTGCCGTAGCGCTCAGCCTGGATCAGCGCCTGGACAACCGATTTGACCGCTTCGAGGCCAGTGCGGTCGCCGAGATTTTCCAACGCCTTGCGCCGCTCATCCAGATAGGAGAGCTCGGCCGTCGTCAGCACGAGTTCCTCCGCCAGCGGCGCCGACTGGGTGGCGATTTCCGTGGCGACACGCTTGAAGGCTGCCTCGACCGAAATACCGGCTTCGACACAGATCAGCATCAGGTCGAGGGCATCGGGCCAGGCCCGCTTGATCGACAGCTGCCGCTTGGACGTGCGGTTGGAAATATAGATGTTCGGCGAATAGAAGCCGAGATAGGCAACGCCGATGCAGATGGCGCCCCGGATCATTGTCGACTGTTCGGCGAAGTTGCCGAGCACGAAGACGTAGAAGATTGCGGCGCCAAAGAACAGGAACGGCAGAACGAAGCGAGCCGCCAGGTAGATGTTGAGTGCGTTCTGGGTCCGGTAGCCGGCCAGTTTCAACTTTTTCTGGGTTTCGCTGTCGACCAGGGCCTCGCGCAGGTTCAAACGATCCACCAGGTTCTGTGCTCGCGCATTGCTTTCCAGGCGCAAACTGGCCGACTTGGTCGTGTCGGCGGTGAGCCGGGCACGCTCGCGCGCCCGGATCTCATCACGCTCCAATGCCACCGAGCGCATGCGCGCCTTCAGGTCTCCACGGTCGAGCATCGGCATGAAGACGGTGAACAGCGTCGCGAAGACGGCGATACCGACCAGCAGCGCCAACACGAAACTCGGGTCTGTCAGTGTATTGACCATGATATCAAGCCTTCATCCGATACTGACACACTAGATGTCGAAATTGATCATGTTTCGCATCACCAGGACGCCAATGGTCATCCAGACCAGCGACGCGCCGACGATCAGGTTGCCGCGCGGGTCGGTGAACAGCAGCATGATGTAGTCGGGCGTTGTGAGATAAACGAGAAACGTGATGATGAAGGGCAGCGCACCGATAATGGCGGCTGACGCCTTGGCCTCCATCGACAGAGCCTGAACCTTGGCCTTCATCTTTTTGCGGTCGCGCAGAACGCGCGACAGATTGCCCAGCGCCTCGGAGAGATTGCCGCCGGCCTGAGCCTGGATGGCAATCACGATAGCGAAGAAGTTGGTCTCCGGAACTGGGATATTTTCGTGCAGGATCTCGCAGGCCTCGGGCACGGTCATGCCAAGCTGTTGCGCCTCGACGACCTTGCGAAACTCGCTGCGCAGCGGTTCCTGGGAATCCGACGCGATCAGCCGCAGGGCGTCGTTGAGCGGCAGGCCTGACTTGATCGACCGGACCATGACGTCGAGGGCGTTCGGAAACTCTGCCAGAAACGCCTTCATGCGACGTTGGCGCTTGAACGAGACGAGCCAGCGCGGGATGCCAAAGGTGCCGACGATGAAGGCGCCAAGGACGATCAACATATGGGAGGCTGTCACGAAGGCCAGCCCGGCGATAATGATGCCTGAGACAACACTTGCCAGATAGAACTGGCCGACAGTGATTTTCCAGCCTGTCTGTTGGAGGGCGACCTTCAGCGGCGGCGAGGCCAGATTGCCTTTGCCCTTCTGCTTTGATTCCAGATCTTCCAGCGACTCTTCGACGGATTTCCGCCGCATGGTCGCTTCTTTCATGCGCTCACGCGCCGAGCGAACCGCGTTGACGTCGGTTTCCGCCGCCTTGACGCGTTGCATGCGCAAATCGGATTTTTTCTGGGTCTCGAAGGTCGAGAACAGCACGCCATAGGCCAACCCGCCGGCAGCGATTGCGACCAGAGCAACAATTATCACGATCGACGAATCAAAACCGAACACGGCGATAGCCTTCCTTCCTCATTGCCCGTCGATGGGGCGTCACGCGCGACCGTCAGGCGGTCGACTGTTCCATGCTGTCCAGCGCCTCGGCGAGCCGCATTTCCTCATTGAAATAGCGAGCCCGATCCCAGAAATGCGGGCGGCCAATGCCGGTCGAGCGGTGATGCCCGATGATGCGGCCGTTGGCGTCCTCGCCGTCCATGTCGAAAGTCATGAGGTCCTGGGTGATAATGACGTCACCTTCCATGCCCACCACCTCGCTGATGTGGGTGATACGGCGGGAGCCGTCGCGCAGACGCGCCGCCTGGACGATGACATCGACGGAACCGGCGATGATTTCACGCACCGTTCGGGTCGGCAGCGAATAACCGCCCATGGCGATCATCGATTCCATACGGCTGAGGCACTCGCGAGGCGAGTTGGAGTGGATCGTACCCATCGACCCGTCGTGGCCGGTGTTCATGGCCTGCAGAAGGTCGAACACTTCCGGACCGCGCACCTCACCGACGATGATTCGTTCAGGCCTCATACGCAGACAGTTCTTGACGAGATCGCGCATCGTCACCTCGCCCTCGCCCTCAATGTTGGGCGGGCGGGTTTCGAGACGGACCACATGGGGTTGTTGCAACTGCAGTTCCGCTGAGTCCTCGCAGGTGATAACGCGTTCGTCGGTATCGATATAGCGTGTCAGACAATTGAGCAGTGTCGTCTTTCCCGAGCCTGTGCCGCCGGAGATCACGACATTGCAGCGAACACGACCGATGATCTGCAGGATCGTGGCGCCAGCCTGCGTGATAGATCCGAAACCGACCAACTGGTCGAGCGTCAGCTTGTCCTTCTTGAACTTACGAATAGTCAACGCGGTGCCGTCGATAGACAGCGGTGGAGCGATGACGTTGACGCGGGAGCCGTCCGGGAGTCGAGCGTCACAGATAGGGCTGGATTCGTCGACCCGGCGACCGACCTGGCTAACGATACGTTGGCAGATCGACAGCAACTGGCTTTCGTCGCGAAAGCGGATGTCCGTTTCCTCGACCTTGCCCTCGACTTCGATGTAGCTCTGGCCTGAGCCGTTGATCATGATGTCGGCAATATCATCGCGCGCCAGCAGCGGCTCCAGGGGGCCATAGCCAAGAACGTCGTTGCAGATGTCTTCGAGCAGTTCTTCCTGCTCGGAGATGGACATCGCGAAATTCTTGATGGTGATGATATCGTTGACGATATCGCGGATTTCTTCCCGCGCGCTCTCGTTTTCCAGCTTGGAGAGCTGCGACAGGTCGATCGTGTCGATCAGTGCAGAAAAGACCTGAGACTTGGTCGTATAGTAACCGTCATCGCGTTTCGGACTGCGGCGCTTTTTCTCGGGCCGATCGCCGCCAGGCGCGATCGGCGTGTTGGTGCGCACCGGCGACTCTGCTGCGGCAGGTTCCGGTTTTTTGGCGGCCGGCTTGTCCTCGGCAAGCTCCGGCGCCAGCGGCGGAGCCTTGACGACGGTGTCCCCGGCCTGGCCGAACCCCTTGTTACCCCGTTTACCAAACATGCAGTACCTCGGATCAGTCTAGAGTGGAGTTGCCGCCTACTTGCGCCCCAGCAGCGAACGCAGGTTGGACAGTCCGGACTTCTTCTTGCTCTTCATCTCGGCTCGACCGGTCAGCACATGCGCCAGCTGCGAGAAGGTTTCCGCGGTCGGCGACTTGGCATCTGTTTCGGCAATCATCCGACCGCTGTTGGACGCTGTTCCGAAGAGCTGCGCATCAAAGGGTATGATGGCCGTCGGTTCCATGTTCAGTGGCTCGCAGAAATCGTTGATCGAAATCTCCGGCCGTTTCGGCATGCCGACCTGATTGAGCACCAAACGCGGCGGCTTGTCGTTCGGCCGCAATTTGCTGAGCGTATCGATCAGGTTCTTGGTGTTGCGCAGGTTGGCCAGGTCCGGTGTCGCCGTGACAACCACATCGTCCACTTCCTTCAGCACCGACTGTGACCAGTTTTCCCAGATATGGGGCAGGTCCAGCACGGTCATCGGCGCGCTGCGCTGGACGATTTCCAGCACCGGCTCGAACGTGTTGGAGGTGAAGTCGTAAGTCTTGTCCAGCATCGACGGCGCCGCCAGCATGGACAGATGCGAGGCGCATTTGGCCAGCAGCCGGTCGAGGAACACATCGTCGAGACGCTCCGGCGAGAACACCGCCTCGGCGATGCCCTGCGGCGGATCCTGGTCGAAATTGATGTTCGCCGTGCCGAACGCCAGGTCGAGATCGGCAAGGATCACCTCGGTGGAAAACAGGCTCGAGATGCCCCAGGCGCAGTTGTGCGCGATGGTCGATGACCCGACCCCACCCTTGGCCCCGATGAAGGCTATGGTGCGGCCGAGAGGCTCCGCATCCGGGTCGATAAAGATTGCCGAAATGACGTTGATCATGTCGGCCAGCGACACCGGCGCGATGATGTATTCCGATATGCCCTGGCGGATCAGATCGCGATACAGATGCACGTCGTTGTCATGGCCGACGATGACAACCTTTGTGGACGGGTCGCAGACTTCCGCGAGTTCGCCCAGTTGCTCCATCAGCTCATGCGGCGGCGCCAGGTTTTCCAGGATAATCAGATTGGGCGTCGGTGATGAAGCGAACATGTTGGTCGCAGTCTCGATGTTTCCCGAAACGGAGCGAAAATGCACCCGCGCCATGCGGCGATCCTCGGCGCAGGCCTCCATCGTTGCCAGGACGTCTTCCGACTCGCAGAAGGCCTGAACCGAAATGCGCGGCAACGGGCGCATCTGTTCGAGTTCATCGGCTTTGCCGCCGGTGTCGATCAGGCTCTCGTCGCCGTTGCTGTGTGCTAACTCACTCATCGTGCTTTCCTGCTTCACGTTGTGCCTGTTGCCGGTGTCGGATCGATCAAACGATTACTGGTTGATGTTGATCGTGATGTCCGCGTCGGTGTTCTTCAGGCCGGCTCCGTTTTCCCGATAGTCGTTGATGACATTGTCGCGACGCTGGGCATCGATCGGCGTAGTGCCGCGCGGTGCGATCAGGTCCGACGGGTTGGCGATTTGCGCCGCCAGATTGTTCTGGGTCGCGCAGCCGAAATTCTCGTAGTGCTTGTTCTCGGTCGTGTTGAGCACGAGGTCCTTCGGCCAGCGGCCGCACTCTTCCACGGACGCCGCTATGGCGCCGAAGCTGAGCCGTATCGGCGCGGCGTCGTTCTGACCCTGCGCCTGGTAGGTCGTCGTGTGGATCCGTGCTGCGGGAACACCCTCATCGACCAGAACGCGGCGGATCTGCTTGGAGACGCGGGTGGCGGCACGGGCGTTGGCGGACCCGACCGGCCGCATGATGGTCAGCGAACCCGAGGCATTGGCGCGGTACTGTTGACCGAAGCCCCGAACAATGCTCATCGTCCCGAAGGTCATCCGGTGGTCCGTACCGGCAACCGGGATATCGACTACCTCCTGCTTCTCGGAGATAACGATCGGATGATTGGTCCGGTAGTCGTCGGGCACCGACCCCACCTCGATATTGTGTACATTGGCGCATCCGCCCAGCAACGTTCCTGTCAACAGAACCGCTGCGAAGGGTTTCAGCCAGGTTTTGCCGGTTTGAAGACCTGATGCTTTGTTACGCATGGCAACCGTGTTCCTGTGAGTCATGATCTGGCTCCAAACCCTTACTTGTAGATAAAGCCGACGACGCCGTGGTAGCGGCCATTCGGCAGGTCCGTCTGGGCCTTGCCGTAGATGCGGTTGACGCGGCTGAGGAAATAGGCTGCGCCATCGCTCGACGGGTTGAAATTGTCGTCCGGCCGAGCCAGCTTGTTGCGCGCAACGGGCCTGACCAGATAGGGCGTGGCAATGATCACCAGCTCGGTTTCGTTGCGGACGAAATCGCGGCTGCGGAACAGTGTGCCGAGGATCGGAATTTTCGACGCGCCGGGCAGACCGCCCATGACCTGCCGGAGATCGTCTCGGATAAGGCCGGCAATGACGATCGATCCGCCGGATGGCAGTTCCACCGCTGTCTCGGCTTCACGCCGACGGATGCCGTTGATGGTCACACCGCCAAGACCGTTCGCGCCGCTGAGCGTCACGCTGCCCTCGAATGTCGGTTCGGAGACTTCGGTCCTGACCTTCAGGCTGATGCGACCGGCCGACAGAACCACCGGGGTGAATTCGAGGCCGACCCCGTATTCCTTGGTTTCGTACTCGTAGGTGATGGTGCCTTCGCTGATGCTCTGCCCGGATATTGCCTGAAACTCACCGCCGACGGCGAAGGCCGCAGCTTCACCGGAAATGGCAGTCAGCGTCGGTTCGGCGAGTGTTTTCATCACGCCGGCCTGCTCCATCGCGCGGACATAGGCGTCGATGTTGTAGCTGCCGAGATCGAACTGGCCGAGACCTGCGGTGTTGCTCAGGACCTTGCCAAGTCCAACCGGGTTGACCGACTGGAATGCGGTGCCGCCGTTGGCGCCGTTGAAGTAGGTGTTGAACCCGAGCTGCTTGAGGATCTGTCGACTGACTTCGGCCACTGTGACCTTCAGGGTCACCTGGTCCTCGCCCTCGATGTCCAGCAGGTTGATGATCTGCGACACCTGCCGCTGTTCGGCAAAGATCGCTGCGTCACCGCCATCTCCGATAGCGGTGATGTTTCTCGTCGTGGCTTCACCGCCCTTGAGGAAGATACCGGCAAGCTGGCTTGCACGAGACGCATCCTGCGGCGTGCGAACCGAGCCGGTCAGCACGATGTTGTCGCTGATGATCTCGACATTGATGTCGGAGTCCGGGATGAACCGTGCCAGCTGCTTCTTCAACCCGGTGATGTCGCGTTCAACCTGCAGGTCGAGGCTGACAATCGGTGCGCCGCTAGCGCCAAAGACGAATATGTTGGTCTGGCCGACCGCTTTGCCGAAGATGTAGATCCGGCGGGACGATCGTGTCACCGCGTCGGCGACACTGGGATCGGCCACCAGGATATCGTGTGCGTCTGCCGGCAGGTCGACAACCACTGCCTTGTTCAGGCCAAGCTTGACGTCACGGCTGACTCCGGCGCCCATCCGACTGATGTTTATGGTCTGCTCATTGGCGCTGGCGACGCTGACAAGCGGACCGATTGCGGTGGTCGCTGTCAGGACGGCCGTTGTGGTCGCTATCAGCGCCAGTTGACCGATGCCTGGCGCAATTGCGGATTTTCTAGATCTATGCACTGAATTGTCCCCGGTCTACTTTGCTGCACCGATATTGATGATTTCGCCCGAACGGATCAGCTGGATGGTCGACCCCCCGTCGCCACTCAGCAGATAATTGGCCCCGCCGGTGTCGGCCTCCTGCACGTCGGCAACGCTGCGAAGTGCAAGCGTCAGACGCGCGGCCATTTGCTGGGCCACTGAAATGATCTGCGCCTGTTCCGGCGTCAGCTCGAGCGTTGCTGTCGATCCGACAGCCGTCTTGTTACCTTCGTCGTCCTCCTGGATGCGCTGGTCGATGGCGAGAACGCGGATGTTGGACAGGATGGTTTCCGTGAGGAACCCGGTTTCCTCATTCGACCGGACCATGATGACGTCGACACGGTCGTTGGGAAGGATGAAGCCACCGGCGCCGGTTGCAACGGAAATCTCGGTCGAGACCGCCCGCTTGCCCGAGGGCAGGATCGACGACATGATCCTCGTATCGGAATCAACCACTTTCTCGCCGCGGATCGGTTCTCCTTCGAAAACCGGAAGGCGGACGATTGAGCCGTTCAGCTCCTCAATGGCCTCCGGCCTGACGGACCTGGTAATGAAACCGTCCGACACAGCATCTTCCGGCCATTCCTGCCAGTCGAGATTGTCTTCGTTCAGCCGCGTGCCGATCGGCATGCTGTTCGACGCCACCAGAACCTGATCGGTTGTGACATCCTTGACTATGCGAATCGGCTGCTCGGCCTTTTGATTGGAAATGTTCAACATGAGGTAGCCGGCCGCAACGGCGGCTACCAGCGCAATGGTCAATACTAAAATGCGTGCAGGCTTCATTACCGATACCCCAGGACACAGTTTTGCGTGTGCCCAGACAATGCGGCATCAATCGTGTAATTATGGTTAATGCGGTGCTTACAATCGTGCTTAACGGGGAATTAATCGCCCGGGGCTGATGCGGCCGGCACGGTCAGTCGACGATCACTTTGCAATTATCAGCAACCAATTTGGAGCAATGCTCACACCATTTGCTGGAGGGCATAACGCGCAAGCTCAGTTGCCGGAAAACAGATGAAGCCGGCAATGCCAATGGCAACACCATAGGGCACACCCAGCGCCGGATCGGTCAGATGATTGAACATGCCCACGCGATTGACCACAAGGGCAAAGCGATCCGTCCTGGCGAGAACGATCAGCACGGTCAAGAGGCCGCCAAACAGCGCCACATAGACCAGGAAATTGAACAGATGGATGTTAAGGCCGAACCACAGCGCCACCGCCGTCAGAAGCTTGGCATCTCCACCACCCATCAGACCGAACCCGAACAAGGCAAAGCAGACGGCAAAAACAAGAGCTGCCGCGGCGAAATGTTCGGCATATACGCCCCAGGCCATTCCAGTGAACGGCGCAATGACCGAAAATGAGGCTATCAGGATGATCGAAACCCTGTTGGGGATCGTCATCGTGAACATGTCCGAGAACGCCGCATAGGCCAGACAGAGCGGGAAGATGACAATGATTGCGGCCACCAGCATGTGTTCTCTCCGTTATCGCGAAATCCAGGAAGGTCCCGGACCTGTTCCGGCGGGTATCAGGTGCGATACCGCACCACTAGAAACAGAAAACTGCCCGACCCGATGGCCGGACAGTCTTGTCTTGTGTCTCGCGCCAAAAGCGGGCGAGAAAGGCAGGGCGTCGCGAAGTCGCTGAACGCCCAGCTTGATTAGGTCTGCGCCTTGTTCAGCTCGGTGCTGATCTTGTTGAAGGTTTCTTCAAGCTCGTTACCGACGAGCGAAGCACTGGCGATCAGGGCAACAGCGATCAGGGCGGCAATCAGGCCATATTCGATGGCAGTCGCGCCAGATTCGTCCTTGAGAAAACGTGCGAAAATCTTGGTCATTGGAATACTCCTTGCTCCACGTGTTTGTTCAGCACAGCCGTCAACTTGTTGTTCGTTGATCGGATGCTCGCAACCTAAACACCAGGCTTTGAGATCTACTTAAGAAATACGGTTACCAAAGCCTTGCGCAAAAAAGCGCCCAACTGTGGTGAACGCGGGATTAATCGCTGACGCTCTCTTTGGGCAATTTCCAAGACACTGCGTAAACAGCCCCATAGATCGGGCTTCGACACGGCATTATATATATAGGGCGTGGCTGTTGAGGTTGCTCGGCCGCGAAAGAGACGCGCGCCGATTTCTGATGCCACGGGGCCGATCGGCACTGCTGTGCCGCCGGTTTCGGCACACCCGTTAATGGTTCATTCACCATTCCGGGCGAGTTTAGGGCGAACTTATTGGCACGACATGTGGAGCACGCCATGACCCGCCCGTCCGGACTTGCATACCTTTCGAAATCACTTCGCGGACCGGTGATCGCAGTAGCGCTCTGCGGCGCTGCCATTTCGGGGGCGTTGGCGGAAAACATTCGGGTCGATCTCGATTACGCCCGTGTCATCAAGCTGGATCGTGCGGTCAGCCGGGTCATTATCGGCAATGCCGATATTGCCGATGCGGCCGTCAGCGATTCGCAGACCATCGTTTTAACCGGCAAGCGCTTTGGCACGACCAACCTGGTCATCCTCGACAAGGACGGCAACGCCATTGTCGACGAGCGTGTGTTTGTTTCACTGGAAACCCAGAACACGGTGCGCGAGTACCGCCAGGATGAGCGCCACGTCCTCACCTGCACGCCGGACTGCGAAAACCTGGATCTGCCGGAATAAGTCCCCGTATTTATTGGTAAATGGCGGCCAAACGGGTGCCGAGTTAATCCAATTCATTTCGGATACGGATTGGTAACGCATATCCACTACACTGACCGCACTGGTACACTATTGGGGAAACCATGCGGATCCTGAAACATCAGCGGCGTCGCCATGCCGACTCCAAGTCGGCTGAGGGATGTTTGCGCCGGTTTCGCCGCAACAAGGACGGCAGCGCGGCGATCGAATTCGCTGTCCTCGCGATCCCGTTCTTCCTGCTGGTTTTCGCCATCATCGAAACCTGTGTGGCCTTTGCCGCCGAGCAGACGCTGAACTACGCCGTGGACCGGATGGGCCGCAAATTGCGAACCGGCCAGATCACGTTCAACAGCACCCCGCCCGCCACCACCGACATGACTGAGGCGCAGTTCAAGACCGAATTCTGCAATCAGCTTTCGATCATGATCGCCTGCGGCGTCGACGTGAATTCCCGGTTGTTCCTGGATCTCAAATCATACGCCTCGTTTGGCGCCATGCCGAAAAAAGTTCCGCGTCAAACGGGCACCTATGGCGACCTGGACACCAGCGGTTTTGCCTTCAGCCCCGGTGGATCCGCGTCGATCAACATGTTTCGGGCGTTCTACAAATGGCGCGTGACGGCCGATCTCGTGCGCCCCTATGTCACCAATATCCGCAGCGGCGGCACGCTGCCGGAATATTACCTGATTGTCGCCACAACGGCCTACCGGAACGAAGCCTATGAATAGGCGATTTCGGCGTTCACTGGTTCGCGCTTTGCGCTTCGGGTCTGGTCGGATTGCCGGCCGCACGCCCCGGCGCATCCGCTCGATGCTGCGGGACCGCAAGGGCGTCGGCGCTGTGGAATTCGCCTTCGTCGCGCCGCTGCTGGTGCTTATGTATATCGGCGCGGTCGAGATTTCGGTGGCGCTCTCTGTCGATACGAAAGTGTCGCGCGCGGGTAACATCACACTCGACCTGATCACTCAGGGCACAACCATCACCAAGTCCGACATGGCCGATCTGGTCGATGTTGCCGAGGCAATCGTGGCGCCTTTCGATGGAAGCAACATCGTACTGACCTTCACCGGGATCCGGGTCGATGCTTCAACCAACGCCAAGGTGGATTGGTCGTGGAAGAGCGATAACACCGTCCCTTATCCGAAGAACACCACAATCACCATTCCAACGGGATTGCGGATTGCCGATTCCTTTTATGTGCGCAGCGAAATCACCAACACCCATAGCCTGATCACATCCTATCAGTTCATGGGCAGCGCCATGGCATCGATCGGGATGAACGAGACCTACTACATGCGCCCGCGCCTTGGCTCGGATCTCGATTGCACCGACTGCTGACGCAACATCCCGGATGCCCAACATTTTCGGCTTGTGACTCGCCCCGCCAACCCATAGTTTGACCGAACTTTCGCTCGAACAGGGGACCCCATGCCACGCGCGATCATCTTGCTGCTGGATTCCTTCGGTATCGGCGGCGCACCGGATGCACATGTGTTCGGCGACGCCGGCGCCAACACACTCGGTCATATTGCCGAACAATGCGCCGCGGGCCTTGGCGACCGCGAGGGGCTGCGCAGCGGCCCATTGGCGCTGCCCAACCTGACTTCGCTCGGCCTGGTGCAAGCGGCGCGGCTGGCAACCCGGCAAACACCGTTCGGCATGGACGACGCGATGGAGCCACTGGGGCGATATGCCTGCGCGACAGAAGTGTCGAAGGGCAAGGATACGCCCTCAGGACACTGGGAAATCGCCGGCGTACCGGTACCGTTCGAATGGGGTTATTTCCCCGAGGAAGAGCCGACTTTTCCGCCGGAGCTTCTCGAACAGATCATCGAGCATGGCAACCTCCCGGGCAGCCTTGCCAACTGCCATGCATCCGGAACACAGGTGATTGCCCAATTCGGCATGGAGCACATTCAAAGCGGCAAACCGATTTTCTACACGTCTGCAGACAGCGTGTTCCAGATTGCGGTGCACGAAACGCATTTCGGCCTGGAACGGCTCTACAATCTCTGCCATCTGGTGCGAAAACTGATCGATCCGTTGAATATCGGCCGGGTCATCGCCCGTCCCTTCGTCGGCGAGACCCCGGCGGAGTTCAAGCGAACCGGCAATCGCCGCGACTATGCCGTGCCGCCGCCGGAACCTACCGTACTCGACCGGGTCTGCAGGGCCGGACGCATGGTAATCGCGGTCGGGAAGGTCAGCGATATCTTTGCCCATCAAGGCATCAGCGAAATGCGCAAGGCCGAAGGCAATGAGGCCCTCTTCAACAGGACGCTGGAGGCACTTGATCACGCCGGCGACGGTGATCTGGTCTTCACCAATCTTGTCGATTTCGACACCCTCTACGGGCACCGGCGCGACGTGGCGGGTTATGCCGCTGCTTTGGAGTACTTCGATACCAGGCTGCCGGAGATCGCCCGCAAGCTCAAACAGGACGACCTGGTGGTGATTACCGCCGATCATGGGTGCGATCCGACCTGGCGCGGCAGCGACCACACCCGCGAACGCGTTCCGGTGCTGATGTTCGGTTCGACCGTTGCAGCCGGTTCGGCCGGTGTGCGCGACACATTCGCGGATATCGGCGAGAGCATTGCACAGCATCTCGGCCTGCCCCCGGGGCCGCATGGAAGGAGTTTTCTTTGACCGCCCACATTCCAAAAGCCGAATTGCACTGCCATATCGAAGGTGCGGCTTCAACCGAGCTGGTCCGCGCCCAGGCGGCCAAATACGGTGCCGATATCGACCATGCGATCGATGGCAATCGCTACAAGTGGCACGATTTCACCAGCTTCCTGGCAGCTTACGATGCCGCTGCCGGCCTGTTCCGCAGCGAAGAAGACTATGCGTTGCTAGCCGAAACCTATCTGAGTTCGATTGCCGAAGAGGGGGCGATCTACAGCGAGATCTTCGTTTCGCCCGACCACGCACGACTGACCGGTCTCTCGCCTGAGGCCTATCTGAATGGCCTCTGCGAGGGCATCCGCCGTGCCCGAGACGCACACGGTATCGAAGGACGCATCATCATCACCTGCGTTCGGCATTTCGGTGCTGACCAGGCCTTGGAAGTCGCACGCTATGCGGCCAGTAGGCCGCACGAACTGGTAACCGGTTTCGGCATGGGCGGTGAGGAACGCATGGGATCGCATGCCGATTTTGCCCGGGCTTTCGATATCGCCCGCGATGCCGGATTGGGAATCACAACCCATGCCGGCGAACTGGTGGGCGCCGAAAGCGTCACCGATGCACTCGACCATGTGCGGCCATCGCGGATCGGACACGGCGTTCGGTCAATCGAGGATCCGGCGGTGGTTGAACGGTTGGCGGATGGCGGTGTTGTGCTGGAGGTCTGTCCCGGTTCGAACGTGTCGCTCAAGGTGTTCGAAAGTCATCAGGCCCATCCGTTGCTGCGCCTGCGCGACGCCGGGGTCAAGGTCACGCTGAATTCGGACGACCCGCCGCATTTCGACACAACACTGGGCAAGGAATACGCCATGGGGCACGAGGCCTTTGGCCTGTCGGACACAGAACTCGAGGATATTACGCGCACGGCTCTCAATGCGGCCTTCGTGGACGAGGAGACACGGCGCGCGCTGCTCGCAAAGCTGTGACAAAACCGCGTCCGAGGCGCGATTGCAGCCTTGGGCGGGTTGCCGCCTCGCCGGCCGGAATGCAAAAATGACCGGCACATCAAACAAAGGATAATCAGCCATGGACGGCGTCACCGTCATCGACCATCCCCTTGTCCAGCACAAGCTGACGATCATGCGGAAGAAGGAGACCTCGACGGCAAGTTTCCGGCGGCTGCTCAGGGAAATTTCGACCCTGCTTTGTTACGAGGTGACGCGGGAACTGGACCTGACGACGGAAACCATCGAAACGCCGCTTGAGGAGATGGATGCGCCGGTGCTTGCCGGCAAGAAGCTGGTTTTCGCCTCAATCCTGCGGGCCGGCAACGGGCTGCTGGAGGGAATGCTCGACCTGGTTCCGTCAGCGCGGGTCGCCCATATCGGTCTCTATCGCGATCACGATACCCTGGAGGCGATTGAATACTACTTCAAGGCGCCGGAAGATATCAGCGACCGGCTGGTAATCGTTGTCGATCCGATGCTGGCGACCGCGAATTCTTCGATCTCGGCAGTGGAGAAGCTGAAGGATCGCGGCGCCCACAACATCCGCTTCCTGTGCCTGCTTGCAGCCCCGGAAGGCGTCAAGGCATTTCGCAACGCCCACCCGGACGTACCGATCTTCACTGCGTCCATTGACAGCCATCTCAATGAGAAGGGCTATATCGTTCCGGGGCTAGGAGATGCCGGCGACCGGATGTACGGAACCAAGTAGCCGTCGCGCTTAACGCTTTCTTTACCAGTCCGCCAGTCGGAACGGATGCCCAGGCGCGTTCTTACGCCCTGTTAGCTTTGTGCTGCTTTGATCGAGCCTTTATCGTGAGGTGAGAAATCTGGCGAGGCCCAGCGGCAGTATCCAGGTTGGCCTTGCCTGCCAAACGGGGCTCTATGCCATGTTTCGTGTCTTGATCATTGCCGCACTCATTGCCGGCGTGGCTCTGGCCGTGCCGCAACTGGTCGGCGGCTCGACATCCGAACCAAAGCGGCAAGCTCGAGCCGCTGAGGCACGCCAGACGGCGACCCAGCCGAATCTGGTGGAACGGAACCGAACTCCGGCTGCTTATACGGGTCGCGGCCATGTCGTATTGCGTGCCGATGCGCGCGGCCACTACGAAGGCACGTTCCGTATCAATGGACGCTCCATCCGTGGCCTGATCGACACCGGCGCCAGCGTCATCGCCATCAGTCGGTCGACGGCACGAAAACTCGGTGTCAACGTGGCCGAGAGCGACTTCAAGTACCGGGTCTCGACGGCCAACGGGATCATTCCCGCCGCCCGCGTGGTCCTGCGCCGGGTGGAACTTCAGTCGATCCGCGTCAACAATGTCGAGGCCTTGGTCATCGACGACAAGTCGCTGGCAACTGTCACGCTGATCGGGATGAGCTTTCTCAACAAGCTCGACTCCTACCAGGCCCGCAACGGCGAACTGATCCTTACGCCTTAGATCCTGTCCTGGATCCTATCAAGTGGCCGCGATGCGGGTGACGATCGGTCCGTTGTCCGCGGGCTGCGCGTCGGCAATCTGATAGCACGACAAGACCGCCTGCTCGGCGGCTTCGGCAGCAGTTTCGTCCGCTGCCAGAATGCGGGCAATCACGTCGCCGGCCACCACGGGCTTGCCCCTGCCGGCAAGGTCCGTCAGGCCTACCGAGGGGTCGACATCATCCTGCGGACGTGTCCGGCCGCCACCGAGCGCTACAACCGCGAGACCAAGGCCCCTGGTATCGATGGTGCTGACAAATCCGCTCTCGCCTGCCTTGACCTCCCACTCGACCGCCGCGACCGGCAGATAATCTGTGTAGCGTTCGACGAAATCAGACGGACCACCAAGGGCCGCCACCATGCGCGAAAACCGCTCGGTCGCCGCGCCGTTTTCAAGCGCCGCGAATGACTTTTGCCGTGCAGCCTGCCGATTTTCGGCCAATCCGGACGACAGCAGCATTTCGTCGGCGAGGGAAAGCGTCACCTCCTGAAGCCGGGGGTCGCGATGGGTGCCGGTCAGGAACTCCACGGCGTTCTTGACTTCCACCGCATTGCCGGCCGCGCTGGCGAGCGGCTCGTTCATATCGGTGATGATGGCGGTCGTTGGCAAACCCGCGCCGTTGGCGACGGCGACGAGGCTCTCCGCCAGCTCGGTCGCTGCATCAAGTTCGGCCATAAAGGCGCCATTGCCGACCTTGACGTCGAGCACCAGCGCCTCAAGCCCGGCGGCGAGCTTCTTGGACAGGATTGAGGCGGTGATCAGCGGCACAGATTCGACCGTTGCGGTGACATCGCGCACCCCGTAGATGCGTTTGTCGGCGGGTGCCAGCGAACCGGTCTGGCCGATGATCGCACAACCCGCGTCCTTGACCGTTTGCCGAAACTGCTCATTCGACGGGACCACCGTATAGCCGGGGATCGATTCCATCTTGTCCAGCGTTCCGCCGGTGTGGCCAAGGCCACGCCCGGAGATCATCGGCACCGCGGCGCCGCAGGCGGCGACGATCGGCGCCAGCATCAGCGAGACGTTGTCGCCGACACCGCCGGTGGAGTGCTTGTCGGCGATTGGCCGGTCGACACCGGACCATTCCAGCACATCGCCGGAATCGCGCTTCGCCACGGTCAGCGCTACCGCCTCTCCCCGCGTCATGCCATTGAAGTAAACCGCCATGGCAAAGCTGGCGATCTGGCCCTCCGTCACCGATCCATTGGTAACGCCGGCGACAAAGTCGGCAATGTCCTTCTCATCGAGAGCATGGCCGTCGCGTTTTCTTCGAACGAATTCCTGTGGCAGCAGCGCCATCGGGTGCCTCCCCTTATTCGGCCAGCATCTCGCGCAGAATCGAGGCGAGCCGTTTGCCGCCTAGCGGCGCCATGTCCTTGGTTTCCTGGTGGGACAACTCGCCCCCGCTCATGCCGGCCCCCAGATTGGTAATCACCGAGGCGGCGGCGACATCAAGGCCAAGGAACCGGGCCAGTATCACTTCCGGCACGGTCGACATGCCCACTGCGTCGGCGCCGAAGGTCTTGGCCATGCGGATCTCGGCCGGCGTTTCGAAGCTGGGACCGGAAAACCACATATAGACGCCCTGGTGCAGGTCCACGCCGGCGCGCTTGGCGGCGGCCCGCATCTCGTCGGCCATCGTGGCATCATAGGCATTGGTCATTCCGACAAAGCGCCGGTCGCTCGGTTCGCCGAACAGCGGATTGGAGCCGGAGAAATTGATATGGTCGGTGATCTGCATGACCGAGCCCGGCGGCATGTCTTCGCGCAGCGATCCCGCGGAATTGGTCAGTATCAGCCGTTTGATGCCGAGACCGTGCAAAGTTTCCAGCGGCGCCCGCATGACCGAGGCATCGGCTTTTTCGTAGTAGTGCGCCCTGCCCGACAAAAACAGCACCGGGGTATCGCCCCAATGGCCGGCGACCACTTCCGCCGCATGACCCGAAACGCCGCTGTGGGGAAAGCCTTCGAGCTCGCCATAGGGAATGCGTATCGGATTTTCGATCTCGTCAACGACAGAGCCAAGACCGGACCCCAATATGATCGCCGTCCGCGGCGCCAGTCCACCGAGCCGGTTCACCAGCACTGATATCGCCTGGTTCATTTCAGCACCTCCGTATCGAACGCGAGAGGGAGCAGTTCCGCCATGGTCAGCGTCCGGGCGACTCCATTGTTGTCGCACAGATGAATGAGCGTATCGGCGTCGGCAAACTCGGCAATGCGCTGGCGGCAACCGCCGCATGGCGAGCAGAAGGCCAATTTCTCGGCGATGACCGCAATCTCGCGAATGCGGCGACCGCCGCCCATGACCATGTGGCCGATTGCCGTGGTCTCGGCACACCAGCCTTCCGGATAGGCAATCACTTCGATATTGGCGCCCGTATAGACCTTTCCATCGTCGGCGCGAATGGCCGCGCCGACCGGAAATTTCGAATAAGGCGAGTGGCTCTTGCCCATGGCATCGCGAGCCGCCTCGAACAAATCACGAGACACGTTACCGCTCTTTCACATAGGGCTGGCCGCCGGCCTTCGGGGGAATGGCCTTGCCGACGAAACCGGCAAGCAGGATCACGGTCAGCACATAGGGTAGTGCCTGCATGAACTGGACCGGGACCTGGCCGACCACCGGCAGTTCCTGACCCTGCATCAGGATGGCCATGGCATCCAGCAGGCCGAACAGCAGGCAGGCGAACATGACGTTGACCGGCTTCCACTTGGCGAAAATCAGCGCCGCCAGTGCAATGAAGCCCTTACCGGCAGTCATGCCTTTGACGAAGCCCGCGGCAACCGCCATCGACAGATAGGCGCCGGCGAAGCCGCAGAGGATACCGCAACAGATCACCGCCAGGTAGCGCATGCGCGGAACCGAAATGCCGGCCGTGTCGACAGCGCCTGGATTTTCACCGACCGCTCGCAATCGCAGGCCGAAACGGGTCCGGAACAGGACCCACCAGGTGATCGGCACCATGGCGAAAGCGAAATAGGTCAGCAGGAAGTGGCCCGATATCAGCTGATTGTATATCGGTCCAAGCACCGGCACCGAAGCCAGCGTTTCCGCAAACGGCAGAGTGACGGCCTCGAACCGACTGTTTTCAGTGAGTTGCGGCGTGCGGCCGCCCTGCTGGAACCAGCTTTGGCCCAGAATGACGGTTGCGCCCAGCGCGATGAAGTTGATGGCAACGCCGGAGACGATCTGGTTGCCGCGCTGGGTGATCGAGGCGAAGGCATGCACCAAAGCCAGGGCGACGGAAACGGCGATGGCCGCTAGAAGGCCGATCAACGCCGAATCGTAAACGGCCGCCGCGGCGCCACCGGCAAAGGCGGCGGCCAGCATTTTGCCCTCCAGTCCGATGTCAAAAACACCGGACCGTTCCGAGAACAATCCGGCGAGCGCCGCCAGGATCAGCGGCACTGACAGCCTAATGGTGGCCTCGAGGGTGACCAGGGCGATCTGAAAATAGTCCATGGCGCTATTCCCCCGCCGCCGGCGCTTCGGTCGAAGACCGCGCCCCGCTCAGTGTTGCAAAGAAGGCCTGGATCGCTGGCCGGAACATGTGTTCCAGCGCTCCGGCGAACAGAATTACCAGCCCCTGGATGATCGTGATCATGTCACGAGAGATCTGCGGCATCTCGAAGGAGATTTCGGCGCCACCCTGATAGAGCACGCCGAACAGGATGGCGGCCGGAATGATGCCGACCGGATGCGAGCGGCCCATCAACGCCACGGCAATGCCGACGAAACCGGCGCCTGTGACGAAGTCGAGCTGCAGGCGGTGCTGGTCACCCATGATCGGGTTGAGCGCCATCATGCCTGCCAGCGCTCCGGAGATCAGCATGGTGATGACGATGATTTTGGCTTCCGGGATGCCGGCATAGCGTGCCGCGGACGGGCTCGCGCCCATGGTGCGGATCTCGTAACCGAGCCGGGTGCGCCAGATCAGCCACCAGACGAAGACGGCGGCCACCAGCGCCAGGATGAAGGACAGATTGAACGGCGCGCCGCCGATGTCGAAGCCGAATGCCGACAACAACCAGTCGAGGCGCGGTAGCTGGCCCCCGGCCTCGAAAGTCCGGGTTTGCGGTGCCATGGACCCCAACGGTTTGACCACCTCCACCAGCATGTAAACCATCACGCTGGCGGCGATGAAATTGAACATGATGGTGGTGATCACCACATGGCTACCGCGCTTGGCCTGAAGCCAGCCGGGAATGAAAGCCCAGGCAGCTCCGAATAGCGCTGCCGCCGCCACTGCCACCGGAAAGGTCAGGAACCACGGAAAAATGCCGTCGAGCGCCAGGCAGGCAAAGGCAACCCCAAGGCCGCCGATATAGGCCTGCCCCTCGCCGCCAATGTTGAACAGGCCGCAGTGGAATGCGACCGCGACCGCAAGGCCGGTGAAGATGAAGTTCGTCGCGTAGTAAAGGGTAAAGCCGATGCCCTCGCCGTATCCGAAGGCGCCCTGAACCAGCAGGCTCGCAGCGCGCAGCGGGCTTTCACCGACGATGAGCACGACCAGTCCGGCCACCAGGAACGCCACGACAAGGTTGATCAGCGGGATCAACCCGTATTCGACCCAGCCCGGCAGTTTTGCATAGGGAACGCTCATTGGGCCGCCTCCTGACCTTCCTCGACGCCGGCCATCAACAGCCCCAATTCGCCTTCCGTTGCCTCCGGCGTGCGTTCCCCGACGACGCGTCCGGCAAACATGACCAGGATGCGATCCGAGAGGGCACGGATCTCGTCCAGTTCGACTGAGACGAGCAGCACGGCTTTGCCCGCATCGCGCATTTCGATGATACGCTTGTGAATGAATTCAATTGCACCGACATCCACACCGCGGGTCGGCTGGCCGATCACGAGGACAACCGGATCGCGCTCCATTTCCCGCGCCAGCACGATTTTCTGCTGGTTGCCGCCGGAGAAGTTTGCGGTTCTCAGGCGCACATCGGGCGGGCGGATATCGTATTTCTCGATCGCCTCGGCGGCGCTGTCACGAATGCTCCCGAGATTGAGCATTGGCCCGTTCAGGTAGCGATCGTCATAGTGGTAGCCGAGGATGGCGTTCTCGTTCTCCTCGAAGCTGAGCACGAGCCCCATGTGGTGCCGGTCTTCGGGCACGTGGGCGAGGCCGCGCTTGCGCAGGTCGGCCGGATCGGCCTCGCCTGTCACGTCGATGCCGGAACCGTCAAGCGAAACCGAACCGCTTTCGGCGCGGCGAATGCCGGTGATGGCTTCAAGCAGCTCCGACTGCCCGTTGCCGGCCACACCGGCAATCCCGACAATTTCGCCGGCGCGAACGTCGAGCGAAACATTGTCGACCATCACCACATCACGGCTGTCGCGAACGGTCAGGCCGCTGACCGACAGTTTCACGTCTTTCGGATCGGGCGGCCCCTTCTCTACCCGCAACAATACACGGCGCCCGACCATCAGTTCGGCCAGCTCCTCGACCGACGTTTCCTTGGTCACGCGCGTCGCGACCATCTCACCGCGCCGCATGACGGAGACTTCGTCGGTAATCGCCATGATTTCGCGCAGCTTGTGAGTGATGAAGACGATGGTCTTTCCCTGGTCGCGCAGCTGTTCGAGAATTCGGAACAGGTGATCGGCCTCGGCTGGAGTCAGCACACCGGTCGGTTCGTCGAGGATCAGGATCTCGGCCCCCCGGTAGAGCGCTTTCAGGATCTCGACGCGTTGCTGCAGGCCGACCGGCAGTTCCTCGATAATGGCATCCGGATCAACCTCCAGCGCGTATTCGTCTTCCAGGCGCTTGAGCTCGATGCGGGCGTTGGCAATGCCCTGGTTGAGGATGGCGCTCTCTTCGGCGCCCAGCATGACGTTTTCCAGCACGGTAAAGTTGTCGACCAGCATGAAATGCTGGTGCACCATGCCGATCCCGGCGGCTATGGCTGCGTTCGGGTCGCGAATGACCGTCTGCGTCCCGTTGACCCGGATGTCACCCGAATCAGCCTGGTAGAAACCGTAGAGGATCGACATCAGGGTCGACTTGCCGGCCCCGTTTTCGCCGATAATGCCGTGGATCGTCCCCTTGTGCACCTGCAGATTGATGTTCTTGTTGGCATGAACGGCACCGAAGCTTTTGTCGATACCCCTCAATTCGATCGCAAACTCGCTCATGCGCTACCCGTTTTTTTATCAATTGGTTTAACCGATAACCTTATGCATGTGGCTTCGGCTAGACCAGCCCAAAACGCTGCTTTTCATCAATTGCGCGGTTCCTGAGCCTGCCGGGTGTTGATAAAGTGCCGCCGGATTTACACCCTCAACACCCGCCCGATTTCAGAAAGCAACGCCTGATGAGCCAAAACGACCAGCCTCGCCGGAGCGCACGATGAGCCGGGCTGAACCCCTCAGCAAGGACCTCTTTCCGGTGTTTCGGACCCTGCCGACGCGCTGGGCCGACAACGATGTCTACGGGCATATGAACAATGTCGTGCACTACAGCCTGTTCGACACGGCGATCAACGGCTGGCTGATGGAGACGGGACTGCTCGACTTCAAAACGGGATCGACCGTGGGGCTGGTGGTCGAAACCGGTTGCCAGTATTTCGCCGAAATGGCTTTCCCGGATACGGTGATTGCCGGCATCGGCGTCGAGCGCATCGGCACCTCATCGGTGACCTATCGCATCGGCCTGTTCCGCAACGCGGAGACGACCGCCAGCGCCCAGGGTCGCTTTACCCATGTCTATGTGGACCGGGAGTCCCGTCGCCCGAAACCGCTCGATGAAGTCTGGCGAGCGCTTCTGGAGGACGTTGCGTTGTGAGCGGAGACAAAGACCCCATGGCCAGGCGAATCGATGCCTTGGAAGAGCATGCCGCGCATCAGGCTCGCACGATAGAGGACCTTTCGGACCAGCTCGCCGAGCAATGGTCAAAGGTCGATCAGCTCACCAAGAAGCAGAAAAAACTGATCGACCGTCTGGTCGAACTGGAAGAACAGTTACGCGAAGCGCCGCCCGTCACCAAACCCCCGCACTATTGAAACGACGCATCAAGAAGATCTGCCATGTCTGAATTTCCCGGCTTCACCTCCCTCGTCCAGTCGCTGCCCGCCACCGTGCCCTTCGTCGGGCCGGAGGCTCAGGAACGGGCGACCGGCAAACTCTACCGCGCCCGGCTGGGCGCCAATGAAAGCGGCTTCGGTCCGGCCCCCTCGGTGAAGGAGGCGATGCGCGCCGGCGCGGAAGAGGTCTGGAAATATTGTGACCCGGAAAACCATGATCTGCGTGAGGCACTGGCCACGCATTACGGCCTGTCGCCTGAAAACATCATGATCGGCGAGGGCATCGACGGGCTTCAGTCCCTGGCGGTGAAAATGGTCATCCTGCCCGGCATGCCGGTCGTCACGTCGCTGGGCGCCTATCCGACTTTCAACTTCCACGTCGCAGGCAATGGCGGACAATTGGTCACCGTGCCCTATCGCGGTGACATGGAAGACCTCGAGGCCCTGCTCGACGCCGTAACGCGGGAAAAGGCGCCCATGGTGTATCTTGCCAACCCGGACAATCCGATGGGCAGCTGGCACAGTGCTGCAGATCTCGAGACCTTTGCCCGGGCACTTCCGGAAACAACGATGCTGGTGCTCGATGAAGCCTATATTGAGACCGCGCCGGCTGATGCCGCACCACCGGTTTCGGCCATGATCGACCTGCCGAATGTGCTGCGCATGCGCACCTTTTCCAAGGCCTACGGGCTTGCCGGCCTGCGCTGCGCCTACGCCATCGGCAGCCCGGGCAGCATTGGCTCCTTCGACAAGGTGCGCAACCATTTTGGCGTCAACCTGATGGCGCAGGTCGCCTGCCTGGCTGCCCTCGCCGACCAGGATTATCTCCAGCAGGTCTGCGGCCAGATCGACGCATCGCGCCAGCGCATCGCGGCAATCGGCCGGCAGAACGGACTGGATCCCCTGCCCTCGGCCACCAATTTCGTCGCCCTCGATAGCGGCCGCGACGGCGACTTCGTAGCCGCGCTGCTGCAGGAACTCGGCGACCGCGGCGTCTTCACCCGCATGCCCGGCGTCGCTCCGCTCAACCGCTGCATTCGCATCAGTTGCGGACCCGACGAGGTGGTCGATATTTTCGAACAGGAGCTGCCCGGGGCATTGAAGGCGGTTGGTTAGGAAACCTCGCCGGTCCGCGAATCAAGGTGCGTTTTCTTATTCGGAGTGCGCCCGCAACCAGTGTCGGATTGCGGGCGGCCTGGGCAAGCATCGAAGGGAGCGATCATTGGTGCACACGGCCAAAGGAAGAAAGGCATTTCGCTTCTGTTTCTTCCAGCCATTGATCGCGTTGTGCTGGTGAACTCCCAACAACAGGCCTGAAAACAGATCGCTCGTATTCTTTGACGCCGCAGTAGGGCAGGACGCAGCGACCCCAAATCAACTCCAGAGGATCGCCAAGGTCATTTACTTCGCGCTCTGCATCGGTGTCGGATGTGTTGAAAATCAGGGCCGTTCTTATCGATAGAAGACCATCGGGCAATCCATCGGCAGTCTCCAGTCGATATGCGACACCAGGCACCAGAACCCGGTCCAGCCAGCCCGCCAATACCGCTGGTGGTTTGCCCCACCAATTCGGATGAACAACGAGAAGTCCCTCGGCTGTGGCAATACTGCTGCGGTGTTTCCGCAACACCGGATCCTCCGCGCGGAGCAGAGTTTCTTCCAGTGTATCTCCCACAGTGTAGGCTTCTTCTGCGGTCAAACACGGATCGAAATTTTCTGCATATAGATCGTGGTGCTCAACCGTATGGCCCGCTGACATCAACCAAGATTGCGCGGTTGCAGAGATCGCATGGCAAAAGCTGTTTGCACGTGGGTGGGCAACTATGGAGAAGACGTGCATTGGAATGTCCCTTGTTAACGGTTGCGCCGCGAACAAGTGAGGGCACTTTCGGTTGCACGTTGGTGATGATGTTCGCGGAATCTACCATCCGCCCGATAACCAGGCAATTCATAAGGAAGGTGGTCCGTTGGGATCTTTCGCCTACCCACCAAGCAAGGCGGATCTTAAAAACGGAAGAGATTCCCGAGATCGTGTTCGGGATGTTGGCCGAATGACTCAGACACGTGGACCTTACGGACTTCGATCAAAGGTCCTTGTAGCTGATCAGCTCTATACCAAGTTGGTCAATGTGTTTGCGCAACTCATCGCTTGTCAGCGTTTCCAGGCAAGTCACGCGATCATCAGCCACGTCCTCATATCCATTGTGCCCGGTTACGCTCAACTCCTGTGACGCGACCGCCGGATGATCGATGAAAATGTATGTACCCGGATCAAGCTCATCGAGTTGCTGCTTGAAGGCTTCTACCCTTCGGCCAGTTTCTCTTGGAAACCTGGGATACCCTTCGATCCTGGGAAGGCCGTGGCCAAATGCATCGTCAGCCAGGCCGTATTCCTTGCAAAGATCAGAAATGACGTCACCGAGCCTGGCATCAAAGTCTTTGAAGTGCCTCAGCATGTGTGAACTCACATGCGAAACGCCTTGAAACATGGCGACACCAAGAGCAATTTGAGCTCTGAATTCATTGGCAATTTCGTCAAGCGACCAGTCCGCTTCTGCCAGGCTGGGCGTGTCGTCATGCTCCCGCGGCGTTAACAATGGAAGAAAATTCCCAGCCTCGTCGGTAAGGCTTTCAGCTTGGGTAAGCGGGCGCCATTTGACCGCGTCCCACTCGCTGGTCAGCGTTAGATGAATGCCGACATCTATTTCGGGACGATCATGGAGTGCCATCGCTGCGTGCGAAGTCCAGGGACACGGCACCATAACCTCAATACTTCGAGCAATTCCGTCAGTGCATGCGCGCAGACATCCGATGTTGGAAGACCAACTCGATCCCGCGTCATCCGCTCGTACAAGAAGTCGAATTTCGCTGCTCATCCATGACGCCCAGTGCTGCTCGTTTGAAGAGGATTACATCTCGTAGCTTGCATTGCACGTGAGGCGAATGCCATGAACTGTCGCACCACTGTTCGCCAAAATATCGACGAGGTTCCTTGGGCAACCAGGCAAAGCAATCACCGGCTTTGGAGCGAGCAAAACGTTGCTGCGTTTGCTCCAGCGCGTCCCAAACCCCGGGAAGATGACATGACCAATGACAGCGCTTCCCTGAACCGGGAGAGGTTTTGCTTCGGCATCGAGCGTCTCGTCGAGAAACAACGGAGGCTTTCCGGAAGCGCGCGCCTTTGCAATCTCGTCAACAGACCTCATCGACCGTCCCCTTCCTGAGCGGTGCGCAGCATCATTGGACATGAGCCCCAGATTGGCAACCCAATCCCAGCTGTGGCGAACAACGCTCATGCATACTGGCCCAGCTGGATGAGCGCGTGATGGATTTCGACGGGTTGGGTCAACAGATTGCAATCGCTTTTTGCGCTCCGATAGGGCGACCAGAAACTCGTCCAGTTTTGATCATCGGATGGCAACCGGGACAGCCAATGGCTGCCCACCAGCGGATAGGGGCCCTGTCGTGACAACCACGTCTTCACCACCGACCGGATCCTGGCATCGACGTCCTCATTGCGAGGGCCGCGAAGCTGAGCGATATGGGGTTTTCCGTCATTCGACCTATGCGGCAAAACCTCGACGGTCGCCATTGACTTGGTACCCTTGCGGATCGAGTAAATCAGACATTCACCCCGAGCGACTTTGGCATCATAGCCTCCGACGCAGTGGTTCATGCGCCGACCCTCCTGCTCAAGCTCTTCCGGCGTGCGAAGGGGCACAACCTGAAACCCACAGCAACGACTTGTCTCCAGCCAGCGGCCTGCTTCCCGACCAACTGGATCGCATTGCCCGGCCAACCCGCACTGGATCCAATCCGTGGCGAAAGTGACGGCTTTGGCAAAGCGCATTTTCGGTGACCAGGGTCGCGCCATCAATCGGAGGGCGGCGGCGTTGTCGGCCAGTGAGAACCAGGCATAGGCCGCCAGCGGCTGCAACATCGCGCAGCCAGCGTAACCGTCATCCCAGATCCGCTGCTTGGCGATCCACAGCGC
Source organism: Hoeflea sp. (assembly GCA_965228785.1). Taxonomy (GTDB): domain Bacteria; phylum Pseudomonadota; class Alphaproteobacteria; order Rhizobiales; family Rhizobiaceae; genus Hoeflea_A. The sequence goes on from CBDDIF010000002.1 coordinate 3,544,520, forward strand.
GAACCGATCGTCGCACAGGGTATTGCCGCACTTCACCCATTGAAACCACATGGCACTGCTTTGTGCGTCGGACGGCACCAGGCCGACGATGCGGCGTGCAAAATCGTCCGTCGCCGGCAATGCTCCGATCGGCTCCACGAAGGCTTCCGGCGGAACCCGTCGGGACCAAACGGGCAAATCAAGCGCATTGGCCACATCACGAAGCCCGGCTCCGCCACGCACCAGCGCGAGTGCATCGGCGCGCCGACGGCAATCTCCGTGCCCACCGGCAAGAGTAAATGCTGCGGCCGGGAATGCAAAAACCAGATCCCTCATCCGGTTTGCGGTATGAGCAAATTTGCGCAGACGACGTCGATAGCTGCGGTGGTAGCGCCGCAACTGTATGTCCAGAGTGGGACGGGTGGCATGGCCTGATGCGATAAGCAAATCGCCAGACACTATTCTTCTCCTGCAAGCCGCAGCCCTATGGCGCGCCCGATCAACGGCGTCTACGAACGGACGATGAGGCAAAAATTTCAATTCGATGATTTCAGAAGCCACGAACACGATGCGTCCGCGACGCAGGGAATTGCGCACGGAAAACCCCGACAGGACTCCGATCGGGTTCCCCGGTCGATGTCAGTCGATTGTATCGATGGCTTTTAGGAAGAGGCGCGCCTGGAACACGACGAGCCAGCTTCCACGTCCAACGGATGGATGTGTGCGGGTTCGTGCATCATGTTCCTTTCGTAAGGTGGCTTCATTTGAAAAACAGGCGGGCGACATACACAAAAAAGTTTCGCCAATCAATGGGTATTTGCCGATTTTCTTCGTTTTGTTTCTTGGTGTTCCTCAATTTCGACTGCCAACCGAGCTCCGGAAGCAACAATGGGCACCGGATTAAGACACATATGACGACATCCATGCACCGGCCAAGCCTTGCCTTGGTGAGTGGCCGAGATTTCGGGACAAGATCCCTCCTGCACCATTTCACATCATCTGGAAAATACTACTGCTGGGAATGTTGCCGCCAAATTACAACCTTGGCGTCATACAATTTCCATTTGAAAAAATATAAGTTTACAGCTCTCAGCACCAACTCAGTAAGACAAGTCACCAAAAGGGGGAGCACTCGATGGCCAAAGGCGGAAAGAAGGGACCCAATCCCGCAAGCGAAAAGCAAGCGGAACACTTGAGCGGCGTCTTTGAAGCTAACGGCAGATTGGAAAACGCGAAGGACGTGGGGATATTTGCCCGCCTCCAACCGAACAAAATCGACTTGCTCGACCTGGTGCCCGATGACCAAGGGAACGTGTCCATCGATGCTCAGCCCGGAGCTGAGCTGTTCATTTATGATCTAAACAATACGAGTTCAGGCACAACAAATTTTCACATCAACAACTTCGATCCGGATGAAGACAAGATTGTGTTCATCAACGCGGACGCCGAAGACGAGCTTAAAAATCCAATCGACAGCATATTGCCCGATGCGGCAACCCCGAATTTCTACATCGAGAATGTTCTCCATTTCAACGATCAAAGCGTCACTATTGAAAGCTCGACGGAGTGGATCGACTTGCCGGGAGCAAACACGATTCGAATTCAGGACATCTATTTCGACGCCGACTCCTCCAACTATCCGACAACTCAATCCACGGACTATATTCACCTGGATGAAATCCCCCAGGATCCTCTGACATACCCGGACCAGGACACCTCCCCGAATGAGTCTGAAGGGTCGATCCTCATCTACGAGGATAATCCGTTTCTAACGGCATGAAATGGTGGACGCTGCAATCACGGTCATCACGGAACGGGCGGCCAAACCAGGCCGCCCGTTTAGGAATTTCACCGAGTTTCAGACCAATGGTGCAGACCCTGCTGCCCAGCTAGACCATTCGGTGCTCAAGGTAGACGAGATAGGGTGCCAATTCAGGGCCGTTGGCGTTCTCCGGATACCGCGAAATATATCGGAAGCCGAATTTTTCGTACATTGACAGCATCTCCTGATTTCCCTTGACGGTATCCGCATAAAGGTGCGTGCAGCCCATTTTTCGCGCTTCTGCAATTCTCAACTCGAAAAGCTGTCGCCCTATGCCCAGACCCTGCGCATCGGGACGGACATACATCCGTTTCAATTCGGCGGCATCAGGGCGTATTCTCCTGATTACGCCGCAGCCCAACAGGGCACCGTCCTCCTTCATTGCCAGCAGCGTGCGTCCGTCAGGCGGAGTAAGGTCGTCGAGGTGAGCCAATGTTCCTGCCGCCAAATCTACCGCGGAATGCGTTGGGCCCCCTGCAGCCACAAGTTTATCAACCATGATTTGATAAAATTCACGCAGCAATAGTTCGAACGCCTCAGGGTCAGGCAGCTCAGAAACGAATTCCAGCGTGTATTTCATCGAAGTTGGGCCTCGGTTTATCCTTTGAGACTATCGTTTTTCATGAACCGAATGTCTACGCATGTGCTACAGCGACCACCCTACCTCGAGGCAAAGAGGCCAGCGTTCACTCAAGCTTTGAAAATCGACACTGGTTACGCGTAACTGTCACCACGCCCCAATCGCGCATCGCGATCCGGGTTGTGCCAAATCAGGAGCACGATCACCGATGACGCTGCGAAGAGAGAGATCATTGCGAAGGCGACCGCAAAGCTGCCGGTTGCCTGAAGGGCGAAGCCGGTGATGACCGGTGCGAGAAAGCCGGAGACCGCCAGACCGCTGTTCATGATCCCCATGCAAGTGCCGGCGTTGCGCGGGGCGACATCGGCAATAACGGCATAGAACATCGGATTGGCGCCAAGACCGGCTGCGACCGCGACGCTCATGCAGGTCAGTGCAACAGGCAGGTTGTCGACAAAAGCCAAAGGTAAAACGGCGATCGCGACCAGCCCATGCAGGCCTGCCATAAGATAGCTGCGTGCAATGCGCAGACTTCCCGTGCGCGTCATCAGCCAGTCCGACAGGCGCCCGCATCCATAAAGTGCGACCGCTGCCACCGCCCAGGGGATGGCTGCCGCCCAACCGATCTGTTTGAGATCGAGATGATAGGTCGTGCGCAGGAACTCCGGCAGCCAGGTCATGACGAAGAACAACAGATATCCGAACACGAAATAGGACCAGTATCCGGCGACCAGTGTCGGGGTCGTCAGAAGAAACCGCCAGTCGGTTCCGGTTTCGCCAGCCGCTGCCCGGGCATTGTCGTCCTGCCCGCCAATATGGTCCCGTTCCGCCTGATTGACGAAACGCGACTGCCGCGGAAAGTCGCTGCAGAAATAGAGCCAGGCCGGCAGCCAGAGCACACCGGCCGCCGCGAGAACGAAGAACATGGCGCGCCAGCCGATCTCGGCGATCAGGTAGGTGGCCAAAGGAGCACCCACGGCCAGGGCGACGGGAATTGCCACGAGGGCTGAGCCCACCGCCGTCGCGCGCTCCTCAGGGGGCAGCCATCGCTCTACAATGCGGGCATGGGCCGGAAAGGAAGGTCCCTCCGCCAGGCCGAGTACAATGCGGGCGCAATAGAGAATGGCAAATCCGGTCGCCGCCCCGGTCCAACCGATTGCCAGGGACCAAACGGCGACCGCAACCGCGAAAGTGATGCGCGCACCGATTCGATCCGCCACGTAGCCGCCGATGAATGTGGTCAGCAGATAGCCGATGCCGAAGGCGCCGAGCACTAATCCCAGTTGTGATGCCGAGAGATGAAACTCCTGCCTGATCGCCGATGCGGCAAAGGCGATGGCCGAACGGTCAATGTAGTTGATAGTGTTGATCGCAAACAGCAGCAGGACGATGGTCCAGCGGAATCGGGTTGCGGTCGCTGTCAGGCTGCTCAAAACGGAGGTCCTGTCGGATGGTTTCTCCCACGGGCATCATAGGCCGCCGTGCCCTCAGGTTCCACCGAAGAACCAAAAACCGGTGTTTCGATGGAAAGGCGGCGCTTTCGTTGCTAGCGTTGGGTGGGAGGTCGGCGAGCCCAATGACATCTGAACTGTCTGCGAGGGATGATGAAGCAGCAGCGATCCTGCGCTCTCTCTCGCTGTGTATGAGAGCGCTGGGCACGCCCGACTTCAACGAGTGCTTTCTCGAACTGATAGAGACCTCCGTTCAGGCCGACCAGGTCATGATCTTTTCCTACATGCACGACCGGCCGCGTTGTTATCTGTCGTTCAATCGAAGACAGAAGCAGACGGCGGAAAACCTCTCGCAAAAATACTTGCGCAGCGGCTATCAGACCGATCCGCTAAAAGCCGTCATCGAGGCCGTCAGGCGAAGCGGTAAAACGCGACTGATTCAGCTCGACACATTGCGGGACCGCATGAGCGACGAATATTGGACCTCGTTCTTCGAGGCGCCTGGAATAGTCGACAAGCTGACCGTTCTCGCCGGCCGCGATGGCGATCTTCTGGGCATCAATTTCTATCGGTTCGACGAAAGCGGCCGTTTTGCAGCCGACGCTGGACACGCCGACAATCCGCTTTGGGAGATCATCGCGCAGACGGCCTTGTTGCACTACTCCGAGCGGCAACCGGCCGACCTAAAGAGCCCGCTCAATTCGCTGTCCGACCGCGAGCGGCAGATTTGCGAAGCCATGCTGCGCGGCCTGACGACGGACGCTATCGCATGGGAGCTTGGCGTTGCGCCGAGCACCGTGACCACTTACCGCAAGCGCGCCTACGAAAAACTTGGCATCAACTCCAAACCGGCCCTGTTCGCCCTGTGCGGCGACAATTTGGATCGTGGGTGATTGTGATTGTCCCCTCTCAATGGGGACAGACAGCGCTCTCGAAAGATGGAACCCTGTGCCGTGGAAACATCCTGGAAGGAACTGACCGATGAGGCCCGCCGGCAGAGGAGAACTCGACTCCCTCTATTTCAGCTACCCGCATTTTGACGCCCCACAGGGTCCGGAAAGACAGTCTCTCACCGAGAGGGCACCCGCAGTCATCGTCGGCGCTGGCCCCGTGGGCATGACCGCGGCGCTGGCGTTGGCAAAGCAAGGCATTCGCTCGGTCATCCTGGATCGGAAATCGACGTTCAATGACGGCAGTCGGGCGATCTGCCTTGAACGTCACAGCTACGCCATTTTGGATAGTCTCGGTGCTGTCGACCCATTCCTCGAAAAGTCGCTGCCCTGGACCCGCGGCCGCTCGTTCTATCGCAACCGGCAGATCCTCGAATTCGAGATGCCGGACAGCGCCGACGAAAAATATCGCCCGATGTACAATCTGCAGCAGCAACATTTCGAACGCTATCTGCATGAAGCGGCCGCCGGCAACGACCTCATCTCGTTCCGGTGGCAAAGCGAACTGGTCGCCCTGGAGGATGAGGAAGACGGGGTGGCGCTGACTATCAGGGATAGCGAAGACATTTATGAACTGACCGCCGATTGGGTGATCGCCTGTGACGGCGCCCACAGTCCGGTGCGCAAGATGCGAGGACTGCGGCTCAATGGCGAGAATTTCGAGGGTCGCTATGTCATCGCCGACATTCGCATGGATCATGACTACCCGACGATCCGGCGAGCACTCTTCGATCCCGCCTGCCGGCCCGGCGGCACGGTGCTCATTCACCGCCAGCCGGACAATATCTGGCGCATCGATTATCAGCTGTTCGATGAGGAAAGCACTGAGGACGCAATTCGCGAAGACAACATCCGGGCTGGCGTTGCCGGCGTCCTCGGCGAGATTGGCTATGAAGGCGACTGGGAACTGGAATGGTGGAGCGTCTATACCGCCAACACGCTCGCCCTCGACGACTACCGCGACGGTCGCGTGTTCTTTGTCGGCGACAGCGCCCATATCGTGCCGATTTTCGGCGTGCGCGGCCTCAACAACGGACTTGCCGACGCCGTGAATATCGGCTGGAAGCTTGGGTGGGTGCTGAACGGCAAGGCGGGGGTCGAATTGCTCGACAGTTACACGCCGGAACGGCGCGGTGCGACGTTGGATGTCTTCGCCAACGCCTCCAAAAGCGCCCGCTTCATGACCCCGCCGACCCGCGGCTGGCAGATCATGCGCGATGCGGCGCTGTCGCTGGCTCTCAGTCACGATTTCGCCGGCCAATTGGCCAACCCGCGCCAGATGAAGCCTTATGTCTATACGGATGGCCTGGCGATCTGTTCGGATGCCGGCGACTTTGTTTCCGGCCCGGTCGTGGGTCGGGTCGCACCCGATGTGAAACTCGACAGCGGATTTCTCTCGGATCAACTGAGCCGCGGCTTCACCGCCCTCTGCTTTGATCGAGCCATGGCGGCGGACCTGGAGGCGGAGGCTGGCGAGGACACCGGCTTGACCGTGCTGACCCAGCCCGGCGATGGTCGGACCGCCGAGGCCTATGGAGCGGATGCCACCTCGGTTTATCTGGTTCGGCCCGATCGGCATATCGCAGCGCGCTGGCGCTGCGCTTCAGCTCCGGAGGTCCTGACCGCCTACCGGGCAATCATCTGCAAGAAGGACTGACGTCATGAACCACGCTGACCTCGAAAGAGTCTACGAAACCGTTGCGACAAGCATCGATGCCGTCGGATCGGACGAGGCAGAAGTGTTTCTGGCAAAGCTGGTTCTGCTGCTCGCCCGCGAAATCGATGATGTCGATCGGGTTCTGGCGCTTGTGGCGGAGGCGCAAGGCGACCCGGCCGACGGTTGACCGGCCTCAGTTCGCAGTTGCCTTTTCAGCCTCCAGCACGACCAGCACCTCAACATCAAACCCAACCATCTGGTCGGTCTCGAACCCTTCACGACCAATATCGTAGTCGAGCCGCTTGAGTGCGACGCTGCCCTCCATGAAGGCTCGGCCATCCTCGATTTTCAGGGTGAATGGCAGCGTCAGCGGTCTGGTCTGGCCAACCAGTTGTAATTGACCAAGGGCTTCGTAAGACTCCGGTCCAGTCTCGACAAAATCCGACGATTCGAAACGCGCCTTGGGATGTTGTTCGACATTGAGAAAGTCAGCGGACAGCGCCCGTTCGGTTACGGCGCCGATTGTCAGGCTGGCAATGCCGATCTCGACAGCGACCTGTGCCGAAGCCAGATCATCGGGGTTGAAGTCGATCGTGGCGTTCCAGTCCGCAAACTGGCCTGTAACCGACGCTCCCGACTGGATGATCTGAATGTCCAGCCGGCTGTTTTGCCGGTCCACCTGCCAACCCACAGATTGCGCGTCTGAATTGCCGGCGCTTGAAATAGCTGCCGGACTGTCTGAGCGTCCTGTTACGGACACCGCCATGCTTGCCAGGCCGACCACCGCGAACGCCGCAATCGCCAATGTCACCGGAAGCCATCTGTACCTGGGATCCGAAAGATCATCCGGCACTTCGACGGTACGAAAAGGAACCATCCGCGCCAGGGTTCCGTCGCGATCAACGAGCGCATGTTTCAGCGCTCCGCCGATATGCAGCACGAGACACAAACCGAGCAAGTTGACAGTGAAGAAGTGCACCGCACCGAAAATCTCCGCCAGATGCGGATTCTTCGGCACCAGCGGAATATCTTGCGGCAGCGGCCACCAGATGGGTGCAAATCCCTCCAGTGCGGAATGATGAAGCCACCCGCTCAACGGCATTGCGATGATGGCACCGTAGAGCACCCAATGCACCGTTTGAGCCGCCAGGTTTTCCAGTGGCCTGTCGGCATTCAGTGGCTTGGGATGCGGTTGGACCAGCGCCCAACCAACTCGCAGGATAGCGAGCACGAACACCGCGATTCCCAACGTCTTGTGCAGCGAATAGAACCACGATTTGTGGGTCACTTCCGCGACGGAGCTGGCTGGTAGCTCGTCCATATAGATGCCCAGCGGAATGAGCGTCAGGATGAGTGCCGCGACGGCCCAATGCAGTGTCTGGGCGACCAGGCCATAGGTCTTTTGACTGTTGACGAACACGTGTGCCGGACCTGCCGTGGAACTTGGAACAGCGCCGCGAGGACCGCGGTCGCACCGGGCGCCTCGGGATCAAAGCGCCCAGTATTGTTGTCGATGTCAGAGTGCTCTCAATAAATGAGCATCGGTCTATTTGCGATCCTTCATTTCGGTGACGATCGAAATTGAGATCGGACCGGTCGGAATGGCCTTGCCCACATCAAATGCGACGTGATCGATTTCTCCCGTGGCGGTAAATGCCACCCAATCACCTTTGTAATAGTCGAGGAATTTGCCGATCGGGTGTTCGCCGCGATGGGTCAGCGTGGTTTTCAATGTCACCGGGTGGGTCACACCGTGAATGGTCAGGTCACCGGTGACATCGGCAGTCGTATCCCCGGTTTGCTTGATGCTTGTGCTCTTGAACGTGATCTCGGGATAGGTTTCAACTTCGAGAAAATCTGCGCTCTTCAGGTGATCATCGAGCGGGCCGAAGCCGCTGGAAATGCTGGATGCGTCCACCGTGACATCGAGTTTGGATTGCTCGACGTTGTCGGGGTCCAATACGAGCATGCCGTTGACGGACGTAAATTCGGCTGCCTGCATCGATACTCCGGCATGGCTCCACCCAAGACGCACCTCGGTGTGGCCCTGATCGGTATAGTAGGTTTCGGTTGCAAACGCCGAAAAGCTGGTTGCGGCGATCAACAATGGCACCGATGCCAGGCTCGAAATTCTGCTGAATCCCATGAACTTTCCTCCTTTAGATTTTTCCGCTTCCTCGCGAAATGTTGTCCAGACCCTGATCTTGACGAATGGCAGCAAGGCCGGATTAGATGAAAATGCATCTAATTAAATTCAATCAGAGAGCGCAATGTGAAACCTTGCCCCTCACTGGAAAGTGAACGCGTCGACCCGACGGCCGAACAGACTGCCCTCTGGGTGGCTCTGAACAGAGCGCAGCGTGCGATCTATCGAACCATGGACGCCGAACTCAAGGCCAACGGATTGCCCCCGCTGCGGTGGTACGATGTCCTGTGGGAACTGGAACGCACGCAGCAAGATGGATTGCGGCCGAAGGAGATCGAAAAAAACCACCTGTTCGAACAATCAAACCTGTCTCGGCTGCTGCAGCGTCTTGTCGAAGAAGGGCTCGTGGAGGTTCTGGATTTCCCCGACGACGGGCGCGGCAAGATCATGAAAATCACACCTCAAGGGCGTCGGATGCGCAAGCGCATGTGGGCGATCTACGGACCGCTCATCCATAAACTGATGAGCCGGATTAGCTGCAGCGACGAGCTCGATCGAACTGCATCGACTTTGAGGGCGCTGATAAACAAGGAATAGGATGCTCTCTTGCTACCATTCCGTAACGGAATGTCATCGCGACCATCTCGACCAAAGTCTAATTCAAATCAGGCTTTCGCGCATGCGTTTGACGGCTTCAGCAGGCGCGTCGTTCTCGTCCATCAGGCGAAACAGTGCCTTCGACAGGCGCGCCTTGACCTCTGGATTGTCAATCGGTTTGGTCTGTCCCGGATCGGTCTGCAGGTCGTAGAGCACCGTATCGGTGCCCTCCATCTTCTCCGGAAAATGATAGCTGTGAGTACGCTGATCGGCCTTCGAACGGTGCGCGACGCGCAGCAGCGGCACACCCTTGGTGAATTCGAACGGCGGCACCAGGCTGGCGCTCTTCAATTCGTCGACGGTGAACATTTTGGTCATGTGCGCCGGCATCAGAGTGTATTGATAAAGCTCCTGGTTCTTCATGTCTTTCGGATAGCAGAAATATGTATAGCGACCATCGACGACGTTGATGCCACCACCCCAGTAACCGAAAATGGCGGCGTCGCGTTGCGCTTCGTCTTTCTCGAGCAAAGGCATAAGCGATTGTCCCTGCACCTCCGGCGGGATTTGTGCGCCGAACATGTCGCAGACGGTTGGCATCAGGTCGATCGTCTGGGTCAGGCTGCTGCGGCGTTCACCGGCCTTGTCGGCGTGGTCGGGATGATGGACGAACAAGGGGATGTGCGAAATTTCCTCGTAGAGCGGCATGCGGTTCTTGGCCCACCAATCATGCTCGCCGAGCAAGAAGCCGTGATCGGTGGTCAGGATCAGCGCTGTGTCCCACCACATGTCATTGGCATCGAAATAGTCGAGGAAACGGCCGAGCAGGTCATCGCAAAGACTGAGTAAGGCAAAGTAGTTTGCGCGCAACTCATCGATCTCCTCCTGCCGTTCGCTCACTCGATCATAGCGCGGCCAATCGAGAATGGGACCGCGATAGTCCGTTGGGAAGTTGTCCTTGTACCGGTCCGGCGCAAAAAATGGCTCGTGCGGGTCGAAGGTCTCGATCTGCAGGAACCAGTCTTCCGCACGACGGTTGGCTTCCAGAAACTCAAAACCGGCCTCGAAGCACTGGACGGATGGAAAGTCCTTCTCTTCCTTCATGAACTCGCGGTTGATCATGTGGTGATACGGGTTTTGCTTGGAGGCCGGATCGTTCTGGCTCGGATGATATTTCTCCCGAATTCGGTCGATCGGCGACTCCAGCAGAACCTTCCAGGGATCGGACTCCTGGCCGCGAATGAACTCGAAGGAATTGTAGCGCGTGTGATAGGTCGCGCCGCCGTCTTCCCAATAGTGGTAGTGGTCCGAGACAAGGTGCGAATAAGCGCCCTGGCCCTTCAGCAACTCAGGAAAGGAGTTGTCGAACGGTTCCAGCGGCCCCCAGCTCCTGTGCAGAAAGGTATGTCGTCCGGTCTGCATGTCACGGCGGGCCGGCATGCACGGCATGCTGCCGATATAGTGGTTGTCGAAAGTAACGCACCGGTCGGCCAGCCGCTGGAAATTCGGCGTCGGAAGGTATTTGCCGCCATAGGGTTCGAGCATCAGCCGGTTGACCGAATCGAAAAGCAGGAAAACGACTTTCATGTCTTGTCCTCAATGGCGTTTGACTGTTCGGACCGGGCACTGGGCTCGGCAGTGTCAGCAGATTCAATGCGCTTTCGCGATTTCGGATCGAAATAGTGGACGTGGCCAGATTCAATCCTTAGCGACAGCATCTCTCCCTGTTTGAAGCGCCGCACATCTGGCAGGCGCAATTTGATCACCTGTCCGTCTGAGAGTTCGGCGTTCAACAACATGCTCTCACCCAGATTTTCCGACAGCAACAGGCGGGCCGGGATGCCGTCGTCCTGCAGACGCACATGGCTTGGCCGGACACCGACGACGAGGCGGTCACCAGCAACCGCCGGCGGCGGTGCCAGGTGGGTGTCAATCCCGGCGATCTTCAGTGTCCCATCGTCAGCCACCGCCTCCAGCAGGTTCATCGGCGGACTGCCGATGAAGGCCGCAACGTCCATTGTGTCGGGACGGTTGAACACGTCTTCAGGTGTGCCGACCTGAATGATGTCGCCTTCGAGAAAGATGGCCATTCGGTCGGCGATGGTCATCGCCTCCTCCTGGTCATGGGTTACATAAATCGTCGTAACGTCCATGCTCTCATGAAGGCGGCGCAATTCGATGCGTGTTTCCAGGCGTAATTGCGCATCCAGGTTCGACAGCGGCTCGTCGAGCAGAAACAGCCGCGGCTGGCGCACAATGGCTCGGGCAAGTGCGCAGCGCTGTTGCTGGCCGCCGCTGAGCTGACCCGGTCGCCGGTGAAGAAGATGATCTATCTTGACTTTGCGTGCCGCATCCAACACCCGATCCGCAGCCTCCGCCTTTGAAACCTTATCCATCTTCAGCGGAAACCCGATGTTCTCTTCGAGCGTCATGTGCGGATACAACGCGTAGTTCTGGAACACCATGGCGACGTTGCGCTCGCCTGGCTGGGCGTGGGTCACGTCGACGCCATCGACGGTCAGGCCGCCATTGTCTGGTATTTCCAGACCGGCGATAACCCTCAAGGTCGTCGATTTGCCCGACCCGGACGGGCCGAGCAAGGCGAAAAACTCGGCCGGCTCGATTTCCAGATCGATGCCTTTCAGCGCATGAAAATTGCCGAACACCTTGGTGATCGCATTGAGCGAAACCCGCCCCTTTGTTTCGCTCATCGACGTCCCCCACCTTTGACGGCACCGACCGTCAGCCCTTTGACAATCTGTTTTTGGGCGATAATGCCAATTACAATAACCGGCAGCATTGCGAGCAACGCAGCCGCCGCCAGCTTGGCCCACAGCGTCTGCTCGACTGAAACGAAGTTGTACATGGCAACCGTGACCGGCCGTACGTTGTTGCCGCCCAGCTGCACCGCGAATAGAAATTCGTTCCAGGCATTGAGGAACACGAAGATCGTGGTCACCGCGATGCCGCCGCGTGCCTGCGGCAGGATCACGTACCAGAGTGTCTGCAGGCGACTGGCTTTGTCGAGAAATGCCGCTTCTTCCATCTCGCGCGGAATGTCCTCCATGTAGGACACCATCAGCCAAATCGCGAAGGGCAGGGAGAAAGTGAGATAGACCGTCACCATACCGTGGTAGGTGTCGAGCCATCCAACTTTGCTGAGGATCAGGAAGTAGGGAATGACGAGACCAACCGGCGGAATCATCTGGGTGACCAATGTGTAAAAACCCACTGACTTCTTCGCCGGCAGTCGCAGACGGGCAAACGCATAAGCGGCCGGCACTGCCAACAGGATGGTCAGACCGGTCGTTGCGGATGCGAGGATGAGGCTGGTGATGAAGCTCGGAACGATCGAGATGCTGCTGACAATCGCATCCTCATAGTTTTCAAGAGTCGGCTCGAACAGGACGCGTGGCGGATAAGCGAGCACTTCGGCTTCCGACTTCAACGACACGACCACCGCCCACAGGATTGGGAAGGCCCAGGCCAGAAGGAGAACAGCGGCGAGGATGTAGAGAACCGTGGCACGCAAGCGCCTGGCTGATTTGTGCGGATTCATGCCAGCCCCCTCACCGGTTACGCGCTGTACGAAGGTAAAAAAGGACGCCGGAAACCAGCAACGTGATCACCAGCAGGGCAACCGCCTGAGCCGAACCATAGCCGAAATTGAGCTGCACGAACGAAGTGCGGTAGGCGTAAAGGTTGAGAATTTCCGTTGCAGTGCCAGGTCCGCCTCCGGTTGCCGCGAATATGGCCGCGAACGCCGACAATGCGATCATCGCCCGCATGATAATAACTATGACAATGGCCGGACGCAGCAGCGGCAGCGTGATGTAGATGAACCGTTTGACCGCGTTCGCCCGGTCGATCCGCGCGGCTTCGTAGATATCGGGAGGCAGCGAGGCCAAGCTCGCCAGCAACACCAGAAAGGCGAACGGTGTCCACTGCCATGTGTGGATGACGATAACCGATACGAGAGCCGGGACCGGGGACCCCAGCCAGTTTACCGACCCGAAACCCATAGCGGTAACGGCGAAATCAAGCACACCGAAATTCGGCGACAGCATCAAAGTCCGCCAGAAGAGACCGACGACGACCGGCGCCAGCACGATTGGCAGGATCGCGACAATGCGAAAGAGCATTTGCCCCCGGGGGATCTGCATCACAAGGAGTGCCAATCCAAGCCCTATGATCAACTGAGCAATCACCGTTGTAACGGTGTAAATACCGGTCAGCGACAGTGCATGCCAGAAATTGGCATCCGCCATCATCGTCCGGTAATTGTCGAGCCCGGCGAAGCCGTCGAGGAACGGCATCGCCAGGTTTATGTTTTGAAACGAACTCCACGCGAGATAAAGGAGCGGAAACGTCGTGGTAGCCAGCAGCACCAGGATTGCCGGTGCGACGATGGCGATAGCGAATTTCCGCTCCCCTCGCGGTGCTTTGGTGCTCACGACAGACGCTTTCCCTTATTGTCTAGCCCTTGAGCGCCTTTTCGATCTTGGATTGCGCGTCGTTGAGCGCGGCCGCAGGCTTGGCCTGGCCGACCAGGCTGGCCTGGATGGCTGTCGCCATGATCTCGCCGACCGCCGGCCATTGCGGCAACCGCGGACGCCATTCGACATCGGTATCCTGCTCGAACGATGCCACGGCAGCGTCGATCAAGCCATCGCCGGCGTTGTTGAGCAGTGCCTGGTAGGCGCTGTCTGTCCAAACCGATGTGCGGTTTGCGCCGAACCGCTTGTAGGCGCCGTCGAATGCGTAAGATGTCGCCACCTGCGCCTCCTTCGAGCAGGCCCATTGGATAAACAGCCACGTAGCGACCTTGTCCTTCTTCGACAATGCTGCGTTGATCGGGAAGCTCCAGTTCCAGATCGACGTCACCCGGCGACCGGAAGGTCCCTTGGGCCAACGGGCAAAACCAACCTTGCTGATGACCTGTGATTTGTCCGGATTGGCAATCACCGCTGCCGAACTGTGCGAATCGATGTAGGAACCAAGCGTGCCCTGTCCGAAGGCGTCGGCGATATCGGGCCAGTTCCAGTTCTCGACGCCGCTCGGTGAATATGTGTTGAGCAACTGCACATACCATTCGAGCGCCGCCACAGCTTCCGAAGCGTTGACCACCATCTTGCCGCTGTCGTCGAACCATTTGCCGCCATAGGCCAGCAGGATCGACGGATAGATATACATGTTCTGACCGGCGCCCTTGAAGCCGCGAAGCGCTGCACCCCACAGCCGCTGATCAGGATTGTGAACCTTGCCGGCATTGGCCATGTAGTCGTCCAGCGTTTCGGCCGGAGACAGACCCAATCCGTCGTAAACGTCCTTGCGATAAACCTGAATGGTCGCCTCGCCGTCGTAGGGGATGCCGTATGGCTTGCCGTCGATCGACGTAACGCCGCGCCAACCGGCGAGAATGTCCTCATAGGCAAACCAGCCATCGTCGGTCAGGGCGCTGTCACCCAGGTAGGAATCCAGTGGATCGACCCAGTCATTGGCAACATAAAGCGGATAAAACATCGGGTCGGCCGCATGACTCGCCCAGGTTCCGGTCTTCGTCGACAGATCAAGGATTGCCTTTTGGCGGATCTGGCCGGGCGGCGTCATTTCCAGCCTTGCATCAATGCCGGTCAGCGCCTTGAAGTCGGGCAGCAACGCCTCGAGGTTCTTGAAATAGCCGGCCGGTATGACGCCGACCGTAATCGTCGACCCTTCGGCCTGGCGCCAATCGACCTTCGCCGACTGCAGGCTTTCGAATTTTCCCTGAGCCCGGGCGTGGCCGGTCAAAAGGCCCGGCGTCGCCAGAATTGCTGCGCCGGATGCGGCGGTCTGCAACAGTTTTCGGCGGGAAACTTCAATTCGACCTTGATTGCGGCCTCCAATCTGGCGATGTGACATCCGATGATCCTCCCGTTTGTAAGACATATTCGCGAAGAGTTGACGGGCTTTGCCCGGCGGTACGCCGGTGCAACCGTGACTCCGCTCAGCCCGTTGTCCGTCCGAGAAACCGACGTTCATCCTCCGGAATTCGGTTGCGGAGGATCGCGTTCTCTCGTAAACTCTAAACGTCCTAAACATTCTATCATTAGGACGTTTATTGCAAGCTCTTTTTTGGTCGACGAACATGTTTGAGAATGTGCCGATCCCCAGATACGTGCAGCTCGCCGATGTCATGCGCCATCGCATCAAGCGCGGCGTGTGGCCGACCGGAGAGATTCTGCCTTCGATCGACAAGCTCATGGAGGAGTTCGGTGTCGCCCGGGTGACGGTGCGTCAGGCGACACAGCTTCTCGCCCGGGAAGGCCTGTTGTCACCGCAGCGCGGACGCGGCACCTTCGTCACCGCCGAATCCGGCCGCGACCGCCGGCTGCTGGTGCAAACAACGCTCGACGACCTGGTGGAAATGTATCGAGGCGATACGCCCGATCTCTCCAATGTCCTGGAGTCGCACGAGAACCCGACCCTGACCGAGAGGGATGGCGACCCTGCACCGAGCTATTTCCATATGCGGCGTGTCCACGCCCGCGACGGCGAAGCCTATTGCGTGGTTTCCCTGTTTATAGATGAGCGGATCTACGACCTTGCGCCAAAGCGTTTTCGAAGCGAGGTCGTCATCCCGCTGCTGGTCTCGTTGCCCGGCATCGAGATCGCCAAGGCCAGCCAGACACTCAATATCGGCGCGGCCGATATTGAAGTTGCCCGCGACTTGAGCATTGCGGTCAACACGCCGGTGGCCGAAATTCGCCGGGTCTTTAACGGACCAGACGGGTCGGTGATCTATCTTGGCGAAGCGATCTACCGCGGTGACTACATCCACCTCGAGGTCGACCTGAAGCCTTAGCGCAGCAAATCGTCACGGATCAGAAGCGGGTTAGCAGCGAACCCTCGCGGGACTTTTGCACCGCCGCTCGCGTTTGATCATTCAGGAGCGGACTGCGGTCACTCCGCAGCAACCAAGTGACCGTCTCCTACGGTCGTGTAGCTTACAATATCGGGAACGTAGTCGAGTGATCTGATCGGGCTCGGAACCTCGCCGGTCGGCACGACTCGGTGCTTGCGGCGTTTGGTCGGATCGGCGATCGGAACGGCATCCAACAGCCTCCTCGTATAAGGATGACCGGGATCGCCAAGGACCGTCTCCCGGGGCCCTATCTCGACGATCTGGCCAAGGAACATCACCGCGATACGGTGACTGATCTGCTCAACCACCGCCATGTCATGGGAGATAAACAGATAGCTTAGTCCCCTGTCCTCCTGAAGTTCCTCGAGAAGGTCGAGAACCTGCGCCTGAACGGAAACATCCAGCGCCGATACCGCCTCGTCGGCGACGATGACTTTGGGATCAAGCGCCAGCGCGCGAGCAATGCAGATGCGCTGTCGCTGCCCGCCGGAAAATTCATGCGGATGACGATCCATCGTCGATGGGTCGAGGCCGACGCGCTGAAACAGAGCGGCCACCCTGTCGGTCAGTTCCGTTCCCTCGGCGAGGCCGTGTACCAGGATCGGCTCGCCGACCAGGTCGCCAACCCGCATACGCGGATTGAGCGCCGCGTAAGGGTCCTGGAAAACAATCTGAAGGTCCTGGCGAACCGGTTTCATTTCCGCTGCCGACAATCCGGCAATGTCGCGACCGGAGATCGCAATGTTACCAGTCCATGGAACAAGATTGCCGATGGACTTTCCAATCGTAGACTTGCCGCAGCCGCTTTCGCCGACCAGCGCCAGGGTCTCACCGCCAAACAGGTTCAGGGAAACGCTCTCCACCGCATGCACCCGCTTGACCGGACGGTGGAGAAGCCCGCCTTTGACATCGTAGCGCACCGTCAGATCACGAATTTCCACCACCGGAGCGGACTCGGCGGCTGCAAGAGGCGCGCGAACCTTACCGATTCCCAGTTTCGGAACCGCGGCGAGGAGATCGCGCGTATAGGTCTTCGAGGGTGTTGCGAACAGATCCGTGACCGCTTGCTCTTCGACAATGCGACCACCATTCATCACCACGACCCGGTCGGCCATCTCCGCGACCACGCCCATGTCGTGGGTAATCAGCATGATCGCGGTGTCGAACGCCTGTTTCAGCTCATTCATCAGCGCCAGGATCTGAGCCTGGATCGTAACATCCAGCGCCGTCGTCGGTTCATCGGCGATCAGAACCTTCGGTCGGCCGGCGAGTGCCATTGCTATCATGACGCGCTGCCGCATGCCGCCCGACAGCTCGTGCGGAAACTGTGACAGGCGCCGGGCGCTCTCGGACATGCGGACCGCATCGAGCGCCTCCAGCGCCTTCTTGCGAGCCGCAGCACCGCGAACGCGGCTATGAATACCGATGACCTCAATCAACTGCGCTCCGACCGTCATGATCGGATTGAGCGAAGTCATCGGCTCCTGAAAGATCATGGCGATGTCGCCACCGCGAACCGACTGCATCTGCCGGTCGCTCAGGCTCAGGAGGTCACGGCCCTCAAGCAGGACCTGCCCGCTGGAGACCCGCGCCGACGGCGGCAGTAGACCCATCACCGAAAGCGACGTGATCGATTTTCCCGATCCCGATTCACCGGCAATGCAAAGTGTCTCACGCGGACGCAAGCGGATGGACAGATCGTCGATGATAGTTTTCGGACCCTGTGGGGTCGCAACCTTGGTTGTCAGGTTGCAAACATCCAGAATCGGGTTCGAGCCGGCCGCTTTCAACAGATCTGCCATGCCTGATCGCTTATCCGTCTATTCCAGCACAAGGCGCGGGAAGTAAAACGAGATGACCCAGTTCGGCTGGTCGACGATTTCACTGACCCGCAGGTCGCCGCACACGGAGCACAGCATGTACGCCTCCACCGGAGTCATGTTGTAACGGCTGGCAAGCAGGTCGATCATGCGGGAGACCGCTCCCTGGGCGCCGGCAAAGAGGTCCTCGCCGATACCGGTTGTCACCTCATAACCCTTGCCGTCGAGATGCCGGGTGACCGGACCCGGTGTGGTGAAGCGTGGAAATTCCTGTTGGGTGCCCTTGATCAGGTCCAGCGTGACGGAGACGTTCATGGGGCTTTCAATCGCCGTTCCGCAAACCTCGCCATCTCCCTGGGCTGCGTGCGTGTCGCCTATGGAAAACAGGCCGCCGGCCACCTCAACCGGGAGATAGAGCTCGGCGCCCGCACTCAGGTCACGAATGTCGAGATTTCCGCCGACCCGCCGAGGAGGCACTATGGAGTGCAGCCCGGGCTCGGCCAGGGCCAGGCCAATCGTGCCGGCAAACGGCTTGAGGGGAACCTTGCCGCCGGGCCCGTAGAGGGAGGGTCCCAGCGAGACCGGGTCGTACTTCCAGATATGAAGTGCCGGATCCTGGAACTGATCGGCTAGCAGGCCGAAGCCGGGTATATTCGCGGTCCAGCCGAAGCCTGACGGCTCGAACTGGTGGATGGTTACCTTGACCGAGTCACCGGGCTCCGCTCCATCAATAAAGATGGGACCGGTGACCGGGTTGACCTTCTCGAAATCCAGCGCGGCAACATCCGCGACGGTTGAATCGGGGCCGAGCTGGCCGGCCGACGAATCCCGGCATTCGAAGAACACCGTGGAGCCGGGTGCGACTGTCTCGACGGGTGGGATCGAACGATCCCACCCGAAGTGATGATGCACACCGTGGATGGTGTAGTCAGCTGCTCCGCACACAATCACTGCCCGTCTTTGATAGACACGTAGTCATAGTGCACCGGAATATGGACCGGGTCGACGAAAATACCCTGTGGACCGTCGAGACGGTCCGAGCGGATCGTGAAGCGCTGCTCGTTGAAGATCGGCACCCAGGGAGCCTCATCCTGGATCTCGGTGAAGATCTTCTTCCACTCCTCGATACGAGCCTCGGCTTGCGCCGGATCCGTCATGGCATCGGCATCCTGAGCCCGCTTGTCCAGGCCTTCGTTGCAGTACCAGGACCAGTTCCAGCCACCTTTCACAGCTCCGCCACAGCCGAGAATGGGCCCGTAGAAGTTGGATGGGTCGGGGAAATCGGCAATCCAGGCCATGCCTCCGGACCAGATCATCGGCGCCTGATCTTCCTCGCCACCTGCTGCAATCACGTTGGCCTGGGCCAGTGACTTGATGCCAGCCTTGATGCCGATGGCGGCAAGATCCTGCTGGATCGCCTGGGCAATGCGCGGCTGTGGGTCCGTGTTTGCGACATAGAGTTCGGTTTCAAACCCATCCGGATACCCAGCTTCCGCGAGCAGGGCCTTGGCGGCCTCCACGTCATAAGCCTGTCCGGAGTAGTTGCCGTCATAGCCCGGCATCAGCGGCGGTAGCGGCTGGTTGGCGGTCACTGCCCGGCCGTTGATGATCCGGACGATCCGGTCCTTGTTGATGGCGCTGGCCACGGCCTTGCGCACCCGCACGTCATCGAACGGTTTCATCTTGACGTTCATGGTGATGTAGCCGGTGTGCAGCTGGCTACCTTCGACGACCTGATCCTTCAGATCCGGGTTCTTCATCGTTTCGAGGAACTTTGCGGGCGGGATGCCATCACCCGCAATGTCGATCTCTCCGCGCTCCAGACGAAGCAGCGCAACGATCGGCTCCTGTCCGACTTCGAACGTGATCTTATCCAGCTTGGGCAGGCCTTCATGGTAGTAGTCGGGATTGCGCTCGAAGACCACATGCTGGCCTCGCGTCCAGTCGGTCATGCGGTAGGCACCGGTTCCAACCGGATTGGTTCCGAAATCGGCCCCGTATTTTTCGACTTCTTCTTTCGGAACCACGGAAGAAAAGTTGATTGCCATCACGTGCAGAAAGGTAGCGTCCGGACGCGAGAGTGTGATGCGAATGGTGTTGTCGTCGACCACCTCGACGCCAGACAGGCTATCGGAATTGCCAGCCGATGCTTCATCGAAGCCCTCGATCGAACCGAAAAATCCGGCACCCGGGCTCTGCGTTTTCGGATTGACCACACGGTCCAGTGAGTATTTGACGTCCTGCGCCGTCATCTCTCGGCCGTTGTGGAACTTGACGCCATCACGAAGTTTGAACGTGTAAACAAGGCCGTCGTCGGAGATATCGAAGCTCTCGGCCAGATCCGGGACCAGCACCGTCGTTCCAGGCTCATAGTCCATCAGCGAATCGAACAGGCTCTTGATCATCGACCAGTTCTGCCAGTCGTAACCGATGGCCGGGTCAAGCGTGGATACATCATCCTTGTAGGTCACGGTCATCGCGCCCTCGGCCATTGCGGCCTGTGGAGCGACGGCCAGCAGCGCAGCGATGGCGACGCCCGTCAGCAAATGTTTCTTCATATCAGATACCTCCGTTTTCCAACTTTGAGGAAGGACCCCATTCATTTGAGTTTGATCCGCGGATCTATGAACAGAGCGATGATGTCGGCGAGCAGATTGCCGACGACGATTGAAAAGGCGGCTACCAGCGTGACGCCCATGATGATCGGGATGTCGATGCGTTGGATCGCCTGCCAGGCGAGCTGACCGATACCCGGCCAGCCGAACACGGATTCGACCACGACGATCCCGCTCATGAAGATGCCGATGTCGATTCCGATCATGGCGATGATGGGCAGCAAAGCATTGGGGAAAGCGTGGCGCATAACGACACGCAACTTGCTCAACCCCTTGGCCCTTGCCGTGCGCACGAAGTCCTGTTCCAGCACGTTGAGCATGGACGAGCGCATCATGCGCGAATACCAACCAGCGCCCATGATACCCAAGGTCATGGCCGGCAGAACAATATGGCTTGCGGTTCCGTAACCACCGATGGGGAACCACCCGAGCTGCACCGCAAACACGTAGAGAAGAAGGATTCCGACGACGAATTGCGGCGCGGAGACGCCGATGAAGGAGATCACCATCAGTACCTGGTCGGTGACGCTGTTGCGTCGCACTGCCGACAGGATACCGGTGGTGATGCCCATTATCAGTTCAGCGCCGATAGCGGCTGCCATCAACAACAGACTTGCCGGGAGCCTCGCCAGAATGAGCTCGGACACTTCTGAACGCTGAATGTATGAGCGACCGAGATCCCCCTGCAGCAGCGACGTCAGGTAGCGCCAGTACTGTTCATAAAAAGGCAGGTCCAGGCCGAGCTGATTGCGGATTCGCTCGACGGTTTCCGCCGTTGCGCTGCGGCCCGCAATCTGGCGAACCGGATCGGCCGGAACGAGGTACAGCAGCACATAGGTCACGAAAGTGATGCCGAGCAGAATGAGTGCGGCTTCGACCAGCCGGCGGGCGAGGTAGGCAGCCATCAGTGCTTGCCCTTCATCGTCGGATCGAGGATCTCACGCATGGCATCGCCGACGAGATTGAAGGCAAGAGCCACTGTGACGATGGCCACGCCAGGAAAAAACACCAACCAGGGGGCGGTTGCGAAATAGGTCTGGTTTTCGAAGATGATGTTTCCCCAACTGGGCGTCGGGGGCTGAACGCCAATGCCCAAATAGGAGAGCGTGGCCTCAAGCAGCACCGTGGTCGAAATACCGAGCGTGCCGAAGACAACGACCGAGGACAAAAGGTGCGGCGTGATATGGCGAACCAGAATTCGCCCCTGCGAAACGCCAAGACTGACCTCGGCGACGACAAAATCGCGTTCCGACAGGGACACCGTTTCGGAATACATGATGCGCGCGACCTGCACCCAATTGACCATGGCAATCACCAGAGCGACTATCCACAGGCTCGGTGTGAAAATGGCAGCAAGCACAATCGCCAGCAGGAGTGCGGGGAAAGCCATCATGAGGTCGGTGAAGCGCATCAGCACCGCTCCAACGATCCCGCGCATATAGCCGGCGGTGATGCCCACCACGGAGCCGATCAGTACGGCGATGCCATTGGCAACGATCCCGATCACCAGCGATGTTTGAGCACCGAACAGGAGACGCGAAAAGAGGTCACGCCCGAGGAGGTCGGTTCCCAGCCAGAACTGCCCGCCTGGTGGAAGCGGCGCCCCCTCCAGCGTTAGCCCGTCGAAGAATTGCTCATCCGGGTCGAAGGGCGCAATCCATGGGGCAAAGACCGCAGCAAGGACGGCCAGCGCGATGACCACGAGACCGAATGCGGCAAGCCGTCGCTTTAACAGGCGCGACAGATAGGTCATTTATGCCCGAGCCGATTGCGGGAGCGGGATTTGACCGTCGCGATCTTGCGCAGTGCGAACGCGTCCGTCGCCGCACAAAAGTCCTCGATGGTCATGCGCCTGGACATGGCGGCCGCGCGGATCTGCGCGAAGGCCGCCTCGTCGTCCAGATCGCCGGCCTCCATGACGGTCACGACCGCACGGATAACACTGTGCCGGCCGTCCAGCCGCGATTGCAAAGCATCGATCTGGCGATGAACTCCCCGCACTTTCTCGAAATTCGAAAACGCGATGACGAGTGCGCTGAAAATACCGGTCGATTGAACCGGTTTGAGGATATGGGCGGAGAATGACTGGTTGATGGCCCATTCAAGGCGACCTGGCAGTTCCGAGCCCAGAAGGGCGATGAGTGGCATCGGAGCTTCACCGCCAGCCCATGGAAACTGACCGTCGAAGCCGCTGTCGGCGTCGAAAAAGACGACATCGGCGTAGTCGCCGTCTTCAGGAAAATCGGGCCAGCAAACCTGCACGCTCATTCCGAGGCGTTCAAGCTGACGCGAGAGTTTTGCCGTTCCCCCATCGGGTCGATGCAGCACGAGCGCCTGCCGCCCGCGAAAGTTCGGTGTGCGGAAGCTGCTCATTTCACCAGCCTCAAATGGCCATCGGCCGCTTTCCGCTTGCGAGCCAATGCGACCTGCTCGGCAAATTTACCAGCGTCGAAATCGACGAGATAGGGATCCGCAACAACGGCGGCTTCGGCCTGCTCGATGATGTCAAACTCGAGGTTGTCGTTGATCCGACCCAGATAGGGGGTCAGGGTCGCATGATTGGTCTTCGGATCAATGACAACGGGGCCCATCGCCGTATCGAAGCGGTGTGAGAAGAGCGCATCCTTGATGGCCTCCACATCATCCGTGCCGGCTTCGGTAAGGGCAAAAGCCAGCATGCGCACGGCATCATAGCCGGCAACGAGGAACGTGGAGAGCGGCCGTTGAGCCCCGTACCGGTCTGTGACCTTCTGGCGAAAGGCCCGGTTTTGCGGCGTATCGATCTTCTCAAAATATACGGCCGAACAAAGGTGCCCACGCGCTGCATCGACGCCAATATCCTGCAATTCGCATTCGGTCAGATCGCAGCTCGTAACCGGACGGCTCCCCGGCAGGAAATCGGCGTCACGCTTGCCGAGTTGATGATAGGCCTTGAGGAATGCGTAGCTGGAACTGCCGATTAGATTGTTGAGAACGAAGTCCGGTCGTTTCTTTTCGATCTCGGCGATCATGCGCGAGACATTGGTGTCATCGAAAGCGAGGTAACGCTCGCCCAGGACTTCGCCGCCGGTGGCCGCCACCAACTCCCGGGCGATGCGATTGACCTCCCAACCCCAGACATAGTTGGAGCCAGTGAGGTAGACGCGGTCGCCGTAGTTGGCCAGCATGTGCTCAAAAAGTGGAAGGATATGCTGATTGGGAGCCGCGCCGGTGTAGATGACGTTCTCGCAGACCTCAAAGCCTTCATAGGGAAGCACGTACCAAAGCAACCCGTCATGTTTTTCGATGATCGGGATGACTTCCTTGCGGGCGATGGACGTGATGGTGCCGATGATATGGCGACAATGGTGCTCGCGGAACATCGCTGTGCTCATGCGATGGTAGTTGGAGATTTCCCCACCGGGATCGCTTGAGTAGACCGAAAAGCTGATCGGACAGGAACCGTCGCGATTGATCTCCTCGATTGCCATGGTCGCACCGTCGAGTGCGTCTCGACCGATAGCGCCATAGGTCCCGGTAACCGAATAAAGCAGGCCTAGGGGTATTTCCCGACTCATTCCCAGTGCACCCAAAAAATAAAAGAGGCCTCACCGCGGGTCCCCGAAGGAACCAGCTGTGAGGCCTCTTTGCCTTGGCGGCTTTGCCACCTATGTCATGCGCCCGATGAGGAGCACATGACAAACGCTATGGCCTTTTGTCGAGCTTGTCAAATCCACCCCGGCTGTCGGTCAGGCCAGCAAAAATGGGATACCTCCGGTGTCGAACCGCCGCAGTCGACGGTCGAATTCGAAAGGCAACATCGACGCTGTTCAGACCTGATGAGCCCAAAAAAGTACTATTGATTCAAACTTCGGCCTCCAGGAATATCGTGCTTTTCCAATCTGATTGGCCCATGATCTCCTCGAAAGACTGCGAAGGGTTGGCGTGATGAAAACACCGGATCTAAGCCATGTGTGCACACTGTTTGTTGAACTCGATCCGATCCGGGAAATGGGACACGGGCCGGCCGGTCAGCGGCGTATCATTCCCATCGTCGGCGGTAAGGTTGAAGGTGAGCTTTCAGGTTCGATCCTCAATGTCGGCGCCGACTGGCAGACCGTCTACGCTGACGGAACTGCGTGGCTCGACACGCGTTATGCATTCGAAACGGACGACGGTGCGGTCATCGAGATTGTCAACCGGGGTTATCGCCACGGTCCGCCGCACGTGGTGGCGAGGCTGGCGGGCGGCGAGGAGGTCGATCCGGACGAATACTACATGCGGACCGCTGCATTTCTCGAAACCGGCGACCCGCGATATGCCTGGGTTAATAGAACCGTCTTTGTCGGAACCGGTGCAAGGCGCGCCAACGCGGTCGAAATGGCCTTGTTCGCGGTTTCCTGAACGAACGAAAACGGTCGCGGAGAAGAAATGGATGGTCAAATCTGGTTCGAAGAAAGAGCTGCTGCAAACACTTCTCAAGGGCATCGAGACGGGCGATGCGGCTGCAGCAGCCGTCGTCAATGAAGCCAAATACATCCAGCACAACCCGCAAACGCACGAGGGAAGCGAGGGGCTTGCTGTATTGTTTGCACGGCTGGCAAAAACCAACCCACGGGTCACCTTCGTCCGGGTCTTTGAAGACGGCGACTATGCCTTTGCGCATAACGAATATGACTTCTCAACCCTGAGGGTCGCCTTCGAGGTATTCCGTTTCGAAGATGGCCAGGCCGTTGAACATTGGGACAACATTCAGCCAAGCCGCAGTCCCAATCCGTCGAGCCGAGGGATGCTCGATGGTACGACAGACATCCGCGATGCGGACAAGATGGAGGCCAACCGGGCCCTGGCACGGCGCTTCGTTGAGGAGGTGCTGATCGACCGGCAGCATGATCGGCTTGAAAGCTTCGTTGTCAACGACCTGATCCAGCATAATCCCGACCTCGCCGACGGCATCACGGCCCTGCGCGCGTCGCTGGAGGCGATGGACGGCGAGGCTCCAGCCATTCGCTACATCACCCTCCACAAGGTGCTCGCGGAGGGCAATTTCGTCCTGTGCATGAGCGAGGGCTATCGCCTCGGCGTGCACACCAGTTTCTACGACCTCTTCCGTCTGGCCGACGGCCGGATTGTTGAGCACTGGGACACGATCGAGTCCATTGCTGCGCGCAGCGAATGGAAGAACGACAACGGCAAATTCTGACGCCGCTTCCCGGTTAACCGCGATTTTTGCGGGTGTGCCGGGAGCAATATGCCGGAATTTCCTATATCGTCTGGCGGATATCGATAAAATCTTCCCAATGAGAGTGACCACCCGTTGGCATTTACAATCAGGCAGCTTCAGTACTTCGTGGCCGTCGCGGAAACGGGCACTGTTTCCGGT
The DNA here is from genome assembly GCA_965228785.1 of Hoeflea sp. Taxonomy (GTDB): domain Bacteria; phylum Pseudomonadota; class Alphaproteobacteria; order Rhizobiales; family Rhizobiaceae; genus Hoeflea_A. Next base: position 3,570,403 of record CBDDIF010000002.1, read on the forward strand.
GCGGCCAAATCGCTCTCGATTTCCCAATCGGCCGTGACCGAAGCCCTTAAGGATCTTGAAGCGGACCTCGGTGTCTCGTTGTTCCAACGCCACTCCCGCGGCCTGCACATCACCCACAAGGGGCATCAGTTTCTCAGGCATGCAACCGGCATGCTAACCAGTGTCGCCAACGCCAGGCGGGCCTTTGAAGAAGAAGCCGTCGAAGAGGTCGGCACCCTGCATCTGGGCGTCACCTCTCTCGTCGCCGGCTACGTGATGTCCGATATCCTGGCGCGTTTCCGCCGGGCCCATCCCAAGGTCGAGATCACGGCAATCGAAGACGACGGCAGCTATCTGGAACATCTGCTGATCGGTGGCGAACTGGATGTTGCGGTAATGCTGGCAACGAACCTCAGAAACCGGTTTGCCCTGCAGGCCGAAAATCTGGCGTCGTCATCGTATAAGCTGTGGCTGCCAATGGGACACCCTTTGACCACGAAAGAGCGGGTCGCGCCGTCCGATCTTTCCTCCGAACCGCTGATCATGCTGAGCATCGACGAGATCGAGGAACCGACCGAAAGGCTGCTGGAATCCCTTGGCGCCCGTCCAAAAATAGCGTTCAAGACCAAGTCTGTCGAAGCAGTGCGCTCGTTGGTCGCGACAGGCGCCGGCATCGCGATCCTACCGGACCTGATCTACCGGCCGTGGTCACTGGAGGGCGATCGCATCGACCAGCGTGACGTGTCGGCCTCTCTGCCGGTCATTCAGGTCGGAATCGTCTGGCGCATGGGTTCATCCATCTCAAGAGCGGCGAAGAATTTCATTGCCACGGCACAGTCGACCAGCCCATCCTGAGCCAGTGATATCGGTTTTTCCGATTACACATTTCTGAACTTTGAAATTGTGAACAGACCCGTCGCCTGTATCCTGCCAACCAGGTCCGGCTGGCCTCAGAACCATAACAACGGAGCACCGGCACCGGTCGCAGAAAGCTCACGGAACGGAACCCCGTGTCCGTTCCGCTCGGGAACTGAAGGGAGAAACCGATGAAGAAGACACTCGGCACAATCATTATGGCGGCAATGACGACGTCGCTGCTTGGCCAGACCGCTCTGGCAACCAAGCTTACGGCGATCGGACCCGCCGAAGGGCAGGTTAATATCGTCGCCTGGCCAGGCTATATCGAGCGCGGCGAAACCGACGCCAAATTCGATTGGGTCACCGGTTTCGAAGAGGCAACCGGCTGCAAGGTCCAGGTCAAGACAGCCAACACCTCGGACGAAATGGTCGCGCTGATGAACGAAGGCGGCTTCGATCTCGTAACCGCCTCGGGCGACGCGTCGCTGCGGCTGATCGCCGGGAAGCGAGTCCAGGAAATCAACACCGATCTCATTCCTAGCTGGAACAACGTCGACGATCGCCTCAAGGACGCGCCATGGCACACGGTCGACGGCAAGCATTACGGCACGCCCTACATGTGGGGACCGAATGTTCTCATGTACAACACCGAGGTGTTCAAGGAGCCGCCTACCAGCTGGAATGTCGTCTTTGAGGAAATGACCCTGCCGGACGGCAAGTCGAACAAGGGCCGTGTGCAGGCCTATGACGGCCCGATCCATGTGGCCGACGCCGCCAACTACCTGATGAAGCACCAGCCGGAGCTCGGGATCAAATCGCCTTATGAGCTGAACCCGGACCAGTACAAGGCGGCGCTCGACCTGCTGCGCGGGCAGCGAAAGCTTGTGTCCCGGTACTGGCACGATGCATTCATTCAAATGGACGATTTCACCAACGAGGGTGTCGTGGCTTCAGGCTCATGGCCGTTTCAGGTGAATATTCTGCAGTCGAAGGGCGCTCCGATCGCGTCGACCATTCCGGAAGAAGGTGCAACGGGCTGGTCCGACACGACGATGATGCATGTGGACTCGGAAAACCCGAATTGCGCCTATCTGTGGATGGAACATACACTGTCGTCCAACCTGATGAGCGACCTGTCGGTCTGGTTCGGCGCCAACCCCGGCGTCCCGGCCGCCTGCACCGACGGCCGCGGAATGCAGACCGCCGAGGGCTGCACCAAAAACGGCATGGATGACTTTGAAAAGATCAAGTTCTGGACGACACCCATCAGCAAGTGCGCCAGCCAGAACGATGAGTGCGTTCCCTATTACCGGTGGGTCTCGGACTACATCGGCGTCATCGGTGGACGCTGAGAACATCGATCATGAACCAACAGGTTCCCAACGCCCGCTGGTCTTCTCCGGCGGGCGACCAAACCGGCAGACCCATGGCCACAGCAGTCGTTTTTGAAAACGTCTCGAAACACTTCGGAACGGTAAGGGCGGCCGACCGGGTCGACCTGGAAGTCAAGGAAGGCGAGTTCTTCGCCATGCTCGGACCTTCCGGATCGGGAAAGACTACCTGCCTGCGCCTGATTGCCGGATTCGAGCAGCCGACATCCGGACGCATTTCGATCTTTGGCGAGCCCGTTCAGGACGTTCCGCCCTACCGTCGAAACGTCAACACGGTTTTCCAGGACTACGCCCTGTTTCCGCATCTGAGCGTGGCCGACAACGTCTCCTACTCGCTGAAGATCCAGAAGATCGACAAGGCGACCCGTCGCGAGGAGGCGGAAAAGGCACTCGAGATGGTCCGTCTTGCCGGCTACGGCGATCGACGGCCCAACCAGTTGTCCGGCGGCCAGCGGCAGCGCGTCGCACTGGCCCGCGCACTGATCAACAGACCCAAGGTTCTCTTGCTGGACGAACCTCTCGGCGCGCTGGATCTCAAGCTGCGCGAGGAGATGCAGGAAGAGTTGAAGGCGCTGCAACGCAGCCTGGGCATCACCTTTGTCTTCGTCACCCACGACCAGAGCGAAGCATTTTCCATGGCGGATCGCGTCGCCGTATTCAATGAAGGCCGCATCGCCCAACTCGGCACTCCCGAGGACATCTACCACCGACCTGTTTCAGAGTTTGTGGCCATGTTCGTCGGTTCGTCGAATGTCCTGCGCAAGGAAGAACTGGCCCGTTTCGGTGTCGAGGGAGAGATCGCCAGCCTGCGGCCTGAGGCCATACATCTCGATCCGAAGTCGCCGAACAGGGCAATCGTGATCGGCAAAAGCTTTTTGGGCTCTTCTGTCAGACTGGGTCTGGAATTCGAACGGACCCGGCTGACAGCCCTTGTTGCGCACGGTCGTGGCGGCGATGTGCAAATCGGCGACGAGGTCGGCATATCCTGGGACACAGACGCGCTGCATCTGATGCGGGACGATCATGCCTAACGCGCCCGCGATCGTTCCGGAAGCCCGTGGCCTGCTGGCGCGCCTGTCGGACCTCTTCTGGAGGCGTCCCGGCGTTCTGCTCATTGTCATGCTGCTGCCGGCGGTGCTTTGGCTCGGCGTCGTCTATATCGGCTCGCTTGCCGCCCTCCTGGCGCAGAGCTTCTTTTCGATCGACGAGTTTTCCGGGCTGATCAAGTACGAATTCACTCTGAAAACCTATCTGGAACTTCTCGTTCCAGCCAATCTCGACATCATTGTGCGGACGGTTTCCATGGCGACCGTGGTGACGCTGGCGGCAGCCATCGTCGCCTTTCCGATCGCCTATTACGCCGCCCGATACGCGCGGGGGCGGTGGAAAGCTGTTTTCTATATTGGCGTCATGCTGCCGCTCTGGTCGTCCTACCTCGTCAAGGTCTATGCGTGGAAACTGATCCTTGCCAAGGAAGGCATCCTCAACTGGACTCTCGAGAAGCTCCACCTGGGCTGGGCCCTTGAGGCCATCCTGTCAATCCCCGTCATCGGAGGAAACTCGCTGTCGGTGAGCTATATCGGCACCTTTCTCGTGTTCCTCTACGTCTGGCTGCCGTTCATGGTCCTGCCGATGCAGGCGGCCCTGGAACGCGTTCCAGTCAGCTATCTAGAGGCGTCGTCGGACCTGGGCGCCAGACCGGTTGAAACCTTCTGGAATGTAGTCTTTCCCCTTGCACTGCCCGGGGTCATCGCCGGCTCGATTTTCACCTTCTCGCTGACGCTCGGGGACTACATCATTCCGCAAATCATCGGCTCATCGCGCCTGTTCATCGGCCAGGCCGTCTATTCCCATCAGGGAACGGCGGGCAACATCCCTCTGGCGGCAGCATTTACCGTCGTCCCTATCGTCATCATGGCGTTCTATCTCTGGATGGCGAAGCGAAAGGGGGCCTTCGATGCGCTCTAGCAACGACACGCGCGCGCCGCTGGCTCTCAAGCTGGCGGCTGCAGGCGGCCTGCTGTTCATGCACCTGCCGATCCTCCTCATCTTCGTCTACGCCTTCACGACCGAGGACAAGACATACAAGTGGCCGCCGCCGGGTCTGACGTTTCAATGGTTGGGCGTGACCTGGAATCGCCCGGATGTCTGGGAGGCCCTTCGGCTCTCGCTTCGTGTGGCGACCATTTCGACGGCCATCGCGCTGGTTCTGGGAACCCTGTGCGCGGCCGCCGTTTCAAGATCGAAATTCTTCGGGCGCGAAACCATTTCGCTGCTGGTGATCCTGCCGATCGCGCTGCCCGGGATCATCACCGGCATTGCCCTGCGTTCCGCGTTCAACATCGCCGACATTCCGTTCTCCGTCTGGACGATCGTGCTCGGGCACGCCACCTTCTGCGTGGTGGTGGTCTACAACAATGCCGTCGCGCGATTCAGACGGACCTCAGCCTCGCTGGTCGAAGCATCGATGGATCTCGGCGCCAATGGCTTCCAGACCTTCCGCTATGTCGTGCTGCCGAACATCGCAACCGCACTTCTGGCCGGCGGCATGCTGGCATTCGCGCTTTCGTTCGACGAAGTCATCGTCACGACACTGACGGCGGGCCAGCAGGCAACACTGCCGATCTGGATGCTCGAAGAGCTGGTGCGCCCGCGTCAGAGGCCGGTCACCAATGTGGTCGCCATGGTCGTCGTGCTCGTAACATTTCTGCCCATTCTGGCCGCCTTCTACCTCACCCGGGATGGCGATCAGGTCGAGGGACATGGCAAGTGACAGGAGACTCCTGATGGAAACGAAAATGCTCATCGGATCCGACTTCGAAACCGGAACGGAAACAGAAGAAGCAGTCCTCAACCCGAAAACGGAGGAGATCATCCTCAACCTGCCGGAGGCCTCCAAGGACCAGGTCGACCGCGCCGTCTCGGCAGCGGAACGTGCGTTCAGGTCCTGGTCTAAAACAACACCGGCAGACCGGGCCGCTTATCTCCTGAAAATCGCCGATACGATCGAAGCACAGGCAGATTCCTTTGCCCTGCTTGAGGCGCTCAATTGCGGCAAACCGATCAATGCCGTCAAGGAAGACGAGATCCCCGGTGTCGTGGACTGCTACCGGTTCTTTGCGGGCGCAGTGCGCTGCATTCCTGCACCGGCGGCCGGTGAATATCTCGAAGGCTTTACGTCGATGGTTCGGCGCGATCCGATCGGGATCGTCGGCTCCATTGCGCCGTGGAATTACCCACTCATGATGATGGCCTGGAAGCTGGCGCCCGCCCTGGCCGGCGGCAACACCATCGTTTTCAAGCCCTCTGAGCAAACGCCACTTACTGCTCTGAAGCTCGCCAATGTAATGGCCGACATCCTGCCCGAAGGTGTGATCAACGTCGTCGTCGGGCGTGGTCATACGGTCGGCAATGCGATCATCAACCACCCCAAGGTGGACATGATATCGCTGACAGGCGACATCGCCACCGGCAAAAAGGTGCTGGAGGCCGCGGCCAGGAGCGTCAAGCGGACGCATCTCGAACTGGGTGGAAAGGCACCGGTAATTGTCTACGACGATGCCGACCTGTCAGCGGTCGTCGACGGGGTAAGGGCCTTCGGCTACTACAATGCCGGACAGGACTGCACGGCGGCTTGCCGGATCTATGCAGGGTCGAAGATCCACGACAGGCTCGTTGCCGATCTCACTTCCGCCGTTTCCTCAATACGCTATAACCAGGCCGATGATGCTGAAAACGAAATCGGGCCGTTGATCTCACAACGCCAGAGGGATCGCGTTTCGAGCTTCGTCGAGCGGGCTGCCGAAAAAGACCATATGGAAATCACGACAGGCGGTGCGAAGCCAAACGCTCCAGGCTTTTTCTACCAGCCGACAGTGATCGCAGGGGCCAGACAGGACGATGAAATCGTTCAGCACGAGGTCTTTGGACCGGTTGTGTCCGTGACTCGCTTTGACGACGAGGAACAGGTTGTCGACTGGGCCAATGACAGCGTCTACGGATTGGCTTCCTCCGTCTGGACCAGCGACGTCTCCAAAGCGCTCTCGACCGCCAACGCTCTCAAATACGGCTGCACCTGGATCAACACTCACTTCATGTTGGCCAACGAGATGCCGCACGGCGGGATGAAGCAATCCGGCTACGGCAAGGACATGTCACAGTATTCCCTCGAAGACTACACCGCGGTGCGTCATATCATGCTGGCCCAGTAGGCAAGCCGGATTGGTCGTCCTGTGGCGGCAGGGCAAGCCACCAACTTCGACACCGTCAATGCCTGCGGATGGATGAAGGCTCTTCTCACAACGGTGAGAGGAGCCCTGTGGTCAAAGGATCTTCCAATTCTCGAAAAGGAAGACCCCTATGCAAAGAACCGCCGTCAACCCCTGGTCATGGTCGCTGAATTTTGGCTACAACCAGGCCGAAATTCTGAGCGGGACGAACCGGCAGTTAATCTGCGCCGGCCAGACATCCGTCGATGCCGAAGGAAACCCGCAGCATGCGGGAGACATGCGCAATCAGATGGCATTGGCACTCGACAATCTCGGTGCTGTGCTCAGCGACGCTGACATGGGTCTCGCCGATGTCATCAAGCTGACCGTCTACTCCACCGACGTGGATGAAACGCTGAAGAATTTCGATATCATCGGATCGCGCTTTGGGCCTGCCGGCGTTTCCCCTCCCATGTCCCTGGTGGGGGTGACCCGGCTTGCTATTCCGCAATTGATGTTCGAGATCGAGGCCACTGCCGCCGACTGATACCGAAGGCGGGCGTCCGGCGGTCTGAGCCAGCCGGACGTCTGTTTGCGTGAAAACCTCGAAACTCAGCAGGCTGTGGTATAGCTTCGCACACGCAAGGGAGTGCGTGTGAACTCCCCTATCGAGGTGGTTTGATAACCGATGCGACGTGCGGAAAGGCTGTTCAGGATTGTCAACGAGATGCGGACCCGCGGTGTCAGCCGGGCGGGCGATCTCGCCGAACATTTTGAAGTCAGCGTCAGCACGATCTATCGCGACATTGCCAATCTGCAGGCCTCGGGCCTGCCGATCGAGGGCGAAGCCGGGATCGGATACCTGTTGCGACCGGGATTCGATATGCCGAACGTGACCTTCACTCACGACCAGCTCGATGCACTGGCCGTCGGGCTGGCTTTTGTGGAAAGGACCGGCGATCCGATTCTGGCCACCGCTGCTCGCGAAACCCGCGCTAAAATCCAGGCCGGTTTGCCTCAACCGGAAGAACGCCGGCTCGCCGACGCGCCCTATTTCAGCCTGCAAGGCCGCAACAGCGCAACGCACGATGTCGGTCTGCTGCGGGAGGCGATCCGCCGGCGCCAAATCGTCGTGCTCGCCTACCGGGACGGCGATGGCAAACCGTCCGAACGCCACGTGCGCCCGCTGGTCATCTGGAACCTGACTGATGGCTGGATGTTTTCCGCCTGGTGCGAACTCCGAGAGGATTTCCGCACGTTCCGCTTCGACCGGATCGCCCACCTTTCCGTTCCCGGCGAGACGTTCGACGACGATGTCGAGAAGGGACTGAATGCTTTCCTGGAACGAGAACAATGCGAAGCGCCGGATCCCGACGGGGGCTAGGACCGGTCGATGGCGAGATTTCGTTCTGGCACCCAGCCTTTCTGTCCCTTTTCATTGGAACAGAACACCCAACCGTGCAGAACGTTTTCGCCTTTTAGAGTTTCCCCCTTCTGGCAGGTCAACTCCACGGCGGTATAGGTCTCTGTTGCCCTTGCCGGATTGGTGTCTGAAACGAGGCAATCCGGGATCCAGCCTTCTTTTCCGTTCCGGTTTTTTGCCCAAAGCCAAGTGTGGCCGTCCCAGACATCCGTTCGCCCATCCAGCTCTATTAGCTCACCTTCCAGGACTTCGATCGGGTCTGAATAGGTTGCTGTCCAGCTCTCAATGACCGAACACTCAAAACTCTCATCGGGGCTGTCTTCCGGCGGCATTTGTATTCCTGACACTTCGTGATCACGAACCGGCGTTGAGGGCCGGACAGAAGTGAAGCACTTTGACTCGCTTCGCTCAGCGGCGATACTACGTCCGGGAGAGTGCCATGCCAAAGAACCGGGAACCAGAGGGGTCGGCTGGGGAGGCCGGCAAACCAGCCAACGCAGATGTAGAGACCGCGCGGTTGAAGCGAGAGCTGAAGGAGGCACTCGACCGGCAGGCTGCAACAGCCGACATTCTTCAGGTCATCAGCAATTCACCAAGCAGTGTTCAACCCGTCTTCGATACCATCGTTCAAGCCGGCCTGACGCTGTTTCCCGAAGCTACCGTGAGCATCGCATTGCAGGCTGGCGATCAGGTCGAAGTGGCGGCAATCGCCGGTCCCAAACCAGAAGGTGTCGAAGCGTGGCGCCGACGCTTTCCGGCGCCGCTGCACCCGAAGACATTGCACGGCTATGTCATCCTGAAAGGCGAGGTCGTTGATGTTCCCGACGTTGCCGATGTCCTTGATCAGTTCAGCGCCGGTGCGCAGAATTTTCTCGCATCCGGATACCGGGCCGTAACGATGATGCCGATAGCCCATGGTGACACGACCGTGGGTGTTCTGGCCGTCCTGCGACTGGCCACCGGGCGGTTGGACAGCGAGCAATACGGAGTGCTGCAGACCTTTACCGCCCAGGCCAATATCGCCATCGAGACCACCCGGCTGGTCAACGAATTGCGCCAGACAAACGATGTTCTGGCGAACGTGTCCAAACAGTTGGCGCGATACATGCCGCCGCAGCTCTATCAATCGATCATTGCGGGCGAACAACGCGCGGCGATCGAGGCCCAGCGCAAGAAACTGACCATCTTCTTTTCCGACATAGCCGGCTTCACCGAGATCACCGATCAACTGGAAGCCGAGGAGCTGACAGCACTCCTGAACGAGTACCTCAGCGAGATGTCGAAGATCGCCCAGGCCTATGGCGCCTATTTCGACAAGTTCATCGGCGATGCCATGATGTTCTATTTCGGTGATCCGGAAAGCCGCGGAACCCGGCAAGACGCCTCAGACTGTGTGCGCATGGCCATTGCCATGCAACGCCGGCTGGCGGAGCTTCAGGCCGGCTGGCGCGAACAGGGGCTGATCGATCGTCCCTTCGAAGCGCGCATCGGCATCAACACCGGCTACTGCACTGTGGGTAATTTCGGTTCCGAAAACCGCATGGACTACACCATCATCGGCAGCGAGGTGAACCTGGCGGCACGACTGGAGGAAAAAGCCGACCCGGGCGGCATCCTGCTGGCGGCCGAAACCTATTCCCTGGTCAGGGACTGGGTGGCTGTCGAAGAGAGGGCGGCCATCGAGGTGAAAGGCTTTGCCAAACCCGTCCGAACATATGCCGTCACCAGCATCGCAGACGAGCAGGCCAGCCGTGATGACCTGATCCACCGGGAGGATACGGGGTTTTCACTGACCATCGACAAAAGCCGACTGAGCGACGAAGCACGAGCCGACCTCGTCAGGGAGCTCAAATCCGTCTTGTCGAAGCTGGGTGGATGACGCAATCCGAAACAATCGATCTGCATCACTAGGGCCGTTCGCCGATCAGAAATGCGGTCGCCATCGGGCCCTTCCCCTTGATGTCGATCGTGCCACGGGGCTCCAGTTTGAACCCGTCTCCCAACAGCTCTGTCGTGTCGGCGCTCACCTGAATGCGCCCGGCTTCACCGTGGCTTTCCATTCGTGCGGCGATGTTCACCGTATCGCCCCACAGATCGTAGGCAAATTTCTTCTGGCCGATCACGCCGGCCACGACCGGGCCGGAATGGATGCCGACTCGGATCCTGAGTTCCTTGCCCGTTTCCCGGGCTTCCCGATCGGCGGCGTCGATCATCCGCAGGGCCAGGCGGGCGATTGCCTGCGCGTGGTCAGGCCTTGCGGCCGGAAGGCCGGCAACCACCATATAGGCGTCGCCGATCGTCTTGATCTTTTCCAGATCCATGTCGTCGACCAGGGCATCGAACCGGCTGAAAATCCGGTTGAGCAGGGTCACCAGCGCCTCCGGCGTGGACCGGCCGGCAATTTCCGTGAACCCGACAATGTCGGCAAACAGGATCGTCACATGCTTATGGCTGTCGGCGATGACCTTGGGATTCTGTTTCAGACGCTCGGCCACAACAGGCGGCATGATATTGTGCAGGAGCGCTTCCGACTTCTGGTACTCCGTCTCCAGAGCCGCTTCCGCCACGTCGACCATGTGGCGATAGGTGAGCGCCACCATCAGCAACAATCCTGCGGTGGCTGTTGCGTTGAAGATCGCGAATATCAGTTCCCACATGGGCGGCAGCTCGGATATGGGAGACACGCTCAGGCCCACGATGATGGCACCCACGAACGTGACAGCATTGACGCCCATGACACCCCACTGGACGCGCCGGCTCACCCATTCGCTCAACGTGCAGAAGATGATTCCGACCAATGCGAACAGAAAAAAACCGGGCCTCAACCCGACCAGGAAAGTGGTCAGAATAACACCAAAAATGCTCTGGCCGTTGACCAGCAGATAGCCGAGGCCGGGCCGACCGGAAAGCAGGCAGTAAAAGCAGAAGGCGATCAGCAGCACACTCGCAACGCTATAGGCGGCGAGGACATTTTGACCGATCTGCAGAAAGATCACGGCCGAAACGGCCTGAACGATCATCCAGGCGGTATAGCCGATCTTGTCGCCGGAAAACGTGCGAGCCTCACCCGCAGTCAGGTTGGCGGGCACATGGGCGTACCAGGCGAGCAGCCGGTTCAGCGCATTCATTTGTCCCCCACGGCATGACTTCGTGCGGGATCAATCTCGCATCGGGAGTCGATCTAGGCAATGACCCAAAGAAATGCCGTCAGCAATGCGGATCGTAAAATCCGGCGCTAGCCTTCGCCAACAATCCTGTGAAAATCCGGATACTGCTGCACTCGGATCCGGACCATCTGCTTTAACTGCCAAATCGTGGCTCGGGCACACCCGTCACGCCCAGCCCGGTGATTGCAAAAAGACTGCCGCGTTGGACACCGTCGCCCGGGAAGCGCGGGAGAGGCGGTTTTGCCATCGATGTGACATAGAGTACATCGAGGTTGGGGCCGCCGAAATTGACGCTGGTGACCTTTTTGACCGGCATCTCGATGACTCGGTCAACTTCCCCATCGGGAGTAAATCGCGTGATCTTTCCGTCATAGACCAGAGCGTTCCAGAGGCAACCCTCGGCATCGACGGTCGATCCGTCGGCAGCACCGCCATTGCTGACGTCGACCTCGGTGAAAACGCGGCGATTGCTGACCGTTCCCGCTTCGACGTCGTAGTCATAGGCCCAAATTCCACCGGTCCAGGTATCGGCAAAATAGAACGTCTTGTCGTCAGGGCTGAAACAGGGGCCATTGGAGCAGATTATGCCCGTGTCCACCGTGGTAACACTGAAGTCAGGGTCCAGACGATAGAGCGCCCCGGACGCGCTTTCCTCCATGGTATCCATTGAACCGGCGAAGAACCGGCCCTTGCGGTCGACTTTCCCGTCATTGATCCGGTTTGCCGGGTGATCCGGTTCAGGGTCGTGGATCAAGTCCACTTCGCCCGATTTGAAATCGAGCGTGTGAAACCCATTGGCCAGCGAACAGATCGCTCCATTGCCGTCCTTGCGGATAGCGATCGAGCCGATCTTTTCCGGCACATCCCAGCAGCGAACCTCGTGGCCATCGGCCGTGCAGCGAAAGATCCGGCCATCGAAACTGTCTATGAAGTACAACCGTTGCTGATCGACATCCCAGAGAGGTCCCTCTCCCAAAGTGGTTTTGACATCGAGCAAGACTTCAATCTTCATGATCTCCTCCAACAGCATCCGATTGCGGTTTCGATAACGTCCTAGAATGCGACCTGGTCGCCACCCTTCAGTTGAAGGATCTCGCGTGCCTCGTCCGGGCTCGCGACGGCAAGTCCGAGTCCCTCTATGATCTTGCGTGCGAGCTCGACCTGTTCAGCATTAGATTTGGCCAACCGCCCTCGGCCAGCCCACAGGCTGTCTTCCAGACCAACACGAATGTTCCCGCCCTGAGCCGCGGACTGCGCGGCAATTCGCAATTGGCTTGCGCCGGCCCCAAGCACCGACCAGCGATAGTCGTCACCAAACAGCCGGTCTGCCGTCCGTTTCATATGCAACACGTCTTCGGAATGTGTCCCGATACCGCCCAACAATCCGAAAACGGACTGAACGAAGAATGGCGGCTTGACCAACCCGCGGTCGGCGAAATGGGCAAGATTGTAGAGATGCGCGATATCGTAACATTCGAACTCGAACCGGGTACCGTTTTCTGAGCATGTCTGCAGAATGTATTCGATATCCTGGAAGCTATTGCGAAAAACCAGATCTCGGGTTGCTTCAAGATGCGGTCTTTCCCAGTCGAATTTGAAGCTGTCGTACTTGTCGACCAGATGATAGAGCCCGAAGTTGATGGATCCCATATTCAACGATGCGACTTCCGGCTTGTAAGTCGCAGCCGGCAAGACACGCTCCTCGACTTTCATATAGGGGCTGCCACCCGTAGTGATATTGATGGCGGCATTCGTGTTCTGTTTGATCCGCGGCAGGAATCGGCCGAATGCTTCCGGTGTCTGGTCCGGTTTGCCGGTCTCCGGATCGCGTGCGTGAAGGTGCAAAACCGCCGCGCCAGCTTCGGCGGCGGCAAGCGCTTCTGCAGCTATCTGATCGGGCGTAATCGGAAGGTAGGGCGACATGGTGGGTGTGTGTATGGCGCCGGTCACCGCACAGGTGATGACAACCTTCCCTTTCGTCGTATTTCCAGATGATTTTCGCGTTGTTGACGTCACGTTCCAAACTCCTCGTTCGACCGGCGCTTATGCGCAGCCAAGGCCATCAGTTTGCGATCACGCCACTTTTGCCGGTCGTTCAGATCGGACAAAGCCAGACGGTTTCGTCGATCACGCTCAACGGCGTTGAGCACATCGCCGGCCCAGTCGACCCGTCGAGAGGCCTGCTTGGAGATGTTGGCGTATATTGGCTGATATCGTTCAATATAGTCCGCCACACCACCCGGCGCATTCAGGTCAATGGTCTCGAAGGGTCCCATGAAGGACCACCGCAATGCCAATCCCTCTCGAATGCCGATGTCGACATCCTCTACTGACGCAAATCCATCGGCCACGAGCCTAAACGCTTCCTCCAGCAGAGCTCCTTGCAGCCGGTTCATAATGAAGCCATCAAGCTCCTGTTCCATCACGATCGGCGCCTGGCCGCATTGCTCGAGGAAGGCCCGCGTTCGATCGACAGTCTCCTGCGATGTCCATTGCGAAGGAGCGATTTCGACAGCCGGAACCAAGTACGGCGGATTGATGGGGTGGGCGACCACAAAGCGTTTTCGCCCTGCCAGATGTTCGGAAAGTTGCGACGGCAAGAGCGCCGAAGTGGAACTTGCAAGAATGGCATTTGCGTCGGCAAGCGCGTCCAGGTCGGCGAGAACATCCCGCTTTGTTTCGAGGTTCTCAGGGGCATTTTCCTGAATATACTCAGCACCACCAACAGCCGTACGTAGGTCCCTTTCGGCATGAAGTCTGCCCACCACCTCGGAGGGCAATTGTCCTCCAATCAAATCGTGGTGTGCAAGATCATCGACGACCTCACCAATATAGTCGACTGCCGCATCAACGGCATTCGGATCCCTGTCCCACAACGCCACATCGTGGCCGGCCCGCGCGAACACGATTGCCCAGGCTCGCCCGATGAATCCGCAGCCGATGACCGATGCTTTGACGTTGCTGCCCACTACAGCGCCTCCACGTTGCCGTCGACCCCAAGGGACTGACCGGAGACATTACTCCCCGCATCCGAAAGCAGGAACGCCACCATCGCTGCCACATCATAGGGACTTGTCATGCGCCTAAGCGAAATGTTCTGAAGATAGCGGTCCGTCATCTCCGCTTTAGATATGCCAACCTGCGATGCTCGATCCGAAATGACTTTTTCGATCCGCGGACCCTCCACAATACCGGGAAGAATCGCGTTGACGCGAATGCCGTGGGGGCCAAGTTCCTTGGCCAGGCTCTTGGCAAAACCGATGACGCCGAACTTCGTGGCGGAATAGGGCGTGCGAAAAGCATATCCGAAACGCCCGGCCGCCGACGACATGGCCACTATCGATCCGCCACCGGCCTGTTTCAGCATCGGAACGGCGCGGCGGGCGACAAGAAACTGACCGGTAAGGCCCACGTCCAAACAGGCACGCCAGTCCGCGGGATCAATCTCTTCCACGCCGCCGGTGGGCCCTGCAATCCCGGCATTGTTGATCAGCGCATCGAGCCCGCCGAATTTTTCGGCCACCGAGGCGAAGAACCGGTCAACATCTTCTTCGACGCAAACGTCAGCCCGCTCAACGAGCTCGAACCGACCTGAAACAGCTTCGATCGCACTTTCGGAAACATCGCAAACCGCAACGCGCGCCCCCAACTGATCCAGTGTTTCGGCGATTGCAAGGCCGATCCCGCCGGCACCCGCAGTTACAACAATCCGTTGGCCGGTGAGTCCGGCCAACAACTCACCTGCCGTTGACGGGGGCTTTGCGGTCATTGCTTACTCCTTTCAACTAACGTCTGTCGCGCAGTGCCAAGACCGCCGCCAATACTACCAGGCCAAACAGGATCGCCCGCGAAGCATATGGCAGCGTCGTGCCGGCCAGCAGTGTCTGAAGAGAAGTCAGCAAAAGGGCGCCACCCAACATGCCGACATAATGCCCGCGCCCACCGGTAATCAACGCACCACCGACCACGACAATTGCAATGGACGGAAGAAGATAATCATCTCCCATGCCGAGGCTTGCCTGGCCGGAGAAACCCGTCAGCATAATGCCGACGATTGCCGCGCAAAGGGCAGAAAGCACGTAAACCAGTATGAGCGTCCGGTCGGTGGCAATTCCCGACAATTGAGCGGCCCGCAAACTGTTGCCGATGGCGTAGACCCGACGGCCGAAGGGCGTTCGTCCCAGGAGGACAACGGCGGCAACCGCAAATATGATCAGGAAAAACACGACCGGTGTGATCGACAAGAGCTTCCCGGTCATAAACCATCTTAGCATCGGCGAAGAAAAACCGTCCGGTGTGCCCTGCGAATAGAGAAGCGCAATTCCCTGCAGAATGCCGTTGGTGGCCAGTGTCATGACGATGGGCGAGATCCCGAGGAACACAATCCCGAAGCCGTTCGCAAAGCCGATGACGCAGGCTATCAGCAAGACGGTCGGCAGCGCATAAATCAGCGCCGCGTCGGAGCCGTTGACCATCCCCGCAAGGACGATGCCGCAGAGACCAATTGTCCAGGGAACCGACAGATCGAGACCGCCGGTCAGAATGACCGCGCCCTGACCAAGGGCCAGCACGGCGAGGAAGCTCGACAACACCAAAAGTGAGTTCCAGTAGCCGGGGTTGAAAAGAGCACGGCCGAGCCAGACCTGGGTGACTATAATAACAAGGATCAAGCCCACATAGGCTGGCAGTGCATAGCGCAGTGTTTCGGCGTGTCGGGTCAGAAACGATTCCCGAGGCTCCGCGGGCTCGTCACTGGAACCGCTGGAAAAACGGAAACGTCGATCCAGGTTTTCCTGTTGCGATACCAGTCTACCAGCTCGCCAGGCAGCAATTCGCGCCCTTGCAGCGCGTAACTGCTGGGCAAGGATTGACGAATGGGTTATCGAGCCGGCGAGAACCGCAATGATCAGGATGGTGCCTTCGGCGATGGTCGAATAGTAGGCCGATACATTGAGGACCAGCAGGATATTGACGACCAGCATAAGGATATAGGCGCCCATGACGGTGCCCAACGGACCGCCCTGCCCACCGCCGAGCCGGGTCCCGCCGATGACGACCGCGGCAAACAAGGACAGCAGCAGCGGATTCCCAACCAGCGGGTCGCCGCTGCCCGTCTGAGCGCTAATGAAGACACCGGCAAGGCCGTAACAGCCGCCGGCGATGACATAGGCCAGGAACTTTACAAGCTGCACATTCACGCCAACGGCAGCAGCCGAATCCGGATCGCTACCGACCGCGTAAAGAGCCGTCCCGTAGCGGGTGTTCTTGATCCACACCCAGGCGAGCAAGACCGTGGCGATGACCGCGATCGGCATCGGCAGCCAGCCGGGTATCGCGTCCCCAAGATAGAAACCACCCAGCTCCGGTGAAACAAACCCTCCCGGTTTGTCCATCACCAGGAGGGTGACTCCCTGGACGATGAACATCGTCGACAGTGTGACGACAATGGGCTGCATTCGCAAAAACGCGATGAAGAACCCGTTGAAAGCACCCACCAGCATCCCGATGCCGATTCCCGCCAAAGACCACGCGAAGACGCTGACGTCGGTCGCTGATGGATCCATCGATTTTGCCAGGACGACGTTGACGAGTGAAATCACCGCGCCGGCGGAAAGATCGAACCCCCCGGAAAGAATGACGACAGTCTGGCCGATTGCGGCAAGCGCCGATGTTGCGCCACCACTCGACAGGAAGGAGATGTCAAAATAGCTCATCGGACCGGGGCTGATCAGATCCACCGAACCCAGAAGCAAGACAAAGACAATGATTGCGATGATTGCACCGCGATTGCGATTCAGAAGCCTCGACAGATTTGGGCCAGCCCTTTCGACACCAAAAGTTTCTGCGCTCATGCCGCCGCCTCGGCATCCGCCGTCCCATGCCCGAGGGCGGGCGCCATGATGGCATTCTCGCTAATCGACTTGCCTGAGAGTTCCGCTGCTATCCGTCCATTGTAGAGGACAAGCACGCGATCGGATTGGTGGACCAATTCCGGGATTTCCGTCGAGTGGAACAGGATGGAGCCACCGGCGGAAACGTACTCGCGCATCAGAACATAGAGTTCGTGTTTGGTGCCGACATCAATGCCGCGCGTCGGATCGAACAACAAAAGAATACGGCTTTCTGCAACGAGCCACTTGGCGATCGCGATCTTCTGCTGATTGCCACCCGAAAACGCTCCGGCAGGCGTCCAAAGCGCCCGCTGATCCAGTTCCACGGAATCAAAGGCTGACTTGACCGCCTCTCGCTCCTTCTGCGGCTGGATCAGTCCCCTTTTTGTAAACCGGTTCACGACCGGTAGCGAGGCATTTTGTCCGCCGTTGAGCTTGAGGAACAGACCCTCGGTCTTGCGGTCTTCAGGCAGCAAGCCAATCGCCATGTTGGAGCGCATGGCATCGGTCGGCGAGCCGATCCAGACCGGTTTTCCATCGACCAGGATTTCTCCTTCGGTGATTTCTTCCATACCGAATCCAGCGTGAAAGAGGTCAAGCTGGCCCATCCCCTGCAGCCCGGCAATGCCAAGAATCTCGCCTTGTCGGATATCGAAGCTTACGCCATCGAGTTTCCCGCCTGCTCGCAGGTTGCGAACGCCGAATACCGGTTCTCCGAACGCTGTGGCGTTTTCCGGTTTGGGTGGAAAAGTCTGATCGATGGAACGACCGATGATCTTTTCGACAACCTCATCGTCAGTGACATCAGCCGTCGATGTCGTGATGATGTGGCGCCCGTTTCGGAGAATGGAGAGCGTATCGCAGAATTCGCGGACTTCCGGCATGCGATGGGTGATGAAGACGATGCTGCTGCCGGCGGCCTTGAGATCGGCAATGATATCACCCAGCCAGTCGACATCGCTGCCGGCAAGGGTCGAAGTCGGTTCGTCCAAAAGCAGCACCTTGGGCTTGCGGTAGACCGCCCGGGCAATCTCCAACTTCTGGCGCTGCGCCAAATCGAGTTCGGAGATTTCCAGATCCAGGTCAATGGATACACCCAGCGAAGCGAGATGATCCGAAACAGATCGTCGTGCCGCTTTTCTCCGGACCAATCCCGATACCCCGAACGGGGCATAGGGCATCAACATATTGTCGAGAACCGACAGGTCGGCGATCAGCGTCATTTCCTGAAACGCTGTCTGGACGCCAACGCGATGCGCGGCGCGCGGCGAATTGAGGTCGACCGTGTTGCCGAGAACTTTCAGCGACCCGCTGTCGGGCCGGAGCAATCCGGAAAGGAGTTTTACGAAGGTGGATTTGCCGGCGCCGTTCTCACCCAGCAGTGCGTGAACGCCACCGGCGGCGATCTTCAGTGACACTTCATCGAGCGCAACGGTGGGACCGAATGCCTTGCTGATGCGGTCCACTTCTACGGCGTGTGTTGACGCAGCCATGGCCACGGTCCCCGATTGCGACAGATCACTAGCGATTTGCCCGCGCAGCATAACAGCATGCTGCGCAGGCCGGGTCCATCACTCCTCAGGCTCGCCAACCAGTGCGGCGGGGAGGCCGATTTCCGGAGTCTGGTCTGAAAAGATCGATGCAAACCAACCGGGATTGGAGACAAGCGAAGGCTTGAATGCGTTGCAACCCGCCTTCATCTCTGCCCAGGTACCTTCATCACACAATTTGATTGTCTCACTGGTGACAACCGGCAGCGGCAGTACCGTTTTCTTCGGCACATCTTCACCTTCCAGCGCCTGAACAGCCAGTTTCAGCGCCAAACCGCCCGAGTAGGGTGGTGACGCGTAGGAAATGCGCTGTGCACCCAGTGGTGCATAAGGTGAAGCAGCCCCTTCAACCTCAGTTCCCAAAGGGAGCATCTGTATGCGGCCGCCATTGGCGCCCTCACCAGCGCATGGCAAAAGTTGCTCCGGCGTTTTGCCGGCTTCAAGCTGCATGGCGTTCGCCGTGAAGCAGCCGACCTGCATCCAAAGGCCGTCGAGATCGTCCCAGGTGCGCGTGGCAAGGATTTTTGACAACTCCGTACGGGCAACCGCCTGGCTCCACATGCCGACCGCTTCACCGACAACCTTGATGTCGGGATGCTTGGCGAAAACCTCTTTCGCCGCCTTGGTACGAAGATCGTCAACCGAGGTTCCCGGAACACCCGTTACTAGAACGATTTCACCCTTGCCGCCCAGTTTGTCGACCAACCATTCGGCGGTGACGCGGCCTGCTTCTTCCTGATCGATGGAGATGTTGTAGGCACAGGGTTCCGTGATTTCCGCATCATAGGCAAAGACCTTGACGCCCTTGTCGCAGGCATTTTTTACGACCTGATTGAGTGCGGTTGGCGAAATCGGGAAAACAACGATCGCGTCGGCGCCCGCCTGGACCATGGCATTGATCTGTTGAATCTGCCGGTTGGCGTTTGGTCCCGCTACCTGGACCTTCAAGTCCACCTTGTCCGCCATCGACTTGTGGGCCGCCATGGCCTTGACCATGTTGGCCGCTTCGGCCTGCCAGTCATTGCCGATGAAACTCATGCTCAAATATACTTTGTGTTTATCCTCTGCCTGCGCCTGAACGGCGCCAAGGGCTCCGAGAGTGACTCCAACGCCGAGAGCAATGCGGCGCAATCTTGATCCAGTGTTCATAGGGTTCCTCCACTAAGGTCGATCGGATGCAACCGCGAGCCAAGCGGCTCAGGCGCATGTGGCGAGCTGAAGCATATTGATATTTGATCAAATATCAATCGCCTTTAGATCAATAAATTGATACGGGTCCCTATGCCGGTGAAACGAATTGGATTATCGGTGCGTTATGTCGCGTACTGTCCGCCATGCGACTACCCGAGCTGAACCAACAGGAGCAGTCCAATCCATGCCGGGATCACCATTCAAGAATTCGGGTATCGAGATTCAGCCGGTTTCACGGGAAACGCTGCAGGACAAAGTGTATCGACAGATCACCGAATTGATCGTTGATGGCAGCATTGTTCCGGGACAAATGGTAACGGTGCAAAGCCTGGCGGATGCATTCCAGGTCAGCCCTATGCCGGTGAGAGAGGCGCTCAGACGCCTCACTGCCGAAAATGCACTGACCGTCGTGTCGGGGCGTTCAATGGGGATTCCTCAGTTGAACCGTGAGCGACTGGAAGATCTGCGCAATGTGAGGGTCGAAGTCGAAACGACCGCCGCCGCGTGGGCGGCAGAACGCATCGACGAGCCAACGCTTGACGTGGTGAGAGAGCATCTTGAAACGCTCAAGAGGGCGGATATGAAATCCGATTCGACCGCCTATGTGCGGGCGAACTACGCCTTTCACTTTGCCATCTACAACGCGGCAGGGTCGCCGATCATGCTGCACATCATCAAAACGCTGTGGCTGCAGATCAGCCCGTATTTCCATCTGCTCCATGATTCGGGCAACTATTCGACCGCCAACCAACGGCACAACGAAATGTTCGAGGCTTTGACAAGGCGAGATGCAACGTCGATTCGGGCGTCGATACGGGCCGACATCGATGCCGCCTACGAGATTCTCGTCGACCTGCTATGATTTCCCTCACCCCAAGCGATCCTCCGTGAAGGCTCATAGACATTTTCGATCAGGGTCATTTGATTAAACGATTTCAAATGGCGCCATCGGATCCCCAAATGAAGCATACAATCTGTTTTGCGGAGCCGGATCATGACGATAAACGAGATTGAGTTTGCAACGCGGGGCCAGGTGAATGCCCGCCGCAACTACCTGATGGGGCTTTGGGCCGGCCGCATGCTCGGCTATTCCGACCGGGACCTGTCAGACTATGTGCACGATGTGATGAGATCGGATTTCCTGGAACCGGGACCTCAGGATGTTGTGCGCAAGCTGCGTCGAGACCTGTCGGGCATCGGCATGGAGATGACCGAGGCCGAGATTCTGCGCCAGCTGCAGATGACCGAACGGAGCGTTCGCGCCGAACTGCACGCCACCGACTGAGCCTCCCTTCCGGTCGCTGCGCAGATCCGAGAGCAAGTTCCTCGCCCAGCGCTAGGAACTTCAATCCACCAAACCGGACCGCAGTTTGCCGGGATCAGCCGTTGGCCGGTCTGGTGCTGGATGCTACCGGCCTCAGAACAACGAAGTCGCGACCGCCACGCGCGGCAACCTCCTCCAACGTGTCTTTCAACGCTCTCATCAGACCCGCCTGCTTTCGCTTGTTCGGCTTGTCTTCCATCCTATGGAACATGCCGACAGGCCACCAGGTTTCACCACGGATGGGGCGCAATCGCATTCGCTTGTTCTGCAAAAACGGCCATGCTGCGATGTAATCGATGATGGCGGCCCCGACACCGTGAGTTGCGATTTGGCAAGCCAGAAGCGTTGAACTTGTCTCGGAAACGAAATTTGGTGCGATACCGGATTTGGCGAACATCTGGTCCAGGTGATCTCGAACCATCAGTCCGCTGTGATATCCGATCAGTCGTGTTTTCGCCAGGTCCTCGAGCGTAATGTCGTCCTGTTCGGCGAGGGGGTGATCTTCCCGTAGGAGCGCGGCTGCACGCACATCAGCCAAAGGCGTTGCCTTGAGAGCTCTATGACCGACCGGGAGCATTCCCAGCCCAAGATCAAACGTTCGGCTGGCCGCCCATCTTTGGATGTCGTGGCGTCGCAGAACAGAGCTGTTTATGTGCACATCGGGCGCAATGCGCGCGAAGTGTCCCTGCAAAGGGGCGAGAAGCCCCAATGAAAGGCGTGGCATGGCGATCACTGACAGTGTTTCGTGATCTTCGGTACGGATCGCGTCAACAATGGCGGGCAGTTCGTTCAGCCCTTGCAATACCGGCTGCATTTCAGCGTGGAACCGCAGACCCGCGCCGGTTGGCTTCAGAGCACGATTGGTGCGTTCGAACAATGTCAGACCAACATCACGTTCGAGTTCCAGCAACTGGCGGCTTGCAGCAGAAATGCTGATGTTCAGCGAGTTCGCAGCTGCGCCGAGTGTCCCGGACAAAAGCACTGCATCAAAAACCCGCAGAGAACGGATACTCAATCCGGCCAAATCCTGTTTCCCGTTTTTTGCAACTAATGTCTACATCTTTGCAATTTATTGATGCCGGCTCAAGCGGTAGCCTTGGAGCAGTAGGAAAGGGTTTTCATGCTGAATGTCACCACTGATCCACGCGAGCGTCGAGCTGGTTTCCGACAAGCTACAGAGAGTGGCAAACTTCTGCGCTTTGCCGGGTCCTTTTCCCCATTCGTCGCAAGGTTGTGTGAACAGATCGGCTTCGACGGGATTTATGTGCCGGGGGCGTCGCTGTCCAACGATCTGGCGTTGCCTGACATTGCACTGACCACGTTGACGGAGGTTTGCACCCGGGCGGGGCATATCGTCAGGGCGACGAACCTCCCAACCATCCTCGACGCAGATACCGGATTCGGTCCTCCGCAAAGTGTTTATCGCACTGCATTCGAGATGGACGCTGCCGGGATTTCCTGCATTCACATCGAGGACCAGGTAGAGCCCAAACGGTGCGGCCATCTTGACAACAAGGTCATTTGTTCGCGTGAAACCATGGCCGCCCGAATCCGCGCGGCGCAGGACGGCAAACGCGATCCGAACTTCATCGTGATGGCACGAACCGATGCTCGCGCCGTCGAAGGACTCGACAAGGCCGTGGATCGGGCGCGAGCCTATGTTGATGCCGGGGCCGATGCAATTTTTGCCGAGGCCATGCATGACGAAAGCGAGATTGCAGCGATGCGTGCCGCTTTCGACGTGCCGCTTCTTGTCAATATGACGGCGTTTGGTCAGTCGAAGCTTTTGCACAAAGACACGTTGCAGGATCTTGGCGTCAACATTGTCATTTATCCGAACACCGCTTTTCGCCTTGCTATGAAAGCAGTCGAGGACGGGATGCGCGAGCTTTATGAAGCAGGAACCCAGGCCGGTTTCATCGACCAGCTTCAGAAGCGGTCCAGGCTTTATGAAATTCTCGATTACCCCGGCTACAATCAATTTGACGAGACGACTTTCAATTTCGACGTGCCTGACGGTGACGGACGCACATCGGGACAGTCAGAGGCCGCCGAGTGATGCTGCTGTCCGACCGCGATCAGGCCATGCTGGCCGGCGAGATGGGTCCGGTCCGTGCCCGGGCCATGGCCCACATTACAGAGGTGGGCCGGTTCTTCGATGCCGAATACCTGGTCGATGTCGGCCAGGCCCATATCATGGCCGATACTGAAGCTCTCGGTGAGGTCGGTGTGGCCTATCTGGAGAGCCTGGCGGCGGCGGAATGGGAGGATCGAAAGGTGCTGATCCCCACCATCACCGATCCGCGTGGCGCCGATTTCAAGGCCTACGACCGAATCCGGCACGACCGTGCCATTGTCCGGCTCGAAGAAAGAGCACGCGACGCCTTCAAGGCGCTCGGCGTGATGATGACCGACACCTGCATCAACTATCAGACGATCATGCCGCCGGTGAAGGGAGAGCATATGGCATTTGGCGACACCGGCGTCTGCATCTACACCAACTCGGTCTTCGGGGCGCGCACGAATTTTGAAGGTGGACCTTCTGCCTTGGCCGCCGCCCTGACCGGGCGAACGCCTGCCTATGGGTTTCACCTCGACCGCCGACGCCAGGCAACGCAGCGCTTTGTGGTCGAGGCTTCACCGGACGACTACCTTGATTGGGGTGCCCTTGGTGCCCTGGTGGGCGAGCGGATGGGATCTTATTTCGAGGTTCCCTACTTGCAGGGCATTGCAACCGCAACATCCGACCAACTGAAACATCTGGGTGCGGCCATGGCCTCCTACGGCTCGACGGCGCTCTATCACATCGAGGGGCTGACACCGGAGGCCGACGAGGCGCTGAACGGAGCGCTGGATCATCCCGTCGTGCGATTGGGTCGGGACGAAATCGACGCATACAAGGCACGGTTCGAGCGTGAAGACGATCGGCTCGACGTGGTGGTTTTCGCCGCACCGCAACTGTCCCTGATGGAATTGAGCGAACTCGCGGGGCGGTTGGACGGCAAGCAGGTCGCCAACGGGGTTACGCTGATCGCCGCGACCAATCCCGAGATGAAAGCCGCCGCTGACCGGATGGGTATGACCACACGGATCGAGGCGTCGGGCGCCATCCTGCTTGAGGGTGTGTGTTTCTACCAGATGCATGCACGCGAACTTGCGGCCGCCAATGGCTGGCAACGATTGATGACCAACTCTGCCAAATTGACCAACATCATCGCTGGCTACGGTTATGAGCCAATGGTGGCCTCGATGGAACGCTGTGTGGCATCCGCCATTGCCGGGAGAGTGGTCTGATGGGTCTGATCTACTGTGGCCATCCCGGCATTGGCGAGGGCGTTGTCGAGGGCGAGGCTCTCGTGGCATCGGACGGATTTTCGGCCCGCTATGACCTGGACCTGGAAACGGGTCTGTTTTCGCGCCCGGCGCACAAGCTTTTCGGCGAGAGCTTTGCGAATAGGATCCTGGTTCTCGACATAGCCAAGGGCGGTGTCGCCTCGGCCTGGATGTTGCGCGTTCTGATGAACGGTGTGCATAGGCCAAAAGCCCTGCTGCTCAACAGCGCAAACCCGATCATCGGACAAGGCGCATCGTTTGGCCGAATGCCGCTGCTCGACCGGTTCGATGTTGACATCACGCAGGTCATCGAGACGGGCCAGCATCTGAGGTTGCGGCCAAAGGAAGGCAAGGTTGAAATCATCCAATAACACCATAGGGAGGAACACATGAAATCACTTGCGATTGCGATCGGTCTGGTCGTTGCGACGGCCGCGACAACCCAGGCCCAACCTTTTCCGGAAAAGGAAATCGAGATCATCGTGAACTACGGCTCAGGAGGATCGGTCGACCGCACGGCCCGGTCCGTGCAGAAATATCTGCCCGAGGCGCTTGGGCAGACCGTGGTTGTCGAAAACATCGGCGGGGCCGGTGGGAAGCTCGGGATCGAGGCCTATTTGAATAAACCTGCAGACGGCTACCACGTTCTAACCAGTTTCGCGCCTGCCACGACCTATGTGGCCACGACGAATCCAGATCTTTTCAGTCTCGATGATCTGGCGATCATCAATGTGCAGTGGATCGATCCCGCAGTACTGGTGGTCCGCAACGATACGGGTTGGACGTCCCTGGACGACATGATCAAGGCCATCAAGACCGAACCCGGCAAATATACGTTCGGTTCATCGGGGGCGACATCGGTCGGGCATGTCCTGGCGATGAACCTGTTCAAGAAACTGGGACTCGACGTGCGGGTTGTGCCCTACAAGGGCGGCGGGAAAACGCGCGCCGCGTTTCTGGCCGGGGAAGTTCACATGACCGCCGCCGGAGCCCGGGGCGCGCTGAGAACCAAGGATCAGGGCATACCCGTTGCCTTGTTCTGGGACGAGCCGATCGATTTCTGGCCCGAGGCCGTGCCGGTCAATTCCGCGCTCGACGGGACTGAGGTGGAAATAGGTGGAGCTTACCGGTTCCACGCAGTGCATGCGGACGTAAAGGCAAATCACCCCGAGCGGTTCGATGCTCTGGTTGAAGCCTTTCGGAGGACCACCGTGGAGAATCCTGATTTCATCGCCTTTGCGGATGAAACCAATGTCGGCCGCGACTGGCGCGGGCCGGAGGCTTCGACCGAACTGCTGCAGAATGTCGAGGCGAGCTTTTCCGAGATGTTCCGGTAGCCGGGAAAGAATGCTTGTATCCGGTCCCTACCGGACCGGATACTTGGCGTGAGCGCGATGCCCGATCTTTCAAACTACAAAGCTGCCATTGTGCCTGTCCTGATGGTGCTCGCGGGCCTCATCTGGGCGATTGTTTATCTGCGCTCCGTTCAAGGTAATCCTGCTCACGACGAAGCAGCGACGGCCCTGATCGGACCGCTGGTCTGGATCATGGTTCCGCTTGGGATACTTACAGCGCTGCAAGCCGTATGGGCCGCATCGAAAGGCATGCTGAACGAACGGCACGGATTGGATGATCGAAAACGGCTGACCTACCTGACGGCGCTCGCCGCGTTTCTTGTCGCTTTGCCGTGGCTTGGCTTCCTTGGGGCGGGTTTGCCGTTCTTTGCGATGCTGTCCTACACGCTTGGCTTCAGACGGATCACGTTGCTTGCGATTCTGACGGCCGGATTGGCCATGGTTATCTGGCTTGGCTTTGCGGAACTGTTGAACATATCCCTGCCACTCTACCCGGGGCAGCACGGGTGATCGATACGGACCAGATGGCGCAAGGACTGGAATTGCTGCTTAACTGGCAGATGCCGATGGTCATCCTGGCCGGCATGACGCTGGGCCTGATCATTGGTGTGATCCCGGGCATGACGGCGGCGCTCGGCCTGGCGATCGTTCTGCCTCTGACCTTTCAGATGGACGCGCTGACGGCGCTGATCCTGATGACGGCGGTCTATACCGGCAGCCTGACCGGGGGTGGTATATTGGCGATCCTGATCAATACGCCGGGCACGCCGGGCGCCGTTGCCACGACATTCGACGGCTACCCGATGGCAAAGGCGGGCCGGGCCAATGAAGCCCTCGGCCTGCAGATCGCCGCGTCGGCCTTTGGCGGCGCGGCGAGCTATTTGGTGCTCTTGCTGTTCATTGAACCCATGGCGAATTTCGCCCTTCAGTTTCAGTCGGCGGAGATGCTGGCACTGGTGCTTTTTGTGCTGGTGGCCGTTGGTGTTCTCAAGGGGCGCTATCTGCTGCGTTCCCTGTTCGCCGGCGGAATCGGTCTCATGCTGTCGACGATCGGTACGGTGCTGACCACCGGAGAACCCCGCGGCACGATGGGTTTTGCCGAACTGGAAGACGGACTTCCGATCATTCTATGCGTGATCGGTCTGTTCGCCGTACCGGAACTGATTCAGATTTTACCGCGAAAATCCATTTCCGAGAGTGACGCACGTGTTCAGCATTCGGCCGCCGCTCTCTGGCGGGGATTTCAAGGTGCGTTTCGGCGCTGGCAGACACTGCTGCGCGGCTCTGTGATCGGCATTGGCGTGGGTATTCTGCCCGCCGCGGGCGCGACGCTTGCATCGATCCTCAGCTATACGCTGGCCAGCAAGCTGGCGGATCGAAGCGAGCGCTTCGGAGAAGGCGAACCGAAAGGTGTCATCGCCGCCGAAAGCGCCAACAATGCTTCCGAAGGCGGCGCCATGGCCATCCTGCTCTCGCTCGGCATTCCCGGCAGCGCCTCCACAGCGGTGATTCTCGGCGGCTTCATGCTGCACGGGTTGGTTCCGGGAACGGGCCTGTTTCGAGACAACGGTCCGCTGATCTACGGGCTCATCATTGGAAACATCTTTCAGATGTTCCTGCTCGTGGGCGTGGCACTGGCCGTGGCCTATTTTGTTGCGCGCATCGTTATTGTTCCGACGACACTTCTCGTACCCTTTCTGACGATCTTGCTTGCGGTCGGTGCTTTCAGCTTTCGCGGGCAACTGTTTGACGTCCTCGTCGTCTTTTCCTTCGGGGTCGTCGGTTGGCTCTGCCGCCGCTACGATTTCACACCCTTGTCGCTGATGATCGGGCTTTTCCTGGGCAATCAACTGGATCAGGAGATGCTGCGCGTTTCGATCCTCTACAGTTACGAACCCTGGACAATCCTGCACCGGCCGATTGCCGCAGCATTGTTTGCGCTGACAATCGCCCTGGTTCTGGTCCGAATCGTCATGTGGGCGCGTCGAGGATTCCGGCCGGATGCTCAACCATGACGCTGACCGACCTGCCGTTCAGCATCGCCGCAGTGAAAGCCTGGCCTCTCAGGGCGCCCATTCAAACGCCGAGGCGCAATGCCTTTGGCGTACAGACGGCGCGTTCAGCGTTGTTTATCGAATTGACATTGTCCGACGGCAGTGTTGGCTGGGGTGAGGCATTTGCGAGTTGGCCGCAATTCGCAGCGCAACATCGTGCTCGGATTGTCGAAGAGATCGCCGCGCCGCTAATCATCGGGCGGGAATTTGCTTCGCCTGCCGCGCTGTGGGAGATGCTCGACCTACGGCTCGCCGCGCTTTCTATCCAGTGCGCCGAGCCCGGCCCGTTTCAAAGCGTGATCGCCGGCATCGAAATTGCCGCCTGGAACGCCATCGCATACCGGAAACAATGTGCGCTGGTGGACTTGTTGGGTGGTAAAAAGGGTCAGCCCATTTCCTATGCCAGCGGTTTGACTGGCGCGACCCTGAGGGAAAACCTGCCCGGTCTCGTTGACGCTGGCTGGACCGCTTACAAACTCAAAGTCGGTTTCGGCTATGAAGCCGACAGAGCTGCTCTGGATACGTTTCGCGAGATCGCCGGGCCAGAACCTCATCTGATGGTTGACGCCAATATGGCCTGGGACTTGCCAGCGGCGATCGAAGCGGGCCAATGGCTGAGCGCTTACGACATCAACTGGGTCGAAGAACCTATCCGCGCGGACAGCCCTATGGAACATTGGCGGGAATTGGCGCAGGCCTATTCGATCAAACTGGCCGCCGGAGAGAACCTTCGCGGACATCGGGCTTTCGACGAACTCTCGGCAGCGGGCGCCAAGGTGATCCAGCCAGACGCTGTCAAATGGGGTGGCTTGGCACAAACATTGGCAATCGGACTAAACTGCCGCAAACAGGGCCTGGATTTCGCGCCGCATTTCCTGGGCGGTTGTATCGGACTGGAAGCAACCCGTGCCTTGGCCCGTGCATCGGGCGCCGTGTTTCTGGAGATCGACGTCACCGAAAACCCTCTACGGTCCGGATCATCCATCGCGTCAATACCTGAACCAACCGACGCGGAATTCAAGGCGCCTGAGTTCAATGTCGACTTGATGGCTCCATTTCTGATCGATGGTTGGCGGAATCAGGCTGCCTAGTGGTTCGCCACGACCAGCGCGGTGCCCGGATGGTTTCGGTGAATCCTCAATGCGGGTCCAGTTTCCAGATCACGATGGGTTCCTGTCGGCCTTTGACTGTTGTGGTCTGGTCCTGGGCCAGCGCCGATAGCAGTTCGGAGGCCCCTCCCGCTTCCTCCCTCACACGGTCGACCAGATCGGAGCTTACCACCAGCGGGCTGCCGACCTGTCGCGTCAGCCTCTCCAGGCGGCTGGCCACATTGACTGTATCGCCGACGACGGCGAACTCGAGATGATGTTCGTCGCCTATGTTGCCAGTCACCACTTCGCCGAAATGCAGACCGATGCCGATCCGGACGGGCGCCTCGCCACTGGACTGTCTCTCTCGATTCCATTTTTCGATCACATCGATCATGGCGTAGGCGCAGCGAAGCGCGTTGCTGGCATCATTGGGACTGGTTTCCGGCGTGCCGAAATTCGCCATGAGAGCATCACCGATATACTTGTCGATGGTTCCTCCATGCTCGAAAACGGTCCCGGCCATGCGTTTGTGAAACTCGCGCAGCAGTTCGATCACACCCTGGGCACCGATCCGTTCCGCGGTCTGCGTAAAATCGACCATGTCGACAAACAGGATCGCAATCTTGCGCGTGTCGACTTCTTCCAGGGTGCTGTCCCCCGAGGCAAGCCGATCGACCATGTTCGGGGAGAAGTAGCGCGACAGGTTGGTCCGCGCCGCCTCGCTGGCGATCTGACGCCGCAGGAGCCTTCGGGATCGCCAGACGGCGACGGCGACGATGGCGCTCAGAAGAGCCAGGAATAGAATGCGATTGTACCAATGGGTCAGGGAGACGAATTGCCTCGATGAGGTTATTGCGACGCGCTCTTCATCGGTGAACCGACTGGAATCCAGAAGTTGGGCCAGGGTGTAGGACATCGACTCCGGCAGCGAGATGACCCACAACATGCCAAGGCTCCACGCCACACAGGCGGCGAAACCGATCCACAGCACCAGATAGGGCGAATAGCTGATCGCCATGCCGGCCACGAACAGGCAGAGATAGAGAAAACTCGGCAGCTGGAGATTGAACTGCGGTGTCAGTGTCGACGGGAACATCGAGCCCGGAACCATCAGAATGTAGGTCAGCAACAGGACATCGATCGTGAAAAACACGGCCATGATGCTCAGGCCCGACAGGCCGAAGCGCCTGAGCAGGAGCGGCAGCACTCCGAGGATGGCAAACAGCGCCAGAATGCCCGCGTATACAACAGCATACTCGGCGCGCGTGCCGACAATCGCCCAAATCAACAGAACGCCCAGGACGATGAACCGCGCAAACAGAACCAGCACGAGGCCCGACTGTTCCTCGCTGCTCAGCGCTTCTTCCAATCGCTCCTGTGATCTGGATCGGGGCTTCTGCTTACGCCTCGATCCAAAGGAAATGGCCATGAACCCCCCGCCGGATGCTCTGGCTGAACCATAGGAGACGGAGTTGCGGTGTGTCCACTCAGAGGCCCTTTTTGCAAAGGAGCGGCCAGCGCATCCGCCAAGCCGCCGGCAGCTTACCCGCGACCGCACGTGGCGTGTTGGTTTGCAGATAAAACAAGCACTTCAGATTGTCCGCCTCTGCTTCGTCACTATCAGACGTCATTCAGAAAGGCCCGCACTTCGCGGACAAAGCCCGGCCAGGCAGCTTCGTGTTCGAGCAGAATGTGATTGTCACTGTCCAGAGGAACAAAACGCGCACCGGGGATGCCATCGGCCAGCGCCTGCCCTTCCTGGAAAGGTGCAACGGCGTCATTGCGCGCGTGCAGCACCAGTGTCGGCGCCCGAACAAGCGGCAGAAGTTCGGAGACGTCCATCAGGCTCATCGCAAGACGCAGGCGACTGGCATTTTCCGGAGTCGCGCTCACCCGCATCAGTTCGGTGTACCAGTCCAATTGTTCCTTGGTTCCTCCGGGGATCAGATTGGACGTGTACATTGCCCGAAGACCGGAGCGATCCTTGCCCCAATCCAGCCGGATCAGGGTGTCGACCGCGTCCGACTTTTCACGGCTATCACCATCTCTCTTGGCGGCGCCGCGGATGAAACCGCCGCAAAGAACCAGTTTGCTGACCCGCTCCGGATGACGCGCCGCGTAGGCAATTGAAATCGCGCATCCCTGCGAGATGCCAAGCAGAGGAAACCGATCCAGTTCAAGCCTGTCCGCGACTGCCTCCAGATCACTCACGAAGGCGTCGAAGGAAATGTCGTCGATGTCCCGATCGGAAAGACCATTGCCCCGCTGATCAAATCGAATGAAGGTGTGATCCCGTGATAACTCGCGCAGATAATGCCGCCAGACCGGGCTTTGCCATTCGTATTCCAGATGGGTCATCCAGTTGGGAGCTTTGATGAGCGGCGGCCCGTCGCCGACCGTCGCATAGGCAATCCTGATTCCATCAAAGGCCCGACAGAAACGGATTTGTTGGGTTGTGGCCGGCTGCTCAGGCCGGTGATTCCCGTTTTGTGAAGACTGCCGGCCTCCCGAGACTTCGTGGTACGCACGCCGGGTCTCCGCTTCCGGCGTTACACCCAGTTCGCGTTCGAGCAATTCGCGGCACTCTTCATACTGAGCATGCGCCAGACCGAGGCGTCCGGTCGCGCCATAGCTGACGATCAGGGCACGATGGGCTCCTTCGTGCAGAGGATCTATAGCAAGAGCTTTGTGGGCTACGTTTATCGCGTCATCATGCCTGCAAACGCCAAGATAGTGCTTGAGCAGCTTCGCCATCGATGACAGGGCAGCATTGTCGAGGCGCGCCCGCTCGGACGAAACCCAGCAATCAAATCCGTGTTCACGCAGAGTAAAGCCTTGCAGGAATGCTCCCCGATAAAGCTCGATGGCCTTTTCGTGGTTCGCTATCGACCCGCCAGCCGTTGCAATTTCGAAGTCGGAGGCGTCACACAGGATCCGCTCCGGCTCAAGGCTCAGGTCATCGCCCACAGCGACCGGACCCAGGTCTGCCGGCAACGATCCCCGAATGGCGAACAGGGCCTGGCGGAGACTGCCTCGCGCCTGAGCTTCGCCCGTCCTTCCCCAAAGCAGTGCGCATACCTCATCCCGGGACCGGACCTTCCCCGCAGGCATCGCGAGATACGCAAGCAGTGCTTTGGCCTTGTTACGGGAAACAACAAGAGGCGTTCCATCGATCCTGGCGTCGAAGGGTCCAAGCAAACTGAGACGCAATTGCGACATTGGGATCGCTCCAGCAGCATACGACACCCATCCTAGGCGCGCGATGATCAGCATCGCAATCGCCCATGAGAAATTGTAACGCACAAATAACGGAGCATGGGACGACCCGTAACGGCGGTGTAACAGGCAGCGCCTACATTCGGCGTTGTCATGCACACGCACATCAGAACCGTCGTTAACAGGATTTCCGCTCTGATCTTGATTTGCCTATCTGGAGGCGCATGGGCCAACGAGATCGGCAGAAGTCATTGGTCCATGTCAAACAACGTCCTTACTCTGGAAGGCGAGATATTGCCCAAAAGCCCGCGGCAGTTCCATCGCCTGTTCTCATCAGCCCTGCTGTCGACGCCGCATCCGGAACCAGTACGCATCGAATTGGACAGCTCGGGCGGAGACCTGAAAGCCGCTCTCAGGATCGTTCGGATCATCAATTCGGCGCAACTGCAGAAAACAAGCGTGGCCGTCACGGTTGGAAGCGGTAAACGATGCTTTTCCACTTGCCTGATCCTGTTGGCCGCCGGTGATCGGCGGGAAGCGGCCTCTGACGCACTCCTCCGCTTCCCAGGGTCCGAAAAGTCGTCCCGGACCGTGAGGATCTTGAGCGGCATCGCGAATGTCGATCCGGATCTGGCCAACTATCTTTTGAAGACAAAGAGCCCGGCCAAAGCCCGCATGGCTTACCAGCTGGATCCTGTCTTTTCAGAATTCGTGCGTCTGATCGGCGACTGACGCCGCCGAAGTCCGAATCTGAGATTCTAACTCATCAGGTCTGCGGGTCTGGTGTTTCCGCCTCGACAAGCCGCGAATCCAGAAGTTGGCCTTCACGCACCAGAATGGGATGCGCCACCGAGATCACCCAGGAATGGAGCTCCTTGATCAGATAGGCGGTTTCCAGATGCTTGTCGCTGGTGCTCATGCTGTTGATTTTGCCCTCGCTGAGGCGTTTCAAATGGCGTTTGCGGCTCTTGCGTTCGAGCCGTGCCATTTCGGCCTTTTCCTGGAGCAACCGCCGCGCACCATCCACATCGCCGCTGATTAGAACATTGGCCGCCGTTTTCAGGTTTCTGGCCGCTTTTCGGTGCAGGTGTTCGAGTTCCTCACGCCCTTCGGAGCTGAAGGACTGCCCCGCCTCGTGTATCTCTTCGGCCAGAATCAGCAGTCGCTTGACAATGATGTCGCCGGCCGCCTCCAGCGCGATGGCGTAGTCGACCAGTGCCCGCAGTTCCTTGCGTTCCGACCGATTGAGCATGTCGGATGGAAGACCGGCCATGTATCTGCGCACACCATCGAGTGCCGCGTTGACCGCGTCGTCACGGGCCTGAATGCTGCTGGTCCTGTCCGGATCCGCCTTGGCGTAGAGTTCCATGACCGGATCGAACATATCGCCAATAATGTCCGACATGCGCAGCACCTCGCGACGAAGATTGGCGATTGCCTCGGAACCGTTGTCGGGCACTTTTTCAGGCAGAACAGAACGAAAATCCGGTGTATCGGCGTCAGTCGCCCCGACCGGAACAGCCGGCAGCAATGCCTGCATCGGCCGTTCAAGAATGGACGCGATTGGAATGAACACCAGCAACACCGCGTTGAAGGCGATATGCAGCATCACAAGACCCTGCGCCCCGTAAGTCGACAGGGTCGGAACCGGTGCGCCAGTGGCGTTGAAACCGAGCAAAGCAATCAATGCGGCTGTTCCCCGGATGATCAGATTGGCCGCTGGAATACGCCTCGCTTCCGGTGTGAAATCACGGCTCAACCAGACCGGTATCAGGGCCGAACCCAGATTTGCTCCCAGCACGAGCGACAGGCCAACGGAAACGGGCAGCGCTCCGATCGCCACAACGGTGACACACATCAGGATCGCCGCGACAGACGAATGCATGATGAAGGCGAGTGTGGCTCCAGCAATGAAGGCCGTCAGGAAATCGCGCTCCAGGTAACCGGCAATCGCCGGAAGGAAGCCGCTGTCTCGTATTGGATCAACGGCCGTACGCAACAACTCAAGCGCCAGCAAAATCAGTGCTATGCCCAGCATGATGCGTCCGGCATGGCGCAGCCCGCGTCTTTCCGTCTTGAGAAACAGCGTGCCGCCGACGGCGAGCAGCACAGGTGCCAGCCATTCCAGCTTCAAGGAGAGCACCTGGATGATAACGGCTGAGCCAAGGTCTCCCCCCAGCACCAGGGCCACTGCAGGAACAAATCCGATCACGCCGCCACCGGCAAATCCGGAAACCAGCAGCGTCACCGCCGCTGAACTCTGCAACAGGATGGCAAGCATCATGCCGACGGGCGCAAGATAGAGTGGCGATCGGCCGGAGGTGACAAGCCGCTCCAGCGCGTTGCCGAAGGCACGCTCAATGCCGGTCCTGACCATGCGGACCGCAAAAAGAAGCAGCATCGTTGCGCCGAAGAGCTGGACAACGAATGTCACTATGATCATGCAGGAAACCTCCAAATCTCCTGAAAAAACAACAGGGACTGGCCAACGGTCCCGAGGTTTCAGGAAGAGGTACTATTTCTAAGCCGGCCAGGGCAAGGAATACGTTTTCACATTGGTAAAGAACTTCATGGCTTCAATCACGCCTTCCTTGACGGCGTTGCCGCTGTCCTTGATGCCGCCAAAGGGTGACATTTCGATGCGATAGCCGGGTTGTTCCCAAATGTTGCAGGTGCCGACATCAAGCCCGTTGATGTAGGAAATCGCCCGGTTCAGATCGTTTGTGCATACGCCCGAGGAAAGGCCGAATTCGGTTGAGTTCGATATTCGCATCACCTCCCCGTCATCATCAGGGACGCGCACGATCGGTACGATGGGGCCAAAGGTCTCCTCCATGACAAGTTCGCTGGAATGCGGCACCCGGTCGACCACGATGGGAGGCAGAAGCGCCCCCTGACGGCCAGGATGATAGAGGATCTCCGCCCCTTCTCTCTCGGCCTGACGAACGCGATTTTCAAACAGTTCGGCAGCCTGTTCATGAATCACGCAGCCGAGTTCTGTATCGGGGTTCTGCGGGTCACCAAACCGGATCGCCCTGGCCTTCTCCAGAACCAGCGAAACGAATTCATCCGCCACACTCTCCTGCACCAGGATGCGTTTGATTGCAGTACACCGCTGGCCCGAATTGCCGGTCGCACCCGCGACAGCAATGGTGGCGGCTTTCTCCAGATCCGTACCTTCGAGATCGTTCAGCACGATCAAGGGATCGTTTCCGCCCAGTTCCAGCGCCTGACGCTTGTATACAGCCTTCTCGGCGATCATTTTTCCCACAGGAACACCGCCGGTAAAGGTGATGATGTCAATATTGTCGTTTGTGATCATCTCGTCGCCGATGTCACCGGGCCAACCGGTCACTACCTGGAACATCTCGGGCGGCAAGCCGGCCTCATAGAGGATATCCGCGAGCGTCAGTGCGGTCAGCGGCGTCAGCTCTGTCGGCTTGCACACCATGCAGTTGTTGGTGGCAATGGCCGGAGCGACCTTGTGACTGACCATGTTCAGCGGGTGATTGAAAGGCGTGATCGCAGATATCGCCCGCACCGGCTCACGCTTGGTGAATATCTTGCGGTCCTTGCCGTTGTGGGTGAGATCGCAGGAAAAGATCTGGCCGTCATCGACCAGCGCATATTGCGACGCAAACTGAAAGACATCCTGTGCGCGCTTTGACTCGTAGATTGCGTGTTGATGGCAGATACCCAGCTCGAGCGTGAGCCATTTGGCGAGATAGTCGCGCCGCTCGCCAATCAGCTCGCCCGTCCGCTGCAGGATCTGGCTGCGCTCGTAACGCGTCAGCTTCGGTGCATAGTCGGCAGCGATGTCGAACGCACGGCGTGCGTGCTCGGCCGTACCGGCGGGCACGGTGCCAACTACCTCATTGGTGTAGGGGTAATGCACCGGCACCGTATCGTCGGTGAACACGA
This sequence comes from Hoeflea sp., assembly GCA_965228785.1. Lineage (GTDB taxonomy): Bacteria > Pseudomonadota > Alphaproteobacteria > Rhizobiales > Rhizobiaceae > Hoeflea_A. The sequence continues at coordinate 3,606,355 of CBDDIF010000002.1, forward strand.
CGTCACCGCCAATGCGCATCCCCTCGTTTCGGCTTTCGATCACGGACATGGCTTGATCCCTTGCGACTCTAGAGGGCTGCCGCGGTCGTTGCGTAGTAAAACGCATCGAAGTTCCGCAGCTCCGGTTTCGACGGCAGGTCCAGAACCCTGTTGACGATGAACGGCACTTCCTGCTCGGTCAGGCCGCCGTGACTTCGCAGCGGTTCCTTGAGCGCGGCAAGGTCGTGCCGGTGTGCGGAGGTGCCGATGCAGATTTGCTCGCCTGAGACCAAGACGATGTCCCCGATGCGATCGCCCGGCAGTTCGAAACGCTCGATGGCCTCTTCATTCGTCAGCACATGCGTGATGCCGTCGGTCGCCTTCAGCCTTGCGATGATTTCCGCCTCGTCCGCACCCTGCGGCAGATAAACCGTTGCAAAGGAGCCGAGCGAGCCATGGTGGACGACATAAGGGTCGGTGATAGGAAGAATGACCCGGGCGGCGCCTTCGCCGAGCCATTGGTCCATGAGATCCTGCACATAGACAACCGCAGGCGATCCATCAGCCAGGTGCTTTGGCTTCATGCCATGGTCGGCGGTCACGACGATTGCGGCGCCCAAGGCATCAAGCTTGGCCAGGTACCTGTCGAACATCTTGTAGAATGCCTTCGCCTCCGGATCGTCCGGTGCATATTTGTGCTGCACGTAGTCGGTGGTGGTCAGGTACATGATGTCCGGTTTCCACTCCTTGAGGAGTTTGACACCGGCGGCAAAGACAAACTCGCTCAGTTCAGCCGAATAGACTTCGGGCTGATCCATGCCCAACCAGTCACTCGCCTTTTCCTGGCCATGTTCCTCGGCGGTCGTGCTATCCGATCTTTCGGCTGAAAAGCACTTGGCCCGGTCATCATCAAAGGAGAGACCGGCGCCCAGAAGCGCGCGGAGCTTGTCCTTCGCCGTCACAACGGCAACCTTCGCGCCGGCATCGTAGAACTGCTTGAAAACGGTCGGCGCGCGCAAAAAGCGCACGTCGTTCATCATCACTTCTTCACCGCTTTCGGGATCGTACAGAAAGTTCCCGCAGATGCCGTGAACGATGGGCGGCCGGCCGGTGGCAATGGATAGATTGTTGGGATTCGTGAAGGACGGAATGACCGAATAGGCCAGACGATCCGTGCCGACTTCGCGCATCCGCCTCAAGGTCGGCATCAAGCCGTCGGCGATGGCCTTGTCCAGGTACTCGGGCTCGCATCCGTCCAGGCAGATGGCAACGGCCGGCACCTTGGGTATCGGGTAGACTCTCCCATTCGCCGTGACGGGCGCTTGCATGTTCATGAATTTCCCTTTTATCATCGAGCGGCGCTCGCAACGACCACTCGGCATTTCCCAACGAGTTCAGTTACTTGGCGCGATTGACCGCCGACCGGAGCCAGCCGGACAGGAATTCTGCAATGAGGACCATCACGATGATCGACAGGATGATGGCGGCGACGCGCAGGTTTTCGAGCTGCTGCACGTTGCGCTTGAGGTACCAGCCCATGCCACCGCCGCCGAAGAACCCGACGACCGTCGCGGCGCGAAAGGCCACATCCCACGTGTAGATGGCGATGCCGATGAAGGCGACGCGGATCTGAGGCACCACCGCAAAGATAAAGACCTGGAAGGAATTGGCGCCTGCGGCGCGCATTGCCTCGACCGGTCCCATGTCGATGGCTTCGATCTCATCGGCAAAGAGTTTGCCGGCGAAACCGATGCAGAACATGGTCAGAGCGCTGACGCCGGCCAGCATTCCGAAACCCAGCACCGATACGAACAAGATCGTCCAGATGGTCTCGTGGATGGCCCGGCACGAAATCACGCCGAGACGGCCAAGCGGGAACATGATGCGCCGCTGCGGTGTGACATTCCAGGCCGAGAACCAGGCCAATGGAATGGCCAGGCAGACGCCGGCAAATCCGCCGAGGAACGACATCTGCAGCGTGTCGACGATGGCCGCAAGATAGCCCCGGTCCAGCACATATCCGATATCCGGCGGATAGTAGCGATCGGCCACCACGCCAACGAGCCGGCCCAGGCCGCTGATCAGCAGGCCGATGTCGACATTGAGGAAATGCAGCGAATAGCCCAGGAACAGCAGGACAATCAGCAGCGTTCCGTGCTTGTAGATCGTTTCCGGAAACTTGTAGCGCGACCATTTGGGCTGCTCCGAAGATGCCCGGACGGCGTTGTGTTCGATCATCGCCATTTCCCTAGATCACCGCCTTGCGGAGGAAGTGCGATATCACTTCGCCCAGGACGATCAGCAGCAGGATGGCCAGGATCACCATCGTGACGCCGCCGTAGTTGAAACTGTTCATCTGCCGGAAGAACAGCAGTCCGAGGCCGCCGGCGCCAACCAGCCCCATAACCGCGGACCGGCGAATGTTGATATCCCACTCGAAAATCACGGTGGCCAGAACAACCGGATAGATCTGCGGAAGAATGCCGAAATACATGACTTGGAACTGGTTCCCGCCAACCGCCCGGATCGCTTCGATCGGCTTGGCATCGATGTTCTCGATGGCTTCGGCGGTGATTTTCGAGATGAACCCGATTGATCGCATGGCGATGGCCAGGATGCCCGGAAGGGCGCCGAGCCCGACGGCGCTGACGAAGATCAGGGCCCATACGATCTCGTGCACGCTGCGGCTGAGCACCATCAGGAAACGGCCAAGCGGATAGAGAATGGTCTTGCTGGGGGTGACGTTTGCCGCGCCGAGCCAAGCGACGGGAAGCGACAGGAAGCATCCCAGCACGGTCCCGACACAGGCCATCATGAAGGTCTCAAGCGTCGGAACGATCAGCTCCGGAAGCAACCCGATGTCCAGGCTGAGGTAGCGTCCGATCGAGGCAAACACTCCGTTGCGTCCGCCGATGCGCGACCAGTCGGTGTCCTCGATGATCGTGCCATTCACGCACCAGGCAATGAAGAGCAGGATGCCGCCCCAGATCAGGGCTATTTTCAGGAACCGCTTTTGCCGCAACTCCTGCTGAAGCCCCAGCGCGGTCGGGTTCACGTCCGTTACAGCCATGGTCACAGCACCTCCATGGCGTAGATGTCTTCCAAGTCGGCGTCGCGCATGGTTTCCGTCGCGCCGTCGAACTTCTTGTAGCCATCCTGCAGCCCGATGATCCGGTTGCAGAACTCCTTGGCCAGTTGAACGTCATGGATGTTGCAAAGCGCCGGAACTTTCAGCTCCAGGGCAATATCGCGGATCAGCGCCATCACTTCGCGGGATATCTTCGGATCGAGCGCCGAGGTTGGCTCATCCAGGAGCAGAAGCTTGGGTCGCTGCATCAGTGCCCGGGCAATACCGACCCGTTGGCGCTGGCCGCCGCTGAGTTCATCGGCGCGTTTGTTGATGTGATCGCTCAGTCCGACCCGGTCGAGGAAGTACAGCGCCTTTTTAACGTCATCCTGCGGAAAGGCGCGGAAAAGCGACCTGATATTGCCAGTGTATCCCAGCCGTCCAGACAGAACATTGTCCATGACGGACATGCGATTGATCAGATTGAATTCCTGGAAGATCATTCCGACGTTGCGGCGCAACTCGCGCAGATGGCGCGCGTTGAGGCTCCGCACATCCTGTCCAAGCAGGCGGATGCTGCCATCGGATGGCTCGACCAGGCGGTTCACGCATCGGATCAACGTGGATTTGCCCGCACCACTCGGCCCGATAATCGCCAGGAAGTCGTCTTCCATCACCTCAAAGTCGATGCCCTTGAGGATTTCCGGGCCTTTGGCCGAGTATCGAACTCTCAGCCCCTCAACCGCCAGAACAACCATGAACTCCCTCCCGCGTTGCCCGGCCCCACTGTCCGTAGGGCGCGGGCGTTGGCTCCTGGTCTATTTGGCGTCTTTCGCGGCCTTGAGGGCGCGAATAATGTCGTAATCACCATCCGACATGGCGACAAAACGGCTGGCGTTGACGTTCTTGAGGTACTCGCGGCCCTCTTCGTTTTCATTCAACGTCAGGAAGGCACCGGTAATCTTGTTGACAAGGTCGTCACACAGTTTGCCCGAAACGACGAACGGGTCCTGCGGAATAACCGGCGAGGACCAGATGACGTTGTAGTCTTCCATTTTCGCCAGTCCCCGGTCGATCACATTGTCGAGCCGGTGGGTCGCAACAAAGGCGACATCGACCTGTCCTTCCAGAACTGCGATCGCCGAAAGATCATGCCCGCCGGTGTAAACGACGCGCGAGAAGTGATCTTCAAGCGGCTGACCGATGACATCGGTGAACGACACCCGCGGCAGTAGGTTGCCCGAGGTCGAGGCGGGATCGGTCAAACCAACAATCTTGTCGCCAAGGTCCTCGATCTTCTCGATGCCTGAATCGGACCGAGAAACCAGCACGGCCTTATAGCCGGGCCCCTCTTCCTGAAAGTGACCGGGGTGTTTTGCGTAGGTGGCGAACACACGCAGCGTCGGATCTTTTTCCTGCGCGATGACGTAGGAGTAGGGCCCGTGCATGCCGATGTCGACGAAACCGCCGAGCATGGCCTCGACGACCGACGCATAGGAGGTCGGAAGATAGAATTCGACATTCTTGCCGGTCGCAGCCTTGAGCTGATTGACCATGGGCTCATAGAGCGCGAGTTCCTGGGTGGTTTCCTCTGTCGGGATCATGGAAAAGCGCAGGGCTTCCGGATTCTTGCATTCTTCAGCGTTCGCAATGCTCGCCGTTGCGAGCGCCAGGACGGGAAGTGCTACCTTCGGCAAGTTGATGAGTTTCATGAGTTCCTCCTTGGGTTTGAATTGAATGCGGCGGGTGCGCTCCCACCTTGTTGTTTCATGCGGCGGTCAGGCCCATGACATCCTGCTGTTGGGCAACCGCAACGAACGTTTCCTTTGAACCGACGAAGTTCTTGCCGCGTTCTCCGGCAAAGGCGTCGTCGATGATCACCCGGCTCTTGTCCGGGGAGATGCCGTAGTCGGCGAAACGCGTGCCGACGCCAAGATCGCTGAGGAAATCAGCGAGCAGGTCTGCGCCCGCCTCCAGGTCGTCCCCGAATATCTCGCGCAACGCGGCGCCGCGGAATCCATCGATGCCAGCAACGGATCGAAGCACCGTCGGCAGCGTGAATGAGCACGCAATGCCGTGCTGCACGCCCCAGCCGAGCGTGATCGGATAGGAAATGTTGTGGGCGATCGCAGTCTTGGTGTTCGAGAAGGCCAGGCCGGCAAACAGCGACGCTTCAGCCATGGTGCTGCGCAATTCGAGATTGCCCAAATCACGCAGCAGGTTCGGCAATGTCTTGAGGATCAGTTTCGATGCCGCAACCGCGTGCCCTGCGGAGATAGGATTGGCATTGATGTTCCAGATGCTCTCGAGCGAATGCGACAGCGAATCCAGCCCGGTTGCCAATGTCAGCCCATGCGGTTTGCCCAACATGAGGACCGGGTCAAGCAATGCAGTTTCGGGGTAAAGCCTGGTGTGGGCGAGCGAATATTTCTTGCCCTGGGCTTCGTTCCATACGGTCGCCCAACAGGTCACCTCACTGCCGGTGCCTGCCGTTGTCGGAACGGCAATGATTGGCAGGAATGACAAGGCATCCGCGCCGTCTTTGGTTTCCAGAAAGCGTGCGACCCTGTCAAAATCGCCCCCTGCCGCGGCGAACACCTTGGCCGAGTCGATCACCGAACCGCCACCCAAAGCGACGACGACCTCGATCTCCGCACCGCGTTCAGCGAACCGTGCGGACTGGGTGCGAAGCAGCTCGTAGTCCGGATTTGGAGAGACATCATTGATTGTAAGCGTCGGCGCTCCGGCCAGAGCCGTTAGCTTTTCGGCCAGTTCCTCAAACGGGGCATCGGGGTAGGTCACCAGCGCATAGCGCCGACGTCCAATCAATTCGGGAAGCTTGGAAAACTGCTCGCGCCCGAAGACCGTGTTCACCGGATTGCCGTAGGTCCACATGGATTGCCTTTCACACTTTTTGCCGTTTGGCGGCACGCATTCCGGGCAGTCTTGCAAGACGCAAAATATATAACAAATTGATTGTTTGAATAATATCTATATATTGAAGCTATGCTTCGATCCGAACTCAGATCGTTTCACGCGGTCGCGAAACATGGCGGTTTTTCGCGCGCGGCCAAGGCTATGCACATCAGCCAACCGACCTTGTCGACACAGGTCAAGGCGGTGGAAGAGCGTTACGGGATTGATCTCTTCACCCGCGCCGGACGCACTGTGCGGCTGACCCAAGCGGGGGCGGATCTCTTTGAAATCACATCACGACTCACACAGGCCGAGCAGGATGCTGAAGACCTGCTTGACGGGTTTCGTGGCCTGAACGCCGGCAAGCTCAACATTGCGGCCGTCGGTCCGTTTCATGCCACCGACATGATCGTGGCCTACAAGCAGAAATACCCGCTGATCGACATCGAGGTCCGTTTCGGCAATTCGGCCTGGTGTTTCGAGCGCATCCTGTCCTTCGATGCGGATGTCGGGATCATTGCCGAGGTCCCTTCCGATGCTCGCGTCAAGACGCTTCCCTATAGCGTGCATGACGTGGTGGTTTTCGTGAATTCAAACCACCCGTTTTTCCGGCGCGACAGCATCACCATAGCCGAACTCGAGGGTCAGAAGGTCATACGACGGGAACCCGGCTCGACAACACGCGTGGCTATTGAAACCGAACTGTCGGAGCGCGGTATCAGCGTCGACACGGTCCTGGAGCTGGGCAGCCGCGAAGCGATCTGGAAGGCGGTCGAGCAAGGCCTGGGAATCGGCTTCGTCTCGGATTTCGAGTTTGTGCCGCATCCGAACCTGCGCGCGATTTCAATCTCCGACGCGAGCGTTCAGACCAACTACTATCTGGCTTTTCTCGAAGAACGAGGGCGATCCAGATTGATTGGGTCATTTTGCGAAGCTGCAATAGATCGGATTCGAGAGATCTGATCAAATCACCCGAAGTCGTTCCGAAAAACAGAAAAGAAGCGGCAACTTCTCGCGCTCCTGCAATTTGTGCCTGCAGTTCGACCAAAGAGCCCTGCACCGTGGCAGGGCTCTCAATTTCGATAGGGGACTTATTTGATCGCCAGGATATCGAAATTTCTCACATTCGCGACAACACCGTCGTCCCATCCGCCTTTGACCAAGTCCGAGGCTTGGGCATTCAGAAGACTTGCGACCTCACCGGCGAAGTGAGCTTCGCGGCCCGAGTTGTCAGCGAAGATGTCGTAGATTGCGAAGTTGTTTTCGTCGATATGAAGGGCCACCCAAAACAAGGTCTTCGGTTCGGTTTCAGCGACGATTGGACCTGCTGCGGCCAAAAGTGCCGCCAACTCGTCAGCTTTACCTGGCGCAGCCTCGATGGCGATATAGGTGGCGGTCGTGGCGCTGTAGAGATCGACCGGTGCTTTCGCCGACAGCACATTCGAGTTTTTTATGTTGGCGACAACGCCCGCATCCCAGCCACCTGCGACAAGAGCGTCAGCGTTTTCGTTCAGCGCGCCTGCGACCACGCCCGAGAAATGGGCGTTCCGTGCTGCTTCATCGACAAAGATGTCAAAGATAGCCAGTGTGTCCTGGTCCTGAAGTGCAAACCAAAGCTCGGTTCCCGGCTCGGTTTGCTTCACCAAGGGCGCGGCACCGGCGAGAAACTCGGCGAAGGCTTCGGTCTGGCCATCGGCGGCGGGCATTGCGATGTAGCTTGCGGTGTAGGCGTTCATGACGTTTTCCTGCGCGTGAGATGCCGTGGTTGGCGCGATCAGTGCGATTGCGGCCAGTGTTTTGAGGATTTGCATCTTCATGGTCGTCTCCTGATTTTGAGTGCATCTGTTTTCTTGTCGATGCGCTTTTGTCTCACGGCCGCTGCCTTGATCTCCAATCCCGAGATTCTATTTTACGATAGTCATTGGCTATGGTTTGTTTGGCGCAGCCGGATAGGAGGCACCGGACCAATATGGAGATGAACCAGGTTCGCTATTTCCTGGCGGTTTGCGAGCATCGCAACTTCACCCATGCCGCAAGTGCATCCAACGTGTCGCAGCCTTCGCTCACCACCGCGATCAAGAAGCTTGAGGACGAGTTGGGTGGCGCATTGTTCATTCGCGACCGCGCGGGATGTCGACTTACACCCCTTGGACAGTTGGTTCGGCCGAGGCTGGAACGAATTCAGTCCGAGACGCGCGAGGCCAAAGCCGAGGCAGTACGACACACGAGACTGGAGCGCGTTCCGATCGGAATCGGCATCGGGGAAACTATAGGCAACAGCAGAATCGCTGCCGCGGTGGAGAGGTTTCGGGAACGTCTCCCGCAAGCGGATATCGAACTGATTGTTGGACCGTCAGACGAGTTACTGACAAAACTTCGAGACGGGCAACTGGATGTCGTCGTCGCCGCCACGGAGGCGAGTCCTGACCTGTATCGTATAGATCATCTCTATAGTGAGCAGTACCTAGTGGTGGTCGGGAAAGATCACGATCTAACGAAGCTAGGCGCCGTCACTCTCGGCGATCTTGCGAAAACAACAATGTTGGATCGACCAAACTGCGAGATGCGGGACACTCTTCATTCGACCTGTTCCAACCTTGGACATTCGCTTTATGCCTCCTACCGTTCCAACCGTGTGGATTGGCTTATTGATCTGGCGCGGCAGGGGTCCGGTGCGGTTATCCTGCCCGAAACAGCCATCCCAGCCGACGCTGAATTAACGAGAATTCCACTCGAAGACATGGACATTCAAAGAGATGTTGTTGCGCTTCGATACCGACATCAATCGGGGCGGCCGGAAGCCAATGAACTCGTGAAAGAGATGGCGCGAAGCTAGCAGCCCGCTCGTCTCCACGTATCGGCGGCGCAGTTTTGTGCCTCGAACCGGACATTCGTCAATCGCGTGTCTGGCCGCAAATAGGGTCCTTGACCACTACGAAGGCCCCGGTGCCGCAAGAAATCGACCTGTATTCTCCGGACGTAGCCATAAGCTTCGCCGGGTCGGGATCGCGGCTAGTACAGATCTTGGAGCTAGCGCGACAGCGACACCCAGAACAGCGTCTTGATGGTGGTGCCGCTCATTTTGAAGATGCCGTGCGACCCGACGAACCCACGCAGCCGCCTCAGGCGGGCATCCTGCCACTATCGAAATTTGGCCAAATTTGGCGTTTCTGTTCCCGCCATACCTCCGACACCGGCGGCCATTCGAAGAAAATTGCGGATCAGTGCCGCACCGTCCTGAAAATCGGAGTAGTTGGCGACATTCCGGGGCTCCGTTCGCTCATACATGCAGGTCCAGACAGATGGGGCGGACTCTGGATGAAACTGGGTCGTGTACCACTGGCTGCCGTGATCGATGCAGATCGCTGCACTTTCTCCCATTTGCGCCAACACGCGTTTCTTCTGAGCAGCAGAAGGCACAACATGCAGGTAGTTGGCGAAATTGAAACGCGGGCGGTCCGACAGGCCAGCAAACAAGGGATGCGAACGGCCCGCTTCGGTAAGTTCGACCTCGTAGGTACCGGCAAGGGTGCCGCCGGAGCGCCCCGCCAGCTTTCCGTCTTCAAACCGGGTCGATATCAGCTGGTGCCCCCCGCAAATAGCGAGTAGCGGCCTTTCAAGCCGCCTGTAACGATCCAGCCAGTCGAAGAGCTTGTGCAGCCAGGGACGGTCCTCATTGATCACGTGCATCGTGCCACCGAGGATCACACAATCGACGCCGCTCGGTTGTGGCAAGGCTTCACCGCGGCAGATGTCGATGCTGCTCATGGCAAAGCCAATCTCCCTGGCCATTGGTGCAAACCACTCCACCACCCAATCCTTTTCAAGTCCTGAGGGACAGAGGCTGGTGAAATGATCCGGGTCGAACTGTTCCTTCTCTCCAAGCATGGAGATGAACAGCAGGTTCTTTTCAGGTGCGTCTGTCATCGCGTGCCCTCATGTCATCGGCGATCGATTACCGGTGTTTGTGTCAGTCGGAGTCGAAGAGTGCGCCGCCGCTGGCCTGCAGAGCGTCCAGGTGGGACAGCACCATGCCCAGATAGGCCTTGTGGATCGCCGCCGTCAGCCTGATATCGCCCAGCCCGAGGCTGCGGCGTAGCATCCGTATCTCGTCAAGCAGGTCTTCGACCTGTTGGCGAAAATCCACGCGGTCGAGCAGTAAGAACCAGAACCGGGCGGACTGGAAGAACAGAATGTCGTTGAACTCGCTGAGCATCCGGTTGCTGGCAAGCCCGTGCAGGATCAGGTGAAGGCGCATGATGACGCGCGCGAATTCACGCTTGTCCTGACTTTCAAGGAGGGCACGGCAGCAATTCTCCAACTCGCGCATTTCGACAAGCACCTCCTCGTCGACGGGCAGGGGCGTCGATTCGCCCATCGCATCCATCAGCCGCATGCGCACCAGATAGATGTCCCGCATGGATTGAAGGTCGATGGACGTGACACTGGTGCCCAGCCCGTGCTGGCTCGAAATCAATCCGTCGTATTCCAGCCGTTGCAATACGGAACGCAAGGGTGTGCGGCTGACGCCGAATTCCACCGCCAGATCCCGCTCGTTGAGCCGCGACCCGGGCGGATAGTCCAGCAAACAGATACGCCGACGGATTTCGAGATATATTTCGTTCTTGTTCATCCGGATTCCCGGTGCCATGTCCAGCATCTTTATGTCATCCATGAAACGAACCTGTCCATATCGACACTGCCTCCGGATACGACGGCGACGACCGTCTGCCCCGACAGTGCCTCCTTGTTGGTGAGAGCCGCCGCCACGGCCGCTGCGCCGCCGGGTTCGGCGACGATCTTTAGGCTGGTGAATATCTGGCGCATGGCGGAGATCACATCCGCATCGGAAACGACATAGCCGCCCGACAGGTTCCTTCGATTGATCGGGAAGGTGAGTTCACCCGGTCTGACAGTGACAATGGAATCGCAGATCGATCCTGAACCGGGCTTGTTCGACAAGACGGTTCCGGCGTCCAGGGATCGTTTCGTGTCGTCGAATTGTTCGGGCTCGGCCGCATATATGTCTGTTTCCGGGTGCATCGCCAAAACGGCAGTCGACAGTCCTGCGACCAATCCACCCCCACCCACCGGGCAGATCACGCTATCGGCCCGCACTCCGATCTCATCTAGCTGTTCGACGATTTCCAGTCCGACGGTTCCGTGTCCCGCCATCAGATCGTAATCGTCGTAGGGTGGCACCAGAATCGCACCAGTTTCAGCGGCGATATTGGCAGCAATAAGCGCCCGATCATCTGTATTGCGGTCATAGAGGATCACCTCGGCGCCCCACTTCGCAGTGTTTTCCAACTTGATGTCGGGCGCATCCGCAGGCATCACGACCTTCACCGGAATTCCCCTGCTGCCGGCGGCGGCAGCCACACACTGTGCGTGATTGCCGGAGGAAAAGGCGACAAGGCCGTTCTTGCGTTGCGCGTCCTCAAGTCGGGAAATCCTGTTGGTTGTGCCGCGGATCTTGAACGAGCCGGTTTTCTGCAGACACTCCGGCTTGACCAGTAGTCGAAAACCGATCTCCTCATTGAGAAGATGTGATTCAAGCAACGGTGTTCGTATCACGTCGTCTTCGAGACGGGCGGCGGCCAGGCGGATCATTTCCAGCGTCAGCATCGTCACGTCCCGACACAAAGCGGCGCGGTTTGCTGCCGCAGCAGGGCAATCACGCTTTGCGCCGTGATGAGGCCAGTGGCCGGATTCTGCTGACTGGGTCGATTCTGTATGCTGACGGTGAAATCCGAACTGTCGGACGTTACCCGCACGGTATGTGTATTTCGATTGAGATCCGGGTCGGCCCAGATTTCCATTCGGGTCTTGTCGGGACCCAGGCCGGCAAGGCTGACGGCGGCAGCAACGTTGACGTTGGCCGGAAATTCACGTGCAACCTCCGTGACGCTGCCCGCCAGAATCAGCTTCGGACGATCGAGCCCGCCGAGGTCGACTGGTGATCCGGCGACATAGGGTGCGCTGGCGAGAGCCTCGACCGGCTTGCGTGTTTCGATGGTCACAGAGCGGATCAGTCCTACTTTAACCGCCTTCAATGCATCCAGCCCGAGCATCGCACCGGAGGCAACCAGAATCCGGCCACCGTTGTCGGCGGCCAATTCAAGCAGGTCGTTGCGCCCCAGCAGTTGGCTGGCGGATAAAACAACGAGCTGTTTTCCTGCACGCAGAACAGGTTCGGCTATTTGTCCAAACAGATCCGGCGGCAGGGCCTCGACGACGCAATCACATTCAACAGCCAGCGCTTCGAAATGCAGATCGGGCACAGCTTGCTCGAGGTCCGCATTCAGCGCAGCCGACCCTTCCACCGTGCGGGCTGCCACGCCAGCGAGCCGGCATCCAGGGATACCACCCCGATCCAGCATCCGTGCCACGGTTGCGCCTACGGCGCCGATCCCAGCGATACCGACTTTCGTCACCATGTTTCTACCCGACTGTTTTGTAGCGACATCAATCCGTAACGGTTCAGTCCGCGGCCTTGACGGCACTGAGAAACTGTTGGGTACGTTCACGTTGCGGATTACCGAACAATACATCGGGCGGCCCCTGCTCTTCGATTTTGCCCTGATAGAAAAAGCAGATCCGATCGGAGATATCGCGCGCAAAACCCATCTGGTGCGTGACCATCAGCATGGTCAGACTGTGCGCCGACACGAGGCCGCGGATAACGTTTGTCACCTCTCCGATGACCTCCGGATCGAGCGCCGAGGTGACTTCGTCGAATAGCATCACCTTCGGACGCATGGCGAGCGCCCGAGCGATGGCGACGCGCTGCTGCTGCCCGCCCGAAAGGCGTGAGGGGTGCTGGTCTTTCTTGTCGATCATGCCGACCATCGAGAGGAGTTCCTCGGATCGCTCCCGCGCTTCCCTCCTCGACAGGCCGAGCACCTGGACCGGCCCTTCCATGCAGTTCTGCAGGGCGGTCATGTGCGGGAACAGATTGAAGTGCTGGAAACACATTCCGATCGACGCGCGGGCCTGTCGCAGATATCTCGAGTCTGCGGGAACCAGGTTGCCGTTTTTCGGCATGTGGGTCAGCGGCTTGCCGTCCACGTAGATAACTCCGCCATTGATGGTCTCCAATGTCATAAGCATGCGCAGCACAGTGGTCTTGCCGGAACCAGACGGGCCGATCACCGTCACCATCTCCCCTTCGGTGACGTCCAGATCCAGGCTGTCGAGCACGGTCAGGCTGCCATAGCGCTTGGTGACCTTCATGAAGCGGACCATGGGCAAATCGGGCCCGGTCAGTTCCAGCGGATATTGCGAAAGGTCTTCCACTTAGTTCATCCCCAGTTTCTTGCGCACCCAGGCTTCGAAGACCCGGATCAGCCCCGCGGCCGGAAGCGAGATGGCCAGGAAGATCACCCCGACCATGGTATAGGGCTCCAGATAGCGGTAATGCTCGGAGCCGATGGCATTGGCGGCCTGCATCAGTTCAGCGACGCCGATCACCGACAGCATCGGCGTATCCTTGAAGATGCCGACGAGGTAGTTCCCCATCCCGGCCAGCGAAGGCGGCAGCGCCTGCGGGATGACGATACGGAAATAGGTCTGCGCCGTGCTAAGGTTGAGGGCGGTGCAGGCCTCCCACTGCCCCTTCGGCACGGATTGGATGCCGCCCCGATAGACCTCGGACAAATAGGCCGAATAGTGCAGGCCGATGGCGATCATGCCAGCGACCCAGGGGCTCAGACGCAATCCGAATTGCGGACCGACGAAAAAGACGAAGAAGATCTGCAGCACCAGCGGCGTCGACCGGATGAACTCGACGAATTCCCGAACCACCAGGGTGACGGTCCGCGAAGGCGTGCGCTGCGCCAGAGCAAGCACCAGCCCCAGCACCACTGCTATGCCGTATCCGATCCCCGCGGCGGCCAGGGTGTTGAGCGTCGCCTGCAGCAGCTTCGGCAGGATCTCGAGAGCGAAGGACCAGCGCCAATCGAACATGTCTCACGCCCTCCCCATCTTGCGGGCCATGGCGGCCTCCATCCAGCGCATGAACGGCGTGATGACGAGGCGTGCGAGGATGTAATAGATCACCAGAGCGGTTCCGAACGCCTGGGCCGACATGAAGTTCGAGCCGTTGATTTGCTTGGCCTCGAACATCAGGTCGGTGACCGAGATCAGCGACACAAGTGCGGTGGCCTTGAGCAGTTCGATCAGCAGATTGCCCCAGGGCGGCAGCATGTTCATCAGCGCCTGCGGCAGGATGATGCGGAACATCCTCCTGCCCGGCGACATCGACAATGCATAGGCGGCTTCCCACTGGCCTTTCGGCACCGACAGGATGCCGCCGCGCACCAGCTCCGCTCCATAGGCTCCCAGGTTCATGCCGACGGCAATGAATCCGGCACTGAACTTGTCCAGCGACAACCCAAAGAGCGGCAGGACGAAAAAGATCCAGTAGAGCTGCACCAGCAGCGAGGTCCCGCGGAAAATCTCGACATAGACAGTAGCGACCACCCGGACCACCCTACTGTCCGCCAGCTTCATCAGACCGGCGATCAGCGCAATGGTGATCGCCAGGGCGGCGGAAAGGAAGAATTGCGCCAGGGTGACCAGCGTTCCGTCAATGTAACGGGCGCTGAATTCCGACAGGAATTGCCAATAGGACATGAGCCAGAAACCGCGTCAGCAGCGGCGGGAGGGGCTTATGCCGCAACCCGCCGCTTTGGGAGGGTCAACGGTTGGCGCAGATCCACTCGGTCGTCACCTTCGGATCCGGGACCTGCATGGCGGTGTACTGGTAGGGCGCGACCGTGGCGAGCATCTCGTCGCTGCCCAGATAGTCGGCCTGAGCTGCGTTGAAGGCGGCCAGAAAATCCGCATCTTCGCTGCGAAACCCGATTCCCACCCAGTTCTGGGTCCATTCGGGCAGGGTGTTCGGGTCGGTGACCTCGAGCTCGCCGTTCGACTGCTCCGCCAGTCCGCGCATGGTGAAGAAGGTGCCGATCCCCGCATCCGCTCGGCCGACGCGCATGGTCGCGAGAATCTCCGTCGGACCCGGGACCTGCATGATCTGCGAATCGGTCAGCCCCTGGCGCTTACCGGCCTCGATGGTGTTGTAGCCGGCGCCGGTGACCATGGTGCCGCCCAATTCCTTGAGCTTCGCGTAGGTGTTGATGCCCTTGGGATTGCCCTTCGGCACCAGGAATGCATCGCCGAAGATGCCCATCGGCTCGGAAAAGCTGATGTTCTCGCAGCGGGCCTTGAGGATGTACATGCCGCCGGTGATGATGTCGAAACGGTTCGCTTTGAGGCCCGGGATGAGCCCGCCCCAATCGGTTACCACCGGTTCGATATTGTCGTAACCCATGGCCTTAAGGACACCAAGAGTGTGCACGTTGGCGAAGCCGAGCGGCGTGTTGTTTTCGCCGGGATAGGCCCAGGGTACTTCGTTGGCAAATCCGATGCGGATTGTGTCTCCGTTGTTGATGCGATCCATCAACGGTCCGGCCGCGGCGGCGGTGGCTGACACGACGAACGCAGCAGCTGCGACAAGGGTCTTCGTAGATATCCAGTTCACTGGTGCTCTCCCTGAAATTATGGCCTGTTATCTTGTTTGGTATACCTTTAGTTATTAAACTTTGCAATCATCTCCAAGAGATTGAATGAAAATTTCAATTTTTATGTCGCAAAAACAACGATAAATGCCTCTCGTCATCTTTCCGACTTATTCTTATTGGTATACCTTATTAGCGAAATGGCTAAGGTAGCGTCTGCAAGAAGGGGAGCCTCCGATGAACAACACCACTCCGTTTCCGAAAGAGGAGCTGGACCGTCGTATCGAGCGGGTAAAAGCCGCCTTGGCCGCCCGGGATCTGGACGGAATCCTGATCTCCGTTCCGGAAAACATCTACTATCTGACCGGCATGGATCACTGGGGATTCTTCGCTGCGCATGTGCTGGTGATGAACCGCAACGGCGAAATGGCCCTGGCCTGCCGGGCGATGGAGAAAATCACTTTCGACAATCAGGTGAACAACGCCCGCTTCTACGGACACACGGACCACGAGGAGCTTTCAGACTATGTTGTTCGGGCGCTGCGGGACCTGGGGCTTGCCGGTGGCCGTGTCGCGTTCGAGCGTCGCAGCCTTTTTCTTCACCTGCACCACGCCGAAGGCATTCTCTCGAAAGCAGCGGACATGGATTGGTCGGACGGCTCGGGCCTGATCGACGATCTGCGCCAGGCCAAGTCGCCGCTGGAGATCGATTACACCCGCAAGGCCGCCCGTGCCGCCGATCTCGGCACCTCTGCGTGCATCCAGGCGATCAGGGACGGCGCCACCGACTATGAGATCGCGGCGGAATACCTGCGCGTATCGACACTCGAGGGCAGCGAACCTGCGGGATTCGGGCCGTTTATTCGTCCGACACGGCGCCTCGGCGAGGAACATACAACCTGGCGCGGAGAGACCTTTCGCGATGGCGACGCGGTTTTTCTCGAAAACTGCGCGGCTTTCCGCAAATACCAGGCACCCATGGGACGGTTGGTCTATGTCGGTAGTGCCCCCAAGGGGGCCGAGCGGTCCGCCCAACTGGCAATCGACGGAATGCAGGCCATCTGCAGCGCAATCAAGATCGGCGCCATTGCTGGTGAAGTATATGCAGCCTGGCGTGAAGTCGTCAGAAAAGCAGGCCTGTCAGACTACGAGCGGCACCATTGCGGCTACATGGTTGGTATAGGCTTTCCACCCAGCTGGACCGGCGGTTCGATGGTAACCAGCCTTTTTCCAGGCTCTGAACGTCGACTCGAGACGGGCATGGTGTTCCACGCCCACAGCTGGTTCACCAACACCGAGGTGGTCGATTACTTCATCTCCAACACGGTCATCCTGACGGATAGAGGCGCAGAAGTCTTGACCTGTTCAACGCCAGAAAACCTGATCGTTCGCTAGGGCATCGGCTAAGGTTGTTCGCCCATCGTGCCATCGAAACAAATAGTCTCGATTAGGAACTCATCTACCGGCTCACATTCAACCCAATTTCAAGCCATCCACTGCCTATTTCTTCACCAGGAACCCGGCCTTGCCGGCATAGCCCTTGACGATTGCCTCGCGCTCGTCGTGGCCGAGCACTTCGTCCACGTTGTCGAACAGGTAAGGACAGATCTTCTCGACCTCATCGATCACCCGTTCCGGGCCGCCCTTGCGGTTGAGGCGAACAACCTCGGCGGTCTTCGGCAGGCGTTCCTTTTCGTAGACGTAGAGCGCCTCGCGCGGATGCTCGGCGGCGGCAAGCGCGTCGCTCAGGCAGCGGGCGTCGAGGATCGCCTGTGAGGCACCGTTGGAGCCAACGGGATACATCGGGTGAGCAGCGTCACCAAGCAGGGTGATACGGCCGTGCGTCCAGCGTGGCAGCGGGTCGCGGTCGGCCATCGGATATTCGTAGATCGCCGGCGTCGCACGCACCAGGCCTTCAATATCCATTCCGGGAATGGCGAAGCGCAAAGCATGCGGCAGCACCTCTGAAAGATGGCTGACCTTCGACCAGCTCTTTTCGGGCGGCGGTGCGGCATCGCCGTCGGCAACGCGCACGCCAACCACCCAGTTGGTCAGCTGCTTGCCGTTTTCCGGCGGCGCGATCGGATAGAGCACGAACTTGCCGCCCATGCCGCCGCCGATGGCCATGGTCTCGCCGTCTTCCCAGATCGGCCAGTCGGTGGCGCCCCGCCACATGATGACCCCGTTCCAGCTTGGCGGGCCCTCGTCGGGATAGAAGGTGCGGCGGCCGACGCTGTGAATTCCGTCGGCGCAGATCAGCACGTCACCGCGCACGGTGTTGCTGTTTCCGCCGTCGACGGAGTTGACGAACTGCGCGGTGACACCGCCCTCGTCCTGCATGAAGCCGGTGAGCCGTGCACCGGTCTGTACGGCTTCCGGTCCGAGCCGCTCGACAACAGCGTCGTAGAGTACTTTCTGCAGGCGGCCGCGGTGGATGGAAAATTGCGGCGTGTCGTGGCCGGCATGAAGTCCGCGCGGCTCGCGCCACACTTCCTGGCCATGCTTGGTCAGGTAGCGCAATTCGCGGGTGCGTATCGCTATCGCATCGAGCCGGTCGAGCAGCCCGAGTTCGGCCAGCTGTTCGATGGCGTGGGGCAGCGTGTTGATGCCGACGCCGACCTCACGCACCCGAGAGGCTTGTTCGAAAATTCGGGCGCGGATGCCGCGTTTATGGAGCATCAATGCGGTGGTCAAACCACCGACGCCGGCACCGGCTATGAGAACCTGCATGGTCCGCTCCTAATCTTCGTCTTCCGGCGGCAGGAAATCGACCTCGTGCTCGGCGGACGTTGCCACAAGCTTCGCCGGGTCGGGATCGGCGCCCATATTGTGGATCGCCCAGAACAGGTCGTAGAGCTTGCGCGACGGCGACACCCAGAACAGCGTCTTGATGGCGCTGTCGCTCTTGTTGAAGATGCCGTGCGGAATGCCGCGCGGCATGTGTACAAGATCACCCGGTTCGGCAAAATCCTCCTTGCCGTCGAGCAGGAAGTCGAAACGGCCCTCGAGAATGTACAGGAATTCGTCCTGGGTCGGATGGATGTGCGGCGGCACGAAGGTGCCCGGTGGCAGCGTGGCGTGCCACGAAAAAGAGGATTCGGACAGCTGCTTCGGCACGTAGATCTGGCCGAGAATGTTCCAGCTGATGCCCTCGAACCCGTCACGGGCCCGCATGATTCCAAGCGGCATCTCGTTCATCGCTTACTCCTCCTTTTGGTGATCTTACAAATGCAGATGACTTTCGACGACATCACGCTGGTCGCGCAGATCGGCATTGCTACCGCTCCATACCACCTCACCCTTGTTCAGGACGGTGTGGCGGTCGGCGAACTGCATCAGCGCGTCGATATCCTTGTCGATGACCAGGATGGCTTGCCCTTCAGCTTTCAGCGCGGCGAGCTTTTCCCAGATTTCGGCGCGGATCAGCGGCGCCAGGCCTTCCGTCGCCTCGTCGAGCAGGAGCAAGGTCGGATTGGTCATCAGCGCCCGGCCGATTGCCAGCATCTGCTGCTCGCCGCCGGAGAGCTGCGAGCCAAGATTCACCTTGCGCTCCTCCAGACGAGGAAAGAACCCGTAGACCTTGGCAAGATCCCATTGCCCGCGTCGCCTGGCGAAGGCGCGCAGGTTCTCCTCCACCGACAGGGTCGGAAAGACCTGGCGGCCCTCCGGCACCAGCCCGATGCCAGCCTGGCCGACGCGAAACGAGGGAGCGGCGGCGATGTCGCGGCCGTCGAACCGGATGGACCCGGCCATCGGCTTGATCATGCCCATGATCGAACGCACGGTGGTGGTCTTGCCCATGCCGTTGCGGCCGAGCAGTGTCGCCGCCTCGCCCTGGTCGATGGCGAGGTCGACCCCGAACAGCACCTGCGAGAGGCCGTAGCCACTTTCCAGACCGCTGACCTGCAACAGGCTCATGCCGCATCGCTCCCCAGATAGGCGGCGCGAGCCTTTTCGTCGGCCCGCACCTCATCCGGAGTTCCGGTGGCGACGACCCGGCCATAGGCGAGCACGGAAATCCGATCGGCCAGCGCGAACACGGCCTCCATATCGTGTTCAACCAGCAGCATCGGGATGCTTTGCTTGAGCTCGAGCAGCGTTTCGGTCAGCACCTTGCTCTCGCCCTTGCCCATGCCCGCCATCGGCTCGTCCAGCAGCAGCGCCTTGGGCTCGCCGACGATCGCCATGGCCAGTTCCAGCAGCCGATGTTCGCCGTGGGAAAGGTCGGCGCTGCGCACATCCAGGCGATGCGACAGGCCCAGTGCAGCCAGTGCCTTGCGGGCGCGTTCGTTGAGTTCCTCTTCGCGCGCGGCCACGCCGAAGAAGCGGAAACTGGATCCGTCCTTGGCCTGGGCGGCCAGCGCCACATTTTCCAATACCGTGAAGCTTGGGACGATCGAAGTGATCTGAAAGGTGCGGCCGAGCCCGGCCAGCGCGCGCTGCGGCGTGGACCGGTCCGAGATGTCAGTGCCGTCGAGCATCACACGGCCCGCCTCAAGTGGCAGCGTGCCGGACACCAGATTGATCAGGGTCGATTTGCCGGCTCCGTTGGGCCCGATCAGGGCATGACATTCGTCCGGCCGCAGCTCCAGCGACACCCGATCGGTGACCCGCAGCGAGCCGAAATTCTTGACCAGATCGACGAGTTCCAGCACCGGGGTCATTTGCCGCCTCCGCCGGGGAGCAGACTCGCCAGGCCGCCGCGGGCAAACAGCACGATGAGCACCAGGAGAGGGCCGAAAATCAGCTTCCATTCATGGGTGATCAAAGAAAGACCCTCCTCGATCAGCACCACGAACAGGGCCCCGAGCAGCGCGCCGTTGCGCGTGCCCATGCCGCCGAGAACCACCATGATGATGAGGTTACCGGAGTTCTGCCAGGCGGCGGTTGCCGGGCTGATATATTCGGCATGACAGGCGGTGAGAAACCCCGCCAGGCCCGCAAGCAACCCGGCAATCACATAGGCGACCAGCCGGTAGCGGAAGATGTCGAAACCAACGGTTCCCACGCGCAGCGCGTTCTGCTTGCCGGCGCGCAGTACCCGGCCGAAGCGCGAGACAGACAGCCGGCCGACAAAGAGCCAGGTCGCGATGAGGATGACGAGGGTCGAATAGAACAGGCCGGAGCCGTTGAGGAACGGTGTCGTGCCGAAAAAGGTCGGCGTGTCCCACAGCGTCAGCCCATCGTCGCCGCCATAGGAAGACAGCGACGACAGTGAGAAGAACAGCATCTGGCCGAAAGCCAGTGTGATCATAATGAAATAGACACCTGAGGTGCGCAGAGATATCGCCCCGGTGATCAGCGCGAACAGGCCGCAGATCAGCAGCACAAGTCCGAGAAGCGGCACGACATCGACAATGCCTTCTGTCAGCGCGATGCCGGTGACATAGGAGCCGAGCCCGAGAAACGCCGCATGGCCAAAGCTGACCAGACCGCCATAGCCGATCAAAAGGTCGAGCGACACGGCGGCAATGGCCAGGATCATTGCCTTCAAAACCAGGTTGAGAACGTAATTGCCACCGGCGAACTCGGTGACGAAAGGCACCAGCGCCAGAATCACCATGATCGCCAGGCCGACCAATAGCGTCCGATCTGTTGTGGGCCGTTCCGGCACGGCCGAATCCTGCGTGGCGGACATCTCGTTCATGCCGCACCTCTCGCCGGAAACAGTCCCTGCGGTCGAAAGAACAGCACAGCAGCCATAAAGATGTAGATCAGCATGGAGGCCAGCGACGGACCGATCTGATTGGCGGCCGAGGGATCGAAAATCAGTTTCATGGCGTCGGTCGCCAGGCTGCGGCCGAGCGTGTCGATCAGCCCGACCAGAATGGCAGCGACGAAAGCGCCGCGGATTGAGCCGATGCCGCCGATGATGATGACGACGAAGGCAACGATCAGCAGATTGTCGCCCATGCCGGGCTCCAGCGTGAAAACCGGTGCCGCCAGCGCTCCGGCAAAGCCGGCGAGCATGGCCCCGAAGCCGAAGACGATGGTGAAAAGCCGCCAGATGTTGACGCCCAGCGCGCTGACCATTTCGGCGTTGGTGGCGCCGGCGCGGATCAGCATGCCGACGCGCGTCCGCGTCACGACCACGTAGAGCCCGAGCGCCACGGCCACGCCAACCACGATCAGTGCAAGCCGATAGATCGGGTATCGAAGATTTTCAGTAAGCTGAAGCGAGCCCGACAGGATCTCGGGCGTCGGGATGGTCAGCGTTCCCGGCCCCCAGATCACTTTCACCGCCTCGTTGACGAACAGGATGATGCCGAAGGTGGCGAGCACCTGGTCGAGATGGTCGCGGTCATACAGATGTCGGAAGATCAGCACTTCCAGCGCCAAGCCGAGAACGAGGGCCGTCAACAGGCCAAGCAGCAGCGCTGCGAAGAAGTTGCCGGTCAGCCCGAAGAACAGAAAGGTCAGGTAGGCGCCGATCATGTATTGCACGCCATGGGCCAGGTTGATGAAGCCCATGACGCCGAAGACCAGCGTCAGCCCGGCCGCGATCAGAAACAGCAGCACGCCGTATTGCAGACCGTTGAGGATCTGAATGAGGAACAGTGTGAGTGTCATCTGACCGCGACCCGGTTAGAGCGATGCTACATCTTGCACTCGGCGGCGAAGCTGTCGGTGTAGTCCTCGAACACCTTGGTGTCGATTTCCGTCCAGAACTTGCCGTCATCGCGCTGTCCGACCTTCAGCAGGTAGAAATCCTGGATCGGAAAGTGGTTGTTGTTGAAGCGGAAATTGCCGCGCAGCGATTCGAAATCAGCCGCCTTCAGCGCGTCACGCACCGCATCCTTGTCGGACAGGTCACCGCCAACGGCCTTGACGGCACTGTCGATCAGCAGCGCAGCGTCATAACCCTGCATGGCAAAGCCACCGGGGATGTAGCCGTATTTGTCCTCAAAGGCCTGAACGAAAGCCTTGCTGCGCGGCAGGTCGAGATTGGGCGCCCAGGTGGTGGCGCCGAACATGCCGAGTGCGGCTTCCTTCTGCGCCGGCAGGGTCGCTTCATCGACGGTGAACGCCGACAGGAAGGTCATCTTGTCGGCAAGGCCGGCATCGCGGAACTGCTTGACGAAACGCACGCCCATACCGCCCGGCATGAAGGTGAACAGCGCTTCGGCGCCGGAATCCGACATCTGGGCGATCTCGGCGGAGAAGTCGTTGTGGCCCAGCGGTGTGTAGACCTCGTTGACGATGTCGCCCTTGTAGTACTTCTTGAAGCCTGCCATGGCGTCACGCCCGGCCTGGTAGTTGGGCGCCATCATGAAGACGCTCTTGATGCCCTTGTCCTGGGCATGCTTGCCGAGCACTTCGAAGTTCTGGTTGTTCTGATAGGACGTCGAGAAGAAATACGGGCTGCAGTTTCTGCCGGCCAGGGTCGACGGCCCGGCATTGGGGCTGATCAGGAAGGTCTCCGACTGTGTGACCGGCTTGAAGATGGCGCCGAGCACGTTGGAGAATACCGTGCCGACGACGAAGTCGACCTCATCACGCTCCAGAAGGCCCTTGACGCGGGTCAGCGCCACATCCGGCTTCAGCTCTGAATCGACGACGATCAGTTCGGTATCGGCGCCGCCGATCTTGCCGCCGAGATTGTCGAGGGCCAGCGTGAAGCCATCCTCGACCTGTTTGCCGATCACAGCCGGCGGACCGGACAGCGTCACGACCAGGCCGATTTTCAGGTCCTCCGCCCTGGCCGTGGTGGCCAGCAGCAGCGCGCCCATGGCGCAAGCTAGTTTCTTCATGGTTTGCTCCCTTTATATTTGGGTTGGGCCCGTTCGGGCCGGTTTCAGGTGATGCCGGCTGCGGTTCAGCCGGCTTGCCGCAATTCCTCCTTGCCGCTCCAGGCCATGCGTTCCAGAACACTGTCGAGCGGCACGTCGATCAGGAAGTTGGCGTAGTTGGAGAGTGTCTTCATGGAAACGCACAGTACCACTTCCATGACATTTTGCCGGTCAAATCCGGCGGCGAGAAAGGCTTCCATTTCATCCTCGGCGTGGCCGCGATTGTTGACCAGCGCTTCGGTAAAGCGGCGCAGCGACTCCAGCCTCGCATCATCGATGGGCTGACCGGTGCGCACCGCCTCGATGACCGGCTTGTCGAGCTTCACCATCCGGGCAGCGGAGGAATGGGCCGCGACGCAATAGGTACAGCCGTTCTCGACACTCGCAACCAGCAGGATCAGCTGTTGTTCAGCCGGTGAAAAACTGGTTTTCGCCACCAGCGACGACAGGGTGAGATAGGCCTCCAGCGTGACGTCGGATTCGGCCAGCTTGCCGTATAGATTGGGCAGGAACCCCATTTTCTTTTTCACGCCGTCAAGCAGTTCGCCGGCTTTTCCCGGTGCGTTGTCGGGCGTGTAGAGGGTGAATTCCGTCATTTTGGGTCCTTGCGGTTCAGGTTGAAGTGTCTGTCAGCAGCTGCTTGAGCTTGCCGCGCATGATCTTTCGGGTTGGCGTCAACGGCATGGCGTCGACGATCTGCAGTCGTTCCGGCCATTTGTATTTTGCGATCTGACGCTCGTCGAGCAGCGCCGTGACGTCATCAAGGGTCAGCGCCGCACCGTCGCGCAGTTGAACGCACAGGCAGGCGCGCTCGCCGAGGCCCGGATCAGGATAGGGCACGATGGCGCAGGCCTCGATGGCATCGAGCTTGAGAATGTCCGCCTCGACATCGACCGGATTGTATTTGACGCCGCCACGATTGATCACCTCCTTGACCCGGCCGGTCAGGGTCAGGAAGCCGCCGGCATCCAGCACAGCCAGGTCGCCGGTGCGGAACCAGCCGTCATCGGTGAAGGCAGCGTCGGTCTCCGCCTGATTGTTGAGATAGCCGTCAAAGACGGAAGGACCGCGCACCTGCAATTCACCCTCTTCGCCGGCTCCGAGAGCCTGGCCATCGCCGTCGACCGTACGCAGTTCCGTGGCTTCCGACCTACGGCCTGCCGTGTTGAGGCGGGTCGGGCGTGGATCATCTGGACGGCCGAATGTGCCGGCCTGCAACTCGCTCATGCCCCAGAGCTGGATCACCGCACCGCTGCCCATTAGGTCGTCGACCTGTTCGGCGAGCGAAGGCGGCACGGTGGAGCCGGAGAGACAGGTGAAACGGGTGGCGGCCATATGCTCGGGCTTGATCAGACCGGCGGCGCAGAAAGGCGCGAAATGGGCCGGCGCCGCGAAGATGCCGTCGGGCTGCAACTCGGTAAGCGTCGGCAGGAATTGCTGCGGGTCGAACGCCGGCATCAACGCCTGGGCTGCGCCGCTCGCCAGGCAGAGATGCATGACGAAAAGGCCGTAAAGATGAGTGTAGGGCGCGACGGATAGCATTGTCTCGTCGGCGCTGATGCCGAGCTGCCCTGCCGAGCGTTTGGCGTTGCCGAGAAAGCCGCGATATTTGTGTGGAACACCCTTCGGGCTTGCCGTGGTGCCGGAGGTATAGAGCAAGAGGAACGGATCATCCGGCGTCAACTCGGGCAGTTGCGGCTCGCCTCTTAGATCGGAGAACGTCGTCGTGCCTTCGACCGGCGCTCCGACCGCGATGACCGTCTCGAGCGCTGGCAGCGAGGTGCTCATGGCCTGCATTTCGGCGGCTGGAGACATGTCCTTGAACGCCGACAGGCCGACCGCCATGCGGGCGCCGCTGTGTTCCAGCAGGTGGCCAAGCTCCGCCTGTCGATAGGGCATGTGAAGCGTCTGGGCGATGCCGCCGCAGGCGGTCACGGCGAGGAAGGCAACAACAAAGGCATCGGTATTGGGAAGCTGCAGGGCGACGACATCGCCCTTGCGCAGGCCCAGCTCCTGCAGACCGGCCGCCGTGTTGCTGACACGATCCGCCAGCGCCGCGTAGGTGAGCGGGCCGCCAGCGCCGACAATCGCCGGTCCATCCGGCGTCGCTTCGGCATGCCGCCGCAGCCAGTTCCACAATGTGTCGTCGTGTTGCATCGTCCTCCCCAAGGCAGTCTTCTTTTTTGGTGGCCCGTTCAGGCAGTGCAGTAGGTCTCGATCCTCTCCCTCAGGTCTTGCGGAAACGGTTCGGATCGCGGCGGCTCGACCTCGAAGTCGCTGTGGACAAGAGTCGGCTCCGCCTGCAGCATGTCCTGCCCATCGGGGCGACGGGCGGTTACCGACAGGGTCATGGAAGAGCGACCGAGTTTCTTGACCGAGAGAAACCAGTCGATCACGTCGCCAAGTTTGCCGGGCCGCAGAAACTCGACGTTCATGTGTACCGTCGGCATGCTCTTGCCGTCGCGTTGGTGCAGGTCATCGAAGGAATAGTTGAGCGGGCCGTTGAACCAGTCTTCGACGACGCCGTTGAGATGCTCGAGAAGCCGCGGATAGAAGGCGATGCCGGCTGGATCACAATCGGCAAATCGCACAGGACGCGTGACTGTGAAGATACGGGCCACGATTAGGGTCTGTCGACTTGCAGGCTTGCGATGTCGGCGCAGCCCATTTTGTTGCTGGCTAGGCGCGAAACGCGCCGTAGTGTGGGCCACTTCAAGCGTTTCGCAACGACGTCCAGCGGCGAAATGGGCTTCGTCCCGAAGGGATTTGGCCAGATTTGCCCACTGTCGCCCCCTTCGTCGTCGAATATGCGCTGCATGTCCTTCCTCCTCAGCGAACGACATTGAACAAATCTGGTCAAACCGACACCACAAGCCTGCATGTCGACAGACCCCTCACTCGGCCGCCTGTTGCGTGGGCTTGGCATGCCGTGTCGGACGCGCCTTGCGCGCCATTTCAATCGACGCCTCGCGCACCTTGGCCTGCTCGCGATAGGCCTGGTCGCGGCCGCTGAGATATTGCGGCGGCCAGTGGCCGACCATCGCGCCGTAATTGGCGGCGGCGCGACGGGTGAAATAAGGATCCCACAGATGCGGTCGGGCGAGCGCCACCAGGTCGGCACGCCGCGTGTGCAGGATCGTGTTGACCTGTGCCGCTTCCGTGATGTTGCCAACGGCCATGGTGGCAATCTTCGGAACGTTACGCACAGCTTCAGCAAATGGCGTCTGGAACATGCGACCGTAGATCGGCTGCTGGTCGGGCACGGTCTGGCCGGCCGACACGTCGATGAGATCGCAGCCTGCTTCATGGAAAGCGTTGGCGATGGCGAACAGGTCTTCCTCGCTCAAGCCGCCTTCTTTCCAGTCGGTCGCCGATACACGCACCGACATCGGCTTTTCGCGCGGCCAGACGTCGCGCATGGCATTGAAGACTTCAAGCGGGAAACGCACCCGGTTCTCGGCCGAACCGCCATACTCGTCAGTGCGCTGGTTGGTCAGCGGCGACAGGAAGGACGCAAGCAGGTAGCCGTGGGCACAGTGCAGCTCCAGCATGTCGAAACCGGCGCGGGCGGCGCGTTCCGTTGCCTGGACGAAATCCTCGCGGATGCGGTCCATTTCAGCCCGGTTGAGTTCGCGTGGCACCTGGCTGACACCATCGAAATAGGGGATCGGGGAGGCCGACTGCAATGGCCAGTTCTTGTCCTGATCGGCGATCGGATAGTCGGCTTCCTCCCAGCCGAGCTGGGTCGAGCCCTTGCGACCGGAATGACCGAGCTGCATGCAGAATTTGGTCTCGGAATTGGCATGAACGAAATCGACGATGCGCTTCCACTGCGCCTCGTGCTCGTCGTTCCACAGGCCCGGACAGCCCAGCGTGATACGGGCGTCCGGCGACGGGCATGACATCTCGGCATAGATCATGCCCATGCCGCCCAGCGCGTGCGAGGTGTAGTGGACGAAATGCCAGTCGGTGAGATTGCCGTCCTCGTCGGCCGAATACTGGGCCATTGGAGACATGACCACCCGGTTCGGGATCTCCAGTTCGCGCAGCTTGAGTGGCGTGAACATCGGAGTTGGCCGGGTCTTGCGCACGTCGACGCCGGTCTCCCGGTAGTAGCGCTCATACCAGGCGGTATCGGCCTTTTCGACGAAGCTCGGGTCGCGCAGTATCAGATTGTCATAGGTGATCGATTTCGCTCTGCACATGACGACCATGGCGAACTGCATCGGGTCCATGTCCCAGGAGCGGCCCATGTGTTCAAACCAGGCCAGCGACACGTCGGCATTGTGCTGAATGATCTGGCAGGGTGTGCGGCGTTCGTCGTCATAGGCCTTGAAGGCTGCCTCGACCGATTGCTCGGAATGCTCCAGAACGGCATCGGAAAGGGCGATGCCGCATTCCATTGCCAGCTTGGTTCCTGAGCCGATGGAAAAATGCGCCGAGGCCTTGGCGTCGCCGAGAATGACGATGTTTTCGTGATACCATTTCTCGCAGAAAATGCGTGGGAACTTGCGCCAGTTGGAGCGGTTCAGCAGCAACTCGTGGCCCTGCAGCTCGTCGGCGTAGATCTCCGCCAGCTTGTCGCGCGAGCCTTCCTCGTCGAATTCCTCGAAACCGTGACCCTGCCAGCAGGCCTCGTCCATCTCGAACACCCAGGTCGAGGCATCGGCCTGGTACTGGTAGGTGTGCGCACAGATGATGCCGTGCTCGGTCATTCGGAAGAAATAGTTGAATTCGTCCATCGGCCGGGTCGAGCCCATCCAGCAGAACCGGTTGGCCTTGTGTGTGATTGATGGCTGGAAGTGTTCGGCAAAGTGATCGCGGATGGCGGAATTGATGCCGTCGGACGCGAGTATGATGTCGGAATCGGCAAACTGCTGCTGAATCTCCGGCGGATTGATGCGGGCCGAAAAGTGCATCGGGATATCGAGTTCGCTGCAGCGTTCCTGCAAAATCCTGAGCAGAGTGAAGCGCGACGTACCGCAGAAACCGTTGCCAGCGCAGCGAATTTCCTCGCCCTTGAAGTGAATGGCCACGTCGTCCCAATAGGCGAAATGATCGCGTATCTTTTCGTAGGTCTCGGGGTCGCGTGACAGGAACTCGTCGAGCGTATCGTCCGAGAACACCACACCGAATCCGAACGTGTCGTCTGCGCGGTTCTGCTCATAGACCTCGATATTCCAGTCGGGCCGCGCTTTCTTGGTCAGGATCGCGAAATAGAGACCGCCCGGGCCGCCGCCCACCACCGTGATCTTCATGCCAGCCTCCAAGGCCGTATCGTTATTTAGTTTACATATAAATATTTCATATATAAGATAATTGCAACAGCTTTTTGACAGCCGCGGGAGGAACCCGGTCGACAGCGTGCCGAGAACGCAGCGGGGCGGCGCATCGATTGGCAGATCAGGGAGCGAGGTGGTATTTCCCTGTCATGGATATTGACGAGACGATTGCCGCGGACAGCGGCTCGGTCGAAGACCTCTACAGCGAACGGCAACGGCGCGTGCTGCGGCTGTGGCTGCGCCTGGTGCGCACGTCACGCCGCATCGAATCCGAGGTCGGTGCCAAGATGATGCACGCCTACGGCACCCGTTTTGTCCGCTTCGACGTGCTGTCGCAGCTCTACCGGGCGCCCGACCGCCGCCTGTCGATCGGCGATCTCGGCGCCAGCCTGCTCGCTCCGTCCGGCAACATCTCTTCGCTTCTCGACCGCATGGAGGCCGACGGGCTGGTCAAGCGGGTCGCCGACCCGGCCGACCGCCGCCGCTTCATGATCCGTCTCACCGAGAAGGGTCTGGCCGCCTTCAACGACATGGCCCTCGCCAATGCCCACTGGGTCGCCACCGCCTTCGATGCCATCGACGACGCAACGCTCGACCGGCTGCATGACGAGCTGGGCGCGATCGAGGCGATTCACGAGTGAGCCATCGGCAAACTGCCCAAATACGGGCTGCCAACGCGACATTAGAGGGTAATATGCATATTGGCTTGATAGGTGGCATTGGTCCTGCCGCAACGGATTACTACTATCGAAAACTGATAAAGGCTTACGCTGAGAGCAACAGCGATCTCGATTTGACGATCGTTCACGCTGACACTCCTACTCTTCTTGCAAACTTGGAGGCTGGTCGGAAAGAAGCTCAGACCACGATTTATCGAAGACTGACAAGCAGGCTGAAATCCGCCGGTGCAGAATGCGTCGGCGTCACATCAATCGCTGGACACTTTTGCATTGAGGAATTTGAGAAGATTTCTGAACTGCCCGTCGTCAATATATTGACCGCTGTCAGCGACGAGATCCGCACACGACAATACGAGACTGTTGGAATTATCGGCACCAAAACAGTGATGGAAACTCGATTTTACGGCGGTATATCGAGCGCGAAGGTCGTAGTGCCGCCTTCTGATGAATTGGAGGCCGTTCACAGAGCATATACAGAAATGGCCACTCTTGGTGCAGCTCGAAAACAGCATTCCGACATTTTCACCGCCGCCTGTCACAACATGATTGAAACCCATGGTGCACAGGCCATCATGATGGGCGGAACAGACTTGGCCCTTGTCTACAATTCAGAGAATGCACCATTCCCGATAATAGATTGTGCGGGCATTCACGTCAGTTCAATCGTCCAACAAGCGGCAAGCTAACACGTCATTTCGAACCTTATCAAAAACTCCTTTGCCGACCGGCCCAATCCTCAATCTCATAACCGTGCCTCGATCCGAGGCAGGGCTGCCTAATTTTTTGTCTTGATCAAAAAATGTTCATGCGGTTCGATGGGGCGTGACCGAAACAATGAGAATATCCATGATCAGATCTTTATTTGCCGCAGCCGCCGTGGTCGCGGCCCTTTCCACCGGCGCTCTCGCCCAGGAAAAAATCAATTTCGCCCTCGACTGGAAGTTCGAGGGTCCGTCCGCACCCTATTTCGTTGCTATCGACAAGGGCTATTTCGAAGGCGAAGGCCTTTCGGTGGAAGTTGCCGAAGGCAGAGGCTCGCTCGATGCCATTCCGAAAGTCGCAACCGGTGCGTTTCCGATCGGCTTTGCCGATATCAATTCGCTGATGCGGTTTCTCGACCAGAACCCGGGTGCTCCCGTCACCGCGGTGATGATGGTGTACGACAAACCGCCGTTCGCTGTGGTCGGGCGCAAATCGCTCGGCATTGAAACGCCGAAGGATCTCGAAGGCAAAGTGCTGGGCGCGCCGCCGCCGGACGGCGCCTGGGCACAGTTCCCCATCTTCGCCGCCGAAAACGGCCTGGACATGGACGCCATCACCGTCGAGCCCGTCGGCTTTCCCACTCGCGAGCCGATGTTGGCCGAAGGAAAGGTCGCAGCTGTAACCGGGTTCTCCTTTTCCTCGACGTTGAACCTGAAGCGGCTTGGCATCCCGTTGGAAGACCAGAGCATTCTCCTTATGAGCGACCATGGTGTGTCGCTCTACGGCAATGCCATTGTGGTCAATACGGATTTCGCCAAGGAAAATCCCGAGCTCGTGGCCGGTTTCATCAAAGCGGTGGGCAAGGCCTGGAAAGACGCGGTCGCCGACCCGGCCGGCGCCATCGAAAGCCTTATCAAGCGCAATCCGGCGGCTGACGCGGCGCTCGAAACCGAGCGTCTGCAGATGGCCATAGACGCCAATGTCCTGACCGACGCCGTCAAGGCAAACGGGATGGGCAATATCGATGCGGATCGCATGGCAAAGGCCATCGAACAGACCAAATCGGTCTACGAGTTCCAGACGGATCCGGATCCGGCGCTCTATTTCGACGGCTCCTTCCTGCCTGACGACAAGATCATGCTGCAATAATTGTGACGCCGCCCGCAACAGCGGGCGGTACCTCCTGCACGCATGTCAAATCTGATTGAAATCAAGGGCGTCACCCACGCCTACCAGACGCCCAATGGGCCTTTGCCGGTGCTCGATAACCTGAGCATGTCGGTACCGGAAGGCGAGTTCTGCGCTGTGGTGGGGCCGTCGGGCTGCGGCAAGTCGACTCTGACGCGATTGATCGCCGGCCTGATGAAGCCGGACACCGGCGAAGTCTGGCTTCACGGCGAGCGGGTTCGAGGTCCGCGTAAGACCGTGGGCATGGCGTTCCAGAACCCGGTGCTGCTCGAATGGCGTACCATCATGCAAAACGTGATCCTGCCCCTGGAGATCGTCGCCCCTTCAATGCCGAAGGCGGAGAAAGAAGCGCGGGCGCATGAATTGCTGGCGCTGGTGGGACTGGAAGGCTTCGAGAACAAACGGCCGTCCGAGTTGTCGGGTGGAATGCGGCAGAGGGCGTCACTTTGCCGGGCGATCGTCCACAAACCGGACGTTCTCATCATGGACGAACCGTTCGGCGCGCTCGACGCATTCACCCGCGAAGACCTGTGGCAGACCATGCATGAATTGCGCGAGCAGGAGCCGTTCACGTCCGTGCTGATCACCCATGACCTTCGCGAAAGCGTCTTTCTGGGAGACCAGGTGTTGGTCCTGTCGGGCCGGCCTGCGACCATGCAGTATGTTCTGGACGTTGAATTCCCAGGACCGCGGGTCATCGACGGCCTGTTCGAGCCGGAATGCGTCGACATGCTGCACACCCTGCGCGACCAGATCCGGATCGCACAGGGTCGCCAGCCGGGGGACGAGAAATGAATGCGCTGCGGAAAATCGGCGTCCCGATCGTCGCCATCATCCTGTTCCTGGCGCTTTGGGAATTCATTGTCTGGGTCAACGACTGGCCGAACTACAAGATGGCATCGCCCTCCGACTTGCCGCCAGCCTATGCAAAATACTGGGAGCTGTTTCTCGTCATGGGATGGCAGACCCTCTGGCGCACCGTCGCGGGATTGGCGATCGCGGTACTGGCCGGAACCTTTCTCGGCATGCTCATGGGATTTTCGCGCATCGTTCGCGACGGTCTTTACCCGTTGCTTGTCGGTTTCAACGCCATCCCGAAGGCAACCCTCGTGCCCGTTATCGCGCTGATCTTCATTGGCCAGCACGACCTCAACACGGTGCTCATGGCTTTCATGATTTCGTTCTTTCCGATCGCCGTTTCGGTGGGGATCGGCCTGTCCACCCTGGAACCGGAATATCGCGACATCCTCCGCTCGCTGGGCGCATCGCGCTTCACGATCTTTACCAAGATCGCCTTGCCGAAAACCCTGCCGGAGTTTTTCGGGGCGCTGAAGGTCGCGGTCACTCTCGCCTTTATCGGCACCAACCTCGTCGAAATCGTTTCGCCACACGGCAGAGGGCTCGGAGCGCTGTTCAAATCGGGCGAGACCAACGGAGACTATCCGTTGATGTTCGCGGTGCTGATCGCCCTCGCCTTTCTGGGCATCGTGCTCTATTACGCCGTCGTCTTTCTGGAGCGCATTTTCGCCGGCTGGGCAGAACGGGTCGAGACTTAGCGAAATCGACGCCACGCGTGGCGAACATCCAAAGGCTACCGTTCCTCGACAAGCTCCAGGATAAGCTGGTGGATGTTGCCGCCGGACGCCATTTCGGCCTGCTCGAAACTGCTGTTGCGGGCCTTGTAGCGCGCGAAGGCGGCCTTGAGGGGCGCTTGGATGCCGCTGCGAATCTTCTTGCAGTTGGGATCGTTCTTCTGACGAAAGCCGAGAGTTGTGTCGTAAATCTCTTGCGCCATCTCGGCCACATACTGCCCGTGGACTTTTTCATGGTCGCGGATGCCGGCGATGAAGACGCGCCAGCGTTCGGCAAGCTTCGGCGGCAGCTTCCCTTTCGGTTTCGGCAGTGTGTAGGTGATCGTCAGAAAGGGCCGCACCACGGCCAGCACGCAGTCATTTCCGTCGCGCTTGTAGTCGCGGCCCCATTTCAGGTCGAACTCAGTCAAGGCGACAGCGCTTGACAGGCCACCGCGCAAGCGCGGGCCACGGGCACCGATCGACTGATAAAGCTCCAGTCCGGTCTTCCCCGAAATCGAATAGGACTTGACGACTTCCTTGGCACGGACGTCGGCATGGGCCGGCAGGGCGAGGAGAAGCAGGGCTGAAACGCCGAAGATAAGAGCGCGTGTCATTCGGGGCGATGGTCTCCGGCCGTCATTGATCGTCGGTGACGATTACCGGGCGACCGCCGAAAAGTAAATTCACGGCTCAGAACAGCATCTGAGCGACCATGTGCGGGGACTTCATCAGGAGCCCCCGCAATGGCGTGATCAGTTGACGCCGACTCGCATGCCTTCAAATGAGGTGCCGAAGCTGCGAACCGGCTGACTGTCTTTAGCCAGCGGATTGTCGCCCTTGGCAAAGGCGTTGCCGGAGAACTGACCGCTGACGTTCTGGAACCGGCCCTCGGCTTCACCGGAAAAGGTCAGGTCGAAGACAAGCTGCGATGCGCCGTCGGCATCCGGCTCGAAGGCAGGATCGTTGAAATCGATGATCGTGGCGCGGGCACTGTCAGGGCCCGTCATCTTCCAGGCGCCGAGGCCGGATGTGTATCCGCGAACCTGCTGACCCTGGCTGACAAGGCTGGCCGTACCGCCCGGTTTGAGCGCCAGGACCCGCTGGCTATCGTTGGTCTGCACCAGCAGATAGGTCCCGTCGACCGACGTGCTGTCGTTCGTTGCGGCCATGGCGACCGGAGCGGCAGCCAGCGCCGTTGCCAATACAGCGGCGGGGATCAGGGATTTCATCATTTGCAAATCCTCCTAACGGGTTGGTTCCGTCCCCTGTCAGGGACGCTTGATCCGCAGGTGGAGATCAATTGTGGCGGAGGCTAGACACCCGGAACATAGACTTTCGTCTAAACGTCAGAGGGTACCCGGTTATCAATACCAGGCGTCCGGCATGCTGTTTTTCTTCTGCGCAATAAAATCCTTGAGCGCTTCGTCGACCGCCGGGTCAATCGGCGGTTCTTGGTAGTCGTTGAGAAGTGCCTTCCAACGTTCGAAGGCGCGCCGCCCCGTATCCTTCTCACCGCGCTCTGTCCATTGCTCGAAGCTCTCCGAATCCGACAGGACGGCGTCGTAGTAGGCGGTCTCATAGTTTCGCATGGTGTGGGCTGAACCGAGGAAGTGACCGGCCGGCTCGACATCGGCATAGGCGTCGACGCCGAGAGCATTGTCGTCGGTTTCGACACCGGCGAGCAGCTTGTGATAGGCGCCCAGACGGTCGGCATCGATCACCAGTTTTTCGAAACCGGTGACCAGCCCGCCCTCCATCCAGCCGGCGGAATGGAGGACGAAATTGGCGCCACCCATAACCGTCGAGTGCATGCTGTCGGCGCTTTCGGCGGCAGCCTGAGCGTCGGGCAGCTTCGATGCGGTGAGCGAACCGCCGCAACGCAGCGGCACACCGAGACGCCGCGCCAATTGACCGATGATGTAATTGGAAGCGACCGGCTCCGGCATACCGAAGGTCGGGGCGCCGCTCTTGAGGCTCATCGAGGACAGAAAATTGCCCATGACGAAAGGCGCACCACGTCGCACCAGCTGACTGAAGGCGCCGCAGGCCATCGCTTCCGCCAGGGCCTGGGCAATCGATGCGGCAGTGGTCACCGGCCCCATGGCGCCACCCAGGATGAAGGGGGCGACGACGATGCCCTGACCGGCGCCGCAATAGACCTGGATCGCCTCGGTCACGACCCGGTCGACCAGCAGCGGCGAGTTGGTGTTGACGTTGCCCATGATCACGCAGTTTTCGGCGACGAATTCTTCGCCGAAGAGGATGCGCGCCATGTCAACGGAATCCTCCGCCCGGACCCTTTCGGTAATCGCCCCAAGGAACGGTTTGTCCGAATTGCGCATGACCGCGTAGACCATGTCGAGATGGCGCTTGTTGACCGGGACGTCGACCGGCTCGCAGACCACCAGGCCCATGTGGTGCAGCGACGGCAGCGAGGCGACAAGGCGCGTCAGCTTATCGAAATCATCGAAACTGCCATAGCGCCGGCCCTTCTCCAGGCAGCGCACGAACGGTGCGCCGTAAATCGGCGCAAACACAGTACTGCGCTCGCCGATTTGCACGCTTCGGGCCGGGTTGCGCGCATGCTGGATAAAGCTTTTCGGAATGGTGGCGCACAGTTCACGCGCCATGCCGCGCGGCAGCCGCACCCGCGTGTCGTCGACATCGGCGCCAGCCTCTTTCCAGATGCGCAGAGCTTCCGCATCCTCGCGAAACTCGAGGCCCACTTCCGAGATCAGCCGCTCGGCCTGTTCCTCGATGCGCACCAGACCTTCTTCGCCGAGATATTCGACGAAGGGAATGCTGCGGGTGATATAGGCCGGCAAGGCCGGCGCTGCGCGCGGTTCCCGCCTGGCGCGACGCGATGCGGATCTCATGGGCACCACCTCCCGACGGACTGCCTGGTGTGTAGTCTGACAGAAATCCATGGCCCTGTAATGATTGAAAATACTCAGGCAATGCATAAGATCGTTTTATGCGAAAGCTGCATCAGAGAATCCAGTCACCGGCCGCGCTCTTCGCCTTCGAGGCGGCAGCCCGGCACGGTTCGTTCACCCGGGCAGCGGAGGAGCTGAACGTTTCCCAACCAGCCGTCAGCCTGTCGGTCAAGAAGCTTGAGGAGGCGCTTGGAACGCCGCTGTTCGAGCGTGGTCACCGCACCATTGCTCTGACCGGCCCGGGCGAGCGTTTCTATGCGGATGTATCATTCGGATTAATGCACATCCTCAATTCCGCCGAGCAGGTGGCGAGCCGACCGGCTGAGGCGCACGTCTCGTTCTCCTGCTCGACCGCCTTTGCCCATTACTGGATGCTGCCACGGCTGGCGACCTTTCGGCGCGACAATCCGGACATCGACATCCGGCTGGAGACCACGGACAAGGATATCGACATCACCGACGGGTCGCTGTCCTTTGCCATCCGGCTCGGCCGTGGCGACTGGCCGGGCTATGAAAGCCTGCGGCTGGGGCCCGAAAGGATCTATCCGGTGTGCAGCCCGGCCTATCTTGCCGAGCGGAACCTGCCGGTAGACGACGCGGCACTCCCGCAGCACGCCCTCATCCATCTCGACGAGCCTTTTCGGCCGCGCGCCGGCTGGCGCGAATGGTTCGCGGCCCAAGGGCTGGAATTCACCGACAAGGCCGGCGGACTGCGCTTCAACGATTACGCCCTGGTCATTCAGGCCGCCATCGCCGGCGAAGGCATCGCCTGCGGCTGGCACCACATCGTCGAAACTCTGGTGCGTCATGGCCTGTTGGTGCGGCTTGGCGACAGCCTCTACGACGTCGGCCGCGGCCACTACGCACTGTGGCCGTCACACGTGCCGCTCGGCAGCAAGGCCGAACGGGTGCTCGACTGGCTGAGGACGCAGGTGAGCGAGGTATAGGATCCCCGGTGCGGCATATCTGTTCCCCACAAGAGAGAAACAGGTATGAACCTGCTATGGGCAAGAAACGTTGAGAATGAGGTTGCTAACGCCATCGCCACGCTCAACGTCGACATGACCCCATGCGCCAGCAAACACTCCGGATCCGCCCGTTATGATGCGGTCTGATCCGGTCGACGGAAAAAGAAGTTCGGTGGCATCTGCCAGATCTGATTCAGTAATTGCCGGTGTGATTGTGTAGAGGATTGACCCCGTCGGGAATTGCAAAACAAGATTGACAACGACGCGTGCGTTCCCTTCCGAGTCGCTGTAGAGGACCGTGGTGTAGCCATCTGTCTGCCCAACAAGCTCGCCGGTTTCGTCTTGCAGCGTTGCGCGAAAGACGCGGCGGTCGCCGACACTGGGACCTTCCTCGCCAACGTCTATATACTTCATTTCGTGACTGGCATTTGTGGTTACGACGGTAAAGGGCTCACAGCTTTCATAGGCTTGAGCGCCGGAGATCCCGGTCAATGTTGCCGCGCAGGCTAAGAAAAGAGAGACCGCTCTAGTCATCATAACCCGAATTCCACTCCATAGAGTTCGCTGAGAGTTTGGGTGATCTACCCATTAACGAATAGAAACCAACGCTACTTGCATTCAACGCCGCCATCAAATCACGTTGATCTTTCAGTTCAATACACAAGGCCTCTGAATGGCCTTTCGCCAAAAACCGATGTCGGCTCAGGGCTCAGAAATGTCGCTCTGTGCCGGTTTGTTTCATGACGCGGCATTCCTTGCCCCGTCAGCACCTCACTTGCCGCAACTTCGTGACAATCTCTTCTGGCTTGGGTCGTTTATTCGACATTTCTATCCTTCGTTTTCCCACCCATAACGGCGGACCACTTCAGTGGGGGGAGGATCAACCCGTTGGTCCCTTCAACAGGTCAAACTTGGCTTTGCCGGCTAATAATGTTCTTCTATCGGCGGCATACGGGGGTGTTGTTTATGACGATTGGTTCATTCGCATATCCGGACTGGCTGTGGCCGGTGGTGTTATGGAGCGCTGCGATCATCTTCGTGGCGATGGTCGTGGGCCATGCGCTGCGTCCGAAATATCGCCGGCTCTATGGCGGCGCAGCGATCCTGAAATCCTTGAGAAATGCGATCCTGCCGTCGATCTGGGTGCAGATCTACATGTGGCTGGCGCTCATCCTGGTGTGGACACCGGTCTGGTGGCTCGCCGTGCTGGTCTCCGGCCTCACGGGCCTGGGGACCCCGACGGGCTGGTTCGTCACGGCCTTTGTGCTTTTCTATGCCATTTGGTTCATCCGGGGCGTGACCGGGCACAGCGTCAGCCACGTCTTCGATGCGACGGCTGCACGCGATGCGGCACCGGCTGAAAATCCGAAACGCGTGGCCGTCGTCGGCGCCGGAATGGCGGGCCTTGTTGCCGCAAAGGAGCTGAAGGAAGAAGGCCACGACGTTGTGGTGTTTGAACGCACCGCCGGGCCGGGTGGCGTCTGGGCGACCAGCAAGCAGAAGGGCGGTGTTGCCTGGGGCTCGACGATGACCTCCACCGGGGCACTGAACTCAACGCTCTCTGACACGGTCACACAGGTCTATCACCCCGACCACAAGAAATGGCCACATCACTTCAACCGGGAGCAGTTTCACGGCTTTCTCCAGGACTATGACAGCGAGCACACAGTGTTTGAAGGGTCCCTGCGCTGCGAGACGGAGGTTCTGTCGATGAGCGCACTGGAGGGCGATCGCTGGCGCCTGTCGGTCCGCGACAATGCGAGCGGCGACCTTTCGGACGAAGACTTTGATGCCGTCACCATCTGCACCGGCCTCAACAAGGAATCCTATACGCCCGAGATTGAAGGGCAGGATCGTTTTGCCGGATCGCAGATCCATGTCGAAAACTATCGGCCCGACAATGCGAAAGACTACACCGGCAAGCGTGTCTTGGTGATTGGCCTTGGCGAAACTTCCTCGGACCTGATCTTGGATCTTGTCGAAGCCGGCGCCGAACATGTTTATGTCTCGCAGCGCGGCGGCACGTTTGTCATCCCGCGCGATGCGGTCAACCTGCCGCCAGACCATGTCGAAACGCGCCTTGCCCATGACGGGCCGATGTTTCACCGCTTTGCCATGATCCTGATGGGCGCGGCTCCGCCGACCCTCTTCCCGCTGGTTGCGAGCTACCGCATTCGCCCCACCATCTTCTGGCAGTTCTGGCGCATCCTGGTGCTCAACCACCCAAAGAAGTGGGAACTGTGGCGTCTTGGCTCGCTGAACTGGACCAAATCGGACAGCGTGTACACAGCCATGCAGACCGGGCGCGCAACGGTTCTACGCGACATTGGCCATTTCGAGGAAAACGGCGTTGTCTTTGCCAATGGTGCCAAGAAAGACATTGATGCGGTGATCTATGCCAGCGGTTACCGGCCGGGGGCATCGCTGTTGCCGGAGATCACGTCCGCGACCGGCAACACGACGGCGCCCGTGCCCAAGTCCGCCCGCGATCTCTACAAGCTGACCATCCCGCCGCATCACCCGAATGTCGCCATTATCGGCTATGCCCGGGGCCAGATCGGCGCGATCACGGTCAGCTCGGAGATACAGGCCCGATGGTGGGCCCTGCTGGTGTCGGGAAAACGCAGCCTGCCGTCACATGACGAGATGGCGAAGTTCACCGCAACCATGCGTCACAATG
Organism: Hoeflea sp.; assembly: GCA_965228785.1. GTDB lineage: Bacteria > Pseudomonadota > Alphaproteobacteria > Rhizobiales > Rhizobiaceae > Hoeflea_A. The sequence continues at coordinate 3,645,641 of CBDDIF010000002.1, forward strand.
GCCGGCGCTTTCACCAGCCCAACCGCACCACCGGAACCTTTGCCTATTCCATTGCCCGCAATGAAATCGGCTGTGAGCCGGACATGTTCAAGCTGTTCTTCTCAGACCTTCGCGTCTGGCACGCCGTCTTCATCGGCCCCATCTGCTCGGCCCATTTCCGGTTGAGGGGCCATGGCGCCCGGCCGGAGAAGGCGCGGCAACAATTGCTGATGCCCAACGGCGTTCAGAGCGAAGACTACATCGACACGGTGGATCTTTATGCCAATGCGCTGCCGCTTGCGACATTGCTCGTGCCGGCCTACGGATTTTACAGTCAGGTCCTGCCCGGCTTCTTTTTCCAGAACGCCACCCGGTCCTACATCTGATGCCGGGCGCAGCAGGATCGCTGGTCTAGGCAAGCCGTGACTGCCGAAACGGTGGCGAATGCCGGCTGCCTCACCATGGCGGCTGGTTCACTCAAGATCGGGCGATTGCGGTTGCCTCTATCGAAAGCAGAAGTCCCATGGGAAGGTCCACTATGGGAGTTGAACGTGATGGCGGTTTGTTCGGAAAGTACTCGCCGAAAAGTTCGTTCAGAGCCGACCGTTCGTCAGCGTCACCAAGCCACGTGATGACTTTGACGACATCGTCCATCGAGCAACCCGAGCAGCGAAGACAGGTTTTGAGGTTCTCAAAGGCCTGTCTTGCCTGACTTTCGAAATCTTCGCCTGCTTTGGCTCCGGTTTCCGGAACGATGCCCGCCTGACCCGATACAAACAGGAAGTCTCCAGCTCGGATGGCGGTAGAATACGCACCATAAGGCGCTGGCATATCGGGATGCTCGACAACTATCTTTTCCAAGGTCGTTTTCTCCAAAGGTGGTCACCACCTGAGAGTAGGCCCACCAACAAGAAACGATCAAGCTAAACGAAATTGAGTTTTGGAGATTCTGCATTTACGGTCCGTTGCCACAAGCAGGGTATAGGCGTGAACAACCACGATATTGATGTTGCCAAAGATCTGGACGAGCGAAGCGTTGCGGCTGCAGTAGAAGACACAGGCGCTGAGGCGGGCCTTTGTCTCAACATGAAAACTTCACTCAAGAAGTACCCCGGTTGCACCCATTGGCATTTCAATCGACCTGGCCAGCGCGGCGTTCTGGAAGTGACCTGGTGGCCGGGCGATGCTGACATCCGACCTCCTCGTCTGTGGCTATCAGTCCACGGCAATCGACAGTCCGACTGGATATCTGAATTGATGCCCCGCTTAAGGTCACGAATTGAGAACCAACTTAAGGTCTAGCGACGGCGCGACCATTGTTTGCATCGATCTGCATAAGCTATCGGCGCGACTGTTTTGCGCAAGCAGTCGAATAAGCCCTCAAACCTCGCTGCGGCGGCTCGGGCGGGCGACGATGTCGTGGTCGACCAGGTGTTCGAGGAAGGCGGTTTCGGCAGGGGTCATGTGGCGGTCGGCGTCGATGACGGAGAAGACGTCGACCGTTGGTGGGTCGCCGGCGAGCGGGATGCGCCAGAGGTCGGCGCCGTAGTCTTCGGCAAGCGAGACCGGGACGGCGCCGACGGCCTCGCCATGACGGATCATGTTGAGCAGGTCGACGATGCCGGTGGTGGCCGCCGTCACCTGGTCGCCGATGCCCATGCGCACGCGGTAGACGGTGACCGGCGACAGGGCGCCGGCGATGTGGTCTTCCTCAAAACCCACAACCTCGGCACGGGCAAGCGCTTCGGCATCCGGCGTGTCGACGCCGAAAAGCGGGCTTTTGGGGCCGCAATAGAAGGCGAATGTCTGTGCGGACATCGCTTTGGGCTGTAGCCGCGGCGACGGTTCGACACGGGTGCAGAAGCCGACCGAGGCGACGCGCTGCAGCAGCGCCTGGTTGACCTCGAAACAGGGTGCCGAACGGATGGCGTAGGTGACACCCGGGTAGCGGCGACGGAACTCCGACAGCAGCGGGTTGAGGAAGGCCGTGTCGAGATGGTTGGAGCGGTGCAGCACCAGATTGCCGGTGATCGCCTTTTCTGCATGTGCGGCCAGGTCGTTGAGGCGCAGCACGCCGCCATAGATTTCAACCGCTTCGCGATAAACCGCTTCGCCGGCCCTGGTGATGGCAAAACCCTGACCCGAGCCGCGTTCGATCAGCCGGTGGCCGAGCCGCTCCTCGAGCCGCCTCAGTGCCGCGCTGACCGAGGGCTGGGTGACGTTCAACCGTTGCGAGGCGCCAGTGATCGAGCGCTCCTGCACGATCACCATAAAGGTGCGCAGCAGGTTCCAGTCGAGCTGGTTGGCCAACCGGTCGAGGCGTGTGCTCATGCCGCCTCGCGTTCCAGCAGGTGACAGCGGGCCCGGCTCTGAGCGCCGGTCGCCGCGAAGACCGGTTCGCTGCGGTCGCAAACCCCGGCAATCGCCTCCGGACAGCGCGGGTGGAACGGACAGCCCGACGGCGGATCGGCGGGGCTTGGAATGTCACCGGTCAGCCGGATGCGCTGGCGGCCCTGGCCGCTCTGCGGCAGCGGCACGGCGCTGAGCAAGGCTCTCGTGTAGGGATGCTGTGGCGCTGCGAAGACCTCCTCCGTCGGCCCTTCCTCGACGATGCGGCCGAGATACATGACGGCCACACGGGTGCACAGAAAGCGTACGACGGCGAGATCGTGGGAGATGAACAGCGACGTCATGTCGGGCCGGTCTGCCTGCAGTTCTTTCAGGAACTCGAGGATCTGCGCCTGCACGGAGACATCAAGGGCAGAGGTCGGTTCGTCCAGGACCAGCAGCGACGGTCCGAGCGCCAGGGCCCGCGCGATGCAGACCCGCTGTTTCTGGCCGCCCGACAGCTCGTGCGGAAAGCGGTGCAGAAACTGGCCCGGCAGACCCACCCGGTCAAGCAGCGCAGCAACCTGGTCGTTGAGAGGCCGCCCGCGGGTCTTCGTGTGCAGGATCAGCGGCTCGGCCACCGAGCGGAAGATGGTCATGCGTGGATTGAGCGACGAGTGCGGGTCCTGAAAGATCATCTGGGCCGTGCGGCGCACTTTCTGCAGCGTCTTGCCGGAGGCGTGGGTCACGTCGATGCCGTTAACGGTTATGCGCCCCGAGGTCGGATCGAGCAGCCGCAGCGCCGCCTTGCCGACGGTCGACTTGCCGGAGCCCGATTCGCCAACCAGCCCTACGGTCTCGCCTGCAGCCAGAGACAGCGACACGCCGTCAACGGCACGCACCAGGGTGTCGCGGCCGACCGGGAAATGCACCCGCAGATCATCGATTTCAAGCATCGGCGCGTTCCTTCTGGAAGAGCGTGCAGGCGACGCGATGGCTGTCTGCCACTTCGGTCAGCGGCGGCTTGCCCTCGGAGCAGACGGGTGCCGCGTGCGGACAACGGCCCTCGAAGCGACACCCCGTCGGCGGAGTATAGAGGTTCGGCAGCGAACCGGGAATGCCGGCCAGATGCTCGACCGCCCGGAAGGGATGCGGAATGGCCTTGAGCAGCCCCTGTGTATAGGGGTGTTTCGGATCGTCGAAAATGTCGGCCGCCGGCGCGTCCTCGACGATCTGGCCGGCATACATGACCGAAACGCGGCGGCAGACCTGCGCAACCACACCGAGATCGTGGGAGATCATGATCACCGAAAGGCCCATGGCGTCGACCAGTTCGGCAATCAGGTCAAGGATCTGGGCCTGCACCGTGACGTCGAGCGCCGTGGTCGGTTCGTCGGCGATCAGCAATTTCGGCTTCGCCGCCAGCGCCATGGCGATCAGCACCCGCTGGCGCATGCCGCCGGAGAGCTCGTGCGGGTAGCTGTCGAACTGGCGCTGTGGATTGGGCAGGTGCACCTGGTCAAGCATTTCGAGCGCCAACTCACGGGCGGCTTTCTTGCCTATGCCGCCGCGCTGCTGCGCGACGATGGCATCGACCAGTTGGGTTCCGACCTTGAACACCGGGTTCAGATAGGTCATCGGGTCCTGGAAGATCATCGCCACATCGGTGCCGCGGATCGCCCGCAACTCGCGCTCGTTCAGCGTCAGCAGATCGCGGCCGCCGAACAGAACCTCGCCCGAGGTAATGCGCGCCGGCGGCTTGGGCACCAGTCCGAACGCGGCGCGGGTCAGCACCGACTTGCCGCAGCCGGTCTCGCCCACCAGGCCGAGCGCTTCGCCCGGCGCCAGGTTGAGGCTGACACCGTCGATGGCCTTGTAAATGCCGTCGAAAGTGTCGAATTCCAGCCGCAGATCGCGGATCGACAGGATCGGCTCGCTCATGTGCGCTGCCTCGGATCAAGCACGTCGCGCAGGCCGTCGCCGAGCAGGTTGAAGCCAAGCACGGTCAGATAGATCGCCAGACCCGGGAAGAAGGAATACCACCACCAGTCCGGCAGGTAGTTACGGCCGATGGAGACCATGGCGCCCCATTCCGGATAGGGCGGCTGGGCGCCGAGGCCGAGAAAGCCGAGGCTTGCGGCGCCAAGGATCGCCATGCCCATGTCCATGCTGGCCTTGACGACAATCGGCGACAGGCAGTTGGGCAGGATGTGAACGAAGAGGATCCGGTGCATGGGCGCTCCGAGCGATCGGGCGGCGTCGACATAGGTCTCGTTGCGCAGGGACAGGGTCTTTGCTTCGACCAGGCGCACATAGCCCGGCCACCAGACCAGCGACAGCGCGATCATGGCGTTGATGATGCCCGGCCCCAGGGCGCCGACGATGGCGATCGCCAGGATCAGGCCGGGGATCGACAGGAAGATGTCGGTCACCCGCATGATGCCCTCGCGCAGCCAACCGCTGCTCATGCCGGCCAGCATGCCGAGCGGCACACCGATCAGCATGGCGATGCCGGTGACGATCAGGCCGATCTGCAGCGACACGCGGGCACCGATCAGCACGCGAGAAAAGATGTCGAGCCCGACCTCGTCGGTGCCAAACCAGTGTTCGGCGCTCGGCGGCTGCAGTTTCTTGTCGAGATGGATGGCGCCGTAGGCATCCTCCGGAAAAGGTGCGATCCATGGTCCGATCAGCGCGATCACCAGAAAGACGACGACGATGACCAGGCCGAGCATGGCCGAAGACGACCGGCGGAAGGTGGCCGCCATGCGGCGGTATTCGCGAATGGAGCTCTCGTGGCGCTCGAAAAAGGTTGCGTCGCTCATGACTTCCTCACACCTGCGCCCGGACCCGCGGGTCGAGCGCGGCATAGGTCAAATCGATCAGCAGATTGGCGAGCATGAAACAGGCGCCCAGGATGAGCGTCACCGCCATGATCGGTTCGAAGTCGGAACTGATGGCCGCCTTGGCGGCGTAAAGCCCGACACCGGGCCAGTCGAAGACGCCCTCGACGAGCACGGTGCCGCCGAGCATCCAGCCGAAGCGCAGGCCGATCATCGCCAGCGTCGGTAGCAGCGCGTTCTTGAGCGCATAGGCGGCGACGATGCGAAACGGGCCAATGCCCTGCGCCCGCGCATTGGTGATGTAATCCCGGTTGAGCGTTTCCAGCATTTCGGCGCGATTGACGCGGATGATGGAGGCAAGCGCCGGGAAGCTCAGTGCCAGGGCCGGCAGAAACAGGTGCCAGACGGCTTCGCGGAAGATCGAAAAGTTGCCGGTCAACAGCGCATCGATGGTCAGCATGCCGGTGATGCGGGTCGGCGGATCGCTCATTAGGTCCAACTGGCCACCGAGCGGAAACCAGCCGAGCTCCAGCGCCAGATACCATTGCAGCATCAACCCGAGCCAGAACATCGGCATGGCGACGCCCGACACGCCAAGAATACGAATGATATGGTCGCCCGGCCGATTGTGCAGCACGGCGGCGATCACACCGAGCGGGATGCCAAGCAGGATGGCCATACCGATCGAAAACAGCACCAGTTCCAGCGTCGCCGGAAAGAAGATGGCCAGGTCCCTCAGGACCGCACGGCCGGTGTGGATGGAGGTACCCAGGTCACCGGTCAGCACATTGCCGAGATAGATGACGAAGCGCTGCGGCACCGGCTTGTCGAGGCCGCGTTCGACCCGGATCGTCTCGACCATTTCGGCCGTCGCGTCGGGGCCGGCGGCCAGTCGCGCCGGATCGCCCGGCGCGACGTTGGCAACGACGAACATGATGGCCAGCAGACCGACCAGCATGAAAACCATCATCACCAGTCGGCGGGCGATCAGTCTGAGCATCCGGGAACTCCTTGGGTACCGAGGACGGCCGGCGCGGGAGAACGCCGGCCGCAGTCGGACCTACTTTCCGATATGCAGCGGATAGAGGTCAATTTCCTCGGTCATGCGGATGGGGCTGTCCTGGAAGCCCTCAACCCAGTCGCGGATGGCGAAACGGCGGTTGCGCATCATCCCGAAGATCTCCGGCTGCAACTCGACGATGCGCTCCTGGATCGCCGCATAAAGCGGTTCACGCTTGGCCCAGTCAGTCTCGTTGCGGGCCTCTTCGATCATCGCATGCAGTTTCTCGTCGCCCAGGTAATGCGAGCCGTAGTACTTGCCGAAGGAGGTCGGATGGTACTGGATCGCCACCGCGTCGGGATCGGTTGAAACCGGCGTGGCAAAGATGGCGATGATATCGGGCGCCGTGGCAACATCCGAGGCGCGGCCTACCATGTTGGGCCAGGTCAGGGGTGTCATCTTGACGCCGATATTCAGGCCTTTCAGCGCGTCAATCAGGATGAGGCCCATCTGGCGCTCTTCTTCGAAGCCCTGGACATAGACGTATTCGACCTCGAAACCGCCGTCAGGCCAGGCCGACTTGGCCAGATATTCCTTGGCCTTGTCCATGTCGCGGCGGGGAATGCCCGCGACATCGACCTTACCCTGGATGGCATCGCTGAACGGGCTGGTCTGAAGCTTGGCTTCGCCGTTGAAGATCTTGACCAGGCCGTCATAGTCGAAGGCATATGCGATCGCCCTGCGGACATTGATGTCCGACATGCGCTCGTTCTGGGTGTTGAACTTCAGCCCGAAAGCAGTCAGCGCCGGCAGGGTCGTCGTGTTGATGCCGTCGCGGGCGCCGACCTTTTCCATTTCTTCCGGTGTCAGCCCGCCGACGATGTCGGCTTCGCCCTTAATGAGCGCGGCGCGTTGGGCGGCACTTTCACGCACCAGCTTGTAAATGATGCCCCCAAACTTGTCGTTGTCGTAGGGAAAGCCCTTCCAGTAGTCGTCATTGACTTCCAGCCAGTAGGCCTTGCCCTGTTCGAACTTCGACAGTTTGAAGGGACCCGAACCGGCGGCGTTTTCGTTGAGCCAGGTCTGGCCGCGGTCGTCGCCGGCGTTGGCTTCGACCACCGCTGGATTGACAACGAACCACCAGGGCAGGAACGACAGGAACGGCGAATAGGGCTTGGTCAGGGTGAACTTGACGGTGTGATCGTCGACTACCTCGATGCCGTCCGGCGACAGAAAATCCTGCAACATCCAGGCCGGACCCTTGTTGAGTTCCAGCGTGCGGGCGAAGGAATAACGCACCGCTTCCGCGTTCACCGGGGAGCCGTCATGGAACTTTGCGTTGTCAACCAGGTGGAAGGTCCAGGTGAGGCCGTCGTCGGACACATCCCAGCTCTTGGCCAGCCACGGCTTGATCTGCGGCGGATTGCCTTCGTATTTGACCAGGCCGTCATAGAGGCCCTGCACCATCATGCGGATGGCGTAGTCATATTTCTGTGCCGGATCGAGGGTCGACACCGGCTGGCGGCCGGCAATCACCAGGTAGTGCTTGTCATCGAGCTTCTCGACGGCCTGTGCGACCGTCGCGGTACTGATGGCCAGCACGGCGCCGAGGGCCGCCGATCGCAGCCGATTCCAGGAAATGAACATGGCGTGCTCCTTTTTTGCGCCCAGGTCGGGCTTTTGAATTGCACCAAAATTGCAGGCATCGACCGCGCTGCAAATTCGTTATTGTCAATGGCCTGTATTGGCTGAAACTATCTTGCCTCGTCAGCCCCATAAGCTGCGCCAATGCAGCCCATAATTTGACGGAGGATTCCTATAATTTCTCTTTTTTTTCAGCTTGTTAAGGGAAAACTGAACGTCATAAGCCGACGCTATTCGGGGTATACGATAATTCTATTTGCCAATTGGCGGCGGGAGCCTGAGATTCTTGCGCACGCAATAGGCACAATCCCGGCGAGCACCGCCCGCGACAGGATGATAGCATGACGACATTGGCGCAAAGAGCCCCCAGCCAGACGACCCGAAGACTGACTGCCGACGACATTGAAGCGCTTGCCAAGGGTGCCTGGATTCTCGGTACCGGCGGTGGCGGGGATCCCTACCACAAGCTTTTGAACATGCGCCTGCTTTATGCCGCAGGCCACTCGGTATCGCTCGTCGATCCGATGGCGCTGGCCGACGATGCGGTGGTTGCGGTGTTGTCCAATATGGGCGCACCGCTGGTGGGCCAGGAGCGGCTCGCCGATCCGCAATTCGCGGTCAAGCCGCTGCGCATGATGGAAGAATATATCGGCCGAAAATTCGATGCGGTAATGGCGCTTGAGATCGGCGGCGGCAATGGCGTGCACCCGATGCAGGTGGCGGCGCTGACCGGCTATCCGGTGGTCGACGCCGACACGATGGGCCGCGCCTATCCGGAAGCACAGATGACGTCGGTGGCAGTGGCCAATCTGCGTTGCTACCCGCTGACCATGGCCGACATTCGCGACAACGAGATCATCATCCCACGCGCTGCCAGCTGGCGCTGGATGGAGCGCATCAGCCGCAAGGTCTGTACCGAAATCGGCTCGATTGCGGCCACGTGCAAGGCGCCACGCTCCGGCGCAGAGATCAAGCAACACGGCATTCTCTATACCGTGAGCCAGGCGATCCGGCTGGGCGAGACCATCCTGCAGGCCAAACGCGATCACGCCGATCCGGTCGAAGCGGTGCTGCGGGCGGGCCGCGGCAAGAAGATGTTCACCGGCAAGGTCATCGACGTCGAACGGCGCACGGCGGAGGGTTTTCTTCGCGGCAAGGCCGTCGTCGAGGGGCTCGACGACGATCTCGGTGCCGAACTGGTCATCCACTTCCAGAACGAATATTCGGTCGCCTATCGCGACGGCAATCCCGTGGTGATGACACCTGATCTGATCTGCGTGCTCGACTCGGTGAGCGGCGAGGGCATCGGAACCGACATCCTGCGTTTCGGACAGCGGGTGTCCGTGGTGGCACTGCCGGCGCCATCCGTCTTTCTGTCCGAACAGGGATTGGCCAATGTGGGTCCCCGCGCCTTCGGCTTCGACCTGGATTTCAAAACCGTGTTTGAGGAGCATTCGGCATGAAACGCATCGGGATCGATGTCGGCGGCACCAACACCGATGCAGTGCTGATCGACGGCAGCCGGGTTCTGGCCGCCGTCAAGACGTTCACCACCGAGGATGTTACCAGCGGGGTACGCACGGCGCTCAAAAACATCGTTGCTGAAGCCGGCGATACCGCCAGCGGCGTTGAAGCCGTGATGATCGGTACGACGCATTACACCAATGCCGTGGTTCAAAGACGGCACTTGGCGCGCGCGGCGGCTATTCGCATTTCCCTGCCGGCCTCGGCCAGCCTTACGCCGTTTTGCGACTGGCCGGCGGATCTCGCGGAGCAGGTCAATGGCGGCATCCACCTGGTGCACGGCGGTCACGAATATGACGGCCGGCCGCTTGTGCCGATGGACGATCGCGAAATAGCCCGCGCCGCGCAGACCATCCGCCGCGACGGGGTCGACTCCATTGCCATTTCCGCAACCTTCTCCCCGCTGACGGCCGAATGCGAAAAACGTGCCGAAGAGATCGTTCGCAACGAACATCCGGACGCCCGCATCACGCTGTCCAGCAGGCTCGGCCGCATCGGACTGCTGGAACGGGAAAACGTCGCGCTGATGAATGCCTCGCTGGTGCATCTTGCTGACGAGATCACCCAATCCTTTGTCGACGCGGTGGCCGAAAGCGGGCTCGATGCCAAACTGTTCATCACCCAGAATGACGGCACGGTGGTCGTTGCCGAGGAGGCGCGAGACTTTCCGGTCTATTCGTTCGCGTCCGGGCCGACCAACTCGATGCGCGGTGCAGCACTTCTCGCCGGCATCGACAACGCCATGGTCTGTGACGTCGGCGGCACTACCGCAGATATCGGCTGCCTGATCCAGGGTTTTCCACGCGAGGCCAACAATGTGGTCGAAGTCGGCGGCGTGCGCACGCTGTTCCGCATGCCCGACCTGCTGTCGATCGCCATCGGTGGCGGCACCATCGTGCGCCGCTCGCCACACACGGTCGGACCGGTCAGCGTCGGCTACCGGCTTGCCGAAGAGGCGCTGGTGTTCGGCGGATCCACCATCACCTGCACCGATATTGCCGTCGCGGCCGGGCTGCTCGAGCTCGGCGACCGGTCCCGTGTCGCCGATCTCGAACCGGCTTTTGTCGAGGCATCCCTTGCCATGATTCATGGTCAGATTACCGACAGCGTCGACCGCATGAAGACCGATGCCGAACCGGTTCCGCTGCTTGCCGTCGGCGGCGGTGCCATGCTGATTCCAGACAGGATGCCCGGCATTTCCGAGGTCGTGCATGTCGAACACGAAGCTGTTGCCAACGCGGTGGGCGCCGCAATCGCCCAGATCAGCGGCGAGACCGACCGTATCTATCGCGACGTGACGCGCGAGGAGGCCATTGCCGCGGCGAAGTCTGATGCCATCGACAGTGCGGTACGGGCCGGTGCGGACCGCGACACCATCCGCGTGATCGAGGTGGAAGACCTGCCGCTCAGCTACCTGCCCGGCCATGCTATCCGGACCCGTGTCCGTGTGGTCGGGGAAGCAGCGAAAGGGAAGGCCGCGTGACACCGCGGCCCACCGTCAATCTGCTGGTCATTGGGCGCTCGCCCAGACCGGCGCTCGAGGCCGAGTTCCGCAGGGTTCTCGGCGACGGGTGCGGTCTCCGCACCATTGGGGCCCTGGACCACCTCGATATGTCCGATATTGAAGCAAATCCTCCCCGGTCGGATGCCGACACGCTGTTCTCCATCTTGCCGGACGGGAAATCCACATTGCTTTCCAAGGCCCATGTTACGGACGAGCTGCGTACCCGGTTGAGGGCACGACAACCCGATGGCAACGATATCGATGTGCTCTGCTGCACCGGACGGTTTGACGAATTCGCCGGGGATCGCATCATCAAGGCGTCGGAGGTTCTGCTCAACACCGTGCGCGGTGTTGGGAGCGTGGCGCAGTCCATCGGCGTCTTCATCCCAAAGCCGCAACAGGTTGCCAATGCCGCCGACCGCTGGAAGGCGGGTGGATTCACCTCGGAGGTAGTGGCACTCGCACCGGACGCGCCCGACGATGATGTCGACCGGGCAGCGGCCTCCATGCGCGATTTGGCGCCCGATATTGTCGTCTACGACTGCATCAGCTACACCCACGCGACCCGTTTGCGAGTGAGCGGCATCTGCCCGGCACCGGCCATCGTCGCCGCCAGCGCGATGGCGCACGTGGTTGCCGAATTGCTTGCCCTTTAGGCTGAAAATCGTTCATAGAAGCGGACTTGCATTTGCCTGCCTTCCGGGGCAGTTGCAGCTCCTTTTCCAATGGATGATGTTATGAAATTGTTCGCGATTGCAGCACTGATCTTTGCCTTCTCCTTATCGACTGCTCCGACCTGGGCAGAATCGCCCGGCATTCTGACCTTCTCCGGTTCAATTGCTGAAACCAATCGCGGCGCGGTGACTGCCGACGATCGAGGGATGTTTTCCTATCATGACATCGCCTTCGACACCGGGTACCGGATCGATCGCGAAACCTTGTCGGCAATGCCTCAGACAAGCTATGTCCATGATTTTCCGGGTTCGGAGGGGACCTATCGCGGGCCTCTATTGGCTGACGTGCTAACCCATGTCGGCGGCAAGGGCGACCGACTTGTGCTGACCGGACTGGACGGTTATGCGGTGGAAATCGAACGCTCCGAGATCGAAACCCACAACCCAATTCTCGCGATCGAACTGGATGGTTCGCCCCTTGCCATCGGCGATTTCGGGCCGGTCAAGCTTGTGTTTCCCCAGATTGGCGATGCCGATGTCGACAAGAAGCTGCGCAGCAAGAGCGTCTATGCACTGTTCCATATCTCTGTCGAAGGCGATTGAAGGAGCCTCACAATGCGTCAAACGGCTTCCGCCTGTTCCTCCCCAGCATTGCGGCGGTGGCTGCGGAGGTAATCAGTGAAGAGCGAAGCCTGCAGCGGTTTGGAAATATAGAAACCCTGGGCGTAGGCGCAGCCCGTTTCCGCGAGGAAATCCAGCTGGTCGGCGCATTCCACGCCTTCGGCAACGGCTTCCATGTCGAGGGCCCGGCACATGGTGAGAATGGAGTTCACCATGCCACGCTTGCGTTGGGACTCACCCAGTTGCGACAGGAAGGACCGGTCGATCTTGACCCGATCGATTTCCAGCTCCGCGATACTGCCGAGATTGGAATAGCCGGTGCCGAAATCATCGAGCGCCACGCGCATACCCATTTTGCGGATTTCGGCCAAGACCGAGAGCGCCTCGGTCTTGTTCTTGATGAGGACGCGCTCCGTCAGTTCCAGTTCGAGCATGGAAGCAGGAAGCCGCGTCTCGGCCAGCAAGCCAGCCAGGTAGGTGCAAAGCGAACTGTCGGAAAGATGCCTGCCGGAGATATTGACGCTGATCGTGAAGTCCGGTGGCAGATGGGGCAGCCAGGCAGCGGCCTGCTCGCAAGCCTTACGCATCACCAGCCTGTCGATCTCCAGAATCAGATCCGAATCTTCGGCAACCGGAATGAACTCCAGAGGCGATGAGACTGTTCCGGTCCTGGGATTGTTCCAGCGAATGAGAGCCTCGGCGCCGGTCAGACGACCGCTGGCGACGGCCAGTTGCGGTTGCCAGACCAGAATGAACTCGTCATTGCGGATGGCCTGGCGCAGGGTCTCTTCCAATTCAATGCGATTGTCGAGGTTTGCCTTCAGGTCCTCGGTAAAGATCGACAGGCGTTGGCGACCGTCGGCCTTGGCGGCGTAGAGTGCCAGATCGGCATGCTTCAACAGGGTGCTCACATCCTCGCCATGATCCGGGCAAAACGACAGCCCGATGCTTGCGGCCAGCAAAACCGGATGGCCGCCGACCTCCCGAAATCCTGACAATTGCCGACACAGAAACTCGCCGAATTCAACCAGCTCCGCCTGACTTCGGGCAACCCGTATGATGGCGAATTCATCGCCGCCAAGCCGAACCGAGACTGACGTGTCGGGCCTGTCGTGCGACTTCAGCACATCGCCGACGGTCCGCAGCAGGTCGTCGCCCACCTGATGACCGAACGTATCGTTGACTTGTTTGAAGTGGTCCAGATCGATCAGATACATGGCAAGCGGCCGACGTGCCGATTTTGCGGCACTGATAAACCTGGGTCCCTGCTCCATCAACCAAGCGCGGTTTTTCAAATCCGTGACCGTGTCGCGCCAGGTCAGTTGGCGCAGATTGTTGGTGGCTCGCTGCCTTTGAACCAACAGAACTGCAATGCCGATCAGCAACGTCGACATGATCGCCAGGATGACGAGGATCTGTTTGTTGAGTGTCGCGAGAACCTGCTGGGCCTCATATAGGCCTCGGCTCGATTCTTCTCCGATGCTGAAATAGAGCCTGTTGAGGTCTGCATCGGCGACCTCCAATTCCGTCATGATACTGTCCAGCATCCTGGGATCGAACGGTGCCGACTGCGACAGAAGCTTGTCAATGGTGTCGATGGTGGCCAGGACCCGGTTGCGCATCTGGCTGTAGGAGGCCAGCTCATTGGAAATACGCGTCCTGTCAACTCTCGCAAAGCGGACATAGGCAAGGTCCGCGGCTTCAGAAAGCAATTCTCGACTGCGCTCTCCTGACGGGTCCGTACGGGCGAGCAAAACCATGTCCTTCAGGCGATCGACAGCGCGGACATGAACATGCAATTCGCGAAAGGAAAGGAACCCGAAGCGCGGCAGCGCCTGTTCCACCGACCGGATGTTGCTGTGAATCGTGGTGATGATCGCAAGCGAGATTGCAACCGCGACAAGCACCGCAACGGTTTCGCGCACCGGAGCCAGCGCTTTCAATCGGTGCATTCTCGATGCGGTCATCGTCGGATTACTCGGCCCGCTCGATTGACTGAATCAACCAGACCCAACGATTCCTGTGGACCGGATTATCGAGCTCCGGATGTTCCAAAACCGGATAGACCAAACGCGTGGGGCCCTGGGAGCGGCGTGTCAGGAAGGACCCGTTTTCGCGCATCGCCAACAGAAGCGGATATTTGTGCCAGTCCTCACGCGGGATGCGCTGCGAATATTCATCAGCCGCCCGGACGATGATCGCGTCGGCATCGTCAAGATTGAGATAGGCAAGGGCATCACGCAACAGCACGCCTTCGAACGATTGCTCGCCTTCCTCCCAAGGACTGTCTGTCCGCAGACTGTACTGCGGCAAACCGCAAAGGTCGGCCATATCGACAGCCTGCTCACCGCCGTCGTGCCTGATTGTAAAGGCGGGACCGCCAACCGTCGGTGGGTCGTCGAGACGATCCAGTGCGTTCGCCGTACCAACCGTCACGATCGTCAACATTGCAGTCGCCAAAACGACGCGCCCCTGCGCAAGCAGATTTCTCAAAAGTCCAAACAGCATGTGAATTTCCCCAATGGCCTAAGCGACCTGACACCCCCAAAAAGTTCAACAAAATAGCTGGCAAAAGCCTTTCTGAAATTTTAACGGAACGGCCAGTTTTGTGGCTTTGGCGCTCTCATCCGGCATTTTGCAATCGCCCGTGGCGGGCCGGAGGTTGTGCAACTTTGATCCAGTCGCCCATCAGGCGATAACGGTCTCTTTACCCTGTGCTTCAACCGAATCGAAGGGTTCACCGACTACCTTGTTTGGTCGGGAATTAGGGGGAGCCGTGCCATCCGTCGAAGGTTTGCGGTTCGGGGATAGAATGCAAAAGCCAAATCTGGAGGAGTCGGCGGTCGCCATGAACGACGCCGACACCCGCGGTAGCGTCGATTGGCAGCTGACCGATATTATCGAGAGTATTCCGGCTGGCTTCCTTTGGTGCGATGCCAACGACCGGGTCGTCGTCTGCAACGATCTGTTTCGCAAATGGTTCTTCCCCGATAATCAGGACGTCGTTGTTCCCGGCGTGACCTTCATCGACCTGCTGAAGACGTGCGGCGATCCAGGTTGGATTGAAAAGCGCATGCAGCTGCGCCTCGATCCCGGAGAACCCTTTCAGCACCGAATGAGCGACGGACGGGTGTTGCGGACGTTTGAAAAACGCACCAGCGACGGCGGCATCATCAGCATCCATACCGACGCGACCGCGTTACACACGCAAAAGGTGGCGGCCGAGAACAACGCCGAACGATTGCAGGTCGTGCTGGAATCGATCGACCAGGGCATCAGCATGATCGATGGAGACCTCAACGCTGTCGCATTCAACGAGTGCTTCCTCGACGTGCTTGAAATCCCGAAAGAACTTGCAAAGCCAGGGACGAACTTCGCCGAATTCATCCGCTACAATGCCGAACGAGGTGAATATGGTGAGGGTGACGTAGAGACCCTGGTCAAGGAACGTGTCGACCTCGCCAAACAGTTTCAGGCGCACCGGTTCGAACGAACCCGGCCTGACGGAACGGTCATCGAAATCTACGGCAAGCCGATCGACGGCGGTGGCTTCGTGACCACCTATACCGACGTAACGGAACGCAACAGGGCGGAAGACGCCCTGTTGAAACGGGATCAACAACTCACCGAGCAGAACCGGCGGTTCAACGCGGCGCTCGACAATATGTGTCAGGGCCTGTCGATGTACGACAAGGACGGGCGGTTGCTCGTCTGCAACCGGCGTTTTCTCGAGATCTACGACCTGCCCGAGGAGATGGGGCTGCCGGGAACACTTTTCGACGACATCATCCGCCTGCTTCTTGATCGCGATGATTTCGTTACCGCCAACCCGGACACCTATCTGGAGGAGCGGCGGGCGGAAATCGCCGGGAATGTCTCAGTCGCCCGCATCCAGGAGTTTGCCGGCAATCGGTATATCTCCATGGTCCATCAGCAGATGACGGACGGCGGATGGGTGACGACGCATGAGGACGTTACCGAACTTCAGCGGGTCCAGGCGCTGGTGGAACACATGGCTCACCATGACGAACTGACAGGACTGCCGAACCGGACCCTGTTCAACATGCGCCTGGAAGAAGCGCTCGCGGAAATCGACAACGAAACTGAGTTCGCCGTCCTGTGCATCGACCTGGACCGTTTCAAGGACGTCAACGACTCCATCGGGCATCCGATGGGCGACAAGCTGCTGAAGGCAGCTGCCCACCGCCTGTCGCAGTGCGTTCGCGACACAGACACGATCGCCCGGCTGGGTGGCGACGAATTCGCCGTCCTTCAGGTGTCGCGCCATCAGCCGGAAGCGGCCGGCAGGCTTGCTGCACGGATCTGTGACATTCTTTCGCTACCATTCGATCTCGACGGCCATCAGGCAGTGATTGGCGCCAGTATCGGAATAGCGCTTGCACCCGAGAACGGTGCGCAGACGGATGAACTGCTCAAGCATGCGGACATGGCGCTTTACCGGGCCAAGAATGACGGCCGCGGGGTCCATCGGTTTTTCGAAAACAACATGGACACCGAAATCCAGGCTCGGCGCTCGCTCGAACAGGATCTGCGCACAGCGTTTGCGCAAAAAGAGTTCGAGTTGCACTATCAGCCGCTCATCGACCTGGACAGCGACGCCGTGACCGGGTTTGAAGCTTTGCTGCGCTGGCCGCACGCGGAGCGCGGCCTTGTCTCACCGGCGGATTTTATCCCGGTTGCCGAGGAAATCGGACTGATCACGCCGTTGGGTGATTGGATTATCGAGCGGGCATGTCTCGATGCCGCCTCCTGGCCATCCGACACTCGGGTCGCGGTCAACCTGTCTCCGGTCCAGTTCCGCAGCGGCGACCTCGTTCAAACTGTTTTTCATGCCCTTGCAAAATCGCGCCTGCGTCCGCAACGGCTCGAACTGGAAATCACTGAACAGGTCCTGCTTCAGGACAGCGAAAGCACGCTAGCCACGCTTCACACTCTACGCGACATGGGCGTGCGCATCGCCATGGACGATTTCGGCACCGGCTATTCTTCACTGAGCTACCTTCGCAGCTTCCCATTCGACAAGATCAAGATTGACAGATCCTTCATCAGCGACCTGTCAGCCCAACAGGAAACCGCCATCATCGTCAACGCGGTCGCCAGCCTCAGCCGCAACCTGGGCATGACAGCGACAGCGGAAGGGGTCGAGACGGAAAGCCAGCGCGACCAGGTCCGCGCCGCCGGCTACACCGAGATGCAGGGCTTCCTGATCAGTCCGGCACGGCCGGTCGCGGAAATCGAAGCGATGTTTCTCAACCGCGGCCGCGAAACGAATACCGCCTGAAGCCCAGCTTGTAATGCCGCCCGTGTCAATTCACCAGCTCGGTAACCGCGTCGACAATGATGTCCGCGATCAGTCGGCAGTCGGCTTCTGAGAAAGTCAGCGGCAAACGCATGTCGAAGAGTGTTGCCAGGATGGCGTCCGTACGCGGCAGATCCTGAGCCGTCACGTAGCGCCACGACGAGTGATGGGACGTGAACCCCCTGGGTTCGTTTTCACCGAACCATTTGAGCTCAACGCCGCGCTCCAGGCAGGCATGCAACAGATCGCGGCAACCCTGTCGATCCATTTGGGGAACCCGGAACTGAATCGATGACCCGACCATGTCCTCCTGCTGCGGCCTTTCTGGAAGCACGATAGCGGAGCAGTGCGCCAATCGCTCGGCGACGGCCGCATAGCGGGTATTCCAGCGCACAATGTTGTTGTCCAACTGATGCAATTGCGGGCGCAGAATTGCAGCGCGCAGCGCATCAATACGCGCCGATCCATTGGGCATCTCGTATCGCGCCTTGTCAAAATGCCGTTCGGCCGGACCGGCTCCGTGCCTGTCGTAGAGCATGTAACTGCCCGACAGGATGGTGGCCCGCGCCATGAGGTCCGGATCGTTTGATGTCAGGAAGCCGCCTTCTCCGGAGTTCATGTGCTTGTAGGTTTGTGTCGAAAAGCAGGCGGCTGTTCCGAATTGCCCGGATCGCTTTCCGTCCCAGCGAGCACCCATCGTATGCGCGCAGTCCTCGATGACCGTCAGGTCGTTGCGGCCGGCAACCTGCATGAGCGCGTCCATGTCGCAAAGATGCCCCCGCATATGTGACAGCAGCAGAAACCGAGCGCCACTCTCGGCGGCCTTGCGGTCGAGATCGTCGAGATCGAGCCGCAGATTGTCGTCGATCTCGACAAGAACCGCTTCGCCGCCGACCGCTGCAATGGCGCCCGGAACCGGGGCAAGCGTAAAGGCATTGGTCAACACCTTGTCCGACTTGCCAACCCCGGCGGCCCGCAGCGCGATCTGGATCGCTTGCCCGCAGGATGCCACAGCCAGGCAATATGCACTGCCCTGCCAGTCGGCAAACTCCCGTTCGAGAAGCGCAGTCTCGCCGGCTTCGCCGTCAGCAAGATTGTAGCGATGCAGCCGGCCGCTGCGCAGAACGGCGACTGCGGCCTCGATTCCCTCTTCGGGTATGCCCTCCTGCTGGGTGAAACTGCCGGCGAACCTGCTCTGGCTCATCATGGACCTCTCAAGCGCGAACGTTGTCGCCGGCCGGATCATATGGTGCGGCGTGGATGACTATCGCCGAGATGTGATTGCCCAGTATGTCGATCGATGCAAGGCTGCCCGGAGTGGCCAGATCCGGCCTGATGAAAGCCAATGCGAGATTTCTGGCGACCCGATGTCCCCAACCTCCGGAGGTTACGGTGCCAACCACGGTGCCGTCGAGCATCACTGATGCACCGGGATGTGCCGCAGCATGGTCACATCCGACATCGAGCGTCACCAGCTTTCTGCTTGGGCCCTGGTCAACGCGAGACTGCAAGGCGATCTTGCCGACAAAATCCGCCTTGTCGAGTTTGACGAACCGATCCAGTCCGGTTTCGAACGGATCGAATTCGGTCAGGATATCGGCCTTCCAGTGGAGGTATCCCTTCTCCAACCGCATCGATTCGATAGCGCGCGCACCAAACAGCTTCAGGCCGAAATCTTCACCGGCTTTGCGCAGCGCCAGATAGGCCGCGTAGAGCTGGCTGTTCGGCACGTGAATCTCGTAGGCAAGCTCACCGGAGAAGCTGACTGCAAGAACAACGGCCGGTGCTATCCCGACAAAGCACTCGCGCACCGAGAGCCAGGGAAACGCCTTTTTCGACCAGTCGCCGCGACTGACGGCACCTAAGACGTCGCGTGACCTGGGCCCTGCCAGGACAAGCGCCGTATAGTCGTTTGTCAGCGAGCGGATGGCGACGTCCTCACCCGGCTTCATATGATGACGTAACCAGTCCATGTCGTGAAATTCGGCGGCGGCGGCAGAGCCGTACCAGACGCGCCCGTCAGGCAGGTTTGCCATCGTCGCTTCGCTCTTCAGCATCCCATTCCGGTTGAGGAGATATCCAAGCCCGACCCTGCCCTCGCGGCGCGGAACGGTCCCGCAGATGAGTCGATCGAGAAAACGATGAACGTCTGCTCCGGTCAATTCGAAGCGGTTGAAGCCGCTGACCTCCGTCAGGCCCACATTGTCGCGCACATTGTGAACTTCTCCGGCGACAACGTCGAAAGCTTCGTCGAACCGAAAGCTCAGCGTCGGGCTGAACTGCGGATCGGGTTTAAAGTACTCGGCTCGCTCCCAGCCATTGACCACGGTGAAGGCAGCGCCTTCAGCGGCCAGAACCGGAGTCAGGGGCGTTGTCTTGATCGGCCGCCCCGCCGGACGGTGTTCGTTCGGAAAATGGAACCGGAATTCGTTGCGATAATCCTCGATGGCCTTCAGAGCCGTCAGTTCGACATTGCCGTGACCGGTATACCGACGGGGATCGAGGCACCAGGTGTCATAGCACGCCTCGCCGTGAACGATCTGCTGAGCGAGCAGCCAGCCGTGACCGCCGCCCTCGCCCAGCCCGGCGCGCAAACCGATGATGCAATAGGCGTTGCGTTTGCCCGGGACCGGACCGACCAGCGGCGCTCCATCGATGGTGTAGGTGATAGGGCCGTTGACCACCGAGTGGATCCCGACGTCCATCAGAACCGGCATGCGTGCGAACGCGCCCTCCAGCACATCGGTGATCCGGTCGAGGTCGTCTGGACAGAGCGCATTGACGAAGTTCGGGTCGATACCGTCCATGCCCCATGTGCGGCAGTCCTGTTCGTAGAAGCCGACCAGCAGGCCGTTCTTCTCCTGCCGGCAATAGTAGTCCGAGATCGGGCAGCGCAGAAGCGGCATGCGATGCTCCGATCGTTCGATCGCCTGGATCGGTTCTGTCAGGAAATACTGATGCTCCATCGCCATGACCGGATGGTGCACCCCCATCATCGCCCCGACCTCGTTGACGCGATAGCCGCCGGCGTTGACCACGACGTCGCAGTCGATGTCACCCTTCTCCGTGTGTACTGTCCAGGTGTCGTCTGACTTTTGCGTCAACCCGATCACCGGTGTGTGGCGATAGACCTTGGCGCCGGCCCGGCGCGCCCGTCGAGCCAGGGCCTGACAAAGCTGCGCCGGGTCGATGTCACCGTCCAGCGGATCCCAGAGCCCGCCGATCAGGTTGTCCGTTGATATCAGCGGATGCCGCCGCGCGCATTCAGCCCCATCGATCACTTCGAAATGCACATCCATCCCGCGCGCCATCGACGCGAAATGACGGTACCCGTCCATTTGGGCCTCGGTATTGGCGAGCCGGATACCGCCGTCGGCGTGGTGATAGTTGATCGGATAATCCGGGTCGTCCGCGAGTTCCTTGTAAAGCCTGATGGAGTGCGATTTCAGGCCGACCATGGTCTGGTTCATGCCGAAGTTCGTCACCTGCGCCGCTGAATGCCAGGTTGTGCCGCTGGTCAGTTCGTCGCGCTCGACCAGCACGACATCGGTCCAGCCTTCCTGCGTCAGATGATAGAGCGTCGAGCAGCCCGCTATGCCGCCGCCGATGACAACAACCCTGGTTCGCGATTGCATGTTAGAGCACTTTGTTATGTTGGAGGTTCATTTGACCGCGGCGATTTTGGTCACTGACTGGGCGGGTTGCAGGCCGTGGTGCCATCCCACCACAAGTGCAAGCTAACGACGCCAGGGGCCAAAAGCGCCCGGCGCCGAAGGGGTGGGGAAAATCGGCCCATCGGCTGCGTTGCGACGCTTGCCCGATGCACCGCATCGTGCTGCGCGACGCGCCTTGCCGAGTGAACCGATTTTCCGCCATCAAATGACCCTCCAACATAACAAAGCGCTCTTACACTCCATGTGACCTGCCCCATACGCAGCCTCCTCGCTGCCTGCGGTCAATCAAACTCGCACAGATCCTATTTTTTCGAATACCAGTTTCGAGATCTTTGGCAGAAGCCACTCCTTCCTTGGCAACCAATCGTTTGTCATTGCTAATGGCGCACAAGCTCGGATTGCGCGAGCTGGAATTTGGGGAGGGCTGGCGGTGCATGGCGCAAGCAGGCGATCCGGGCGACGCGAACGCCTCGCCAAGCGGGCTGCAAAACCCGAATTCGATCCCTGTCCGCCCGGGCAGATCGGCGGACGCTACAAGCCGCTATCTGAGGGCGATCTCGATGCGATCTATGCGACCGCCCTCTCCCTCTTGAGCAAGCTGGGCATGGGCGAAGTCCCTGCCAC
Source organism: Hoeflea sp. (assembly GCA_965228785.1). GTDB lineage: Bacteria > Pseudomonadota > Alphaproteobacteria > Rhizobiales > Rhizobiaceae > Hoeflea_A. The sequence goes on from CBDDIF010000002.1 coordinate 3,667,376, forward strand.
GCTGGCAGAAAAGCTGGAGTCTGCAGGAGCCCGACCAACCGACAACGGGCGCGTGACCTTCCCGCCCGGCCTTGTCGAGGCGGCCATCGACCGGGCCGCCAAAACCTTCGTGCTTCATGGACGCGATGAAACCCGTTCCATCGAAGTCGGCGGCAATCGCGTCTATTTCGGCACCGGTGGCGCCGCGGTCCAGACACTCGATATTGACACTGGTCTTTACCGACCATCGACGCTCCGCGACCTGCACGATTTCACACGGCTCCAGGATACACTCTCGAATGTCGCGTGGTTTACCCGCTGCTGCATCGCGACCGACGTGGCGGACAGTTTCGATCTGGACGTGAACACCGTCTATGCCCTGTTGAAGAACACCACCAAGCCGACGGCAACGGCTTTTACCTTGGCCGAGCATGTCGCTCCGATCGTTCAGATGTTCGATATTGCGGCGGGCAGCGAGGGTGGCTTTTCCCGGCGACCCTTCGTCAAGGCTCACATCAGCCCTGTCATATCGCCCATGCGATATGGAGAAGACGCGGTGGATGTTGTCTTCGAGTGCATCCGACACAACATCCCGATATCCTGTATCACCGCCGCGCAGGCCGGCGCGACCGCACCCGCTACACTGGCCGGATTTCTGGCGCAATCGCTGGCCGAGACGCTTGCCAGCCTGGTGATGGTTCATGCCATCCGGCCTGGTCATCCGATGGTGTTCTCGAACTGGCCCCTCGTGGTCGATCTGCGCACCGGTGCTTTTGCCGGGGCCGGCGGTGAAATCGCGGTGTTGAACTCTGCGTCCGCGCAGCTCTCCAACTGGCTTGGCCTGCCTTCCGGAGTTGCCGCCTCGATGAGCGATGCCAAGGCCATAGACGCCCAATACGGCGCCGAAAAAGCGATGACATCACTGGCCGCCGCCCTGGCCGGCGGCAATCTGATCTATGAAAGCTCCGGCATGACGGCATCGCTGCTCGGCGCCAGCTTCGAGGCTTTCGTGCTTGATGATGAAATGCACTCCAACACCTACCGGGCGATGCGGGGGGTCGAGGTCAACGAGGACAATCTCGGCTACGACGAAATCTGCGCCGCGGTTCTGGGCGAAGGCCACTTCCTTGGCGGGCAGCAAACGCTCGAAGCCATGGAGCGGGACTACTTCTATCCCACCCTGGCCAACCGCGATCCACCGCGCGTCTGGCAGGAGAGCGGCGCGCCGGACGCGTGGACGCTGGCACGCGAAAAGGCGCGGGACATCCTTCGAAACCACCAGCCGCAATACCTGGACTATGCCCAGGACGACGCCATTCGCCGCGCGTTCAGGATTCTGGCTTGAACGCAGCGCTTTCGGGCTGCAGGTAGAACGTATCCTCGAGCCAGGGAATGGCCTCGACGGCAGGTTCTATCGCCCGCAGCTTGATCAGGCGCTGCATCGTGCTGGCAATCATCTGGGCAACGCCCTGGGCGTATTCTTTGGTCGTGAATACCGACAGATAGCGGGCGAAACTGCTGCCTGGAAACCGGTGCATGACTGTCTGCGAATGGAAACGCTTCGCCCGCAGATAGCCCAGCGGCGTCGAGATAGCCCAGCCGCTGCCATCCGCCACCATGCCCATGATGGCCTGGTTGCTCTCCAACTCGAAACGATTGGGTAGCGCAATCCGCATCCGCCTCAGCTGCGCCTCGATCTGGCGACCCATGATCTGGGTCGAACTGTAGCGCAGAAACGGCAATGCACTGTGGCCTGCGAGATAATCATCGGGCGACAGGTCGTGTGACGCCGGGGTCACAAGAACGAACGGATCGCGAAGAAGCGGATATTCGACCAGGTCCGAGACATCGTCCATCGGCCGCGAGGCGACTCCGACATCGATCTGTCGATTGCGCAGGAGATGCAGGATCTCATGGCTCGGCCGTGTATAGTGGGTGAAATCGCAATTGCGCATTCCAGTCGCCAGCAGGCGAGCCAGCTCGGGTGCGATGTCCGCGTCGAAATCGTCAAGCAGGCCCAGACGCAGGCTGCGCGCCTCGATCATGTTGCCGGAGACAGTCTCGATCTCCGCCTTGCGGATCAGGCTCAGCGCCTCTTCGATATAGCGCAGGAACACACCGCCGGCCGGCGTCAGAACCATCGGCCTGCGATTGTGGTCCAGCAGGCTGACGTCGAGCCGCTCCTCGAGTTTGCTCAAGTGGTGGGAGACCGTGCTGACCGACAGTCCGGTTTCAGCCGCAACGGCCTGCACCGAGCCGGAACGCGCCGCCAGCTCGAAGATCTCCAGCCACTTCAAACTCAATCGCGATCTCTGCATGAGCCGCTCCCTGGCCACGGGCACAAGACTTCAAGGCCCAGCCGCACCGAATTGATTTCTTCGTATCTATATTCCGATTTTCTGGGAACTGCGATTCAGACGTCAAGAAGCTAACGCTTTGACGCGTCGCGGAAACTCAAGCGATGTTTCCGACCAAAGGCTTCGGTCTACTGTCCGACCGCGGTTTCCTGATAAAGGCGCTGCAGCCAGCGGCCACCTTCGCGAACCCAAAGCTGAGACACGAATATCTCGCGAGGCAGATCCTCACCGCGAAAACGCCCCTTCACGGTGGAACGCTGTGTGACCAGCGCCACGTTGTCATCGATCATCGAAATCGTCCGTTCGCCGAAATCGACGACATCGAACTCGAGCTCGCCAAGCGTCGCAATCTGCTCGTCCACCGAATAGGGGCGGCCGTAATTCGGACTGATGGCGACATGATCGGACGTCATCATGGCCTTTATGCCATCGGCATCGCGGGTTTCGAACGCCTCTATCAAGTCGTTGATGGCAGCGATGATCTGCTGCCGATCCGTGGCGTCCGAGGCCGTCGCGGGGACCACCCAGATCCACAGGGCGGCCATGGCGGCCAAAACTAATCGAGCCATGCAACGGTCCTCCAAGCTGCGATCAGGCGTCGCGATGGATTTCGACCTGATGCGGATACGGAATGGAAATTCCCTTGTCGTCGAAGGCTTCCTTGATCGTTCTGGTCATGGCGAATTTCAGTTCCCAGTAGTCGCCGGCATTGCACCATAGGCGCACGCCGATATCCACGGAGGAATCTCCCAGATTGACCACCCGGGCCCAAGGCTCGGGATCCTTGTGCACGCGGTCGTCCTTGCCTGCGCAATCGACAATGATGCCCATCGCCTTTTCAGCATCATCTCCGTAATCAATCCCGAAAGTGAGGTCGAGGCGGCGCGTATCGTGGGCCGAGTAATTGGTGATGATCGAGCCCCAGACCTTGCCATTGGGAATGATGATCTGGACGTTGTCGGGCGTCACCAGCTCCGTGACGAAGAGGTTGAGCTCCCTGACCGTACCCGAGGTCCCGGCAATGTCGACATAATTGCCCAATTTGAAGGGCCGGAAGATAATCAGCATGACACCGGCTGCGATGTCGGCGAGGGTACCCTGCAGAGCCAGGCCGATCGCCAGGGTGGCGGCACCAAGAACGGCGACAAGGCTGGTCGCCTGGAAGCCGAAGACCTGCAGCACGGCAATGACTACGACCGCCAGGATGAGCCATTTGGCAATCGAGGCGAAGAACGTGCCGAGCGTATCGTCGAGTTGCTCGCTGGCCAGCACACGGCGGCGAATGGTGCGCTGGACGATGCCTGCGACCAACCAACCGATTATCAGAAAGAGCAGGGCTTTTCCGGCGCTGATCAGCAACGGAGCGAAGGAGCTCATTTGGGTAGACAGGTCGTCCATGGATCACATCCCTCTTCTGGCGATTCACCCTCTGCCAAATTGCTAACAAATTCACCGCAGAGCGGCAATCGGAGCCGGCGGCCGCCAAAAGCCTTGTCCCGTATCCATCTTCGTCATTATAACCCTGCCATCCGATCAGATATTCAGACGCAACGTCTGAAAGACGTACCTGATCGAACAGCGGAGAAGCGAAGCCATGTCACGCATTGAAGACAAGTTGAATTCCATGGGTCTGGTCCTGCCGGCGCCGGTGGTGTTGCCCGAGGGCGTGCGCCTGCCTTTCGCCATGGTCAATGTCCGCGGCAGCCGCGCGTTCGTTTCGGGTCACGGGCCTCAAAACGCCGACGGCACGATCAGCGGACCCTACGGCAAGTTGGGCCGCGATGTCAGCGTCGATGAGGGGTACGAACTGGCTCGCAAGACCGGGCTTTCGATGCTCGCCAGCCTGCAGCGTGAACTCGGCGACCTCGATCGGATCAGCGGCTGGTGCAAAGTGCTGGGCATGGTCAATTCGATGCCTGAATTCACCGGCCAGCCAATGGTGATCAACGGCTTCTCGGACCTTATTCTGGAGGTATTCGGCCCGGATGTCGGCCGCCATTCCCGCTCAGCCGTCGGCATGGCATCTCTACCCATGGGCGACGGCATCGCCGTCGAAGTCGAGGCCGAGGTTCTGATCGACTGACCGGCTTCCGCCGGTCTATCGCGGGGCCCGATAGAGCCCTTCCGATTTCAGGATCTCGACATTCTTGGCTTCCCGTTCCATGGCCCGCTGCACCGCCGGACGTTGATTGCTGAAGTCAAAGTGGCGCCTGATGTTGGGGTAATCGGCGTCGGAAAACCCGACGCCGGTGATGCGCCACCACACCCAAAACAGATAGGCGTCGACCACCGACCAGTCGTCGCCGTACCACCAGGGTCCGTTTTCAAGTCTTGTGTCGATCATCTGCATGATTGGGACCATGGCTTCCATGCCCTTGGGTCGCACCAGATCAAATGACAATTCGCCATCGGCGATGAACTTTATCGGCATCGCTATGCGCGTGACCGTGGGATGAACCGTGGCCGAAAAAAAAGCCAGATCGGCGGTCTGTTTGATGGATTCGAGCTGATCGGTTGTCGCCGGTAACAGGTTGGCATCCGGATAGGTTGTGTTCAGCCAGCTCAGGATTGCGACGTTCTCGGTCAGCGGAACGCCGTCGATCAGCAGTGTAGGAACCTTGCCCTTCGGATTGAGTTTTAGAAACTCCGGTGAGTTTTGCTGATTGGCGACAACACGCACGAGCTCGGTTTCAAAAGGTGCGCCAATTTCTTCCAGCGCGATCGTCGGGACCCGCGCACAGGTTCCAGGGGCAACAAAGAGCTTGAGGTCTGGCATATTTGCGGTCTCCAAACTGGCCTTCCAATCCGTCATAAACGCGAGTTGACACGACAGATAAGCCAAAACACTTGCGATTCAAACCGGACTGAGCCAAAAATATCGATAAATTATAAGAAATCCTGTTATGATCGATAAAGGAGGAGTGCATATGTTCAAGAAAATCCACGTGGCGACAGCCGCGGTCATAGCGCTGACTGCAAGCGCCCAGTCCCAGACGATATTGACCGCCGAGACGGCGGCACCCAATACAACGCCCGGGATTTCGATCATCTCACTGTCGGAATCATCAGCGAAGGCTGGTGTCGCCGACATTCAGGTCACGTCAGGACAGACCCTGACCAACTCGGTTCAAAATGTCGCCGAGGGCAAAACGGATATCGCGGCTGCGCCGTTCATTCTTCCGTTCCTGCTGTCCCGCGGTGTCGGGCCCTATGCCGGTTTGGGCAAGGAAGAAGGCGCCAAGCTCGCCCAGAACCTAGCGGTTTTGTACACCTATCGGGTGTCGGTACAGGGGCTTTTTGCCTATGACAGCGCCAATATCAGCGGTTGGGATGCGATCAAGGGAAAGACCATCTATAACGGTCCGCCCCGAGGCGCGGCGCTAACCAATGCGCGGCTTCTTATCAAAGTGAATTCCGGTCTGGAGGAAGGCTCCGGCTATGAAGGTGTTCAGGTCAACTGGGGCCAGGCCGTGAAAACCATCCAGGACGGTTCGGCAGACGCCATGGTGCTTCCGATGTCGTTCCCTGACCCACGCATTACGGCGGCGCTAGCATCCGGAAATATCACGATCTATTCGGTGTCGAAGGAGGTTTTCGACGGCGAGGCGTTCCAGAATGTCGGAAAATTGCCCGGGACCGTTCCGTTCGAGATGGCGATTGCCGACATGGGATATGGTGAGAGTGTCACCATTTCTTCTGAAGACGACATGTTTCGCGGACCCGCCACTGTCGGTGCCGACATCGTGAACGTCAGCATGGATTTCGACACAGCCAAGGCGTTGACTGCAGCCTTCATTGAGAACATCGAATCCGTCTACCACGCCAAGGCGCCCTTCATGGCGAGCACCTGGCACGGCGAAACGGACATCGCATTGACCGACATGTGCGGCAACAACCCGATCAAGTATCATCCGGGAGCAGTGGCCGCCTGGGAAGAAGCCGGATACACTATCCCTGACTGCGCAAAGTAGTCTCAGTGTTATTCAGCCGGGCGCAAACCGTGCCCGGCTGATCATGCGCCACGGGGATAGCCATGACCGGCGAGCCGGACAGCAATGCAGACCAGCCGAGCTTTTCGCTTCGATTGCTCAACTGGCTTGCGTTGGCGATGGTGTTCATCGGGCTTCTCAATTCCACACCCGGCATCCCCGGATATGACAATCTTGTCGCATCCCTGACCGGCATCGAAGGCGCCAAGCTCCGCAAGTTTTCTTTCGAGTGGTACTATCCGACCTTTTTTTCCCTGATGATGGTGATCGTCGCGCTCAAGCACTCCATGTGGCGCGACTGGAAGGGCAAATCGCCTGCGCGGCGCAATTTCGGCCTCTTCCTGGACGTTGCGCTGGTTATCACCGCGCTGACGATCGCACTCACATACCTGATCGAGATCGAGGCGATTTGTCTGATCGATCAGGTTAACGGCGATCGCGCCCGGCTGATTCAGGAAAGCCTCGCCGCAGCGGTCGAATTCAACGAAAGCCTCGGTCTGCCCGCGCCCACAACCGTCGAAGATCCGCAATGTGTGAACACGACGGGCGGCTGGCTGGTGCTGATCGTCGGCCTGTCGATCCTGGTGTTCCTGTCATACAACATCAAGGTCTGGGGCCTGCCGCTGGTGTTCGTAGCAATCGTCATCTCGCTCTACACCATCGCCACTGTTTTGGTGTGGTGGGTTTACGGCGCCGATGACATCAACAAATACCTGGTCACCAAGCTGGCGGGCGAGCCGCGCATGCTGGCTGACGGGCGCCCGCGCGTCCATGATGTGCTGGTGAACAACTCTTCCGGGCTTCTCGGACGGTTCATGGATATCGTCCTGAATACGATATTCCCGTATCTCGTGCTGGGATCGCTCTTCGGCACTTCAGCGGGCGGCAAATCGCTGATCAAGCTGGCATTCCGCTGGACACGCCACCTTCGCGGCGGACCGGCCCACGCGGCCATCATCTCGTCGGCCATGTTCGGAACCATATCAGGCGGTCCGATCGTGAACGTGCTGTCGACCGGCGTCCTGACCATCCCGATGATGCTGAAGCGGGGCTTCTCCAAGGTTTTCTCGGGAGGCGTCGAGGCCGCCGCGTCGTCGGGCGGATCGATCATGCCGCCTGTTATGGGGGTCGCAGCCTTCGTCCTCGCGTCCCTGACGGCCGTACCCTATTCGAGTGTGATCATCGCCGCCATCATTCCAGCGGTAGCGTATTTCTTCTGCCTCTTTCTCTCCGTCGTCTTCCAGGCCCGAAAACAGAAAATCACCGCGGTTGGCGAGATAACGGACGACATGATCCTGAACCGCCAGGACTATCTCAACCTGATCATGATCTTCGGTCCCATCCTGCTGATCCTCGCGCTGCTGCTGACGCCTAAGGACTCGGTCGGTTGCGGCCTGCTAGGCGGCCTCCTCGGTGCCGAACGGCAATTCACCGATGCCGGCTGCAAGGTCGAAAGTCTGAGTTGGATATTACAGGCCATCCAGAACTCCGCCGGGTCTGCCGGTGCGGCCGGCTGGTGGGCGGTGATGCTGCTCATTGTTCTTCTCTTTGTTGACCCCGAGGTGCGCGCCCGACCCAAGAAGATCATCGATGGGATGGCGCAGGCCGGCGGGCTGATTTCGACGCTTTACCTGATGTTCCTGGCCGTATCGATCATCGACTTCTGCCTGTCTTTCACCGGGCTGCCGGTTTTCCTGGCTCTCGATGTTCTGGCCTGGCTGAACAGTCTGGATCTCGGCGGAGGCGGATCGGTTTTCGTCCAGTTCCTGGCACTGCTGATGACGATGTTTCTGGCTGTGCTCCTGGGAATGGGCATGCCGGCGGTCCCCGCCTACATCAATGCCGCCCTGCTCATGGGGCCGGTTCTGGCCGGCCTGGGCCTCTCGCTGTTCACGGCACACATGTTCATTTTCTACTTTGCCGTGGCCAGCGCCATCACGCCGCCCGTCGCGCTGGCGGCTTTCGCGGCAGCGACGATCACCAAGGCGGAGCCGATGGCGACCGGTTTTTCTGCGGTCAAATCAGGGATTGTGATCTTCGTCGTTCCGTTCATATTTGCCTTCCATCCTGAATTGCTGCTGATCACCGACGCAATCCTCGATCCGCAGGCGACGGGAGGCAACACCTATCTGCCCGGCTATGATGGAAGCAGCATGATCGGGTCGCTCATACTGCTGCTCGCACGCCTGATCTTTTCCCTCTATCTTCTCTCATCAGCTCTTTCGGTCTTCGACCGGCATCCACTTGCTGCCTGGGAGGTTGGCCTGAGACTGCTGCTGGCCGTGCTTCTGTTGAGCTCCGTCGTATCCCTGTGGATCGGAGCGGCAGTCGCGGCTGTTGCGATGTTGGCCATCCACAACAGGTCACGCAGGCCTATTGAAGCCGCTTAGGACCGTCAACAGAACACCGGCCATATAAACCGTCAGACCAACAAGAGTAGCGGCTGAGTAGTCAACTCGGCCTTCGGAGAGTTGCATCAGGAACACGATGGCTGGCCCCAATGCTGTGATAGCCGCTATCGAAGAAGGGTGCAGCAGCGGAACCGCTTTTTGAACCAGGTAAAGAGGAAATGCGATCACCAGCAGTCCGATCATGACGATCCAAGCCAGGTCGGCGGGCAGCAAGGGCCTGCCTTTGTCGTCCAGCCCGAACAGAAACGCCGCGACCGCCAGAACCGTGTAAAGAACGAATCTCAGACCGAACTGCGCCAGGGGGCCGACGCCATGGCGGTTCAACCGCACGGACAACAGAATAACCAGAGCGGTCACCCCGCCCGAGAGTGCAGATAGCGCTGCCCCAAGCAGACCGATGCTCCATCCGCCCCGCACAAACCCGGAAAGCCCGAAGGCGGTGATGGCTGCCAGCAAGACCATCGACAGTCCGATCAGCCAATGTCCCGTATTGGCAAACCGGCTTTTCGCGGACCATGCCTCCGGCAAACCGATCCGCCCCGCAATGACGGTTCCCAGCGGCACCATGCCAGAGAAAATCGTGAACACCACTGCCGGTTCGATGAGTTGGATCGCAAAAAAATACGTGATCCAGGCAACCGCCGCGAGCACGTTGAGGGCGACCACGATCCTCCATGCGCGGAAGGCAGCCAACAGTTCGTACGGACGCATGATCGCCGTTGCCAGAGTGCAGCCGATCACGGAAATTCCGAACACCAGGCTGCCGACGACGAACGAGTCCGCCCGTTGAAACACGGATCCGAGATAGACGGCCTGAAAGGCCTCGAGGGTAACGAACGTCAGACAGTAGATCAGTCCCGCATGGGTCGGCGACATGGGTGATGTCTCCATTTGACGCGATGTTCGGGCGAAGGTGAATTCACCAAGCGGCACCCGAAAGGCTCACAACTCGGCTCCAAGAATTCATGGATTGGTGCTGTAAAAAAGCGACTTCTTGCTCTATTTGCATGATCCATGGTTATGCAAAAAAGCACGCACTCGCTGCCGCCCTTGTCCCGCCTGAGGCCCTTTGAGGCTGCGGCACGGCTTGAGAGCTTTTCCCGCGCGGCCGACGAGCTGGGCATGACCCAGACAGCAGTCAGCAAGCAGGTGGCCCGACTTGAAGAGGAACTTGGCACCCGGCTGTTCGAGCGTCGGAACCGGGCAGTGTTTCCGACCGATGAAGGACGCAGACTCGGACGGGTCGTCAGCGCAGCCTTGACCGATATTGCTGAGGAGATGGCCTATCTGCGTGGCGACAGGCGCGCCAATGAACTGGTCCTTCACTGCCAGCTTTGCGAAGCGTTCTACTGGTTGATGCCCCGGCTGGCGCGGTTTCATGAAACCCACCCCGGCGTCGAGCTACGGGTGGTGACATCGGTGAAGCCGATTACGGACGCCACGGAGCATTTTGATGTTGCCTTGCAGACTTCCGGTCGACCGTCCGGGACGGCGCGACTGGCCTTTACAGTGGACGACGACGTCTTTCCGGTCTGTGCACCATCGCTAATCGCGCCTATAGAACCCCCGCTGACGCCAAACGGTTTGATCAAGTATCCACTTTTGTCGCACCGGGTCTTTCCGCAGGACTGGATGGAATGGTCGGACTGGTTTGAGGCGGTCGGTGCAAAGACGGGAAAGCGGGCCCGTCTCGTGCACTTCGACAGCTATCCTCTGGCCCTTCAGGCCGCTGTTGCCGGCCAGGGCATCGCTCTCGGGTGGAGGCGCACGACGGAAGGCATGATCGGCGAAGGGAAACTCATCAGACCTTGCCGCGAATTCGTTTCGCGACCCGACGAACTTTCGGTTTATCGCGGCCCGGCACGCGCCGCGCACAGGGATGCCGACTTGCTGGTCACGTGGCTTTCCAGTGAACTTTTGGAAGCAAACACCTGACATCCGCCTTTGGTCGGTTACCTCCGGATGCCGGCGCTTGCCCGCAGGGTGGCTGCTATCAAGGTATCCCGATCTTGGCTGAGCTCTCTGACCGATCGTCCCGAAGCTTCCTCCATAACCCCCGAAGCGAGATCGGCTGCCAATTGGTCCGAGAGCCTCGTCTCACCCATGTCGTCCCACCAGCGGTGGAAGCTGTCGGTGTAGCGATTGCAAAATTCCTCGAGGCCGCCCTCACCCGCCCCCAGGTGAAACAACATGTGCGGTCCCATCGCGGCCCAGCGCAGTCCGGGACCGGCCCATACGGCCTTGTCGACATCTTCGACCGATGCCACGCCGGTTTCGACCAGGTGGATCGCCTCTCTCCAAAGGGCGGCCTGCAGGCGGTTCGCGACGTGGCCGGGCACTTCTCGCCGGACCCGAATGGTGACTTTTCCAACCGCTCTATAGAAGTCTTCGGCGATGGGCAGCACGTCGTCGCCGGTCCTGTCATTGGCGAGCAACTCGACCAGTGGAATCAAGTGCGGCGGATTGAAAGGATGTCCGAGGATGAACCGAGACGGGTCGGTCCAGCCCTTTTGCATTTCGGCAACCATCAGCCCGGAGGCGGAGGAACAGACAATAGCTTCGGCCGCCAGGTGCGGCTCGATCTCGCGGAACAGGGCATGTTTGATCGCGAGGCGCTCGGGCACGTTTTCCTGAACGAACCCGGCGCCAGTCACGGCTTCGGTGGCAGTCTCGTGGAACGTGATGCTTCCCTTGCGCCCGTCGATTGCGAGACCCAGTTCGAGCAATGTCGGCCAGGCTCGGTCCACATAATCTCCGACATCGCTTTCGACGGTGTCGGAAACGTCGTAGACGCGGACGTCCAGACCGGCGGCGGCAAAAAGGGCGGTCCAGCTTGCGCCAATGACGCCGGCGCCCAGAACGGCTGTCGTGGTGATTTCAGTCATCAGAATAGTCCCGGATTGAGGGGGGATGCGGCGGTCAGGCCACCGTCCATCGTGAAGCATTGCCCCGTTGCGAACGCAGAGGCATCGGAAGCGAGCCATACCGCCAGGCTGGCTATGTCCTGCGGTTTGCCAAAACGTCGAACGGCATGGCGCGAAAGCGCATCCGTCCGGGCTTGTTGCGGATCCGCGGCCAAATCGAAGCCTGCCTCCAGCATGCCCGTCTCGATCCATCCCGGGCAAATGGCATTGCAGCGGATTTTTGGGCCATGGTCGATGGCGATGGAGCGCGTCAGCCCATGCACGAACGCTTTCGAGGCGTTGTAGAGCGCCATGGACGGATCGGCCACATTGCCGGAAATCGAGCCGATATTGATGATCGACCCGCCCTCCCGCATGGCCGGGATCAGCGCCCGGCAGACGTTGAATACGCCGCGTGCATTGGCACCCATCAGGAGGTCCCAATCGGCATCGGTGGTGTCGACGACCGTCTTCTCGATCTGAACACTGGCATTGTTCACCACAATGTCGAGAGCACCAGCCTCGTTGGCCAATTTTGTCACCTGGTCGGCATCTGACACGTCGCAGCCGCACCATGTCCAGCTCTCCGGAATGCCATCAGGACGACCGCCGCGGCCGCAAACAGTGACAGCCGCTCCCTCCCACGCGAACGCCGTGGCGATTGCGTGGCCGATGCCCTGCCGGGCGCCCGTCACCAGGGCTGTCTTGCCTTCAAGCTGCATCCTGTCTTCCCGCTTGCATTCGGGCGCTTTGCGCCCCGCTACAACTTCATCTGCTGCACCTGGGCGGACAACCCGCCATCAATGACCCAAAGCTGGCCGGACGCGTAGCGGGCTTCGTCGCTGGCCAGCCAGTTGACCAGATTGGCGATGTCCTCCGGCGTTCCATAAGTGCGCGTCGGGTGAACATCGCGTACGGCCTGTTGCAAGTCCTCGATCGACTTGCCGCCGCCACCCGAGCCCTCGCCCGCAAAGAAACTCTGCAGCATCGGCGTGTCCACGTAACCGGGGCAGATCGCGTTGACGCGAATACCTTCCGGCCCGTGGTCGCAGGCCATCGCCCTGGTCAGGGCATGCACCGCGCCCTTGGTGGCGCAATAGGCGGCCAGACCGGGATCGGCAATGGTGCCGTCATAGGATCCGAAATTGATGACGCTCGCTCCGGTCGATTTGCGCAGCAGGGGCAAAGCGTATTTCGACGTCAGGAACATGCCGGTGACATTGATCGCGAAGATCCGGTTCCATTGTTCAAGCGTGGTGTTCTCGATCGTTTCCTCGATCTCGATCCCCGCCGCATTAACCAGAATGTCGAGCTGATCCCAGTCCTTCTCCAGGCTTTCGAAGGTGGCGATGATCTGATCTTCGTCGGTGACATCGAAATGGCGGAACGTTCCGGCGCCGCCCCTGTCCGCCAGATCGGCGGCCAACACATTGGCGCCCTCCCTCTCGAAACGCTCGCATATGGCCGATCCGATGCCGCCGGTGCCGCCGGTGACAAAGGCGGTTTTTCCTTTCAGCATCATGCGCCCATGCTCTTTTCGTAGGCATCCAGGACCAGTCCGTGGAAATGGTGCACGGCGTGCTCGGATTTTCCGGAGCCATCCGGATCGTGGACAATGCGTCCCTGGGTAAAGGCCGGTGTGTTCATGCCGCGCTGGACACTTTCGACCAGACCAATGTCTTCGACCTGAAGGACGGTGTCGAGATAGCGAATGGCTTCCAGCTCCAAGTCGTTCGCCTCCGGAGTTTCCAGAAAGAAATCGTAGGTCTCCAGAGTTCTGTCCGGCCCGGCGGGAATGATGTTGAGCACGATCATGGACGACCGGCCGGGATAGCGCATCAGACAGGTGGTCGGCCAAAGCCACCACACGGCATGGGTTCTGACGGTGGCGTTGGAGACGTCATAGGCACTGTTGGCGCCCTTGCCCGCCTCGGCCATGTGGCTGGAATAGATGCCATGGGTGGTCACCTTGTAGGTATCCATGTCCACCAGATCGCAAAAGTCCTTGTGGGCGGTCGGGCAGTGGTAACACTCGAGAAAATTGTCGACGACATTCTTCCAGTTCGACTTGATGTCGTAGGACAGGCGATGACCAAAGGTCAGTTTGTCGATGTCAGGCGCCCAGTAGCGGATTTCGGTTTCGAGATCACCCGACTGCTCGCTGAGCGACGGCGCGGCCGCATCGAGATTGACGAACACAAAACCGCAAAACTCCTCCACCTTCACCTGGTCGAGACAGATGTCGCGCGTGTCGAAGTCGACCAGGTTTTCAGTGTGCGGCGCCCGCACCAATTGTCCGTCCAACCGGTAAACCCAAGCATGGTAGGGACACATGATCCGGGTCGTGCTTCCCTCGCCGGACAGCAGGGCATGGGCGCGGTGTTTGCAGACATTGTAAAAAGCCCGCAAGACCCCATCGCGGTCGCGGGTCAGAACAATCGGTCGTCCGGCTATCTCGGTGGTGACATAAGATCCCGGCTGTCTCAGCTTTTCGACGTGGCACACCCATTGCCAGGAACGGGCGATCACGGCCTGCCGGTCGAGTTCGAACCATTTCGGATCGGTATAGGTTTCCGCGGTCAGCGAAAGCGATCGCCGGGGATCGCTGTCGTAGCCGCCGGAAAGACGTGCGAACTCGTCCTTTGATAGCAATTCACTCATGACGGTTCGTCCTTCGTGCTGATCGGTGGGAAACGGTAGCGGTCAGCCGCAACCGTCCAGTCCATTGCGTTGCGCACATACTGCTGGCTGGCATCCGAGGGCGGATTGTAGTCCCAGTGCTCACCGGCTCCCGCCTCCATCGCCGCATGCAGTGCGCGGCGCGATCGTTGGGTCGCCATGACATCGGCGCGAAGTTTCTCGCTGTCCCAACGATCCTCGACCTCAGCGGCAAAAGCCGCCGCGACGTTGTGATAGGCGGGATCGGCGGCGACATTGGTCTTTTCCAGCGGGTCTCTTGCCAGGTCAAAAAGCTGCGGCGGATCGATGGCGCAATGGATGTATTTCATCGCGCCCCGGCGGATCATGAAGACCGGACAGGGTGTCATCTCGGCGCAATATTCGCCGATGGCTTCGTCGACCGGGTCCTCCTCACCGCGCGCCAGAGGCATGAGGCTTCGCCCGTCGATGGGCTCTCCGAACAAGGCGCTGCCTCCACCGGCGATCTCGACGAAAGTCGGTAGCAGGTCGACCAGCGAGCAGGCGTTTTCGGCGACGCCCGGAACGACGCCCGGTCCCGCCATGACCAGCGGCACGCGTGCCGAGTGCTCAAAAAAGTTCATCTTGTACCAGAGGCCGCGCTCGCCCAGCATGTCGCCGTGATCGGCTGCGACGACGATGATCGTGTTGTCCAGCTCGCAGGTCTCTTCCAGGGTTTTGACCAGTTCGCCGATCTTGCTGTCGAAATAGCTGACATTGGCGAGATAGGCGCGCCGCGCCCGCCTCACTTCCTCTTCGCTCAAGGGTACGTAGCTTGCCTCGATCCCATCCATCAGGCGGCGCGAGAACGGATCCTGCTGCTCCAATGGCGGAACGAATTCCGGCATGTCGATTTCGTCATCGGCATAGAGGTCCCACCATTCCGGACGGGCAACGTAGGGATCGTGCGGGTGGATGAAGCTTGCGACCAGGGCGAAAGGTTGCGTGCGCCCCTGCGCCTTGTCGCGGGCATAGTCGAACAGCCAGCGCCTGGCGGCGAACCCGACTTCGTCGTCATAGTCGATCTGATACGTGGCGTTGGCCAGACCGCTTTCCTTCACGGTCTGCATGTTGTGATACCACTTGTCGATCCGCTCATCGTGCGCTTCCCAATCGGGCGTCCAGGCGAAATCGGCGGGATAGATATCCGTCGTGACACGATCCTCGAAACCATGCTTCTGGTCCGGTCCGACAAAGTGCATCTTGCCGGACAGGCAGGTCCGGTAACCGAGCATTTGCAGGTAGTGGGCAAATGTCGGAACACTGGCGCGGAATTCGGACGCGTTGTCATAGGCCGCGATGCGACTGATCAACTGACCCGACATGAATGCAAACCGCGAAGGCGCGCAGAGCGGCGAGTTGCAATAGGCGGCGTCAAAACGCGTTCCGCGCATGGCCAACGCGTCGAGATGCGGCGTCTTCGCAATGGCGTGACCATAGGCGCCGGTAAACTGTGGCGCCAGTTGATCCGCCATGATGACCAGAATGTTGGGACGTTCCTGCATCAGGCACTTCCTCCTGTCCTCCAATTTACCGTCAAGCAAATCAACAGAGTTGACTTTTTTCGCCAGAGAATTTGTACTTTTCGCCAAATGGATAACCCCTCGAACCAACCCACTTTCAAGATCGGCCTACTGCTGCTGGAGGGGTTCAATTCCCTGGCTATGCATGCCTTCATCGATCCGTTCCGTTGCACCAACTATTTGTGCGGCGCGAGGCTCTATGAATGGGACTTTCTGGGTGTCGATCACTCAACCGTGGTGGCGAGCAATGGCGTTACCATCAGCGACCTCGTACCGATAGCGGACATGCCTGCCGATCTCGACCTGCTGGTCGTCAACGCCAGTTGGAGCGTCGAACACTTCAATCAACCAAGGCTGCTCAGTTGGCTTCGGACACAGGCGAAGAAGGGCGTTACCCTCTGCGGCCTCGACACGGGCGCATTCGTCCTGGGGTTTGCCGGCCTTTTGAAACACAGGAAGGCCGCTGTTCACTACGAACATATCGCTGCTTTCCGGGAGACCTTCCCCGACACCAGAATGGACGAAGACCTGTTCGTGATTGACGGCGATCGATTGACCTGTTGTGGAGGCGGCGCGGCCAGTGATCTGGCCCTGGAAATCCTGCGCCTGCAGCAGGGCATCGACATCGCCAACGCTGCCGGTCGCTATATTTTTCACGAACGTCTGCGAGCCGGCCTTGAGGGCCAGCTCCCCGCCCGAAAAGAACCCGTCGGGTCCGCCGTCCCGGCCAAGTTGCGCGAAGCCATTGTTCTGATGGAGCGCAATCTCGAACATCTGCTGGCGATCGGCGAGGTGGCGAGGCAGGTCGACCTCTCGCAACGCCAGATGGAGCGGCTGTTCAAGACGCACACCGGCGTTTCACCGGTGAGATACTATCTCGACGTACGCCTCGACCGGGCCCGCGGGCTTGTCACGCAAACAGAGCTGCCAATCACCACCATCGGTGTCGCCTGCGGCTTCACCAGCGGCGCCCGGTTCACCCGCGCTTATAAGGAACGTTTCGGACTGGCGCCCAGCCGCGACCGGATCGAAGGTCGGGTACCGTTCCAGTTCCGGTCGTTTCCGAGCCATGCGGGGCTGTAGAGCCCCCGGCGTGATGCGGTCACGTTCGGCCTGGACTTCGGGAACGGGGGGCCAGCTTTTCCATTAATCCCGAGTGACTCTCGGGCAGCCTGATTGCAGGCGCCAGGATCAGTGGCTCCTCGTCCAGCGATCTTGCTTTGTCCAGGGATCGCCGCGCCATCTCACCTTCTCCCAGATTTTGCTGGTTGAGTGACTTGACGATGAAAAATGCCCATTGGCCTGGGTGAAGGTCGATGGCGTGCTCGATCTTTTCCAGTGACAATCGGTCTTTGCCAGCGCAGTACAATACGAGTGACGCAACATACAGTATGAGCGGTAGAAGCGGATCGCTGTCGCTCAATTCGATCGCCTGTTCCAGGGCAATAATGGCCTCGTCGAAATCTCCATTGCCGGCGTGATACAGGCCCAGCACCATCAGTCCCCACGGATAGTTCCGGTTGATCGTCAGACAGCGGTCGATGTCCTTTTTAGCCTCCTCCGGATCGACGGATCCCCACAGGCTGAACAGGGCGCGGACGAAGCGTATGTAGTCACTTCTCGGAGTGTATTCGACGGCCCGGTCTATGTTGCGCCCCAACAACTCGAGTTCTGCCGGCTCCAATTCCTGGTGTTTTGCAGCCCTGAGGAACAAAACGACTTCTACATGCATGGCAAGAGACATCGCATCCTCAGGACTGAGCACAATCGCCCGCTCCAACAGAATCCGAGCCCGCTCGTGGCTGGAAACGGTTCCATCGTGAACCAGTTGGGCAGCCCTCGTCCGCAATTCCGAAACGCTGAGTTCGTCGTCCGACAACGCCGCAAGCCGGCTGCCGTCGAACGCGTTTATCTGAATGCGAAGATCGGCATTGGCACGCTCGAACAGATCGTCGCTGAACCGGAACGGGTCCTGTGCATCTGCCTCATATTGCCTGGACCAGGCCACAACACCGGAATCGCCCATCAAAAGGCTGAGATTAAGCCGCCCCTTGCTCTGCGCCATTCGCAACCGACCTTGTAATCGGTATAGGCAATTGACCGTTTCACCGCCCTGGCCGTCGACGACCCGCACTCCCGTTCGTCGACTCAGAGATCCGAGCAACTGATGCCTCAAATCGGAAACGATTGATCTGGTTTCGGAGTTTTCCGGCGCGTATTCGAACTCCTCCACCGATATGCTGGGCAATTCGCCCGACACGTCCTTCGCCCTTTCGCGCGGCCTCCACAAATAAGCGTCCACGGGAAAGGGGATACCCTTCAGCCGAAAGGATCCAGCGTCGTCGAACAGCTCGGAAAACTCCCCTGGCAATTGTCTGAGGAGGTCGACGGACACCAGAAATCCGCCCGGCGGCGCTTCGGTCTGCAGCCGCTGTGTCAGGTTGACGCCGGCGCCATAGAAATCACTTTCGTCCTCAACAATCTCACCGATGTGTGCCGCGGTCCGCAGCTTGATATCCGCATGTCCGGCGAGGCTCTGTTGAAACCCGATCGTGCATTTGACGAGTTGGTGGACTGTCGGAAACGCGATGATCCAGCCGTCCCCCATGCGCTTCATGATCTCACCACCGGCCTTGATTACAGCCGGTTCCAGATAGACGTCTCGCAATTCGCGGATGAGCCCCAGAGTCTTGGCCTCGTTCTCCGCCATCATGCGGGTGTAATCCACCATGTCGGCGGCGAGGATGGCGCTCAGCCGGCGTTGCATGCGCACAGTCTCCTTCGGATCAGGACGCACAGAAGAACGATGCGCCGCCTCGCCTGTCAAGGTGTCGACCTGGACGTCTTGTCGATGGGGTCGCCGGATCGGGGTCCCCCTCTAAGCTGCGAGCTTCTCCAGAAGTCGGCAATAGGCCTTCTGGCCGCGGCGGAAATTGACCAGGCGGAAGAACTCGTTGGGGGCGTGCAGGTTTTCATCGCCGATGCTGAAGCCGAACATGATCGTGTGGGCGCCCAGTTCGTTTAGAAACACCGAGGTGACCGGGATCGATCCGCCGACCCGGGTGATGTAGGGCTCGGCGCCGTAGATCTCGGTCAGAACTTCGCCGGCGACGCGGCTGGCATTGTGATTGCGCGGCATCTGGTAGGGATCGGCGCTTCCTTGCAACCGTTCGACACTGACCCGCACACCCCGTGGCAGATGGTGTTCGACGTGCTGTGAAATCAGCTCAAAAATCCGGTCCGGCTTCTGGTTGGCGACCAGTCGGCAGGTGACTTTGGCACTGGCCTTCGCCGGCAGCACGGTCTTGGAGCCACCGCCCTGGTAGCCACCCGTCAACCCGTTGATATCCAGCGTCGGCCGCGCCCACAGCCGCTCACGGGTCGTGTAGCCTGGCTCGCCAAAGACCTCCGGAATACCCAACTCGCTGACATAGGCGGCTTCGTCCCAGGGCACCCGGGCGATATCGGCGCGATCCTCCTCGGTCAGATCGAGCACGTCGTCATAGAACCCGTCGACTGTGATGCGCCCTTCCGTATCCTTGAGCGACGCCAGCACTTGGCTGAGTGCCTGCAGCGGATTGGCGATACCGCCGCCATGCAGGCCGGAATGCTGGTCGCCTTGGGCACCGGTGACGGTGATCTCGAGACCCACAAGGCCCTTCAGCCCGGTGACGAGGTTGGATTCGTCGGCGGTCCATTGAAGCCCGTCGGCCGAGAAAATCATGTCGCAGGCCAGAAGATCGCGGTGCTGCGCCACGAATTCCGGCAATTGCGGCGAGCCGATTTCTTCCTGACCTTCGAAAATGAACTTGACGTTGACCGGAACGCCCGACCCGCCACGCAGCATCGCCTCGAAGGACAGGATCGGGATAAGCATACCGCCCTTGTCATCCGATGCGCCGCGGCCAAAAACGCAACCATTTCGGATTTCCGGCTCGAAGGCCGGGCTGTCCCACAATTCGAAGGGTTCGCCCGGCTGGACGTCGAAATGACCGTAGATCAGCACCGTCGGCTTATCGGCGCCGGCGTGGAGCCAGTCGCCATAGACCACCGGATGGCCGCCGGTTGGCAACACTTCGATGTTCTCCGCACCGGCCGCGTCGAGCCGGGTTGCGACCCATTGCGCGGCGCGCTCCACATCGGCCGCGTAGGACGCATCCGCCGACACGGAGGGGATGCGGACGAAATCAAGCAGTTCGCTCTCGAACCGCTCCTGATGGGCGTCCAGATAGGCTTGCCAGGTCATGGTTTCTCCTGAATTCAGCTTGAAGGCGCGAGGGGCCGGTTACGTGCCGGTTCCGGCCAGCGTGCGTTCGTTGGCGATCGCCAGCTTCTGGCGCAGATTGTTCTTGAAGCCGGCCTGCAAGGCAAGCTTCAGATCTGGCTTGCTTTTCAGGTGCCGCATCAAGGCGTCGCGCTCGAACACCAGCGCGCGAAGATCGGTGGTTGCTGTGGTCGTCGCCGTCGCCGGGCGTCCCGACAGGATGCCGAGTTCGCCGATGAAGTCACCGGTGCCGCAGGTCGCCACCAGGCTGCCATTGACCGTCACGTCGACATGACCCTCGGCGATATAGGTCAATCGCATGACCGGTTCGTCCTGATCGGTCAGGATCGTGCCGGCAGGAATGGTCTTCCAGCTGCCGACATCGATGAACTGCCGCGACAGGCTGGGCGGCACGAGCACAAGGGCGTTCTGGCAGAACAGGAATTCGTCGTCGGTGAAGCGAGCTTTGCGGCTGCGCCACAACAGCAGGCAGAACTGGCTCAGATTGGCCAGTACGAACAAGGCTTCCCAGAATGTGCCGACCGGATCGCGCAGCACGAAGCCGCTGTAGACGATACCCGCAACACCCGACACCAACGCGATGATGCGAAGCCAGACGATGGAGTTCATCAACATCGAGAGGACCAAAAGCCCGTAGGACAGGTGACCGGCAATCGCCTCCGGCGCCAATGCGGTTTGCAACAGTTCGTACAAGGGGACCCTTCTCCGTGATCGCAGGCGCGCAAGCCTACCCGGCTACCTGTGGGGGTGCAATCCGACCAAAATCGGGCGATGGACGCACCATGTTGACTGGCGATCCACTCAGCTTTTGTGTCCGTCGTTACCCAATTCTAAGCGAATTGGGCAAATAAGCCACCGTCGCGCATTCAGTATTACAAAATATGTAGCCAACTTATTAAATTGGAGAGACCCCTCTTTGCTTGGGATTTATTGAAATGAAGAGACATCCTTTGTCTTGCCTCACCGGCAGATTTGTCCGATACTGAAACAAACCGTGAAGCAAGGGGCGAAAACCATGTTGAAACGGGCTTTTCTGGTCGGACTTTCCGGCCTGGTACTTTCATTTTTCTCATTTGAACCGATCGCTGACATGAATCTTCCGTCGATCGCACAGGTTCCGGTGGCGCAAGCGCAGGCGGTCTGTTTCGGCATCCGGGGTATTGGCGGTTGTGTGGTGCAGCCTCGCCGAACTTATCGGACAAAGCGGCGCACCTACAACAACAGGCGTACGACCACCCGATCGAAGCGTTCATCGATTGTTCGCGACGACGCCAACATCCAGCGTGCGCTCAATGCGTTCGGATTCAATGCCGGCAGTCCCGATGGGCTTTTCGGTCGCAAGACCAAAGCTGCCATCAGCCGTTATCAGGGGTCGATCGGCGCCAAACAGACCGGCACGCTGACAACCCAGCAGCGGGCAACATTGCTCACCCAGTATGCCAGGCTTATCTCCGGACCACCGAACGACAATTCGGACACCACTGCCGATAACAAGCGCGCGCCGGGGATCGTCGCGCCGTCGCAAACCGCCTCCTTCCTGAAGAGCCTGCGTGATCAGGCTCCGCCGGACACCAGGAGCGACAGCGGACCGATCACCATTGCGGCGCTGTGTGACAATGACACCAGCCGTGAAAACACCGGCGGTACCGAGATCAATCTTGCCGGCAGCGATGCAAACAGCCTGTTTGTCGAACAATTCTGCACGGCGCGTTCCTACGTGCTGAGGGAGTTGCAGGAGAGCCTGCAGTCAACATCGGATTCGGAGGCTGCGGGGATTTGGCAGCAGTGCAGCGATCACGCCGTTGCCAGAGAATCTGACTTGGCGGTTTTGGCTGGCAGCAGCGCGACTGGCTTCATTCAGGAGCTCAGCCCTTCGATCCTGCCGAACACCAACGACCGGGAAGCATTGCTGGACAGTTCGGAACTCTGCCTCGGATTGTCGCATGCATTCGACAACGCCCAGGCGGCGCTTCTTTATGCATCCTACATGGTCGTTCTGGGTGACGAAGCCTATGGCGAGTTGATCGGCGAGCAATTCGGCCTCGGCCTCGGCACCGACCAGGACAAATCCCGTGCGGCCGAGTGGCTGAACTGGACCGCTGACGAATTGGATCAGGGTGCGGTCCCGTTCGTGCAGGTGGACGATTACGACCCTTCGCCGCTCTTGCGGGCCATGGCCAGCTATTCCGATTCGCTCGGCAGCGATCCGACATCCCTGGTCGCCGATGGCTCAAACCGCCAGCGGTCGACCGGGCTGCTGTTGCCGGGCCTTCAAAGAGACAGCAAGGATGGCGAGCGGGCACGGGATTCCTTCGTGATGCGGAAGTCCATGGCGCCGCTTGAAATCGTGCTCGACATGACGCCCGAAGAGATGCGCCAGCACTGCGCCGATCCCGATAGCCAGGGCAATTCCATCCTGGCGCTGAAGATCTGTCGTGCCGTTGTCTATGCGGCAGGCGACAGCGACTTGATGAACGTTTACGACCAGCGTCTACAAGCTTCTGCAGACTGGCCGACATCGCGGGCGCAGTTGAACCTCAGAGACTCCGGCACAGACTTTGCCGCGAACCGATAGAAACTTGTTTAGGGGGTTCCGAATGTTCGTACCCTTGATTTCTACTGCTGCAGCAGTTGTTGCATGCCGCCAAAACGAGTCCAGCCGGGCACCTCGGTTGTGAGATTGACCTCCCGCCACTTCGGATGAAAGCTTTCGTCCGATTGCAACACAGGCAGGCCGTCGAGCAGATTGGAACAGAACTCGGTCATGGCCTGATAGCGGGCCGAACCGTCGCGCCAGTTGAACACGGCCAGAACCGCGCCAACCGCGATGGTTGATACGGTGGCACCGGGATCGACAACGGCCGGATAATCGTCCGAAGAAAAGCGCGAATCGAAATAGGCGCCCTGGATGCTCTTGGGCAACTGAATCGGCAGCAGTGCCAGACCGTCCTCAGGTTTGATGCTCTGGATGATCGACCCTGGTTTACCAACCACGAAGACGGCTGCCTTCAAGTTGCCGGCCTTGACCTGGTTGATCGCTTCCTGGTTGGAGACGTTGAGTGGCTCGACGGTGACCCCCAACGCCTTGAACAGGGTCAAAGCGGTCATTTCCGTCCCGCTGCCGGAACCGCCAACGCTGACCAATTCGCCCTCGAGCTCCTTGATGTTCGAAACGCCCTTCTGGACAACGATATGGATCTCTTCGTTGTAGAGTTTGCCGATGTAGCGGATCGAGTTCTCCAGATTGGGAATCGTCTGATTGTCGCGATAGAAATCCAGTACATCGCTCTGCACGATGGCGATATCGATGCCATTGACGTAGAGCAGATCCTTGATGTTCTGCTGAGAACCCTTACCGAGGATGGGCAAGACGCGAATATTGTCACTGTTGAGCACGATCGACATCTGGTGGGCGAATCGGGCGTAAGTTCCAGTGACGCTGCCGGAAATCACCCCGATGATTTCCTGATTGTCTTGCTGCGCCTCCGCACGATTGGGTGTTCCAATCCACACGCCTGCGGCTATAATGATCACAAGACTTGAAAACAAAACCCGGGTGAGGGCATGTCGTGGCGAGAATATCGTCAGGCTCAGCATGATGGGAACCCCTGTAAGAGACCGTATCGGTTATGTTTTTGACAGCATTCGGGTTTGCCGGTTGCTGATGGTTACTATAGCAGCATTGTTGCTGACGCTCCAATCCTACGACATCGGCAATACAGCCGAGAGACGAAACGTAAAACTCGTCGTTTCGGAAGCTTCTCAACTGCATCAGCAGGCTGAAAGCCTGCCGGCTGGGCAGCGAGGCGAGGTGCATTTCCGCATCACTCTGATTTTGGACGAGATTCTGGCTGACCATCCGCGCAGTCTGGAGGCAGCCATGCTGAAAACAGGCAGGCTCAATCGCAAGAAAGTGGACGTGGCATCGATCCGGCAAAGCGCTGCGAGCTGGGAGACGGCCAACCCCGCGCTTGCCCGGTCGCTGCGCGAGGGTGACGGCCAGCCAGTCAGACAACAGGCCAAACGCCGGAACACGCCACCCATTGAAGACGATAAGGATCGCGATGACCAGGTCGTCACTCGCACAGACGACAAGCCCATCGGGCGCAACACCGATAACGGAACCCGAACCGTCAAGTTACCGCCTCGGGTGCGCAACACGCTGAACTTGCCGCGTGTCACAAACGACGTGCCGAAGGTGGTGACGCCCCCGATCAAGCGCGGAGGACCGGCACGCAAATCAACTCCACAACAGGTGCTGCGCTCGATGCGCCGTGCCACAGTGCTCTTGATGTTTGTGGTTGACGAGAACGGCAAGCTCACGCCGTATCACCTGGGCACCGGTTTTTTTGTCGGGCCGGATGTCATCGTCACCAATTCGCATGTCGCCGGCGCCCCGGGCAATGCGCCGGGTTTCTGGCTCGCCATCAACGAGCTTATTGGCGTGCGTGAGGCCAAATTGATTTCACGCGCCGATAAAGAGACCCCCTTGAAGATTGACGCTGCGGCAATGCGTGTCGTCGGCTACCGCAGCGAGCATTTTCTGCGCTTCAATGAGCATTACGAGGTCGACGAGTGGATCGCGATCAGCGGCTATCCGGGCAAAGCCACAACCTTCGATATCCGTTACGACAAGCTGAAGCACGCCATCAGCAATCGGCTCAAACCGGACGATCAGTCGATTCCGACGGCGGTTACCGGTGAGGGTCGCATCAACAACCATTTCGTTGACAGCGCTTCGCGGGCCACCAACCTGCAATACACGATGACAACGGCCGGCGGTAACAGTGGGTCACCGGTCGCCAACGCCTGCGCGGAGGTGGTCGGTCTACACTATTCCGGCACAAAGACCTACGTGAAGAAGGACTCGTCATCCGACCAGTATGTGGTCAACCCGTCGAAGTACAATCAGTCCATCGCTTCGCGCGAAGTGGTGTTCTTCCTGCGTCGCATTGGGTTGCCGGTCGAGACGGTCAACAGCCCCTGTGAGGTGGGGGGGTAGGCATTTCGCAGCGGCAATCAAAGACTGACCTTGTTCAGTCTCGACAAGGCTAGTCGCAGCGACTTCTGCTCATGAACCCCGTGACCACGGCGTTCCGGATGAATTTGCAGGCGCGCCGTCGACGTATGAGGCGATCAGGCGGTCGACGGCACTTCGGGCGATGCGATTGTGGTCCGGGGAAAAGCCGAGAGTCGCAACGTAACTCCAGTGGGCATGCATCATGGAGACAATCAGGAACGACAGCTCCTGTTGGGCGACGTGATCCATTGACGGATGCGCGACTGACAATTCATGAATGATCACCTGGCCCAGAAGCTTGTACTTGTCACACAAACGGTCCTTGAGCGGCTGTGAGCCCACCGCGTAGGCAAACAGGGCGTCATAGGTCTCGAGATTGTCGGGCATGGGGTGGTCGACGGCCAGACCGAACAGAAAATCCAAAAAGAACTCGAGGCGTTCGACCTCGGCGACCTTGACGATTCCACCGACCATGGCGTCCTGGTAGACCTTTTGAAGGTGGCCGCACAAATCCACCATCAGGGTATCGAGGTCCGAGTAATAGTAACGGGTCAATTGGCGAGACAGCCCCGCTTCCTTCGCGACAGCTTCAAAAGAAAGCGCCTGGAGACCCCGTTCCCGCAGCACCGCCGTAGCCGCATCCAGGATCTGAGTTTTCTTGCTTTGGCTCAGATTGTCGTCATTCGGACCGGAACTCATTGATCGCCTCGCCACACTGTCATTGACGCAAGAATGTGGTTCGACAATCTCAGATGAAAACAGCCTTTTCAATTTGAAAGGGCCATTCTTGGCATTTTTTTCTAATGCGTACTCCACACTATTGTAATATTAGCGCTTTTTGTTTGCGGATTTATTTATATTTTTCAAAATGAAAACAGCGCAACCGATTGATCTACCCTCTTGATTTTAATACCATTTTGGCAACCGAAACGTCGCAAGCGTCTGACCTGAACAGTTTCTTTGAGGGCAAGGAAAACCAAGGGCGTTCGTTCGGCTCGGCTCCGATCCGATTGTGATCTTCTGCCGCAGATCGGGGCGAAGCCCAGATCCTGGTCTCGCTTGCGTCATCGGCTTGATGGGTCAGTTGACCGATCCGAATTGAGAGTTTGACCAAGGGGGACAATTCAATGGTGTCACCAGTTGCAAAAGACTTTGCATTCGGTGGAGAAATACCCGTTGGGGTGGAAGTTTCAGTCACCGCCAATGACATCATATCTGAATTCGGCACCGACGCGGACAGCGACCTGAACGCTGCTTCCCTGACGTTCAACACTGCCAGCATCGATGGCGGCCCGACTGTTCCCCTGGGCGACATCGGCTTCAGTTATACCCCCGGCGCAGGCGACGCCGGGGGGTTCACCATCAACAATAAGAATGCCTCGGCCTTTGCGGGACTGGGCAATGGGGAAACGGCCCAGGTGGTAATCACGTTCACCGTCAGCGACGGGTCCGACTCGGTTCAGGGCAGTCTGTCCTACACGGTGACCGGCACGCCAGGTACTTACGATGTAGAGCTGAATTACCTTGGTGAAAACGTCGTCGGTCAGGACGTCCAGGCCGATTCGCAAATCGGAGAAACCGCCGCTGAGTTCGAGTTCAGCGGGGACAGCACCCTCAACGACATTGCCGATGATCTCGACATCAGCCAGATCGACAGTTTTGATTTCGTTGACGACCTGGACGGCAACAGTCTGACCGGCGCCTTTGCTGTGTCGGACAGTAATTCCAGTGCTGTATCCGCGACGGAAACCACCGCAACTTCTTTTGTCGGCGAAACCGGTGCCGAGGCCTCGGCCATGGGCGACTCAACTGCCTCGGCCGCATCCTCAGACGCTTCCCTGGCCAGCGCAATGGCAACCGGAAACTCCGCCGCCTCCGCCAGCGCAGAGACATCTTCAAATGCAACTGCGACCGCGACGGACGGTTCGGCATCCCAGGCCACGGGTACCGGCAATTCCACCGCAACGGCTACGGCAAGCGGCGGCTCTACGGCCACGGCGAGCGCCATTGCCTCCAGCACTTCGACGGTGACCGCGGAAGATGCCTCCTCGGCGACCGCCTATTCAAACGACACCTCCTCGGCCACGGCGAATGCCACCCAGATTTCGACCTCGGATGCCGTTGCCATGGCCGGGTCGAATGCAAACGCGTCAGCCACCAACGGCTCAGACGCCCTGGCCGTGGCCGATGACGATTCCGACGCAACCGCACAGTCACAGGATCAAAGCTCCTCGACAGCGGCCGCGGAGCAAGGCTCGACGGCGGGAGCGGCGGCAACAAACGGTTCGACAGACACGGCCGTTGCAGCCGATCAATCCGAAGCGACAACAAGCGCAGGCGGCTCATCCGTTTCACAGGCGCTCGCGCTCGCCGGCGCCAACGCAAACGCGACGGCAAATGACAGCTCAGGGTCGCGGGCGGAGGCCCAGGCGGCTAATGCGGAGGCAACAGCCAATACAAATGCTTCCGGGGCAAACGCCTTTGCTTTCCGGTCGGGAACGGCAACCGCCGACGCCACCGATGATGCTCTCAGCTCTGCCATTGCCGCGGACGGGTCTTCGGCCGATGCCGATGCGCAAAAGACATCGGCCTCCCGGGCCTTCGCCAGTTCCGGGAACGACAACGCCCTGGCGCCATTGCCGAATACAATTGGCCCCGGCGTTGCGGGCCAGTCCATTGCCGAGACGACGGGGGCCGTTACCATCGTCAAGGCTCTGGCTGCCGACTATGCGCAAAATCTGATTGGAGGCGGCGATCCAAGCCTGTCGACGATAGTCGATGGGCGCTTGTCCGATGCTCCGATAGCCGATCCCACGGCCGCTAACGTTTCAAATGCCACCGCGAATGCGACTGAAAATTCGTCGTCCGAGGCAAGAGCCTCGGATGGCTCAACGGCGACGTCAACTGCTGACGTAACTGGGGAGGCAATCGCCGCTGCAGATGACGCCTCGACGGCATCTGCAACTGCCAATAACGAGAGCAGCGCAACGGCCGCGGCAGCGGGCGCGTCCAACGCCACCGCCTTCGCCGCGGCGATCTCTGATTCCACGGCGCTGGCCCTCCAGGGCAGTACCGCCAATGCCGTGACCGACAACGTGTCTTCAGCCGCAGCCACGGGGACAGACAATTCCGATGCGCTCGCCCATGCCGATCAAGAATCGACGTCGGTCGCAAATGCGGACCGATCCAGCTCATCCTCGGCATCCGCGACGGATTCTTCAGTTGCCTCGTCAGAAGCCACCGACAACAGCACCAGCACGTCCTCCGCTGACACCAGCTCCGCATCCTCCGCCACGTCCGTCAATTCCAGTGTCGCGTCCGTTGAAACGGCTGCAGCCAGCGCCGCGACCGGGGATACGACCAGCTTCAGCGGTCAAGCCAACACCGCAATTCCCATGCCGCTTGATGCCGACGCCGTGACGGGAAGCGACGTCCAGTCGACAACGATCGCGACGTTGCCAGCGGGATCGGTTCTGTCAGCGGGGACGCCCAATGGCGATGGATCCTCCTGGACATTTGCCGGCCCCTTACCGCCGGATCTGACGATCACGCCACCGCCTGGCTTTTCCGGTGATATCGAGTTTACAATCCAGGCTGACACCTCCGAGGCCAGTGTCACAACCACGCAGACCCTTTCCGTCGAAAATACCATCCTCGGCACACCCGGTCCGGACGATATGGAAGGCACCGAGTTCGCCGATGACATCCGGGCACTGGCCAGCAACGATATCATCGAAGCCTCACCGGGAAATGACGATATCGATGGCGGCCCCGGTACGGACACTGTCGAATATGCTGGCAATTCCGCGGACTATACAGTCACCCGAAACTCCGACGGCACGCTGACAGTCACCGACAACAACACCGGCGACGGGCTCGACGAAGGCACGGACACGCTCATGTCGGTCGAGCGAATCCGCTTCCTCGGCGACGGCGTGACGCAATGGTATCCGGCGGTGCGGTTCGGCGACGAAATCCGGGTCAACGAACACACCGAGGGCGTGCAGGATGCACCGCGAACCATCCAGCTCGCCGACGGCCGACTACTTTACGTGTTCACCACCTGGAACAGCACCGACGGCGACTTCAGCGGCAACGGCATCGCCACACGCATCGCAACGGTCAATACCGACGGCAGCGTCACGTTCACCGATGAGCATCGCGTCAACGAACACACGTTCAACGATCAGTTCATGCCAAAGGTCATGCAACTTGTCGATGGCCGCGTCCTGTTCCTGTTTCGCACGGACGATGCAACGGATGGCGACGCCAGCCTGAGCGGGATTTCCGCGAGGGTCGGAACCGCCAATGCCGACGGAACGTTCACCTTCAGCGACGAGGTGCGCGTCAATGAAACGACTCTGTTCACCCAGACTGATCCGGAGATGATTCCGCTTGCCGACGGCAGAGTGCTGTTCGTCTACCAGAGCTGGGCCGGCAGTCCCGGCTTCTGGGATATCAACGCCCGTGTCGGCACGGTTAATGGCGACGGAACAATCACCTTTACCGACGAATTTCTGGTCAGCGAGGACTTTATCGACAACACCCTTCATGCTGGAGCCATTCAGCTTGAAGATGGGCGGGTCGTGTTCGTATACGGCACGAACGACACCGACAATGGTGACGACGGATTGAGCGTCGTCGCCCGTGTCGGCACTATCAATCCGGATGGATCGGCAACGCTGGGCGGCGAAATCCGCATCAACCAGCACACTGAAAACAGTCAACACGACGTGAAGGTTACCCAGCTCGCCGACGGCCGCGTGCTTTTTACCTTCGTCACCAATAGCGGCACGGAAGGCGACGCCGACGGAGACAGCATTGCAGCCCGTGTGGGCGCCGTCCAAGGCGATGGATCGATCGTCTTCGGCGACGAGTTCCGGGTCAACGAGCATGTCGCAGACGATCAGGACACCGTCGAGGTCATCCAACTGAGCGATGGGCGGGTGCTGTTCGTTTACCGGACCGAAGACATCACCGACGGTGACGCAAGTCGATTCAGCCTGGCGGCGCGAGTCGGTACGGTCGAGGCTGACGGCTCCATGGCATTCTCAGAAGAGTTCCGCATCAACGAGCATGTCCAGGGTGAGCAGCATCGGCCGGCCGTCACTGAACTCGCAGACGGCCGGGTCGTTTTCACCTTTACCACCGATGATCCAACTGACGGGGATTTCGATAGTGACGGCATCGCAACACGAATCATCGACTTCGGCGGCGGCGGCTCGGATGAAGGTGAGACGCTTGTGGGGCTGGAGCCGGGCGTTGCCCTGATGGGTTATGGCGGCGCGGACACGCTGATCGGCAGCAATGGGAACGATCTGCTCGACGGCGGTCTTGGGCCGGACTTGTTGTTCGGCGGCCCAGGAGCCGACCGCTTCATCCTTGGCGACACCACCGACCTCGACACAATCGCTGATTTCAACGCCAGTGATGATCTCATCGACGTCAGCAGCCTTTTCGCTGGCATGACCCTGACCCAGGCAAATGTCTCGAACTATCTGCGCCTCGATATGGTCGACGGACTTTGCGTGTTGCAGTTCGATCCGGACGGCCCCATCGGCAACGGCGCAGGCGCACCGTTCCAGCATGCCGCCCTGGTCGAGGGGCTGCAGCTGGGTGATACCGTGCAGATTATCGACGACGCCGAAACCGCACCGGTGATTGTCAACATCACCTATGACGGTCCATTGTCCCCCTGGGCACGCGATGACGAAATCATCGTTGTCGACAACGCGCCAACCGCGATCGACCTCTTTGCCAATGACGATTTCGGTGCCGATGGCGTCAATTTGCAGTCGGGAGTGACGTTTTCGAACCCCGGCGAAGGGTCCATCGGCTTCGATCCCGATACCGGGCTGTTCACTTACACGCCTTCGGGTGGCTTCACCGGCCCGGACACGTTCACATATACCCTTGAAGACAACACCGGCGACCAGTCGACGGCGACCGTGCATCTCGACGTCCGGGATCCAGCCGACATACCCTCGCCCGTCGTGCGACTGGACGACGAGGGTCGGGTCAACGAGCATATTGCCCAAAGGCAATGGTATTCAAACGTTGCAAAGCTCCCTGATGGTCGTTTGGTTTTTGCATTCGAAACCTATGCCGGTGCAGATGGTGATGCGGACGAAAACAGCATCGGCGGCCGTGTCGGCACTGTCAGTGACGACGGAACGATCGCCTTCGGCGACGAATTTCGGGTCAACGAGCATATAAAGGACTGGCAATTCGATCCTAATGTCAGCGTTCTGGCCGACGGGCGCCTGCTGTTCACTTTCCAGACGAGAGATCCAACCGACGGCGACAACAGCGGCGCATTCGGCTTGCCTGACAGTGTTGCGGGACGCATCGGTACGGTGAACGGCGACGGCTCCGTTACCTTCGGCGACGAGTTCCGAATCAACGAGCACACTGCCAGAGCCCAGATCGACGTGCAGGTCGTGCAACTCGCTGACGGACGTGTGCTCTTTACGTTTTCCACCGAGGACGCGACGGACAGTGCTCCCGCCAATGCCAACTGGATAGTACCTTTCCAGCACGTCGCTGCCCGGGTCGGCACCGTCAATCCCGATGGCTCGGTGACCTTCACCGATGAGCATCGCGTCAACGAACACACTGCCGGTTGGCAGAGCGCACCCCAAGTGACGGAGCTTGCCGATGGTCGGCTGCTTTTCACCTTCACCACCTATGACAGCACCAACGGTGACGGCGATGGCAACAGCGTGGCGGGACGTGTCGCAACGGTCAATCCGAACGGCACGTTCAGTTTCGGCGAGGAATTTCGAGTCAACGAGCACATTTCGTGGTTCCAGAGTAATCCGCAGGTCATTCAACTGGCCGACGGACGCGTCCTGTTTCTCTTCCGCACCGACGACACGACTGACGGTGACGAAAGCGATTACGGCCTGGCAGCGCGCATCGGAATGGTTCAGGCGGACGGATCGGTTGAATTCGGCGACGAGTTCCGCGTCAACGAGCACACGGTGGAGGAGCAGGAAAACGGGCAAGTCCTGCAACTCGCCGATGGCCGCGTCCTGTTTGTGTTCAGCACGGAGGACCCAACCGATGGAGACGAGTCCAACGATGGCATCGCAGCGCGCATCGGAACAGTGCGCAAGGACGGGACTGTCTACTTCGGCGACGAGTTTCGAATAAACCTCGGTACCGAGAATTGGCAGTCGGTTCCGCGGGTGGCGCAGTTGGACGACGGCCGGCTCGTGTTTACGTTCAGCACCGAGGCCAGCCTCGGTGGTGATGATGTAGCGGTGGCCTATCGCATTGTCGATCTCGATGGCCAGGGGACGGAGCGCTCCGAGACGCTGGTTGCCACTCATGGCGGCGGCAAGCTGGCCGGTCTCGGCGGCGACGACACGCTGATCGGCAGTTCCGGTGACGACTGCTTCCTGTGGAATGTCGGCGATGGCCGCGACACCGTCGATGGCGGCGCCGAGACCCATGCGGACATCATGGAGATCCATGGCGATGGCACTGCGGAAACCTTCGACATCTACTCCAATGCCGAAGCCGTCGCCCAGATCGGTTATGCCGGCGATGCCGAGATCGTGGTCGCCCGCAACGGAACCATCATTGCCGAACTGACCGAGATCGAGGACATCGTCATCGACGGTCAGGGCGGCGGCGACACATTCAATACCCATGGCTCGTTCGACGGAACCAATCTGGCAACCTCCACCATCACCCATTTCGGCTCGGCCGCTGACGATACGGTCGACCTGTCGGGACTCTCCTCCGAGCATCGCGTGGTGTTCCACGCCGGCGGCGGCGACGATGCCATTACCGGTGACCGAGACCAGGACCTGATCGACATCACCGGCCTGACGATTGTGAGCGTCGAACCGATCGCAGGAGACCGGTTCCGCGTAACCTTCGATAACGGCTCGACGCTCACCTATGACGGCAACGCCGGATTTGCCGAGAACACCGGAACCGACGACGAGACGCTGGTCACAATCGCACCGACCGCGCAGGACGATACAGCTGCGACGGATGAGGACACCGCCATTCAGGTGACCGCCGGACTGGGGCTGCTGGCCAATGATTCCGATTTTGATGGCGGCACGCTGTCCATCGTCGCCGTCAACGGCAATGCCTTCGTCTTCGGTACGCCCATCACCCTCGCATCAGGCGCCCGGGTGACGGTCAATGCGGACGGATCCTACGCCTACGATCCCAATAGCGCCTTCGAGGCGCTGAACGAAGGCCAGGCCGATACCGACAGTTTCACCTACACGATCGATGACGGCCAGGGCGGCCAGGCAAGCGCCACCGTGACCATCGACATCGACGGCCGCGACGACGGCCCGATCCTGGGCACACCGGACGAGGACACCCTCGACGGCACCGGCGGCAGTGACGACATCCGGGCGCTGGCCAGCGACGACACGATCAATGGCTCCGGCGGATCCGACCTGATCGATGGCGGACCTGGTCACGATGACGTCGTCTATGACGGCGAACGCGCCGACTATACCCAGACCCTCAATGGTAACGGCACGATCACCGTCGAAAAGCCGGGCGGCGTCACGGACACGCTCACCAACATGGAGCGCATCGACTTTACCGATGGCGACTATGTCTACGACCTGACCAGCCCCAATACCGGCTTCGGCTACCGGATCTACCAGGCTTCTTTCGGCCGCACACCCGACGAGGGCGGCGTGCGTTTCTGGATCGGCAATCTCGACAATTTCGACCAGCAGGGCTGGAGCGACTACGAGAAGGAGCAGTTCCTGGCCAGCCAGTTCATCCAGTCGGACGAATTCCGGGACCTCTACGGCGCCAATCCGAGCAACTTCGAATACATCGACGCGATGTACCAGAACGTTCTGTTCCGGCTGCCGGATCAGGCGGGCTACGACTTCTGGGTGGGTGGCATGGAAAACGACGGCCTCACCCGCGAGGACATCCTGATCGCCTTCACCAAGAGCGACGAGAACGTCAACAACAACAGCCAGAACCTCGATGATGGCGTCTGGGTCGTGTGAGTGCCGCTGAGAGCAATGGGGACAACATTGGCAAGAATGCGATGGCGCCAGCTGTCGCCGCAAAGCTGACGGGAGGTATCCGATTTGACTGACCAGATCTTGGCCGGCGGCGCCGGCGACAATACTCATGACGGAGGCCCGGGAACGGACACAGTCGAATATGCCGGGAATTCTGCGGATTACACCGTCGCCCGCAATCCGGAGGGCACTCTCACGGTCTTCGACAACAACACCGGCGACGGGCTCGACGAGGGGACGGACACGCTAGTTTCAGTCGAGCGGATCCGCTTTCTCGGTGATGGCGTGACGATCTGGTATCCGGCAGTCCGAATGGGCGAGGAGACCCGCGTCAACGAGCACATCGAGGGTTTGCAAAGCGCGCCGCGCACGATCCAACTCGCCGACGGACGGGTGCTGCTCGTCTTCCACACCTGGAACAGTACCGACGGAGACGACTATCACGACAGCGTCGCAGCGAGGATTGCCACCGCGAATACCGATGGCAGCTTCACTTTCACCGACGAGTTCCGGGTCAACGAGCACACGACGCGCGTTCAAAACGCTCCGCAAATCCAGCAGCTTGCCGACGGGCGCATCCTGTTTCTCTTCAACACCGAGGACGAGACCAACAGCGGCAACAACCTGCGTAATGTCGCCGCCCGGATCGGCACCGCCAACCTCGACGGCAGCGTCACCTTCACCGGCGAGATGCGCGTCAACCAGACGACGGGCGAACATCACGTCAATCCGCAGATGACCGAGCTCGCCGACGGGCGCGTGCTGTTCGTCTATCACCTCCCAACCGGCAGCCCGAATTTCTCGGACATTCACGCGCGTGTCGGAACCGTCAATGGCGATGGAACGATCACCTTCTCCAGCGAATTCGTGGTCAGTGAGGATATCGCCGACAACACCTACGGTGCTGTGCCGGTCCAGCTTGCAGACGGAAGAGTACTGTTCGTCTACGAAACCGATGACACGGACAATGGCGACACCAGCTCAGAGAGCATCGTGACGCGTGTCGGCACCATCAATGCGGACGGATCGGCGACTCTGGGCAGCGAAATCCTCATAAACGAGCACACCGAAAACGGCCAGTGGGACCCTCGTGCCATCCAGCTGGCCGACGGAAGGGTCCTGTTCACGTTCACTACGCAGGATCCAACCGATGGGGACCCGTTCGGCATTGCCGGGCGCATCGGAACGGTCGAAGGCGACGGCTCGATCAGCTTCGGCGAGGAGTTCCGCGTCAACGAGCATGTCGCAAACGACCAGGACTCGATTGCGGTCACCCAACTCTCAGACGGTCGCGTGCTGTTCGTCTACCGCACCGAAGACGCAACCGACGGTGACGCCAGCCGAGACAGCGTTGCGGCACGGATCGGTGTTGTGGAAGTAAACGGGACTATCATCTTCTCCGAAGAATTCCGCATCAACGAGCATATCTCGGCCAAGCAACAATTGCCGCAGGTCATCGAGCTCGCCGACGGGCGGGTGCTGTTTACGTTCACGACCGATGACGATACCGACGGCGACACCAGCAACGGCGGCATCGCCACGCGTATCCTCAATTTCGGCGGTGGCGGCTCGGATGAGGGCGAAACGCTGGTGGGGCTCGAGCCCGGCGTCGCGCTGATGGGCTATGGCGGTACCGATGTGCTAATCGGAAGCAATGGCGACGACCTGCTCGACGGTGGTCTCGGCCAGGATCTGTTGCTCGGTGGTCCTGGCTCCGACACATTTGTCGTCGGTGACATCGCCGAGGTCGACACACTCGGTGATTTCAACGCCGATGACGACTTCATCGACGTGTCGGCGCTGTTCGGCGGCCTTACGCTGACCCAGGGCACGATAGCGGATTTTCTGCGCCTCGACATGGTCGACGGGCTTTGCGTGCTGCAGTTCGACGCGGACGGGCCAATCGGAAACGGCGCCGGAACGCCCTTCCAGAACGCCGCGTTCATCAAGGGCCTGCAGATCGGCGACGCGGTGCGGATCATCGACGACTCCGATACGGTGCCGGTCGTGGTCGACCTGAGCTATGACGGGCCGCTGTCACCGACAGCCCGCGACGACGAGATCATCGTCGTCGACAACGCGCCCACGCAGATCGACCTTTTCTCAAACGACGATTTCGGCTTCGATGGCGTCGATCCGTCGACTGGTGTGAGTTACACGAATCCGGCGGAAGGCACGCTCAGTTTCGATCCCGTCACCGGCCTGTTCACTTACACGCCGGCGAACGGTTTCAACGGTCCCGACACCTTCACCTACACGATCGAAGATGCCAATGGCGACGATTCGACGGCGACCGTCGAAATCGATGTCCGCGATCCTGCCGACATCCCCTCTCCGGTCATCCGGCTCGACGACGAGGACCGTGTCAACGAGCACATTGCCCTCGACCAATGGCATCCGCAGGTCACGCAAATTCACGGCGGCCGCGTTGTGTTTGCCTTCACGACCAATACAGACGCGCTTGGAGATGCTGACAGGAGCAGCGTCGGCGGCCGGGTCGGCACGGTTAATCCGGACGGGACCATCACTTTTGGCGACGAATTCAGGGTCAATGAGCATCCGCAGGACGAGCAATTCGACCCGCAGATCCAGACGCTGGCCGATGGACGGGTTCTCTTCACCTTTCAAACCAGCGATCCGACCGACGGCGACAACTTGGGCGTCGCCCACCCGGACAGCATTGCCGGCCGCATCGGAACGGTCAATGGCGACGGAACGGTCACCTTTGGAAGCGAGTTCCGGGTCAACCAGCAAATCGAGGGCACTCAGTTCAATCCGCAGGTAATCGAACTGGCGGACGGGCGGGTTCTCTTCACGTTCACGACCTGGCTCCGGGTGGATGACTCCGATGCGGAAACCCACCCCAACCGCGACTTTGTCGTCGCCCGGGTAGGGACCGTGAACGGCGACGGATCGGTCACTTTCGCCGACGATCATCGGGTCAACCAACACAATGCAGGCTCGCAGAGCCTCTCGGAAGTCACGCAATTGGCCGATGGCCGTGTGCTGTTCGTCTTCCGCACCGACGACAGCACGACCGGGGACGACGATGGAAATGGCATCTCCGGCAGGATCGCAACGATCAATGCGGACGGGAGCTTCACTCTAGGCGACGAGTTTCTCATCAACGAGCATCTCTCGCGAACCCAGAGCGAACCACAGGTTACGCAGCTTGCCGACGGTCGCGTGCTGTTTCTCTTCCGCACCGACGATCCGACCGACGGAGACGACAGCGGGCTCGGCCTGGCGGCGCGGATCGGCTCGGTACAGCCGGACGGATCCGTCGATTTCGGTGACGAGTTTCGCGTCAACCAGCACAATGTCGACGACCAGGACAACGGCCAGGTGCTGCAGCTTGCCGATGGCCGCGTCCTGTTCCTGTTCAGTACCGAGGACCCCGCCGATGGCGACGAGGATCTCACCAGCATTGCGGCGCGTATCGGAACAGTGCGCAAGGACGGGTCTGTCGACTTCGGCGACGAATTCCGGATCAACCTGAATACCGAAAACTGGCAATCCGGACCGCAGGCAATTCAGCTCGGGGATGGCCGTCTGCTGTTCTCATTCGGCACACTGGCCAATGCCGACGGCGACGACAGTGCGGTTGCCTATCGGGTGGTCGATCTCGACGGCCAGGGGACGGAGCGCTCAGAGACGCTGGTTGCCACTCATGGCGGCGGCAAGCTGGCCGGTCTCGGCGGCGACGACACGCTGATCGGCAGTTCCGGTGACGACTGCTTCCTGTGGAATGTCGGCGATGGCCGCGACACCGTCGATGGCGGCGCCGAGACCCATGCGGACATCATGGAGATCCATGGCGATGGCACTGCGGAAACCTTCGACATCTACTCCAATGCCGAAGCCGTCGCCCAGATCGGTTATGCCGGCGATGCCGAGATCGTGGTCGCCCGCAACGGAACCATCATTGCCGAACTGACCGAGATCGAGGACATCGTCATCGACGGTCAGGGCGGCGGCGACACATTCAATACCCATGGCTCGTTCGACGGAACCAATCTGGCAACCTCCACCATCACCCATTTCGGCTCGGCCGCTGACGATACGGTCGACCTGTCGGGACTCTCCTCCGAGCATCGCGTGGTGTTCCACGCCGGCGGCGGCGACGATGCCATTACCGGTGACCGAGACCAGGACCTGATCGACATCACCGGCCTGACGATTGTGAGCGTCGAACCGATCGCAGGAGACCGGTTCCGCGTAACCTTCGATAACGGCTCGACGCTCACCTATGACGGCAACGCCGGATTTGCCGAGAACACCGGAACCGACGACGAGACGCTGGTCACAATCGCACCGACCGCGCAGGACGATACAGCTGCGACGGATGAGGACACCGCCATTCAGGTGACCGCCGGACTGGGGCTGCTGGCCAATGATTCCGATTTTGATGGCGGCACGCTGTCCATCGTCGCCGTCAACGGCAATGCCTTCGTCTTCGGTACGCCCATCACCCTCGCATCAGGCGCCCGGGTGACGGTCAATGCGGACGGATCCTACGCCTACGATCCCAATAGCGCCTTCGAGGCGCTGAACGAAGGCCAGGCCGATACCGACAGTTTCACCTACACGATCGATGACGGCCAGGGCGGCCAGGCAAGCGCCACCGTGACCATCGACATCGACGGCCGCGACGACGGCCCGATCCTGGGCACACCGGACGAGGACACCCTCGACGGCACCGGCGGCAGTGACGACATCCGGGCGCTGGCCAGCGACGACACGATCAATGGCTCCGGCGGATCCGACCTGATCGATGGCGGACCTGGTCACGATGACGTCGTCTATGACGGCGAACGCGCCGACTATACCCAGACCCTCAATGGTAACGGCACGATCACCGTCGAAAAGCCGGGCGGCGTCACGGACACGCTCACCAACATGGAGCGCATCGACTTTACCGATGGCGACTATGTCTACGACCTGACCAGCCCCAATACCGGCTTCGGCTACCGGATCTACCAGGCTTCTTTCGGCCGCACACCCGACGAGGGCGGCGTGCGTTTCTGGATCGGCAATCTCGACAATTTCGACCAGCAGGGCTGGAGCGACTACGAGAAGGAGCAGTTCCTGGCCAGCCAGTTCATCCAGTCGGACGAATTCCGGGACCTCTACGGCGCCAATCCGAGCAACTTCGAATACATCGACGCGATGTACCAGAACGTTCTGTTCCGGCTGCCGGATCAGGCGGGCTACGACTTCTGGGTGGGTGGCATGGAAAACGACGGCCTCACCCGCGAGGACATCCTGATCGCCTTCACCAAGAGCGACGAGAACGTCAACAACAACAGCCAGAACCTCGATGATGGCGTCTGGGTCGTGTGAGTGCGAATGTCTGGCACGCGCAAGATGTGATGCCGCGCTGCCGGCCGCAACGGCCGGGGCCAGGAACAATCACCGTCACCGTTACCGGCGCATGCTCCTGTGCTGTCTTGACCGACAGCGCGGTGCCGCCGAAGCGAAGTGCCATCGGCGGGGGACGGCCCTTGGGATATGCCGTCCTGCAACGCCAGCCGAGTTAGGTCCGGGAAGGCAGCTGACGGTGCGAGGCTCGATAGGGTCACCGCATCGCCTGCGTCAACGGTTGGGACATTGTCAGGCGCCCATGCCGGCCAGCCGCATGGTTGCCTATACCGCGTTCGCAGACGATGCGATGATTATGAAGGCGGGACCGGTGACATAAGCCAGACACACCCCACCGCCTGATCTGATCCTAATTCACCCCTTTCCCAAGGCGACCGAATCGGTTTTCGCCAAGCTCATGCGCCCATTCTTCGCGTTTTGATCGATCTGTTCATACTGTTAAAATCACCAGTTGTGATCGGAAAGACTTCCAGCAAAGGAGATCCGAAGAAAGGGACCGCCGGCCGGGGCCGGCGGTCAAGTCGGAAGTTGTGCGCTGAAACGGAAGCAAAAACAGGTGGTTCGCACCCGAAGAGAAACACCTTGGACACTTCCATGGCGCTCCCATGTCTCGAGAATGACGAACCGGGTTGGGAACGATACTGCCAAAACTGACAGTCGCGCTGAAAATAATTGCCGGGCGGCGAATTTCGCAGACAATTGTCCAACAGAGCCGAAGTTCATCAACGAAACGGCACGACAACCGCACACCAAATCGTAACATGTTAGCTATGTTGTCAATTGCCTCATCATGACATGTCTGATACGAACGATCTTCCGCCAGCTCACGTGTCACAGGGAGGATACACGGTGCAATTTGGCATCTCGACCGCTTTGCTGACGCCATTCGGCGCGGATGGCTCGATCGATTTGGATCGGCTTGTTCAGCACGCTGTCGATGTTATCCGGCGCGGCGTTGTGGGCGTCACGCTGTTCGGGACGACAGGCGAAGGTGCATCGATTGGCATGGGGGAGCGAGCTGCCGTTCTTTCCCGCTTCTGTGATGCCGTTTCGCCGGACCAGGTCGTTCTCGGCGTCGCCGCCTCATCGGTCCAGGACGCAACAGATCAGATGCGGCAGGGCCTGGCCGTCGGCATTCGCACCTTCCTGACCCCACCGCCCTTCTATTTTTCTCCGGTCGGTGATGAAGGCCTGTTTGACTGGCACGCCAGCCTGTTCGAGAACGCACCGACCGAAGCGCAGGTCATCCTCTACAACATACCGCAGGTTACCGGGGTTGGTCTTTCTCCAGGCCTGACGGCACGGCTCAGTGCACATTTTCCCGACCGAATTCTGGCAATCAAGGACAGTTCCGGCAACTGGGAAACGGCTCAAGCTTTGTTGGCCGAAGGCCCTCCGGTCCTGATCGGCGACGAGCGCCTGATCCACAAGGCCGTGCCGCTGGGTTGTGCGGGCTCGATTACCGGAATCGCCAACCTTCACCCCGAACGCATGTGCGAGCTTTTTGCTGGTGGCGTGGAAGACAAAGCCCTCTCTCGCCTGGTGGACCGCATCGTCTCGGGGCCGGTGAACCCGTCCTTGAAGGTTCTGCTGGCGCAGGCCAGGCAGGATCCCGTCTGGGAAAATCTCCGGCCACCTCTGTCGCCGCTCGATCCGTCGGTGCGAAGAGACATGCTGGACACCGCAGCGCTGGAGCCGGCCGATGGCTAGCCAGGCACACCGTTTGCGCGACCATGCCTACTCAAGCTTCACCGAGAAGCTGCTGTCGCGCGACATCCAGCCGGGACAGATCGTGTCGCAACGGGAACTGGTCGAACTGACGGGAATGCCACTGGGCGCCATTCGCGAGATGATCCCGAGGCTTGAAGCCGACGGGCTCATCCGTACCGTTCCCAAAAGGGGCCTGCAGATCCTGACCATCGATCTCGATCTGATCCGCAATGCCTTTCAACTCAGGTGCATGATCGAAGCGGAAGCATTCGCGACGTTCTGCAAGACAGCATCCGATGAGGATATCGCACGCATCGCGGCCGAACACCGAACGACCCGCGAGCAGGCCCGCCACGGTGTTTCATCGGATTTGCTCGGCCGCGCGCAACGCCTGGACTGGGCTTTCCACGATCATGTCGTCGACTCGATGGGAAACCGCATCGTCTCGGACATCCATCGGGTCAACGCGATCAAGATGCGCGTTATTCGCAACTCCGACACACGCATGCTGCCGGAGTTGGTGGAATCTGTCCTTGATGAGCACATTGCAATCATCGAGGCTCTCGAAAGACGCAACCAGGCAGAAACGGTTGACGCAATTCACGCCCACATCAACAGTGCAAAAAGGAGGGCCCTGGGCGTCTGAGGAATTCGGGGCCACCCGGTCATCAGGCGGGCTCAACCGCCACCAAAAAGGAGGAAAAGCTCATGGTAGGTAAGATAACACGTCGCGCACTCGCCGCCCTTGCGGTGGTGGCTTTGGCCACGCCGGCGCTGGCAATGGACAAGGTCAAGCTGCGGATGTCGACCCCGGCGTCCGAAACGGACCAGCGCTCGGTAGCACTCGCCGAAATTTTCGCACCGGCCGTTGCGGATTTCGCCGTTTACGAACCGCATTACAACGCGACGCTGATCAAGCAGAATTCCGAACTGGAGGCGATCGCCTCCGGCGACCTGGAAATGTCGATCGCTTCA
Organism: Hoeflea sp.; assembly: GCA_965228785.1. Classification (GTDB taxonomy): domain Bacteria; phylum Pseudomonadota; class Alphaproteobacteria; order Rhizobiales; family Rhizobiaceae; genus Hoeflea_A. Next base: position 3,709,630 of record CBDDIF010000002.1, read on the forward strand.
GCTCAGGAGCTGGCACAGTATTTCCCGGAATTCTCGATCTTCGCCACCGGATACGTCCACCAGGACGCCGACCACCAGGTCGCGGTCTTCAACGACCCGCTGATGGAACCCTTCAAGAAGAAGGTCGAGGATGAGTTGGGCGTCAAGCTCCTGTCGGTGATGTATCTTGGCCGTCGTCACGTCAATCTCAGGCAGAAGAAAGACGACCTGACCGTCATGAAACCGGCGGACCTGGCGGGCGTCAATCTTCGCATGCCGGGCACCGACGCTTGGCAATTCCTCGGCAAGGCACTGGGCGCAAACCCCACGCCGATGGCCTTTACCGAAGTGTATACGGCTCTGGCCTCGGGTTCGGTCGACGGACAGGACAATCCGCTGCCGACCGTGGTGGATGCCAAGTTCTATGAAGTCACCAATCAGATCATACTGACCTCGCACCTGGTCGACCTCAACTACGTCGCCTTTTCCAAGGCCGTGTGGGATAGCCTGACGCCTGAGCAACAGGCCAAGGTGCAGGCCGCGGCCGATGCCGCAGCCGAAAGCGGCCGCCAAAATCAGCTGAAGAAGGAAGCCGATCTGGTTGCCTTCCTGCAGGAGAACGGTCTGGAGATCTACGAACCGGATTTGAAGGCGTTCCGCGACCATGTACAGTCGCAGTATGTCGGCTCCGAGTTCGCTGCCTCCTGGCCGGACGGTGTACTGGAGAAAATCAACGGGCTCGGCAACTGACCGACGCCATGCGGAAGGGGCGGTAACCGCCCCTTCCGAATATCGGCGGTCCGCGAGCAGCGAGCCGCGCGGGAGGGGAACATCTGGATATGAGGCAATTGTCCACTCTTCGAAGAGCGGCCGAAGCCTTTGCCGCCGCCCTTATGGCGGTGATGTTCCTGACCTTCATTCTGCAAATCGCCATTCGCTACTCGGCACGTCTCGAATGGATCGCCGACACGTTTCCCTTCCTCGAACCGTCGCTTTACGGCTGGACCCTCGAGCTCTGCCTGGTGTTGTGGCTCTGGCTGGTGTTCTGGGGCAACGCCTTCGTGGTGCGTGAACGCGATCACGTGGCCTTCGATATCCTCTACCAGCGGGTCGGACCCGGCGCCCGAAAATGGTTCATCGTCGTCTTCGGACTGGCGATTGCCATCGGCCTGCTGCTGTCGATCGAACCGACCTGGGCGAAGTTCCACATTCTGCGGCTGAAAAAGACCGCAACCCTTTCGGGACTGCTCGGCGACTGGATCCGCATGCGCCACATCTATGTGATCTACATCGTCTTTCTGGCTGCGGTTTCCCTGCGGTACTTCTGGCTCGTCTACCGAACGATGCGCTTCGGACCGCCGGAAACTTACGAGCATGAAGCCACACGGTTCGACGAATGAGCCTCGAATTTTTCCTCTGCCTGGCGACCCTGTTCGGCCTTGCCGCGATCGGCGCGCCGATCGCATACGCCATTCTCATCGGGTCGCTGGTCTATCTGGCGGTGGCCGGTCAGGATATCGGCCTGGCAGGCAAGGTGCTGATGGACGGGCTCTATTCGAGTTTCGTGCTGCTGGCAGTGCCGCTGTTTATCGCTGCTGCGAATATCATGAATGCCGGGACGATCAGCGACCGGCTGCTGCAATTCTGCGTCGCCCTTGTCGGCCGTTTCCGCGGCGGCATGGGGCATGTCAACGTCGTTGCCTCGCTGATTTTCTCCGGCATGTCGGGATCAGCGGTCGCTGACGCAGCCGGAATCGGCAAAATCATCATCGAGATGATGACCAAGAGCGGCCATTATACGCGGGGCTATGCCGCCGCAATTACCGCCGCCTCGGCGACGATCGGCCCGATCATCCCGCCGTCGATCCCGATGGTGCTCTATGCCCTCGTTTCGAACGCCTCCATCGGGTACCTGTTTCTGGGCGGCATTATTCCTGGACTGCTGATGGGAGCGGTGCTGATGGGTCTCAATACCTTTCTGTCGCACCGCCGCAACTTCGCGCTTGAAAAGGCGGTTCCGCTGAAGGACCTGCCCGGCCTGACATTCAATGCCTTCCCGGCGCTGCTGATGCCTGCCATTCTGCTCTATGGCATCTACGGCGGCGTAACGACGCCGACTGAAGCCGCCGCCGTCGCGGCATTCTATGCGCTCATCCTCGCGTCGGTGTTTTATCGGGCGCTGTCTGCCAGGGCGCTCTACGACATTCTGGTTCAAAGCGCCCGTTCATCGGCCGCGGTCGGCATCGTCATCGGCGGTGCTTTGATCCTCAACTATGTGGTGGCGTCGGAGAACATCCCGAACCTTCTTGCGCAAAGCATGGTCGGGCTGGACATGCATCCGCTGGCCTTTCTGCTGGCCGTCAATGTGCTGTTGCTGCTGCTTGGCTGTGTGCTCGACGCGACGACGATCATCCTCGTCATCATCCCGCTCTTTCTGCCCACCTGCCGGGAACTGGGGATCGATCTGGTGCACTTCGGCGTGGTCGCGGTGGTCAATTGCATGATCGGCCTGATCACGCCGCCCTACGGCATCCTGCTCTTCGTCATCAACGCCGTCACCGGGATCCCTCTTGCTGAAATCATCCGCGAGATCTGGCTTTTCCTGGCCGTGCTGTTGTTGGCGCTAGCTGTTCTGATCCTGTGGCCGGGGCTGGTTCTGTGGCTGCCGCGGATGTTCGGTTATTTGGGATAGCGGACCAGTTCGTTAAGCTGCTGTAAACCAAACACGGCCCACGCGCGCCGGCGTGCGCCCGCCTTGGTTGACAATCATCTCCCGTCAAACTTGAATCATTTGGCTTGCAAAACCGGAGAGCGACATGAGCAATACCGTCTACAAGCATATCAACATTGTCGGCGCCTCATCTGAAGGTGTCGAAGATGCTATCCGCGGTGCCGTCTCAAAGGCATCGGAAACCATCAACAATATCGGCTGGTTCGAGGTGTCAGAGATCCGCGGGCATGTCGCCGAGGGCAAGGTGACCAACTTCCAGGTGGGCATCAAGGTCGGCTTCCGGCTGGAATAGCGGCATCGCGATTCTTGGCCTCGGCCAGCGATCAATAGGGGTTCTTCGCCGTCCGGTCGGCGGACAATGACTGCTGCCTGGAATGAACCAGCAGTTCGATGGCGTCCGCCAGGTGGTCCTCCTGGATGTTGTAGTCGCCTCTTTCGACACGGATCCGGTGGGCCTCGATCATGACGTCGGCGTGGCTGCAGCCCCACGGCGGTTCGAACCGGTACGACGCCAATTCGATCAGCAGGCCGAGTGGATCGGTGAAGTAGATCGAATCCATGAAACCGCGATCCTTCGGCCCGGTATGGCCGATCCCACGCTCATCGAGACGCTTGACCGCCTGTTTGAACGTCGCCTGGCTGACTGAAAGCGCAATGTGGTGGACACAGCCTGGTTCGGTCGGCGTTCGGCGGGGATCCGGTTTGCGGTCTTCATTGGTGAAAATGGTGATCAGGCGGCCGTCACCCGGATCGAAGTAAAGATGACCTTCCTTCGGGTTGTCCAGATTGGGCTGGTCGAAGATGAAAGGCATCCCCAGCACCCCTTCCCAGAAATCGATGGAGGTCTGCCGGTCGGCGCCGGTCAACGTGATGTGGTGAACGCCCTGCGACTGCAGTTTTCGCATTGCCGTCGTTCCTTCTGTCATTTGGTAGCAGAACTATGCGCGCGTCAGTGCGCCTAGGGAAGGGCTGCCTGAAGACATGATCGGGCGAAGCTGGCGCTTGCTTTCATCAAATACATCGAGAATGCACGGCGCCGGACCTGGATGACAGCGTTTGGTTGGTTCAAGACCGGCGCCCATGGTGCGCCGGTGAAGTGAAGCACTTCGGAGCACCATCGGTTAATTCGGGTTGTCGACTGAAGTTCTCGGAAGATCATATCAGTAGTTTGAGGACCGAGGTGATCGACCCGAGGATTTTCGATGCTGAGGTAAAGGCGTTTGCGAGCTGATTGCGCTCCACAACGATCTCTTCCAATTCTTCTTTTGATGAGGTCAGTTTCTTCGTTATCTCCTCGTAGGTGATATTGCGGTCGACCCCCACCAGTGCAAGATATTCATCTTCTAGTGCTCGAATTGATGCCTTGATGCGCGTTTTTTGTACGTTGGTTGGATTTGATTTATCGCGGACGCTCATGAGATCCAGAATTGCTCTGCGAATTCGTTTCATTGCATCTCTATTGTTTGCCATCGTCTCCTCCTATCCCTCGAATGCGTCAACTATGGCCTGTGCATCTGAAACGATGCGGTTTAGTTCACTGATTCTCTGATCCAAATCGCCTTCCGATTCGATCAATTCCAGATGTGCTTCCTTCACTTCACGCATTGCATCAACAGCCAGCCCAAGGGTATTCTTCCGGGCCAGGATAGTCCGTTTCAGCCTGTCGAATTCCACAAACAACGTTGACGCTGTTGCAGGTTCACGTCTGGACCTCACGAGGATGCAATCCGCCTGCCGGGTCCAATTGTCGAGCGCCGCATTCAGGTGCTGATCAATTTTTTCAACATCGCTTTCAAGTAACCGCTCGGCCACGATCAGATAAGGATAAACCTCCGCCATTATTTTGCGCGCTCTGTTGGCTCTGCCGATTTCGCCAATGTTGACCGCCAGATTGGTTACTCCGCCGACAATTGGTGAGAGGACCGCGGGCGGAGCCCCGGTCACAGCTGCAACATTGCTGATCGCTGATGTGAAGCCGCCAGCTGCGGATCGAAGCTCGTTCAGGCTACCCGGGTCTGCCACCGCAGCCACGGCCTTTGCATATCGCGAAAGTGCCTGAGAGAAGCGCTTTTGTGCAACAATAACGTCAAGGAGATCCTGTTCGCTCTTTTGGGCAAGCCTGGGCCTGACCCCTCCGAGATAGCGACACGCCTCATGAAATACCGTGGCCTCGAGCACAAGTTGACTCTGCAGTTCGTCGGGCACGGAAATGAGGCTGACAGCCTTGTCGGTTGCATCACCGAATGCAGATATTTGCTTTGCGGTTGGACCAGACACGCAACCAGATAACAACAAAAGGCCGATCCAGACAAAATTCCTAATCACACTCATGCTTAAAATAAATATCCTCTGTTTATTATTATCCCATTTTTTTCATTTTTGAGAATTTATCTGTGGGAATTGCCACATATATTGATAGTAATAGATTTGACAAAGAAACGTGGGAGAACTGAACGAACCACACAGCCTACGAGGCGGCATGCTGGGGATGGTTATGATGCCAATGCGAGGAACGTTCGCCACATTCCAAGTTTGGGACGTGTGCGGCTATCCACGTCGTAAATTGGACCGAAGACACCTACTCAACTGCATGCCGACGGCGGTTGGTATGCTCGTAAAGCACTCAGATCAAAACCTGACGGTCAGTGGGCAAGCCTCACCCCCAACCCTCAGGTCGCTGTGAGCGACTATTTCCCGAGGAACGCGCTGGGGCTTTCGCCGAGCACCTGTCGGAACATGTAACTGAACGCGCTGGATGACCGGTAGCCCAATTCCAGGGCAACCGTCGTGATTTTCTGGCCCGCTGCCAGCATGGAGACAGCGTGCAGAATTCTGGCATGCCGCAACCATCTCGATGGCGGCATCCCGGTTTCCGATATGAATATTCTCTCGACCGTCTTGCGGCTGGCCGGCACCTCGGCCAGCCACGCCTCGACCGATTGAACCTTGCCGGGATCATCCAGTGTTGCCCGGGCGAGGTCGCGGACCCGACGGTCTTGTGGCACGGCCAATGACAGGGGGACATCTCGCGCGTTCAGCCATTCATGGCGCAGGAGCTCATGCAGGGCATCGTTGTGACGGCTCTCACGCACATCCGTCTCCTCCGGCATCGTCGCGACGAACAGCGATCTCAACAGGGGTGTCATGGCGACCACCCTGCACGCATGGCCCAGCCGATCGGCCTCTTGCCGGTCGACGTCGACATAGACCATGACGTCGTTTGGGCCGTAGCGCATCCAGTGATCCATATCCGGCGGTATCCAGACGGCCATGGCCGGGCTCAGAAGAAGAACGCGATCCGGCGTACCGACCGTCATCGAGCCTGATTCCGCTGAAATGAGCTGGCCGTAATCGTGCGCGTGCCAATCGAAACTCTCACCGGCTTCCGGCTTGATCGTCTCCCCGAGATATCTTGGTCGATTGCTCAACTCTGGATTGATCGCGTCTGGATGGGTCTGTACAGCCATGGACTGACGAATCCTCGATATATTCTGACTTTCCTTCGACAGACAGACATACAGGCTTCCTTTAGCTTTCGGAAGCAAGCCGGGTGTTTTGCCGGCATATCAGTATCGAAATTCGTTCCCGCCATGAGACAGCGCACCTTCCTGACCTGGTTCGCAATGGGTCACCTATGCATTGACTGGCCGATCGCGGCCCTTTGGCTGATCGTGCCTGCGGCCGGTCTTGGGATGAACCTTTCGCCAACCGAGGTCGGCTTGCTGTTCACACTGACCATCATTGGCGGTGCACTTGCCTACATTCCGGCCGGGTTTCTTGCAGATCACGTCTCGAACCGAGGCCGTTTGCTCGTTGCAACATTCTGGTGGGTTGCCATCGGCTATGGGCTGGCGTCGCTGGCTCCGGGGTTCTGGAGCCTCGCGATCCTGCTCGCTGTTGCCGGGATGGGCAATGCGGCCTGGCACCCGATAGCCACGGGAGTCCTCACCAGGGACAACAAAGGAGGACGTGCCCATGCCCTGGGAATTCACGCCATTGGTGGATCCTTTGCCGAAGTCCTGTCGCCTCTCAGCGTCGGCTTCCTGCTGGCCTTTGTCGATTGGCGTGGTGCGCTGATCGTCTCGGTTCTACCGACCGTCCTGCTGGGTGTCTGTTTCTTGTGGGTCGCCCGCGCAGTTCCGGTTGTCGAACGAAGGGCGGTGAACCTGCAAGACCTGCTCGACCTGATGCACGCCTGGCGCCACAGGAGTGGACTTCGCATCATCGGCATGATCTGCCTCTACAACATGGCTTTGATTGCGATGTTCAGCATGATCCCGCTCTATCTGGCCACCGTCCACGACCTCGAACCGACAACGATCGGCATCATCTTTGCAACCCTCATGGTCACAGGTGCGCTTGCCCAACCCTGGGTCGGAAAGCTCTCTGACAGTGTCGGACGCCGACCCGTTCTATTGACCGGCATGCTGACGGGCGGCATGACAATTGCAGCTCTCATGTTCAACCCGGCGCTCTGGGTTATGATCGCGCTCATGGCGATCGGGTTTGCCGGGATGGACTCGATCCGTCCGGTCATGCTTGCCACCGCGGTCGATCACACCGACACCAGGGAAAGCACCACCCTCGGTCTGGCCTTCGTTCTGATGGATGGCATCGGCGCGGTTGGAGCCCTACTCGCCGGCACGGCAGCTGAGATCTCATGGCAGCACATGTTCGGTCTCGCCGCGGCATTCTCGTTTGGCGCTGCAGCCCTCAGCGCCGTGACTGTCGCTACCGTGTCAGCGACCGTTATTCGTGGCGAACGGCCTTAGGTTTGTTACGGGAGAGCCCATGATGCCGGCATCAGGATCAGCCCAGCTCAACGGCTGTTTTGTTTTTGCATATCATCGAGATTTGCCGGTTGACCTCGTCGTGCGCTTCCGCGACCAGCAAATCAACAGAAGCGACGTCGCTAATCCTGTGGGCTGCCCGGAACCCGATTTTGTCCTTCGTCGCGACTGCCACAACCTTTTTCCCGGCGGCTATCATTGCTGCTTTGGTGAGGGATTCATCATAGTAGGGCGTCGTGAGGCCGAACTCGGCGTCGATACCGTGGACGCCGGTGAAACAAAGATCGGCGCTTACCTGCCTGACAGCATTCAATACGGCGGAACCAACCGTCATCTGACTTCGAGGATCGAACCCACCACCGAGTAAAATGATCTCAACGTTGGGATGCGCACTCAGGGCCGTGGCGATCTGAGGACTGTTTGTTATCGCTGTAAATCTCAGCGTTTTGGAAATCTGGTTGGCGATGGCGAGATTGGTCGTCCCCCCATCGAACAAGACAACCTGTCCTTCGAGAACATGTCGCGCCGCCAACTTGGCGAGTCGTGCCTTGGCACCAGCAGATATTTTGTACCGGGAAGTGAAGGGTTGCGCCGCAGAGGAAGCTGGCAACGCCGCTCCATGAACCCGCTGAATGAGACCCTCCGCTGCCAGTTCCCTGAAATCGCGGCGTGCCGAATCCTCCGAGATGTCAAAGCGGCTTGCAAGCTGCGACGTGGTCAAGCGACCGGTCTCCTTCAGAGATTTCAAAATGAAACTCCGCCGTTCATCCGGGCTGGTCGGCGACAGCATTGACACGTTCTCCTGAATTCTTGCATGTTTATACACGAATCGGCAAAAACACACAACATCGAACGTCGCATAATATGGAGTGCAAATTGTCAGCTATGGTTGTTTTTAAGGGAGATGTCATTCTCCCGGATCGTATCCTCACCGACGGCCACGTCGTATGCCGAAATGGTCGAATTGCCCATGTCGGCAATAGAAATCCGCCGCAGGACGTCAATGTGATAGAGGCGAAATACATATCGCCGGGCTTTGTCGACATACACGTCCACGGAGGCGCGAACGCAGATTACATGGACGGAGATCGGGATGCGGTCATCCACTGCAACAGATGCCATGCCCGGCATGGAACGACCGCGCTGTTTCCGACAACAACAACGGGCACCAGAGCGGAATTGGATGCGATGATATCCGCATGCGGGTCAGTGCGGGATTCCTGGCAATGCAGCGATGGCGCCAGGATTGCCGGGGTGCATTTCTATGGCCCCTATTTTGCCGAAGACAAGGTCGGTGTGCATTCCGTCGAAGGCCGGCGCGATCCCGTCCGCGACGAGTACGAGTATTTTCTCAGAAAGAGTATCGTGCGGATAGCAACCTGTGCAGCCGAGCTGCCGGGTGCTCTGGAATTTTATCGGTTTGCGCAGAGGTCTGGATGCTTCATCACCTGCGGACATTCCAACGCACATTGGGGAGAACTCGAGCTTGGCTTTGAGGAAGGCGTGCGCCACGTTGATCATTTCTGGTGCGCCATGAGCTCAGTGTCATCACTGAGGGCTCGGTTCGGGACACCGATGCGTGCAAGCATGGAACAATATGTTCTCTACAACGAGGACATGAGCACCGAGGTCATCGCCGACGGATACCATCTATCGGATGAACTTCTGAGATTTGCTTATGACATGATCGGCCAGCATCGACTGTGCCTGGTGACCGATGCGAATCGGGCGCTTGACTGCCCTGCGGGCGAATATCGATTTGGGCCGGAAGAAACTGGCAGTATCGTCTATAGCGATGGTCACACTGTCAGCGATCCGAACGGCGGCCTTGCAAGTTCGATGCATGGAATGGACCATATGGTCAGAACGATGGCGGCAGCGACCGGTGCACCCCTTCATTCGATTGTCAAAATGGCAAGCCTGACCCCGGCCCAGCTTTCAGGTGCCGCAGCGGATCATGGCAGTTTGGAAGTCGGGAAAACCGCTGACGTTCTGTTGCTCTCTGGCAAGCTTGAAATCGAAGGCGTCTATTTGGGTGCCAAGAAGTTTGATATCTCAGGCTCCGGGATTTCAGCCCATGGCGACCAGGTTCGAAGCCGCCAATAAATGCCGTTCAGCACACGCCGGCCCTTGGCTCTCGGCACCCCGCGCGACGTATTCGGCGATTGTGGCCTCGTCTGGCGGGCCGCAACTTCGGCTTCCATCCAAATCAAATCTGCACGGCGCAAATTGAGAACGCATTAGCTGCCAACAAGCAGCGCGTTTTTTGCCGCTGAAGCTGAAAATCGAGCAATGATCCGTTCAAATTCCTCATAGCCAAAAGCCTTTGGCATGGCATAGAGAGATCCCAAATCTATGCCGTCGATTCAACGGGACTGACCGACGGAGAGACGTTATTTAGTCGGAGTTTGGCGGTTCGCGCGGCCGATTGTGCCATGACCATTTGTTTGATCCGTGTGGACGATGTCCTTGGATTGTAGGTTGCTTGAAATATCGTCTTTCCCATCTCTAGCAGGTAAGCGTCCACATCCAAGTTGTGTGGTTTGTTTCCCCAATCTTCGCCGACCACAAAGATATCCGCATTCACCGCTTTGCAGCCCGAAACGTATTCCAATTCGTGATAGGGGCGTACAATGTCGACGCAACTAAGTGCTTCAAGCATCTCCACCCGTTGGTCCAATGGCACGACAGGTACATTGGGTTTGTACATATTGACGACCTCATCGGACGCCACCCCTACTGCCAGAACATCGCCTAGAGTCTTGCAATAGTTCAACAATGCAAGATGTCCCACATGCAGGAGGTCAAACGTGCCGACAGTGTAAACAATCATGGTTCACTTTATCCTGTTGCCTACGCATAAACGATGTTAACAAGCGGGTGTTGAACCCACTGACGCATAGTATTTATGTAGTAGTTTCAAACAATTAGGACACGAACATTCCAAGCCGCCAACGGCTGGAACGGGTCTGTGATTTGAAAGCCAGACGTTTCAAATGCACGCAGAATGAAAAAGAGTGGCGCTCGTCGAACGTCGGCCAAGCATCACACCCTCTAAAGCAAAGGACGTGCCATGACAACCGATGCCGCCGCTGACGAACCTACAAAGCCCATCCTGGCATACATCAAGGACCTTCCGAATTTGTGTTCTCTGGCGGGGTTGGGGTGCACGCTTTTAGCGATTTTTTTCTTGATCGAGGGGGTCTATCCGGCCGCCATGATCGGTATGATCTGGGCGGTCGCGTTTGACTGGGCCGACGGATTGATTGCGCGCAAAATGAAGAGGCGGACAGGGGCAGACAGGCAATTTGGAGGGACGCTTGATTTGCTCATCGATATCGTCAGTTACGGTGTAACGCCTGCACTTTTAGTCTTGAGCTACGGCAGCTTTCATCCGGCCTTTCTACCGGTTGCGTTTATCATGTTGGTGTTTGGGGCGGTTCGATTGAGCTATTTCAATACGTTCGGGCTGTCGAACAATGCAAAATACACAGGATTGGCGATTGATAACAATAGCATTTTCTTTGTGTTCCTGTTCATGTTCTCGGACTATTTTGGCCAGCCTGCCTTTTCCATTGTTCTCGCCGTGGCGGGTTTGTGTCTGGCCGCACTAAACGTCTCTCAAATCAAAACTCCCAAACTGTCTGGCAACCCTTTGAATGTGGTCTTACTTGCTGCATACACGTTCGCGGTCACGGCCTTCTTTGGCTGGAGGCTCTTCTAGCCTCTCCAGGGCGGTGGCCTGGATGGATCTAACCACCACTGGTTAAAGCTGACATTCATGCCGTGCGCAGCATCACGCAACATGGGCTTGAACGACCCTTGTCAAGCAAGGCTGGTTTTGCAGGACACCGCGACATTGCACCAAGGTCCGGCCACAATCGCGGCGCAAGCTGTACTGATCTCCACTCACGGCGTGGGCACATTAATGCGGTACCTTTGCAGTCAAGCTTACGTCCAAAAGCAAGACTGAAAGCAAGGACGCGACACGTGGCATTAGTATTTATTCAATGATATCAGAATTTTACCTGGTTGATGGCGGAGAGAGAGGGATTCGAACCCTCGAGACGGTATCACCGCCTACACACTTTCCAGGCGTGCGCCTTCAACCACTCGGCCACCTCTCCGGATATCGTGCCGGTCGCTGGAAAGCAGGCCGGAACGGCGCGCACTATAGTCAAGACGGATGCCGGATCAACCAGAATCTGATGCTTTGACGACAAAGGTTGCGTTGCGTCGAAATCTGCCGCGCTCCCTGCCACGGCCGAAGCCCTTGCTGATATCGAGCATGTGATTTCCACGACGGGCATTTATGCGCTATGAACCGTGCTTGCTGCCTTCAGGGCATGGGGATCGGCCACCGCGGTCGGATACCGGAAAAGGGCCAGCGCAACACAATTGACGTCACGGATGGGAGCGGACGACCACCATGAGATTCCTGTTGCGCGCGATCAGCATGATCGCGCTGGTTCTGGCGGTCATTGCCGGCGTTGTTGACGCGATCAAATCGGTTGCCGCCTCGCAGGTGGTCATGGAGCCGTTGGGCAACGCCTGGTACGCCATCAGCCCGGACACGCTGAACCTTGCCCAGGCGGTGATTCAGCGCAACGTGCATCCCTATCTGTGGGATCCGATCATCCAGTGGATCCTGCTGCAGCCGACCTGGGCGGTGTTCCTGGTGCTGTCGCTGTTCTTTTACCTGATCGCCTGGCGGCGGCCGCGACCGGCAGGTCGCTTCGCCGCGCGGTAGACGGCCGCCCGTGCCCGCGCTATCTGTCGCCTTGGGTTGCAATATGGAGTGAGACGATGTTCGGCCTTGACCTTATGAGCAAGAAAACAACAATGCCAACCGCCGAGAACGCCCTGCCGGGCCGCAGCGAACCGCTGCCAACGGCCAGCCATCACTTCGTCAACGGCAATCCGCTCAAGGGCCCCTATCCCGACGGTTTTGAAAAGGCGCTGGTTGGCATGGGGTGTTTCTGGGGCGTTGAGAGGATGTTCTGGCTGCGCCAGGGTGTCTGGGTGACCGCTGTCGGATTTGCAGGAGGCACTACCCCAAATCCAACGTACGAAGAAACCGTCACCGGACTGACCGGCCATACGGAAGTAGCGCTCGTGGTCTACGACCCGGCTGTCATCACCTATGGCAGCTTGCTCAAGATCTTCTGGGAAGGTCACGACCCGACGCAAGGCATGCGTCAGGGCAACGATGTCGGAACGACCTACCGCTCTGCCATTTATGCCTACGGGGACGAGCAGTTGCACCAGGCAAAGCAGAGCCGCACCGATTACCAGGCCGCGCTCGACAGTGCCGGGTTTGACCACCAGATCACCACGGAAATCGTCTCCGCGCCGGACTTCTATTTCGCCGAGGACTATCACCAGCAATATCTTGCCAAAAACCCGAACGGCTATTGTGGCCTACGCGGAACCGGCGTTTCCTGCACAATGGGCTTGTAAGCCGGCATTGGCGCATCTTTCGTCGAGGCAAAATTGCTATAAAATTGATCATACGATCAAAAATTTGACCTTGTGAGCAAAGGCGGTTAGCTTCGATTTTTAAGCATGCTCCACAAAGCACTCATTTTGTGCGTGATCTTTGCAAAAAGCCGTGCAAGGATAAGCGCAAGTCTAGCCGGGTTCCGGTAAGAAAGGCTTCATTTGCGCCGCGCCAAAAGCGGTAGAGGGACAACAAACCAAACGAACAAAAGGGTTGGGAAACATGAAGAGAACACTCCTCAGCATTCTTGCAATGGCCGCGATGTCGGCAACCGCACTGGCTGCCGACATCAAGCCGGCAATCATCTACGACCTGGGCGGCAAGTTCGACAAGTCGTTCAACGAATCCGCCTATAACGGCGCTGAGAAGTTCAAGACCGATACCGGCATTGCCTATCGCGACTTCGAAATCCAGAACGATGCCCAGCGCGAACAGGCGTTGCGCAAGTTTGCCCGTGACGGCAACAATCCGATCGTCATGGCCGGTTTCTCCTGGGCAGCGGCGCTTGAGAAAGTGGCAGCCGAATACCCGGACACCAATTTCGCCATCATCGACATGGTCGTTGACCTGCCGAACGTGCGCTCGGTCGTCTACAAGGAGCAGGAAGGCTCTTATCTGGTCGGCGTCATGGCCGCCAAGGCTTCCAAATCAGGTACCGTCAGCTTCGTCGGCGGCATGGACATTCCGCTGATCCGCAAATTCTCCTGCGGCTATGTCGGTGGCGTCAAGGCAACCAATCCCGATGCCAGTGTCCTGCAGGCCATGACCGGCACGACCCCGGACGCCTGGAACGACCCGGTCAAGGGCGGTGAGATCGCCAAGTCCCAGATCGCTCAGGGTTCCGACGTGGTTTATGCTGCAGCTGGCGGCACCGGTATCGGCGTGCTTCAGGCCGCTGCCGATGAAGGCAAGCTGAGCATCGGCGTCGACTCCAACCAGAACGGCCTGCAGCCGGGTTCGGTTCTGACCTCGATGCTGAAGCGTGTGGACGTCGCCGTCTACAACGCATTCAACGATGCCAATGACGGCAAGTTCTCCTACGGCTTCAACGTCCTGGGTCTCGCCGAGAACGGCGTCGACTATGCGATGGACGACAACAACGCCAAGCTGGTCAGCCAGGAAATGCGTGACGCCGTCGAGCAGGCGAAGTCGGATATCATCACCGGCAAGATCAACGTGCACGACTACATGTCGGACGAGAAGTGCCCGTACTGATCGCTGTATCGGATTGAAGTTAGAAGCCGCCGGGTTCCGCCCGGCGGTTTTTTTGTTCAGAACGCGTCCGGAAAATGCCGTGGCCAACGCCATGGCAGGACCACGACAATGTCTCCCCGAAGCGACAACCGGCCGTGATCGCGCTGGCGGGAAAGCCAGGCGTCGCCGGCAGCCATAATGCGACGGGCTGTCGCGGGAGTCACAGCATCGAGCGCCGCCGCCTCGCTTGCCCGCGCCTTGACTTCGATGAGCGCCACAAGGTCGCCGCGCCGGGCGATCAGGTCGATTTCGCCTGCCTTGGTTCGAAAGCGTCGGGCGACGATGCGGTAGCCCTTCAGCATCAACGCAGCCGCAGCCAGATACTCCGCGAAATGGCCGCGGCGATAGGCCCGTTGGCGCGACGCCCGCTCGGCCTCGCCACTCATCCGGCTTCGTTCTTCATTGCCAGCAGCCGCTGGTAAAGCTGCTTTCGGGGAAGGCCGGTGCGCTTCGCCGCCTCGGTGGCCGCCTTTGCCGGCGAGTGATCCGCAAGCAGGTGGCGCAGCAGATCATCGGCATCTTCCACGGACACCTGTTGCGGCTCGGGTGGTGCGATCACCAGCACGATCTCGCCCTTCACGTCGGAATGCGCATCATAGTGCTCGGCCAGCGCGCCCAGCGATCCGCGCCGCACCTCTTCGTACATCTTGGTCAGTTCCCGGCAGACAGCCGCACCGCGATCACGGCCCAGGACGTCGGCACATGCCAGCAGGGTCTTGGCCAGGCGACGGGGCGATTCGAACAGCAGCAACGTCGCCGGCACACTGGCAATCTCTTCAAGTCGGGCGCGCCGGGCCTTGTCCCGCGACGGCAGGAACCCGCCAAAGAAAAAGCTGTCGCTTGGGAGGCCGGAAGCCACAAGCGCGGCGAGCGGAGCGGAAGCTCCCGGAATGGGAACGACCCGCAAACCCTTTTCCAACGCCTGTTCAACCAGCCGGAAGCCGGGGTCGGAGACGAGCGGCGTGCCGGCATCGCTGACCAGCGCAACGCTTTTGCCCGCCTCCAGCGCTTCCAGCAGTCTGGGGCCGACCCGATCCGCATTGTGTTCGTGATAGGCCGTGGGTTTGGCCGTGATACCATAGCGCGACAAAAGCACGCGGCTTACCCGCGTATCCTCACAGGCAACGATATCCGCAGACGCCAGAATATCCAGCCCGCGCAAGGACATGTCGCCAAGGTTGCCGATCGGCGTCGCCACGACGTAGAGCGCCGGTTCCAGCGGGCCAGCCTCAATCCGATTGGAGCCGATATGATAGCTATTGCGCATTGTTTCCCGTGTTTCCCCGGCCGGGTATCAGCTTAGTGCAATCGTGCCGGGACCGCATCCTCGAAAACCCTGAGCCAACGCCCCGGTTTTGCCCTTTACCCAATGTCTTTAACGCAATACTACAGATGACAACACGGATTGTTCGAAGCTGTAACGCATCGGGAAAATCCGGGCGACAGGCAGGATACTGAACTGACAATGGCATCTTCATCTGGCGCGCGCGCTCGCCGCGGATCGGCAATCGGCTTCTTTTCAGCGCTGCTGCTGCTTGGCGCCTGTCAGTCGGCCGATTACGGCCTGCCGAGCGGCAACAGCAGTGCGCCACAGACGACGGCCAGCCTGCCGGTGAAGACCGGGCCTGCCGCCGGAGAAGTCGTCGGCACGGGAGAAACCCGGGTTGCGCTGCTTCTGCCGCGCTCGGCGCCGGGCAATGGCGCGACGATCGCCACCGAATATCGCAACGCTGCGGAACTGGCGATCGAAACCAGCGGCGCCCAGTCCATGGAATTGGTCATCAAGGACACCGGCGGCACCGCTGCGGGAGCGATCGCCCGTTCAGAGGAAGCGGTTCGCGAAGGGGCGGCCGTCATTCTCGGTCCGGTGTTTTCCGGCAGCGTAACGTCGGCCGCCTCCGTGGCGCGGCCGGCCAACCGTTCCATTGTCGCCTTTTCGTCCGACCCCGCCGCGGCTTCGAACGGCGTCTTCCTGATGTCCTTCCTGCCCGACCAGGTGGTTGATCGCACCATCTCCTATGCAACCGGAATTGGGCTCACTTCCTTTGTGGCGATCTTGCCGCAGGGCGCCTACGGAACTCTGGTAGAGCGGCAACTCAAGGCCACGCTGGCAAGCCATGGCGGCGTTCTGCTCGGCGTCTCGCGCTACCAATATTCCAACGAATCGGTGGTCGCCGCCGTGCAAGAAGTCCTGCCGGCCATTCGCGAGGCCGATGCCATCTTCATTCCGGACGGCGGCACGGCACCGACCGCTATTGCTCGTGTGATCCAGAGCGAGGGCGTCAAGCTGCGCGACAAGCGGCTGATCGGCACCGGCCAGTGGCGCTCCGCCAAGCTTGATTCAGCCTACCTGCAAGGTGCGATTTTCGCCGACATGGACCAGGCGAATTTCGAGGAATTCAAGCTGCGCTACCGGGAGCGCTTCGGTGCGGAACCGACTGTCAATGCCGGTCTGGGATACGATGCCGTGACCATGACGGTGGAGCTTCTGGCAACGCGCAACCCGGCGGCATTTTCCGCCAAGAACCTGGAGAATCGCGGATTCCAGGGCGTGACGGGAGCTTACCGGTTCATGCCTGATGGAAAGTCGCAGCGGGCGCTTGCCGTCTACCAGATCCAGGAAGGCCGCGCGATTGTGGTCGATGCTGCCCAGCAGCAGCTTGGGCGTGGATTCGCGCAATACTGACGTCAGACCAGATGACCGGCCTCCCAGCCGAGCATGGCGCGCTTGCGGGTGACACCCCAATGATAGCCGGTGAGCGCACCGGTGCTGCCAACGGCCCGATGGCAGGGCACGACAAAGGATATCGGATTGCGGCCGACCGCCGCGCCCACGGCTCGTGAGGCGCTGGGCTTGCCGAGGCGCCGGGCAATCGAGCCATAGGTCATGGCAGCGCCCAGAGGAATGTCCAGCAATGCCTCCCAGACACGGATCTGGAAATCCGTCCCAATCAGAACCACGCGCAGCGGATCTTTCGGGTTCCATCGACCCGGATCGAAAGCGTCAACCGCGTATCTGCCCGTAATTCCCGGTTCTTCCACATAGGAAGCGCGCGGCCAGCGGCCGCACATGTCGGCGAAGGCCGCGGCCTCGCCGCCGGGATCGCAAAACGCCATGCCGGCCAGCCCACGGTCAGTCGCCATTATCAGTGTGATTCCGAAGGGACAGGCATGGAAACCAAAGTGGATCGTCAGCCCCTCACCCTTGGCCTTGAAAATGCCGGGGGTGATCGCCTCGTGAGTCACGAACAGGTCGTGCAGCCGACCCGGACCGGACAGCCCGACCTCGTGGCTGGCATCCAGCAGCGGCAGGCCCTCCTGCCGCAACAGATTTCTGGCGCGATCGAGGGTCACGGCTTGCAGGAAGCCCTTTGGGCTCAGGCCGGACCAGCGCGTGAAGGTCTTCTGCAATTGAGTTGCCGAAACGCCCAGCGCATGGGCGAGTTCGTCCAGCGACGGCTGCCGGCGATAGTGACGCGTGATGATCTCAAGCGCCCGGCGTACCAGTTCGTAATCCGGGTCGGTCTCGGCGCCGACCGGTTTCAGGGAGGCCTTGACGTTCATGATATCTGATTCCGCCGTTTGATGATTTTGCCGGCATCAAAGCATGCCGCTAGAACGGCAACCACCCGTTTCTTGCGCTATCGCCTGACACGCGCAAGGGCACCCGAGAAGGCGCGGGCAAAGCTTTCGCGGTCATCCGGATTCAGGAATCCGCCGATGTCAGTGGAGCGGCCCTCGCCCGATACGTTCATCCGTGTGATGCCGATCTCGTCGTGACGCGACACCTGGAAACGGGCCCAGAACGGGTTGAAGCAGACCTTTCGGCTGCGGCCGGAGGGCGCGATCTTGGAAATCGCCAGTTCGGTGCGCGACACCTTGACGAGTTCGCGCGCCCGGCCGGCACGGTAGTTGAGCGCGAAAGCACCGACAATCAGTACCAGGTCGAGCCCCATGAACGCGGCGACAGGCCAGGCGCCAGAAATTGCGAACACCACACTGTGGGCGATGGTCATGGCGGTAACGATGATCATCAGGATGACGAAGCCGTTGCGACCGAGCGACCGATGCGGCGTGAGAAGCGCCTCGAAAACCGGTGCCTCGTCCCGCGAGACGCTGATGCTGGCGTTGGCGTGAGTCATGTCTCAAGAATAGGTCGGGACACGGTCAAAGAAAAGCCGGCAACGTGGCAATCTCAGAACGCGTGGCGCATGAAATTGCCGTAGAGCGTCTCTGCACTCTGCAGAAATTCGCCCATATTGTCTGCAGCACCCTTGTCCAAGGTCTCGACGCCGTCCTCACCCATGGCTCGGATCAGCGCATCCCGATAGGCAGGGATAGATGCCCAGTTTGAGACCGTGTCCGGTTCAACTTCCACATGGTACTGCATCGACCAGGCGTTCGATCCGACGCGTATGGCCTGAACCGGACAAGCTGGCGATTGCGCCAGCACGATCGCCCCCTCGGGTGGCTGAGAGACTCTGACGGAGTGCCACTGCAGGCATTTTTGCGTTGCCGATAGTCCGGCGAACAACGGATCGGCGCGGCCGGCTTCGGTCAACTCGACATCCATGATGCCGATTTCGCCTGGCACCTGTGGCCCGCAGGTGCCGCCCAGCGCATCTGCCAGTAGCTGATGTCCGAGGCAGAGGCCCAGGAACGGCTTCTTCAGCTCCCTCACCCAATGCCTGATGGCGGCTTTTTCAGGGATCATCCAGGGGTGGACATCAACGTCCCAGACATCCATCGGCCCGCCCATGACCCACAGCGCGTCGTAGCTTGCCAGGTCCGGAATAGGCTCACCTTCATCAAGCTCGACGGCGTGCCACTCAATGCCGTCGCGCCTCAGAAAGCGCCGGAGCGAGCCGGGATGTTCGCAATCGACATGCTGAAAGACCAACAGCTTCATGGGGCTTCCTCCGTAGCCGTGTCACACCGGTTTCAACAGATAGCGGCGATATTCTGCTGCCAGACAATACTAATCGGCCGAGTCTCGCTCTATAGAAGGAATATGACAAAGTCCAAATCGAAGTCCACACCGCCAACCCGGTCAAACAAGACCAAGGGTCCGGCCCGGAGGCGCAAGCGGCTGCCGAAGAGCGCCTATTCTCAGGACGAGCTGCAGGAGATTTTCCGGCGGTTTTCGGTACAGCGGGTGGAACCGAAAGGCGAACTCGAACACGTCAACGCCTACACGCTGCTGGTCGCGGTCGTGCTTTCGGCACAGGCCACCGATGCTGGGGTGAACAAGGCAACCCGGGCGTTGTTTGCGGCGGCGGATATGCCGGAGAAAATGCTGGCGCTGGGCGAAGACAAGGTCCGCGAACATATCCGCACCATCGGGCTTTTTCGCAACAAGGCGAAGAACGTCATTTTGCTGTCCCAGGCACTGCTCGAAAATCATGGCGGAGAAGTGCCGGCCAACCGGGACGCTCTGGTCGCGCTCCCAGGGGTCGGCCGCAAGACCGCGAATGTGGTTCTCAACATGGCCTTTGGTCAGCCGACCATGGCCGTCGATACGCATATTTTCCGCATCGCCAACCGGATGAAGATGGCGCCGGGCAAGACCGTCGACGATGTCGAAGAAAATCTCCTGCGCACCGTGCCGGAGGAATACCTGCTGCACGCCCATCACTGGCTGATCCTGCATGGCCGCTATGTCTGCAAGGCGCGCAAGCCCGACTGTCCGGCCTGTGTGCTCGCCGATATCTGCAAATCGCTAGAAAAGACATGCGACGTGCCGGCCGCGCTGGTGGCGTTGTCCTGATCGGGACTAGCCGAACCGGTTGCACGGACTGCCACCCACACCGGCGTCGACGGCAAACAAACCGCCCTCCTGCGGATTGGCTGCCAAGTGCTTCTCGGTCATGGTGAACCGTGCCGACGTCACATAGAGCGTGTCGAGCGCGGCTCCTCCGAAGGCGCAGCTCGTCGGCCATGAACAGGGCAGGTCGACGACCCGGTCAATGCGGCCGTCAGGGCTGAACCGCAGCAGGCATGATCCGCCGACGACGCGGCAGTTCCAGATGAACCCTTCGGCATCCATGCAAGATCCGTCCGGCAGGCCGCGTTCGAATTCCGACACCACGGTCGTGCGGTCGGAGAGCCGTCCTGCCGGCATATCCAATGCGTAGCTGTAGATGGCGTTTGCGCCAGTGTCAGCAGTGACCAATCGGCCCTCCGGCGTCCACACAAAGGTGTTCGTGGTACCGAACCGGTCCTCACTCAGCCCCTCCAGCCGACCGTCGGGCTGGCAGCGGTAAAGCCGACCGGTCACCACGTCGGTGTCGATCGGCGAACCGTCGGGAGCGAAGTTGTTGCGCATCGTGCCGATCCAGAATGCGCCGTCAGGACCGACCACGCCCTCATTCAGACGGTTGTCCGGCAACTCCGGCTCGACGTGTGCCAACGACTGAAAATTCTCATCGAAATCCCACAGGCACAGGGATTTCGTCAGTCCGACAATCGCCCCGCCATCGCGGCGCAAACCCACGGATGTAACGAAATCCGGGGCGTGCCAGAGGTTTCGCTCACCGGTCTTCGGGTCCAGAGACTCTATGGTCTTGGCGAGAATGTCGACCCACAGCAGGCGGCTACGCGTGTCGTCCCAAACGATGCTTTCGCCGCAGATGTTTTCCGCCGGGCGGACCAATGTGACCGTCATCGTCAGCTTCCTTTTCCGATGGTCGAGTTGACATCGATCCGAATTTATCCTAGCAATCATTTTTAGTAAACCTGTCATACAAGTTTTGTAATTATTGTAGATAAGATTTGAAAATGTCGTCACAAATGCGCAACGAAACGCCCGGTGCCAGCCTCGTCAGCGAAACCATTGGCGAGATCACCCGGCACATCCGCAGCAACGAACTCGGCCCTGGCGACAAGCTGCCAAGCGAGTCCGCGTTGGTCCGCGAGCTCAGCGTGTCGCGCACCGTCGTGCGGGAGGCGTTCCGGTCGCTGGCCGCCATGCGGCTGATCAACCTGTCAGCGGGCAAGCGCGCCACTGTGGCGCATCTCGATCACGGCGCCATGTCGCTGATGATCGAACACGGAGTGCTGACCGAGCAGATCAGCGTACAGCAGATCTATGACGTGCGCCGAACCATCGAAATGCGAACAGTGACGCTGGCAACCCTGCGTCGCAGCGACAAGGAGGCTCAGACCATCCTGAGTCACGCCCGGCAAATGGCCGAGCATTTCGATGATGCGGAAAAGGTGATGGAACATGACCTGGCGTTTCATTTGGACATCGCAAAGGCGTCCCGCAACCCGATTTTCGCGATGATCGTTGGCGCGTTCCAGGGCGTGTCCCGCCAGAGCTGGCCGGTGGGCTGGCGCAACCGCACCAGCAAGGGGCAGCGCGAGCAAATGATCCAGGTGCATCTCGATATCGCCGACGCCATCGCCGCCGGCGACCCCGTCAAGGCCAGCGAACGCATGGGTGATCATTTCGACGACAGCGTCAAGGTTCTGCTCGACGCCGGTGTGAGCTGAGACACTGTCATGAAGATCACCGGCCTGGAAACCATCCGCATTGCGGAACGTCCCAACCTGTTATGGATCCACGTTCACACCGACGAGGGCCTGACTGGGTTGGGGGAGACATTTTTCGGAGCCGCGGCAGTGGAGGCCTATCTTCACGAAACCGTCGCGCCAATGGTCATCGGCCGCGATCCGCTGGAAATCGACCGCCTGTCGGCCGACCTCGTCGGCTATCTCGGCTACCGTTCAACGGGCGTCGAAATGCGCGGCAATTCGGCCTTTGACATCGCGCTGTGGGACCTGTTCGGCAAGGCTTGCGGCCAGCCGATCGCCCAGATGCTCGGCGGCTTTACCCGCCAGGATATCCGAACTTACAACACCTGTGCCGGCACCGACTACATCAAGTCGACGGGTGGTCAATCCACCGCCAATTACGGCCTCGACACAGCAGGCGCCTATGACGACCTCAACGCCTTCATGACATCTGCTGACGAACTGGCGCTTTCGCTTCTCGAGGACGACATCGACGCCATGAAGATCTGGCCGTTCGACCCGGCGGCCGACAAGAACCGGGGCCAGTCCATCTCAACTGCTGACCTGAAGACGGCGCTGGAGCCTTTCGAGAAGATCCGCAAAGCGGTCGGCGATCGCATGCAGATCATGGTCGAGTTTCACCTGATGTGGCAGCTGCTGCCGGCGATCGAGATCGCCCGGGCGCTGGCGCCCTACGGCACCTTCTGGCACGAAGACCCCATCAAGATGGACAGCCTGTCGAGCCTCAAGCGCTATGCGGACGCATCGACAGCACCCATTGCAGCCTCCGAGACACTTGGCTCGCGCTGGGCGTTTCGTGACCTGATCGAAACCGGTGCGGCCGGAATCTTCAATCTCGACATCAGCTGGTGTGGCGGACTGTCGGAGGCGCGCAAGATCGCTGCCATGGCCGAAGCCTGGCATCTGCCCATTGCGCCGCACGACTGCACGGGACCGGTAGTGTTGTGCGCATCGACGCACCTTTCTCTGAACGCACCCAACGCACTGATCCAGGAGAGCGTGCGGGCTTTCCACCGAACCTGGTATCGCGACCTGGTCACGGCGCTGCCTCCCATCGAGAAGGGCCGCATTACCGTGCCGCCCGGCCCCGGCCTCGGCCTCGAACTCAATCCGGATCTGGACCGCGTTTTCACCACGACGCGGCGGACCTCCGATTCCGCAAATATCTGAGACGCAACACATCAAGGGAGAGATCAGATGAAAAAACTCATGCAATCAGCCGCGCTTTCGGCATTGCTCTTCGGTGCTACCGCAACCGCCCATGCCGAAGGGCTGAACATCGTATTCACGCACCACTCGTCCGCTTCCAACACGTTCTGGCAGGCGGTCAAAAAGGGCTTCGACGACGCCTGCGGTAAAATCGACGCTACCTGCCAGATGGTCTTCACCCAGACGGAAGGCTCGATCGAGCAGCAGGTGGCCAACATGCAAGCCGCACTCGCCGGCAAGCCGGACGCACTGCTGACCTCGATCGTTGACGACCGGGCGCTCGACGCGGTCATCGAGAAAGCCGTTGCCGACGGGGTTATCGTGATCGGTGTCAATGTGGACGACAGCGAAGGGGCGGCTGGCAACGCCCGCGCGGCCTTCGTCGGCCAGGGCTTTCGTCCGGCCGGCTATTCGTTGGGTCAGGCCATGTCAGCGCATTTCCCGGCCGATGGCCCGATCAAGGTGCTGGTCGGCATCTCGGCGCCCGGACAGAACTGGTCGGAAGCACGCGGTGGCGGGGTGATGGATTTCCTCGAAGACTACAAAAAAGCCAATCCGAGCCGTGAGATCAACTGGGAGCGCATTGACAGCGGCACCGACCTGGCGGTCACGGCCGATCGTGTCGGCGCCTATCTGAACGCCAATCCCGATACCACCGCCTATTTCGACACCGGCTTCTGGCATGCCGCCGTGGCCCGGGTGCTGAAGGATCGCGGCGTCGAGCCGGGCAAGGTGCTGCTCGGCGGTTTCGACCTCGTGCCCGAGGTGGTGCAACAGATGCAGGCCGGCTATGTCCAGGTGCAAGTCGACCAACAGCCCTACATGCAAGGCTTCATGCCGGTGATGGAGGTTTATCTCGCCGACAAGATCGGCCTGGCCCCCGCCGATATCGACACCGGTCAGGGCATCGTCACGCCGGCCGAGGCCGACAGCATCATGACCCTGTCCGCCCAGGGCCTGCGGTAGCGGGCGGCGCAAGGTGACGGACCAGACTGAGGACGGCGGTGCCGCAGCGCCCGCCGCCCTCGCACCAAAGGGCAAAGCGGTGAAACGTCTCCTCAAGATCTCGATGGAGAAGCCTGAATTGGCAGCGTTGGTGCTGCTGGTCGTGCTGATCGTCGTTTTTCAGATACGCTCCGACGGCGTGTTTCTCAGCCCCGACAATCTGCGCGGCATTCTCGGTATCCTGCCGGAGATCGGGCTGATGGTCGTCGGCGTGACCGTGCTGATGATTTGCGGCGAATTCGACCTTTCGGTTGGATCGGTTTTCGCGCTGATGCCGATGGTCATGGCGGTGCTGCTGGCAGACGGCATGCCATTCGCCGTCGCCTTCACCGCCGGGCTAGCGGCCTGTGCGGCCATCGGATTCATCAACGGCTATCTGACCATTCGGTTTGCCATTCCAAGCTTCATCACGACGCTCGGCATGCTGTTCATCGCGCGCTCGCTCACCATCGTCATTTCCGGTGGCTTCCCTCCACTGTTGCCGACCGATCTGCCGAACTGGCTGTTCACGGTCTTCGTTGGTCCAGGCAATCTGTTCCGCATGTCGTTCCTGTGGTTCGTCGGCATCGCGATCCTCGCATCGCTGATGATGAGCCGCACCAATTTCGGCAATTGGGTGCGGGCGACCGGCGGCTTCCTGCCAGCCGCTCAGGCCATGGGCATCCCGACGGCACGGGTCAAGATCGCCTGTTTCATGCTGTGCTCGATGCTGGCGGGTTTTGCCGGCATGATTCAGGTTCTACGCCTCGGTTCGCCGCTGCCGTCGATCGGCGAGGGATGGGAATTGCAGGCCGTCGCCGCCGCCGTCATTGGCGGTACGGCGCTGACCGGCGGTGTCGGTGCGGTGGTTGGGGGCGTCATCGGCGCGATCCTGATCCGGGTCATCGACAACGGGCTGGTGCTCAGCAGGGTTGACGCCAACTGGTTCAAGTTCGCCATCGGCTCGCTGACGATCTTCGCCGTCATCGTCAATGCCTGGTTGCGCAAGCGTGCCAAGGCCATCAAGGTGGAGACGTGACGATGGCCGGACCGATCATCGCGGTACGCGATCTGCACAAATGGTATTCGGGCGTCCACGCTCTGAAGGGCGTGTCGCTGGACTTTGCTCCGAACGAAACGGTCGGACTGGTCGGCGACAACGGCGCCGGCAAGTCGACCCTGATCAACATCCTGTCGGGCGCCCAGACGGCAAGCGACGGCGAGATTTCCATGGACGGTCGGCCGGTCAACATCCGCACGCCGCGCGACGCCATGGATCTGGGGATCGAGACGATCTACCAGTACAACTCCATGGTTCCGACCATGAGCATCGCCCGAAACCTGTTCATCGGACGCGAACCGATGAAATATTCCCTGTTCGGGCTCGGCGTGATGGATCGCCACAGGATGGCTGACGACAGCGTCAAGGCGATCGCCGATGTCGACTTGCACCTGCGCTCGCCGGACGCTCTGGTCGGGGAGCTCTCGGGCGGGCAGCGACAGGGCGTCGCCATCGCCCGGGCGATGCACTTCAAATCGCGTGTGCTGATTCTTGATGAGCCGACCAACCACTTGGCCGTCAAGGAGACCAACAAGGTGATCGGCTTCGTGCGCGGCCTGAAAGACCTCGGTATTACCGGCATTTTCATCAGTCACAACATCCACCACGTGTTTGAATGCTGCGACCGGATCGTGGCCATGGCGCGTGGCGAGGTGGTTTTGGACGAACGGGCCGAGGAGACCTCGATGGATGCAGTTCTTGATGTACTTTGACGGAGAATGACATGGGCAATCTGGCCGGCAAAACGGTGCTTTTGACAGGCGGGCTTGGCACTCTCGGCAGGGCGCAGGCAACGAAACTCTCTGACGAAGGTGCCCGGGTCATTGTGCTCGACCGTCCGGAAAGCGAGGACGCCGACGCCCGTGCGGCCTCGCTCGGTGACGGCGTGGAGTTTTTCGGCTGCGATCTCAACCGCCTGGCCGACGCCGAAGCGGCAGTTGCCGGAAAGGCCGAAGCCTTGGGTGGCGTCGACATCCTCATCAACAATGCAGCGCTGATCATCAACAAGCCGCACGAGGACTTTTCGTTGGAAGAATACGAGGACCAGATCCGCGTCAATTCTTCCGCCGCGTTTGCGCTGACCCGGGCCTGCTCGCCTGCGATGAAGCAGCGCCGATACGGCAAGATCGTCAATTTCACCTCGGTGACGCTGACCGGCCAGTGGGACGGCTACGTGCCTTACGTCACTTCCAAGGGTGCCATGCTTGGGCTGACCAAGTCGCTGGCGCGCGAACTCGGCCCGCACGGCATCAACGTCAACGCGGTTGCGCCGGGTGCCGTCGTATCGGAGGCCGAGGAACGGGTCTTCGGCGACCGGTTGCAGGAATACAATGACTGGGTGCTCGACCGGCAATGCCTGAAGTCGCGCATCCAACCTGAAAACGTAGCGGACCTGGTTCACTTCCTCGTCTCGCCAGCATCCGACATGATCACCGGCCAGAACTTTGCCATTGACGGCGGCTGGTGATGGCCGAAACGGTCGAGCTCGTCTGTGAACCGGCTCGCCTCGTCCTGGCGCCGTCACTTGGCGGCGGCATCACCCATCTCGACGTTGGCGGCCTGCCCGTGCTGCGCGCCTGGTCCGGCGACCGTGACAATCCGTTCTCGCTGGCTTCGAACATTCTGGTGCCGTTTTCCAACCGCGTTTCCGGCGGCGGCTTTGCCTGGGACGCAGAGCGACACACCATCGAGGCCAACCTGCCGGGGGAGGCCCTGCCGATCCACGGCGACGGGTTTCAACGGCAATGGAGCATTGCCACGCACAACGACGATGCGGCCTGCCTCGAGCTGCCGAACGGCGCCATCGGCCCGTTTCGCTACGCCGCCCGGCAGACATTTCAACTGTCTGCGACAGGCCTGTCGGTCGAGCTCGACGTCACCAATAAAGGCACCACTGCCCTGCCCTTCGGCTGCGGTTTCCATCCCTGGTTTCCACGCACCTCCGCCACCCGTCTGCAATTTTTCGCAAACGGTCTCTGGCAGGAAGACTCCAACCATCTACCCAGCGGCCATATTCGACTCGATGATGCTGCGGCCTGGTCGTTTGCCGTACCGCGGCCGTTGCCAGAGCATTGGATCAACAACGGCTATTCCGGTTGGAACGGAACAGCAAGGATTGAGCAGGGGCCGGAGTTCGTGTCAGTCGATATCTCAGCGTCCGACAATCTGTCGACCGCAATCGTCTATTCGCCCGACCAATCGGCGAATTTTTTCTGCTTCGAGCCGGTCTCGCACCCGGTCGACGCCTTCAATCTACCAGGCCAGCCGGGGCTGACGATCCTGAATGAAGGTGAAAGCCTGCGCGCCTGGATGCGCTTTGCCTGGTAAGCGGTCTTTTCCGACTACACGCTGGTCAGTGACAGCAAGTCAGACGATATTAAGCATCAGTCTGTCCAAGCCGGAACCCGCCCTTATGAACGATGAATGCCTGTTTCAGGCAACAACGCCCGTGTTTCTTCACTACGTCGGCAGGATCGACGCGATTGTGTCGGGGCTGGACGAACCCTTGTTGGCGGAACAGTTGGTGCCGACCACGTTTTGCGCCGGCGAGCATTTGTCCATCGCCCAGGCATTTGTCCTGCGCACCGTCTTTCCGCTGATCGGCCAGGATATCCCGGTTCTGTCGACGGAGGAAACGGACGCTGTCGGTTTGCTTAGACGTGGCAATGAGGTGCACACGTTGCTGAGCGGACTGACAGTCAGGGATTTCGATGGAGCTGCCGGTCGCCGAATCAAGCACACGGCGGGAATGGCAGACCTCGAACAGGACGCGGCGGAATTCGTCACGCTTTACGGACTGCCCAACTTCTTTTTCCACCTCACCATGGGCTATGCAACCTTGCGGCAGGGCGGCGCCGAGATCGGCAAGGCCGACTTCGACGCGCACCATTCCTATCCGCGCGATTTTCGGTTCGAGTAGTCTAACCGTGCGCCTCTCGCGCGGGCTTCATCAGCGGCATGGTGAAGAGAGCCAGAAAGCCGACATTGAAAAGCACGTTCATCGGGGCGCCGGCAAGAACAGAGCCGATGCTGTCGATGACAAACCAGGTGAACACGCCGGTCAGGATCATCGACCGCGCCAGTGCCGGTTCGCGCGGATAAAGCTGTCCGGCAATCATCCAGATCATTGCGCCCCAGCCGGCGAGCACGCCGCTCGAAATGGCCCACAGCAACCGGCCGTCCGCCGACACGGCAGCAGGCGCGCCGTCAACCGGCCAGAAGGCCAGATCCGCCATGATGCGGGCGAAGCCCGACGTTGCCGGGTAGGCGCCGAAGACGCCGACAAGTCCGAATGCGATGACGATGGCCGAAGCGGCCTTGAGCCAGGTAACCGTGGTCTGCTGATGCATCGATTGCCTCCATGATTGGTGTGATGGATGCGGACATAGCCGGCGACGGTGATTAGTCTCAATTACCTTGCAGGTAAGTGTTTCCTATCGTCGGCCGAACTATAATGGTGTCACAGGAACGGATCGGGAGAGATCGGCCATGGAGAGTGCATTCGGCGCAGTCCTGAAGGAGTGGCGCGGCCGTCGCCGCATGAGCCAGTTGGACCTTGGACTGGCGGCCAATGTCTCGGCGCGGCACATTTCGTTTCTGGAAACCGGGCGGTCGAAGCCGAGCCGTTCCATGGTGCGGCTCCTGTGCGATTCGCTGGAAATGCCGCATACGGCGCGCAATGCAGTGCTGACCGCGGCTGGTTTCGCTCCCGCCTATCGCCGACGCAATCTCGAGGATGACGACATGGCCCAGGTGCGCGCCGCCGTCGAATGGACTCTGGAGCGTCATGACCCGTTTCCCGCATTTGCGCTGGACAAGCACTGGACCATCGTTCGCGCCAACCGGTCGGCAGGTTTCCTTTTGATGGGTGCCGGGCTGGCGCAGGGAGACAGCCTGCTCGAGGCGCTGACGGACGGAACCCAACTCTCACAGGTTCTCGACAATTGGGCCGAAGTTGCCGAACACATGATCGTTCGACTGCGCACGGAAAGCGCCCATCTGGGCGGTGACCCGGTGCTGGACGCGGCGGTGGCGAAACTGGCCGCAACCCTGGTCACAAAGCCCAGGAGCGAAAGCCCCTTGCCTGTGGTTGTGCCGGCGCGTTACCGGACCGGAAACATGGTGCTGTCGCTGTTTTCAACCATTGCCCAGTTCGGATCGGCGGAGGACATCGCGCTGGCCGAGTTGAAAATCGAACTGATGTTTCCGGCCGACGAGCAGACACGGGCCATGCTGACCGCCTTGGGAGGCAAGGACGACGCGCAATCAAAGCCGAATTGATCTGCAAATTTCTTGCGGCTTCGGATTTTCCAAACCCGTCCCTTGGCCTATGGTCGGCCCCCTGCGTTTTCATGGGAAGGACACCGCGATGAGCCGGGAACAGGTCAACGAGATTTGCGCCACCTATCCAGGGGCCGAAAAGTCCGACCCGTGGGGCGGTGGCCATGATGCCTGGAAGGTCGGCGGCAAGATGTTCGCATGCATCGGCGCGGTGACACCCGGTGTGTCGGTCAAGACGGACAGCATCGAAACGGCGCAGATGCTGATCGATGCCGAGGTGGGCGTCAAAGCACCTTATTTCCATCGCTCGTGGATCAACCTGCCTTGGGGCACCGATGAGGAGGAACTGCGCTACCGCCTGGCCAATTCCTATCGCCTTGTGCGCGCCAGCCTGACCAAAAAGGCCCAGGCCGCACTCGACCCTTTCGAATAGGTCAGAGCACAATGCGACGAGTGATGATCATTGGCCAGCCGGGCTCCGGCAAGTCGACCATGGCGCGGATCATGGGCGGGATCACTCACCTGCCGGTGGTGCATATCGACCATATTCACTGGAAAGAGGGCTGGGTGGAGCGCTCGGGATCGGAAAAGGATGCGCTGTGTGCCAAGACCCATGCGCGGGAAATGTGGATCTTCGAGGGTGGCCGCTCAAACACCTGGCCGGAACGGCTGGACCGGGCCGATACGCTGATCTGGCTTGATTTTGCCCTTGCACGGCGGCTGCCACGCGTTCTCTGGCGCACCCTGCGCTACTGGAGCCGCAGCCGGCCGGATCTGCCAGAGGGATGCCCGGAAGGGTTCAGAATGGAGTTCCTGCAGTGGATCTGGAACACGCGCAACAGCGCCCGCCAGAAGATGCAGGCGCTCTACGATTCGGCCCCACCGGAGAAATCCAAATACCGTCTCCGGACACCCGGCGAGGTCGATCGCTTCTTGAGCGGTCTGCGTACGGCAGCTTCAAGCGGCAATCTCGGCATCTCGCATCGATAGTTTTCGTCACCTGGTATTCGGCCGCATGGCGATAACACCTTCGGTCCGGGCGCGTACGGCAGGCGGAGCAAGGCAGCTCGCGACGGCCTCGTAACCGGGAGAACCCGGATAGGGCGCAACATCCACGGGCGGGCTGTGGTTGGCCGGGCAGAATAGGATGGTATCGTCGGGACCAACAGAGGCCAGATCGAGGATCGACGAGGAGCGGGTCAAAAGGAACACCGGCCTGGTCTCTTGCTTGCGGCGCCAAAGGTACCGCATCAAGGCTTCCTGGGTCGCTTCGTCGAGCCCCTGCTCGACCAGATCGATGACAAGTACCGATGCCGTCTCCAGGATTGCGATCAGGTTTCGCAGAGCCTCCGTCTCGCTGGCGCCGTCTTCGACAAGCCAGTCCATCGCGGCGTCGGTCCGCCCATCGGCATCCGGAGTGCCGCGCTCCAGGTCAACGAATTGCGCATTTGGCAGTGCCTCCGCGATCTTGCGCGCGAGCCGTGTTTTGCCGCTGCCCAGCGGACCGGTGATGAAGGTCATCGGCCTGATATTATCAAGATCAAACCTTTCTCCGCCCCATGGCCAGGGCAGGTCGAACGCGACACGCATCGCAGACGCCGAATTCACCACTCGCTGAAGTTCGCCGGCCGAGGGTGTCTCACCGCGCTCGATGTCACCACGCATGGCGCGGACACGATCGATGGTGGCAGCCAGGCGTTCAGCCTGCCCTTCCAGATCCGCCTGGTGTTCGGCCAGTGCCGAAGCCAGGCCTCCCGATTCGCCGTCCAGAACCCGCTCGACCTGCGCGAGGCTGAGACCAAGCTTCCGAAGGGCGACGATTTTGCCAGCCGTTGCCATGTCCGCGGGGCCATAGTTGCGCCACCCGGCGGACGTTCGCAGCGGATCGATGAGGCCGCGCTGCTCATAAAGACGCAACGCCTTCATGGAAACGCCCAGCCGACGTGCAGCTTCGGACGGGCTTAGATAGTGTGCGGAAGCAGTCACGAATCACCTTTTTGCTGTTGAATCGCCATCCTTATCGGGGCAGCCCCAGGGGCCGGGTCAAGCTGATATTCGGGCTGATCACCGCACCCTCTTCTGATAAGAGCCGCACAGTCTCAATCAACCGGTCCGGCACCATCATGCATTCGACACGCATCGTATCGCTCCGTTACAGCCAACATGCCGAACTCGTTCGCGATTTCTACCGCCGAGCAGCCGACTATGTGCACTTGGAAACGGGTACGGACCCTGATGAAGGTACCGTTCGGGATTTCTTTTTCGACGTCGCACCTGGCGGAAACCTCTCTCGCGCCTGCAAGTTGGGACTGATGGATCATGGCGGCGCACTCATTGCGCTCATGGATCTGGGCTTCGACTTTCCCGAAAAACAGGATGCTTACCTGGGTCTCATGCTGATCGATGCGGCCTATCGCGGATCGGGCATAGGCTCGATGCTTCTCGATCACATCAAGACCCTTGCTCGGGAGCGCAACGCCCCGAGGCTACTGCTGGCCGTGCTCGATGAGAACCGGCAAGCCAGAACGTTCTGGGAGCGGCACGGATTTCATATTGTCATGAGTTCTGCACCGGTGAAGAGTGGCGTGAAAACGCACATTCGTCATCGCATGGAGCTTGGGCTTTGATGTGAAATCAAGCCGCCCTTCGCAACGGCAACGCAAACTCCGCGTCCTCGTGCGACAGCATCTTGTGCAGGTGCACCATCAGGCCGGCGGCGAAGAGCGGGGTCAGCAGATTGACGATGGGGATCGACAGGAAGGCGGCGATCAGCAGGCCGGCGAGGAATATGCGGGTGCTGTATTTGGATCGCATCCGGCGCACGTCCTCTTCGTCACGATAGCGCATGGCGGCGAATTCGAAGAACTCGCGGCCGAAGAGGTAGCCGTTGACCAGCAGAAAGGCGGCGATGTTGATTCCGGGAATGAGCAGCAGCAGCAAAGCAATGATGTTGCCGACCACCACGATGCCGAAGAATTTTGCGGTGTAGACGATGGCCCGGCCGAGCGGCACTGCCGTACCCACCGGATCGCCGGGATAGTCACGCTCCTCGATAATTTCGGCGACGCTGTCGAGGAAGAAACCGGCAACGATCGCCGTGACCGGCGCGATTATCAACGCCATGCCCAGCGCCAGCCCGAGACTGGCGATGATGCCGATGATAAAACCGAACCAGCCGGCCCATTCGGGGATGCCCGGCACCAGCGCTTCCAGCCAGGGCAGGGCCAGCCAGGCAAACAGCTCGCGAATGAGCACCCAGCCACCGGCGAGGAGCAGAATAGTGATCCCGAGGATCTTCCAGAAGGCGCTGCGGGATTCGGGCGCGAACAGGTTGCGGCCGGCCAGCCGCGCGGCTTCAATGATCATGGACGTTTCCCGATGGAACCATGGCGTTCAGATAAGCATGTCTGATGCGGATTCAACGCAGGCGCGCCGGAATCGCTCCTGTCGTGGTCCGTTTCGCCTTTTCAAAGCGGTCAAAGCCCGCTAGGACCGGTGACCGGGATCAATCAAAACCGCCCGGAGCGCCCATGAAAGAACTGGATGTCCTGTGCATCGGCAATGCCATTGTCGATATCATTGCCCGCTGCGAGGACGATTTCCTCGTCGACAACGGCATCATCAAGGGGGCGATGAACCTGATCGACGCCGAACGCGCCGAACTGCTCTACAGCAGCATGGGACCGGCCATCGAAGCCTCGGGCGGCAGCGCCGGCAACACGGCAGCCGGCATTGCCAGTTTCGGCAGCCGATCGGCGTTCTTTGGCAAGGTTGCGCGCGACCAGCTGGGCCGTATCTACGAGCACGACATTCGGGCGCAGGGCGTGGTGTTCGACACCGAACCGCTCGACGGCCCACCGCCGACGGCACGCTCGATGATTTTTGTCACGCCGGATGGCGAGCGATCGATGAACACCTATCTGGGCGCCTGTGTGGAACTCGGACCGGAGGATGTCGACGCCGATATCGTCGCGGCGTCCAAGGTCACCTATTTCGAGGGCTATCTGTGGGATCCGCCGCGCGCCAAACAGGCGATCCGCGATTGTGCGGCCATCGCCCACCAGAACGGTCGGCAGATGTCCATGACGCTGTCCGATCCGTTCTGCGTCGACCGGTATCGCGATGAATTCCTTGAGCTGATGCGCAGCGGCACGGTCGATATCGTCTTTTCCAACGAGCACGAAGCCATGTCGCTTTACCAGACAGCGTCGCTTGAAGCGGCCGTAACGGCCATGGAAGCCGATTGCGAACTGGCCATCGTGACCCGCAGCGAGCATGGTTCGATTGTCGCCCGCAAGGGCGAGCGAGTTGAGGTGAAAGCAATTGACATCCAGGAGCTGGTCGACACCACCGGCGCCGGCGATCTCTATGCCGCCGGCTTCCTGCACGGTTACACCAGTGGCCGCTCCCTGGAGGATTGTGCAAAACTCGGCAGCCTGGCCGCCGGACTGGTCATCCAGCAGATCGGCCCGCGGCCGCACAGTTCCCTGCGCCAGGCGGCGATTGATGCCGGGCTGGCCGATGGCGTGACGGCTTAGCGCCGCATTAAAGTCGGCAACTACTGCTTGGCGTCTTCCGCAGGGGCCTCGGCCGGCTGTTCCGCTGCCTGCTTGGGGCCGCCCTTGGCGACACCGACCATGGCCGGGCGCAACACCCGCTCACCGATGACGAAGCCGTCCTGGACGACCTCCACCACCGTGTTGTTCGGCACTTCCGGATTGGGCACCTCGAACATCGCCTGATGGAAGTTGGGATCGAATTTCTGACCGACCGGCGACAGTTTGGTGACGCCGTGGCGCTCCAGCGCCGACAGCATGCCGCGTTCGGTCATTTCGACACCTTCGGCCAGCGCCTTGAGGCCGGCATCGCCGGCTTCCATGGCTTCCGCCGGTATGGCGTCCAGCGCCCGGCGCAGATTGTCGGACACCGCCAGCATGTCGCGGGCGAAATTGGACACCGAATAGGCGCGCGCGTCCTTGACGTCGCGCGCGGTGCGGCGGCGCAGATTATCCATCTCGGCGGCGAGGCGAAGGTACTTGTCCTTCAGTTCGTCGCGCTCGGCAGCGAGCATTTCC
Source organism: Hoeflea sp. (assembly GCA_965228785.1). Lineage (GTDB taxonomy): Bacteria > Pseudomonadota > Alphaproteobacteria > Rhizobiales > Rhizobiaceae > Hoeflea_A. The sequence goes on from CBDDIF010000002.1 coordinate 3,744,029, forward strand.
AGAGGATCGAGCGCAAATCCGCTTTTTTCCTGGTCCTGCGCTGCCTCCTGAGGGGCTTCCATCTCGGGCTGCTGCGCCGTGTCGCCCGGCTGCGCCATCGCCTCTTCCTCAATACCGTTGTTCTTCGGCTCGTCGGACATAGTGCGACAATTCCTTCACGTTTGACTGTTTGCCCCGCATATCGAGGTTTCAGGCACAAAAATCAAGGGATGGAAGGCCCAATTAACGGATCATGCGGGAGACGATCTGGGCCGTATAGTCGACCATCGGGACGATGCGTGCGTAATTGAGGCGGGTCGGGCCGATGACGCCGACGGCGCCGATGATGCGATCGTCGTTGTCGCGATAGGGTGCAACTACCAGCGAGGAGCCGGAGAGTGAAAACAGCTTGTTCTCGGATCCGATGAAAATACGCACCCCGGAGCCGGCTTCGGCAAGCTCGAGCAGCTCTATCAGGCCGTCCTTCTTTTCCAGATCATCGAACAGCATGCGCAGACGATCGATCTCTTCGAGATCCGACAATGTATCCAACAGATTGGCGCGGCCGCGCACGATCAGCCGGGTCGGCTGGCCCTCGACGGCCCCTGACCAGATGGCCAGTCCGCTTTCGACCATGGCCTGCGACAGGGTGTCGAGTTCGCCACGGACCTCCTGCCGGAGCTTGTCCAGTTCACCGCGCAGCTCCATCAACGTGTGGCCGGCAAGATGGGCATTGAGGAAGTTGGCAGCTTCCGTCAGCTGCGAGGCGGTGACACCGGCCGGCAGGTCGATGATGCGGTTTTCCACCTGCTCGTTGTCGCCGACCAGAACGACCAGCGCGCGGGTCGGTTCCAGGCGGATGAACTCGATATGGCGCACCACGGTGTCGTTTTTCTGGGTAATTACCACGCCGGCGCCGCGCGACAGGCCGGAGAGCATCTGGCTTGCTTCGGTGAGGATCGTTTCGACAGAACGAGTGTGCTCGGGGCCGCTGACCTGGCGTTCGATCATGTCGCGCTCGTCGGTCGACAAATCGCCGGATTCCATGAACGCGTCGACAAAGAAGCGCAGGCCCTGCTGAGTCGGCAACCGGCCGGCACTGATATGCGGCGCATAAATCAGCCCGAGCTCTTCCAGATCGCTCATGACATTGCGCACGGAGGCCGGCGACAGTGTCATCGGCAGCATGCGCGACAGGCTGCGCGATCCGACAGGTTCGCCGGAATCGAGATAGGATTCGACAAGGCTGCGAAAGATCTCGCGGGTTCGGTCGTCCAGCGGGACCGACGCCGAATCGTTCAATCGCGATGTATCACTCATACACGGACTCGCATCAGACGGTCTTAGAGCAAAGGGCGATAAGTTTGCACCATTTGACCGCGGCGATTTTGGTCTCTGGCCAGGCGGATTGCAGGCCGTGGTGCCATCCCACCACAAGTGCAAGCCAACGACGCCAGGGGCCAAAAGCGGCCGGCCCGAAGGGTGGCTGCATATCGGCCCATCGGCGGCGTTGCGACGCTTGCCCGATGCACCACATCGCGCTGCGCGACGCGCCTGGCCGAGTGGAGCCGATCTGCAGCCATCAAATGATCCAAACTTATCGTCCTTTGCTCTAACCCAACATAGTGACCCTACAGACCGGTGAAAAGGGGATTCACACGCCGGTTTTCCTTTGCATGCGCGCGGCTGCGGCGGTAGAAGGCCGCACGTCAAACAGGAGACCTTTGATGCGACCTTCAGGCCGAAAGACCGACCAGATGCGCGACGTCACGTTCGAGCGGGGCTTTTCCAAACACGCCGAGGGCTCTTGCCTCGTCAAGTTCGGCGACACGCATGTGCTATGCACGGCCAGCCTGGAAGAGCGCGTGCCGCCCTGGCTGCGCAACGCCGGCCGCGGCTGGGTCACCGCCGAATATGGCATGCTGCCCCGCGCCACTGGCGAGCGGATGCGGCGTGAAGCCTCGGCCGGCAAGCAGAGCGGCCGCACCCAGGAGATTCAACGCCTCATCGGCCGGTCGCTGCGGGCGATCGTCGATCTCGAAGCGCTCGGCGAGCGCCAGATCTCCATCGACTGCGATGTCATCCAGGCGGATGGCGGCACGCGGACGGCTTCGATCACCGGCGCCTGGGTGGCGCTGCACGACTGCCTTCAGTGGATGGAGGCTCGGCAGATGGTCAAACGGGAGCGGGTGCTGAAAGATCACGTGGCTGCCATCTCTTGCGGCATTTTCGCCGGCCAGTCGGTGCTCGATCTCGACTATATGGAAGATTCCGCGGCCGAGACCGACGCCAATTTCGTCTTCACCGGGACCGGCGGCATTGTCGAGATCCAGGGCACCGCCGAGGGTGAGCCGTTTTCCGAAGAGCAATTCGCGACCCTGCTCGGCCTCGCCAAGGCCGGAATTGCCGATCTGGTGACGATGCAAAAAACGGCCATCGGGTGATGGTTGTCCCGCGCCGCATCCTGGAAACCGCGCTTTACGTGGATGATCTGGATGCCGCGGAGACCTTTTATGGCGACCTGCTCGGGCTTGAAAAAATCGGCCGCATTGGCAACCGGCACGTGTTTTATCATTGCGGTGATGGCGTGCTGCTGATCTTCAATGCCGACGAAACCGTCAGACCGGCCAGTAATCCGAAGCTGCCGGTACCGGTGCATGGCAGTCGCGGCGACGGCCACGCCTGTTTCGGCGCATCGGCCGAGGAACTCGACACGATCCGACTTGCACTTGAAGCAGCCGGCATCACAATCGAGGCGGACTTTCGCTGGCCGGGCAGTGAGGCCCGGTCGATCTATGTGCGCGATCCGGCCGGCAACAGTATCGAATTCGCCGAACCGCGGCTTTGGGGCAAGGACGACCTGTGAGAAAACTCAAAGAACCCAAGCTGGTCATCGCCAGCCACAATCAGGGCAAGATCCGAGAGCTTCGGGATCTGCTCGACCCGCTCGGCTACGATCTGGTCACGGCCGGCGATCTCGATCTGCCGGAACCGGAGGAAACGGGAACCACCTTCGAGGCCAATGCCGAATTGAAGGCACTGGCCTCGGCGAAGGCAGCAGGCATGCCGGCGCTGGCCGATGATTCCGGCCTTGCCGTCGACGGGCTCGACGGCGCGCCGGGCATTTATTCCGCTCGCTGGGCCGGCCCGCAAAAAGATTTCGGCATGGCCATGGAGCTGGTCGAAAAGGCGCTTCGGGAACAGAGCCCCGACAATCGCAAGGCACGTTTCGTCTCGGTGATCTGCCTGGCCTGGCCGGACGGCCATACGGAATTCTTCCGCGGCGAAGTCGAAGGCACCATCGTGCATCCGGCGCGTGGCACGCAGGGGTTCGGCTACGACCCGATCTTTCAGCCGGACGGCCATGAACGCACCTTCGGCGAGATGAGTGCGGAGGAAAAACACGGCTGGACGCCGGGGGACGCGGCCGCCCTCTCCCACCGTGCCCGCGCTTTCAAGCTGTTCGCCGAACAGTGCCTGGTCGAGAGGAAGGCCGGGTGAGCACTGAACCGGGTTTCGGGATCTACGTACACTGGCCGTTCTGCGCGGCCAAATGCCCCTATTGCGATTTCAACAGCCATGTGCGGCACGGCCCCATCGACCAGCCGCGTCATGTCGGCGCCTTTCGCCGCGAAATCGCCCATATGCGTGGGCTGACCGGTCACCGCACCGTCACCAGCGTGTTCTTCGGCGGCGGCACCCCGTCCCTGATGGAACCGGCGACCGTTGAGCACGTGCTCGATGCGATCGCGGATGCCTGGACCGTCGAGCCGGGTGCGGAAATCACGCTCGAAGCCAATCCGAGCAGTGTCGAAGCCGATCGCTTTCGTGGCTACCGCACCGCCGGGGTGAACCGGGTGTCACTCGGCGTGCAGGCGCTCAATGATGCGGACCTGAAGTTTCTCGGCAGGCTGCACAATGTCGACGAAGCGCTGGCCGCGATCGAGCTGGCCCGCGCGACCTTCCCGCGACTCTCTTTCGATCTGATCTACGCCCGCCCGGACCAAACCAATGAGGCCTGGCGCAACGAGCTGGATCGCGCCATCGACCTGGCGGCCGACCACCTGTCGCTCTACCAGTTGACCATCGAACAGGGCACGCCATTTTTCGACCTGCACGAACGCGGCAAGCTCATCGTGCCCGATGGCGACAGGGCCGCCGATCTCTACGAAGTGACGCAGGAGGTGATGGCGGCGCGCGGCCTGCCGGCCTATGAGGTATCCAACCACGCCCGCCCCGGTGCGGAAAGCCGTCACAACCTGACCTACTGGCGCTATGGCGATTATGTCGGCCTCGGCGCCGGCGCCCACGGTCGGCTCACCGTCGCAGACAACAAGATCGGCACGGCCAACCTGCGCCGACCGGAAGACTGGCTCCATCAAGTCGAAACGTCCGGCCACGGCATCGAGACCAACGAGGAACTCGACGCGGAAGAACAGGCGGATGAATTGATGCTGATGGGTCTGCGGCTGCGCGAAGGCATGGATCTGGTCCGATGGCGGGCCTTGTCCGGCCGCCCTTTGTCGGCCGAGCGTGAAGAAGACCTGATCGAACATGGTCTGGTCGAACGGCTCGGCAACAACCGGTTGCGTTGCACCCCCGCCGGCATGATGGTTCTCGATGCGGTGGTGGCGGATCTGGCTGCCTGAGGAGGGTTCTCGATGCGTGCGCTTTTGCTAACTTTTTTTCTGCTTCTCCCCGCTCCAGCGGTTCAGGCCGCGGATAACCCCATTGAAACGCAGATCCGCCAGGCGGTCGAAGAAGGCCGAATCAAAGGACTGCATGGCGTGCTGGTGACTTTGGGCGACGAGACCTTTGCGGAAGTCTATTTCGACGGCGATGACGAACGGTGGGGCCGGTCGATCGGCGCGGTCGAACACGGGCCCGACACGCTGCACGATCTTCGTTCCGTGTCGAAATCCATTGTCGGCCTGCTCTATGGCATTGCTTTGTCGGAAGGCCTTGTGCCGGCGCCGGAAGATGCTCTGCTTTCCGCGTTTCCCGAATATGCGGATCTGCCGGCCGATCCGCGCCGCGACGCCATTACAATTGCCGACGTCTTGACCATGCGCATGGGAACCGAGTGGAACGAGAGCCTGCCCTACACGGACCCACGCAACAGCGAAATCGCCATGGAACTGGCGCCGGACCGATACCGCTTCGTTCTCGACCGGCCGATGGTCGACGACCCTGGAACGGTATGGACATACAATGGCGGCGCGACGGCCATTCTGGCGCGGATGATTGCGAAAGGCTCCGGCAAACCCATTGACGTCTACGCCACGGAAAAACTCTTTTCGCCGCTGGGAATCAATGAATTCGAGTGGGTGCGGGGCGGTGACGGCGAGCCTTCGGCGGCTTCCGGACTGCGCCTGAAACTGCGTGACCTTGCAAAGATCGGCCGGATGATTGCCAAGAGTGGCCGCTACAACGGCAAACAGATCGTTCCGTCTGACTGGCTGGAGGCCGCGTTCGAGCCACAGGTGACGCTTCAGGGCCTGCGCTACGGCTACCACTGGTATCTCCCAGCGGAAGGGGGACCGTCGTCATGGATGTCGGGCTTCGGCAATGGCGGTCAACGCTTGACGGTTCAGCCGAAACACGACCTCGTTTTCGCCTTCTTCGCCGGCAACTACAATCAGCCGGATGCCTGGAAGGTTCCCGTCACATTGCTCGAGGAGATCCTGTTGCCGGCGCTGAAGAAGCAGGTGGGGAACAAGTAAACCGGCCAATCCATGCAGATTGTCGAATCCACACCCTACGGCGTCCGCAGCGCGGTGCGTTTGCTGGAAGCCGACGAAGGGGCGCCCGCTTTCATCCTGTTTCCCATGGCCCATGTCGCCGATGCGGCGTTCTATGAGGCCGTTGCGGAGCGGCTGCTGGACTGCGACGTCATCCTTTACGAAGGTGTAGGCGGTGCGACAGCTTATCTGCTGACGGCATCCTACCGTTTCTTCGCCAACAGCGACCGCCTCAGACTGGTGCTTGAAAAGACCATGGATCTTGAGGCCGTGCGTGATCGCCTCATCCATGCCGATGTCTCCGAAGAGGCATTCCAACGCAAATGGTCGGGGCTTCCCTTGTGGCTGCGGATCTCTATTCCCATTGCAGCCCCACTTTTGGGTTTCTACCTCCGCTTTTTCGGCACCCGAGACCTTATCGCAGCACGCATGGGGGTTAATCTGCGCAAATCCGAGCGCGAAATCCTTCAGGACGACGATCTGGACAAGTTCGAAAGCGTTCTTATCAAATGGCGCGACAGACACCTGCTCAAAGTGCTGGACCAGCAACGATGCAAGCCAGAGAATGCAGGCAAAACCATCGGAGTGGTTTTCGGTGCCAGGCACATGCGGGCGGTGTATCTTCACCTGATGCGGAAACACGGCTACAGGATCACCAGTGCCGAGTGGATGACGGTGATCGCGCTACCGTAGTCGCGGTTGCTGGAACAGGCCGATAACAGCAGCGGGATGACGACAATGACAACAAGCATTTATCTGGCTGGCCCGGAAGTCTTCCTTCCGAATGCTCGGGAGATCCTGGATCTCAAGTCGCGCATTGCCCGTGACATCGGCTTTAAGCCCATCGCACCGGGGGACGCCGACATTCAGGCCTGTGAAACGAAGTTTCTGAAGGGTGTCGCGATCAGTGCCTATGACGAGAAGCTGATGCGCAGCGCCGATGCGATCGTCGCGAATCTGACGCCGTTTCGAGGCGTGAGCGCGGATACCGGCACCTGTTTCGAGCTCGGCTTCATGTGCGCGCTCGGGCGCCATGTCTGCGCTTATACGAACGACAAGAGGCACCATTTCGAACGGGTATCAGAGTTCCATGACGGCGAGCTCACGCTCGACGCGGAGGGAGAGGCACGAGGGCCGGACGGTCTGCTGATCGAAGACTTCGACATGATCGACAATCTGATGATGCATGGCGGCGTCGAAAACCGAAGTGGCCTGGTGGAAGTCCATCAGGCGGCGGAAGGCGAAATGTTCACCGATATGACCGGGTACCGGCGGGTGCTCGAGCGGTTTGCGGCCAGTCTTTCCTGACCCTACAGTTCAAGCACTGCCTCGACGTTCTTCCGGTGAACCGCCTCATAGGCATCGAAATAGACCAGCGCACCGTTGACGATGTCACCCGAGATGAACTCCGCCAAACCGGCCGATGCGAGTTCGGGCTCCGAACGACACCGCAGAAGTTTCGACACATACCGTCGGGTCGCATCGATCAGCGTCGGTGCATAACCGCCGTTTGCAATTCGGTCGGGATCGCCGTGGCAGGGAAGGATCGTTGCGATGTCCCAGGTTGCCATCCGGTCGAGTTCGGCGAGATGCACGTCTAGCCGTTCCGGCTCGGCGACATAGGTGACCGGGTCCTCCAGCGTATCGCCGGCAAGAAGGGTCTTTGTCCGGGGCAGCCAGGCAACGAGACCGTCGAAGCTGTGTATGTCCATCGGACGCAGATCGACATCGATATCGCCAACACGCAGCGACCTTTCGCCGTCGAACACCGTCGTCGACATGACCAGTGGATCGATGGCGGGCGATCGGGCAGCAAAGTTCTCCTGGCATTCCAGCAAAGCATCCGCGGTCTTGCGGCCGGCAAGGATTTCGCAGTCGGCAAATACCTCCGTTCCGGCGACGTGGTCGCAATGGTGATGGCTGAGAACGACCCGGATCGAGCGGACACCACGGCGTTCGATTTCGGCACGGATGGCAGTCGCGTGAGCAATCGATATGCCGGTATCGTAGACCAGGGCCTCGCCCTGGCTCAGCACCGCGTAGGTGGCCACGCCCAGAGAATAGGCTCCGTCGTCAAGCCAGTTGGGTTTGTCGGAGTGCAGACGTGCGCCCTCGATCCGTCCATCATAGAAAGCAATCAGCCCCGGGGCGGGCTCCAGCACCCGCATGGTGGCAGTCGATACGGTCATGGCGTGTCTTTCTCTGCTTCATTGAACAGCCAGGCCGGCAGGTCGGCGATGGATGGCAGCACGACTGTCGCATGCGGCGCGAGGTCGTCCGCCGTCGCCGGCCCTGTCAACACGGCGACCCGGCAGCCGACGCCACCAGCCACGGCACAGTCCATATCGTGCTTGCTGTCGCCGACAAAAACCAGCTCGGTCGGATCGATGTCGAATTGCCTGCAGAAGCCTTCGATCATGCCCGGCTCTGGCTTGCGGCCGAATCCGCTGTCGGATCCACAGACAAAGTCGAACAGCGACAGAGCGCCGGCCTGCTCCAGCTGGGCGACGGCGCCGGCCTCATAGTCGTTCGTGGCGACGCCGAGCAGCAGGCCGCGGGCGCGCAGCAAGCCGAGCACGGCATGCAAATCGCAGGTGGGCACATGTGGCAAATCCGTCAGGATACGACGGGTCAAAGCCTCGACATCGGCCAGTGAAACACCTGGCACGATGTCAGCCCAGGCGGCGTCAACCTCGGCAGCGCTGGCATTGACGATGAGCGATCCGCTGACAAACCGGCGTTCGGCGCGCAGATAACCGCAGGTATCGGCTAGCCGATCCATGAGCGCTTCATCGGTGCCGGCCAGTGCACCCAGCATGCGGTCACAGAAATGCGCCCAGGTTTCGGTGAACGAAAAAAGGGTGCCGTCCTTGTCAAACAGGACAGCCCTGCTCGATTGTTTCGAAGGCTTGCCCACCACGGTGCCTTTCAAATCCTTCTTCTTCGCACCGTGTACCGGAACCCAGAGCAAAGGGCGATAAGTTTGCACCATTTGACCGTGGCGATTTTGGTCTCTGGCTAGGCGGGTTGCAGGCCGTGGTGCCGCCCCACCACAAGTGCAAGCCAACGACGCCAGGGGCCAAAAGCGCCCGGCCCGAAGGGTGGCTGCATATCGGCCCATCGGCTGCGTTGCGCCGCTTGCCCGATGTACCACATCGCGCTGCGCGACGCGCCTGGCCGAGTGGAGCCGATCTGCAGCCATCAAATGATCCAAACTTATCGCCCTTTGCTCTAGAGGCCCGGTATCAGCGCTTCGGAATATCCACTTCCAGATACGGCAGTTCACGCCCGGGAATGGCATCGGATGGTTCCGTGCCCACCAGTTGGGCGCCCATTTTCTCGTAGAAGCCGGCCGCATTCGGATCCGACAGAATACCGAGCGTCTCGATATCGTTCTGCGCGGCGAGATCGACCATGGCGGCAAAAAGGGCGGCACCAATGCCCCTGCCCATCGTCGCCGGGTCGACGAAAAACACGGCCACTTCGTGGCCGTCACCATCGGGAGCAATCGCCGCCACCCCGACACGTGCGCCATCATGCTCCGCCACCAGAACCATGCCGGCCTCGATCCATTCGTCACGCACCGTCAAGGCGTCGCGGCTCAGCTCCATGAAGTGGCTGTCATAGCCCCAATGGGCCTTGGAACGCAGACTGAGATCGGACAGCGCCGCCGCTTCATCAAGCCGGGCCGGGCGAATGACGGTAGGCATGGCTTTGGTTCAATGGGCCTTGGACATATCTCCAAGAACTTCCTTGGAGGCAACGGTGGAGTCGGCTTTCAGCTTGTAGACCATGGGCACGCCGGTGGCGAGATTGAGGCCGGTGATTTCATCACGGCTCAACCGGTCGAGTATCATGACCAGCGAGCGTAGCGAGTTGCCATGGGCGGCGACCAGCACGTTCTGACCGGCCAGCACGCGCGGCAGGATCTCCATCATGTAGTAGGGCCAGACGCGGGCGCCCGTATCCTTGAGGCTTTCACCACCGGGCGGTGGAACGTCGTAGGAACGACGCCAGATATGGACCTGTTCCTCGCCCCATTTGGCACGGGCGTCGTCCTTGTTGAGACCGGCAAGATCGCCATAATCACGCTCGTTGAGCGCCTGGTCGTGGATGGTCTCAAGATCGCTCTGTCCGTTGATGTCGAGGATGATCTGGCAGGTGCGTTCTGCCCGCACGAGCACGGAGGTGAAGGCGATGTCGAACTTGATTCCATAGTCGCGGATCGCCTCGGCACCGGTCTTCGCCTCGACGAGGCCCTGTTCCGTCAAGTCCGGGTTTTTCCAACCGGTAAACAGGTTCTTCAGGTTCCATTCGCTCTGGCCGTGGCGCACGAGCACGAGAGTTCCCGACATCAATCGCTCCTTAGGTATCGTTGAGCCCGAGCACGTCGAGCATGGAATAGAGGCCCGGGCTACGGCCATGCGCCCAAAGCGCTGCCTTGACCGCACCGCGGGCAAAAATCGAGCGGTCAAGCGCCCGGTGGGTCAACTCGATCGACTCGCCCTCACCCGCAAGAATGACCGAGTGTTCGCCGACCACCGAACCGCCGCGTAGCGTTGCGAAACCGATGCTACCGGAGCGGCGCGGCCCGGTCTGGCCATCGCGCACCCGGACGCTCTCGTCGGCCAGCTGAATCTGGCGGCCAACGGCTGCCGCTTCGCCCAGCAGATAGGCGGTGCCGGACGGCGCGTCGACCTTGTGCTTGTGGTGCATTTCCAGCACTTCGATGTCCCAATCGGCCGCTTCGAGCGCCCGCGCCGCCTGTTCGACCAGCACTGCCAACAGGTTTACGCCGAGGCTCATGTTGCCGGATTTGACGATCGTTGCGCCGCGCGCGGCTTCGGCGATTTTTGCATCGTCCTCAGGCATCAGGCCGGTGGTGCCGATCACGTGGACAACACCAGCCTTGGCCGTCTGTTCAGATAACCGAACGGAAACAGCCGGCGCGGTGAAATCAAGCACCCCATCAGCCGAGGCCATGGCCGCTTCGGCATCGTCGGTAATGGCGATGCCATTCGAACCGAGGCCGGCCAGTTCACCCGAATCGCGACCCAATTCAGGAGAACCCGGCCGTTCGATCCCCGCAACAAGCCTGGCACCGGGGATCGCATCGATCGCGCGAATGAGGGCGCAGCCCATGCGGCCGGCGGCGCCGATCACGACCAGTCCCATTTCCGCCATCAGGCATCTCCCTTGTCGAGCGGTGTTTTTTCTGCATCAAGCGCCGCGTTGCCGTCGAGGCCGAGCGCCTGCATTTTCAGGAAACGGGCATAGAGCCCTTCTTCGCGGTTCGCCAGTTCGCGGGGCGGGCCTTCTTCGGCCACCCGTCCCTGCATCATGACGACAATCTTTTCAGCCCGGGCAATGGTCGACAGGCGGTGGGCGATGACCAACACTGTGCGGCCCCGCATGGCTTCGTCCAGCGCCTTTTGAACCAGGACTTCCGATTCCGTATCGAGCGCCGATGTCGCCTCGTCGAGCAGCAGGATCGGCGCGTTGCGGATCAGCGCCCGGGCAATGGAAACGCGCTGTCGCTGTCCGCCCGACAACGTCGAACCGGCATCGCCGACCGGCGTGTCATAGCCCTGCGGTTGTTCGAGAATGAACTCGTGGGCGTAGGCAAGCTTCGCCGCAGCCTCGACTTCCTCGTCGGTCGCCTCCGGTCGGCCGTATCGGATATTGTCGCGGATCGTGCCTTCGAACAGGTAAGGCTGCTGCGAGACGTAGGCGATCGCGTGGCGCAGCGACTGCTTCGTCACATGAGCAATGTCCTGGCCGTCGATCAGTATGCTGCCCTCGTGCGGATCGTAGAAGCGCGGCAGCAAGCTGATGATGGTCGTCTTGCCAGCTCCCGACGGGCCAACCAGGGCAGTGGTTTCACCAGCCTGGGCGACAAAGCTGACACCGTGCAGCACAGGGCCAGCCTCGCCGTAACCAAAGCTGACATTGCGGAACTCGATCTGGCCACCGCTGACATTCAGGTCAACGGCACCGGGACGATCGGGCTGCTGTGGCTCGACATCGAGGATCTCGTAGATCATGCGGGCATTGACCACGGCCCGCTCCAGATTGACCTGCAGCCGGGCCAGTCGCCGGGCCGGATCGTAAGCCAGCAGCATGGCCGTAATGAACGAAATCAGCGCGCCCGGCAGGACATCGTAATAGATGGTCTGGATGGCGGCGTAGGCCAGGATGCCGGAAATGATCAGGCCGGCCAGAGTATCGGTCAGCGGCGCGGTGCGTTCGGTCAGCCGAACAATGCGGTTCGACTGATGTTCGGCGTCAGTCACCAGTTTGTCGACGCGCTCACGCAGTTGGTCCTCCATGGTGAAGGCCTTGACGATGGAGATTCCCTGCAGCGTCTCCTGCATCACCCCGTATACGCGACTGTTCACGTCGACAACCTGGCGGGTGACGACGCGCAGGCGCTTGGAGATGTAGCGTATCGCGATCACCAGCGGCGGGCCGATGAGGAACGCGGCCAGGGTCAGCAGCGCGTTGCTGTAGATCATCACCCCGAGCAGGGCGACCAGGGTGAGCGTGTCGCGCGCCAGCGAAGTGATCGTCATGTTGAGGACATCGCGAATGCCGGTGGTGTTCTGGCCGATCTGCGCCGCCAGATGGGCCGAGCGCTTTTCGCCGAGGAATCCGACACTCAGGTTCATCAGATGACTGTAGAGACGGCGCTGGTAGCGGGCCACCACATTGTTGCTGATCTTGCCCAGCGCAACGGCCTGGCCGTAGGTGGCGATGCCGCGCAGGAAAAACGCCAGGAAGGCCGTGCCGGACACGTACCAGATCACCTCGGCACGCTGCTTGGCCAACGCCTCGTCGACCACGTCGCGCATGATCCACGCCATGTAGGCGGTGGTCAGCGCGATGACCGCGAGACAGACGATCGCGATAATGTAGGTGCCCACATAGTCGCGGCCGTTTTCCGACAGAATCCGTCGGAGAACGCCCCAGATAGCGCCTGGATCGACGCGCTGATCGTCGCTGTGTGCCACTCGCAAGCCTTGGTGTGCAGCTACCCGTCCTGCGGCTCTATATACTCTTCGCTGGGGTTTGCCTATGCCCTCCAGCGACGCCCCTCGGTGGAGACCCCGAAACGCACCGGCGTGCGCGCGTAGGACGCTAGCCCGTAGAGGGCTGCCAGCGGGTGGGTGACGACGCAGGTGGCGATGGATCGGACCAGGTCGCTGTGTGGTGCCTTGTCCTCGAAAGCACTGCGGAACTCGGGCTTCTCCAGCACCGGAATGATCTTCTGAACGATGCCGCCGGCAAGGAAAACGCCGCCGCGGGCCATGAAGACCAGCGCCAGGTCTCCCGCTACGCGGCCGAGATAGGTGGCAAACAGTGAGAGCGTCTCGGCCGCCACGGCATCGGAACCGTCGAGGCCGGCCGCGGTAATCTGCTGCGGTTCCGCAAAAACCGGCTCGACCTTGTCCGCCAGGCACACGGCCCGGTACAAATTGACAAGACCTCGGCCGCAAAGAACCTGTTCGGCCGATACCCGACCCCCGACCCGCTCCAGATGCGGGAACACGGCGAAATCACGCTCGCTGCGCGGACCGAGATCGACGTGGCCACCCTCTCCCGGCACCGGAATCCAGTTGTGTCGGGAGTAGACAAGACCGGACACGCCAAGTCCGGTGCCCGGCCCGAGAACGACACGCGATGCACCGTTTTCCATCTCACCGTCACCAATGTTGTGGCGATGCTCGGCATCCAGCGACGCGGCGGCGAGCGCCTGAGCCTCGAAATCGTTGAGAACGATGACGTCGCTCAGGGAAAAATTGCGCATCATGAATTTCGGCCGCACAACCCAGGGGCAGTTGGTCAACTGGATTTCGTCTCCGTCGACCGGGCCGGCGATGGCAAAGATCGCCGATCGCGGCTGCACCGATGTCTTGTCGAGCACGCAGTTCTGTATCGCCTCGTCGATGGTTTCGAAATCGGCCGTGGCGAGGATTGGAAATTCTTTCGGCTCGGCGAAGGCGTCGACCAGGATGGCAAAACGGGCATTGGTGCCGCCGATGTCACCGATCAGGATGGGAAAATTGATGATCGATTCCTGGTCAGTAACTCTGCGCATGCTGGTCGGTCTCCGAGGCTCGGCGGGGGACGATGATGCCATACCATTGGGCTGCGGCGGAAATGCTCAGCCGTATGTCCGGTGCCGAATTCAATCGATTTGATTGCTTCCTATAGTCAGTCCTGAAGGCAATGAAAAGCGGGGCAGCCGCATAAATTGCGCTGCCGGCCCAATTACCGGACGAATGTTGCAGAGATATTTCAGCCGGTCACGGCCGACCGGGCCGCGGCTCGGGGATTGGGATTACGGGACCCGGGTCAGGTTCCGGCTTGGGCCGGGGGATCGGCACCAGGGCCGGCATGGAAAACGGCGCGGCCGCGGCCTTGACCGGTGTGAAGGCGGTGCGCAGATTGCTGGCACCGGCCACTTTGTAGGTGACAGATTCCTCGGAAGCCGGAGCCGGTGCATCGAGCACCACGGCGCAGGCGGCGGGCAGGTCGGACAACCTGGTATGCCGCGGCTTCTTCGGCTTTTTCGGTTTCTTGGCCGCCTGTTTCTTCGGCTTGCTCGGCTTTTTCGGCTTCAGCGCCACATCAAACCACCAGTCCAGCGCCTTGCCGCAGCCCGAATCCTTCGGCACCGGGTTCTGCGCCTTGCAGGCCGGCGACCCGTCGGGGCAATGGATGCGGATGTGCATGTGGTAGTGATGACCGTAGTAGGGCCGCACCTTGTTGAGGTGCGTGCGGTCGCCTTTCCAGGTATCGCACAGCTTCTTCTTGATGCCCGGATGCACCAGAATGCGCTGCACGTTCGGGTAGCCTGCCGCGCGCATGATCAGCTTGCCGTGGGCCGGCGTCCAGACCCTCGGATCGACCGCGACCGACTTGGCTTTGAGCACAGAAATCGCGCTGGTGGTTTCCCGTTCCGACGCGTTGTAACGGCGGTTCGGCATGGGCGTCAGCCAGATGTCGGCATCCAGGCCAATCTGGTGCGATGCGTGGCCGGTCAGCATCGGGCCGCCGCGCGGTTGCGACAGGTCGCCGACCAGCAGACCGGGCCAGCCATCCTTGGCAGCGGCATCGCGCGACAGCTTCTCGATCGTGGCAATCAGTTCCGGATGACCCCAGCGGCGGTTGCGCGACAGGCGCATGGCCTGCCAGGTCGCACCGTCGGTGGGAATGGCAATGCCGCCAGAGAAGCAGCCCTTGGAGTAGAAGCCGTGCACCTTGGCAGGCAATTGCGCCGGCAGTCTCTTGCCGCCGAAGAGCTGTTTCGCCGGCACCGAATCCGACGCCGAGGCATGCCCCCCGATCAGCATCCCCGCCAGCAATGCCAGGGCGGCCCCAGCCAGCTTAACCGTCGATCCCGCCATGGTCCGGCTCCGTCGCGACCAAATCATCGCTGTCACCATAGACCAAAAGCTGGCGAGAGGCACATCACTTAAGAGACCAATTGTTACCGAGTTGAGGAGACAGCCTATAGAGTGCCACGGGACCGGTGCCCTCGACCGGCTGCAAGTAGGGCGGAGCCTCGCCAGCCATCAGCGCGGCGGTCAGGCTGTCGGGATAGATCCTTGCCAGACCGATCGCTTCGGGATCTGTCGGACAGAAGGCGACCAGCGTGACACCGGCGCCGCGCAGAAACGCTTCTGCTTCCGCACTATCGGCCATGGCGATATGCAACTGTGTCAACATGCCACCCTGATTGCGGTGATAGGGGGCGGCAAGCGCCCGGTGCGGCGTGTAGCGCAGGATATCGGAGCCCATATTGGTCACTGCCGAGACGACGCCCGGAGGTTGCGCGGCGAGCGAAGCCAGGCCTGAAGCGGTGCTGCAGGCTTCCTTCGGATCCGCGGCATTGTTGACGACGACCGCGGCCGACCCGGCGCCCTTCAGGGCAACCAACCCGATCATCGACCAGACAATCTGGGCCGAAAAAATCGCCAGCACGGCAAATTGAAGCGTGAGACCAAGGCCGGGTTTCGCGGTGGCATGCAGTGCCGCCCGCTTTTCGCCGACCAGGGCGGCCAACGGCAGGATGGCCAGAAGACTGGCGAACACGGCGCCGCGCACCTGCACCAGCGAGATGGCGAAGGCGAGCCCAATGACGGCAGCCAACATCCAGTACTGCACCCGGCGGTCCGATCGCAGCCCCTGCCAGATGCAGACGGCCAGTGCGATCACCGGAACGGCGAAATGTCCAGCAACCGCCTCGGGCTTGGTCTGTGCCAGGCTGAGGATCGATTTCGCTTCCGTGACATGGTCAAGCCACATGGTTTTCAGCAAGGGATCGAGATCGGCCAAGGGGCTCTGCAGGCACTGCGGAGCGATCAGAACGGTTGCGACGCCAACGGCAACGGCGCCGACCGCAAGCGCACCAAAGCGCAGTGGCAGGGACCGTTTGCTGGCAAGCGCCGCTGACAGGAACAACACACCGCCGCCAACGGTGCCGAGAACGTAGAAGCCGGCCGAGAACCCGTCGCACACGACGACGCTATAGAAGCCGGGCGGCACGAGCAGGTAGAAGCAGGCCGTTAACGTGGCCGCAAAGGCAAGGCCGAAGGCGCACGCGGCGTTACGAGCACGCTCACCGACGACTGCCCAGGCAATGGCGACGGCGGCGCAGCAAATGCCAACCACTGGCACCGTTTCCGCGCCGACCGCGACCGCAAGGCCGGCGGCGACCCCGGCGAGCCCGTACCAGAAACGACTGTACTCCCGGTCCGTCAGGCCCGCGGCAATCAACGCGATCAGCACCATTTGCACATTGTGGTGGTCGATGGCGCCCGGCTGAAAGCGCGCCTGGGTCAAAGCGAACAGTGCTGTCAAAGCCAGCGCCACCAGCATGCCGTCACGCCCGCCCAGGTGCCTGGCGGCAATCGCCACACCGACGAACAACGGCAGCAGCAACAGCAGCGGCCAGGCGAAAAGCGCGGCAGCCTCGGCCTGCAGCGGATCTAGGAATTGGGAAAAGAAGCCGATCAGATTGGCGATGGGGACGTCGATAAGGCGCGACCAGTGCATCAGCGTGCCGTCTTCGAGACCGAGCCGGTACTGGGTCAAGTCGAACCAACCCTGCCCGCCCATCAGGTCGCGGATCTGCACAAGGCGCATGACGTCGTCATTGTCGCGGCCGACATAGTCGATCGCCTTGAACCAATGTTTTCCGGCCAATCCGATCGCGGTTGCGATCGTGGTGATCAGCACCGGCCACAGCACGCCATTGCGGCTGCGCGCGCCTGCCACGCCCTGGTTCACGGTTCCGGTGACACTCAAAACTCAACTCCCGGTCCGGGGCTCCGGACGACTGACCCTGAACTGTTCGCAATTATTCGCTGACAGGCAACCTAGCCTTAACCTTCCCAAGAAATAGTAAAGGCGCCCTGATCGGGATTTTGTTCCAGCGTAACCGGCGAGGCCGCCATGTCAGACAAGCCTTTCGAAGACCTCGAAATTGCAGTGCTGTTGCCCTGCTACAATGAGGAAGCAACCATCGCCGACGTGGTGCTCGGATTCCGCCGCGAACTGCCCCAGGCACGGATATTCGTCTACGATAACAATTCATCGGACCGCACCGCGATCCTGGCGGCGCGCGCCGGCGCCACGGTGATCCGCGAGCCGCGCCAGGGCAAGGGCCACGTGGTGCGCCGCATGTTTGCCGATATCGAATCCGACATCTACATCATGGCGGACGGCGACGGCACCTATGCGCCGGAAGACGCGCCGGATCTGGTGCGCACGCTGATCACCGAACGCAGCGACATGGTGGTTGGAACGCGGCGCGGCGTGACCGACGACGCCGGTCGGGCCGGACATGCCTTTGGCAACAGGCTTTTCAACCGCATCTACAAGACGTTGTTCGGCAACGACTTTACCGACATCTTCTCCGGCTACCGGGTGTTCAACCGACGCTTCGTCAAGAGCTTCCCGGCCCTGTCGGGCGGCTTCGAAATCGAGACGGAAATGTCCGTGCATGCCTCGATGCTGCGCATGCCGGTCAGCGAACTGACGCTCGACTACGGTCGCCGACCGGAAGGTTCGAGCAGCAAGCTGTCGACCTATCGCGACGGCATTAAGATCCTGTGGACCTTGATGTTGCTGATGAAGGAAACGCGTCCGTTCTTCTTCTTTTCCGCGATCAGCGCGGCCTTTCTCATCGCCAGCCTCGGTTTCATGGCGCCGGTACTCAGCGAATACTTCGAAACCGGCCTCGTCGACCGTATGCCGACCTGGATCCTGTCGGTGTCGCTGCTGATGATCTCCATGCTCTTCTTTGTCGCAGGTGTAATTCTCGATTCTGTCGCGCGCAGCCGTGCGGAATACAAAAGGATGCTGTATATGGGACTGCCGGCCACGCGCGGTGAACGTCCCCGCGCAGCCGGCTCCCAAGGGCGCCGCTCCGGCGGAAAGGCAAGGAAGCCAATCGCTGCATGAAAAAAAGACTGCTGAGTTTCGTCATCGTCGGCGGGATTGGGTTTCTCACCGATGTGGGCGTTTTGCTCTCTTTGCTACGCTGGACGGCGGTCGATCCGTTCACGGCGCGGCTGGTGGCGATTGCGGCTGCCCTGCATGTCACCTGGCTGTTGAACCGCAACTTCACTTTCGGAAAAAGCAACCGCCACGCCGCCGTCGAGGGCATGCGCTATGGCGGCGTCGGCATCGCCACATCCATCCTTAATTATCTGGTCTATTCGGGCCTGCTGGTGTTCTTCACCTCGCTGCCGCCGGTCGTTGCCCTGACGGTCTCCTCGGCCACCGCAACGATCTTCTCCTATACGGGCTACGCGAAGCTGGTGTTCGGGCGGTAGGCTCACTCATCTACCGGGCCAATCACTCTGACCCGGTTCCCCAGGTCTTAGTTCCTCATGATTGCTGCCACCATCTCTCTGCGCACGCGATAACCTTCATTTCCTGGCGCCCCTATGATGCCGGACATGAACGACAGCATGTCTTCGCAGTAGTTTTCGTCCTCAACCGCCATTTCGGTGATGCGACGCAGTTGATCAGTATCCAGGTCCGCATGCGAATACACCCTGGCCCAATCGTCGTCTGACGCGGGATCGAGCTTTGGCGCCGGCGCTCGGCGTGCCATGGACAAAACCTCAACCAAAGATACTGAAGGGTCCCAGTACACTGGATTGGTCAAATTAAGGTCCGCCGTCAGCAGAACAGACCCGCCCTCGACGAAAAATCTGTTGCAGAGTTGACCTCCATTGCCCTTGAGGGCCTCGGCCAGGCGCATTTGGGAAGTCAGCACCCTCTTCAGTGATGCATCCGGCATTTGCTCTACAAGATGGCGGTATTTTTTCCGGAAGCGATCGGCCACAACGGACAGTCTCGCTTGCGTCTGCTCTTCCGTCTCACCTTCCCGAACGGAAGCAACAAACTCCTTCTCTGCGGCCCGATATTCTTCCGGAAAATGGGCCTTGAGAGCTGCGGCATAAGCAGTGCTTTCAGCGAAAAACCGCTCAAGAGCAGATGTCGACGGACGAGTTACACCATAGGACTCATCGTAGAAATCTCTGGCCACCGAAAATGCTATGAAGAACACCACGACAGCTGCGGTCCATTTCATGAATCTCACTGCAGGCCCCCAATCTCAACAACCGTTAGTTTATCGGACAATCATTACACGCGGCAATCGACTGCCGCGAGCGACGGCGATCAGCCACCTTGGACGGTCGTGACTTCGTCCAAAATGTCCCCGAACACGCCCAACAGCATATCGACACCTTCCGTGTCGATGGTCAGCGGCGGGCGGATCTTGAGGATGTTGTCCTTCGGGCCCTCGCTGCCGATGAGGATGCGCCGGTCGCGCATGCGGTTCTTGACGTAGGCGCAGATTTCGGGCGCTTCGGAAGCGTCCGGGCGGATCAGTTCGACGCCGAGAAACAGTCCCATGCCGCGCACGTCGCCGATGCAGGGGTGGCCGCGCTGCAGCGATTTCAGCCCATCCATCAGCACCGCTCCCATACGGCGGGCATTGGCCTGCAGGCCCTCGTCGTCGACGATGTCGAGCACCTCCCTGCCGATGCGGCACGATAGTGTCGAGCCGCCGAAGGTGGAGAAGAACTCAGGACCCTTTGCAAAACTATCGGCGACGGCGCGGGTGGTGACCAGCACACCGAGCGGGTGGCCGTTGCCGATCGGTTTGCCAAGTACAACGATGTCGGGCAGCGCCAGCTGGTGCTCGAAGCCGAAATAGTAATCGCCCAACCGGCCAAGGCCGGTCTGTACCTCATCGGCAATGCAGACGCCGCCGGCGGCGCGGATCTTTTCGTAGACAGCGGCGAGATAGCCTTGCGGTGGAATGATCTGGCCGCCGACCGACGGAAATGTCTCGGCAATGAAGCCGGCAAGGCCGTGGCCCTTTGCCCGCAGCGAGGCGACGGCCGGATCGACAAGGTCTGCGAACTTTTGCGCCCGGTCCGGATCGTCGCGGCGAAACGAGCCGCGATAATCGTCCGCAACCTCGACCAATTCGACCCAGTCCGGTTGACCCACGCCTCCGGGCGCATTGAACTTATAGGCCGAAATGTCGATCACCCCTGTGGTGTTGCCGTGATAGCCATGATCCGGCGTCACCATGCCCTTTGCACCGGTATGGGCACGGGCCAGCCGCAGCGCCAGCTCGTTGGCCTCCGTACCGGAATTGACGAAGAAGCAGACCTCGAACGGGTCGGGCAGTTTCGACAGGATCTTCTTCGCGAAGGCAGTTTGTGCCGGGTGCAGGTAACGGGTGTTGGAGTTCATCCGTTTGAGCTGATTCGCGGCGACCGCCTGGATGCGCGGATGGGCGTGGCCGACATGCGGGACGTTGTTGTAGGCGTCGAGATAAGCCCGGCCCCTTTCGTCGAACAGATGGTGCTTCCAGCCGCGCACCAGCATGACCGGATCGTCGTAGGTCAGGCTGAGGTTGCCGCCGAAATGGCGCCGCCGGTCAGCCAGAACTTGTGCCTTGTCGGTCGGCTCGTAGCGCACTTTGTCGTCGGGCAGGTTGAGCAGCGCCGCCGGATTTGGGCAGATCGCGCCCCACAAAACCATGTCGTCCGGATCGCCGACACCCGGCCAGTTTTCCTCCAAGCCGTCAACCGACAGCGCCAGCTGGAAATGCACATGTGGGGCCCAGCCACCGTTCTGGTCGAGGTCGCCCAGCGTGCAGAAGACCGCGCCTCGCTCAACGCGATCTCCTGGCTTGAGTTGCTCGAGGAATGCCGGGTTCAAATGACCGTAGAGCGTGTAAAACGGATCGCCTTCCGGTGTTTCATGGCGCAACACGATGACGCCGCCGTAATCAAGGTTGCCGGTGCGGTATTCGGCCACGATGACGGTGCCATCGAGCGGCGCATGCAGCGGTGTTCCGGCCGGCGCGAAACCGTCGACGGCCAGGTGCACTGTTCGCCGATCGCTGGCCTTCCACGGTCCTCTCCGGAAGGCCGTGTCCGTGTAGATGAGGCGCGGTTCGTTATAGTAGCCGAGCCAGATACGGCCGTTGTCATCGAACTCCTCGCCGAGCCGAGCAGCCTCTTCCGCCGGCATCTCGAACGGGTTCTTCGGGCAGGTGCTGTTTTCCACCGACAGCGATCCGACCGGTGCGTCCGAAAGATCCGTGCCCATCAGCGGCGCGAAGCTGCCTCGGGCGCTGTCCAGCCATGCCGTGACGCGCTCGGCACCGTCGATTACGGGCAAGCCGCAAGCAGCCCGTAGCCGGGCGGTGATCAGCCCACCATGGAGGCCGTGGATTTCCAGAAAACGCCAGGCCGGGGCCTGCGAAATCGTCACATAGGGATCGTCCGGATTGTCCGCTGCCATGAGCGTGGAATTGACGACACTGACCGCCAGACGGGCACGCAGCAGCGGCCAGACCAGGTCGACCTCCTGCGGCATCAGCGGGTTGGCGGCGTGATATCCGGAAACCAGTGCGGCCAGTGCGGCTTCCGGATTCGGATTATCGAGAACAACATAGGCGGCCGCGATGGCCAGATCGCAGACCCGCGGTGCGACACACATGTCGCCGAGGTCGATCAGTCCTGAAATGCGCGGGGCTCCGGTCAGGCAGCCGGCGACCAGCACGTTGTAATCATTGGCGTCGTTGTGGATGGCCTGTTGCGGCAGTTCGGACAGGGCGGGCTTGAGTCCGTCGAAGTCCGCCGCGATTGCATCCACGATGGCCTTGCGGGCCGGATCGACAATGCACCCGGTTTGGGAAGCGATCCAGTCCGCCTGCATCAGGTTCCATTTGAAGTCGCGGCGCGCACCCGGATGATCGAAATCGGCCAGGGCCGCGGCGCACGCGCCGAGAACGCCGCCGATCTCGTGCACCAGCCTGTCGGTCTTCGGCGCGGCCTTGGCGAAACACAGCCCGGGCAGGCATTGCAGAACCCAGACCAACCTTGCGCGGCCATGGTCATCCGTGACTTCAAGCACCGCGGCGCCGTCGACCGTGCGAACAACACGCGGAACCGGCAGACCCGGCTCATTTGCCGCCATGTGCTCCAGAGCCGCGACCTGCAGGTCCACCAGCTCACGCACGCACTCCGGCCGCATGGCCTTGACGATCACCCGCGTGCCGTCGTCACGGTCGGCCAGAAAGTTCAGGTCGTATTCGCCGTCCAGCCGGGTCAGGGCGGCGGCGATGCCCCACTGGTCCGATAACGCCTGTTGAATGGTCTGCATGCCCGTTCCCAGATAGTTTAACCCGCCGTTACCCGGCCGGAGATTCGGCGAATATCGTCGGAACGGCCGATGGTGGCAATGCCGATGACCAGCAGCACTCCGTATGCAATCGCCAGGTAGAACGGATTGCGCAGGCCAAAGGCGAGCAACTCTCCACCGATCAGCGAGTTCAGTCCCGCGGCCAGCGTCCACACGGCCACCGAAACGCCCATCACCCAGCCCTGCAGTGTGTCGTCCACGCTCGCTGAAAACAGCGCAAACATGGCTGGTGCACCAATGCCGTGGGCAAACCCCAGCGGCACGAACGCCAGATAGGCGATCGTTGCTGTCGGCGCCGCAATCAGCAGGGCGATTGAGGCGATCATGACGATGGCCGAGACCACGAGCATCGTGCTGCGGGCCATGCGCTCCTGGAACGGGCCGACCAGGAACGTGCTGGTAACGCCGAAGCTGGCCCCGAAGACAAGTACGCCGATGCTGGTGCCCACAGTGTCCATGGAAAAACGACCCGACAGATAGTTGGTCAGGAAAATATAGGTTGTGATCAGCATGCCCATGTAGAGAAACCAGAGAACCGTGACTCGACCGACCGTAGGATGTTTGGCGATGTCGAGAAGGAGACGGACGATGTCGAGGGGATTGAGGCGCAGCGGCAGGCGGTTCGGATTCACATCGTGAAAGAACAGCAGGATCATCGCCGCCGCAAACAGGTTGAAAGCGCCGCCGACATAAAATGGCAGGGCAAGCGATGCGTCGCTGCCGAGTAGCTGGTGATCGGAAAATACGCCTCCGATGACGGGTCCTGCCACCAGGCCGATGCCGGCGCCGGCGACGATGAAGCCCATATTGCGACCCTTGTCCGCATCGTTTGTGCTGACGTCGACCATCGCGGCCTGGGCGATGGACTGCGTCCCGGCGGTGAAGCCGGTGATCGCCCGGCTGGCGACCAGCAGCGCGAAGCTGTCGATGCTCATGGCGACTACGGTCAGCACATAGCCGGCGAACGAGCCGGTCAGACACAGAATCAGACCCTTCTTGCGGCCGATACTGTCGGAAATCCGGCTGACATAGACGGCGCCGAGGAACCAGGTAATGAAGAAAACGCCGATGACCAGGCCGTAATTGAAACGCCGCGCCGCCTCCGCCGTCCCAGCCGGCAAAAAGCCCAGATCCGCCTGCATCATCAAGGCGTTGAAGATGGGAAAAGCCAGGCCCTGTCCCATGACATCTACGAGCACGACCAGCATCAGGCTGAGTTTCGCGAGGTTCATCGCGGTCTCCGAAAGTCCAGGCACCGTTTCCCGCGCAGGCCGCAACGCTGACGGGTAGCGGTATGACACTGCACGACCCTGTAGCACACTTTGCAGGGCGGTTTGCTTCGATCCGACCGCTGGCTTGCGCTTACCAGCTTTGCCGGTCAACATTAATCCGGCAAAAAGAAGACTGGGGGAGAATTCATGCAATTCCCGTCGCTGCCGGAGACGGCGCATCTGACCGACCTGCTGGTGCGGTTTCCCAAGAACGTCCGGCCGCTGATGGCCTATGTGAATGCCGTGATGCGTTCAGAGGGTGCGCTGACTGTCGGCGAACGCGAGCTGATCGCGGCCTATGTTTCCGGCCTCAATGCCTGCACCTTCTGCTACGGCTCGCACACCATCTATGCCCGTGCCTTCGGCGTTCCGGAGGGGCAGCTGGAACAGCTGATCGAAAACGTCGAAGCCGCGGATGTCGATCCGAAGCTGAAGCCGTTGCTGGCCTATGTGGCCAAACTCAATAGCCTGCCGAGCAAACTGGTTTCCGCTGATGCAAAGGCGGTGTTCGACGCCGGCTGGTCGGAGGAGGCCCTGTTCGAGGCCAATGAAGTGGCCGGGCTCTTCAACCTGATGAACCGGATGGTCGAGGGGGGCGGTGTCAACTTCGACTATGCCGACGATCCCGGGCAGCACACGATCCAACCAGGAAACCCGGAGGCGCTGGCAAACTCCTATCTCAACTATGCGGATCGGCTGGAGACACTGGCCGGGAAGAAGCGCGCGGACTGATTTCAAAAAATCCAACCTCCCCGAACCCTTTTGCCGGCGCCGCTCGTCTTAGTCTCATAATGTCGGTATGATCAAAACCGGGGGGCGGGTTCGGTGAACAACACCACAAAAAGGAAACTGCTGACGGTCGTGATCGGAACTCTCAGTTTTCTGGCGGTGGGTGTCGTCGCCGGCATCGCCATCGGCGTGCCGGTGTCCAACGCCGTCTTTCTGGCGACCTGGCTCGGCCTGGGCGTTAGCCTGTTCGAGGTACTCTACATTCAGGCGCCGCTCGGCATCGCCTTCCGCAAGCTCAGTCCGCTGAAACACTCCTTGCTCTATGCAGGTCTCATCCTGCTGCTCTACTGCACCGGCGTTGCCTTTCTGGTGCTTTTCGTATCGTCGCCGGAGGCGGCGCAAGCGATCATCGCTCGCATACCGATTACCCTGCCCGTGGTGTTCCTGATCTCCGTTACGATCTTGCTGATCCTGAGGATCGTCAGCTTCATCGGCGCCAAGAACCTGCTGCATCTGCTGACCGGCCGCTACCAGCGCCCGATGCAGGAAAATCGGGTGTTCCTGTTCCTCGACTTGAAGAACTCGACCACGATCACCGAGAACCTCGGTACGGTGCGCGCACGTGAGTTCATAAGTGATTTCATCTTCGATACCTCCAAGGCGATCACCGACCATCGCGGCGACGTCTATAAATTCATGGGCGACGGCATTGTCGCCGTGTGGCGACATACGGATTCCACCAGCGTCGCCGACGCTGTTTCGGCCGTTGTCGATGCCCGAAAGACGCTGGCCGATCGTACCGGGCATTATCGCGATGCCTACGGCTTTGCGCCGGAGTTCCGCGCCGGCCTGCATGCCGGCGAGGTGATCGCCAGCGAACAGGGCGACCTGCGCCGCTCGATCGAATTCAACGGTGATCACATCAACATCGCGGCGCGGCTGGAGCAAAAAGCCAAGGACCACGACCTGCCGCTCGTGTTTTCCGAAGAGGTGGCGCAAGAACTGGCGGGCACCGGCTTCGAGCCCGTTGCCTTCGGCGAAGAGACGGTCAAGGGCTATTCGCAACCGATCCGGCTGTTTCGGTTGCAAGAAGCATGAGTTTTGCTCGGCACTACTCCTGCTCGATCCGGTCGGCGATGAAGCCGCCAGTCTGGCGTTGCCACAGGCGGGCATAGAGACCGCCGCGCTCCAGCAGGTCGGCCGGTGCCCCCTCCTCGACGATCGTTCCCTCGTCGAGCACCACGATGCGGTCCATGCTGGCTATGGTTGACAGGCGGTGGGCAATGGCAATCACCGTCTTGCCCTGCATCAGCAGCGCCAGTTTCTCCTGCACCGCCGTTTCGGCTTCCGAGTCGAGCGCTGAGGTTGCCTCATCTAGGACGAGGATCGGTGCGTCCTTGAGCAGCACCCGGGCGATGGCGACGCGCTGGCGTTGGCCGCCCGACAGCTTGACGCCGCGATCGCCGACGAAGGCGTCATAGCCGCTGCGACCTTCGCTGTCCTCCAGATCGGCAATGAAACGGTCGGCCTCTGCCATGGCTGCAGCGTGTTCGACTTCAGTGGGCGAGGCGCCGGGCCGACCGTAACGGATGTTGTCGCCGACGGAACGATGCAGCAGCGATATGTCCTGGGTTACCATGGCGATGCTCTCGCGCAGGCTTTCCTGAGTAACGTCGCGAATGTCCTGGCCGTCGATGCGGATCGCTCCGTCCTTCAGCTCGAAAAACCGCAACAACAGGCTGACGAGCGTGGATTTACCAGCGCCCGAGACACCCACCAGGCCAACCTTTTCGCCGGCCTGCACGGAGAGCGACAGGTCGCGGATCACAGTCTGGCCTTCCCGGTACCCGAAGTGGACGCTTTCGAACTCGACCCTGCCGGCGTTTACCTGCAGCGGCCGGGCGCCATCTCGGTCTGTGATGGTCGGTGGTGTTGTCACCACCGGCATGGCGTCACGGATGGTGCCGGCAGCCTGGAACAACTGCTGGCCGATCTGCAAGAAGGCCCGGGCATTGCCCGACAGCCGCTGGACCACGGCCGTCGAAGCAACGAACTCGCCGATGCTGACGAAGCCGGCGACAAGACCCCAAAGTCCGATCGCCACAGTGGCTAGCACCATAAGGACGTTCAGCAAAACCACGCCGATGTCTGCGGTCAGATAGGTGCGCCCTTCCTGCTGCTGGGTGCCGATGGCCTCGTTCATGAGGGTGCGCAGCGACCCGGCCTCGGTGTCTTCGGCAGCGAAAAGCTTGACCATCTGAATGTTGCTGTAGAGATCGGTCATGGCGCCGATGACGCGGCTGCGGGCGCCGGCCGAGCGGCTGGCTCGAGTTGAAAATTCAGGCACCGCCCAACGGGCGACAGCCACGTTGGAAACGATCCAGGCAAAGACCGGTAGAGCCAATGGCCACGCCAGCGCGGCAAGCAGGACCACCGAACCGACAAACTGCACGAGGAAATGCGGCACGGTCTGAAACGCCACAACGACCTGTTGGCGTACGGCGCCGGCGACCTGCGAGATGCGCGTGGCGACCTGGCCGGCGAACAGGTCGTGAAAGAACGCCAAGTCGTGGCGCTCGACCGATTTGTGGCCCTGCCACATCATCGACACCGGCATACAGACGGAGACGACCTGTGACCGCAGGGTGTTGGCGAGGAATATGAACAACGGCAGCAGCACACCCATCAGCACACCGAGGACCGCCAATAGCGGCCAGTCGTCATGCAGAAAGCCGGCTGCCCCCTTGTCGGCGACGCCGTCGACGATCGCCGCTATACCCCAGATCACCGCCAGATTGATGCACTCGGTGGCAATGCTGAACAGAACGATCGCCACCACAACACCACGAAACATCCTGATGAAATGCAGCACCAGCGCAAGCGGACCCTGCGTTGGCAGCGGCTCGAAGGGAATGTCCAGCGGCCGCACCAGCGTCTCGAAGCGTCGATAGGCGAAATCAGAAAGTGACATGACGGTTTGGATCGGCGGATCGGGATGGAAACGTGCAACGGGAATCGGAGAGATTAGAACACGGATCGAGTGTGGCGAAAACCGGTTGCAATTTTACGCTTCGTGTCGTGCGAATCCTGTAGTCTGCCGGGCAAATCGAAGTCGGAGCCGACCCATTGAGTACGCCTAAAGAGGTAACCGCCCGCATTATCGCCCTGAACGGAACCTCGAGTGCCGGAAAGACCAGCATCGCCGCGGAGTTGCGCAAGCTGCTGCCGGACACATTCTGCTACTATGCGTCCGACCAGCTCGCGGCAGCTGGTTTTCGTCCGCTGCGACGTTCGACCGAGGAGCGCTGTCGATTTTTCGACGGATTCCACCGGTCGTTGGCGTCGTTTGCAGCCGCAGGCAACGATCTCGTTGTCGAACACATCGTTGAGGAACAGGCCTGGGCGGACGACCTCGGCACTCTCCTCGCACCTTTCGACACGTTCTGGGTCGGCGTCCATTGCGACCTGGCAACACTGCTGGAGCGGGAGAAGCGGCGCGGGGATCGAACCATCGGTGAGGCCGAATTCCACCTGAAGACCCACGCATACTGCCGCTACGATTTTGAAGTGCACAGCGACCGAACGCCGCTGGATGCTGCAAAGGCGATCGGATCTGCGTGGTCAAAGCGGCAAAACGAGAATGTCCAACGTACCCGTCAAAACCAATGACAGACGTCTCGTTTCACGGTCCCGACAATCCGCTCAATGCCGGTTTGCTGGATTTTGCCCGACAGCACATGGGCTCTCGGGTGAAGTTCGAGGACTTTTCGCGCGACTTCGGGCGGCCATCGGTCGTCTGGCGGCTGACCGGAGCGGACGGGACGCGGGTCTGGCTGAAACGCCATGAAAGTTCGCGTCATTTGCATCGCGAGCTGTTGGGGCTGCAACGAATAGTCCCGGCACTGGGCGTGCAGGACTGGTGGTGCTCGCCAACCCTGGTTGCCAGCGACGACGCGACGGGGAGCATCCTGATGACGGAGGTCATAGGCGAGCCGCTGACCGCAGACTCGGTGTCGACCGAGGAGGAAAGAACGGCGTACGCACTGGCGGGGCAATTTGCGCGGAAGCTGCATGGTCTCTCCGAGATCCATACCGACCGGCGTGCGATCTCCTTTCGTGATCGCCTCGAGCACTATCTGGCCGCTGGCCTCGCGTCGGTGGATGACGAAACTGCTGATTGGACGCGAGGCCTCATCGACCGGGCCTGCGCGCACGGACCGGTCGCGGCGGTGCCCTGCCATAGGGATTATTCGCCGCGCAACTGGCTGATCCAGCGGACCGCGTCCAGCATCCGTTTCGGTGTTATCGACTGGGAACGCGGTGGCGCGGATGTCTGGCTGCAGGATGTGCAACGCATGGCCTACGACCACTGGCACCGAAATCCGACCCTTCGCGACGCCTTTTTCGAAGGATATGGCCGGACGCCGACCGATGTCGAACGCATGCAATTGGACGCCATCTGTCTTGTCGGTGCCATCGCCAGCATAGCCTGGGCTGAAAGCCACAACGATCCGACCTTTGCTGAGGTCAGCCGCGACATCATTACCCGGATCAGAGCGCAGTATCAGGATTCGCGATAGGCTCTGCTCGGGTGGCTTCCATTTGGACTTCGCAGGGGCTAAATCGCCGCATGACCGATTTTCCGAAATGGCGCGGGATGAGTGATGTCGAGCGCGCCGAAGCCTACTCTCCCAGCAAAGCCCTGGAGGACGGCGATCTGAGTCCGTTCATCCAGGCCTATATCGACAAGAGTGCTTTCGCCTATGAGACCAGCGGTCCGGTGAAGACCGTGACTTACGGGCCGCTGGCGTCGAACACGCTCGATATCGTGGTTCCAAATGGCGATGCTCCGGCACCGCTTCTGGTTTTTATCCATGGCGGTTACTGGCAGGAATTGTCCAAGACCGAATCCTTTCTGCCGGCACCGGATTGCCTGGCCCGAGGGGTGGGCTTCGCGGCGGTCGACTATACACTCGCACCCGAGGCCACGATCGACGCGATCGTCCAGGAGTGCAGCACAGCGGTCTCAAAGCTGTTCGATGAGGCTGCGTCTCTGGGTATCAACCCGAGCCGCATTGTGCTCGCCGGCAGTTCGGCAGGCGCCCATCTGGTGGCGATGACCTGCCTGGCCTTGCCTGCAGACAAGCGGCCGCGCGGAGTCGTGTTGATGTCGGGCATCTATGAATTGGAGCCGCTGATTGGCACCTATATCAACGACGCCGTCGGCATGGACGCCGCCACGGCCCGACGTAACAGTCCGGCGCTGGCGGAGCTTACAGGGTTTCCTCCAGCGCTTGTCACCTGGGGCGCTATCGAGACGGACGAGTTCAAGCGCCAGAGCCGACACTTCGCCAGCCTGCTCCCGATCGCCGAGACATTCGAGGTGCCGGGGCGCAACCATTTCGACATCCTGTTCGACCTCGCTGACGACAGTTCGCTCGGTCGCAAAACCGCTGCCCTCCTTCACGATTGAGGAATACCGATGCCCAGTTACAAGCCCGTCTTTCCGAATTTGATCGACGCCAGCCAGGTCGATACCAGCCTCGACCCGCGCCCCATCGGTACGACCACGGACGAAAGTCGCGTCGAGACGGCGAAATCGACCGGCGGCACACCGCTGGTTGAGTATGAAGGCAACGCCAATCCCTATATCGATTATCAGAGCATCGACATGCTGTTGTCGCTGCAGCATCCGCGCTCGCAGGGCTATGACGAGATGTGCTTCTTCGTCATGGGACAGACCAAGGAACTGCTGTTTCGCGGCCTGCATTTCGAATTGTTCAACGCCCGCGAAATGATCCGCAACGACGAGCCACACGACGCGCTTGTCGTTCTCAACCGGGCCGCCTGTTATGTCGACTACATCCAGAAGTCCTGGGACGTACTGACGACCATCACGACCGAAGGCTTCAACGAATTCCGCGACTATCTGTCGACCGCGTCCGGGCAGCTGTCCTTCATGTACCGCCACGTGGAATTCATCCTCGGCAACAAGAGCAAGCGCCTTGCCACCGCCCACAAGAACGTCAAGCATATCTGGCCGGCCATGGAGGAGGCGTTGAATTCGCCCAGCCTCTATGACGAGGTGATCCGGGCGCTGCACCGCAACGGCTATCTGATCGATGCCACGGCGCTCGAGCGCGACTGGTCGGAGCCCTACGCGTCGAACGCCTCGGTGCGCCAGGCGTGGCTGGCGGTCTACCGCAAGCCACACTCGGACAATATCGACTACCAGCTCGCCGAAGTGCTGATCGCGCTCGACGAAAAATTCTCCTTCTACCGCTGGCGCCACTTCACCTCGGTACACAAGATCATCGGCTACAAACCCGGCACCGGCGGCTCCGCCGGCGTGGGTTGGCTGCGGCAGGTGACAGAGCACCGGTTCTTCCCGGAGCTTTGGGAGATACGGAACGAGATGTGAGCGGCGCGCCCGTCACGCAAACCCGTCCTACTCGAGCACATATTGCCACGGCGCCGGGACGAACCCGTAGCCCTCGTTGCGTTTCTCGACGTAGCCAACGCCGGGGAACGGGATGTGCATACCGGCAATCAACAGCCTGTCCGTTGCGGCCATGTCGAGGCTTTTTTTACGGGCGGCAGCGGCGGCCTCCTGGTCCACGTCAAAGGCGATGCTCCAGTCGGGGTTGGCGAATTGCAGCGGTGCGGAATGGACTACGTCGCCGAGGATCAGCAGGCTCTCATTGCCGGAACTGATCAACAGGCCGCTGTGGCCGGGTGTATGACCGGACATATCGGTGGAGCTGACGCCGCCACCCAGGTCCTGGCCGTATTTGAACAGCTCTGCCCTGTCCTCGTAAGCGTTCGAACTGGCCACCGCGACATCGAAGAAAAACGCCGCGTCGTCGCCGGCCTGGGCCTTGATTGCCGGGTCGCGCCAGAACGACCAGTCCGCCTCATGGGCATGCAGCGTGGCATTGGGAAACACCGCATTGCCGTCGGCATCCATGACGCCGCCGATGTGGTCGGGATGCATGTGGGTCAGGATAATCTTGTCGATCTGGTCGGGGGTGTACCCGGCCGCTGCGATGTTGTTCAGCAGTTTTCCGACGGTAGGACCGAAATAGTCGCGCGCGCCGGCGTCCACCAGGACCAGCGCATCACCGGTGTTGACGATATAGGTGTTGACGGCGCCACGAATGGTCTCGCCGACCGGCAGGAATCTGGAACGCTGGATTTCCGCAACGGCCTCCGGCGTGGCCTTGGGCATCAGCTTGGTGTCGAGCGCAAAGTGCCCATCAAGGATGGCGGATACCTCGATGTCGCCGATCTTGTAGCGGTGGACTCCGGCGACCTGACCGCCGGAAAGTGGCGCCTTTGCCAGGGCCGGAGAAGCGGCAAGACACCCGAGGCCGACCAGCATGTCGCGCCTCCTGAAATGCATGCTCAATGTAAACATTGCGTCCTCCTTCTGAAATCAATCGGGTTTCAAATATCTCGATCAGAGTAACAGAAGGTATCCGGTAAACCATTCACCGGAGCAGGTATTTCAGATCACTGATTCAACGAATGCGTGCTCTCTTTAGCCGGCGATCCAACCGGTTTTTGGTGTTCTTCGGATCGTAGTCGGGTGACCGATAAGGGGAAACACCGTAAGCTCTTTCCGAAGACACTTTCACCGTTGCAGGCTCGTCATACCGATTTCCTGACGCTTGAACAAAATCCACGGGAGGATGGAGATGTCGCAGGAATTCGACTTCATTGTTGTTGGTGCAGGATCAGCAGGAGCGGTCGTCGCAGCGCGGCTTTCGGAAGATCCTGACGTCAGCGTGGCGCTGGTCGAGGCTGGCGGACACCCGCCGGCGCACGAGCTCATGCCGGCGGCAGTTGGCACGCTGCAGAACGATCCCGAAACCGACTGGATGTTCACCGGCGACCCGGGCGAGGCCGGACGCGGCCTCAAGGACCGGCGCATGATGGTACCGCGCGGCAAGATGCTCGGTGGTTCGTCCGGCATCAACTACATGGCCTATGTGCGCGGACATCCGGGCGATTTCGACGCCTGGGCCGCGGCTGGTGCTACCGGGTGGAGCTACGACGAGGTGTTGCCGTATTTTCTCAAGAGCGAGGACCTGGCGCCGTCGAACGAAATCTCGATCGACCCAGGCGCACATGGCACCGGAGGGCCCTTGGGCGTCTCGGTGCGGGCGCCGGCGCTCGAGGGCGCCAAGGGTTTCGTCTCCGCCTGCGAGGCAGCGGGCATCCCGCGCGGTGACTATAACGGCCGCGACCGCGGCGGCGCAGCGGGCGTCAGCTCACTTTTCCAGACTTCGACCCGGCAAGGGCGCCGCTCCAGCACCTATCACGCCTTTCTGGAGGGCGAGGCAGAAGCCAGGCCGAACCTGACCATCCTGACCGGTTGCCACGTACATCGGGTGATGCTCGACACATCGGCCTCAGCGCCACGGGCAACAGGCATCGAATACCGTGCCGAAGATGGCGAAACGACCTCCCTGAAAGCCCGGAAGGAGGTGATCCTGTCGGCCGGGGCGGTCGGATCGCCGCAATTGCTCATGCTGTCGGGCATCGGGCCGCGACGGGAACTTGAGGCGGCCGACGTAGCCTGCCGGCACGAACTCACCGGCGTCGGCAAG
Source organism: Hoeflea sp. (assembly GCA_965228785.1). Taxonomy (GTDB): domain Bacteria; phylum Pseudomonadota; class Alphaproteobacteria; order Rhizobiales; family Rhizobiaceae; genus Hoeflea_A. The sequence goes on from CBDDIF010000002.1 coordinate 3,777,113, forward strand.
AGCCTCAAGGACCATCTGCAATGCGGGCTGCTGTTCGACGCGCCCGGAGTCGGGGTCAGCCAGATGGCGGTTGGTATCGCGGCTGGTCCCGACGCACTGCGCGAGCCGGCCGGACCGCTCCCGGCCGATCCGGCGAAGGATGCCGATCTGCCTCCCGAACTTGCCGCACTCAAGGCGGAATCGGAGCGATTGCTGGGCGAATGGCTCGAAACCGGAGAGAGCCTGGTATCGTCTTCGATCTACGACGCCGTGGCGTTCACGTCGACTGGGCTCGGTGATGCACACAGCCACGATGCCCAGATCGCATATTTCGGCAGCAATCACGGCCCCGAGGACGACATCCTATTTCGCCTCGACATGGAAGCCATGTTTGACGATCCGGTGACAGAACTGGCCGTCGACAAGGTGCGGATCATCGTGCTCGCCAACCCGGTCCTGCCGCGCAGCACCGGTGAGATCGTGCTTGCCGGTCCTGATCCTGAAGCCGCACCCGACATCCGGTTCAACTACTTCTCGGACCCGTACGACCTGAAGGTCATGGTGGCAGTGATGCGCCGCGCGCTGGCCATCGTCGAAGCCTGGCCGGGCAACCCTAAACCGGGACCTCTGCACGTACCGCCCTTCCTGGCGCAAAAGCATGGCTACGTGCCCGGCGAACAGCCGTCCGATGCACTGCTGGAAAACTGGGCGCTGCATTTTTCGACGACCGTCTACCATTTGTGCTCGACCTGCCGGATTGGTGACGTCGTCGACCCGCGGTTGCGGGTCAACGGTATCGATGGGCTGAGGGTCGCTGATGCCAGTGTTTTCCCGGACATTGTCAGCGGCAACACCAATGCCGCCGCGATCATGATTGGGGAGAAGGCTGCCGAAATGGTGGCCCGCGACCATGGCGTATCGCTAACGCAGTTCGTCGGCTAGCCCGACCAAGGTCCGCCAAGAGGGGTCTATGCGGCCACCGCCGTCACAACATGAATGCGCGCGGGCACTTTGATGTGTCCATCGACGTCGTGTTCGCGACTGGCCTCGATGATCGCCAGCTCGATCTGCTCGAGCTGCTCATCGGTCGTCTCTACCCCTCTCAGGGTCATCCCCGCGGTGACCAGCATGTGCAGGGCGGCTACCTGTTCCGCCGGACCGGGCGGTGTGAGATGGATATCGAGCGTCTTGATCTCGGGTGCCCAGCCTGACTGTTTGAGAATGCCTTCGAGAATTGATGGGTCGCCGAAGCGCATGGGTCCGGGGCCGGCCGGATCCGGTCTGGGAACGTCGGCGACCCTCTGGTCTATTATGTTCCGCGGCACGGAGAACCATGGGTTATCTGATGGCATACCCCATATCGTCGCGGCGAGACGACCACCGGGGCGAACAGCCCTTCTCAGGTTGGAGAAGGCCTTCACGTTGTCTTCAAAAAACATGATGCCGAAATTCGCAATCACGGCATCGAAGGCTGCTTCCTCGAAAGGGTGAGCGCCCGCATCGCCATTGATCAGCTCGACATTGTCAGGAATTTGCTCGGCCGCCCGCGCCAGAAGGGGCGGCGCAATATCGATGCCCGTGATCCGTCCCGTTTCCCCAACGGCCTGGGCCGCCGCGAGCAGGCTCGGGCCCGTGCCGCAGCCGACATCGAGAACGATTTCCCCGCTCGTGAGGTTTGCTGCCGGCAACAGCGCCTCCAGCACCGGCTGCAGTGCCTTTTCCAGATCCGGCGAGGCTTCCAGCCAGGGACGCGCCATTTCATCCCAGTCCATGCGATGTCCTATCTGTTTTTGACCGTCGCACCGAGCGTGGCATGATTGCGTTGAAATTCAAAGCTTCTCGAATTTCTCGTTCAGCATGTCCTCTGAAATCGCCCACAAGCGTTCGGCCGCTGCTGGGTCGGTTATGTGAGGCCATGCGACCGCCAGGTCCTGTTTTTTCTCCGGGCTGATATCGGCGATCTTGCAATCGGCCAGATAGCTGCCGCCGCGGCCAGCAATCTCGGGCGCCGTCGCGGCATAGCACTGGGTGGCGGCACCGGCCGGAATGGATTTCCGCCGTAGCCCGCCGAATACCATCATCGGAATGAACAAAAGATAGTCGCGCAACTGCATGTGCTTGCCGAGGCCGGTATCGATGACGCCGGGATGCACGGCAAAGACCTCGATGTTGCGGTCGGCAAGGCGTTTGTTCAGCTCCACCGCATGCAGAGCATTGGCCGATTTCGACTGTCCGTAGGCCTTCCAGCGGTGATAGCCAGCCTTTTTCATGTCGATATCGTCGAACATGACACCCGACATCTGATGGGCGCCGGAGGACAGCACGACAACCCGCCCACCATCGGCGAGCGACGGCGCGATCAGGCCGGTCATCAAGAAGTGGCCAAGGTGATTGGTACCGAACTGATGTTCGAACCCATCTTCGGTCGTCTGCTCAGGGCAGGCCATGACGCCGGCATTGTTGATCAGCAGATCGATCTTGCGATCGCCCGCATTGATGCGTTCCGCAAAGGCCCGGATCGATTGGGTCGAGCCGAGTTCAAGCTCTTCCACCGAAATGGTCTTGCCGGTTGACGCCTTGACCTGATCGACGACTGGCTGACCCTTGGCTGCGGTTCGCGCGGTGATGATCACATCCGCGCCCCTGGCTGACATCGCCCGGGCCGTTTCGGCGCCCAGCCCCGACGATCCGCCGGTGATCAGGACCGTTTTGCCGGACAGGTCGATCCCGTCCAGAACCTCATCCGTGGTGGTTTTCGCCCCGAAAGCGTTGCGATTGGCCATGTGTACCCCTTCGTGTGTTTTGAGAGAGCCTACACGAAATCGCCGGTGTAATCTCGAATTGGACCTAAATTCTCATAAAGACGACGGGTCTGACGCGGGTGTTACTCCAGGGACTGCAGGAATGCGATCAGGTTGTTGGCCTGATCCACCTCGAAGGCAAACACGGGCATGCTGGGATGACCGGTCATGATGCCTTCGACCAGCGCCTCTGCCAGCGTGTCCACCGGATAGCGTTTGTGCAGCTCGCGAAACGGCGGGGCGATACTGAGCGGGCTCGGACCAATCTTGTCGATCGAGTGACATTCGGCACAGTAGGTACTAGCAATGACACGACCGCGCTGCACATCCGGTGCTGTCTGTGCGAGCGACAATTCAATCGGCGTCAACAATACTGCGATGGCGACGAAGCTGCGTTTGATCATGACTTGGATCATCCCGTTTTGTAATCACATGGTGTGCAAACCTGCTTGCGGTGTCTGCTGAGAAACCCGCGAATCAAGAATACAACAGACGCGGGGCCAATCCGAAGGGGTGCGTGTATCCCGGGAACGCGAATCAGCACCCTTGGCGCTCCAACTCGTCGGAAAGACTGGACCTGGCCGCCGCGTCGGGAAGCAAGATTGGTTGTATTTGACCCACATCGTACCGATCTAATCCTTCATGGACCAAGTTGCCCGACATTTGCTGCGGATCGTCGTTTCCTATCTGGTCGCCGCGTTTTCGGCCGGGATGGTGCTTGCGGTGTGGGCGAGCAATTTTCTGTTCGAATCGGACAGGCCCTTTCCCGCAGCTCTCCTCGATGATCTGGCCATAGGCGCCTTTCTTGGCGGCATTGCTATCTTCATCGGTGCCCTGCCCTCGGCTTTGGTAATCTATTTTGCCGAACGCAGAGGGTGGCGTGGCCTGACAACTCACCTGGCGGTGAGCGCCTTCATCGGCCTGGCCTGCGTGCTTGTTTTGGCGCCCAATCTGGTGAACGAAGCGCTTGTGCTGTTGCCCGTGGCTGCTTGCGGAGCTTTCGGCGGGTTCGTCTACTGGGGTCTGGCCGGCAGAAGCGCCGGCCCCCTCGTACAGCCTTCAAGCTGGAACACAACGCTCGACGTTATGGAACACGGGCGTTCTGGTCATCCCTGACCGTAATCCCGCACCTGCTCAGGCTGCTGCAGCAGGGTGCCTTCGTATTTCGGTAGGTCATCATCCAGTTTCAGCCAGGGCAGCTTGCTCTGGTAGTTGACGTGGAAGGTCGGCTCGAAATTGGCCGGGTCTTCAAGCGAGGCGGCGTAGAGGTGCATGCCGCCGGGATAATGATCCGCCTCAAAACCCATGGGCGAACCGCAGGTGGCACAGAAGTGCCGGTGGACGCCCTTGGAACTTTCGAGGTTTTTCGGTGGGGCACCGGTCCAGCGAAAACTCTGTAGCGGCACGCCGAGCCAGGCGACTACCGGCGCCGCGCAGTTGCGGCGGCAGTCGTCGCAATGGCAGTAGCAGGCCCAGGTGACGTCGCCCTCAAACTCCCATCGTGTCTCGCCGCACAGGCAACGGCCTCGCTTGGTCATGGGTTTTCCTCGCACTCTCGGTGTCGATGCGAGTTTTGCACGTCCCGTCACTGACGTTTGTCGGGTGCCCCCCTCGCCCGCTCTGGCTGCGACATCCGCGGCGGCCGCTCACTCCGGTCGCCACCGCACCACGTCACGGCCGAGCTTGTCGAGCAGCGCGGTCAGCGTTTCCACCTCCTGTGGCGTCAGCGTTTCCAGCATCTTTGCTTCCGCTTCGGCGAAACGGGTCAGCAGGCGGTCATGCACGGCCTGGCCGGCTTCGGTGATGTTGAGAACCCGCCGGCGGGTGTCGACAGCATCGCGCTCGCGGGTGATGTAACCCTTCTCCTCCAGCGAGCCAACCGCACGGCTGACCGTGTTGGACGGCTGCTCGGTGATCTCGCAGATATCGCGGGCATTGAGATCCCTGTGAAAGCTCAAACACATCAGCACCGTCAGTTCCGGGCGAATGATCCCCGTCTCGCGCTCCATCCAGCGCAAAAGCGGCTCGCGCCAGAAGTTTGTGAGGAAAGCCAGGCGATAGCCGACCGGGATCGCCGTGGCGTCAAGAATGTCGATCAGTTTCATACCGCGACCATAAATCGAAAAAAAAGATTGCTCCAGATGGAAATATATAGTTCCATCTGGAGCAATCTCGGGAGGAGAATGCAATGCAAGCGCTGTCCCGCTGGAGCCTCGGTGCGTTGGCCGTGGCACTGGTGATCCTGATGCTGGCGATCGTCGCGCAGGTGATCGGCAGTGCGCTCGACATCAATCCGGTGATGACCTTCGAGACCTCGTGGCCGTTCGTCGGCAAAGCAATCACGCTGAATTCGCTGCTCGATTTCCAATGGCACCTGCTGGTGATCATCGGCCTGCTTCCGGCCGGGCTTGTCTGGCTCGATAACCGCCATGTACGGGTCGACTTCCTCTATGCCGGCCGCGAGAAACGCTGGCAAAGCCGCGTCGACCTTGCCGGCAATCTGCTCTTCGCCGTGCCCTTCTTTGCGCTGATGATCCCGGCAGCCTGGGATTTTGCTTTGCGCGCCTTGCGCTCCGACGAAGGGTCGCGCAATGCCGGGCTCAACGACCTCTGGCTGATCAAGTTCGTGCTGCCGTTCGGCATCGCCCTGCTGGCGGTGGCGGTGCTGGTGGAAACGCTTCGCCTGCTGCGGACGGCGCGATGAGCGAGGCGCTGCTCCCCCTCGCCATGGCGGCATTGACGCTCGGCGGCATTCTCGCCGGCTACCGGGTCGCCATGGTGTTGGCGGGTGCGGCAGCGCTGTTCATTCTGGTGTCCGACCTGCCGACCGCCTTCTTCAACCTGCTGGCCAGCCGCATCTATGCCAACGTGCTGTCGAACTGGCTGCTGGTGGCGATCCCCATGTTCATCTTCATGGGGCTGATCCTGGAAATCTCCGGCGTGGCCGAACGCTCGCTGCGCGCGGCACAAAGGGCACTGGGCGGAAGTGCCGCCGGCATGGGCCTGTCGGTATTGGTTATCGGCGTGCTTCTGGCTGCGTCCTCCGGCATTGTCGGTGCGTCGGTCGTGCTGCTGGCACTGCTCGCACTGCCGCGGCTGCGCGAGACCGGCTACGACAACGCCACGTCCGCCGGCCTTGTTGCCGCTTCGGGCACACTGGCAATCCTCATCCCGCCCTCGGTCATGCTGATCGTGCTGGGCGACCAGTTGCAGACGCCGGTGCCCGGCATGTTCGCCGGCGCGATCGGCCCGGGCCTGCTGCTCGTCGTTGCCTATGCCGGATTGGTTATGTGGCGAGCTCGCGGCCTGCCGCCGGTCTCACGCACCGAGACTGTTGCGCCCTGGCGGCTGTTGCTCGATCTCGGACCGCTGCTGGCGCTTGTCGTCTCGGTCCTCGGCTCGATCATCGCCGGGCTGGCAACGCCCACCGAGGCCAGCGGCCTCGGCGCCTTTGGCGCGCTGCTGCTGACCGTGATTTACGGCCGCTTCAGCCTCGATATGCTGATGCAGGCGGCGCGGCGCACGGTGGTCACCACCTCGATGGTGCTGTTCGTGATGATCGGCGCCACCTGCTTTTCCGCCGTCTTCAAGGGCATCGGTGGCGACGACCTGGTGGAGGCCGGCATCCATCTCTTTGGCGACCGGCCGTTCACCGTGCTCATCGTCGTCATGGGCGCGATCTTCCTGCTCGGCTTCGTGCTCGACTGGCTGGAGATCACCCTCATCCTGATGCCGATCTTCGCGCCGATCGTCGCTGGCCTCGATTTCGGCAACGGCCTGTCGGGCGACGCGCTGCTGGTGTGGTTCGGCATTCTGGTGGCGGTCAACATGCAGACCTCGTTCCTGACGCCGCCCTTCGGATTTTCGCTGTTCTACCTGCGCGGCGCCGCCGGCGACGCGCTTGCCACGCCCGAAATCTATCGCGGCGTCGTGCCCTTCGTCGCACTGCAGCTCGTGGTGCTGCTGCTGCTCATCCTGTTCCCGGTGCTGATCACCGGACTGATCTGACAACAAGGAGGAAACCCCATGCGTAAACTGATGATAGCCGCGGCCGTTGCCGCGCTGGCGGCGACCGGCGCCGCTGCCAAGGACTTCAACATGCAGAGCGCCTTCGGCGGCCTGCCGGTGCTCGACCCGACGGCCAAGCGCTTCGTCGATAATGTCGCGACGCTGACCGGCGGCGAGGTCAACTTCAACTACCTGTTAGCCGGTGAACTTTCGCCGCCTTTCGAGATCTTCGACAATGTCGGCGCCGGCGCGATCGACGCGGCCTGGTCCTATGCGGCCTATGCCAGCGGCAAGGAGCCGGCGGCGGCACTCTTCGGCTCCGTGCCTTTCGGTGGCGATCCGCTGTCCTATGTCAGCTGGCTGCACCATGGCGGCGGACTGGAACTGTGGCAGGAGATCTACGAGCCCTACAACATCGTGCCGATGGCCTGTGGCGTGATCCTGTCGGAAGCCGGCGGCTGGTTCACCAAGGCGGTTGAATCGCCGGAGGACCTGAAGGGCCTCAACATCCGCGTCGGCGGCCTCGGCGGCGCCATCCTGGGCAAGCTCGGCGCCAATGCCATGTCGCTGCCGGCCGGCGAGATCTCGACCTCGCTCGAAACCGGCCGTCTCGACGCCACCGAGCTCAGCTTTCCGCTGGTCGACAAGCTGCTCGGCTTCGACAAGGTGGCCAAGCACTACTACTTCCCCGGCTGGCACCAGCCGGCGGGCTTCATCGAGTTCTACATGAACAAGGACAAGTGGGACGGGCTGACCGACAGCCAGCGCCGCGCCATCGAAATCTCCTGCGCCGACGCCAATCTCTATGCCATGGGCATTGCCGCCGGCGCCCAGAGCGCCATTCTCGACGAGTTCCGCGCCAACGGCGTTGACGTCAAGCGGTTCCCGGACAGCGTCATGCAGGCGCTGCGGACGGCGGCCGACGAGGTCTATGCGGAAAAGTCCGCCGAGGATGCGATGTTCAAGCGCGTCATCGACAGTTACCGCGCCTATGCCGACGCCTATAACGAGTATCAGGCGCTTTCCGATCTGAACTGATCCTCCCGCACCTGCCCGGCCCTGATTGACGGGGCCGGGCCTTTTGCCAATCGATTTGCCAGGGACGCCACCATGCGAACCAGCCAGGACCGCATTCTGACCAGCCACGTCGGCAGCCTGCCGCGCCCGCCCGACATGCTGGCCATGTTGGAGGCCAAGGAAACCGGCGAGACGGTGGACCAGCAGGCGCTCAATGAGCGCATCACCCTGGCGATTTCCGATGTGGTCGCGGCGCAGCTCGCTGCCGGCATCGACATCGTCAATGATGGCGAAAACTCAAAAACATCCTACACGCTCTATGTCCGCGACCGGCTGAACGGCGTCGGACCGAAGCCGCCCGAGAAATCGCTGCCGAAGACCGCCCAGCACCGCGACCTGATGGATCATCCGGGCATGATCGAGCGCACCGCGCGCATCAATCAGGGCATGAGCTGGTTCGACCGCGCCAAGCCGCCAGCGGCGATCGGTCCCGTCTCCTATGGCGATCGGGCCGCGCTCGCCACCGACCTCGCCAACCTGACCGCCGCCTGCGCCACGCACGGCGTGACCGAGGCCTTCGTCAACGCCGCCTCGCCCGGCGTGCTGACCAAATTCGTGCCCGACATGCATTACGGCAATGAGGACGCCTATATCGCCGACCTCGCCGATGCCATGGCGGTGGAATACGAGGCAATTACCGAGGCCGGTTTCGTTCTGCAGATCGATGCGCCGGATTTCGGCTCCGCCCGCCACAACCAGTATCAGGATCTCGACGAGGCCGGCTTTCTGAAGATTGCCGCGCGCAATGTCGAGGCGCTCAACCACGCCACCCGAAACATTGCACCGGAGCGCATGCGCATGCATGTCTGCTGGGGCAATTACGAGGGCCCGCACACCCACGATATTCCGTTTGCCAGCCTGTATCCGGTGGTGATGCAAGCGCGCCCCGCCGGGCTTCTGATCGAGGGGGCCAACCCGGCCCATGCACACGAGTGGGAGGACATGAAGCGGCTCGGCCTGCCGGACGACAAGGTGTTGCTGCCCGGCGTGATCGACACGACAACGAATTTTGTCGAAAACCCGCGCCTGGTGGCGCAGCGCATCGTCCAATGGGCCGGCGTGGTCGGCCGCGAACGCGTCATCGCCTCCACCGATTGCGGCTTCGCTACCTTTGCCGGGCCGAATAATCCGGTGATCGAGAGCATCGTCTGGGCCAAGCTCAAGGCGCTGGCCGACGGCGCGGCTCTGGCTTCGGAGCGCCTGTGGTGAGCTACGCCCTGAGGGATTTCGGCAGCTATACGGTCGCCGGCCGCGTTCACACGGTCGAAACAGGCGAACCGCGTGAGGTCAATTTCACCCGCTCCGCCGTGCACATGGTCGATCCGCGCGGCGAATTCGCGGTGGAACACGCCTACGTGCAGTATTTGCTGCCCGAACGGCGCAACGGCGCGCCTCCGGTGGTGCTGGTGCATGGCGGCGGCATGTGCGGCAGCACCTGGGAAACGACCCCCGACGGCCGGCCCGGATGGGTCAACCTGCTGGTCGCACGCGGCTATGACGTGCATGTGCTCGACAATGTCGAGCGCGGCCGCAGCGGTTTCGCTCCCGGCCTGTGGCCCGGAGACCCGCTCCCACGCTCGCGCCAGGAGGCCTGGCTTCTCTTCCGCATCGGTGCCGCGGACGACTTCGACACCCGCCGCCCGCACCCCGGATCACTGTTCCCGATCGACGATTTCGACCGCTTCGCCCGCATGCTGGTGCCGCGCTGGCTTTCGACGACCCCGCTTCAAGTCGAAGCGCTGGTGGCCGTGTTACGAAAAATTGGCCCGGCCATCGTGATCTGCCACAGCCAGGGCGGCGAGATCACCCACGACGCCATGAGCCGGGTGCCGGAATTGTTCGCCGGCCTGATCGCCGTCGAACCCTCGACACGGTTGGAGGACGCCCAGGCCGCGGCCCGCATACCGACGGTGATCGCCGCCGGCGATTTCCTCGACGCCGATATGTGGCAGGAGCGGCAGCGCAACTGGCGGGCCTGGGTCAAGACGGTCGCCGAGCGGGGCGGCCAGGCAACGCTGCTCGAAGCCGGAAACGGCCTCGCCGCCGGCCACAGCCACCTGCCGATGCTCGACCAGGGCAGCGAGGCCTGTCTGGATGCGTGCCTGGAGGCTTTGGGGGCGGTGCGTTCACCGGCGGAGGCGGATCGTCGGTCTGGTTGAGGACGCAAGACACCTGGGAAACACTGAACGAGACTGGCAAACCCTCGTTGCTGCCCTTGAGTAGCCGCAATTACAACCTTAAGAGGATCATCTAAAGGTTTCAGATACTATTGGTTTTTCCCAGTACGCTCATTTGCTTTCGAATTTTCAATGAAGTTCATTTCCAGATTGAATCAGCGCCTCGGCGAAAAGATCCGCAACAATGTCGTGCGCGACATCGAAAACGGACGGTTCAGCGGCCCCAATAAGGTCGGTACTGCCGCACGGTTCATCGCGATCCTCATCGTCAGCACCCCGTATGTGCTGGGCGCCATCGGTCTTGCCGTTGCCACGTTTGGCTTTCCCGACATTCCCCTTCTCGTCATCGGCGTGTTGTTGATTGCCTCCGCAATCTTTCTTCGACCGCGCACGATCCGAAACCATGCGCCAACTTTGAGGGAAAGCGATGCGCCGGCTTTGCTCGGGCTTCTCAACCGGATCGCGGAAGAACTGGACGCACCCCGAATTGACGGGGTGCATGTCACCGGTGACTTCAATGCCTATATTGTCGAATTCAATTCACGAGAGAGGATCGTTGGCATTGGAGCCCCGCTCTGGCTGGCGCTCGATCACCGCGAACGTCTCGCCCTGCTGGCCCACGAGGTCGCTCATCTGGCGAACAACGATCCGGCCCGAGGCAGGCTGACGGGCGTTGCAATGATGACCCTGTCGCGGTGGTTTGATCTGTTTTCGCCGTCTCTTGTTCACAACGAATACAACGCCGAAGTCATCGATGAACGCGGTTTCCTTGCGCAGCTTTGGGGCGGCCTGTTCGGCGGCTTGGTAGATGCGATTGCCCTGGCTTACGAAAAACTGATCTTTGTCGAGAGCCAGCGTGCCGAATATCTCGCCGACATCCTGGCCGCTTCCGTGGCCGGCGCGCCGGCGGTTCAGTCCGTGCTCAGGAAAACCATTCTGGAACCTCTTGCGGAAGATTTCGTATCCCGCTGCTACTATGACGGTTCAAGAGAGCTGCGCGTGTTCGAGGGGATGGCCAATGCGGTTACCACCCCCGATGCCGATGCCGCCGACCGGCTTTTCGCGGAAGCTGGCGAAACGCTGCACTCGGTCGACAGCACCCATCCGCCGACGCGCTACCGAATTGACGTCATCGGCGCAGTGGACCAGGGCTGCGGCACTCTGCAGGCTGACTTGATCGATTGGAACAGCATCGATGATGAGCTTTCCCTGCCGATTTCGGAAGAAGAGAATCACACCCTGAGTGTGATGATGGTTCAGTAGAGTACCAGACTCATGGCACTAACCCTCACTCGATCCATCGCACTGAGATCTCGTATCTGTCCGATTTCGTTTCTTCATCTGCTGCAAGCGAGGTCGTGAAGACCATCTTTTGCACCCAGCCAGTGTTAGTATCGACGACGCAGTCGGCCGCATCGTCACGGGATACTGTTCGCTCCTTGATTTCGTCAGCCAATTGTTCATCGTTTGGCGCGGCCATTGCTGCAAACTGTTCCACGACCTTCTTCAGGCTGTCCGGATTGTAGCTGGCTCGGAACTCGATAAAGGCTTGGTTCAAGGCGCGATCGATCGAGGACAGCTTGTAAGCTGCATCCAACAGGATCGTCCCTCCCCCCACCGGACTGGCTACCTCGCCCTGGCTTTGCAACGTTTGACCCTCCTCCAAATCGGTGTTGTGGCATAGTGACAATTGCGACGGTGCCTTTAAGAATACCTGAGCAATTACGTCGTCAGACATACTCGTGAAAAACGAGATCACCTTGTTTTTTGTAGCGTCGTCTCCGTCAGCAAAAGCCTCGTTTTCGAAGATCGATTCGATCAGCGCATCCTTCTCATCAATTTTGATTGGCAGACCATCACTGTCGCCGATGAACCGAATTGGCACACCGAGCAAGTAAGTGCTGGCGGACTTGCTCTTTCTGTCGAGGACAATGCCGCCGGCTTCCACTGACTCGGTGGTCCAGCTCATCTCGTAGCCGTCGTCCGTGGCGGATAGAATATTCAGCGTTCCGATGATGCGAGCCCGGGTGACGGCGCCATTCTTTTCCTTGATCAGGTTGTAGTCGATTTCCGCCTTGGCCGGCGGTTCTATTTTCAACGGCAAGGGGTTTGTCTGTTCGGCGAAGCCGTGTGTGACAGCAAAAGCCCAAGAGCCTGCGATGAGTGTTGAACAGTACAGGTATTTTCGCACGATTTATTCTCCAATCCGGCTCACTGATCGGATTTTTCGCGCGACCAGGAACCGCATAATCAGATTTTTCTTTGATTTTCCTCGCATATGACTGGCGAGGTCGGCTGTGCTTGCATTTCATTAGTTTCGGGCAGGATCAAGGCGCTCGCGGACACCTCCAAAACCCGCCCATATATCAGCCCGTGACAGTTTGTTACCGGACACGACCGCATTGAATGCTACGCTTTTGTGAACCCTGATCGGGGTGGGGCAAATGGCCGACGGGGCCTGATTGAGGAGTCTGATATGGCTTTGCCCCTGCGTGCCATTGCATTGGTTGTTCCGTTTTTGAGCGTGCCCGCGTTGGCGCAGGAGTGTCTGGTCTCGGCGGACCGGACGAGCTGCGAAGGGACGGATTGCCTTCCGAATTTGGAGGATAGTAGCACCAGCGGGCTGTTTGCATCGGCCTCCGTCGATCTCGACAATCGGCGGGCGCGGGTGCACGCAGACCAGGCCGCCAACAACCGGGCGACCGCCGTGATCGGCTACCATTTCCGCTCCGCCTACACGATGGACGTCGATTTCGTGATGAACGCCGCCATTCTGGGCGTCATCCAGGGCGGCGTCGCAGGCACGTTTGGCCAGGTTTCGGTGCATGCGGGCCTGCGCAATCTCAGCGACGGCACGGTCGACGAGGAGGAGGTGTTCTTCGAGCGCGAGAACGATTCACAGGTCACGGTGATCCCGCAGGGCCCGCTGGACGGTCCGGCCCGCGAATTTTCCGCGGCCCTCGAACAGGGCGACGAATACGAGCTCTATTTCCGCATCCAGGCGCGCTCGCGCGGCGCCTTCGGCAATTCCGATTTCCGCAGCGGCGCGCGTGGCCTGACCTTCACCAATCTGCAGATCACCTTCCCGCTGGACGATTCCGACGGCGACGGGCTTTACGACACCTGGGAGACCGACGGTATTCCCGGCTGCGAGGTCGACGAGATCCTGCTCGACCTGGCGAGCCTCGGCGCGGACCCGGACAAGAAGGACATCTTCATCGAGTATGACTGGCTGCCCGGCCGTGACCCGGTACCGAGCACCATCCAGGCGGTCAAGGACGCCTTTGCAGCGGCTCCCGGTGACGCCGGTGGCATTGCCAATCCGGATGGCTCTGATGGCATCAACATCTGGATCGACACGGGCAACGCCGCCACCGGTGACGACTTCGGCGGCGGCAACCAGATCCCGCTGGGCGACGTGCCCAACGGTGTCAGCGTCGGCAAGCTCGGCGGCGATGCCGATGCCGATGGCGTGGCCGATTTCTACCAGGTGAAGGCGGAAAATTTCGACTTCAACCGGCAATGGGCCTTCCACTATGTCATCGGCGGACCGAGCGGCACGGTCGAGCAGGGCGCGGGCCCCGGCTCCTGCAGCGACGGTATCGACAATGACGGCGACGAGCTGGTTGACAATGACGACACGGGCGACTGTTTCCGCAATTCCCAGGCGGAGCTGGGCGGCAATGATTTCTTCCTCAGCGTGCCCGGCGCCGGCCTCTTCATGCATGAGCTCGGCCATAATCTGAACCTGCGCCATGGCGGCTTCGAAGACCGCAACTGCAAGCCCAACTACATCAGCGTGATGAACTATTCGTTCCAGAACGGCATCCCGCAGGACACCAATCCCGGACAGGACACGCTGGGCGACGGCGTGCTGGACTTCCGCATTATCGACTATTCGCCGCCGCGCCTTCCCGGCGGCGGCCGTGCCGCCGTGCCGACCGTGGAGCTGGACGAGATCTCCGAGGACGGGCTGAACGGTGACGGCCTCGACGAGACCGTCATTCTCGACCCGACCGACACGGAAAACATGACCGCCTTCACCGACGGCGCCAGCAATGTTCGCACCATGGTGCTGGACGGTCGACTGGACTGGAGCGGCGACGATATCCCGCCGGCGATCCCCGACGACACCGGTGTCACCGCAAACGTCAATGCCGGGCCGGCTTCGGCCTGCGCCAGCAACCCGCTCAATGTCACGCCGCACCAGCCGCATGACGACTGGGCCGTGGTGCAGCTCAACTTCCTGCAATATGGCGATGCGCTCGACGGACCGGTCGACCCGACGACCGAGCCGGAGCCTGCGGAAGAAGACCTGGCGGACCTGCTGGAGCGCCTCTACACGACCGATCTCGCCATCACCAAGACCATCGCCCCCAATCCGCAGATCGCCGGACAGGAGGTGGAGATCGCCATTGCGGTGGAGAATGTCGGGCCGAACCACACGCTGCAGGCGCTGGTCACCGACGCCTTCCCGGAAGAGCTCACCCCGGTGAGCCTGCCGGATGACTGTTCGGCCGATGCCATGAACGTGGTGACCTGCGATCTCGGCCACCTGCGCAGCGGCGACACGGCGGACATCACCTTGCGCGCGCGCGTCAACCGGGCGATCGCCTGCGAGGACGGCCGCGACTTCGTCTCCGTTTCCAACACCGCCGAGGTGGCGAACGGCGCCGGTGTCGACACCAACCCGCGCAACGACAGCGACACGGCGCGGCTGGAGGTGATCTGCCTGCGGTTCGAATATGCGGCGAAATTCGTTTGCGGCGACGAGCGCGAGAACCAGTCGATCCCGGCGGTGCCCGGCCTCTACGAGACCATCGTCAACGTGCACAATTTCCAGAACCGCGAGATGCCTTTTTTCAAGAAGCTGGCGCTGGCCTTCCCGCCGCGCGAACAGCAGGCCGGCACGATCCTGCCCATCGGCATCGACCGGCTGGGTGTGGATGAAGCGTTGAAGGCCGATTGCGACGATCTGCGCGAGCGGCTGCGCGGCGACCTGCCGGATGACGGCTTCTTCGAGGGCTATCTGGTCGTGCAATCGCCTCGCCGCCTCGATGTCGACGCCGTCTTCACGGCCGGTCTGCAGGACGGCGTGCGCAGCGTGCATGTCGAGGAAGTCACCGAGCGCGACATGCGCACCGCGCTGTCGATCGAGAAGCGCGCCGATGTCATCGAAGTGCCGATGCCCGAGTTCGCCGCGGCGCAGTTCCGCGCCTTCCTGGTGCTCTACACGGTCGATGTGGTCAATGGCGGCATCGCGGCGGAAAACGTGATGATCGAGGACCGCGTCTCGCTCGGCCTGCTCGGGCCGGTTGTCGGGGCGTTCCTGGTGCCGGAGGTGCCGTTCGAGATTCCAGCAGGCGCCAGCCGCGACCCGGTGCAGTTCACGCCGTTCCCGCCGGCCGCCGAATTCACGGTGACGCTGCCGGAGCTGGCGGCTGATGCCGGCGCGCAGATCCGCTTCTGGGCGGTGGTGCTGACCTATACGTTCGACCCTGGCGGTGACACCTCCACCTTCCTGATCAACCGCGCCGAGGTAACGGCCGGCGGGTCTGACACCAACGCGGCCGACAACATGGTCGAGATCTATACGATCCTGGTTCCCTGAGGAGTGCTGAGATGCGAGCCCTGCCCCTTCGCCCTGCCCTGACCCTCGCGCTGGCCGCCCTGCCGACACTCGCCATGGCGCAACAGGTCACGCAGCCGGATACCGGCAACGCCTGCCTGCGCCTGATGGCGCCGCTGGAGCGCCAGTTGAAGGAGGCCAAGCCGCGGCTCGACCAGGCCGGCAATCCGAAGAACCGCGAGGCGGTGCAATCGCGCCTGCTGTTCGAGCTGCTGAAGAGCGAGGACAAGACGCTGGCGCGTATGCTGACATGCCTGGCAGCACAGCGGCGGTAGGAGAAGCCGTGGGACGATACCACCCCCTTTCGTGGCATTTGCTTCCGTCTCAGTTTTGCAACTTCCGTTGAAGTTCGGACACAAGCATCCGCGCAATACCGTCCTTCGGCGCATTGACCGGCCATTGCGCGTAAACATCGAGTGCATCTATGTGCCAATCGGGAAACAGTATTTTCACGACACCGGCCTTCGCGTCTTCCTGAACCAGAAACTCAGGGACTATCGCAACCCCGGCTCCAGCTCTAACGAATGCATAAACGGCAAGTGAGCTGTCCGCGTGAATCTGTCCTTTCGGTTCGATGACCAAAATTCCATGTCCGGGACGTGTGAGTTTCGTTTTGTAACCGCGGACGCCGGCAAGCACCACCCAATTGGAATCCTGCAAATCGTTCGGGTTTTTGATCGGGCCAGACCTGTCCAAATATGATTGGGCCGCGACGATGCATCGCTTGCCTTCAATCAACGTTTTTCTATTGAGCGACTTACTCTTTTGGGTTCCAACCTGGATCGCCAAATCGAAACCATCTTCGATCAGGTTTCGCCGGGCGTCGTTGAATTCAAGATGCATTTCGATCTTCGGGTAGCGCGCGGAAAACTCCGCGATCGCTTCCGGAAGTCGCGATTGGGACAAACCTGCCGTTATCGTAACACGCAGGACACCAGACGGCTCGCTGGATTGTCCTCGAAGTTCGTCCAGTGCTTCGGTAATCGCATCGCGCATGACATGTGCGGACCGCAACAAACGTGCTCCCTCCTGTGTCAAAGACAGCTTGCGCGTCGATCGATAGATCAGTGTGACGCCCAGCTTCTCTTCAAGCTGAGAAACATGGTGGCTGACGACCGACGGCGCCAAATGCAGATCGTCGGCCGCGCCTTTGAATGACCCATGATCAATCGCTTTGGCGAAGATCGCGATTTGTCTGAGCTCGTCCAGCATAATTCGATCCAATCGATGAGTGAAATCTAATTCACGTATCTTGTGAAATTATGGCCAATGCTGATGATCGTCGCAAGCATGTCAACGCGCCTCACCAGCAAACAGCGATCGGGAGCGTTAGCGAACCTGGGAGAACCCGAATGCAAAAAACCTTTCTTGCTGCTTTCGCCTGCACCGCATTGATGACAGTTGTGGTCGCAGCCCAGCCGACAGGACCAGCTCCGGTCAATGGCGCAGATGAGGCCTATTTTCTGAAAGCCGCACTTCCCCTTGATGAGCCGCGGCACTTGTGTGTCGACACGAGAGGGTTTGGTGACACTCCCAAAACAGACGAGTCGCTGTGGGTACATACCTGCAAGGACGGAATGTGGAATCTTGACATGCGTTGGACATGGTCTGCAGCGGGAACTGAGTTGATCATGCCCCAATATGAGCTTTGCCTCGCAGCATTGAAGCCGGAGGCGAACACCGAGATCTGGCTGCACACCTGCGGTTCAGAGACCACGAAATGGGAATATGACGGCGCTCGGCTGATATATGGCCTCGACCCGTCGCTTTGCCTGACGATCGTCGAAGGACGATCGGAAATGACGCCCGGCGGCGCAAAGTTCCCGCCAAGATATCGCTGGCGTGGGCTGACTTTGGAACCCTGCACGGACGAAGCAATCGAGCGGCAAATCTGGACAATGGCACAGCCCATCGACGTGAACGCACCAATCTTGCCGCCTTCCGGCAGCTTGACGGACTAGGCTTTGCCATGCGCATCGCACCAGGACGGTTTGATACCGATCTTGCGGGCCGAGTTCACCTGTCTCTGAATTGGTTCGCCGCGCTTACAGCTCCAGCAACCGGTTAATCCCGGCAAGCTTGTCGGGATTGCGCATGAGATAGATCCAGGCGATCCGGTCGTCCTCGCCCGGCGTGACTGAAATGACGGAGTCGAGCTGACCCGATTGCAGGATCAGCGCGGCCGGTCTGCCGTTCAACACGGCATCCTGGATTTCCCAGCCCTGTTCTTTCCTGCTCTTGGCGACCAGGGCGCCAAAGACCTGCATGATCTCGGGGCCGCCCACCAGCGGCCGCCGGGCAGCGGTCTTCCTGGCCCCGCCATCGGTGATGGCCACCGTCTCCGGCGTCAGCAGGTTAAGGGCGGTGGCGAAATCCT
Organism: Hoeflea sp.; assembly: GCA_965228785.1. Lineage (GTDB taxonomy): Bacteria > Pseudomonadota > Alphaproteobacteria > Rhizobiales > Rhizobiaceae > Hoeflea_A. The sequence continues at coordinate 3,795,161 of CBDDIF010000002.1, forward strand.
CGGCCATGACCGCCATGAAGAACCGTCGGCTCAGGGCGGCAACTTCCTCAGGCGCGGCGTCGAACCGCGGGCCGGTCTCCTGGATCTTCTTCTGCGAGCGGCTGACGAGCTGGCGGCAGGCGCCTTCCGTCGTTCCGAGGGTCGCGGCGATTTCCGCATAGCTGGCGTCAAAAGCTTCCCGCAGGATGAAGGCCGCCCGTTCCCGCTCGTTCAGACGCTCCATGGCCCATAGCAGCGCCAGCTCGCATTCCTGGGCCAGTTCGAAGCCGGTCTCGAGCCCGTCGGTCTGCATGAGCGGTTCCGGCAGCCACGGGCCGACATAGACCTCGCGGCTGCGCCGGGCCTTGCGCAGGGTGCTGATGGCGATGTTGGTGGCAACGCGACGAAGCCAGGCCGACGGGTTCCGGATCTGGCTCTTGTCGGCCGCCGCCCATTTCAACCAGGTCTCCTGCACCGCGTCTTCGGCCCCGGATCGCTCGCCCAGCATGCGATAGCAAAGCGCGGTCAGGGTGACCCGTTCGGCTTCAAAAATCTCGGTATGGACCGTCATTGCGCTCGTTCAACTTTCACATTCCCGACGTTCAAAACGCTGCAGGCATGGCCGAAGCCCAGGCCCCGTTTCAATACCGGGTACATGCGGCCGCTGGAAGCGGCAAAGGACGCCGCCGTCACCGCCGCCGGACCATGGCGGCTTTCGATCTCGGTGCGCAAGGTGCCCAGCTCCAGATCATCGGCGATGGCCGCCTGGGCAAAGCGGAAACCGAGACCGACATCACCGGCATCCGCCGCCCTGCCCTGAATGCACAGCGCAAGCCTTTCGGCCGGGACACCCGCCTCGATGGCCATGTCGACGACAAGCTGGGCGCAGGGCCCGCAATCGCCTTCCAGCGTCGACCCCAGCAGGGCGCCGGCCCACAGATTGAGCGCGGGGCCGCGATACTGGCTGATCAGCGGGAAGGCGGTGAGCCGCAGGCCGGCCGACACCGATGTGTCGGCAATGTGGGCCATGTAGCCGGTATCGTAGCCGTAGCGACGCCCGAAGCGCCGGTAGCCCGTTTTGAGCAAGGACCTGATCATGGACTCGATCACGACGGGACCTCCTCGTCGCGCAGGCTCAGCGCCGCGAACAGGGCCGCAAAGGCCGGGATCTGAATGCCGCTGAGGTTGACCAGCGCAACCGTATCGAGTGGCGCGCCGCGGTGGATCCAGATGTGGAACAGCGCATGCAGTACCAGCCAGGCGGAGCCGCAAACGGCCAGCGACCGGTCGGTGCGAAGTCCCGCGACGATCAGCGCGCCGCCGCTGACCAGATAGGCCAGCGCGACATCCCTGGCGAAATGCATATTGAGCGGGCCGGTGTCCTTCACACCCGGCACCGCCTGGTACCAGAACTGTGTCGCGAACCAGATGATGGCGGCCGTCGCCAGCGACAGCAGCCCGACGGCGACAAGAGCGATTTTCGACATGTCTATCTCCCAAGAGTGAGGTCTCGGGAGGTATGACGCCTGACGGCGGAGATTTGTGACAGACCCGGTTTACGGCCGGTCAGTCGCGTCGATTGGGCCGTTGCTGCCTAGCGGAATTCAGCCTAACCGACCTCGACCATGACCTTGCCGTGGCTTTTGCGCGGGGCGCGCAGGTATTCCCAGGCCTTGGCGTAATCCTCCATCGGGAAGACCCGGTCGACATGGGGGCGGATCTGGCCTGATTCGAGGGCCTGATAGACGAACGCGAGGCCCTTTTCCTTCCACTCGGCGTTTTCGATATAGTTGAACAGCGAATAGGGCTTGAAGGTCGCGTTGGCCTGGTAAAGCTCCATCATCGGCAGCTCCGGCAGCTTTTCGTCGAGCGTGCCGTAGGTGAACAACTGCGCATCCTTCGCCAGCGCCTTGCTGTATTGGGCGATCATGCCGGCGCCGATGGAATCGAAAACGGCGTGCACGCCGACGCCGTCGGTGAACTCGTTGATGGCTTCCGCCAGGCCCTCGCCCGTGCCGAAATAGACATGACTGGCGCCGGCCTGCATGAGATGGTCGCGGTTATACTCAAACCGCGAGGTGCCGATCATGTTGGCGCCGCGCATCTTGCCGATCTGAAGGGCCGAACTGCCCGCGGTGCTGGTGGCGGCGGTGACCAGGATGTTGACGCCCGGGGCCGCGGCGGCCAATTCGGCGATCGGATAATAGGCGGTCATGAACTGCATCCAGATCGACCCGGCCTCGACCGCGCTCATGCCCTCCGGCGCCCTGGTCAGATAGCGGGCGTCGATCAGCACCGTATCGCCGCTGGCGCCCTTCATGTCGTAGAAATAGGGAAGCGTGCAGTAGCGCCCGCCCATCTCGATATCCGTCACGCCTTCGCCGATCTGGTCGACAATGCCCACGGCCTCACAGCCGATGCGCGCCGGCAATTCGCTGAAATTGAAGGAGTAGCGGCCCTGCATGAGATCCATGTCGCCCCAGTTCAGAGCAAACGCCTCGACCTTCAGCCGAACCTCCCCCGGGCCCGCATCCTTCGGGGTGTAGTCCCGCAGCTGGAGCCCCGATATGCCGGAATACTCGGTGATGACCCACTCGCGATTGGACATGGCGTTCGGCTCCCGTGTTGTTGTTTTCGGGCGCCAGTCTACGTGTTATACAAACTTTATGCAATGTAATTATACAAACTTTATGCAACCACCTTTCTCGGGTTCTGAATCCCGAAACGGCGACCGCACGAAACGGGGGCGACCCCCTGCCCGCTGCGCATTGGTCAGCGGAGGGCGCCTCTCACGGTCCGGCGGTAGGTTCGACCCACCGGCAGTTCGAGACCGTTTTTCAGGACGACGACCGGCATCCCGTTGCGGTATCGGTATGCCTGGATGGCACTTCGTGCGACCCACCACGAACGGTGAATCCGGACCCCGAAATCGCCCAGATCGTTCGCTGCCTCCTGCAATCTGGATCGAATCAGTGTTTCGCCGCGGTCTGTCTCGGCTCTGACGTAGTGGTCCTGCGCCTGGAGAAGGACCAGGTTTCGCCCCAGGTGAGCCGGCAACCGATCGAGCCAGGCGGGTTCCGGAGGCATCGCTGCGGGCGGAGCCGGGCTGGCTTCACGCGCCACCAGGGCTTCGTCGAGCGCGGCGATGGCGACGGCGATCACCGCCACATAGGGAAGAAGACGCACTGCGTCCGCCCAGAAGGACGCCGCAAAGAACGCCGCATGGAGGCCCGCCAGCAGCGCTGTAACCGGGATACTCGCGGCCAGGGCTCCCAGTCCGACGCTCAAAGGCGAGCCCAGGCCGCGGTCTTCCGCCCAGGACGCGACGGCGAAGGAAACCAGGTAACCGAGCCAGAAGGTCACCGACACGACGACGAGCCAGTAGCCCGTCCGCACCAGGAGCGGCACCGTGTCGTAGGTGCCGAACGGACCGGTCAGGCCGATCACCAAACCCGCGCCCAGCAGTCCCATCCAGAACCGCCCGCGGCCGGCAACGGCACGGGCCTCGGCCATGGTCTCCTTCATGACGGTGTCGTTTACGACTTTTCCCATGTCGTTGGCGCCAATGCCGTTTCTTCTCTGCTCTTCCCACGCTAGCGGGTTCGCCAATCGCCAGCAACGAAAGCGGCGGCCATGCTGTTCGCCCGTTGGCCGCCAACCGACCTGTCAGGGAGACCACTTTGCCGACACACTACCTTTACCTTCTTGCCTCGGTCATCGCCGAAGCCGTGGGGTATTCCGCACTGAATGCGAGCGCTCAATTCAGCAAGCTCTGGCCGACGTTGCTGGTGATTGCCGGATTTGCGGGCTCGTTCTACTTCCTGACGCTGGCGCTCAAAACCATGCCGCTTGGCATCACCTATGCGCTCGCATCAGGCCTGGGCATCGTCGTCGTCGCCCTGGCAGGCGTCGTGATCTTCGGTCAACGGCTTGACCTGGCGGCCGTCGTGGGGCTTGCGCTGATCATCGCCGGCATGGTCGTCATCAATGCCTTGTCGAATTTCGCGGTGCATTAGCGGGGGCACTCGTCAGGTGGCCGCGATGGCCTCGAACAGCGTTTTGTACGCCGGCAAAGCCAGGCCCGGCATCCCGGGCGCGTCATCGATGTCGACCCAGCGGATCTCTGTATGCTCGGACCCGATATTCGTCGGATCGCCGACCCATTCGTCGACTGCATAACAATGAAACGTCACCGGGCGATCCGGGCCGGCCGATCGATCGTCAAACCGCTGAATGAAGGACCATGATCGGGCGTGGACTCCGACCTCCTCCAGCAATTCGCGTTTCAACGCCTGCTCGAGTGTTTCACCGTCTTCGACATGTCCGCCCGGAAAACTCCAGGTGTCCGGATAGTCGCGTCGCGATGGCGAGCGGCGTGCCATCAGGATTTGCCGATCCCTCACCAGAAGGCCGTTGACGATGTCGGTCATGCCGCGCTCACTCAATCCGCACGTGTGAAAGCGTCCAGATCCTCGATCGTTTCCAAACGCGTGACGATTTTGCCGCTCGCCTCCTGTTCATTGCACAATGTGCGGATCGTCGGCATCCAATCGCGGTCCACCTCCCAGATGATCTCGAAGAGACGTCCCGTGGGCGGCATCTCGGTGCCACCGGCGGGTGGGTGCTGGATCGTTCCGGTCGCCCACGCGGTTTGCCGCTCGGCAGCGCGCCAGAAGTGAACCCAAAGCGGCAGGTCTATCAGGATGATCTCCGTCGCCCGATCCACCCGTGCCCGGATGGTTGGCAGGTCTCCACCACCGTCGATGATCCAGTCCTCCGCCTGGATTGCCTCGGTATGACGTTGTTCGTAGACAGCGGCCGGCGTCAGGGTCCAATCCGATTGCCAGTAAAGGCCATCGATTTCGATGTGCCTTGCTCCTCTTGTTTTTGAGAGGTGCCGGGCAAGCGTGGATTTGCCACCAGCGGTATTCCCCAGGAGTGCGATTCGAGGCATCTGACAGCTCAAGGTTGCGAAAATGAAGACCCTGGCATATCCGAAGCGATTTAGACAAGCCGGCTCTGAACTTGCCACTCCGGCAAGGCCGGGCCGCTCTGTTGGAGATCGTCAATATCAACGGCATGCGATGCCGGTAGAAGCCGATGCCTTCTCCCGCCCATATGGCCTCTTACAAAACCCTTGGGTTGGTGCAGGAAATGGCCCCACTTCGATCGCTCGGACGGTTCCGGAAACGCGATCGGCGAACGACATCATTTCGAGTCAATCAATATCCGCGTCAGGTCCTCGGGACGGTCGATCATCACATCATGTCCGCAGTCCAGTGACAGCATTCGCCACCCTTTCTTCCGGGCTCTTTCAACGGATGTCTTGCCGATGCCCGGGCTCCAGCCGGTCGCATGGATGTAGACGAATCGGCTGACTTGCTTCCACTTGCCTTCCAGGCGAATGGGCTGCTCGAAGGCACTGAGCGGATGGTCGACGCAGCGGCGGTCGACCCAGGGCCGGTCATCGGCATTGACGGCGAACGCCTCGGCCGGAGCCGGCGGCACCCGAAAGCCCGTGGCGCTCGACCGGGCGCTTTGCTTGAGACCGGCCGCTGATTCGGCGGGCAGGACATCGAAGACGGTCTGTCCGTCGTCCGGCACCAGGGCGTCCAGATAGACCAGCGAGCGAAGCCGTTCGGGCGCCCTGTCGGCCACACCCGTGATCACCATGCCGCCATAGCTGTGACCGCACAGGACGACGTCGGACAGTTCCTCGCACTCAAGAACGCCCAACACATCCTGGATGTGCGTATCGAGGTCGGTGTTCGGACCAAAGAGGTGCGCCCGTTCTCCCAGGCCCGTCAACGTCGGCGTGAAGACGTCATGACCGGACCGGCGCAGGCGCGAAGCGACCCGCGTCCAGCACCAGCCCCCTTGCCAGGCGCCGTGAACCAAAACGAATGTTGCCATGTGCTCCCCTCGGATCGATTGCATTTGTATTGGCAGATTGTGCCATCTTGGCGGATTATCGAACAGCCCGCCGCAGGCGCCGTTGACTGCAGATCTCGGACATCTTCTGCGGTTGCTTCCTTGAACAGATTTGGAACCAGTCTGTAGGATGAGCCATCGCTGGAGATGTAACAACCATGCAAACCACCGCACCGAAGGACAGCCACCCGACCGCGCAGGTACAGACGCCGCTGCATCGGATCGAGAAGCGGTTGCCGTTGCGGGTGTTGAGTGCGGCGGACTGGGCGCATTGGACGACGAAGGGGTTTGTCGTCATTCCGGGTGCGGTACCGCAGGCCAATGTCGAGCGGCTCGCGGAGCTGTTGTGGGAATTCGACGAGAAGGATCCGGATGATCCGGAGACCTGGCAGGCGCCGCAGCGGCGGGCGCATGCGATGACCGAGCTCAACGACACCGGGATGCTGGAGATCTACAATCGCTAGTACCGAGGAGCGCAAATAGTGACCTATAGAGACGGCTTCCCAGGTCTTTTGGCTAGGAACGTTCGCCGTGGCGATGCAGAGCATCGTGAGGCGGGCGTGACGCTGTCCAAAAGGCCTGGGAAGCCGCCTGCGGTCGGTTCTGAAGCTTGCCGGAGGGCGTCGACAAGACTTGCCGATGCCCCACATCGCCCGCGTCTTGCCTCCTACCCGGCAAACTGCAGAACCGATCTCTATGGGCCACTATTTGCGCTCCTCGGTACTGGTACCTGTGGGACAACCGCATGGAGCCGCGGGTCTACGACATCTTTGTCGACATCTGGGACCGCGAGGACCTGTGGGTCACCATCGACCGGGCGAACCTCAATCCGCCGCGCAAGGGCACGTCGGACGGTTTCATCCACTGGGATGTCGACACGTCGCTCGATCCGCTGCCCGTCGGCGTCCAGGGCGTGCTCAGCCTGACGCCGCAGGACGCGGAGACCGGCGGCTTCCAGTGCGTGCCCCACCTGTTTACGCATTTCGACGCCTGGGTGAAAACCCAGCCGGCCGACCGCGACCCGATGCATCCCGACATCACCGGACTGGAGATCGTCAACGTCGCCATGCAGCCGGGCGACCTGCTGCTCTTCAACTCCCTGCTCGCCCACGGCGTGCGCCCCAACCGCTCGACCGACCGCGTCCGCATGGCCCAGTACATCTCCATGCACCCGGCGGAACCGGACAACCGGGCGGAACGGGACGAGCGGATCCGGCTGTGGCGCGAGCAGGATTTTCCGAAACGCGCCGCGTTTCCCGGTGATCCGCGGGAGTGGGAGCGGAGGAACGCGGCGGTGGCGGAGTTGACGGAGTTGGGGGAGAGGTTGTTGGGGTTGAGAGGGTGGTGATGGGTCGGTAGGATATCTTCAAAACAATGAACGTTAGTCTTGCAATTCGACAGCGGATCTCTTGCGCGAATCAGCAGCCAAGCACAAACTGAACTGAACCAAAAAGATACTTGGTTTGGATTTGAGCGAGCATCCTAGGCACTGGACTTGGGAAGATAGCTAGCTGGCGGATCGCCTAGCGAGGGCATCAGAGGACACCGCGAACGGGAACGATGAGAGACGAGTTCAAGAAACCTGTTGTTAATGAATTGGCCCGGAGAGCGGGTCATTGCTGCTCCAATCCGAATTGTCAAAAACCTACTGTTGGACCAGACGGCGGATCCGGCAGCGCCAACATTGGGGTAGCTGCACATATCTCCGCTGCGGCTAATGGTGGCCCTCGCTACGATCCATCTTTGTCCTCTGTGGAAAGATCCTCCATTGAGAACGGTATATGGCTTTGTCAAACATGTAGCCGGTTGATTGATGTTGACGAACTTAGCCACCCGCCCGAGTTGCTTTCGGAATGGAAACGACTTGCCGAAATGCGAGCTTACCTCGCCCTCAGAGGGATGGAGGTCGTTGCAAAACGTGGTTTCGATGACCTCGAGCGAAAAATGCCTGATCTGTTTATGGAGATGCGGCAGGATTTGGTCTCCGAACCTTTCATTCGAGAGTTCATCGTCTTTTCAAAAAAATGGTGTTACGGGGGTCAAGATCGACCTCACTTTTTCTATTTTCTTGAAGATCACGAGCACTTACTTGGGAAAGTCAAAATATGCGAAAACTATGGAGCCGTTGTCGACGTCGCCTTTAATGACGTTGCTCGATACGAATTTACCGAAGATTTCGTTGAGTATCTGGGCACAAAGCAAATCTAACCAGACTCTCTTCAACTGCCTTCTCGCCCCTACTGGTCGCCTAATCCGCTCGACCTGCCGCGTCCGCATGGCCCAGTGCACTCCATGCACCCAGCAGAACCGAACACCCCGGCGGAACGGGGGATTGCGGCGATGGCGGAGTATTCGACGGCCCTCGCTCGGCGCTTCGGCCACCGCCGGTCCTTATACCCGACAATTAACGAAGCCAGGACTGAGAATTTCACACCGAAGCCGCCACATTATGAATCACCGTCAGGATTTGCGTCTCGCTGGTGAAAGGTTTCTGTGGCGAAATCTATAAATGCAACTGCGGCACCCACAGCCAAACGAGCGTGACGCGGTTTGAGTCCTCGATGTTTTCCGTCTCGACCGTGTCCAGAGCCATAAAGTCCGCGTAGTTCAGATAAGTGCTGTGTCATCGCTGATAGGTTTTGCAAAATAAGCCGTATTGAATTGGCCCCTCTTGCCTTGTCCGATATATCATCGGGTACTAACTTAAGCTCTTTAGCTAGCGCCTTGGTCAATTTCGGTAAATCATCGGAGCGAGAGAAACTTACGCCGCGCTTTATCAGTATACTCTTGCAGCAAGTCTCAACAAGTTCCTTAGCGGTTCCTATTGCCAAGGCGGGATCGCGTTCGACCGAGTACTCCAATCTTTCAATTTCCTTTTGCATCCATCCTGCGTCCAAAGCATCTGCCACTGTTTTAGCTCTGGATACGGAACGACCGGCCGAACTGCGGACCCGCTGCCCTATAAATCTTGGTCGACCTGCAATCCTCTCTTCCTCTACAAGTGCCCAACCCTCAGACCTTAGTTGATCGTTGAACTGCTGAACCAGCTTTAGTGCCTCGTTTCGGTCGGGTCGAACAACGGGATGAACCATTTCGCAAAGAAACCGCAAAAACTTCTCAGAGGAGCCTTGCAGCAAGTTGAAACGTGTGTCACCGTAGATCCAATCATCATCCCAATCATCAGGATTATTTACCCGGTGCTGCCAAATATCACCGGCAGAGTCCTTGTAGCGGCTGTCGTTGGAGGAGATGGTTTGAAGATTGTATAGACGCTCAAGGAATTCAACCTCGTTTAGTCTACCGCTCCAAACTACATTATCAATCCGCAACCCGTCGAAGATATTTTCCCGAGTTACGCGAGAGATATCACCCCTGGTCTGCCTCCACTCTGGGCGAGGATTGACCTCAGGAACAATCTTTACTCCAAACCAATCGTCAGTATCTTGTTCAAGCGCCGATTTTAGCCGGTTGTTAATTTGCTCCTCCAGTGCTTCACGACTAGCACCAAGGCCAGCATATTTTGCCGGTTCCATACGCAAGAAAATCGTCCAAATAGTAGTTCCGCCGTTCCAATTGTCATATCCGGTTTCCTCGATGCGTGGTGTGGTTTCACGAAGTACCTCTGCAGCTTCCGTCATTCCTTCCGCCAATAGGAGTTCCGCTGCTGTTGCTAAATATGCTTCGTATGATTCAGATACACTAGTCATCGTTCACAATTAAGCCGCTTTTTATAAATGGAACCCACGCTATTGCATTATGTTCATGACAAACTATTTCAATTTACTAAATGGGGATCTTTCAACAAACTTTTCTCACGTTTAACCTGGTGATCATCCGTATGAAATTGGACAGCATTTACGGTACTGACAATCATCGGATCTAAATCCACTGCAATAGTTTCTGCCCGGTCATCATAGATAGATGTACCGTCTTGTTGAATTGCCCTCGGGCCGTTTGAACTTATGCGCGTTTCATGCTCCGAGTTCTTATCACTTGGAACTCTCTCGTGGACGCGGTAATCCGTCTCAACACCGAATTCTGTTTCGACATGCGTGTGCGCATCTATATTTGTCCCGGCGGGGAATTCGAGTTCCTTACACCGCGATGCTTTGTGGAACAGCACAATATTCATCCCGGCTCCATTGACCTGAACCGATGGAAACAGGATGCCGTCGATTGGCACCTTCGCTTCGGTTGCCAGGAAATCAGCAACAGCCTGCGTTGGTAAATATTCAGACTCTCGGTCGTTTGGCATAACAGGACGAGCTATGCGTCTACTCAGTTTTCGAAGAAACATCATTCGGCCAAGCCGGCGAGCATAGTCGGTATCAAAGATGCTACCTGACTCATGCAATTCTCCAAGTGCTGTGAGATCGAGCAGCCGGACTGGCCGGATGATGTCAAATCGAGCCACTGCTACCCGACTGCCGACAGGTGGCCTTACTTCGGCGAGAGCCGTACTGGACGATGTTGCCCCATAGAAAACCGAAATCCCTTTGGCGTTCATCCGGCCGGCACTTGCAAATTGTGAAGGCGGGGCAGCCATCTCTTTGTCTGGGCGCATCATTGCGTCCAGCAACTCGTTAGCGGATTGAAAAACTCGCGCGCGATAAAGGTGCTCGTGGCGTGTCCGGGGCCCCGCATCAATAACCAGCGGTTTCCCGCTCTGTGTCGTCATCACATCGATTGAGTCAAACAGTTCACTGAGTTGCCTAGCTGCGGTTCTGCTGAAAAAGCGGGACTCGGACTTTATGGTTTTTTCAAAAAGGTGCCAGCTCTTCTGCCATTCGTCGTCGCCTGGCATCACCTCTTCGTAAAAAGCATAATCAGAAAATTCGCTCTCCCGTCCCATCGCCGATTCATCAATGTCAAAATGCTTATGAGCGAGTATGGCTTGAATGTCTGCGGCCGCCTTCTCCGGAATGTCGGCGGCGCTCATAATTGCATAGACCGTCTGCTCACCATCAGGTTCCCAATGATAAGAGGTTTCCTTGTCCTTGTGCATCGCATATTGCCACCCTGATGGTTCGCTGGCTGTACGCGAAAAATGCTGTTCAAATGCAGTTTCAATCCGCGCGGCCAGGTCGTCGAGCTCGATCATCCGCCCTATCCCGCAGCAATAACGGCACTGTCCCTCACTTCCTTCCTTCATCACTAGATCCCGCAGAAAGGTTTCGCCAATGCAGCTGGCACAAATCCCATCTTCTTCTCGGATAGAGTCATCAAACATTCGTCACCTACGTGCCAAGAGTTTCTGAAATTTCCCATCGAAGTAGCGACCAAGGCTTTTCAACACAGGGCTCTGGGCCGAAACGGCGCGCTGGTTTGGCGAAAAAGTTCTGTAGTCTAGCCCAGAATCGGGACCGGCGCGCTCGGCCCCAGTTCTCCGATGAACCTACTTGCGATCAGTATGCCATCCCCGTAGTTTTGCTGTGCTGGCCGGATGCCAGCGCTAAGGGCGTTGGCATAGGGCATTCGTTGCGAGTAGGTAAGTATCAGTGTACCTGGTTTGCCATTCCCCATGTCCGCCTTCACGCGTGTTAATCCGACGTAAAAAAGGCGGCGCTGCTCCTCGATGTATTCTGCTCTCTGAACCGGTGTCAAATCGGCGTCGGGTCGCCGTGGTAGAAGGCCTTCGACGCACCCCGCGATTATGGTGATTGGAGCGCTGAGGCCTTTACTCTTGTGCAGGCTCATGATCCTAACGTAGTCTACTTCTGTTGGAATTTCCGGTTGGGCGACGGCGGCCATCAGCTCACCAACGAACTCCGCCCGAGCGATGTCTGGGCTGGCGTCGAGTATCTGCAATGAAACAGTTCTGATTTCGTGTGTCGCGCCTTGACCGTCTTGGAATAGATGGTCAACCAGTATCCTGAGTTCCTGCATCGCTTCCAGTTGGTCGAGTTCCTCACACAACCCCAGGAAAGCCTGAATGATGTTTCCCGTATAAGGGAGTGATAGTCTACCATCGCGGAGCTGTTCCAGCGTTGCCCAGGGGGATGCACCTGATGCTTCGCAGTGCTCACGAACGCGTTTATAGCCCGCTGCGTTCCAGTTGGCACCGTGCAAGCCGACGAGCCATCTCAAAGCAACTCGATCATTTCGATCGACGAGGAGTTTAAGGAGCGCAAACGCGCGCTGGGCGTCAATCGTACTCAATTCTGACTCGGTATATTCGCTCCGGGCGGTTACGCCTGAATTCAGCATTGCCTCAAAGATTGGTGTTCCAATAGCCCTACTCTGCGCAAGAACAAGAATGTCGCCGGGAGGCACACCGCCGTTGACAAATTCGGCTACTAAGTCCGCAACACCGTTGACTTCAGCCGCCAGCGTCAAATATTGCACGATTCGTACATCCCCGACGCCGTTCGCAGGCCTCGCTACCAATGGGCGAGGCACCGGTCGGTTCGCATTGTGCCCAATCAAAGCGCTCGCCATCTCGACCACGTGAGTAGGGCACCGACGACACTCATCCAATCCAATATCAGACGCGCCTACGTTCGCGGCCATCCAATCTCGGATGCCATCTGGGTGGGCGTGCTTGAAACCGTATATAGACTGGTCGTCATCTCCTACAATACACACATCTGCTGCACCGGACATAAGCCGAACGACCCCTTGCTCAGCTTTGTTCAAGTCTTGAAATTCATCAACCAGGATATGGGAGAATTCTGTCCTTTCCTCGGCGGCAGGATTGGTCGCGAGGTAATGATAAAATATCGGAACGACCTCGCCAATGAGCATAGCTTCATGGAATCCAAGCCAAGCGAGTAAATCAGCCTGAAACTCGGCATCCTCTGGATCGACAGCCTGACCAGGTTGCTCGTGTTGAAGTCGTGCCCAAGCCGCTTCATATGCAGACTGCAAACGGCGAATGGCAAGAATACCGCGCCCTTGGCGTTTGAGATCCGCAATCATTGGCTCAAGCTCAAACTGGTTTAGAGGTCGCGCACTTCGCCCCGTTGCGGCCAATACAGCGTTTCGAGACAGGCGCCGGAGGCAGAGTCGATGAAGTGTCGTTCCCTCCAGTTCACCACAGCCAGGGACCGCCATTCCTACCAATTCACGATGAAGATCTTCGGCAGCCACACGTGTAAAAGTCACAGGCAGTATATTGTTTGGTAAAATGCCTTCCTCAAGCAAACGCCCGACACGGCGCTTCATTGCGAACGACTTACCAGTCCCTGGACCTGCGACGACACGGATACGCCGATTGTTGTCTGAAGCAATGTCGTGCGCGGGAGTGCCAGGGATTAAGCCATCATTCCAAGCCATAGCAAACTGTCCTAATTCACTTCTCGTAATGAATGTATGCAACATTGCGTTGCAACCACAACCTTCGCTTGATGGATTTGCATCCAGCTTTCGCGGTGAGCACAGGTGTCAGTGTCACTCACGATATCCAACATCAGTTTGGATACGGCGCCACAGTTGTCCGGTGAGACCACGCTCGCCATCAAGCCCGCAAGCATCGCGGGGACAGCAAACTTCTGCATCCGCTCCGAAAAGAACTCGTTTGCAGATTCAGCAAATGAATGCGATCCCCATTAGGGTTGCTTAATACTGCCGGGGGGGGCCTTACCACACTTCTATTGTCACTTCTTTCCAAACCCTCCTGACCCTCGCCGCCTTCTCACCATAACTCCCCGCATTATCCAGGACCCGGTTCGGCACAATCCGAAACGCAAAAACCGGCTCCAGCCCAAACGGCGCACAAAGATCCAGCCCACCATCCGCCTCAAGCCGCAACCCCACAGCATGCGTCTTCGCCGAATACCGCGTCAGCGCTTCATCCCCCGACTTGAGCGGCGGAAACTCAATCCCGAACTTCTCCGGAAACCACAGGTGCACCCGCGCCTGGTTGCGGATCTCCACCGGCTCCGGTGACCCGGCAAACACATCGCGCCCGCTCTGGATCACCGCGTCCTCCGCCTCCCAGGACAAATCGCTGTCGTCGAAATAGAGCAGGTCGATATCCTTGATGCCGTACCCGGACGGCCGGTCGGTCAGCGCGTTCCACACGGTGTTGTAAATCGCCCCCGCAACAATGCGCCATTGCGGCAGGTCCATCTCCCGCGCGGCCTCCAGGGCGTTCATCAGCAGCGGTTCGGCGCGGACGATGTCGAAAAGGATGTCGCGCTGGCGCTCGAAGGGGAGGCCGGCGTAGCGGAGGTGGTTCATGGGAAGCTCCGAATCGGGGCGGAGCCTGATGATGCCTTGGTCAGTGTGCCGGGTTCAACCGGGCCTTGCGGCTATCTACACCTCTTCCCATCCGTCGCTTTCGCCGGCGCGGTAGATGGCGTCGATGACGCGCTGGTTGAGCTTGGAGTTTTCCAGCGAGAACAGGGTGTTTTCGGCGCCGGCGGCGACGTCGGCGAACTTTTCGAGCATCACCTTGTACTGGCGCTCGCCGGGGAAGCGGAACGTTTCGGCATGGTCGTGGTCATGGTCGTGCAGGGTGATGGAGGCGTGGTCGTAATCGCCGGCGTTGAAGGGGCCGGCCACCTCGATGTAGCCGGCCTCGCCGTGGAACAGCATGGACTGGCGCAGCGCCATCTGGGTGGAGCAGTAGAAGGTCAGGTTGAAATCGCCGAAATCGGCCAACACGTTGGCGTAGATGTCGGTGCCGAAGGTCGGGTCGCGCTCGACCTGGGCATGGACGCGGCGCGGCTCCTTGCCGGTCGCCAGGCGGGTGGTCACCGTCGGGTAGACGCCGATGTCGGGCAGGCCGCCGCCGCCGAGATCCACCTGGTTGCGCATGTTGGTGGGGTCGACGTTGAAATAGGAAAACGCCCCGGCCACCTGGCGCAGCCGGCCGATGGCGCCTTCGGCGATCAGCTCGCGCACCTTCAGCCATTGCGGATGGTAGGCCACCATGTAGGCCTCGGAGACGAGCACGTCGTTGCGGTCGCGCGCGGCGATCACATCGTCGATCTGCGCGGCTTCCAGCGCGATCGGCTTTTCGCACAGCACATGCTTGCCGGCATCGGCGGCCTTGATCGACCATTCGATGTGCTGGCTGGTGGGCAGCGGAATGTAGACGCAGTCGACCTCGTCTGAGGCAAGCAGCTCCTCATAGGAGCCGAAGGCGTGCGGCGCGCCGAACCGGTCGGCGACATCGCGGGCCCTGGTCCAGTCGCGGCTGGCAATGGCCGAAAGCACGCCGTTTTCGGCGTCGGCAAGTGCCGGCAGCAATTGCGTCCGGGCGATCTTTGCCGTCGACAACACACCCCATTTGAATTTGCTCATGCGCTTTCTCCCGCCGCCCGCGCGCGGATCTCGGACAGGGTCCAGTCCGCCAGCAGCTCTCCGTTTTCCCAGACCGGCTTCAGCAGGTTCTGCCGGTCGCCGATATCCTTCAGCGGCATCGCCACCGGCGTGCCATTTTCCATCACTACCGCCTGGCGGTAGCGCTTCGACGCCTTGCCCGGATCGGTCTTCGGATCCTTGTGCACGCCCGACCAGGTGCCGTCGGCATCGAGCCGCGCATTGGCCTTCATGGCAAAGCGCAGCGTGTCGCGGTTGACCTTCTGCAACAGGCCGGCGCCCATGCCGAAGGCGATGTTTTCAGCCGACCAGCCGCGCTCCATCAGCCGGTCGAGAATGATGCGGATCGTTTCGGGCGTCACGCCGTCGCCCTGGATGACGCGCACCGACGGATCGAGCACCTTGAAGCCCTTGGCGTTGACCGAATGGCCGAAAATGCCGCCCAGCATGTCGACCGTGTCGACGGGCACGACGGTCGGGTCGCCAGAGTCCGGCCGCACCACCAGCGTGCCGCCCATGGACTTGACCTTGTCGCGCAGGTCCTTGCCCCAGATCTCGGAGACGGCGCGGTAGAGGTCGTAACTGTCGGAGACGACGGCGACCAGCTTGTCCTCGCCCCCGAAGGCCTCGATCATGTTGTCATAGGCTTCCGTCTCGCGCTCCTCGCCCCAGCTCGTCATGGTCGAGTGCTCGGCCGCCGGAATGGAAAAGCCGGCCATGGGCTCGTGATAGTAGCGGCGCGCATAGACGATGCCGGCCACCGTGTCGGTGCCCATGAAACTGACCAGGTGGGCGACGCCGCCGAGACCCGCCTGCTCATGCGCGGTGGCGCCGCGAGCGCCGAAATCGTGCAGCCGGAAGGGCAGAACGTCGGTGTAGTCGTCGCAGGAGCGTTCAAGTGCGGCGGTGATGATGCGGCGCACGTGAAAGGACACGGTGGCGACCGTCGACGGATACCAGACGGCGCGCAGCAGCGCCGTCTCGATGAAGGTCGGCAGCCAGAAGAAATCCGGATCGGTATTGCGCACCTGGACCAGCGGCGTGCCGACCGGCACCACCATGCCCTCCGGCAGCGCCTCGATCAGCAGCGGAAAGCGGCCGTCATGGCGCGACACCAGGGTTTCCCAGCCGGGCCGGTTGAACGGCAGGCCGTGGGCGGTGACCAGTTCGTCGGCCTCGTCGACATCGGCCATGGTGATCTGCCGGGTCAGATATTCCTTCAGGAACATCTGCAGGCCGAAAAACAGCACATGGTCGTGGCGGCCGCCGGGACGGCTTTCGATATAGGCCGAGATCGCGTCCGTATCCGGCGGATATTGCGCGAAATGCGAATATTTGTAGCTGTCCGTATTCAGGATCATGTTCATGAGTGAGAGCCCACTTGGGAACCAACAACCGGTTTGGCGCAGCTACCTTATCTACACTATCTACGCTAACCGCGAAGCACGCCACCGGTTTTCTGACCGACATTGTCAACGACCCGTTTCGCCAGCTCTTCGAGATCGGCGTCGGTGAGCGTCTTTTCCGTCGGCTGGATCTCCACCTCGACGGCGACCGACTTCTTGCCTTCGCCCAGCGACGCGCCCTCGAAGATGTCGAAGACGTTGACGCCCACGATCAGCTTCTTGTCGGCGCCCTGCACGGCCGCCGTGATGGCCGCGGCCGGCTTGTCGCTGTCGACGACGAAGGCGAAATCGCGGTGCACCGCCTGCAGGCGCGAAATGGCCAGCGGGGTCTTGGTGCGCGTCGCCTTGCGCTTCGGCTCCGGAATGGCCCCGAGATCGATCTCGAAGCCGCAGACCGGGCCGTCGACGCCGAGACGGTCGAGCGCGCGCGGGTGGAATTCGCCGAAGGTGCCCAGCACCACCTTGGGGCCGAGCTTGATGACACCGGAGCGGCCCGGGTGATACCAGTCGGGCGCCGAAGCTTCGATCTGCACGCGGCCGACCGGCGCGCCGGCGGCTTCGAGTGCTGCCAGCGCATCGGCCTTGGCGTCGAACACGCCGACGGGATCGGAGCCGCCGTTCCAGTGGCGGCCCGAACCGGTCAGATGGGCGGTGCCGCGGCGGATGCCGGCGGCCTTGCGGTGCTGGCCCTCGCGGGTGTCGCCGAGATAGATGTCGGAGACTTCAAACAGCGCCAGGTCGGCAATGCCCTTGTCGGCATTGCGCTGGGCAGCGGCCAGCAGGCCCGGCAGCAGCGACGGGCGCATGTCGGAAAGTTCCGCGGCGATCGGGTTGGCGAGCTTGAGCGCCGCCGCGCCGCCGCCGAAGACGTCGGCCTGGGTGGCGTCGACGAAGGACCAGTTGACCGCCTCCAGCATGCCACGGCCGGCGAGCGCCCGCTTGGTGTTGCGGGTGCGCACCTGCAGCGTCGTCAGGATGCGGCCTGTCGTCACCGCGTCATGCGGCATGGGCTGCAGGCCGACGCGGTTGATGCCGTAGATGCGCATCACCTCTTCGACCAGGTCGGCCTTGCCGTCGATATCGGGGCGCCAGGTGGGCACGGTGACGTCGACCGTGTCGCCTGACCCTTCAGCCTCGAAGCCGAGACGCGACAGGATGCCCAGCGCCTCGTCGCGCGGCACGTCGATGCCGGTCAGCCGGCGGATTTCGGCCAGCGGGAAGGAGACGATCTTGTTCACCGGCTCGTCGTAGCCGACGATATGGGGCTGCGTCGGCTCGCCGCCGCACAGTTCCATCACCAGCTCGGTCGCCAGTTCCATGCCTTCGGCCATGTAGGCCGGGTCGACGCCGCGCTCGAAGCGGTAGCGGGCATCGGTGATGATGCCGAGATCACGGCCGGTGCGGGCGACATTGGCCGGGTCCCACAGGGCCGATTCGATCAGCACGTCGGTGGTTGCCTCGTCGCAGCCGGAATGCTCGCCGCCCATGATGCCGGCGAGTGACTCGACGCCGTTGTCGTCTGATATCACACAGATGGCGTCGTTGACCTCATAGGTGTTGCCGTCAAGGCCCAGCACGCTTTCGCCGTCGCGGCCGCGGCGCACCACCAGGTCGCCGGACACCTTGGCGGCGTCGAAGACGTGCAGCGGTCGACCGCGGTCGAAGGTGACGTAGTTGGTGATGTCGACCAGGGCGTTGATGGGGCGCA
Source organism: Hoeflea sp. (assembly GCA_965228785.1). GTDB lineage: Bacteria > Pseudomonadota > Alphaproteobacteria > Rhizobiales > Rhizobiaceae > Hoeflea_A. Next base: position 3,813,452 of record CBDDIF010000002.1, read on the forward strand.
GGCCGATGGCGATCAGCCGCTGCTGCATCCAGGCCGGGCTCGGGCCGTTCTTGACGCCGCGCACCATGCGCAGCGCGAAGCCGGGGCAGAGCGACGGCGTGTCGCCGAGGTCGAGCGACAGGCCGACCGGGCAGGCGCCCGTGCCGCCGACCGGCGCGGTGCTGCCGTCCTTCAGCTTGCCGAGCCCGTAGGCCGCCAGATCGCGGGCGATGCCGCGCACGCCGGTGCAGTCCGGCCGGTTCGGCGTCAGGCCGATCTCGATCACCGGATCGTCGAGGCCGGCATATTCGGCATAGCTGGCACCGATGGTCAGGCCCTCGCCGTCAATGTCGATGATGCCGTCATGCTCGTCGGAGATCTGCAGCTCGCGCTCCGAACACATCATGCCGTGGCTCTCGACACCGCGGATCTTGCCGACCGACAGCGTCAGGTCGATGCCCGGAACATAGGTGCCGGGCGCCGCAAAGGCGCCGACCAGCCCCTCGCGGGCATTGGGCGCGCCGCAGACGACCTGCACAGGCGTACCGCTGCCGGTGTCGACCATCAGCACCCGCAGCCGGTCGGCGTCGGGGTGCTGCTCGGCGCTGATGACGCGGGCAATGACGAAAGGCTTGAAGGCGGCCTTGTCGTCGAGCTCTTCGACCTCCAGGCCGATCATGGTGAGGGCGTCGACGATTTCGTCGAGCGTCGCCTCGGTCTCGAGATGGTCCTTCAACCAGGAAAGCGTGAATTTCATCGGTTCGTCCGTTGTCTCGATAAAGTCTTCAAATGGAGTTCTAGCTGCTCAGACCCGCGAAAAGCGACGGGATGTCGAGCGGCCGGAAACCGTAATGGCGCAGCCAGCGGCTGTCGGCATCGAAGAAGGCGCGCAGATCCGGCATGCCGTATTTCAGCATGGCGATGCGGTCGATGCCCATGCCCCAGGCAAAGCCCTGGTACTCGTCCGGATCGAGGCCGACATTGCGCAACACGTTCGGATTGACCATGCCGCAGCCGAGGATCTCCATCCAGTCGTCGCCCTGGCCGAAACGCACCTCGGAGCCGGAGCGGTCGCACTGGATGTCGACCTCGAGGCTCGGCTCGGTGAACGGGAAGTAGGACGGCCGGAAGCGCATGTTCAGCGACGGCACTTCGAAGAAGGCCTCGCAGAACTCGTGCAGCACCCATTTCAGGTTGGCGACATTGGCCGTGCGGTCGATCACCAGGCCCTCGAGCTGATGGAACATCGGCGTGTGGGTCGGATCGCTGTCGCAGCGGTAGGTCTTGCCCGGAATGACGATGCGGATCGGCGGCTTCTGGCTCATCATCGTGTGGATCTGAACCGGCGACGTGTGGGTGCGCAGCAGCTTGCGTTCACCCGCTTCGTCTTCGTTGAAGAAGAAGGTGTCGTGCATTTCGCGGGCCGGATGGTCCTCGGCGAAGTTGAGCGCCGTGAAGTTGAAATAGTCCGTCTCGATGTCCGGACCTTCGGCGATGGCGAAGCCCATGTCGGCGAAGATGGCGGTGATTTCGTCGATCACCTGCGAAATCGGGTGGATGCGGCCGGATTCCAGCGGCGCCGGGCGCACGGGAAGGCTGATATCCACCGTCTCGTTGGCCAGCCGCTCGTCGATGGCTTTTTCGTGCAGCGCCTGCTTGCGGTCGGCAATGGCGTCGGCGACCTTGGTCTTCAGGCCGTTGATGGCCGGGCCCATCACCTGGCGTTCCTCCGGCGTCATGCCGCCGAGGGTCTTCAGCTTTTCCGAAATCGAGCCCTTCTTGCCGAGAGCGGCAACGCGCACCGCCTCGATCGCCTGCTCGTCGCCGGCACCGGCGATGTCGGCCAGTATCTTGTCTTCGAGCTGCTCCAGATCACTCATCTGATGGTTCCTCTATTTTAGAGCACTTTGTTACCAGATAGGGTCATTTGACCGTGGCGATTTTGGTCTCCGGCTAGGCGGGTTGCACGCCGTGGTGCCGATCCACCACAAGTGCAAGCCAACAACGCCGGGGGCCAAAAGCGCCCGGCCCCGAAGAGGTGGGGGAAATCGGCCCATCGGCTGCGTTGCAACGCTTGCCCGATGCACCACATCGCGCTGCGCGATGCGCCTTGCCGAGTGAACCGATTTTCCGCCATCAAATGACCCTATCTGGTAACAAAGTGCTCTGGTCTTGCTTGCCATGAAAAAACCCGCGCCGGCCCTGCCAGCGCGGGTTTCCCAAATTCAAAATGTCATGCCTTGGGAAAACGCTGGCTTAGCCGACAGCGCTTTCAAAAGCATTCGGGGTGGTGTCTTTGAGATAGGCGAGCGCCTGCTTGGCGCTGGCAACCAGGGCGCCGAAGGCTTCCGGCTGGTTGATCGCCATATCGGACAGCACCTTGCGGTCGACCTCGATGCCGGCCTTGTTGAGACCGTCGATGAAACGACCATAGGTGAGGCCGTGTTCACGCACGGCGGCGTTGATGCGCTGGATCCACAGGGCGCGGAAATTGCGCTTGCGGGTCTTGCGGTCGCGATAGGCGTATTGCTTGGAGCGATCGACAGCGGCCTTGGCCGTGCGGATGGTGTTCTTGCGGCGGCCGTAATAGCCCTTCGCCTGCGACAGAACTTTCTTGTGTTTTGCGTGGGACGTAACGCCCCGTTTTACGCGTGCCATGATCTGGGTTCCTTCAATTCGTTTGCGTCAGCTAGCTGATCGATCTGACCACTACTGGCTGTTCGGCATAAATTTCCTGACGATGCGGGCGTCGGGCTCTGCGAGCACCATGGTGCCGCGCGCATCGCGGATGAATTTGTTGGACCGTTTGATCATGCCGTGGCGCTTGCCGGCCTGGGCAGATTTGACCTTGCCGGACGCGGTGATCTTGAACCGCTTCTTGCAAGACGATTTCGTCTTCATCTTGGGCATTTTGCTTTCTCCATCGGTCGGCAGTCATGGCCGCCGTCTTTGTTGTTCGATCCGCTTGAACCCGCAAAAGCTGCAGCGGCCCTTTGGGCCGGACGCCTTCGACTGCGGGTATGGGACCTGGTTTTGGCATTCAGAACCGCCACGGCATGCCCTGCCGGACGGTTCGGACGCGGCCTTATAACGGCTGTTGCCCGTCAGCGCAAGGCGCTTTGCGGGCAATCGGCCGGTTCGGATTGGATGTGGGTTACTTCGGTGCCAGGACCATCATCATCTGGCGGCCTTCGAGCTTCGGCTCGGCCTCCACCTTGGCGATTTCGATGGTGTCTTCCTTGACCTTCTGCAGCAACTGCATGCCGAGCTGCTGGTGGGCCATTTCGCGGCCTCGAAAGCGCAAGGTGACCTTGACCTTGTCGCCGCTGTCGAAGAAGCGGTTCATCGCCTTCATCTTCACCTCGTAATCATGGGTGTCGATGTTGGGACGCATCTTGATTTCCTTGACCTCGACGGTCTTCTGCTTCTTGCGGGCCTCGGCGGCCTTTTTCTGCGTCTGGTATTTGAGCTTGCCGAGATCGAGAATCTTGCAAACCGGCGGTTTGGCGTTGGGGGAAATCTCGACGAGATCGAGACCTGCGTCCCGGGCTGCTGCCAGTGCTTCGTCGATCGGAACCTCGCCCTGGTTCTCTCCTTCATCGTCAATGAGCTGTACCCGGTCGGCCCGGATATCGGCGTTGGCGCGCGGTCCGGTATGGGTGGGCGGCGGCGCTCTGAATGGTCTGCGAATGGCCGTATTCTCCTTGGCTGTTGCGTTTCGCGTGCGGAAGCCGGCAATGTGACCATCGCCGACGTCAAGTCAATAGCACGGCTGACGAAAAAAATCACCAGCCTAGAAGGCTTGGAGGCCTGTCGCCGGGCGGTCAAATCGGCCACACTTCGAATCGAAAACATGAAAGCACATCAGGAACGACCTTTTATGAGCAGCGAAGAGCCCACCTTTGTCGAAGTCGGAACCGGGGACGAGGCGCGGCGGATTGCCGTGCGCCACCGCGCCGCTACCGGCGGTCATACGCGGCCCGGCCTGGTGTGGCTGGGCGGCTATCGATCCGACATGGCCGGCACCAAGGCGATCGAACTCGACCGCCATGCCGGCGAACTCGGCATTGCCTGCACGCGCCTCGACTATTCCGGCCACGGCGAAAGCGGCGGCGAATTCCGCAAGGGCACGATTTCGCGCTGGCTGGAGGAAAGCCTGGCGGTGTTCGAGCGTTTCACCGAAGGCCCGCAATTGCTGGTCGGCTCATCCATGGGCGGCTGGATCGCGCTGCGCATGGTGCAGGAATTGCGCAAACAGGACGCATCAAGCCGGATCGCCGGCCTGCTCCTGCTGGCGCCGGCGCCGGATTTCACCAGCGAACTGCACGAGCCGCTGCTGACCGAGGCGCAGAAACACGACCTCGAACGGCAGGGCTATTTCGAGGAGCCGACGCCCTACGGCCCCGATCCCAACGTCTTCACCAAGGCGCTGTTCGATGACGGGCGGCAAAACCGGGTGCTTGAAGGCATCATCGAAACCGGCTGCCCGGTGCGCATCCTGCAGGGTATGGAAGACCCGGACGTGCCGCACACCCACGCGCTGAAACTGGTCGAACACCTGCCGTCCGACGACGTGGTGCTGACCCTCATCCGCGACGGCGACCACCGCCTGTCCCGGCCGCAGGATATCGCGCTGATGCTGAGCGCTGTCGATCAGATGGTGTGATGGGGCAGCGGATTGCGTGGTGCGGCTGAACTAAGTCTCGATCCCTGCCTGTGTGCATGCTTCCAATCTTATCTCGTCCATTGAGCATTTGCTGATACCACTGGCGCGGGCTTCGTCCACCAACTCCTGCATGCAGACGATCTTCCCCACGCAATCCTGGTCCCTGCGAATGAGATCGCAGAGATATTCGCTGGCGTCATTGTAATGGCCTGCGCGGATTTGCTGATCCACCCAGGCTTTCAACTCGGCGGAGAGGGAAACTTTCAAGCTGTCCAGCGCCATTGTCGACTCCCAACCATTTCAATTGGTCCATCATAAACCAGATCCGCACTGCATGATGCGCCGAAGTCACTCTGCTCAATTTTGGCAACCACATAACGTGCCGGATGGACTGGTGCCTGAAAGCAACTCCACTCAATTTTGGTAACCAGCGACCAGAGCCTGCCAGAATGGTGCCCAATGGTTACTCCACTCAATTTTGGTAACCATAAACAGAACTTTGCGAACGCCGCGATTGACTCAAGGTCCGTTGCACCTCTTAACTGTTTGTTAAGGATAACAATGGGTGAACGGGGACTGGCCTTCGATGAGGCGCGTATTGTTCAGTGGCATGCTGGCCGCCATGGCTGTGGCTGCATCGCCCACTCCGATCGTCATGGCTGCACCGCAGACGGCCACGGCGATGCGTGTCGGTGACGTCACGTCGCAACCGATCGGACATTATGAATTCTGCAAGCAGAACCGCCAGGAATGCCGGGGAACCGGCAAGGTGAAGGCCGCGCCGCGGGTGACCGAATATGGCTGGTCGGTGGTGCGCGACGTCAATGAAACGGTGAATTTCTCCGTATTGCCGATGACCGATTTCGAGATCCATGGCCGCGAGGAAGTCTGGTCCTACCCTGATGTTGTCGGCGACTGCGAAGACTATGTGCTGCTGAAACGCGCGATGCTGATGGAGCACGGCTTCTCGGCCTCCGACCTGCTGATCACTGTGGTGCGCAAGCCCAATGGCGAAGGCCATGCCGTGCTGACGCTGCGCACGGCCGACGGCGATTTCGTGCTCGACAACCTCAATGACACCGTCAAGAGGTGGACCGAAACGCCCTACACCTACCTGAAGCGCCAGGCGTCGTTCCATGCCGGCCGCTGGGTGGACATCGAGGACAGCCAGGAACTGGTCGTCGGGTCGATCCCGAAACAGTAGTTTACACCCGTCATGGCGACAGATCGACCCCGCGCCGGTCGGTCAGGTACAGGCTCGCCACCACCGAACACAGGGCGAGCGCCGTGAGATAGAGCGCCAGCGCCGACAGGCCGCCGCTGCGCGCGACCAGCCAGGCGGCGACCATGGGCGCGGTGCCGCCGAACACGGCAAATCCGAGGTTGAAGCTGAGATTGGCGGCCGTGGCGCGCACCCGCCAGGGGAACATTTCCGCCAGGGTCACCGGCAAGACGAAGGCGATGCAGCCCGTCAACGCCATCAGAATGCCCTGGGATGCCATGGCCAGATCCGCATCACCGCGGCCGATCAGCATGAACAACGGCCAGGTCAACGCCGCCAGACAAAGGCTGATGGCGACGAGCACCGGCTTTCGGCCGATCCGGTCGGAGATCACGGCGGCGCACAGGCCGACCAGTATCGTCACAGCAATATTTGCGGCGTTGATTTCCAGCACCAGCGCGTGGTCGAAGTTCAGATGCGTGACCATCCAGGTCGGCAGATAAATCACCAGCACATACCAGCCGGCCGTGATTGTCATCACAATGGCCACGGCATGGACCATGCCACCCGTGTGGCGCGTGACCGCCTCGGCCAACGGTGCACGCGACGGGGCCTCCGGTAATGGAGGCTCTGAGACGACGAGGCGCAAGACCAACGCCACGAGACCGAGCAGCAGACCAGCCAGAAACGGCAATCGCCAGCCCCAGGCAGCGATCTGGTCCTCGGTCAGCCAGCCGTCTATCGACGCACCGGAGGCGGATCCGAGCAGGGTGCCGCAAAACAGTCCGGTGGCGGCGAAGCCGGCGATCAGGCCGCGATGGCGCTCCGGTGCGGTTTCGGCCAGGAACACGCCCGAGCCGACATATTCGCCGCCCACCGAGAGGCCCTGAATGAGGCGCAGCGCCACCAGCAGCACGGCCGCTGCGGCGCCGATCTCCGCATGAGTCGGCAGCAGGCCGACGGCAAATGTACTGAGAGCCATGGTCAGCGACGAGACGATCAACATGGCCCGGCGGCCGTAGCGGTCGCCGATATGGCCGAAGACAATGGCCCCCAACGGACGCATCGCAAAGCCGCCGGCGAAGGCGCCGAAGGCGGCGATCAGCGACGTTGTCGGGTCGTTGGACGGGAAAAACAGCTTGCCGATGGTAACCGCGAAAAAGCCATACAGGGCAAAGTCATACCATTCGAGCACATTGCCTATGAAACCGGCCGCAATCCGTGAGACCGAGAAGCGTGGGGCGCTGCCGTCCGACATGGGACCGCGCTCAGCCGTCCTTTTTCGCCGCCTTCTCGAATTCCTCTTCGAGACGCGCTTCAAGCGCCACCAGGTCTTCAGGCAGCGGCTGACCGGTTGCCTTCATCTGGTTGAGCTCCAGCCGGATCTGCTCAAGCAGTTCCGCCGCGTCCTGCGGCTGGTTTTCCATTTCGACAAACAGCATGTTGATGCGGGTGATCAGGTCTTCAAACGCCACAGCGAACCTCCGAGCGAATCCAGTTGCCTGACGTTCGACAATTCAGGAGGCGCTGTCAAACGCGCGTCAACATCCGATGTAGCCGCACATGGATTCGTTATCATCGATCACGAGTGTGATCCCATCCATTTCTCGCGGCATTTCACCAGACAGCACCATGACATCGTATTGTAAGCCGTTCTCAGACTGACGGAGTTTGTTCAACTCGACGATGACCGGCGCTGCGCCGTCAGCAGCCAACGTTGCGTTGGGTGGATCGTCCTGAAAGCTGTCCATGCCTTCAGACCAACCGCTCACGAAGCGGCTGAGTTCGATATTTTCGACAATCCGGTTGGGCCGATCCGCGAACGCTCGGACGGTGGGCTTTGGGTCGATGAGCGTCAGCGTTGTTCCGTCAAACGTTGCCGCAGACGCTTCCTGAACGAACAGGAATGATGGCGTATTCTCCGCAGCATGGGCGGCATGAGCAAGCGACAGGCAGGCAAAGCAGGCGGCAACAAGTGTAAGGCGCGTCATATCCGGGCTCCCATCAAGGTTTTTCAGAGCGATTGTCGAAAGTCAGACGTGCGGCGTGAACGACGCCACCACGTCGGCGGGGATGTCGATGAGGCTGTAGTCGTCGGAGTGCACGAACATCAGTGTCTGCTCACCCTCGCCCAGCAGATTGTCCGCGCCATCGAAGAGCTTGTGTTCGAGCTGCACGAATTTGCGGTTGAACTTGCCAATCTTGAGCCGCACGACGATTTCGTCGAACTCCTTGGCTTCGCGAATGAACTTGTGCGTGAAGCTGCGGGTGAGGATGTAGAAGGGCGTTTCCTTGAGATCGAAGCCGGGCATGCAGCGGCGGAAGAACAGCTCGCGGGTCTTGCCGACCCAGGCAACGTAGTTGGCAAAATAGATGTTGCCGACGGAATTGGTGTCGCAATAGGTAGCCGTCAGCCGGACCTCGAACCACTTGCCGTCGAAGCGTCCGTCATGGGCGCCCGCCACCAACGCGTGGTCGGCCGCAGCGGCGACCGGGGCATCCACCACCGGACTGCCATTGGCCCGTTCGAGCATGGCCATGTCGCGTCCGGACGGTGAGCCGCGTTCGGACTTGGCGGCGGTGCGCTCCTTAACGGGCGCCGGCTTCGGAAGCGACGCGCCGGCGTCGCCCGCGGCTTCCAGACCGAGCGGGAACAGCGCGATCAGGCTGCCGACCATCATCAGCATGGGCGCCGTCTCGAAATAACCGACACTGATGATCAGCATCGACACGAGGCCGCAGAACAGCGTGATCGGCGACAGGGTGCGAAACGCGGTGCCGCGATAAAGGTCGTAGGCAAGATTGGCGCTGTAGGCGACGAAGAGCGATGCGTAGAGGATCATGAAATATTCGAGCCGCCCGCCGGCAAACCAGGCCGCCAGCCCGATGACCGCGGCGATGCCGAGCAGCGGCAGGGTGGACGTCAAAAGACCGGGCGGCAGCATCGCCAAGAGGGCATTGTTGCTGGATTTCGATACGGTGGGCACGAACCAGGACAGGCCCGCCTGGGCGCTGTCGAACGTGGTCAGCACGCACAAAAGCACCCAGATGCCGTAGAGAAACAGCGCCGCGCCGCCGGGGCCGGCCAAGGCCGTCGTGATTGCCGACTGGGCCTGTGGAATGCCGTCGGGTCCGACGAATGACGCTGGTTCAAGGCCACCGGTCAACATCATGGCGAGCGCGCCGTTGACCAACAAAAGCAGAAGGAACAGCAAGCCGCCAAGCGCGAAACCGCGTGCGATCGGCATGCCGCGGCGCTGCATTTCGACCGCGCGCTGCCACTGCTGGATGTCGAAGAATGGCCCGAGCAGCAGGCCGACCGTCAGCGGCACGACAAAGCCGACAAAGGGAAGGCCGAGCGCCTCGTGCGGCGGCGCCGTGTGACTGGGCCCGGTCAACAGCAGTATCGTGGCGGCGAGTACTGCCGCGACCAGGCACGCCGCCTGAAGGGACACCAGGCGGCGAATTCCGAAAACCTCTCCTATCAGCAACCCGACGGCGAGCACTGCAAGGCCGCCGAAAGCGGCGTAGGCGAGACCCAGCGGCGCCAGGAAATAGGCGACCAGAGCAAACAGGGTGAGCGCCACAGCGGTGACCTGGTAAAAGGCAAACACCAGCGGGTATTTGGCAAAGGCCGCTTCCGCCAGTTTGCGGAGGTCACCGTCGCGGGCGCGGCGATCGAGAAGCCGGCCGAAGATCACCAGGCCAAGGGCGTTGGGCACGGCAAAACTCAGCAACCCGACCCAACCGTACAGAAAAGTAAAGTGGACGGAGAAGAACAGGCCCAGGCCCCACATCCAGGACATGGCGATCGAACCGGCAAAAATGCCGGGTTTTATGGCGGACCAGTCCCACCCGCCATGGGCCAGGGGTTCACTGCCTGCGGTATGATCGGTCAACGCGATACTCCTGAACCGATGGGTCGCCGAACTGTTACTGTTGCAGGCTAAATCGAGCCTTGCTGACGTCTCGACGACGGACAAGCACGGATTATTTCGCAGTGTCAGGAACCGGTGAACTGGAGGAACTGACAGGTTGCCGATGTTTGTTTGACAGAAAGGTCAGGCACCCTCCGCAGTCCGACACCGGGGGGTCGAAGCACCCGGACAAGATGACTGGTCTGACAGTAATTCCAGCCACAACCGACAATTCTGCCAGTTGTGTGCTTTCAAAGCAGTGACAAATACTCGTCGACCGTGGGCTATAAAGTGTTGGAGTTGGCCTTTGCGACGAATCGACAATAGTATTTCCACCGGAAGCGGCACGCCTTACTTTGGCGGCGAAGCCATCAACAGCCTTGCCCATTCGTTCCTTGCGAAAGCGGCCAACGCTCTGCGTTCACCCCAATACGACCCTCGCATCCCCGCAATGGGGCCTCCCGAGACGCCCATTCGCCGGGCGGTCGAGGATACCCGATCGGCAATTGCCGTCTATGACACGGGACCCGGCCGATGCCTGACCGTAGCCGGTCCAGGCCCTGTTGCCGCGGAATGTCTGATCGGTGGCGCCGTCGGCCATCTCGTGGCGCTTTTGCCGGCGGTCGCTCCCGAGGCTCTCGGGCACAGCACCTTCGCGGCCGTCCATGGCTGCAGACATCCCTACGTGGTCGGCGAAATGGCGCGCGGCATTGCCACGGCCGGAATGGTGGTCGCTGCCGGGCACGCCGGCCTGCTCGGCTTCTTCGGCAGTGCCGGCCTCGATCCGGCGGAGGTCGAGGACGCCATCGATGCCATTCGCACTGATATAGCGCCGGGCAGGCCCTGGGGCATGAACCTCATTCACATGCCGGATCATGCGGGACGCGAGCAGGACATGGTCGAGCTCTATCTGCGCAAGGGTGTCGAACGGATCTCGGCCTCCGCCTATCTGCGGCTGTCGCCGCATCTCGTGCGCCTGTCGGCGGCCGGGTTGAGCACGGACAGCGACGGGACCGTGCAGCGCAAGACCATGATTTTTGCGAAAGTCTCGCGTCCCGAGATTGCCAGAACGTTCATGCAGCCGCCGCCGCACCACGTGCTGCGTGAACTGGCGGCGGCCGGTCTGATCAGCTCGCATCAGGCGGAGCTGCAAAGCCGGCTGCCGCTCGCCGAAGACATCACGGTCGAAGCCGATTCCGCCGGCCATACGGACAATCGGCCGCTCGGCGTCATCTTTCCGGTCATCGACCGGTTGCGGCAAAAACTCACCGATCGGCATGCCTATGCGCGACCGATCCGGTTGGGCGCGGCCGGCGGCCTCGGCACACCGGAGGCCGTCGCCGCATCCTTCCAGCTTGGGGCCGACTACGTGCTGACCGGATCGATCAACCAGGCGGCGATCGAATCGGGCCTGTCGAACCAGGGGCGTGCCATGCTGGCGGCGGCCGGCATTGCCGATGTGGCGATGGCCCCGGCCGCCGACATGTTCGAACGCGGCGTGCAGGTGCAGGTGTTGCGGCGCGGCACCACGTTTCACGTCAAGGCGAAACGGCTTCACGACCTCTATCGGCGTCACGCCGGCTTGGAGGATGTCGCCGGTGAAGATCGCCAATGGCTGGAACAGCAGATCATCGCAGGCAGCACCGAAGATGCCTGGCGAGAGACCCGCAGCCAGGTTGCCCGGTTCAATCCGGAGGTTGCCAACCGTGCTGAATCCGACCCGAAACGGCAAATGGCCCTGGTGTTTCGCCGCTATCTCTTCCAGGGCGCCCAATGGGCCCGCACGGGATCGCACGAGCGGCGCGACGACTACCAGATCTGGTGCGGGCCGGCGATGGGTGCCTTCAACGACTGGGTGCGCGGTTCTTGTCTCGAACCGCTGGAGAACCGAACTGTTGGGCAGATTGGGCTGAATCTTCTCGAAGGCACCTGCCGGTCGCTGCGCGTCCGGCAATTGCACCAGGCCGGGATCGCGGTCCCAGCAGAAGTCGCGCGATACGAGCCGAGAAGGCTCACGAATTAGGCCGTCCCAATCAGCAGCCCCGCGGCGAACACCAGCGAGCCTCCGAGCACGACCTGAAAGATGGCACGCGACCAGGGCGTTTCCATCCAGCGATGCTGGATCCAGCTGATCGCCCAGAGTTCGACAAACACCAGCATGATGGCGATCGTCGTCGCGGTAACGAAATGCGGGATCAGATAGGGCAGGGCATGGCCGAGGCCGCCGACGGTCGTCATGATGCCGGTGGCGAGGCCGCGCTTGATCGGCGCGCCGCGGCCCGAAATCACGCCGTCGTCGGAGGCGACCTCCGTGAAGCCCATGGAAATTCCGGCGCCGATGGAGGCGGCGAGGCCGACCAGAAAGGTCTGCCAGGTGTCGCCGGTGGCAAAGGCGGCGGCGAAGATCGGCGCCAGCGTCGACACCGAACCGTCCATCAGGCCGGCCAATCCCGGCTGGATATAGGTGAGGATCCTCTGCCGGCGTTCGTCGGCCGCTTCCTGGTTGCGCACATCCGCCGGTGTGTGTGCTTCGCTCAGACGATGCGCCATCGATCCGTGCTCGCGTTCTTCCTCGGCCAGGTCGCCCAGCAGCTTGCGGGTCGAGGCGTCCTTGGCCTGCTTGGCCGCCTCCAGATAGAAACGCCAGGCCTGACGCTCCATGCGCTCGGCTTCATCGCGGATCTGGTCGATCGACTGGTTCTTGGTCAGCCACAGGGGTCGGCGTTCGAAGAAACCGCTGACATGTTCGCGGCGGATGAGCAGAACACGGTCCCCGAAACGCATCTGGTAGAGATCGATCAGCCGGCGGCGGTGCTCGTTCTCCTCCTTGGCCATGTCGTCAAAGATGGCGGCGCTTGCCGGATACTGCTCGCGCAGCGTGTCGGCATAGGCAAGATAGATGCGTCCGTCATCCTCCTCGTTGGAGATGGCGAGCGCCAGGATCTCCTGTTCATTGAGCGATGAAAACGGACGGCGGCCAGACCCGGCCAGGCGGCGAAGGAGCATGGATCCCTCCTGTTTAGAATAGTTCTAAAATAGTAGTCTGGAGCAGGCGGTCAAGCGGCAGCGTGCCGCAGGCTTGATTGTGCCGTGAAGGGTCCCGGACTTGACCGGCGACCAGTTGTGCCCGAAGTGTGATGACATGGAGAATGCGCCGCTGCAGCCATCGCCCGATACCTGGCTCGACCGCCTCGGTTCGCTGCTCGCAAGACGCTTGCAGTCAGAAACCTCGGGCTATGAGCCCTATACTCCATCGGATCCGCACACCCTCGAGCGGACCCTGCAGCCGGGCGACATTCTGCTGGTCGAGGGCAACCAGAAGCTCTCCATTGCCATCAAGTATCTGACCCAGTCGACCTGGTCGCATGCCGCACTTTATGTCGGTGATGCCTGCGGGGCGACGCGTGATGGCGAAGATGCACCGAAACTGATCGAGGTGATCCTGGGTGAGGGCTGCATTGCGGTACCACTGTCGAAATACGCCACCTACAACACCCGCATCTGCAGGCCAGTTGGGCTGACGGGAGACGATCGGCGGGCCATCGTCGACTTCATGGTGTCGCGCATCGGCACCAAATACGACATGAAAAACATCTTCGACATGCTGCGCTACTTCCTGCCGACGCCACCGGTGCCGATCCGCTGGCGCCGTCGCATGCTGTCCTTCGGCTCCGGCGATCCGACCCGCGCCATCTGCTCATCACTGATTGCCCAGGCCTTCCAGAAAGTGCGCTATCCGATCCTGCCGGAAATCAGCAAGCATCCCGGCCAGACGCTGGCGCAGTCGAGCTATTCTCGGCGGGAAATCCTGCATATTCGCCACCACTCGCTGTTCACCCCACGCGACTTCGACCTGTCGCCGTTCTTCCAGGTGGTGAAGCCGACGCTGGAATACGGTTTCGATTACAAGGCGATCCACTGGGATCCGGCAATGGACGGGGACGAGGCGGAACACACGCCGGAGCCGATAAAAAACGACCTGAACCTGGCGCGGTGAAGAGGGTTGCCTACCAAATTCCATCGTCGAGTTCGACCATCTGGTGGTGGAAACTGTTCTCATGAAGGGCGAAGTCGATGAGCACCTCCTTGCGGCTGAGACCCTCATCCATTTTGCCGACCCAGAAATCGAACCCACCCGGGTCCGGCTGCCAGCCGAACGCGTTGACGTAAACCGACTCGATATAATCGCCGTTGCTCGGATTGCTCCCGTAGAGCGACAGGAACTCGTCGGAGCCGCAAAATTCATCGGCGAGAAACTGGTGTTTTTGTGTGTCGCTCCAACCCTTCTGGTCAAGATCGTCAAGCACGTCGACCCAGAACCTCAGACCCGCATCGTCCGCCGCGCGCCCGAGGGCGGCGAGGTAGAACCGTCCGGCAACATCCGCATTGGCGGTGTCGATGGCGAAGACCGCATGGCCGTCCGGCAGTTCGAAACTATCGAGCTCGATCGCGGTGTTCACAGGCGAATCCGCAAAGACAATGTCCACATCGCGGTCGAAATCCTGGGCGACGTCGCGCACCAGAATCGTCGAATCCGAGGCTGACAGCGGTTGCCTGACCGTGATCAGCACGTCGTCCCCGACCGTGTCGACCCGGACAAGAAGCCGGGATATGCCCATCAGATAGATCGAATCCCAGTTGATCTCGAAATCCGTGATGATGTCGTGACCGAAATCCCCTTCGAACAGGAAGGTGTCGATGGCATTGTCAGGATTCACCGCGAACGTGGTATTGCCGGCGAGAAGATCGTTTCCCGCGCCGCCAATGATGAAGTCGTTTGCATCACCGCCTCCGACAACGTCGTTGCCCAAGCCGCCGGCGACGACATCCGTACCGTCGCCGCCTTCCACAAGGTCATTGCCCAGCCCGCCGTCCAGACGGTCGCCACCGTCCTGGCCGAAAATCTCGTCATCGCCCAGCTCGCCCAGGATCGTGTCGCCCTGGCCGCCGCCCTCAATGGTGTCATTCCCCAGACCGCCCGAAATCTGGTCGGCCCCTTCGTCTCCGAAAATGTCGTCCGAGCCGCGACCGCCGAACAACCGATCCGATCCCGGTCCGCCGCGAATGGTGTCATCGTCACGGCCGCCGAAGATGGTATCGTTGTCGTCCTCTCCGTTGAGTGTGTCATTCCCGGCTCCACCGAAGATCATGTCGTCGCCGCCGAGACCCTGGAAGGTGTCATCGCCGTCGAAGCCGATCAGCAGGTCGCCGAAAGAGCCACCGATAAAGACATCGTCGAAACTGTTTCCGACGTAGGTCCAGCGGATGGGAACCAGGAGATTCTGGATGAAGTCCTGCTGCGTCACGCCGGTGTTCGTCGAATTCAGCGACGCGTTGTACCCGAATACATGCCAGCTTGTCCCGTCGCTGCCCTCGGCGATCATGCAATGCACGGTGCCCGTGTAGCGGCCATCACTTGTTGTGCCGAAGCCGGTCCCGTGGAAGGTGACCGTGTATCTGATGCTGGAGTCGAAGCCGCCGTCAAACGAGCTGATTGTCGCTTCGGTTTCACTGACGACTTGAATGTCATTTTTCTGGTTGGCGAGGCCGTCGACAAAATTTGGCCCGAGAAAATTACCCTTTCGGAATAAGGTCGGCACTCTCTGCTCCTTTCTGGAGATTAGATGAAAAGGACGCCCGAAGGCGGTATTTGCAGAAAGACCAGCCGCAGTTTTTCAATTGGATTGGTGCGCGCATTGCCAAGGAAATCAAAATCAACGACCGGACTCCAGGCGGAACTCTCCGACCGCATCCCCAGCTTGAGATCCCCACCGGTTTCTACCATCGCCGGGTGTAGCGATACTCGCCACTACAATTTTAAAGATTAGTGACCAATTCGTTAACGCGAAGCGATTTCGGCGGCGACGGCATGACTCAGATGCACGACACCGAGCTCTGGTTCTCGTGATTCAACCCGTCGCAACCAACCCAGCCTCCCGCGCCGCGGGCAATGAAGAGCGACTGATCGGCAGAACCGCTCCGTCCTTCAATTCGACGAAATGGCGATCGCCTTCACGCCGGGTGCGGGCAACCGCATCCAGCGCGACCCAATGGGAGCGGTGGATCTGTAGGCCCGGAACCGGCTCCGTTTCGGCGATGGCATCGGCAAGCCGCAGCAAGACCAACTTGCTGCCCTTGTCGGTGACGATGTCGACGTAATGATCCTGCATCGACAGGTGCGAGAGGCCTCCACGCAACTCGATTGGCAGGCGCTTCAGAAGCGCCGGGGCCAGCGGCTTGTCGGCTTTGCGCGTCTCTGACACCTGGTAGGCGGCAAACAGTCCCGTCACGCAGACGCAGATCGCGGCGCAGTAAAAGTAGAGTTCGGCAATGCCGCTCAAGCTTTCGGCGAAGCGGATGCCGCCCAGCCGATTGATCAGAAGCACTGTCGCTGTTTCCGGCGCACCGCCCACGATAGCCGCCAGAGCATGCGCCGGCACCGGGCCAAGGCGACGCAATGGCGTGTTCTCGGCCACCAGTTGGGATGTCAGCATACCGACGCCGAAGGTCGCGAAGGTGATCACCAGCCAGTAGACGATACGGCCTCCAGGCGGCATGCTGCCATAGGTGCCGAACGGGCCAGACAGGCCGAGCACCAAACCAACCCCGGTGAGCGCAAGAATGGCCTGCGGCGTCGTCATCAGCGTCCGCCATTCGCGAAGCGTCAATTGCAGTGTCCGTTCAGTCACGAATTCCGGCTGCCTTCTGCGAAACGCCCGTCTCGGGGCCTTTTACGGGAATGTAACGGTCGTGTCCGACAAAACAACAGAGGACATACAATGGCCCTGCAATCGCTCTTTGCGGCTCCTGCTGTTATCCAGATCCACGTCTATGCGGCGCTGGCCGCCACCATTCTGGGTGCTGCGATCCTATTTCGACGCAAGGGCACGCCGCGGCACAGGCTGGCGGGCAAGATCTGGGTCGGCCTGATGGTCGTCGTGTCCCTGTCCTTCTTCGGCATTCACGAAATCATGCTCTGGGGGCCTTGGAGCCCGATCCATATCCTGTCGATTGTTACACTCATCAGCCTGGCGTTTGGTGTGCAGCGGGCGCGGCGCCATGATATTTCCGGCCACCGCTTCGCCATGCGGGCCACGTATCTTGGCGCGCTGGTGATCGCCGGCGCGTTCACCCTGCTGCCAGACCGGCTGATGTATGAGGTGCTGTTCGGAGGCGAAACACCGCTGGCAGAAATCGCCGGCCGGATGACGGCAACTGCGCGCGACGCGCCCCTGTGGGCCTGGCTGCTGCCGGCTGCGCTGCTGGCCGGCGTATGGTGGCTGAACCGGCAGCGCGGGGCGCGTCGCCCCGCGGCCTGAACCCGACCGAGCCTGCGGTGAAACAACCGCTTTTCTTTGCGGCGCGTTCGCACTATACGGCGTGCCATGAGTTCAAGTTCCACTACACCGCTGTCGCATATCCGCAATTTTTCCATTGTCGCGCATATCGACCACGGCAAATCGACGCTTGCTGACCGGCTGATCCAGAAGACCGGCGGACTGGCCGACCGCGAGATGTCGGACCAACTGCTCGACAACATGGATATCGAGCGCGAGCGCGGCATCACCATCAAGGCACAGACCGTGCGCCTGCACTACAAGGCGCGCGACGGCGAGACCTATGTGCTCAACCTGATCGACACGCCGGGGCACGTCGACTTCGCCTACGAGGTGTCGCGCAGCCTGTCTGCCTGCGAAGGCTCGCTGCTGGTGGTCGACGCCAGCCAGGGTGTTGAGGCGCAGACGCTGGCCAATGTCTACCAGGCGATCGACAACGACCACGAAATCGTCACCGTGCTCAACAAGATCGACCTTCCGGCGGCGGAGCCGGAGCGGGTCAAGGAGCAGATCGAGGAAGTGATCGGGCTTGACGCGTCGGATGCGGTCGAAATTTCGGCCAAGACGGGCCAGGGCATCGAGGAGGTGCTTGAAGCTATCGTCCAACGGCTGCCGCAGCCGTCCCATGGCGACGCCGATGCACCGCTCAAGGCGCTGCTGGTCGACAGCTGGTACGACGCCTATCTTGGCGTGATCGTTCTGGTGCGGGTGATCGACGGCGTGCTGAAGAAGGGTCAGACCATCCGCATGATGGGCACGGATGCGAAATATCCGGTCGACCGCGTCGGTGTGATCACACCCAAAATGGCCAATGTTGCCGGCCTGGGGCCTGGCGAGATCGGCTTCATTACGGCCTCGATCAAGGAAGTGGCGGACACCCGCGTGGGTGACACGATCACCGAGGACAAACGTCCGACCGCCGAAATGTTGCCAGGCTTCAAACCTGCCCAGCCGGTGGTGTTCTGCGGCTTGTTTCCGGTCGACGCCGCCGATTTCGAGGACCTGCGCAGCGCCATGGGCAAACTCAGGCTCAACGATGCCAGCTTCTCCTTCGAGATGGAGACCTCCGCCGCGCTCGGCTTCGGCTTCCGCTGCGGCTTCCTCGGTCTCTTGCACCTGGAGATCATCCAGGAGCGGCTGGAACGCGAATTCGATCTCGACCTCATCGCCACCGCCCCTTCGGTCGTTTATGGATTGACCATGACCGATGGCAGCCGGCGTGAGCTGCACAATCCGGCCGACATGCCCGATGTGGTCAAGATCTCGGAGATCCACGAGCCGTGGATCCGCGCGACGATCCTGACGCCTGACGAACATCTCGGTTCGATCCTGAAACTGTGCCAGGACCGGCGCGGGGTTCAGGTGGAGATGACCTATGTCGGCGCCCGGGCGATGCTGACCTATGACCTGCCGCTCAACGAGGTTGTGTTCGATTTCTACGACCGGCTGAAATCGCTGTCCAAGGGCTACGCCTCCTTCGACTACCAGATCACCGAGATGAGGGTCGGCGACCTGGTGAAAATGTCGATCCTCGTCAATGGCGAGCCGGTCGACGCGCTTTCGATGCTGGTGCACCGCTCGGCGGCCGAAAAGCGCGGCCGCGACATGTGCGAAAAACTCAAGGACCTGATCCCGCGCCACATGTTCAAGATCCCGGTCCAGGCGGCGATCGGCGGCACCATCATCGCCCGCGAAACGATCTCGGCGCTGCGCAAGGACGTCACCGCCAAATGCTATGGCGGCGACGCGACCCGCAAGCGCAAGCTGCTGGAAAAGCAAAAGGCCGGCAAGAAACGCATGCGCCAGTTCGGCAAGGTCGACATCCCGCAGGAAGCCTTTATCGCTGCCTTGAAGATGAAAGACGACTAGGCCGCCACCGTCTCCTTGTCCCAGCCGGCAATATGATCGGCGACCGGCGTCAGCTTGACGTCGAAAGTCGCCTCCAGCGGTGCCGTTTTGACAATCATGTCATCGTCGCCCATCCTCGCCATGGCGCCGTAGAGATCGGTGAGCGCGAAACTGACGCCCGGATTGCCGAGAGCATCACCGACGCGCTGACCCAAATCGGCAGGTGACAGCGGCTCGTAGCGCACCGGCCGGCCCAACCAATCGCTTAAGAGCGCGGCTAATTCGCCACCGGTCAATGCACCCGGTGTGGCGACCTCATAGGCGTTTCCAGCAAGATCGGGCCGCGCCAGCGCGGCAACTGCGACGCGCGCCTGATCCCAGTGCGACGTCCACATGACTTTCTGGCTCTCGCCAAGCGGCGGGTAGTCGAGAACGCCCTCGCTCTTCAGCCGCGGTGCAATCAAGTCCGTCCGCAGGTTCTCCAGATAGATGCTGGGCTGCAGCACGATCGACGGGATGCCGCTGCCCAGGACCGCCTTTATGGCTGCCGTCCCGCCGTCGACGATGGCCGAGTTCGGGTAGCGATCGCCGGAGGATCCGCCGGTGGTGTAGACCAGCAGTGGCAGCGACACACGGTGCGCCGCTTCAAACAGCACTTTCATCCACATGGCCGGGTCGTCCGGCGACTGCGGCATGGGCAGGTGGACGAAGGCCGCCACGACACCGTCAAGTGCAGTGGCGACAGCATTTTCATCGTCAAGTGCGGCAGCGAAAGCCAGGGCTTCCGGGTGCATCCGTTCGATTTTGGCAGCGTCCCGCGCGACGGCACGAACGGTCATGCCCTTGGCGAGGGCCTCGTGCACGACGGGGGCGCCCTGTGCTCCGGTGGCTCCGAAGATGGCGACATGCTGGCTCATGGTGGTTCTCCGTGGTATGATGGTTACTATTGGGAACCATATTTAGGAGAACGCCTTTGAGCCCGAAAGGAGGCACGATTTCATCCGATGGGCACATGGAGGTAACCGCCGCGCAGGCGGACGCTGTCTATGCCGGGGCCGAGGCCTGGATCGCCAATGATTTCAGCGGCGCCTGTCCGGTGCGCGATCTGCTGGACCGTATCGGCGACAAGTGGAGCGTGCTGATCATCCTGCGACTGGGCCGACAAACCGAACGGTTCCGGGCGTTGCTGCGTGCCGTCGACGGTATCTCCCAGCGCATGCTAACGGTAACGCTGCGCGGCCTGGAGCGCGACGGGCTGGTGCATCGCGAGGTGTTCGACACGCGACCGCCCTCGGTCGCCTACAGCCTGACGCCGCTCGGCCATTCCCTGCTGGTCCACATCACCGCCCTGGCGAACTGGGCGACGGAACACGGACCGGAGGTCGCGGCCGCACAGGCGGACTACGCCGAGCGGGAAAGCAGGCCGCCCAGCATGACGCGTTGACGGCTAATGACGTGGCTCTGTCATTCGCATCACATGCGTTACCCGGGCCAACAGCTTGCGAACAGCGAAGCAAAGGACTTTCTCCGCTTCTTTGTTCGATCATATCCGGGCCCCGACAACGTTGAGCACGGATTGCACCGGCAGCATACGCCATGTGTGCGATCGCCCGGCAGCTTTTCGAATATTTGCTGCCATCACCGGCAGCAGGAAGCCCCCTACAGCCGCGCGAGAATAGCCAGCAAGGGTAACTCTGTCCGCATTTTGGTCTGAACTCATGTCGTATGCGCTTTCTGACTGTCAGCCGGAGCCTGCGCCCGGTCAAACATGCCGTAGTCCCGGATCACGCCGGCGATCCGCAGGCGGTAGTCTTCGAAAACCCCGCTGCGTCCTTTCGTCTGCGCGCCACGATGGGCGTTGAGGTTGCGCCAGCGTGCTATCGCGTCTTCCTCCTCGAAGAACGACAGGGACAGGATTTTGCGCGGGTCGGTGAGGCTTTGAAACCTCTCGACCGAAATGAAGCCCTCGATTTCATCAAGCATCGGGCGCATCTCGGCAGCGATGTCGAGGTACTCGCCCTTGCGACCCTCTGCGGGTTTCAACTTCGAAAATCACAGCGATCATGCGCTGTCTCCGTGTGGTGCGGAGGCGAGCTTGAGCCAGGTCCGGTCTTCGCGGAGCAGTAACTTCTCCTTCTGGGCGAACTCGTAGTTTTTACGCCCGAGCGGGTCGGCTGCGAGACGGGCGCGATAGGCTTCATAGTCTGCAAGGCTGGCTACGCTGTAGATGCCATAGGCAAGAGTTGAAGACCCTTCATGGGGTGCGTAGTAGCCAATCAGATCAGCGCCACAGCGTGGGATCGCCTGGCCCCAATTGCGGGAATATTCCTCGAACTGAGCCTTCTTTGACGGATCGATGTGGTAACGGATGACGCAGGCCAGCATGCCGGACTCCTTCAAGTGTGTCTGTCGATCATAGCCATTTGCTTCCCGCTGATGCTTCGACTAAGGTCGAACTATGAAAGAAGGTCCCGATATAGCTCATATTGCCGCCTTGATCGGCGACCCGGCCCGCGCCAACATGCTGACCGCGCTGATGAGCGGCAAAGCCCTGACTGTCAGTGAACTGGCGGAGGAAGCCGGAGTGACGATCCAGACGGCCAGTTCGCATCATTCGAAGCTCGACGGTGGCGGGCTGCTGCGCCCTCGAAAGCAGGGGCGACACAAATATTTTGCGCTTGCCAGCGAAGAGGTGGCGCACGTTTTGGAGGGCTTGATGGGGCTCGCCGCCGGATCAGGACATCTGCGGAAGCGAACTGGTCCACGAGATGCGGAGCTGCGCCAGGCCCGTGTCTGCTATAATCACCTGGCGGGGGATATGGGCACGCAGATGTTCGACAGCCTGCTGGCACAGGGGCATCTGTTTCTGAAGGGTGAGGAACTGGAGCTGACCGAGACAGGCGCTGCCTTTGCTACAGAACTTGAAATCGACGTCCATGGCTTACGCAGGGCGCGCGCGCCTGTCTGCCGGGAATGCCTCGACTGGAGTGAGCGCAGATCGCACTTGGCAGGCAGCCTTGGGCGGGCGTTGCTCAGCCGCTTCGAAGAGCTGAGTTGGGCAAAGCGAGATCAGAAAACGCGGGTGGTAACCTTCTCCCCAAACGGGGCGGAAGCGTTCAACAGACTTTTTTCTGCGACCTGAATGGCCGTTCGGATTAGACATAAAAGACGCTTGAAGAAAGAACACTCTACCGCGCACAAGAAAGCCCCTGCCGCTTGTCGCGACAGGGGCTCCGGCAAAAGCGCCGACTTGTCAGTTAGCCACGCATGTCCGCTGTTTGCCCGTGAGGACCATGCGTGAGGGGTAGCGCCTGTTACTGACTTGCCAACGCCTCATATTCAGCCTGGTTGAGCACGCCGTCACCATCGGCGTCGGCTGCGAGCAGGGTGTCCGAGGAAACGCTCGGCATGGCTGCCATAGCTTCTTCCTTGGTGATCACTCCATTGCCATCCGCGTCGGCCACCGCAAACTCGACGGCTTGCGCGTAGGCGGCCATCGAGAATGCAGAAAATCCGACTGCCAAAAGAAGCTTTTTCATGAGGTCTCTCCTGTTTTTGCTGAACGCCGCCTTTTCCTCAGGCGGCCGCTCGCCCGGCCCTGCGCCGGACTTCCCCGAGAGTGACGCCGATTTGTGGTTGCATCGGGGACGAAAAAGGGCCTTGCAGGGATCATTTCAGGACAAAACTGTGGGTAACCGTGATTAATATAACTTGTTGAAATATTAGAGTTATTAACGCGATTTGATATCCCAATCCGAACCCAACCATTGGGCGAACATTGGTTCCGGGAAAGCCTTTGCAGAGCGCGATTGACACGTGACGGGGTGGTTGGCACCATCCCGCCCATGACCACCGGATCGACTGCGACCAAATCCACAACGACCATGTCCGATGCGCCGTCCTTTGCCTGGCCCGTCGACACGCCGATCGGCCAATTGGCCGTCATCGAGCGGCAGGGCGGCATCGCGCGCCTGTGGTGGAATTCCGCATCGACCGGCTTTGCCGAAATCCGCGAGACCCCGGCATTGAAGGAAGCCGCCGCTCAACTGACCGCCTATTTCGATGGCGAGCTGACAGAATTCGATCTGCCTCTAACCCTGTCGACCAACGATTTCAATCGCCAGGTGCAGGAGGCGATGCTGGCCATTCCCTACGGCGAAACGCGATCCTACGGCGACATTGCTCGCGACCTCGGCACCTATGGTCAGCCCGTCGGCCAGGCCTGTGGCAGCAACGGCATCCCGATCATCGTGCCCTGCCACCGGGTGCTCGCCGCTGAGGGCATCGGTGGTTATTCCGGCGAAGGCGGCATCGAGATGAAGATCCGCCTGCTCAAGCACGAAGGCGGTTATCCGTTTCTGGTGTAGATTCGTCCTCGTGATCGCAGAGCCTGGTTGAGCGACCCTGGGCTACGACCCGAGTCCTGTTTGGAGCATTCGGCCTTCCTTCGGCCTCCTTCTGATCCTCCCTCATTTTCTTCAGCTCATGTGCAGGGTCTTTCCAAGGCGGTGCAAGGCTGGCCCGAAAAACCTCGTTTCGGGTGACACCAATATCTTCCAGAAGGTGATCGCTGGCCTGAGCCAGGGTTGTCACGACGCCGTAATGTGTCATGCGTCGACGGATCCATTTGAAAAAGAACAAGGCGTTTTCTCCATCCGGTTCACTCCGGCTGCGGATCCTAGCCCTTTGTTGTTTTCAGGATAGTATGTTAAATTTGGGAAATATAATCCCGATTTTCTGGATAATTCAGATGAACACTCTCACCGCGATGGCCACCTATGTCGAGGTTGCAAGGGCCGGGAGTTTTTCCGCTGCCGCCCGACAATTGGGCGTCTCCACAACCGCCGTCAGTCGACATGTTGCCGACCTGGAGCAAATGCTGGGCGTGACGCTGCTCCGGCGATCCACGCGCAGCGTCAGTCCGACGGAAGCCGGGTCAAAATACCTGCCGAGAGCCGCTGCGGCGCTTGAGGAGATCAACAGGCTTAACCTTGAGATTGCCGACACCGGGGAGGAGCCTCAGGGGCAACTGAGAATCACGACGCCACCCACCGTGGGGCATACATCCATCGCTCTCCTGGCCGTCGATTTCGCTGAAACCTATCCCAAGGTCTCGCTGGAGCTCGAAATCACGCAACGGGTCGTCGATCTGGTGGCGGAGGGCTTCGACGCAGCAATCCGCTATGGCCAGCTGAAAAGCTCTTCCTTGATCAGCCACCGCATCATCGAGCTGCACTACCAGCTCTTCGCAAGCCCGGAATATCTGAAACGTGCTGGAAAACCGACAAGACCGGAGGATGTTTCAAATCACGATTGCATCGGCTGGTTCGGGAGCGCCAATCCGAATGATTGGATTTTCCTGAAGGATGACAGGTCGATTTCAGTGCCGATACGCTGCCGCCTCCAGGTCACCGACCTGGAGGCTCAGCGAACGGCGGCGCTGCGCGGCCTCGGACTGGCAACCCTTCCCTGCCTGAGCGTTGAGGACGATCTGAAGGATGGACGGCTGGTTCCGTTGCTGACGGATCATGAGCTGCACAAGTCGATCCTCAGTCTCGTCCGTCCCAGAACCCCCTTCATGCCGACGAAGCTGCGGGTATTCATCGACTTCATCACGGCGGCGCTGCGCCGGGGTTCCGTCCCCGGAAGCGACGTGTAGAATTCGACCAACGTAGCGCAAAATAAGTCATTGACAGGAAAGGGGCGGGGCCTTACATCACGCCGGCACACTGCAATGCCCAGATGGCGGAATTGGTAGACGCGCCAGCTTCAGGTGCTGGTGACCGCAAGGTCGTGGAGGTTCGAGTCCTCTTCTGGGCACCAATCATTTGACCCTTCCGCTCGTACACGTTCACAAAGAGATTCCGTCACTCTGCGAACCGCTGCGCTTGATGAAGGCGCCTCAGCATGAAGTTCGGGAAGTGACACCAACGGAAAGTCCGCTGTCGACCTAAACCAACCGATTTCCAACCTGGCCTGCGTGCCTGATTCGGAAGACCGTGGCAACGAGGGCGGCGAGACGGCAACGAATGTCCTGTGTGGGATAAACCCACCGCGCCGCGCCGCAATAAAACCGTAATTCGCTGTTACATTTCGTTATCGTCTTTTTTGGCCAGGTTTGGCACTCTCGCGGCGTCCTGTATTCTCGACCCGCCATCCTCTTTCCAGATATTCGATAGGCTGATCGTCAACAGTGGCGCTCGTCCGCTGCGACACGTGCATTGTTCCGTTCTGTACCGGACGCCAGGCAAGCCGGCGATCCGATCCGAATGATGGTGCACAGGAGGATACCAATGACGACACGAACACGGCATTTTAAAATCAGCTTTCCGTCGCCTTTTACGCTTTACGGTATCGAGGGAATACAGCCCGCTGGCGAATATGTCGTCGAACAGGATGAAAAGCTCCTCGAGGAGGAGCCCAGCGAGACATTCTGCCCCTTTGCAACGTTCATTCATCTTCCGCCGGCTTCCAACCGCGGCGGAAACATCCGGGTTGTTCCGGTAGACCCATCGGAACTGCAAGACGTCAAAGGCAGCAAATACGCACCTGCCAATCAAGCATGAAGGTGTCGCGAGTTTGGCGCTCAGTTTTCCAAATCACAGCCGCAGTTACGATGAATCGGGCAAGCGCGTCAGATTTACGGGATATGACGGCATGTTCGAAATTCCCTTTTCCATCGAGATCGAGGCGCTCGAACGTCGGATGCACCATCCGGGCCGCGCCGAAGCTGACTATCTGAGAGCTTTTGATGAAGCGCGCGACGAGATCATCAATGCCGCCAGAAAAACCTATGTCCGCGGCGCAAGCACCCCCATTGTGCTGACCGCTGCCAATACCTGATCCAAGCACGTCGAACCGCCGGTTACGACGTGGCCGCCCTCCTTGCCGGCGCCGCCGCCATGCCTGTTCCTTCAGCTGGCGGCTGCCTCGACGCAAGTCATCCAAAGCCGATTCGAATACTCCCGAAGGAGATACAGATGGTCAAATTCGCAGCGAAACTGCTTGTACCGATGGTTGTTGCGGCGCTGACGATGGGTATTCACCCTTCGGCCGCCGCCGACGACATCCCCGAAAACGCGAGCGCGAAGTCATTCGGCAGCGGTTGGGAATGCGACCTCGGCTTCCGCCGGGTCGAGGCGAAATGCGAAGCGGTTACCATACCGCCCAACGCCTACGCAATGAAAACGCGCTATGGTCAGGGCTGGGACTGCAAATACGGATTTCTGGAAAGGGATGATGCCGACTGCGTCGCGGTGGAAGTACCGCAAAATGCATATCTGAACTCGGCCGGTGACGGCTGGAAGTGTAGCCGGGGCTATCTGAAAAGATTTGATGCCTGCCAGAAAATCGAAGTTCCCGACAACGCCTACCTCGACGACACCGCCTATCGCAGAGGCTGGTCGTGCGAGCGCGGTTTCAGAGAGGCCGGCACCGCCTGCAATCCAATCAAAATTCCCGACAACGCCTACGCCACCAACAGATCCTCCGGGACGGGTTGGGAATGCGAACGCCGATACCGGGCTGTCGGCGACGCTTGCGCGCTGATCGTCGTACCAGCGAATGGCTACTTCGACAGCGCGTCCTATGGAACCGGATGGCGCTGCAATCGCAATTTCCATGCGGTCAACGGTGCCTGCATGAAACTGGTAATGCCGGAAAATGCCCATCTCGACTATTCGGGCAACGACTGGACCTGCGACCGACCTTTCACGCGGCGCGACGACAAATGCGAACTGAGATGACATGAATTCGATGACCAAGACAACTAGCAGACGCAAACCATCAGCAAAAACACGACCGGGTCCAAAGAGCCGGATCGACCATGGCGCTTCGCTCCCCAGTCGCTCTAGTAGCAAGGCACGGTTCGACCGATATGTCACCCTGGCTCGTGAGGCCGCCGCCCTGGGCAATAGGATCGATGCCGAAAACTATTACCAGCATGCTGAACACTATTTCCGACTGATGAATCCGTCATCAGAGGCCGGGTGAAGCCAGCGTGCCTTGCAAAAGCAGCCGGGAATGTCTACATCACCGATGATCGATCTTGCTAGCTGAACTTTGTTGTACGCAACGCGCGTTCCGACGATCTTTTCTTTCAACGTCGACTTATTGCCGTTTGTCGCGCCACTGTACGCGACGACATTGTCCATGACCGATTGAAAGGAAATTGTCATGAGCACCGGAACCGTAAAGTTCTTCAATACCACTCGGGGCTTCGGCTTCATCCAGCCCGATGACGGCGAACCGGACGTGTTCGTCCATATCTCAGCCGTTGAACGGGCCGGAATGAGCACGATTGCGGAAGGTCAGAAACTGAGCTTCGACGTCGTGCGTGACGAGCGCTCGGGCAAGAGCGCCGCGCAAAACCTGCAGGCTGCTTAATCACTCGTCCGCGACCCGTGACCACGGATGTACTGGCACGGTCGTCGCGACGAGAGGAGAAGGTCGGGCTTCCCGCCCGGCCTTTGCTTTTTTCCCGCGCCTCCTGAACACCACGAGGCGCGGTTTCCGTTTTCCGGCCCCATTGCGTTGTTTGGTGGGCTTGTAAACAAAGCTTGCCGGCCTGCTACGCTTTCGGTCGGCGAAGGTGTTTGACCTGACCCCTGGTGGCCCCTCCATTTGCTGCCCGAATCCCGCCAGCGAGCGCCGTCTCTGCGTGTCATTTCAGAGGTCGATCAACCAGATCACCATCGATCTCTTTGGCTTCGAAACGACGTAGCGGCGGACTTTAGTGGACGCGGTATGTCTTGTGCTACAGGTCCTCGTCTTCGAAACCGCCCCTCACAGACCACAAGTTCGAAGTATCACCACAATCAGGATATTGATTTATTCGTTCGATTGAATTAATTATACAACGAAAACGCCCCAGTGAAGTTTGCACTGACAATACGCGATCAAGAGTCCAGGCGAGAGTCGGAGAACGCTGCCGCAGATGCTTCTGGAAGGTTGAAAATTGCGGTTTCCGACCAGTCAATTAAGCGAGGGGCACCACTGACTCAGGATCCACTTGACGCATCGATGAAAGGCAGAGGGATGACCGAGGAAGACGCAATCAAGGCCGCGGCAATGGACTACGTCGAAGGTTGGTTCCAGGGAGATGAGGGGCGGATGCGACGAGCACTCAGCCCGCACCTTAGAAAGTGCACAATCATCCGTGACAGGGTTTCCGGTAAATTGACCGTTGGTGAGCCTAACAACAATGCGGATCGAATGGTTCGCTTGACTGCGGCTGGGGTGATGAAGGAAGACGGCGTCCAGGTGAGCGCTGAAGTTCTTTATGTCTTCAGGGATATCGCTGTCGCACGCACCGTTTGCCCCTACTTTGAAGACCTCCTCCACCTGGCGAATTTTGGCGAATACGGATGGCGGATCGTCAACGCTTTGTGGCAGGTCACTGAAGGTGAATTTGAACCTTCCGTTGACGAGGACATGGCCTATTGGAGTTCCTAGCACCAACGGAAGTTCCGGTCATGCGGCTTTAAGCGTGGCAGGCGTAAACGCCCTGACACTTGCCCATCGATATTCTCCAATCTGCGCGGATGGCAGCTTAACCAGCAATCCACAATCCCACGTACAGCGCTCACTTGACGCGGTCGTCAACAATCGGAACTGGCCCGAAATCGGTGCGACTACGCAACAGACTCGAACGACTCAGTTTGCTTGCGTCGTGCTTGATTAGCCAAACACACGCGGAATCGAAGTCTCCCAAAGGCGCTCTGCCACCTGCTCGCCGTCCCAGGTTGCAGTCAGCGTCGCCCGCAGAAAGAAGGTTGTTGCATCGCATCGCGCAATTAACTCGCAGCGGATGTCGGCGACGCCGTCCGGACGGCCGTAGCGTGCGGCATGGATAAAGGATGCAGTGGCCGAAGTCGGGTCGTCCGGTCTGATCCTGTACTCTGCCCGGGTTTGGAATCCGAAAGCCGTATCCGTTTCGTTGTAATGCAATTCGGTGAAGGGCTGGTCCCACCCGCCAACAAGCTCGCCATCGATCTCTTCGGTCTCGAAGCGACGTAGCTGCGGGCTCTCCAGGATGCGGTGTGTCTTGTGCATCGGAAGATCCAGCGCCGGCGGAAATGCTTGTTGCAAATCGTCTGGTTCGCGGGAAAACACGGGCAGAAGCAACGCGCCGCTTTCGATTTGCACATCTCCATCGCCCGGGGACGGCCATACGAGAGGCCAGTAGGAGCGTGCAAACGACAGGCGGATGCGGTGGCCTTTGCGAAAGCGATAGGCAGTGGCGGGAAACGGGATTTCCAGCTCCCGGGCATCGAGAGGAATGGGGTCGGCCGGTGCATCAAGCCGGTCATCGAGGCCGAGGTTGCGCACGCAAAACCCGACGCGTGCTGAGGTGCCATCGGGTGCGACATCATTGAGGCGGATGGACAGCTGGCACTGCGACGAGTCGAGCCTGAGGCGCAACCTGGCTGACGCGGCACCGTAGATCACGACATCCTGGTCGAGCGGCACGGTTTCGAACGTCAGCGCCAGAGCATCGTCGCCACGCTGATCCAGCGGCAGGCCGCCATGGCGGCCGAAATAGCCCGTATCGCCGGATGCGCGGCCGACCCGCAAGTCCTGTGGTACCGGCCAGCCACCATCGACATTGCCACCGGAGGGTGCCCGCAACTCCTCTCCCAGGCGCCATGGTTCTGGAATCGTATATGTCTCTGACGGTCCGGTTTCGATCCACTTGCCGTTGCGCCGGTCAATCGCATCCGCTGGCGGATCGAATTCCCGCAGCCAGGCGCGCAACCGGGGCCAATCCAGTGCGCCGGAGACGGATTTCAACCAGCGGTCCCACCACGCAAGAGCCAATTGCTGAAATCCAATGGCGGGGCCCGGATGGCCGTGGTCCGGGTAGTGGTGCCCCCACGGCCCGACGATGCCCCAGACCAGGTCCGGCCGGGCCGAAACCAGGGACATGACGGAATTGGAGTAACGGTCGGACCAGCCGCCGACTGCCAGCACCGGTCGCGACAGGCGTTCGGCCTCGTGGATCACCGAGCCGTGTCGCCAATAGGCGCCGCGCGCCTCCTCGCGCACCCAGGCTTCAACCGGGAATGTCATGTCCTCCAACCGCGCTTTCCAGAGCATTTTCCAGTCCGAGCCCGCATGGGGTGTGGGCGGCGCACCGAGGATGGCTGGCAAGGTCGCGCCCCATTCAAACGTATCCGTCTGAAGGCAGCCGCCCATGTAGTGAATGTCGTCTTCGAACCTGTCATGGGTGGCGCACACCGCAATCACTGCCTTCAGAGGCTCGGGGGCATCCATGTTCGCCTGAAGGGAGGCCGTTCCACCCCAGGACGTGCCAAACATCCCGACTTTGCCGTCGCACCAGGGCTGCGCTGCGATCCACTCGATGACATGGCGCGTATCGGCAAGCTCATGGTCGCCATACATGTCCTTCATCCGGCCCTCGCTGTCGCCGGAGCCGCGCATATCGACCCGCAGGCAGGCATAGCCGTGGGCGGCAAAATAGGGGTGATTGCGTTCATCCCGCGCCCGGACCATGTCGGCCTTGCGGTAGGGTATGATCTCGACGATGGCCGGCACAGGGTCGGGTGCGACCTGGTCAGGGAGCCATAGTCGCGCCGCCAGTCGCACACCGTCGGGCATCGGGATCCAGATGTGATCGGTCACCGTCACGTCGCCGACCGGATCAAATTCTGGCGTCTCCGTCATCTCCTGACTCCACTGTAAGCAACGGAAGAGTCAGTGAATTTCTGCTGCAAGTCCTGACCTCCCGCAAACCAATTCCGACGACCGAGCACCTTCGTAAGCCGCAAAAATTTTCGTGCATTGTTCCGAAATTCAAGAATTTTGGAAGTTTTTTCTTGTCACACGCGTTTTCCGGTCTAAGCTTTCGCCAACCAAATTGTCGGGAGGAGATTTGTGAGCAGGCAGAATGAGCCACACCCTCTGCGCGTTGCCACCGATGAAAGCCTCACAACCTTCGGCGCGGAAGTCCGTCAGTTGCGCAAGGCCCGGGAGATGACGCTTGTCGACCTGGCGGAGGTCAGCGGCGTGTCGGTCAGCCATCTGAGCGCCATCGAACGTGGCAGCGTCAATCCGACACTCGGCAAGATCGCCCGCATTGCAGAAGGGCTCGGAGTCCCCCAGGAATGGTTCTTCAATCGGCGCCAGGGCGATGGTCCATTCGAAAGGACCTATGTGGTGCGACACGAAAACCGGCGCAATCTGGGTCTTCTTTACGGAGAGCCGCCAGAAGTTTCGGGATATTCCGACGCGCTGCTTTCCTCTTCGCTCGGCGGCGCGTTTCACATGGGAATCTCCGACTACCCCCCGTTCAGCGAAGAGGTCGCAGACGAGATTTACACCCGCGACGGAGAGCAGCACGGGTTGGTGCTCGAGGGCGAACTCGTCCTGAAACTCGGGGATGAGGTCATCACGGTGCGCGCAGGCGACAGCTTCAGCTTCCCCGGTGACATTCCCCATTCGACCCGCAACCGCAGTGACAAGCCGGCCCGCCTGATCTGGGTGAATTCGCCGGTTGTCATCCCGAAATACGCGGTCCTCGACGAAACGGAATCCGGGCCGGAGGCCAACCGCACCGTGACACGGAAACGCTCCGGCACCTGATATCCAAGCCCGAAGGGTGAACACATACAAACCAACGACAACAGGGAGTACCAAATGACCAACAGCTTGAAAACCGGCCTTTCCCGCCGGTCCTTCCTCGCCGGCACAGGCGCCTTTGGCGCGGCAAGCCTCGCCTTTCCGCACATGGCGTTGAGCCAGGACGGAAAAGTCCTGACCGTGCGTTCCTATTCGGACCTACAGATTCTCGATCCCGCCTTTCGCCTGTCTCTTCCCGAGGACGACATTATCCGCGCCATCTATCCGCCGCTGATCGAACCCGTATCGGGCGATGTCTGGAAATGGAAACCGGTTGCTGCGGCTTCGATGGAACAGCTCGACGATATGACGATTGCCTTCACACTGAAGGATAATATGGGATTCACCGACGGGTTCGGCGAGGTCACCGCCGACGACGTGAAATTCTCGATCGAACGCATCGCTGACCCGGCCAATGAAAGCCCCTATGCGGGTGACTGGGCCGCGCTCAAGGAGGTCGAGGTCAAGGACAAGCTGTCCGGACTTATCCACCTGAAGAACAAATTCGTTCCCCTCTGGACAACGACTCTGCCGACGCCGGCTTCCTGCGTCTTATCACGCAAGGCGGTCGGCGAACTGGGCGGCAAGATCGGCACCGAGCCGGTCGCGCAGTCCGGCCAGTATCTGCTGACCGAATGGGTGCCCAAGCAACGCACCATTCTCAAGCGCAATCCCGACTGGAAGCACGAACCGGGCGGGTTCGAAGAAATACACATCATTCCGATCGAGGATCCGGCCACCGCGGAGCGCGGGTTCGAAGCGGGCGATCTCGACTACACCTGGACATCCGTTTCCTCGCTGCCGCGCCTGAAGGAAAATCCGCCGGCAGGCAGCTCCGTGCTCGAAAAGCCGTCGCTGGCCTATGTCTGGCTTGGCATGAACAAGGACAACGAGACCTTAAAGGATGTGCGCATCCGCCGGGCGATCCAGCACGCCATCGATCGTGAGGTCGTCGTCGATGCAGCCTATTTCGGCGCGGCTGGAGTCGGCAACGGAATTATCGCACCGGGTCTTCCCGGTAGTCGCGACAGCGTGACCTACGACTACGATCCTGACAAAGCACGCGCTCTTCTGGCCGAAGCGGGTGCTGAAGGTCTGAACGTCACGCTCGACATCCTCAATCAGTCGGAACGCCTGACCGCAGCACAGGTGATCCAGGCCAACCTCGCCGATGTCGGTGTCACCTGCGAAATCAAGCAGAATGACAGCGGCACCTTCTGGTCGCTCGGTTCGAAGGATGGCGATTATTTCATGGATCTGCAGCTGATTCTCAGCCGTTTCTCCATGCAGCCGGACCCGAGCTGGGCCACCGTCTGGTTCACCCCGGAACAGATCGGCGTCTGGAACTGGGAACGCTTCGACAGTTCCGAATACAAGGCGCTGCATGACGAAGGCCTGGTGACGAGCGACGCGGCAAAGCGCGACGAAATCTACAAGAAGATGCAATCGCTGATGGATGAGAGCGGCTGCTACGTCTTCCTGACCCATGAAGTCGTTGGTGCCATCCACAAAGACACGATCAAACCCGGCCTGAAGCCGAACGGTGAGTCGCTGTTGTCGGATTTCAAACCCGCCTGATCGCGCGGCAAGCGGCCCCTGGGAAAAGGGGCCGCTTTGATACAAACAGCCAGGGAAGGTCAGCAAGATGCTGAACTATGCCGTCAAGCGGCTTGGATTGGCAGTGGCGATCGTGTCACTCGCAATGTTCCTGCTGTTTTGCATGATCTATCTCGTCCCCGGCGATCCCGCCTCGGTCGCACTCGGGCCACGGGCCACGGAGGCGATGAGGGAGACGCTGCGGGTCAAGATGGGTCTCGACCAGCCGATCTGGGCGCAGTTCTGGTACTTCTTCAGCGGCGCCTGGACCGGCGATCTGGGCGAGGAAGTCCTGTCAGGCCGACCCGTGCTCGACGTGGTGCTCGAACAGCTGCCCTATACGCTGGTGCTGATTGCCGGTGGCATCAGCTGGTCCGTGGCGCTCGGCATTCCGCTGGGATGTTGGGCCGCCATCAATCGCGGCAGTTTCGCCGACCGGCTGGTCGGTGTCCTGTCGGTTGCGGTCATCGCAGTCCCGTCCTTTGTCGTGGCAATATACGCGCTGCTGATCTTCGCAGTCACCCTGCGCTGGCTGCCGGCCATCGGCGCTGGTGAACCGGGCGACCTTGGCGATCAGCTTGTCCATCTGATCCTGCCCTCGCTGGCTGTCGGGCTTGGTTGGGTGGGATACATCGCCCGAATGGTGCGCGCCTCGATGCTCGAGGTTCTGGAGGCTTCGCATATCCGCACGGCACGCGCGTTCGGCCTGCCCGATAACATGATCACCTATCGCTACGCGCTGACCATTGCCATTCTGCCAACCATCACTCTGCTCGGGGTCGGGATCGGCCAGATGCTGTCCTCGGCGGTGTTTGCCGAGATCGTCTTTGCCCGGCCCGGTGTGGGAAAGCTCGTTTATGACGCCATCCTGACCCGAAACTTTCCCGTTGTGACAGGCGCGGTGCTGGTGACCACAGCCCTTTTCGTTCTGCTGAACCTGATCGCAGACCTCATTGTCGGAGCCCTGGATCCCCGTGTCAGAAGCAGTTTCTAATCCTCCCGCCAAACAGACCTCCGAGCTTTGGCGCTCGATCCGGCGGCTTTTGCGCGAACCGCTTGGCGCTTTTGGTCTCGGTCTCGTTCTCCTGGTCATCTTCGGCGCCGTTTTCGCCGATCTTCTGACCCAGTGGGATCCTACCAGAATCAACCCGCGCGATCGGTTTCTCGGTCCCTCGGCGGACCATCTTCTGGGCACCGATCAGCTGGGCCGGGACCTGTTTTCACGGGTCCTCTATGGCGGCCGAATCGCTCTCTACGTCGCACTGCTATCTACCGCCGTGTCGCTCGCCATCGGCATCGTACTCGGATTGATCGCCGGTTACGGGCCACGATGGCTCGACAACCTGTTGATCCTCCTGTTCGATGCCGTGAAGAGTTTTCCCACGGTCATGCTCGCTCTGGCGCTGGTGACCATCCTCGGACCGTCGCTGACGGCGGTGATCGTGGTGGTCATTCTTGTCAATGTGCCGGGATACGCGCGCATCGTGCGCACCCAGACAATTGCGATCAAATCCTCCGAATTCGTCACGGCCGCAACCAGCATGGGCGCCTCCACCGCGCGCATTCTCGGTGTTCACATCATGCCCAATGTCATCGGTCCTCTGGTGATCCTGGCTTCCATGGACATTCCCGTGGTGATCGCCATCGAAGCGGGGATGAGCTTTCTGGGTCTTGGCGTCCGTCCACCGACGCCGAGCTGGGGCACGATCCTCAACGACGGCTTCGGCCAGATCCGCGAAACCCCGTGGATCGCGATCGCGGGCGGATTGCCCATCATCGTCACCACGCTGGGCTTCACTTTCTTCGGCGAAACGCTGCGCGACGTTTTCGATCCGCGCCTGAAAGGACGCTGATGAGCACGCTCAGTATCTCCGGACTGAATGTTCTGTTCTCGACCGAGGACGGACCGCTTCATGCGCTGAAAGATGTCGGTTTCGAGGTGCCCGAGAAGCGGATCGTCGGGATCGTGGGCGAGTCGGGCTGCGGTAAGTCCACTCTGATCAACGCCATTCTCGGCCTGTTGGCAGACAATGGCGAGGTAAGCAGTGGGCGGATTGTTTTCGAGGGAAAGGACGACCTGACACAGCTGTCGCCACAGCGCATGCGCGACCTGCGCGGCCCGCGGATCGCAACGGTGTTCCAGGACCCGATGGGCGCTCTCAATCCGGTCCTGTCGGTGGGCCGGCAGATGATCAATATCCAGTACCGCTCGGGCCAATCGAAAGCAGACAAGGCTGCTCGCGCAGTGGAGATGCTCAAGCTGGTGCGAATTCCCGACGCCGACAGTGCGCTGGCGCGCTACCCGCACCAGTTCTCCGGCGGGATGAAGCAGCGTATCGCCATCGCCATGGCTTTGATGATGGAGCCGGCGCTGCTGATTGCCGACGAGCCGACGACAGCGCTTGATGCCACGCTCGAAGTCACGACGATCGAGCTCCTGAAGGATCTCCAGGAAAAGATCGGCTGTTCCGTCATGTTCATTTCGCACCATCTGGGCGTCATCGCCGAACTGTGCGATGACGTGGTGGTCATGTATGCCGGCGAAGTGGTCGAGCGCGGCACCGTGCGCGCCGTGTTCCGGCAGCCCGGTCATCCCTATACGCGGCGCCTTTTGGAATGCGACCCGGCCCGCCAGAGCGAGCGGACCCGCATTCTGCCGACCATTCCCGGTGAAATCCCGGACCTGCGCGCGCGGCCTGCAGGCTGTGTGTTTGCGGCACGCTGCCTGGACCGCCACGATGGGTGCGACCTGCCCCAGGAACAGCAAGCACTGGGGAACCAGCACACGGCCCTGTGCAACCTGGCGGGTCAAGTTGTGCAAGAGGGGGCCGCACCATGACCAACGATCCCATCCTCTCCGTCGACGACGTCCGGGTGTCCTTTCCGGTCGGTGGCCTGACCAACCGCGATTCGATCCTCGGCGTCGCCGGCGTCAGCTTCGAGGTGCGGGTCGGCGAGACCTTTGCCCTTGTGGGCGAGAGCGGCTCCGGCAAAACCACGCTGGCGCGCGCGATCAATGGCCTGCAGGCCATATCCAACGGGACGATCATCTTCGATGGCGACCGCATCGGCGGGCTGAGCAAGAGCCGGATGAAGCCGTTGCGCAAGCGCATGTCGATGATGTTCCAGGATCCCGTCGGCTCGCTATCGCCGCGCATGACCGTGGGCGGCCTGGTTACCGAACCCTTCCGCATTCACGGTATCGGCGGGCGCAATCTGCGCGACGAGGCGGCCCGGCTGCTGACGCTGGTCGGCCTGCCGGTGGATTTCATGACGCGCTATCCCCATCAGCTTTCAGGTGGCCAGGCCCGGCGCGTGGGCGTTGCGCGGGCCATTGCGCTGGATCCGGCGCTGATCATTGCTGACGAACCGACTGCCGGGCTGGATGTGTCGGTACAGGGCGAGGTGCTGAACCTGCTCAACGACCTGCGCGAACGCCTTGGACTGGCCATGGTCATCATCACCCACAATCTGCATGTGGTGCACCATGTGGCAGACCGGACTGCGGTGATGTATCTCGGCCGGTTTGTGGAGACGGGCGAAACGGAGGCGATGTTCGCGGCCCCGCGGCATCCCTACACCGCAGCGCTTCTGTCCGCCAATCCGGAACCCGATCCGGACAAGGCGCAAAACCGCATTTCGCTTCCAGCCGAAGTGCCATCGTTGCTGTCGCGCCCCTCGGGCTGCGAGTTCCATACGCGCTGCCCGTGGGCGCAGGACAAATGCGCATCTGTCCCGCCGCCCGTCGGCGATGTCGCCTGCCACTACCCGCTTGCGCCGGGTGCCCGGCCGCCTGCCATGGAGGTTGCGTCGTGATCGAAGTCCTTGAAACCGTCTGGATTCCGATGCCGGATGGCACGCGGTTGGCCGCCCGGCTCTGGCTGCCGGAGGGTGCGCGGGACAATCCGCTGCCCTGCATCCTGGAGTATATTCCCTATCGCCGCCGCGACCGGACCCGGATGCGTGACGAAAGCATGCACCCGAATTTTGCCGAAGCGGGCTATGCCTCCATCCGAGTGGACATTCGCGGCTATGGCGACAGTGACGGTCTGGCCGAAGACGAGTATTCGCACCAGGAAATCCAGGACGGTCACGACATCATCGCCTGGATCGCCGCCCAGCCGTGGTGCGATGGCAATGTCGGCATGTTCGGCAAAAGCTGGGGTGCGTACAATTCGTTCCAGGTTGCCGCGACCCGACCACCCGCGCTGAAGGCAATCATCCCGGTCATGGGCACCGATGACCGTTGGCGCGAGGATATCCATTTCTACGGCAGCGTCCTGGCGAACGACAATTTCTGGTGGGGCTCGATCATGCAGCTCTACAACGCCATGCCCCCCGATCCCGAGATCGTCGGACAGGACCGCTGGCTGGATCAGTGGCGCGAGCGGCTGGAAGCCGCGCAATTCTGGCCTGCCATGTGGCTGGAACACCAGACTCACGACGCGATGTGGCGGCGCGGCTCGATCTGCGAGAATTATGAGGACATCCAGGTTCCGGTCTATTTCTTCGGTGGCTGGGCGGATTTGTTTCGCGACACGCCGTTTCGGATCGCCGAGCGTCTCAAGGTGCCGGTCAAGGTGATGATGGGTCCGTGGGCGCATCTTTATCCGCACGAGGGAATCCCGGGCCCCCGGGTGGATTTTACCGATGAGGCCATCCGGTTCTGGGACCACTGGCTGAAGGGCATCGACACCGGACTGATGGATGAGCCACGCTTACGCTTCTTCCTTCAGGAGAGCATTGCGCCCGCCGGCATTCACCGGCACCGTGAAGGCCGCTGGATCGAGGAGGCCGCCTGGCCATCGGCCAACGTTTCCGATCAGGCACTCTGGCTGAACGACGGCACACTTGACACCGAGCCCGCTCCGGGCACGGACTTGTCGATCTGCTCGCCACAGACGTTCGGAGCAGCCGGCGGCGATATGTGCTCATTCGCCATTGCGGGCGACATGGCGATCGACTGTCGTCTAGACGCCGGTGGCGCCCTTCAATTCAAGGGCGCGCCGCTGAAGGAACCCCTGGATATCCTCGGCCAGCCTGAGCTTTCGCTCACGGTCGCATCCGATCGCCCGCAAGGGTTTGTCGTGGCGCTTCTGGTCGACGAAGCTCCCGACGGCGCGCAGACTCTTCTGGCGCGCGGGTTCTGTAATCTCAACCATCGCAACAGCGATACCGCGCCATCGCCAGTCGTCCCGGGCGAGGCGATGGACGTGACGGTGCCGCTCTACGGTACCGGCTGCCGGGTTTTGTCCGGCCATCGGATCGTGGTGCAGATCGCCTCGACCTATTGGCCGATCCTGTGGCCCGCGCCCGAACCGGTCACGCTGACCATCGCCGCTGGCACCTCGGCGCTGCACCTGCCCGTTCGGACAGAACCGGCCGATGCGCCCGCGCCCCGCCCCTTACAAGACCCGCCGAAACGGAGCGGCAAGCGACCCCTGACGCGGATGCGGGAAGGCGCGATGGAACGCTCAATTCACACCGACCTGACGACCGGCGAGGTGACCCACCGGTTTTTCCTGGACGGTGGCGTCTTCGGCCCTGTTGGCGATCTGCGCCTTGACGACATCGGCACCGTGCTGAGCGATGTCTCCGACCGGCGCTACACCATCCATGCCGACGATCCCCTGACCGCCCGCGCCACGATGGAGCAGACCGCCGGGTTCACGCGCGACGACTGGACGGCAACGATCGAGACCTTTTCCGAGCAGACCGCCACCAGAACCGAGTTTCACCTGCGCGCGCGGGTGACTTGCCGATCGGGGGACGACATCATCTTCGAGCGGGAAACCACCCACACCATTGCAAGGAACGGCATGTGATGCATGACATCCCGGTCAGATCCGAATTTCCGCGCAAGGTGCGTGAAATCGAAAACACCTGGATTCCGATGCCGGACGGCACCCGCCTCGCGGCGCGCATCTGGCTGCCGGAGGATGCGGACATGGATCCCGTTCCGGCGATCCTCGAATACCTGCCCTACCGCAAGCGTGACGGTACGGTCGAACGCGATCATCTGACCCATCCCTATTTTGCCGGGCACGGCTATGCCGGTGTGCGGGTCGACATGCGCGGTACCGGTGACAGCGAGGGCATCTGTCTGGGGGAATATCTGCTGCAGGAGCAGGACGACGGGCTGGCGATTATCGACTGGCTGGCAGCCCAGCCCTGGTGCAGCGGCCGGGTCGGCATGATCGGCATCAGCTGGGGCGGTTTCAACGGTCTTCAGGTTGCCGCCCGCCAGCCGGAGGCGCTGGGTGCGGTGATTTCCCTGTGTTCGACCGATGATCGCTACGCCGACGATATCCACTTCATGGGCGGCGCGATGCTCACCGACAAGCTGTCCTGGGGCGCCACGGCCTTCGCCATCTGCAACACGCCGCCCGACCCGGCCATTGTCGGAGATCGCTGGCGCGACATGTGGGTCGAGCGGCTGGAAAACAACGGCCTCTGGCTGCTGGACTGGATCCGCCACCAGCGGCGCGATGCGCTTTATCAACATGGCTCGATCTGCGAGGATTACGCCGCGGTTCAGGTGCCGGTCTATGCCGTGGGCGGCTATGCCGACGGCTACACCAATCCGATCTTCCGCATGATGGAGAACCTGAGTTGCCCGCGAAAAGCGCTGGTCGGACCGTGGGCGCACAAATATCCGCACTTCGCCACTCCGGGACCGCGGATCGGCTTCCTGCAGGAGTGCCTGCGCTGGTGGGATCAGCACCTGAAGGGCATCGAGACCGGCATCATGGATGAACCGATGATCCGCGCCTGGGTGCAGGAACCCACCGCGCCTGATCCGGTCTCGACGGAGCGCCCGGGGCGCTGGATCTCAGCGGCCCAATGGCCATCGCCATTCACGCAGGAGCGCGTTCTGCACGTCACACTTTCGGGCCTTTCCGATACCCCCTCGGACGCGCCCATCAGACTGGCCTGCCCGGAAAATGCCGGCAGTGCGGCACAGGCCTGGTGCATGTACGGCGCCGACGCGGATGGCCCGCTGGATCAGAACCGCGAAGCCGGGCGCATGAGTTCCTTTGAAACAGGTGTGCTCAGTGAAGACCTGGAAATATTCGGGTTTCCGATGCTGAAGGTCAAGGCCGCCAGCAGCGTCCCCCAGGCCAATCTCGCAGCGGTGCTGTCGCTGGTCGCACCGGACGGACGCGCCACACTCGTCAGCTTTGGAACGCTCAACCTGACGCATCGCAACAGTCACGCGGAACCCGAGGCGCTGCCCGTCGGCGAGCCCGTCGAGGCAGAACTCCAGCTCAACGTGATCGGCCAGCGTATCCCGGCCGGATACCGGCTTCGCCTTGCCCTGTCCCAGTCCTACTGGCCGATGATTTTCCCCTCGCCGGAGAAGGCCGAACTGACGTTGACCGACGCCCGTCTTGTGCTGCCGGTCCATGACCCGGCGCAGGACGGCCCGGCGCTCCCGGCCTTCGGACCGTCCGAGGGGGCCTCGCCTCTGCAGGCCGAGATACTGAGCCCGGACTCCAGCCACCGCACCGTGACACTCGATTGTCCGACGGGGATCGAAACAATCTCCCGCTACAATGACACTGGAGAAGTGCGGCACGTTCACACGGGCCTGTCGGTGCACTATGTGAACGAGGACCGGTTCGAGATCCATGCCGACAACCCGAATTCGGCTCGCGGCCGGTGCAGTTGGAAAAAGACCTATCGACGCGGCGACTGGACGGCCGGTATCGACAGCGTGGTTACCGTTGAAGCGCTGCCCGACGTCTGGCGCGTCACCGCACGACTGGAGGCGCACGATGCGGACGGTGTTGTGATGACCCGCGACTGGAACGAAGACATTCCCCGAGATCACGTCTGAGGATACCTGATGGCTGTTTTTCCCGGCTTTGGCGACAAGGCCGCGTTTCACCAATTGACGACAGATGATGGCGTCACCATGCGCGTGGTCGTCCAGGGCGCCGGACCGGATCTGGTTTTCGTGCCCGGCGGCGATCAGGTGGCCGATGCCTATTCACAGCAATTCGACCGCCTGTCGGACCACTATCGCTGCATTTCATACGATCCGCGCGGAGCTGGTGAAACCACCGCCCCGCCTCCGCCGTGGACGATGGCGGATTACGCGCGCGACTGCGCCGCCGTGATCGATGCCTTTTGCAATGGCAAGGCGGTGGTGACCGGCCTGTCGCTGGGCGGGCTGATCACCCAGGCCACGGCCATCGACTTTCCCGACAAGGTGCGGTTGGCGATCCCCATGGGGACGGCTGCCTATATTGACGGCTTTACCCGCGACTGGATGCAGGCCGAGATCGACCTGCGCCGCCAGGGCATCCGCCTGCCTGAGTCGTTTCTGGCGCCGCACTATGCTGCCTACGCCTTCCCGGCCAAGGCTCTGCACGAGCCGGATTTCTGGGAACAGGTCAAGGAGAGCTACACGGAACGCTTTCGCGATCGTGATCCGCAGGACACGATCGACCAGTGGCAGGCATGCCTCGACTTCGACTGCCGCGAAGCGTTGAAAACCTGTCCGGTACCGTTTCACGTGATTTCGTTTTCCGAAGACGTGCAGACCGCGCCTTCCATGTGCAAGGTCGTTTCGGACCTGGTGCCCGATGGCACGTTTCATGAGCTCCCCGGTCTCGGGCATGTATCGCTGGTTCGGCACAAACCCGAGGTGGTTGCTGCCAAGCTGCGTGAAATCCTCGACCAGGCGCTTTCACCTACCGCCGCTTGATTATGCCGCGCATTGCCCTTGCAGGGTTTCAGCATGAAACCAACAGTTTCGGCATTGGCCGCGCCGGGTTGGCGGAGTTCGAGATGGCCGACAGCTGGCCCGCCCTGCTGAGCGGATCCGAGGTGCTTTCCGGCACGCACGGCATGAACCTTCCCATTGCCGGGTTTGCGGAAGCCGCCCAGGCCGAAGGGGCCGACTTGCGCCCGATCCTCTGGTGCGCCGCGGAACCGTCGGGCGCGGTCACGGATCAGGCGTTCGAAACGATCACCGAACGCATCCTGGACGGGATTCGCGCCTCAGGCCCGATCGATGGGCTCTACCTGGATCTGCATGGGGCCATGATTACCGACAGCCACGCGGATGGCGAAGGCGCATTGCTCGAGCGCATCCGCGCCGTCACGGGCCCGTCGCTGCCGATTGCGGTATCCCTCGACATGCACGCGAATGTCTCCGATCGCATGGTCGGCCTGGCCGACGTCATCTGCATCTTCAGAACCTATCCGCATCTCGATATGGCGTTGACGGGCGCCCGCGCCTGGACCCGTCTGCGAGCCCTGCTTGGCGGAAACCGACCCGCTCGAGCGTTTCGGCAGGCCCCGTTCCTTGTGCCGCTGCACGCGCAAACCACGGACGTTGAGCCGGCGCGGTCGCTCTGCGCCGAGCTGCCCGATGCATCGGATGCCCACGTGGAACTGGCCTTTGGTTTCACCGCTGCCGATGGGCCGGACACGGGTCCGTCGGTCATCGCCTCCGCGCCCGAACAATCCGATGCCGATACGCAGGCCGACGCAGCGCTGCAGCGGCTCCTAGCGGCGCGCGATGCATTCCAGACAGGATTGGCCTTTCCGGCCGATGCGGTGGCTCAAGCCATGGTCGGATCGTTCGACAAACCGGTGGTACTTGCTGATGTTCAGGACAATCCCGGCGCGGGCGCGTCATCGGACACCACCGGAATTCTTCGCGCGCTTGTCGATGCCGGCGCACAGGGCACTCTGCTCGGCCTGATGCACGATCCGGCGATGGTCGCCAAAGCACATGCGGCCGGTTCAGGCGCAACAATCAAAGGATCGCTCGGCGGCCGCTCCGGGGTCGTCGGAGATGCTCCTTATCACGGACGCTTTCGCGTCGGCACGCTCAGTACAGGGACAGTCCCCTATACCGGCGCCATGTATGGCGGCGGCATCGCAACCCTTGGCCCATCGTGTGTCCTGCATATTGAAGGCGCTGATATATCAATCGTCGTGACCGGCATCCGCAACCAGTGTCTGGACCTTGCCCAGTTCACGCATTTCGGCCTGGATCCGCGGAAAGCCAAGATCATCGTCGTCAAAAGCACGGCCCATTTCCGAGCCGATTTCGAACCTATCGCGGCAAAGGTCATTCCGGTCGCGGCCCCGGGTCTGTTTCCGTGCGACCTGCCTATGGTGAAAGCAGCTCAGTCCTGAACGCTACCCAGGCATGCAACCGCTATGGCCTTGCTGTCAGCGACCGTTGGTTCGTAGATCAGCTGGCCCACCAGGTTGCCGGCAAGGGCCATATGCCCTTTGTCACCGCACTCCGCAAAACACTCAAGGTCGATCGTGGCGCGCCGGCCGTCTGAATCGATGTCGCCAAACCCTGTCCGGTTGGTCTGCAAAGACACTTTGAAACGCGGTTGGTCAATTCGAAAACCCGGTCGGGCTTTGTAGGTGAAGGATCGCGTGCGCTCCTGCTTTTTGCAGTCGGCCGCAACCGAGCCGTCGAACTTTCGCCCCGGATCGCACACCAACCGGAACTGAGGGCTCGAGAATGCCTCGCTTCTCGCTGCGATCAACTCCGCGTACGCCGCATCGAGGCAAGCCTCAAACTGCTGCTTTTGATCCTTTGCGGCGACGGACCCGCAGAGGACCAAACCCGTCATCGCGGTCAGGCATGTGTACAATGCTTTGTTCATTTGGATGGCTTCCCGAAGTTCAACAAAAATGGCGAGGGCCAATTGGCGCCCTCACCACTTGAGATCGTCGGATTGCCTGCCATCAAACGAAATGTTCTGAAATCTTGTGAAACTCAGGTCCTGCCGGTCACCGATCCATGATCCTCAGCACCATCATGCTCGATAAAGAAACGGCGCATCGAATCAGGCAGCGGCGTTTTCTTACCGGTTTCGGCGTCCAGCATGACCGTGATCGCTGATCCCGTAGCTCGCAGGTTTCCGGCGAATACCGCATAGTCCTGGACGAAGCTGGAGGTGCGGAAGCTGCTGGTGCGGGCGGTGACGAGGTATTCCTCGTTGACGTTCATCTCCTGGTGAAACTCGGCCGTGAGGGACTTGAGAACGGTTTGAAGCCGTGGATAAGGCGAGGGATCGAGCGCGTGCATGTAGCCGACCCGGACCGTTTCGAACCAGATCAGGTAGACGGTGTTGTTGACGTGGTTCAGCGAGTCGATCTCACCGGAACGAACCCAGTCGCGGCGGCCGAACGCCCATGGTTCCGGAACCCCGGCAGCTCGGAGTTCGGGCAATGAGAGGAATGGCGGCTTTACGATCATTCTGCGTCTGTGTTTTTCTGTTTGGAACCGGTGGCAGAGTGAATAGCAATCCGCCACGTCACGGCAAACACCAAATGTGAATTACCCGGCGAACAAAACGCAGGAGGTCATAAAGCGTGAAACTGGTCAGCGGCGGACAAACCGGGGTCGACACTGCGGCTCTCGAAATCGCGATTGAGCGAGGGCTGCCCTATGGCGGCTGGGTGCCGAAGGGTCGCACCAACGAAGACGGCCTTATTTCCGATCGCTTCCAGGGGCTGGTCGAAGCGCCGGATAGTATTCCGGCAACCCGAACGCTACTCAATGCCCGGGACTCCGATGCGACCCTGATACTCTCTGATGGTTCCGAAAGTCCGGGAACAGCCATTACCGAACAATTCGCCCAAGATCTGCAGAAGGCCTGCAAGGTCGTCGCTCTCGGTGAAAATGTGTCGGAACGTGTAGCCGAGGTCAGGCACTGGATTGATAGCGTCAACCCATCGGTACTCAACATCGCCGGACCCAGAGA
This sequence comes from Hoeflea sp., assembly GCA_965228785.1. Lineage (GTDB taxonomy): Bacteria > Pseudomonadota > Alphaproteobacteria > Rhizobiales > Rhizobiaceae > Hoeflea_A. The sequence continues at coordinate 3,858,406 of CBDDIF010000002.1, forward strand.
AAGCGAAGCGCCTGGTATCCGGGACAAAGCCCGCAATTTCCTGCAATTGGTGCTGGATCGATAGCGCCCGCAACAACGGAAGCAAACATGGCTCACATCGAATATTTCTACTCCGCCCATTCCGGCTATGCCTATCTCGGCTCATCGACATTGCAGTCGATCGCCACCAGTGCCGGAGCGATCATCCTTCACCGACCTTACGACCTGCGTCGGACGGTTGCGGCCGTCAGTGGCACACCGAATGGATCGCGCAGCGAAGCCCATCGACGTTATTTCTTCGGCCGGGAGCTGGACCGTTGGGCGGAGGAGCGCGACGCACCGATTGTCAGCCACTATCCGACCCATCACGCCAACGATCCCGACCTTGCCAACCGAATGCTGATCGCAGCGCAAGCGACGGGACGGTCGATTGACGGTCTGGCGCATGGCCTGCTGGAGGCCCATTGGCGCGACAATGCCGATCTCGCTGACCGCAGCACACTGCAAAGCATCGCCAATACCATCGGGTTCGATGGAGAAGCGCTGCTCGTAGCTGCCGTTTCGGATTCAGTCGGTGCCGCCTACGATGCGAATACGGCAGAAGCGATCGAACGATCGGTGTTCGGCTCGCCGACTTACTTCGTCGACGGTGACATGTTCTATGGCCAGGACCGACTGGAGCTTGTTGCGCGGGCGTTGAAGCAGCCATATCGATCTGGCTGAGACAGCGATCGGGGCGGCTAGTACGGCGGACTATGCTGTTGACACGGGGGCCAGCGAGATCCGCTTCTCCGGCATTCATGCGAAGCGCGCCTTTAGCGCCTGGTCCGCACAGATCCTGTGCCTGAAGTAGATGATGCTCGATTCATGGGCGGTTCCTTCCTTTCTCTGTCATCCGTTCATATGACAGAATTCAACATCATTAGCTGCGACCCTTGGCGTCTCAAGGGAGGAACGCATGCGCACACTATTTGCAGCTGTGCTTGCGGGTGCCGTCAGCCTGGCGGCGGCCGCGCAGGCAACCGAAATCAAGCTTTCACACTTCATGTCACCGCAACATCCGTTTCATCCGATGATTTTCGAATGGTGGGGCGGCAAGGTCGGCGAGGCCTCCGGCGGCGAGGTCACGGTGCGGATTTTTCCGGCCGGGGAACTGGGTCAGGGGCCGCTGGAACAGTATAGCCGTGCCATCGACGGGGTCGCCGACGTTTCCTTCGTCGTCCAGGGCTACACCCCTGGCAATCCGTTTCCGCTGTCGCTGATTGCCGAACAGCCGGGCGCCATCAAGGACCCGATGAAGGCGACCGAGGCGATGAACCGCGCGCAGGATCTGTTCGCCGACGAATACAAGCGAGTGAAGCTGTTGGCCACGTGGGCGATGCCGCCGGCGGTGCTGTTTTCCCGCGAAAAGCCCGTGCAGTCGATCGATGACGTCCAGGGCATGAAAATCCGCGCCGGCTCCAAGGAAGCGGGCAAGCTGATCGAAGCCTGGGGCGCCACCCCGATCTTCATGCCGGTGACGGAAATCTACACGGCGATGCAGACCGGCGTGGTCGACGCGGTGCTGATCAACGCATCCGGCGCCGCAGCCTTCAAGCTGACGGAAGTTTCGCAATACATGATCACCGGTTTCGACAGCCTGCCGGCCGTGTTCACGCTGGTCATGAACCGCGACACCTATGCCGGCCTTTCCGACGCCGAGAAATCAGCGCTGGATTCGGTATCGGGCACGGTGCTGGAAGCCCATGCCGGCGAGGTCGGCAACCGCATGACGCTCGGATCGATCAAGGCGTTTCTGGACACCGACGGGCGCAGCGAAATCAACCTGCCGCCGGAAGCCGCTGCTCCGTTCAACGAAGCCGCGGCGGGCGTGCTGGAAGCAGCCGTCTCCAAACTGGAAGGCGACGGACTGCCGGCCCGGCAGGTTCTGGCGAAGATGCGCGGCGAGTAGTGCCCGTCGATATGATCGATCGGGTTTTGCGCAGCATCTCGCTGCGCTTGGCACAGGCCGCCTGCGGCCTGTTGCTGGCGATCATGTTGCTCACCGTGCTCGATACAGGCCTGCGCTATCTGGCCGGACACCCGATCGGCGGCAGCAACGAAATGATCGAGATCATGCTGTCCTTCCTGATCATGCTGTCGATCCCCTATTGCACGGTCGAACGAGCGCATATCCGTGTCGATCTTCTGAGCGACGCGCTGGGTGCCGTCGGGCGCCGTCTGGCCGATCTGCTGACCGGCGCCATCGGCATCGTCACTCTGGCGTTTCTCAGCCGCCGGGCCTGGCGCAAGGCGGTTGACGCCTGGACCTATGACGACGCGACGATCCTGCTGGGTTTCCCGCAATGGCCGCTTTACGCCACCATCTGCCTGTCCATGGCGGCGTTCGCGCTGATCCTGCTGTTGCAGACGATGCGCCCCGCCCTTGGAGCGGCACATGACTGAGACCGGCGTCGGCATTGTGGGCATGGTTGCCCTGCTCGGGCTGCTCGCCCTGCGCATGCCCGTGGGGCTCTGCCTGCTGGCCGTCGGGTTTGCCGGTATCACGATGCTCAACGGGCTGAACGCTGCAACCGCGACCATGGCCTCCACGGCCCAGACACTCAGTTCCAGCTATCTGCTGGTCATCGTGCCGCTGTTCGTGCTGATGGGCAATGTTGCCACCGTATCAGGCATGAGCCGCAGCCTGTTTGACGCGGCCTTCGCCTGGATCGGTGGATTTCGCGGTGGCCTGGCGTCGGCTGCGGTCGTTGGCTGCGCTGGCTTTGCGGCTGTCTCCGGGTCGTCCGTGGCCACCGCCATGACCATGGGCCGGGTGGCCCTGCCGGAGATGGACCGGGTCGGCTATTCCGCGCGTCTCGCCACCGGCGCCGTCGCCGCCGGCGGTACGCTTGGCATCCTGATACCACCTTCAGCCGGCTTCGTGATCTATGCTCTGTTGACCGAGGTCAGCATCGGCCGGCTGTTCATGGCCGGCATCCTGCCTGGATTGCTGCTCACCCTGCTTTTCGTCGCTACCATCAGCCTCAATGTGCGGATGAATCCGGAGATCGCTCCGAGGGCACTTGCCATGCCCTGGTCGGAACGCTGGCGCACACTTGTCGGCGCGCTGCCGCTGCTGTTCGTGGTGTGCGTTTCGATCGGAGGCATCTATCTCGGCATCTTCACGCCGACTGAGGCCGCCGGTGTCGGTGCGTTCATCATCACGGCGCTCGCCTTCGCCATGCGCCGCATGACGCTTGCCGATTTCGGGCCGGTCTTGCTCGACAGCGTCAGGACGACCGCGGCGATCTTCCTAATCGCCATCGGCGCCAGCGTGCTCGGCCCGTTCCTGTCCCTGACACATCTGCCTTCGGACCTTCTGAACCTGCTGGTCGAAGCTGGCTTCGGACCCTACACGACGCTGCTGCTCATCCTGGCGAGCTACATCCTGCTCGGCACCTTCCTCGAGGCTTTCTCGATGCTGGTCATCACGGTGCCGATCTTCCTGCCAATCGTTGCCGGCTTCGGCTTCGATCTGGTCTGGTTCGGCGTGCTCATCGTCGTGGTGGTCGAAATGGGGATGATCACGCCGCCCGTCGGGCTCAATGTGTTCGTGGTGAAATCCGTCGCGCAAAAAACACCGATGGGCGAGATCTTCATCGGCGTCATGCCGTTTTGGGCCGCCATGATGGTGGGCCTCATTCTGCTCGTCGCCTTTCCCCAGCTCAGCCTGTTTTTGCCCGAGTCGATGATCCGCTAGCTCTCACGTTAGACCGGTCGTTGATGATCAGGGCCATCAATTCGCCGGCCGAGTTGATGCCGAGCTTGCGGTAGGCACGCTGGCGAAGTGTGCGCACCGAGCTCGCGGCGACGCCGAGCTCGATTGCCGTACCCTCCACGGAGAGCCCGCGAACGATGCAGTCGCAGACCTGCGACTCACGCCGCGACAGGATTGCGAAGGCCTCGACGCCGCGCTCGCGCAGGCTTGATACGCTCAGGCCGGAGGTGAAATGAAACGCCTCCGAGCCGACGATGCGATGACGCAGGCCGATCAATTCGTGGGCGACCGGAAGCACCTCCTTCAGACCCGTTATCTCCTCAGGTTTCAACGGCCCGTCTGTGACGCTGCGCAGGAAGAAACTCTGATAGCCGGAGCGGCCGCGCCGGGACGCCACGGCGATGCGCTCAAGCACGCCAGCCCTCCGGTACATGTCGTGACGAAAATCGCCTTCCGGCGGCGCCCACCACTCGAAGTGCACCCCGTCCGGCGGCGCCTGCGCGATCCGCTGGAGGATCTCCGCCTGGATCGTCGGAGAGCCAAGGATGTCGGCGGCGTTGTTGCGGAACCAGTAATCGCTGATCTTGCCCGACCAGACCGAAAGAACCGGCCTTGGGTGGGCCAGGTCGGCGAAGTAAAATGTGCCGAAATCGCGGATCACCGCGGCACTCGAGACGTAGGTCAGCAGCGCCTTGCCGAAACCTTCCGTCGACACCGAAGCGACCAGCTTTGCCTGGTCGCTGAGCGTAAGGATCTCCGGGTCCATTTTGTCCATCATACGGATGACAGAATAGCGGTTTTGCCGTTCCCATAATAGTCCCCGACCCAGGAGGACCCGGACATGACACAGCAATCGCTGCAGCAGAAAATTGACGCCCATGGTGACGTTTTCGACATGATGTACAATGCAAAGGGCCGGCCGTTCGGCTTTCCGCTGCAGCCGGAATTCAGCAACTGGCAGGACGAGCAGCGTGCTTGGCGCGATTCCGCGATCTTCCAGGACATGTCCTTTCACATGTGCGACGTGACCTTTGCAGGGCCGGACCTCTACCGGCTGCTGTCCGATCTTGGCATCAACAGCTTTGCAGGCTTCGGACCGATGCAGGCCAAGCAATATGTCGTGTGCAACCACGATGGCTTCTACATCGGTGATGCCATCCTGTTTTGCGAAGAGGAAAACCGCGTCAGCATTGTCGGCAAACCGGCCGTCGCCAACTGGGTGGCCTTCCACGCCGAAACCGGCGACTACGACGTCACGATGGAGCATTTCGACAGGCCGTCGCCCGACCTTTCCACACGGCGCCTGTTCCGCTTCCAGGTACAGGGCCCGAATGCCGATCGGATCTTCGAAATCGTCCATGGCGGACCACTGCCGGAGATCGGCTTTTTCAAGATGGGCAAACTGAAGGTCGGACCGCACGAGGTGACGGCGCTCAATCATCGCATGTCGGGCGCGCCCGGCTTGGAGTTCTGGGGGCCGTCGGAAATCGGGCCAGCGGTTAAGGCTCTCATCCTGGAAGCCGGCGCCGAGTTCGGCCTGCAGCAGATCGGATCACGAATTTATCCGGTCACGGCGGTCGAGTCCGGCTGGGTCGGCTCGGTCATTCCTGCCATCTATTCAGGCGAAAAGATGAAAGCCTATCGGGAATGGTTGCCGGCTAATGGTTTCGAGGGCGTGATGTCGGTCGGCGGCAGCAACCGGACGGGCAACATCGACGACCTCTACCAGACTCCCTACGAACTGGGTTACGGGTTCATGGTCAAGTTCGACCACGACTTCATCGGTCGCGAGGCGCTGGAGCGCATGGCGCAGGAGCCGCAGCGCCGCAAGGTCCGGCTGGTGTGGAACAATGACGACGTCGCCGCCGTCGGCGCCAGCATGCTGGGCGATGGCGAGCGCTACAAGTTCATGGACACGCCGATGGCCAACTACGCCACCTCGCCGCAGGACACGGTGCTGTTCGACGGGCGTCCGGTCGGCATCTCCTATTATCCCGTCTACACGGTGCACCTGAATGCCTGGTTTTCGCTCGCTGCCATCGACGCCGACCTGGCGGTCGACGGCCAGGAGCTCACCCTGATCTGGGGCGAGCCGGATGGCGGTTCGGCCAAACCGACGGTCGAACCGCATGCTCAAAAGGAAATCCGCGTGACCGTCGATTCTCGTCCGATCAAGCGGGACTGATTGGCTGAGGGCGTCTTTCGCGGCGCTTGACCTTCCACCGGCTGGAAGCGCTATCCAATCTTGATGTCAGACGCTCTCAAACGCATTACTGTGACGCCGGAATTCAATGTGGCGGTGTTCTCGTTCCTGCTCAATTTTGTCTGGGCGGCCGGCGCCAGTTCGGTTGCCCCTCAAGCTCGGCGCCATGGCAGGAGGCGCAGTTGTCGCGATAGACGGCTTCGCCGAGAGCGACAACGGCGGAGTCGTTGGGTCGCAGCAGCCCGGCACGCTGGGCGAACAGGTCGGCTTGCGACAGGAGGACGATTACAGGCACAGCGACCAGCGCCGCCCCTATCAACCACCGTTTGTCCATGCTTCACCTCCCATGTGGTGACCCAGGCCAGGCGCCGAGAAGCTGGCCGATGCGGCCAGCTTCGATCGGAGTCGACGCCTATTCTCCAACCTCGAAGAAGATCCGAGGCGGAGCAGAAGCATCTCGGCCGAAGGCAAATACCTGATAGCGCGCCTGAGGATCATCCCCCATGCCCAGCGACCCGGCCGGCATGCCGGGAACCGCGATACCGCGGATCGCCGGTCGCTCGCTCATCAGTTTCTCCACCGCCGCAACGGGGACGTGACCCTCAAGCACATAGTCGCCGAGAGCGACCGTATGACAGGCCTGCAGGTTGTCCGGCACACCGGCCTGTGTCTTGATGGAGGTAAGGTCTTCGAGATCGCGAACGGCGACCTCGTAACCCTTGCGCTGCATGGCTTCTGTCCATGCAGTGCAACAGCCGCACCAGGGTGTTTTGAACACCGTCATTTTCTTCGTTTCGTCGGCATTGGCTGTTGTGAGGCCGGCGAGGCCAATGAGCGTTGCCAGAGTGATTAGCTGAATTCGTTTCATTGTTCTGTCCTTCCGATACGATGCGTACCATCGCTATCGAGTAGCTTTGTTCGAATGCCGGGCACGTCCCGGCCTTGGGGCCGGCTCAAGACCGCTTGTCTGACGCTGCTAGCCGATGGGTGGACGAAACAAGGCGTTGGCATAGCGCATGCGCAGAGACGCTGAACCGGTAGTCCCATAGTGCCGATGGACAACCGGCAGGTCGCTGTTCGCAGTGTCGAGCGAACATGGGCAATCCAAAGCACAGGACAATGAGTTTGCCTGACCGCGCGCGTCCGTACAGCAATGCATGGGTGCACTGATCGAGCTGGCCATGGACTGATCAGCTGGCTCCAGGGCAACGGCTGCCACCGCACCGGGAGCTGGAAGCGCAACATGGACGGCAAACATCATCATCAACACAAGGCCGACAAAACGCTTCATGCCTCTGTCACTTCCGCTCCCATGCCCGAACTGTCAGTTTTTCTTCACCCGAAACCTGCCGTGGCAATCGGAACAGGTTTGGGCCAAGGCTTTGAAAATCACGTCGGGCGGCCGATCCGACATTTGTTCCGGGGTCAATCCGGCCAGCGAAGCCGCCGACGCATTGTCTCCGGACAGACCGTTGCCGGCAGCCATTTCCAGGCCGGTCGCAATATCCGCCAGACGCGTCGCCAATGCCTCGAATTCATTCCAATCCGTCCAAATGTCCGGCTTCGCTTCCGACGGATGGTCCAGGCTATCTTGCGGAAACAGTCCGGTTAGCGCGGCGCCGGCATGGGATCGAATGATGGCAGCCGCTTCGGATACTGCATCGGCGTTATAGGGTTGCGCACCGCGCATCATCGAGGCGAGCGTCTTTGTCGCATCGCTGATGGCCGTCATGCCGTCCATGCGCTGCTTGACGATGCCCGTGGCGCCACCATGGGCAAATGCTCCCGCTGTCAATGCCGCCAGGGCGGTTACCGAAATCCAGAATTGCCTATTGTTCAACATGTCTCGATCCTCTCGCCAATGAAGCCGTTCCGGCGCTCCGAACAGGCTTCATTCTATTCCGTTCGCCCTCTGCAAAGTTCTGACATAGGCAATGATCGTCTCGATCTGCTCATCGCCAACCCCATCGACCGGCGGCATGTCGCCGAAGCGCCAGTGGTGCGCCCGCACGCCGTTGTGAACCGCGAGGAAAAACGACGGATCCGCATGGTGGCTGGGTTCGTAGATCCGATGCACCAGCGGCGGCCCAAGACCCTCGCGTCCGGCAGCATTGTCGCCATGGCAGGCGGCACAATTCAGGTCGAACGCGGTTTTGCCGACAAGCGCAGCACCCGAAAGGTCGGGTACCGTCACCTCAACCATTGCCTGACCGCCAGCGGTCGGAGCTTCGCGCGGCAGCAGCCACCACACGATCAGGCCGGCGACCAAAACACCAAGCAGAATGCGAACGGTCACTGACTGTGTTTCCCCGCCAGGTCATCAATAATCGGGCAGTCGGGCTTGTCGTCGCCGTGACATTGTTCCGCCAGGGCCGCCAGGGTCAAACGCAAGGATTGCAACTCGTCGATCTTGCGATCGATCTCGGCGACCTTGTCGAGCGCCAGCGCCTTGACGTCGGCGCTTGCGCGATGCCGGTCCTGGTAAAGCGATAGCAGCAGCCGGCATTCGTCGATGGAAAACCCGAGACTGCGGGCGCGCTGCAGAAAGCGCAGACGGTGCACGTCCTTGTCCGAATAGCGCCGATACCCGTTGGTACCGCGTTCGGGTGTCACCAGGTCGATTTCCTCGTAGTAGCGGATGGTCTTGGGCGGAAGGCTGGTGCGGTCCGCGGCCTCGCCGATATTCATCGCGCTCTCCCGATCATGTAGCCGAGGGTAAAAACGATGGCCAACACGATCAGGGCGGTAAGGATCATCCCGCCACCCATGGAGAATACGGTCCAGTCATTCATCATCTGGTTCATGGCTTAGCTCCTTTCGGACCATGCCTTCCTGATATTCGGCTCCTATCTACCGCTTCCAGTTGCTGGAAGGTCAAGGAGAACCCTATCTCAATCCAGGCGCGTCGCCCGCAGCCGCAGCGCATTGCTGATGACCGATACAGACGAGAGGCTCATGGCGGCGGCCGCAATCATCGGCGACAGCAGCATGCCGGTTATCGGGTAGAGGATGCCGGCGGCAACGGGCACGCCGGCGGCGTTGTAGCAAAAGGCAAAGAACAGGTTCTGACGGATGTTGCGCATCGTCGCGTGAGCCAGCCGACGGGCTCGTACGATGCCCGTCAAGTCACCCTTCAGCAGAGTGATTCCTGCACTCTCGACGGCGACATCGGCGCCCGTACCCATGGCAATTCCGACCTCGGCCGCCGCCAGCGCCGGGGCATCGTTGACGCCGTCGCCGGCCATCCCAACCTTGTGACCCGCGGCCTGCAATTCGTCGATCAGGTCTTTCTTGCCTTCCGGCAATACACCGGCGCGCACGTCGTCGATGCCGAGACTTGCCGCAACGGCCCGCGCCGTGCGTTCATTGTCGCCGGTCGCCATGATGACGGTCAGGCCGGCCTCATGCAGCGCCTTGATCGCGGCCGCTGTTGTCTCCTTGACGGGATCGGCCACGGCGACGATACCGGCAAGCGCGCCGTCGACAGCAACGAACATGCTTGTCTTGCCTTCCGCAGCCAGGCTATCTGCCGTCTCCTCGCCTGCAGCGAAGACTACGCCGGCATCTGCCATCATGGTGCGGTTTCCGAGGGCAACGGCTCGGCCGTCGACCTTGCCGCAAACACCCTTGCCAGTGACGGCCTCAAAGTCGGCAGCCTCCGGTATTGTAATGCCGCGCTCTTCGGCACCGGCAACGATCGCTTCAGCCAGCGGGTGTTCGGATCCTTTTTCGAGGGCTGCCGCCAATGTCAGAACTTCGCTATCGTCAAAGGCGCTGAAGGCCGCCACGTCGGTGAGCGCCGGCCTGCCCTCGGTCAGCGTTCCGGTCTTGTCGACGACGAGCGTATCGACACGGGCCATGCGTTCCAGCGCTTCGGCGTCCTTGATCAGCACACCGGCCTGGGCGCCGCGACCGGTTGCCGTCATGATCGACATTGGCGTCGCGAGACCCAACGCGCAAGGGCAGGCAATGATCAGCACCGACACAGCGGAAACGATGGCAAAAACAAACGCCGGGCTCGGCCCGACAAACAGCCAGATAAAGAAGGCAAGCACCGCGACCGACACCACCGCGGGAACGAAGTAAGACGCAACCCGGTCGGCCATGCCCTGGATCGGTGCACGTGAGCGCTGTGCCGAAGCGACCATGGCGACGATGCGCGACAGCATGGTCTCGTCGCCGACCCGCGCGGCCTCTATGATCAGTGCGCCATTGCGGTTGAGCGTTCCGCCGGTCACTTGATCACCCGCCGCCTTTTCAACCGGCACCGGCTCTCCGGTAATCATGCTCTCGTCAACCGACGATCGGCCTTCGAGAACAATTGCATCGACGGGGATGGCCTCACCCGGTCGAACCCGCATTCGATCGCCTTCGATGATGTTTTCCAAGGGCGCGTCGTATTCGTCGCCATCGGGGGTAATGCGCCTTGCGGTTTTCGGTGCCAGATCGAGCAGCGCCCGGATGGCATCACCGGTGCGCTCGCGCGCGCGCAGCTCCAGCACCTGGCCGACAAAGACCAGGGCAATAATGACTACAGCCGCTTCGAAATAGACTGGCACATGACCGCCGTCCATGCGGATGTCCGACGGAAACAGGCCTGGAAAGAGCGTCGCAATGACACTGTAGCCGTAGGCCGCGCCGACGCCGATCATGATCAGCGTCCACATGTTGAGGTTCCAGGTGCGGATCGATGACCAGCCGCGCTCAAAGAACGGAGCGGCCGCCCACAGCACGACCGGAGTCGCCAAAACCAGCTCGATCCACATCGACAGCGTTTCGCCGAACCACTCACGGATCGGCAGACCGACCATCGGACCCATGGTCAGGATCAGCAGCGGCACGGCGGCACCGGCACTGACCCACAGACGCTTGGTGAAATCGACCAGCTCGTGGTTCGGTTCGTCCGAGATGCCATCCATCGGCTCCAGGGCCATGCCGCAGATCGGGCAGGTTCCTGGTCCTTCTTGGACAATTTCCGGGTGCATCGGGCAGGTGAACCGCGTATCCGCAGGCGCCGCGACTTTCTTTTTGGCGTTGTTACCGGAGACGTAGAAATAGGGATCGGCCTCGAACCGATCGTGGCACTTGGTGCTGCAGAAATGATAGTCGGTGCCCTTGTAGTCGAGCGTCGGCTTGCCGGCGTCTACGGCCACTGTCATCCCGCAGACCGGATCGATGACGGTGCCTGGCGCCGGCACATTAGTGGCGCCATCCGGCTGATGTTCGTGGTGGCCGTTGCAGGCCGTGCTGGGAACGTGCTGGTCCATCGGTTGCACCTGTCGAATGATCGCGTGCATCAGGATATAGAGGTTCCAGCGACTGGAAGGTCAAGGGGAAGCCAGAGAATAGCGTCCTCGGCCGGTTTTTCGCAGCATTCCGCGCGAGACGAGCCGCGCGAGGGCCCGGTAGGTCGCTTCGTGTGTGAGGCCGATTTCAGCGGCAACGGCCTTGATGCTGCCTTCGAGAAGGCCGTCGGAAACGGCGGCAAAAACCCGTTCTTCAGCACTGCGGATCGTCAACAACTCAAATCGGCGGCGTGCCGACTGGACTTGAGTGGCAAAACGTCCAGCCAGCGCGGTCGCGAAGCCGCCATCCTGATTGAACTGCCGCAGGACCGCGCTTTGCTGCAGTTCCACGACATGTGACCGCACCCGCGAGATCGCGTCGCAATGGTAGACGTCGGAAAACAGGGAGGCTTCAGCAAAGGTTTCACCCGGCTTGGCGCGATGGATCACCACCGGGTCTCCATTGTCGGTCACCCGCTCAAGATCGACCTGCCCGGACAAGAGGAAGAACATACCCCGGGTCCTGTCGTCGCGGCGAAACAGGACCTTGCCCGCCGGCATGTCGAATGCGCGTCTCGCGGATTCAGGCAGGGAATCGAATGGTTCCGGAAGCATCGCAGCAGCTCCAAATATGATCCAAATCATAATTGTGCAGATGGAACCACCTTACAAGTCTGTGGAACGTCAAGATGGAGACCGCCTTGAACAGACCCTACCCAACGCCCGCCGCGATGCTGCTTTGCGCCGCACTCTTCGGCCACACCGCCACCGCAGCGGCCCAACATCTCCATCAGGCCGACGGCCTTGTTCCATCCGAACCGGGGCAAGGCGCTTTTGCCGCCATAGCCGAGATCGTCGCTCTGCTTGAGAGCGACCCCGCAACGGACTGGTCGAAGGTCGACATCAATGCGTTGCGAGAGCACCTGCAGGATATGAATGAATTGACCTTGAGAGCGGCGGCAGCCCAGTCCGAGGACGAAAAAGGGATCCATTTCACGGTCACCGGCACCGGTGCAACTCTGCGAGCCATTCATGCAATGATGCCGGCCCATGGTCGTGTATTGGACACCACGACCGACTGGACCGTCCGTGTCGAAACCAATCCCCGCGGAGCCGTGATGCACGTCGCCGCAGCTCCGGACGCGTTGAAACGCATACGCGCACTGGGCTTTTTCGGTATCATGGCAACGGGTGCTCACCATCAGGTCCACCACCTGCAGATCGCCCGCGGCAACCCACACTAGCGAACGTCCGCTGGTTCGAAACGTTCGATCGTCACCAGGCAGGTCTGCGCAGCGGTCGCCTGGGAAAGAGCCGAAGCGGCCATGTCCGTCGTCACAGCATTGGGGTTGCCGCCCCGATCGAGATCGGCGGATCCGCCTTCGAACCAGGGGCCGGTCTCCATCACCGCGACACCCGGTCGGCACTGATCGGAAAGCCTGAGGAGGGCAAGGCAGCGACCGCGCGGCGAGGTCACGGCCACCGTATCCCCGTCGGCCAGATCCCGTCGGCCGGCTTCCGAAGGATGGACTTGGACCGATGGCGGCGCCTCTTCAGCCAGGCTGGTCTGAGCCAGCTGGCTGTGCAGAAAATGTCGCGGTTGACGGGTGAGCAGGGCAAGCTCGTCTGATGCGGCCGAGCCGATCCATTCGACCGGTTCCATCCAGGCCGGATGACCCGGCGCATCGGAATAGTGGAAGGATGCAATGCGCTCGCTGCCAAGTTCGATGCGGCCGCTTGGCGTGGCCAGCGCGTTGGCGGTTGGGTCGCGGCGAAACTCCGCGAGATAGATTTCCGGCGACTCGGGGAGCGGCACCCGCCAGACATTCAGCCGCTTCAGGTCCTCAAAGTCCGGAGCATCGATGCCCTGGTCGGCAGCCTTTTGTTGTGATGTTCGCCACAGGCGGGCAAGCCATGCCTGCTCGTCACGTCCTTCGCAATAGGCGGCCTCAATGCCCAATCGACCGGAAAGATCGGAAAACGCATCGTAATCGTTGCGCGCCTGACCCACCGGGTCGATCAGTTTGGGCATATAGAACACATGCGGGTCCCGCGACGACCCGCCGATGTCGCAGCGCTCGAGGCTGGTCGTCGCCGGCAACACGATGTCGGCACGCCGGGCCGTTGCTGTCCAATGCTGCTCGTGCACGACGATCGTCTGTGGCCGCGCCCACAGGCGCTGCAGGCGGAACAGATCCTGGGCATGGTGAAACGGATTTCCGCCGGCCCAGTAAACGAGTTCCGCCCGGGGCAGTGTGACTTCGCTGCCGTTGAAAGCAATCGTCTTTCCGGGATTTTCGAGCATGTCCGCAAAACGGGCGACCGGGATCGTCGTGCCGTTTTCATTGCCAAGCCTGGGCAGGCTGGGCACCAACCCCTTTCTAGCGCCCTGACCGACCGCATTGAGCGATCCGTAGCCGAAGGTGAACCCGCCACCCGGTTCTCCGATCTGGCCAAGCATCGAGGCCAGCGCGATCAAGGCCCAGAAGGGCTGTTCCCCATGATGGGCGCGTTGCAGCGACCAGCTCGCTGTCAACATGACACGACCGGTCTCGATCAGATCGGCCAGTTCACGAAGGGTTTCGAGCGGCAGGTCGGAGATACCGGCAGCCCAGTCGAGCGTCTTCGCCTCGCCGTCGGTTTCGCCCAGCAGATACGAAATCAGCACTTGCCCGCCACTGCAAAAGCGGTCGAGAAAGGCGTGATCGGCGCGCCCGCGGCGGAGCATTTCGTGGCAGAGCCCCAGCATGATTGCCGTGTCGCTGCCGGGTCGTGGCGCAATCCATCGGGCATCCGACCCGTCGGGGATGTCATCGGCGACGGGACTGACAACGACAAAGCGGGTTCCGCTCCGGCGCGCCCGCCGCACATGGTCGGGCATGTGGTGAAATCCGGCACCGCCCGATGTCACGTGCCAGTTTTTGTGATTGAGGCCGCCAAATGCCACCAGGACATCCGTGTTGCCGACAATGCTGTCCCAGGCGGTCGCAGCGCCCGCCACGGCATCGTCGCTGCCCAGCACGTGTTGCAATATGATCTGTGCGGCGCCCCAGCTGTAATTGCCGGTCTGATCGGTAAAACCGCCGAAAGCTCCGAAGAACCGCCTGATCTGACTGCGGGCATGGTGAAAGCGGCCGGCGCTCGACCAGCCGTAGGAACCGGCAAAGATCGAGCTGTGCCCATGCTCGTCGCGGACCCGGGTCAGTTCCTGCGCGATGAAGTCCAGAGCATCGTCCCAGCTCACGGGAACCATGCGGTCGCTGCCGCGAGCGGAGCCGTCGGACGCGGCCCGGTTGCGCAGCCAGCCTTCGCGGATGACGGGTTGGCTGATGCGGCTTTGTCCATGGACAAGCTCGGGCAGGGCACCGATCATGGCGGGATCGGCGCCGCTGCCGCGCATGGGCGTCGCGGCAACCAGTCGCCCGTTCTGGACGTCTGCCTCGAACGGCCCCCAGTGACAGAGACTGACCGGTTTCGTCATTTCAAGCGACCGCTTCGATGAGCCAATCAGGTTTCGCCGCGTTTGGCCTTGCGTTCGGTAATCGTCTCGCGGTTGACGACCCAGTCGTCAGCGGCCACATCCTCGAACACGACATAGATATGTTCGGCATGGGCGCCACAGTGCCGCACCAGTGTACCCGTGATCTCCAGTGCCGCTGATTTCTTCTGTTCAGCCGTTCGGCCCGAGGCCATGGTCACCTTAACGATCGGCATTGCAATCCTCCATCAAATCAGGGATAGCCCGCCATCGACCCGCAAGCACTGGCCGGTGATGTGGGCCGCTTCATCGCTCAGAAAAAAGGCGACAGCCGCAGCTATGTCGGCGGGTTTCGCCAGGCGTCGATCTGGCGTCATATCCGCGGCGGCTTCCCAGGAACTCTGAGACAGTGCTGAATGCCCGGCGGTTTCCTTTTCGGTAAAGCCGGGCGCCACGCTATTCACCGTCACCCCGTCCGCTGCGACTTGCGCCGCGAAGGTCGTGGCCAAGGCCTGCAGTCCACCTTTTGCCGCTGCCGTTGCCGGAAAAAGGCGACCGCCGGGCATCTGGTCGACAACAAAGGAGCTGATGGCAACCACGCGACCGCAACTCGAGGATTTTAGATGCGGCAAGGCTTCGGTGATCAACTCGAAAAACGCGCCGGTCATGACGGAAAGGGAGTGATCGAGCTCCTGTCTGGACAGATCTCCAATCGGCTTGTTGAGGGCGAAGCCGGCGTTGGAAACGATCCGGTCCAAGCTTCCATGGGCCGCGACGGTTTCGCTGACCAGCCGAGCGGCGACGCCAGGTTCAGCCAAATCGCCTGTCTTGATGGTCGCGTCCGCTCCAAGCCGCCTCACGTCTTCGGCGACTGCTTCCAGAAGCGGCACCTTGCTGCCGTCGATGCCTCCGCGTGCGTGCAGGACAATGCACTCTCCGGACGCAGCAATGCGCCGCGCCGTGGCCGCGCCAATGCCGCTCGAAGCGCCGGTGATCAGGGTGATCCGTTGTCCCATGCTTGCTAGGCCGCCTTGGCCCGGCCGTCGATCCGGTAACCGTAGCTTCTGTCGAGCCCCAGACGGGCGACGATGTCGAGGCCCTTCTGAAGCTGATCGCCGGTCAGCGGCTTCAACGGTTTGCGCAGCGGCCCGGAGGGCAGGCCGACGGCACGCATCAGGCTCTTGATGGAAACAGGGTTGATCGTCGAATAGGCGAAGTGAAGCATGTCGAGATTGTGCAGATAGGCCTCGCGGAAATTCTGCGCGTCCTCCGCATTCTCCCAGGGCTTGGAAATCACGGCAAATTCCTTCGGGATCAGATTGCCGGTCATGTTCGCCGTTCCGTCGCCGCCCAAAGACATCGTCGGAACCACCAGGCCGAGATTGGGCGAGCAGCAGCACATGATGGAGATGTCCGGCCTGGCCGCGCACATTTGCGCCACCTGCCCGACACGCGTGGTGCTTTCCTTTAGCACGACCATGTTCGGATGCTTGGCGAGACGCAGGAGGTCGTCCCAATGCAGGTCGGTCTTGACCCGCGGCGGATTGTTGTAGAAGCCGATGGGCAATTCGACGGCATCGCAAACCTCCTCGACATAGTCGGCGATGTCCTCGTTGGGCGCACAGATATAGGACGGTGCGGCAATGATCGCGCCATCGGCACCCTCTCCCCTGGCGAACCGGACCATGTCGATGGTGGCTTCGGTGTTGTTGCCGGAGCAGCCGTAATATTTGAGAATGCCGGGCGCTTCCATCTTGGCGGTCGCGCTGATGATCGACTTCTTTTCCTCTGGCGTGAGCATCGAAACCTCGCCGGTGGAGCCCATGATCAGGACGGCCTCGGTGCCGTTTTCAGCATGGAACTGCAGCAGGGTGCGAAATCCCTCCAGATCGACGGAACCGTCCTCGTTCATCGGTGTGACGAGGGCGACGAAGCTGCCCTTGGGTTTGATATGCGCCATGTTGCGTTTCCTCAGTTTTGATCTAGTTGGCAAAAATGTTCGGGAATGCGAGCTTGGGCAATCCCAGTACGATATCCGGAACGAAGATCGACAGGATGGCGATCAGCACGGTCAGCGTGACGATCGGGATCACCGCCAGCATGGCCCGGCCAAGCGGCACATCGCCGATCTGCGAAGCTATCAGCAGGCAAATACCGTAAGGGGGCGTGATCAACCCGACCGACAGGACGATGGTCGACAGCACGCCCATGTGAACCGGGTTCATGCCGGCAGTGTCGCCCAGTCCCTGGATGATCGGCAGGAAGATCAGCACCGCGGAGATCGGATTGAGAACCGTCCCGATCATCAGCAGAAAGCCGATCAGGAGAAGCATGATCCCGACCGGATGGCTGGTCTGAGCGGTGATGAAGCCGACAACGATATCGGCGGCGCCGAGAAAGGCGATGAGCCAGCCGAAAATGCCGGCACCCGCTACCGTGAACAATGGAACGGAAAATTCCAGCGTGGCCCGGGTCAGGTGACCCGGCAGCTCTCGCAGTGGGACGTCACGGTAAACGATGAAGGTCAGAACCAATGCCCAGGCGACAGCGCTGATGGCCGCTTCCGTCGGCGTGAACAGGCCGGCAATCACGCCGCCCAGCACGAAAACCGGGATCAGCATGGCAGCGGCCCCGCGCCATACCGCCTTGCCGAGCGCCCGAACGCCCGGAAAAGGGTTGGACGGATAGCCCTCGCGCACGGCCATGACGTAGGCGTAGGCCATCATGGACAAGCCGATGACAAAACCGGGAACGACGCCGCCCAGGAACAGGGCGCCGATGGAGACATTGCCGAAGGCGCCGTAGACAATCAGGATGATCGAGGGAGGGATGATCACTCCGAGCGTTGAGGAAGCGGCGGTCAGCGCCACCGAAAAGGCCGGACTGTAGCCGGCTTTCTTCATCGCCGGGATCAGGATCGAGCCGACGGAAGCGGTGTCGGCCGCAGCCGAGCCTGACAAGGATGCGAACACCATCGACACGAAGACGTTGACCTGGCCGAGGCCGCCACGCACGTGACCGACCGAAGCATTGGCCACATCGAGCAAACGGCCGGTGATCGACCCGGCATTGAGGATGCGGCCGAGAAACATGAAAAACGGCACCGCCAGGAGCGTGAAACTGTCGATGTTGGAATACATCTGATTGATCACCGAGGTCAGCGGCAGGTCTTCCCACAGGATGACGGCAATCGACGACAGGATCAGCGAAAAGCCGATATTGACGCGAAAGGCGACCAGCACGAAAAACGCGCCCAGGAGCAGCACCAACGGGTTCATTTGCGCAGGCTCGCGAGCGTGTTTTCCAGGAGAAACAGGGCCATGCACGCCCCGCCCAGCGGAATCGGCAAAAAGAACCAGAACTCGGATATGCCAAGAGAAGGCGATGTCCGGTTGAGACCGATCTCGGTCATCAGGGCGCCGTTGCGAACGAGAACGTAAATCACGATGGCCGACGCCAGGATCGGAACGATCACCGGCAAGAAGTTGAACGGTCCGGACTGCGGCCAAATGTCGACCACGTAATGCTGCCCCTTTCTGAACGCCAGAGCGGCGCCGACGAAGATGCACCAGGAAAACAGGAGCTGGGCCAGATCGAGCGTCCAGATCATCGGCACCTGAAGGATGTTGCGGGCAACCACCTGAATGAAGACCACGAGAATCAGTCCGGCAAACAGTCCCGCAAGGACGGTGCCGAACAATCTCTCCAGAACGCTGTTCAAGCGAACCAGCATGGGTGCTTTCCGAATGATAATCCGATCGGGATCGGTGGTTGCGCGCAATGGTGCGGCGGCCGAAACCGCCGCACGCGGATGCCTGGCTTCTCAGTTACCGCTGATGGCGGCCATGGCGGGCTCCAGCCCCAGCTCCGTGGCGAGTGATGCCTGAAGCGGGCCAAGGGCCGCCTTGAATTCGGCGACATCCGGATTGGTAACGGTCACGCCATGCTTGGACTTGAGCGTTTCAACCAGTTCGGTCTCGTATTTGCGCGCCATGTCGATGCCGAGAACCGAGGCTTCAGCCGCCACTTCCAGAAACATCTTCTGCTGCTCCGGGGTCAGCTTGTCCCAGGCGCGCTGGCTCATGGAGATGTGATTGACCTGGATCGTGTGTCCGGTGAGCGCCAGGTAGGGAGCGACCTCATAGAGCTTGGAGCCGGTGTAACCGGGGATCGAGCTTTCGAGCGCTTCGGCCACGCCGGTCTGTACTGCAGCATAGAGTTCACCCCAGGCAACGGTGACCGGCAGGGTTCCGAGTTCCGCCCAGGTCTTGGAAATCATCGGCGAGGGCGGCGTGCGCATCTTGAAACCCGATATATCGCCCAGCTTGTTGACCGGACCCTTGGCGTTGGAAAGGTTGCGCGTGCCGGAACCGCCGAGCGCCAGAAGCTGCATATTCAGCGAATGATCGCCATAGGCCTTCTTGAAGTAATCTTCAGCCGGTGTTCCCGGTCCGACCCGTTCCATCAGATCATCGAAACCGGCGAACAGGTAGGGCATGGAAAAGACTTGGTATTCCGGCACCTGCTTGACGGCATTGTTGGTCGAGCTGATCATCAGATCGATGGTGCCCAGTCCCATTTCGCCTATGACGGCCGGATCTTTTCCGAGCTGTCCGGCATCGAACACCTTGATCTCGATTGCACCATCGGACCGCTTGGCGATCTCTTCGGCCATGAAATTGGCCATGTCGTTGTACGGATGAGGCGATTTGACGAGCGTATGCAGTCGCATCGTCGTGTCCGCGGCCATCGAGACGGTTGTAGCCATCATCACGGCAAGCGCCGACGCCGCCAGTTGTTTCCATGCTGCCATCATTCATCTCCCTGTTTTTGTTACTTGCCCGGAAGCGCGCCAAGGATTCTTGATCCGACACATTCCGTCAAATGCCGAAAAAGTGGCTATTGATCCATCTTGGTTATGTGTGAGCCCCTTCCAGTCCGGACTCAACTGGTGAGATGATGGTCGTGCATGACGTCAAGAGCAATGTCGGCAATGTCGGTCGCCAGAACCGATGATCGGGCGCCCGCTGGTTTGATCAGCTTGAATTCGAACGGGATGCCGGGCCCGAAGGGAACAACGGAGATTTCGTCGGAACCGAAATACTCCGCCGTCAGCGCATCGATGACCGTGATGCCCAAGCCTTGAGCCGCCAGCAGGCAGGCCGCATAGGATGGCTGGGCTTCGACGAGGATTTTCGGGCGCACGCCGGCATTGCGAAACACCTGACCCAGCCACTGTGCGGTATCGGTCTGGTAGGACAGCGACACGAAGGCCTCGCCATCGAGATCCTCCGGCCGCAAAACCCTGCGGTCGGCCAGGTGGTGACTGGAGGACATGACGCAGACACAGTCCACGTGCCAGGCCCCCAGGACCTCGATTTCCGGGCGGTCGATCGACAGGTGGCCGATGCCGAGATCGAATTGACCCGATCCGATCAGGTCGCCGATGCGGGGTGAGGTATGAACGTCCAATGTGGTCTTCACCGTTGGATGTTTCTCCGCGATTCGGCCAACGATGGCTGGAGCGACCGACAAGGCCAATGCCGGCATGACCGTCATGCGCACATGTCCCCTGCGCAATTCACGGATTTCCTCGGCCGCTCCGGCAATGCGATCGAGCCCGATAAAAAAGGTGTCGACCTCGCGTTTGAACTGGTGAGCCTCCGGCGTTGGTTTGACGGCGCGGCCGCTGCGTTCGAACAATGTCAGCCCGGTGGCTGCCTCCAAACCGGAGATCATGCGGCTGACCGCCGGCTGGGAGATGTTCAGCATTTCGGATGCCCGGTTGATGCCGCCATGGTTCATCACCGCGCGGAAAACCTCGATCTGACGCTCTTTCATGGTTGCACTTTCTTGCTTGCCTTCCTGTTATGTATCGCGGTCAAAATAGATCATCATGCTATGCATTGAAATCCGCTGCCAGGAGAGAGATGGCTTCCCGTCGGGCAACGATCGTTACAGGGTTGCCTTTCAACCGCGAACGTCGCAGTTCATTCCTCGATGATTTACCTGGACGACATTCAAGCGGGGCGGCTTCACCTGCGCCGCGTCGCCGAAAGCGATCTGGAGCTCTACTGCACCCTGTTTTCCGACCCGGCCATGCTGGCGCATCGGCCGGACCCGACACCGGACAGCCGCGATCAGTGCCAGGCCAGCCTGACGCGTGACATGGCGCATTGGCGGGAGCATGGATTCGGTCGTTGGACGATCAGCGTCGACGGCAACACGATCGGACTTGGCGGCTTGAGCCACAAGTCGGGCTTTGCCGGCATCAACGTCTCCTACCACATCGGCCCGGCCCATTGGGGCGGCGGTCTTGCCACGGAATTCGTCAATGCGGCGGTGCGCATCGCTTTCAGGGATCTTGCCGCGCCGACCGTCTACGGGCTGGTGCGGCCGGTCAATACGGCCTCGATCGCGGTTCTGCGCAAATGCGGCTTCCTGAAAAGCGGCAGTGTCGATTGGGGCGGCGCCCCAACCCTGCATTTCGTGCGCTATCCGTGAAGCCGTTAGTGGGCCTCGTCCCAATTGTCGGCGGCGCGGGCGTCGACCTGCAGCGGCACTTTCATCGCCACCGCCGGCATCGCAGCGTTCTGCATGATGTCGGTGACCAGCGTGATCGTCGGCTCGACCTCGGCGTCGGGCACCTCGAAGACCAGTTCGTCATGCACCTGCAGCAGCATGCGCGCGGTTAGCCCGGCCTGTTCCAGCGCCGGGTCCATCTTGACCATGGCGCGGCGGATGATGTCGGCAGCCGAGCCCTGGATCGGCGCGTTGATGGCAGCGCGTTCTTTGAAGGAACGGGTGTGCGGGTTGGACGACACGATGTCCGGATAATGAGCGCGGCGACCGAAGATCGTCTCCACATAGCCATGTTCGCGGGCATAGGCTTTGGTCGAATCCATGTAGTCCTTGATGCCGGGGAAGCGCTCGAAATAGGTCTTGATGTAGTCGCTCGCCTCTGAACGCGGAATGCCCAGCTGGTTGGCGAGACCGAAGGCCGAAATGCCGTAGATAATGCCGAAGTTGATCGCCTTTGCACGGCGGCGCACTTCCGGTGGCATGTCCTTGACCGGAACGCCGAACATCTCCGAAGCGGTCATCGCGTGAATGTCGAGGCCGTCGGTAAAGGCCTGTTTCAGCGCGTCGATGTCGGCGACATGCGCGAGCACCCGCAATTCGATCTGCGAATAGTCGGCGGAGACCAGCTTGGTGCCCTTTCCGGCGACGAAGGCAGCGCGGATCTTGCGGCCTTCGGCGGTGCGGATCGGGATGTTCTGCAGGTTGGGGTCGGATGACGACAGCCGCCCGGTGGTGGTCGACGCCAGAGCGTAGGATGTGTGGACGCGCTGCGTTTCCTGATTGATGAAGCCGGGCAGCGCATCCGTATAAGTGGACTTCAGCTTGGTGAGCTGCCGCCATTCGACAATCTTGCGCGGGAACTCGTGCCCCTCGGCGGCCAGTTCTTCCAGCACCTGGGCGGAGGTTGACCACTGGCCCGTCTTGGTCTTGGAACCGCCGGGCAGACCCATCTTGCCGAACAGGATTTCGCCGAGCTGACGCGGCGAGCCGATGTTGAACTCTTCGCCGGCCAATTCCCGGATCTCGGCTTCCAGCGCCGCCGCCCCCTGGGCAAAATCGCCGGACAGCCGCGACAGAATCTGCCGATCGACGCTGATGCCGCGCTGCTCCATGCGGGCAAGCGTCGGCACCATCGGCCGCTCCAGCCGCTCATAGACCGAGACCAGCCCATCGGCGGCAAGCCGCGGTTTGAGCACCTGCCAGAGGCGCAGGGCGATATCGGCACATTCGCCGGCATAGGCCGTCGCCCGCTCGACATCGACATATTCGAAGGTTACGGCAGACTTGCCGCTGCCGGTCAGGTCCTTCAGCACCATCGGCTTGTGGCCGAACCAGCGATCGGACAGCGCCTCGAAATTCTGGCTGCCGCGGCCGGCGTCGAGCGCGTAGGAGATCAGCAGCGTGTCGTCGAGAGAGACGAAGTCTACACCGTAGCGGCGGGCAATCAGCCAGTCCTGCTTGAGACCGTACCCGACTTTGAGAACGGCCGGGTCTTCGAGCAGGTGCTTCAGGCGTGCGAGCCCGTCGTCAAAGGGCAATTGGTTTTCGGCAAGGCCACCGGCCAGAAGATCTTCGCCGGCCCGGTGGGCCAGTGGCACATAGGCCGCCCTGACGGGACCGGCTGCCAGCGACTGCGCGTCCTGCGGCTGAAAGGCCAGCGAAAAGCCGGCAATCTCGGCCTGCATGGCATCCGTCGAATTGGCTGCGATCTTGATCGCAACAAATCCAGTCTCGCGGGCCTCCGCTATAAAGGCGTCGAGGTCGCCGGAACTGCACAGACAGTCATATTTACCGGTATCGATGCCAGTCTTCGTCGCCGCCTTGACGCGGGCCTCGACCAGGTCCTGTGGCGTCCAGCCGTCAGACCGTCCGCCCTTGGCGGACGGAGCGGGCGTATCGCCGAAATCGAGATCCGGGCCGCGCGCGGAACCACCCCATTTGACGTCAACGGTCGTCGCATCGACGGCCGCAGCATCTGTTTCGGTCGCCTCTGCGACCCGCCGGATCAGCGAGTTGAACTCCATCGTCTTCAAAAAGGCGATGAGTTTCGGCCCGTCCTGCGGCTCCAGTTTGAAACTTCCGAGGTCCTCGGTGACCGGCGTGTCGGTTTTCAGCGTCACCAGTTCCCGCGACAGGCGAGCCATATCGGCGTTGGCGATGATGTTTTCGCGGCGCTTGTTCTGTTTGATCTCGCTTGCACGCTCCAGCAGCGTGTCGAGATCGCCATAGGTTTCGAGCAGCTGAGCGGCGGTTTTCGGGCCGATGCCGGGGATGCCCGGAATGTTGTCGGTCGAATCACCGGTCATCGACTGCAGATCGATCATCATTTCCGGCGGTACGCCGAATTTCTCGACCACTTCCGGCGCGCGAATCTGCCGGTCCTTCATCGTGTCGTACATCGACACCCGGTCAGTGACGAGCTGCATCAGGTCCTTGTCGGACGAGATGATGGTGGTTTCGGCTCCGGCGGCTTCCGCCTGCCTGGCATAGGTGGCAATCAGATCGTCTGCTTCGTAGCCTTCGAGCTCGACGCACGGCAGGTTGAAAGCACGCGTCGCTTCGCGAATCAGCCCGAATTGCGGAACCAGATCTTCCGGCGGCGCCGAGCGGTTGGCCTTGTATTCGGGAAACATCTCCTTGCGGAAGGTCTTGGCCGAATGATCGAAGATCACCGCCAGATGGGTCGGCGTCGCGCCGACAGAGGTGTCGCGGGCGTCTGACAGCAGCTTCCAGATCATGTTGCAGAATCCGGATACGGCGCCGATCGGCAGGCCGTCGGATTTTCGGGTGAGCGGCGGCAGCGCGTGATAGGCCCGGAAGATGTAGCCGGACCCGTCGATGAGAAACAGATGATCGTCCTTGTTCATGGTGAGAAGGGATAGCGCAGCGGTCGGGCAAGGTCTATGGCGATCACCGCAGCCCACTGACATTTGAAGGCGGTTGACGGCAAGCGGTTGATTTCGCGATCCGGGCGTTGATCCCCCCGCCGCAAAAATCTAGTGTCCTGACACTAGGCTTCGGCCAACCCTCGTCAGCGGCGCCGAAACGCGAAAGACCAAGCTCATGTCGAAATCCATCTGTCTTATTGGCGCGCCGGTGCAGACCGGTGCCAGCCAACCGGGATGCCTGATGGGGCCGGACGCATTGCGGACCGCCGGAATCGGGGCGGTTCTGGAAAAGCTCGGCAACACGGTCACGGATGCAGGCAATCTTGCCGCTGAGAGCGGCCCGCCGATTCCTCATCCCAATGCTTCGATCCGTCATCTGTCCCAGACAGTCAGCTGGGCGAAGGCGATATTCGAAGCCGGGGTTCAGGCCACCGAAAACAGCCATTTTCCGGTGTTTTTGGGCGGCGATCACAGCATTGCCATGGGCAGTGTCCCGGCCATTTCGCGACATGCCGCACGGTCCGGAAAAGCCCAGTTCGTGCTGTGGCTGGATGCCCATCCGGATTTCCATACGCTCGACAGTACGGAAAGCGGCAACCTGCACGGCTTGCCGGTCGCCTATTTCACCGGTCAGGCCGGCTTCGATCCGGTCTTTCCGAACGTCGAAGCGCCGGTCGATCCGAAAAATGTCTGCATGCTCGGCATTCGCTCGGTCGACGGTGGCGAACAACAGGGCCTGGGCCGCACCGGGGTGACCGTGCACGATATGAGGGACATCGACGAACACGGATTTGCCCGTTTGCTGAGGAATTTCCTTGAGAAGGTCGAGGCGGCCGAGGGCGCCCTGCATGTCAGCCTCGATGTCGACTTTCTCGACCCGGACATCGCGCCGGCGGTCGGCACCACGGTGCCTGGCGGCGCCACCTTTCGCGAGGCTCATCTGGTGATGGAGATGCTGTGCGACAGCGGCCTGGTCACGTCGCTCGATGTAGTTGAGCTCAACCCGTTCCTCGACGAGCGCGGCCGAACCGCCAAACTGATGGTCGACCTGGTCGCCAGCTTGTTCGGCAAACGGGTCATGGACCGGCCAACGCGGTCTTACTAGGATCGATCCGTCGGTACTTGCATGTTTGCGATTGCCGGCTCGCGAAGGCTCCTCTTCACGGAAATCAAGTGTTTCTCCGGATGATCAGGTAGGACCCGACGACGAGTACCATGGCGCCTACCATGCTTAGCGTCGAGATCGGATCCGTTTCAAACAATCCGGGATAGAGAGATACCGTCAGCTGAGCAAAACCCAACGCGATCAGCGGGACGGTAGACAGAACGGCGCTTATTTTTGTTGCTTCCCAGTGCTGCAGGGCTTCAGCGAAACTGCCGAACGCGCCGAGCGTTGTGAACACGCAGAACAGGAGAAGGGCAATGCTCGTCCAACTCAGGTCCATCGCCCGTGGAATGTTCTCCACTGTAAGGGGAAGCATGACGAGGGCGCCAAAACCAAAGACCAACATGGAAATTTGCAGGGAGCTGAATTTCACCAGCAGTTGTTTTTGCGCCAGGGAGTAGGCGGCCAATGCAGCGGCAGAAAGCACGAGTATGAGAACACCCAGCGAATACTCGGTAAAGGACGTGAACAACGCGTTCAGGCGATCGTGAAAAAACATCACAAGACCGGCAACAATGGCAACCAGACCAACTACCTGGACGCCAACAAAACGCTCCCTGAAGATGAATATGCCGCCCAGGATCACGAAGACGGCGTTGAGCTGAATCAGAAGCTGGGCGGGGCCGGGCCCGATGATATCCAGGCCCAGCACGTATGTGATGTAGTTTATACACAGCCCAAGACAGGTGATCGCCAGGAGCAAAACGTACCTGCCATCAAGCCGCCTCAGGTTCGGGAGGCCTTTGCTCACCGACAAAAACAGGAGCAGAACCACAGCCGCCAGCACAAGCCGGTACCATGTGATTGTATAGGCATCCAAAACGCTCACGAGCACCTTCAGCGCAGTGGGGAGAATACCCCACAGAAGCGCCGCCGTTAGCGTCAGGAAAAGCCCAAATTTCCAGCGGCCGCTTGTGGTGTGGATACGATTGGCCTTCCGGTCGTGATCCTTCGGCAGGGCGTTTTCTGTTGGCGTGGTGCTCACCTGCGAATCCCCTCTTTCTCGCAACAACAACAACTCGGCTATTTGTGCTATCCCGCGTGCACCTGGATGGTGCGCCGGATTTCCAGGCAACGGCGGCAAAAACCGCTTTTGTGTTCGGTAAGATCCCGAGTCAGCGCCAGCGTCTCAGGGGTCGGGTTTCAGGAGCGGTGTGCACGCCCAACTCCTCTGAACGCGAAGTCGACATTCTCGATTCGGCACCGATTGTCGTCTTCATCGAATCTCGCGCTACAATCTCGGGACAAAAGGTGCTGCCCCTCAATCCTCGATTGCATCGGCTTCAAAGTCAAAAACCGATTTTCGAACTGGCCGATGCCAAAAAGGCACCAATATCCGGATCGACTGAGCCCAGGAACGAACTCAAACTGTTCGTCGGGGTGAGATGGCCCCCCGCAGGCCATCAGCCGACTCGGTCCTGCCAGGCCGATTGTCACCGAACTTTCACATAAGCGATTCGAAAGATTCGCTTTTTTGAATTTTTTTTCTGCCGGGATCACAGTGCCGATTCGATGGCGAATCGACCATGCCAAATCGGTCCGCAATCCCGCCCGGTCTCACGGGCCGGTTAACAAATGTGACGGTGTTTGAAAGGCTTATGAATAATTGTTGCGGAGGCTGACGAAGGGTGACCGCGAAATGCGACGGTGAGACTCGGTCTGACTCACGGCATGTGTCACGCAGTCGTGAGCCGAAATGGGGCAATCATGTCCTTGAATTGCCACAATCATCGGACCAAATCGGGTGTACCGGCAACAAAATGCCGATGTCTGGCGAGAGGCATGTCCCCCGCCACGCCGGACATGAGCGGCGACCTCATCCCCCCCTCTCCGGGTCGCCGCTCACATCCCCAACGCCACCGTGACTAGTCCCCTCCAGCCACGGTGGCACTTTTTTGTCCAGCTTTCCAAACACGATTTGTGGTGCAACCGGCACCGCACGAATCGGCACGCAATCGTGCACTTGCACCCCGGCGGAGTCCTTCTATGGTGCGGCCAACGTTACCCAGGGAGTACCGAATGGCCGATCTCGAAACCGTGCTTGCAAAGGCAGACAGCAATCTTGACGCCAGCCTCCAGCGACTGAGCGAACTGGTGCGCATCAAATCGATCTCCACCGATCCCGCCTATGCCGCGGATTGCCGCAGGGCGGCCGAATGGCTGGTTGCGACTCTGACCGAAATTGGTTTCGACGCCAGCGTGCGCGACACACAGGGCCATCCCATGGTGGTTGGCCACCATGACGGACCGGATGGCGCACCGCATGTGTTGTTCTACGGCCACTATGATGTGCAGCCGGTCGATCCACTTGATCTCTGGACGAACGACCCGTTCGATCCGGAAATCCGCGAGCTCGAGCCTGGCCGCAAGGTCATCACCGGCCGCGGCACCAGCGACGACAAGGGCCAGTTGATGACCTTCGTCGAAGCCTGCCGCGCCTATAAGGATGCCACCGGCACATTGCCGTGCCGGGTCAGCATCCTTTTTGAGGGCGAGGAGGAGTCCGGATCGAAATCGCTGAAACCCTTCCTCGACGCAAATCTCGAAGAACTGAAGGCCGACATGGCACTGGTCTGCGACACCGGCATGTGGGACGCCGAAACACCGGCCATCACGGTCAGCCTGCGCGGTCTGACGGGGGAGGAAGTCACCGTCAAGGCGGCGAGCCGCGATCTGCATTCCGGCCACTTTGGCGGCACCGCGGCCAATCCTATCCACATTCTGACAAAAGCCCTCGGCGCCCTGCACGATGATACCGGCCGCGTCACCATCCCGCATTTTTATGACGGTGTGGCCGAAACACCGGACGACATCAAGACCATGTGGGAGGGGCTCGGTCGCACAGCGGAGAATTTTCTCGGCGAGATCGACCTGTCGATCCCATCAGGCGAAAGCGGCCGGTCGGTACTCGAACAGACCTGGGCGCGGCCAACGGCGGAGGTCAACGGCATCACCGGCGGTTACACCGGCGAAGGCTTCAAGACGGTGATCCCAGCAGAAGCCTCGGCCAAAGTGTCGTTTCGGCTTGTTGGCGACCAGGATCCGCATGCGGTGCGGGCCAATTTCCGCGAATTCGTGCGCGCCCTCATTCCGGCCGACTGCTCGGTGGAATTTGCCGAACATGGCACATCGGGCGCCATCCGTTTGCCGTTCGATTCTCCCGCGCTGGCCAAGGCAAGCGCAGCGCTCGAGGCCGAATGGAGCGAGCCGGCCGCGATCATCGGCATGGGCGGCTCGATCCCCATCGTCGGCGACTTCCAGTCGAAGCTCGGCATGGATTCGCTGCTGGTCGGCTTTGCGCTGGAGGACGACTGCATTCACTCACCCAACGAAAAATACGACCTGCGGTCTTTTCACAAGGGCACGCGCTCCTGGGTGCGTATCATGAACGCACTGGCCGGCTGAGCCTGTTTCACGCCACCCGCTCGGCGCGGATCACTGCGCCGGCCAGGTGTCCCTGCCGCAGCACGTCGCGCAAACCGGCATAGAGACCGCGCACCCGGGCAAAGCCTTCCGGCCCGGCAAGGGCCTCCATGTCCGCGCGCCTGCCGTCAATGCGGGTGACCAGTGCTTCGTACCAGCGTACATAGTCGGCATCGATGCGGTCGACACCCGTCACCTCCCAGCCGGCGGCCGCTAGGCAGGGCTCGATGTCGGCAACCGCGATTGGATTCGGTAGAAAGGGCTTGTCGCCCTCGCGTATGGCATGGTCGCTGTATTCCCCCGGGTCCGCATAATCGAACACCGTCAGGGTTGCACCATCGCGCGCCGTGGCCGCCAGCGATGACAACGCGGCGTGGTGATCGGTGATTGCGTAGAGCACATTGAACATCGCGACCGCATCGAAACCGGTGCCGAAGCGACCGGGAAGATCGGTGATGTCAGCCGCCTCGAAACGCACACCTGGATGGGCAGACCTGGCCCGTTCGATCGACTGCGTCTCGACATCGACGCCGGTGACCTGGCCCCAGCCATGCTTCTGCAGATAGGCGGCGGTGCCGCCACGTCCGCAGCCGGCATCGAGCAGGCGGCGATCGGAATCGCGCGACATCGGCGCCATGGCGATCTCGATCGCCTCCTCTTCGCCCGCATGGGCGTAGTCGCCGTCGCGCACCAGCGCCAAGAGCTGCTTGCCGAGATAGGAGTTCATCGTAAAGGTTGCTGTCACGGTCCGCCCTCCGAAATCATCGCCACCGAGACGCTCATTACGAGCGACCTGTGTCGAAGACATGGCGCTACGATGTCAGCTTTCGGATTTCAATCGTGCCCAGGCCGGCCGTTCGAACAGGAAGCGGCCTAGGCCGGTGGCCTCGATCAGAACGAACAAAATGACCGGTCCGAGCACCGCGGCAATCCATACCAGCAGCGAGATCGTGCCGACGTCGGAAATGATCCCGAGTTTGAGAAGCACGGCGCGGGTGATGGCCATTGGCAGGAAGAATGCGAGGTAGATGACGATCGAATGGGCGCCGCACCAGCGGATAACGCCGAGCCATTGGTGGCGTGCCAGCACCGAACTGAGCGCAACAAGGGCTGCCGATCCGACCAGGCCGAGAAGCAACGATACGACCGGCATCATGGAGAGCGGCAGCTCTTCCACTCCGGCGGAGGCCGCGTACGGTGCCGGCAGCGCCGCCAGCCGGATATCGATATTGGTCATCCACCAGGTGATTGCTATCACGGCGGCGGTCGCGGCCAGCGCGGTGGTCGCATGCTTGCCGGCCCCGGCCGCTAACTTGAAAGCGCGGGGCGC
Source organism: Hoeflea sp. (assembly GCA_965228785.1). Classification (GTDB taxonomy): domain Bacteria; phylum Pseudomonadota; class Alphaproteobacteria; order Rhizobiales; family Rhizobiaceae; genus Hoeflea_A. The sequence continues at coordinate 3,888,499 of CBDDIF010000002.1, forward strand.
ATAGGCGTAGCCGAGGTAGAACCACAGAAAATAGCCGGCGAATTCGTCGATCACCACGGCGCCGGTGTGCACCGGCAGAACCTGCAGCAGCACGGCGGCGGCCAGCATGATCAACGGGGCGATCATCCGCGTCAGCCGGGCGACGACATAGAAGACCGGCAGGATATAGATGAACCACAACGTGCCGAAGGGCTGGATATAGGACAGAAGGTAGGTCGCGGCGGCGCCCGACACTCCTTCTTCCTCCACCATGCCCGGTGCCTTGAATACGAACTGGATGCTGAGCCAGAGCGCATAAAAATAGACAAAATGCAGGACCTTGCGGTCAAAGAACCGGTTCAGCGGCGCGTCGATACCGCGCATCAGAAACAGGCCTGAGGCAAGGAAGAAGGCCGGCATGCGCAAAGGCTGTGCCGTGGCGACGAAGACATGCATCCAGCCTTCGGACCCGACAGCCTTTTCAACGCCGAGCACCGCATGCATCATGACGACGAGCAGAATGCAGAAGCCCTTGAGGTAATCGACCCAGTCGACCCGGCCTGATTCGATGCGGACATAATCGGCCGAGTGTGCAGCGGCAACGGCAACGGGCTGGCGGGAGACGAGGTTCATGGGCTCATAGGCTCGATTTCGGACCCACAGTAAAGCCTCATTCGGTGGGAACGGTTAATGTCACCGGTTAATGAAAGTTGCCCAGATCCCACCATTAACGCGCCCTTAAATTGACGCCATTAGGGTTCAAATCCGGGACCGGATGCGGGTGGCGACCGCGCAAAGTCCTGTTTTCCACGAACCAGTTTCACCGGACCGAATGGCACGCAAAGGCAAGAAGCAGACCCGCATCGAACCGACGTTCGGCGGCCCGAAGAAGAAAAAAGGCGGACTGCGCGCTGACCCGAAAGATCGGGTGGCCAGCGGGCAGGCGACCAGTCGCAAGAAAAAGGGCAAGAAGAAGAGCGCGAAATCGCGATCGGGATCAGCCCGACGCGGGCTTTCCGGATTCCTGCGGCGTGGCTTCTACTGGTGCTTCGTCATAGGCTTGTGGGCAGGCGTCGGCGTAGCGGGTCTCGTCGCCTTCTACGGGGCCAAAATGCCAAGCGCCACGACCTGGGCGGTGCCACAACGGCCACCCAACGTGAAGATCCTGTCGGCCGAAGGCAAGACCATGGCCAATCGCGGCGTGACCGGCGGCGAGGCGCTGACCTTGGCACGCATGTCGCCCTACATCCCGCAGGCTGTGCTCGCCATAGAGGACCGGCGTTTCTACTCACATTTCGGCGTCGACCCGGTCGGCCTGGCGCGCGCCATGATGCACAATGTCATGGCCGGGCGCATGGTGCAGGGCGGCTCAACACTGACCCAACAGCTTGCCAAAAACCTGTTCCTGTCACCGGAACGCACGTTGGAGCGCAAGGTTCAGGAAGTCCTGCTCGCGTTCTGGCTGGAGCACAAATTCTCGAAGGACCAGATCCTCGAAATGTACCTGAACCGGGTTTATTTCGGCTCCGGCTCCTACGGCGTGGAAGCAGCGTCGCGGCGTTACTTCAAGAAGCCCGCGCGGGATGTCAATCTGGCGCAAGCAGCACTTCTGGCCGGCCTGTTGAAAGCACCGTCGAGGCTGTCGCCGGCTCGCAATCCGGACGCCGCCGAGGCCCGCGGGCAGCTGGTGCTGGTTGCAATGCGCGAAGAGGGCTACGTCACAGATCGCGAAATCACCACGGCGCTGACCCGGCCGCCGACTCGCGCCAAGAGTTACTGGACCGGTGCGGAAAACTATGCCGCCGACCTGGTGATGGACCGCGTCGAAAGCCTCATCGGCGGCGAGGTCACGCAAGATCTCATCGTGCATACGACGATCAGCATGCCCATGCAGCAGGCTGCCGAAGCGTCGATCCGCAATGCGATCGACGGCCAGGGCAAGAAACTGAACGTGTCGCAGGGCGCGCTGGTGTCTATCGAAGGCAGCGGTGCTATTCGCGCCCTGGTCGGCGGCTACGACTATTCCGCAAGCCAGTTCGACCGGGCCACCGATGCCAAACGTCAGCCCGGATCAGCCTTCAAGCCCTTTGTCTATACCGCGGCGCTGGAGCGTGGTCGCACGCCGCGCTCGGTGCGCAACGATGCACCGGTCCGCATTGGAAAGTGGACACCGTCCAACTATGACGAACAGTATCGCGGCCCGGTGACGCTGTCTGAGGCGCTGACCAAATCGCTCAACACGGTGGCCGCACAGCTTGTCATGGAGGCGGGTCCGAAAAACGTCGCCAAGACGGCAAAACGGCTGGGCATCGAATCGAAGCTGCAGACCAACGCGTCGATCGCGCTTGGCACATCGGAAGTGACTTTGACCGAGCTGACGGCCGCTTACGCGCCCTTCATGAATGGCGGCTACAAGGCAACGCCGCACGTCATTCGGCGGGTCACGACGGCCGGCGGCAAGGTGCTTTACGAAAACACCTACGATAATCCGCCGCGGGTGCTTAAACCTGAAATCATTGCCATGATGAACGGCATGCTGACCCGCGTCGTGCGCGAGGGCACCGGACGGCGTGCGCAACTGGCGCGCCACCGGGTCGCCGGCAAAACCGGAACCAGCCAGGCGTTCCGCGACGCGCTGTTCGTCGGCTACACCGGCCAACTGACCACTGGTGTGTGGTTCGGCAATGACGACGGCACGCCGACCAAGAAAGTCACCGGCGGAGCGCTTCCGGCCACGGCCTGGAAGGCCTACATGGAAGCCGCGCTCGACGGCACTCCGCTGGAGAACCTGCCCGGTCAGTACGAAGTGCCGGCCGACCCGAGCCGGGTTGCCGTGCCAACCGCCCGTCCGGCCAACCTGCCGACCCGGCAACCGCCGAACGACGTCGCCGTGACCCCACAGCCAGCGCCCGCCAATGTCTCGCAGGACAGCACCGGCTCTACTCGCATCCGTGTACCGCCGGCTGAGATCGCCGGTGGTCCGTCGAACGACAAGTCGACGACGCTGCTGGAAATTCTGCTCGGGAACTAGAGCCTATCATGGTTAGATTGAACCATTCTGCCGAGGTGCATTTGCGTCAAGGTCGAGTTCAAAACGCAGGCCGGGCTGGTGGCCCTGCCGAGGCTTTGAGCGAAGGAATTGGCGCAAATGCGCCCGGCCCTCCGGGTTTGCGGTCGGCGGACGCCCGCAGTGTCAGGATGCTCGATAGATGCCTCCGGCATCGCTCTGCGCTCCTTCCTCGCGGATCGCCTCGCCGACCACAAACAGAATTGCTTCAATCTAACCATGATAGGCTCTAAGCAAACGTGGTGCCTTGACCGGCTGGAATGGGAGGTTTCATGGACGTGAAATTCACCGGTGGTTGCCTGTGCGGAAAAGTGCGGTACGAGTCGACCGCCATGCCGCTCGCGACGGTCCACTGTTACTGTACCGATTGCCGGAAAATAGGCGGTACCGGTCATGCTACCCACAGCGTCATCCCCTGTGATGCCTTTACGATTTCCGGTGAGGTATCCGAGTACGAACGGATCGCAGACAGCGGCAACCTTATCGTTCGCAGATTTTGTCCGACTTGCGCCAGCGCCCTTTTCCATACGCGCGACGGCCTCGAAGGAAAAATCGTTGTCAGGACGTCCTCGTTTGACGACCCTGAACAGGCGCGGCCGGATCGCGTGATCTACACCGACAGCGCCGTTTCATGGGACCAGATCGACCCCGAATTGCCGTCATTTGGCAAGATGACCCCGCGTTCCGGCTGAGCCGTTACCTGTGCTTCGCCCGGTCAGCGGAGACTTTCACAGGAACGTTAGGAGAGTTTACGTTCGGTAGTGTGGGCCAGCGCCAGCGCGCTCTATATGAGCAGGCTGACTGCATTGCGCCTGGGAGACATCTGTTGAGCGTGAAACTGGCTGGTATATCCACTGCCGTGCCCGGAGCTGAAATACCGCAAACCGTGGTTCTGGATTGGGCCCGGCGAACCCTTGGCGGCAAATTCAAACAGTTCGAGCGCATGTCGAAGGCCTTCGACAATGCCGGAATCGATACGCGCTACACGGTGGCCGACGTTTCCTGGTTCGAGAGCCCGAAAAGCTGGCCCGAACGGAACGAAGCCTACCTGAACGGCGCGACGGCACTGTTCGTCGAGGCCGCGAAAGCGGCTCTGGACGACGCCGGTTGGGCCGCTCTTGACGTCGACGCCGTCGTGACGGTCTCTTCGACCGGTATCGCCACGCCGTCGATCGAGGCACGAGCTCTGGTCGAGATGGGGTTTCGCGACACGATCATGCGCGTGCCGGTCTTCGGGCTCGGCTGCGCCGGCGGTGTATCGGGCATGGCAATTGCCCGCGACCTGGCGGCGGCTCATGAAGGGGCGCGCGTTTTGATGGTTGCCGTCGAGGCCTGTTCGGTGTCGTTTTGTGCCGGGGTTCCACGCAAGGCGGATATTATCGGCGCAGCACTGTTTGGCGACGGGGCGGCGGCCGTGTGCGTCACATCTGCAACAGATCAGCGCCAGGAACGCGAAATCCTTCTTGGCAGAGGAGTGCAGAAGACCTGGCCAGACACGCTGTCGATCATGGGCTGGGACGTCAACGATACCTCGCTCGGGGTCATCTTCGACAAGGCCATCCCGGACTTTACGAAAGAACATCTTTCCCCCGCCGTTGCGGGCGTCCTGTCATCGCTGGGAAAAGACGCCGACGAGATCGACCGCTTCGTGTTTCATCCCGGCGGCACAAAGGTGATCCAGGCCATCGAACAGTCGCTGGATCTAACACCGGAGTCACTCGCCATCGAGCGCCAGGTGCTCCGGGACTTCGGCAACATGTCGGCGCCGACCGTGTTGTTCGTTCTCAAGCGGGTTCTGGAATCAGGCCAGACCGGCAACATGCTTTTGGGCGCATTCGGCCCCGGTTTTTCGGCTTCCTTTATGCCGATCGAGAGTGCATGACATGACCGTTTCCCTGCCGGCATTGCTGCTGCTGATTTTCCTCGTCGTTCAGCGGCTTGGTGAATTGGTCCTGTCCAACAGAAACACCCGAAGGCTCCTGGAGCAGGGAGCAACCGAAGTCGGCGCCGGACACTACCCGTTCATGATCGTCCTGCATGGCACATGGCTCGTCGCCCTCGTGTGGTTCGGATTCGGGCAAACCCTGTCGCTTGGCTGGCTGGCGGTATTCGTTGTGCTTCAGGCGCTGCGCGTATGGATCCTCTGGAGCCTTGGCAGCCGCTGGACAACCCGCATCATTGTCCTGCAGGAACCGGTGGTCACCAGGGGGCCCTATGCCTGGACCCGCCACCCCAACTATCTGCTGGTCATCGCGGAGATCTTCACGGTGCCGATGATTTTCGGGCTACCCATGGTCGCTGCCGTCTTCTCCGCCCTGAACGCCGCGATGCTTGTCGTGCGGATCAGCGAGGAGGAAGCCGCCCTGGCGCAGTGGCGCTAGAGGACACGCGTTTAGCCTTGACTGGTCGAGAATGGCCAATGCGGATAAGATAAGCTTGCACTGGCAGCACCCGAACTGGATGGCAAAATGGCTGAATTGAAACTCGAAGATTGCTCCAACAAAACCTGCCCTTGGTCAGGGAAACCGGTCGCCGCAGATTCGCTCACTGTCTTTGAGGGCAAGGTCGTGGGCTTTTGCAATCCCGGTTGCCGAGACAAGTTCGAGAAAGCCGTCAAACATTTTGCATCAACTTCCTGAATAGCCTTGTCACACTAGACAGACCTCCTTGCTATAACGCTGACGAATGCGATCGAGCCGAAGAAACTGCCCAATTCCACGCGTCTGCGCGCTTCTGCCTTTATGCCCCGTGCAAACTCCTCACCGATCACGCCTTCCTGAATCAGCGTCTCGGCGCCACGATCGATGATCGTCAGGAAGTAGGGCGAGTCGCTCGCTGGCAGATAGAGATAGCCATCGCGCTCAAGCAATTCGAAGCCGGCTTCCGACAACAGGGCCGGCGTGCGGCGCACCAGCCAGCGGTCGTGCACATAGGCGCGGATCAGATTGTCGACGATTGGCCTGAAGGGATCGTGATCGGCGATCGCCCCGGTGACGGATGGCGGATCCTCGTCGAAGACTGTGAGATAGCCGCCCGGGCGCAACAGGCGATGGGCCTCGGCCAGCGCGTCTTGCGGATCGGGGCAATGGATGAGCAGCGTGTGCATCATAACGAGATCGAAGGACGCTTCCGGCAGGCCGGTGTTCCTGGCATCGCCTATTTGAAAGGACAGGCCGGGCACGTCCGCGTGGCGCGAACGGGCGGCCTCGACCATGACAGGCGACGGTTCGATCCCGATCGCGGTTTCGACCCCGACCACGTCGATCATCTCCCGCGCCACATCGCCGGTACCGCTGCCGAACTCCACGCCCCGGGCATTCTCCGGCAAGTCCAGCTTGGCCAGGTAGGAGCGGCGCATTTCGATCTGCTTGGGATCTTCGGCCCGCGCAATCATGGCATCGACCAAAGTTCGCTGCATCTCCTCCGAGGCGTTGCCAAGATCGGCATAGGGATCTTCGGACATCGTAATCCTCCAGGCTGAGTGTTCTTGGCCACCAGCCCACACCAGGGTCTCAATGGGAGTCAAGCTCTCAATCCAGGGGAGACGTGCTCAGCCGGAAATCCGCGCAAGTCGCCTTTCCGCGGCTCGGCTGGCGCCGGGTCCGGGTCGTGGCGCAACGTCGGCACCCTGCAGCGGCCGATCGTGACGGTCGAGCAGGGCAACGCGACCGACCGGTTCGCCGCTGTGGCGGTCGACAAGAAGCACCGGCTCGCGGCCGTGGCCATAGACGTGTTCGTTGCCCCATTCCTGCACCGCGAACAGCACGGTTTCCAACGCCCGTCCTTTCTCGGTCAGGTGGTAGGCGTAGCGGGTGCCGCGTTCCCCGATGTCGCGCTTCTCCAGAATGCCCACCGCGACCAGGGATGCCAGACGGTCACTCAACAGGTTCTTGGCAATACCGGTATTGGCGCGAAATTCCTTGAACCGCGTCACGCCGTACAGCGCCTCGCGGATGATCAGCAACGTCCAGTTGTCGCCGAAGAGGTTGAGGAAACCCGCCACCGCGCAGGTCTGGGTGTGTGGATGGGTCATGCCGGCATTGGCCGCAACAGGCGACGTCCGTATTTTGGTTGCATTTCACTACTGATATGATATTTGGTTTAAAAAAGCAACCAATTTGCAAGCAGGGAGGATGCTTTCATGGCGGACAAACAGGCCTGTCTGGTCATCGGCGCCGGCGACGATACGGGCGGCGCAGTCGCACGAGCATTCGCACGCGAGGGCATGGTGTCGTGCCTGGTGCGCCGGCCACGCCATGCGGCCGCTCTTGAAGAGCTGGCCGAGAGCATTCGCGGCGAAGGCCATGAGGCCGTGGCACTGCCGACCGACGCGCGTGACGAAGAGGCGATGATCGCCTTGGTGGACAAGATCGAAAGCGAGATCGCGCCAATCGAAGTCGCGGTGTTCAACATCGGCGCCAATGTGCGCTTTTCGATCACCGAGACGACCGCCCGGGTCTACCGCAAGGTCTGGGAAATGGGGACCTTTGCAGGCTTCCTGATGGGCCGCGAAGTCGCCAAGCGCATGCTCGAGCGCGGCCATGGAACGATCCTGTTTACCGGTGCCACGGCCAGCGTGCGCGGCCGCGACGGCCACTCCGCTTTCGCCGGCGCGAAGCACGCGCTACGGGCACTGGCCCAGTCTATGGCGCGCGAACTGGGGCCGAAGAACATCCACGTCGCCCATGTGGTGATCGACGGGGCGATCGATTCGGTCTTCATTCGCGAGAACTTTCCGAATGCAGACCAGATGCGTGAAGAGGATGCGATCCTGGCGCCCTATCACATCGCGCAAAACTACGTGATGCTGCACAAGCAGCCGCGCACGGCGTGGACGCACGAACTCGACCTGCGCCCCTGGAAAGAACCCTGGTGAGGAGAACCGGCATGCCAGCCACCGTGGATTTCATTTTCGATTTCGCCAGCCCCAACGCCTACCTCGCCTACAAGGCGCTCCCCGGCATTGTCGAGCGCACCGGCGCAACCTTCGCCATCAATCCCTGCCTGCTCGGCGGCATTTTTAAGGCGACCGGCAACCAGGCGCCATTCATCGCTTACTCCAAGATCCGCAACAAACTCGACTACGAGCGGCTTGAACTGCAGAGGTTCATTGAGCGGCACGGGCTGACCGCCTTCCAGCTCAACCCCAATTTTCCCGTAAAGACGCTGATTCTGATGCGCGGTGCGATCGCAGCGCAGGAGCAGGGCATCCTCGAGCCCTATGTTGAAGCCGGCTTGCGGCACATGTGGGAAGAGGGTTTGAAAATGGACGAGCCGGAGGTCTTCGCCGAAGCGATGAATGCCGCCGGGCTCGACGGCGATGGCCTGCTTGAACGCACCCAGGATCCGGCCATCAAGGAACAACTTGCCGCCAATACGGAAGCCGCGGTCGAGCGCGGCGCCTTCGGCATTCCGACCTTCTTCGTCGGCAAGCAGATGTTCTTCGGCAAGGAGCGGCTTGGCCAGGTGGAAGAAGAAATCGTCAAGGCCGGGTAAGAACCGCCTCCAGCAGCCAGGATATTTCCGCGCCCTTGCCAATGGCGCGGTAACTGACGGCCGGCGGGCTGGTATCCGCATCCACGATCCGCTCGATCCAGCCGGCATCGACACAATCCGTCAGCGCCAAAGTCAGGGCCCGATCGGTGATCGGTTTGAGTGCCTTTCGCAGCTCGTTGAAGCGGCGCGGTTCATGCAATTCACTCAGGATCGGCAACGCCCAGGCGCGCCTGACGCGGCGTCGATCCACATTGTCGACGATCCGGGTCTCGAGCTGCAAAGCCCATTTCGCAATCTCCCGCCCTTCCGTGCTCAGCATGAATTCCGGCCGCAGCGGATGACCGTGACCGGGTGAACGCACCATCAGACCGAGTTCCAGCAAACGCTCGAACGACGCCGTCATTGCTGTGCGGCCGCAACCGGCCGCATGGGCAACCGGCGACACCCGGGTGTGAACGCCGGAAGCGATCAGCGCCAGGGCGGTCAAACACCAGCGGCGAGAACACAGCTTGACGAGCATGGTTTTGTCCATTTAGTATAGTAACACTATTTACTGGACAAGCCCAAGAGGAAACCATGTCGACCGTCAAACTGCTCAACACAATAAACCTGTCCTTTTCCGTGTCCGACCGCGCCGCGACCGCCGCCTGGTACGCGGAGCATCTCGGCTTCGAAGTGCTCTACAGTGCGGATGAGGCCGGATGGACGGAGCTCTCCACCAACACGCCGGGCGTGACCATCGGTCTCGGCGACGCCATGAAACCGTCGCCCGGCAACAGCGTTCCGGTGTTCGGCGTTACCGACTTGGATAGCGACCGTGCGGCCCTGGAGGCCAAGGGTATCAAGTTCGACGGCGAAACCGTGGTCGTCGAGGGCATGGTCAAGCTTGCCACCATCTTCGATCCGGACGGCAACGCGCTGATGCTGGCTGAGGATCTCAGCGGTCAGGGCTAGGGCGAAACGGCTCTATGGCTGGCATGACGCAAGTCGGCGTCTGGGCAACCGCCCGAGCCCAGCAGGTTTGAATAGGTCTGCAGGCCGTCCTCGATCCTGGCGGGTGAAAACGCGGCGGCGCAATAGCGATCGGGCCGGATCAGCAACACCTGGTCCCGGTGCGTTCGCAACGGTTTGCCGCGTTCATCAAAAACCCGGGCTACCGGAGCAGATGTCGAAACGACGCCGACGCCGAAGTCCAGCACAATCCTGGACAGCGGCAATCCGCAAATTTGCTCCCAGCCGCATTCATCGAGCGCATCGGCGCCAGCCTGATCCTGAGCAATCAAGGAAAATCCATTCCCCAATATCGTGTCGAGCTTGACGGACCTGGACGTCAACTCGACATCCGGCTGCGGAATCATTTCACCCACGATCGAGCTTTCGAAGGGTTGATTGTCCAGATCCAGAAACAGACCCTTTTCGCACCGGGGACGCGGTTTGAATTTCATCTTCAGCAGATAGTCCTGAACCCCTGGGAACGGCGCCAGTGACTTTCTCAGCTGATTGCGGAACGCCAGTTGGTCGGCATCGATAGGCATGACGATGTCGCCCATGACGACGGCAAGCTGTATCATGGCCCAGGCCGGGTCGCGCCGCTCATCGAAATAGCTGTCCAGGACGGTATCGCTCCCACCGCTGTTCATTGTGGCGGCCAGTTTCCAGGCCAGGTTGCTGACATCTCGCAATCCGGCATTCATGCCCTGCCCGGCAAAGGGCGGCGTGAGGTGTGCGGCGTCACCCGCCAGAAAAATTCTCCCGGACCTGAAACGGTCGGCTATCCGGGCGTGAAACGTATAGATGGTCTTCCGTACGATATCGCCAGCCTCGATTTCCCGGTAGGGTTCGAGCAGAGAACCGACAAAATCCTGCCGCAACACTTCTTCGTGGGTCTCGCCCGGCAACAGCATGAACTCGTACCGGCGCCCACCGCTCGGGGCGGGAACGGATACATGCGGCCTCTGGCTTGAGCAGACAAATTTCGAAAAGGGCTGCTTGTCCGGATCGTTGAGCGTATCGATGACAATCCAGTCCTGAGCATAGGTCGAGCCGGTCATTTCGATCCCAAGCGCTTCCCGAATCGGGCTGCGGCCGCCATCCGCGGCGATCAGATATTGGGCTTCGATACGGTGCGGGCTCTGGTCCGAGCCGGCCACATCCACTTTGATCGCGGACCCCTCGTCTCGAAAGCCGGATACGTTGCTGTCGAACCTGAGATCGCAAAGGGGGGTTTCCGCGATGCGCTGACGAAGCGCTGCTTCCATTTCAGGCTGGTTGATGAAATGGCGTTTTGCAAATCCGTAGGTTTCCGCCCCGCTACCTGTGTTGGCGAAGGGCACGCCGCTGTCGTCGATATACTGAGCGCCTTCGCCTTCGACAGTGCCGTCCACGTAGGTTTTGTCAGCACCGAAACACTGTAGCGTCCGAGCCCCCTCGTCATCCAGAACGATGGCCCTTGGAATATCCATCGGAGCGGAATTTCGTTCCAGGATAATGGATGCAACACCGTACTCCGCCAGCAGCAAGCCGGCCGTCAAGCCTGTGGGGCCGGCGCCGACAATCACAACGGGAATGTGCGATGGCAACTTTCGCATTTCTGTTCCTCCGGGTCCCAATCGGTCGATGCTGCAGCGTCTAATCGACGAGGAGCACAATCTTGCCGAGATGGTCACCTTTCTCCATCATCCGATGGGCATCGCAGGCTCGGTCCAACGGAAAAGTCGCGTGGATGTGTGGCCGTAACCCGCCCTCGGGCAGCAAAGGCACGACGTCCCGGCGAAGCTGCTCGGCTATGTTGGCTTTCCGGTCCGCGGCCAGTGGCCGCAATGTCGATCCTGTCAGTGTGAGCCGCCGGCGCAGAACCGGATTCAGATCAATGCTGACCTCCCGACCGCCCAGCAAGGAGATCAACGCGTAACGCCCGTCGTCGGCAAGACAATCGAGATTGCGTTGAGTGTAGTCCCCGGCCACCATGTCGAGGATCACGTCGACCCCCCTGCCGTCGGTCAGGTTCATTACCTGCTCCGCCCAGTTCGCATTTCGATAGTTGATGGCATGCGCGGCGCCACGGTCCAGGCAATAGACGCATTTTTCATCTGAGCCGGCCGTCACGATCGGCACGGCGCCAAGCGAGCGGGCCCGCGCTATCGCCTGACTTCCAATGCCGCTGGAGCCGCCGTGGATCAGGGCCGATTCACCCTTCCACAACCCGGCCCGCATAACCATGTTGAACTCAACGGTAAAGGCAACCTCAGGCACCGCGGCCGCTTCTGGGAAGCTGATCCCCGCCGGAATTTTCAAAGCGTGGCGCGCATCCACGACACAATAGGCCGCATACCCACCACCATGGGTGAGGGACATAACGGCATCGCCCGATTCAAAACCGGACACGCCTTCCCCCAGCGCCGCCACGGTTCCGGCTATTTCGAGGCCGGGAAGCGGGTTGGCGTCCGCGGGCACGGGATATCGACCCAGCCGTTGCGCGACATCGGGCCGGTTCACGCCGGCAGCCCGGACCTTCACGAGGATTTGGCCGGGTTGCGCGACCGGCATCTCGACTTCGACCGGTTCTAGAACGTCAGGGTCGCCAGGCTCACGGATTGCAACGGCTCGCATGGCTTCAGGCCTCGTCTTCAACGATGTTTCGAAGGACTCCCAGACCGGTGATCTCCACCTCGACGACATCGCCCGCTTTCATCCAGAGCGGTGGGTCGCGAAACAGGCCCACGCCGGATGGAGTGCCTGTGGCGATGACATCACCCGGCAGTAGGGTGATGATTTTCGACAGGTACTCTATGATCTGGGGCACGCGGAACATCAGATCACCAAGGGAAGCCGCCTGCATCGTCTGCCCGTTCAAGCGGGTTTCGAGCTGCAGGGCATCAAGGTCTCCCACCTCATCGGGCGTAACGAGCCAAGGGCCCATGGATCCACTGTGCTCAAAGCTCTTGCCCGCAAAGAACTGGGATGTGTGACGTTGGAAATCGCGGACCGATCCGTCGTTGAAGCATGAGTATCCGGCAACATGGTCAAGCGCCTTTTCGGCACTGACATGACGTGCAGGTTTGCCGATCACGACGGCGAGTTCACCCTCAAAGTCAAATTTCTCGGACACTTTGGGGCGTAGCAGCGGGGCACCGTTCCCGACAAGGGAATCGGGATAGCGATTGAAGACCGACGGGTACTTCGGGTCCTCTCGGCCGGTTTCCCTTATGTGGCTCTTGTAGTTGAGACCGACGCACATGATTTTGTCGGGCCGCGGAATCGGCGGAAGCATCGTGATCCCCGCCGGGTCGATTTTCGACATTCCTCCGACAGCATCGTGCAGCTCGGGCAGAGCGCCCGCGGCGAGGACTTCCCGGAGCGTCGCGTACCTGCTCCTGAGCCCACTGCCCGCTTCACGAATCCCGTTTCCATCGGCAATGCCGTAGGACACCCCGTCGCCGGCGATGAAGGAACAGATTTGCATAGATTACTCCTGGTTGGTTCTTGCTTGCCGGCAATCAGCCGGCTTTGACGATGACAGAGGTCACCTTTCGGAAACGACGCTGTCCAGCCACGGACACCCGCTTGGATCGGGCGCACGTATTCCGCGCCGCGCTGCGTCCCGGGCCATTTCCTTCAGGCGAACGCGTGTTTCGGACTCTTTCGGCAGGTAGAGTCGGTCATGTCCCCAGTAGGATGGACCGTCGAAGGTTTCCTTCGCCTCCCATGTCTCCGGATCGATGACCAGTCCGCCCCAGCCATACTCGACAAAGAAGCCGGACGGGGAGTTCGCATAGAAAGAAGTCATGTGGTCGTTCGAGTGGCGCCCAAGGGTGAAGGCTAGGAGACCCGGCTGCTCTTGAACGAGGTCATAGCCCTGGCCGACGTCATCCAGCGAACGCAGCTCCACCATGAAGTGGTGCATGCCCTGACGTCCGCTGCCGACCATGGCGAAGGAATGGTGACGTCCATTCAGGTGGAAGAAGTACAACTTGTAGGGTTTGGTTCCGTAATCCGACACCTTGAAGCCGAGCAAGTCGCGATAGAAGGGCAGCAGCACATCCGCGTCGATGGCATGCAGTACCGCATGCCCCATTCCAAAAGCTCCGGTCTGGAATCCCGATATCGGGCGGCCGGGCCGAAACGGATCCGACGCGACCTCGGGGTCGCAGAACACCTCAATCCGGTTTCCCTCCGGATCGCAGAACGATATCAACCGCGCCACGCACCGCTGATCGGCAAGGCCAGTTCCCTCCAGCGTCACCCGAATCCCGGCATTCTCAAGACGATGGGCCAGTTGCTCGAGATCATCCGCAGTGGCCACCTCCCAGCCCAGAAACGCCAGACCTTCCTGGTCGTCGTTCGATACGATCAGCCGCTGTTTGCGGTCATCCATCCTGAATGCGCGCAACGAGCCCGCGGCATCCACCTTCTGCATTCCCAGAAGCCTGGTTGCAAACTCGTCCCAATCGTCCGTCAGCGAAGATCGAACGCCAATATATCCGAGCGACGTCAGTGCCATATTTTTTTGAGTCCTCTGCTCTGGTTCCCCTGGGTTTCGCCAGGAGAACCGGTGCGTTGTCGATAGTGCTCAGAACGCGTCTGGATACTCACCGAGGCCGGTCTTGAAAGCGTCGTAGATCGCCTGACCATTGTCGTTCGCAGCAATCCAGTCCTGTGTCGAAAGGCTGACTGCATCACGCCATTTTCCGAGCAGATCACCGTCGGCTGTGACCACAGTGATGTCGTCCCTCGCCATCTCCTTTTCGCCGGCCGAGGCGACGTGCCCGTCAAAGGCCTTGCCAAAAATGTCAGAGAATACGGCGCCGGAATGCGCATCGATCGCCGCTTTAGCTTCCTCCGGCAGGCTGTCGTACTTGTCCTTGTTCATGACCACGAGCATCGCCGTCGCACCCAGCGGCACCTCCAGATAGTGGCTGGCCACCTCGCCAATTCGAAACGTGCTGATGGCTCCCCACTGGGACAGCGTCCCGTCGATCAGGCCGCGGTTCATGCTTTCAGCGATTGTCGGGCCGGTTATCCCGCCAACCGGAACCGAACCAAGCGATTCAAGTGCGGAAAGCAACGTCGGTCCAGGAGCCCTGAAGTTCAATCCCTCCATGTCCGCTGGCTCCACCACGGGTTTGGTTGAAGCTACGAAGTTCGGGTAGCTGGTGAAGATCCCGATCATCTTGAACTTCTGGTAATCGCCCTGAAGAAGACCGGCGTCGTAGAGCTCCCACATCGCATTCGACCCGGCCTCGGAGCTTTGTACCAGGAAGGGAAGTTCACTCACCGTGCCCTCCTGAAAACGGCCCGGAGTGTAACCGGGAATTATCCAGGCGATGTCGGCCACTCCGTCTTCAACAAGCTTGAGCTGTTGGGCCGGGCTGCGCCCCAAGGTGCCGCCGGAAAACATCTTGACGTTGATGGTACCGTTCGAATCGGCACTGACCCGTTCAGCCCAGGGCGTGAAAACATTTTTGGTCAAAAAGGCGACCGGCGGTTCAAAGCTGGCGAACCGCAGCGTGGTTTCGGCTGATGACTCCGTCGGTGTCAGCGATGCTATTGCAGTCATGCCCGCAAGCGTTGCTCCCGCAACGAGGGTCTTGATCGAACGCATGATTCCTCCCAAGGTTCTAGTGGATATCAACCGTTTGATATCGTGTGCCTTCCTGGTTTCCACGCCCGCCTTGCAAATTGTTCATCTGGTGAACACTGCCTTGCCGGCGGCGTTTTTTGTGGCGGCAACCGGTCACCGGAGCAGCAGCGTCGATAGCGCCATATGCGGAAGCAGCGGACCCCCGTCGGCTGCTTGTACGCAGGTCAGTTCAGAATTGTCGGCAGCCAAAGTGTCAGAGAGGGAACCAGGGTCAGCAGTGTCAGCCGTATGACATCGGCAAAGAAAAACGGCATGATCCCGCGATAGATCGTCTTCAATCCAATTTCAGGATTCATGCCATTGAGGAGCATGACGTTGATACCGATCGGCGGCGTCAACATCCCGATCCCGATGACGACGACATTGATGATGCCCCACCAGACAAGGTCGAAACCAAGATCCTGGATGACCGGAATAACGAAGGGCAGCGTGATGACCATCGCCGCCACTTCATCAAAGAACGCGCCCAGAAAAATGTAGATCAGAAGCAACAGGCCGATGATGACCATTGGCGGGGCGTTGAGCGAACCGATCGAGTTGACGATGAAATCCGCAGCGCCCGTGACGGAAATGAAATACGAAAAGATGGTGGCGCCAAAGATCATCAGATAGATCATCGCCGTCGCCGAACTGGCTTCGCCGAGCACAGAGAGAAACTGCCTGAATCCCAGTTTGCGGCGAAGCACTGCAAACAGGAAGGCGATTACCACTCCGATAGCAGCGGCCTCGTGCACAGTAAAAATTCCCGAGTAGATTCCGCCCAGGACGACAATTGCAAGCAGCGCGACACCCCAGCCGCGACGCAGAGCCCGGATACGTTCGCGGAACGTCAGGCGATCTCCGCTGGGGCCGGCTTCCGGATCCAGGCGGACCTGAACCTGGATGGCCGCGAGATAGAGTCCAACGGCGATAGCCGCGGGTACGAAAGCTGCCGTAAACAAATGGAGCACGGACTGTTCCGTCAGGACCGCGTAGAGGATCATCATTGCCGACGGAGGAACGATGATACCCAGGGTACCGCCGGCCGCAACCGATCCGGTCGCAAGCCCGGCCGAATACCGCCGTTTCAGCATTTCCGGTAGGGCGACCCGGCTGAACGTTGCCGTCGTGGCCACACCGGATCCACAGACAGCGCCGAACCCCGCACTTGCCACAATGGTCGTTGTGGCAAGACCGCCGCGGCGGTGGCCCATCAGCGCATAGGAGACCTCGTAAATATCGGTGCCAAGGCCTCCCACGGTCGCCAGGCTGCCCATCAGCATGAAAAGCGGAATAACCGCGATGTCCAGATTGGACATAGCGGCTGCCGGTTCGGAAGCCATGAGGGAGAGTGCGGGGCCCCAGTCCGTAATCCAGGCAAAACCCACCACTCCGACCAACGCCATGGCGACCCCGAGAGGAACCTGAAGGATGATCAACGCGAACATTGCCAAACAACCGACCAGCGCCAGGGTGAGCGGATCCATCGGGTTTCCTTTCGAGCGTTAAACGGAGGGAGGAGAACGCGTTCAGGCGTCTTTGCGGTCGGCGTGCGAGGTGGAACGATCGGATCCTCGCACGAGCGCTTTGAGGTCGTTCAACAGAACGATAACCTGAACAATCGCCGCCAGAACGATGCAGCCCGCGGCAAAACTCCACCACGGCCAGACCGGCCACGCCAAGACCCAGGTCCGTTGTCCATTTTCGTATAAATCGGCGGCATAGGGGACGAATTGCCAGGCCATAAGGAAGATGAAAATCGCGGTGCAGAGACTGCCGAATGCCGACAGAATGCGACGACCGAGAGGCCCCACGAAGTCGCCAAGGACTTCTACGGAGATGTATTGCCTGTTGACCAGGTTGGAGGGGATACAGGCGGCAATCACAACGGCCATGACAACGGAGCTCACGTCGTTGACGCCGTGGATCGGATACGCAAACACCCAGCGCAACAGGACATCGAGTGTTGTCAGGATCGCCAGGATCAGCAGCCCGCCAAAGCCCAGCAGCGCCAACGTACGTGCTGCCGATGACATGAAGTTCGTGACCTCTCCATCGCGCTTCATCGTCTTGCCATCCTCATTCGTTGTTCATCGATCCGACCAAATGTCGATCTGATCTGTCGCAGTTGCAAAACAGGGTTGCGTTGTGTTCACTGGGTGAACACACCGGATCGGAGATGATCGTCATGGCTTTCAAGAAAGTTCGAGCGCTCGAGCGGGGCCTGGATGTGCTCATGGCCGTCAATCAGAAGAGCACGGCCAGCATCCGGGACATCGCCGAAATGACCGGCGTTCCCCGCCCCACCGTCTATCGCCTGCTCGAAACGTTGCAGTCTCACGGCTTTGTCCAGCCGAGCCAAACGGATGACTGCTGGTGTGTCACGCTGAAAACCAAGTCACTGAGTTCGGGTTTCCGGGAGGAGGACTGGGTAGCTCAGCACGCGGTGCCCCGAATGATCGAACTGGGCAAGAAGGTCCTGTGGCCCATCGACCTCGTGACGTTCCAGAATTTTCAGATGGTGGTTCGGGAATCCACTCATGGCACAAGTCCGTTTTCCATCGATCATGGCGTTGTCGGACAGAGCCTGCCTCTGCTGGAAACTTCCGGAGGGCGATGCTATCTCGCATTTTGCGGAGATGCGGAACGCGAGATGATCCTCGAGGGATTGAGAAAGCAGGGGCGCATCAAGGCCGGGTATTTCCAACATGCTCCGTATCTCGACCACATGCTCACCCAAACAAGAGCCCTCGGTTTGGGTTTCAGGCAGGAGGGTTTCCGGGAACATACAATGAGCCTGTCGGCGCCCTTATGGGCCGGTGATAGGCTGATTGCCTGTCTCACACTGATCTGGATCGCGTCGGCGCTGTCGTTCGAGGACGCCCTCGATTTGCATGCGGCCAATCTCCAGGAAACGGCGTCGCAGATATCCCGGGACCTGCCGCCGACGGGCGAATCAGTCGGAACCTTGCCTCCGGGCGGGTAGACGCCTTACCGGAACGGTTGCGCGAGTGCTCGAACCGATGGCCGGCCGCGCATTCTCTCCAGAAATCTCCGAAGGTTCGCGGCCGGGCCAAAATCCTCCTTTTCGGCCCATTGCAGCACATAGAACAGCGCGGCATCAGCGATCCCGAATTTTCCCAGAAGATACGGCGAATCGCCAAGCATGTTTTCCAGATTCCGTAGTCCCTTGGCGACCTCCTTGCGTCCAAATTCGCGCAAGTCCCGGGTGCCCTTTTCGTCCAGTTGAAACTTTTGCGGCACTTTCACGAAGGTGAAACCGCGCATGTGGACGGACCCCACTATGAAATCCAATGCCTCGAGCGTGCGGCACTGCGTTTCGCGATCCTCCGGCCAGAGTTTTCCGTGTCCGCGCTCCTGCGCCAGCCAGCATGCGATTGCCTGGAACTCCGTCAGGACCGACCCATCGTCGCGCAACAGTGCCGGGACTTTGCCTTTCGGATTTCTCTCAAGAAAGCCCGGTGCCCGCTGCATGCCCCTGGTGACATCGACAACTTCAATGTCAAACTCGGCACCAACCTCCTCGAGAACGATCAGGATTCCGTCGGAGCAACTGCCTGGGGAATGAAAAAGCCTCATCTTGTTACCCTCTTGTTTTTTGCGGCAGGTTGAGTTTTTCGCGGGTGTCTGCAGCCGACAGGAGATCGACGCCCAGGTCCTTTGCCATTCGCGCCGCCTTGCTGACCATCGCCGCATTCGACGGCGCCTTGACGCCTCTTTCGAGGAACGTCGCGTCTTCCAGCCCAATGCGCAGGTTGCCTCCCGCAATCGCCGACTGGGCGATCATCGGGAAGGCCCATCTTCCGGTCGCAAAGCCCGTCCAGACCGCCTTCGGCGGCAGTCGGTCCCGTGCGTAGAGAAGCGTTTCCGGCGACGGCTGAAATCCGAAGTTCACGCCCATGACAATGGAACACAGTGGATCCGCAGGAAGCACATTTTCGGAAATGAGGTGATGGAGGATCGCAATGTCGCCGCTGTCGAAAAGCTCGATCTCCGGTCGTACACCGGCGCCTTGAATCAGGCCCGCCATTGTTGAGATCGAATGGACCGTGTTGATGACGGCTTCGTTGCCGAAAATCATCGTGTTCAAGTCGAGCGTGGCAATGTCCGGTCGGATGTCCAGAATGTGCTGCACCCTGAGTTCGGGGCGCAGGAGATTGGTTCGCGGTCCGGCAACCGCGGGATCGTGGTCGGAAGGGTGGTACCTGCCGCCGGTCCCAGTGGTGAGATTGATGATCAGATCGGACGATCTTTCGCGAATTCTGGCAACCACGTCCCGATACAATTCGGTGTCCATCGACGGTTGCTCGGTATCGGGATCGCGAACGTGAATATGAACAATGGCGGCGCCGGCCTCTTCCGCCTCGAGGCAGGCGTCGGCTATCTGCCCTGGCGTTATGGGCAATTTCTCGTTCTGGCGGCGCGTCGTGAAGTTTCCGACGACCGCACAGGTTAAAAAAACACCGTTCACCACACCGCGTCTCTCGCTAGCTTGCTTCCAAAATTCATTGGACATTGTTTTCCAGCAATCGCATTCGGTTAAGCGGCCAGGCAGATTTGTTCACCTGGTGAACGAAGGAGCGCATCCGAAGGACCGCGTTCCGATGGTCGCCGCAGCTCTTCTTGATCGCGCTCGCGCCAGCATCTTGGCACTGTCAGTTTCCCCAGACGACGATTTGCTCGTGGCGGCGGATCCGGTCGCGCAGTTGGTCAAAGGTGTTGATCAAATGATCGGCGAAGTTCGAAACGGCACGCGCCTGAGTTCCGTGCGGCAAAAGCATGCCCAACGAACGGGTTGGCGCCACCAGCTCCAGCCGAAGCGCCGAGATACCGCCGTTGCCGCGCATCGCGAACACCACGCTGTGCGGAAGCACGGCAAGCGAGTCCGATGCCCGCAGATGGTTGACGACGCTGGCCAGCGTGCCGCCGGAATAGGCGATGCGAAAACGCTGCAGTTCGAGGCTGGCAAGGCTTGAGCGCAGGTCCTGATTGAGCGGGCTGCCTGGCGGTGGCGCAATCCATGGATAATCGAGAAGCACCTCCGGATCGTCGATCGGGTGGCCGGCCAGCGGATGCCCGTCGCGGCAGGCTACAACATTGCGCGCCGGAAGCAGCGGCGTGAATGTCAGCTCCAGGCTCTCGTCGAGAATGTCGATCGGGCAGATGGCAATATCGATATCCCCGCGCTGCATGCCGGCGATCAGGTCGTCAGGATAGCCGTAACTCTGGTCGACGCGGATGCGGTGGTGCGTTTCGTGATAGCTGGCGACAATGCCGGATATAATCGCATCAACGAAAAACGGCGTACCGCCGACCCGAACAACGCCTTCATCGCCCGTCTTGAACTGTTCGATGGCCCGGGACACACGGGCTTGCGCGCCCTGGATAACGCGGCCCTCCTGCGCCAGCGCCGCCCCCAGCGCGGTCAGACGCCATGGCCGGATGCGCTTGTCGAACAACGCAGCGCCGAGGCGCAGCTCCATGTCGGAGACAACTCGAGACAGCGCTGCCTGCGATGTCTTGAGCTTGCGCGCCGCCGCCGTCAGCCCGCCGAGATCGTCGATGGTGGCTATGGAAACCAGGTGACTGGGCAGAATTTTCATATCATTTTGATAACATTTTTTGTTTTCTTTGCAATTCTTGTCAAGAATGAATGCCCCTAAACTGATCCCTGACGCGAAATAGGCTGCAAGGGAGACTGCCGACTATGGCCGGCGACGACATTCACTACTTCACCGAGGAAAATTCCGCAGAAACGGTCATCGAGCGGATGAAGGATGCGCCGAACCAGCGATTGGCCGAAGTCATGAGCTCGGCGATCAGCCATCTGCACGCTTTCGTCAAAGAAGTCGAGCCGACCATGCAGGAATGGGAACAGGCCATCGACTTCCTAACCGCGACCGGCAAGATCTGCGACAGCAAGCGGCAGGAATGGATCCTGCTGTCCGACGTGCTCGGCGTTTCCATGCTGGTCGACACGATCAATTCTCGACGGCCGACTGGAGCCACGGAAAACACCGTTCTCGGGCCGTTTCATGTCGACGACGTACCGCGTCGTGAGATGGGCTCCAGCATTGCCGACCTCGACGCGGGCGAGCCGCTGTTTGTGTCCGGCCGCGTCGTCGATCTCAACGGAAACCCGGTCGCCGGCGCCGAGATCGACGCCTGGCAGGCCAGCCATGACGGCTTCTACGACAACCAGCAGCCGGACGTGCAGCCGGAGCACAATCTGCGCGGCATCTTTACCACCGGCGACGACGGCCGCTTCTGGTACAAGGCGATCCGCCCGGCCTATTACGGCATTCCCAATGACGGTCCGGTCGGTCAGCTGCTCGACGGCCTCGGCCGCAACCACATGCGCCCGGCCCATCTGCACTACATCGTCTCGGCGCCCGGATATGATACCGTCGTTACCCATATCTTCGATTCCTCCGACGAGTATCTGAGGGACGACGCTGTCTTCGGCGTGCGCAAGAGCCTGATCAGCGACTTCGACCGGGTCGACGATGCCGAGCTGGCGCGAACCCACGATTTGCCGAACCCGTTCTGGAAGAACGAGACCGATTTCGTTCTGGCCCCACGGACCTGACCATTATGCAGGCGGAGTTCGAATATGCAGGCAGCCCGGCTCGCATTATTTTCGGCGAGGGAAGCCTGGCGCGTACCGGCGAGGCGCTGCACGATCTCGACTGTCGCCGCGCGTTGGTGCTGAGCACGCCGTTCCAAAGGGCTGACGCTGAACTCCTCTCGGAGAGCCTGGGGAATGCCGCAGTCGGGGTGTTTGCCGACGCCGCCATGCACACGCCGGTCGAGGTAACGGAACAAGCTGTTCAGGTAGCCCGCGAATGGGATGCAGACTGCACGATCGCGCTCGGCGGCGGGTCGACCACCGGCCTCGGCAAGGCCATCGCGTTACGCACCGACCTGCCACAAATCGTCATTCCGACGACCTATGCCGGCTCCGAAGTCACGCCGATCCTCGGCCAGACGGAGAACGGGCGCAAGACCACGTTACGCAGCGATGCGGTGCTGCCCGAAATCGTCATCTACGATCCCGAGCTGTCGAAAAGCCTGCCCGTCGGCATGAGCGTCACCAGCGGCATAAACGCCATCGCCCATGCGGCCGAGGCGCTTTACGCACAGGATCGCAATCCCGTTTCGACCCTGATGGCAGCGGAAGGCGCCCGCGCTCTGATCGAGGCGCTACCGGTCATCGTCGGAGACCCGCACAATGCCGGGGCCCGGCGCCAAGCGCTCTACGGCACCTGGCTGTGCGGCAAGGTGCTAGGCACCGTCGGCATGGCGCTGCATCACAAGCTCTGCCACACGTTGGGCGGCGCCTTCGACCTGCCGCATGCCGAGACCCACACCGTGATCCTGCCGCACGCAGTCGCCTTCAACGCTCTGGACGTGCCGGATTTGCTAGCGCCGCTCACCCAGGCCCTGAAGGTCGACAAGCCTGGCCTCGGCCTGTTCGAGTTCGCCCGCGATCTGGGCGCACCAACCACGTTGCGGGAACTCGGCATGCCGGAGGACGGCATCGATCATGCCGCTGACCTGGCTCTCGCTGCACCCTATTGGAACCCGCGGCCTATGGAGCGGAAATTCGTTCGACGCCTTATCGAAAAGGCCTTTTTCGGCGAACCACCGGTTCGCTAGCAACCATCGACATCGGGAGGAAACACCATGACCATCACCAGAAGAGCATTCAACGCCGCGCTCGCCGCGACCTTCGGAGCGACCATGCTGCCCCGGCGGGCATTCGCCAAGGATATCAGACTGACCATGGCATCGAGTCATCCGACCGCCGTGCCCTGGGTCGGCGTGCTGCAGAAACACGTCGTGCCGGAAAGCAACAAGCGGCTGGAGGCCGGCGGCTCCGACAGTCGGATCGATTGGACCGAAAGCTATGGTGGGGCGCTTTTCAAGTTCGACAAGACGCTTGAGGCCGTCTCCGACGGCATCACCGATCTCGGCTGGGTCGGTACGCTTTGGGAAGAGAGCAAAATGCCGCTGCAGAACGTCTCCTTCTACACGCCTTTTGTTTCAGACGATTTGCCGGCGATGCTCGGCCTCATCAACCGACTGCATGACGAGATGCCGGCGCTGAGCGGAGCTTGGGACAAACAGGATACAGTCTTCCTGGGCGCCTCGGGCATCGAGACTTACCACCTGCTCACCAAGGAGCCGCTCGGCGGTTTCGACGATCTGAAGGGCAAGAAGATCATCGCCGCAGGTTCCGTCGGTAACTGGCTGAAGGGCACCGGTGCAGCGGCTGTCAATGCTGGTCTTCCCGGCTTCTACAACATGCTCAAAACGGGCGTCGCCGACGGCGTACTGATAGCCTTTTCCGGGGCGTTCCCGTTCAAGCTGTACGAGGTGGCCCCGCACATCACAAAGGTCGGACTCGGAGCGCAGATGACCGGCGGGCTCGCCGTCAACAAGCGCAGCTGGAACAAGCTGCCAGAGGACGTTCAGGCCGTACTAATGACACTTGGCCAGGAATACAGCGCCAATCATGCGGCCATCCTGATGGGCGTCGCCGACAAATTCCAAGGCATGATGCAGGATGCCGGCGCCACCGTTCAGGTGATGGACGAGGCGGACCGGGTCAAATGGGTGAACGCCATGCCGGATCTCGCCGCCGAATGGCGCGACGCCTCGGGCGGAGCGGCAGGCGAGGTGCTGACTGCCTACCTCGCAGGCATGAAGGACCTCGGCTACGAAGCACCGCGCGCCTGGGGCGGCTGACGTGCATCCGGCTTTCAGGGCGATCGCCGCCAGGGCCGGATTGACGCAGCACGCGTCGCCATCAGCCTTCTCCCGCGACATCTGGTGGACCGGCCGGCAGCCGGTCCACGCCCTGGCGTCCTTCGGGCGACTGCTCAACGTTATCGGCGCCGTCTGGACTGCAGCGCTGATGCTGTTGATCTGTGCTGACGTCGCGTCGCGCAGCATCTACGATCAGCCGCTGCCGCGGGTGCCGGAATTCGTCGGCTACTCGATCGGCGCCATCGTGTTCCTGCAGATCGTCAGCGCCATCCGGTCAGGACGGCTGACCCGGGCAGACGTCGTGATCGAAACGTTGATGATCCGCACGCCTTTTGCCGGCTCGGTCTTCAATGCCGTCTTCCACCTGTTTGGCGCTTTGGTCATGGGGCTTATCGCCTACGGCCTGATCCCGGAAACCGTGGAGGCCTACGAAGAAGCCGAATATTTCGGCCAGCAGGGCGAACTGATTATCTATGTCTGGCCATTTCGCGCGGTCATGGGCTTGTGCGCCGTTATCGCAGCGATCGAGTTCCTGGTGCAGGCTGCCGACTACGTGCGGAAAGCTGTTCGGGACGAGCCGGATCACGCCGACGCTCGCACGGGTCGACCGAAGGGATGGGCGGCAATCGCCGTTCTGGGCATCGGCATGCTTGTCCTGCTTCTGTCGATCGGGCCGGACGACAGCGGCCAGTGGATCGCATCGGTTCTGGTCTTTGCCATGCTATTCCTGATTCTGGCAGGCATGCAGATCGCCACGGTGATGATCCTGCTGTCATTTCTCGGTACCTGGTATATCAGAGACGATTTCGGCACCGCCGTGAACCTGTTGAAGATCGCGTCCACCGGGGCAATCCAGGATCAGCTGTTCGGCGTGGTGCCTTTGTTCGTACTGATGGGGCTGCTGGTCAATGCCGGGCGCATCGGCCGTGACACGTTCGACGTCTGCCAATGGCTGTTGCAGAGGATCGTTGGCGGGCTCGGCATCGCCACCGTGATCGCCAACGCCATCTTTGCCGCCGTAACGGGCGTCTCTATCGCCTCGGCCGTCGTCTTCACCCGTGTATCGGTGCCGCCGATGCTGGAACACGGCTATACGCCGCGCTTCGCCGTCGGAGTGGTCGCCGGCTCGTCCGTACTCGGAATGCTGATCCCGCCGTCGCTGCTGCTGATCGTCTTCGGCGTCGTCGCCGAGGTCTCGGTCGGCGCGCTTTTCAACGCCGCCATCCTGCCGGGACTGCTGCTGTCTGGCGGCTTCTGCGCCATGATCGTGCTGATGGCGAAGCTGACGCCAGACCTGGTCGGCCAGGCCCGCATCCCGGACACCACGACCCTGCCGCGCACCTGGACGCGCAAACCGCCACATACCGAAACCGCCCGCTCGGCGCTGGTCAAGATCGTACCGATTTCGGTGCTGATCCTGACGGTGATCGGCGGCATTTATGGCGGCATCTTCACGCCGACCGAGGCCGGCGCCGTCGGCGCTTTCTTCGCGCTGATCATCGTCTGCATCAAGACGCTGTTCGAGCCGCAGCTTCTGACGCCGCGCAAGTTCTGGAAGATCCTGATCGATTCCGGCCACATCTCGGTATCGATCCTGTTCCTCATCATCGGCGCCAACATGTATACGCGGATGATCGCGCTAAGCGGCATGCCCGGCTCTGTTATCGATGTGCTGCTGGCAGCCGATCTCGGCTTCTACGGCGTCATCATCGTGTACCTGCTGATTGTGCTCATCATGGGCATGGTGCTCGACAGCGTATCTATCATGCTTATCACCCTGCCGCTGATCCTGCCGACGCTGGCGGCCTTCAACGCCGATTTGATCTGGTTCGGCATCGTCACGGTCGTGGCTGTCGAGATCGGACTGCTGACACCACCACTGGGCCTCACCGTCTATGTCGTCAAGGCAGCCCTCGGCAACACCCAGGTCACGCTCGCCGACATCTTCAAAGGCGCTTTTCCCTTTGTGCTCGTGATGATCGTCGTCACCGTCCTGCTGGTGGCCTTCCCAGTGCTCACCGAAATCACCCGTCGAGGATTTTAGATGTTGACGACCGAAACCAAGCGGCCCCTCGCGGACGATGCCCGCCGTCTGCTCTTCACCGAAGCACGCACTGCCAACCTTTTTCTCGATCAACCGGTGGAACCGGCTCTGCTGACCGAAATCTACGAGTTGATGAAATGGGGCCCGACGTCAATGAACAGCGGTCCCGCGCGGATCGTGTTCCTGACGACGCCAGAGGCCAAGGAGCGGCTGATGCCGGCGCTTGCCGACGGCAATGTGCGGCGCGTCGAAAGCGCACCGGTCGTCGCCATCATCGGCATGGACATGGAATTCTACCACTACTTGCCCGATCTTTATCCGCACGCACCAGAGAACAAGAAAATCTTCGAGCGCAACGAATTCGCCGCCGAAATTACCGCGATGCGTAACTCCACCCTGCAAGGAGCCTACTTCGTCATAGCCGCTCGCGCGGTCGGCCTCGATTGCGGCCCGATGTCGGGATTTGACAACGTGCGGGTCGACCAGGAGTTCTTCGCCGGCACCCATGTGCGCTCGAACTTTTTGTGCTCACTCGGATACGCCGATCCGCAGCGCCATTATCCGCGCGCCCCGCGTTTCGATTTCCACGAGACCTGCCAGGTGCTTTAGGCACCCCCTGTTCTTCATCCAGCGCAGCGGTTTGCTGTCGTAAACTCCAGCGAAAAATGTCTTGAGTCACCCGGATAATCCGTGATCGGAAGCGTGCGAGGCAAAGGCGGCTTGCAGCAGAATACAGCGGATCCGGAGGCGAGCGGATATGCGGTATCTTTGCAGTCGCAGAAAAGGCCTTTGCATCTGCCTCTCGGCAATGCTATCGGCTGTCGCGCGAAAGCGAGCGCCGGATGGGGAAACCGGTTTGACAAACAGGCTCCAAATCCCGCCTTGCAGTCCCAAAACGGCTTTCTTATATACCCTTCAACACTGCGCCCCGAGGGGCGTTGGGGGATATTACCGCCAGGGGCTGTCTTAGGGAACGCCGATACGGGTCCCGACAGCTCGCTAAAGGAGAATGTGACATGGCAAAAGTTATAGGTATTGATCTGGGAACGACCAATTCCTGCGTCGCCGTAATGGACGGATCGGACGCGAAGGTCATTGAAAATGCAGAAGGCGCGCGGACCACACCGTCCATGGTTGCCTTCAGCGACGACGGAGAGCGCCTCACCGGCCAACCGGCCAAGCGCCAGGCCGTCACCAATCCGGAAAACACCCTGTTCGCCGTCAAGCGCCTTATCGGTCGCCGCTACGACGACAAGATGGTGGAAAAGGACAAGAAGCTTGTCCCCTACAAGATCACCAAGGCGGACAATGGCGATGCCTGGGTAGAGGCCGGCGGCGAAAACTATTCGCCCTCTCAGATCTCGGCAATGATCTTGCAGAAGATGAAGGAAACCGCCGAAACCTATCTCGGCGAAACGGTCACGCAGGCCGTCATCACGGTTCCCGCATACTTCAACGACGCCCAGCGCCAGGCCACCAAGGACGCCGGCAAGATCGCCGGCATGGAAGTGCTGCGCATCATCAACGAGCCGACGGCAGCCGCGCTCGCCTACGGGCTCGACAAGAAGGACGGCAAGACCATCGCGGTTTATGACCTCGGCGGCGGCACCTTCGATATCTCGGTGCTTGAAATCGGCGACGGCGTTTTCGAAGTGAAGTCGACCAATGGCGACACCTTCCTCGGCGGTGAGGACTTCGACATGCGCCTGGTCGAGTACCTGGCAGCCGAGTTCAAGAAGGACCAGGGCATCGACCTGAAGAACGACAAGCTGGCCCTGCAGCGCCTCAAGGAGGCTGCAGAAAAGGCCAAGATCGAACTGTCGTCCTCAGCCCAGACCGAAATCAACCTGCCATTTATCACGGCCGATCAGACGGGACCGAAGCACCTGACGATGAAGCTGTCGCGGGCCAAGTTCGAAAGCCTGGTCGACGATCTTGTCCAGCGCACCGTCGCACCTTGCAAGGCCGCCATCAAGGATGCCGGCATCCAGCCTGGTGAAATCGACGAAGTGGTTCTGGTTGGCGGCATGACCCGCATGCCGAAGGTCCAGGAAGTGGTCAAGCAGTTCTTCGGCAAGGAGCCGCACAAGGGCGTCAACCCGGATGAAGTGGTCGCCATGGGCGCTGCCATTCAGGCCGGCGTTCTGCAGGGCGATGTCAAGGACGTACTGCTGCTCGACGTGACGCCGTTGTCGCTGGGCATCGAAACGCTGGGCGGCGTGTTCACCCGGCTGATCGATCGCAACACCACGATCCCGACCAAGAAGTCGCAGGTCTTCTCGACTGCCGAAGACAACCAGAGCGCCGTGACCATCCGCGTTGCCCAGGGCGAACGCGAAATGGCCGCCGACAACAAGATGCTCGGCCAGTTCGACCTGGTTGGTCTCCCGCCGTCACCGCGCGGCGTGCCACAGATCGAAGTCACGTTCGACATCGATGCCAACGGCATCGTCAACGTTTCGGCCAAGGACAAGGGCACCGGCAAGGAGCAGCAGATCCGCATCCAGGCCTCCGGCGGTCTGTCTGACAGCGATATCGATCAGATGATCAAGGACGCTGAAGCCAATGCCGAAGCCGACAAGGCGCGGCGCGATGCGGTTGAAGCCAAGAACCAGGCTGAAAGCCTGATCCACTCGACGGAAAAATCGCTCGAGGACTATGGCGACAAGGTCAGTGAAGATGACCGCAACGCTATTTCCGAAGCGGTCGAGGCTCTGAAAGAGGCGATTTCCGCCGAAGAGCCGGACGGCGAGGACATCAAGGCCAAGACGCAAACGCTGGCTGAGGTCTCGATGAAACTCGGCCAGGCCATGTACGAGGCGCAGCAGGCGGAATCCGCTGAAGCTGACGCCGCAGCCGATGCCGCCGCTGATAGCGAAGACGTCGTTGACGCCGATTTCGAAGAAATCAACGACGACGACGAAAAGAAATCGGCTTAAGTCAAATAGGTCGGCGCGGGAGCATGCAATGCGTCCCGCGCCGTCCTTTTTGCGCCTGTGGCGTTTTTCGCAATGTACAGTTATTAAGGTCCGACACGCGCCGGGGCGGCGCTTTTGCGGGACAGCACGAAAAATCGGGAAGCGGAACGTGATGACATCCGCGGAGCATATGAATGGCCAAGGCTGATTTCTATGAAACGCTGGGCGTCTCCAAAAGCGCCGACGAGCGCGAACTGAAGAGCGCTTTCCGCAAGATGGCCATGAAATACCATCCGGACAAGAACCCGGATGATCAGAGCGCCGAGCAGCGTTTCAAGGAAGTCAACGAAGCCTACGAAACCCTGAAGGACCCGCAGAAGCGGGCGGCCTATGACCAGTTCGGCCATGCGGCCTTCGAACAGGGCGGTCCTGGCGGGTTCGGCGGCGGATTCGGTGGCGGCGCCGGTGGTTTTTCCGATATTTTCGAGGACATCTTCGGCGAGATGATGGGCGGTCGCGCCCGGCGCTCTTCGGGCGGTCGCGAGCGCGGCGCCGACATGCGCTACAACATGGAAATCTCCTTCGAGGAATCCTACGCGGGCAAGACCGCTCAGATCCGAGTGCCGTCATCCGTCCAGTGCGATGAGTGCTCGGGCAGCGGCGCAAAGCCAGGCTCGTCGCCGTCGACATGCGGCACCTGCCACGGCGCCGGTCGCGTACGTGCCTCGCAGGGCTTCTTTTCGGTCGAACGCACCTGCCCGACCTGTCACGGTCGCGGTGAGATCATAACCGACCCCTGCAACAAGTGTTCCGGGCAGGGCAGGGTCACTGAAGAGCGGTCGCTCTCGGTCAATATCCCTGCCGGTATCGAGGACGGTACCCGCATCCGACTGGCCGGCGAGGGCGAAGCCGGTTCGCGTGGTGGCCCTTCCGGCGATCTCTACATCTTCCTGTCGGTCAAACCGCACGAGTTCTTTCAGCGAGATGGAGCCGACCTTTACTGTTCCGTGCCGATCTCGATGACCACGGCGGCCCTCGGCGGCCAGTTCGACGTGGTCACGCTCGATGGCGCCAAGACTCGCGTAAAAGTACCCGAGGGCACACAGAACGGCCGGCAGTTCCGGCTGCGGTCGAAGGGCATGCCGGTGCTGCGCTCCGCTCAGAAGGGCGACCTCTACATCCAGATCGCCATCGAAACTCCACAAAACCTGACCAAACGTCAGCGGGAACTGCTGCAGGAGTTCGACGAACTGTCGTCGCAGCACAACAACCCCGAATCGGAAGGGTTCTTCTCGAAGATGCGGCATTTCTTCGAGCAACTGAGCGACTGAACAGGACAGGCAGGGGCTGTCGCATCTTAGGGAAGGATCGTGAATGACCCACAGGCTGCCGCAACATGTTTTCAGACAGGTCAAAGGCAATCTGCGGTTCTTCCACGGACTGGTAACGCAGCCGAAAACCGTAGGCGCCATCGTGCCGACATCGATTTTCATGGCGCGGCGCATGGCCAGTATCGCCAACCCGGCGTCGGCTTTGCCGGTGCTTGAGCTTGGCCCCGGAACCGGTGTCGTTACCCGCGCCCTGCTGCGCCGCGGCATCAAGCCGGACATGCTGGTCTCCCTCGAATACTCCGCGCGGTTCTGTAAACATCTGCGCAAGGAATTTCCCGACATCCGCGTTCTGCACGGCGACGCCTTCGATCTCGACAAGACCCTGGGCGACTTGAACTCAGCGCATTTCGACTGTGTCGTATCGGGCCTGCCGTTGCTGAACTTCTCCCCCGAGCAGCGCGTCGCACTGATCGAGGATGCGCTGTCTCGTATTCCCAAGGGCCGGCCGATGATCCAGTTTTCCTACGGTCTCACATCGCCCGTGCCGCCGGGACGCGGTCACTACTCGGTCGAGCGGTTTGGCATCGAAATCCGCAACATTCCGCCGGCGCAGATGTGGCTCTACCGACGCACCGGTTAGGATACCCATGACACCCAAAATCCTGGTCTTGCCCGGGTCGGTCAAATCGACCTCGGTCAACGTCAAGCTGGCGAATGCCGCTCAGCTGACCCTTGCCCAACTCGGCGCTGATGTGACGCGCGTGTCCCTGCATGACTATCCGCTGCCACTGGTCAACGAGGATCTGAAGGCGGAGAAGGGCATTCCGGAGCCAGCCATGCAGCTGGGGCGGATGATTGCGGCCCAAGACGGCGTGTTCATTGTCAGCCCGGAATACAACAGCTCGATCCCGCCGCTGCTGAAGAACGCCATCGACTGGATCAGCCTGATTTCGAACGACGGCGAAGCCGTTCTGAAACCCTGGCAGGACCGCTATGTCGCCCTCGGCGCCGCGTCGCCCGGCCGCCTCGGCGGCATCCGCAGTCTCGCGCATCTGCGCGCCGTTATGGTCAGCGTGGGTGCCCAGGTGATTTCACAGCAGGTGTCTGTGCATGGCGCAGGCGGCGCCTTCGACGACCATGGCTCGCTGACGGATGAGCGCACAGCGGGAATGCTCGACAAGACTTGCCGGTCGCTATTCGATCATTGCCGCCGGCATGGGATTGCCGGATAGGGCGCTTCCATTGGCAGAGTTATCTAAAGACTGCCCAGCAGACCAGCGACAGTTGCCAGCAAAACGACCAGCAGAATGCCCCGAAACGCCGTTTCGGAAAGCCAACCAGTGACGCGGTTGCCCGCAAGGATACCAAGCACGACCGCCGGCGTGAGAACCAATGACAGTTCGACGGTCGATTTTGAAACCTCCCCAAACAGCACGTGCAGAACCAGTCCGGCGCCATAGGCAAACAGGAAGAAGGTCAGGATCGTTGCGCGAATTTCGGACTTTTGCCAGCCCCTGATCGACATCCAGGTGGAGGCAATGGGGCCGGGCATGGCCAGCATACCGCCCATGGTTCCGGCGATCGCGCCGACGACCGTCGCTTCGTCTCTTCTGATCTCGGGGCTTTCCCCGCCTCGCGTCGACTTGGCCATATCCATGACAAGCGCGGCAGCAACAAAGAACACGGCGACCGCCGACACAAGTTTCAGAAACATGACCCCGACGAGGGCCTGAATGATAAATCCGGCCGGAATACCGAATGCGCTACCGGTCACAAGAAATCTGAGCGCGAAACGGTCGGAGCCTCGGAAGACGAATGGCGTAAGCATCAGAGCGATGAGAAAATTGTGCACCGTACTGATTTGAAAGGCTTCGTTGCCGTTCAGCACCACCAGCAGGATCGGCCCGGCGATCACCCCGTATCCGATGCCGGTTGCCGCCTGCAGAAGGGATGCACCAAAGACAGCGGGGACGAGCAGCCAAAACGCGGGTTCAGTCATCATGGGTCGCAATACCGGCCGGGTAGCGAAGGCGCAACCCGACCGGTATGCGGTCAGTCGAGGGAAACGCGGTCCGCATTGATCCCGGCCAGGAATTTCGGTGCCACATAAGCGCGCATGAGTTCGACGGTCGGAACATCGCCCTTGATCGAGCCGCGTGCGTGGATCCAGACGCCCTCGCGGACCATCAGGTCGAGAAGCGCGCTGTTTAGATTCATGTTGTGGCGATAGTTGCCCCAAGCCGCGGCGACGTCATCGGGCTTAAGTGTGCCGGACAGCACGCGCGACACCGCGGCGTGCGCTTCGGCGGGGTCGGAAAGTACCACCTCCTCACCGTTATAGAGCGCTTGCAGAACACCCGTAACCGCCTGTGGGCTCTCATCGATCATCTTGCGCGTTGCAACCAAGATGAAGTGGGTGCCGTAGCTGTCAATCCGGATCTCGGAGTAGCGATCGCCAAGGGTCTTTTTGGCCCCCTGGTAGAAAGACGGAAACATGGCGCCTGCAAAGACATCGCCGCGCGCCAGGGCGGGAACGATATCCGGGGGGCCGACCGAGACGATTTCAGCCTCGATTCCGGCAGCCTTCAGTTCGTTTTCAAGCATGAAATGCACGTTGGTTCCGGCGGTCACGCCGACCGGCTTTCCTGCCAGGTCCGCGACTTTGGTGACATCGCTGCCGCCTGTGTGGACAAGCCGCGTCGCGGTGTATTGCGACATCTCGGCGATAACCGCGAATTTCTGGTCGCGCATTGCTCCGATCACTGCGGGAAACTCTGCCAGGAAGGCAAAGTCGAGCTGGCCGCCGAGCAGCGCCTCGAAGGCAGCGCGGCCGGACTGGAACGGGATAACTTCGGCTTCCAGGCCTTGTTCGGCCCAGAGATTTCGGTCCATGGCGACCGAAAGCTGGGGGATATCCAGATAGGGCCCGCCGCCGATCGTTACCTTGGTGGCATCTGCCGCCGCCGGCAGGGAAAGGGCTGCCAATCCCGCCGCGACGAACATCGATTTGAGCTGACTGAGCATGTGTGTTCCTCCTGTTATGGATCAGTGGTCGTCGGAACTGCCGTGGCGCAGGAGTCCGATGATGTGATTGCGATTTTTGACAAAACCCTCGGAAATCTCGTCGACATGGCGCGGACGCTCTGTGTCGATATCGATGGTCTCGATAATGCGGCCCGGCCCGGCGCTCATGATGTAGGCGCGGTCGGACAGGATTAGCGCCTCATCGACGTCGTGGGTGACGAAAATGACTGTTGCTCGGTGGGCTTCCCAAACGCGCAGCAGAATGTCGTGCATAACGATCCGGGTCTGCGCGTCGAGGGCGCCGAACGGTTCGTCCATCAGCAACACCTTGGGCGAAGTCACAAAGGTGCGGGCCAGAGCCACCCGTTGCCGCATGCCGCCGGAGAGCTGGCCCGGAAAGGTTTTTTCGCGGCCTTCCAGTCCAACTTCCTTGAGCGCCGCGTAGGCGCGGTCGAGACGCTCCGTCTTGCTGATCGGAAAGCGCTTGAGCGCGAACATCACGTTGCCGAGGGCGGTGAACCACGGGAACAATGCGTATTGCTGGAACACCACGCCGACATCCGGATTGATGCCATTGACCTCGACGCCGTCCAACCGGATCGAACCCGTGGTCAGATCGACAAACCCGCCGACGGCATTGAGCAAGGTCGACTTGCCGCATCCCGACGGGCCAATCAGCGAAACAAAGGAACCAGGCTCGATGACCAGATCGGTGCTGGAGAGCGCCTGGATCGTTTGGCCTCCTGGCGCCTTGAATTCGATAGAAACACCGTCGATTTCGATCAAGCCGACTTCCGGTCGATTGTCAGGCATGGTTTCGGCGTGTTCCTGTATTTTGCGTAGGACTGCAGTCATCATGCGTTCTCCCAGTGCACCAGCCTGTTGCTGATGGCGACGAAGATCATGTCGAGGGTGGCGCCGAGGATTCCGAGCTCAATCAGGCCGACGAACATGCGGTCGGTGCGTATGAACTGGCGGGCGTCCTGCAAGCGAAAGCCAATGCCGGACGAGGCGCCACTGAGCTCGGCCGCCACGAGGCTGAGGAAGGCCAGCGCCGACCCGAGCCGCAGGCCGACGACAATGTGCGGGGCAGCCGCCGGTACGATGACTTCGAAAAATTCACGCAAACGGCTGGCGCCAAGCGACCGCGCGGCGCGAATATATGTGCCGGCCACATGGGCGGCACCGTGGTGTGTATTCAGCCAAACCGCCAGAAACACCGTGTAAGCGATAACGAAATACTTGGAGCCCTCGCCAATTCCAAACCAGACGATGGCGATCGGCACCAGGGCAATGGCTGGTATTGGCCGCAGCAGAGTCAAAAACGGTTCCAGTGCCACCGAGACGACGCTCACCCGCGCCGTGAGAAGCCCCACCAAAACACCCAAAGTCGCACCAATGGTGAAGCCGATCGCCGCTCTGGTCAGCGAGACCTGGAGATCCTTGACGAGGACACCATCCTGGTACAATTCGACTGCTGCACTGAAGACCATTCCCGGCGTCGGGAAAAGGTCCTGACTGATAACTCCGGAACTGGCTACCAGCCACCATACGACGACCACGCCGGTCAGCGACAGGACGAGTTGCCCGATCTGGAGGAGTTTGGTTCGGCTCAGCATGGGTTTGCTCCGATCATTCGATAGTCTGACGAACTGCCGCCGGGCGCCGGCTCGATGAACCGGCGCGCCGATGTGACGACAATCCGTGTTTTCTGCTGATCGGCGCGGCGGCTACCGCTTCAATCGCCCGATCGAGATTGTCCTTGATGAAGTCTTCGGCATTCCAACCGATCGGTTGTCCCTGGCGCATGACCTGCCGGCCATCGACAAAAACCGCTTCGATCTGGTCGCGGTTGTAGAGACGCACCAACTCCCATTCGAAGTCCCAGGACGGCATGACCTCGGGACGATTCCGATCGAGTATGAGAAAGTCGGCACGCAGCCCGGGACGCAGTTCGCCGGTGGTCCCCTCCAGCCCCGACACGTCGGCGCTGCCGCGCGTTGCGGCGTCGATCCAGGTCCAGGCCGCACCGCAGGAAAAATCGGCCAGCGACATTCCCTGGGCGATACGCTGACATGTCTCGGCGGATTCCAGCAGACGCAGCGCATCGGAACGCGTGCTGTCGGTGCCGATGCCGAAACGCACGCCCCGTGCAGCATAGGCCAGGGCTGGAGCGACGCGGTCGCCCTTCCAGGCGGAAGCGAGCGGATTGTAGCTGACGCCCGATCCGGTGTCGCGCAGCAGTTCGATTTCGTCGTCGGTCACCAGGGTGCAATGATGGTGAAGCGTGTGCGGCCCGACAGCGTTATGTTCGGCAAAAAACTCCAGCGGACGCTGGCCGTAGCGCACCACGCTCCAATGCACCTCGACATGGTGCTCGTTGGTATGGATCTGAAACAGCACGTCGTTATCTGCGCAGAACTCCGACAGCGCTTGCATGAGCGCACCTGACGCGCCCTGAACGCCGGACACGCACAATGATGGCACGATCATCAAATTGCTGGAGCAAGCCTCGACATGAGCCTCCGCCCGTTGCAATGCGTCGTCGATCAGCCGGTTGCTGTCCGACGGGCTCAGCTCGTCTGGAAGATCAATCGTCTGCGCAACGCCGGTGCTGGATACCAGCCGAATGCCCACGTCCGCGGCAGCACGATGCACCGCATCGGCTTTTTCGCCGTTGACAATGGCGAAGTTGTTGATCGTGGTGAACCCGCCGCGCAGCGCTTCGAGGAACATCCACTTGGCCGACGCATAGGCCAATTCGGGATCGAGGCTTGATTCCAGCGGCACCCAGATTCGACGCCAGATCTGCGACGGCTCACCGCCGGTCAGTTTCTTGCCGAAGGCTTGTCCCAGATGGGTGTGGGCATCGATGAACCCAGGCACGATCGCCCGACCCGGCAGCCGGTCGACAGCAATATCCGGGTAACTGGCCGTGAATTTCCCGAGCTCGCCGACGTACGAAATCTCGCCGTCACGCACCGCAAGAGCCCAGTTCGTCTGCGGGCCTTCGGCCGTCAGCAACAGGTCAGGCGCCAGCGCATAGGTGCCCGCCGTGAATGCGTTCGAAGCATTCAGCATCAAAAGAAGTCCTCATGTGTGTCAGGTGGCGGGACGAGTGGGATAGCTCGCTCCGCCTCAGTACGATTGAAGGGTAGGAGATTTCACCTATAGAAGATAATATTATCTTTTGCGGAGCTCATAGATTGAAACTATGGCTTGAGGAGAACGGGCATGAACATCCGCCAATTCGAGTGCCTTCGGGCGATCATGATGACGGGCAGCATGACCCAGGCAGCCGAGAACCTCGGTATTTCGCAGCCGTCGGCAAGCAGCCTGATCTCCAATCTGGAATACAGGCTCGGATTCAGGCTGTTCGACCGGGTCAAGGGGAGACTGGTTGCGACGCCGGAAGCCAAACACTTTCTGCCCGACGTGACCCGGGCACTGGACAGCATCGACCAAGCCATGCGGCAGGCCCAGCAAATCCGGGACAACCGCTACGGAGACCTGACGATCGCTTCCTATCCCAACATTGCCATCGATTTTCTGCCAGCAGTCATGAGCGCCTTTCTGGCCGACTCGCCCGATGTTCGGGTGCGGCTGCTGGCACGCCGGTCGGAAATGATGAGCGGCCTTCTGCCGATGCAGGAGTTTGACATGGCCATCGTCACCCAGTTGGCCGAAACCCGGCAGTTCGAGATCGAGAAGATCGAGATGCCCTGCGTCGTGGCCTATGGCCGTGGCCGAGCACCGGTATCCGACAGTGTCGGCCCTCGCGACTTGCAACATGAGAAACTCGTAACCCTGATGCCGACCCACCCGACCGTAACACAGCTGGAGGAACGGTTTACCCAAGAGGGGACACCGTATCCGGCGGCATCCATCGAAACGCAAACCTTCGAATCAGCCTGCGGCTTCATCGGCCGAGGCGTCGGCGCTGGCCTCATCGATCCAATCACCGCCAGCAGGTATGCGGGCGATACGATCGAGACCCGTCGCTTTACCCCTGAAGTGACCCAGACGATCTACCTGCTGACACCGGCCGATCGCCCGGTTTCGACCCTGTTAAGGGCTTTTCGAGAGCGGCTTCTGAGCGAACTGAACGCCCTGTGCCATAGAACATAGAGTTTGGCTGCCGCCAGGTACCCCTGAGCGCAATACAGATCGCTACCAAAGTCAGGGCGGCGAGCAGCAATCCTGTTGCCTGAAACGTCGCATCGTAGCCGAAGGTAGCGATCGATGGCAGGCTGATGAAGGGCGACACGAACTGCCCGACGAACACGGACGTTGTCAGCAGACCTCCCACCAGGCCCCTGCGGTGCGCTGGCGTCAGCGCCAGGGCAA
This sequence comes from Hoeflea sp., assembly GCA_965228785.1. Lineage (GTDB taxonomy): Bacteria > Pseudomonadota > Alphaproteobacteria > Rhizobiales > Rhizobiaceae > Hoeflea_A. Next base: position 3,926,117 of record CBDDIF010000002.1, read on the forward strand.
TCGCCACGAAGTTCGGCATGACGATGGCAAAGCCGATGCCGATTGCCGTCAAGCCGGCAAAGATCGGCCAGAAACCGGCTGGCAGCAGCAGGAAACCAGCGGCCATCATTCCATATCCGAGGCCATAGGCGCCGGCGAAGCCGATGGCCCGCTTGATCCTGGCAAAGAACAGGGCCGCGCATCCGCCGGCCAGTGTCAGCGCGCCGAGCCCGGCCCCCGTCATTGCCGCGCTGTCGCGACCGAGCGCATCGAAAAAGAAGGGCAGCTGCGTCGGCATCACGAAGAAGATCATGGTCGTCAGCATCTGCAGAAACGCGAGCGCACAAATCAGCGAGATCCATCTCGGATGGCCGTCCGCCGCGCCCGGCGATGCGGACTGAATTTCGGCCTTCCGGACCGGTGGTTCATGGATGCTCATCCACATCAGCGGAAGGAACACGGCCGCGAGGCCGTAAACGGCGAAGGGCAGGCGCGGCGAAGCGACCGCAAGCCAGCCGGCGAGGGCTATGAATACGAAACCACCGAAATTGCGTGCTGAAACCTGCAATCCGGACATGGCGTTGCGGCGGTCGCCGGTAAAGTAATCGCCGATCAACGCTGTCTGCGTGGTCATGATCAGGGCGACCGCTATGCCGAGCGCCAACCGGCTGGCAAAGATCGCGCTCAGACCGGGCAGAAACAGCCCGGCACAGCCTGTCACCACAAACAGAATGACACCGGCAAGGAGCAGCGGGCGGCGTCTGTAGCGGTCCACGGCCCACCCGGCTAGCGGTGCGAACAGAACAACGGTCAGTGACGGGGCCGGCACCAGCAGACGCGTCAACAGAGCCACGTGCGGATGATCGGCGAACATCTCTTCCAACCCCGCCAGCGCCGGGCTGATCGTGGCGTTGGCCATCGTCGTCAGCGAGGCGGCCAGCAAAAGCGCAATGGCGCGCGGGTCCTGCCAGACCGGTGTTTCGACGCGATTGGCGACCTGGTCCATATCCTGTTTCCTGTTGCCTGATGTGTCGGGAAAAGGCATCTTACGAACTCAAGCCAACTTGAGGTCAAGCATGAAAATTCTCGATATTGCCGAGGTGATTGAGCATTCCGGACTGCCGCCCTCGACACTGCGCTACTACGAGGAAGTCGGACTGATCAGTTCGATCGGCCGACATGGGCTGCGGCGGCAATTCGGTCCGGAAACATTGCTGCAATTGTCGCTGATCGCCATGGGCAAATCAGCCGGGTTTTCGCTTGAGGAAATCGCCAGCATATTCGGCCCGGACGGACGGCCGGAATTGCCACGGGACGAACTGCACGCACGCGCCGACGAACTCGATCGGGAGATCCGCAATCTCGGTTCCCTGCGCGACGCACTGCGCCACGTTGCCGACTGTCCGGCGCCATCGCATCTGGAATGTCCGACCTTCCGGCGTCTGCTGAAGGTCGCTGGACGCCGTAATACGGCTCGGCGCAAACGAAAAGCTGCGACCTGAGTTGAGCGGCCATGCCGTGTTGATCAGTCCGTCGAAACAGCCTCAAGCCATGGGTCAGCAACCTCGATCTTTCCGCTGGCCACCAGAACCGCCGGGCCGCCCACTTCGACCGCAGCGATTTTCCCGTCCCGCAGCAAGGCCGATGCGGCCATGGTACTGGCGCGACCCATGGCAACGCCCTGGCGCACCGTCAGGTTGACCTTGCCGTCCGCCAAACCGCTTCGTTGCCCGGCCACCGCCATCAGGGCAGCCGCGGCGCTTCCCGTAGCCGGGTCCTCGTCGATACCGTGGGCAGGTGCCGACATACGGGCATAGATTTCGCCGCCATCGTCCAGCGATCCGGCAAAGAAGAAGACGTTCGATGACCACGCCTCGGCCAGCAGCTCCTGCCAGGCCTGGCGGTCGACAACGGCCCGGTCGACGGCCTCGCTGCTGGACAGATGCGCAAAGCAGAATTCGAGGCCGACACTTGCAAAGAACCCATCGATGACATCATCCTCGTCGATCGAAAGGACCGTTGCGAGAGCTTTGACGCCGGGTTTCTCCGCCGGATGCTGCAATGGCGTGGTGCTGATCAGCGTGCCGCTCAGCACTCCGTCATGGCGTTCAATCCTGACGGGCACAGGGCCGACATTCTCCTGCAGCACCACGTCGGATGGCGTCGGCTGTTGGGCGTAGGCGATCGCACAGGCCGTGCCGACGGTCGGGTGGCCGGCAAAATCCACCTCCGCATTGGGTGTGAAGATCCGGACCCGGGCCGTTGCGGACGGATCCTCCGGTGGCAGAACAAAGGTCGATTCGGCAAAATTGAACTCGCGGGCAATCTTCTGCATTCCAGCCGGGGTTATTCGCTGAGCATCTGGCAGCACCGCAAGCTGGTTGCCGCCGAACGCGGTCGGGCTGAACACATCAAGAATGTGGAAGTCGTACTGCATAGCGTTGTCCTGATCTCCCATGCGCCGGTTTGGTCAACCCGCGGAACCGTGATATCTAATTCGAATATCATCAATATAGATAATCAACAATATAGAATTTGATCGATATAGATGCCCGACGATTCAACCCTTCCCGTGCTCAAGGCGCTGTCCAACGAAAAGCGCCTGCAGATCATGATCTGGATCAGTTCTCCGCGCGATCACTTTCCACCGCAAAGGGACGGCGACCTGGTCGAAGACGGTGTCTGCGTCGGCTTCATCACCGAAAAGATCGGACTGTCGCAGCCGACGGTTACCTCACACATGAAGGTGCTGGAACAGGCCGGGCTGGTCAGCGGCAAGCAGATCAAGAATTGGGTTTTTTACAAGCCGCAATCCGAAGCGGTATCGGCGGCGTTGCAAGCGCTTTCCGACAAACTGTCTTCCAGTTCACTCTCGGATTGACAGCAGTCTGCAGCGGCGGATGATGGTCACTATGATCCACGATGCCGATACCGCACGCCTGCACGAAATCGTTGCAAGCGACCCCTCGTTTCGTCACGTCGATGGCGACCGGCTCGCTGCCACCGCAGCCAGCCTCAAAGGGTCGCAGACATCCCTGACCGCTTTCACCCTCGCGGCGATGCACCTTATGGCGCTGGCCGGAAACGGACACAGCCGGGTGATCCCCAACGGCATTGCCCGGGTCTGGCCGTTGCGCCTTGTCTGGCTGGAGGACGGGCCGTGCGTTGTCGATGCGGACGAGCGATTTGAACATCTGGTCGGATGCCGTTTGCTCAGCATCGGAGGCAACGATGCGGACGCCGCTCATGAGATGCTTCGGCCGTATCTCGCCGGCACCGGGTCACGCCAGAAGGTTATCGGAGCCATGATGCTGGCATGGCCGGAAGCCCTGCAGGCGATAGGTGTCCAGGCGGGTGTCCTGACGTTCGAAGATGACAATGGCGCGGTGGTGTCCATCCAGCCGGCACTCCCCGACAGCATTGGCGCGGAGAGCCTCTATCCGGTGCACGAAACCGGCATTGCCCACCGGCTGATCCACAAGAGTGGATTGACGGCGAGCGAAGATGAAGCGCGCTCTGGCAACACCTGCATGCTCTTGCCTGGGTCGCCGGCCTGGTATGTCCGCCTGGCGGATCTGGTCTCGGACGAGTCATCGGTGCTGACGCAGGGTCTTGAGGCGATGCGGCTGCAGATCAAGGCGGCACCGCAACAATCGATCGTGGTGGATCTGCGTGGCAATCCCGGCGGTGATTTTTTGTCTACTGTCGATTTCGCCAGTGACATCGACGAGCTCTATGCCAATGACGGAACCTGTGTCGTGCTGGTCGACAAGTTCACCTTTTCGGCTTCCATCGTCGTTGCGGCGCTGCTGAAACATCACGCTCGCACCTGCTGCATCATTGGTGAGGAGATGGGAGATGCCGAGCAGTTCTTTGCCGAAGGCGGGACGATCACGCTCGCGCAATCGGGTCTGAAGGTGCGCCATTCAACCGGATACCATGACTGGCGCGACGGCCGTGCCGACCCGCAATTGACGCCGCCCGAGATTGCAACGCACATGGTTGCCGCCGGGTCGCTGATGCCAGATATCGTCGCGGCGCCGACTTCAGGCGATTTTCGCGCCGGCAACGATCCGGCCTTGCAGGCAGCAAGACGTTTGATCGGTTAGAAGATCCGACCCGACAGGGGCGCGCGCCCGGCTTCCTCGGCCTTTTCCAGTTTGCCGACGCCTGTCTCGGTCTCCCAGGCCGTGCGCAATGCTCTGGCCGAGTCTGCAAATCGAGCGCCTGTGGGTTGGCATTGCTGGATCCGGTCGACGCGGAAGTGGCGGAACGCCTGGCGTAAGTCGCACCAGGCCGCCAGGATGACCACCTCGATGAAATAGATCAGGGCAACCGGCCTGATATCACGGTTGGTTCGCCGGTCCTTGAGATCCAGATAGGTAATGTTGAGTTCCATGGCATCGCGAATGTGGCGGCGCAAGTCGGCCGTTTCGACATTCGTCTGCGGCATGGGGTTCCAAAGCGAAACATGCAGCGGCACGGCGCGCTGCGCGTCTTCGGGGATGACGTCGGAGATCTTCGATGCCGCACTTTCGGCGGCGCGTTCCAGGCCGCGGTCACCGGTACGGCCAAGCAACGCCAGACCGACGACGATGGCCTCGATCTCGTCCTGGGAGAACATCAGCGGCGGCAGGTCAAACCCGGACCGAAGGATATAGCCGATGCCTGCTTCCCCATCGATCGGCACCCGCATCGCCTGGAGTGCCGCGATGTCGCGGTAAATGGTGCGCTTGGCGACTTCCAGCGTGTCGGCCATGGCCTTGGCGGTAACCGGCGTTTCGGCCCGGCGCAGGATCTGGATGACTTCGAAAAGGCGTGTCGAACGGCTCATGCCACTATCCATAGCAGAACACTGCTGACACGCCTCTGTCAGCAGTGTTCTGCTACATCGTCAAGCCCGAAACCCGATCCAGGAGTGAGGCCTTGCTCGAATCCTATCAAGCCAAATCCGGCACTTTCGAACCGGTATGGACGCTGGAAATCCAGACCCTGCCGGAGGATACGGACCGCATTCTCGACGCGGTGCTGGCGGTGCATCCGCTGGGTTACGGCCGCTACCACAGAAACGCGTCGATCTCGGCCGTTGGAAAGGAAACCGCCCGCCCGCAGGCGAACTCGACCACGGTCGCGCACAAGCCCGGATACGAGGCCGACGCTACCGAAACCTATCCGATGGTGGAGCTGAAGATCTCGATCGAGCGCGACCTGCCGACGCTGCAGCGGGTCATGAACGCGATCCTTCACATGCACCACTATGAACAGCCGGTGATTTTCCTGCGCGAGGACTGGGCCAGCCGGTCTGCCTACGACCCGCACAGCAACAATCCGAACCGCTGGTGGAACAACGGGCGCGGATTGCCCGCCCAACTGGACTAGATCAAAGGGCGATAAGTTTGGATCATTTGATGGCTGCAGATCGGCTCCACTCGGCCAGGCGCGTCGCGCAGCGCGATGTGGTGCATCGGGCAAGCGACGCAACGCAGCCGATGGGCCGATATGCAGCCACCCTTCGGGCCGGGCGCTTTTGGCCCCTGGCGTCGTTGGCTTGCACTTGTGGTGGGATAGCACCACGGCCTGCAATCCGCCTAGCCAGAGACCAAAATCGCCACGGTCAAATGTTGCAAACTTATCGCCCTTTGATCTAACAGGAGAAAACATGATGAGCGATACAAACATCCTGGCCCGTGGCTTCGACACCCGGCCGATCGAAATGCAACCCATGTGGCTGATAATGTTTCAGGCGCCTGAAGAAGACGTCGACCGCATCTTCGATGCCATCGTCGAAGTGGCGCCGCTTGCACAGGGCAAGACCGACCGGAACGGTTATCGCGCTCCAGCCGGCATCGAATATTATAGACCGCGCGAGGGCACACCCACCGGGGCCGAAGAAGAGACCCGCCATCGTCCGAATGTCGACGAAATGCGCTTCTTCATCCCGCGCGATCCCGCGCTCCTCAACGCGGTGATCGAAGCAATCTACGAGGTCCACAGCTACTATGAGCCGGTGATCACGGTCACCGAAGTGCTGCGCAGCCTGTGCAAAGGCCTTGATGACAGCAACAACCCGCATCGCTGGTGGAACAAGGACGGCGACTGGAAAACGAAGTAGGCGGCCCTCAGGACCGCCCCAGCCGTTTCTCGATCTGCCGCCTTTCCCAGTCAACGCCAAACAGCGAAAACCACTCGAACACTGTCAATCCGTGAGCGGCGACACCAAGTCCCCAGCCGAGTGCGGGCCAGATGAACCAAATATAGTCGGTGCCCATATACAGATTGGCCACGGCCATGGCGGCGACGGAGATCACGTAGACGGCCAGATGGGTATAGAAGCCTTTGATGTCGCGAACATATTCAACGGCTTCCTGCTCGCGACGGGAATAGTCGTGTTGCTCATTCATGCCTGTCTCCTTGGTCAGTGTGGAAACGTCCACATCAAGGACCGCGGCGAGAGCATTCATCGTTTCAAGGCTTGCCTTACCGCCGCGCTCGATACGCTGCACGGTTCGCACGCTGAGGCCGCTGACTTGCGCCAGCGTCTCCTGCGACCAGCCCTTGTCGATGCGTCGTTTGCGAATATGCATCGTACGGTTCTCCCTTGGCTGCGATCCATCACGGCATGAATGCACGGCATTATAGCCGTTTTAGCCACGGCAGCACCCCGCCAATGGGGCGACAGCAAGGTGACAGTGGGGGATTGCAGATCAGTGACGACACGGTTATGCCATGGCGCACGCGCCACAGGCGCGGGTTGCATCCACCGCATTCGACACCCCAACGTTCGGACTCGCCGGCTCCATGGATATCCTGCGCAATCGCCAGGCAACACTGATCCTTCTGTTGCACCTGTCTGGCGTGATCTGCAATTCCATGATCATCCCGTTCATGGCCTACTACATCGTCGAGGGTCTCGGACAGGAGCCGTGGCAGATCAGCGTCTATACGGCTGTGGCGCTGGTGCTTGCCTTCGGTATCAATCGGCAGTTCGGCGAATGGATCGATGGCGGCGCGCGCATTGCGCCCCTTGTGCTGTTGTCCATCGTCAGCTTCGTCGCAGCCAATATAGCCATCCTCGGTGTACAGCAATATTGGGTGCTTCCGGTCATCGCCAGCATCGGCTTCAGTCTATCAGCCGGGGCCATGGTGACCATGTTTGCCTTCGGCAGAATGTTTGCCGAACGGGAGGAGCTCGACACCGATAAATTCAACGCGCTGCTGCGTGCCTCCCATTCGCTCGGCTGGATGATCGGGCCGGCCGCCGCCTTTGTCGTGGCAGATCGGTTTGCGCCGATCGATGTGTTCCGGCTTGCTACTGCTCTTGCCGTCGTGTGGGGCGTGTTGTGGTACCTGGTCGTGCCGAGGGATTTCGCCAAACCGATCGAGGATCGAGCCCAGGTAAGCGGTGGCGTCGACCCTCTCAATCGGCCGCTCTGGTATGCGGCGATCGCCTGTTTTTTACTGGCGCTCGCCCACATGTTGTGCACCAGCGCACTGCCCCTGTTTTACGTGCAAGAAGCCGGCCTGCCCACCTACGCGCCAGGTCTGTCCTTCTCGATCAAGACCTTCATTGAAATCATTGCCATCCTGAGTGTGCCGCGGCTGATGCGGCGATGGGGCGCCAGAAACGTGCTGATGGCAACCTGCGTGCTGGCGGTCATTTCTTTTGTGGTGCTGGCACAGGTCGCCACACTGCCGGGTTTGGTGATCGGTGCCGCTTTGGAGGGCCTCTATTATGGCATTTTTGCCGGCGTCGGGATTTCCTTCGTCCAGAGCTTCGCCGGTGGTCGCGTTGCCCGGGCGACGTCGTTCTACGTCAACAGCCTGATCGTCGGCGGGCTGATCGCCGGCCCCTCCATGGGATTGATTGCGCAGTTCTATGATTTCAGGTCGGCCATTTTGCTGGCTTCCCTCGGTGCCGTTGCAGCTTTTGCCATGTTGTTCGCCACACGTCGCTCCGATGCTACAGCCTCTGTTATTGCGAGAGAAACCGATTGAACAAGGGACATCCCATGCAGCAGAAACCCCCACCCTTTCTGGAAACGCATCGATTGCGGCTGCGGAACTGGCAGGACTCGGATCGGGATGCCTTTGCCGCCCTGAATGCTCATCCCGAGGTCATGGATGATCTCGGTGGGCCGATCGACCGGGCCGCCAGCGATCGCAAGCTCGACAGCTATCTGTCGGCCTTCGAAAAGCATGGCTACGGCCGTTGGTTGATCGAGGATCATGCCGGCACATTCCTCGGCTATACCGGCGTGATGTTGCGACACGACGATCCACCGCTCGGCATGCACAACGAAATCGGCTGGCGGCTGATCCGCGATGCCTGGGGTGGCGGATTCGCCACGGAGGCTGCACAAGCTGCCCTCAATGATGTCTTTGTCCGGATCGGACTGGACGAGGTGCTGGCCTATACCCGGCCGGACAATCTGCGCTCACAGGCGGTGATGCGACGTCTCAGTCTGGAGCGAGACGAAACCCGTGACTTTGTCATGCCCATGGCAAACGTGGACGAATGGCCGGGTTGGGTCTGGGTGGCGCGACCGCCCGAGAGCCGTTAGCCCGCATTTCTCCCACTCTCTGTCGTCTGCGTTGCCTTTCGGCGCGGCAGATACGGTTCCAGGCGACGAAAAGCGTATCGGGCTATACGGTTGAGGCGCATGGGACCGTAGATGTCCGCCGAAAGGCAACCCTTCGGGCCGGCTGAAGCGCGCGACAGAGAGTGTGAGAAATGCGGGCTAGGCCCGCTCATCCTTGGGCGAGCCCATGACGATGTAGGACGTGATACTGCTGACCTGCGGCACCATGCCAAGGACCTCGGTGTGAAAGTGCTTGTAGGACGCCAGATCCGACACTTCGACACGCAACATGTACTCGATCGTGCCCGAGACGTTGTGGCATTCGCGCACCTGGGGCGCCGCGGCAACCATCCGCTCAAAATCGATCTGATCTTCCTTGCGGTGACGGTCCAGGCCGACAGCGACCAGGGCCGTAAAGCCGCTGCCCATCGCTTCGCGATTGAGCACCGCCCGGTAGCCCAGAATGGTGCCGTTGCGCTCCAATTCCTGAACGCGCCGCAGGCAGGCCGAGCTGGACAATCCCACCCGGCGGGCAAGTTCGGTGTTGCTGACGCGTCCGTCGCGTTCAAGCTCACGCAATATTTTGTGGTCGATTTGATCCAGTTCATACATTTGTTGCAAAGATTGGAATCTGAAGCGCCAAAAAGCAAGCACTTTGCGCCGAATGCGCCATAATGTTGCTTCACCATGACAATTGAATTGCTCGCAGCTCTCGCTGCCTTTGCCTTCATCTCGCTGATCACGCCCGGCCCCAACAATCTGATGTTGCTGGCATCCGGCATGAATTACGGCTGGCTGCGAACCATCCCGCACATGCTGGGTATCGGCATCGGCTTTCCCGTGATGATCGTGCTGGTCGGCCTGGGCATCATGCAGGTCTTCGACCTGGTGCCGGCGAGCTACACGGTGCTGAAGATCCTGTGCGCGGCCTATCTGTGCTACCTCGCCTGGAAGATCGCCACCGCGGCACCCGTTCAATCCGACGAAAGCGACGGCGGCACGACACCGCTGACCTTTTTGCAGGCCGCCGCCTTCCAATGGGTCAACCCCAAGGCCTGGGCCATGGGTGTGACCGCGATCAGCGTCTATACGCCGCCCGACCGTTCGCTGGCGACGGTCATTGTTGCCTCTTTGACCTTCGCGTTTATCGGAATCTTCTCACTGAATTGCTGGACCCTTCTCGGTCAGCAACTGAGGCGGCTTTTGCAGGCGCCGGTGGCGCGCCGCGTGTTCAATGTCGGCTGCGCACTGATCCTCGTTGCTTCGCTCTATCCGATGATCGCCTGGGGCTTTCTTTAGACCGTTTTAACAGGAACAGGCCGCCTTGCTTTGCGGTCCACAACAGGCCGCTCCGTTGTCCTTTGCTCCGGAAGCCATCGCCGGTTTGCAGGCGGCGCGACCGGGCTCAAGGGCAATGGCAATGCGGCTGTCATCGACTTCGACATCCTCGATGCGGAAGCGCTCGATGCCTTTGTTTTCCAACGCGAATTCCACATAGAACGGAGCGTCGCGCAATTCACTGATTGTATCGACGCTCTTGCGCAGGATGCCGGAAAATTTGCCGGCGCGCATGTGGTCGGAACCCGGCGCGTCGAGCAGTTGCAGATGGGCTTCCGACCAGCGGTGCCGATTGCCGCCACAATCAATGCTGTCGAAATGCGCGAGCTTCAGTTCGGTGACATGGTAACCGGCACCTATCTCGCCTTCGCTGGTCTCAAAGACCACGCCGGCGCCGTCGGCCAGCGGTTTGAACGTTTCCATCAGTTGTCCCAGTGTTGCGGGCGGGCGAAGCATGATGTAATCTCCATTTAATTTCAACATTTCAAGAATTATTGAATTATGGAAGAAAGTCAAGCCGTCGAGGCGCTGTCAGCCCTGTCGCAGGAAACCCGCCTGAGAATTCTCCGCTTTCTGGTGACGAAGGGCGAGACCGGCGCGACCGCCGGCGACATCGGCGAGGCCGTCGATGCAATCTCCTCGCGCACGTCATTTCACCTGTCGGCGCTGGCACAGGCCGGTCTGATCACCCGAACGCGGGTTTCGCGCAATCTGATCTACCGGGTCGACTTCGCGGCGATTGGCGGCCTGATCGGCTACCTGGTGCAGGATTGCTGCCAGGGGAACGAGGAAGTTCTGGCCTGCTGCCAGGTGCCCTCGGATTGCTGCTGACCGTCAACTTGAGGCGGGTTAGCGGTACGCCTCGACAAAATTCCGCAGGATGCGCTCCGGCATATGTACGTCCTGGCTGTGGCAATACTCGATCAGCCGGTCGGCATCGTCAGGCGGAAAATAGCCGGAGTCCCGATAGATGCGTATGCGCGATTCGAACACTGCGCCGTCGGCCTCCGGATGGAACTGGGTGGCGTAGACGTTGGATTTGTAGCGGATCATCTGGAACGGCGTCGGCGCTGAAGACAACAGGTGCACGCAACCGGTGGGAAGCTCCTGAACGGCCTCCTTGTGACCGACGAAGGCCATGAACCTATCCGGCAGGTCGGCCGTCAGAGGATCGGCCGCCGCATCCGGCGTTTTCGCACACTCGACCGCACCGACCTCCTCGCCATAGCGCTCCTTGTTGACCTGAGCGCCAAGCTGGGCGGCCAGGATGCCGATCCCGTAGCAGCAGCCAAGAAACGGAAAGTCCGTCTCGGTGACCGCCGGCATCAAGCCGAAGACAGCCTCCTCGATGCGTTTTTCGACCGGCGTCTTCTTGTCCTCCGGATCGCTGACGCACCCTGGCCCGCCACCGACTATGACCGCGGCGTAATCGCGAACATCGAGACCGTCGGGAATCGGCTCCTGGTCGAGACGGATGCGATGGGTTTCCTCGCGGCTGAGACCACCCTTGTCGAGGAAGGCTTCGAATTCGCCATCCGAGGTTTCGGTTTCGGGGCGCAATTGCAGGATCAGAAACGGTTTCATGACCCGCCGCAATAATATCGCGCGGCCCGGACTGGCAAGAGGGTGCGCCGAAAAATCTGTCGTTCAGCGGCGCCGTCGCTCGTTGAAACTGGTGTCAGGCGTTCCCGTCCAGCAACGCGGCACATAGGGAAATTCCCGGGTCAGGAAATAGGCATAGGTGCCCTGTGGAAATTCCTTCGACATTGTGCGGGCGCCATTGCACTCGTCCAGATCGCCAAGGCCGGCACCATATTCATAGTCTTCGACAAAGGTGCCGTCATAGGATCCGTCGGGCTGGCGGCCGCCCGGGCGGTCGCCCGATTTCAGCCGGTAGGAACTGACGACTTCCTGCATGCCGTTGCCGAGATTACCGGTCAGCACGTAGACCGGGTAGCCGTCGGCAGCCCAGCCGATCAGCGGCGAATGTTCCGCACCGTCCCAGTTCAGCTCCTCCATCAGGCCCGTCGGCGTGAAATGGTAGTGATAGGCCCCGTTTGGCTGCACATGCGCGTAGTTGGCGTCGAGACCAAGCCGGACAGCTCCACCCAGCGCATCGTAGTTCCAGCCTGAATGGCGGTCGCCTTTCCAGAATTCCGCCGTGCCGGGTTCGAAGGGAATGCCGTTCAGGCCGACGCCCCAATAGGCGAAATCCGCTGGCGTGATGCGGCCGGCGGGTGCCGGCTCGGTGGTCATGCGAAACTCGAAATTCTGTTCGGTGATGGCGTGCGGATTGCCGCGGTTGGGGAACGCTCCGACCGGATGCTCCGGAATGCCGTTGGTCCGCACGATGCGGGTGTTGCCGCTGACCTCGATGGAGACCTCTGCATGAGACAATGTACGGTCGGCCGGTTCGAGTGTAACCGTTCCGCGCTGCGTTGCCGACAATCGGCGTTCCCGCTGCTCGCGATTTCGTTGCTGAGCTTCCGCAATGACGCTCACCGCGACGGTGGCCATCGCTCCGAGAAACAGGACGCCGACGATTTTCCTCATAGCGCAACCCCTTTTGTTGGTATTTGTGTTAGCCGAAGCAGACGGCAAAGTCATGCCGCAGCAGCAATTTCGGGTATCGACGGGTAACTGAGGACAGACGGTTCCCTTTGCCGCCGAATCCGACTAAACGGATGCCCAATGCACCCCAGAGCCAGGAGCGAACGCATGCAGGACGCGAAGGACAGCCTGATCGTCGGCCTCGACGTGCCGACCGTCGACCGGGCAGAGGCAATTGTCGACACGCTCGGCGACAGCGTCGGATTTTACAAGATCGGCTATCAGCTGGTGTTTGCCGGCGGTCTCGAATTCGCCCGCGACATCATTGCCGACGGCAAGCGGGTTTTTCTCGACATGAAACTGCTCGACATCGACAACACGGTGGCCAAGGGCGTCGAAAACATCGTCAAGATGAACGTCTCGATGCTGACGCTGCACGCCTATCCGAAGGCGATGCGAGCGGCGGTAGAAGCAGCCCGCGGGTCGCCGCTGACATTGCTTGGCGTCACCGTGCTGACCTCGATGGACGATGCGGATCTTGGCGAAGCCGGCTACCACGACACGGCGCAGGGTCTGGTGGCCATCCGCACGCGCCAGGCGAAAGAAGCGGGGATGGGCGGCATCGTCTGCTCGGCGGCGGAATCCGCCACAGTGCGGGCAATCGTTGGCCCCGACATGGCCGTCGTCACACCAGGCATCCGGCCCGCCGGCGCCGACCATGGCGACCAGAAGCGGGTTGTGACCCCCGCCGACGCGTTGCGCAACGGTTCCAGCCATCTGGTGGTCGCACGGCCGATCGTCGCGGCACCCGATCCAGCCGCCGCCGCACATGCGATTTTGTCTGAAATGGGCGGAGCCTTGAGCGACGCCGCATAAGGTCTTCGGACCCCGATAGGAGGATACATCATGGCCAAGGGCTATTGGATTGCCCGCGTCGACGTGCGTGACGCGGAACGCTACAAGGATTACGTCTCCACCGCCAAACCGGCGTTTGAGCGCTACGGGGCCAATTTTCTGGCCCGCGGTGGTCCGATCGAGGTTCTGGAAGGCGATGCGCGCGCCCGCAACGTGGTGATTGAATTTCCGTCCATGCAGGCGGCCGTCGACTGCTACAATTCCGAGGAATACCAGGCCGCCAAGGCCATCCGCCAGGAAGTCGCCGACGCCGAGATGCTCGTGGTCGAAGGCTTTGAGGGCTGATTACCACATTCGGCCCATGCGGCCGGAAGAAGCGGCACGCCTGGCCGAAATCGACCGGGCGGCCGACCGGCTGTTTTTGGAAACCGGGATTCCCGAGGCCGTCGCGATGGTCTCCGGGCCGCCAGCGCCTGCGGCCGATTTCAACAGGATGTTGGAAGCCTGTCATGTGCTGGTCGCCTGCTCAAGCGTCGACCAACCTGTTGGTTTGGCCGCAATCCAGCCGCTCAACGGCGGATGCTGGCTGCGACTGCTGGCGGTCGATCCCGATCACGGCCGTCGCGGCATCGGATCGGAACTGGTGCGGGAAACGATCCGTCACGGACGCAGCATCGGGGCTTCGCAGTGTGGGCTCTCGACCTTTCGTGACATCGCCTTCAATCAGCCCTTCTACGAAGCCATGGGTTTTCGCGAACTGACCCTGAGCGAAGCAACCTCCGGCCAACGCGATCGCTTTGAGGCCGAGGTTCCGGAAGAAGCGAGACCGGATCAGCGGGTGCTGATGGTCTTCGATCTTTGACGTCCGCCCCTTCCCGTCGGCGCGCATTTTGATTATGAGAACGTCTGGAAAGCACTTTTGAGCATCGAGCCGGGAGATCAGGCCGTCATGACCCACAGCAACGTCCCAAAACTGGTTACGGTTTTCGGCGGTTCCGGCTTTGTCGGACGGTATGTGGTGCGGGCGCTGGCGCGCCGCGGCTATCTTGTTCGGGTCGCCGTTCGACGCCCGGAGCTGGCCAATTACCTGCAGCCGCTCGGCAATGTCGGCCAGATCGCCCCGGTGCAGGCCAATCTTCGCAACCGTCCGTCGATCCAGCGCGCCATGCGTGGCTCCGATTATGTGGTCAACCTGGTCGGCATCCTGTTCGAAAGCGGCCGTCAGTCGTTCGACGCCGTCCAGGATGAGGGCGCACGCGCCGTCGCGGAGGCCTGCCGCGATGCCGGGATCGGGCTCACCCATGTGTCGGCCATCGGCGCCGACAGCCAGGCGGAAGCGCACTATGCGCGGACCAAGGGATTGGCCGAGGAGGCGGTGCGATACACGGTTCAGGATTCGACCATCCTGCGCCCGTCGATCATCTTCGGTCCGGAAGACGGATTCTTCAACAAATTTGCCGAAATGGCGCGCTTCTCGCCCGTTCTGCCGCTGATCGGCGGCGGAGAAACCCGCTTTCAGCCGGTCTATGTCGGTGACGTCGCGGAAGCCGTTGCCCGCAGTGTTGACGGAACCATCGAGGCGGGCAAGACCTGGGATCTGGGCGGCCCGGAGATCCTGACCTTCAAAGAATGCCTTGAATTGATGCTCAAGGTGATCGTGCGCAAGCGTAGCTTTGTCACCATTCCATGGGCACCGGCGCGCTTGATGGGCAGTGTGATGTCCATGGTGCCGCTGATCGATCCCATGCTGACCAAAGACCAGGTGCTGATGCTGGAGAACGACACCGTCGTCTCGGATGAAGCCGAAGCACAAGGACGGACGCTTGCCGGCATGGGCATCGACGCCACGACGCTTGAGGCCATCCTGCCCTCCTATCTGGTGCGTTACCGTCCGGCCGGACAGTTCACCCGGGATCAGGCCGCCTGAGCGCGCTGAGCGAACTCCTAGCCGGCGCGCTGCCGGCTTCGGTTCTGCCAATCCATGCGGCTCTGCTGATCGCAGCGAGCTTCCTCACATCACTGATGACGGCGGCGCTTGGAATCGGCGGCGGATCGTTGATGATCGTCACGATGTCCTACTTCATTCCCACCGCGGCGCTCATACCGGTGCATGGCGCCGTTCAGTTCGGCTCCAACACCGGCCGGGCCTTCGTCCTGCGTCGGCATGTCAACTGGGCCAAACTGGGTGCTTTCAGCGTGGGCGCCATCCTCGGCACCGGATTGGGTGCGGCGATCGCGGTGCGATTGTCGAGCGGTGTCCTTTTGACCGGCCTCGGACTGTTCGTCATCGCGTCGACCTGGATTCCGCTGCCCCGGCTGGCGACGATCGGAAAAGCCGGTATGGCGGTGATTGGTGCCGCAACGTCATTTGTCGGCATGTTCTTCGGCGTGACGGCGCCGATCAACGCGGCGCTGCTCTCCAACAGCTTCGACAAACGGCAAACACTGGTGGGGTCACTGGCGGCGATCAATGGCGCACAGCATGGTTTCAAAATTGTCGGCTTCGCCGTCGTCGGTTTCCACTTCCTGCCCTGGCTACCACTGATTCTGGTGATGATCGCCAGTGGCTTCCTCGGCACCCTGGTCGGCACGCGAATACTTCACCGACTCCCGGAGCAAAACTTCCGGCTGGCTCTGAAACTGGCTCTGACAGCACTGGCGCTGGAACTGCTCTTCCGGGGCCTGAGCAACCTTCTGTGACACAACGGCAACGGCTCGCAGTTTATCCCTCGAGCCACTTGATTCGGCTCTCCGGAGCCATTACATCCATCACAAATCGTTAGGATTTTTTTGCTACAAAAGTTCAGCTTGGTGGGGACCAACGACGCTGAGCCGTGGGCCGAAGAGTTCACGTGTGCGTAAAAATGGGTGAGGGGTATTATGACGGGACAAAAGACGATGGGTCGAGCCATCTTCTCCTCGTTTATTCTGGCAGGAGCGGTCATTCTGGTCGGCGCGTTTTTCGCTCCGCCCGCGTCGTTGACCGGCTCCGGCAGCTGCCATTCCGCCTATGGCATCGAAGGCTGTGCCGTAGAGCAGGCCGCCAGGCAGTAAATTCAAGGATGAGCCGGCTTTCGTGCCGGCTTTCGCGCATTAACCGCACCAATATTGGCACGCTCTTTTGAGGCTGGAGGTGGATAACGTCCAGTCATCGTGCTTCCGTTCCTCCTGGTTGGAAGCCCGCGGATCACCGGAGCGGTGACTTCCATTCGACCACCGGATTTCCAGATCAGCCGTCCGACCCGGGCCCCGGTGTCGAGCCTCCGGAAATCGCGGCGAAAAAGATCGCCCGCAGATTTGGATTCGCGGCACATAACCTTTATGTTTCAGGCACCAAGCATGTGTGATTCGAGGCGCGTGGGCACACGAACGCCGATTTCCAGGAAAGACCACAGCATATGAGCGACACGCCGGAAAATGGCGACGGCGGGAATACCGAATACGGGGCCGATTCTATCAAGGTTCTCAAAGGTTTGGACGCCGTCCGCAAGCGCCCGGGCATGTATATCGGCGACACCGATGACGGATCCGGTCTGCACCACATGGTCTATGAGGTGGTCGACAACGCCATCGACGAGGCGCTGGCCGGTTACGCCAGCCATGTGACCGTGACGCTGAATGCGGACGGATCGTGCACGGTGACCGACAACGGTCGCGGAATTCCCACCGACATTCACGCGGAAGAGGGTATTTCCGCAGCAGAAGTCATCATGACGCAGCTGCATGCCGGCGGCAAATTCGACCAGAACTCCTACAAGGTCTCGGGCGGTCTGCACGGTGTCGGCGTGTCGGTGGTCAACGCGCTATCTGTTACGCTGTCGATGAAGATCATGCGAAACGGCCAGATCCACGAGATGAGCTTCACCCACGGCATCTCCGACAGCCCGCTCGCCGTTACCGGCGATGCCGGCGACGAGACCGGGACGCATATCACTTTCCTGCCGTCGACCGAAACCTTCACGATGACGGAGTTCGACTTCGACACGCTGGAACACCGGCTGCGCGAACTGGCGTTCCTCAATTCCGGCGTTCGCATCATTCTGACCGACAACCGCCATTCCGACGTCCGGCAGACCGAGATGGTCTATGACGGCGGCATCCAGGCCTTTGTCAAATATCTCGACCGCAACAAGAAACCGCTGGTCGACGAGCCGATCGCCATCTCTAACGAAAAGGACGGCATCACCGTCGATGTCGCCATGTGGTGGAACGATAGCTACCACGAAAATGTGCTGTGCTTTACAAACAACATCCCGCAACGGGACGGAGGCACTCACCTGGCCGGGTTCCGTGGTGCGCTGACCCGGCAGATCGTTGGCTACGCCGAGAGCTCCGGCTTGACCAAGAAGGAAAAGGTCTCGCTCACCGGCGACGATTGCCGCGAAGGTCTGACCGCGGTGCTGTCGGTCAAGGTGCCGGATCCGAAATTCTCGTCCCAGACCAAGGACAAGCTTGTGTCATCCGAGGTAAGGCCGGTGGTCGAGAGCCTGGTCAATGCAGCGCTCAACCAGTGGCTGGAAGAGCATCCGCAGGAAGCCAAGGTGCTGGTCGGCAAGGTGGTGGAGGCTGCCGCCGCCCGCGAGGCCGCCCGCAAGGCGCGTGAACTGACCCGCCGCAAGGGAGCGCTCGACATTGCCTCGCTACCCGGCAAGCTCGCCGACTGCTCGGAGCGTGATCCGGCCAAATCGGAACTGTTTCTGGTCGAGGGCGATTCCGCCGGCGGTTCGGCCAAACAGGGACGGTCGCGCGAGAATCAGGCGATCCTGCCGCTGCGCGGCAAGATCCTCAATGTCGAGCGGGCGCGCTTCGACAAGATGCTGTCGAGCCAGGAAATCGGTACACTGATCACCGCGCTCGGCACCGGGATCGGCAAGGACGAATTCAATCTCGAGAAGCTGCGCTACCACAAGATCATCATCATGACCGATGCCGACGTGGACGGCGCCCATATCCGCACGCTACTGCTGACCTTCTTCTTCCGGCAGATGCCGGAGCTATTGGAGCGCGGCCACCTCTATATCGCGCAGCCGCCGCTCTACAAGGTTTCGCGAGGCAAGTCGTCGCAATACCTGAAGGACGAAAAGGCGCTGGAAGAGTATCTGATCGGCGCCGGCTTCGAGGATGCGGCGCTCGAACTCGACAGCGGCGAGGTTCGCACCGGGGAAGACCTGCGCGCGGTCATCGACGACGCGTTGAGATTGCGCAATCTGATCGAAGGGCTGCATTCGCGCTACGACCGCACCATCATCGAACAGGCGGCGATCGTCGGCGCTCTCAATCTGGAACTGATGAACGATCCCGACGGGGCCCAGGCGAAAATCGCCGAACTGGTCAAACGCCTCGATCTGGTGTCGGAAGAAACCGAGCGCGGCTGGCAGGGCGAAATTGTCGAGGACGGCGGCCTGCGGCTGGAACGCACCGTGCGCGGGGTACGGGAATCGCATCTGGTCGACGCCCAATTGGTGGCTTCGGCCGATGCGCGGCGCATCGATCAACTGGCCGAACGGCTCGACGAGGTCTACGCCGGGTCCGCGACCCTGAAGCGCAAGGAGGATTCCACACCGGTCACCGGGCCGAGCAGTTTGCTCGACACCGTCTTCTCGATCGGTCGCCGCGGCCTGACCATGCAGCGCTACAAGGGTCTCGGTGAAATGAATGCCGATCAGCTTTGGGAAACAACGCTCGATCCCAACGACAGGACGTTGCTGCAGGTCAAGATCAACGATGCGACGGATGCCGACGGCCTGTTCTCCCGCCTGATGGGAGACGAGGTGGAACCGCGCCGCGAATTCATCCAGGAAAACGCACTCAGCGTCGCCAACCTCGACATCTGACCGCGAATCAGCTCCCATTGCTGACAGAATCGGCATTCGACTTTAGTCTAAGCCTGTTGCGTTGCAGCAGAAAAATGCTAGGCTGCAACAAAGGGTTACGGCGCTGCACAAGGGGATGTGGGCAGCGCGTGACGTGGCTCTCGCGTGCTGCGCACGCCATTGGGACCACGGCAAGGGGTACGGGATTTCATGTTCTATCAGCTCTACGAATTGAGCCATGCTGCAATGTCACCATGGCGCGTAGCGGCGGATGCGATGCGGCTGACTTATTCCAACCCACTCAATCCAATTTCGAAGACACCTGCCGGGCGGGCGATGGCCGCAGGGCTCGAAGTGTTCGAACGGGCGACCCGACGCTACGCCAAACCGACATTCGACATCGACGCGGTGTCGGTCAATTTCAAGACGGTTTCGGTTCACGAGAAGATCGTCTGGAAGAAACCCTTCTGCAATCTCATACATTTCGAACGGGCGCTGCCGCCCGGCGAACGGTCCGGTCCGAAGATTCTGATCGTCGCACCGATGTCGGGACACTACGCCACGCTCTTGCGCGGTACTGTCGAAACTCTGTTGCCGAGCGCCGATGTCTACATCACCGACTGGATCGATGCTCGCATGGTGCCGATCACCGACGGCCGGTTCGACCTCGACGACTACATTGACTATGTCATCGAAATGCTGCGGGTGCTGGGTCCCGAGACCCATGTGATGGCCGTTTGTCAGCCCTCCGTTCCGGTACTGGCGGCCGTCGCCGTCATGGAAAAATCCGGGGACAGTGCGGCGCCGCGCTCGATGACCCTGATGGGCGGCCCCATCGACACACGCAAGAACCCGACCGCCGTCAATCTGCTGGCCGAAACCAAGCCGCTGGAGTGGTTCGAGGACAATGTCATCATGCAGGTGCCGTGGCCGCAGCCCGGCTTCATGCGCGACGTCTATCCCGGTTTCCTGCAGCTGTCGGGCTTCATGTCGATGAATCTCGACAAGCACATGATCGCCCACAAGGACTTCTTCCATCATCTGGTGGAGAACGACGGCGATTCGGCGGAAAAACACCGGGACTTCTACGACGAGTACCTGGCGGTGATGGACCTGACGGCCGAATTCTACCTGCAGACCGTCGATGTGGTGTTCATCAAGCATGCGCTGCCTAAGGGCAATTTCATGCATCGCGGGCAAAGGGTGGACCCCGCCGCAATCCGCAACGTCGCCCTGCTGACCGTCGAGGGCGAGAACGACGATATCTCGGGCGTCGGCCAGACCAGGGCAGCGCATGATCTGTGCGTCAATCTTCCTGAAGATCTGCGCCAGCACTACATGCAGCCTGCCGTAGGCCACTACGGCGTCTTTAATGGCTCGCGCTTCCGCACGGAAATCGCGCCGCGCATTCTCGATTTCATGCGCACCGCCGATCATCGGCGCAGGGCCGCCAATACCAGGCGCGCACCGCGCAAAAAAGCCTCCTGAACCCGGTCGGACAAATCGTCCGATACACTTCATGGTTGCACTCTCCAAATCACGTTTTTGCGAATTCTTAGAGCAATAACAATTGCTTAACAAAATAGTCGAAGCACTTTCTTGAATCGCGGCGCAACGCCACCCACATCCAAAAACGTGGGACGGCAATGTCTGCCGTTTGATCTCAAAAGGGCTTATCGATGACCAATACAGCAATGCTGCGTCCGGCCTGGACACCGCTTACTATCGCCCTGATGGTACTCGGCTTTGTCGTATTCTGGCCACTGGGCCTTGCCATGCTCGCTTACATCATCTGGGGCGACCGCCTCGATGGCTTCAAGCGCGACGTAAACAAGGCGACCGATGACATGTTTGCAGGATGCCGGCGCAAGGCGCGCCACAGTTATGCACGCACCGGAAATGTCGCTTTCGACGACTGGCGTGAAGCCGAGTTGGAGCGGCTGGCAGAGGAGCGGCGCAAGCTCGAGGAATCTCGGGCGGAATTCGAGGAATATGTTCGCGAATTGCGGCGTGCCAAGGACCAGGAAGAATTTGATCGCTTCATGTCCAAACGAAGGACGGCACGAGACCGATCCTCGGACAGTGATCTGGACTAACACCTCCTCCCATCAATCCAGTCACCCTCTTCGGCGCCCTCGGGGCGCCGATTTTTTTGTGCGTTCGCCCTCAGACTAGGGAATCGGCTAAGAAGACAACTATGTTCGGCCGGAAAACACGCAAGGTGCCATCAAAGCCGCGCGGTCGCGACATCGCGGTGGCGGGGCGACGGTTGCCGCTGACCATCCGGGAGCATCCGCGCGCCAGCCGCATGACGCTGCGGATCGACCCCGGGGGCGGCGCACTCAAACTGTCGGTACCGACCGGCATGTCTGATGCCGAAATCGACCGATTCCTTCAGCGCCACCATGGCTGGCTGTCAACACGGCTTAATAGCCTGCCCAAGCCCAGCAGCGTCGAGGAGGGCGGGACCATACCGATCCGCGGTGTGCCGCACCGCATCGAACGCACCGGCAAGCTGCGCGGCGTCAGCGAAACCGGCACCAGCAAGGGCGAGGCGGTGCTTTATGTCGGCGGCGCCGCGGAACATCTTGGCCGACGCGTCGTCGACTTCCTGAAGAAGCAAGCACGGACCGACCTCGAAGCCGCCGTGGCAAGGCATACGGCCGAGCTGGGGCGCAAGGCGACGGCGATCCAGGTGAAGGACACCAAAAGCCGCTGGGGCTCCTGCTCTTCGAACGGCCGGCTATCGTTTTCCTGGCGTATCGTTATGGCGCCGGACCATGTGCTCGATTACCTCGCGGCGCATGAAGTCGCGCACCTGCAGGAGATGAACCACAGCCCACGTTTTTGGGCGCTGTGCCGCAAGCTCTGCCCGGGTACCGACAAGGCCAAAGTCTGGCTGAAGAAAAACGGCTCCGGACTGCACGCGATCGATTTCCGTGATGCGACCAAAAGCGCCCCCGGAAGCGGGGTGCCCGAGCGCTAAATCGCTCGACTCAGTGACAATTTCATGCGAACAGCAGCGCATGACCGTTTCTGTCAAGATTTGCGGCCTGAAGACGCCTGAAACCATGCGTGCGGCACTCGATTGTGGCGCCGATCATGTGGGTTTCATCTTTTTCGGAAAAAGCCCGCGAAACGTGGCGCCCGAGGTGGCTACGGACCTGCGCAAGGCGGCCCGCGGACGGGCAAAAGCGGTTGCCGTGACGGTCAATGCCGACGACGAGACGCTCGAGCAGATCGTGGCGACCGTTGACCCGGACATGCTGCAACTGCACGGCAAGGAAAGCCCGGAACGGCTGGCCGAGATCAGGCAACGTTTCGATCGGCCGGTCATGAAGGCCTTTGCTATCCGAGAAGCCGCCGATCTCGACGCCATCGCGCCCTATAAAGGCATCGCCGACCGGTTCCTGTTCGATGCCAAGCCACCGGCCGGCTCCGAGCTGCCGGGTGGCAATGCGGTGAGCTTCGACTGGACGCTGCTGGCGCGGCTTGACGACGATGTGGACTACATGCTGTCGGGCGGTCTCGACGCCGACAATATCGCCATCGCGCTCCACCAGACGGGAGCAAAGGCCGTCGATCTCTCGTCAGGCGTCGAAAGCGCGCCTGGCGTCAAGGATGTCGGCCTGATCCGTGATTTCTTCAAAGCGGTCGGCGCGGCCAAAGCCGCCTGACCGATCGGGAGTATGCTGTGAACGAAACCGTAAAACCCAATTCCTATCGCGCCGGCCCGGACGAGGACGGCCGTTTCGGCATATTCGGCGGCCGCTTCGTTGCGGAAACGCTGATGCCGCTGATCCTCGATCTGCAGGATGCCTGGAACGAAGCCAAGAACGACCCGGCCTATGCGGCCGAGTTGCTGGAGCTCAACACCCACTATACCGGCCGGCCGAGCCCGCTCTATTTTGCCGAGCGGCTCACGGAAGAGCTCGGCGGCGCCAAAATCTACTTCAAGCGTGACGAGCTCAACCACACCGGTTCGCACAAGATCAACAACTGCCTGGGCCAGATCCTGCTGGCCAAGCGCATGGGCAAGACACGCATCATCGCTGAAACCGGCGCCGGCCAGCATGGCGTCGCCTCGGCCACGGTCGCCGCCCGCTTCGGCCTGCCCTGCGTGGTCTATATGGGCGCCACGGACGTCGAACGGCAGTCGCCCAACGTGTTTCGTATGAAACTGCTCGGCGCCGAGGTGATCCCGGTCACCTCCGGCAATGGCACGTTGAAAGACGCCATGAACGAGGCGCTGCGCGACTGGGTGACCAATGTCGAAAACACATACTACCTGATCGGCACGGCCGCTGGCCCGCACCCCTATCCCGAAATGGTTCGCGACTTTCAGTCGGTGATCGGCGATGAGGTCAAGGAACAGATCATGGCGGTCGAAGGCCGGTTGCCGGATCTCCTGGTTGCGGCCGTCGGCGGCGGCTCCAACGCCATCGGCCTGTTCCATCCGTTCCTGGACGACGACGGCGTGCAGATCGTCGGCGTCGAGGCCGGCGGCAAGGGTCTCGACAGCCACGAACATTGCGCCTCGCTGACCGCCGGACGGCCCGGCGTGCTACACGGCAACCGCACCTATCTGCTTCAGGACGGCGATGGGCAGATCGAAGAAGGCCATTCGATTTCCGCCGGGCTGGATTATCCGGGCATCGGGCCCGAGCACTCCTGGCTCAAGGAACACGGGCGTGTCGAATACGTGCCCGTCATGGACGATGAGGCGCTCGATGCATTCCAGCGGCTGACCCGCGTTGAAGGCATCATCCCGGCGCTGGAGCCTGCCCATGCCCTGGCAGAGGTGATCAAGCGCGCTCCCAATATGAGCAAGGACCAGATCATCGTGATGAATTTGTGCGGTCGCGGCGACAAGGACGTCTTCACCGCTGCCAAGCACCTCGGAGTCGACCTATAATGACCGAACGCATGGACAGGCGTTTTGCCAAACTGGCAGCCGAGAACCGACCCGCCTTCGTGACCTATTTCATGGGCGGTGATCCGGACTACGATACGTCGCTGGCGATCATGAAGGCCCTGCCGGATGCCGGAGCCGACATCATCGAACTCGGCATGCCGTTTTCCGATCCGATGGCCGACGGCCCGGCTATTCAGGCGGCCGGTCTGCGAGCGCTGAAAGGTGGCCAGACGTTGGCCAAGACCCTGCAGATGGCCCGCGACTTTCGTGCCGACGACACCGACACTCCGATCGTCATGATGGGCTATTACAATCCGATCTACACCTATGGGGTGGAGCGTTTCCTGACAGATGCGGTCGATGCCGGCGTCGACGGCTTGATCATTGTCGACCTTCCGCCGGAAATGGATGACGAACTGTGCCTGCCGGCACTCGACCACGGCATCAATTTCATTCGCCTTGCAACGCCGACCACCGATGACAAGCGTTTGCCCACGGTGCTCAAGAACACATCCGGTTTCGTCTACTACGTTTCGATGACCGGCATCACCGGCAGCGCCTTGCCGGACACCGACAGGATTGGCGACGCGGTTGGCCGTATCAAGGATCATACGCAACTGCCGGTATGCGTCGGCTTCGGCGTCAAGACGGCGGAGCACGCCCGCACCATCGGCGCGAAGGCCGATGGCGTGGTGGTCGGCACGGCGATCGTCAATGCCGTTGCCGGCTCGTTGAGCGATGCCGGCGCCGCTACGGACAGCACCGTCGCGGACGTTGCGACGCTGGTTAGAACCCTTGCCTCGGGTGTGGCATCGGCGCGCCTTGCAGCCGCCGAGTAAAAGCCCCACATTGGGACAGAAGACAAATCCTCCAACCGCGCGGGAGTGATTGGCCGTGAACTGGATTACCAGCTTTGTGCGCCCCAAGATCAGTTCGATGCTGGGGCGCCGCGAAGTGCCCGAAAATCTTTGGATAAAGTGTCCCGAAACCGGAGAGATGGTGTTCCACACCGATCTCGAGGAGAACATGTGGGTGGTCCCGAATTCGGGCTATCACATGAAGATCTCCGCCAAGGCGCGGCTCACTTACCTCTTTGACGACGGAAAATATGAGGAACTGCCGCGTCCGCCGGCGCCTCAGGATCCGCTGAAATTCCGCGATTCGAAAAAATACTCCGATCGGTTGCGTGACATGCGGACAAAGACCGGCCTGGACGATTCCATCGTTGCCGGTATCGGCACGGTCAAAGGGGTCCGGCTGGTTGCCTGCGTGCACGAGTTCTCCTTTATCGGCGGGTCGCTTGGTGTGGCCGCC